>NZ_CM155285.1:0-3521624 GCF_056680495.1 Cryobacterium sp. AP27 | reverse complement strand
CCTTGAACAGGTGAAGCAGTGGCGTGAGGAGATACCCGGTGGAGAGAACCTGTCCATCTCTGTCAACCTCTCAGCCTTGCAATTGCAGGATCCTGACTTCGTCGTCGTAGTCGCCGACGCACTCTCAGCGAGCCGACTTGACCCGGTAGCGCTGCACCTCGAAATCACGGAAACAATGCTGATGAGTGACGTCGACGTGGCCGTAAAAACCCTGCACGCGCTGCGTGCTCTTGGAGTGAGCCTGTCCATTGACGATTTCGGGACCGGACACGCCGCACTAGGATACTTGAGAAGCCTGCCCGTACAGACACTCAAAATAGACCGATCCTTCGTGAACGGCCTCAACCAGGGCGACGCCAAGGCAACATCAATTGTCGACGCGATAGTTAGTCTCGCCCGCGCGCTGGACCTCGACGTCGTCGCGGAGGGCGTGGAAACCACAGGGCAGTTGGCAGAGCTGCACCGGATCGGGGCACGTCTGGCCCAAGGATACTTGTGGTCCCGGCCACTTCCACCGGACCAGATCCCGAATTGGCTGGCCGAAAGGCAACCAACCAGTCGTATGTAGCCACCAAGCGGTCCGACAACTGCCGAGTGCGCCCTGCGTTTCAAGCCCGTCCGAGGGCCAGGACGGAATCAGGGGCGTTCTCGGCGGAGAATGTCTGCGCCGTCGCCCAACCGCCCGCAAAGGGGACCTTCAACGGGAATAGCCCCGCCGAGGCTGGGCGCCGCCGCACGCCTGAGCAAGCTTGTCGCGTTTACCCCGTTATGCCGACATCGGCATAACGGGGCTGATACGACTGCCTTTGCACGCAGATATGCAGGACGGCAGCCATCGAGAGCTCAAGCCGCAGCGATTGATTTCTCGCAGCAACCGTCACATGCCGTTCGGAGTCACCAAGCCATCCCAGTAAGCCGGATCGCTGTGCGCGACCTTCTTCACGTCCACCATGAACGAATCATTGCCCCTTACGTTCTTCACCATGTGCCCGAGTGTCGATATAACGCCCCATGGTGCCATCGCATAGGAGCGCGGGTTCTTCCCTGGACTGAAAGCGCCCGAGAATAGTCGCGGCTTGTCGTGGTCAATTGCACGGTTCCAAATGCGGCTGTGGTGAGCGCAGACGTTCCGGAATACGGCCACCGCACGCATATTGGTGCTCATTGATGTAAAAAGACCGCCGTCATAACCAAACCGTTTGGCAATTTTCATTTGGGTGTTCTCGTCCGCTAGTAACCCATACATGCGGGACAGGATCCCGAACGACAGCGCCTCCGTGGCTACCCACAGCGGAACTGCCGACACGCCCGCCTGTCGGTGATGGCGCACATGCCGTTCCTTGGATCGCGCGACATCGCCTTCTATATCTTCGAGAAGACGAGCGCGGAGGGAATTGCCGTTTTCATCGCGTTTGTCGACGTAGGTTGCCACTTGCTGGTATTCGGTACCTAACTGTCCGGGAGCGCAGAGGTTCGCAACAAGCGACGCCCGAAATGCGACTTCGACCTCGGACAGGCCTTCAAGCAGGAGATTGCGCAATTCAGCATCGAGTTGGTATGCGGCGAAAATGTTCGCGAAGTCGGTGCCATGAAGGAACGAGTTTCGGCCTCCGGACGGGTCCTGCTGAAAGTAGCGCCAGTATCCTGAAAGTCGGAAATAGCCGTGAGTCATCAGCGCCCGCAGGAGCTCGTTCCGACTGTCCAACAGTCCCCGACGTTGGAGAAGCTTGAACTGATCGGGAATTGAAAGAGATGGTTTAGCCACGGTTGCACTCTACCGAAACAAAAAGGCCCCCCGACCGATCCCGACCTTTAGGAGTCGCGATCCCCGGGGGGAACTGTTGAAACAACGATAACACGGTAGCGCTCTGACTTCTAGCAGAGCGCCGTTGCTCCTCCACCCGTGCCGACGAGGTCATGAAATACTGGCCAAACCGGAACTGTCCTAGCCGTCCCAAGAGTCTCGCAGAGCTCCATGCAGTCAAGTGTTCGTCCCCCTTGGCCTTGGTCCTGATTACGAACCGCCCATTTGAAGGACTGCCCACAAAGTAAAATACTTCGACCTGTCGAGCGTCTCATATCCCTATGGTTATGAGGCGTCTCGCCAGCGATCCTCGGGCTTGCCGGAGATAGATGGACTCATAGGGCGGGAGAGTCTCACAACTATGTATCGAAACGAGGGGCTACGTTTTTGAAACAAATTAACGGCTGTGAGACACCTGCAGCACATTGACGGAGTTGATTCTCTATGCGCCGGCGTGGTGTCGGCCAGGAGCCCGGCAATTACGGCGACGGGATCGGCGAGGCGGCGCTGCATCGGACTGACCACTCGTTGCGCGAAACCACGACCTCGTTGACGAGGTCGTGGTCGGCCAAGTCTGCCCAGCGAGGCGTGGGCGTAAACATTGTCGCGCCCGGGGTGACGCTCACCCCCGGCAACGAGGCGGCCCGCCCGATCCTTGACTCGATGACCGCCTGCACTCGGGCCGGTGTGGTGATCCGCCTTTCCGACATCGCCAGCGGGGTGCTGTTCCTCGTCTCCACAGGAACGCGACCACGTGCAGCAGCTGCCTCCTTACTCGCTTGTGTGCTCAGACACATTTCTTCCTTCGGCCCAGTGCTTGTTGCCCTATTTAGCAAAATATTATTGCCAATGCTCGACACAGATTGGAGAGAAATGCCTCCTTTAGGAGGCCGTGTAGACCCGGTTCTCTTCGGACAGGGAGCGAGCGGCATCTGTGAGCGCGTCTGTCACGGCCTGCAGGTGCTCGTCGGAGACGGGGCGCAGCATCACAACACTGAGCGCGAAGTCGACCCGCTCTTTGTGGTCAAAAATCGGTGCCGCCACCGCGACAACGTTTGGGTCCACCTCCCCTTGAGCTATGACGTGCCCTTCCGCCCGAATCTCCCTCAACCGGTGCATAATTTCGTCGACTGTGGTCAGTGTGCTCGCGGTGTAGTGAGGCAGCGGCTGCGTTTCAAGCAAAGCCCGAGCCTCCGGCTCTGGCAACCATGCGAGTAGAACCAGCGCGGACGCCCCGGCGTTGTAGCTCAGCTGGCTCCCCCGTTCGTAGCTCAACCGCACGTACCGGCCCGATGACTCCTCACGCTCCAGGCACACGATGGCGGAACCGACCCGCTTGGTGAGTAGCACCGTCTCGTTGTACTCACTCGCCAGGGTGCGCATCACGGGGACTGCGCGGTCAGTCGCGCTGAAGCCTCGCCGCGCAATGGCGGCGAGCTCCATAACCTTCGAGCCGAGCCGGAATCCAGCCTGGTCGTCTTCGCGCAGAAATGACGCCCCGACAAGCGTCTGCAGATAGCGGTAGGCGGTGGAGCGGCTGGCTCCGAGGTGTTCGGCGACCTCAACCGCGGATATGCGCGGTCGGTCGGCGGTGAACATTTGCAGTATGGTCAGAGCCCGATCGGCAGTAGAATTTCCGTCTCGGTATCCGGGTTTCGTTTTTTCAGGCACGGCCAACATACTAGCGCACCATGTATCACATGTCGATACGCACTACGCGTAATTCGTTTCACCACTCAGGCCAAGTATTCGCTCCCCAACGTTCCGATCTCGCTTTGCGGATCAGGGTGGAGCTCGTAACCGACGTCTTCCTTTCGACCGACCCCGCGGTAGACCGTCGACATCATGGTGATCCGTGCGGGTTGGCGAAACCGTGCCAATCACCCGCTGCGATATGCACGACGTCACCCTCGCCCACCGATTGCGGCGGCCCGACGTCGCCGAGTACCATCCCACTGCCGGAGAGCACGATGATCACCTGCTCGGCATGGACGTGCCGGTGCACCTGGTGGCCGGTTCCAGGCGGGATGATGCAGTGGTGGAGCGCCAGTGTCTTCGCTCCCACTGTTTCGGCGTTACCCGCCACGCTTAAGTGCCGAGAATGTCGGGCCGCACCGGAGAATCCGGTTCGGGTGCCGTCTCCCAACGGGACTTGATCTCTATCACTGGTGATTCCGGTAGATGTGCTTGACCTCCTGGAATTCTGCCAATCCGCCCGGTCCGTTGAGCCGGCCGACTCCACTGTGCTTCATCCCGCCCTCTTCGAACTGATCGAGGATCTGGGCCCAGGCGTTCGTCCAGACGGTTCCAGCCTCGATACCGGAGGAGACACGCAGGGCGCGCCCTCCGTCGCGAGTCCACACTGACGCGGCCAAGCCGTAGCGGGTGGCGTTTGCGCGGGCGATCGCGTCGCCCTCGTCGTCGAACATCTCAAAGGTGGCCACCGGCCCGAAGATCTCCTCCTGGATCAGCGGCGAGTTCAGGTCCTGCACCGCAATCACGGCGGGACGGTAAAAGGCCCCGGGCCCTTCGACGCGGCCCCCGCGAAGCAAGATGTTGCTCGGATCCGCGTGAGTCTCAATGAAAGCATCGACGCGATCGACTGCGCTCTTGTCGATGAGGGGGCCCATCTCTGTCGTGGGATCGGTTCCCTTACCGACGACGACGCGCTCAAGGGAGGCGACAAGACGGCGGCTGAGTTCGGCGGCGACGCCACGCTGCACAAGGATGCGGCTGCCCGTCATGCAAAACTGGCCGGCGAAAACCGTAATTCCCGCCGTAAGGGTCGGTACCACCACATCGAGGTCAGCGTCGTCGAACACGATCATCGGAGTCTTGCCGCCGAGCTCCAAGGAAGTGCGTTTGAGCTCGCGGCCGGCGGCCTCTGCGATCCGGGCGCCGACCGCAGTACTACCGGTGTAGGAGATTACTGGAACCTGCGGCGAGCTCACGAGCGCCTTTGCGCCGGCATCCCCCGTCTCGGTGAAGAGGTTGACCACACCAGCCGGGAGCGACGGTACGCTCTCGAAGAGTTCGGCGATCAGTGTGCTCGTCAGCCCCGTCTGTGCGGGCATCTTGACAACGACGGCGCAGCCGGCGGCGAGGGCGGGAGCGATCGACCGAATCGACAGGATTCCAGGGGAGTTCCAGGGCACGATTACTCCAGCAGGGCCCACGGCCTCACGGAGCAGCAATGATGTCGCTCCTCCGTAGACCTGGGCTGCGGATCCAGAGTCGGTGAGGGCTAGGCCGGCGTAGTAGCGTAGCTTCGGCGCAGCGATACTCAATTCGAACTGCGCCTGCCCGAGGGGCTTACCGTTCTCAAGCGATATCGCAAGCGCTAGCCGGTCGATGTTCTGTTCGAGCTGCGCCGCCAGCTCCCAAAGCACCGAGGCACGCAATTCGCGGTCGCGCCGCCACCCGCTCGTGGTGAACACCGAGGCGGCCGCGTCGATTGCTCGTAAAGCGATCGACTCGTCGGCATCGTAGAACTGGCCAAGCACCTCGTCAGTGGCGGGATTGATCGAGTCGGTCAAAGGTCCCGCCTGCAGCCATTCGCCCCCGATGTAATGGCCCCGGGGTTCCGCAGCAAACGGACTTCCAGCGAAAAGTTCGTTATTCACGTCAGTGGGCTCCTTCATAGGTGATGACAGGTTTGATTGTGATGCCGCGTTCGGCATCGTTGAAGGCGTCGTTGATCGACGCCAAGGGATAGGTGGTGATGAGGCGGTCGACAGGGAACCGGCCCTGTTTCCAAAGCTCAATCAGAGCGGGCACGAAAATCTGCGGAACCGAACTCCCCTGAATGACGGTCCGCACGCCCCAGCCTTTATTCATCGATTCGCCGGTCTCGAGAGACACCTCGGTGCCAGAGCGGGCCGACCCGACCTCTGCAGCGATCCCCCGAACCGCCAGTGCATCGACGGCAGTGCGAAGCGATTGCGGCCGGCCGGTCGTGTCGAGCGCGAAGTCAAACCCCCGGCCACCGCTCGCCTCGATCAACTGCACGAGGAGGTCGGGGTCGCTGCCGTCGAGGGTGTGGGTCGCGCCCAACTCGGCGGCAAGAGCAAGCCGGTTAGAAACGATATCGACTGCGACAATGCGCGTTGCTCCAGTGAGGCGCGCGGCCATGATGGCGGAAGTGCCCACCGCCCCGGTCCCGAACACGACCATGGAGGCGCCTGCACTTGGCCGGAACTCATTGAGGACCGTGCCTGCCCCGGTATTGATGCCACAGCCGAGTGGAGCCAGCACGGTCAGGTCGAGATCGGAGTCGACCTTGATCAGGCTCCGCTCAGCAACGTTGGAGTGCTCGCTGAATGACGATTGGCCGAAGAAGTTTGACCCGACGAGCTCTCCGTCTCGACTAAATGAGCTGGAGCGATCCGCCCGGTGCGCCGCAAAATTGCGACCGAACAAATCGGCGCAGTATGCCTGCCGCCCGGAGAGGCACTCCCTGCACTGGCCGCAGGAGTTCGCGGAGAGCACGACATGATCTCCGACACGCACGCGGGTGACATCAACGCCGACCGCTTCCACAACGCCGGCGCCCTCGTGGCCGAGAACGGCGGGTAGCGGGGTGGGGATCATTCCCGCGCGGACGACCGCATCCGTGTGACAGACACCGGATGCGACCATCCGCACCCTGGCCTCGTCCCGCCTGGGCTCATCGATGTCGATCGTGCTGATGCGAAGGTCACCGGGAACGCGCTCTGCGACCACGGCTCGCGTAGTCGAGGCGACCGCGCCATTGAGAATTTCATTACACATGATTTTTTGGGCTCCTTTACCACTCCGCCTCGGCTTCAGCCTCGGATGGTGTTCTCTACGCTGCCGATGCCGCTGATCGCCACCCGTACTACGTCGTCCTGCCCGAGAAGCAGCTGAGGGCTGCGCCGGTAGCCCACACCGCCCGGCGTTCCAGTGAGAATCACATCTCCAGGGTCGAGGCGGGTGAACGTGGAAATCAGGGAGATGAGCTCGGCGACGCCGAAGACCAAATCGCCGACAGAAGCATGCTGCACAACGGTACCGTTCACCGTAGTGGTGATTGTGGCCGAGTCAAGGTCGAACTCGTCGGGGGTCACAAGCACGGGACCGAGCGGTGTGCTGTCGTCCCAGGCTTTGCCCTGCAGCCACTGGTGCGTCTTGTATTGGAAGTCGCGCATAGTTATGTCGTTGGCGACCGTGTAGCCGAGCACGTGCTCGAGCGCAACCCCCTGAGGGATGCGTCGGCCACCCCTACCGATTACAACAGCCAGTTCGCCCTCATAGTCGACTTGGGTCGACTCGGGAGGCAACCGGATATCGGCGTGCGCGCCGATAAGGCTCGAGGCATACTTCGGAAACAACACAGGATAGGTTGGCAGATCTCGTCCGGTTTCGAGGATGTGGGAACGGTAGTTGAGGCCGACGCAAAGGATCCGTCGCGGGTTAGGGCTGATCGGCAGCAGGGTGACCTGGCCCAGGTCGAGCGAAGCCCCTACATCCCTCGCTGCGGAGGCGAGCTCTCCGGTATCAGTCGTTGCCCCGATCAGACCAACCCCCGTAAGCGGGATGACCATCTCCCCTTCTACAACGCCGACACGGTCGGCGCCCGCATACCTATAGCTTACGTATCGCACGTCAGATCGTCTCGCTCGTCTTTCGCCAGCGCGGCTTCTGGCCGCCCCACATGTTCACGCTGAACGGGGTCGGCTTCCACGTGCGCGGAACATAGGTGACCTCGTTGTCCCAGAACTTCTCCATCTCGGCCGACAGCTCGATGTGGGTGCCGGCAGGGTCGTCGAAGAACACAAACAAATTGTTACCCGGGCCGTGGCGCCCAGGACCCCACTCAACATTGACGTCCAGCTCAGTTAACCGGTCGCACCAGGACTTGAAATCCTCCCATTCCGCGAGGTCAAAGGAGTAGTGGTCCAGCACTCCCCGCTCGCCTACGTTGACAACGGCGAGGGTGTGGTGATCACGGTCGCTTCGAAGCCAACAGAACCGCCCGTCAGCGAGCTGGTCGCTGATGCGGAAACCGATCGTGTTCACGAAGAAATCGATCATGGGCTGGACGGCGTCCGTGCCAATTGTCGTATGTTGGAACTTGATCGGACGGCGCCCTGTGTCCGCCGCGTTCTCGCCCTGCCGGCGAACCTCTGAGTGGAAGTGCACGGCCGTGCCGTCCGGAGTGCGGGAGACAATGCCGGATGCCGCGCCCACCGCCTCGTCGACGAAGGAGTCATCGAGCGGCGCGACATCGTACCCGGCGTCGGAAAGTCGCCGCGCTATGCCGGCGAGTCCATCGACATCGCGCACTTCGAATCCAAAGTGATCGAGTCCGCTTTCACCGGGCAAGAGATCCATCACGTGATGACCCAAACCCCAACCTAGACGCACACCTCCATCGGGGAGTTCACCCTGGCGCACCATTCCGAGGACCCGGCTGTAAAAGCGCTCCGCGCTTGCCACATCCGGGACCCGAAATCCTATGTGAGAGACAGAGGTCTCCCTTAGTACGCCGACCGCGCGGTTCTCCACCAATGCGACTCGTTCCGGTCCATCTGGCATTACTCCTCCTTGAGCAGGTAATTTGTATCAATAATCAATATGCTAGTGCCATTATGTGGGACTTGCAACTGTATGGGTATGCGCCAGGTCGACAACTTGAGTATTTGATGCTTTAGAGCCACCCGCCGCACCGTTCACAGCAACCGATCGTGCGGAAGAGAGCCAGTGGGGTGATTGAGAGCCACTGGCCCTCTCCGCTCGGTGTTAGGTGTGTTTCGTCACCGTCGAGCCGACCATTTCGGTGCAGATAAAACTGCCAGTGCGGCGCCGTTTCCAACGTCCGTCAGCTCAAAACGGCGGTTGACGGGACCAGAATCGGCCGGTGTTTCGTCGCGGGCAACAGCGTCGCCCGCGTTCCATCCTGCGTAGGGATCGAGGAAGTCCTCGGGCCAGGGCGCTGGGTTCCCGGCGTCGTACCACCATCCCGTTTCGCCGCCAGTGGCAAGGAGAGCGAGGTCCTGGTCTCGCGTGCGTGCTCTGATGCCAAACCTTGCGTGAATACGGGGTGCAGAACACCCTGACGTCTCGCCATAACGACGCCCCATCAACTCCGACACCATCGTCCGGAATGATTACGGCGGCTTCGAGTAAGCACTCGTCAATGACGCGCAGGGTAAACGCCGCGTATTTTCGGAGGAACTTGACCGCCCCGCCGGGGGTGTCCTGGGCGGATCCAGGCTTACTCGGGTCGGGCATCCGGACGTAGGGCTCCCGGGCGGTCCTGCCGAGTTCAAGGAAGTCAAACGCATCTTCCGAACCAAGGTGTGAAACCGACGGGGTCCGCAGTGATTGCGCTGTTGCTCTCTTCAACATCGCGCTGGGGAAGCGTGCATGGCCGCACTAAGCCAGGGGAACGGTATGGCGACCGACAGCATAGGCAGTCGCCAGCTCGGGTTAATGGTGGCTTGTCGGTACCGTGGGCGGGAGACGGGTTCCGGCTGATGAGTTAGGTCCGTGCGCCTCATCGAAAGATTCCCGTTCCCGTTTCAAGTGCGCGCTGCGGCTCTCCTCAGGCACCAGCAACCGCTCGAGGTGTTTTCGGGCCGACCTGAAGTCCAGACTTTCAGCGGGTCGAGCGGGACAAAGACCGCCGGATCTGGCGATCGAACACGCGCCTCGCCTCTCGGCGATCCCAGTGGATCGAGCACCGCGCCTCGTGCACTCGCTGCGCCGGCCTTGTTACATCGCGGTGTATCCGCCGTCGACGGGAATGGCGGCCGCTGTGATGTAGCTCGCAGCGTCACTCGTGAGAAATGCAACGACGCGGGCAACTTCGATGGCCTCGGCCTGGCGCTTGATCGGATGCAGGTCGATGAGGGTCTGCAGATAGCCCGCACTGTCGGCGCTGACCGCAGCCGCAGCGTCCGCCATGGCCGTCCGGGTCGATCCGAGGACAATGGCGTTGGACCGGATACCACGCGTGGCATACGTCACTCCGTCGGTTTTTGCCATCATGATGCCCGCGGCTTTGGTGGCGTGATAAAGCGGGATGTCAGCGTTCGCGGCCACCCCGTAGGTCGATGCGATGTTGACGATCGCACCGCCCTTGCCGCTTGCGAGCATGCTGCGAAGAGCGTGTTTCGTGCAGAGGAAAGTGCCTTTGACGTTGACGGAAAAGACGATGTCGAACTCGTCCTCTGTCACTTTATGCGTAGGGCTGGGCGAACCCGCGATCCCCGCCGCGTTAACTAATGAGGAGATCGGCCCAAATCTGTGCTCGATCGTGGCGAAGGCTGCCTCGACCTCGTTTTCTCGGGTTATGTCCACCGTGACCGCGAGAGCGTGCGTGCCCATTGCCGCCAGCTCTTCTGTGATCTCGGTTCCAGGTTCTCGGTCCAGGATCGCCACGGTTGCACCTTCGCGTGCGAACTCGCGACCTATCTCACTGCCGAGGCCTCCCGCGCCGCCGGTGATCACGGCGACCTTGCCCTCAAGAAGACGCATCGTCTCGCGTCTCAGGTTGGATCGTCTCGCTCGACAACGCGGCGACCAGGATGTTGGTATCCCAGTGGAATGGCCGCAGCTCGAGAATGCGTCCGTCCCTGATGCGGAAGTGCTGGAGTAGGTTCCATTCGGCCCGCGTTTTGCTGCGTCGGGCAACGGCCACGACGCGTGATCGCACAAAGATCGAATCGGGGCCGGACGGGAAGAACTGGGGATCGAAGACTTCGAGCTCGGACCAGGCCTCGCCGAAGGCGACCATCCATGCTTCGAATCCCTTAGTTCCGCGCCACTCTCCGCCGTACGGTAGTGACTCGGGCTGATGAAGCACGCACTCGGGGTCGAGGGTCGCCGCGATGACGGCGAAGTCTCGGTGCTCTGAGGCTAGATAGGCGGTTTCTGCCTCGTAGAACCGCAATAGCGTGGAGGTCGGATCGGTCGATGGTTGGTTGTTGCTCTCAGAATTCATGGCGCTCTTCCTTCTCTTGGGGCGACTGCACTGCGGATCTCGTCACGACCGGCGCCGCCGCCCGAGAGCATCGAGGGACACGGCAAGGATGACAATCACGCCCTTGATCAGCAGCTGTCCGTTCGAATCTATAGCGAGTGAGTCCATCAGGTTCGCCAGTCCACCAATGATGAGGAGCCCGATCGCGGTGCGCCACATTGCACCTTCGCCGCCGAGAAGGGACGTCCCTCCGATAATGACGACCGCGATTGCGTCCAGCGCGATGTTGGCCCCGATGTCGGCCTGCCCCACGCTCAGTCGCGATGCAATGATCATCCCGGCGAGAGCCGAGCAGGCACCCACAATCACGTAGGTGCTTGCCCTCAGAAGGTTGACCCGTAGCCCCGCTAGCCGGGCTGCCTCATTGTTGCCACCGATGGCGAAAAGCGATCTGCCGTACACGGTCTTGGACAGGATGAATTGGCCAACGGCCAGCAGCACGACGAGGATCCAGATCGCAAAAGGCACGCCGAACAGATTTCCACGACCGAGTTCGTTAAACGCCGGGTCTGCGACCACGTAGGGACGAGATCCGGAGTAGATGTACGCCAGGCCGGCGATGATCGATGAGGTCCCCAATGTGGCGACAAACGGGTTGACCTTGAGGGCGACGACGATGAAACCATTGAACGCTCCTGCTGTCAGCCCCAGAGCAATCGTCGCCCCGAACGCAACCGGCAGCGGCACTCCCCCGACCGCGAGACTGGCGTAGAAGGTCGCACCTGCCGCATATAGCGCACCGACCGAGAGGTCGAAGCCGCTAGTGATCATCACCAGGGTCATGCCGACTGCGATGATTCCAACGGGTGCGGATTGAGTCAGGATGTTGGAGATATTCCCCAGGGTCAAAAAGCCGGGGTATAACAATTGTCCGACCACGATAAGCACGCCTAGCACCGCGATTATGCCGTAACGCATCAGCGTATCGTTGACGCTCCTCCGGCCGCCGCCGATGGATGGCACGGTCATGGTTTCAGGGTTGGTTTTAAGAGTGTTCGACATTTTTTCCATCCACTTCGAATGCGTAGTGCAAGAGTTCGGCGACAGTGACCGCGTGTTCGGATGGTCTGAGTTCGGCGACTATGCGGTGATTGGCCAGCACCATCACGCGATCCGACACGGCGATCACTTCTTCAAGTTCTGACGAGACCACCATGATCCCGACGCCAGAATCGGCGAGGCTCCGCAGGGTATCGATGATCTCCTGCTTCGCACCTATATCGATGCCGCGGGTGGGTTCGTCTACGAGAAGTAGCCGGGGACGCGTGTAGCTCCATCTGGAAAGCAGAACCTTCTGCTGGTTTCCGCCGGAGAGATTTCGTACCTGTTCATTTATTCGCGCGCTGCTGAAGCCGAAGCGTTCTGCTGCAGCCTTTGCTGCCTTTTGGGTCGTGCGAGTAGACGTAACGCCCCACCGTGCTACCTGCTGATAATCCACCATCACGATGTTTTCGGCGGCGGTCGCGCCCAAGACAAGACCCTGTAGTTTGCGGTCCTCGGGTACCAAAGCAACGCCTAGCCGACGCGCCTCTCGTACAGACCGCGGCCAGCGGGCAGGGGCGCCGTCCAGGCGCATTTCGCCGTGTGTCACTTTCTCCAGTCCTGCGATTGAGCGAAGCAATGTTGTCCGACCCGATCCGACAAGGCCTGCGATGCCCACGATCTCACCAGGGCGGACGTCGAGATCCAACTGCGCGAGCACTCCTGGGACTGTTAGTCCACGCACGCTCAGTAGCGGGCTAGTCGAACTCGACTTTGGGATTATGCGTGGAGCGCGTTCCCACACCTTTGCCTCACCCAGCATTCGCTCGACCAAGAGCGACTTAGTCCATTGCTCTACCGGGCCGGCAGCCTGGACCCGGCCGTTCCTGAACACGGTGATGTCGTCGCTGATGTCGAGAACCTCCTCCAGGTTGTGCGAGACAAAGATCATCGTCACCCCTTCCTTTCGAAGATCCCGCATCAGCCGAAAGAGGGCTTCGCGTTCGGACTCAGCGAGGGATGCGGTGGGTTCATCGAACAGGACTATCCGCGCATCTGCGACGATCGCTCGCATGATCTCAAGCAGCTGCTGGTCAGCCACGGAGAGCTGACCGGCCGGGGTGCCCGGATCGATTTTGATCTGCAGACGCTCGCACAGCCCTGTGAACTGTGCCCGCATTGCCTTCTCGGACAGGATTCCCAACCTATGCACTGGCTGCCCCAAGAAGACATTGGCTGCCGCGGATAGTGCCGGCACCGTGGTCAGTTCCTGGTAGATGGATACAACACCTCGATCGCGCGCAGCTCGAGGATCGGCGAGCGGCGTTGATTCTCCGAGGATGCTGACGGTTCCACTGGTCGGTGCTACTCTCCCCGCGATTACGCCAAGTAACGTTGACTTGCCGGCTCCGTTTTCCCCGACTAGAGCATGAATCGTCCCGGATCTGACTGCGATACTGACACCGCCGAGAGCTCGGGTAGCGCCGAAGTCCTTGGTCACGTCCTCGCATAGAACCGCGTGCGATGTTTCAACCACGACGCTCATTAGTCGATCGTCGGCTCATAGCCCGACGTGCTGACGTTCTCTCGGTCCAGTAGGAAGGTTTCGTTTTCCTTTTGGTCCGGGAGCAACGCGTGACCATCGTTCAAGATCACACGTGGAACGGGCTCTCCCTCCCTCGCCTTCACGACGGCCTCAACGCCTGTCGCTGAGTTGGTTGGCCTGAAGAACGCAGTTGTCACGCTGATCCAACCTTCCCCGAGCGCCTGGACAGGTCATGTCCCATTGAGTGGTGTGGTTTCCCCGCTTTGAGCGTTGCTTCGTCAACGCAAGGAGCCATCGTGCGATGGTCAGTGAGTACCGACTAAAGCAACTCACGAAGGACACCACACGATGGCTCTAGACCAGTCTGCCCTGCTCAACCTGCTGGGAGAACTCAAACTCACCGATGTCACCGACCGCATCCGCGTCGCGACCGAAACTCTGTATCAAGAACTCATCGATGCGGAAGCGAGCGCGTTCATCGGCGCCGCCCCGTTTGAACGCTCCGGCGACCGCACCACGTACCGCAACGGCACCCGGCCACGGACTTTGAGCACGACCGCCGGGGACCTTGATCTGAAGATCCCGAAGCTGCGCGCCGGGTCGTTCTTCCCCGCCCTGCTCGAGCGCCGCCGCCGCGTCGACCAAGCCCTGTTCGCCGTCGTGATGGAGGCCTATGTCCACGGCGTCTCGACCCGAAAGGTCGACGACCTCGTCAAGGCGCTCGGCGCTGATACCGGGATATCCAAGTCGGAAGTGTCCAGGATCTGCGCCGGCCTCGACACGGAAGTGGCCGAGTTCCGGGACCGGACCCTGGCCGCTCAGGACTTCCCGTACGTGTTCCTCGACGCCACGTACTGCAAAGCGCGCGTCGGGCACCGCATCGTGTCCCAGGCCGTCGTCGTCGCGATCGGCGTCGCCGCCGACGGACGGCGGGAAGTCCTGGGGTTCGACGTGGGCGACAGCGAGAACGAAGGCTTCTGGACCAGCTTCTTACGGTCGTTGAAGACCCGCGGTCTCGACGGGGTGAAGCTGGTCATGTCTGACGCCCACACCGGGCTGAAGAAGGCCATCGGCACGGTCTTCCAAGGCGCCGGCTGGCAGAGATGCCGAGTGCACTTCATGCGAAACGTCCTCGCCGTGGTCCCGAAAGGATCCCAGGAGATGGTCGCGTCGATCATCCGCACCATCTTCGCCCAGCCCGACCGCGAGCACATCGAGAAGCAATTCCGTGAGGTCACCACGATGCTCAGCCGGTCCCACCCGAAGGTCGCGGCGATGCTCACCGATGCCCAACCCGACCTGCTCGCTTTCGCCGCGTTCCCGCGGCGTCACTGGCGACAGATCTGGTCGACAAACCCGTTGGAACGGGTCAACAAGGAGATCAAACGCCGCACCGATGTCGTCGGCGTCTTCCCTAACTCCGCCGCCCTCCTCCGCCTCGCGGGCGCAGTCCTGATCGAGCAACACGACGAGTGGGAAGCCGGCGAACGACGCTACTTCTCCGAAGCCTCGATGCTCGAGCTGGCCACAATGAACAACCCAACCGAGGTCATCGACGAGGCGGTGATCCTCCCAGAACTCGCTGCCGCCTAAACTAAAACAACTGACCCGCACGGTGACGATGAATTACACCACCCGGCGGGACGTGACCCCTGGACAGCCCACTTGGTGCCGCCCGCTTCATAGATATTGACGTCGCCGGGCGCCTTGCCATCCGCCTGAAGCGCCGTGACGGCTCCACGAGACAGATTCGAAAAGGCCGTGAGAATGACCGTCAGATCCGGGTTGGCCTGCAGCATAGCCACAGCCTTCTTGTTCGCCTGCGGGGTGGAGTAGTCAGTGCGCGCAACCTGCACAATCTCAAACTCGGGGTATTCCTTTCGGATTTGCGCGAGCGCTACATCGAAGTTCTGCGTAATCGGGTAGAGCTCCGGACCAGTGAGGACCCCCACCTTTTGCGGGCCGGGGTTCTCCTCAACGGCCCTCTCCATGACGCGTTTGAACGACTCCGGCCTCTCGTTACCGCCCGCGTACGTCAACGTCCCCGGCGCCCAAAGATCATCGCCGGAGTTGCCTGCACGACCGCAAACAGGCAGGTTCACAACTGCGACCACGATGTTCTTGCTGGCAGCAGCGTCGGTAACTGTGGGACAGGCTAGCGTCCCATCCACGGCGTTGACGACCCATGCGTTGTAGTCACGATTAAGCGCGTTCTGCATCTGGTTGTCCTGCGTCACTGCATCGAAACCAGCGCTGAAGACGTCGATTTTGGCACCTAGCTTCTCAGCCATTGCCTGTGCGGCAGCGACGCTACCGGCGACTGCACTGTTGTTCGCGTCCTCAACAAAGTAGGCGATCTTGGTCTGCGCGTCGGAGTCGGTGGTGATCTTTTTCGTTCCGACGTCGATGGTTACCTGTTGACCAGGGTTGGCAGCCGGACTGCCTGCGCACGCCGACAATAGTCCTACTGCTACGACAAAAACGCTTACTGTGGCCAGTCGACGAGAAGTCGTCGTTCCCCTTGATCCACGAAACTGAACCTGCATGTCACTCCTTTGTGAAGCCCGACGAAGGGCGATTTTGGCACCGAAGTCAACCTTGTATCGCCAAACGATACCATGCACTCGATAAACGAGACAAGACCTTAGGTCGGTGTGAAGTTCTGCGGTGCGTAGCGCGGCCAGTTGGACAGGCTCTCGAGCAAGACATCGTTGGCCTCCGCTCACTCCACCTAAGAATTCATCGTTGGCACATCGAGCCCGACGGAGTTGCCCAATAGCGTCGGACCGAGGTGGTGCCGATGCAGGTCGAGATGGCCTTGATCACTGAGGGGCGGCATTCTGGGACTGCTGGGTGGCGCCAGTTGCCGATAATGACGGCGACGGTTCGATGCATCTGTCTCGGCCCATAGTCGCGGGTAGGGTCGGTGGCCATGGCGAGGGAAACGCCTCACGAAAGCAGGATGAGGCCGGAGAGGTCAGAACGGGCGATGGAGGCCGTTAAGGAGAAGGTCGGCAGCAGCATGCAGTGCAGCGGGCGGCACACCGTCGAGTAATTGTGTGGAGACACCCAGCACGAAGGAGTGCACCAGGATGGCTGATGTCGCGGGATCGAGGTCAGAACGGAATTCGCCGGCATCGATCCCGCGACGGATACACGCCTCAATACCGGCACGATCCTTCGTCCTTCGTGCGGCGACGACGTTACGCGCTGCGATGGAATCGTCGCCGCCTGCCCCGATGTTCGCCGATAGCGCGACAAGACACCCGCCTGGATGCGCCGGGTCGGACTGCATGGTAATCGTTCCGTGAACCGTCTTGTCGAGCGCATTGAGCGGGTCGAGCGTCAGGTCACCGACGCGTCCGCTTACTTGGCCGGGCCCGGCGATGTAATGCTCGATCGCGCGTTCAAAGATGCCCTCCTTTGACCCGAAGGCACCGTAGAGGCTCGCCGATGAGAGCCCGGTCGCAGCACGAAGCTGGGCGATTGACGACGCCTCGTATCCGTGCCGCCAGAAAACCTGCATCGCGGCGTCGAGCACGTCATTTTCTTCGAACGTCCTCGGCCGTCCCTGCTGTGCCATTTCATTCCTTTTCAGATCGTTCGTTCCAGTTTGACACAGTGGAAGGAATTGATCAGTATGGGAACGTTCGTTCCATAAATCGAGAAGAGTGATCAGTGTCTATTGCGCCACCTCAATCCACTACGTCAAGACGACCGGAGCGTGAAAGTCGCTTGCCCGTACTCGCCCTCGTGCTGATGGCTTTCTCGGGATTCATCATCATCATGACCGAAACGCTTCCGGCCGGACTGCTTCCCCAACTGGCCGCCGAGTTCCAGGTCAGCAACGGCAACGCCGGGCAGCTCATCACCGCGTATGCGCTCGGCACCGTCATCGCAGCCATCCCCACGATCGCGATGACGCGGGGGGCATCCCGTAAGTCGCTGCTTGTTATCGGGCTACTTGGTTTTTTGGTTGCGAACACCCTCACGGCGATCTCGCCGACACTTTTCGCTGCGCTGATTGTGCGCCTTATCGCCGGGGCTTTTTCAGGGCTGATCTGGGGCATGCTCGCAGGTTATGCGCGCCGCATCGTCGCCCCTGAACACACAGGCCGCGCCCTCGCGATCGCGATGGCTGGCACACCGCTCGCGCTCTCGATCGGGACGCCGCTCGGCTCGTGGCTGGGCGCGGCGATCGGCTGGCGGTGGTCCTTTGCAGGCGTCTCCGCACTCACAGTGGTTGTCGTACTCTTGGTGGTCGCTTTCGTGCCAAACGCGGCAGGGCAGCGCTCGGACACCCGGCTCCCGCTCCGACATGTACTCGTGATACCTGGCGTGACCCTGATTCTCGGTGTGGTGTTCGCATGGATGCTCGCTCATAACCTGCTCTACACCTACATTGCCCCATACCTCGACGGCGCGGGGATCGATCTGCGCCCCGACATCGCCCTCTTCATCTTCGGCGCCGCAGCACTTATCGGCATCTGGATCACGGGCGCCCTCATCGATCGATCCCTTCGACGCTTAGCTCTCGCAAGCGCAGCGACCTTCATCGTCGTCGGTGCACTATTACTCGCCTTCCCGGCATCACTGCCAATTACGATCGTCGCAATCGCTCTCTGGGGCGTCGCATTCGGCGGCGCCGCGACACAACTACAGACGGCGATCAGCGATGCCGCCGGTGACAATGTCGACGTTGCCAATGCGATGCTCACGACTGCGTTCAACCTCGCCATCTTCGGCGGCGGAGCCATCGGCGCACTCCTCGTCGACGGCAGCGGCCCTGGAGCGCTCCCCATCGCGATGATCGCACTGTCAACGGTCGCCCTCCTGGCCGTCACCCTGGGGCGAAAGCAGGCCTTTCCCCTACACGGAAAGGCCACCAACCAATAACGGAAGTCATTTTTTCCGACTGGCCATCTCCGCCCCGCGAAGAATCGAGACGGCATATGCGTCTCGAAAATCTACAGCTTTCCGAGGCACTCGGACGTTTCTCTGGATCGGAGTGACGTGCGCGTCGACGTACGAAAAGTAGTCATCCCAAAAAGCCGTCTCAGCGATGTACTGCCCGGCTCACTCTTCACGTTCGATGCAGACAATGGTTGATCCAAGCCTTCTGGTCAGGAGGATCGTTTCGTGAAATTCTGTGGCGAGTTGTTTCATGTCAGGGACGGCCATGTCGGACAAGCCGTGACCGCGGCGGGCGATACGGGCGAGCTCCATCACTTTTGCTCCCAGTCGGAAGCCGCTTCCCGACTCTTCTACGAGAAACTCAGAGTTCACCAACGTCTGTGCATATCGGTAGGCGGCTGACCGGCTCACTCCGAGGTGGTCGCGATCTCACTGGCAGCTACCGCGGTTCTTTCCTCGGTGAACATCAGCAGAATCGACAGAGCTCGATCTGCGGTATTGGTGCCGTCTCGGTAAACGCCCTTGCGTCCCCTCCCCGTGGCTCCGTCATACGACGCGCCAATCAAGACACCATGCACAACATTCGAGAATATACTTGTATTGAAATACGGAGCAGGTGTATTGTCAATCGAGACAGCTCATCTCAAGGAGGAGAATCAGTGCCTACCGCGCCCAACCGCGTCATTCTTCGCGAGTCCGAATCCGCCGGAACACTCAGGCAGACCTCGGTCTCCCATATCGGCTTCTTTGTAGACAACGTCGCGGCGTCCGCGTCCTTCTACTCGCGGGTCCTGGGACTGGTTGTTCAAGACCAACTCGGTAACGGAGGGCTCCGGATGGGGTGGGGCACGGGGCATCATGTTCTGGACCTGATCCCGGGCGAGCCGGGCCTAGCGCACTTTGGTTTTGAGGTGCGCGATGCGAGTGGCCTCGACGGGATCCGGTCCAGGCTGCTTGCAGCGGGATACGAAGCGGCACCATTGGATGGCTCCTTCGTCGATTTCGCGGACGGCCCCATCGAAGGGGTTGCGTCCTGCACGCCGGATGGGACGCCGGTACACCTCCATTCCCGAGTTTTCCGCCAGGGTGAGAACAGCGCAGACCCGGGCCGACGACCTATCAAGTTCCAGCACACCACGGTTGGCACGACGGACGTGCAAGGCATGGTCGATTTTTTTGTCAACACCATCGGGTTCCGGATCAGCGACCAACTCGCTGACGGCCGGTTTTGCTGGTTGAGGAGCGACCACGACCACCACACCCTCGCAGTCGTCAACGTCGATCAGTCGGGTGTCCTGGATCACTATTCATACGATCTTGCCGAGTGGGAAGACTTCAAGTCGTGGTGCGACCGGCTCACCGAATTGGATGTCCGGGTCCAGTGGGGCCCAGGACGACACGGGCCCGGAAACAATCTCTTCGTGTTCTTCGACGATCCGGAGGGAAATCACATCGAACTCTCCGCCGAAATGGAGAAGTTTTACGACAACCATGTCACGTACGTGCCGAGACGTTGGCAGCCCGTTCCTGACAGCGTGAATCTCTGGGGTGGACAGCTGCCCCGGTGGCGAAAGACGAGCGAGAGTATCTGACATGGCCTATATCAATTACGGCTACAACGGGATCGCCGCCGTCGGCATCCTCGACGAAACCACGATCCGCCCGCTCGCCGGAATCACCCAGATCGATGCCACTACCGATATCGAAGTTCATCAGTCCGCTGCCACCACGGGCGAGACCATCGCTATGGACCTGGACGTGGTCGTCCCGACTCTTGTGGCTGCAACTATTGTCTTCGCTGGCCAATTCTGCATGACCGGAAGTCGAATTTTGGTGTAACGGCTCAACGGACCCCGTGGCCTCGCCGAGTTCCAAGACGTCAAACACATCTATCGCTGGACAGATTAGGTCATCGCCTACTCGTAACCGCGCGTCGTTACCGTAACTCCCTCTCCCGCAGCTCCATGACCCTCACGAAAGGTGTCTCAATGAGTGACATCACTCAGACCTCGACGCGCGTTGCCCCACCGGCCGGCCCGCTCGCTCCGGCGCGCCGGCTCCTCCGGAACAGGTCCTCGGGAATGGCGCTAGCTCTGCTCGCCCTTTGCATTGTCGGCGCACTTAGCAGTCCCGAATTCTTTACTCTCAGCAACGGACTCAACGTCATCCAGCAGGTCGCGATCATTGGGATCATGGCGGTCGGAATGACCTTCGTGATCATCGCTGGAGACATCGACCTCAGCGCCGGCTCGATCTATGCCCTGGCCAGTGTGAGCGCGGCACAAGTTCTCGCTCAAGGCCAATCGATGATACTCGCACTCACCGTCGGCCTCGGCGTAGGCGCCCTCGCCGGAGTTGTGAACGGTGTCCTCGTCGTAGCATTCAAGATCCCATCGTTCATCGTCACATTGGGCACGCTTAGCGTCTACCGCGGGATCAGCCTCCTCATGACGGAGGGAAGCCCAATCTCTCTCAAACAGGGTTTAGCGAACATCGACCAATTCGCCGTAATGGGCCAAGGCCGGCTGTTCGGCCAAGTCCCTTCCCAAGCAATCATTTTCCTCGCCGTCGCTGTGCTCGGTGGTTTGCTGTTGACCCGGACTCGCTTTGGATTCCACGTCTACGCCGTCGGTGGCAGCTCGACGGCCGCCCGGCTCGCCGGCATCAACGTCTCCTTGATCCGTGTATTCAACTTCATGATCAGTGGCATTCTCGCTGGACTCGCTGGCCTCATTGGACTCTCATTCCTGCTGTACGTTCAAGGCGTCTCCGGCACGGGACTAGAGCTGACCGTCATCACTGCCGTCATCGTCGGAGGAACGGCTCTGTTTGGCGGATCCGGGAGCATTATCGGCACCGTTATCGGGGTCCTTATCATCGGTGTGCTCAATAACGTCCTCGTGCTCCACGGCGTCTCATCGTTCTGGCAGACCACCGTCATCGGAATCGTCATTATTGCCGCCGTCGCATTCGACGCCTTCATCCGCAGACGCACAGCCTGACCGAAAAACCCCTCACCTAATAGATCACCCCGAAAGGACCCCTTATGAAACTTCAGCTTTGGCGCACCGTCGCGTCCGCAAGTGCCCTGTTACTCACCGCCACCTTGCTCTCCGGCTGTGCCACCGCCGATCCGAACGCCGCACCCACGACGTCAGACGCAGGATCGGTAGCCGCGTTTGTTCTCTCTCCTCGCATCGCCGACAAGGTCAAAGCCGGCGAAGAGCTCACCATCGCTGTCAGCGCACCAAACACCTCGCTTGCCTTCGCGACCCCTCAACGACAAGGCGTCGAACGCTCCGCGAAAGAGCTTGGCGTCGACGCGCGTTTCATCGGACCCAGCGATGGAAGCGCTGACGGGCAAATCAACGAACTCCAGACCCTGATCAGCCAGGGGAAAGTCGACGGCATCGCCCTATCCGCTGTGGCGAACGATGCCCTCAAGCCCGTCATTGCTCAAGCGTTCGACGCCGGCATTCCTCTCGTCTCCTACAGCACCGACAATCCCGATTCCAAACAGCTTGCATTCATCGGCACCGATGTGGCCGCAGGAGGAACCCTCGAAGCGACCCAACTCGCGAAAGTCCTCAACGGCAAAACCGGAAAAATCGTGACCTTCTCTGTGGCGCCCGAGGCCGCGTGGTCGGACACCCGGTTCCAAGCGTTCAAGAAAGCCTCACCGGCGGGCCTTGAGGTGATGGATCCGATCAGTACGGGGACCGAACCTGCGCAGATGTTCACCGCCGTCCAGAACGCAATGACCGCGAACCCGGACGCCTTAGCGATCGCAACGATGGATTGCTGCAGCTTCAACGCTGCCGCGAAGTGGGTCGATGAATTTGCTCAGGGCAACAAGCCGCCCGTGGTCGGATTCGACGCCCTCCAGCAGACCCTGGACTACATCAAGAAAGGCGTGGTCCCGTTTGCTATCAGCCAAGCCCCTGCAGAGCTCACCTACCAGTCCGTGAAGATGCTGCAGGACTACATCAAAGACGGAACACCGCTGGCCAACACCAAACTCGATCTGGTGCTAGTAACAAAGGACAACGTCGCCGCCATCACCCCGGAGGGCTGATCTGATGGTCGAAGTCGTTCTTGAGGCTGCCGGACTCAGCAAGTCCTTCAGCGGCATCCCCGCGTTGAAAGACGGCACGATCACTGTGCGCCGCGGATCCATCACCGGGCTCGTTGGAGAAAACGGAGCCGGGAAAAGCACCCTCCTTTCTCTCATCTCCGGCAACCTCCGACCCGACCACGGTCGCCTCGAGATCAACGGAGTGCACGTAATCCACTTCACCCCCGCCACGCTCCTGCAGCAGTATGGTGTCGCGCTCGTCCCTCAAGAAATCGACCTCGCACTGGACCGCTCCGTGGCTCATAACGTCATGCTCGGTCGAGAAGGCCCCCCTATCCCCAAGCCTGCCGTCATGCGTCGAGAAACGATCGAGCTGTGTGATCGGGTCGGCCTTAAAGCTGACCCAGCCCGGCTCGCACGAGGCCTGCCTGCGGCCGAATTGCAACTTCTCCTCGTCGCCCGGGCCCTCGGTCGTAACTCTCGAGTGCTTCTCTTCGACGAGCCGACCGCGAATCTCACACCACCTGAGGCCGACAGGCTGCACACCTTGATGCGAGAACTGACGGCCCGAGGTGTCTCGATCGTGTACGTCTCTCATCATCTTCGTGACGTCCTCACCCACTGCGACCAAATCTATGTCATGCGAGACGGCGCAGTTCGAGCCCGCTATGACAACGACAACACCAACAGCGGCAAGGTGAAAGCCCTAACCGAAGACGTCCTTGTGGCAGAAATGATTGGACGGGAGCGCACGCCGCACCGGAGGGCGGCGCCTCGGGCAGCATCGTCGTCGTCCGTAAAGTTCCACAATTGGACTGGACCAGGATTTGGCCCCATCACGAATACCCTTGCCGGTGGAACCATCGTCGGTATCGCCGGCCTACCCACCTCGGGTCGAACCGAGCTTCTGAGTTCGATCATGACCGCTGACGGAACAACCGGTTCGGTGCTCGTCGACGGCACCAAACTCCGACTCGGAAGACCGAAAGACGCCCTAGTCGCAGGGGTCGGTTATGTACCTCCCGAGCGAAGATCAGAAGGTGTATTCCTCGATTTATCGGTCGGAGACAATATCGCTTCTTTGAACGTTATGTCGCCTCTCCGAGGGTTCTTCGATGCCTCAAGGACCAGACGAGGCCGTGCCCAATCGGTGTTTGCGCAAGCCGGAATTTCTGGCCGAATCGAACAACCAATTCGCGAGCTCTCCGGCGGCAATCAGCAGAAAGCGGTACTGGCACGAGCCCTTACTAATTCACTCCGCTTCTTGCTGCTCGATGAGCCGACCCGAGGGGTGGATATAGAAGCCAAACGATCCATTCACGCGCAGGTACAGAAACTGGTTGACACCGGCTGCACCGTCCTCGTTTCCAGCTCCGACGTTCCCGAACTCCTCGAACTCTGCGACCGCATCCTCGTGATGAGAGACGGAAGCATCGTCGCCGACCTTGACACCGCCGATGCTGACGAAGAAGCCGTCCTCGAACCCGCCCTACGAGCCACAACCCGACCCGAATTCTTATCTACATCACCGGATGCTACATCCATCAAGAGACAGGAACTCCATTGACCGCTCTGACCCAACGCCGCACGGCACCCTCACCACACGGCAACATCAAGCTCCCCGACCAACTAACCCAACTCATCCCCGATGGGAGCCACGTATGAACGCCGCGCGAATCGATCTCATCATGTGGGAGGGCAGCGTACGAGAGCTGACCTACGCGCAACAAGTCGAGGCAACAGTGGTCGCCGGGTTCACCGGACTTGCCCTCACGCCGGCCGCTTTCCGCAGCGCCATCACCGCCCATGGGATCGCCGGAACACGAAGTTTCGCCGAACAAGCCGGCCTATCTCTGCATCTGGACACGGCCACCGGATGGGCACCCATCCGGGTGCCCTCCGGAGCCACCGACGCGCAGAAGGCCCGATTCGACGTTTCCGTCACCGAGTGCCTCGAGCTCGTTGACGCTCTTTCACTACGCTCGATCCTGGCCGTAGCGGTTTTTGACCACAACGCCGTCGACAATGACGAGCTCGTCCGCGGCTTCGGTGCGCTCTGGGATCAAGCCGCCGAACGAGACGTGCCTGTAAACCTTGAGTTCATGCCTTTCTGGGGCGTACCTGATCTTGCCGCCGCCTGGACCATCGTTGAGCGAGCCAACCGGTCTGGCGCCGGGATTATGCTCGATACTTGGCATTTCGCCCACAGTAATCCCGACCTCGACCTCCTCAGGCGAATCCCCGAGACCGTACCCATTCACCTACAACTCGCTGACGGATCGCTTACCGCTCCCGGCGCTGATCTCATCGACGCCACGATGCACACACGCCAGCCGCCCGGCACCGGATCACTGCAGATCCAGAACGTCGTGAACATCGTGACACGCCGCGCACCCGCCATAATGGCCGGTCCCGAGGTGTTTTCCGACGAACTTGATGGCCTTGACGCCAATACCATCGGCAGAATCCTTGGATCGACCACGCGCGCCGCCCTCGAATTCGACATGACGAAAATCGCAGCACTCTGACTGTCCCCACAACAACGGTCCCGAGTTCCGCATCATGGCTTGACGAGTCAGCACGGGACGCAACTGGACTCCTCCGGCCAATCTGACCTAAGCCATACCAACGTCATGGCGGTGGCGGTCAAAGCACTCGACCCGGGTTAGCCATCCTGGGTGACGCTCACCCCGGCCCAGGCGAGATTGAGGGACCGGATGGGTGCGCAATTCTTGTTGATCAGCCCGCGGGTTACTTGCGGGTGGCGCTCCCCGCATGTCGCGCGAAGACCGTCTTGAAGGAGACCTTGCTGGTGTAGGAGATGGAGCCGTATCGAAAGAGGCGGGCGGCGACTTGCAGCACGAGCGCGGCAAGGAGGAAAAGTTCGATGATGACGATGGCTGCTTCCCATCCGGAGAGGGAACCGAACGCGTTACGCAGCATCGCGGTGATCGGCGCCGAGTACGGGAAATACGTGAAAATCTGCACGACGGGACTGTGCGGGTCTGACAGGACTAATGACAGCGCGTAGAGCGGGACGATCATGAGCACGATCAGTCCGGAGAACCAGCTTCCGGCATCTTTCGCCGTCGGCATCACGGCACCGATCGCGACGAGGGTGCCGGTGAACAAGGCGAACCCGCCGATGGCCAAGAGGGCTCCGACGATCATCTGTCCTGGCTGAATCGTCAAACTCGACAAGTCCAACTCCGGAATGTTCAACGATGTGCGGAAGAACACGTACGCGACCAGGACGGGCAGTAGGAACACGAGGACTTGCACGAAGCCGACGACGAAGAGGGAGATGACCTTCCCGCTGATCAACACGGTGGGGTTCAAAGTCGTCAGAATCATCTCCGTCACCCGGTTCTCCTTCTCCTCCAACGTGCTGGTGAGCATCTGGTTGGAAAGCAGAGTGAAGACCAAGAAGAAGATCACGACAAAAATCAGCGGCGGGATCATGCCCAAGAACCCGGCCGCTTCAACACCGTCGGTGTAGGTCGTCGCGGTGATGGGCACGTTGCCTTGCGCCAAGGCCGTCAGTGCGGGGTCTCCGATACGATCTTGAGCGCTGGTGATCAAGGCTTGCGTGGCGAGGCCGTTGTATGCACCGTTACCGAACAGTCCTTTGTCGACGCCGTACACGTGAACCGGGGTCTCGGCGGGGTCGGCCGGGTACACAAAGTGGGCTTCTTTCTTCCCGGATTTCACTGCGGCGATCGCGGCTGTGTCGTCGGTGACAGCTGTGCCACCCAGCTCGGTGGCCACGACAGGGTCCACATATCCGGACGCGTCGCTGTAGGTGAAGTCCAGTTTGGTGTCCGCTTGACGTGCGGCCGTGTCAGCTGCCGTCATGTTCCCGAGGACCACGAGGGCCAAGACGATGCCGATCGCGATGGGCACCAGCAGGGTAATGAACCAGAAGCGTTTCTTTCCCAGTGTTCGGGTTACTTCGAACGCGAGGACGGTGCGGAGGTTGTGCTGGGCCATCTCAGGCACCCATCATTTCGTTCTGTGCGCCATAGACCGTGACAAAGATCTCCTCCAGGGAGAGTTTGCTAGTGGTGAAGCTGCGCACCAGGACCCCGGCCTGGACCAGGTCGCGCAGGATCAGCGCCTCGTCGACAGTGTCTGTCAGGGTGAGTTCGGCATAGTTGCGGTCGCGAGTGCTGATCTCGTAGTGCGGCGACGCCGGGATCTCACCCGAGTAGCTGACCCGGATCATCGTTCCGCCGTACTGGTTTTGCACCTCGGCGATCGTCCCGTACGCCTCAGCGCGACCGTCCTTGAGAAGGATGACGCGGTCGCAGAGCCGCTCGACTTCTTCCATCTGATGGGTGACCATCAGCACCGTAGCTCCGGCCCTTTTCTGCTCCTCGATGATGTCCATCAGCAGGCGCCGATTGACCGGGTCAAAGCCCTTGGTCGGCTCATCCAGGATCAGCAGCTCCGGATCGTTCATGATCGTCACTCCGAGTTGAACTTTCTGCTGCTGCCCGCCGGAGAGCTTATCCACCCGCGACTTCGACTTGTCACCCAAACCCACCCGCTCCAGGTAGTTCAACGACCAGACCGATGCCGCCTTCTTACTGAGGCCCTTGAGCTGGCCGAAGTAGGTCATCACGGTGAGGACAGATTCCTTCTTGTACAGCCCGCGCTCCTCCGGCAGATACCCCAAGCGGCTGCCCGCTTCCGGCGTGAACGGGCGACCGTCCACGTGGAGAACCCCCGCCGTAGGAGCGTAAATCCCTAACAGCGCGCGCAGCGTGGTCGTCTTTCCCGAACCGTTAGACCCGAGAAAACCGAAAGTTTCACCCCGCCGCACATCAAACGAGAGGTCCTCGACGACCGTGGTACTCCCAAAATCCATCCGAAAGTTCTGAACATGGACGAGGGATTCAGTGTTGGGCGCCATGCCCACACTCTATCGAGGAGGTCCCTCCGCCCATCCGTGCCCGCGCAGGCGCTTGCCCGCATCCAAGGCTCACCTCCACCGCTTGGCCCTACCGCACCTATCAGGTGCCCGTCATAGTCATCATCAGGCTTACCGGCCTCGCCATGCCCGAGTTGGCCGAGGCGGACGTACTCGTACCGGTTATTTGCACTCCGGGCTATTGACGGCCCCCGGCAATATTGAGTCGAACTGGTCGACACCTCCGCGATTCAGGTTCAGCCAAGCCCCGTTATCTCCCAGGAGCGAATGCCGGACAGTCTCAGATAGGACGCCGCCTGCGATGGAAACCTTCACCGGGCGGTTCGCCTGTTGGCCATCCGTGCTGTTAACGGAGCTCGAAGGCTCTTCAGCCAGGGGGACCGTCGGCGCGCATGGCTTGGCGACGAACCGCACTTAACTTCGACTCGATGCAAACCCTCCTCGATGAGCGGATCGCTTGGGATCGGATTCGCTCAATGGAATGGTTTGACGAAGGGCCCAACTTTCTTGCTTCACCGCTTCCTCCGATTCGTGGCGAACGCAGAGCCCATGATGTCGTCCGCCCCATATGCTCAACATGACCGTGTTGGAGGAGCGATGAGTAATAAGAACAAGCCAACGACACCAAGCGTTCGGAAGGTGGTTGTCGAAATCGCCACACATGACGACGCCGGCAACCCCATTACGGATGCCATGCTGAGCTCCGGCGGCGCGCGCGACCACGGCCCAATCGTCAAGCAATATACCAACTCGCAGCCCTACGAGCAGGCCCCGGTTCGATCCGACGAGGATCGCAGGGCTGACGCACTTATGCAGCGCGAAGCCGATAGACGCCAGCGGCGCGAGGAAGAGGCCGAGGATCGGCGTCGACGTGAGAACCAAAAGTTCGCAGCCGAGACACTGCAGCGCGTCTTTGATGTAGCCGAGCGCCTTGCGCGCGATTTCGTCGCTCCATGGGTGCGACAAAAGTTGGACGAGCGCAAGGCACGCAAGCTTGCGCTGCGCGAGTCCCAGGCGAAAGGCAACGCTGTGGTCGACTCCCTAACCGAGGACGAACCTGAAGTGGTCGCAGTTGAGAGTGGATCCGATATCGCGGAATCAGCAGCTGCCGACGACCTCGCTCCAGTCGTCCAAATAGAGGACGATCGCCGCTCCGCGTAGTCCGACACGTTCAGCAGGATCCAGGCGACACCGCGGGGAGCCGTGGGCCGTCCGGGTAGTTGAACCACGGGCGCCTCCACTAAGGAGGCGTGACCCCGGCGGTTTCACTGGAGAGAAACAACGCGTTTGCACAGTGACAAGCCCTGCCGCACACGTCCACCACTTGCCCGGCGCCGGCTCGTCGCACCAACCTCGACCCCAGAACCCAGCTTCCGTGCACGGTCTATTGCGGATTCGCATGCGTCGCGTCGGTGCATTGAGGTGAACGAGAAGAGACGGACGCTGTCATAGAAGCGCTGATGGTACGACCATAATGATGGAAAGGTCCGACGACGAGGGGGAAGTCGCTAGTGAGCGAGTTCGGTGTGGCATGAGGCTAACGCAATTCACGATCGCGAATCATTCGCGGCTGGCTGACATGACAATAGATGTGCGCGATCATCTCGTGATCATTGGCGCGAACGATGTTGGCAAGTCCTCCCTGTTCCGTCTGCTTAATTTTCTTTTGGGCTCGTCTGTTCAGCAGCTATACCAAGGCATAAGCGTGGCCGACCTCCGAGATCCCCTGTACCCCCTCGTTATCAGCGCCCGAATGGAAGACTTCTCTCAAGACGAAGCCGGACTATTTCCCTTCGAAATGACCGCGGTCGATGGGCAGCCTGACCACCTCATTCTGCAACTGGAGGTTCGCGTATCCGAGGACGATGCTGAGAACGTTGAGATAAGCCGGTACTTCCCCGACGGGGGCAATAGGCGTGCCCCGTCGCGAGAACAGCTGCTCACCTTTGGATGGCGCTACCTGCCAGCTAACCGCTCGTCCTCCGCGGAATACATGGACGGACGAAACAGCCCATTCCGCGCGATGCTGGACGCCACTGAACTCGGTGCGGAACTCGATGATCTCGGAGCCTTGCTCGATCAGTTCAACACCAAGCTCGAGATGAACGCTGCATTAGTTGTGCTGCGGGAGGAAATTGCCACCCATCTCTCTCGATCTGTGCCGAGAGCCTTTAATGCGTCTTCTCTGGCTATTCGCACATCGGCTGACCCCAAGGAGCAACCTCTTCAAGACGTGACAATCTTCATCAAAGACGGAGATAAATTGAAGAGCCTGCTGGAGCAAAGCGATGGCATGCGTCAACTTATGGCACTTACGTTCTTTGACCTCGCCCAAGCGAAGGCGAACATTGTCGCCGTGGACGAGCCGGAGATTCACCTTCACCCGTCCAGCCAGCGAACAGTTGCTGGTCTCTTTGCCGACTCGGAAAAGCAACGACTCGTGGTCACTCACTCGCCGTATATCGTCCAACGGTTTGAGCCCAAACATGTGCTCGTGGTTAGCCAGGAGCGCGAAGGCCTCCAGCTGGCGCCGGTGAATTTCAGCGCAATCGACAAAGAGATGCTCCAGTGGTGGTCTCCCCAATTGCTGGAGGGGCTCACCGCAAGGCGGTTGCTTTTCGTTGAAGGGCTTGCGGACCGCATTGTCGTTGAAGCCGCTGCACAGATCATGGGAGTGAGTTTTGATCGCCTGGGCGTATCCGTCTTCGCGCTAGATGGCGCAGACAAGTTTGGCCACGTTCTCAACGTCGTAGGCCCAAGAGGGTTCGGAATTCCTTTGGCGGGTTTGTGCGATGAGGACCGAGAAGCATCGTGGTCAACACTTTTGAAAATAAAGCCGAAAAAACTCGCTGAACACGGTTTCTTCATAGCCCGCATTGATCTCGAGCATGAGTACGTCGCAGCAATTGGCGCCTCTCGAGTTGCAGCAGCCCTGATCACCTCTAACGTGGCCCGTGAGGAAGGAATTCTGCAGGCCTGCAGTGTTGGCACGCTGACAGAACTCTCGAATGAGGCTCTTGCTGCCTTCATCACATCGAAGGACAGCCGGAAAGTGCCGGCGGCGCGCGCAGTGGCCGGAATCTTGACGCCCGGCGACATCGAAGCGTCATCATCATTGCGCGGCCTGCTTGCGCATGTGACATCTCAGACGGCGTAGAGATGTCGAGTGCAGAGCCGCTAGGAAGACAGCTACAGGCTGTTAACAGTCTTGCCGCGCACGTGATGGTCGTCGCGCCTCCGGGATGCGGCAAAACGGAAGTCCTCGCCATGCGAGCTGATCATTTAATACGCATGGGAGTCGTGCGACCACAGCGCCGATTGCTCGCGTTGACATTCACAAACCGGGCCAAGGAGAACCTCTCAGGCCGCCTTCGTTCTCAGCTAGGTGAGCAAAGATTTCGATCTTCCGTTTCAGTCATGAACTTTCACGAACTCAGCGCCCGTCTCGTCGAGTCACACTGGCGAAGCATTGGTCTCACGGAAGGTTTTTCGTTTCCCCAAGCGTCGTGGATGCGAAAGGCCATGGCGAGCATTGACGGTAACTGGAGAAATCAAAAAGATGCCAGCGAAGTACTCGACAGGGTCAAGAGAAGTCCTATTGATGATGCTGAGACTCTTCGTCAAGTAAAGTCTGCTGGAAACCGCCTTGCGATTCAGATCGAGGAGCGGCGCCAAGAGGAGAATTACCTCGATTATGCAGATCTCCTTCGCCACGGACAGCGAATCTTGGACAAGCAACGCGTGCGTGGACTCTTTCAGGAGCACTTCGATGCTGTTCTTGTCGATGAATTTCAGGACCTCAGCCTGCAACAGTTTGAGTTAGCGTCCCGCATGTGCGTGAAGAACTCCATGTACGTAGGCGATCCTCTGCAGGGCATTTTTGGCTGGGCAGGTGCAAATCCCGTTGGGGTGACATCGAAGTTACGAGAAGTGGTCGAGGAGGTCGTGGAGCTCGACGTCTCTTTTCGATCGTCGCCCGCAGTGTTGAACGTCGTCAACAGCGTTTCATCGAGCCTTGGGGCAGCCGCACTTCACGCTGCCGACCCAGGATCCTGGCCAGGTGGTGGCTCCGCATATGCAGCTGAATACGAATCCGACGAGCACGAGGCACGCGGAATTGTTTCCCTCACCGATTATCTGACTTCCGCGTACCCAGGCCAGCGCATAGCCGTAATCTTCCGCGCCGCCTATCGTCGTGCCGCCGTGGAGCGGGCCTATGCCACAGCAACTTCCGTTCCGCAGTATTGGGACATCGCCCTTGAGACTCCCCGCTTAGTTCGTCTACTCAAGCAGCACGCACGTAGAATTCCAGCAGAAATACCATTCGCCGAGCAAGTTGCCGAGCTGATGCGCCGCGTCGGCTCAGCGCTGCGTGCATCAGATGTCGACACCCTGAGAGAGATCGCCTCCGCCGGAGAACAGCTTCTGGAACTCGAGCAACCAAACGAGTCATTGGTCGGGTTAATGGGTCGGATCAGGGACACACAGGACCCTACGCCGATCGCGCCCGGAGTGCATATCCTCAACGCGCACGTCGGTAAGGGCCAGCAATTTGACTGGGTTATCGTGCCGGGGCTCGAAGAGGGGCACGTTCCCAGCGCGTATTCGAAGACCGAAGAGGAGATACTCGAGGAACAACGTGTCCTGCTCGTAATGCTCTCGCGTGCGCGCCGCGGACTATTTATCACTCATTCGCGGCGAACTACGAACAGGTACGGCCGGGTATTCCATGAACCCCCGAGCCGATGGTGGCAGGATATGTGGGGTGCCTGCATGCCTCTTGATACAAACGCTCGAGAGCGTCTGGGACTGTCTCAGTAGATTTATCGCCGCCGCCCGCCCCACTCCCCGGTTTTCATCGGGAGTATGGCGACTGGCCCCACCCGAGCGTCACGAACCGAGTTCGGAAATTCTCCGATACAGAGTGGCGCGCGACATGCTCAGATCGCGCGCGACCTGGGTTGCGGATTCGCCGGCGTTGACCAGGCGGCGGGCGTTGAGAATTTGGCTTTCGGTGAAGCGTGGGCGTCGCCCGCCGAGATCCTTTCCGGCTGCGCGGCGTTTACTTACACTGTCCACGATGCGTTCGCGTTTGATCGCCAGCTCCATTTCGGCCAACGCCGCCATGACGGTGAAGACCATGCCACCCATCGGCGTACTCGTGTCCACGTCTCCCCCGCCCAGGTTCAACACACGGAGCGCGGCCCCGCGGGTCCGCAGCACCCCGGCGAGCTCGAGCATGTTGGCTGTCGACCTCCCCAAGCGGTCAAGCGTGGTGACCACGAGGGTGTCGCCCGCCTGCAAGGCGTCAAGGGCCGCATCAAATTCCGGACGCCGTGCCCGCCCGCCGCTGACTCCATGATCGACATAGATGTCGTCCTTGCGAATGCCGGCGGCGATCAGATCCATGATCTGCCGATCCGTAACCTGACTTTTGGTCGAAACCCGCGCGTACCCGATTAGCTTCGCCATTGACGCCTCCAGATGTCTCGCAACTGTCCTTTCCTACAGAGATCCTAGAACTGGGTAAAAACACACGTTGCGAGACACGCCAGGTCTTCCTCTTTCCGCGGTTGCCAGATCCCGCATCGCTGTCACCGAGCGGATGTGCGCACCGGATATCTGCAGGATTGCGTCGCACCGATCTGTCTCGCCAAAGTGTCTCGCAGCCGACGGGTTACGAGACATTGCGGGCGCACACAGGCGCAGGCGCATCGTTCGCTTCCGCAACAAGAATGCGCGCTAGTTCTTGCGTAAGGGGCAGCCCGGCGCCGCGCGAAGCACCGGCACCTAGAAGTACAACCGTCTGTGGATATGCACACTCAATGTTTAGCACGCCGCAATAGGGCCGGGCACAATAGTGACGCCGTCGTCGAAGAAACAGTCCGGTGAGTAGGCTTTGCGAAACTGAACCTTGGGTCACTGATTAGATGTCATCGCCAAACAAAGTTGGCGTAATTTCTTCGGGAATCGCCTCAATCGATTCCAGAATATAACTGGTTCTGGCCACAGCCACGCCCGCAGTGACAATCTTCCTCAGGGAAACCCTTACTTTTTGTGAAGGCTTAGAATCTAACTTCCCCACTTCAAGTTGAACACGGCCGTTGCCGAATGAAGCAACGATTGGGCGTCCATCATTGGTGGGAATGAAACGCATCGTTCCTGCGGACCAGACATGCCCGTCCAAATAGCCTGTCGTTTCCAAAACATCGTGGATCACAACCGTTTCTCTTAGGCGCTTACATAGGAAAGCGATTGCACTAGGGCGCACATCTACATGCGTGATGCCCAATCCCCGTTGGCTGAACGACCCCCTAATGGACCAAGATTCCTTCTGCGCTTCGTCAAGCGCTTTTCTCAATCGGAAGCGAGAATCGGTGGGAATCAAGCCTATGGCCGCGTCAAGCGCGAGCATGTCGGGTAGGTCGGGATCGGAATTCGCCAAAACCGTTGTCAATCGTCTGAGGGCCTCCGAGTAGTTGTCCTCATCGACGTGCAATTCATTTAGGGCTTCAGCTCGATCAAGTGTTGTTCCTTCGTGCGCGCGTAGGGGCGCGATAAATGTCGTTCGCACCGAACCAGGGCCCGCTTCGATTAGAAGTTCATCTTGAAGTCGTCCCGACCCTGAAATCTGTCGCACGGTGACTTTAACGGAGTCCGCGATTTCAAACACAAAGCGGCCAAACGATTTAGCAACTGCGGAGTGATTCACCACCCTGTCTCCCGCGAGATGAAGTTCTAAGTGGGCATTCCGCGGAGCAAGTTCTTGTTCAGCGACTCGACGCAGGTTCTCGTCCATGCTTATCGCTGCCACGAGCGACGCGAGCTCTAGCGCATGGGCGGGTGAGTCGACCAGCTGCCGGATGGTTCGTCTTAGGAGAGTCGGTGTATCGAGCCCATCAACCGATTCCACGAGTTACCTCCACAATCCCTTTTAGGACTCCTGACACAATATTGCCGTCCGGTCCGCGCACCTGCGAGAGCTGGCGCTTGAGCAATTCACAAGTCGCGCTGGTGGCGAAATACGCATCAACTAGACCTCCAAAAGGTCGGAGCTTGGAAATGAGCGGCATCTCCTTCAGGGAAATTTTCGCAGAGACGTCTGACATCGTAAACAGCCCTTGAGAGGCCATCCTGGCCTTGGTTGATAGATCCACGTCGTCAGCGACGACGACCACGTCGACGTCGTCCGGCGCCTCCCAGCCCTTGTGCGTTGCAAAACCACCATCGATCCAGATCACGGCCTGCGGCACCTCTTCCCATACAAGCGACGTGTAGGTAGAAAGAGCGCCAAATAACAGTTCTCGCCTTTCCCTGAAAGGCGCGGTGGCTACGAAAAGATCGTGCACATCGGAAAGAGTGACCCGATATGGGACGGGATTGGGCGGGAGGTATCCGAGGAAGGGATCAAGCGTGGGTAGACGAACTATGCCCTGCAGTTCTTGTTCGTCTCGCATATTCGGAGGGTACAGGCACACGCGCCTGGAAACGAATTCCTCCGCCCTCCTGATGGCCGCGCGTTACGCGCGTGACCTGCTCCGCGTATGTCGATGCAATGTCCGACGCATTGGCTGCTGTTCCACGGACATGCTGTCGGGCCGGAACCAGGAGGGTGGCCGTTTTGCGCGGGCCAGCCAGAGGCTGCTACTGAGCTGCCTCTGCGGCGATATGACCCGAGAACGCAGCGACGAACCTCTTGAGACTAGTAATTTCGCTCATGTCACTGTACTCGCCCAGGAGCCCATCATCACGAGGCGAGATGATCATCGATGCGCTTGTATACAGTCCCTCAAGGACCATCCGCCGACACAAAATCTCGTAGCGTTGAAGATACGACGCGCCCTCGAACTCCGGGAACGCTCTGAATTGACGAGATCGGACCTGTGGCAATGGTCGACTGGAGGCTAGAGCATCCTCGACCAGCATGAACCAACCGACGAAGGGACGAGTCTGGTTGCCGAAAGCACCCTCGCGAAAAGCGGTCCAGAAATCATGCGCAGTGCCGATTGCTTCTTCAGTCCGGTTGTTGAAATTGTTTCCGAACGATGGGCCGACCTGGCTTTTGAGCTCAATAGCCGCGATCAGTCTGCCCTCTCGCGTGACGACAATGTCCCAGTCCTTTGTGGGGCGAAAGTAGCCGGGAAGGGTGACCACGGCGCGCGTCGTGTGCACCTCGGCGTCGGCGAGCCCATTTGCCGTAACGAGATCCGCGATAAGGCGGGTGAACCCATCCATGTTTTTTCCAGATGTGACACCGGCACGCTCACCTTGATCAGAACGGCCGCCCTCCATTTGATTTCCAGATGCGGCAGCCCTCGTCTCCCAGAATATGCGCACCGCCGCATTCGTTTTTGATTCATAATTCGCTAGGTCGATTGGCATTCAGGTATTCCCCCTCAAGGAACGCGAGTTCCCCGTCATTGAATTGATAAATCTTTTCGAGCAATGCAGATTCCAGTTTGATTCCCGCTTCCCCTGCAAGAATCATGGCTTTCTGGTCAGCTGGCGAAATCGAGTCCCATTGTGGAATACGAATTCGTTTCAAGTTCTGCGCCTGAAATCTAAGATATCCACCTCCAATTTTGACGGAGTAGGCTTCGACAAATAGGTGCGCAATCCCGGATCGAAGGACCGCCTGCAAGGCCCTTAAGTTCCATGTGGTTGAAGTCATGAAGTACAGATTGTGATGTGGATAGAGCGTTCCCGCGTCGTAGGCGATGTTATCTCCGTCCCCCTTTATGTCGGGAATGAGAAGTTTTTCTCTCCATGTCAGGCTTGGAGTAATGCGATCGATCGTTTTATACCATCGTCCCGACCTTGCTGTATAACGCTTCTCAAGGACGGCCCTGTGGCGCTCCAAATGGGCGGCGAGCCGCGGGTACTCGGCCAGATCGACCAGCGGACCTGCATCTGTGTAGGGATTTATTATTCCCTTTCCTGTCCACTTCAGCTGACCGTTGGGGACGTCCTTGTTGGTCGCCAGCGGGAGCTTTCGATCGTCCTCAACATCTAGGTCGTCAAACGGCGCAATGAAGGCTTTATCGGCCCCCGTTGCAACGCCGATCCCGATCCCGCAGCCGGCCTCCACGAGTGTGGGGAATCGAGACTCCATGTGCCGGATGACCGGTAGCTGGTGTCGGAGGTTTAACAGCCATGGATTTGCGCCGTTTGCCACATTCTCAACTTCCTGAATCGCGGCATTCGTGGCGAGCCCGGCCGACGAAGCCAGTCCTTCTCGCAGGCCTGACAGGTAGTCGGGATCAGTCGACTCGGCTTTCGCAACCCGACTTGCGCCAGCAGCCGCTCGCTCAATGATCGTGATCGACGGATAAGCGCCCACACTCACGTCGAATGACTCCACTCCGTACATGTCGACGTAGTACCGCAGGTGGAAGTCGGACGCTACCTTCTGGCGAAGGCCTCGACCATACTCATTTTTCACCCATGCATCTGCGCAGATGAAACTCAATTGCCCGCCGTCCGCTAGAAAATCGAGGGATCGTTCGATGAACGCGACATAGAGATCGGCTCTACCGACCATCGTTGAGAACGTTCCTCTGTAGGTAACGAGCAATTCCGAATCAATCAGCTCTTGGCGCACGTAGGGAGGGTTACCGACAACGAAATCGAACGATCCGTCGAGTGAAGTCAAGAGGTAGTCGTCATGGACCAACCACGCGCTCGTCAGCCGGGCTGCTTCACCCACGGAAAATCCTGCGGCGACAAGATGATCGTGCAACTCTACTTTGACATTGATAAATGTCTCAGTGTCCAGTTCTACAGCGCGAATAGCACCAATGAGGACCGTAAACTCGTCAGCTTCTTCGCTCGCGCGCCAACTCGAAAGGAGCCGGTCGACCGCAGTGAGGAGGAATCGACCACCTCCAAATGATGGCTCAAGCAGCCTCTTGGTGTGGAGTGACGACGAGGGGACATAACCAATCAGATCGAGCATGAAGTCAACGACGGCCTGCTTCGTGAAGATAGCACCCCGCTTTTTCTCCTCGAAACCGTAGCTCTGCTCTGCCAGGGACTTGGCCAGAGGAGCGTTCAAGATAAGGGCGGGTGAGATCGTCATAGTCACCCCAGCGTACTTGCGACCACAGACATACGTCGTCCGATACGCTCCTGGTACTGACCACCAAGGTGGCACTAAACCGCCGTGGTTCCAACCGCCGCTGCGGTGAAGGACTTTTGGCTCACATCCTGCCGCGAACGGTCGGCCTGGCGAACGTCAGGCCGACCATACGGGCTTACAGGCTACGGAGAAGTTCGACGATTTCGGGGAGCGGGGCGAGGCTTACGGCGAGACGGTCGATGATTTCGGGTGAGGGCTTACTGGCGATTGCTGCGGTGAGGCGGAGCACCTGCTCAGGGGTGAGGCTGAGGCTCTCGCCGGTGTTGGGGTCACAGCGGAGCGCGATCGCGTTACCGAACAGCACTGCCGGGGTGCCGAGGGCGTGGGCGATGATCGTGAGGGCCAGGTTGAGTGGGGAGCCGTTGATGGCTCCTTCGTCGTCGACAAACAAGTCGATGTCGTGGTCGAGGCGCACGACATCGAAGGTGTCGCAGGCGATGCTCTGTTGCAGTGAGGTGACGGTGTACGTGCGGTCGATGCGGATGCTTTCCATCTCGCCGAGAGTGATGCGAAGACCGTGCAGCCCGTCCTTGGTGGTGCTCGTCCTACCGGTCATGGTGTTCTCCTTCGCTATTGAGGTTTCGGATGCGGTGCTGTCTGAGCTGGTGCTGCCTGCCTGGGTTGGGTTCTGCTTGCTGAGGTGTGTCATTGGTTTCTCCCTTGAACAACTGTTTTTTGTGCCTTCCGGCGAGAGAAATCGATAGTGAGTGGGAGGGCCGGAGTGCACGCCATGTCGGACGAAATAAGGGAGCCTGCGACCGCGTCCGAGATGACGGGCATGGAAGGCCCGAAGCGAACTACGATGACCGGCCGGAATGGACCAAAAAAAGGTTCGGCAGTCCAGCGCCGCGCAGCGGCTCCTTATCCGGCGAAGGTCGCTGGTACAGGTTGTGCAGGGCGGGGAGTGTGCATTCCACAGGTGGTGTGGCGAGTGCCGCTATTCTGACCGGATGAGCTTCGACTACAAAACCGACAGCGACTATCAGGACGACGAACGGCGAAAGCGCCGGTCCGAAGAGCTCGCCCGCATCATCCCTGGCCTGCCAGTCGACGAAAGCATTCGCGCCGTCGAGCGCTGGTGCTCCATGCTCGGTTCACAGACATCGATGGACGACGTCGATCGAGGAACGTTCGCAGATTTTCGGACCGGTCTGGGTCCAGGTTTCGACGGACTTCACCAGACGAGTTCGTAGCGCCCGGTCTCCGCGTGCGTCCGTGAGAATGACCCTTGGCGTCGAATTCGATGAATTCGCAGGCGCCCTCGCCTACAGTCGGAACGCCCTGACCGACGGCGTATCGCCCAGGATCTCTGCAAGCTGGGCGCCGTCATCCCCGCCGTCGCTGCTGCCGCCGAGGAGCAGGGGTATGAAGCGGGTGAGGGCGGCGAAGCCGCTGGCCTGGTCTGGGTACACGCCGAGCGACACGAGGTGTGTGCTCCCGTTTGAGGTGGTCAGCTCCACGCAAGGGTAGTGCTCTTCCGGTGCAATTCCCTCCCGCACCGCGTCTGCGAAGGTGTTGCTGTCGAGTTGTTCCTCGATCGAGACGACCTGGTCGAGGTTGATCCAGACGTCGTCGGCGCCGATGATCGGCCGGGAGCGGTCGTGTGCGTAGGTGGCGACGGCAAGTTTGAGAAAACGCATGAGGGTCCTTTCGCGACGGGTAGGCCTTGACGCTAATTCGCGGTTGCCGACGGCCGCCGGCAACCCGGCGATCTGTGGAGAACGTCGCGCGGTGGGGGGAGTGTGAGGGGGATGTTCCCCCTCACCGGGAGAGACCGCCGCCTCGCGGCGGTCTCTCCCGGGTTATCGGCTGGTGTTGTCGAGGGCGGCGAGGGCGATTTCCAGTGCCCGGTCGTAGCTGATTCCGGCGGGTCGGATCGTGCCGGGCACGAATCGTTGGGACTTGGGCAGTCGGAGCGTCCCTGCGTATCCGTCGGGAGCGTCCTGCAATGGCCCATAGCCGGGCCGCAGAAGCAACCACCGGCTGAAGGGCTGGTCGGCGTCGTGGAGGACGGCCGCACGAAACTTCGCGGTCGGGTTCAGGCACAGCGCCCAGAAGCGGTCGGCTTGACCTCGGGCCGTGAGACGTTCACCCACCGGACGGGGCGTCACACCGGGGGTCGGCAGGCGCTTCATGGTCGCGGCGTGCACATAGGGACGTAGGCGGGAATCGTCGCGAGCGGGAATGTTATTAAGGGCTGCTTGGGCGGCGCGTCCCGCTCGCCGTGCGGCGCGGTGCGCGGCGGTGTCGTCGGCGTGGGTTCGGGACCATTCGGTGGCTTCGATGACGCAGCAGATGAGGTTCCAGTCGTAGCTGTAGAACCGGATGAGTGCGTCTTTGTCGCGTTGGCTTTTGCCCGTGCCGGTGGTCGCGTATCGGGCGAAGAATGCGGTGGCTGCTTTACGGTCGGCTGCTATGTCATCGCTGGTGCGTTCGGGACGGGTGGTGACGGGCAACTTGTGCATGATTCTCTCCGCTCAACTGATTTTTTTGCCTGGCTGGCAAGAGAATCGATAGAGAGCGGGAGTGCCGAAGTGCACGGCTGGTCGGGGGAAATAAGGGAGCCTGCGACCGCGCCCGAGCAGGTGGGCACGCAGGCACGGAAGCGAACTACGATGACCGGCCAGACAGACAAAAAAAGACAAAGACGTCCGCGCTGCGGTCCGAGGACCCGCAGGGTCTCCCACCGATCCCGACGGGGTCGCGTCTGGTGCTAGGCGGCGTCTCCGAAGTACGACCACCGATTCACGGAGTCGAGCACGCCGAGGTTTACGAGCTCCCGTCCCGTGCGGTGATCACCACCCGGGTCCAGACGCGTGGCCCTGCTACCGCGGGCCTCGTCGATCGGCCTGGTGGTTAGTGGCCGATTTTGGCGATGAGGTCGGGGCGGAAGCCGGCCCAGTGGTTGTGGTCGTCGATGACGACGATGGGAGCGCTGCTGTAGCCGAGTTCGTCTTGCACGTAGGTGAGGGCGGCGGGTGTTTCGGTGAGGTCGACGACGGTGTAGCTGATGCCCTGCTTGTCGAGGGCGAGTTTGGTCATCCGGCACGGCTGGCAGTTCGGTTTCGTGTAGACGATGACGCCGACTGTTTCGTTCATCGAGGGGCTCCTTTCACTCACGCTGTCGGGGTGGTGCTGTTCGGTAGCGGAGGTTCGCTGTGCCCGGGAGGAAGCGACCATAAGTGCGGGACCGAGTGGCGGGGCCAGTGGGTGAGGAAATAAGCGACCGGAGGGAACGCCGAGCCCAGTTGTCCCACCGGTCGGCACCTCGTGCGCACGTTGGTCAGCGCCCGCCCGGGCCAGCATGCTCCTCGAACGAACAAACATCACCCCTGACGTGGGTGGGGCCTCACGGTTAGCCAACAGTCATCGGATCGTCGGTGAACGCGACGTCGAGGTGTAGGTGATTGCAGGTGTCGTCGAACTGGGTGAAGTGCACCAGCGCCAAGTTGATGCCCGCCTCCCGTCGGCAGCCTGCCTGCCCGATCCGTGCCCCGGTGGGCATGACCGGGTCGAGCAGTCCGATTAGGCGCAGGGATTGGCCGTCGGCGCCGGTGAGACTGCGGCCGCCGAGGGAGTAGAAGTCGACGGCTCCACCGCCACCATTGATCCAGTGCGAGGACTGGGTGCCGGCGCCGAGGAGTTGCCCGGTGCATTTGCGGTTGATGTCGCTGACACCGACCTGGTGAAACTGGTCGACGGCCAGGACCATCACCTGCAGGATGCGGGTGTCAATCCCACAGTCCGGGACGGTCTGCCCGCTGGCGATCCACCGGATCTCCTTCAGATGATCCGGGACCAGGCCGCGCAGCTGCCCGTTGTCGGCGGCGGTGACGAGCTGCTGCGCCAGCAAGGCCGCATCCCCGCCGACCCCGCACGCGCCGCCGGCACCGGCGCTCAGCGCGGTGACCATCTCGGTCGCCGGCGCGAAGAACGACGCGTAGTGTGCCGGGTCGGCGTTGATCTGCACAGCGGATGCTGCCGCCGACGGCGTCATCGTCTCCCACCCGGTCAGCGCGGTCAGGCGTTGGAAGAACAGCCGGGCCGAGGTAGCGGGGTCCATCCGCTCCGCGAGGGATCCCCAGGTGGCGCGTTGCTGGAACAGGCCGCGGCTGTCCGGGCCGGCGGTGTCGCCGTGGTCGAGGTTGATCAGGCTGGACTCCCCCATCGCCGTCATCACGCCGAGGGTTTGCGCCTGCGCGGTGAGGCCGAGCTTGGCAGCGGCGTTGATGATGTCGGCGGCGTTGGCGAGCTGGTCGCCGCCATACCCGGCGATAGCATCGTGCTGGGCGGCATCCGCTCGGCTGACCGCGGTCAGGCCGCAGGTGGTGCCGGTGCCGGAGGAGAGGGCGACGGTGCCGCCGACGGTCAGGAGCAGGCCGGTGAGGCTGGCGGCGAGCAGTTTGACCAAGCCCATGATGTTAGAAGATGGTGCCGACGGACAGGCCCTCGTCGGTGTTGGTCAGCTGCCGCTCCCACTCGGAGCGGATGTGCTCCACGTGCGCTTCCGGGTGCGACCCGAACTTGAAGATGTAATGCCCATCCGCCAGCGTCTCAATGGTGCGCGCCGTCTCCTGCGCGAACCCAAACGTTTGCTGGCACCAGAGGGCGTCCTCGGGGCGGGACTGCCGGTAGACGACCACGGTTTGGGCTTCCTGGATGATGGCCATGCCGGGTGAGTCCTTGGGAATGTCGGTGCCTTTGTGCATCACGAACACGTTCGAGATGCCGAGGCCGCGGGAGAGTTTCTGGTTGGCTTTGATCAGCTGCGCCGACGACCCGCCGATCATGTGCCAGCCTTCCTCATAAACAACGGTGGTCGCGGAGTCGCGTTCGCTGCGCAGCCGACCCAGCATCCACATGTTCCCGATCGCCATGACCACCGGCACCGCCGGGCCATCGTCGGGCAGCTGCGAGATATCAAACGAGGTCAGCTTGCCGCTGAGGTCCACGGTCGATGATGTCTCGCCGTCGAGGAGGCCGGCGTATTCGTCGAGCAGCCCGTTTAGCGTCCACTTCACGGACAGGCCGGCCTTGTGGAGGTCGTCGCGGGCTGTGGCCGAGAGGGTGCGGTAGTCGTCATCGTCGACGACGAGGCCGAGGTTCGGCAGCACGTCGGCGAGTACCGGGGCTCGCCCGTGTGCTTTGCCGACGGTGCGGCGCAGCGCCGCGCGGAGGGCTTCTTCTTCCCATTCGCTGAGGGGCTGGTCGCCGCGGGCGATGCGGGTGACGATGTTCAGCAGCCGTGTCTGCCCTTTAACGCCGGTGCCGCGGGCGATCATCGGATCGAGCAGGTTCAGGGTGGTGCCGGTGCCGTCGGTGGTGAACCGGATCGGTTCAAACCCGTAATGCCGCACCACGTTGGAGTACTCGCCCTCCCCGTTCTGGTCCTTCTTGTCAAACACCACCCCGCGTCGGCCCTGAAGCAGCAGGGGGCGGACGACGTAGTTGCATTTTGTGTGGGAGCTTTTGCCGGCGCCGACGTCGCCCATCACGATTACGTTCGGACTCGACACCTCCCGCGGCTCCGAGTTGTAGGCGGTAACGGGGTCGTGGGAGATCGTCGTGCGCGACAACACGTCCCGCCCGTTGACCACACCGCGGGTGCCGGTCGGCGGGCCGATCAGCGCGGTGTTGAGAATCTCCGCCTGCCGCGTCGTCGTCGGCGCGCCGGCCAGCGCGGGCGCGTAGAAGCCGCGACGCGCGGCCGCGGCCTGGGTGCGCAGCGGCGTGCCCGGCAGCGCCCACGGCACAATCTCTACCCCGCCGGCCCTGCCGGTACCGGCACGGTCGGCGCTGCTGGCTTCGTCGGCTGGGACTTCGATGGGTGGTGCGAAGCGGCGTAGCACGGGCAGCGACCAGAGCTTCGAGCGCGAGCTGTGGCTGTCGGGTGTGGTCATGTGAGGGCCTCCTTGTCGGATTTGCCGGCGAGGCGGCTGTAGACGCGGGCGGAAAATGACGGCGCGGATGCGACCAGGCCGCGGCCGATCGGCCAGGTCGTGCCTGACGCGGCCGCCTGATACGAGTCGAGCCAGTCGAGGCTCTCAATGCCCAAGCCGGTGGAGCAGGTCTCCTCGAGCTGCCGGGAAGCCCGCGCCAGCTCCTCCCGGCTTTGGACTGAGATCGTCACGAACCCGATCCAGACAGCGCCGTGGTGCTGCGACCCGGAGACGAGGTCTTGCCGGCGCCGGCGGGCGGCCGTCATGTGCACATCGGTATCGTCCGTGTCGAGCTGCCCGGCCTCCCTCCGGGAGAGGGCTTCGGCGGTATCGCGGACCAGGTCTTGCCGGGCGGCGACTTTCGCCTCCGACGCCGGCACCAGATGAATGTGAAAGCTCACCGAGCGGACGAACTGAATGTCCTTCCCGATCAGCAGATCCAACACCCACAGCTGCGTGCGCGCCGCGGTCGCGAGGGCTTCCGCACGGATCGCGGCGGTGCGGTGCCACCACCGCACCGGCAGCCCGGTGAGCGGGTCGATGCTGTCGACGATGTGCGCGGAGAACTCCTCCTCGGCCGGTTCGCCGACCCGGTTCGGGTGCACGTCGGCGACGAAGTCGATCGGCCGCGACGGGTTCTGCTGATGCCGCACCACCGCGGCCACCTGCCGCGCCGTCAGCACTTCCACCCGTCCGATCTTCGACTCCGCCAGGCCGCGCTTGGTCGAGGCGATCTCCTGCCGCATCAACGCCCGCCAGCCGTCACGACCGTCGCCGTACTTGGCGGCCGCGTCAAAGAACGTGGGCGTGAGCGGCCAGTTCACGGTGACGAAGTGGCGTTGCACCATCGCGTCATTTCCGGTCAGGCGCAATACTTCCTCGTAGGAGGCGACCGCGTCCACCGGTGCAGCCGGGTCAAGGTTGTTCAGCACCCAGAATTCCTGCAGCGCGGTATCCGCCGGTAACACCCGCGTCGTGACCTGCACGTCCTGCACCAGCACGGATGGCACGGCACGGGCAGCGAGGAATGCACCCCAGCCGTGGGCGGCGCGCGCCATCACGATGGCCGATTCGATCCCCCGCAGCTGACCGCTGACGGTGAACGTCATCGACAGGTAGCTCTGCTCCCCAACCGGCGCGTGCCAGGCGATGCCGGGCTCGCCCCTCCCGTATTGCAGCCAGCCAAGCCCGTCCGACCCGTCTGGGTTCGCCCGCATCGCCACCACCGCGCGGGACGCCTCCGCGGCCGCCTCTCGCGCTGCTGCGCCTTTGGCTGCGCGCGCGTCGGTGAGGGCTTGCTGGAGCTGGTCCCACGCCCCGACCTCGTAGGGCATGAACCTGGTCGTGCCGGCCTGGGTGCGCTTCTTCCACCGGGCTCGTTTGCGCCGCCGGTCAACGATCGACCCGCGATGCGTTTTCGCGGTAACCAGAAACGTCACCCCGCAACTCGCCGCCGCTACCGCGAGGGCGGGCCAGCCGATCAGCGGGGTGAACACCATCCCGAACACTAGCGAGCACGCGAGGAAGATGACGCGGGCGCGGGAGTGCGTGCCTCCGAAGAAGGACCGGTGTCCACTCTCCCCGCCTAGGTAGCGGATGACCGTGCGGTGGTGCAGATCCGTCATCATGTGTGATCTCCTCCAACCGTGGGGGTGTCATCCATCGAATCGGTTGCCTGCTCCCCCGCCATCTGAACCATCTCCACGCCCTTCCCGACCACTTCGGCACCCTTATGCGCAGCGGCGATGCCCGCCGCCGCGATCAGCGTCGGGACGCCGACGACCGCGCCCGCGCCGGTCGCCGACTCCGCAGTCCCCGCAGCGGCGAGCCCCGTCTCGGCCGCAGCGGCGCCTCCGGCGGCAGCCGCACTGCCCCCCTCAGCTCCTGCGGTGGCGGTTGCTGCCCGGCCGGCGCCGATCGTCGCCCCCTCACCTGCCGCACCCGAGCCCGCTGAGGCAGCAGCAGCGCGATTGCCGATGACCTCCGAGAGGCTCCCCTGACCTGTCGAGGATTCCGAGACCCGCTCGGTCGTGGAATCCGTGGACTCCTTCGTCGTCGTCGAGGGCCGATCCTGACTGGAGGGTTGGCCGTAGCGCTCGGTCGCTTCCGTCATGTTCTGCGCTCCGATGTGCTTGCTCACGTCCACGGATGGACCGGTCGTGCCACCGAAGGCCATCGGAATGATCGGCGCGAACTTCATCAACAGCAACGGCGAAAGTGCCGCCATCAGCAGACCGATGATGGCGACCAGCAGCGACACCATCGATTGGATGCTGAAGTTATTGCCGAACGCGTTGAGCTGGTTGGCCGTCATCGAGAAAGCCAAGCCCAGCAGCAGAAACAGCAGCGGGTGAGCGGCGAGAATCCCAATCCACAACCCAGCGATCTTCAAGCCGAAGGAGCGCTTGTTCTTGTCGATGATCCACACCAGCCCGAGCGGCAGAAGCACACCGGTAAAATACAGCGTCACCAGCTGCACCAGAAGCATCAGGAGCACGAGGAAGAGCCCAATGATCATGCAGACCATCAGAATGACGCCCATCACGACTCCACCGGTCATACCGACCGGATCAGCCTGCTTGATCATCGTGCCGAGCTGCGCGGTGATCGTATCCGTCGTCCCGGTCAACCCGGCAGCGACGAACACATCGGTCAGGGCGTGAAAGAAGTTGATCAGAATCATCCCGAACATTGGCCCGAACATGGCCCCGACCAGGAATGTTCCAAAGTACAGTCCGACGGACTCAACGAGATCGCGGCCCGCTTGCGCGCCGCGCGCGGTGCGCACGGCTTGCGGTATCAGCAGCAGGACGGCGACGAAGATCGCCGTGGCAAAGCTGATTTTGTAGGCGTTGATGAACCAATCCGCTGACAGGTCCGGCAGCGTCGCGCTCGTCAATGCCGGCATAATGTCCCGGCTCATTCCCTGCGCGGTATCACGCAGCATCTTGAACGTATTGCCCCACGGGTCCGACCAATACGACGCGACACCGACTGCGGTGTTGAAGGCATCGGCGATAGGTTGAACCGGGTTCCACCAACCGTCATCGGTCGCGAGTACGACTGCCTGCGCGAGCATCAGCATCCCTCCGTAAATGGCCGCCCCACCGAGTACAGGCTCTCGGGCGAACGATTGCCGTCCGCATCGAAGATTTCCCAATGCCCGTCTTCCCACACCGTCACTACCGTGATGGCCGAGTTCAGTGTGGGACTGAGCGCTCCGTCAATAACAAAAGCAGTGCCGACCGATACTTCAACCCGATCATCGGTCGCCGACTCCACGTTCCAAACGCCAGGAATGGTGCTCATGTAATACGTGACCCCAGGACCGACAACGCCGCCCGACAAGTCGGGTTGACCAGACAGATAACCGGGGAGGTCGCTCATTACAGAATCGCGCGCCATAGCGCTGCCGCCGACAGCGGCCGCGTCATCGGCGCTCGGATATGGGAAGCGTTGGATCCACCGCACGAATGACGCGGCGAAGTCGACGGCACCATTGGTCGTGTGCGGTGCGGCTTGCTGCGCGGCGAGGACCATTGCGGCGTCGCGTGTGTCGCCGCCGAGGCATCCGGTCGGCTCCGCGTCGACCGGTGTCGTGCTCGGCGTCGGCGTGCTGGTCGCTGCTGGGGTTGTCGGGTCGGGTGTGGGTGTGGCCGTGCCGCGTTGGCCGCCGAAATAGACGGCACCGGCGATGATGAGGGCACCGATGAGGATGGCGGCGCCGACGATCCAGGGCCAGGTGCGGCGTGTGGGCGGTGCGGTCGCGTGCACGGGTGCTCCTATCCGAAGACGGCGAGGATGGCGCCAACAATGACGGCGAGGGCGGCGAGCACGCCAAGGGAGATGCCGGCCCACATGGCTTGGTTGCGGGCGGTCTTATATTCGTTGGGGTTGCCGCCGCTGGACGCGCTGGCCATCTTGATGATGCCGATGATTAGGAACACGATCGCCAGGATGATGCCGATCCCCCACACCCCGGCGAGGAGCTTCTGCCAGAGCGAGGTGAACTCCGTCCCGAAAATGGTGAAGTCCGGCAGGATGCCATCGAGCGGATTGTCAATCGTGCGCACCACGGTGCCCACGAGGGTCTGCAGGGATTCTGTGAGCATGGCGCTTCGCCTTTCGCGGCTATCGGACGGTGGCTTGCAGGGTACGCACGACGCCCGCCGCCGCGGCGGCGAACGCCCGCCTGGTCGACGGTTCGAGGTGATCGAGGGTGATCTGCCCACGCTCAGCAATGTGCGGGTCGTAGGGGATGGTGAACACCTGCTCGACGCCAGCGTCTTCGATGATCTGGTCGACCCGGTCGACAACCTGCCGGTTCTCCGGCCGCCCATCGGTCAACCGCAGGATCGTGGCGTGATTGGCGAGGCTAGCGGCCTTGCCGCCGGCCGAGCGGAGCACATCCAGCAGCGCGACTGCTTCCAACACTGCATCCCCAGCGTTGAACACCGGAATCACCAGCGCGTCAGCTGTATCGACCGCGCCCTGGAACGCGGACGAGGAGGGCTGGTTGCCGCTGTCCATGACGCGGATGCCGTAGTACTGGTCAACGACCGCCGCGACAGCAGTCACGTCGTCGTGGGTGAGGCGTGGCCGACGCCGGACGGTGCCGATCACGGACGCGAACGAGGTTTGTGGGGCGGTGTAGCCGGCGAGCTGCCCGGCACTGCTGATCGTGTTCACGTCGCGGACGAGTTCGCCCATACCGTGGGCCGGGTTCCCCTCCGCCCGGAACGACAGCGCGCCGGGGTCGTCGGACACCTCGAGGATGCACACTGACCCGCCGCGGGCGGCGGCGAGGACGCCGCCGGCGATGATCGCCGACGGTGTCTTGCCGACGCCGCCCTTCTGGTTGGCGACCAACACGCTCACCGCGCGAGTCCAGGTCGCTTGCCGGATCGTTTCCTCATCCCGGCGCAGCGCCTCGGCCTGCTCCCGCTCGGCCAGCTCCGCCGGCCCCGGCGACATCGTGAATCCAATCCGGGAGAGCATGCCGCGCAGGCCGCGCTGCGCGCCCTGCACCGGCGGGGCGGTGGAGAGCCGTCCGAGGTTGTGGTCGGACCTGCCGAAAAGGTCGGCCAGAGCCGGCTCCGACCGGATTCCCGCCGGCATCTTCGGCGTCGCGGTGGACGGTTTACCAGTCGCGTCGACGGCCCGGACCTCTGGGGCTGTGGCGGCAGGGCGTTCGTTGGTGGGGGCATCCGCTTCGATGTAGCCCTGGGCGCGTGAGGCGCCGCGAAAGGCGGTGCTCACGGGTGGGTCGGTGTGCTGGTTCGTGGTCTGTGTCGTTGTTGCCTGATTCTGACTGGACACAAGTAAATCTCCCTCTCTAGGACTCGATACGGTGCTCGTCAATCACCACAACGACGCGACACGCAGAATCAGTTACGGGGCTGGCCGGGCGGCGGCGGATTGTGGCAACAGCCGGGCATATTCCTGCCAGCGGGGCTGTCTTATCCGTTCGAGCGGACCGGGTGTGCACCGTCACGATTCCCTTTCTGTGCGGCGTCGTCGCCGTCTATGTCGAGAGTAATGCTCACCTCTGACATTGGTGGTGACACACCCCCAGAAGACAGAAAATCACTTCAATAATCCTGAGCGCAACAACACCTCCGAACCCTCATTAGCCGTGTCGTGAGCTAACGTGCGGCGACCGCTGGACGATGCAAAGACCTGTGCGGAAGCGGCTGTCGCCGCTGCAAACCCCAAATTTTGAGCCGCATTCGCGGCCTGTTTTCAGGGGCTTGTTTGACCTTTCCGGCCGGTCATCGTAGCTCGCTTCGCGCCTGCGTTCCCAGATTCTCAGACGCGGTCGCAGGCTCCCTTATTTCGCCTGAGATTCTGGGCACTACGGCTCTCCCGCTCGCTATCGATTTCTCTCGCCGGAAGGCAAACAAAATATTCGGTCCAGGAGAGGGAGCCACCATCATGACCATCGCTGCGGTTATCGACACCATCAGCCAAGGCACCACCACGAACAGCCCCATCAGTCACGACACCATCGCCCGCACCGCCTGGGCCACCATCGCTGAACCCGGCGACCGTCACGTCGGCGCGCTTATCGCACGATATGGAGCCGAACCGGCCCTCACCGCTCTCCTCACCCCAGACGCCGAGACTGCGGCTGGACGAGACGGGACCATCGCGCAGCTGCGATCAACCACACTGCCGCGATACTCGGTCGACCTGGTCGTCGATACGATCCGCCGCACGGTCGACGGCGAGTACGAGCTGCTCACCCCGGCACACCCGAGCTGGCCGACATCCGCGAACGATTTCGGGGATGCAGCCCCGTTTGCTCTATGGGCTCGCGGGGATGCTTCCCTTTTGAGCGCTTCGAGCGTGGCACTGACAGGTACGCAGTTCGCGACCTCCTTTGGCCAGCACGTGTGCGTGGACCTGGCCTCTGGGCTTTGCGAACGCGGATGGGTGATCGCCTCCGGCGCAGCTCGCGGGATCGACGCCGCGGTACTCGCCACCGGCCGGGCATTCGCCGGCCGCAACGTGGTCGTCCTGTCGACCGGCCTGGATGAGACGGCCGCTGCGGAGAACACTGAGCTGGTCGACGCGGCCGCGACGCGCGGCGTCGTGGCAAGTGAGATCCCACCAGGGACCTCCTCGGCGGTGTGGAGGTTGCAACGGGGCAACCGGCTTCTGGCGGCACTGACGACGAAGACCGTCATTGTCGAGGCGGAGGACCAGTCCGGTGCGCTGGGCACCGCAATAACCGCCCTGGAGCTGAGACGTCCCTGCGGTGCAGTACCCGGTCTTGCTTCCAGCGCGGTGGATGCTGGCTGCCGCCGCCTCATCCGCGACTATGGCGTTCGCTGCGTCGTCACCATCGACAACGTCGACCGGCTCTGATCGTGGTGGGACGCCGCCGGCACCAGTCAGGCGGCGCTCCCCGATTCCTCCGGTTCGACAACATCGAGCTGCTCGATCTGGCTGACATCATCACGCTCGGCGACGGCCGACTGAGGCGTCATCGGCACAGACGGTGGTGTGTGCATCTGCCGGTTGGGCAGCGCACGAAAGGGGGCGATCGCACCGCCTTGCACGATCCAGAACGCCCCGTCGGCGGCTTCGCGCACGTCCTGCGGCGGGATGACGTAGGTGTGCTGGGCGCGGGCGCTGCCCAGCTCCTCACCGGTGGCGCGGCCGGCAGATTCCATCCGCATCACCGTCCCGGCATACTTCACCACATCCTCCGGGTCTTTGGACCGGCCAAAGATCAACGCCGCCCCACTCGTCAACGCACGACGCCGCCGAACCTCATCGTTCGACAAACCCGCCGGGCTCTGCGTCGCCAGGACCAGACCGACGCCCGCGCTGCGCGCCGTCTCAAACAGGCTCCCCGCGGTGTCGCCCGGGTCCTGCGACCCGGTCACCAGCTGCGGGAACTCATCGACGATGACAACCACCGGGGACTTATCACGCCGCTCCAGCCGGGCTGCCAAGAAGTTTCGTAGGTCCAGCAACAGCAGATCGCCCAGCCGAGCCTGGGCATCATCGACCGGCGATAGCGGAATCACCGTCACGTCGGCTTTCGGTGCGTTGTAGGACCAGCCGTCTTGGCCGATCCAGCGTTGCATCGGCCGCAACGCCACCAGCAGGCTCTGCAATGCGCGTGTTCCCGCGGTCGCGCCATCGCGTTCAACACGCTTGTTGATCAGCGGCAGGTCGACTGTATCCTCCACGAACCGGGCCGGATACGTCAGGCGCTCCCGCAGGTCGGCGATGCTGCGCAGCGGCGACCGCCCTTGCACCATTTGCAGCACGCCACGGATCTCGTCCAGGTAGTGCTGGTTGGCGCCGTCCGGGACCGGCATGAGCCGCATCAGCTTCGCTGTCACCTGGTCAGCGGTGCCGTTGAACAGGTTCCAGGTGCCGCCCGTAGTTGCGGTCCGTCCGTAGGTTTCGGCCACGGCAACGAGGTTCTCGGCGTCGGCCGGGTCGCCCTTCGCGTCGATGACGAAGACCGGCCATCCGTACTCCAGCGCGCACAGGACGAGACCGTTGATGAGGACGGTTTTCCCGCTGCCGGACTCGGCGATGATCAACGCTCGAACGGACGACGCTGTTGGCGGTAGCACTAGGTATTTGCCGGTCGCGTCGACCCAGTCGCGCACCCGGCGCATGTCATAGAACCGGTCGGCGAGCGTCCGCACCGTCACGCGGCTGGTCACCCCGAACGCTTGCCGCTGGCCGCCGACGGCTAGCGGCACGGTGACGGCTTGGCGGGTGGTGCCGATGATGCGGCCCGTTTCGGTTTCGAGGCGCACGCCGATGCGGTGAGCCACACTGCTGTCGGCGGCGCGCTTACGGGCGGTCTCGATCTTCTCCTGCCGCACTACGTTCGATACCCGCCGGGACCGTACCTGCTCGGCGATCTTCCGCCGGCGCAGAGACCACGCCGTCGGCAGCAGCAACACCCCGGCGAAAAAGTTTGCTACGGCCCACGGGCCAAACATGGGCCAGAGCTGCGCCCACCACTTGTCTCCGTCAAAGAATACGGTCGCGCCGCCGGAGCGGATCCAGCCCACCAACAGGAAGCCCTCCCAGATGATGAGCCCGGCGACCAGCAGGATGCCGATGGTGTTCACGACCCACTGCCATCGCCACACCACCCAGAACCGGGTCTTCGTCGCGATCACGTCGCCGGCAATCCGACTCGCCACAACGGGCACGACCAGGGGCAACGCAACTACGACGACACCGAGCGCGAACGCAGCGCCGAGGAGCCGGGCGATCATGTCGCTGGTGGCGTCCGTCTCGGCCGGAGCGACGGTACCGCTCATGAGGTGGCCTGCGCTGCGCCCCACCCGCTCGTGCTATCGAGTTCAACCAGGAGGTCGGTCCGGCCGTGGGCGGTGGCGTAGGCACCGGCGTCCAGTTCGGCGCCGGTCCAGTACCCGCGTGCGTCGAGGGAGTGTTGGGAAACGAAACGGGGTCGGTCGGTGCGGACCAGGTGCTTATCCGCCTCCCGTGTCACCGCCCGATCAGCGTCCGCCGTGCAGAAATACGACACCCGATCAATCCCCTCATGAGCCAGACGATACGCATGGTTCTGGCAGATCGACTGGTACCGCTGCCACGTCTTCGGCGTCAGCTCCACCTCCACCAACTCGACCATCCCGTCACGCTCGGCCACCCCATCAGCTTGATGCTCACGCATGCTGTTCGGTTTGCGGTCCCGCCGCCACGTGAACCCCTGAGCCAGGTAGCGGGCAGACACCGTCGCGACAGCGACCTCATGCCGGGTCGTCTGCCGAAACAAGTTCGGCGGGGGCTTCCCGATCGCCAGATGCGTGGCCCACACGACCGACCCGTCTCGATACGCCACTCGGCCCCGGTCCAGCAGTCCGGTACCGATCATCCGCGCGGCCCACTGCTGCGCCCGCCGCAACGTCACCGGCTCGCCAGCGCCGGAGAGGGCGCCCAGCGCCCACCGCACGGCGTCCATATCGGCCAGCCGAACGACGTCCAGCCATGCCAGAAGTGCTTCGTCGCGCTCCGTCACCTGCACCATCATTCAGCCTCCGCACTGACAACGTTTCAAGGTCTACGAGACGATTCTCCACCCGGCCACCGACAGCACCCGGCATGCCACACCGCGCATTTTCGACCTGAGCCCTGCTCCTTGATCGCATCCGCTCGTCACTTTGCCTGTCCTGCTCGTTCTACTGCGTCGCCGCTGTCAGCTCACGCATTTTCGGTTCGCCTCGCTGCTGTTCCTGCCCCATTTTTTCTACTTTCTTCCTGTCTTTTGTTCTTGTTCTTTCTCTGTTTTCTCTTCTGTTTTTTGTCTTTTGTTTTTGTACTTCTGTTTTCTCTTCTTCTACTTTTTTCTTCTCTTTCCCTGTCCCACCACCACCCCTTTACTTCCCAACCTCCTACACACTGAGGAACGATGGGTGTGGGAGGTTGGGAAGCGAGCGCAGCGCGGGGGTGGTGGTGGGACAGGGAAAGAGACCCCTTACCTATTCGTTTACCTATTCGCTGCCGGTGAATAGGTAAACGAATAGGTGGAAGCAGCAGCTGTCAAGATCAGCTGGCTGAAACAGCATCCCTAGATCGCCGAAGAGCGTTGCTCTTGCCACGCAACCGTTCGCCAGAGCCGACCCAAAATCCGCGGGCCAACCTAATTTTCAGCGGTGCGCTTAGTCTGCATTCGGAGCACACGCGCTGGGCCTTGATACACCTCATTGAGAATCTCTGCCATCACGCTCAGCACCGCCTCACTATCGTCGACATCCGTTCGATCAACAAAATCCCCGTGGGCCATGTCGTTACCGAGGAAGCGCAATTCGTGAGCCGCATCGCGAGTGAAATTCCGTACGATTCCTGCAGCGTGCATGCCCTCAATTTTCGCGTGAAGCGTCCCGGAGGTGATTCCGTTGTCCTTGGCAGTCGCTTCAACGACTCCGCGCGCGAGCAGAATAGCCGCGCGAAATGCGCCGATCGAATGACACATATACGTTTCATCAGCAGCGGACGCTATGTGCTCTGGAACATCGGGAAATTTCTTCCCCCCAATCGTCTTGGGCGTCCAAGAAATATGCTTCGTATTGCGGTCCCAAAAGGAGGTGTTGTTCGCGTGTGGAGCGGATTGTCCTGGGTCGCCCCAAACCTCCCCGATGCTAAAACGCTTGCAGTTACTGCATTGAAATGGGGCCTGGAACTGATGCTCCGTGGAAGCTTCGTCCATGTCGACGGTTATCGAGTCGTGGTAGCGAATCATCGTGGAGTATGCGGCGCACCACGCACATGTTGTCGCAGTCATGAAATCAATCCCCCCTGTTTCGGTAACCAGCGCAGTTTAGCGCGGAAGATATCGAGGCACCGCTTGATTCCGCGCTTCTTTGCCCTAGCCGCTGCAGCGTGAACCACGCTTCCTGCTCAACGAGAACGTTAGTCGCTAAGTTCGCGGAGACCTTTCCACGGCGTCGAACCAGCGGACGACGCTGTTGGCGTTGTGGGCTTGCACGAGGGCATCCTCGACGATGCTGGCGAATTGGGCGGCGTCGCGGAGGCCGAGTTCGGCGCGGGCGACGCCGGGTGCGCAGCCGGCGCCGCAGCCGTCTTCACCGTTGTACTCGACGCCGTCGATGACGGTGCTGTGCCAGTTGGCGAGCTGGTCGTAAACCTGGCCGAGCGAGCGTTGGGTGGCGGTGAGGCATCCGAGCAGTAGGTAGGAGTCGTAGGGCCGGTCGATCGCTCGAGTCGCGTGTGCCAGGCTGCGTGCGGTGTCGGCCAGTTCGTTCGCCCGGGTGATCAGTTCGCTGTCGTGGTCGTTCATGGTGGTGCTCCTTTCACGAGGTTGTGTGGGTGGGCCGCGAGTGCAGCCCACCCTGGATGGCTATTCGGTGTCGGGCTTGGAGTTGCGGCGTACGGTGGCGACGGCCCGGTTGAGGTCGGGTCCGACGTTGTCGGCGTCGATGACGCGGCCGTATTGGCGGGCCTGGTCGTCGCCCCAGCTGTCGGTGTGTTCGCGGCCAACAACGATGACAAGGTCGCCCTTGTGCAGGGTTGCGGCGACGTTCTGGCCGAGCTCGAACTTGGCTTCCACGAAGTGCGTGGTTGCGGCGTCGTGGGCGAGCCATTTTCCGCCGCGGTATTCGCCGGTGTTTTCGATGACGCGCAGTTTGGTGATCTGGATGCTGCCGGCTGTGACGACCTCGGGGTCGAGAGCCAGGTTGCCGATGATGGTGCGTGTGGTCATGAGTGCTTCTCCTTCAATGAGTCGAACGCTGACTTGCTATGGGATGTCGTTGGCCTTGGGTTCTTCGACCAACTGTTTTTTGTGCCGTCCGGCGAGAGAAATCGATAGCGAGCGAGAGGGCCCCGAGTGCACTGAATCTCTGACGAAATAAGGGAGCCTGCGACCGCGTCTGAGAATCTGGGAACGGAGGCGCGAAGCGAGCTACGGTGATCGGCCGGACAGGTCACAAATGGTGTTTTACGCGGTGTCACGTCGAGCCATTTGTGGCTGCGATCGAGGGGCAGTCGGCGGGCGTTTGAGGCACGTTATCCACAGGCGATTGTCGCGCGCGCGTACTGTTAATATTTTGTTTGTCCTGTTAGTACTGTTAGGGGGGCCAGTCAGCGGCCCCCTATAGGGCCAGATCTGGCCCCCTATAGGTACGCTAAACGGCCCCCTACGGGGGCCGCTCGCCGGCCCCCAAACGTCCTCGCCGAAGCATCGGAATGACGTTAGTTTCATACCCCCGGTGACCGCCCGGTTTTCTGCTGTCGACGAGCAGATTGAACTCGGCATTGTGGCCGCGATGGCCGGAGCTGACTCTCTCGATAGCGCCGCTGGCGACGAGTTCTGCAATCGCCCGCTTGACCGAATGGTGTGCCGATTCTGATCCGTTGTCAGGAGCCAGATAACCCAGGGCGATCGCCGATGATTCTCGGGATGCGAAGTACCGGCGCGGCGGTTGATTACCTGGGTTGTCGGTGTCGTCCCAGCTTTCCAGCGCCATGTGCAGCAATAGCCGGGTCGCCGCGTGCCCCAAACCCAAACGTGCAGCCACGAGAACGGCACCCTTCGCCGCATAGAGGCCCACCGCGCTCTCACCCACCAGGTCGGGTGCGAAGCATTGCGAGATGGCAGAATTTCAGTACTCTGGTCATAGATCAGATCCTTTGCGGGTGTTCGATCCTTGCCCCGGGGTGCAACCCGGGGCTTTTTCTTTGGCCTACCGCCAGCCGGCGTTCTCGGCGCTGGCAGCAGGAGGAGCGGCCTCACCGGGCCACGAGGGCGGGTTCGCCCGTCTGCACTTGGGCGCTCGCCTCGATCCAAGCGATGATCTCGGACCTCTTGTAGAGGACCTTCTTCGGGGTCGGCTTGTAGAACCGGGGACCGCGGCCGTTATAGCGCAGCTGAGCCAGGCCGCCGACAGTCAAGCCGGTGAGTTCCGCCGCGACAATCGGGAGAACGAATTCTTCACTCATCACTACTTCCCTTCGTTGACACGAGACACTCGTTATCTCGTGTTGCGATCACAATAAAACGCTTCTGACTGTTTGACAAGGGTCAATCCCTGTACGGTGTCGACATGACAGGTTTTGTGAGGCAGTCTGGCATTGGCGAGCGGATTCAAGCCATCCGGAAACGGCATGGCATCCGCTCCGCCAAGGACCTCGCCGACCTCATGCCCGGCGGAAACGTCACCGAAGCCATCCTGCAAAACCTCGAAGCCGGCCGCAAACAAGACCTCTCGGTCAGCCAACTCCTGAACATCTCCCACGCCCTACGCGTCCCACCGGTCTTTCTCCTGGCACCGATCGGACGCCCACAGGACCCGCTCGACCTGGTCAACCTCAGCGATACCTTCGAGGGAATGACCGTCGCTGAATTCGATGCCTGGATCTCCGGGGAAACGAATGGCACCTACCGGTGGCGTGACCTCACTGAACGCGCCGAACGCTCGCAGCTCGAGGCCATGCGCGAGCTGCTCGCCAGCCTGCGCGAGCGCCACCGTCTCACCACCAACATGGTCATCGAGGCGGAACTCACACCGCCCGGCGAGGTCAGCACCGGTCCTGCGATCTGGGACACCACTCAGGAACGACTTGCCGAGGCAAACCGGCGGATCGACCAGCTCAGCAGCTATCTCTCCGACGCGGGCTGGGACCTCGAAGGATGGGTCAAGTAGGCCGCTAAGTCAGGGCCGAATAACGGTCGTCCGCGTGTGAGCCGTCGGGGTGGCGGCCTCAAGTTGTACTCTGTGCGCGTGACGAACTTTCTGGCGCAGGTTGGGATCGGCGACCGCATCCATGCGATCCGCAAACAGCACGGCATCCGGTCGGCCAAAGCCTTGGCCGACCTCATCCCGGGTGACAATGTCACCGAATCGATCGTGCAGAATATCGAAGCCGGCCGTAAGGACGACCTTCTCGTCAGCCAACTCCTGAACATCGCCAAAGCTCTCCGGGTCACGCCGATTTTCCTGCTCACCCCTATCGCCACACCATCAGCCCGTCTCGACATCGCGAACCTCAGCTCGAGCTTCGATGACATGACCGTGGTCCAGTTCGATGCCTGGATCTCAGGCGAGCCCGACGGCGCCTACGAGTGGAGGACCCTCGCCGAGCGTTCCGAGCGCACCCAGCTGCACGCGATGCGAGAACTGCACGAACAGATCCGCGAGCGCAGGAGACTGGCAGCCAAACTCGATGCCGCGATCGACACCGGCGGAGGCGACCACGCTGGGGACACGACCAAGGGCCGACTTAAGGAAGCCGACCGGCGCATCGCGCAGCTCACGTCCTACCTTGTCTCCGCCGGCTGGTGCCTCGAAGGTTGGGTCGACTAAGCGCATTATCGACATGTCGGTGGGTGCGAGGAGAGTGAGTCTAGAATCACGATCATTGAGTATCCCGAGGTGAGGTCATGGGAACGATTTCGGCGTATGAGACAGCCTCTGGCAAGCGTTACCGTGTGCGGTATCGCAAGCCCGATCGTTCGCAAACCGACAAGCGAGGCTTCAGAACAAAACTTGAGGCTGAGCGTTTTCTCGCTTCAACGGAGGTTTCGAAGTCGCGGGGTGAGTTTGTCGACGTCTCGACCGGGCGCATCACAATTGGGCGGCTGGGTGACGATTGGCTGACGCACCGGGGTCATCTGAAGGCATCTTCTGCTCGGCCTCTTGAAATTGCTTGGCGCCTGCACGTAGCGCCGCGGTGGGCGGCCATCCCTGTCGCTGACGTTCGCTACAGCGACGTGCAAACGTGGGTCACGGATATGCATCTCGTGCGAAAGATGAGCCCCACATCTGTGCTGCGCGCCTACGGAGTCTTGGCCTCGATCCTCGACGTAGCGGTACGTGACCGTCGCGTGCTGTCCAACGCTGCGCGCGGCGTGAAGCTCCCTCGAAAAGTGGGCAAGGAACACATTTACCTATCCCACCAGCAGGTTGCTCTCTTGGCCAGTCATTGTCCAAGGAACAGCACAATGGTCGAATTCCTCGCGTATACCGGCCTCCGGTGGGGTGAGATGACAGCACTGCGGGTCAAAGACCTGGACTTTACCCGCCGACGAGCAAACGTGCACCTGAATGCTGTGGGTGTGGGCGGGGCTTTCGTGCTGGGAACGCCAAAGTCGCACGAGTCCCGAAGCGTCCCCTTTCCAGGATTTCTCTCGGCCCCACTGAAGGAATTATGTACCGGCAAAGCGGCAGACAGCCTGGTCTTCGGCACTGGCATCGCGTTTGTTCGACCGCCAGATAGCCGCCGCGGCTGGTGGATGGCGGCGCTCAAGAAGTGTCAGATCGACGATCCCAATTTTCCGTCGATCACCCGTCATGACCTCCGGCACACGGCGGCAAGTCTGGCGATTTCGGCCGGCGCAAACGTGAAAGCCGTTCAGCGAATGTTGGGGCACTCGTCCGCCGCGATGACACTGGATACCTATGCCGACCTCTTTGACGATGACCTGGATCGCGTCGGCAACGCCCTCGACGAAGCGCGCATGCGTTCCACGACGACGTTTGGTTCGACTTCGGTCTAGTTTCAACCAGCTCACCAGCAACGCGGAGAACGACCGCTTTGCCGATCCGGGACGCCGAAAGAAACCGAATTCTCGACAATTCACTGGCCGCAATATGCGCGACCTGGACTTGCCCGAAACCGCCGTGTGATCACGATGTGGAGTCTTTTCTATGTCCAAAATTTTTTGAAGTGTGGGCAAAATGTGGGCAAAATGACCATCCGGGCAAAACGAAACCCCCTACTCCCCAGTGAAACACTGGGCTGTAGGGGGTTTTTCGTGGCGGTACCGGTGGGATTTGAACCCACGGTGGAGTCTCCCCCACACGACTTTTCGAGAGTCGCACCTTCGGCCGCTCGGACACGGTACCGGGAGAGAGCTTAGTTCACTCTGCGGCCCCGCGCGAATCGAGATTCTCCCTTCCCCGTTTCATCTGGTCGCTGTACTCTCAGCTCGTGAGAATTCTGAGTCCCGGCATGCGTGCCGCCTTCATTGCGGTCGGCATCGGCACGGCCGCAGCTTTGCAGCTCAAGGGGTTTCGTGAGCGACTGGCGATCGGCGCCGCCGACCTGAACGAAACCCTTCCCGTGCACTCATTGTGGTGGCGCAACCATGCCAAGGAGCGCGGCGAGCTGCTCTACGTGGCAGTCGGCGACAGCGCCGCGCAGGGGATCGGTGCGAGCCGCCCGAACAACAGCTACGTGGGGCTTCTCGCCGACCAGGTGCGGACCCGCACCGGCCGTACGGTGCGCGTGGTCAATCTCAGCGTGTCGGGTGCCACGGTGGACCTCGCCGTGCGCGACCAGTTGCCTCGATTCGGAACCCTCTCCCCCGACCTCGTCACCGTCGCCATCGGTGCGAACGACATTGCGCAGTGGGATGCCGCCCTGTTCGAAGCGGGAATTCGTCGCGTATTCGGGGCACTTCCGAGCCATGCGCTCGTGGCGGAACTGCCCTGCTTTCACCTGCCGTCGGCCGAGCGCAAGGTGGCCGTGGCCAACGGCGTCGTGCACGCCGTTGCGGCCGAGCTGGGCCTGACCGTGGTGCCCCTGCACGCTGCCACAAAACGATCGGGACTGCGCAGTGTGGCAACGCACGTGGCGAAGGACCTGTTTCACCCCAACGATCTCGGCTACCGCGTCTGGGCCGACGCCTTCCTCCCGTCTCTCACCGCACTGGTCGACAGCCGTTTCACCCCCAGCGATGGCCCCGCGCCGGAGACTGTCGGAGGCCGCGGCTAGGCTCGATTGCATGGCTAAACTCGTCTCCAACTTCCGCTGCACGGAGTGCGGCTGGACCACACCCAAATGGGCCGGCCGCTGCGGCGAGTGCCAGCAGTGGGGCACGGTGCAAGACGCCGGTCAGTCGGCCGGCGTGATCCGCTCGCTCAAGGCAACGCCGGTCGTCGGCGACGACATCGCCCGCCCCATCACGCACGCCCGAACGGACGCCGCCGATCACTGGCCCACCGGAATCAACGAGTTCGACCGTGTGCTGGGTGGTGGCATCGTTCCCGGCTCGGTCATTCTGCTCAGCGGTGAGCCCGGCGTGGGCAAGTCCACCCTGCTGCTCGAGGTCGCTTCCAAGGCCGCGGCGGCCAAATCCCGCGTGCTCTATGTGAGCGCCGAGGAGTCCGTGAACCAGGTGCGCCTGCGCGCCGAACGTACCAACGCCCTGCAGGAAGAGCTGTATATCGCCGCCGAAACCGACCTCGGCACCATTCTCGGCCAGATTGACGCGATCAAACCCGACCTGCTCATTGTCGACTCGGTACAAACGGTGTCGAGCGCACTCTCCGAGGGCTCTGCGGGCATGCCCAGCCAGGTGCGAGAGGTGGCCTCCACGCTGATTCGCCTGGCCAAAGACCGCGACCTGCCCGTGCTGCTCGTGGGCCACGTCACCAAAGACGGCTCGATCGCGGGACCGCGCGTGCTGGAGCACCTGGTCGACGTCGTGTGTCAGTTCGAAGGCGACCGGCAGACCGCCCTGCGTTTCGTGCGCGCGCTGAAGAACCGTTTTGGTCCCACCGACGAGGTGGGTTGCTTCACGATGACGGGTGAGGGTATCGAAGAGGTACCGGACCCGAGCGGGCTGTTCCTGAGCCGCGGCGCCGAGCCGGTGTACGGCACGTGCGTCACCATCACCATGGAGGGTCGCCGGGCGATGCCCGTTGAGGTGCAGGCGCTCGTCACGAAGACCTCCGCCCCGAACCCGCGGCGCGTCACCAGTGGGATCGACGCCTCGCGTGTGGCCATGCTGCTGGCCGTGCTGCAGGAGCGCGTCAACATGGACCTCTCCGGCATGGACGTGTACGTGTCGACCGTGGGAGGGATCCGCCTCACCGAACCGGCCGCCGACCTCGCCATCGCCCTGGCGATTGCCTCGGCGATGACATCGCTGCCGATCGGGCACGAGGTCGTGGCTTTTGGCGAGATCAGCCTGGCCGGCGAAATCCGCGGCACGTCCGCGGCCAAACAGCGCGCCAGCGAGGCGAAGCGGCTGGGTTTCGACACCCACGTGGATGCCGCGAGCGGGTCGATCCAGGCGGCCGTCGCGTACGCGCTCACCACCGGCCGCGACCCACGCGAGGCGGAGCTTGATGAGGCTTTTCGGTAGCGTCGACGTGTCGGGTGGCAGTTCGACCGGCCGGGCATGACGCCGGCGTTGTAGCACCGGACCCGGATGCCGTCACGAGGTGCGGCGTCCGTGTGGTTCCACGGAAGCGACGTAGGCCAACGCTCGAATCGGCCACCGGTCAGTGTCAGTGGTGCCTGTCACACTTATCTCATGACAACCACCATCGAAGGTGTTTTCGTTGGTTTGACCGGGTCGCTGGCCCGATCGAACATAGCCGCGGCGTCATTCGCGGAGCTCTCCGACGACGAGTCGGAGAACACCCATCGGGCCATCGCGCGCCTCTCCCGCGAGGTCGCCACGTACCTCGCCCTGTCGGCGGCAAATGTCGCCGCCCGCTCCGACTGGCAGCTCGGCCGCGAGGGCCTCGCCAGAAAGAAGGGTTACGGCTCCGCAGAGGACCACGTGCAGGCGCTCGGCGGAGGTGGCGGCGGCACGAAGGCCGACACCCGCCGCCTGATCGAGGCCGGAACCATGGCCACCGAAGCCCAAACCGCCCGCGAACGCCAAAAGCAGGCCGAGACTCACTCTAGTGAGCACCCGGACGCGCCGCCGGTGGACGTGCACGTGCCCTGGTTCGCGCCGCTCGGCACAGCAGTCGCCGATGGAACCCTCAGCACGGACGCGGCCACGGCCATTCGCCGGGGCCTCGGCGAACCGGCGATCGGGGTCACCGAGGAGATGCTCGCCGACGCGGTCGTTGCCCTGATCGCCCAGTGCTGCACCGGGAACGCCGACCAGGCCGCGAAGGCGGCGCGGCAGTGTCGGGACTCCATCGATGCAGCCGGAGTCGCCTCCCGGGCCGACGCCATGCGCGCCCGCCAGTACCTGCGGGTGTGGGACAAGCCCGACGGCATGTTGCACGGGAGCTTCGAACTGGACCCGGAGAACGGTGCCTACTTCCGGGACTTCCTGTTGCGGACCACCGGGCCCCGCACCGGCGGACCGAGGTTTGTGGAGAAGGGCGAGAAGGAACGCGCGCACCGCATCATCGACGACCCCCGCTCCACGGACCAGATTGCGGCCGAGGCACTGATCGAGGTGATCAAGGTCGCCGCGGCCGCCGACCCCGGCACCCTCTTCGGCCGCATTCGCCCGTCGGTGAAGCTCGTTGTCACTGCGACAGACTCTCCGGCACCGACACCCTCGCGTGGTGCCTCGGGCCACCTGGTTCTGACTGACGGGTTCATCGAAGGAACCCCGGACGCGATCCCAACGACCACCATCGACCGGTCGATCTGCAACGCCGGTTTCATCCCGGTGCTGTTCAGCAGGGCCGGCACCGTGCTGGATGTAGGCAGGGAACAGCGCCTCTTTTCGCAGGCACAGCGCGCGGCACTCGCGCTTCGCGACGGCGGGTGTCTCTGGCCCGACTGTCACCGCCCGCCCAGCCACTGCGAAGCGCATCATTTGCACGGATGGGCAGACGACGGCGGGCTCACCAATCTTGACGACGGTATCCTGCTCTGCGCCCGCGATCACCTCCGACTGCACAACGACGGGTGGCAGATCACCCGCGTCGGTACCGGTAGCGGCATGGATTACTGGCTGATCCCACCGTCGACGGCCGACCCCACGCGCACTCCGATCCGGCTGGCCGGAATATCACCACTGAGGTCGCGGTCGCCGCTGCGACAAGGCTCCTGAGACCGACGACGGTTACGTGCCGGCCGATCGCGTCACTGAGGTGACGGTCGGGTCGCGTCAGTCGAGGCTGCTGATGTCCTGCGCGGTATTCTCGTCGGGTTGCTCGCCGAGGGCCCGCATGAGGTCGGCCGGGGCCGCCTGCATGACGTGGGGTCCGGCGATGTCGAAGAACACCATCTCGAGGGTGCTTTCGTGCACGGTGAGGAACTCGCGCAGCCACTGGCCGTCGCCCACCATCACCTGCGGATTCACGTCGTCGGGCACCATCCGGGCATAGTTCTCCGCGGACGAGAAAAGAAGCAGCATGCGCTTGTCGGTCCCCTCGCGGCCGAAGACGCGCACCTGCTCGGCTTGCCCGTTGACCACGAGCTGCGGAATGATCATCACGTCGTTGCGCAGCGCATAGGCGACCGCCACCACATCCTGGGCTGCGAGGGCTGCGGCGAGGGCTTCGGAGTGCGTTGGGGTGGCAGGGTCTGGGGAGAGAGAATCGGTCACCCCTTCATTCAATCAGGCCGCGCCCGACCTGCCCAGTCCGCAGGGCACGCCCCGAGCGAACGGGCGGAGCGAGCGCTCTAGTAGAGCAGGATCTGCTTGGGACTTGCCGAGGCGATGCCGTCGACGGTGACGTTGAGAAAATAGGAGGCGCCGCTGCCGGGTGCCGCCTCGCGCGTCGGGTTGTCGCAGGTGTCCACGGCGGATCGAGTGCGGTCCCACGCGATTGGCGTCGAAGAGCTCACGGCCACGCCGGGCTTGAGTGTGACCTCGGAGTCGGCGGCATCGGTCTGGCAGTCCGTTGACGTCCAGTACGTGTCGCTGCCGCTCGTCACGGTGAAAACCTGCTGAGCGGTGCCGGCATTGATCACGCAGCCGGTGGAACCATTGTTGGTGAGGCTCAGGGAGAGCTGAGGCAGCTCCCCTGGTTCGTATGAGCTCTTGTCGGTCAGCGCCTCTACCGTCACATTGGCGGCGTCACACGGAGCGCCGTCGACCGCGGCCACCGCAGATGGCGTCGGACTGGCCGAGGCATCCGTGGCGTTGCTTGACGGCGATGCCCCCGGGCCCGGTTCTCCGCCACTCGCGGCGGGTTTCACGATCACCAGGGTGACGACCACCACCACGGCGAGAAGTCCGAGTAACGCTACGAGACGACGGCGCCGGTACACCTTGTTGGACTGGCGGCCGTGAGGCTGCTTGATCGTCGACATGCCCCTAGGTTAATGATGTTCGGAGCCCGCACCCGGTAATGGTGAGCGTGTCGGATGCATTTGCCGTCGGAATGCACGCGGCCCGCCTACCACCGGAGAAGTTCCGGTGGCAGGCGGGCCGTGTCACCCCGCGCGGTTAGCGGTGGTGGTAGGAGGAGTGCGAGTAGGAGGAGGAGTGCGAGTTGGCGCTGGAGTACCAGTTGTAGTGCCCGTGCTTCGGGGGCTTGTGTGCCTTCTTGGCCTTATCCACCTTGAAGTCGGTCCAGCCGATCACGCCACCGTCCGCATTCTGAGCGGACAGAGTGTAGTTGCCGTGCTTGAGGCCATCGGCGAGCGTGACGCTCACGGTGCCCTCAGCGCTCACGAGCAACCAACCGCCCAGATTGTCAGCCTTCTTCTTGGAGTACACCCACACCGACACGTACTCTCCGGCGTGCTTCACCCCGACATCAACAACCACGGTGGCACCGGCTCGGTACGAGCTCTCGTCGGTGTCGATGCGGTTCTTCAGGTGCTTGGTGAGCGACTTCGCGGGGGCTGCGGTGGGCGCATCCCCCGGTTCGGCGCTCACGGCCACCGCGATCGCCAGGCGCACGATGGTCCCCGACTCTGCGGCGGTCATCTCGAGCACGCTGTTTTCGACGGCATCGGTCGGCACCGTCACCGTGACGGTAGCCGTGCCCGTGGCGTCAACAGATGCCGTACCCACATCGGTGCCCGACCAGCGCAACGCGAGCTGTGTGTTCTTCGGGGCGCCGAGCGATGTGAGGTTGAGGCTGCCCACCGTGAAGGTGATCGTGTCACCCGGGTTGACGGCCGTCGTGGGTGCGCCGGTGATCGACGCCTGGTTGGCCTTGAACGACGGGGACAGCGGGCTGTTGGTCTGGATGTAGGAGATCCAGGCCTCCCGGTCAACGAGACCGGAGTCGCGGGTGTTGGTGCCGTTGGTGAACTCGCGGAAGTTGTCGCCTCCCGTGAGCAGGAAGTTGAACGAACCGATGCGGTAGGACTGCGCCGGGTCGATCTGCGTCCCGTCGATCCAGATGCCCGTGATGCGGTCTCCCGCGGCACGGCCGGCATCGAACGTGTAGTTCACGTTGTCGCTCAGGCCCAGCTGCAGGAACGGCCGGCTCGGAATCGTGCCGTCCGCGTTGGTCTGCCACTGCTGCTCGAGAACCGTCTTGAACTGTGCACCGGTGAGGCTCGTGGTCCAGAGGTTGTTCAGGAACGGCAGCACCGCGTTCGCCTCGGCGTAGGTGATCACGCCGTCGGGAGCGAACGAGAGATCAGCACGCATACCACCGGGGTTGACCACGCCGATTTCAGCGCCGCCGATGGCGGGGTCGGCCAGGGATGCGCGCAGCGAGTTCGCGACGAGCGTGCCCAGGGTCGAGGGAGCCATCCGGTTTTCGGAGCAGGGTGCCACTCCCCCGACACATGCCCGGGTGATGTCGGCAGTGACGGATCCCACAGGCACGTTGCCCTGGATCGCAGCCTCGGCCAGTGCGGCGGTCGTGATCGACTGCACCTCGGCAGCGCGCGGGTATGCGGCAACCAGATCGGCATCGGCAGCGGTGGAACGCGTCACGTTGCGGTTCTTCACCGTTGTCGTGTCACCGGATGCGATGTCGTAGCTGAGCACGACCTGCCCGATGTGCTCGCCGTAGCTGCCCGTCTGCAGCACCGGACGGGTCACGCCGTCGGCTGCGCCAGGAACCTGTGCGTCCCACGCGTACTGCTTGTGCGTGTGACCGGTGAAGATCGCGTCGACCTCGGCAGAGGTGTCATTCACGATGCTCGCGAAGGCCCCGCCGGCCGCGAGCTCCTGCTCAAGCGTCGCGCCTTCGGGGAGTCCTGCTCCGGCACCCTCGTGGTACTCGGCAATCAAGACGTCCGCTTCGCCGTTCGACGGGTCACCGTCGGTCAGCTGGGCGGCCACGCGGTTGACGGCCGCGACAGGGTCACCGAAACTCAGGCTCGCGATTCCGTTCGGCGAGACGAGCGACGGAGTCTCCTTCGTCACCGCTCCGATCACGCCCACCTGCACGCCGGCCACGTCGAAGATGGCGTATTCCTGCATCGCGGGGGTCTCCGTGCCCACGTCGTAGACGTTGGCGCCGAGGTAGTCGAAGTTGGCTGCGTCGGCCACCCGACCCGTGAGATCAGCGAAACCCTGGTCGAACTCGTGGTTACCCACGCTCGAGGCCGCGAGGCCCAGGGCGTTGAGAACGTTGATCGTCGGCAGGTCCTTCTGCAATGCCGACGCGAAGAGGGAAGCCCCGATGTTGTCGCCGCTCGACAGGAACAGCGAGTTTGCGTCGCCGTACTCGGCCTTCAACTGCTCGACGGTGCCCGCGAACTTGACGGTGTTGCCGTCGATACGTCCGTGGAAGTCGTTGATGTTGAGCAGGTTGAGCTCGACCGAGGTGGGTGTGGCGAGGTTGAGTCCGAGAATGACCGGGTCGTGGTCGGACGAGCGGAAGGGATCTGCCGAGTAGAAGTCCGTCACGTTGTTGTTGTAACGGCTGTACTCGAGGGCGACAGACTCGACCGAGTTGATGTTCCACACGTCGACGTCGTTCACCGTCGCGTCCGCTTCGGGGGAAGCGAACACGTGGTCGAGCGATCCGACCGTGCCGCCGAACGCGTAAGTGTATTCGCCGGTCTTGGCCTCCTGGTTGATGTAGCCGGCGTCCGTGAGAACCTTGATCGGGTCTTCCCGGTCGTAGGCGTTGAAGTCACCGGTGAGGAACACCCGGTCAATGCCTGTGCTGGTCTTCTGGCTGTCGGCGAAGGCGACGAGTGCCTCGGCCTGGTTGACGCGTGAGGCGTTGGATGCCCCCTGGCCGTCTCCCATGTCGGCGTCGACGCCCGTTCCCGAACCCTTCGACTTGAAGTGGTTGACGATGGCGAGGAATCGACTGCCTTCGTCACCGGTCAGCTGGAAGGCCTGAGCGAGCGGCTGGCGCGCGTTGCTGAAAGCGGCCGACCCGGTGAGGATCGTGGAATCTCCCACGGTTTCGACGGTGCCGACCTTATAGATGAACGCGGTGCGGATGACATCCTCGTTGACCGGAAGCGAAGCGGGCGAGGCCACATAGGCCCAGACCGTGCTGCCGGCGGCGGCGTTGAGCGCGTTCACCAGGTTGGAGAGGGCGTCGTCGCGAACCTTGCCGAACGCGGCGGAGTTCTCAATCTCTTCGAGCGACACCACGTCGGCGTCGAGCGCATTGATGGCGGCGACGATCTTGGCCTGCTGGCGCAGGAAGTTCACCTCGTTTGCCGCACCGCGTGCGTCGCATCCGGTGCGAACCGTGATCGGGTTTCCGGCCCGGTCGTTGTAGTAGCTGCAGCCGGAGATGGAGTCGCCGACCGTGGAGAAGTAGTTCAGCACGTTGAAGCTGGCCAGGCGCACGTCACCTCCCACATCTTCGGGAGCGTTGGTACGGGTGTTGGCGAATGTCGCCGGCTGCACCGAGGCGGCATTCGCCGCTGTGAGTGCCTCGCTGGGCTGGAACTTCCACGTGCTGTTACGGTAGTCGAGAATCACGGGCTTCGTGAACGTGACGGCGGCGCCGATGCGGAGCGGGTCGGCGACCGTGAGGTACGGAACCGGGGTGCCCTGGTTGGTGCCGGAGAGGTAGTTCGTGCTCGCACCGTCATCGAGGGTCACGGCCCGTGCGGCGTTGTCCGCGATGGCGGCCGTGTACTCGGCCGATTTCGGTCGTGCGGTCACTGTGGGGTTGACCAGGGGCGTCGTTCCGGCGGCGAGGCCGATCTCGGCGTACTGGTTGGTCGAGTAGTTGTTCGTCACGGTGAAGTCGCCCTGCGGCGCCACCAGCATGCCTTCAAGCGACTCGCGCTGGCCATCCGTCGCGGGCAGCGGCACGGTGGCCGGCGTCGCGCCGACAACGCCGGTCGCGTCGAGCGGCACGATGTCGCCGAGCGACGTCACGTTAAGCTCGGTGAGGCCGAAGTACTCGGTGATGTTTCCGGTGACCGACACGTAGTCGCCCACGGCGACGGATGCGACCAGGCTGCCCGTATAGACGAACACGCCGTCGGACGCGGTGTGCGTGCCCAGGTCAATCGCACCACCGGTTCCGGCGGTCTGCAGGTAGAACCCGGCAAACCCACCGGTCGGGTAGGCGGCCGTGACGATTCCTTGGGTCTTCACCGTGGTGCCGGCGAGGGGGCTCGTGTCTGTCGTGCCCTGGATCGCACTGATCGGCGTCACATCGGTGGGCGCCGGGGTGTCGGTGGGGACCGGCGTCTCGGTGGGTTCGGGTTCGACCGGAGCGGCCGTCTCACCGGCCGCGTTGGTGGGGGTCGGTGTCGCCGTCGTGAAGTCGGCCGCGTTGACGTCGGTGTCAGCGAATGCCGTGCGATTGAGCGAGGTGCTGACGGAAGCGGCGGTGGCCGCCGTTCCCTCGAAGGTGTTGGAGGAGCCGTAGCCGAGCAGGTCGATGATCGCCGGGTTGCCCACAATCGACCCGGTCGGCGGCGCCGTCAAAGCGGTCGACTGGTTCGCGAAGAAGATCGTTCCCGATGCGCCGGCGAAGGAGAAGCCGAGTGCGGCGTCGGGGGTGGGGAGCGTCGCTCCGTTGGCGGCGTTGGAGCTGCCCTGCACCAGGTAGTACGCGCCGGCCTTGATGGTGCCCGACAGCGCGAGCGTGCCGGTGGGGTTGACGGTTCCGCCCGAGGACCGGTACTGAATGGACGTGCCATCCAGCGACACGTCCGACGCGGTCGGATTGTAGAGTTCCACGAACTTATTGAGGTACGTGGCCCCCGAGCTGCCACCGTTCAGGTAGGCCTCGTTGATGATCACGCCGGTGCCGTCAACGCTGGCGGCAGCGGGTAGGGCAACCAGTGGGGCGGCCACAAGGCTCACTCCCAAAATCGCCGCGGAAATGAGCGTCTTGACGCTCCTGGACCGGTTTCTCATTGGTGCCCCTAATGAATTAGCAATGCCCTGAGTGGTCCTCGCAGGATAGCTACAACGCGTGTCCAATAGGTAAACTCGGTGAAATTTGCTCACATGCGCGTTGGCTGGGAGCGGGCCTCAACATCAGACAGACCCGTCGACTGCCGTGACGGCCTTGACCATGCGGGTGTTGCCCAGGGTGTTCGGCTTGACCCGCGCGAGGTCGAGAAACTCGGCGACGCCCTCGTCGTGTGAACGGACGAGTTCGGCGTACACGGCCGGATCCACCGTCTCGGTGCCCATATCGACGAAGCCGTTGCGGCTGAAGAACGGCACCTCGAAGGTGAGGCAGAACAGGCGGGTCAGGCCGAGATCGTGGGCATCCGTTTCGAGGCGCCCGAGCAGGGCACGACCCACGCCGCGGCCCAGCCACGCGGCATCCACGGCCAGCGTACGGACCTCGCCGAGGTCTTCCCAGATGACGTGCACGGCGCCGCACCCGATCAAACGGCCGGTGGAATCTTCGGCGACGCGAAACTCCTGCACGGCCTCGTAGAACACGACGAGGTCCTTGCCGAGCAGGATGCGTTTCTGCACGAGCGGCTCGACGAGCGCCTGTATTCCGGGCACATCGCTGGTGCGAGCGCGGCGCACCGTGAAGTCGTTCTGCGTCATCGGATGCCCCTTCGTCGTGGACTTTCAAGTCTAGGGAGTGGGCCCGGCCCGGCCGACCAGCCGCTCGCGTGGGCCACCGGGCGCGACGAAGGGCCCGGCGGAAATCCGCCGGGCCCTTCGTTGCTGCTTGCGTGGCTACTCGGTCGTGATGGCGAGGTCCGGGGTGCCCGGGCCGGTGCCCACGGCCGCCGTGGTGTTCACGCCGACTCCGACCGCGTCGTCACGCGTCGTGGTGGTGAAGACGAATTCACCGTCGAGAAGGTCCACGTGCACGTGGTCTCCCGCGTTGAGCTCTCCCTGCAGGATCTTCTCCGACAGACGATCCTCAACCTCGCGCTGGATGGCGCGACGCAGCGGACGTGCTCCCAGGGTGGGATCGAAGCCGATCTCGATGAGGCGCTCCTTGGCGGCCACGGTGACGTCCACGGTCATGTCGCGGTCGAGCAGACGCACGCCTAGTCGCTTGATGAACAGGTCGACGATCTGCAGCAGCTCCGGCTTCGTCAGCTGCGGGAAGACAATGACTTCGTCTACGCGGTTGAGGAACTCGGGCTTGAAGTGCTTCTTGAGCTCGTCTTTCACCTTGCCGGCCATGCGCTCGTAACCCGTAGCCGAATCGCCCTCGAGCTGGAACCCGACGGGGCCGCCGCTGATGTCCTTGGTGCCGAGGTTGGTCGTCATGATGATCACGGTGTTCTTGAAGTCGACGACACGACCCTGGCCATCCGTCAGGCGTCCCTCTTCCAGAATCTGGAGGAGCGAGTTGAAGATGTCGGGGTGAGCCTTTTCGATCTCATCGAACAGCACCACGGAGAACGGCTTGCGGCGCACCTTTTCGGTGAGCTGCCCGCCTTCTTCGAAGCCGACGAACCCGGGAGGAGCACCGAACAGACGAGACACGGTGTGCTTCTCGCCGTACTCACTCATGTCGAGCGAGATCATCGCGGCCTCATCATCGAACAAGAACTCGGCCAGGGCCTTGGCGAGCTCGGTCTTGCCAACTCCGGTGGGGCCGGCGAAGACGAAGGAACCAGAGGGACGCTTCGGGTCCTTGAGGCCGGCGCGGGTGCGACGGATGGTCTTGGCGAGCGCCGAGATGGCCTCTTCCTGACCGATAACGCGCTGGTGCAATGCCTTCTCCATGAACACGAGGCGAGCGGACTCTTCCTCGGTGAGCTTGAAGACCGGGATGCCGGTGGCCTGGGCCAGAACCTCGGCGATCAGCCCCTCGTCGACGACTGCAGTCGACTTGACGTCGCCCGACTTCCACTTCTTCTCCAGGCGCAGGCGCTCTCCAAGGAGGTTCTTCTCCTCGTCGCGCAGTCCCGCGGCCTTCTCGAAGTCCTGCTCCTCGATGGCGAGTTCCTTGGCGGCTCGAACCACGGCGATCTTCTCGTCGAATTCGCGCAGCTCGGGCGGGCTCGACAGGATCGACAGGCGCAGGCGGGCGCCGGCCTCGTCGATCAGGTCAATGGCCTTGTCGGGCAGGAACCGGTCGGAGACGTAGCGGTCGGCGAGGTTCGCCGCGGCGACGAGCGCACCGTCGGTGATCGACACCTTGTGGTGTGCCTCGTAGCGGTCGCGCAGGCCCTTGAGGATGTTGATCGTGTGCGGCAGCGACGGCTCGTTCACCTGGATCGGCTGGAAGCGGCGCTCGAGCGCGGCATCCTTCTCGAAGTGCTTGCGGTACTCGTCCAGCGTGGTCGCACCGATGGTCTGCAGTTCACCGCGGGCCAGCAGGGGCTTGAGGATGCTGGCGGCATCGATGGCGCCCTCGGCGGCACCCGCACCGACGAGGGTGTGGATCTCGTCGATGAAGACGATGATGTCGCCGCGGGTGCGGATCTCCTTGGTGACCTTCTTCAGGCGTTCCTCGAAGTCACCGCGGTAGCGACTGCCGGCGATGAGCGAGCCGAGGTCGAGCGAGTAGAGCTGCTTGTCTTTCAGCGTCTCGGGAACATCACCCTTGACGATCGCCTGGGCGAGGCCCTCGACGACGGCCGTCTTACCGACACCGGGTTCACCGATGAGCACGGGGTTGTTCTTGGTGCGCCGAGACAGGATCTGCATGACCCGTTCGATCTCTTTCTCGCGCCCGATGACAGGGTCGAGTTTGTTGTCGCGGGCGGACTGCGTGAGGTTGCGGCCGAACTGGTCGAGGACCTGACTGCCCGCTGTGCTGGCGGTCTGCTCGTTGGCGCCGACCTGCACCTGCTCCTTGCCCTGGTATCCGGAGAGGAGCTGGATGACCTGCTGGCGCACCCGGTTGAGGTCTGCGCCGAGCTTCACGAGCACCTGGGCGGCAACGCCTTCACCCTCGCGAATGAGGCCGAGGAGAATGTGCTCGGTGCCGATGTAGTTGTGGCCGAGCTGGAGCGCTTCGCGCAGGCTCAGCTCCAGAACCTTCTTCGCACGCGGCGTGAAGGGGATGTGGCCGGTGGGCTGCTGCTGCCCCTGGCCGATGATGTCCTGAACCTGCTCGCGCACGGCATCCAGCGAGATGCCGAGGCTCTCGAGAGCCTTCGCGGCGACGCCTTCACCCTCGTGGATCAGCCCGAGCAGAATGTGCTCGGTTCCGATGTAGTTGTGGTTGAGCATCTTGGCCTCTTCCTGGGCCAAAACGACGACACGACGAGCTCGGTCGGTAAATCTCTCAAACATATGATCGCTCCCTTGGCGCCAGGGCAGTTGGTGCCGTTACATCGAGAGTAACGAGCCTGCGCGCGCTATGGGCCGATGTTCGCCCTAGGCGTGACGGATGCGTGCCGAGGCCGGTTCGCGCAGCCTCACAAATCGGCGTCGGGCTACTGAACTGCGGAGGTCAACCGGGCGAGATTGTCCAGCACAGTGGAGCGCAGCGGCTGCTTCATCCATTCCTCCAGGGTGAGCTCCCGGCTGTCGGCACGGTAGCCGTCTTCGACCGCACGCAGCTCCCGCACGAACGAGCGGCCGCGCACCATGAGCGACACCTCCATGTTCAGGCTGAAAGAACGCTGGTCCATGTTGCTCGAGCCGATCACGGCGACGTCGTCATCGATCGTGAAGTGCTTCGCGTGCAGAATATACGGTGCCTTGTACATGTAGATGGTCACCCCGGCCCGCAACAGCTCCTCATAGAATGACCGTTGCGCGTGGTAGACGAGCGCCTGGTCGCCGATCTCTGAGACGAACAGTTCCACGTGCAGGCCCCGTTGCATCGCCGTGGTGATCGCGTACATCATGGCTTCGTCCGGCACGAAGTAGGGGCTCGTGATGATGATCCGCTCCTGCGCGTAGTACAACAGCGCCAGGAAGAGCCGCAGGTTGTTTTCGCCCGTGAACCCGGGGCCGCTCGGCACCACCTGGCAGTCGAGGGCGTCGCTGACCAGGCGCGGGTGCACCGGTTCTACATCGCGGGTCAGCAATTCCTCGGTCTCGCTGTACCAGTCGGTGATGAAGATGGCGTTGAGCCCGGCGACGATGGGCCCCTCCAGCCGGGTCATGAGGTCTTTCCACTGCAGCCCACGGCGAATGTTGCGGCGCATGTTGTACGACCGGTCGATGATGTTCTGTGAGCCCATGAACCCGACGACGCCGTCCACGATGAGCAGCTTGCGGTGGTTGCGCAGGTCGGGACGCTGCCACTTGCCCTTGAGCGGTTGCAGCGGGAGCATGAGCTGCCACTGCACCCCGGACTCGGTCATCCGTTTCTTCGTGCGGCCGAATCCCGGCTTGCGCAGGCATTGCAGATGGTCCATGAGCACCCGCACGGTCACACCGCGCGTGACGGCCCGTTCCATGGCGTCGAAAAACGGGGCCGTGGTGTCATCGAGGGAGAGAATGTAGAACTCCACGTGCACGTACTTCATCGCCGTGTCGATGTCCGCGATCATCGCGTCGAAGGCGTCCTGGTACCCGCCGATCAGGCGCGCGCTGTTGTCGCCCACGAGCGGCATGGCCCCGAGATTGCGGTTGAGTTCCACAACGGAATCCAGCCAGGAGGGCCATGGGCGGTCGTGCTGCACGCGTTCCATGCCCTCGGTGCTCTCGAGGATGAACTGGTTGATCTCCGCCTGCATCGCCAGACGCTTCTTGGGCAGGGTGCGGTAGCCGATGAGCATGAAAAGCAGCACCCCCACGTAGGGAATGAAGAAGATCGTCAGCAGCCAGGCCATACCCGACATGGGCCGCCGGTTGCGGGGCACGACGATGATCGCCACGACTCTGACGGCGAAGTCAACGAGAAAGGCCAGGAGTATGACGATGGTTGAGCCATCGATACCGAACATTCGGATCAGGTGACGGGCTTGTCGAGACCGAGGCGCGCGCGCTCTTCGGCCTCGATCTTGGCGTAAACCTTACGTTCGGTGCGGTCGGCGTGGAGAATTGAACGCAACAGCATCCAGAACAGCAGTCCCAGAAAAATGGTGGGGATCACTGAAAAGAGTGCGTTGGCCCAGAAGTTCTCGATCACGCATCCAGACTACCTGCTATTTGTTGATGAGTCCGATTACGCCGGAGAGCAGGAAGTACACGCCGACTCCACCGACGATCACCCAGATGACGATCCGGTTCATCGAGGGCTTCCTCGGGTCTTTGTCGGGCTGAAGATCGTCGGGCGGCACGAACGTCATGGCTACTTCACCAGGGGGAAGAGGATGGTCTCGCGGATGCCCAGGCCGGTGAGGGCCATCAGCATGCGGTCGATTCCCATGCCCATGCCGCCGGTCGGTGGCATGCCGTGCTCGAGCGCCCGCAGGAATTCCTCGTCGAGGCGCATCGCCTCCGGGTCGCCGTCCGCGGCGAGTCGGGCCTGTTCCACGAAGCGTTCCCGCTGCACGACGGGATCGACGAGCTCGGAATACCCGGTGGCGAGTTCGAACCCACGAACGTAGAGATCCCATTTTTCGACGACGCCCGCGATGGTGCGGTGACCGCGTACCAGGGGGCTCGTGTCGACGGGGAAGTCCATCACGAACGTGGGGCGGGTGAGGCCGCCCTTCACGAAGTGCTCCCAGAGCTCCTCGACGTACTTTCCGTGGATGGGGTGGTCGATCTCCAGGTTTTCCCGGGTGGCGAGAGCCTTGAGTTCCGCGATCGGGGTGTCCGGCGTGATTTGCACGCCCGCCGCAGCCGACAGGCTGTCGTACATGCTGATGCGCGCCCAGTCGCCGCCGAGATCGAACTCGGTGCCGTCGGCCCAAGTGACGACGTGTGACCCGGCGATGGCAAACGCGGCATTCTGAATGAGGCTCTGCGTAAGGTCGGCGATGGAGTTGTAGTCGCCGTAGGCCTCATAGGCCTCGAGCATGGCGAACTCGGGTGAGTGCGTGGAGTCGGCGCCTTCGTTGCGGAAGTTGCGGTTGATCTCGTAGACCCGGTCGATGCCGCCGACGACGGCGCGTTTCAGGAACAGCTCGGGCGCGATGCGCAGGAACAGTTCGGTGTCGAACGCGTTGCTGTGCGTGGCGAACGGACGCGCGGATGCCCCGCCGTGCATAACCTGCAGCATCGGGGTCTCGATCTCCAGGAACTCGAGGTCGGTGAACGTCCTGCGCAGGCTCGCGACGGCCGTGGACCGCGCAACGACGTTGCGGCGGGCCTGGTCACGATTGATCAGGTCCAGGTAGCGGCTGCGCACGCGGGTCTCTTCGCTGAGCTCGGTGTGCAGGTTGGGGAGCGGGAGCAGGGCTTTCGCGGCGATCTGCCAGTCGCTCACCATGATCGACAGCTCCCCGCGGCGGCTGGAGATGACCTGGCCGGAAACGAAGACATGGTCGCCGAGGTCGATCAGGTCTTTCCACTGGGCGAGCGATTCCTCGCCCACCTCGCCGAGGGACACCATGACCTGAATCCGGGTGCCGTCGCCGGACTGCAGACTCGCGAAGCACAGCTTGCCGGTGTTGCGCGAATGCACCACACGGCCGGCGAGGCCGACGACGACGCCGGTGACGGCATCGGCCTCGAGGTCACCGAAGCGCGCGCGCACGGCCGGGATGGTGTGGGTCACGGGAACGGACACCGGATAGGCACCGCCGGCCGGGGAGACGGCCGCGGCGTTCAAGCGCTCGCGCTTGCCCAGGCGCACGGCCTTTTGCTCGTTCATCTCGGCGGGGGTGAGCTCTTCAGCGGGGTTGGTGCTCATGCGGGTCTCCATTTGGTGCGGGCTGGCGCTTGGTGTGGGTGCTGCCGGGTCGTGGTGCGGTTACGCCACGTCGAGTGACACGTTGTCGATGAGCCGCGTGCCGCCGACGAGAGCGGCCACGAGCATCCGGGCCGGCCCGACGTGGCCCGCCCCGACGGGCAGGAACGTGAGCGGGTGAACGACGACCAGATAATCCAGTTTAACCAGCGGCTGGGCGTCGATGAGCGCATGAGCCGCGTCGAGTGCGGCAACGGGACCGGCGGCGGCGGCGGACTGGGCGCTCGTCAGGCCGGCATACAGCGTGGCGGCGGCGTGCCGTTCGGCCTCGCTCAGGTTGCGGTTGCGGCTGGACAGGGCCAGTCCATTCGCCTCCCGCACGGTGGGAACCACGTCGATTGCCACGCGCACGTTGAGGTCGGCGACCATGCTCTGCACGAGGAACACCTGTTGGGCATCCTTCTGGCCGAACACCGCCGTGTCGGGGTTCACAATATTGAGGAGCTTCGCGACGACGGTGAGCATGCCGTCGAAGTGCCCGGGGCGGGAGGCGCCTTCGAGGAGCGCCCCGACGGGACCGGCCGCGACCCGGGTGTCATTGCCGCGGTCCGGGTACATTTCACGGGCGTTGGGTGCGAAGACGAAGGTCACACCCTCTGCGGCGAGCGCTTGCAGGTCCGCCGCCAGGGTGCGCGGATACCGGTCGAGGTCCTCGTTTTCCCCGAACTGGAGCGGGTTGACGAAGATGGACACAATGATGATGTCGCCCAACGCTCTGGCTCGCCGAATGAGCGCAAGGTGCCCCTCGTGCAGGGCGCCCATGGTGGGCACGAGCACCACGCGGGTGTCGCCGCCGACCATGGCTGCCACGTCGCGGGTCTCGCACACTCGATTGCGGAGCTCGTCAATAGTGCCAATGACTTCTGGCATGGTGAGCACAGTCACTCGTCCTCCGGGTCGTGGTCGTCGAATGGTCCGCGTGGGCCGTCATCAAGCCTGTCACGAAGAAGGCTCGGCGGCAGACCCTCCAAGTCCGACAGATCGACCGCGCCGGGAGCAAGGCGACCAAGCGCATTCTCCATGGCGGAGCGCACCAGCGGACCGATGACGGCACCCGGCTGTTCGATGCCGATGTCGGCGAGCAGCCGGGTGGCCTGTTCCACGATCGATGTGGAGAAGGCGGTGGCCGTCTCCACCGCCTCGGCGTAGCTCTCCCGGTCTCCCTCGGCCACGATGATGGGTTCGCCGCCCATCTCCACGACCAGGGCCTGCCCGATGGGCAGCACCGGCGTGGGCGCCGTCACGGCGAAGTAGCTGTCGGTAAGCCGAGTGAGATCAAGACTCGTGCCGGTGAACGCCATGGCCGGGTGAATCGCCAGCGGGATGGCGCCGCCGGCGAGGGCGGGAGCGAGCACCGCGGTGCCGAACCTGGCCGAGGTGTGCAGCACGAGTTGGCCGGGCCGCCACGTGTTGGTGGCCGCGAGACCCGCCACCAGTCCAGCCAGCTCGGCGTCCGGCACCGCGAGAATGACCAGTTCGCTTCGTTCCACAATCTGCGGCACCGTGAGGATGGGAACGAGCGGCAGGATCGCTTCAGCCCGATCACGGCTCGACTGGGAGATGGCGTTGATACCCACCAGCGCGTGGCCGGCGCCGGCGAGAGCCGCGCCGAGGATGGGGCCGACCCGCCCGGCACCGATGATGCCGACGCCGAGTCGTCCTGGTCGTTGAGTCATTCGGCTGGTCCTGTCAGTGGCGTGATGTCGTGGGGATCGTTCGTGTCGATTTCGGCCGCCGCGATGGCGCTGCGCGACACGAGATCGAACAGATGCAGGGCCTCACCGCGGTTGATGACACTGAGCCGCGCCGATACCGGGCCGGTCACGGTGTGCAGGGTGGCCGTGGCGAGGCCCAGGCGACGCTGGAGCGGACCCTGCGAGATCCGCACGCTTTGCAGCCGGGCGAGCGGCACCAGCACCAGCTCACGGGACAGCACGCCCCGGCGCAACAGGGTGACGCCCGCACTGACCGCGTAGCCTGTGCGCCGCCAGGAGAACGGCCGCAGCCAGGCGGCCGCCCGAGGCGCGTTCACGAAACCGTCGCTGCCGCCCCGTGATCGCAGGCCCCGCTCGATCAGGGTGCGCTGCTGCTCGCCGGCGAAGCTCGGCACGAGTAGTTCCAGCACGCGAGTCACATCGTCGAGGGTGCCGACCGGCAGGATGACGGTGTTCGCCGCGCCGGCTGCACCCGAGTTGGAGGAATGCCCGGCCTTGTTGATCTGCACCTGCCACCAGCCGAACGGCCGCCACAGCAACGGCTGCGACACCCCCACGGCATGAATGCGCCCGCTGGGCAGGGTTTCGCTGCTGGTGGACAACAACCCGAAGCCGACGCGCACGCCCTCGTCTGTCGCGGCGATGCTGTAGCGCAACGACTTGACGAAGCGCGAGTAGTAGTAGCCGAAGCTGCCGATGAGACCGGGCAGGATGGCGACCAGCAGCCAGTCGGGGCCGCCGACCACCGTGCTCATGATCAGGGCAGTGATGGCCAGCAGCACGAACACGGTGAACCCGTTGCAGACGACCGAGCCGATGAGTCGGCCCGGGGGGATGCGCACGATCGACTCGGGCGGTGCGGCATCGGGATCGAGTTCGGGCGCAAGAAACTCGCTCACTCGCGATTGGGCCAGATCGCCGAGGGTGTGGCGATCGCCGGTCGGGCCCGGGGCGCCGGTCGCCGAAGCGCCCGCTGTGGGCGTCGGCGCGGCGGCGTTGGCCGGGGCGCCGGTCGCCGTGCCGGCCTGCCGCAGCCCGGACGCGAGTCGCAAAATATCGTGGCGTAACCCGTCGGCGAGGGATGAGCCGAGGTAGGCCAGCTGCACGTTGCCGTCCTGGCCGGCCACGCTCACCTCGAGGCGGGCCGCCCCGAACAGGCGGGGTATGAACGGCCGCACGAGGTTGACGCCCTGCACGCGATCGAGTCGGGCGCGGCGACTGCTGCGGAAGACGACTCCGCTGCGTACCTCGACCACCTCCGAGGTCACTCTGAAGGTGTGCATCCGCCAGGAGAGCGTGAACGCTGCGAGGATGACGATGAGCACCACGGCGATGCCGAGTAGCGCCCAGCCCACCACCCCGTTCCTGACGATGACGTCGATGGGGTCGTTACCGTCGGTCGGCTCGTCGAAGAAGATGCCGAACACGCGTTCCCTCAGGTTCGCGATCACGAAGCCGAGAACGGCCACGACAAAAAATCCGCCGCGCAGCAGCGGGGTGGCCGGGTGCAGCCGGTGCCACTGGCCGTCGGTGACCCCGGGCAGTGCGAGCGCCACACCGAGTTCGGTCGGGGCAGGTTCCGACGCGTCTGGCGATGACTCGTCGGCGGTCACAGTCCGGCCCGGCGACTTTCGGCGAGTTGCACGAGAAGATCACGCAGTCGCTCCGCGTCGGCCTCCTCGAGTCCGGGGATGGCGACCCCCGTGGTGGCGGCGGCGGTGACAAATTTGAGGTCTGCCAGTCCGAGCCAACGCGCAACGGGCCCACGGGTGATGTCCACGAGCTGCATGCGCCCATAGGGAACGGCGACGAAACGCTGGAACATGATCCCGCGTCGAAACAGCAGGTCGTCGTCGCGCAGTTGGTACCCGATGGAACGCACGCGGCGTGGCTCGAACGCGACGATCACGATCGTGATGACCGCGATGGCCAGCCCCACGTACAGAGCCCAGATCTGGTCTGTAAGGATCCACACCACTGTGGCCGCGCCGCAGAGCACGAGGCCGAAGAGGATACTCCCCACGATCTCCACCACCACGTAGCGCGGCGCCACTCTCTGCCACTCCCGCACCTCTGGCAGGTCGAGTCGCACGGAAAGGTTCGGTTCAGACTCGTTGGGCACCCGGAACATCTCCACTCGGTTTATCTGCGGCTTTCTCGTCGTCGTCGGGGGGCAATGTGCAGAAAAACTCGGCGACGAGGCCTCCCACCAGCAACAGAAGGGCACCGATCGCCGCAGCGATCGTGAGCCAGAACGATGGTAGCGCCGCGACGACCGTGCGGGTGAGAATGTACGTGACCACGCCCACCGCCATGCCGAGCAGCAGCGCTCCGCTCAGACTCGAGGCCTTCGAGAGCACGGCCACCCGCATGGCCCAGAACGGGTCCATCCGCCTGGTGCCGCGGCGCCTGATCGACCGGCGCACCCGCCAGGCCAGGCCCACCACAATCGCGGCCATGGCCGCGAGGGTGAGCGGCAGGCTCACAGGCGGCACGATCATGGCCGAACCGGAAGCCGCGGCTCCGATCTCCACCAGGAAACCGACAACGAGTCCCAGCAGTCCAAGCCCGATGAGCGGCGATGCGTGCGTGCGCTTCATCGCGCCGCACCCGTCTCGGGGGCGCCCACGACAGTGTTTTCGGTAGCGGCGAGCAGGTCGCGCACGAGTCCGCGGCCCGGGATGACGGCATCCGCGTCGAGGTGAAGCCACGGCGCGAGCACGAAGTCACGCTCCCAGGCCCGGGGGTGCGGCAAGGTGAGGCGCGGGGTGTCGAGTTCGAGGTCGTCAACGACGATGATGTCGATGTCAAGCGTGCGATCGCCCCACCGTTCGGCGCGTACGCGTCCGTGGCACGCCTCAATGGTGTTCACGGCGGCGAGCAGGTCGAGTCCCGCCCCCGCATACCGGCCCGTCACCACGGAGTTGAGGTAGCGGGGCGAGCTGTCGTCGACCCCGTCGGGTTTGACCGCGGCCGATTCGAAGTTCGGTGAGATACCGGTCAGGGCGAAGCCGGCCAGGTCGGCGAGGTCGCGCGCCGCCGCGGCGAGTGTCGCCTCCCGGTCACCGAGATTGCTGCCGAGGGCCAGGACGACACGTGCCGACGCGGGAAGCGGCGACACCGTATCGGCGTTCACGCGCGCGTCCGCTCGATGCGCACCGCGACATCCGTGAACGGCACCTCGATCGGCGCCTGTGGTTTGTGCAGCGTCACCTGCACGCGTTCGGCGGCCTCGTGCAACAGCACGACGGCGGCGATGCGCTCGGCGACGGTCTCGATAAGGTCGACCGGGTTGTGCTGCGCGGCCGCGGTGACCTCATTCGCGAGTTCGCCGTAGTGGATCGTGCGCGACACGTCGTCGCTCGCGGCGGCCGTGCGCAGGTCCAGCCACACGGTGACGTCGATCACGAAATCCTGGCCGTTTTCGCGCTCGAAGTCGTAGACGCCGTGGTGAGCCTTGACGCGCAGCCCGGTAAGAATGATCGAGTCGCTCATCACACCATTGTGGCTCATGCCACGGGTCCGGGCGCGACGGCCGCCGTGACCCGCTCGAGAACGTTGAGCGCGGTGCGCGTCGCCGACACGTCATGCACTCGCACGGCCCACACGCCGGCCTGCGCGGCGAGCACGCTGATCACGGCCGTCGGCAGGTCGCGGGCGAGAACGGATGCCTGCGCCGGCAGCACGGCCGCGACGAAGCGCTTGCGAGACGCCCCCACCATCAGCGGGAGGCCCAGGTCGTCGAAGGCGGACAGGTTTGCGAGCAAATCCCAGTCGTGTTCGGCCAGCTTGGCGAATCCGAGCCCCGGGTCGATCACCAGGTTCGAGCGTTTGATTCCGGCGCGTTCGAGCTCGGCGACGCGGGTGACGAGTTCGTCGTGCACCTCGGTCACCACGTCACCGTACTGCGCCCGAGCGCCCATCTCCTGCGCGTGACCACGCCAGTGCATGGCCACGTAGATGCGCTCGCTGCGGGCTGCAACGCCGGCCATGAGCGGGTCTGCGAGGCCACCGGAGACGTCGTTGATGATCTCGGCGCCGGCGGCAACGGCCGCCTCGGCGGTGCCCGCGTTGAGGGTGTCCACGCTGATGCGCACACCGCTTTGCGCGAGCGCGGTGATCACTGGGATCACCCGTGCCCGTTCATCCGCCGGCGCCACACGGGTGGCTCCGGGACGGGTGGATTCCCCACCGACATCGACCAGGTCGGCTCCCTGCGCGGCGAGTTCGAGGCCGTGCTCGATCGCGGCATCCGTGGAGGCCCACCGCCCGCCGTCACTGAACGAGTCGGGCGTGACGTTGAGCACCCCCATCACGAGCGTCATGATCCGGCCGCGATCAGGGCGATGATCTCGGCCCGCGCTGCCGGGGACGACAGCGTGCCGCGGCTGGCCAGGGTGACCGTGGAACTGCGGGTCTGGCGGGGGCCGCGCGTACCGACGCAGCCGTGCACCGCGTCGAGCACCACGAGAACCCCGAGGGGGTCAAGGCTCTCCTGCAGCGCCTCGACGATCTCCTCGGTCAGGCGTTCCTGCAGCTGCGGGCGGGCCGCGATCGTCTCGACAACCGCGGGCAGACGGCCCAGCCCGACGACGCGTTCCCGCGGCAGGTACGCGATGTGTGCCGTCCCGAGGAACGGAAGCAGGTGGTGCTCGCAGGTGGATCGGAACGACACGTCCCGCAACAGCACCAGCTCCCCGGTGTGCGGGCCCACCGGCAGAAAGTCACGCAGGTGGTCAAGCGGATCCGTGCCGATGCCGCCGAAAAACTCGGCGTAGGCATCCGCCACCCGGGTGGGAGTCGACTCGAGGCCGTCGCGATCGGGGTCCTCCCCGATCGCGGCCAGAATCTCCGAGACCGCCGCCTGGATGCGCGCCTTATCGACCCCCACGTCGACCTACGCGGTTGCGGGGCGCGGGTTGCGGTTGGGTGTGCGCTTCGGCTTGGCGGTGGCCGGGTCGTCGCTGGAGACGCCACCGTCGACGACGCCCTCATCGATGGGCGCCTTCGGTGCCGGCATCTCGATGGGAGGCAGGTCAGAGACCGGGCGCTTGTCGCTGGAGAGCCACTGCGCACGCGGCGGCAACTTCTCCACGTTCGTGAAGATCTCGGCGAGAGCATGCTGGTCGAGCGTTTCATGCTCGAGCAGCGCCGCGGCGAGCTCGTCGAGGATGCCTCGGTTACGAATCAGCACCTCGTAGGCCTCGTCATGGGCGTCTTCGAGCAGCTGACGCACCTCGCTGTCGACCTGTTCGGCGACGCTCTCCGAGTAGTCGCGCTGATGGCCCATGTCACGGCCGAGGAAAACCTCGCCGGACCCCTGACCCAGTTTGAGCGGCCCCACGGTTGCGCTCATACCGAACTCGGTGACCATCTTGCGAGCGGTCGATGTCGCCTTTTCGATGTCGTTTGAGGCGCCCGTGGTCGGGTCGTGGAAGATAATCTCCTCGGCCACCCGGCCGCCCATGGCGTAGGCAAGCTGATCGAGAAGTTCGTTGCGCGTCACGGAGTAACGGTCTTCGAGCGGCATGACCATCGTGTAGCCGAGGGCGCGCCCGCGGGGCAGGATCGTGATCTTCGTCACCGGGTCGGTGTTGCGCATCGCCGTGGCGACGAGAGCGTGTCCACCCTCGTGGTACGCCGTGATGAGCTTCTCCTGGGCGCGCATCACACGGGACCGACGCTGCGGTCCGGCCATGACGCGGTCGACGGCCTCGTCGAGGGCACGGTTGTCGATCAGCTGCGCATTGGAGCGAGCGGTCAGCAGCGCGGCTTCGTTGAGCACGTTGGCGAGGTCGGCACCGGTGAACCCTGGGGTCTTCCGGGCGAGAACCTCCAGGTCGACACCGGGCGCCATCGGTTTGCCCTTCGAGTGCACCTCGAGGATGCGCTTGCGTCCGAGCATGTCGGGGGCGTCGACGCCGATCTGACGGTCGAACCGGCCCGGGCGCAGCAGCGCGGGGTCGAGAATGTCCGGACGGTTGGTGGCGGCGATCAGGATGACGTTCGCCTTCACGTCGAAGCCGTCCATCTCGACGAGCAGCTGGTTGAGGGTCTGCTCGCGTTCGTCGTGCCCGCCACCCATGCCGGCACCGCGGTGGCGGCCGACGGCATCGATCTCATCGATGAAGATGATGGCCGGGGCGTTCTCCTTCGCCTGCTGGAACAGGTCGCGCACGCGGCTGGCGCCGACGCCCACGAACATCTCCACGAAGTCCGATCCGGAAATCGCGTAGAACGGAACGTTTGCCTCGCCGGCGACGGCGCGGGCCAGCAGGGTTTTGCCGGTGCCAGGGGGGCCGTAGAGCAGTACACCCTTGGGAATGCGCGCGCCGACGGCCTGGAATTTGGCCGGCTCTTTGAGGAATTCCTTGATCTCTTCGAGCTCTTCGATGGCCTCGTTGGCGCCGGCCACGTCAGCGAACGTCACCTGCGGGCTCTCTTTGGAGACAAGTTTTGCCTTCGACTTGCCGAACTGCATCACCTTGTTGCCGCCGCCCTGCATGCCAGACAGCATGAGCCAGAAGAACGCGCCGATCAGGAGCACGGGCAGCAGGAAACCCAGTACGGAGAGCAGCCAGTTGGGCTGCGGCACCTCGTCGGTGAAGCCGTTCTTCGGGTTCGCGTTGCTGACGGCCGTGATGACTTCTTCTCCACGCTGGGAGACGTAGTTGAACTGCACCTGGGTGCCGAGATCACCGGACGCCTTGGAGAGGGTCAGGTCCACGCGCTGTTCGCCGTCGACGATCGTGGCCTCGGCCACCTGCCCGTTCTTCAGGAACTCCAGCCCCTGCTGGGTGGTGATCTCACGGAAGCCGGACATGGTGATCAGGCTCGACCCCACCCAGACGGCGATGACGGCGAGCACGACATAGAGAATGGGACCGCGAAGCAGCTTCTTGACGTTCATAGTGCTCCTAAGTTAGCGTGCCCGCACTGGGGGAACGGTGTGTGTTCGCCTCAAGGAAAACAACCAGGGGGCGTATCCCACTCCCGGGGCCGGATCAGGCCGTGGCTGAGTCGCTGGTCGGCGCGTAGACGTGCGGGGCGAGCACGCCCACGGAACGCAGATTGCGATACTTTTCGTCGTAGTCGAGGCCGTAGCCGACCACGAACTGGTTCGGGATGTCGAAACCGGCATACTTCACGTCGATGTCGACCCGTGCGGCGTCAGGCTTGCGCAACAGGGCGCAGATCTCGACGGATGCCGGCCCGCGCGAATTCAGGTTGGCGAGCAGCCACGACAGGGTCAGGCCGGAGTCGATGATGTCTTCGACGATGAGCACGTGCCGGCCGGTGAGGTCGGTGTCGAGGTCTTTGAGAATGCGCACGACGCCGCTCGAGGTGGTGCCGGAACCGTACGAGCTGACCGCCATCCAGTCCATCGCGATGGGGTGGTGCAGTTCGCGGGCGAGGTCTGCCATCACCATGACGGCTCCCTTGAGCACGCCCACGAGCAGCAGGTCCTTGCCGGCGTAGTCCGTCTCGATTTGCCGGGACATCTCCGCGAGACGGCTGTGGATCTGCTCTTCGCTGATCAGAATTTCGGTGAGGTCGCCGTCAATGTCGCGAGTTTCCATAAGAGCGGGGCAGTCCTTTACTGGGGTGTGTGTCCAGAACGGTGAATGTCAGCACACCGTCCTGCCGTTCAACTCTAATGCCTGGCAGGTTGAGAGCCTCCTGTCCGCGCCAATCGGTCACCAGGCGGGCCACGGCGAGGGTGTGAGTGCGGGAGAGCAGCGCCCCGAAGTTCTGCTCTGCCGCGAATCGAATCACCCGCTGCCGCACGGCCGCCGAGGGCGCTGCGAGGTCGTCGACCGGGATCTGACCGCCGCGTGCGGTGCCGGACCACGTGGCACGCAGCACCCCGCGCGCGAGTTCGTCAAGCGCGTCGGAGTCCTCGCGCAACGCGTCGGCGGTGCGCACGAGCGCCTCACTGATTCCGGGACCGAGTTCGTTCTCGAGCATGGGCAGCACGGTCTGCCGCACGCGCACCCGGGCATAGTGCGCGTCGTCGTTTTGCGGGTCGTGCCAGGGCGTGAGGCCACTGTCGACGCAAAACCGGTGGGTCTGTTCCCGTCGGATACCGAGGATCGGCCGCAGGTAGGGACCGTTGCGAGCGCTCATGCCCCGCAGGCTCGTCGGGCCGGACCCGCGAGCGAGCCCGAGCAGCACCGTCTCGGCCTGGTCGTCGAGGGTGTGGCCGAGAAGTAGGGCGCTCGCCCCGGTCTCGGCGAGGGCGCGCTCGAAGGCGGCATAACGCGCCGTCCGGGCGGCGGCCTCCGGACCGCCGCCGGAGCCAACATGCACCGTGAGCACGAGCACGGGAGTGAGACCCAACCGGTCGGCCTGCTCGGCCGCCGCTGCGGCGACATCCGCTGACCCGGGCTGCAGGCGATGGTCGATGACAACGGCGCCGGCACGCACCCCGGCGCGGCGCGCTTCGAAGGCCGTTGCCGCGGCGAGGGCGAGGGAATCCGCTCCCCCGCTGAGTCCCACGAGCACGAATTCGGGGGTGGGCTCGGCGCGAAGAACGTCGCGCACGGCGCGGCGCACATCCGCAATGGCCGGGGTGAGACGGCGGCGGCGTTCAGACTGCATCCAGTAACGTTAGCGGCAGACTTAGATCAAGGGAGAAAAAAGGCCATGGCCGAATACGACGCAGTCATCGAAATCCCCCGCGGGAGCCGCAACAAGTACGAGGTCGATCACAAGACCGGACGGGTCTACCTCGACCGAGTTCTGTACACCAGCTTCATGTACCCCACCGACTACGGGTACTTCGAGAACACACTCGGACTCGACGGCGACCCCGTCGACGTTCTCGTGCTGCTCGATTACCCGCTGTTCCCCGGCGTCGGCGTTTCGGTTCGCCCGGTCGCCGTCTTCAATATGACGGATGACGGCGGCTCAGACGCCAAGGTCATCGCCGTTCCCGCCGGCGACCCGCGCTGGAGCCACATTCAGGACGTGCTCGACATTCCCGAGTACACCCGTAAGGAGATCGAGCACTTCTTCGAGCATTACAAGGACCTCGAGCCCGGCAAATGGGTGAAGACCGAGGGTTGGGGTGACGCCACTGAAGCCGAGCAGATCGTGCGTGACGGCATTACCAAGCTTGCCGCAGAGGGCCACTAGCCCGCTGCACGGTCCGCAACACAGAACGGCCCCGAGCACTCGCTCGGGGCCGTTCTGTGTTGTGCGTCAGGCCGGGCGGCCCACGTACGGCGCGACCTGGCTGATCGACCAAATACTGTGGATCCGCACCGGCGACGACGGGTTCGGTGCCTCCAGAATCTGCCCCCCACCCATATAAATGGCCACGTGGTAGTAGTTTCCGGGGCTGCCCCAGAACACCAGGTCGCCAACGGTCGCCTTTGAGAACGACACGAGCTTTCCCTGCGACGACATGGTGTTGTACTGGTTCGTCGCGGAATGCGACCCGACGTAGATGCCGGCCGCGGAATACGCTGCCTTGGTGAGACCCGAGCAGTCCCACACGTCGGGTCCGGAACCGCCGAGCACGTACCGGTCGCCGAGCTGCGCCCTGGCGAACGAAATGGCGGTGTTGACGGCCGTCGCGTTGGGGATGCGAATCGGGGTTCCGACGGAGGCGCTGGCGGATTCCGCGGGTGGCGGCGCCGCCACCGGAGCCGCTAGCGGAGCCGCTACCGGAGCCGCCACCGGAGCCGCCACCGGAGCCGCCACCGGAGCGGCGACCGGAGCCGCCACGGGGGCAACCGGGGCCGCGACGGGGGCGGCGGGCGGGGCGACCGGAACCGCGACCGGGGCGGCAGCTGCCGGCGCCGCAGCGGGCGCCTTGGGTGCTGTCCTGGGGGCTTCCTTGGCCGCGATGCGCGCCGCCGATGCCTGAGCCGCGGCGAACGCCCTGGCAGTAGCAGCGGCATCCACGCCGGCCTGGTAGCTGCGTTCTTCCTCGGCCGTCGTGTCTTTGAGCAGGGCGAGCTGTTCGAAGAGCTCGCTCGACTTCTTCTGCTGCACGTCGAACGCGGTCTGCGTTTCGGTCGCTGCCCGGTTGGCGGCGTCGAATGTGGTCTTGGATTCCTCGGTGAGGCGTGCGCGCTCGGTGCTCGCAGACGCCGCCTGCGCGCCCAACGACTCGGCCGTGTTCTTGTCCTGGAGCGCCTGGCTGTAAATCGCCTGCGACTGTTCGCTGAGCTTGCTCGCGCTACCGAGCTGGTGTAACAGGTCGTCGGCGGTGTTGCCGTTGAGGAACAGATTGAGTGACAGTCCGCCGGCGCCGGCCTTGCTGAGATGCGCGGCGATGAGGCCGGCGCGCATCCTGGAGGTAGCGGCGGAATCCTCAGCAGCGGACGCCTGCCTGCTGAGGCTCGCTTCCCGTGCGGTTGCCGCGTCGAGCGCGTCGAGCGTCACCCGGTAGGCCTCCGCGGCCATCTGCGACGATGTGGCCGAGTTCTCGGCTTTTTCCCGCAGGGTGCCCAGCAGACCGCTGATTGTCTCGATCTGGTCGAGTTTGGTGGCCTCGTTCTCCTTGGCCTTCTGCACGTCGTCCCAGCTCGGGTAGCCGGGGTTGGCGAACGCGGCCGGGGCGACAAGGCCCCCCGACACCCCCACCGCTCCGACGAGTCCGATGGTCACGGCCGAGAGCAGCCGATTGGGTCCCCCACGTGTGCGAGAACGTGTATTGCTAGTAACCAAGTGAAGCTCCCCTGTTGGCCATGAACGGCACGGCGTTGATGCGGTTCCCGTTGGTCCACACCTCAAAGTGCAGGTGGCAGGCGGTCGAGGCGCCCGTGTTACCGGAACTCGCGATGTTCTGCCCGACCGACACGCTCTGGCCGGCTCGAACGTAGATCCCGCCGTCGCGGATGTGCGCGTAGCCCGTGGACACTCCGCCGCCGTGGTCGATTTTCACAAAGTTGCCGTACGTGCCGAGCCGACCGGCCCAGGTGACCGTGCCGGAGTGTGCGGCGTAAATGGGGGCGCTGCATCCCGTTCCGATGTCGGTGCCGTAGTGGAAGGAGCCGCTGCAGTATCCGCCGCCGCTGCTGCACAGCGACGTGCGGGATCCGTAGCCGCCGGTGACGCGGCCACTGGCCGGCACTCCCCATCCGGACGTGCCGACGGATCCACCCGATCCACCCGAGCTACTCGATCCACTGGATCCGGCGGAACTCTGCGCGGCGGCGGCGGCTGCCGCGGCGCGTGCTGCGGCTGCGGCACGTGCCGCTGCGGCCTGGCGCGCGACCTCGGCCACCCGGATCGCTTCGAGACGGGCCCGCTCGACCACGCCGGCTTCGTACGCGGCGGATGTCGTGGCCTCTGCGTCGCGCATGAAGGCGAGCTGCGAGTCGAGTTCAACGCTCTTTTCCTGCGACTCCACGAGAGCGGCGGCGGCGGCGTCGGCCGCGGCCTGTGCGGCCTTGAGAGCTGCTTCCGCGGCCACGCGGAGGGTTTCGCGTTCGGTCTGGGCGATCTTGGCCTGGTCACCGAGCGCCTGCGCACTGTTGTTGGCGGCTTGCGCCACGTCGTAGATGTCGGTGCTGCGCTCGACGAGTTTGCTCATGTTGCCGAGCTTGGAGAGCAGGGCGTCGGGTTCTCCGCCGGCGCTGCCTTCCATGAACAGGTTCACGCTCAGGTCGGTTCCACCGGTGCGGTAGAGCTGGGCGGCGAGCTGACCGGCCTGGCGCGTGGCGGCATCCGCTGTCGCCTTGCTCGCATCCGCCTGCTCCTGGAGGTCGCTGGCGCGACGGGTCGCGTCGTCAAATTTCTGTTGGGCCTCTTCGAGTGCTGCGACGCGGGCGTCTGCTTCGGCCTGCGTCGTTTCGACCTGCGTCTGCAGACCGACGAGCAGTTCCTGAATTCGAGTGACCTGCGCCGCGGCGGCCGCGGTGTTGGACTTCGCGTTCTGCAGGTCTTGCCAGCTGGGATAGTCCAGAGCCCGGGCGGCACCGGCCGGGCTGACCAGGGTCACGACCAAGGCCAGCGTGGCTGCGACGCTGGCGACCGTCAGGACACGACGACGGGCGGGGCCACGATTCTGGGTCAGGTGCCGCCAGGCGCCCACCAGCTCACGGCCGATCACGGTTGTCGTGCGATTCATCATTCCCCGATCGGGCGCTCATTAGTCACATTTATCACAGTGATCACGGTGTTAACTTTGTTCACAGTAACAAAGCAGACAAGTATTACCCAGCGATCGCTGTGAACCTAGCCGAATAAACCCCCAGAACGGCGGTCATTTTCGGGCGAGGCGTGCGGCGCATCCGTGGCGATGCACCAATCTTCGCACTCGATTTGGGCATTTCCGTTTTTGACCGTATGCTTACCTCTCGTTGGTCATGCACGCTGTGACACACGGCCCCATCGTTTAGTGGCCTAGGACGGCGCCCTTTCACGGCGTTAACACGGGTTCGAATCCCGTTGGGGTCACGTAAGTGAAGGCAAGAAAAATAGAATAGTATTGCAGCAGGTACATTTACAGCAGTTCAGTTTGATAGCAGTAACAGTTTCACCAGTAAGGCCCTGTAGCGCAGTTGGTTAGCGCGCCGCCCTGTCACGGCGGAGGTCGCCGGTTCAAGTCCGGTCAGGGTCGCAAAAGCAAGGACCCTTTCGAGAGAGAGGGTTTTTGTTTGAGAAGGCATCGTTTACGACACCTTCTGGCCCTGTAGCTCAGTTGGTAGAGCGTTCGACTGAAAATCGAAAGGTCACCGGATCGACGCCGGTCGGGGCCACCACAGCCACTCCCTTGGAAACACAGGGACGTGGCCTTTTTTATGCCCTTTTCCAGAGAATCCAGAGCATGGAGCGCCGAGCATCGACCGCCGAACCGGCGATAGCGCGCTTCAGCAGGATCATTCGTCTGATCAGAGACCGTCAGAGCGCGACGTGTTGCCCGTGATTGCGAACGACGTCGACGTCATCGTCATCGTCATCGCGACGTTCCACATGTTCCTCAACCTCTCCGCTGATCGGAGCGTTTGGACGAATGCTCCGAGTCTCGGATCGACGGTTGGCTCCCCTGATCCAGTCCACGAGATACACCTTGGGCAGGATCTTCGCTACAGCCAGTGCAAAATAGGCGAGCGTGTTGATCGCGACGAAGACCGAGAGGGTGACAAAGAAGTCTGATTGAAGGAAGGACGCGGGAAACAGAACTCCGGCGGAGAACACCTGGGCCAGTCCGCTAGTCATTCATCACGCTCCCCCGATCGTCATCGCCCTAATCATTCCGGCGCACGGCCCCAGTCCGCCTTCTTACCGAAGGTGATATCGATGGTGCCCTTGACATGCACCGCGTTCAGGAAGAGATCGTACACCAGTTCCGGCACGATCAGGATGGCGAGCGCGCGCGCTCGCCATCCGCCTTTCCAAACCGTGAAAACGCGCTCAACCACGAAAACGGAGCCAAGACCCAGCCAGAAGGGAAACCAGACCCACGTGTCCATCGACACGAACATGAGCAGCATGAGCAGCGCGAAGGCGCCCAGCGCGATCACACCATAGCCGAGTCCCAGTTGCTGGGCCCAATAGCGCAGTGTTGCGGGCGTCATGCCGTATGCGCCGATGTTCTCCAGCGCTCCGCGTTGCCAGCGCAGTCGCTGCCGCCACAGTGCGCGTGCCGTAGGCATCAGCTCCGTGACGACCGTGCAGTCCGTGGGAGAAACGATGAGGGCGCCCAGCGACTTCAGCGCAATGGTGATTTCGTTGTCTTCAGTCAACGCGGCGGTATCGTATACGTCTCCGGGGGTCCCGGGAATCGTGACACCTCGATTCCCGGCTACGGCGCGCAAAGCGGCGGGCCGGAAGATGGATGCCGTCCCCGTCAGCACGAAGACCCGGCCTCGTCGACGCTTCATCTCCCTGGCGTAGCGAATGTACTCGTTGCGCTGGAATTGTCCGAGCAATCCGAATCGCTCTTCGCCATAGAACAGTCCCCCGACCGCCATGAGTGCCCGATCGTCAGTGAAGCGCGTGACGGCCGCCTCGAGGAATCCGTCGTCGAGCGTCGTGTCGGCATCCATGACCATCACGAGGTCGCTGTCGCCCTGCCCGGGAAGAACCGCCGTGAGCGCCTGATTCAGGGCTCCAGCCTTCCTTTTGGTGTTCCTCTGGGATTGGATGACCTCAACCCCGCGTTGCCTGGCGATCGCCGCAGTTGAGTCGGTGCAATTATCGGCGACGACAATCACCCGGTCTGGTCGGCGGGACTGGTCGCGGAGCGAAGCAAGCGTCCCTGCCAACAGGTCCTCTTCGTTGTACGCGGGAATCAGTACGGTCAGGGTCACGGGACCGGCAAAGATGCCTCGCGTTTGCTCCATCACGAGTTTCGCGGCCAGCGGATAGTGCTGCGCATCCCTCGATCGGCGCGATCTTCTCGACACGCGACGTTCGATCAACGCTAGCCCTGCGGCGAGGAACAGCCCCACGGCGATCGCCACCAGGATGGCTCGCAGCGGTGGCGCCTGGGCGTTGTACAACACCGTCCATACGCCCACGACGAAACCCTCGGTTGGTTCCTGGGCGGGGGTGAGCGCCCCTGAAGCGCCCGCGAACCAGAGCAGAAACGCCCCACATAGCGCTGTCACGCCGATGACGACACCGACGGCCCGATCCAAGTGCCCCATGGTCACTAAGCTACGGCACCATGCGGCTGCCTCGTGCGGCAGAGCGTGGAACGTCGCCGATTCACGTCTCCTCGCCTATTCACTCAATATCTTTAGGCTAGGCTTACCTAAAGAATTGAATTCCCCTGAAGAGCACCAGAAGGACACATAACCCGCTATGACACTGACTCGCAAATGGACCATGATCGCCGCCGTGGGAATCGCGACGATACTCGGCACGAGTGCCTGCAGCGCCGGCGATCCGTCCGACTCTCCGGCCACCGACGGCGGCAAACCGGCGGGGTCGATCACGGTCTACAACGCGCAGCACGAAGAGCTGACACAGGCCTGGGCCGACGAATTCACCAAGGAAACCGGTGTGACGGTCGTCCTGCGTAACGGCGACGACTCGGAGCTCGGCAACCAGATCGTGCAGGAGGGGGCCGCCTCTCCCGCCGATGTCTTCCTCACCGAGAACTCACCGGCGATGAGCCTCGTCGACAACGCTGAGATGCTGGCCCCGGTCGCCCCCGCCACCCTCGAGAACGTGCCGGAACAGTTCCGTCCGTCCACGGGAAACTGGACCGGAATCGCGGCCCGGTCAACCGTCTTCGCGTACAACCCCGAGCTCCTCAGCGAGGACGAATTACCCGCGTCCCTCCTCGACCTCGCCGACCCGAGCTGGAAGGATCGCTGGGCCGTATCGCCGTCCGGCGCCGACTTCCAGGCCATCGTCAGCGCTCTTCTCGAGCTCAAGGGCGAGGACGCGACGAAGTCCTGGCTGGCCGCTCTCAAAGAGAATGCCGTCGCGTACAAGGGCAACAGCACGGTCATGAAGGCCGTCAACGCGGGCGAGATCCCGGGCGGACTGATTTACCACTACTACTGGTTCGGCGACCAGGCAGGAACGGGCGAGAACAGCTCGAACACGCAGATGCACTACTTCAAAAACCAGGATCCCGGCGCATTCGTGAGCCTGTCCGGCGGCGGCGTCCTGTCCACCAGCGAGAACCCCACGGCCGCACAGGCATTCCTCGCCTTCATCACCGGCAAGGCGGGCCAGGAAATTCTGCAGACCGGCACTTCCTTCGAATACCCGATCGGGAGCGAGACGGATGCCAACCCGAAGCTCGTACCGCTCGACGAACTGGACGCGCCCGAGGTGGACCCGTCCAAGCTGAACAGCACCAAGGTCACCGACCTGATGACCGAGGTCGGCCTCCTCTAGGTGAGCCCAGTGCCTCCAGCCCCCTCGTCCGTGAATTCGGCGCCGAACCTCCCGCAGCAGCCTGCGGGAGGTTTGGCGCGCGGCCGAGGCAGGGGCGCGACGGGACCGAGCACTTCTGGGAGCGCCCCGAAGCGCCGTCCTCCGCCCGCGATCGTCCTGTTCGCCGTCGGCGTGTCATTGCTCGGTCTGGTACCGCTGGGCTACGTCGTCGTTACCGGTGTGCTGACCGGCTGGACGGAGCTCTCTGCCCTCGTCTTCCGACCGCGGGTGGCGGAGCTGCTGGTGAACACGATTGGCCTCGTCGTTGTCACGGTCCCGATCTGCGCCGTCGTCGGCGTTCTCGCGGCGTGGCTGGTCGAGCGCACCAGCATTCCCGGCGCCCGGGTCTTCGCGGTGCTCCTGGCCGCTCCGCTCGCCGTGCCGGCCTTCGTCAACAGCTACGGCTGGGTCAGCGCCATTCCCTCCCTCCACGGACTCTGGTCCGGTGTGCTTATCGCGAGCCTCTCCTACTTTCCGCTCGTCTACCTGCCGTGTGCCGCAGCCCTCCGTCGCCTCGATTACACCGTTGAAGAGGCGGCCTCGGCGCTCGGCACCGGCCCGTGGCGGGTCTTCTTCCGCGTTGTGCTCCCGCAGCTGCGGCTCCCGCTCCTGGGCGGTTCCCTACTCGTGGGGATGCACCTTCTTTCCGAATACGGCGCCTTCGCGATGATCCGGTTCGACACGTTCACGACGGCCATCGTCGACCAGTACCGCTCCACGTTCAACGGTCCCGCCGCGACCGCCCTGGCCGGCGTGCTCGTGCTCTGCTGCCTGTTCCTGCTCGTCGGCGAGTCGGCCGGCCGCGGGCGCGCCCGCTACGCGCGAATCGGATCCGGCGTGTCCAGGGCAGCCCGACGACGACCGCTCGGCGCGCTCACCCCGGTCGCCTGGGCCTTCCTCGCCGGAGTTTTTGTGTTGTCGATCGGAGTACCGTTTTGGAGCGTGCTGCGTTGGCTGGTTGCCGGCGGCACGGCCGCCTGGGCCGACGGCGTCGTGGCCTCGTCGCTCGCGCAGACCGTGCTCTACGGAGTAATCGGCGCGGCCGTCACATGCGCCCTCGCGTTCCCGATCGCCTTCCTCGCCATCCGCTTTCCGAGTCGGATGGCCCGGGCCCTCGAATCGATCAACTACGTCACCAGCTCGCTGCCCGGTATCGTGACCGCGCTCGCGCTCGTGACCGTCAGCATCCGCCTGGTCCAACCCCTCTATCAAACGGCGGTGCTCGTAATCGTGGCCTACCTGCTCATGTTTCTCCCCCGGGCGTTGGTGAATCTTCGCGCGGGCCTCGCCCAGGTGCCTCCCGGGCTCGAGGAGGCGGCCCGCTCCCTCGGCCGTCCGCCGACGGCCGCGTTCCTGGCCGTCACCACTCGGTTCATCGCGCCGTCGGCCCTCGCCGGTGGCGCCCTCGTCTTCCTCGGGATCGTGAACGAACTCACGGCGACCCTGCTGCTCGCTCCCAATGGCACGCGCACGCTCGCCATCCAATTCTGGTCACAGGTGAATGACATCAACTATGCCGGCGCCGCTCCCTACGCCATGCTCATGATCGCCCTCTCGATGCCGGTGACCTACCTGCTCTTCGCGAAGTCGCGACTGGTGAGCGCTCCGTGAGCGCGATTGAACTGCACGGTGTCAGCAAGAGCTTCCTGACGCCGGTGCTGCGCGAGATCGAGCTGTCGGTGCCGGAGGGCAGTCGAACCGTTGTCGTTGGTGCGTCGGGCTCGGGCAAGACCACGCTGCTCAGGCTGATCAGTGGCTTCGACTTTCCGGATGCCGGCACCATCACGGTCAGCGACCGCCGGGTGGCCGGCGGGGGAACCGCGGTCCCGGCCCACCAGCGGGGAATTGGTGTCGTTGCCCAGGATGGTGCGCTGTTCCCGCACCTCACCGTCGGAGAGAACATTGCGTTCGGGCTGGGCCGGCGCAAGAGTGGGGCGCGGGCGGACGCCGTGGCGAAGCTTCTGGACATGGTGTCGCTCGCGGCGAGTTTCGCCCCGCGCCGACCCGACGAGCTCTCCGGCGGGCAGCAACAGCGCGTCGCGCTGGCCCGGGCGCTCGCCCGGCGGCCGAAGGTCATGCTTCTCGACGAACCCTTCTCCGCGCTCGATGCCGGGCTGCGCGCGGCCACGCGCGACGTCGTCTCCGAGACGCTCGCGCGGGAGGGCATTACGACCGTGCTCGTCACGCACGACCAGGCGGAGGCGCTTTCCTTCGCCGACCAGCTGGCGGTGCTCCGGGAGGGCCGGCTGACCCAGGTGGGCGCGCCTCGCGAGCTCTACGAACGGCCGGTCGATCTCTTCACCGCGCGGTTCCTCGGTGATGCAATCGTGCTCGACGCCACAGTCGACGGCAACCTCGCCCGCTGCGCCCTGGGTGCGGTGCCGGTCGTCCCCGGACCGGTTCGCGGCGACGCGTCGATCATGTTTCGCCCGGAGCAGCTCGAGGTCGGCTCGGCAGAGTCCGCCGGATGCGCGGGACGGGTCGAGGCGGTCGAGTTCTTCGGCTCCGAGGTGCTACTCACCATCCGCCTCGAGGGAGCAGAACCCCACGCGGGGCCCGGCGGAACCATCCGAGTCAGCCAGCGCGGTGCGCCACACGCCGTGGTCGGCGCCCGGGTGGGTATCGCGGCGATCGGGCCAGCGATCGCCTACCCGCGCGAGCCGGTGTCTGTGCCCTGACCCGCGGGCACCTCGAGGTATTGCCACCCAACGCCGTCGTGCTGGCGGCTTCTCCGCCGACAGGCGGCTGGGACCGCATCGACTTCGACCCGAGGAATCCTTGACTTTCCATGTCTTAACCGGTTTAGTTAAGGTGCTGTACCGGTTTAGGAGTATCGAAGACCGCGTAGCGCTGCGGCAACGACGCCCGGGGGTGGAGGGACGTGCCGCGCCATCGCCCTCAAAGGAGGAGAAATCCATGACGCACAGTGTTGTCCGTTCACGTTCCACCCGAAGTAGAAGCCGGCTCAGGTCCGTTGCGGCCCTCGCCGCCCTGACGTTACTGTTCACGGGTGTCGGCGCCGTCGCGACGCAGGCCTCCCCCGAGAGCTCCGGCGTGGCATCCGCTCGCCTCGGAAAGCACAAACCACGCCCCACCGTGCCGCTCACCAACCTCTCCCACCTGAACTTCCTGCTGGACACCGTTCCCCTGAGCGCGGTTGAGGGACACACGACGTTCAACATCGACGAGGATACGACCGCGCTCGCACCGTGGACTTACGCCGACAAGAACGACGATGGAAGCTTCACCCGGATCGGCGGCGGCGACCTGGATACCGCGACGGGTCATTGGAGCCAGGGCGCGTACAACGCCGACGACATTGCCCGCACGGCCGTGGTCTACCTGCGGCACTGGCAGCAGACCGGCGACGAGGCCAGCCGCGAAAAGGCCTTCCAGACGCTGCGCTCCCTGACGTACCTGCAGACGGCCGAGGGGCCCAACGCGGGCAATGTCGTGCTCTGGCAGCAGGCCGACGGCACCCTGACCCCGAGCGCCACCCCGATCGAACTGCCCGACCCCAGCGACTCGGCCGAGTCGTATTGGGTGGCGCGCACGGTCTGGGCGCTCGGCGAGGGCTACGCCGCCTTCACGAAGAGCGACCCGCAGTTCGCGGCCTTCCTCAAGGACCGCCTGCACCTCTCCCTGAACGCGCTCAATGCGCAGTCCCTCGGCGACTATGGACGGTTCGACGTCGCCGACGGCGTACAGGTGCCGTCGTGGCTCATCGCCGGCGGCGCGGATGCCTCGGCCGAAGCCGTGCTGGGCCTCGCCGCGTACACGTCGGCGGCCCCCGACGACTCCCTCGCCACGACCGCCCTCACCCAGTTGAGCGAGGGCGTGGCCGGAATGTCGTCCGGGTCGATGCGGCAGTGGCCCTTCGGCGCCATCATGCCCTGGACCAAATCGCAGACGCTGTGGCACGCGTGGGGCGGACTCGCCCCGGCGGCCGTCGCCACGGCATCCACCGCCCTGGATCGCCCCGACCTGCTGCCGTCGGCGGTCGCGGATGCGGCCGGCTTCACCCCGCAGCTGCTCGCCGCGGGAGGGCCGGACAACGCCTGGTCGCCGACACCCGGCGAGGCACAGATCGCCTACGGCGTCGACTCGCGCCTGCAGAGCCTCGTGGCAACCGCGACCGCCGCGAAGGCTCCCGGCCTGCTGGACATTGCTGCGGTGACGGCCGCGTGGTACTTCGGTGCCAACCGGAGCAACGAACCGGCGTACCACCCCGCGGACGGCACTGCCGTTGACGGCATCGAACACGACGGACGGGTCAACGCCAACTCCGGCGCCGAGTCGACCATTCACGCGCTTCTGTCGATGCTCACCCTGGACGCGAACCCCGGGCTCAAGGCGAAAACACTCGGTATCAACCGCACCGTGGCCACGGACGGTCTCAGCGTGGTCGAGGCCGAAACCGGAACCATCTCGGGCGCCGGAAGCGTGATCACGCCGGCCTCGGCCTGGACCGGCGAGGCCAACATCTCCGACGGCGCCTTCGTCGCCCTCGACGCCGGCGCCGGGTTGAGCATCCCGGTAACGCCAGGCGACCAGCCGCGCAACGTCTACCCGATCATCAACCAGACCTCGAATGCGTCCGGAACGTCCACCTGGACGTCCGGTCCCGATCCGCTCGGCACCACGCAGAACGGCGGCGTCGGCAACCAGGGCATCACAGATGCCCCGGGAAAGCTCAGTCCGCTCACCCTCGAGGGCGTTCTGCCGGCCGCGGCGACCGCCGTGGACGTGCACACAGATGCCGCGGCATCCGTCGATGCGCTGCTCCTGCAGCCGCTGGTCTCGACGGTGTCCTTCACCGGGCAGGCCGGCGACGGGACCCTGTATGTGAGCGCGGCGAGCACGGTCTCCCAGCGCGACGTCGCCGTGCCCCGAGGCTTCGTCCTCAGACAGAAGGGGTACGACGCCGGCGGAAAGCCGGTGAAACTCGCCAAGCCGGGGAAGGCCAAGACCACGGTCATGATCGCTCCCGGCGGCTTCACGATGGTGTCCCTCACCCGCAGATAACCCGATCCCAACCTGATCGCGCCCGTTTTCGGTGGTCGCTACGCCCGTTACCGTCGCGACCGCCGATTGGGGTGGCGTCCACCGATATGGGCGACCGTTACTGGCGCACCACGGAGGGGGACCAGGCGTGCTCGATCGCGATCTCGGCCCCCGCCGAGCCGTCGGCCGGAGCCGACCAGACGTCGCTCTGCCTGCTCGGTGACGAGGTCGTAAACCGCGATGTTCCAGAACGGCACCACGGTGTCGGAAATATTCTTCTTGTACGCCACACGCGTGCCATCGGGTGGCACCCACGGGCACTCCGCGCCCTCACGCACGGCCGTAGGTGTGGCCGCTCTCCGATCCCCGCGAACACGCCAGGTCTGACCTGCCGAGGCGGCTGTCGCATAGAACTCGTTGGGTCACTCGTGAAGGTGACGCCTCAGACGTTGCGGTCGGCTCGGCACCCCCGCCAACGGCCACGTCTGCAGGCTCATGCCGTCGGCGAAAAGAGCCCACGGCGAGCGCGCCGCGCGGCGGACCCGAGCGCACCGCGGCCATCGCGCGCCTGACCTTCTCTGTTCCGCGCATGTGGACCTCCTCGCCCTGGCCCGCTTCCGGCGGCGTTTCCAACACCAACGACGCCGAGCCCAGCGGGCGGTGTTCAGCCGGGCGACCGGGCGTTGGCCCCCTAACTGGCCGCATACACCCGCGTTGTTCCGGCGGTATGGTCTGAGCGTGCCTAGCTGAGGATGAATCACATACCCGAATATGACCTCAGCGACTCTCTGGTTCCGCTACGGCACTGTCCACCCCTCGACCTGTAACCCCTAGATGCAGGGAATGAAACCGTGAAATCGTCCACGCCGGAAACATCACGTCGTCGCGCCAGACTCCCCTCCCCCAGGCGAGCTCATGCCGCCACGGTGGCCGGTCGATGAGCGACCCCACGCCGAAGGCGACCACGGCCCCGGCCGCGGCCGCTCCTCGACTGACCCTGGTGCGTCGCCCGGAGACGGCGCGCCCTGAACTCGAGATCGACTCTCCCGCCTCCGGCGCGGTGTGGGCCCGTCGCTACCGTGCCAAACTCTTGATCAGCGATGCCGCGGTCATCGCCGTCGCCCTCACCGCGGCGATGCTTGCCAGATTCGGCATCGACGGCGCCGCGGCGCCGGTCGGCGGGCTGCAGTTGAACTACTGGTTCATTACCGCCGTGATTGGCAGCACGTGGATCTGCGCCCTCGCCGCCCTGCACACTCGAGACCCTCGGATGATGGGCATGGGCGCGACCGAATACAAGCGCGTCATCAATGCCAGCGCGATCACGTTCGGCCTGTTGGCGATTGCATTCCTCGTGTTCCAGGTCGACATTGCTCGCAGCTACTTCGTTCTCTCCTTCCCCGCGGGGGCCGCGGTGCTGGCCCTCGAGCGCTGGTTGTGGCGCAAATGGCTCTCGCGCCAGCGCCGTTTTGGTCACTACCTCTCGCGGGCACTTGTGGTGGGACAGCGTGACGACGTCGAGTACGTGATCACCCAACTGCATGCCAAATCGGGGGTTGCCTACTACGTAGTCGGCGTGGCGCTCGACGCCGGCGAGGAGATCACGCGGCCGGCAGAGATCACGGTGGACGAGCGGGTCGTGCCCATAGTCACTGACCTGGAAAACCTCGCCGGCACCGTCTCCGCCCTCGGCGTGGACACCGTGATCGTTGCCGGCCGGCCGAGGGGCGGTGCGCAGTACATACGCTCGTTGGGCTGGGAACTGGAAAACACGAATGCGGAACTGGTTCTGTCCAGCCGACTCACGGATGTCGCCGGGCCTCGGATCCACTTCCGGCCCGTGGATGGTCTTCCCCTCATCCACGTGGAGATTCCGCGTTTCGACGGCTTCAAACATGCCCTCAAGCGCAGCCTCGACGTGGCAGCATCCGCGGTCGCGCTTGTGATCCTGCTGCCCGCCTTGCTCATCATCGCGGGACTCATTCGGCTCGACAGTCCCGGTCCGGTCTTGTTTCGACAGGATCGTTGCGGCCGTGGCGGGGCGACGTTCCGGATGCTCAAGTTTCGCTCCATGGTGCAGAACGCGGAAGACAACCTGACGGGGCTGCTCGACCAGAACCAGGCGTCCGGCAATCTGTTCAAGATCCGCAATGATCCTCGAATCACCCGCATCGGCGGGTTCCTGCGCAAACACTCCATCGACGAGCTGCCTCAGCTCTGGAACATCCTGGTCGGCAACATGAGCATCGTGGGCCCGCGCCCCTCCCTGCCGAGGGAAGTCCTCAACTACGAGACCCACGTGCACCGCCGTCTGTATATCAAACCGGGGCTCACCGGAATGTGGCAGATCAGCGGTCGCTCAGATCTGAGCTGGGAAGAAAGCGTTCGACTCGACCTGTACTACGTCGAAAACTGGTCTCTGGCCGGCGACCTGATGATCATCTGGCGCACAATCAAAGTCGTCATCCACCCCGTAGGAGCGTATTGATGAACACCGCCCCCCTCTCGCCCCCGGCCACGCCCGCGGGCGCCGGTATCGACGTTCCCGCACAGGTCGCCGAAACCGCCGACATCGACGCGACGGCGATCCTCGGTTCCGGAAGCCAGATCTGGCACCTGGCGCAGGTTCGGGAGCACGCCCGCGTGGGCCCGGGCTGCATCATCGGCCGCGGAGCCTACATCGGCCCGGGCGTCATCCTCGGCCGCAACTGCAAGGTGCAGAACTATGCCCTGGTCTACGAACCGGCCGTGCTCGAGGACGGTGTCTTCGTCGGTCCCGGCGTGGTGTTCACCAATGATGTCTTCCCACGCGCGATCAATGTGGATGGCTCGCGCAAAAGCGCCGATGACTGGCCCATGGTCGGTGTCATCGTGCGAACCGGTGCGTCCATCGGCGCCCGGGCCGTGTGCATTGCACCGGTCACGGTCGGACGTTGGTCGATGGTCGCCGCGGGATCCGTCGTCACAGTCGATGTGCCCGAGTTCGCGCTGGTTGCCGGTGTTCCCGCCCGACGCATCGGCTGGGTCGGGCGCAGCGGAGTTCCTCTGCAGGAAGTCGAACCGGGACGGTTCACCTGCCCCACGACCGGAGAAATCTACACCGAGACCGAAGGGACGCTCACCCTCTCATGACCTCGACAACCCGTTTGGATCATCCCGCACGGCCGGGCACACGCGTGCTCATCATCGTGCAGAACCTTCCCGTCCCCCTCGACCGGCGCGTCTGGCTGGAGTGCCAGGCCCTGCGCGCCCAGGGCTACTCGGTCTCGGTTATCTGCCCCAAAGGCCCCGGCGATCCCGCGCGCGAGGTCATCGACGAGATCGGAATCTACAAGTATCGGCCGGCGCCCGAGGCACGCGGCGCGATCGGCTTCGCCATTGAGTTCGCCCTGTCCTGGATCCGCACGGCCGCCCTGTCGCTCGTGGTGTGGCGCGAACGCGGTTTCGACGTCATTCAGGCCTGCAATCCGCCGGACACCTATTGGCTCCTCGGCCTGCTCTGGCGCCACAAGGGCGTGCGCTTCATCTTCGACCACCACGATCTCAACCCCGAGTTGTTCCTGTCCCGATTCGGTCGGCCTCGAGGGCTCGCGGCGCGATTCCAATACAAGACTCTGTTGTGGCTTGAGCGCATGACCTTCCGTGCGGCGGACCACGTGATTTCGACGAACAATTCCTATCGGGCCATAGCCCTGCGTCGTGGCCAACTGCGCCCCGATCAGGTCACGGTGGTGCGCAGCGGGCCGGACACCCGGGTGATGCGACCGATCCAGCCCGTCGCCGAAGTCGCGACAATGCAGGAGTCCCTCCTCGTGTACCTCGGCATCATGGGCCCGCAGGACAACGTCGACAAGGTTCTCGAGGTCGTCAGTGAACTCGTGCACACCCGCGGCAGAACGGATGTCCGGGCCGTGTTGATGGGGTTCGGCGACTGCCTCGAGGCGCTCAAGGCGCAGGCGATTGCGATGGGTCTGAGCGACCGGGTTCATTTCACCGGCCGGGTTGGGCCCGAGACGATCGCGAATTATTTGAGCGCCGCCGACATCGGCGTCGGACCGGACGAGAAGACTCCGCTCAACGATTTGTCGACCATGAACAAGACGATGGAGTACATGGCGTACGCGCTTCCCTCGGTGTCCTTCGACCTGACCGAGACCCGGGTGTCCGGTGCCGACAGCGCAATCTACGTGCCCTCGGGTGACATCAGCGCCTTTGCCGATGCCATTGAGCTCCTGCTCGACGACCCGGAGGCTCGGGTGAGCCTCGGCCGCGCGGCACGCGCGCGGGTCACGAGTGAACTCGACTGGCAACACCAGGCACAGGCCTACATTCGCGTCTTTGACACCGTGCTCCAGCGCGCCCAGAACGACCTTCGCGCCGCCTCGTGGCCGTTCGCAAATTCCGGTGTTCCGGCCCGGCCGGAGCACATCAACCTCGACGACCCGATCGCGTACGGGAAGTTCCTGCTGACCAGGGGCCGTCATCTCCAGGCGCCGGAGACAGAGTTCATTCAGCATTCGACAAGGGCATAGCGATACATGTGCGGAATCATGGGCATCCACCGTTTCGACAGCACCGTCGTCGACCCCGCCGCTCTCGCGTCAATGACCCGCTGCCTGGCCCATCGGGGCCCCGACGGCCACGGTTTCTGGCTCGCGGAATCCGTGGGTTTCGCGCACACACGGCTGTCGATCATCGACTTGTCCGGAAGCAAGCAGCCGATGCACAGCGCCGACGCCCGCTGGGTACTCACGTTCAACGGTGAAATCTTCAACTACCGCCAGCTGCGGGCCGGCCTGCGGTATCCGTTCCGCACCAACGGAGACACCGAGGTGATTCTCGCAGGCGTGAGCCTGCACGGAATCGGCTGGATCGAGCAACTCGTGGGACAGTTCGCCTTTGCGTTGCATGACACCCTGACCGGCACCACCCATCTGGTGCGCGATCGGCTCGGAGTTCTCCCGCTCTATTATTCGCGCACGCCCGAGCAACTCATCTTCGCGTCGGAGGTCAAGGCTCTCCTCGCCGTTCTTCCCACGGCCCCGGGCGTCGACCTGCTGAGTCTGGACTCCTACCTGGCGGCCCGATCCGTCCCATCTCCGAATACCCTGTTCGAGGGCGTATCCAAGCTTCCGCCCGCGCACCGGGCCGAGATCACGCGCGCCGGCACCCTCACTATCACCCGCTACTGGCAGCCGCCGGAGCCCGACCCGCGTGGGCGCTGGACCGACCACGGTGCGCTTGATGCCGTCGATGAGGCCGTGACCGAGGCCGTGGACGCCGCGCTCGTGGCCGATGTTCCCGTGGGCGCCTACCTCAGCGGCGGGGTCGACAGCAGCCTGATCGTGGCCAAAATCGCCTCCCTCCGCCCGCAACACCGGGTGCAGACCTTCGCCGCCGGCTTCGGTGATGCGCGCACGGACGAACTGCCGTGGGCGCGCCGAGTGAGCGAGCATGTGGGCACCGACCATCATGAGGTGCACGTCGACGCGAGCGACTTCGAAGCCCTCTGGCCGCAACTCACCTGGAACCGCGACGCCCCCATCTCCGAACCTGCCGACATCGCCGTCTATCGTCTCGCGCAGACGGCCGGCCAGTCGGTGCGGGTCATCCTCTCCGGTGAGGGCGGCGACGAGCTGTTCGCGGGGTATCCCAAGTATCGGGCGGCCCGGGCCGTCGCCGCCGCGTCGCTCCTGCCTTTTGCCCTGCGCTCCAAGGTGATCGATTCGGTCGAGCGACGCATGCCCGCCCGGCTCTCCCGGGCCCGTATCGCCCTCCGCGCGGCCGCAACCGCCAGCCGCGAGGAGCAATACCGCACCTGGTTTGCGCCGTTCACCGGTGTGGAACGTGCCCAGCTGCTCGGTGGCATCCCCGCGCGCCTCCCCCGTCGGGACGGCGGCGAATTCGGACGCGATCCGATCCGCAATATGCTCCTCGGCGACCTCGATGGCTGGCTTCCCGACAATCTGTTGGAGCGTGGCGACCGGATGTCGATGGCCGCGTCGCTTGAGCTGCGTCCGCCGCTGCTCGACCACCGACTCGTCGACCTCGCGTTCCGCCTGCCCTCGTCACTCAAGGTCCGCAACGGCACCACGAAGTGGGTACTCAAGGAAGTCGCCCGCCGCTACCTGCCGTCAGAGGTGGTGGACCGGCGCAAGGTGGGCTTTCGCGTGCCACTCGACCAGTGGTTTCGAACCGGGCTCCGCGATTCCATGTGGGACCGCCTCACCGGCGCAGACTCTTTCGTCGCCCAGACATTCGACCGCACGGCCGTGCGCGATCTGCTCGAACGGCATGAGAGTGGCCGGTTCAGCGAAGAAAACCGAATCTGGACGCTCATGTGTCTCGAGGTCTGGCACGAAACATTCTTCGGCGCTCCGTCGTCGCCGTCCTCCCCGGAACCGACTCTCACCGCCTCAGAAATCGCCGTCGCCAATGATTGACCTCGCCATCATCATCGTGGCCTACAAGAGCGCCGGCGACCTGCCGGCGCTGCTCGAATCCGTTCCGCGCGCTGTGGGAGAACTCCAATGGCACGCCATCGTGGTCGACAATTACGGGCTCGACGACCTGTCCGCCGTCGCGGGAACAGACCCCCGCGTGACCGTGATGCAAACCGGCGCAAACCTCGGATATTCCGGCGGGCTGAACCTCGGCCTGCAGAATGCTCCCGCGTCCCGGCATACCGTCTTTCTGAACCCTGATCTGACCTTGCACGAGAACGCCCTCTCCGCGCTCGTGTCGGCGTGCCGCCCCGGGTCGCTCGGCGATGTCGCCGCGGCCGTACCCCTCGTCCTCGACGAAACCGGGGCCCTTCAGCCGTCGCTTCGGCGCGAACCGACGGTGCGTCGTTCTCTGGGCGAGGCGCTATTCGGGGACCGCTGGGCCGCGCGACCCGCATGGCTGGCAGAAATGGTGCGGGATCCCGCGGTCTACCATGCCCCGGCGCAGGTGGAATGGGCCACCGGCGCCGCGCTCGTCGTGCGTTCAGATGCCCTCGCCGCTGTCGGCCCCTGGGACTCGCAGCGGTTCTTCCTCTACTCCGAGGAGACAGACTACTCCCGTCGGATCCGCGCCTGCGGACACGCAATTGTGTTCGTCCCGGACGCCATCGTCAGCCACCGGGGCGCCGGTTCGGGCTCGTCATCAGCATTGGAAGCCCTGATGGCCGTCAACAAATTGCGCTACTTCCGCAAATGGCACGGCCCGGCGGCATCCACGGCCTTTTTCTGTGTCGCCGTGCTGCACAACCTGCTGCGCGCGAACCGTCCCAATTCCCGCGCGATACTCACGGCACTGCTCGTTGCTCCATCCCGCACGAAGCTGCCGGGAGGGGTCGCATGACCGTTCCGATGCTCGGTACGATCATCATCGCCGCGCACAACGAGCAACTCGTCATCGAGCGGTGCCTGCGAGCACTTGCGCCGATCCTGGCGGCAGAGACCGCGCGTGTGGTCGTGGTCTGCAACGGATGCAGCGACAACACGGCCGACCTCGCACGCCGTTTCTACGGGGTGACGGTTCTCGAGCTGCCCGTGGCGTCCAAGGCCGGCGCACTCCGCGCAGGAGATCTGGTCGCCACAGAGGGTCCGCGCATCTACCTCGACGCAGACATCACGATGACCGCCCGCGCGGCGGTCGAGGTCCTTCTGACGCTCCGGGCCGGTGGTCCCCTTGCCGCGCGCCCTTCCGTGAACTTCGATTCCACCCGGTCGCAGTGGGCGGTCCGTAGCTGGTACCGAGTGAGAGCCCAGCTGCCCTCGATCAGCAACGTCCTCTGGGGCGCGGGTTGCTATGCCCTCTCGGTCGAGGGACGTGGCCGGTTTACCGAATTCCCCGACATCGTCTCCGATGATCTCTTCATCGACCAGTTGATGCCCGAGGCCGAACGCGCCATTGTGCCCACGGATCCTCTTATCGTTCGCGCCCCGCGTTCCTCCACCGACCTGCTGAAGATACTGAAGCGAACCTACCGGACACAGAATGACGTCACGGTTGCGCCGAATACAGGTGTCGTCTCGGCCGGACAGCGCGGCCAGCTCGACGATCTTCGTGCGTTGGTGCAACGCGACCCAACCTGCATCCCCGACGTCGCGGTCTACGTCGCGCTGATTTCAATCGCGAGGATGCAGGCCCGGTGGGCCCCGGCGTCCGCCCGGTGGGAACGCGATAACAGTTCCCGTGAGGTCAGCATGCCCCACCCCCCCAGTGCTCGCTAACTCGCGTTGAACTGCACGTCGACGAAGTAGTTCGTTGAGTTCCACGTTGACGTCGGAAACCCGCCGCCGCCACAGGGTGCCGATTTGCTCCCCGATATTGCCCGGTGCCTTGTAGGAGCGGATTCCGGTGATGTCGCCCGGCTCGGACGACGTGAACGACATGCCAAGCTCGACCGCGGAGGTGTCCGAACTTTCGATCGTCGACGGCGTCTGGTCGCCGAAGAGGGTCAGGCCGGTGGGAGTCGGTTGAGTGGCATCCGCGCTGAACAGCACGTCGAGCGTTCGGGGAGGCGTATCGGTCCCGTCGATGGATGGTTCGTATCTCGTGCGCCAGTAGGCCTCGTTGCCGGACAGGAAGTGGAGGTTCACACCGGCGTCCCTGGCCGCTTCGACGTTCGCCCGCTGCCGGACCGACCAATTTACGCGAGACCATTCGCGGCCGCCTGATAGAAGCTACTCCCCCGTAGCTGTGGTACGCCTGCCACGTCGTGTCCGATGTCTGGAAGATCACCTGGGCGTGGCTCGCCTCGTTGCGCACGCCAAAGGTGATGTGGCTGCTGGTAACGCCGTTGTCGGATCCCTGATGTCCCACTCGTCCGGGTACGTTCCGGTTTTGATGTTCTCGCAGACCGGACCGCGGGCCCCTAACAAGGGCCATACGTATCCGACCGCACGCAGAGAAGCGCCCGTCACATTCGACGGGCGCTTCTCTGGGTGCGTGTGTGGGCTCTAGCCGATAGGGGCCGCCACGGCAGTGCCGTTCGACATGACGTTACCCGACCAGGCATTGCCCTGTCCGGATGTGTAGGACGTAGCGGGACCATAGGATCCACACTTCGAGAACACGGACGTACCGAACGTATTGTTCGTGAACCTGGCGTTGCTCGCCTGCTTGCCGTTGGTACTGCCCGCGTACAGGCAGTAGCCGCCACCGTTCATCAGGTTTCGATCGACGACGACGTTTCGGATGAGTTCCATCTGGCTGTACAGTGCGACGGATGCCGAGAAGTTCGGCGCAGATCCGGCATCGAGACGATTGCCTGTGATCGTGAAGTTCGTGCCACCGAGGCTGATGATCGCCTCGTTGTGACTCCCGCCGTTGGCCGGGTCACCGTGCACGACGAGGTCGTGGATCCAGGAGTTCTTAATCGTTGCGTTGGCGACGAGTCCGGCCCCCTTGCCCCAGCCACGGATGTTGCAGCCGTCGCAGGTGAAGTCGGTGTAGCCCACGGCGGGGAAACCGCCATCGGCAGCGCTGTTGTACGGACCGATGACCTCGACGCGCTGGATAAGCGTTCCCGGGTACTTGCCCGCAGAATCGCCGGTATCCACTCGACCGTGCACGCGTGAATTCTTCAGGGTGACACCCGCAGCGCGGATGAACACGTCACCGCGGATTTCCAGGCCGTCAATGACCGCGCCCGGTGTGGTGATCGTGATTCCACCGGACTGTTTCAGCGTCGTGCCCGCAGGGACGCCCGTCGTCGAGGCATCGGGCCACCCGGTGGTGGGCGCCGGAGCCGGAGCCGGCTCGGGGGCCGGGGCCGGAGCGGGAGCAGGTTCGGGGGCCGGTGCCGGAGCGGGAGCAGGTTCGGGGGCCGGGGCGGGCGCCGGAGCCGGTGCGCCTGACGTTTCGGCGGGGTTGAAGACGACATCAACGAAGTAGTTTGACGCCTTCCACGTCGAACTCGGCACGCCACCGGTGGTGCCGTAGCGGTAGCGACCCCCGTCAGCAGAGGCCGTCAGCGGACCGCTGGTCTTGGCCTTGGAGAAGTAGTCCGTCGTATAGGAGTACCGACCGTTCGGGGCCACATAGGAGACGACGTACGACTTGCCTGCGGTCAACGCCGCGGGTTCCGAAAGCTCGGCGGTCTGCCATCCAGTTGCGCTCTCATCGGTGAAGGTCACGCTCTGGAGCTTCGTTCCGGATGCCGTCCAGAGGTTCCCGGTGTGGGTTCCCCCGTTCCCCGCTCCCTTGTAGAAACGAAGCGCGGAAACGGTACCGCTCACCGACGGAGTGAAGTCAACGCCCAATTCCACGGCAGCCGTGTCGTCAGGAGCGGCTTCCACGTCGGGGGTTTCCGTATCGAAGAGCGAGGTCGACGTTGTCGCCCCCTGCTTCTGAGCTGTTGGGCGGTCGGCCAGGTCGTTGTGCGCCCAGGCGGCCGAGCTTCCGACCGTGAGACACATGACAACGGAGGCCGCGATCGCCGTCCCTATCGTTCTGCGGCGTTTGAGCGAGGTTGTATGCCCCGTCCGCCGATTGAGGTTCATCATTTACGTAGTGGACCTCTCGTGTGATCTGGACGCGCCGATCACCAATCCGTCCACAGATCTACGACGCGTCAATTTCAACCGAGTCGTGATCAAAATTCACTTTACTGTAACCCCCTTTGGGGGGCAAAAGACAGCGCCTATCTCTCATTTGGAGGAAATTCGGAGGAGTCCTCATTTTATAGTGACTCTATCTCGTCACGGTGCGTGAGCGCTGGGCCCCATTCGGGCCGCTAGGATCGTGCCAGAATGAACCGCCGCTGCGGCGTTCTCTGCAGCGGTAACCGAGAGGCCGACGGCAGATGAGAGTCCTATACAGCTTTCCGCACTCCCTCGATCGCGCCGGGATCGCCTTGACCGCGCGCCAGCAAGTGCTCGGGTTGGCGGAACGGGGCGTGCACGTCGTGTTGTTCTGCACATCCGTCGGGCATCTCGTGCTGCCCCGGTCGGTCGAAGTACACGAGACGTTGACCGTGGGCACGCTTCGGGTTCCGCACCGTGCCCTCGGCGTTCAGCGCGCATACTCATTTCATGATGCCCGCGTTGCGCACTGGCTCCGCCGGAATACCGCGCGCATCGACGTGGTTCATGCCTGGCCGCGGTCCTGCCTCCGCACGTTCGCGGCGGCCACCGCCGCAGGGATCGCGACGCTCCGGGAGTCGCCCAATCCGCATACCGCGAGCGTTATTCGGCAGTCGGCGCTGGCTGCGGCCGATGCCGGAGTGCCCTTGCCTCCGCAGCATTCCCACGCCGCCAACCGGACCGTTCTTGCGCGGGAGCGGGAAGAATACGACGCGGCGACCGCCGTGCTGGTCCCGTCGAACTATGCCAGAGACGAATTTCTGGCAGAAGGATTCCCACTGTCGAGGATGCTGCAACACCGCTACGGGTGTGACCTCCGCCGGTTCTCCGCCCGGTCTGCCGAGCCGCACGACCCGCTCCGACCATTTCGAGCCGTCTTTGTGGGACGCGGTGATCCGACCAAGGGACTGCACGTCGCTCTCGAGGCCTGGCGGCTTGCGGGACTCGACAACGCCGAGCTGGTCGTTGCCGGGGCGATTCAACCGGACTACGGCCGCTCCCTCATGCCGCTCCTGACGCAGCCGAACGTGACTGTCTTGGGATTTGTCGATGATGTCCCTGAGCTGCTGCGAAGTTCCGACGTGCTCCTGCTCCCCACCTGGACCGAAGGAAGTGCCCTCGTCATCCTCGAGGCGCAGGCCAGCGGCTGTGTCCCCTTGGTCAGTACGGCCGCGGGCGCGCTCGGCACTCCGGGCGTGGATTTTCTGGAGCACCCAGTCGGGTCCCGGCGCGCCCTGGCCGATCAGCTCCTAACGCTCGCCACCACCCCCGCCCTGCTGGCGACGCTATCGGCCCGGGGCACGGAACGGCGTGCCTTCCTGTCCTGGGACCGGGCCGGCGAAGCCTTAGCGCACTGCTACGAGGCGGTCGTCAACAGGGAACGCTGAGTCAAGCCGTCGAAAACCTTCTCGTACGGCGCAGGGCGGTCCTCAGCAGCGACGCAGCCAGAATCGTCAGCAACAGCAACATTCCCGCCGCCACGGAACGGTTGACCGGCCGCCCGAACACGTTCGGCTGCACGAACGCGTCACCGGCGACGACGTACAGTCCCTCCGGGATTCCTCGACCTGATTGCAGGGCCTGGAGCTCGGTCTTCACAGCATCGCGCACCGTTTGGGCCGCCGCGCTCGCGGCGAGCTCGGTGGCACCGCGAGCGGAAATCCACACCATGGGGCCGCTCCCCTGGCTTTCCGCGTAGGGCTGCCGACTTCCGCTGCCCACCGCGACGGTGTAATCGCGGATTCCCTGGGCCTGCAGGGTCTGCCTCACGGCACTGGTCGTCATGAGGGCAGTCACCACGCCTGACATGCCCGCAACTTCCACCTTCTTGTCGTAAATATTCTGCCCGATTGCGGCGGGTACGCCCACAACCAGGCTTCCCTGTGCTTCAAATTCGCCGTGGGCCGTGCCGATCGCCCATGAGCCCCCTAGCAAGGCGACAATTACGACCCCGACCACGACCATCCGCCCTCGGCCGTTGAGCCTCACCGCCCCCTCGATGGGGCGCCGCTTTTCCGGGGCACGATGTACGTGCCAGATGCCGCCGGCCACCCCAATCAGCACAAAGAAGACTCCCATCGCCATCGGGAACCCGAAGGCGTCAAAGGTGCCGCACAGCAGGACCCCTGTCGTCAACCCCGCACCAACTCCTCCCGCCTGAGTGCGCAGTAAGCGGGTCGGCGCGGCACTACCGGCCAGGACACACATGACAACGGCCCCGACGGCCAACAGGATGAAGGCGACAAGCCCCAGAATTCCCTGCTCCACCAAGATACCCAGGAACTGGTTATCGAGGGTTCGATACATGTCCGGCAAGAAGGTGAACGACCCTCGCCCCACCAGAGGCGACTGGGCGAAGAAGGCGTTGACGGCCTCGTAGTCCCGGGTTCGTCCGATCACGGACTGGTCCTGCCCGGCATCGAGGAACAACTCACGGATCGTGCCCAGCAGCCCCGGGATGACGGTGCGGAAAACTACCGCACCGATAGGGAGCACGACCAAGAGCCAGAGACGCTGACGCTTCGTCGCGATGAAGAAGGCAAATCCGAGGCCGACGACGAGGCCCAACATTCCGGACCTGGAGACGGTCAGGGGAATGGCCACAAAAATCAGTGCTAGCTGAACCCACGGCCATACCTTCTCTCTGGGCGCTTTGAATGCGAAATGAACGGCGATCGGCAGGATGATGCCCAGGACGGCCGCGAATTCGATGGAGTGCAGGGACGTGGCGCTGACACGCGGGTAGCCTGACCGCCGGTAGAGGCCGCCATCAGCCGCATTCTGGGTGAGCCCGGGCAGATGCAGCAGACTCACGAAATCGACACCGAAGAAGAACTGCACGAGGCCCATCGCGCCCAGAACGGAAGCCGTGAGTACCAGGAAACGCAGGAACGCGTCAAGTCGTTGCCGCGTGTGCAACGCATCCGTTGCGAGCAGCACGACGCCGGCCCACGACGCAAGCATGATCAGGCCGCGTTCGGCAGAGGAAACTTCTGCGCCGGTGATAGGTCGCAGCATCCCGGCGACCAGACTCACGAGCGCCGCCAGGCACATGGCCCCCAGAAACCAGTGGATGGGCGTAGGCCTGACGGACTGCCCCGACCGGGTGAGCGTTCCGGCCAACCACAGAATGAGAAAGAAGACGCCGAGTACCGTCGCCGGCGTGCCCGCGGCACCGAGCGGCTCGATGATGTAGATCGAGGGGGACGCGAAAAGCACGACAACATAGATCTGCAGGGCGACGAGCGGATCCCGGGAGATCATGCGCGGGGAGGACCGCGCCAGCCCCACCCGTGACACACTGCGCGCGCGTGTTTCGAGTTCCGTCATTTCGGTGACGTTCTGGCCAACTCGCTCGCCGAGGAAGGCGCGTATTCCGTTGACGGGGAGGACTCGTCAACGGAAGGAGGCGACGCTTCGGACTCCGAGTGCGCCGGCAGCCGCGTTTTTTTCGCGCCGACGAGTCGTCGCCGCTCGGCCATCAACACGATACCCAGCGAGAGCAGCAGGGCTCCCACGGCACCGGCCACACCGTTGCGAATCGGCGCAGAGTAGTCGAGAACCGGTTTCGGGTCGCGTGTGAACTGCGACATGGTGATCCACTGATCTACTGGTGCACCCGCGTCCTTCTGCAGCTCGTCCAGTCGTCGTCCGAGCTCAACTCCAAGGCTGCTCAGCGTTACGGAGGCCGAGTCGAGGCTGACGTCCTCCACCGAAATATTCATCAGGGGCGCCGCCAGGGACGTGTCACGCTGGGCCGTGTAAGTGAGCTCCGAATCCTCGTCCACGTAGTGGTCGACCGTCACGCCGTCTTCGAGGGACACGGCGAGAATGTCAACGGTCGTGGAGACGCTGTTTCCCAGCTGCAGGAATGGGTTGCCCGGTGTGCCATCTCCAGCCAGAACCGGGGAGAGAAACAGGTAGCTCGCCTGAACCTGGTACGTCACCGGGGTCGCGACACACACGAAGGCACCACCCGCGAGCCCGACCACGAGTCCCGCAATCACGATCCATCGCCAGCGCCCGATCATGTTCCAGAATATGCGAAGGGTCACCGTGAGCACTCCCGTTCAATTGCGGACACCACGGCGGTCTGGGCCGGAGACCAGGACATGTCTGCGACACTCTCGGCGAGCGCGTCGGGTCCTGTGCGGCGATGATCATCGAGTGCACGGGCCAGGGCGTCCGCGAGGGCCCTCGGGGTTGAGTTCGACCAGGCCACGTTCGGATTCGACAAGTCGGCCCGTGTACCGGCGTAGTCGTTCACGACAGGAACGACCCCGGCCGCGAGGAGCTCGAACGCGATCAGCGAAATGTTGGTGAATGACAGGGCCAAACCCGCGGCACAACGGTTGTAGAGATCGTTGAGCGCGGACGGGCTCATATGCGCGTGCACGGTTGCGGGAAAGGGAATTCTGCGCGCCTCGATACCGAACGTGTGGATCTCAATCTCGGGATGGTCCTCATGGAACAGCTCCAGCGCCATCAGGCCCAGCTCGTACCCTCGCCGGGCCGTACCGGGTTTCGCATAGAAGACGACGGCTTCACGTTCGCCACGATTTGTCACGTGGTACTTCTCCCGATCGCAGCCGAACTCGGCGACAATCGGTCGAGCATCGAAGCGGGTTCTCAGTTCGTCCGCGACCATGTGGCCCACTGTGAGCGGGATAAATCCGAAGCGGTAGGTGTCCTCGGCGAGCTCATACGCACTCCCCCGGGGATAGAAGTAGGGCTCGAAGTCCTGAACGAGATAGAACCTCGCACCGACCAGTTCCGAGAAGCCGGCAAGGATGTGCGCCGTCGGCCAGGCCGTGGCGACAAAGGCGTCGATGTGCTGCGTTCCGGCGGTTGCCTCGGAGACATTCCGCACCTGGGCGCGCACCCGGGGCCACCAGGTGCGAATGAGCTCCTCGTATTGGCCGGCGTCTCCCCCCTGTCCGTCGTAGACGTACAGGACGCATTCGTGGCCGGCCGCCTCGAGCGCCTCGACGAATCGAAAGATCGTGGTGTGGCCTCCGGAAGCAGGTCCGGGCGCCGTCAGCACCCAGCCGATCCTGAGCGCTTGCCCTTCGGCCGACGGCGTTCGCTGGCGGAAAGGCTTGACGGTGCCGGAACCGACAACATCGTGGGGCCGCAGGAACATGGGCTCGCTGTCCCCGCCCCATCTCTTCGCTGCGCGGCGAACCAGCCGTTCTGCGACGCCGTTCAGGCCCTCGCGACGCATGACCTTGACGAGTTTCTGCGCATTGATGATGTGGTTCATTGTCGCTTCCTCACAGTCCCGTAGCGCGCCACCGCAGCGCGCGAAGCTCACGTGTGCCGCGATATGCGACGGCCCTGGCGAAGAGATACGGCGAGTATACGGCCTGGCGCGGACCCAGCTTGCGCGCTCGCTCCAGAACTGTAGCGTGCGGCAACTCGGCAGGCGCCGGGCACAGGGCCGCAGCGTACCGCTCGTACCGATCAACTTCCGGCGTGCCGCCTCGACCACGCGAGTACGCCTGCGCGGCGCGCGCTACCGCCTCATTGGCGAGCGCGTTTCGGGCCAAGATCCGGAGGCGTTCATTCTCCGGACGACTGCCGCCCGCATTCGAGAACAACACCTCAAACGCGCGTGCGCGTTCCTCGAGATCGGTCAAGACGTCCACTTCCCGGGCCGAGAGGCTGTCGTCATGCTCGCGATGCCAGGCCTGGTCTGCGCCGTTGATCCAGCCGACATCTCCGTGCAGGGCGAGCCGAAACCACATTTCCATGTCGTGGGTATGCGCGAGGTCGCGCTGACCGCCGACCTCACGAACAACGGCGGCGCGCATGAGAACTTCCGGTGAGGTTATGCAATTGACGCCTCGTCGACACCGCAGTTCGAGCCAGCTCGGTCCGGACCAGATCGTCCAGGACACGGCCTTGTCGCGATACGTCGGCAGCGTTGTCCCCGAGAAATGCACGGGGTGGCCGTAGACCATGGAGACGTTCGGGAACGCCTCGGCCAGGGCCGCCGACCGCGCTACGGAACCGGGCGTCAGGACATCGTCTGCGTCGAGCCGGATCAGGTAATCACCCGTCGCCACGGCCAGGCCGTCGTTGAAAGTGGCGACCGGGCCCTGATTCACCTCATGCACAATGACCCGCACGCGGGGATCGTGGTCGGCGGCGGCGCGCGCGACAACGGCCGAGTCGTCTGTGGACGCATCGTCGACGACGATGACGAGCATGTCGGCGTCGCGTTGGCCGAGCGCGCTGTCAATCGCGGCCCGCAGAAATCGGGCGTAGTTGTAGCACGGGATGATGACGCTCACGGTCACTCGATCGACCGGCCTGTCGCTGATGCGGCTTCCTCGCCGTCGGGCCAGGACAACGGGATGGCGGTCGTTGGGGCTCATCCGCAGCTCCCGAGGGCCTCGATGAGTGTGTCCGAGACGTATTCCTGTTGCTCCTGAGTGATCCCGGGGAAGATCGGCAGAGACAGAATCTCCTCACCGAACTGCTCGGCAAGCGGGAACGACGCCTCGCCGCGAACGAGGTTTTTGAAGGCGAGGAGGCGGTGGATCGGCGCCGGGTAGTGGATGCCGACGCCCACCCCGTTCCCGGCCATCCGCTCGACGATGGCGTTGCGAGCTGCACGCGGCACGCGAACGACGTACAGGTGGAACACATGCTCATTGCCCGGCGCGATCCGCGGCGTGATGACTCGCACCTCGTCGGCGAGGAGCTCCGAGTAGTAGGCTGCCGCCTCCCGGCGCTGCGCATTCCACGCATCGAGGTGGACCAATTTTGCCGAGAGCACGACGGCCTGAATACTGTCCATTCGGGAGTTCATTCCCACCAGGCTGTGCTCATAGCGTTTCTGGCCGCCATGATTGCGCAGTTGTGCCACCCGGTGGGCGTACTCCGACGTATTGGTCATCACAGCGCCGGCGTCACCGTACGCGCCCAGATTCTTGCCGGGATAGAAGCTGGTTCCTGCGATGTCGCCCAGCGAGCCGGCACGGCGACCATGCCGTTTGGCCCCCTGGGACTGAGCGGCGTCTTCGACGATCGCCACCGCGGGTCCGGCAACCTCCCGGAGCAGTTCGACGGGGGCGGTCTGCCCGTACAGATGAACGGCCATGATCGCACGTGTCTTCGTGGTGAGCCGCTCGCCTACTTGTTCGGGGTCGATCAGGTAGTTCTCGTCGTTGTCCACGAGCACGATGTCGGCCCCGGTTCGTACGACGGCCTCCGCCGTTGCCACGAATGTATTCGCCGGCACGATGACCTCGTCGCCGCGACCGATCCCGATGGCGCGCAGAGCCAGCTCGAGGGCATCCGTGCCATTGCCGACTCCCAGAACCTGTTCGACCTCGGAATAGCGGGCAAACGCGGCTTCGAAGGCCCTCACCTCGGGGCCGAGGATGAAGCCCTGATGCCGGAGCACGCCCGCGATCCCCGCTTCCACCTCTTCCCGAATCAGGGCATGCTGAATCGTCAGATCAACCAAGGGAATTTCGTGGGTCTTAAGCATGGTGCGTCTCGGTACCTTTCACTTGGTCTTCAGATAATGGAGTCGAAGCCGGGATCCGACCTCGCACCCAGCGAAACATCAGGGCCGCGTAGACGGCTCCCCCGGCGACACCTCCGGCGAGCAGCGCGCCCACCGTCGACGGCACCTGGGTCACGACGCCGTAGGCCACGAGGCCGGCAGGAATCATGGCGGCGATGGGTTGCCAGCTCGTCCGCAGGACCCCGGGCACGTCTGCGCCGACTCGTCCAAGAGCGATCAGGTAGGCGGGCAGCACAATGACCAGGCCCACGGCCACATGGGCGAGTGCCGCGCCCTCGATGCCCCACCCGATGGTCGCCATCACCGTGGCAGGGACCAGAACGACGAACCACAGGATCTGGATCCACAGGACCTTGCCCGACGCTCCCCGAGCAAGCAGGAAGGCGGCCCACACGTCGAAGACCGCTCGGAGGGCTCCGAAGATGCCGAGCGCCGCAAGCACGGGAGCCGCGGCGAGCCATTTCTCACCGTATACGACGGCGATGAGGGGGACGCTCAGCAGGGCGAGGAACGCCCCGGCCGGAAGTGCGACTGACCAGGTCAGTGAGGTGGCCGTCGGCAGCGCCGCACTTTGCTTCCCACCCCCGTCTCGCGCGAACGCGGGCAGGGCCACGGACCGCACGACCTGCCCCAGGGCCGACATCGGCCAGCTCGAGATGTTGAAAGCCAGCACATAGAACCCCAGGGCGAGTGGACCCGCGAACCGGGAGATCACAACGTTGTCGATGTTCAGGAGAGCCCAGGACAGCAGATTGGCTCCCGCGATCGGCAGGCCGAAGGCGAGCACCGGCCGCACCAGCCCGCGATCCAGGCCGAAACGCGGTCGTTCCCCCGACAAAATGAATTGGAGGATGAGGGTGACCGATTGCCCGACCAGGCGCCCAATGGCTAGTGCGAGGACGCCCCAGCCCGCCATGAGCAGCAGCAGGGTGATCGTGGTACCGACCGCGAAGTCAATGAGGCCGATGACCAGGAGCTTTTTCTGCTCGAAGCGCCTCAGAAGCATCGCGTACGGTACGACTCCCGCGCTGCCCAGCACAAGCGTGAAGGCGAGCACGACGATAACGTCGCCCGCGGCCGGGCTGCCGAGGAGCGCTGCGAGCCTGTGCCCCGAGACCGCCATCAGGGTCGTCATCACGGCGCCCGCGACGAGTCCGAGCGTGGCGACGGTCGGAGCAATCCTTTCCGGATGCTCGGAGCGGATGACGTCGGCGCTCAGACCGAGGTCGGCCAGGGTAATGAGCACGGCCTGCACGGTGAGCGCGACGGCATAGACACCGAACTGTTCCGGGGAAAGAATCCGAGCGAGCACAATCCCCACGGTCAGGGACCCCAGGCGCAGGGCGAGGTTGTTCAGTGCGCTCCACGCGATGCCGTGGCGCACCTGGATTCCTGCGTTCGTGGTCTGGGTCACTGGGCACCCCGTAGCCGAGCAGGTCCTCGCGAGGCCGCCCAGCGGTGTCGCTGAAGCGCAAACTTGAATTTGGCCAGTCGCGCGGCGCTGGTCGCCAGCCCGGACCACGAGCGCAAGGGTGACGGGCGCGTGTTCATCGCCTCGGAATAGATTTCGACGAGATCGTCACTCGCACGCGCCAGGCTGAAGCGGTCACTGACCAGCGCGCGTCCGAATGCACCGAGTTCGACGCGGAGGGCGGGGGCCGCGTAGAGCCGGTGGAGGATGCCGGCCAGTTCCGCTGCGCCCCCGCCGCGCGCTCCGTACCAGCCGTGCTCGAGAAACATCGCCAGGCTGGAGCCGTCCAGGAGCTTCCAGAACCCCGCCGCGCCTTGAACGACGAGGGGCTTAGCGAAGGCGAGTCCCTTGAGGGCTGAGCTGCCCATTCCGAGCACGACATCCGCCGCATCATAGGCATCCCGGGGATCCATGAGCGCCCCCGCAACCAGGATCGTGTCACGCCCGTGGCGAGCATTGACGGCGGCCGCGCACGCACGCACCTCCGCCAGACCGGCCCCGTCGCCCACCACCAGGAGTCGAACGGGGACCGTCTCGGCCAGGGCGTCCACGGCGGAAATCGCCTCGATGATTCCGTGCACCTTCTCCAGATCGGTGACGAGCCGGCCCACGACGGAGACGATGAACTCGTCGGGGCGGAAACCGAATCGTGTCCGCGCGGAATGCCCGTCTCCGGGAGCGTTGCGTACCGTGTCAATCGGCGGCTCCATGAGCCGGACGCCGTCGCGGGTGCGCGCTTGCTCGGCACAGAGCTGGGCCGTTCCGACGAGCAGCGAAGTGTGACGCGGCAGGAAGTCGGGAACACTCATCGACATCACCGTGGTCACCACAGGCACTCCGTACCGGAGGTGCGGCCCGAAGGCCAGATCGACTGCCGGTCCCCACTCGTACCCGTGGACCACGTCGATGGCTCGTTCCCGCACGAGGCGGTTGAGCGCGTGCATGTTGTGTCGCGACGGCCAGGTGCGTTCGCGGGGCGCCAATTCGTACTCGAGACCGAAATCTCGCACCGTATTGAGCAGGTCACCGTCCGGGCAGAAGAGGACAACGGTGTGGCCGCGGTCCGCCACACCTTTGGCCAATTCGACCGCGTTGGTCTGGCTGCCCCCGATCTCCATCATCGCCGGACACACGAGTATCCTCATCGCGTTCGGACTCCCGACAACCGGGCGGGGATCCCCACCCACGTCTCGCCCGCCGGCACGTCAGACAGCACGACTGCCCCCATGCCAACGACCGCGCCGGCACCAACGGTCACGTACTGACGAATGCTGACATTCATACCCAGATAGGCACCCGATTCAACCGTGACGCCACCGCCCAGAGTGGTCGCTGCCGCGAGGGTCACGCAGTCCTCAAGCACGTCGTCATGCGTCAGCGTGCATTGGGGCATGATGACGACGTGTCGGCCCAGGGTGACGTCAGCGGTCATGACCGTATTGGCCAAAATGATGCTTCCACGCCCTACCGTGCAGGATGACGGAACACGCGCGGACGCGTCGATCAGGGTGGCGAAGCGGTCCTCGGCCACGCCGAGGGCGCCCAGACGCTCTACGATTCCGCGCCGACTCGCACCGGAACCGACGCAGACGAGCAGGTCGGCGTCGAGCTCGGCGGCCAGATGGATTGCACCGAGCACCTCCACCCCGGAAACGCGCGAGCCGCGCAGGCCGGGGTCATCGTCGAGGATTCCGATCACGCGGAAATCATGCTGGAGCGCGGACAATACCTCGCGGGCAAGCCCACTGGCTCCGATGAGCAAAAGCTCAAGCATGCGACACCGCATTCTCGAGTTGCAGCACCTCGACGACACGCTCCTGATCTTCCAGAGTCAGCTGGTGGTAGATGGGCAGGATGAGGGTGTTGTCGGTGAGGTGTTCGGTCACGGAGAGGGATGCGGTTCCCCCGTTGTGTCCGAGGTAAGCGGGCTGACGATGCGCGGCCATGATGCCCCGGCGCGCGGAGATGTCTGCAACGGCAAGCCGTTCGAGCAGCTGCTCCCGGTCGAGCGCGTATTCAGGACCGACCTCAATCCAGAAGGACTGGAAGTTCGTCGTACCCCATGCCGGATCGGTGACGGCGCGCAGACCGGGGATCCCGGCGATCGCAGCCGCGTAACCGGCGGCGATCTCACGGCGACGTTCCACGATGGCGGGCAGCCGGCCGAGCTGCACGATTCCAACGGCGGCCTGCAGGTCGGTCATCCGATAATTGAATCCGATCTCGCGGTATTCCTCGGGCGGCGCGAGAACCAAGGAATGGCGATCTGTTGCCGAAACGCTCATGGAATGCTCGCGCAGCTGACGCGCACGCGCCGCCCATTCCGGACGCGTGGTGGTGAGCATGCCGCCCTCGCCGGTCGTGAGCAATTTTCGCGGGTGGAAAGACCACGCGGAAAGCTCCGCACCAGCGCCGACCGGACGCCCGCGATAGGTTGACCCCGCGGCGCAGGCCGCGTCTTCGATGACGACGATGCCGAGCGGGTCACAGAGCGCCCGAATGGGATCAAGGTCGACCGGCACGCCGCCCTGGTCGACGACGATGACCGCGCGCGTGGCCGGGGTGAGTGCGACTCGGATGGTGTCGGCGGTCACGTTGCCGGTCACCGCGTCGACGTCGGCGAACACGGCACGGGCACCCACATACGACGCCGCGTTGGCGGTCGCGACGAAAGAGAATGAGGGGAGAACGACGTCATCACCGGCACCGATACCGGCCACGACGAGCGCCAGGTGCAGGGCCGTCGTGCAATTTGAGGTGGCGACGGCGAACGGGACCTGCATGGTCTCGGCGAACAGCTGCTCGAACGCGGACACCCGCGGGCCCTGCGCGACCCAGCCGGACTCGATAACGGCCGTGACCGCGGCGATTTCCTCGGCGCCCATCCACGGCTTCATCACGTTGATCCGGGTCATGAGGAAACCCCGACAAAGCGCTCAGCGGAGATCTGCTCTCGCAGGGGCAACCACCACTGCACGAGCTGCTCCAGGCCCTCTTCCAGCGAGGTTTCGGCGACGAAGCCGAGATCTCGTCTCGCCGCTTCGATGTCGGCAAGCCGCCGCACGACGCCATTGACCGGGCGGTCGGGACCATGCTCCACATCGAGGGTCGATCCCATCACGCGCAGAAGCGCCTGTGCCAGCTCAAGGAGGCTGGTTTCCTCACCCCGGGCCACGTTGTAGACGCCTTCCGTCACATCGCTCGCGGCCGCAAGCACGTTCGCGCGCGCAATGTCGGTCGTGTAGACGAAGTCCATCGTCTGTGTGCCGTCGCCGAAAATCAACGGCGACTTGCCGTCGGCAATTCGCTCCATCCAGCGCACGAGCACCTCGGTATAGAGGCCGTGCACGTCCATGCGTGGTCCATACACGTTGAAGTAGCGCAGCAGCACGTAGTCAGTGCCGTACATCGCGCGAAAACTGCGCATCATGCCCTCGTTGAAGGACTTGGCCGCGCCATAGAACGTGTCGTTGTTGTGGTGATGGTGTCGCTCATCGATCGGGAAGTGCTCGGCCATGCCGTACACGGATGCGCTCGACGCGGCGATCACCTTGCTGACACCGTGTTCCTGGGCCGCCTCATAGACGTTGAACGTTCCGTCGACGAGTACCTCCAGCGCCAGACGGGGTTCCTCCGCACACTGAGTGATGCGAATCGCGGCCTGGTGAAAGACCAGATCCTTGCCCTTCGTCACGTCGTGCACGAGGTCACGATCGCGAATGTCACCCTCCACAAGAGTGACCCGACCTGTTGAGAGCGCCGGGGTCAGGTTGCTGCGACGACCGCGCACCAGATTGTCGAGGACGTCTACGTGCGCCACGCCGGCACCGAGAAGCTGGTCCACAAGGGTGGACCCGATCGTTCCGGCTCCCCCGGTGACCAGAACCCGAGAACCCTGCAGGGCGGTCATCGCACGACCTCCGCGAGATCGGCGTCCGCCGGTGCGCCGCCCTCAACGGCAGCGAGCAAGCCACCGTTGTCAAGGCTGCGACTCGCCGCCTCAAGAACGGACAGGACGCGCAGACCGGCCTCGCCGTCGGTGCGCGGTGCGCGCTCGTCGCGGATACTTTCCGCGAATTCCGCCGCCATCGCGCCGAGGGCCTCCCGCTCGGGCAGTGCCGGCGACCAGGTGTCGCCGAGCCGGTACGAGACCATGGAGGCGGCTGCATCCGCGCCGTCGACGGCCTGCTGCGTGAGGTCTACGCCGCGGTCGTACACACTCAGTCGCTGCTGCGGGTTCAGGTCGTCCCAGACCAGGGTTCGCAGTGTGCCGCCGATCACCATCTGTCGGATCTTCGTGGGGCTCAGCCAGTTGACATGCACATGCGCGATCGCGTCATTGCGCAGGGGAATGGTGAGGTACCCGATGCAGGCTTTTCCGGCACGGAGCGGATCCGCGCCCTGCGCCGAGACCGCCTCGGGGCGGAGCCCGCCGGGCAGAACAAAATCGATGATCGACAGGTCGTGGGGTGCGAGGTCCCAGAACACATTGACGTCCGGTTGGACGAGGCCCAGGTTGATGCGGACCGAGTCGATGAACAGAATGTCGCCGAGGGCGCCCTCGGCGATGAGGTCGCGGATCTTGAGCACGGCCGGGGTGTAACAGTACGTGTGGTCGGCCATCAGGGTGAGGCCGCGTTTCGCCGCCTCACGGACCATCTCGGCGCCGTGTTCCCGGCTGTCGGCGAGCGGCTTCTCCACGAGAACGTGCTTGCCGGCCCGCAGGGCGGCCAGCACGAGGGAGTGGTGTGTGCGGGCCGGGGTCGCGATGGCGATCGCGTCGATGTCGCGCCGTTCGAGGAGCGCGGCGACGTCGTCATAGGCGGCAACAGTGGCACCGACGCGATCCGCGAGGGCCTGGGCTCGTGGGCCGTCCAGGTCACAGATGGCGACGAGCTCCCAGTCGGGGCTTGAGATGAAATTGCGAGCCAGATTCGGTCCCCAGTAGCCTGCCCCGATCACAGCCACGCGCAGCCGTACCGGTGTTTTCAATGCCGTCATAACCGTCCCTTTGTTCCATGTCAGTGCCCGCATCGAGGGCCGAATGAGGTCAATCGCTCTTTTTTGGGGCAGCGCATATACCCCCAAATGAAGGGGTCAAGGCACTGCGCGATGCACCCGTCAGGGGTAATGAGGTTGTCTCACGCCCAAAACTGTGCCACAGCATTCCGTCGTTCGCGTCCCCCCAACATGGGTTATTCAGCGTGAAAAAGGGTCGTCTGAGGCCGAATTTCACCCCCAGAGCGGGTGTGCCCAGGCGTGCTGTCTGTCCCCGCGACCGTCACCGCTCTGAAATGACGATGTGGCACCGTTCGCGGGCTCACCGACCGGGAACCGCGCGACCCCCGATTTGGACGAGATATGCCGCCACAAAGCGCGCTATCGTCTGCACCAGAGTTTTCCAAGAATGCCAATACCCGACTTTTGGAGAGATCCAGTGATGATTCTTCCGACCGCGCAACCGCTGTGCAGCGTGGTGAGCGCGGGGCAATCCGGACCCGTCGCCCTGGTGCGCGCACGGACATTGCCGCGGCGGTCCTCACTCGTGATCGAGCCAACGACAGCACCCATGTCTCTCTCGCCGGTACCGGGAAAATTGCCGTTAAGCACGAGAACTTCGGGGGCGTACTGACATGAAATCTTCACCGAGACCCCTGCGCATCGCGCTCATCGGCACGAGAGGGGTTCCCGCCACCTACGGGGGCTTCGAAACGGCCGTCGAAGAGATCGGGCGTCGGCTGGTGGAACGCGGCCATGAGGTGACCGTGTACTGCCGCCGCAACGGCACCCCGGAGCTCGCGGAACATCTGGGCATGAAGCTCGTCTACCTGCCGGCACTGCACCACCGAGTGCTGGAGACGCTCAGCCACACGGCACTTTCCGTGCTGCACGCGACGCTGCATTCACGTCCCGACGTCGCTTTCGTGTTCAACGCCGCGAACGCGCCTTTCGTGCCGCTCCTCCGCGCGCGCGGCATTCCGACAACGGTGCACGTGGATGGCCTGGAGTGGAAACGTGACAAGTGGGGCGGCGTGGCCCGCCGCTACTACCGCTGGGCGGAGCAGTTCTCCGTGCTCCAGGCCGACGCTCTCATCGCCGATGCTCAGGGCATCGTCGACTACTACCAGCATGAATTCGACATTCCCACCGAACTCATCACCTACGGCACCCAGATACTGACCGACACGGCGTCACACAAACTCGCGGCGCTGGGGCTGGAATCCGGAAACTACCACCTGGTCGTTGCACGGTTCGAACCCGAGAACCACGTCGACGTCATCATTCGGGGATACCTCGCCAGCGACGCCGCCCTGCCCCTTGTCGTCGTCGGATCGGCGCCGTATGCGCTCGAACACACCCGCCTTATCAAGAAGCTCGCTGCGTCGGATTCGCGCGTACAGTTGATCGGTGCGGTCTGGGATCAGGAGCTGCTCGACCAGCTGTACGCGCACGCGGCCACGTACCTCCACGGACATTCCGTGGGCGGAACCAACCCGTCGCTGCTGCGAGCCATGGGCGCCGGGGCCGCCGTGATCGCCTGGGACGTGGTGTTCAACCGGGAGGTCCTCGGCGCCGCCGGCACGTGTTTTCGTAACCCCGCGACCCTGTCCGCGCTCATCGAATCGGCAGAGCGCTCCCCTGAAACCACGCAGAGCATCGGGCGCACCCTGCAAACCCGTGCCAGGGAACTGTATGACTGGGGTCAGGTGACGCTCGCGTATGAGGCTCTCGCCGTGCGACTGAGCGCGGGATACAGCACTCACGGCATGAGTGCAGGTCGCACCACCAACCCGGCGTGGCAGAGGTCGGAGTCGCTTGAACGCCACCCGTCACCCGTCCACGTCAGAGGATCAGTGTTATGAACCGTCCGCGCGCACACACCTCCACCCGTGGGACGACCGTGCCGGGCGCTGAGACCTATCGGCAAACCGTGCTGCGGTTGTCGGCGGCGCAGAAGACCGCGGCCCGCGGTGCCCCCGCCTACTCGATCTACGTCAACCGTCGCGTGGGGCGCTACCTCGCAGCGGGCGCCTACCGGCTGGGTCTCACCCCGAACATGGTCACCGGCGTCAGCGCCGTCTTCACTTTCGCCGGCATTGTTCTGCTGGCCGTCGGGCAACCGACGTGGATGCTCGGGATCTCGGTCTGGCTGCTGCTCGCGCTCGGATACGCTTTCGACTCGGCCGACGGTCAGGTCGCCCGGCTACGAGGCGGCGGGTCGCCGTCGGGTGAGTGGCTCGATCATGTGGTGGATTCGGTGAAGATTTCGAGCCTGCACCTCGCGGTCCTCGTGACGGCCTTCACCCATTTCTCGCTGTCGAGTCCGGTCTGGCTACTCGTGCCGATCGGGTTCACCGTGGTCGCGGCCGTGTCGTTCTTCGCCATGATCCTCAACGATCTGCTCAAGGCTAAGCATGGTTCCGGGGCGGCGCCCGCCCGGCGCAGCACCGTATGGCGGGCGTTGCTGGGAGCGCCGACGGACTACGGACTCCTCTGCTTCTCGTTCGTTCTCCTCGGGGCCCCCTGGCTGTTCTTCACGGTCTACGCGCTCCTCTTCGTCGCCAATTCGGGATACCTCGTTCTGGCGCTCATCAAGTGGTTCAAAGACATGAGCACCCTCGGCGCTGCCCCCGCTCACTCGGCGACGGTGAGCTCGTGAGTCTCTCCCGCGATATCGCCCTGGTGATCGTCAACTACGGCTCCGACATCCTGCTCGACGAGAACTTCACCAGTGTCACCGGCGAGATCGACCCCGCGCACATCGTGGTCGTCGACAATTTTCGTAGCGCCACGGATACCGCGCGGATGTCCGCCCTCGCGGCTCGACGCGGGTGGAGCCTGCTCCGCCTCCCGCAGAACCAGGGCTTCGGCGCCGGAACAAATGCCGGCGTGGCACGGGCCCAGGAGCTCGGCTGCCGCCGCTTCCTGATCATCAACCCGGACGCCCGTATCGATGCGGACGGGGTCGCCGCGCTGGCGGCTGAGTGCGCGGCGCGTCCGCGGAACATCGTGGGTGCGCGGATCCGGCGACCGGACGGATCCGTCTGGTTCCACGGCGGCACCATCCTGCTCGATCGCGGGCGCACGAGCACCGGTCCGGCCGCGCGCAGTTCGGGTCCGGGCGGCTGGATCACGGGGGCCTGCCTGATGATCCACACCGACCTCTGGGACCGCCTCGGCGGATTCGACGACGAGTATTTCCTGTACTGGGAGGACGTCGACCTGTCCTGGCGCTGCACGAAGTCCGGCGGGCGCCTGACCGTCTTGCCTGACCTCGAGGTGGAGCACAGCGTCGGCGGCACTCAGGTCGGCGGAGGCAAATCGGCCACGTACGTGTACTACAACTGCCGTAACCGACTCCTGTTCGCGTCGCGACATCTCAGTCGGAAAAGGCTCATGTCCTGGCTGCTGAGCAGTCCGGGCTACGCGTCGACCGTCATGCAGCATGGGGGGCGCCGGGCTCTGGCCCGCCACCCGGTCACCATGATCGGCGCTGCGCTCTTCGGAACGGCGGCGGGCGGCACACAGGCCCTGTTGCGGCGTGAGGCACGACCGACAGCAACACATGGCCGACAGACGTGAATCAAAGGGGAAGCACAATGGAACCGATCGAATACTTGCGCGCCGTGGCCAAACAGTGGCTCATCATCGTGCTGCTCGGCGCCCTCGGGTTCGGCGCAGCGTGGGCGTACGTGGCCAACGCGACACCGTTGTACAAGTCGACGAGCAGCGTCTTCGTGTCGTCCGAGCGCGGCGAGACCACCAGTGAGCTCGTGCAGGGATCCACCTTCAGTCAAAATCTCGTGCAATCCTACGCGCAGCTCGCCAGTATGCCGGCGGTGCTCGATCCGGTGATCGCCGAACTCAACCTCGGGACCACGGCGCCGGCCCTTGCCAAATCCGTCGTTGCCGCGACGCCCCTGAATACGGTCATCATCGAGATCACCGTATCCGACGCGTCGCCGGCTCACGCGGCCGAGATCGCGAATTCCATTACGCGTTCATTGGCGACGGTCGTGCAGAAACTCGCGCCGATGGGACCGAACAACACACCGTCGATCACACTCAGCACCGTATCCACCGCCCAGGTCGCCACCGCGCCCTACTCGCCTAACACCCGGCTCTGGCTCATCACGGGAGCGGCGGGCGGCCTCGCGCTCGGGGTCGTGTTCGCCCTCGCTCGCGAGCTACTGGATACCCGAGTGCGCGGTGCACAGGGCCTGCTGCGCGTCACGGATGCACCGTTGCTCGGCAAGGTCGGCGAAAAACGCCGCGGAGACCCGGACGGCCTGGTCATGCGTGCCATGCCGCGGAGCGTGCTCGCGGAAGGCTACCGTCGCATTCGCGCGAATCTGGAATTCATCGATGTGGACAGTCGTCCCCGTTGCGTGGTCGTCACCTCGCCCGTGGTCGCCGACGGCAAGTCCACAAGCGCGCTCAACCTCGCTCTGGCCATGGCCGAAAGCGTTCCCCGCGTGCTCCTCATCGACGCAGACCTGCGCCGACCGTCGATAGCCGGGATGTGCGACATTGAGGGCGAGGTAGGCCTGACCACCGTGCTGGTCGGCACCGTGGCTCTCGAAGACGCCGTCACCCTGTGGGCCGGCGTGCTGCACGTGCTCCCATCCGGAGCTCTTCCCCCCAACCCCGGCCAGCTGCTCGGCTCCACCGCCATGAGCGACCTTGTGTTGACGCTGCGAAGGGAATACGACTTCATCGTGATCGATTCCCCTCCCCTGCTTCCGACATCCGACGCGCTCGGCCTCGCCCACCTGGCGGACGGGGCCATCGTCGTCGCCCGAGACAAGTCGACCCGGCGCGCCCAGCTCGCGCACACCCTGGAATCGCTCGATGCCGTGAAGGCCCGGCTGCTCGGGATCGTGCTCAACCGGGTGAAGGAACGCCACTCCGACGCCTACGACTACGTGGAGTCGCCGACCGCCACGGCTCGCCGTTCTGCGGCCCGACCGGCAGACGTCGACCCCAATATTTCAGGGTCCCGGCCGCACGCGACCCCGGCGAGTCGCCGTGGCCTATGACCTCCCAGACGACCGCGCGAACGTTGCGGGTCATGCAGTCCTTTCCCGTGGGTCGCACGACGACCAACCCGTATCTCCTGCAGCTTCTCGCGGGGCTCGCGCCGTACGCTGAGGTCTCGGGGTTGTCGTGGCGACGCGGCCTGACGCGACGGGTTGACGTCTTCCACGTGCACTGGCCGGAAATGCTTCTGCGGGCGCGATCGCCCGGTCGGCGCTGGGTTCGGCGGCTTCTCCTCCGTGCCCTGCTGCTGAAGTGGCGGCTGCAACGCACCGCGATCGTGCGGACCGTGCACAACACCGCGAGCCACGAGGCGATACCGGTGCGTGACAGATCGTTGCTCGCCCATCTGGACAGGCAGACGTCGCTGTGGATTCGCCTCAACCCGTCGACCGACGTTGCCGGTGTCGATGCGGAGGCACCGGGCGCGCCCGTGTGGACGATCATCCACGGCGACTATCGGACATGGTTTGCCGGGTGCGCCGTGCCTGCACCGGTGAGCGGCCGACTGCTGCACTTCGGTCTTCTTCGCCCCTACAAGGGAGTCCCCGCGCTCATCGACGCTTTCGTCGGCTGCCCCGATTCCTCAGCGCCCGGGGCCGCACCGTTGACACTCCACATCTGCGGGTCGCCCGTGACGCCGGCATTCGGCGCGGATGTCGTGCAGGCGGGCAGCGCCGACCCTCGCATCACCGTTGCGCTGGGGCATGCATCCGACGCGGCGCTCGCCCACGAGATCGGGCAGGCCGAGCTCGTCGTGTTGCCCTACCGCGACATGCACAATTCCGGCGCAGCCCTGCTCGCCCTGTCCCTCGCCCGTCCGGTGCTCGTTCCCTCGAATGCGGTAACCCGCGCGCTCGGCGACGAGGTCGGTGCCGGATGGGTGTTCACCTTCGACGGCGCGTTGTCGGCGGACGTGCTTCGCGAAGCGCTGGTCCGCGCCCGGGAACGGAGCACGGGGCAGGAACCTGACCTGTCTGGGCGGGACTGGCCGCGTCTGGTGGCCCGGCACCTGGAGGCATACCGCGCGGCGGTGCGGCGCGTGCCCTAGCCGGCCTGGAACAGCCACGCATCGGCCGCCAGACGACCGTCACGGTCCGGAAGTGCCGCGGCGACGCTCGCGACGGGCCGGTCGGCGAGCAGTGTCAGGATGATGGCGTCCGCGAGAAGTTGTGGCGTCCCGTTCGCGGCCACGACCGCGTGACCGTTTTGCTCCAGCCACGACGCGAGGCCGGTCTGGCTCGTCGTCACCACGGAGCATCCGTGCGCCAGACCCTCCACGATGGGAAGCCCCACCTGTTCCCGCCATCTGCGGGTGGGTTGGGACGGCAGAGCGAGTACCGCGCTGCGCCGCAAAAGCCGATGGATGTGCGCTCTGCTGGGATCGACAACGACCTCGATCGTGGGGTCCGTCGCGGCGGCATGACGCACCACGCTGTCGAGCTCACCCTTTCCAGCGATGGTCAGTCGCGCGGTCGGCAGTCGTGCCACAACGAGTGGCCAGGCCTGAAGCAACTCGGGAATGCCCTTGCGCGCCGCGAACGCCCCGAGGAACATCACTCCGCCGGAACGCGCCTCGGTCGGATCGGCGTTGTCGCAGCTGCACGGTGCCGGGAGCGCAGGTATGAGCGTTGAACGGGTGCGACCCCGCGGAACGCCCCACACCGATTCGTAGGTGATCCGAGCGGCATCCGTTCCGAAGACCAGGCCATCGAGGTTTCTCCACACGTATCGGGCGAGCGCCGCCGTGAGGGCGCGGCGCGGAATCCCCCTGGCCGGGACCGCCCTCGCCCAGGGGTTGGCGTTGTCAATCAGGTAGCTCACGATGAGCGTGCGTGGTCCGCCCACGAGGGCGCGAACCCGAAGTCCGGCAACCGCAAGGGCGGTGGCCGCAACATTCGACGTCATGAAGGGCTCCGTGACCTCGAGCTCGCGTACGGGAGAACGAACGAGCAGCCAGGCGGCGCGCACGGGGCCGGCCTGCACGAGGGTGAGCCCGGCTGTGAGGGACTCGTCGAAGTCATAGCGAACGCTGCGGTACAGGATCGTCGCGGGTGCCAGCTCGTGGGCACGTTCGAGGTGCGCGCTGCGCACCGTCCGGTACAAGCGGGCCCGCGATCCGATGCGCCGCCGCCATGGCCGCGGGCCGAAGATCTGCGTCGCTGTGTCGCCGCGCCGGGGGGCCACGTGGCTCACAACGAGTGACTCACCGACGCGTCGGGCGCGGGCGCGGGCTGCGGCACGCGGCGCTGGTACTCGCTGTACACCGATCCCGCGGAACCGGTGAGCATGCCGGCGCCCCTCGCCGCGGTGCGCAGTCCCCTGGCGCGCTGCGTGACCTGCCCGGTGAGCAGGCCGATGCCGAAGTGTGCGCCGCCGACGACGACGCGGGCAAGGCCACGCACCGCGAGAGAAACGCCCACCATCACGCGCTGAACAGAGCGCGTTCCATCGAGGTGGATGCGGCTCCACGTGTTGCCGACCCGAAAGGCGCGGCGCAGCACCCAGTCCCGGGTGAGGCGTTCCGCCGGCACCACATCGATCACGATGGCCTCGTCGCACCACACCATGCTCCCGCCGCGTGCGTGGAGTTGGCGGGTGAAGAGGGAGTCGGAGCCGCCGCTGAGCCCGAACCGTTCGTCGAAGCGCACCCCGAGTCGGTGCACCTGTTCGACGTCGAGGAGCAGGTTGTTCGTGGCAGCCAGGGACACCCGCGTTCCCGTGGGCATGCGGCGTCGCTCGAAGAAGCGGCCGGCGCGAATCCACTCACTGGGTTCCGTGTCGTAGCGGGAGACGACGGGCCCGACCACCGCGGCGGGACGCGCGGCCCGATACGTTTGAAGCAACAGCGCCAGCCAGTGGGCCGTGGGACGTTCATCGTCATCGATGAAGACCAGGAGATCGAAAGCGGCGGCCTCGGTGAGGGCCAGATTTCTCGCTGCCGCAATTCCCGGGGTCTTCTCGTGCGCGTAGCGCACCAGCCCGCCCGCCCCGAACTCGTCGACGAGGTCCCGGGCCCCGCCACCCGGATCGTTGTCGACAACGACGACCTCGCTGCGGGGCACGTCGGCGCCGGCCGGCGCCGGCAGGGTGGCGAGCTGGTCGATGAGTTCCGGTAGGAGCTCCCGCAGGTCATCGGCGCGCTGATAGGTCAGCACGGCGATGAGCACCCGTGGCGGGGTTCGACCCCCCGTCATTCTGCCGGCCGAGCCGTGAGATTATCGAACGCCGCGGTGAACGGCTCGGGGTTTGCCAACCCACTCAGGTACATGGCAAGTCCGATCGACCCCGGAGTCTGCAGCGCAGCCGCGCCGTCGGTGGTGGACAGCTGCCAGCTCGCCGGCTCGGGTGTCCCCGCCTTCCAGACCTTGGCGCGAAGGGTGGTCGGCGAGGTGCCGAATGCCTGCACGGTCACCTGCAGCGCCTGCCCGGCCACGTGGGTGAGGCCGGAGACCGTGGCGGCCGAGAGCGTCGTACCCCCGCGCATCAGCTGAAGCTGCACCAGCCCGGTCGGGAGCACCTTGACCCTGGCGCGGTAGTCGTCGTTTCCCACTCGCCGGGCGATCACGGACACGTACGTTCCGGAACCGGTCGGCGCCTGCGGCAGCGTCAGGGCCACGGTGACCTCCGTGTTCACCGAAGACACCCCGGAGAGGTAGGAGTTGACGGTCGCGCTGGGGACCGCCGCGGTGAGCGTGCCAACGCCCTGGGCGACCGCGTAGTCGGACGCGGCACCGGTGACGCTCCAGGCTCCTCCGGTGTCGGCCGTGCCGAGTCCGTTCGAGACCGTGCGTTCGAAGGTGTCGAGAGCGAACGCCGAGTTGGCGGCCGGATCCGGAACGACGACGGTCTTCGCGCTCGTCCCCGTGGCCCCGCCGTTGTCGGTCACCGTGAGGGTGATGGGGTAACTTCCCGCAGTCGCGTAGGCATGCGTTGCGGTTGATCCGCTGCCCGTCGTTCCGTCACCCCATATCCACGCGAAGGAGGCGATCGTGCCGTCGCCGTCGGTCGACGCTCGGGCGTCAACGGCGACCGCCAGGGGTGAGACCGTCGCAGTGAACGCGGCAGTTGGGGCGGAGTTGACGGGCGCAGCCGCCGCGGTCACCGACCGGGTGGTGGCGCTCGTGCCGCCCGCATTGTCCGTAACGGTGAGCCTCACGTTGTATGTGCCTGCGGCGGCATATACATGTGAAGCCGTTCGACCGGTGCCGGTCGCCCCGTCGCCCCAGGACCACGCATAGCCGGTGATCGTGCCGTCCGGGTCGGCGGAAGCCGAGGCATCCGTTGTCACGGACAGGCGGTCGGCGACGGCGTCGAACGACGCGGTCGGCGAGACATTCTGCGGTGTTCCCCCGCGACCGATGGTGGAATGGGACGCAATTTGGCCCGCGCTGAGAGGGCCGGGGTAGACGGCTACCTCATCGATGTCCCCGGCGAGGTAGGAGCTCGTCGGAGCGCTCGGCCAGGAGGTGAGCGAGTCGCCGCCAATGCGCCAATATCCCGTGTACGGGGCCTGCCCGGTCGTGGTGCCCGCGAGCGTGCCCACGGATGTCCCGTCGACGAAGAGCCCGAGCCCGCTCGTGCCGAGAGTAGCCACAACGTGGTGCCACGCGCCGTCGTTGTAGGACGCCGCGGACGTCACCGTCTTGATCGGTCCCGGATTGACGCCGAACCAGATCTTGCCGCTGTTGTCCATGTACAGCTGACGGTCGTAGCTTGTGGACTGGCCCGTCGCCTTATTGCCGAAGCCGATGATCTTGCCGCCGGTCGTGCTGGACGTCTTCACCCAGGCTTCCAGGCTGAAGCTGTTCGTGGCGGTTTCGGCTGTGCTCGTCGCCGCGTAACCCGTGGTCGTGCCGTTGAAGCGCGATGCCGTTCCCGAACCGACCGCCCCGGTGACGTTCCGGGTGACTCCCGATCCCGTGACCGCGTCGTTCGACGCCGCCCAGTCGAAGGCGGCAGTTCCACTCTCTTCGCCGAGGGGCCAGTAAGAACGTGGGGAGTCGTGGAGCACGGCGGCGGCGTAGCCACTGACGGTGCCCACATTGCTGACGGTCACGGATGCGGGATCCCCCGTGACGGTGTTGCCGAAGGGATCGGTCACTCGGATGCGATACGCGTGGCTGCTTCCGGAGGTGAGCCCGGTGTCTGTGTAGCTCAGGTAGGGACGTTTCCAGTACACGGACGCTGCGGTGATCTGGGTGACGGGCACATTGTCGCGCAGCACCTCGTAGCTCAGGTGTTCGTTGTCCCGGTCGTAGGCCGTCTGCCAGGTCACGCGGGCGCGTCCTGCCGCAAAGGAGGCAACGGTCGGCACATACTCGGAAGGCACGAATGACACGTCCGACACCCGCGGGCCCTCCTTGTTGGGCGCAATGGCCGGAACGGCGAAGCGCGCGAGACCTTGTTGCGACTTGTTGTTCACGATGGTGAATTCACCGGCGTAGAGCACGTATTGGGAGTTCGCCACGACGTTCCAGGCGCCCTGGCCCTGGCCGGTGTACACCCCCGTATTGATGTCCGAGTAGAACGAGAGGAGGCTCGGTCGTGGGTTGCCGGCGAAGTTGGTGTAGTTTCCGACGGCGTTTGCCGTGATGAGGCCGGTCTGTTCCATGGTGAAGGTGAGTGTGCGCTGCCAGGAGCGTGGTGAAGTCTCCGGGAAGCCGCCGATATTGCCGCAGTAGTGCACATGGCCGGTCGTGTACACGGCGTTCGTGGCCGGGGCCACGGAGTAGGTGTCACCGTGGCAGTCCTCCATCCAGATGAGGGTCCCGTCGGCCCAGCCGGCGCGGAACGTTCCCTCGAAGTTGCCCCCCGCGCCAAAGACATACCCCGTACCGAAGAGCCCCTCGGCGGATGCGGTGAGACTCGTGATTCCGGCTCTGCTGCCGCCGTTGCGGATAAGCGAGTTGACCTTCCACGGCAGGGAGGCGCCGGTCGCGGCATCGGTCGCGGCCAGGCCGTAGCCGGGGTTGTTCCCGCCGTTGTAGGCCGTGAACGTCCCCCCGAGGATGATCTTGTTCTCATCGGGAGACACGGCGAGAGAGGTGACCCGGCCGCCGGTGGGTTGGCCGGTCCACGGCAGCAAGGCGCCGGTCGACGTGGAAAAGGCCGACGTTCCGTATCGCGTCGCGTTGCCGGAGTTGGAGAAAGCCCCGGCGAGGTACAGGGTGGAACCGGTCACGGCGAGCGCATATACCTGCCCGTTTGTGCCCGGGTTCCAGGGGCTGACGAGCGTACCGTCTGTGCTGAAGGCCGCGACCCGGTAGCGGTTGACCCCGCCGACCGCGGTGAAGGAACCCCCGACATAAATTCGTGAGCCGTCCGGCGCTGCCACGAGCGTCTTCACGGGGGCGTTGAGGTTGGGGTTGAAGGAGGTCATGACGCCCGTTGTGAGGTTATAGGCGAGCAGGTTGTTGCGCACCACCTCGTTCACGCCAGGGGCGGAGCCCGCGGGGCGTGCCCGGGTGAATTCACCACCCACGTACACGGTGTTCCCCACAACGACCTGAGCCCAGACGACACCGTTGATCTGGACGGTCGGCAGGGAGTCGGCGGCGACCGTGGCGGGCACGGCCGTATCCGCCGGCGCGCTGTCGGCGCGGGCCGGAATGGTCGTCCACGCGAGCGTGGCGAGCAAAGCGAGCGTGGTCGCAATGGCGAGCACGCGCAAGCGTTTAAAAATAGAAGTACCCACGGTAGGCCCCGGTCCACGTTAGGGCGGTGGCCCTAGGGTGGCCACCGCTCTTGTGGGCGAGCCTAGTAAGCACGTCGCCGGCTCGCTGCCCCCAAATCGGGAATCAGGCGGGGGCTGTACCTTCGAACACCACGAGCGGAACCCCCACGGAATAGTCGACCGTGATCTTCACCTGATCTCGATCGGACCGGGCAACCACGAAGAGGAACGTTCCGGAAACCGCCTGCCCGGGCTTGAGCTCGCGGGGCAGCGGCGCACCGCCGGGGTGGAAAATCTCGCCGGCAGGAGACTGATCGGCCCCCGCGTGGAAGTTGACGATGGTGGCGGCGAGCGACACGGTCTCGGTCGTGTCGTTGCGCACGGTCAGGGTGAAACGCACGGCGGGGCCGCCGACCTCCCCGGGGCCTTGCGCCTCACCTTCCACGGCCTGAAGAGCGCCCAGGCTGAAGACGACCTCGGGAACCGCCGCCGCGGAGTCGGTGAGGGCCACGGGCGGCTGCTCCACGGGCGGAACGGCGTCGCCCGGCACCGTCGGCGGTGCCCCGGCTGCGGGGGGTTCGGGGTCCGGGGACCCGGGCGCCGCGGAGTTCGGCGCCGCGAGGCTGACAGCGGGGGTCGGGGTCGTCGACGCGGTCGCGGATCGTGTTGGGCTGGGCGTGGCGCCGGCCACGGGGCGCGAGGGCTCGGTGGCGGTCGTGTTGGCGCGAACGAGGGCGGTCGAGAGCACGACCAGGAGGGCGACGGCGAGGGCGACGGCGATCCAGCCCAGGCGGGTCGTCCACCGAAAGCGGCCTGATGCCGGAGGTTGTACGGTCATATTCCTCCCCCTCTGTTCGTGCTGATTCTAGGGCCTTGCCGGTGGCGCGGCCCCGTTGTGACCTGATCATCGTGCACCCCCAAACGGGACGAGGTCCCGGGTCATGGCCGCGCGCTAGGGTGGGCGTCACCGCACACTGCAGCAGGAGTCCCGATGAGAATTGTCGTCTTGCACGGGAGCAACGACTCCTACGGCGCTACTCGCGTGCTCGCGCAGGAAACGGAGTGCCTGGCGCGACTCGGGCATCAGGTGACGGTTTTTGTCCCGCGGGACGGCCCCCTCGCTGACATGCTGGCTCCCCTGGGCGATTCCGTGCGCGTGGTGATCGATCCGGCGCTGAGCGTGCTGCGCCGCAGTCGACTGCGGGATGTGTTGCGGCGACCGGTCCTTCGACCGGAGATGGTCGAGGCGGACCTCGTGGTGTTGTGGACCCTGGCCCTCGCCGCCTACATCCCGGTGCTGCGGGCACGACGCAGACGATTTTACGTGTCGGTTCACGAGCTGCTCCCCGGCGCGGCGGGCGGATTGCTCGTGCGAGCTCTTCTCGCGCCGGGAGCGTTCCCCATTTGCGCATGCAGCACGGCGACGGCGGACTGGCTGAGCGCCCATGGCGTGAAGCAGCGTCGTCTCACGGTCATGTTTCCCGTCTTCGAACCGGTGGACGGCCTCGACAAGAGGGCCGTACATGAGCCGCCGACGCTTGCCGTGGTGGGGCGGGTGAATGGTCACAAGGGTCATCTGGAGGTGGTTCGGGCCGTGCGCGACGAGATTCCCGGCGGGGTGCCGTGGCGTCTGCTGCTGTGCGGCGCTCCCTTCCCCGGCCAGGAGGAGGCCCTCGTGGAGGTTCTGGCCGCCGCCGCATCGAATCCGCGCATCGAGTATCGGGGCGAGGTCTCCTCGCTTGCCGCTATCGCACCCGAGATTGACGCCGTGCTGTGCTTTCCGACGAAGCCGGAGCCGTTCGGCCTCGTTCCGGTCGAAGCCTGGCGTCTGGGCCTGCGCGCGGTGGGCTACGGCGACGGCGGGGCCGCGGAGGTGCTGCGGATCGTCGGCGGGATCGCCGTAGCGCGCACGGATGACGCGGTGTCGGACATACGCACGGCGCTCACGGTCCTCGCCCGCGGGATGCTTCGTGGTGACGAACTCGCGACTCCCGCGGCCGTCAACCCGCTGTTCGGCAGGCAGCGCCGCGAAGATTTGCTGCGCGACGTGATCGGCGCCGCCCTCGCCGGTCGTCCAGGACACGGTTCGGCCCGGCTGCGGGAACCCGCTGAGCACTGAGGGGGCCACGCGCCGAAGCGGGTGGCCCCCTCAGTGAGGCGATACTACGTGGAGTCAGGCTCCGCGTTTCACGGTGACCAGGGTGTTGTCCGGCACGTAGTAGTTACGGGCCAGGGCAATCGGTGTGGTCGGCGCGTTGATGATGGCGCAGTTGGCCAGCTTGGTGTTGCGACCGAAGGTGTTGTCGGTGATCGTGACACCGGAGAGCGGACCATACGCCTTCTGGGCGATGTTGATCGTGCAGGCACCGTTGTCGGCGTAGTTGTTGCTGAACGTGAAGTTCGAGACCTTCCCGCGGTCCTGTGTGATCATGACGGCGGCGCTGTGCGCACCGGTGAGGGTATTGCCCAGGATGCGAATGTTGTCGCCGACCTGAATCTGGATGGTGTCGTCGTGACTGGGCTTGCCGCCCTGGTTCGGGTCGACGAGGTAGTGCAGGTTGTCGTGGATCCAGGACTTCTGCACCGTGACGTTGCTGCCGGTGATGTGCACGCCGTCCACGATCCCGTGCATGTTGACCCGGGTGAAGGTGGCGTTGGACCCGTAGAAGCCCTGCACGTTGGGCGAGGCCTCCGAGGGGAACATCTCGGTGTCAGTGATGTTCAGGTTGGCGTAGTCACCCATGTTGCTTACCAGAGCCATCGGGCTTGCGGCGGACCGACCACGAATGATCGAGTTCTTGATGGTGACGTTGGGCGCCATGATTTTGACCATGCCGCGGATGTCCATGCCGTCGATGACCGTTCCGGGTGTGGTGATCGTCCAATCACCATTGCGCACGGTGAGGGCCTTGCCCGCGGGGACACCGGTGTTGCCGGCGCCGGGCTGGGCGGCGGCCGGAGCGGGGGCGGGAGCGGGAGCGGGAGCCGGAGCCGGGGCCGGGGCGGGAGCCGGGGCGGGAGCCGGTGCCGGTGCCGCAGCGGGAGCCGTCGTGAAGGTCACGCCGCTGGTCGCGAGATTGATGCTCGCCCGACTGCTGTGGAACGTGATCTGCCCGTTCGTGTCGGCCGGAACCGGCAAGCGCACCGTCTTCGTGGTCGCCTGGTTGGCGACAGCGGTCATCAGGAGCGTCTTACCGCCGCTCGCGCCCAGGGACGCACTGACATCGGTGTTCTGCCACTGGCCGGTGCCCCGCACAGTCAACGTGACGTGGGTGGTGCGGGCCGGAACCGTGCCGAGTGGAATGGTGGCCGACGAGCCGGTCTTCACCACGATCGTCTGCAACGAGGCAGCTGCGGCCGGGGCAGGGGTCGTGAAGGTCACGCCGCTGGTCGCGAGATTGATGCTCGCCCGACTGCTGTGGAACGTGATCTGCCCGTTCGTGTCGGCCGGAACCGCCAAGCGCACCGTCTTCGTGGTCGCCTGGTTGGCGACAGCGGTCATCAGGAGCGTCTTACCGCCGCTCGCGCCCAGGGACGCACTGACATCGGTGTTCTGCCACTGGCCGGTGCCCCGCACCGTGAACTCGACGTGGGTCGCGCCGGCAGGAACGGTCCCCAAGGAAATGGTGGCGGACGAGCCGGTCTTCACGACGACCGTCTGCAGCGAGGTTGCTGATTTGACGGTGACGGCGGTGGCTGCCTGCACGCCGGTGGCCGAGAAGAGGCCGACGCCGACGATGGCAAGGATTGCGGTGGCCCTCAGGGCCATTCGGGAGCGGGAAGAGGACATGGCGGCGACGGGTCGAACCGTCACGCGCTTGAGCGTGGAGAGCATGGAGTGGCACGATTTCGAAAGCTGCACATGTTCGGCATGTGCGGGTGAGGCAACTGCAGGGGGCCGCCATGGACCGCTGGCCACAACTCATGGCGCAGCGCAAAACAACACACAACGCCCTCGCAGGAATTCCTGGTCAGGCGAAAAGCAGGGACAGGCCAAGCATCGGACTGCGAAGCCCGCGCAATGCGGCTCACGAGCCGCGCGGAAGAATCGCCACCTTTGACAATCGGCATGATGCGGTCAACGGTGCGAAGAAATGGAACTGAATGTTGGTGGATCGACGGTGCACGCGCTCGGACAGGTGCGGGATGGACGCGCAACTGAGGGGAGCCGCACAACTAAACCAAGCATTACTCATTTAGGACTCACCGTCAACCTAATCCGACACATCCGGCGAAACCCCCAATTATGGGGCGACCCGGCCCAGCAGCTAGACCGCGTCGACACCTACTCAATAGGCTCTGGCGTATCCCCGAAAAGAAGGTGATCAGCAGGTGACCCAGGACATGAGCGAAGCGCGCGCACGCACCGATTCCATGCGGGTGGGCTACGCCGCCGGGGGATTCGACCTGTTCCATGTGGGGCACCTCAACATCCTGCGCCAGGCCAGGAGCCACTGCGACTACCTGATCGCCGGCGTGGTGTCCGACGAAATGCTCGAGTTGACCAAGGGCGCCCGGCCCGTCGTTCCCCTCAACGAGCGACTCGAGATCGTGCACCACATCAGCTTCGTGGATGAGGCCGTGCCCGAGGTCCTCCCGGACAAAATGGATACGTGGGAGCAGCTGCGCTTCGACGTGTTCTTCAAGGGCGACGACTGGCGGGGAACTCCACGCGGGCTCCGGCTGGAACGCCAGTTCGCCGCCGTCGGAGTTGAGGTCGTGTATTTTCCCTACACCGTGCACACCTCGAGCACGGCCTTACGGCGGGCCCTCGAGTCGCTCAGCCGCCCGGTCGCGCTCGGGCGAAACGCGCAGGCGACCGCACGGGACTGACCATCGAGCCACGCCGCACGAGAATGAGCCCCATGACGAGGATGATCATCCGGGTGGCGCCGTACAGCGGACCGAACATCATCGCCCAGACCACGCTGATGCAGAGGAAGGTCACGACCGCGCTCGCGGAGGCCTGGGCGATCAGGGACCCGAGCGCCCAGACGATCAGCACGAGCAGCACCACGGCGAGCGCCAGGCCCGGAATACCGAAATGGGCCCACAGATCACCGAAGACGGAGTGCAGTTCGATATGCCCGCCGAACATGTACTTCTCCACGTAGCCGTTGTCGGGCTCGTAGTTGATGCTCGCCATGCCGGCCTTGGCCGTCTGCAGGTCTTCTGGGTTCAGGATGGTGCCGGCCCCGTATCCGAGCGGTCGATCCCGCATCAGGCTCAGGGTGGCGGCGAGTTCTGGCCGCCCGCCGAGAATCAGCGACCCGGCGGCTTCGAGCTGCGCGACGGTGCGTTGCCGTGTCGCCTCGCCGAAGTAGCCGGCCAGGATGGCCGACTGGGCTAGGTAGAAGACCGTGGCGGCGAGCGCCCCCATCCCCGCGATGACACCCACGCCTGATTGCCGCCGCCCGGCCCGCCTCGGGCGCATCTGCCAGAGAACCAGAATCGCGGTCAGGAACAGAATGGCGAACGCAGAACGTGCGTCCGTGAACATGGACACGACGGTGAGGATCCCGACGACGCTGAGCTCGACCCAGCGGCGGCCGGTCAGGTGGGCCAGCGCGAGAGCGATCACCGTGACGGCGAAGGAATACCCGAAGCGCCACGGATTGTCCTCGAACATGCCGCTGGAGGACGTGACGCCGGCGAACAGACCGATGCCGAAGTACAGGGCGATCCACGACGTGTTCATCAGCTCCCTGACCCAGAGCAGAAACCCGATGGAGCAGAGAATTCCGACGAGACCGATCAGAACGCCGGCCGTTTCGCCGAGGCTGATGGCGTGGGTCGAGGAGGAAAGGCCGTTGAGCCACACACCGGAAATCAGGCACGCGAGGCCGGTGACAAAAATGGTCGTCGCGCCCCGATAGAGCGGCAGCACGCGCAACCAGACGGGAACCAGCGCAATGACGGCGAGGTAGCCCACCGTGAGCCCCTGCGGCAGGTCTACGCGCATCCCCAGCAGGATGAGTACGACCGCTGCAAGGATGCGGCTCGACAGGGCCGCAGGACCGATATGACCCATCGCAGTCAGCGGGGATGTGACCGGGGCAGCACTCACTCGGGACGATCCTCAGCCGGCGGTCACCGGCGCACGCGGGATCGGTTCGCCTGGCAAATGGTCGCCTCGCACCCAACGATAGGTGCCGACCGGCGCCCCATCAAGGACAAGCTGCCATTCCCCGGCGAACTGACCCGGAAGGGGGGTGTGGCCGACGTCCCGTCAGGCGGCGAAACGATCCGTGGCGTCAATGATCGCGTCAAGGATTCCCGGCTGGTCAAACGCGTGGCCGGCATCCGGGATCATTCGAAAGTCCGCCTCCGGCCAGTTCTTGTGCAGCTCCCAGGCCGTGAACGCGGGCGTGCACATGTCGTAGCGCCCCTGGACGATGACCCCGGGAATGTCGGAGAGGCGGCTCGCGTCCCGAATCAGCTGATTCGGCTCGAACCAGCCCCCATTCGAGAAGAAGTGGTTTTCGATGCGGGCGAAGGCCACCGCGAAGGCCGGCTCGGAGAAGTGCGCGATCTTGTCCGGCTCCTGCAACAGGGTGATCGTCGACGATTCCCAGGTGGCCCAGGCGATGCCGGCACGTTCACGCACGAACGCGTCCGGATCATGCAGCATACGCCCGTACGCCGCTATCAAGTGGCCGCGATCATTTTCGGGGACCGGGGCCAGAAACGCCTCCCACAGGTCGGGGTAGATGGCGGCGGCGCCGCCCTCGTAGAACCAGTCGAGTTCCATCGGACGCAGCGTGAAAATGCCCCGCAGAACCAGCTCGGTGACCTTGGCGGGGTGGGTCTCGGCGTACGCGAGCCCGAGCGTGCTGCCCCAGGAACCGCCGCAGACCAGCCAGCGTTCAATCCCGAGGTGCTCGCGCAGTTTTTCGAGGTCGTCTACGAGATGCCACGTCGTGTTCGTGGTCAGGTCGGCATCGGGCGCGCTCGCATGCGGGGTGCTGCGCCCACATCCCCGCTGGTCGAAGAGAATGATCCGGTACTTCGCCGGATCGAAAACCCGGCGCTGCGGAGCGCTGCTGGCTCCGCCCGGACCCCCGTGCAGGTAGACGGCGGGCTTGCCCTGCGGGTTGCCCGACGCCTCCCAATACATCGTCTGTCCATCGCCGACGTCGAGCATGCCGGTTTCGTAGGGTTCGATTTCTGGGTAGAAAGTACGCATGCTGTGAGCCTATTCCCCGTGCCGGTCCGGGAGAAGTCAGCCCCCGACGAGGCCCAGCTCATAGGCGAGTATCACGGCCTGTACGCGGTCCCGCAGCCCGAGCTTCTGGAGGATACGGCCGACGTGGGTCTTCACCGTCGACTCCGACAGGCTGTAGCGCAGGGCGAGTTCCGGGTTTGAGAGTCCCTCGGCGATGGCGAGGAAGACCTCGTGTTCGCGCGAGGTGAGAGTGTCGAGGCGGCCGCTCTCCTCGCTTTCGGCCCCCGGCCGGGCCGGGAGCTGTGAACCGAAGAGGTCAAGCATCCGCTGCGTCACCCGGGGTGACACGGAGGCCTCCCCCGACGCCACCGAGCGGATCGCCGCTATCAGCTCGGTCGGTTCGGTGTTCTTGAGCAGGAAACCGCTCGCGCCGGCTCGAAGCCCGCCGAAGGCGTACTCGTCGAGGTCGAAGGTGGTGAGGATGATCACCCGGGTGGTCGGATTCGCCGCGACGATCTGCCGGGTGGCTTCAATCCCGTCCATGCCGGGCATGCGCACGTCCATGAGCACGACGTCGGGCCGTTCGCGAGCGGCGAGGGCGAGCGCGACGGCCCCATCGCCGGCCTCGCCGACCACCCGGAGGTCGTCTTCGGCGTCAAGAACCATGCGAAAACCGACCCGCAGCAGGGTCTGATCGTCGACGAGCAAAATTCGAATCGTCACGCGTTGTCCTCCGGATCGAAAACCATGGTGCCCGTGACACGCCAGCCGCGGTTGGCGGCCGGGCCTGCTTCGAGCGTGCCTCCGTACACGGCGACGCGTTCCTGAAGACCGATGATTCCTCGCCCGGATCCCTGCGACGGTGCGGGAGAGTGCGACTGCCCGTTGTCGGCGACGACCACACGCACGCTGTCCGACGTGACCACGATCCGCACGGTGACGAGCGTGGGACTGTCCGAGTAGCGCAATGCGTTCGTGAGCGACTCCTGCACGATCCGATAGATCGTGAGTTGCACCCCGGTGTTGTGCGGCGAGCGCCCGTTCTGCTCCAGACGGATCGGCAGATTCGCCGAACGGAAGGATTCGACGAGTTCGACGAGCTGTTCGGTTCCGGGCTGGGGTGCGAGCGGGGCCGTGACGGCGGGGTCACGCGCGCCGCGGCGTTCTGCGGACCCCGTCTCGGGATCTTCGGCGAGTACGCCGAGAAGGCGACGCATCTCCTGCATCGAACTGCGCCCGGTGGAGGCGACCTCCAGCATGGCGTCTCTGGCGCGTTCGGCATTTTTCGGTGCGATGGCGTGGGCTCCGTCGGCGAGGGCGACCATAACCGACAGGCTGTGCGCGATGACGTCGTGCATTTCCCGCGCAATGCGTGCCCGCTCGGACACCCGGGCCAGCTGCGCCTCCTGATCCCGTTCGGCGGCGAGTTGGGCCGCGAGGTCGACGAGCGCTTCCACGTAGCGCTTGCTGTTGCCCACGTTGACGCCGATCAGGGTGGCGGCCAGCATCATGATCGCAAGCTGGCTCGCCATGGCGACCCAGGACATGAACGTGACGCCGTCATTGAGCCATGCGGAAAGCCCGCCGAGCAGAGCCGACGCGCCGAATCCCACCCACGCCGTCGGCACGTCCCCGTAGACGGCCACGGCGTAGAGGGCCAGGAGCACGGGCAGCAGATGTCCCTGTCCGTATTCGGCGAATCCCGCCACCATTCCCAGCACGGCGATCGCGAGCACGAGTCGGGGCGCACGCCGGCGGAAGAGCAGCGCCGCAGTGACGCCGAGCACGATGATCGCGTTGAGCGCGAGCATCCCCCGCGAGGCACCGACGTTCATTGTCGTGTCCACGAGCAGCACGATCCCCATCGGCACGAGATAGACCCCCGCCAGGAGCACGTCGGCCAAGAGCGGATGCCGAGCCCAGAAGCGCCGGATCAGGCCGGGTGGGGTGGGCAGACGCAACTCTCCCCCGGGTGGCGTGTTGCGCCCGGGGGAGAGATGTGTCGGCGTCATTTTGACAATTTTACGCCGTCGGCGTGCAGTGTGCCGAGTTACGCGTCGCGCTTCTTGAGCAGGACGCCGGCGAGGCCGACCACGGCGACGATCCAGCCGAGGACGACGAGCAGTCCCTGCCAGGGCTCCATGGCGGCCGTGGTTGAGAACAGCGCGGTCCCGGCGTTCGAGAGCAGGTACGGGGACACATCCATTGCCCACTGTGCGGGAATCATGGAGAGCACGATCGGCAACAGCAGGAGCGCTCCGAGCGCCGCGGCGATGCCGCCTGCGGAGCTGCGAAGGATCGTGCCGATTCCGAGCGCGAACACGGCGATGAGGCCCAGGTAGAGCGATGCGCCCAGCAGCGGCAGAACAACGGCCGAGTCGAACAGGCTCACGCTCAGGCCCTGCCCGGCGAGCATCGGGGCCGCCACGAGGAAGGATCCGACGGTACTGACGACGCCCACCGCGAAGGTGCACGCGAACAACACGACGGCCTTGGCCCCGAGGGCACCGAGACGGCGCGGAACCGCCGTGAGGGTGGATTTGATCATGCCGGTGGAGTATTCGCCGCTGATGACGAGCACTCCGAGCACGGCCACGATCAGTTGACCGAAGAAGACGCCGAACGTGGCGGCCTGCAGAACGATCGCGGCCTGGTCGGCGGCGGGAAGCACGCTGAGGTCGGCGGGGCCCGCCCCGTTGTTCAGCTGCAAGGTTGCGGCCCAGGCCATGACCGCGGCCATGCCGAGGGACACGACGACGACGAGGGACAGCGACCATACGGTGGAGCGCACGCTCCACAGCTTGATCCACTCGGAGCGGATCAGGGCGGCGAAGCTGAGGCCGGGGCCGGACGACACGTAGGGCGTGTCGATGGCGGCGGGTTCGGTGGGGTGGGTCAGGGTGGTCATCGTGCCGCCTCCTGCAGTGCCGGTGTTACCGAGTCATTGGTCGAGGGCACACCATTGGTGCGGTATTCCACCTCGTCCTGGGTGAGAGACATGTACGCCTCTTCGAGGGATGCGCTCACGGGGGTGAGTTCGTGCAGGACGATCCCGGCGCGGGCGGCCTGGTCGCCGATTTCCATGGCGGTCACGCCGACAATCTCGAGCAGGTCCTGCTCGAGGTTGGTGACCGTGACGTCCGGCTGGGCGAGAAGATTCGCGAGACCGGACGAGTTGGGCGTGCGAACCCGGACCGTGCTTCGGTTGGCCGAGGCGATGATGTCGGCCACGGGAGCATCCGCTATCACGCGTCCACGGCCGAGCACGATCAGGTGGTCGGCGGTGAGCGCCATCTCGCTCATGAGGTGCGAGGAGAGCAGAACGGTGCGACCCTCAGCGGCCAGCTGGCGGGTGAGGCGTCGAACCCACAACACCCCCTCGGGATCGAGGCCGTTGACGGGTTCGTCGAGAATGAGGGTGGCGGGGTCGCCGAGCAGCGCGGCGGCGATGCCGAGACGCTGACCCATGCCGAGGGAGAAACCGCCGACGCGCTTGCGGGCGACGGACTCGAGGCCGGTCAGAGCGATGACCTCATCGACGCGGCTGGACGGGATGCGGTGGGTCGCGGCCAGCGCCCGCAGGTGGTTGTAGGCGCTGCGTCCGGTGTGCACGGCTTTCGCGTCGAGCAACACACCGACCTCGCGGAGGGGCGCCCCGTGCTCGCGGTAGGCCTTGCCGTTGACGATGACGGAACCCGAGGTGGGCTTGTCGAGTCCCACGATCATGCGCATCGTGGTGGATTTTCCGGCGCCGTTGGGCCCGAGGAACCCGGTGACCTTGCCCGGCTGCACGGAGAAGTCGACCGAGTCGACGGCGGTCTTGCTGCCGTAGCGCTTGGTCAGGGACTGTGCCTGAATCATCCGTTGCCTCTTTCATGAAGTGGTGGGGCCGCACACTCTGCGGCCCCTATGAAAGACGTTACGGGCGACGACTACCGCGGCACATCACCCGCAAGGATGGTCATTCCGTGCGGGTCTCGTACCGCGGTACGACGTGCCTGGGCTATTTCTTGGCGGGCTTCTCCGCGCGCGGAGCGGAGCCCGAGGCGCGGGCAGCGGCGTAGTAGTCGCGGGCTTCCGTCTGGCGTTCGCGTTCGAGCCCGCTCGCAATGGGGGCACGGAGGTGGTCCTGTGTGTAGCCGAATGCGTCGACGAGGTCCTGCGCGTGCGGTCGGATGCGCGCAATCAACCGGTCGATGTAGGCCGTGACCGCTTGCGCACGCTTCGCGGAGAGACGCCCGTTGATGAGATACCAGGCGAGGTTCTTCTCCACGAGTCCCAGGCCGAAGAGGTCACGCAGCCAGGTGAGCACGCGCTTCGTTCCGGGGTCCTCCGTCTTCTCGAGGGCTCGCGTGAAGGCCTCCCATTGCAGCAGCTCACCGTGGGCCCGAGCGGCCTCGATGAGCTCGTTCTGGTGAGCGTTGAACAGATCGGCCGCTTCCTTTTTGGGCAACTTGGTCGCCGGACGCAGCTTGCCCGCGACATCGGCGATCATCGTCTCCACCCGGTCGGTCAGCATCTCGCGCTGCACCTCGGTGTCGCGCAGGGCGCCGACCGAGCGTGCCGTCGACCCGCGGTCGGCCATCAGCTGGGCCAGGGTGCGCAGGCCCGTGCCGTGGTAGGCGCGGTCGGCGGCCTGCTGCACGACGTAGCGGGCGAGAGCGCCGGCATCCGCTTTCGCGAATTTGCGGCTGTAGTCGGTGAGCAGACGCTTGGCCACGAGTTGCAGCAACACGTTGTTGTCACCTTCGAAGGTGGCGTACACGTCGAGGTCCGCGCGCAGCCCCACAAGGCGGTTGGCCGCCAGGAATCCGGCGCCACCGCAGGCTTCGCGCGCCTCCTGGAGGGTGTCGAGGGCATGCCAGGTGGAGAGCGGCTTGAGCGCGGCGGCCAGGGTTTCGAGGTCCTGTCGGTCGGCGTCCGTGTCGGCCTTCCCGCTGAACACGTCGTCGAACTTGACCAGGAATTCATCGTGCGCGAACGTCTGGGCGTAGGTCGTCGCGAGGCGAGGGAACAGCCGGCGCTGGTGGCGCTGATAGTCGAGGATGACCTCTTCGTCGGTCGCGCTTCCCGCGTTGAACTGCCGCCGTTGGCCGCCGTAGGTGATCGCAATCGTGAGGGCCAGGGCGGATGCCGCGGTGGCGGCGCCGTCGAGGGACACTCGGCCCTGCACGAGCGTGCCGAGCATGGTGAAGAATCGGCGGCCCGGGCTGGAAATGGAACTCGTGTATGTGCCGTCTTCGGCGACGTCGCCATAGCGGTTGAGCAGGTTTTCGCGCGGAATGTGCACCTGGTCGAAGTGCAGCCGACCATTGTCGATGCCGTTGAGACCGCCCTTGAGGCCGTCGTCTTCGCCGCCGATGCCGGGCAGGAAGGCACCGGATTCATCACGAATCGGGATATAGAACGCGTGCACCCCGTGGTTGACGCCCTGGGTGATCAGCTGCGCGAAGAGCACGGCTGCGATGCCGTCCTTCGCGGCGTTGCCGAGGTAGTCCTTCCAGGCCGCGCGGAACGGAGTGTGGATCACGAAGTCGCCGGTGTCGGGGTCGAAGGTCGCGGTGGTGCCGATGCTCGCGACGTCCGAGCCGTGCCCGATCTCGGTCATCGCGAACGCACCGGGAACGGTGAGGTTCATGATGTCGGGCAGGTATTTGTTGTGATGCTTCTCGGTGCCGAGGTGCAGCACAGCCGCTCCGAAGAGCCCCCACTGTACGCCGCCCTTGATCTGCAGGCTGGGGTCGGCGATGACGAGTTCTTCAAAACCGGCGATGTTTCCGCCGTGGTCGTCGGCCCCGCCGAGGTGCGCCGGGAAGGCGCGGAGCACATGGCCGTTCTCGGCGAGCACATGCAGTTGGCTGAAAACACGGGCGCGGTGCTCGTCCATGCTGAGACCCTCTATGCGCTGCATGTCGGGGCGAGCAGACAGCTCGCGGGCCTTGACGCGCACGTCGGCCCACGTGCCAAGCAGCTGTCGCCCGAGGCCGGCCACGTCAACGGTCGGGTGCGTCGTGACACCGCCGACGGCTACGGGTCCGGTGTCCGCATCCGCGTGGGCGTCGGTCGAGCCCACGGTGGGGCGGGTCGTGGAGCGCTGGGCGGTGTCAACCATCGGGGTCCTAACTCTTGCGCGGAACGTTGCTGTTCGCTCACGCTAGAACCAACCGGGCTCCCACGGAAATGGTGCGTGACCGGGCTACAAAGGCGCATGCGGGTGACGGCATCAGTGTTGTAGGTTTCCTCAACCGCACCGGCGATCTCCCAGCTATCCTCCACAACCCCCGGGGTGGTCGAGCTAACCGACCGGCGCCGCGCCCACCACCTCGAGCAGCGCTTCCCCATACGCCTCGAGCTTCTTGGCACCGATACCGGTGATGCCGTCGAGGTCGCTCATCGTCGCGGGCTTCGCCGCGGCCACCGCAAGCAGGGTCGCGTCGCCGAACACGATGTACGCCGGAACGCCCTGCTCCCTCGACTGGGCTGAGCGCCAGACCCGCAATGCCTCGAAGAGGGCGGCCTGATCCGGCGACAGGTCCGCCGCGGCCGCCTTCTTGCTCGACCCCCTGGCGGCGGCAGACCGCACGGGACGGTCGGGTTCGGTGCGCAGCTGCACACTGCGGCCCCCGCCGAGCACGTCGGCGGCGGAATCCGTCAGGATCAGCGTGCCGTATTCGCCGGAGGTGGCGAGAAAGCCCTGGGCCAGCATCTGTCGCACGACACCGCGCCACTGCTGGTCGCTGAGGTCCGCGCCGATCCCCCACGTCTTGAGCTCGGTGTGCCGGTGTTGCGTGGCACGGGGGGTTTCCTTGCCGCGCAGTATGTCGATGAGATGTCCGGCGCCGAATTTCTGGTTGCGCTCACGCAGCAGGCGCACAATCGTCGACAGCAGCTTCTGGGCGGGGACCGTGCCGTCCCAGGCTTCGGGTGGTTCGAGGCACGTGTCGCAGTTGCCGCACGGCTCGCTCGTCTGCCCGAAGTAGCGAAGCAGGTTGACGCGGCGGCAGTGCACCGTCTCACACAGCGCGAGCATGGCGTCGAGGTGCGCGGAGAGCTTGCGGCGATGCGCGAGGTCGCCCGGCGACTCGTCGATCATGCGGCGTTGCTGCACGACGTCGGCGAGACCGTAGGCCAGCCACGCGTCGGCGGGGGCGCCGTCACGACCGGCGCGACCGGTTTCCTGGTAGTACCCCTCGACCGATTTGGGCAGGTCGATGTGGGCCACGAAACGCACGTCGGGTTTATCGATTCCCATCCCGAATGCGATGGTCGCCACGATGATGACGCCCTCCTCGCGCAGAAACCGGGACTGGGTGCGAGCGCGCAGTCCCGCGTCGAGGCCCGCGTGGTACGGCAGGGCGTTGAGCCCGTTCTGGCGCAGGAACTCGGCGGTCTGGTCCACGGTCTTGCGACTGAGCGCGTATACGATGCCCGCGTCGTCTGCGTGCTCGGTCTTGATGAACGACAGGAGCTGCTTGCGCACCTCGTTCTTGCCCACGATCCGGTACTGGATGTTCGGCCGGTCGAAGCTCGCCACGAAATGCCTGGCGTCGCCCATCTGCAGGCGGGTCGTGATTTCCTGGTGCGTGGCATCCGTGGCGGTCGCCGTGAGGGCGATGCGCGGCACGTCCGGCCAGCGGTCGGCCAGCTCGGAGAGAGCCAGGTAGTCCGGACGAAAATCGTGCCCCCACTGCGACACGCAGTGCGCCTCGTCGATCGCGAACAGCGCGATCGTGCCCTGGTCGAGGAAGCGTTTGGTCGCCTCACTCGAGAGGCGCTCCGGTGCCACGTAGAGCAGGTCAAGGTTGCCCGACAGGTAGTCGCGTTCCACCTGACCTCGCGCGGCAGCATCCTGACTGGAATTGAGGAACGCGGCGCGCACCCCCACCGCGGTGAGCGCATCGACCTGATCCTGCATCAGGGCGATGAGCGGGGAGACGACGATGCCGGTTCCTTCGCGCACGAGCGAGGGGATCTGGTAACAGAGGCTTTTGCCGCCACCGGTGGGCATGAGCACGACGGCGTCGTTGCCCTCGACGACCTGCGCGATGATCTCGGCCTGGTCACCGCGAAACGAGTCGTACCCGAAGACGGTGTGCAGGGCCTCAGCGGCCGTACCGAATTTGCGCGTCGCCGGCGCGGTGACCACGCGGGGGGCTGCGGGCGCCTGCCCGCTGCTCGCCGGCTGGCCACCGGAGGGTTGCGCGTACCCGCCGTCACCCGGCGGCGGTGGAGCGTCGAAGTCTTCCGGTGGTTCGAACTCGTCAGGATTCCACGGGATTTCGGCGTTCCAACTCACCGTGCGAGTCTACCTGCGCCAACGGCGCGCCGCCGAGAGCCGGGGGTTCTGATCGGGTGCGGCGGGCAGCGCTCCGGCGGCCACCGCCGGCAACGTGACCGGGCTCCCCGGGCTCGGCGCCCCGCCACGCAGGGCAAACCGTCCCTGCCGAAACACGTTCTTGAGCTGCTGCGCCGGCTTCTCGATCAGCCACCAACTCGCGACCGCGAGCGGAATCGTCGTGAGGATGCTCGCCACAATATAGAAGGTGATCCCGAAGCTCGTGGCGCCCGCGATCACGAGAAGCTGCTGCACCGGGAACGCATACACGTACAGTCCGTAGGAGTAGTCGTTGCGGCTGCCAAGCCGCCGCAACCGAGCCGGGAGCGCCGAGCCGAGCCAGATCATGACGTAGGCGAGTGGCAGCGCGGCCAGTTCACGCCCCAGACCGACCGTGCACAGCGCGGTCACAAGCAGCACGGCGGCCAGCCCGATTTTTCCGTTCAGCGGCACGACGTCGCTGTAGCGAAACAGCACGGCGCCGGCCAGGAAGAACGGCAGCAGCAGGGCGATGTTTTCGAGGGTGCCCGAGTCGTGCCGCACACTCTCGGCGATTCCGAAGGCCGTCGCAGCGAGGAACGTCACGAGCAGGGGCCACCGTCGTGTCCGCGCCATCCGGGAGTAGAGCAGGAGCCCCACGAGGATGTAGCAGCCGATCTCGTAGCGCAGCGTCCAGAGCGATCCGTTCCAGGTATGGGGGAGGGGAGACCCGACGAGGGTGTCACCCACCTTGGAGTCACCATTCCACATGTCGGCATTGCTCACGACATAGTGCAGTCCGGCCTGGGCGTTCCAGCCTCCGTGGACCGTCCCGGTGAGGGCACTCGCCACAAAACCGGTGAAAATGAGGCAAACCCAGAACGCCGGCAGAATGCGCAGCGCCCGCCGCCACAGGTACGGGAAGAAGGCCGTGCGCATGCGGCTCTTGGTGATCAGGTAGCCGCTGATGCCGAAGAATCCTCCGACGGCCAGCACGCCGAGTTTCATGTCTCCGAGCCGTGGGTCGTCGCCGACGCCGGACACCGGCCACGAATGGGACACGATCACGACGGCGGCGAGTATCAGCCGGATCAGGTTGAAGGCGTTATCGCGCGGGTCGTGGGCATCTCTGATTGAGACCATGGATCCTCCCCGGGGCGCGAATAGGGACACTATACAAGTGCTCTTGCGCCGGCCGAGAGGGGCCTTTCGGGGGGTGCCGCCCGAAATCCCCTGACGGGTGATTCCGGGCGGCGGGGGAATTACCCCGGGGTGTGGTGCCGCGCCTTGCGTCGCAGCACGAACAGGGTCGCGCCGACGGCGAGGAGCACGACGCCGAGGGACCCGCCGATCCAGGCCAGGTCGGCGAGCATCCCGGACGAGGCAGCAGGCTCGGTTGCGTCCGCGTCCGGGGCATCCGTTGCCGGCGGTGTCCCGTCGGCGGCCGCTCTGCCACACGTGGGGGCGTCGGGCGAGCCGGTTGCGAGCTTCTCTCCGGCGGCCGGTTTCCAGGTGAACGAGTACGTGTCAGAGATGGCGTGACCGTCGGTGGACACGGTCTGCCACGTGACGGTGTATTCGCCCGCGGCGCCAAGCTGGGCCGTCGTCTCCACCGTGGCGCCGGAGACGGTGGCGCAGCCGTCACCATAATAGAGCGGGGTGCCGGCGCTCATCGGGCCGGTGATCAGCATGGCGCTGGCCGCGCCCGTCCCGTCGAGGTCGAGCAGCAGGTCATTCGTGGTCACGGAGAAGATGCCGGGTTGCTCCGTGACGACCGCATTCTCGGCCGGTGCGGACCCGACCGGGTAGTTGTGCGCCGAGGCGGGCGCAGCGCATAGCCCCACGGCGGCGAGGACCAGGCTGCCGCCGAGCATGACCCGGGTGAGCACGGACATTCCCGGGCCGTGGGTGTGCGAATGGGACCGTACGCTGCGCATGCGGTGTCCCCTACGCAGACTGCTTGCGACGCGCGGTCACGGCGAGCACAATGCCGACGGCTCCGACGGCGAGGCCGCCGACGCCGAGGATACGAGCGAGAACATCGTCAGAGGATGCGGTGCTCTCCGTCGCTGCCTCGTCGGTCGTCTCGTCGTGGTCGGTTGTCTCGACCCCGTGGCCAGGCTCGTCGCCGGTCGCTTCGGTCACCGTGATGAAGGGCGCGGGGCTCGCCGGCTCGTCTTCGCCGTCAACGGTGGTTTCGTTCCAGTTCGTGGAGCCGATCTCGCACGTCTGCAGGACCGGGAACTCGAGCGTTTCGCCCGCAGCGTCGGCCGGAATCGTGAAGCTCAGCACGAACGTGGTGCGCAGGCCGCTTTCGAGCGGCGCCTGAGCCGTGTAGACGACCTGTCCGGTGCGGCTGGTGATCGTGTTGCCGTGGCCGTCGTCGATCGGCGTGGCCAGGTCCTCGGCAACTTTTTCAACGTCCCAGCCGGCGTTGATCGTGGGCGCAACGCTCGCGACGCCCTCGGGGAGGGAAATGGCGATACTCGTGGTGGGTGAGCCGTCGCATCCGTGTGCCGTGGAGAAGGTCAGCAGGGTAGACGACCCAGCGGCGGTTGAGGTGGAGTCCGCGGAGACGTGGGCGCTGGCGGCGAGCGGGGCGCTCAGCGCAAGCAGCACACCGGCGACGAGGGCGGATCCCGCGAGTGCGGATGTGGAGGTGGAACGCTTCATGGGTGGTCCTTCAGAGGTTTCGGAGCGGCCGGCGACGGCCGCACAGGAGGCAGCACGGGGTCTGCATCTCATTTGGTGCGAAATGGGCAATGGTCTGGTTCTGCCGAGAATCGGCACGGCGCGGCGAATGCGGCCGAGAGAGTGTCAGGAGACGCTTGAGACCAGTGGCGGCCCACGGAGCCAGACCGAGGACAACAGGACGAAGATGCTGCGGGGAACGCTCACGCGTGCGGTGCTTGCGCGACGCGCAAGCACCGGCGGAACGACCACGGTGACCGTCGGAAGAAAAAGGGCGCGGACGATGAGCCGCGCGGTGTCGAAGAGGCTCCAGAACGCGCCCTCGCCGAAACGGAGCGCCACGATTGTGATGCCGGCGGCCGCCCCGTGGGCAAGCCACATCGTGGGACTGTCGTGACCGACATGCGTGACAGCCGTGCCGCCGGTGGCCTCGATGATCCCGGGCAGCAGCGAGTGCTGATGCGTTCCGGAGGTGGAAATCGCATCGGCCGTGATCGCGCCCCCCGACTCGCCCAGGGAGAAGAGGCCGTGAAAAATGAACTGGCTGGCGAGCACGGCCAGGGCGCCGCGCCAGAGCGAGAGGGTACGCCCGGCAAGAACCACGCAGATCATTCCGGCGAAGGCCAGTGAAACCACAATGGGTAAAACGCCGGGGCCGGCTCCACCGGCGAGCGTGTGTGAGACCGCGGCCACAAGCGTGGAGACGAAGGCGACAATCCAGCCGCGGGTGAAACGTGCCCACCGTGTGGTCATGTTTCCTCCTCTGGCGGCCTCACCAAGCCTACATCGCGCCGTGCCGCACGCTCTCCGTCACCTGTGCGGAGGGGGCTAGGAGTGTCCGGTGAAGGCGGGCCGACGCTTCTGCTGGAAGGCGGAGAACCCTTCCCGGTAGTCCTCGGTGTCGCACAGTGTGGCCTGGGCTGCCGTTTCAGCGGTCATGCTGTCCCACAGTCCCAATCGTTCATCGCGCAACGCAGCGACGAGTTTCTTGCTGGCGAGAAAAGCCAGGGTGGCCCCCGTCGCGGCGCGCTCGGCGGCCTGCACGGTGGCCTCCACGACCTCGGCTGCCGGGAACACCTGGCTGAACAGGCCGGCGGCCACCGCCTCGGCACCCGACATGAGCCGGCCGGAGTAGATGAGGTCGAGCGTGCGGTGGGCGCCGAGCCGCTCCACAAACAGGGCGTGTCCGCCCGAGTCGAGGGTGGCGCCGAGGTTGGCGAACGGTGAGCCGATTTTGGCGGTGTCGGCCACGTACACCACGTCGGTGGCGATGAGCAGACCGAGGCCGACTCCGAGGCACGCGCCATGGGCGGCCGCGAACGTGGGTGCCGGGAATACACTCATGCGCTGCAGCAGTGCGGTGACGCGGTCGCCGAGGTAGCCCTGCACGTCGTCGGTGCGGGGATCCACCGCCGAGATGTCGCGGCCGGCACAAAACGCCTTGCCCTCGCCGCGCAACACGAGGGCGCGCACCCCGGCGCTCTCCGCGGACGCGTAGGCCGCGTCCAGTTCGGCGACGGCGTCCTCGTCGAGGGCGTTCATCTTGTCGGGGGCGTTGAGCACCACGTGCGCGACGTCGTCTTTGTAGCTCAGCTCGATCATGGGCATCCGCTTTCTGTCGGGCGGGGTCAGACGTCGTAGTCGACGACAACCTTGTCGGTGGTGGGGTGGGACTGACAGGTCAATACGTACCCGCGTTCGAGTTCGTCGGGTTCCAAAGCGTAGTTCTCGGTCATGGTGACGTCACCGGTGACGAGCTTGGCCCGGCACGTTCCACACACTCCCCCGGCGCAGGCGAACGGCACATCGGGCCGCACACGCAGCGCGGCGTTGAGGATGCTCTCGTGCGCGTTGACCGGAGTGGTAACGGTGTTGCTCTGCCCGTCGAGGGTGAAATCGATCTGGAACGTCTTGTCCCCGGTCGCCACCGTGACAGGACGCCCGGTGTCGCCACTGGCCCGGTTGGTCTCGCCGGTCGTGAACAGCTCGTAGCGAACGGCGGAACGGTCGACACCCACATCTTCGAGGGTGTCGCGACACAGCTGCACGAGTTCGAACGGCCCGCAGAGAAACCATTCGTCCACGGTCGCGGGGCGCAGAATCGTTTCGAGCATGCGCCGGAACTTGTCTTCGTCGATGCGTCCGGTGAGCAGTGAGGACGAACGCTGTTCGCGGGAGAGCACGTGGTACAGCGCGAGGCGGGCGGGATAGCGGTCTTTCAGGTCGGCGAGTTCATCGAGAAACATGACGTCGAGCGCGGTGCGGTTCGTGTACACGAGCGTGAAGCGCGAGGTCGCGGATGCCGCGAGGACCGTGTGGGCGAGTGACATCAGGGGGGTGATTCCCGATCCGGCGGCCACACCGACGATGTGTCGGTCGTCGAGGTCGGGCAGGGTCGACGTGAAGGTGCCTTGCGGGCTCATCACGTCAATCTGCTGGCCCTCGCTCAGCTCGGTGTTGGCCCAGCTGGAGAACACCCCGCCGAGATCGCGTTTGATGGCGACGCTGATGGATCCGGCACTGCTCGTGCTCGGCGGCCTGCAGATGGAGTAGCTGCGACGCAGCTCGTGGCCGTCGATCGTGGCACGCAGCGCAAGATGCTGTCCGGGAGAGTAGTCGAACGCTCCGCGCAGCTTGTCCGGAACGGCGAAGGTCACCTCGACGCTGTCGGCGGTGAGCTGGCGCACGTCGGAGACGGTAAGCGTATGGAAGCGGGCACGGTGCTTCGTAGCGCCGATGTTCGTTGCAGTCATGGTCACAGCACCTTGAAGTAGTCGAAGGGTTCGAGGCATGCCTTGCACTCATAGAGCGACTTGCACGACGTCGAACCGAAGTGGGCGAGTTCGCGCGTGTTGAGCGAGTTGCAGCGGGGACACTTGACCGCGAGCTGCAGGCGCACGGGGCCGGCAGGCCCGGACGGACGCGCGGCGGCGTGTCCGGTGGGTGCGGCGATGCCGTACTCGGTGAGTTTGCGTTTGCCTTCCTCGCTCATCCAGTCGGTCGTCCACGCGGGGCTCAGCTCGAGCCGCACGGTGACGTTGGTGTAGCCGGCGGCGGTGAGTACCGCGTGAACGTCGTCGCGCATGGCGTCCAGGGCGGGGCATCCGCTGTAGGTGGGGGTCAGGGCGACATCAACCCCGGTTGAGGTGACGTTCACCGACCGCAGCACGCCGAGGTCCTCAATCGTGAGTACCGGAATCTCCGGGTCGACAACGGTGGCAGCGACGAGCCACGCGCGGAGAGACTCGGCGTCGGCGGGTCGTGGTCGCGCCATCGACGCGGGGGTGGGCGAGGTCACCATTTCGCTCCGGGGTGGGCGCGGGTGAGCACCTGCATCTCGGCGAGCAGCAGCCCCAGGTGCTCGGAGTGCACGCCTCGGCGGCCGCCGCCGGAGGCGATGAAGCCGCGGGGTTCCTCGAGGTCGGCTTCCGCGAATACCGGGGCGATAGCGCCATCGAACACGGCGCGCAGGCTTGACGGGCGTACGGCCACGCCCTCGAGGCGGTCCAGCAACGGTTCGTCGCGGAACATCTCGTCGACGTAGGGCCACATATCGGAGAAGGCCGTGATCATGCGACTCCGGGACTCGTCGGTACCGAGCGCCAGCCGCAACACCCACTGCACCGAGTGGTCGCGGTGGTAGTCAACCTCTTTTGCGGCCTTGTCGGCAACGGCGGCGAGCGTGGCATCCGTGGAATCACGGAGCCGGGTGTACAGCTCAAACAGGAAGTGGCTCACGATGAACTGCCGGGCGATGGTATGCGCAAAGTCGCCGTTGGGCTGTTCGACGATCTGCAGGGAACGCCATTCGGGTTCATCGCGCCAGTAGGCGAGGTCGTCTTCGCTCTTTCCGGAGGCCGACCCGGCGTAGTGCAGCAGCGAACGAGCGTGTCCGATGAGATCCAGGGCGATGTTGCCGAGGGCCACGTCCTCCTCGAGCTCGGGGGCCCGTGAGATCCAGGCACCCAGGCGCTGAGAGAGCACGAGTGAGTCGTCACCGAGCCACAAGGCGTACTCCGCAACGTCGTCCGAGGCGACGGATGCCGACGCGATCAGTTCGTCGGGGAGCACGGTGGCGTCAACCTGAACGTGCCCGTGACCGTCGTCGTGTGTGGCCTCATCCGCTTCGCTGATCATAGGTGCTTCACTCCCTCGCTCTTGGAGTAGTAGCTCGCGTGACGGTAGTTTTTACCGGACGCGGATTCGAAGAAGGCACCCTTGGCGTCGGGGTCGCTCGTGGTGATGGCGGCCGCGGGCACCACCCACACGGAGACGCCCTCGGCGCGACGGGTATACAGGTCGCGGGCGTTACGCACAGCGAGAATTTCATCGGGAGCGTGCAGCGATCCCACGTGTACATGGCTCAGTCCACGGTTGGAGCGCACGAAGACCTCCCACAGCGGCCAAATTTCAGTTGCGGAATCGCCGGGCGCGGTCATGAGGCCACCATTTCAGATCGTTCGGACTGTTTGCGGGCGTATGCGGCGGCAGCTTCGCGCACCCATGCGCCTTCGGCGTGGGCGTCGCGGCGGCGCTGCAGGCGCTGGGCGTTGCTTGCTCCCCGGCCGGAGAGTACCTCGTGGAACTCGGTCCAGTCGATCTCGCCCAGGTCGTACTTCTGGGTTTCTTCGTTCCAGCGCAGATCGGGGTCCGGCAGGGTGATGCCGAGCACGGCGGCTTGCGGCACAAGCATGCCCACGAAGCGCTGACGGAGTTCGTCGTTGGAGAACCGCTTGATCTTCCACGCCATGGACTGCGCGGAGTTCGGCGAGTCGTCATCGGGCGGGCCGAACATCATCAGGGCGGGCCAATACCAGCGGTTCACGGAATCCTGCGCCATTTCGCGCTGGGCCTCCGTGCCCTGCATGAGCTCGAGCAGAATCTCGAATCCCTGGCGCTGGTGGAAGGATTCCTCCTTGCAGATACGCACCATCGCGCGGCCGTACGGACCGTAGCTGGCGCGGCAGAGCGGCACCTGGTTGCAGATGGCCGCGCCGTCCACGAGCCAGCCGACCGAACCCATGTCAGCCCAGGTCGGGGTCGGATAGTTGAAGATCGAGGAGTAGCGCGCCTTGCCGGCGATGAGGGCCTCGGTCATGCCGTCGCGCGTGGCGCCGAGCGTCTGCGCGGCAGAGTACAGGTAGAGACCGTGTCCGGCCTCGTCCTGCACCTTGGCCATGAGAATGGCCTTGCGCTTAAGGCTCGGTGCCCTCGTGATCCAGTTGGATTCCGGTTGCATACCGATGATTTCGGAATGCGCGTGCTGGGAGATCTGCCTCACCAGGGACTTGCGATACGCCTCTGGCATCCAGTCGCGTGGCTCAATGCGGGAATCCGCCGCGATCAAATCGTTGAACTGCTGTTCGTCGGCCGAGATCTCCGGATTCTCTGCGGAGGCATCCGGAGCAAGGGCGTAAGGCCCTGCGGGGGTTGTCATCATTGACTCCTGGTCATCGTTGGGCTCAAGGTGCACATCCGAAAGGCGAATGTTTTACCAACCGATCGTTCAGTTAGTATATAGTCACAGTATCGGCGCGGCAACCCCCGCCGCCAGCACAAGTCATTACCGCACGGTCGCTCAAAGAGGAGAACCAAGTTGGACGCAGCACCCGACGCCGTACAGCGTGAAACAATCGCGCCTCAGTCAACCGAATCATCCCTCGGCACCAGCGCCATGATGCGGCGAGACCGGGCATCCGCTGCCCTCGGCATGGTCGTGGAACACACCGAGCCGGGAAGCGCCATCGTGTCGATGCTGATTCGCGACGATATGCTCAACGGCTTCGACGTGACGCACGGCGGCATGATCTTCTCCCTTGCCGACACGGCCTTCGCCATTGCCTGCAACGACTCTCATCACGTCACGCTCGCGGCCGGCGCCGACATCAGCTTTCTGAAACCGGCCACCCTGGGACAGACTCTTACCGCCACCGCCGTGCTCCGTACCAAGAGCGGGCGGAGCGGACTGTACGACGTGCGCGTCACCGACGAGCACAACGTCCCCGTCGCGGAATTCCGCGGTCGCAGTCGCACCACGAACCTCGCAACGCCCACCCGCGCCCACAACTAATCTGCTCCGGAGGCACCATGTCAACGCTGACCACGACCCGCCTGCACGCTCCATCCCACGATGAACTCGACCCGGAAGAGCGGATGTCTCGCGACGAGATCGCCGCTCTTCAGCTGGTACGGCTGCAGCAGACGGTGCGGCACGCCTACGCCAACGTGCCGCTGTACACGCGAAAGTTCGATGCGGTCGGGGTTCACCCCGACGACATCCGCACGCTGGACGATGTGGCCCTCCTGCCGTTCACGACGAAGGACGACCTGCGGCAGAGCTACCCCTTCGGCATGTTCGCGGTGCCGATGAACCGAGTCGCACGCATTCACACCTCCTCGGGCACCACCGGTCTGCCTACCGTGGTCGGGTACACCAAGGACGACCTCCGCAGCTGGGCCGGGCTCGTTGCGCGCAGCCTGCGGGCCGCCGGCGTGCGCCCCGGAATGAAGGTGCACAACGCTTACGGGTACGGCTTGTTCACGGGCGGACTTGGCGCACACGCCGGCATCGAGGCCCTGGGTGCGGTCGCCATCCCCATGTCGGGAGGACAGACCAACAAGCAGGTGCAGATGATCAACGACTTCGAACCCGACGTGATCCTGTCCACCCCGAGCTATCTGCTGACGATCACGGATGCCATGATTGCCGCCGGCCTCGACCCTCGTCGATCCAGCCTGAAGGCGGGCGTCCTGGGCGCCGAGCCGTGGACCAACCAGATGCGTCTGGAACTGGAGGAACGTCTGGACTTCGACGCGCTCGACATCTACGGGCTCAGCGAAGTCATGGGCCCTGGTGTGGGCAGCGAGTGCATCGAGTCGAAGGACGGACCGCACCTGTGGGAGGACCAGTTCTACCCGGAGATCATTGACGGCGACAACGGAAACGTTCTCGGCGACGGCGACACCGGCGAGTTGGTCTTCACCTCCCTGACGAAGCAGGCCTTCCCCGTGATTCGATACCGCACCCGGGATCTCACTCGCCTGCTGCCCGGAACGTCGCGCCCCGGCATGCGCCGGATGGAGAAGATCACCGGACGCAACGACGACATGATCATTCTCCGCGGCGTGAACCTGTTCCCCACCCAGATCGAGGAGATCGTGCTCAGCATCGAACACCTCTCCCCGCATTTCGTACTGGAGCTCACCCGCCCCGGGCGGATGGACGAGCTGACCGTGCGCATCGAGCGCCACGAGCACGCTGACGGCGCCTCATCCGCCACTGCCCGCGCGGCGCTCATCGCGCGGATCAAGGACCAGATCGGCTCGACTGTGCACGTGGAGATCGCCGAACCCGGCACGCTGGAGCGCAGCGCCGGCAAGCTCAAGCGCCTGTACGATCTGCGGTGAATCGGAGTACGTCGCCCCCGGCATGGGATACTTCTAACAATGTCTGACCTCATCACGGCCAAGCGGGGGCGCCCCGGGTACGATCAGCGCGCCATTCTCGACATCGCCGTCGCCGCCTTCAACGAGTACGGCTACGACGCCACCTCGATGGGTGTGCTCGCGGCGCGCCTGGACCTCTCGAAAGCGGCGATTTACCACCACTTCGCGTCCAAGGAAGAGTTGCTGCAGCTTGCCCTCGACGAGGCGTTGACCGCTCTCGAAGGCGTGCTTCGTGAGGACGGAGCACTCGAGGGGTCCGCGCTGGACCGGCTCGCCTACGTGTTGCGCGGCGCGGTACAGGTGCTCGCGGCCAAGCTGCCCTCGGTGACCCTGTTGCTGCGCGTGCGCGGCAATTCTCAGGTCGAGCGGAATGCCCTCACCCGCCGGCGCGCGTTCGACCGCGTGGTCTCGGCCCTGGTGGTCGAGGCTCGTGACGAGGGATCCCTGCGCAGCGACGTGGACGCGCGCGTTGTCACCCGGCTGCTCTTCGGCATGGTCAACTCCATCACGGAGTGGTACCGCCCCGAGGGGCCGGAAGACGGCGCACAGCTCGCCGACGACATACTCACGGTAGCCCTGGACGGCCTGCGCCCCCGCACCTGACGTCCCGCGTCGAGGCGCGGACAGCGTCCACGCCCGATCCCGGCCGGCTCCGCTTGGTGTGGTGTGTGGTGGTTTAACGCAAAAATGGCCACCCCGTGCGGGGTGGCCATTAGTGTGTCGCTAAGTTAAGTCCGGCGGTGTCCTACTCTCCCACAGGGTCCCCCCTGCAGTACCATCGGCGCAAAGAGTCTTAGCTTCCGGGTTCGGAATGTGACCGGGCGTTTCCCTCTTGCTATAGCCGCCGAAACACCTGTGATGCGTGTTTCGAACCTATATTTTTTAGTTATAGTGCTTCCGTAGAAGCGGTTGTTCTCGACCGTACATCGAGAACCACATAGTGGACGCTAAAGCAGCTTCTTCAAACTGAGTGTTATCAAATTATCGGCTTATTAGTACCGGTCAGCTTCATGGGTCTTTAGTCCCCACTTCCACATCCGGCCTATCAACGCAGTAGTCTAGCTGCGAGCCTCTCCCCCGAAGGGATGGAAATCTCATCTCGAAGCTGGCTTCCCGCTTAGATGCTTTCAGCGGTTATCCATTCCGAACGTAGCTAATCAGCGGTGCTCCTGGCGGAACAACTGACACACCAGAGGTTCGTCCATCCCGGTCCTCTCGTACTAGGGATAGATCTTCTCAAATTTCCTGCGCGCGCAGCGGATAGGGACCGAACTGTCTCACGACGTTCTAAACCCAGCTCGCGTACCGCTTTAATGGGCGAACAGCCCAACCCTTGGGACCTACTCCAGCCCCAGGATGCGACGAGCCGACATCGAGGTGCCAAACCATGCCGTCGATATGGACTCTTGGGCAAGATCAGCCTGTTATCCCCGAGGTACCTTTTATCCGTTGAGCGACAGCGCTTCCACAAGCCACTGCCGGATCACTAGTCCCGACTTTCGTCCCTGCTCGACTTGTCAGTCTCACAGTCAAGCTCCCTTGTGCACTTACACTCGACACCTGATTGCCAACCAGGTTGAGGGAACCTTTGGGCGCCTCCGTTACTTTTTAGGAGGCAACCGCCCCAGTTAAACTACCCACCAGGCACTGTCCCTGAACCGGATCACGGTTCGAAGTTAGGTATCCAATATGACCAGAGTGGTATTTCAACGATGACTCCACCTGAACTAGCGTCCAAGCTTCAAAGTCTCCCACCTATCCTACACAAGCCACACCGAACACCAATACCAAGCTGTAGTAAAGGTCACGGGGTCTTTCCGTCCTGCTGCGCGTAACGAGCATCTTTACTCGTAATGCAATTTCGCCGAGTTCGCGGTTGAGACAGCTGGGAAGTCGTTACGCCATTCGTGCAGGTCGGAACTTACCCGACAAGGAATTTCGCTACCTTAGGATGGTTATAGTTACCACCGCCGTTTACTGGGGCTTAAATTCTCAGCTTCGCCTTGCGGCTAACCGTTCCTCTTAACCTTCCAGCACCGGGCAGGCGTCAGTCCGTATACATCGTCTTGCGACTTAGCACGGACCTGTGTTTTTAGTAAACAGTCGCTTCCCACTGGTCTCTGCGGCCTTCGAACGCTCCCGGAGCAAGTCCGTTCACGCCTCAGGCCCCCCTTCTCCCGAAGTTACGGGGGCATTTTGCCGAGTTCCTTAACCACGATTCTCTCGATCTCCTTAGTATTCTCTACCTGATCACCTGAGTCGGTTTGGGGTACGGGTGACTAAAACCTCGCGTCGATGCTTTTCTCGGCAGCATAGGATCACTGATTTCACCCTTACGGGCTACCCATCGGGTCTCAGGCTATATGAACGACGGATTTGCCTATCGTTCGCCCTACATCCTTAGACCGGGTCAACCATCGCCCGGCTCAGCTACCTTCCTGCGTCACACCTGTTAATACGCTAACCGCACCAGAATAGGGTCGTACGCTAGGCCCCACGCCTCACCCCGAAGGGATCGGTCTAGGGGATTCAGATACTTAGCATTACTGGATTAGCTTGGGCGGTTTTTCGTCAGTACGGGAATATCAACCCGTTGTCCATCGACTACGCCTGTCGGCCTCGCCTTAGGTCCCGACTTACCCAGGGCGGATTAGCCTGGCCCTGGAACCCTTGATCTTTCGGAGGACGGGTTTCTCACCCGTCTTTCGCTACTCATGCCTGCATTCTCACTCGTGTGGCCTCCACGGCTGGTTTACACCGCCGCTTCGCTGGCCACACGACGCTCTCCTACCCATCAACACGGCTGAACCAACACCACAAGGGTGCGGCTAACCAAAAATATCAATGCCACAACTTCGGTGGCGTGCTTGAGCCCCGTTACATTGTCGGCGCGGAATCACTTGACCAGTGAGCTATTACGCACTCTTTCAAGGGTGGCTGCTTCTAAGCCAACCTCCTGGTTGTCTGTGCAACTCCACATCCTTTCCCACTTAGCACGCGCTTTGGGACCTTAGTTGGTGGTCTGGGTTGTTTCCCTCTCGACGATGAAGCTTATCCCCCACCGTCTCACTGCTGCGCTCTCACTTACCGGCATTCGGAGTTTGGCTGACGTCAGTAAGCTTTTGGGCCCCATCGGCCATCCAGTAGCTCTACCTCCGGCAAGAAACACGCAACGCTGCACCTAAATGCATTTCGGAGAGAACCAGCTATCACGAAGTTTGATTGGCCTTTCACCCCTATCCACAGCTCATCCCCTCCATTTTCAACTGAAGTGGGTTCGGTCCTCCACGACGTCTTACCGTCGCTTCAACCTGGCCATGGATAGATCACTTCGCTTCGGGTCTAGGACATGCGACTGAATCGCCCTATTCAGACTCGCTTTCGCTACGCATTCCCCTCTCGGGTTAAGCTCGCCACATATCACTAACTCGCAGGCTCATTCTTCAAAAGGCACGCTGTCACCAGAATCAGACTGGCTCCAACGGATTGTAAGCAAACGGTTTCAGGTACTATTTCACTCCCCTCCCGGGGTACTTTTCACCTTTCCCTCACGGTACTTGTTCACTATCGGTCATGTAGGAGTATTTAGGCTTATCAGGTGGTCCTGACGGATTCACACGGGATTTCTCGGGCCCCGTGCTACTTGGGATACTCTTCGGGTGATTGCTGCATTTCGACTACGGGGTTCGCACCCTCTATGACCAGGCTTTCAATCCTGTTCGTCTATACAACGCTCTAACCCTTGCCATTCGGTAGAATCAGCTGAAAAGTCCCACAACCCCGACCATGCAACGCCTACCGGCTATCACACATGATCGGTTTAGCCTCATCCGGGTTCGCTCGCCACTACTAACGGAATCACTATTGTTTTCTCTTCCTGTGGGTACTGAGATGTTTCACTTCCCCACGTTCCCTCTACCCGCCCTATATATTCAGGCGGGAGTCACCAGGTCACCTCACGGGCCTGGCGGGGTTTCCCCATTCGGACATCCTCGGATCACAGTTCGTTTATCAACTCCCCGAGGCTTATCGCAGATTACTACGTCCTTCTTCGGCTCTACATGCCAAGGCATTCACCGTTTGCTCTTAAAAATTTGAAATCACATGAGTTTGAATCGATTGGTGCCACGAATAAATTCGCGGCAGAAATTGACCAATGATCTAATTGCTTAGATCTTTGTAATTTGGGGACCGAAGTCCCACAAATTTAAGATGCTCGCGTCCACTGTGTAGTTCTCAAAGTACGGGCGGTACCCCTCGAAGCCGGCGATTAATGCCCACAACAAGAAGTCCAGAGGAAGGTCCAAACCACCGAAGTGATCCGTTCCGGTCCCTCAGGACCCAACAGCGTGCTCATGCAAGTCTCTCCACCCCAATCTTTTCCAACCTCCGAAGAAGCGTACTTGAACCGAACTGGCCGTTCTTACATCAATGTCAATGTTCCACCCATGAGCGCCATCGAAAACGTTCGTTTCCGTATGACTGGCAATCGTATTCCGCTGTATACAGACGGGATTGCACGTGCTCCTTAGAAAGGAGGTGATCCAGCCGCACCTTCCGGTACGGCTACCTTGTTACGACTTAGTCCTAATCACCGATCCCACCTTCGACAGCTCCATCCCTTACGGGTTTGGCCACCGGCTTCGGGTGTTACCGACTTTCATGACTTGACGGGCGGTGTGTACAAGGCCCGGGAACGTATTCACCGCAGCGTTGCTGATCTGCGATTACTAGCGACTCCGACTTCATGAGGTCGAGTTGCAGACCTCAATCCGAACTGAGACCGGCTTTTTGGGATTCGCTCCACCTTGCGGTATTGCAGCCCTTTGTACCGGCCATTGTAGCATGCGTGAAGCCCAAGACATAAGGGGCATGATGATTTGACGTCATCCCCACCTTCCTCCGAGTTGACCCCGGCAGTATCCCATGAGTTCCCACCATTACGTGCTGGCAACATAGGACGAGGGTTGCGCTCGTTGCGGGACTTAACCCAACATCTCACGACACGAGCTGACGACAACCATGCACCACCTGTATACCGACCTTGCGGGGCGACTGTTTCCAGCCGTTTCCGGTATATGTCAAGCCTTGGTAAGGTTCTTCGCGTTGCATCGAATTAATCCGCATGCTCCGCCGCTTGTGCGGGCCCCCGTCAATTCCTTTGAGTTTTAGCCTTGCGGCCGTACTCCCCAGGCGGGGAACTTAATGCGTTAGCTGCGACACGGAGACCGTGGAATGGTCCCCACATCTAGTTCCCAACGTTTACGGCATGGACTACCAGGGTATCTAATCCTGTTCGCTCCCCATGCTTTCGCTCCTCAGCGTCAGTTACGGCCCAGAGATCTGCCTTCGCCATTGGTGTTCCTCCTGATATCTGCGCATTCCACCGCTACACCAGGAATTCCAATCTCCCCTACCGCACTCTAGTCTGCCCGTACCCACTGCAGGCCCGAGGTTGAGCCTCGGGTTTTCACAGCAGACGCAACAAACCGCCTACGAGCTCTTTACGCCCAATAATTCCGGACAACGCTTGCACCCTACGTATTACCGCGGCTGCTGGCACGTAGTTAGCCGGTGCTTTTTCTGCAGGTACCGTCACTTCCAGGAAAACCCAGTCACTTCTTCCCTACTAAAAGAGGTTTACAACCCGAAGGCCTTCGTCCCTCACGCGGCGTTGCTGCATCAGGCTTGCGCCCATTGTGCAATATTCCCCACTGCTGCCTCCCGTAGGAGTCTGGGCCGTGTCTCAGTCCCAGTGTGGCCGGTCACCCTCTCAGGCCGGCTACCCGTCGTCGCCTTGGTGAGCCATTACCTCACCAACTAGCTGATAGGCCGCGAGCTCATCCTTGACCAAAATTCTTTCCACCCCAGAAGATGCCTTCCAAGGTCGTATCCGGTATTAGCTACAGTTTCCCGCAGTTATCCCAGAGTCAAGGGCAGATTGCTCACGTGTTACTCACCCGTTCGCCACTGATCAAAGAAGCAAGCTCCTCATCACCGTTCGACTTGCATGTGTTAAGCACGCCGCCAGCGTTCGTCCTGAGCCAGGATCAAACTCTCCGTAAATGTTTGAATAGCTACCCAACCGAAATCGAGTGCCCATCTAGTGCACCAAGTCGCCGGAATAGGCGAACAAGATGCAAGTTTGAAACTAGCAAGAACAAATCATTACTGACTTGCTTTTGTTATTTTGCGTGATCGAAACCACGACTTTCAATTCATATTCCAAAGGAATCTCCCGGCTGCGTACCCGCTAGAAACGGGACAACAACCACGAGGTATTTGGCATTTGACATTGTGCACGCTGTTGAGTTCTCAAGGATCGGACGCACCCAGCTTCACACCCTAACGGGCACTCTCGCTGAGGCACTTCACTTATTTCGTGTAGCTCATCTGCACCCGAAGGAAACTGATGAACTTCATCAAGTCAAACAGCACTGCAAGAGCAGGTTGTTTAGGCTTGGAATTGGTCCCGCATGAGGCCGGGAAGCTGAGCAGCTTTCCGCACCTGTGGGGTGACTTAGATGACATTACGGCCATTCCCACGACCGCGCAAATCCGCCCGGGTTTTGCCTGCATCCCGGGCGCGTCGCGACTCCGGAGCCCCTGAGGGGCACGTGTCCTCATTCATGCCGACTGCGGCCTGGAAGAGCCCCTGCTACCTTTTTTGCACAGGGGCAATCGGGCGCCGCACGGGCACCCAGTCAGGTCCTCGACACTCCGCGATGTGCGAAACGATTGGGGAAGCCCCTCATGAGAATCACGTGCCCGTACTGCCGCTCCGATGCCATCCTCACCCCGAATGCAGCCCATGTCGATCGGGGGCCGCTTCCCCTCTATGTGCTGGCGTGTTCGGGCTGCGACCGAACCAGTGTGCGGCGAGACAACCAGGAGCGCCTCGTGGCTGCTCTGGTCGGCCGGCGGCACGGCAGCGGAACCCACGAGCTCAGCGTGACGGCTGAGCACGGCGGGCTCCTGAGATTCCAGACCGATCCGACCGGTCGACGGTCCCCCACGCTCGAGCACTCCGCCCTCCTTGAATTCGTCACGCGCAGCATCGGTGCCTCGCAGACTTTCACTCTTCTGCTGCGCACCGTTGAGGTTGGGGCACGCTACGCCTCACCGCACGGCAACGTCCCGTATCAGGCCGTCCGCGGATGGGTGGTGATCGACGGCGAGATCCACGCGCTCACCCGAACCGAAGCGTGGGAGGCCTCATGCGAGGAGGCGCACCATGACATGCCGGAGGGGCCGGAGGCCGGCGTTCACTACGTGACTGCCGACAACATCTATCGTCCGTACCAATGGCGGATGACCCCCACCAGATAGGTTCCGTCGGCTAGGGCTCAATGGATTCGACACGCTCGGGACGCTCGTCGACCCAGGCGAGGAGCTCGCGCACGCCCTCGGGGATCGTCGCGTCGGTGCAGCGATAGCGGTACTCATGCTTCCCGTCCACGAGGGCGATGTCGTAGAGCTGGGCATCGGGCCACGCGCGCCCGGGCCGCGGGTCGGCGAGGTCCCGCAGGCCCGCGCGGTCGATCTCCGCGGCGAGAGCCGTGGCATCCGCCGGCGGGAGCACGGCACTGTCCAGGTCGGTACGAGCCACCATCCCGGCGAAACCGCCACCACGCCGCACGCTGAGTCTCATGGCAGAACTCCCACCTCCGTCCACGCACCATGAACAATCGCTTGCTCGTGGGCGCCGAAGAGCTCGCCGGCCGCATCGATCGTAAACTGTGCCGCGGCGGCAAAATCCGTGGCGGTGCCCATTTTGGTGGTGAGGGCGTTGTACCAAATTTTGCCGGCCTTCTCCCACGCCGCCCCGCCGAGGCCGATGGCGGCGAGGTAGAACGCGCGATTGGGAATGCCCGAGTTGACGTGAACACCACCGTTGTCGTTGGCGGGGTCGTTGTCATCGGGCAGGTCCAGATACTGGTCCATGTGGCCCGGCTGGCGGTCGCCCGCGAACGCCGTGCCGGGACTCTTCATGGAGCGCAGGGCCGCCCCCAGCTTCGGCACGAGCACGCCCTGCCCGATGAGCCAGTCCGCCTCGGCGGCCGTCTGCCTGAGGCCGTACTGTTTCACCAGGCTGCCGAAGACGTCGGAGAAGGACTCGTTGAGCGCGCCCGGCTGTTTGCTGTAGACGAGGCCTGCGGTGAATTCGGTGACGCCGTGCGTGAGCTCGTGCGCGATCACGTCGATCGCCCGAGTGAGTCCGCCGATCTGAAAGATTCGGTCGCTGCCGTCGCCGTAAACCATTTGGCTGCCATCCCAGAAGGCGTTGTCGAAGGCCACGCCGTAGTGCACGGAGGAAACCAGTTCCATTCCCGCGTTGTCGAGGGAGCTTCTGCCGAGGACGTCGTGGAAGAAGGCGGCGGTGGCCGCGCTGCCGTCAAACGCCTCATTGACGGCGAGGTCGGAATGGAGCGCATCACCCGCGGATCGTTTCTTGACGCCCGGCAGAAAACTACGCCCGTGCGTCTCGTTGTCGTACACGGTGATCCCCTGCTCGGTCAGGGAGACGACTCCGATCAAGCCCAAATTTTGGTCAAGTTCGCGACTGAACTGGCCAATCAGGGCCCGACGCGATCGAATGCCCGACGACGTGCCTATCGACGACAGGGCTGCTTCACGTTCGTCCTTGGTTCCCTGCATCGCCAGCCAGGCGAGAAGGTCGGGCGGGGCGATGCTGCAGCTCGGCCGGCGGCGGACCCCCGACGGTTGTTGCGGCAATGGGTGCAACTGTCGCTTTGGCATGATTCTCCTTTTCTCGCGAATCGGCAGCACGCTACGGTATGCCCACAGTATGACCTCCGCGCGTGCCGCGCTACCGTGCGCGGCGATAACGCCGGAGTAACGCGAATCGGGCCAGAATGCCCGCATACGGAAACATCACGCCTTCAGAAAGGAACAAATCATGGCTGACGCCGATTCCCGCGATCTGCCCACGACTCGCTACTGTGCCACTCCAGAGTTGTACACCAAGCAGTTGGCCGAGCAGCCCGGCTTTGCCGCGGCCCGCGTCGCCATGGACACGGCGGTGCGAGAAATCGTGGCGCGGGGCATCTTCCCGGGCCGATCCGGTGTGACGCACATTCCCGTGGTCGTTCACGTCGTGTGGCACGACGATGACGAGAACATCTCCGACGAGCAGATCCACAGCCAAATCGACGTGCTCAATCAGGATTTCCGCAAGACCAACGCCGATCTGGACAGCCTGCCGAAGGTCTTCGAAGCCCTGGCGGATGACGCCCAGGTGGAGTTCGCCCTGGCGACAACGGATCCCGACGGTATGGACACGGACGGAATCACCCGCACCCACACCGACCGGTCCTCGTTCAGCTACGACGACACGATCAAATTCGACTCGTCCGGAGGTCGGGACGCATGGCCGGCCGACAAATACCTCAACCTCTGGGTGGGCCGGCTCGGCGGTGGATTGCTCGGATACGCCCAGTTCCCCGGAGGTGAGCCGTCCACCGACGGCGTCGTCGTTCTCAACACGGCCTTCGGCACTGTTGGGACGGCATCGCCGCCGTTCGGACGCGGCCGCACAGCAACCCACGAAATCGGCCACTGGCTGAACCTGAACCATATCTGGGGTGACGAGTCGGGGTGCGTGGGTACCGACAAGGTGGACGACACGCCAAATCAAGCGGACGCGAACGTCGGCAAGCCCACCTTCCCTCATGTCTCCTGCAACAACGGACCGGACGGGGACCTGTTCGTGGACTACATGGACTACGTGGACGACGAGGTCATGGTGATGTTCTCCGTTGGACAGGTCACCCGGATGCAGGCCTGCCTCGAAGGCCCCCGAAACACCTTCGAATTCGTGGAGGATAGTGCGCTGGCAGAGCAAAACCGTGACCGTCTGTCGGGCATGGACACCATGTGAGGGGCGGCCCCGCCGGATCAGGAGAGGAAACGCACCCCGTGGCTGCGATAGATCAGGACTCGCCCGTTCCTGTCGGCGAATGGACCCACTCGCATGAGGAAGATGACGACGAGATCCTGGTCTATCGCCCGGCGGCGACGTTCCCGTTCCCTCCCACCCGGGGAGGGAGGGACTCTCTCCGCGTGCGCGATGACGGCACAATTGTGACGCTCACGCCCGGACCGGACGATCGTCCCAGGCAAACCGGGATCCGCGATGTCGGCGACACGTCGGCGCTCAGGGTCGTTGAAGTGAATCCGGAGATTCTCAAGATTCGTCGGCCGTGACGGAGACCCCGTCGGTCGGGCAGGAAGGCAGGAGTCATGTACACCTACGTCATCGTTCCCGCATCCGTCGACCCCGCGGCGGGGCGGTCGGCGCGGCGCGAACCGGGACTGAAATGGTGCCGGTTCGGAGACCAGGTCATCTACTGGACGACCGGCATAGCCGATTCGAGCGCCGGACGTCGTGTGCGCACGCTGGGGCCCGCGACGCAGTCAAGTCGCGGTCTCTTGCACCTTGTGGTGCAGGCCGGCAACGCATTCCGCCAGGACTTTCCGGACGTGCCCGTCGTTCTCGATCATGGACGGTACCTCGCCGTCGAACTGAGCGATGACGAGTTCGTTCGGGCGTCGCTCGGCAACCCCGCACACTTCAGCGTTCAACCGCTCCCCCAGAACTCCTCCATCGTCGTGCCGGCGTCGAGCGCCGGCCGGCGCCTCCATGCCGTCGATCCGGCGCTGGCCATGCTCGCCGAGCAGGTCTCCGCCGCTCATCTCCAGGACTCCCTTGTCGCTCTCACCGGGTTCGGCACGCGTCATTCCCTGAGCCAGGGGTACGCTCAGGCCGCCGACTGGGTGACGGAACGACTGCGGCTGTGGGGGTACGGGCTCACCCGAGTTGCCATCACGGTCGGGTCGGGCACGAGCTTCTCGGTTGTCGCCGACAAGCCAGGGCAGGGCGACGATCCCGAGCTCGTTCTCGTCACCGCCCACCTCGATTCCATCAACCACGTGGACGGCCCTCTGGCACCCGCACCCGGCGCCGATGACAATGGCAGCGGATGTGCCGGCGTACTCGAAATCGGCCGAATCCTGGCCGAGCGCACGGATGCCCAGGATCTGCGCCTGGTGCTCTTCGGCGGCGAAGAAGAGGGCCTGTTCGGGAGTGAGCAGTACGTTCGAGCCCTGAGCGACCGCGACCGTGCTCGCATCCGGGCCGTGATCAACATGGACATGGTCGGCACCCTCAACTCCGACCGGCCTGGCGTACTTCTCGAGGGAGCCCCCGTGTCACAAGGGCTTATTGACGAGCTCACGGCGAGCGCGCAGGACTATACGACGCTTTCGGTCGACGTGTCGTTGAATCCGTTCGCAAGCGACCATGTGCCATTCATTCGTGCGGGGCTGCCCGCCGCACTCACGATTGAGGGCATGGATTCCGCCAACCACAACGTTCACTCGAGCCATGACACCCTCGACACGATCAACTACCCGCTTGCCTGCGAAATCATCACAATGAATCTCGTCACAACGGCACGCTTGATCGGCACCCGAACCTCCACTGACGATCTCAAGCGGCGGCGCCGGTCAACAACCGACAGCGACTGACTCGCCCGATCAGAAGTGATCGGTGCGCCGTGTCCTCAGGTTTGCTCGGGTCTCATCGGCTTCGCGACCGGCCGTGCGGCTGTCCTGGTCTTGACCGGATTCCCGCAGGCACAATGAGAGAGTCTCAAGCGAATCGGCAAGATCGGATGCGGGGTGGACGCCCGCCCCGTTTCCGACTTCACTACCCTCCTCCACGCGTCTCCGCTGCATTGCGACGGCGCGTTCGCTCTCAAAAAGTGCCTTGTCCCGACGCCCCGCCTCAGCGAGTCTGAGGGCGAAGACGTTGAGGGCACGGGCGAGGACCGCCGTATCGGCGTGCTGGTGCGCGTCGGCACGCTTCCACGAGTTCTTCACTCGCCTGGACTGAACCGTCGATGGGTGACGCTGAGGTCACCGGCAACCTCCTGATCGTTCGCGCCGCCACGGTGGCCGCGTCACAGCCAGTATCGCCCTCCCCCGTGTGCTGCATAGGCTTTGGGCGCCAGGACGTCGACCGGGTGAGACGGGCGCAGAACGCAGTCGCGGCCCGACCGGGGAACCTGAGCACGCACTGAAACCAGTGACGGGGTTCCTCGGCCGGGCCGCGAGCGGCCGCGCCTGTTAGCTCTTCACATACCCGTTCGGGTTCAGGACGTACTTCGTGGCCGCACCCGCGTCGAACTCCGCGTAGCCGCGCGGGGCATCTTCCAAGCTGATCGCCTTGGCGTTGACCGCCTTGCCGATCTGCACGCGGTCATGGAGGATGGCCATCATCAGCTGGCGGTTGTACTTCATCACGGGACACTGGCCGGTCGCGAAGGTGAGCGACTTGGCCCAGCCGAGACCGAGACGAATGGACAGCGACCCGACCTGGGCCGCAGCATCCTTCGCCCCCGGGTCACCCGTGACGTAGAGCCCCGGGATGCCCAGACCTCCACCGGCAGCGGTGACCGTCATCAGAGAGTTCAGCACCGTGGCCGGGGCCTCTTCGCCGGCCCCCTTGCCGTGGCCGCGCGCCTCAAAGCCCACCGCGTCGACGCCGGCATCGACCTCCGGCACACCGAGGATCTGTTCGATCTGCTCCCCCGGCTCGCCCTTGGTGAGGTCAATGGTCTCGCATCCGAAGCTGCGTGCCTGCGCGAGCCGTTCCGTGTTCATGTCGCCGACGATGACGACGGCGGCACCGAGCAGCTGCGCGGAGACCGCCGCCGCGAGGCCGACGGGCCCTGCCCCGGCCACGTAGACCGTGGACCCCACTTCGACCCCGGCGGTGTAAGCGCCGTGGAACCCGGTCGGGAAGATGTCCGAGAGCATGGTGAGGTCCATGATCTTCTCGAGCGCCTGATCCCGATCGGGAAACTTGAGCAGGTTCCAGTCAGCGTAGGGCACGAGCACGTACTCGGCCTGGCCGCCGACCCAGCCGCCCATGTCGACGTAGCCGTAGGCGCTGCCCGGACGATCCGGGTTCACGTTGAGGCAGATGCCCGTCTTGCGCTCCTTGCAGTTGCGGCAGCGACCGCAGGAGATGTTGAAGGGAACGGAAACGATGTCCCCGACCTTGACGAATTCGACGTCGGGTCCGGCTTCAATCACTTCGCCGGTGATTTCGTGCCCCAGCACGAGGTTTTTGGGCGCCGTCGTGCGTCCGCGGACCATGTGCTGGTCCGAGCCGCAGATGTTGGTGGTCACCGTGCGCAGGATGACCCCGTGGGGCACCTTGCGACCCACGTTGGCCGGGTTCACGCCCGGTCCGTCCTTGAGTTCAAACGTGGGATAGTCGATGTCGATAACCTCGACTTCGCCCGCGCTCTTGTAGGCAACTGCTCTGTTGGCCGTCATGAAGTACCTTCCTAATTCTTTAGTCGACCAATACCCCCCAAAAAGGGCTGGTCAACAATTGGATTTCTCAAGTTCGTTCCCTGACAGGGTATATGTCGCGCTGGACACCAAACTGAGTACCCGCTCACAATAAGAACAGAGCTGGAAGGCACATCACGCCGTGCCGCGCGTGCGTCGTCAGTGCTTGGCAACCAGGGTGAGCACGTCGTAGGAGGCGACCATCTCATCGTTCTGATTGGTGAGGATCGCGTCCCAGCGCACCTCACCGTACTCATCGGTCTCCCGTGGCGTTATCTGCTTGGCCGTGAGCGCGACGCGGATGCTGTCCCCCGGTGAGACCGGCGTGAGAAACCGCAGGTTTTCGAGGCCGGAATTCGCCAGGACGGGCCCCGGCGCCGGGTCCACGAACAGTCCGGCCGCCCAGGATACGAGCAGGTACCCGTGGGCGACTCGCCCGGGGAAGAACGGGTTGGCCGTCGCGGCTTCCTCGTTCATGTGCGCGTAGAACGTGTCGCCGGTGAACTCCGCGAAGTGCTCGATGTCGTCGAGGGTCACGGTGCGGGAGTCCGACACGATCTGGTCGCCGAGCTTCAGCTCCGCGAGGCTCTTTCTGAACGGATGCGTTTCACCGGCATGCGCCGTCGCACCCTGATGCCAGATGCCCGTGATGGCGGTGAGCATCTCGGGCGAACCCTGAATGGCGGTGCGCTGCATGTGGTGCAGCACCGCGCGGATGCCGCCGAGCTCCTCGCCACCGCCGGCGCGTCCCGGTCCACCGTGCACGAGCTGGGGAACGGGTGAGCCGTGCCCCGTCGACGTGCGGGCATCGTCGCGGTCGAGCACGAGTACGCGTCCGTTGAACGCGGAAATCCCGGTCATGAGCGCCACGGCCACCTGAGGATCATGCGTGGCGATGCTCGTCACGAGCGATCCGCCGCCGCGTCGCACCAGGGCGATCGCTTCCTCGATGGTGTCGTATCCGAGCACGCTGGAGACGGGGCCGAAGGCCTCGACCTCGTGCACAGCATCCGTTGCGACGTCGAAACGCAGCAGCAACGGGGGGACGAAGGCGCCGTCGGGCGCGGGGGCGCTGGTGCCGTCGCTGCGCACGACGGTCGGGGCATCGGTTGAACCCACGACCAGTTCGCCGCCGGCCTCCTGCAGCCGGGCGACCTGGCGGAGCACCTCGGCGCGCTGCTCGGTCGAGGCGAGCGGGCCCATCGTGACGCCCTCGGCTCTCGGGTCACCGAGTACGATGCGCTGCGTGATGCGCTGCTGCACGGCGTCGATCACGTCGCCCATGGCGGCGCGGGGCACGATCACGCGGCGAATGGCGGTGCACTTCTGGCCCGCCTTGACTGTCATCTCGGTGACGACCTGTTTCACGAAGGCGTCGAATTCCGGGGTTCCGGCCGTGGCGTCGGTGCCCAGCACGGAGGCGTTGATCGAGTCGGTCTCGTTGGTGAAGCGCACGCCGCCGGTCTGCACCGAATCGCTCGCGCGGAGCTTCTCGGCCGTGGACGCGGAGCCGGTGAACGCCACAAGGTCGCCGAGTCGCACGTCGTCGAAGAGGGTCGGGACGCTGCCGGACACGAGCTGCAGCGAACCCTCGGGGAGCAGCCCGGAGTCGGCGAGGATACGCACGAAGGCTTCCGCGAGGTATCCCGACGGCGTCGCGGGCTTCACGAGTGTCGGCACGCCGGCGAGGAAGGCCGGGGCGAACTTCTCGAGTGCGCCCCAGACCGGAAAGTTGAAGGCGTTGATCTGCACGGCCACGCCGGGCAGGCGCGAGTAGATGTGACGTGCCAGGAACGAGCCGTCTTTCGACAGCGGTTCGACCGGTCCGTCCACGTATACCTTGGCGTTCGGCAGTTCGCGGCGGCCCTTCGACGAGTAGGAGAACAGCACGCCGATACCGCCGTCGATGTCCACCCAGGAATCAACCTTGGTGGCACCAGTGCGGCTGGAGAGCTCGTAGAGCTCCTGCTTGCGTTCGGTCAGCAGCAACGCCATCTGCTTGAGCAACACGGCGCGCTGGTGAAACGTGAGGGCGCCGAGCGACGCCTGACCGACGGTCCGAGCGTATTCGAGGGCGGCGCCGAGGTCGAGGCCCTCCGTGCTCACGCGCGTGACGATCTCACCGGTCGACGCGTCACGCACGTCGACGGCGGATGCCTCGGCGGCGGGAACAAACCAGGAACCTTGAACGTAGCTGGGCAGAATCTGAGTCATTTAGCGAGCTCCTCGATGTGGAGAGTGGACGAAGTGGGCATCATCAGTCGGTCCAGCTGTAAAAGCCCTGGCCTGATTTGCGGCCGAGTTTTCCCTCGGCCACGAGCCGACGGAGCAGGGCGGGGGGCTCGAATCGGGCCCCGAGCTGGCTGTGCAGGTATTCGGCGATGCCGAGGCGCACGTCGAGCCCAACCAGGTCGGTGAGTTTAAGCGGGCCGACCGGGTGCTTGTATCCGAGCATCATTGCCGCGTCGATGTCCTCGGCGGAGGCCACGCCATCCTCGAGCATGCGGATAGCCTCAAGACCGAGGGCCACTCCGAGCCGCGATGACGCGAAACCGGGGGCGTCGCTGACGGTGATGGGCGTCTTGCCGAGCGCCACGACCCAGGCCTGGGCATCCGCGATGAGTTCGGCGGACGTCTCTCGGCCGGCGACGAGTTCGACGAGGGTCGAGGCGGGCACCGGGTTGAAGAAGTGCAGTCCGAGGAAACGGGCGGGGCGCTCGAGCTGGGCGGCGAGGTCGTCGATCGAAATGGAGGAGGTGTTGCTCGCGAGGGCGGCGTCCGCATCGAGCTCGGCCTCGACGCGCTGCAGTGCGTCGACCTTGAGCGCTCGAACCTCCGGCACCGCTTCCACGACGAGTTCCCGGTCGGCAAAGGCGGTGAAGTCCCAGCCCACGTGCAGTCGGTCGGTGAGTTCGGCCTGCGTCTCGCCGGTGGCTCCGCGGGTGATGCTCGCCGTCACGGCGCGAAGCACCCGCTCCCGAGCGGCCTCGGCCTCGACCTCGTTGCGTTCGACCAGGCAGACGTGCGCCCCCGCGAGCAGGAAGGAATGCGCGATGCCCGCACCCATCCGGCCGCCGCCCAGGACGCCGACCCGTTCGGGTACCCCGCTCTCGCCGCGATCGCCGAGTTCAAGTCCTACTTTGCTCATCAGACACGCTCCAGGATTAGTGCCGAGCCCTGGCCGACGCCCACGCACATGGTGGCGAGGCCGTGCTGGGCGTTTTCACGCTCCATCCGTCCGAGCAGGGTCACAACAAGTCGTGCACCGCTCGATCCGAGGGGGTGACCGAGCGCGATCGCTCCGCCATCGCGATTGACGATCCGCTGATCCAGACCGAGACGGCGGATGCTGGCGAGCGACTGGGTGGCGAAAGCCTCGTTGAGCTCGATCGCGCCGAGGTCGTCGACGTCCAGTCCGGTGCGGTCCAGCACCTTCCGGGTGGCCCCGACGGGTCCAAGACCCATAATTTCGGGGGCGAGGCCCACGCTCGCACCGAACACGATGCGTGCGCGCGGCACGAGGCCGTACCGTTTGACGGCCTCGCCACTGGCCACAATCACGGCGGATGCTCCGTCGTTGAGCGAGCTCGCATTGCCGGCGGTGACCACGGATCCACCCGAGACGATGGGACGCAGTTTCGCGAGGCCCTCCAACGTCGTATCCCGGCGCGGTCCCTCATCGACGAGCACCTCGCCGGCCTTGGTTGGAACGCCGACGATTTCGTCGACGAAGTGTCCCGCATCAATCGCGGCGGCGGCGCGTTGCTGGCTCTGCAGGGCGAACGCATCCGCTTCGTCGCGGGTGATGCCGTCGAGACGGGCGACCTCTTCGGCTGTTTCACTCATGGAGAAGGTGGCCTTGTCGCGGGCCGCCAGGCGCGGGTTGACGAAGCGCCAGCCGATGGACGTGTCGAACTGGGGGCTCGGCTTGGCCCAGGGGCGTTCCGGCTTTCCCTGCACCCAGGGTGCGCGGGTCATGGATTCGACGCCGCCGGCGACCATGATGTCGGTGTCTCCCGCTCGAACGGCCTGGGCGGCCATGGTGATGGCGGACAGACCCGAGGCGCACAAGCGGTTCACGGTGATGCCGGGGACCCCGTCGGGCAGGCCTGCGAGCAGAGCGGCCATGCGCGCCACATTGCGGTTGTCTTCACCGGCCTGCGTGGCCGCGCCGAAGATGATGTCGTCGATGCGCGACGGGTCGACACCTGCTCGGCGTACAGCTTCGGCGACAACGATCGCGGCGAGGTCGTCGGGGCGGACTCCGGAGAGCACTCCGCCGTAACGACCGACGGGGGTACGTGCCCCTCCAACGAGATAGGCCTCTGCCATGGTTTCTCCTGACGACGGTGTCTGCGTGAATGCTGTGGTGAACGCGTCGAATTAGTAACCGACCGTTCGGAAAGTAATTCTGGCAGATAGTCGACCGCTCGGCAACCTGCGCTGTCACCACCATAGTTCTGCGGCCCTTGACAGTCCTGCGCTCTGCGGCATACTCGGAGCAGTTGAACACCTCGCTGCCGAATCGGGTGTCGGATGACGTGCGCGGGGATGCTGCCTTCGCCGGCATCCCGAAATGAAAGAGGAACGTCGTGACCAGTGCCACCGCCCCGGGGAGCGGCGACTCCTTTGACACCCAGCCGATCCCGCTCGAGGAGATCACCCGACACCCGCACCCGGGGCCGCTCGCGGGGGTGATCGGAATCGACGGGCATGAGGGAACGGGCAAAACCACGATCGCCCGGGGCGCCGCCGACGCACTGAATGCCTCGTACGTGCGGCCGTTCGGCGGCGAACGGGGGCTGCTTCTCTCCAGGGCCGACGAGGCCGGCGACAGCGACGCAGTGTTGCGAATCGGTGCGGCGGCCATCACGGCGGCAATCCGGCGTTCCGGTCCGATGCGTCCCATCGTGGTGGAACGCTCCTGGATAACGGTGGGCTCGTTGGTGTCGGACGAGGAATTCTACGAGCGCTGGCAGCTATGGATACCGACGATCCTGTGCTGGGCGGACCTGCCGACCACCCTCAAGCGATTGGGCCACGGCGCCGAGGCGCGGGAGGCCAGGGACCGGCACGGGCACTTCGTTGACCGCTACCGCCGCATGGCCGAGGACCGCGGATGTGTGATCGTCGATACGTCCAACGCGACCGACGATGAGGCCATCGCGCAGGTTGTCCGCGCGGCTCGGCGTCTGCTCCGTTGGGCGGCCGCTCCATCCACGCAATCTTGATCAGGCGGCAGACAGGCACAGGCTGATTAAACGCCAGAAGGGGCACCCGCCGCATGGCGGGTGCCCCTTCTCAGCTGAAGCGGGTGTTAGATGCTGGCGAGTTCACGCACAGCCTGGTCGCCGGGACCGGCGGACGTGTAGCTGGCGTCGATCTCTGCACGATCGAGCAGCTCGTCCATGCGGCGCTTGCGCTGCTTGGGGATGAGCGTCACGACGGTGCCGGACTTGCCCGCGCGGCCCGTGCGGCCGGCGCGGTGCAGGTACGCCTTGTACTCGTCGGGAGCATCGGCCTGGATGACCAGGTCGATGTCGTCAACGTGGATTCCGCGAGCGGCGACATCCGTTGCAACCAGCACGTTGACCCGGCCACTCGTGAGCATCTGAAGGTTGCGGGTACGACGGGCCTGGTTCAGGTCACCGTGCAGGCTGGTGGCCTTCACGCCGGCGTCTTCCAGCTGGTCGGCGAGCTGCTCGGCATACGCACGGGTGCGGCTGAAGATGAGCGTCTTGCCGGCGCGGTTGACGAGCTCCTGGATGATGCGGCTCTTGTCGCGGTGCTCGATGACGAGCACGCGGTGGTCGATCGTGGAGGAGGCCTGGTCTTCACCGGCGACCTCGTGCACGGCCGGGTTGGTCAGGAATTCCTTGACCAGCGAGGCAACACCCTTGTCGAGGGTTGCCGAGAAGAGCAGCTTCTGGCCGCCCGCCTTGGTGGCGCGGAGGATGCGCTGCACGGGCTCGAGGAACCCGAGGTCGCACATGTAGTCGGCCTCGTCCAGAACGGTGATGACAACCTCGGAGAGGTCAAGACGACCCTGCTCCATGAGGTCCTCGATACGTCCGGCAGTGCCGACGATGATGTCCACGCCGCGCTGGAGGGCACTGACCTGACGGTACTGGGGAACACCTCCATAGATCTGCGTGGTGAAGAGCCCCACGCTGCGGGCAATCGGCTGCACAGTACGGTCGATCTGCAGCGCCAGCTCACGGGTCGGGGCCAGGATGAGCGCGCGCGGCTTGCGAGCGTGCTTGCGGTCCTTGGCGCCGTTGTTCTCCATGAGCTTCTCCACGAGGGGAGCAGCGAAAGCGATGGTCTTGCCGGAGCCGGTCTTGCCGCGCCCGAGAACGTCGCGCCCGGAGAGCACGTCGGGAATGGTGGCGGCCTGGATAGGGAACGGTGCCGGAGCGCCGAGCGAAGCGAGTTCGCGAACGATGTTCTCGCCGAGGCCCAGGTCGCCGAACGTCTTGCCGACCACATCGGATGCCGTCGTGGCGGTGGCTTCGAGGCGCTCGAGTACCACGTCGTCGCCGCCGGCGAAGCTGGGCTTGACGCCGTTTTCGGAGCGCTTCGGGTAGAAGGTGCTGTCCCCGCCCTCGCCGCGGGCCGGACGGTCGTTGCGGTCGAAGTTGCGGGGAGCGCGCTCGGCGCGGTCACCGTAGGACGGACGCTCGGTGCGGGCCGGGCGGTCGTTGTTGTAGGCAGGGCGATCCGTGCGCGGAGCACGGTCACCGTACGACGGACGCTCGGTACGAGCGGGACGCTCGGTACGAGCGGGACGCTCGGAGTTACGGTCGTTGTTGTAGGCAGGACGATCCGTGCGCGGAGCACGGTCACCGTACGACGGACGCTCGGTACGAGCGGGACGCTCGGAGTTACGGTCGTTGTTGTACGACGGGCGGTCGTTGCCGTACGAGGGACGGTCGTTGCGCGGAGCGCGATCGTTGTACGACGGACGCTCGGTGCGGGCGGGACGCTCGCTGTTGCGGTCGTTGTTGTACGACGGGCGGTCGCCACGGGGCGCGCGGTCGTTGTACGACGGACGGTCACCGCCGCGAGCGGGACGCTCGCTGTTGCGGTCATTGCCGTACGAGGGACGGTCGTTGCGCGGAGCGCGATCGTTGTACGACGGGCGCTCGGTGCGGGCGGGACGCTCGCTGTTACGGTCGTTGTTGTACGACGGGCGGTCGCCACGGGGCGCGCGGTCGTTGTACGACGGACGGTCACCGCCGCGAGCGGGACGCTCGCTGTTGCGGTCGTTGTTGTAGGCAGGACGCTCTGAGCGCTGGCCGGTGGCCGGGCGGTCGCTGCGCGCACCATAGGAGGGACGGTCGCCGTAGCTGCCGCGATCGCTCGCGGGACGCTCAGCTGCGCGGGATGCGCGCTCGTCGGCGTTCCAACGCTGCTTCTTGGGGGCGCCTTCGTCAGCCTTGTAGCCGCGGTGACCGGGGCTCTTGCTGCCCTGGTTGTTTGATCCGCCACGGTTGGGCCCGCTCTTGGCGGCGTATTTCGGATCGTAATTGTTCTTGCTCTGGGGCATAGAAGTGTTCCTGGGTTGTGTTCAGTACATGGCAGAACAACGTCGCACATGCGACGTAACTGAGAACCCGGGCAGTCTATGGCCGGGGCCGTTCACATACAGTGATTTTTCACCAGCGGATTACTGGGAAACCGGCCCAACTTGACTTACAAACCCATCCACGCACAGCGCGGTGTCAAGAGCCGACTGGTCAACGTTACCCGATCGAACCCGAAATGTCACGGCCGGCGCACAATTCGGTTCGCTGGTGGCCTATGATCTCGCCCACCGCACCGGGAAGACGAGATGCCGGCCGCTTGCGGCCCGCCGGCCGGCGACCGGCTCGGTGTGGCTTGCACGCAGCAAGAGGTTCTAGGCTCAACCCTGTCCCTGTACGAAGATCATTCTCGGAGCCCGCGTGACCATCGGCAGTCGTTTCCCCCGCATAGGGACCCCCCGCATCCGCCTTCTGGCCGTTCTGGGAATCGTTGCGGTCGCCGCGGCGTGCACGGTTGCCTTTGTGGGAGTTTCCGGCGACACCACGACGGCCGACGTCGTGACCGAACCGATTGTCGGCGTGCGTACCTTCGAGGCCTCGAAGAACGTGACCGTCACGACAGACATCACCTACGGCACCCGGCCGGACGGCGGCCCGCTGCAACTCGACGTGTGCTCAACGGCTCCCGCCGGTTCACCGCCGCGCCCCGCCGTCGTTTCGATCCACGGCGGCAGTTGGACGCGTGGCGACAAGTCGAGCGACGACTGGCGTCAAGTGTGCGAATGGCTGGCGTCCGAGGGCTTCGTCGCCTATTCCGTTGACTACGGACTCACCCCGACGGCCCCCTTCCCCGCGGGCATCGACGACATCCAGGCCGCGGTGGAATGGATCCGCGCGCCCGCGAACGCCGATCGATTCGGTATCGACGCGGACCGGATCGGCGCTTTCGGCGGCTCGGCGGGCGCAAACCTGGCCGCGCTGCTCGGCACCAGAGGGGAAGGGTCCCTCACCGAGGGATCGCGGGTGGCAGCGGTCGCCGAGCTCTCCGGGCCGAGCGATCTGCGCGGAGCGTCGATGGCCACGGACGGCGCCTCCCCGCGCCTGCAGAACCTGGTGCTGCGCTATCTTGACTGCGACACGCTGAGCGCCTGCCCACAGGCCGCCGACGCCTCGCCTCTGACTCAACTGGACGCGAGCGATCCGCCGTTCTTCATCGCCAACTCCGCACGGGAGTTCGTGCCGCTCACGCAGGCGACGCGCTTCGCCTCAGCCCTGGACAACGTGGGCATCCGGCACGAACTCGTGACGGTGCCGGGCGGCGTGCACTCCATCGGGCTCCTCGACGCCGAGCTGCGCGCCCGGGTCGCCGCTTTTCTGCACGACAATCTCGGTTCTTAGCGGCGGCTCTCTCCGCCTCGCCTCTCCTCGGGATCGGGTCGCGCGGCGGCAACGATCGTAGCGGCCACGGAGGCGGTGCGGGAGCGGCTAGGAAACCCGACCGCGGATGCGACGTGACAGCTCCCCGGCCGTGCCGGCGATCTGCGCGGCGAGCGCCGGCCAGTCTGCCTCGGCCACGTCCCGCCGGGCGAATGTCACGGCGATCGCGGCCGCCGGCCAGCCCGCGTGGTCGCGCACCACCACGGCAACGGATGCGATCTCTGCGGTGATCTCGCCGTCTTCCTGGGCGAAACCCCGCGATCGCACCTCGTCGAGCACGCGGCGCAGCTCCCTCGCCGTATGCGGCCCCTGTCCGTCCCGGGTGGAAAAGGCCGCCGGGTCGGGGAACAGCGCGCGCAACTGCGCGGCCGGAAGTGCCGCGAGCATGGCACGACCGCTCGCCGTCAGATGACTCGGCAGGCGCACGCCCACATCCGACACGAGTGAGGTGCGTCGGGGCGCACGCTCCTCGACGAGATAGATGACATCTCGCCCGTGCAGCACGACGAGGTGCGCGCTCTCCCCCACCTGGTCCACGAGCTGCGCAATCAGGGGGCGACCCAGTCGCGAGAGGGGCTGTTGGCGGGAGAATCCGCTGCTGAGCTCGAACGCGGCCACACCGAGCCCGTACCGTCGTTCCTCGGGCAGGTGCACAACGAATCCACGCTCCGCCAGCACGGCGAGCAGCTGGTAGACCGTCGACCGCGGCAAAGCGAGCGCGGCAGCGATGGCGCCGGCCGCTACCGGCCCCCTCTGGGCCGCAAGGTGGGTGAGGATTCGCAAGGTACTGTCCGCCGCGGGGACCTTGGGGCGGGCCACGTTCACGTCCATTCCGAATCCCCCTGACATGTCCGGTATACCGGACTGTTCCCACGCTAGCAGCACCCGCAGCGCCGCAAAAGGGTGTGGAATCGGAACATGAGCCCCGCCCCCGCCTCCATCGTCGCCCCGTCCTCCGCACCCGAGGCATCCGTTATCGTCGTCGCCGGCGCGGTGTCATTTTCCGATGTCGTGGCGGTCGCCAGGAACGGGGCGCCGATCCTGCTCGACCCGGCCGCGCTGGAGGGCGTGGCCGCGACGCGACTGATCATCGATGACCTCGCGAGCGACGCGAACCCGCACTATGGCATTTCCACGGGCTTCGGCGCCCTTGCCACCACGTTCATCACCTCCGACCGCCGCGCGCAGCTGCAGGCAAGTCTCGTGCGTTCACATGCCGCGGGGAGCGGACCGGAGGTGGAACGCGAGGTCGTGCGCGCCCTCATGCTGCTGCGCCTGTCGACGCTCATGACGGGCCGCACAGGCGTGAAGCCGCGGACCGTCGAGGTCTATGCGGCCCTGCTGAATGCCGGCATCACCCCCGTAGTGCGCGAATACGGCTCGCTCGGCTGCTCCGGCGACCTCGCACCTCTGGCCCACTGCGCCCTCGCTGTCATGGGTGAGGGGGAGGTACGCGATGCGGCCGGCACGGCGATGACCGCCGGGGAGGCTCTCGCGGCAGTCGGCATCACTCCGGTCGTGCTCGCCGAGAAGGAGGGCCTCGCCCTGATCAACGGCACCGACGGCATGCTCGGCATGCTCGTGCTTGCCCTGCACGATCTCTCGGTGCTGATGCAGACCGCCGACATCGCCGCGGCGATGAGTATCGAGGCGCTGCTGGGAACGGATGCGACCTTCGCGGCCGACCTTCACGCCCTGCGACCCCAGGTGGGCCAGGCCGTGAGCGCCACGAACCTGCGCGCGCTGCTCACCGGTTCGCCGCTACTCGCGAGCCACGCCGGCCCGGAGGACCCCACCGTGCAGGACGCGTACTCGCTGCGCTGTGCGCCGCAGGTGCACGGCGCGGCCCGCGACACCGCCGACCACGCCGCCCGGGTGGCGGAGCGTGAGCTCGCGAGCGCGGTCGACAACCCCGTCGTCACGCTCGACGGGCGGATCGAATCCAACGGCAACTTCCACGGTGCTCCCGTGGCGTACGTGCTCGATTTTCTCGCGATTGCGGCCGCCGACGTGGCGAGCATGAGCGAACGCCGCACGGACCGCCACCTCGACGCCAATCGCAACAAGGGGCTTCCTCCGTTTCTGGCGCACGAGGTGGGTGTCGACTCGGGGCTGATGATCGCGCAGTACACCGCCGCCGGAATCGTCTCCGAGCTCAAACGCTTGGCCGCGCCCGCATCCGTTGATTCCATCCCCTCCTCCGCGATGCAGGAAGACCACGTCTCCATGGGCTGGCACGCCGCCCGCAAGCTGCGCCGTTCGCTCGACGGCCTCGGCCGGGTGCTCGCGATCGAGGTCATGACCGCGGCCCGCGCGCTCGATTTGCGCGCACCGCTGCAGCCCGGCGCCGCAACGGATGCCGTGCGCCGCGTCGTGCGCACCGTGGCCGACGGCCCGGGTCACGATCGCTTTCTGTCGCCGGAGATCGAGGGTGTCGTATCACTCGTTCAGACCGGTGCGGTGCGGGATGCCGCCGCAGGGGTTGTGGGCGATCTGGGGTGAACAGGGTCGTGTTTTTCATCTCCTTGTAGCACCCGAAGCGGCGTGGCATACTGGCGCCACGTCGACGTCGAAGTTCGCTGCTGGCCCGCTATGGGGTCATGGCCTCGTGTGGAGTCGACCTCCAAGCGTGACCCAAGTGAAATGACCTCAACATTGAGATTTCGCCGAATTCCTGTTGCTGACGCACGCTCCCGGTGCCTGGCCGTTGCGACCGCGTCGGCGCTCACGCTCACCCTGGTCGCGTTCACGGCACCGCAGGGTGCGCTCGCGGCAGAAGGAGACACGCCCGTACCGACCGTGACCTCCGGCGACTCAACGAACAGCGCCATGCCGGCGACATCAGATGCACCCGCCGTCCCGGAGCAAGCCGATCCCCTGCCGGATCTCGTCCCGGAACCCGCCGCGTCACCCACGCCTTCGCCCGCCCCGACGCGTACGCTATCGCCGACGCCCATCCGTGAACCGGCCGCACCAACGCCCTCCGCGCAGCCCGCCGGCCGGCCCGACGCCCCCGTCGCGGCGCCCACCCCGGTTCCGGTCCCGGTTCCTGTCCTCACCCCGGTTCCGGTCCCGGTTCCTGTCCTCACCCCGGTTCCGGTCCCCACCCCGGTTCCGGTCCCTGCGCCCGTTCCCGTCACCGTTCCCACCCCGGTTCCGGTCCCTGTTCCCGTTCCTGTTCCCGTTCCCGTTCCCGTTCCCGTTCCCGTTCCCGTTCCCGTTCCCGTTCCCGTTCCCGTTCCCGTTCCCGTTCCCGTTCCCGTTCCCGTTCCCGTTCCCGAGGACGACATCATTCCCGCTGTTCCGCACACGATCCCCCGCCCCGACGCGCACGCTGTCGCCGCCGCACAGGCAGCCGCACAGGCAGCCGCACAGGCAGCCGCACAGGCAGCCGCACAGGCAGCGCGCGCCGCCGCGGAACGGGCGGCCGCACGGCAGGCCCTGGCGCGGGCATCCGCTCAGAACGCCGTGACGGCGGCGCTCACCGAGAGGGACACCGCCTCGAGAGCCCTCGCCTCGGCACAGGCGACCCTCGCTGCCCTCGCAAGCCGCGCCGACACCCTGCAGACACTCGCCGACACGGCCGCCACCAAGGCCGCCCATTCGCGGCGACTCCTCACGGGCCTCGTGCTCGAGCTCGGGCGACAGCGAACGGGAACGGCCTCCGTGGATGCCTTGCTCTCAGGCGACAACCTGCTCTCCGCGCTGGCGTCCGTCGACCGCTTCTCCCAGCTCACCGGCAGCATCGATACCGTTCGGGCACGTGCTGCACGGGACGCCGCCCGCGCACAATCACTCCTCGACCAGGTGGTTGCCGCCCGGGACGTGGCCGCGCTGATTCCGATCGCCGCTCGTCAAGCGGACCTCGACGCGGCCCAGGCCGCCGTGGATGCCGCCACCTTGACACTCGCCCGGCTGGACGCGGCCGTGGCGAGCCCGGCCGGGTCGGCAACCGCGGTCATCGAGCCGTCAGGCGCGGCGCGGCTCTCCGCGCTGGACACCGGCCAGCTCAGCGCCCAGGGCTGGGCCCTGCCCGCCCTCGGTCGTATCACCGACGTCTTCGGATATCGACCGATTCGCCCGCTGCCCACCGTGGGCGACTTCCACCACGGCACCGACATCGGCGCGGCGTGTGGCGCCCCGGTGCGCGCGGCAACCTCCGGCATAGTCTCGTCCGTCGGCGCGCTCGGGACCTACGGCAACTGGATCGTCATCAATCACGGCTCCGGGCTTCAGACCGGCTACGCCCACCTCGCCACCGGCGATGTGCTCGTCTCCGAGGGCGACCATGTGGCCGCAGGCGAGGTCATCGCCGGCGTGGGCCGCACGGGTGCCGCCACGGGGTGCCACCTGCATATTGAGGTGCGCGTCGACGGAACGCGCGTTGATCCGCAGCCGTTCCTGGCCTCCCGCGGCGTGATCCTCGGCTAGGCGGGTTCGGGGAGGTCCACGGGCAGGCGCTGGGAAAACAGCGCCGGACCGAACGATTCAGCCGCCGAGCGAATGCGGCGGGCGAAGCTGTCGGTCATGGGCGGAAGCTCGGACAGGGGCCACCAGGCCGCCTCCGAATTCTCCCCGTCCGCCGGGGCAGGGTCGCCGTTGAGCCAGCTGCAGGCGAAGACCAGGTCAAGATACTGCGCCTCATCCCCGTTCGGGTACGTGACCGGGTCGAGCACATGCGCCCATACCAGGCGCACGGCCTTGACCACAACATCGGCTTCTTCAAGCACTTCGCGCACGGCGGCATCGGCCGGTTCCTCACCGGGATCGATAATCCCGGTGACCGGCGACCATTCCCCGGTGTCGGTGCGACGCACGAGCAGCACATCGTCGCCACGGAGTACGACGGCGGTCACACCGGTCAGCCAGAGCGGCGCGTGGCCAATGTGTTCTCGCAGGTCGAGAACAAAATCGGGAGTTGTCATGCTTCGAGCCTAACCACCACGCCGCAAAGTGGGGGAATTCCTCAAAAATGAGGCACCAGGGCCCGGTGGGCCGAGTGAAGATTGTGTCGGTCTTCGCGCACGCCCGCCACGTCACGGATGTCGCCGAGCACGGTCCGTGTGAGTGCCCTGTTCCGCATGCTCAGAACGGCGAGAACATGCCCGCGCTCAGTCTCACCCGCGTTCCCGGCAAAATCAAGGAAAGGGGGCTAGACGACCGTGGCCAGGGAGCCGCTTTCGTCGGCGGTGAATGGATGCCGCGGCAGGGACGCCCAGGCCAGGGCGAGCGCGTCCACGGCGCGGTCGGTGTCGTCGACGGAATGCATGAACGGCATGCGCAAGAAGCGTTCGAAGGCCCCGTCGAGGCCGAAGAGCGGGCCGGCCGGGACGATGAGTCCGTGGTTGCGTGCGGCGAGCGCCAGCTGCGAGCTCACCGGGCGACCCAGGTTCACCCAGGCGGTGATGCCACCGTCGACATGCGGTACATGCCATTCAGGGAATGTTTCGAAGAGGCGGCGCTCGAGATGGTCCCGGCCGGCACGAAGCTGGTCGGCGCGCAGGCGGAGGATGCCCGGAATATCGCCGAGCAAGCGGGTAACGATGAGCTGCTCGAGAATGGGAGTGCCGAGATCGTTCGCGGTCCGCGCCGCGACGAGCTTGTGGATGAGCGTGGGTTCGGCCCGGATCCAGCCGATCCGGATGCCGCCCCACACCGACTTGCCCACCGAACCGATGCTCACGACGGTGTCTTCGTCCGTGGCACGGCCGCAGCTCGCAAACGGCGCGAATTCGCCCTCGCGGTCGATGGCGAGTTCGGCGATCGTCTCGTCGATGATCAGGACCGTGCCGCTGCGCGCCGCGGCGGCGATCACGCGTTCGCGCTGCGGCATTGGCATGCTCTCGCCGGTGGGATTGTGGAAGTCGGGCATGAGGTAGCCCAGCGCGGGGCTGCTGCGCTGCAGAGTCTGCAGCAGGGCGATCTCGTCCCAGCCTCGCGGTGGGGCGTCGGCGTCCGGGCCACCGGCCGACACGCTCACACCGACGAGGCGGGCCCCGGCGGAGCGCAGTGCCTCGGCGGCGTGCGGGTAAGTGGGATTCTCGATGAGCGCACGGTCGCCGCGATTGACGAGCACCCGGCTGAGCAGCGAGATGGCGTGTTGGGCCCCAATGGTGACCATGATCTGCTCAGGGGTGGTCGGCAAACCGCGCGCGGCATACCGGTCGGCGATGGCCGCGCGTAGCGCCGGCAGCCCCACCGGCTCGAACCCCGACTCGCCGAGGTGCGCGGGCAGGTCCGCGGCCGCGCGTTGCACGGCATCCGCCAGACCGGGCAGGGCCGGCATCGTGGCCTTGCTGAAATCGATGACGCCCGCGCCCACGGCGGGCGAGTCGCCGGGATGCGCCGGCGGCAGTCGGGTCACGCTGCCGGAACCTCGCACGCTGCGCAGGTAACCGCCCTCGCGGAGCCGCCGGTACGCGGCGGCCACCGTGGTGCGACTCACGGCCAGACGGGCGCTCAGATCCCGTTCTGCGGGAAGACGGCTGTCCGTGGCGATGCGGCCGTCCAGGGTGAGCAGGCGGATGCGTTCGCTCAGCGACACGTAGGCGCTCGCTCCCCCACGCCACTGTCCGAGCAGCGTTTCCAGGTTTCGTGCACTGATCTGATTCTCGACCATAAGGCCACTATACGAAGATTGGACTCTTGATAACAGGTTGACTATGCAATTGGATTAGTTTCCATGACCCGGAGACTCGCTCAACTGCATATTGGCCTTTTCCTGTACGGAATCGGCATCGCGTTGATTGTTCGCGCGGCCATTGGGGTGGCCCCCTGGGACGTGCTGACCCAGGGCATCGACGCGCACACTCATCTCGGTTTCGGGATCATCACCATTCTGATCAGCGTGGTGGTGCTCGCGCTCTGGATCCCCATTCGGCAGAAGCCCGGCGTCGGCACGCTGTTGAACGCTGTGCTCGTCGGGCCGTCCGCCGACGTGGGACTCCTGCTCATCCCCGAGGGGCTCGACCTGTGGGTGCGGGTGCTGCTCTTCGCTGCCGGGCTGCTGCTCGTCGCCGTGGCGACGGGCTTGTACATCGGTGCACACTTCGGTCCCGGCCCACGTGATGGGCTGATGACCGGCCTGCACCGGCGCACGGGCTGGAACATCTGGGTTGTGCGCAGCGCCATCGAGGTGACGGTGCTCGGCATCGGCTGGGCGCTCGGCGGGAACGTGGGCGTGGGCACGGTGCTGTTCGCGGTGCTCATCGGACCGCTGTGCCAGATCACGATCCCCCTGTTCTCGATGACACGCCCCGTGCCGGCACCGGAGCCCGCACCGGAGCCCGCCGCGAGCATCCGCTAGCTCCGCGCAGATCAGAGGTTGCGCTCGGCGTAAACCAGCATGGCGTCGCGTACGAACTCGGCACCGGCCTGGCCGCCGAAGGTCGCAGCGAATCGCTCGTCCGCCGGGTACATCTCGGCCAGACCCGTGAAGTACTGTTTCGACGGACCGCCGTCTGGCCCGCTGGGCGTGCCCGGGATACCTCGGAGCCACTCGAGCTGCCGAGCGGCAAGCTCCTGGGCCGCCTCGCTGTCGGCAGCGAGGCCGGCTCCAGCCGCCGACTGCCAGTCCACGACGAGCTGCGCCATCGACTGCTGGAATGCCGCCTTCTCGGTCGTCGACAGGGCACGCCACCACGAGTCACTGTTGGCGTAGGCCTCCCGGCCCCACCGTTGCTCCACCTCCTCCCTGTGCACGGTGTGGTCAAAACCGTCGAACATGGTCGCTGCCATGAGCTGTTCCTTTCCGTTCAGGGTGTCTATCGTGTGCTGCACCGAGTGAATCTGTCGCGTAAGACGTTGCTGCTCGTCACGCAGCCCGTGCAAGTGGGTGGTGAGGGCGGCGCGCTCGTCCCGGTGCCGTTCGAGCACCTCGCCGATGGCCGTCAGCCCCAGGCCCAGTTCGCGCAGCAGCAGAATGCGCTGCAATCGCACGAGCGACCGTTCGTCGTAATACCGGTAGCCGTTGCTGCCGATGCGGCTGGGCTCGAGCAGACCGAGTTCCCCGTAGTGCCGCAGGGTGCGGCTCGTCGTGTGCGCCAACCGCGCTGTCTCCTGAATGGACCAGTCCATGTCGCCTCCCGCGCACTCGCTCTGACAACAACGCTAGAATTTGACGTTACGTCAATGTCAAGCGCATGCGAGTGGAATTTTCGACCGGTCAGCCGCAGAAATCCGCGATCGTCCCTTCGAGTATGGCGGTGAGGTCGACGACGGATGCCGCATCCACCCACTCGGTGTCGGCGTGCAGCCCGTCCCCGGTCGCGCCGAAGACCACGCACGGAATACCGGCCGCCAGCACGAGGCCCGCGTCGGTCCAGAACGGTTCGCCGCGGGTGGCGGGCGCGTGCCCGAGCGTTCGGGCCGCGTTGTCGGTGAGCGCTCGCACGATCGGCCATTCCGGCTCGGCCTCGAACGCTCCGCGCGCCACGAGGTGACGCAGCTCGAACCGAAACCCGGGCACCGTGCTCGCCAGATCGGTGAAGAGCGCGCGCAGCTCGGCCTCCACGGTGTTCGGAGGCTCGCCGGGCAGCATCCGCCGCTCCAGGGTGAGCACACAGCTCGCGGCGACCGTCGCGGCGTCGTCGCCACCGCTGATCATCGACACGCGCACCGCGCCATGGCCGAGGGCGGGGTGCGCCGGGCGGGATTCCAGGCGGTCGCGCAGGGAATCCAGTGCCCGCATCGCAAGGGCGGCATGCGCAATGGCGTCCACCCCGAGTGCGGGCTGAGAGCCATGCGCCGCGAGGCCGGTGAGCGTCAGCTCGAACCAGGCGAACCCGCGATGGGCCGTCGTGAGCTCGAGCCCGCTCGGTTCCACGATGATGGCGGCATCCGCGCGGTAGGTACGCAACACCTCCTCGGTGCCGAGACTGCCGAACTCCTCGTCGGCGACGAGCGTCACCACGATGTCGCCGGCCAGCGGCAGGGCGGAGGCTCGTGCCGCCGCCACCAAAATCGCGGCCAGCCCGCTCTTGGTGTCGACGGCGCCGCGGCCGTACACGCGTCCGCCGACGTGGTCCCCGCTGAATGGGTCGCCGTCGTAGGTGGCGACTCCGACCGTGTCGAGATGCGCATTGAGCATGATGGATCTGCCGCCGCCGGCGCCACGCTTCACCCCCACGACGGACGGCCTGCCGAGGGTTTCCTCGAGCACGCTCACCGCGAAGCCCCGGGTCAGGAGCCAGTCGGCGCACCACAGCGCGAGCTCACCCTCACCGGCCGCCCCGGGCACGAGGTCGGGATTGACCGAATCGATCTGCACGAGCTGCCGCAGAAGGGAGACGGGGTCGAGGTCGCTCGGTGCAGGGGTCACCGTTCCAACCTATCGCCGCGACGATCGAGAAACGAGACGTTTTCTCCCCGGGGCGCCGGTCGCTGGATAGGCTGAAGCATGCGCAGAGCGACGACCGGCGCGACCGCCCGGACCCGTGCGAACACACGGCCCCGTGCGAGCTGGGGACTGATTCCGGCGGCCCTGGTGAGTGCATCCGCGGTTCTGCTTTTTGGCCTGCGGATGCCCGTTGCCGGTTACCTCGTGCTGGCGGCGGCGATGGCGCTCTCGTTTGTGCTCAACCGGGCGCTGTTTCGCGACCTGCTGCTCATCGCGTTGGGTCTGGGCATCGTCAGCACGATCTCGGTCGAGGCGAACATCGACTACCCGAACATTGCCCTCATGGGCAGCGTTCTCTCCCTTTCGGTGCTTGTGCCGTACCTCCTCTCACGCTACGGATACCGCGACCACGCCGTTCGCTTTCCGATTCGCACCGGCCAACGGTGGACAACACTCGAACGCGCCTACCTTCCGCTCGTGCTGCTGCTCGGCTACCTGCTGCTGCCCCGGTATTTCATCGGTTCCGGCGCCTACCTCAACTGGCCCGTGGTGACCGCTCCCGACGAGATCGCCCGACTTTTCGTCGGCGTGGGATTCGTGGGGATCTGGGACGAACTCTTCTTCATCTGCACGATCTTCGCCCTGCTGAGGCGCCATTTTCCGGACTGGCAGGCGAACGTGCTGCAGGCCGTGATCTTCTGCTCCTTTCTCTGGGAGCTCGGCTACCAGAGCTGGGGACCCGTGCTCACGTTTCCCTTCGCGCTGCTGCAGGGCTACACGTTCGCCCGCACGCGGTCGCTCACCTACGTGGTGTGCGTACATCTGCTCTTCGATGCCGTGGTGTTCCTCGTGTTGGTGCACGCGCACCACCCGGCGTGGCTCGCCTTCTTCTGGTACTAACCGGGCGGAGCCTCTTGCGCGATCCCCAAACGCGATATATCGTGTCTTCTATAAACGCGATATATCGCGTTATCCCGACAGAAAGGATCCTCCGGTGTCTTTGGAAAAATGGCTGGTCTTCCCCGGACAGACCAAGATCATCGACGTTGACGTGGTGCGCAGACTCAAACTGGGCATGATCGGCGGCACCGTCGATGTGATCGGCCACGACGAGCCCGGCGCGCGCATCGAAGTGAACAGTGTGAGCGGCAAAGAGCTCAGAATCTCCATGAACGGCGACGCGCTCGAGATCGACCACGTGCAGTTGCGCTGGGACAACTTCATCGACGTGTTCGCGTCATTCCGCGGCACATCCCGGGCCGAGGTCAGTGTTCTCGTGCCCCGCGACGTGGCGCTCACCTTCGGAGTGGTCTCCGCGGACGCGCTCATTTCCGGCCTGCACAACGACGCGAAGCTCAGCACCGTCTCTGGCGGGCTCGTGGTGGACGCCGGCGAGGGCCACCTCGAAATCAATGCGGTCAGCGCCGAGGTATCGGTGCGCAATCACGAGGGCACGGTCAACGTGCACACCGTGACGGGCGAGATCACCGCGAGCGGGCGCATCCGCCGCTTCGGCCTCGACGGAGTCACGAGCAATGTCTTCCTCGATCTCGACGGCACGCCCGATGAGATCACCACCAACACGGTGAGCGGCAATCTCACCGTGCGCCTGGCCGCCGATGTCGCCGCCCGCTACCGACTCAACACCATCTCCGGCACCCTGCAGCTCGACGACCAGACGGTTCGCGGCACCTTCGGACGGCCCTACGAATCGTCAAGCGGCGCGCTTGACGGCTCCTGGGTCGAGCTGCGCGCGAACTCCGTCTCCGGCGACATCTCCGTCGTGCGGCGGACCGGCACCGGCGAAACGGGTGCCGACCCGGCCGCCGCGCAGAGCACCCCGCCGACGGCACCGTCCCCCACCGAATCCGGCGGTCCCGCATCATGACACCCGTGTTCGCCCATGGCAGCCTGCGGTTGTACCTGCTGAGCCTGCTGGCCGAACGACCGCGGCACGGCTACGAGCTGATCCAGGCGCTCAGCGAGCGCTTCGGGGGCACGTACAGTCCGAGTGCCGGAACAATTTACCCGCGCCTCGCCAAGCTTGAGGAGGAGGGCCTCGTGACCAAGGCGGCCGACGGCCGCAAGACGGTCTACGAAATCACCCCGGCCGGTCGCGCGGAGCTCGCGGCCAGGGACGGTGAACTCGGCGCCATCGAAGACGAGGTCACCGACTCGGTGCGTCGCCTCGCGACCGAGGTGCGTTCCGGTGTGAACGCGGCCATGCGCTCTCTGCGCGCGGATCTGGCCGCGGCCGCGCGCCAGGCCCGCACCGACGTCGCCGGGAGTTCGCCCGGCACCGCAGGAAACGCCTCGGAAGCGCATGGCTCAGGAACCGGACCGTCTGAAAAGACATCACAACCGACCGACGGGGGCATCCGCCAACCGGAGGCCCCGCCCACAGCGCACGCCGGTGAGGAGCCCGCTGCCGGGGCCGAGCCTGGCACGACGGTTCGCCTGAATTCGAACCGGGCCCTGCACGAGGCCGACATGGTGCTCAACGAATTTCGGCAGCAGCTGCGCGCCGATCTGCGCACCCAGGCCTACCGCTCCCGGGTTCCCGCCGGCACGGTCTCCGATCTGCGCCGGGAACTGGCCGAGGTGCGGGCCCGAATTCTGGCGTCCCTCGGCGCGTAGCGCCGGTGCGCCCCACGACGGGCGGGCCGACGCCGCGTCAGGCCTTCGGGGGCGCGCCGCGCTCGCGGATCTGTTCCGGCGTCGGGTGGAAGATCTGGGTTCGCGGTCCGGAGCGATCGACCTCGTGCATCGCCATGAGTGCTCCGCAGATCGGGCAGACGTCGTGCGCCTTGCGCGCCGCGACATCTGCCGCGGCCACGACCGGGTACGGTCCCAGCGGCGGCGGGCCGATCAGGGGCAAGAGCTTTCGGTTGATCCAGGAGGCCCAGCCGCCCCGACCCGAAGTCGTTCGTCTCATAATGATTAGTATACTAACCAAATGAACGACGCGCACCGGCCCGAGCAGCCGACGACAACCGACACCGATCTGCTCCGTCTCGAAAACCAGGTCTGCTTCGCGCTCGCAATCGCATCGCGCAGCGTCATCTCGCTCTATCGCCCGATTCTCGAGCCGTACGGACTCACCCACCCGCAATACCTCGTGATGCTCGCCCTGTGGGAACGCAGCCCCCGGTCGGTCAAGAACCTCGGAGAGGAGCTCCGTCTCGAACCAGCCACGCTGTCACCGCTGCTCAAACGCCTGGAACGTACCGGCCTCGTCGCCCGGCAACGCAGCGTCCACGACGAACGCGTGCTCGAGGTTTCGCTCACCGACGCCGGACACGCCCTCCGCGCCGAGGCCGAAACGATTCCGCCGCGAGTGGTCGACAAACTCGGCATGAGTCTGCGGCAATTGGACGAACTTCGCACCTCCCTGTGGCGCGTCATCGACGCCGCCCAGGCGGCGACGCCGGGTACGTAGACTCCCCCGATTTGACACGGCGCCGCTTGGGTGTAGTGTCATGCCTCGTGACACCCGAGGCGCACGCCCCCATACCGGAAAACCGATCGCGCAAGCGGTGGATCATCGGCGACCCCCTCCCCACCGAGCATCTGGAAGGTCAGCTGCTGCCGAAGCATTTGGCGCTGCCCATTTTTGCGAGCGACCCGCTCTCGAGCGTGGCCTACGCGCCGCAAGAACTGCTCATGATCCTCACCCTCGGCGGGCTCGCGTTCCTGAGCTTCGCCCCCTGGGTTGCCGCCGTCGTCGTTGTGCTGCTGGTGGTCGTCGTCGCCTCGTATCGGCAACTGATCAAGGCCTACCCCTCCGGCGGCGGGGATTACGAGGTGGCCCATCGCAACCTGGGCGAAAAGGCCGGCCTGATCGTGGCATCCGCCCTGCTCGTGGACTACGTGATGACCGTGGTCGTGTCGGTCGCCAGCGGCGTGGACAACATCATCTCCGCCCTCCCCGGCCTCAACCCGTTCCGCGTCGAGATGGCGGTCTTCTTCATCATTCTGCTCGCCGCCGTCAACCTGCGCGGCGTGCGCGAGTCCAGCAAGGCCTTCGCCATCCCGACCTACCTCTTTGTTGCGAGCGTGCTCTTCATGATCATCGTGGGCCTCGTGCGGGTGGCGCTCGGCGACGCCCCCGTGGCCGAGTCCGCGGGGTTCGACGTGCAGGGCGAGAACCTGGCTCAGGCCGCCTTCATCCTGCTGTTGCTGCGATCCTTTGCCAGCGGATGCAGCGCCCTGACCGGCGTGGAAGCCATCGCGAACGGTGTTCCCGCGTTCAAACGCCCCAAGGTGAAGAATGCGCAAACCACGCTGACCCTCATGGGCGGCATCGCCATCGTGCTGTTCATCGGCCTCACCACGCTCGCACTCGTGGCGAATGTGCACTATGCCGAACGGCCCTGCGACCTGATCGGCTGGGATGAGTGCGCGACCGCACCGCAGCGCAGCCTGATCGCCCAGGTGGCCGCGGCGACCTTCGGCAACTCCTCGATCATGTTCTTCGTGCTGCAGGCTGCCACGGCGGCCGTGCTGCTGCTGGCGGCCAACACGGCGTTCAACGGATTCCCCCTGCTCGGTTCCGTGCTCGCCCGCGACTCGTATGCGCCCAAGTCGCTGAGCACCCGCGGCGACCGACTGATCTACTCGAACGGCGTGGTGCTACTGGCCCTGGCCGCGTGCGTGATCATGGTGCTTTACCGGGCCAACCTGACCCTGCTCATCCAGCTGTATATCATCGGCGTCTTCGTCTCGTTCACCCTCGGGCAAACCGGCATGGTGAAGCACTGGCTGAACCTGCTCAAGACCAACCCGCCGCACCGGGCATCCATCATCTGGAGCCTCTCCATCAACGGCTTCGGTGCCGCGCTGACCGGTGTCGTGCTCGTCGTGGTCACGATCACCAAGTTCACCCACGGCGCCTGGCTGGTGTTCGTACTCATGCCGGTCCTGTTCGCTCTCATGGTCGGCGTCAACCGCTACTACCGGGACGTCGCCAAGGAGATCGAGGTGGACCCGGTCACGACGTTCGGGTCAAGCGGCGACCACGCCATCGTGCTGGTCGGGAAGATGCAGAAGCCCGTGCTCAAGGCGCTCGACTACGCGATCGCGGCCCGTCACGAATCCCTCGAGGCCGTGCACGTGTCCATCGACGACGCCGAAACCAAGGTCCTCAAGCGAGCGTGGGTCAAACAGAACATCCAGGTGCCGCTGCGCATTATCGCCTCACCGTACCGGGACATCAGCTGGCCGCTCATCACCTACATTCGCGGCCGTCGGGAGGACCACGGTTCGGAGGTCGTCACGGTGTACACGCCGATCTACATCGTGGGTCACTGGTGGGAGAGCCTGTTGCACAACCACAAGGCCCGGCGGCTGCGCCAGAAGCTCATGATGGTGCACGGCGTCACGATCGCGCTCGTGCCGTGGCTGTTGGACTCCTCCGAACTCATTTACGGGCGCCGGTCCCGGCCGATCCCCGGCCAGGAGCGCCGGGGCGAGCCGGTACGGTCCCAGCCGGTGCCCCGCAAGCCGCTCGGCCCGGCCGCCGGTGACTCCGGCACCCGGCCGCCTCCGGTCGTTCCCGGGGTGTCCACGGTGTCGCGCCCGTCGGCGTCGCGCCGGCGCAAGCGGAAGTAGCCGGGTCGGCGGTCCGGCTGCCCCTGTCGGCCCTGATCGTGAACGCGACCGGGCGTCGTCGTCGGTTCGCGGCAAACGAATTTGGGCCTGACATGGCGACGTCGGCACCCTCCGGCCCGTTGCTGCGAGCCGCCGTGTCCCAGCCCCTGCCCGGTACTCGGCCGGCCGCCACCGGCATCCAGCCACGATCACCTGTGACAAAACCCCGGCCAGCGGCCTTATTCGCACGGTGCGGGCGGCAGGATACCGATCGGCGAATCCGTGCGGCGCGACGCCTGACGATGCCCACACCCCGGGCGCTCACCGCCTCGGTGCGGTTTGCACGAACGTGCGCGCTGCGCGTCCGCGGCCGACACCGGCCGTCATGCTAAACTGACATTTAGTTTTTCACATTTTGTTCGGCAACTCCCGAGTGACTCCGGCTCACTCGGCCTGGCATCGTAAGGGGGTCACGCATGGGGCGCGGCCGTCAAAAAGCAAAGCACACCAAGGTCGCCCGGGAACTGAAGTATTTCAGCCCGGACACCAACTACAACGCGCTCGAACGCGAGCTCACCGGGCATCCGTCCGACCCGCGTCTCGATGAGGACCTGGCCAAGTGGCCGGAGTACGACCGAGACAAGGCCGACAAGGCCACGTCCGCCGTCTCCGACGACGAAGACCAATACGTCGATCACTACGCGTCCGAAGACGAGCAGCGACGCGCATAGTCTTCCGCTCAAAACTCTCGGCAGGCTTCACCTGCCGAGAGTTTCTGGTTAAGCCGAAGCCGAGGCACCCGAGCCGGCCACCCGATCGCGTTCCTTGTTCAGGAGATCCGGCCGACGACATCCGCTCTCCCCCGGATTCCCGGGGGCGCCGGCGGCACCGACCCGACGATCTCCTGAACGAGCAACCGCGACACACACGGCGAGGCGGTGCCGCGGTGCGGCCGCCCGCCGTCGACGACTAGTTCGCGAACGACCCGACGAGGCGCACGGCGCCGCCGTTGACGCCCTTGGCGCCCTGCTCGAAGCCGGTGATGTCGTGCGGAGCCGTCGAGACCCGTCCGGTCACCCAGGCGGCGATGCCGCTGGCCGCCAGGCGAGCGATAACGGATGATGCGGAGCCGGCATCGACGACGGCGAACATGCCGACGCCGAGGTTCCAGGTGCCCTCCGAGCTTTCCAGGGACGCCCCGGCCATGTCGCTCAGCACCCGGAACACCGGGGCCGGCGACCAGGTGGCGCGATCGACCTCCACCCAGGAGCCGACCGGGAGCACCCGCGCGAGGTTGGCCGCAATTCCACCGCCGGTGACGTGGCTCAGCGAGTGGATGACGCCGGCGAGGGCCGGGTCGCCCAGCACGTCAAGCAGCGGCCCGGTGTAGAGGCGCGTCGGCTCGAGCAGTACCTCGCCGACGACACCGCCGAGGTCATCGGACCGATCGACGAAGTCGATCTTGGCCCGACGAAGAATGCTTCGCACGAGCGAGTAACCGTTGGAGTGCAGACCGGACGACGCCATGGCGATGACGATGTCACCGGACACGACCTTGTCGGCGCCGAGCACCTGGTCGGCCTCGACCACACCGGTGGCCGCGCCGGCCACGTCGTAGTCGTCGACGCCGAGCAGTCCGGGATGCTCCGCGGTCTCGCCGCCGACGAGGGCGGTGCCGGTCTCGGCGCAGGCCCGGGCAATGCCGGCCACGATCGAGGCGATGCGTTCCGGGACGACCTTGCCGCAGGCGATGTAGTCGGTCATGAAGAGCGGACGCGCGCCGACGACGACGATGTCGTCGACGACCATGCCCACGAGGTCCTGCCCGATGGTGTCGTGCTTGTCGATGGCCTGGGCGATGGCGACCTTCGTGCCGACGCCGTCCGTCGACGTGGCCAGAAGCGGCTGCCGATACGACGTGAGGAACGACACGTCGTAGAGTCCCGCGAATCCGCCGACTCCGCCCCAAACCTCCGGGCCGTGTGTCTTCGACACGGCGGATTTCATCAGCTCAACCGCGAGGTCTCCCGCCGCGGTGTCGACTCCGGCTGCTGCATACGACGCATTTGTCATTCTTGTCTTCCTGGATCGCCGAACGGAACCTGTTCCATCGCCGCGAGGGCGTTATCCCGATGAACGGCCGGTTCGATCAGGGCCTCCAGATCGGAGTCTGGACCGGGGTCGCATCCGTTGCTTTCCGGTTCGCGTTCGAGAAGGTTCCTGCCGGGGTGCACTGAATCGGGCAGGGCAATGGGGTAAATTCCGGTGAAGCACGCGGTGCAGAGGCGCTCACGCGGCTGCTCGGTGGCCTCGATCATGCCGTCTTGGGACAGGTAGCCGAGGGAATCGGCGCCGATCGACTGGCGCACCTCGTCGATCTCAAGGCCGCTCGCCACGAGCTCGGCACGGGAGGCGAAGTCGATGCCGTAGAAGCAGGGCCACGTGATGGGCGGGCTGGAGATGCGCACGTGAACCTCGGCGGCGCCGGCCTCCCGCAGCATGCTCACGAGTGCGCGCTGCGTGTTGCCGCGCACGATCGAGTCATCGACGACGATGAGGCGTTTGCCCTTGATGACGTTCTTGAGCGGGTTGAGCTTCAAACGGATACCGCGCTGCCGGATGGTCTGCGACGGAGCGATGAAGGTGCGTCCCACGTACGAGTTCTTGACCAGACCCTGGCCGAACGGGATGCCGGACGCCTGCGCGTAGCCGATGGCCGCCGGCGTGCCGGATTCCGGCGTCGGAATGACCAGATCGGCCTCGACCGCGTGTTCCGCGGCGAGCCTGCGGCCCATTTCGACCCGGGCCTCGTGCACGCCGCGGCCCGCGATGGTGGTGTCCGGACGCGCAAGGTACACGTACTCGAAGACGCAGCCCTTGGGATCGGCCTTCGCGAACCGCTGTGTGCGCAGTCCGTTCTCGTCGATCGTGATGAGCTCACCCGGCTCGACCTCGCGCACGAAGCTCGCTCCGACGATGTCGAGGGCGGCGGTTTCGGAGGCGACGACCCAGCCGCGTTCGAGCCGACCGAGCACGAGCGGGCGAACGCCCTGTGGGTCGCGGGCGGCGTACAGGGTGGTTTCGTCCATGAAGACGAGGCAGTAGGCGCCGCGCAGTCGAGGGAGCACCTCGAGAGCCGTGGCCTCCAGGGTGTGGTCCAGGTCACCGGTGAGCAGCGCCGTGATCACGGCCGTGTCGGTGGTGTTGCCGCGGGCGATTTCGCCGTCGACCTGTGGATAGCGCTCTTTGACGAGGTCGAGAAGCTCGGCGGTGTTGGTGAGGTTGCCGTTGTGGCCGAGGGCCACCGTCCCGCCCGCCGTGCGACCGAGCGTGGGCTGCGCGTTCTGCCAGCTGCTCGACCCCGTTGTGGAATACCGGGTGTGCCCGACCGCGATGTGTCCGAGCAGGGTGCCCAGCGAGGCCTCGTTGAAGACCTGGGAGACGAGGCCCATGTCCTTGTAAATGAGGATCTTGCTGCCGTCGCTCGTGGCGATCCCGGCCGATTCCTGTCCACGGTGCTGGAGGGCGTACAACCCGAAGTAGCTCAGCTTGGACACCTCTTCACCGGGCGCCCACACGCCGAAGACACCGCAGGCATCCTGCGGCCCCTTCTCATTGGGAAGCAGATCGTGATTTAGCAGTCCATCGCCACCGGCCAAGGTGCAGCCCCTTTACTCTGATTTCTCATTGAATTGTTGGGTGTCGGTTGACTCAGCCGGCGCCGCTACGGCGCGTGAATCATCTGAACCCAGTCTATCCGCGACCACGGTGTGGGCACGGCGACCGATGATGCGGTCAAGGATGAGGGCTACGATGCTGCCGAGGAGAACGCCCGCCGCGAGGCACGCGAGCAGCAGAAAACCGAAAACCTGAGCCTTATTGAAGTCCGCGTTGTCGGGAAACGCGGTGGTGAGCACGAGAGCCGCGACAATTCCGACCCCCGCACCGAGGACCATGAAGTTCTTGTAGCGCGGCGAGCGGTGCACCATCAGGGTGTCTGCAGCGATAACGGACTCGGCCGGAAAGGCGGTGTCGTTGTCGGTTGCGGGTGTGGGCTGCTGCTGGTCGGGCCGTTCGGAAGAACTCACCGGACCATTCTGCCATGCGAGACTGAGGCGGTGAACAGAATTGTGGTCCTCGGCAGCGCCAACATGGACTTGGTCGTGCGGCAAAGCCGACTTCCCCGACCCGGCGAGACCATCTTCGGCTCGGGTTTCGACACCGTGCCGGGCGGCAAAGGACTCAACCAGGCCGTCGCCGCCGCACGTTTGGGCGGCGCCGTCGACTTTCTCGGGGCGATGGGAACGGACGCTTACGGCACGGAACTGCGCGCCTTGCTCACGACCGAAGGCATCCGCTCTAGCGGTGTACGCGAGTCGACCGAGCCGACCGGAACCGCGCATATCTCGGTCGTGGACTCGGGTGAGAACTCGATCGTGGTGGTGTCGGGAGCCAACGCGACCCTGACCGATCTCGATGACACCCAGCGCACCGCGATCGCAGATGCGGCCTTTCTTGTGATGCAGTGCGAGCTGCCGGTCGCCGTGCTGGTGCAGGCGATTGCGGTGGCCAGGGAGGCCGGCGTGTTCACCGTGCTGACCCCGGCCCCGGTAGTGCCGTTACCGGATGGTTTTCTCTCCTCGGTGGACCTCGTCGTGCCGAACCAGCTCGAGGCCGAGGAGCTCAGCGGTGAATCAGACCCGGTACGCGCGGCCGAAGTGCTCAGCGCCGAGAACACCTGGGCCATCGTGACGCTCGGTGCCGAGGGATCGGTGGTTGCCTACAACGGCGAGGTCCTCGGCCTCGCGCCGGCCCGTCCGGTGCAGGCCGTCGACACCACTGCGGCCGGTGACACGTTCGTGGGCGCGCTCGTGGCCCGGCTGGCCCTGAAGGCCGGCGGCGCGGTACCGGTCACCGAGGAGGCCATGGTCGAGGCGCTGCGCTGGGCGACGGTCGCCTCGTCCATCTCGGTCACGCGCGTGGGGGCCACGACGTCCATGCCGCACCTCACCGAGGTCGCCGACATCCTCGCCTGAAACGACCCGTGACGCGGCGCCCGTGGCTTGCTACCGTTAAGCATGTGCAGGAATATTCATACCCTGAGTAATTTTGAGCCGGCCGCCAGCGACGACGAAGTGCACGCCGCGGCTCTGCAATATGTGCGCAAGATCAGCGGATCGACCAAGCCGTCGAAGGCCAATGCCGATGCGTTTGACCGCGCGGTGGCGGAGATCGCCCACATCTCGAGGCACCTCCTCGACGACCTCGTCACCGTGGCACCGCCGAAAAACCGCGAGGTCGAGGCCGAGAAGGCCCGGGCTCGCTCCGCGAAGCGTTTCGCGGCGTAGCGCGGCCGACCCGGGGAGGACCGACACTCACCCTGAGACGGCGGGCGCCTGGCGCGAACCCGCCGGCCGGCCGCGGGCACGCTGGGTTAGAGCGGGAGAACGGGAACGTATCCGGCGAGGTCGGCACGCGCGCCGGAGGCGTGGATGCTGCCGGTTGCGACGCCGTCCGTCCAGGAAAGGCCGCCGGTGGCGAGGGCAAGCCACGTGGCGACATCCGTTTCAATCACATTGGGCGGCGTGCCCCGGGTGTGGCGGGGGCCGGCCACGCACTGCACCGCGCCGAACGGCGGCACCCGCACCTCCACGGTATTGCCCTCGGCCTGCTCCGCCAGGAGTTGCAGGGTGAAGCGCACCGCTTGGGCGCGGATGTCCCGGCTCGCGTGGGCCCCCTCGGCGAGCGCCGTGCGCACCGCCGCTTCGCCGGTGGCGTCATCTATTCGTGCTCGTGCCATGGTTCCAGTCTGCCGGATCACCGGGTCAGAGCGCTCACGCCGGGCAATATCTCGCCGGGTGACCGAGGTGGCATCCGGTAACCTGAAACTGTGAAAATTCTGGTTCTCGGATCCGGTGCCCGCGAGCACGCCATCATTACCGCGCTGCTGCGTGAGGAGCCCGGACACCTCATCGAGGCGGCGCCGGGCAACGCCGGCATCGCCGCAGACGTCTCCGTAGTGCCCCTCGACCCGAACGACCCGGTCACCGTCGCCGACTACGCCACCCTCAACAACGTCGAACTCGTCGTAATCGGTCCCGAGGCGCCCCTCGTGGCGGGCGTCGCCGACGCGCTGCGCACCCGCGGAATCGCAGTCTTCGGGCCCGACAAGGCCGCGGCGGCCCTCGAAGGCAGCAAGACCTTCGCTAAACGCATCATGGACGACGCCGGTGTGCCCACCGGGCGAGCCGTGCGTGCGGGAAACCTCGCGCAGGTCGAGGCCGCCCTCACCGATTTTGGCGCCCCCTACGTCGTGAAGGCCGACGGCCTCGCCGCAGGCAAGGGCGTGCTGGTGACCGACGACCACGCCGCCGCCATCGCACACGCCACGTACTGGCTCGAGCACGGCAGCATGCTGATAGAGGAATTTCTCGACGGCCAGGAAATCTCCCTGTTCCTGCTCAGCGACGGCCACGCCGTGCTGCCCCTCTCCCCCGCCCAGGACTACAAGCGCCTCGGCAACAACGATGCCGGACCGAACACGGGCGGCATGGGGGCCTACTCGCCGCTGCCCTGGCTGGACGCCGAATTCGGCAGCGAACGGTTGTTCGCGCAGGAGATCATCGACACGGTTGCCCTGCCCACCGTGCGGCAGCTCGAGCAGGACGGTACCCCCTTCGTCGGGCTGCTCTACTGCGGGCTCATCCTGACCAGGCAGGGCATTCGGGTGATTGAATTCAACGCGCGCTTCGGCGACCCGGAGACCCAGGTGGTGCTGCCGCGCCTCGTGACCCCCCTGTCCGACTTGTTGTTCGCCACCGCGACAGGCGCGCTCGATGACCGCGCCTGGCCCGAATTCTCGACCGACGTGGCCGTCACCGTGGTGCTGGCCAGCGAGAATTATCCGGAGACTCCGCTCACCGGCCGCCCCATCAGCGGTCTCGACAGTGCGCTCGAGGTGCCCGGCGTCACCATCGCGCACGCCGCGACCGCCGTGCGTGATGACACGCTCGTCTCCACCGGCGGCCGTGTCCTGAGCGTCGTTGCGGTGGGCTCGTCGTTCGCCGAGGCCCGCGAACGCGCGTATGACGCCGTCAACCACGTGTCGCTCAAGGGCGCCCAGTTCCGCACGGACATCGCCGCGCGCGTGGCCTGACCCACGGCATCCGTCGGCCCGCCACCGTGCACCGGTCTGCTCGGTCTGCTCGGTCTGCTCGGTCTGCTCGGTCTGCTCGGTCTGCTCGGTCTGCTCGGTCTGCTCGGTGCTTGGTCGCGCGTCGCTAATTCAGGAGATCCGCCTCCGGGCGCACTGAAGGTCCGCAGGAACACGCGTCAGAGCGGATGCCGGGGCGGGATCTCCTGAACTAAGGACACCACCCGCGGGCTCACGCTCCGGACGCGGGTCAGGCGCGGCGGCCGAGGCGCTGGTACTTGGCGACGCGGTTAGGCAGCAGGGCGTCGATCGGGGTGGCGCGGAGCGTGGAGAGTTCATACTCGATGGCCGCGGCCATCCGTCGGCAGAATGCCTTGCCCTCCTCCGCCGCGTCGGGACGTTCGTCGACGATGTGGTCGACGACGCCGTTGGCGTGCAGCGCGGCCACGTTCACGCCCTGCGCCTCGGACATCTCGGGCGCGAAGGCGGTGCTGCGGTGCACGATGGCGCTCGCCCCCTCCGGCGGGAGGGGTGAGAGCCAAGCGTGCTGCGCAGCAATGGTGCGATCCGCCGGCAGGAGGGCGAGCGCCCCGCCGCCAGCGCCCTGCCCGAGCAGCACGGACACCGTCGGTGAGCGCACCCCGATCAGGTCCAGCAGTGAGCGGGCGATTTCCCCGGCCATGCCGCCCTCCTCCGCCTCCTTCGACAGCGCGGCGCCCGCGGTGTCGATCACGGTCAGGAGCGGGAGCCCCAGTTCTTCGGCCAGTCGCATACCGCGGCGGGCCTCCCGCAACGACGCCGGCCCCATCTGTGTGTCTTGGGAGGGCCGCGGGCGGCTGTGTCCGAGAACGATGCAGCCCTGCTCCCCGAAGCGTGCCATGGCGAGCATGAGCGCCGGGTCGTTTTCGCCCTGTCCGGTGCCGTTGAGGGGCAGCACGTCATGCGCGCCCCAGGCGAGCAGCTGGCGCAGGTCGGGTCGCCGCGGGTTGCGCGAGATGCCAATGGAGGTCCACGCTGCTGCCGCGACAGGCCGCACGGCCAGTGAGGCGGGGGCGACGACGGACGCCTGCGGCGACACGAGCACGGTCAGCACTCGGTCCAGCAGCTCGGGCAGCTGCTCGGGGGGCAGGACCGCGTCGATGATGCCCTTGTCGAACAGGTTCTCGGCGACCTGCACCCCGGGAGGGAAGGGCTTGCCGTGGAGCGCCTCGTAGACGCGCGGGCCGAGAAACCCCAGCAGCGCTCCCGGTTCGGCCACCGTCACGTGGCCCAGCGACCCCCAAGACGCCATCACGCCGCCGGTCGTCGGGTGGCGCAGGTACACCAGGTACGGGAGCCCGGCCTGGCGGTGCGCGAGCACCGCCGCGGTGATTTTCACCATCGACAGGAACGCGAGCGTCCCCTCCTGCATGCGGGTGCCGCCGGAGGCCGGTCCTGCCAGCAACGGCAGCCCGGAGCGGGTGGCTCGCTCGATGGCGCCGACGATCCGGTCCGCGGCCGACAGCCCGATCGAGCCGGCCAGGAACGAGAATTCGCTCACGACGACGGCCACACGTCTGCCGCGGATGAGTCCCTCCCCCGTGAGCACAGACTCATCGACACCGCTCTTCGCCCGCGCCCGCAGCAGATCGCTCGCGTAGGCCTCGCTCGGTTCGGGATCGACGACCGGCTCGTCCCAGGACACGAACGTCCCAGGGTCGAGGACGACCGCGATGAGTTCAGTCGCGGTCAGGTGGCTCTTCTTCGCTGCGGCAGCGTCGGTCACGTCGGGCACCTTTCGGAAAATCGCGGAGCCGGTGTCGCGTCCGCTCGCCGTGCTCGTTGTGCGCCCGGTGGCGCCGTGCGGGCGCGGGGCGCTGTCACCACGCCTCAAGATCTCACTGTACAAGCCGGAACCGGGACCGGGCCGTCGCAGCCGCGGGTCCCCTATGGCCGGGCCGAGTACGACAGAATGTAAGCGTGACCGAATCCGCGCAGCCCACAGCATCCGTCGCCCTCGACCTGCCGGGGTGGCGACACGCCTACTCGGGCAAGGTGCGCGACCTGTACGTTCCCGACGCCGCGGGTGCCCCGACCGACCTGGTCGACGCCGAACGTGTGCTCGTGGTCGCGAGCGATCGAGTGAGTGCGTTCGATCATGTGCTGGAGCCAGGGATCCCCGGCAAGGGAGAGCTGCTCACGACCTTGAGCCTGTGGTGGTTCGATCGACTGACCCAGGTGCCGAACCACCTCCTGGCCGACCATGAGCTGGTGGGCGACACCGTGCGTGAGCTCATTCCGGCCGCCGTCGCCGGTCGCGCCATGCTCTGCACCACACTCGATATGTTCCCGGTCGAATGCGTCGTACGCGGCTACCTCACCGGATCCGGCTGGAAGGAATACCAGCTCAGCCAGTCCGTATGCGGCATTGCCCTGCCGGCCGGTCTCACCAACGGCGACCGGCTCCCTGAGCCCATTTACACGCCGGCCTGGAAGGCCCCGATGGGCGAGCACGACGAGAACATCTCGTTCGAGCGCACCGTCGAGCTCGTCGGCGAGACCGTGGCGGCCGAACTGCGGGACCTGTCCCTGGCGCTTTTCACGACGGCGTCGACGATCGCCGAGAACGCCGGCGTGATCCTCGCCGACACCAAATTCGAGTTCGGGGCGAATCGCGCGACGGGCATCACGACGCTCGCCGATGAGGTGCTCACAAGCGATTCCAGCCGCTACTGGGACGCGGAGGCCTGGCACACCGGCACGACCCCGGAGTCGCGCATGGCAAGTTTTGACAAACAGATCGTTCGCGACTGGCTCGCCGCGAACTGGGCCGGTGACGGCACTCCCCCGGCGCTGCCCGCCGCCATCGTGGAGCAGACCGCCGCGCGCTACCGTGAACTGCTCGAGCGCCTCACCCGCGTCCCGCGTCACCGCTTGTGACGCCCGGTGGCGGCCGAAACGGCCATGAAACACGGTTTCGGTAGTCTCGTACGCATGAGAATCAAAATGTGCAGCATCCATGTGAAGGATGCCGCAGACGCGTTCGACTTCTACACGAAGATCCTCGGATTCGAAGAGCTCATGAAGGTACCGGAGGCCGAACTCTACATCGTCCGTTCGCCGGAAGACCCGGACGGTGTCGGGCTGCTACTGGAGCCCACCGACACCAAGGTGGCCAGGTCCTATCAAGAGGGCATCGCCCGCCTCGGCCTGCCCGCGATCGTCTTCGGCTCCCCCGACGTGCGGGCGGAACGCGACCGTCTGGTGGCTCTCGGCGTGCGGTTCGAGGTCGAACCCAGCACTGACGAATTCGGCACAACGGCCGATTTCGACGACACCTGCGGCAACCTCATCCGCCTGCATCAGGACTAGCAGCGCAGCGCCGTTACGCCGCGGGGCCGTGGCCGGAGCGGCCGGAGCGGCCGGCGCGCTTGGCGCGACGCGTCAGGCCGTGCAGGGACGCGCGGAACTCCTTGGCGGTGAGCGGACGACCGGGGAGCTTCGGCCTGGTCGCCTCGGCCGATCGCAGACCATCGAGCACGATCGACAGCTGCCGACGCCACTGGCCGGCATAGCCGTCCCCGAGGGTTCCGAGCGAGCCCACCATGGTCACGAGCACAGCAATGTCCACCGCGTCGACGTCGGACCGCAGATCGCCGTCCTTTTTGGCCTGGGCGACAAGGCCGGCAATGAACGTGTCGAACTGGGCCGCCGGCCGGTTCGCCGGATCAATCAAGGCCATCCGCTTCAGAATCGACGGCAGGGCCGGGTCGGCCACGAGCCACTCGGCGACGCGCTCGCTGTAGATGACGACGCCGTCCCACGCCGTCGGCGCGGCCTCGATCTCACCGCGCACGGAGGCCAGGTCGGCGAGGGCCAGCTCAAACAGGGACCGCACCAGGTCGTCACGCGTCGGAAAGTTTCGGTACAGCGTGGCCACTCCCACGTCGGCACGGCGCGCGATTTCTTCGAGGGAAGCATCGACGCCGTCGGTCGCGAACAGGGCCCGCGCCTCGGTCACCAGGCGTTCCCGGTTCTGCCGCGCATCGCGGCGCCGGGGTTGCGAACCCTCCTGGGGGGTTCGGGTCGACGAGGTCATAAACATGATTCTAGGTCCCCCGTCTCCGGATTCACGGAGGGAATCCTCCGTGCGCCCGTGCAGCGGTGTCGGTGTTGCGTGAATGCGAGCGAAACCGGACAATTCAGGGAAGGAAGCTGGCACCGCGGCCACCCCTCTGGTTCAGAAAAGGAACACCCATGCCCGTCGAGCACAACACCCGAGAGTTTGACCCCGAGATCGTCACGGATTTTCGGGAGCGAATGAGCTACGGCGCCTACCTGGATCTGCCGACCCTGCTCGCAGCACAGAAGCCGGTGAGTGTGCCGGAGCACCACGATGAGCTGCTGTTCATCATTCAGCACCAGACGACCGAGCTGTGGCTCAAGCTCATGCTGCACGAGCTGCGGGCTGCGACGGAATCACTGCGGCTGGATGACCTCGCGCCGGCGTTGAAGCGCATCGCCAGGGTCAAGCACATCCAGCGCACCCTCACGGAGCAATGGTCGGTGCTCGCAACCCTGACCCCCACCGAATATGCAGAGTTTCGCGGGTTCCTCGGCAACTCCTCCGGGTTTCAGTCATACCAGTATCGTGCGGTCGAGTTCGCCCTCGGCAACAAGAACAAACGGATGCTCAGCGTGTTTGCGAGTGACCCCGCTGCTCTCGCAGTCCTCACCGAGGTGTTCGATGCCCCGAGCATCTACGACGAGTTCCTGCGCTATCTCGCGAGGAACGGCTTCGATATCCCCCTCGACGTGCTCAACCGGGATGTGACCGAAGCCTGGGTCTTCCACCCCGAGCTCGTGGCCACGTTCCGCCGCATCTACGAGAACGCGAGCGAACATTGGAACGCCTACGAGGCGTGCGAAGAACTCGTCGACCTCGAGGACAACTTCCAGTTGTGGCGGTTCCGGCATCTCAAGACCGTGCAGCGGATCATTGGAATGAAGCCCGGTACGGGCGGGTCGAGCGGCGCCGCGTTTCTGCAGAAGGCGCTCGAGCTCACGTTTTTCCCCGAGTTGTTTGCCGTGCGCACCGAGATCGGACGCTGACCCAGGAGCCCACATGACCACCCTCCCGCTGTTTCTCGACGCCCACGTTCACCTCACCCTCATCGACCCGTCGACTCTGCTCTCCGGCGGCATCGGCCGGGTGCTCGACCTCGGGGGCCTCCCCGCAGCAACAATGCCCGACACGCCCGAGGCGGCATACGCCAATCAGTTCCTCACGGCGCCCGGCGGCTACCCGGCACGGCAGTCCTGGGCCCCGCCCGGGAGCGTGTGCGCAGTGGCGAGCCGCGCGGATGCCGCGAGCGCGGTCGATCGGCAGTCCGCGGCCGGAGCATCCGTGGTGAAGGTCACACTCAACTCGGAGGCCGGCCCGGTGCTCGCCGACGACGTGCTGGCGGCGATCGTGGCGCGCGCACGCATGCACGGGTTGCCCGTCGTCGCCCATGCGGAGGGCTCCGGGCAGGCGCAACGTGCCGGTGCGGCCGGCGTGGACATGTTCGCGCACACCCCGTTCAGCGAGCGGCTGGACGATCACCTCGTGACCGCCATGGCAGGGCCAATGACGTGGATCAGTACCCTCGACATTCATGGGCACGGGCGCCGCACCGCCGCGTTCGATCTGGCGAGCGACAATCTGGCCCGGTTTCACGCCGCGGGCGGCCGGGTGCTGTACGGCACCGATATGGGGAACGGCCCGCTGCCGGTGGGGCTCAATCGGCGGGAGATCGAGGCGCTCCTCGGCGCCGGCCTGTCACCCGACGACGTGATCGATGCCCTCACGAACGACGCGGGGCTGAGCTGGAGCCCGGGCGACACCGGGCGCGTTACCGTTATTGCGGGCGAGCGCCCGAGCGACCCGACCGATTTCGTGGCCTGGTTGTGCACCGCCCGCGCGGTGACTCGCCCATCGCCGCACTCGGAAGCCCACGACGCCGACGACCAGAAGGACGCGCATGACAACGCAGTTTGACCCGACATCCGGCATCGATCCCCACCTCACCTTCGCCCGCCGGATGGACCGCATCGACGGGCTCGCGCACTACCGGCCGCGCTTCATCGGAACGGATGCCCTCCCGGACGACGCCAACCCCCTGGCGTACCTCGATGGGAACTCCCTGGGACGGCCGACGAAGGCCAGCGCGGAACGCATCGCCGAGTTCATCACCCACGCCTGGGGAGAACGCCTGATCCGCGGCTGGGACGAATCGTGGATGGAGCTGCCATTGCGCATCGGCGACGATCTCGGCCGTTCGGTGATCGGTGCGGCACCGGGCCAGACCTTCGTGGGCGACTCGACGACGGTGTTGCTGTATAAGCTCGCGCGCGCCGCGGTGGATTCCCGACCCGGACGCACGGAGATCGTGCTCGACTCCGACAACTTTCCCACCGACCGGTACGTGCTCGAGGGCATCGCCGCCGAACGCGGGCTGAGCCTGCGTTGGATCGTGTCGTCGACCGAGGGCGGTGTGACGCCGGAGCAGGTGCGCGACGCCGTGGGACCGCGCACCGCCCTTGTGGTGCTGAGTCACGTGGCCTACCGCTCCGGGTACATTGCGGACATGCGCCGGATCACCACGATCGCACACGAGCACGACGCCCTCGTGCTGTGGGATCTCTCCCATTCCACCGGCTCAATCCCGGTGGAACTCGACCTCTGCGATGTCGATCTCGCCGTGGGGTGCTCCTACAAGTACCTCAACGGCGGTCCAGGCTCCCCCGCCTTCGGCTACGTGCGCGCCGACCTGCAGGACGTGCTCGTGCAGCCGATTCAGGGCTGGATGGGCGCTCGGGACGTCTTTGCGATGGGACCGGAGTATGTTCCGGCAACCGGCATCCGTCGCTTCATGAGCGGCACACCAGCGATTGTGGCCATGCTCGCCATGCAGGACACAATCGGCATGATCGAGGAGGCCGGCATCGAACAGGTGCGCGCCAAATCGGTGGCGCTGACCGAGTTCGCGATTGCCCTCGCCGATGAGTGGCTGGCACCGATGGGCGTCACCGTGGCCTCCCCGCGGGAGAGCTCGCACCGCGGCGGTCACGTCACAATCAACCACCCGGCCATGCGCCAGGTCACCACGACCCTCTGGGCGTACGACGTGATCCCGGATTTCCGCAGCCCGAACGGGCTCCGGATCGGCCTGTCGCCGCTCAGCACAAGCTTTGTGGAGACCTACGACGGCCTCGCCGCGATCCGCGACGTACTGCGTGGCGTGCTGCTCGGCCAGAGCGGGCTGACGGCGTAGGCGCGTCGACCTGTAGAATCGACCCATCCACCCTCGAACCAAAGCGGAGTGCGCTGTGCCCACAATTGTTGTAGAAGTTATGCCCAAGGCCGAGCTGCTTGACCCGCAGGGCAAGGCCGTAGCCGGCGCCCTCGGTCGCCTCGGTCAGACCCAGTTTTCCGACGTGCGCGTCGGCAAGCGTTTTGAGATCACGATCGACGGACCGGCGGATGCTGCCGCCCTCGCGGCCGTCGCCGAGCTCGCCGACACCGTGCTCTCCAACTCCGTGATCGAGGATGTCGTCGGCATCCACGTCGTCGAACCGGCCAACTAGTGCGCATCGGCGTCGTAACCTTCCCCGGTTCCCTCGACGATCGTGACGCGCAGCGCGCGATCCGACTGGCCGGTGCGGAGCCCGTTGCCCTCTGGCACGGCGACCACGACCTGCACGGCGTTGACGCGCTCGTGCTTCCCGGTGGCTTCAGCTACGGGGACTACCTGCGCTGCGGTGCTATCGCGAGCCTGTCGCCGATCATGACCGAGGTCATCGACGCGGCGAACAAGGGGATGCCGGTGCTCGGAATCTGCAACGGATTCCAAATGCTCGCCGAGGCACATCTGCTCGACGGCGGACTCATCCGCAACGAGGGCGGGCGTTTCATCTGCCGTGACCAGCAGTTGCGCGTCGAGAACACGTCGACCGACTGGACCGGTGGATTCACCACCGGTCAGGAGATCACCATTCCGCTCAAGAACGGCGAGGGCGCCTTCATCGCGTCCGCCGACACGCTTGCGCGCCTCGAGGGCGACGGCCAGGTGGCCTTCCGCTACCTCGGAGTGAACCCGAACGGTTCGCTCAACGACATCGCCGGCGTCACGAACGCGCGCGGCAACGTCGTCGGCCTCATGCCGCACCCCGAGCACGCCGTCGAGGCCGGTTTCGGCCCCGACACCGCCGACGCCATGCGCAGCGGCACCGACGGGCTCACGTTCTTCACCTCCGTGATCGAGCGGGCACTCGTCGGCGCCTGACCCGCGCGTCAAGAAACCCCTCGGTCAACATCCGACCCAGGCAAGGATGAGTACAGCCGTGTTGCGAACCATGTTCACCGCCAAGATCCACCGCGCCACCGTCACCCACGCCGACGTGAACTACGTCGGTTCGGTGACCATCGACCGTGACCTGCTCACGGCCGCCGATGTGCTGCCGGGCGAGAAGGTGGCGATCGTGGACGTGACCAACGGCGCCCGCCTCGAAACCTACGTGATCGAGGGAGAGGCGGGCAGCGGCGTGCTCGGCATCAACGGCGCCGCCGCGCACCTGATCCGTCCGGGCGACATTGTGATTGTCATCGCTTACGGGCTGATGAGCACCGAAGAGGCCCGCGAGCACACGCCGCGGGTCGTGCACGTCGACGCGGACAACCGCATCGTGGCCACCGGCATCCGCCCGGCCGAGGCGCTGGCCGCCGGACTCGACTCGCCGCCGTTCGCCATCGTCTGACCTGTCCGCCCCGGTACGACGGGGACGGATGCTGACCCGCGGAGAGGCGGACGGCTGCAGCCGTTCGCCCCACGCAGTTTCGTCTACTTCTGCACGGCTATGCGGGCGTCCACCATGCCCTCACCGAAGAAGCCGTTGTCGGCGGCGCTGCCCACGCACTGGAGGGACCCGACCGGGCACGACAGGTCGGCGGCTTGCTCGGAGAGCCGGCCGGCAAGTGCCTGGCCGGACAGCCGCGGGTGCGTGGACTTGATCAGGGCGGCTACCCCGGCCGCGTGCGGGGATGCCATTGAGGTGCCCGAGTAGATGGCGTAGCCCCCACCCGTGACCGTCGACAGGATCGCGGACCCGGGTGCGGTGACGTCGATCACGTCGAGACCGAAGTTGGAGAAGCCCGACTTCGCGCTCGTCTTCGTGGCGGAGGAGACCGTCACGACCCCGTCGAGCTCAGCAGGGATGTCCGCGCAACCGGTGGAGACGGAGCGAAGTGCCGGGGTCGTGTCGTTCGGGCTCGAGTCATCCGTCGTTTTGTTGGCGAGGTCGATGTTCGAGTTACCGGCGGCGGCAACGTTCACGACGCCCTTCTTCTGCGAGTACTGCACCGCGCGGTCGACGGCCGTCTTGACGGCGGCCTGGTCGGCGTCGTTGTCGCACCAGAACATCCACGGGTCGATGTAGTAACTGTTATTGGTCACGTCGGCTCCGGTTGCGGTGGCGTACATGAAGCCGCAGATGGCGGCCTCGGGGTAGATGAAGCCGTCATCGTTGACAACCTTCACCGAGGACAGGCGCACGTTCGGGGCGACGCCCACGATGCCCACGCCGTTGCGGGCGGCGGCGATCGTGCCGGCCACGTGCGTGCCATGCGAACTTGTCGTGGGTTGCCACGCCGTCGGGCCCGTGTCGGGCACACCGCTGATGCAGCCGGCGGATAGGGACGCATCAATGTTGGCGGCGAGGTCGGGATGCGTGGCCTCGATGCCCGAGTCAAGAACGGCCACGAGCACGTTGCGGTCGCCGTCGGTGACCTGGTGCGCCGCGTCGGCTCCGATCAGCGCCATGTCCCACTGCTCCGCCTCGCGGGGGTCCGAGACCACGTCGCCGGAGGACTCCACTCCCATGTCCTTGGTCACGGCGGCGCTGCGCCGCTCGGGTGTATTCGTGCTCGCATCGCCGAGGTAGGTGGCATCCGCGGCACCGACGGGAGCGGTGCGGGTTGCCCCAACCGATTCGACCGCCCTGTCCAGGCGCACGGTGTCGGCGAAGACGGTGTTGTCGGACTGTGCGATCACCACGCCGATCTCGTCGTACGAGGCCACGACCTCACCCCCGGCCTGGGCGACGGCCCGCTCGGCCTTCCTCGTCTGGCCCTGATTCGCCTTGGTGACGTTGATCGCGTAGTTCATCACAGCTCCATGAACGAGCTGCGTCTTCGGCGGTGGGGCAGCCTGGGCGATCCCGGGCGCCAGGAAGGTGGCGCTCAGCGCCGCCGTCAGGGCGATGCCTGCGGCCACTCCTCGTCGGCGTCCGGTGGTGTTCGAAGTACTGCTGGTAGGGGAACTGAACATCCTGCTCCTTATCCGTGACGGCTCCGAATAAGCCGTCATCCGGCCCCGCGCCCGCGTCCGCGGACGGCAGAGACGGCCGACACTGGCAGACGAAAAGGCGACGCGGTGATCGGCGTCCGAGGGCCAGCCCCGCACGTGTGCGGCCGCGAGCTCCCGGCGATCATGGCCAACTCCCCAGCAACGCTATTGATTCTCCTGGCCTGTGGATAGCCCGCACAAAGGCGGACACGAAGGCAGAATGCGATGCGGTGGGCGGTCTAGGTCGTGGGCGAAAGCGGACGAGCGGATGCCGATTGCTCGGCCTCGACGTCTTCCCCAACCGTCCGGGGCTCGAGGCGAACGAAGGTAGCGCCGTCGGTTTCGAGCGTTTCGGGCAGAATGTCGTGCTCGATCGTGGTGGCCAGCGGCTTCTCTTTCACGAGACTGAGCAAGACGACGGCAACGAGGACCAGCGGCACGAGGTAGAGGAACACCGGCGTGAGGGCGTCGTTGTAGGAGCCCACGATGATGCTCCGCACGGATTCCGGCAGGTCGCGAACCATGCCCGGGGTGAAGGAGTTCGAGGCTCCGCTTGCGCCGGAGGCCGCGGGCATCCGCTCCTCGAGCAAATCACCGAGCCTGGAAACGAAGAGGCTGCCGACCACCGCGGCGCCGAGGGAAGCGCCGATCTGGCGGAAGTAGTTGTTCGAAGCCGTGGCTGTGCCGACCTCGGTGTTGGGGAAGGAGTTCTGCACGATCAGGATGAGAATCTGCATGCTCAGGCCGAGCCCGAGGCCCATCACGGCAAGGTAGCTGCACAGCACCCAAATGGGCAGAGTCGGCGTCATCGTGGAGAGCAGCACGAGCGCGACGGCCACCAACAGGGTGCCCGCGATCGGAAACAACTTGTAACGCCCGGTTTTGCTCACCAGCTGGCCAGAAACCACCGAGCTCACGAGCAGGGCGGCCATCATCGGGATCATCAGGAACCCGGCCTGTGTGGCGTTCGCGCCGGTCACCATCTGCAGGTACGTGGGCAGGTAGGCCAGGGCGCCGAACATGGCGACGCCGATGATGAGACCGGCGCCCGTCGTGAGGTTGAAGTTGCGGTCCTTGAACATGTGCAGCGGCATGATCGGTTCGGCGGCCCGGCGCTCGACCGTCACGAACGCCACGGCGGCCACGAGAGTGGCCACGATCAGGGACATGATCAGCAGCGAGTCCCAGTCGTAGGTCGTGCCGCCCCAGGTGCTGACGAGCACGAGGCCCGTCGATGCGATGGCGAGCAGACCCATACCGGCCACGTCGAGCTTCGGGCGGTCGTGCTTGACCTTCGGCAGGCGCAGGAAGAAGACCGCCGAGACGATGGCGAGGGCTCCGAGGGGGATGTTCATCCAGAACGCCCAGCGCCAGCCGATGCTCTCCGTGAACCAGCCACCGAGCAGCGGGCCGGCCACCGAGGACAGCGCGAAAACGCCGCCCATGATGCCCATGTATTTGCCGCGATCGCGGGCCGGAACAACGTCGGCGATGATCGCCTGGGAGAGGATCATGAGCCCACCGCCGCCGAGGCCCTGCACGGCGCGGCCGATGATGAGCCAGGTCATATCGGCGGCGAGCCCGCCCACGATCGACCCCACGATGAAGATACTGATCGCTCCGATGAGCAGGCCCCGGCGGCCGATGAGGTCGCCGATCTTGCCATAGACGGGCAGCATGACCGTGGCAGCGAGGATGTACGCCGTCGTCACCCACAGCATGTGGTCGACACCGTTGAGCTCGCCCACGATCGTGGGAAGCGCGGTGCTGAAAATGGTCTGGTCCAGGGAGGCGAGCAGCATCGTCACCAGGAGACCCGCGAACACGAGCAGAATGTGGCGTTTGCCGGGGTTCTCGGTTGCTGCCGGCCTGGCCGGTGGGGCGGTGCGTGTATCGGTCATCGGAGTCTCTCCAGTAGGTCTGTCGCGAGCGCGAGCGCCCGGCATTCAAGTTCGTGGGTGCTGCTGCCTGGCGTGTTGGTGCTCGATCGTGTTTCCGTGGCCTCGGCCCATTCCTTGACGGCCACGCGCACCGCGCCCCCGCACAGAGCGAGCACGAGGTCCGCGGATGCCGCTCGGTCCGCGGCCACATCGGTGTCGAATCGTCGGTCTCGCGAGAGGATTGTCTGCACCGCGTCGGTGAATTCGGTCGTCAGGCGCGTGAACTGCGCGAGTTGAGCGGACATGAGGTGCGGGTGGCGCCGCAGGATCTCGAGGCGGTCTGCGCGCATCGTCACCCGGGTCGACGGCGGGCCGATCACGGTGATCAGCAGGTGAACGACCGTGGCGATCGTTCCGATTTCTTCGACGCGCGCGCACTCGGCGGCGAGCTCCTCCGCGGAGAGCTCCATGTGGCGGAGCCCGATGATGGCAGCGTCCTTGCTCTCGAAGTAGTTGAAGAAGGTGCGCGGAGAGACGTCGGCAAGCTCGCTGATGGCATCCACCGTCGTCTGCTCGAGTCCGTCGCGCAGCACGAGCGTGACGGCGGCGTCCTCCAACCGCGCCCTCGTTTCCAGGCGTTTGCGGTCGCGCAGGCCCAGGCCTGATTTTTTCGATTCGATAGTCACAAGGGAAATTCTTGCGCGCGCTGCTTTATTGCGCAATTGCAAACTTACAGGACTGCAAGTTTCACAGCGAGTGTCCAGTTTCGTCGGAGGCCCGCGCGGGCAATCCGCAGATCGGTCTGCAAGGATTGCAGGGCATCACCCGCCGTCCTCACCCCTGGAGTGTTTTCTTCGTGTCTCCCCGCCTGTTGTTTCGATCCGTCGCCATCGCCGAGGCCATCACCTGGGCGCTGCTCATCACCGGGATGCTCCTGAAGTACGTATTCAGCGCCGGCGAAGCGGGCGTGCAAGTCGGTGGATTTCTGCATGGACTGGTCTTCATCGCATTCGGAATGACGGCGGTGCTCCTCGCCGTGAACCAGCATTGGGGCCCGCGACTCACGGCGCTCGCGATCGTCACCGCCATCATTCCTTTCGGCACCATTCCCCTCGACCGCGGTCTCGAAAAGCGCGGCCTGCTCGACGGCGGATGGCGCCGCACCCGCACCGACGACCCACGGGATCACACCCGGATCAGTGCCCTGCTCCGCTGGATGCTGGTTCGGCCCGCGCTGTTCACGGCCGCGCTCGCGCTCGGCCTGGTTGCGATCATGACCGCGCTGCTCACGGTCGGGCCTCCCGGCGGCGGCAGCTGAGGCATCCGACCCGAACGATTCCGCGCCTGGGGCGCCTGGGGCGCCTGGGGCGCCTGGGGCGCCGAAGCCGGACCGTTCGCCACCGGCTACCGCAACTCAGGGAAGCACATGGCCCGCCGCGGTGAAGAGGCGGTACCACTCCGGGCGGGTCAGCGGCACGTCGGCCCCGGCCGCGGCGTCGGTGAGGTGACCGAGATTCGTGGTCCCCAGCACCACCTGGATGTTGGCCGGATGCCGGGTGATCCACGCGACGGCAATCGCGGCCGGCGTCACGTCATACGCCACGGCAAGTTCGTCGATGACGTCGTTCAGGGCCGCATACGTCTCGCGATCGCCGAGGAAGATCCCGTCAAAGAACCCCTTCTGGAAGGGTGACCACGCCTGCAGGGTGATGCCGTTGAGCCGAGCATGGTCCAGAATGCCGTAGCCACGGTCCACGGACTGGTCGAGGCCGGCCATATTGGCGGACATCCCCGCGGTGATCATGGGCGCGTGCGTGATGCTCAGCTGCACCTGGTTGACGACGAGAGGCTGGATCACCGAGCTCTTGAGCAGCTCAATCTGTCCCGGCGTGTGATTGGAGACGCCGAAATGGCGCACCTTGCCGGACGCCTGCAGTGCGTCGAAGGCGGCGGCCACCTCATTGGGCTCCACGAGGGCGTCGGGACGGTGCAGCAACAACAGGTCCAGGTAATCGGTCCGCAGTGCCGCCAACGATTCGTCCACGGAACGCAGGATGTGTTCGGTGGAGAAGTCCCAGAAGCCCTCGCGGATGCCGACCTTCGACTGGATCGTGACGTCCGCACGCTCGGCGGCGGTGAACGTGACGGCGTCGCCGAAACGTTTCTCGCACTCGTGCGGCTGCGCGCCGTAGATGTCGGCGTGGTCGAAGAAGCTGATACCGGCATCACGGGCACCGCCCACCAGCTGGCGAATGTCGGAGTCGGTCATCGCGGAGATCCTCATCAGCCCGAGGACGATGCTGGACGTTTCGAGGTTCGTGTTCGGCAAGGTCTGCAGTTTCATGGCTCTATCTTGCCTGTGTTCCCTGCGGGAGTCGCTCAGGGAGCGCTAGTAGCTTACCGTCGCCATCGACATCGCGCCGAGGATCAGGGCGAGAATTCCACCGCCGAAGACAATCCAGAACAGCATGAAGAGCCCTCCGATCACGATTCCGGTGATCGCCATTCCGCGGCCGGTCGGCTCTCGCTTCAGACCGATGATTCCGAAGATCAAGGCGCCCAGCGGCACGAGAAACGTGAAGCCGAAAAAGATGGACACGAGGCCGAGCACCAGCGAGGTGACGCTCAGTCCAGTGGGTGAGGGGGCGGCATAACCGACCTGGTACGCCACCGGCGCGTTGTACGGCGAGTAGCCGCTTGCCTGATACTGAACGGGGCGCGGCGGCGGTTGTTCGGGGCCCGAAGTGGACGGGTTAGACATGGTGTCCTCGGCGGTGGCGCCCCCAAGAGGGACTTTCGGATGTTGCGCACAGCATATCGCCACTCAAATCCTTTGAGAAGCACCTGACCGCACGGCATTCAGCGCGCTAATCTCGGGTGTGGCCACTTCCTCGGAACGCCCTCCGAAAACGGGCGCGCGTGTCTGGCTCCCCGCCGACACGGCGCTCTGGACGTCGTGCCACATTGTCTTCGACACGGTGCACGGCCGCGTGCCGGAGCATCGGATCGATACCCTGTTTCCGCTCGGCCAGGGTGAGACAGCCCTGGCAGCGGGGGATCTCTTCGTCGACTCGTTCTACGCCGCCGGCGACGGTTCCTATGATCGATCGACCACCTTCGCCTTCGGCACCGGCGTTTTCGGCCTGGCCCTCGCCGCGGGCACGCTCGCGGCGAGCGCCGCCGGCAATGCGTCGAGACGCAGTCAGGCCGCCGCGAATGCACAGCAGGCCTGGCGACCCCTGTTCGGCGGAACGGTCTTCGTGACCAATGCGGGATTCTATGTGCAGACCATGGAGGGCCTCTTCCCTTGGGGCTGGGAGTCCATCCATCTCATGCAGGTCGTCGCATTCAATCGGGTGACCATGCAGGCTCAGTCGACCACCGGCCCGGTCACCTGGCGCCTGAACTCGGAATGGTCCGAGTTGATTTTCGCGCTGTGGGCCCTGCGCCGGCATCCGTCCCACCCGCAGCTGCGGGACGGCACGTGGTTGCCGCAGAACTGGTTGCGTTGGGCGACCGATCAGGGTTATCGCCCTCACCTCGACCGCCCCGAACTCAGTTCCTGAATCGCTGTCGGCAAACCGTCAGTCGGTGCCCCGTGCCGCGCGGTAGCCTGTGCCATGACGACTCCGGGCGCAGCCACGGATAATCGGCATGAAACGCCTGATCAAAGGAGATTATTCGTGTTCACAAGCCCGTACGCCCCGGTCGTCATTCCCGATGACAGCATCTACGACTACCTCTTCGGCGATCTCACCGACGCCGAGCTCGACCAGATTGCGATCGTCGACGGAACCACCGGCGCGGCAACGAGCTATCGAACCCTGGTGAGCCAGATCAACCGGGTGGCCGCGGCCCTCGCCGAGCGTGGCGTGGCGACCGGCACCGTGGTGGCGCTGCTCTGCCCGAACATTCCGGCGTTCGCGAGCGTGTTTCACGGCATCCTGCGCTCGGGCGCCACGGTCACCACCGTCAATTCGCTGTACACGCCCGGGGAAATCCAGAGCCAGCTCGAGGGCTCCGGCGCGACCTGGCTCATGACGGTCGGCCCGCTGCTCGAAGGCGCGAGCGAGGCGGCCGCGTCCGCCGGCCTGACCGATGACCATGTCGTGGTGCTCGATGGCGCACCGGGGCATCCGTCGCTCGCCGACCTGTTGGCGACGGATGCCCCGGTGCCCCAGGTATCCGTAGACTCCGCAACGCACGTGGCCGTGCTGCCGTTCTCATCGGGGACCACCGGACGCGCCAAGGGCGTCATGCTCAGCCACCGCAACCTGGTCGCGAACGTGCAGCAGGCCCGCGAGCTGATCGGCGTCGTGCAGGAAGACCGCGTGCTGGCCCTGCTCCCGTTCTTTCACATCTACGGCATGACCGTGCTGCTCAACCTCGCGTTCAAGCAGCGGGCAACCCTGGTGACCATGGCCAGGTTCGACCTGACCGAATTTCTGCGGATGATCCAGGACGAACGGTGCAGTTACGTGTTCATCGCGCCGCCGATTGCCGTGGCTTTGGCGAAGCATCCGCTGGTCGAGGAGTACGACATGTCCAGTGTGCACACGATCCTCTCCGGCGCGGCCCCGCTCGACGGCGCGCTCGCCCAGGCGGTGGCGACCCGACTGGACTGTCGGATACTGCAGGGCTACGGCATGACCGAGGCGAGTCCGGTCAGCCACCTGATCCCGATCGACGCACCGCAGATATCCCGGGACTCGGTCGGTGTCACCATCCCCAACATGGAATGCATGCTCGTGTCGCTGGAAACAGGCGAGGAAATTCCGCTTCCGGTCGACGGGGTGAGCGACCCGGGTGAGCTGCTGGTGCGTGGTCCGAACGTGATGCTCGGCTACCTCGGCAACGACCAGGCGACCCGAGAGACGATCGACGCCGACGGCTTTCTGCACACCGGCGATGTCGCGACGGTGAGCGCCGAGGGCGTGGTGCGCATCGTGGATCGCAGCAAGGAACTCATCAAGTACAAGGGTTACCAGATCCCGCCCGCCGAGCTCGAGGCGCTGCTGCTGAGCCACACCCACGTCGCGGATGTCGCGGTGATCGGGGTGCGGGACGCCGACGGCCAGGAGATTCCGAAGGCCTTCATCGTGGCCGTTGCAGTGGATCTCGTCACGGCCGAGGTGCTCATGGAGTGGGTTTCCGAGCGCGTCGCCCCGCACAAGAAGGTGCGGGTCGTGGAGTTCATCGACGTGATTCCGAAGTCCGCGTCCGGAAAGATCCTGCGGAAGGACCTCCGTGCGCGGGAAGTCGCGGGTGTCCAGCGGGGCGACGGATAGACTGAGCTGGTCAAGCATCCGCTATATCTGGGAGAACGCCACGTGACCGCTGTTTCCACCACCCACTCTCGCGGCGTCGCCGACACCGTCGCGAACGCCGCCGCCACGCCCGAGAAGGACCAGCCCTACGGCGCCCTCGGGCTCAAGGCCGACGAGTACGCGAAGATCCGCGAGATCCTCGGCCGCCGCCCCACCTCGGGCGAGCTCGCCATGTACTCCGTGATGTGGAGCGAGCACTGCTCCTACAAGAGCTCGAAGATGTACCTGCGCCAGTTCGGCGACAAGGTCTCCCCCGAGATGAAGAAGAACCTCATGGTGGGCATGGGCGAGAACGCCGGCGTGCTCGACGTGGGCGAGGGGTGGGCCGTCACCTTCAAGATCGAATCGCACAACCACCCCTCGTATATTGAGCCATTCCAGGGCGCCGCGACCGGCGTCGGCGGAATCGTGCGCGACATCATCTCGATGGGCGCCCGCCCGGTCGCCGTCATGGACGCCCTGCGCTTCGGAGACATCAACGACCCCGACACCGCGCGCGTCGTGCACGGCGTGGTCTCGGGCATCTCGTTCTACGGCAACTGCCTCGGCCTGCCCAACATCGGCGGCGAGACGTACTTCGACGCCGTGTATCAGGGCAACCCGCTCGTCAACGCGCTCTCCGTCGGCGTACTGCGTCACGAAGACCTGCATCTCGCCAACGCGCGCGGCGCCGGAAACAAGGTGATCCTCTTCGGTGCGCGCACCGGCGGCGATGGCATCGGCGGCGCATCCATCCTCGCGTCCGACACGTTCAGCGCCGGCGGGCCGACGAAGCGCCCCGCCGTGCAGGTGGGCGACCCGTTCGCCGAGAAGGTGCTCATCGAGTGCTGCCTCGAACTGTTCCAGGGCAAGCTCGTGGAGGGCATTCAGGACCTCGGCGCCGCCGGAATCAGCTGCGCCACAAGCGAGCTCGCCTCCAACGGCGACGGTGGAATGTTCATCGAACTCGACAAGGTACTGCTGCGCGACCCCACGCTCACGGCCGAAGAAATTCTCATGTCGGAGAGCCAGGAACGCATGATGGCCGTCGTGACACCCGAGAAGCTCGAGGGCTTCCTCGCCGTCACGAAGAAGTGGGACGTGGAGACCAGCGTGCTCGGCGAGGTGACCGACACCGGCCGCCTCATCATCAACTGGCACGGCGAGGAGATCGTCAACGTTCTTCCCCGCACCGTCGCCGTCGACGGCCCGGTCTACGAGCGCCCGCTCGCCTACCCCACCTGGATTGACGCGCTGCAGGCCGATTCCGCGAGCGCTCTGCCGCGCGCCCTCGACGCCGAGTCGCTGCGCACGCAGTTCCTCGACCTGCTCGGCTCTCCGAACCTGGCCGACCCGAGCTGGATCACCGACCAGTACGACCACTATGTGGGCGGCAACACCGCCCTCGCCTTCCCCGATGACGGCGGCATGATCCGCGTCGACGAGGAGAGCGGCCTCGGCTTCAGCATCGCCACCGACGCGAACGGGCGCTACTGCCAGCTCGACCCGTACCGCGGCGCGCAGCTCGCCCTAGCCGAGGCCTACCGCAACGTGGCCGCAACCGGCGCCGTCCCGGCCGGCATCAGCGACTGCCTCAACTTCGGTTCCCCGGAAAACCCCGAGGTCATGTGGCAGTTCCGTGAGGCCGTCACCGCCCTGGCCGACGGATGCCTGGAGCTCGGCATCCCCGTCACCGGCGGCAACGTGTCGTTCTACAACCAGACCGGCGATCAGCCTATTCACCCCACCCCGGTCGTCGCCGTGCTCGGCGTGATCGACGACGTGGGACGCCGCACCCCGAGCGGCTGGCAGGACGACGGGCACAATATCTACCTGCTCGGCACAACCGCCGAAGAACTTGACGGATCCGCGTGGTCCGGAGTGGTGCACAATCACCTCGGCGGCCGGCCTCCGGTCGTTGACCTGGGGCGCGAGGTGGCCCTGGGCGGACTGCTGCACGCCGCATCGAAGGAAGCCCTCATCGACAGCGCGCACGACCTGAGCGAAGGCGGGCTGGCCCAGGCCCTCGCCGAAGCCGTGATGCGTTTCGGCGTGGGCGCCCGTGTGTGGCTGGGCGACATTTGCGAGCGCGACGGCGTCGACGCATCCGTTGCCCTCTTCTCGGAGTCGGCCGGTCGCGTGATCGTGTCTGTTCCCCGCGAGGACGATGTGAAGTTCCTCGGCTTGTGCAAGGGCCGCGAGTACCCGGTGTTGCGCATCGGCGTCACGGACGCCGAACTGGGCGCGCTGGAGATTCAGGATCAGTTCTCCGTGTCGTTGGACGACCTGCAGGCCCGTCACCGCGCCACGCTGCCTGCCGCGTTCGCCTAAACGACGGCTTCGCCCTGTAGCCGATCGCGGCTGCAGGGCGCGCTACACGGCGAACTCGACCCACAGCGGGTAATGGTCGGAGATACGCCAGGAGAGCTTGTCCCTGCCCAGTCCCGGATACACGTGCGCCGGGAAATCGAAGGAGCCGCCCCGGTTCGTGTACGTGAGGCCACGCAGCAGCGACTGCACCGGGTTGGTGTTGGTCGTGAACCACGCAATCTGGTCATAGAAATGCGCTGACTTGTCGTCGTCGAAGATGGTGCGCGGCAGATCGTTGAGTTCGGGCGGCGGAAACAACCCCGTCTCGATGAAGGCGTCGTAGAGCGGGTTGCCGTGCCGGTCGATGTTGAAATCGCCGAGCACCAGCAGGTTGGTGTTCCAATCGTTCTTGCGGTCGGCCCAGGCGCGCATCCACTGGGCAAACGCTTGGATCTCGGGAATCCGGTCGCTCACACTCCCCCAGAGGATGTGCACGGTCGTGAGAATGAACTCCACCCCGTCTCGGGTGAAACTGGCCGCATAGGGCGAGCGGGCGAATTGCACGGTCGCCCTGACCCGCACCGCGGTGGGCAGCACCACCTCGCCGACCAGGCCGGACGGCTGCACCCGGGTGGTGTCGTACAGGAACGTGAGCCGCTCCCCGTTGCCCGCGTCCCCCTCGGTGACGTCGGAGGTCAGCACGCGCCAGTTCGCGCCGAGCCGCTGCATCAGAAATCGGAGTGCCGCCACGTTGCGGCGCACCTCCTGCACCGCGACGACGTCGAATCGCGCCACGATCTCCGCGATGCTGGCCACGGCGCGCCAGTCCCGCTGCGGTGAGGTCGTCGCGGAGGCCTCCCACGTGGGCGCGACGCCCGAAAAGGCCCGAAGATTCCAGCTGCCGATGAGCAGGTTGCCGGGTCGTTTCGCCGGGACGACAGCGTCGACTTCGGCACCCAGGCGCGTGAGTTCCGTGGCCACATCTGCCGGCGTTTCCACCACCACGCCAACCATAAAAGCACAGGAGGCCCGGTCGGTCCAGACCCTGCCGACACGTGAGCGCGGCGGGTTAGAGCACGGGCTCCTCAATCAGTGTCTCGGCCCGTTCCCACAGTTTTGCCGCCACACCGCGATCACGCGACGTGCGGGTGGCCGGTTGGCGCGTCGGTGCACCGCGGGTGAGAAAACGCGGGCCGAAGTAGTCGCCGCCGTGGGCATCCGGGTCGATCGCGGCGCGCACGGTAGGCCACGCGCCGTGGTCCTTGCCCTGGGCGCCGACGATCCGCTGCAGGCCGTCGATGACCCGCTTCACGGGCGTGATCTCGTTGACGCCCGGCACGGTGGGGGTCAGGCCGGAGATGGAATAGCCGGGATGCGCCACGAGCGACTGCACGGCACCGGCACCGGCGGCACGCAGCCGACGGTCCAGCTCGAAACCGAACACCTGCATGGCAATCTTCGACTGCGCGTAGGCCTTCCACCCGTTGTAGGTCGTGGCGAGCTGCAGATCGTCGAGGGACGAGTCCATCAGTCGAGAGATCAACGAGCCCAGCGACACGACGCGGCTGCCCGGTGTGCGCCGGAGGGCCGGCAGGGCGCCGGCGGTGAGCGCGAAATGCCCGAGAAAATTGGTGGCGAGAATAAGTTCGTTGCCATCGAGGCTCACCCGCCGGTCGGCCGGGGGGTGCACAATGCCGGCATTGAGAATGAGTGCGTCCAGGCGGGGAAGAGCACGCAGCTCCTCGGCCGCCGTACGCACGGACACCAGATCGGCGACGTCGAGCATCATCGTCGACACGGATGCCCCCGGAACACGCGATCGGATGGCGGTCACGGCGGCCTGCGCGCGCGTCTCATTCCGGCAGGCGAGCACCACGTGGGCGCCGGTAGTGGCGAGCTGCTCGCTGGTGAAATAGCCGAGGCCCGCGTTGGCCCCCGTGACGACGAACGTTTTGCCCGTCTGCGCGGGCAAAGCGCGCGGGTTCCAGCTCATGGAACCTCGGGAGCGGCGGAGCCACCGGCGAGGCGCACGTGGTGGTGAATGACCTCGGCGATCACGAAGTTGAGAAACTTCTCGGCGAAGGCGGGGTCGAGGTGCGCTTCCACGGCCAGGTTGCGCAGCCGGTCGATCTGCTCCAGTTCGCGCCCGGGGTCGGCGGGCGGCAGCCCGTGCAGGGCCTTGAGCCGTCCCACCTGTTGGGTGAATTTGAAGCGTTCCGCGAGCAGATGAATCAGCGCGGCGTCGATGTTGTCGATGCTCTCGCGAATGCTGTGCAACTGGTCAATCGCGTCTTGTCCCGCGTCGGCGGGTAAATCCTCGTGTACGGCCATCCTTTGACGATAATGCATTCGCGTCGGTCGACTCTGCCTCGGCGTCCGGCCCGAACGGTCACGGCATCGCATCGAGCAGACCCGGCCTGCGGCGGCGCGCGGGCAGACCGAGGCGGAGCCGCTTTTGGGTGAGCAGGATGCCGAAGAGCACGAGCACGGCACCGACCGGTTGGTGCCAGGTGAATGTTTCGGCGAGCACGACCACACCGAGCAATACGCCCACCACCGGTGTGACGTACGTGACCATGGACGTCGTCGTCGGGCCCCAGGCGCGCAACACGTTGATATACCAGATGTAGGCGAGGCCGGTTCCGAGCGCTCCCAGCGTAAGCAGGCTCAACACGATCGGCCAGCTGAGCTGCGTCGGATGCCAGGCGATCACGGGTGTGAGCAGCAGCATCAGCACGCCGGCCAGGCCGATGTTGAGGAACGCGAAGGTGGGGCCGGCGATGGGCCGCTTGCTGATGAAGCGGCGGGTGTAGCCGAAGGTGAAGCCGTAGCACACGGCCGCCCCGAGGCAGGCGATCTGGCCCCACAGGTCGCCCGTGAGCGCGGCGTACTGCCAGGGACCGATGATCACGACCACGCCGAGGATTCCGATCAGCACACCGACGACCTGCCCGCGAACGAGACTTTCCACTCGGAACGCGAAGGTGGCCATGAGCGCCGTCATGATCGGCGTCACCGCGTTATAGATACTCGCGAGGCTCGACGAGACGTACTGCTCGGCCCAGGCGAAGAGCAGGTGCGGCACGAGGCATCCGGTTATGGCGATCACGAGGAAGTGCAGCCAGACCACGATCTCGCGTGGCAGGACCGGCCCGCCGCTCACCCGGGGCCGTCGGGCCAGCACGATCAGGCCGAGCGTCAACCCACCCAGAACGAGCCGTGACCAGGCGACCTGACCGAAGGAGACGCCGTCGAGGGCCACCTTCATGAACAGGAAACTGGCCCCCCAAATAGCACCCATTCCCAGGAATTGCAGGGCGACGACGGTTCTGCTGGAGGAAGACATGTGACTCACATGCCGAGACTATCCCCCGGCACAGGACCGGGCGGACGAATAGCATCGAGAGATGTCCGACTCCATTCAGCTCTCTCCCACCGTGACGCTGCGCACGCTCAGACAGGGCGATGCCCCCGCACTGCTGCACGCGTACGTCCGCAATCGTGAGCATCTCGCACCATGGGATCCGGCTCGGCTCGAATCATTTTTCACGTTGGAGGTGCAGTCGACGATGCTGGCCTTTCAGCTTGAAGAACTCGCAACCGGGGTCGGGGTTCCCCTCGCGCTCTGGGAGGACGATCGCGTCGTGGGCCGCGTCACCCTGGCGCGGATCGTGCGCGGCCCGCTGCAGAGCGCAAGCGTGGGGTACTTCATCGACAAGGCCTATACCGGCCGGGGCCTCGCCTCCGCGGCTCTGGCGCACACGCTCGATCAGGCGCGCCGCACGCTCGGCCTGCACCGCATTGAAGCCAGCACCCTGCTGAACAACGTCGCCTCGCAGCGGGTGCTGCGCCGCGCGGGGTTCGAGCAGATAGGCATGGCGCCCGAGTACCTCCAGATCGCCGGCGAGTGGCAGGATCACCTGCTTTTTCACAAACTTCTCGGCGATTCCGCCCTACCGGGTGAGGTCGGCGTCCGGCGGGGCGTCACGGTAGACGATCGAACGGGACGGGTAGGCGTCCACTCGGGCCTGGAGCCGCGCCCGCACGCCGGGCCACTCGTCGATCAGGATTGAGTACATGGCGGTGTCCCGCCAGCTCCCGTCGGCCCGCACACGGTTGCGGCGGAGCACACCCTCGAACGTCGCGCCGATGGCCGCGATGGCCGCTCGTGAGCGTGTGTTGATGGAATCGGCCTGGATGGTGATGCGCCCGAAGTCGTTGCGGAATGCTTCGGCCAGCAGTAGGAGCTTGCACTCGGCGTTCACGGCGGTGCCCCAGACTCGCGGATCGTATGCGGTCCACCCGAGCTGCGCGCTCTCGTTCTCCAGGTCGAGGTCGCCCAGCGTCGTCGTGCCCACAAGCTGGCCGTCATTGAGCCCGCCGAGCAGTCGCACCGCGTACGGCAGGCTTTCCCACTGGTAGTAGCCCTCCGCCCAGGAGATGAACGCATCCACATTCGTTCGCAGGGCGGCCAGGCCTCCGCCATAGCCGAACTCGAATACGGCACGGTGTGTGATGGCGTGGTGGAGTTCGGGGAGTGCGGCGCTGCCGAGAGGCTGCAGCTGCACGAAACGGCCCCGGAGGGTTGCAGAGGGCGGGCGCATGGCGGTCACGAATTTATTGTGCCAGTTGCCACGGCAAAGCGATGGCCCCCATCCCGACTCTGAGGAGGGGCTGGGGGCCGATCGTGGAACGTGGTCTAGTCGATCAGGTCGTGCCGCACGACGATGGCCTCACGGTCCGGTCCCACGCCGATGGCGGAGATGCGGGCACCGCTCATCTCCTGGAGCTTGAGGACGTAATCGCGGGCGGCCTGCGGCAGGTCCTCGAACGTTCGTACGCCCGTGATGTCTTCGGTCCAGCCCGGGAACTCCTCGTAGATGGGAGTGGCATGGTGGAAGTCGGACTGGGAGACGGGCACCTCGTCGACGCGAACGCCGTCAACGGAGTAGGCGACACAGACCGGAATGGTGTCGAGCCCGGTGAGCACGTCAAGCTTGGTCAAGACGAAGTCGGTCACCCCGTTGATGCGAGCCGTGTAGCGAGCGATGGGCGCGTCGTACCAGCCACAGCGACGCGGGCGCCCGGTGGTTGTGCCGAACTCGAAGCCGTTGGCGCGCAGGAACTCCCCCGAGTCGTCGAAGAGCTCCGTGGGGAACGGACCGGCGCCGACGCGCGTCGTGTACGCCTTGACGACGGCAATGACGCGGTCGATACGGTTGGGCGCCACTCCGGAACCGGTGACGGCTCCACCGGATGTGGCATTCGACGACGTGACGAAGGGGTACGTTCCGTGGTCGACGTCGAGCATGGTTGCCTGACCGCCCTCGAACAGCACCGTCTTGCCGGCGTCGAGCGCCTGGTGCAGCAGCAGGGCCGTATCGGCGACCATGGGACGCAGCCGCTCGGCATGACTGAGCAGCTCCTCCACGATCTCTTCAACCTCGATCGAGCGACGGTTATAGACCTTGACGAGCAGATGATTCTTCTGGTTGAGGGCGCCCTCAACCTTCTGACGCAGGATATTCTCGTCGAACAGGTCCTGTACCCGTATGCCCACCCGGTTGATCTTGTCGGCATATGCGGGACCGATTCCACGGCCGGTCGTGCCGATCTGCCGCTTGCCGAGAAAACGCTCGGTGACCTTGTCGAGAGTGCGGTGGTACTGCGTGATCAGGTGGGCGTTGGCGCTTACCTTGAGGCGAGACACATCGACACCACGCTCGCTGAGGGCGTCGAGTTCCTCGAAGAGCACCTCAATGTCAACGACCACGCCGTTGGCGATCACCGGGGTGACGCCCGGGCTCAGAATCCCCGAGGGCAGCAGGTGCAGCGCGTACTTCTCGTCACCGACCACGACGGTGTGTCCGGCGTTGTTGCCGCCGTTGAACTTGACGACATAGTCGACGCGGTTCCCGAGAAGGTCTGTGGCCTTGCCCTTACCCTCGTCGCCCCACTGGGCGCCGATCAATACGATCGCTGGCATGTTTTAGTTCTCTCCTCGGATAACAAAAGCTTCAGTCGCCGGCGACGGGTCGGACCCTGGGTTGACGGCCGTGGTGCGTTCGGCGCCGATGCTCGCAATGGCAGTCGGGTCGGCATCCATCAGGAAGGCCGTCAGCCGGGTGACTTCATCGTTCTCCCCGATCTCAGCGGCCGCACGGCGCAAAGCGAAGAGCGCGCGCAGCACACCACGGTTGGGTTCGTGGCGCCACGGGATGGGGCCGTGCCCCTTCCACCCGGCTCGGCGGAGAGCGTCGAGACCACGGTGGTAGCCCACGCGGGCAAAGGCGTAGGACTCAAGCACGCGGCCCGCGGCGTGTGCCACGTCGGCGAGCTCGGCCCAGGCCAGCGATGAGGTCGGATGCGCCCACGCCACGGCGGCAATATCTGCCGCGGAGGTTCGGTCTATCGCGGCGAGCACCTCCGCTTCCACAGGTAGAAGGGTCTCGGGCTGGTCAAGCAAGTTATCGCCGGTCACACTCGATACTATCGCGGTGCGGTTGACGACCGCGTGACGACGGCCGGTGGAGTGGATATTGCGCGCGATGGGGCTCGGTCGTGGTGATCGGGGCAGGAGAGCCCGCGACGATCAATCCGTGGCGCTCGACACGATCGGCCAGCGCAGCAGAGCCGCGGCGCTCGATGTCTCGGGCAGCTCCCCCGGCGATACGATGACAACTCGGGCGTCGGTCAGTATCGCCGCCCGCAGGAGCGCGTCGACCGCCGGAACAGGGCCGAGAGACGTCGCACCCAGCGTGTCGTCCGTCGGTGCAGCCACCCACGGCTCGCGGTCGAGGGCGATGAGTTCGTCGACCGGCACGCGGTCGCGTGCCACCAGGAGAACGTCGACCTGGGCCTGCTGCAACGACCGCAGGACGCCCCAAAAATCCGTCTCGGCGAGGCCGTCTTCCCGGCCGGCTCCCGCGGCGAGCCGTTCGAGCGCACCATGTTCGTCGTGCGCGAGAATCGATGCGATGTGCCGCTCAAGGTCGCGCTGCAACACCGCGTCGGTGGCCCCATCGGACCGGGTGTTGGCCGGCAGTTCGGTGAGGATTTCCCGTGTCGCCGGCGCGAGCTGGTCGACGAGCAGCTGCCGGGCGCGAATGTCCCCGGTCAGCACGATGAGTTCGGCACCACTCTCTCGCACGATGGTATCGAGGGCGGATGCGACCAGGGTCTCATTGCGCTTCCAGATCTCCTCGGTGTGGTGCTGGTAGCGACCGTTGGCAAGAAAATTATCTTCACCGTGCACCTTCGTGATGAACTCCGTCTCTCCTTCGACGGCTTGCTCGACGAGCGTTGTCGCTCGGCTCAGGCGTGACAGCCGGATTTCGCCGCCGTCGCGACCGACCTCCGCAACCACGTAGGTGACGTCCCGCGGTCGCTGAATCAGCAGCGGTGCGAGCTGGGGTACAGCGCCGTGCCCCACGATGAGTTCGGCCAGCGGTTCCCCCGGCAGCAGCTCGCTGAGCTCGATCACTCCCGCCCGGGCCACGATGAGGCGACTGACCGGCCCGCCGATGCCGGGCGGCTGCTCGAGGATCGCCTCGATCGCGGACACGTTCTCGACCGGGGCACCGGCCTCGGAGAGAGCCTCGGCCACCGTGCGCTGGCGGAGAGTCGAGGTGCGCCGCGAATCGCTCGCGTCCTGACTCACGTCCGCGTACACCGTCGACGATTCGCCGGGTCGCCGGTACAGATCCGCCATCCCCTCATTTCCAAAATCAGCCATTGCCAGCCCCTTCCGCTGTTGCCAGTAGTGGAAACCTAGGCCCGAGTGGCCACATTGACAACCCTTCGCAGCGCAGCGCCCGCAGCCTGGGCGCGGTAAGGGCTTCGGGAAATTCTTAGGCGGGCGTGCGCTGCTGGGCCGCGATGCACCATCCGCCGCCGTTTTCGTCGAACACATACGTGGTCGACACGAAATACTCGTGCAGGTGCTCGCCGCGGCGCACCACGACCCGGGATACGACGATTCCGGCATGCTCGCCCAGACGGACCACCGCCGGGTCATGCACCTGATAGTCATCGCAGGCCGCGAGATCGAGGATCGCTCCGGTGAGCTCGTCGCGGCCGATGATGGCGCCGGGCAGGATCAACAGGCCATCTGGCGTCATGGAACGCTGGAAATATTCAGCGCCCTGCCCGGACACAAGGGCCTGCCACCCCTCGTGTTCTTCATGCAGCAGTCGGGCGGGCAGATCATCAGTGATCGCAGTCATGTCCACACGGTAGCCCCTGCAGCGCGCCGGTGGGGCAGAATTTTTCCGGCCGCGCCTGCCGACGTGTTGCTCGCTCTTCAGAAGTGGTGCTGCAGTACCCAGTTGTGCATTGTGACGGCGGCGGCGGCCGAGGCGTTGAGTGACCGGGTGGAGCCGAACTGGCTGATCTCCACGATGGCGTCGGCCGCGGCGACCGCGGCCTCGGACAGGCCGGGACCCTCCTGCCCGAATAACAGCACGCAACGCTCCGGGAAGCGGTACGTCTCAATGATGACCGATCCGGGCACATTGTCGATCGCGACGACCGGCAGACCCTCGGCGGATGCCCAGTCCACGAAAGCCGCCACGTCGGGGTGGTGCATCACATGCTGGTAGCGGTCGGTCACCATGGCGCCGCGCTTGTTCCATCGCTTGCGCCCGATAATGTGCACCGTATCCGCTGCGAAGGCGTTGGCGCTGCGCACGATCGAGCCGATGTTCATGTCGTGCTGCCAGTTCTCAATGGCGACGTGGAAGGGATGCCGATGCTCATCGAGGTCGGCGATGATCGCTTCCATCAGCCAGTAGCGATACCGATCGATCACGTTGCGGGTGTCGCCGCGCTCCAGAAGTTCCGCGTCGTAACGCGGCTCGGAGGGCCATTCGCCCTGCCAGGGACCGACTCCGTGGGTCGAGAGCTCATTCGTCGGGTTGTCTGCTGGCGTACTCACTGATTCACTTTATCGCACAGCGCCCTCACGGACCTTTCGGTGTGCCGAAATCTTCGCTAGTGTTTCGGTATGACGAAAACTGAGGCGCCGCAGCGTGACCGGGCACTGACGCCCACGACCGTGGCATCGTCACGTTTGCTCTGGTTGTTGGGGCCTGCACTCGTGGCCGGCGTGGCCTACCTCGATCCCGGCAATGTGGCCAGCAACATGACCGCCGGCGCCCGCTATGGCTACCTCCTCGTGTGGGTGGTCGTGGCCGGCAACGTCATGGCCTGGCTCATCCAGTACCTGTCTGCCAAGCTCGGCATCGTCACCGGCCAGAGCCTGCCCGAGATTCTCGGCCTGCGCATGAAGAAGCCGATGTCGCGCCGGCTCTACTGGATCCAGGCGGAACTGGTGGCGATGGCCACCGACCTCGCCGAGATCATCGGCGGCGCCGTTGCACTGTACCTGCTCTTCGGCCTTCCCCTTCTGGCCGGCGGCATCATCACCGGAACGATTTCCATGGTTGTGCTGACGGTGCAGACCCGGCGCGGTCCCAAGGTCTTCGAGCGCGTGATTGTGGCCCTCATGCTCATCATCACGGTGGGCTTCACGGTGGGCGTCTTCATGTCCCCGCCCGATGGCGGCCAGGTGCTCGGCGGCATGGTTCCACGCTTCGAGGGCGCCAACTCGGTGCTTCTCGCCGCCTCCATTCTCGGTGCGACGATCATGCCGCACGCCATTTACGCCCATTCGTCCCTGGCCCGCGACCGATTCCCCGAATGGCAAGGCGCCAGGGCAACCCGACGATTGCTGTGGGCGACGAAGTGGGACGTGACGATTGCCATGGCCATTGCCGGCACCGTGAACCTCGCGATCCTGCTGCTCGCGGCATCCGCCCTGCAAGGCGTGGAGGGGACCGACACCCTGCAGGGCGCCTACGCGGCCATCGAAACGTCACTCGGCGCGGCCGTCGCGACCGCCTTCGCGATCGGGCTGCTCGCCTCCGGCCTCGCCTCCACGTCGGTGGGAGCCTACGCAGGGTCGGAGATCATGTCCGGCCTGCTGCACGTTCGGATTCCCCTGTTGCTGCGCCGCCTGATCACCCTCATCCCGGCACTGTTCATTCTCAGCGTGGGGTTTGACCCCACCGAAGCCCTCGTCTTGAGCCAGGTCGTGCTGTCGTTCGGTATCCCGTTCGCGCTGATTCCGCTCGTGTGGCTCACCGCCCAGCGCGGTCTTCTCGGCACCTTTGCGAACCGCTGGTTCACGACAGTGGCCGGGGCGCTGTGTTCCCTGGCCCTGGTGGCGCTCAACGTGGTGCTGCTCGTTCTGGTTTTCACCGGGGCGTAACCGGGCGGGGAGTATCCTGAAGCGGTCATGAAGCACACCACGCCAGCCTCCGAGGATTACCTCAAGACCATATACGCGCACACCGAATGGCAGAGCGAGCCGATCACCCCGAAGGCGCTGGCCACTCGACTGGGCGTGGCGCCGTCATCCGTCACCGAAATGGTGAAGAAGCTCGCCGCGGCCGGACTGATCACCCACGTTCCCTACGGTCCGTTGACGCTGACCGACGCCGGCGTCTTGCGAGCCACGGCCGTGGTGCGGCGCCATCGTGTGATTGAAACCTGGCTCGTGCGAGAGATGGGCTACGACTGGGACCAGGTGCACGAGGAGGCCGAGGTGCTTGAGCATTCGATCTCGGATCGCCTGCTCGATGCGATCAACGCGCGCCTCGGCCACCCCTCCCGCGACCCGCACGGCGACCCCATTCCGCTCGCCGACGGTTCCTCGCCGCGGCAGGCCGCGGTTCTACTCGCCGACGCCGAGGCCGGGTACTCGGGCACCGTTCTTCGGGTGAGCGACCGGGACTCCGCCGTACTGCGCGAACTGGCCACCAACGGCATCGGCCCCGGTGTGGTCATCACCGTGCTCGGGCCGCTGACCGTGAGGCTGCCGGACGGCCGCACCCGGCACGTTACGCCGCCGGCCGCCGACGCCATCTGGGTCACCCACGATGACGCAATGCCCAGCTAGGCTGAAACCCCCGAGTGACAGGAGCGCCGCATGGCTCGCCGTGAAGAGATTGAATGCTGGCTCACCGACATGGACGGTGTGCTCGTGCACGAGAACGCTGCCCTGCCGGGCGCTGCCGACCTGCTGCAGCAATGGACGGACACCGGAACGCCGTTTCTGGTGCTGACGAATAACTCGATTTACACGCCGCGGGACCTGAGTGCCCGACTGCGCGCATCCGGCCTCAACGTGCCGGAGGAAAGCATCTGGACCTCGGCCCTCGCCACGGCGGATTTTCTGCAGGCGCAGGTTTCCGGCGGCACCGCCTTCGTGATCGGCGAGATGGGCCTCACCACGGCGCTGCACGAAGCCGGCTTCACCATGACCGAGACCAACCCGGACTTCGTTGTCGTCGGCGAGACGCGCAACTACTCGTTCGAAGCCATCACGAAGGCCATTCGCCTTATTCTCGGCGGGGCCCGGTTCATCGCCACCAACCCGGACGCCACCGGCCCGAGCGCCGACGGCCCCATGCCGGCTACGGGCGCGATTGCGGCGCTGATCAGCAAGGCAACCGGGCGCGAACCGTACATCGTGGGCAAGCCCAACCCGATGATGTTCCGCTCCGCCATGAACAAGATCGGCGCTCACTCGGAGAACACGGCCATGATCGGTGACCGCATGGACACCGATATCGTGGCCGGTATCGAGGCCGGGCTGCACACCATTCTCGTCATGACCGGAATCAGCGACGACGCCGAGATAGCGCGCTACCCGTTCCGTCCGAGTGAGATCCTCTCCGGCGTGCATGAGCTGGTCTCCGCCGAACCCGTCGAGTCCGACGAGATCTAGGCCCGCCGCCGTCGGGCGTCATGCGCCCGTGGAAACGTCTTCCCGACCATCGGGATGCGCGGGGAGCCGGGAGCCTCGGCATCCGCGGGCCGTGGGCCGGGCCGTGCGCGCACAACCGGTGTTTTCGAAACACGCCGGGTCGGGGAGCCACGGATGCCGGCGTGTCGCGAATGATCCGGTTTTAGCGGTGGTGCCGGGCTCGGCGGGCGTCGACGACCGTGCGGTCTATCGCGGCGAGTGTGGTCGGCCACTCGACCAGGATCTGCTCGTACGTGAGGCGAAGGGTCGGGCGGCCCCGGCCCATCGATTTCGACGGCCACGTAATCCTCGACAACGACGTCTTTCGACTCCGCCCGTCGCGAGCATCCGTCGGGTGCGGGTGACTCGTGCCCGGTGCCGCGCGTTGCGCTGAGCAGCGGAAGCCGCGGCCTGGTCAGCCGGTGGGGCCTGGTCCCGCCACGCTGGAGGTCAACGGCTCAGCCGAGGATCGACTGACGAAGCAGTGGTAGTGGCGCGCCGGGTCAGCCCACTGTTCCTCGGTGACCGGATAGCTGCCCTGAACCTGCAGGTCGGGGTAGGCGCCGGCTGCCGCGAGGTCAAGCACGCCCGGGGCGGTGCACAGCAGGTTCATCTGCGTAGCCAGCGCGGCCTCACCAGGAAACGGCGCCGCGGCATCGTCTCCGAATGAGCCGCGAAACACCAGCTGCGCGCCATGCGGCGCCGCACAGTCGGAGACCGTGAATGTCTCCTCCCACGGCGAAACATAGGGTTCCAGGCATTCGCCTCCGAACAGGGTGTCCCAGGCGTGATCGCCGACAGGCTGCGCCGCCGTCACCTCGGGCGTCAGCGTCGGAGTCGGCGTGGTCGTCGGCGACGGGGTGGCCGATGCCGTGGATGTCGGGGCGACGACCGGGGTCCCGCCCGCGAGTCGCTGACCGAACAGGAACAGGCCCACGAGAATGACGATGACCAGGATGGCCGCGCCCACCCAGATGACCGTGCGTGTTGCGGTGCGGGCCGGGCCGCTCGGCGCCGAGTGCCGTTCCGGCCGGGCGGGCTCGTCGCCGTCGTTCGCAGGCGCACCGGGCAACACGGCGGTTGCCGCGTCGCCGTCGCGGTCCCCCGCCTCGGCCCGTGCCGCATCAGCGTCATCGTGACCCGTGGCGGGCAGAGCGGATGCGGAAGCCTCCTCCGGACCGACCGGCGCGTGCGGTGCGACTGGCACCTCCGTCAGGTCAATCACGGCGGTGACGTCCGGAACGCCAGGCATATCGGGCACATCAGGCGCCTCCGAAGCAGCGGTCACGTCGGCTGCCGCCGGAGCTGAGGCTTCGTGAGACGCATCCGGTGCCGTCGGATTTTCTGATGCGCCGGTCACTTCGGGAAATTCGGACGCCTCTGGCGACTGGTTCCCACGGGCATCGCGGACGCCGGCTTGAGGGGGCTCGCCCTGCGCTTCGGCGTCCGAGGGGACGTCGGACGATGCCGGCCCAGTCGCTACCGAAGCGGCGGCATCCGATACAGAGGGCTCCGGCTCGGCCTGCTCGAAAGCGGGCGCGGCGGAGGGCCGTTCAGCAGGCTCCGGCGCCGCAGGCCCACTTGGTTCGCCGGCAGACGCCGAAGATTCCTGGGCGGCAGGCTCGGAATCCGTCTCCGCAGAGGCTTCGGAGGGGGGTGCAATCGGCGCCTCGCCGTTGGCATGCGCCGATTCCGATTCGAAATCCGTGTCCGGATCGTCCTGGGGCCCTCCGAACTGCGATGCCAACCAGTCGAAGCCGTGATCGGACTCGTCGTCCTTCGGCACTAGTTCAGCCCCAGGTCCTCAAGGGAAATCGCCGCGTAGTACGGGTAGCCGGCAGCCTCGATAATTTCTCGCGCGCCCGTGTTGCGATCGACGACGACGGCGACGCCGGCGATGATTGCGCCCACCTTGAGCAGCGCCTCGACGGCCGCGAGCGGTGATCCGCCGGTAGTCGAGGTGTCTTCCAGCACGATGACACGCTTGTCGGCGAGGTCAGGTCCTTCGACCTGACGGCCCCGCCCGTGATCCTTCGGCTCCTTGCGTACGACGAAGGCGTCATAGCTGGCGCCTCGAGCCGCGCCTTGGTGCAGAACGGCAGCCGCAACGGGGTCGGCCCCCATCGTCATGCCGCCGACGGCGGAGACGTCGGGAATGTCCTTGATGAGGTCGATCATCACCTGGCCGATGAGCGGCGCCACACGATGATCGAGGCTCACGCGGCGCAGGTCGACGTAATACGTCGCCGTCTTGCCGCTCGTGAGAACGAATTCCCCGTGAAAAACGGCCTCGGCCGCGATGAAATCGATGAGTTGCTGCCGCGTATCCTTCACAGACCCAAGTTTAGGGCATGGAGACAAGAGGCCCCCGCTCGCATCCGGTGTCTAGTTCAGGAGATCCACGGCCGCGGCATCCGGCCCCGCAAGAACACGCGGCCGGGCGGATGCCGGTGCCTGCATCTCCTGAAGTAGCGACAGAGACACACGCCACGTGTGCAGCGCACAGGGCGGGTGGCGGGTGCGGTCCCGGCGGCGCGGCAGTGGCGGGTCCTAGAAGATGCGGACGAGTGCGCGCTCGGGAATACGACCGTAGCCGTCGCGGGCCACGGTTCCCACGAGGGAAACGATCGAGGCGATGGAGATGGCGGCAAGAATAGCGAGAAGAGCGAACATGAAATACCTTTCGACAAGAGGTGGCGGGTCAAAGTACGGAGGCGCCATTGCTCGTGATCGACTTCTCTATTTCATCATCGGAAAACATGCAGCACAACCGCATTATTTAGCCAATCGTGTGTAGCTTGGCTACATGGACGTACAGCGGCTCGAGCTCCTCCGGGAATTGGCCGAGCGCCGCACGGTAACGGCGGTTGCGCGGGCAACGCATCGCACCCCATCCGCGGTATCCCAACAGCTCAAGGTGCTCGAACGCGAGGCCGGCCTGCCCCTCACCGAGCGCAGCGGCCGCGGCCTGGTGCTCACGGCGGCGGGTCGGGCCCTCGCCCGCAGCGCGAGCGACGTGGCCGTGGCGCTCGAGCGTGCGAACGCCCTGTGGGATGAGTTCCGCAATCTGGCCACCGGCGAGGTGAGCGTCGTGACGTTTCCGACCGCCGGGCAGATGTTGCTCCCCGGCGCGCTAGCCGACCTGGCCGCCACGCCGGGCCTTGTCGTCACCTGCACCGACCGGGACCCGGAGCGAAGCGACTTTCCCGCCCTGACCGCCGAATTCGACATTGTGCTCGCGCACACCATGCGGGGTCAGCCGTCCTGGGGCGGGCGAGGCCTCAGCGTGGTGCCGCTGATGACCGAACCGCTCGACGTGGGACTGCCGGCAGATCACCGGCTGGCCGGGCGAGCATCCGTGTCGTCCGCGGATGTGGCGGGCGAACCGTGGATCGGCGTGCCGGATGGCTACCCCTTCGAACGCATCCTGCACGAGATCGAACAGCAATCCGGCGAACGGCTCACGGTGACGCAGCGCTTCGCGGACCTGCGGCTGATCGAGTCCTTCATCACCGCCGGGCACGGCATTGCGCTGCTGCCCCGGTACACGTCGGCCGGGGACCAGCCGGGCCGACTCGTGCTCAAACCGCTGCGCGGAGTCGATGCCGAGCGACAGATCGTGGCGCTCATGCGTCCCGACCGCGCCGAACGCCTCGCCGTGCGCACGGTCATGGGTGCCCTTCGAGACCAGGCCGCGGCGGTGCAATCTCAGCACGCGCACAAGAAGTAGCGAGCAGTGCCGCACCACGGCGTACCGCGAGCATCGCAGTGGGCTGCGTAAACCGCGACGGACCGCGTATTGAGGCAGGCTGGCTATCGGTGCGGGCCGCGAACCGCGGCGGGCCGTGCTCACCGCAGCGGGCTGGGGGCAGCATGGCGGGCCCTCTCCCGCAATAATGGAGACGACGCGCGAGGACCATCGAGCCCGGCGCCACCGCCCGCAATCGCCCACGCGACCGGCACAGAAGGAGACACGATGACCACTCCCCCGATACCAGACACGTCGTCGCCGGCGGCACGTCGCGCCGACAGCCACGACCTGATCCGGGTGCAGGGCGCCCGCGTGAACAACCTCAAAGACGTCACCGTCGACATCCCGAAGCGCCGGCTGACGGTCTTCACCGGCGTATCCGGATCGGGAAAGAGTTCACTCGTGTTCGGCACCGTGGCCGCCGAGTCACAGCGGATGATCAACGAAACGTACAGCGCGTTTTTGCAGGGCTTCATGCCCACGGTCGCCCGGCCCGACGTTGACGTACTCGAAGGACTGACCACGGCCATCATCGTCGACCAGGAGCGGATGGGCGCCAACTCCCGGTCCACCGTCGGCACCGCCACCGACGTCAATGCGATGCTGCGGATCGTGTTCAGCAGGCTGGGGCAGCCGCATATCGGCTCGCCGCAGGCCTTCGCCTTCAATGTGCCTTCGGTGAGCGGAGCGGGCGCCGTCACACTCGAGCGTGCCGGTCGTACCGTGAAAGAACGACGCAGCTTCGCGGTGACCGGGGGCATGTGCCCGCGCTGTGAGGGCATGGGCAGGGTGAACGACATCGACCTCACGCAGCTCTACGACGCCTCCAAGTCTCTCAACGAGGGAGCGATGACGATCCCCGGGTACACCGCCGACGGCTGGGGGGTGCGCATCTTCACCGGGTCCGGATTCGTCGATCCCGACAAGGCGATCCGTGACTACAGCACGAAGGAACTCAACGACTTTCTGTACCACGAGCCCACCAAGGTCAAGGTCGGCGACATCAACATGACCTACGAGGGGTTGGTGCCGAAGATCCAGAAATCATTCCTCTCCAAGGACCGTGAGGCCATGCAACCGCACATTCGGGCCTTCGTGGACCGCGCAGTCACCTTCGCGACCTGCCCCGAGTGCGGCGGCACCCGTCTCAACGACGGCGCCCGGTCATCGCGCGTCGGCGGGCTGAACATCGCCGAGGCCTGCGCCATGCAAATCAGTGACCTGGCGGCGTGGGTGAGCACCGTCACGGAGCCATCGGTGGCGCCGCTGCTGGCCGCGCTGACGGAGACGCTCGACTCGTTCGTCGAGATCGGCCTCGGGTATCTCTCGCTGGACCGTCCGGCCGGCACGCTGTCCGGCGGTGAGGCGCAACGCACGAAGATGATCCGCCACCTCGGCTCGTCGCTCACCGATGTCACCTATGTTTTCGACGAGCCGACCATCGGCCTGCACCCCCATGACATCGAACGGATGAACAGGCTGCTGCTGGAGCTTCGCGACAAGGGCAACACCGTGCTCGTGGTGGAACACAAACCGGAGACGATCGTCATCGCCGATCACATCGTCGATCTGGGTCCCGGAGCGGGAACCGCGGGCGGCGAGGTCTGTTTTGAGGGCACGGTCGAGGGGCTGCGGGGCAGCGACACCCTCACCGGCCGCCACTTCGACGACAAACGCGTCGTGAAAGAGACGGTGCGCGTCCCGTCCGGCACGTTGGCCATCCGGGGTGCGACGGAGAACAACCTGCAGGGCGTCGACGTGGACATCCCGCTCGGGGTGCTCGTCGTCATCACCGGCGTCGCCGGCTCCGGCAAGAGTTCGCTGGTGCACGGCTCGATTCCCCCGGGGTCGGGAGTCGTGTCCATCGACCAGGGCGCGATCCGCGGGTCGCGGCGCAGCAACCCGGCCACCTATACCGGGCTTCTCGACCCGATCCGCAGCGCATTCGCCAAGGCCAACGGGGTGAAGCCGGCGCTGTTCAGCGCCAACTCCGCGGGCGCCTGCCCCAACTGCAACGGTGCCGGAGTGATCTTCACCGACCTCGGCATGATGGCGAGCGTCACCACCACCTGCGAGGTGTGCGAGGGCAAGCGGTTCGACGCATCCGTTCTGGAGTACCCGCTCGGCGGGCGCGATATCAGCGAGGTGCTCGCCATGTCGGTCGACGAGGCCAAAGACTTCTTCGGTGCCGGTGACGCCCGCACCCCGGCCGCGCACGCCGTCCTGGTGCGTCTGGCGGATGTCGGCCTCGGCTATGTCAGCCTCGGCCAGCCGCTCACCACGCTGTCAGGCGGCGAACGCCAGCGGCTGAAACTGGCCACGCAGATGGCCGACAAGGGCGACGTCTATGTGCTCGACGAACCGACCGCCGGACTTCACCTCGCCGACGTGGAACAGCTGCTCGGTCTGCTCGACCAGCTCGTCGAATCCGGCAAGTCGGTCATCGTCGTGGAACACCACCAGGCGGTCATGACGCACGCCGACTGGATCATCGACCTCGGACCGGGCGCCGGCCACGACGGCGGCAAGATCGTCTTCGAAGGCACTCCCGCGCAACTTGTCGCCGACCGATCCACTCTCACGGGCAAGCACCTCGCGACCTACGTCGGAGCTTAGGGGCACGCGCGACGGGGCGCCACGCGGGGCTGGCCCCTGCCCGCACGGATCACGCCCGCCCGACGGAACGCGGGCGACACAAACCGGGGCCGGCACACACGCACCGGCACACGCAGGGTGGCACAACGCAGGGTGGCACAACGCAGGGTGGCACAACGCAGGGTGGGGCGGCTCCCGTGAGCCGCCCCACCCTGTTCAGCGGATGCTAGTCGTTCTGCGGGAAACCGAGATTGATGCCGCCGTGGCTCGGGTCGAGCCACCGACTCGTGACGGCCTTCTCGCGGGTGAAGAAGTTGATCCCGGCGGGTCCGTACGCCTTCGCGTCGCCGAACAGGGAGTTCTTCCAGCCGCCGAAGGAGTGGTACGCCACCGGGACGGGGATCGGCACGTTGATGCCGACCATGCCCACCTGCACCTCATTCTGGAATCGGCGGGCGGCGCCGCCGTCGTTGGTGAAGATGGCTGTGCCGTTGCCGTACGGGCTCGCGTTGATCAGGTCGAGGCCCTCGGTGTAGGTGTCCACACGCACGATGGACAGCACCGGACCGAAGATCTCATCGACGTAGACGGCCGAGTCGACGCTCACGTTGTCGAACAGGGTCGGTCCGAGCCAGAAACCGTCGGCGGCGCCGTCGACCTCGATGCCGCGACCGTCGACAACAACCGTGGCCCCGTCGGCCGTGGCCACGTCGATGTAGCTGGCGACCTTGTCCCGGTGCACCTCGGTGATGAGCGGGCCCATGTCGCAGCCGCGAGTGCCGTCGCCGACCTTCAGCCCCTTCATTCGCTCCGTGATCTTGGCGATGAGTTCGTCGGCGACCGGTTCCACCGCGACGATCACGCTGATGGCCATGCACCGTTCGCCCGCCGATCCGAATCCGGCATTGACCGCGGCATCCGCTGTCAGGTCCAGGTCGGCGTCCGGCAGCACGAGCATATGGTTCTTGGCACCGCCGAGGGCCTGCACCCGTTTGCCGGCCTTGGCCGCGGTCTCGTAGATGTAGCGGGCGATGGGTGTCGAACCGACGAAGGAGATCGCCTGCACGTCGGGGTTCACCAGCAGGGCGTCGACGGCTTCCTTGTCCCCGTGCACGACGTTGAACACGCCGGCCGGCAGCCCGGCCTCGGCGAACAGCTCGGCGAGCCAGTTTGCGGCGGAGGGGTCCTTCTCGCTCGGCTTGAGCACGACGGTGTTTCCCGCCGCAATGGCGATCGGGAAGTACCACAGCGGAACCATGGCCGGAAAGTTGAACGGGCTGATGATGCCGACCACGCCGAGCGGCTGGCGCAGCGTGTAGACGTCGACGCCGGTCGAGACGTTCTCTGAGTAGTCTCCCTTGGAGAGGTGGGGCATGCCGAGTGCGAATTCGACAACCTCGAGCCCGCGGATGATCTCGCCGAGGGCGTCGGCGGTCACCTTGCCGTGTTCCGCGGTGAGGATGTCGGCGAGCTCGCCCTTGCGTGCGTTGAGCAGTTCGCGGAAGTTGTACATGATGGTCTGGCGCTTGGCCTGGCTGGTATCGCGCCACAGCGGGAACGCGGCCTGGGCATTCGCGACGGCGGCGTCGAGGTCGGCGGCGGTCGCCAGGGTGAGGTTCTTGGTGACGAGACCCGTGGCGGGGTTGTACACCGGCGACGTGCGGGTGGAACTGCCGGCGTACGGCGCCCCGTCGACCCAGTGGGCGAGGAGCGGAAGCGTGGTGGAGACGGCGGTGTCGGTCATTGCGGTGAGCCTTTCGGTAAGCGGATGGTTAGGAGAGCAGATCGAGGCTCAAAACCTCGTCGTAGATGGCGATGGCCTCGGCCACTTCGGCGTCGGTCACGACGCACGGGGGGACCACGTGAATGCGGTTCTCGATGATGAACGGAAGCAGACCGCGAGCCAACAGCTCGGTCTTGATACGTCCCATCACGCTGCCGCCGGCGGGTTCGCGGGTGTCGTGATCGGCCACGAGTTCAATGGCCCAGAAGACACCTTCACCACGAACCTCGCCGATGATCGGGTGCGCCGCCTGCAGCGCGGCGAGCGCCGGAGCGAGCACGTCGCGGCCGATGCGCGCCGCGTTTTCCACGATGCCCTCGTCCTCCATTGCGTCGAGCGTTCCCACGATCGAGGCCATGGCCAGCGGATGTCCGCTGTACGTGAGACCTCCGGGAAACACGGTCTCGTCGAAATCGGCGGCGATCGGGTCGGAGATGATCACGCCACCAGCGGGAACGTAGCCGGAGTTGACGCCCTTGGCGAAGGTGATCAGGTCGGGGACAACATCGTAGTTCTCGAACGCGAACCACCGACCGGTGCGGCCGAAGCCGCACATGACCTCGTCGAAGATGAGCATGATGCCGTACTTGTCGCACAGAGCGCGAACACCGGGGAGATAGCCCGGCGGCGGCAGCATGATTCCGGCCGTGCCCGGCACGGTTTCGAGCAGGATGGCGGCGATCGATTCGGAGCCCTCGCTCTGGATCACCCGTTCCAGGTGGTGCAGAGCGCGCTCGCATTCCTCCTGCTCGGTTGTGGCCCAGAACTCGCTGCGGTAGAGGAAGGGTCCGAAGAAGTGCACATGCCCGCGGGCGAACTCGTTGGGGATGCGACGCCAGTCGCCGGTCGCGACGATGGCCGCACCGGTGTTGCCGTGGTACGACTTGTAGAGGGAGAGCACCTTGTCACGCCCGGTGTGCAGGCGGGCCATCCTGATCGCGTTCTCGTTCGCATCCGCACCGCCATTGGTGAAGAAGACCTTATTGAACCCCTCGGGGGCACGGTCGGTGATGCGTCGTGCCGCTTCGCCGCGGGCCAGGTTGGCGGTGGCCGGAGAAATCGTCGTGAGGGACTGCAGCTGCTCGGTGATCGCCTTGATGACGGCCGGATGCTGGTGGCCGATATTGAGGTTCACCAGCTGACTGGAGAAGTCGAGGTAGCTGCGTCCGTCGTAGTCCCACACCCGGCAGCCGAGACCTCCGGCGATCACGAGCGGCTTCAGCGCCGCCTGCGCCGACCAGGAATGGAAAACGTGCGCGCGATCGAGCTCCGTGGTGCGCTCGGTCAGTCCGACCTGCGCGGTTCCGACTGCGGTGGTGTCGTTCACAAGTATCGCTTCTTTCGGTTGAGACGTACGGGGCAGGGACAGGAGAAGAGTCGTGGGGTGGCCGGGCAGCGGATGCCGCCGCCCGGCCGGTCAAGCGGTGCGGGCTAGTTGCCGCCCTTGTTCAACGTGACGTCGATCGGGGTCCAGTCGGTCCCCATCACGTCGACTCCGTCGTCGATCAGCTCGTCGAGCGCCTGCTGCACGTAGGTGTTCGAGAACGCGGTTGCCGGCGGCTCGGCCGTGATAATGGTCGCGCCGGTTTCGTTCTTGGTGTTCATGGCGATGTCGACGGTGTTCGACCAGGCCGCTTCATCGATCAGGCCGACGCCGTTGCTGGACGGAAAGATCAGTTTGCTGACCTCGTTGGTCATCCACAGCTGGTGGCTTGTGCCGAGGGAAGACCCGGCGGCCGTGACGATTCCGGCGGCTTCTTCCGCGTTGTTCGCGGCATAGATCCAGCCGCGGATCGAGGCCTTGATGAATTTCACGGTGTTGTCGGCGTAGTCCGAGTCGCTGTCGAGCTTGTCGGTGTTCGCCCAGATGGCATCCTGCAGCATCGCCGAGCCCTCGTCGTTCCAGTCGATGACGTTGAGGTCTTCGGGCTGGTAGAGGTCACCGGTGTCGGGGTTTTCGGTCTCGAGCACCTGCGCGTATTCGTTGTACGTCATCGCCTGTGCCGCATCGATGTCGCCGGAGAGGAACGCGTTCATGTCGAAGGCCTGCTGGATCAGCGAGATGTCGTCGATTTCGACACCCGCCTTCTGCATTCCGGCGAAGAGTTCCCACTCGTTGCCGAAGCCCCAGCTGCCCACGTTCTTGCCCTTGAGATCGGCGGCGGTGGTGATGTTCTGGTCCTTGAACGAAATCTGCGTGGTGGCGCTGCGCTCGAAGATCTGCGCGACGTCGGTGATGTTGGCGCCCTGCTCGATCGAGCCCAGCACCTTCGGCACCCACGAGATGGCGTAGTCGACGTCGCCGGCGGCGAGCACGTCCTGGGGAACGATGTCGGGGCCGCCCTCTGCGATGGTGACGTCGAGACCTTCGTCTTCGTAGTAGCCCTGGTCGACCGCCGCGTAATAGCCGGCGAACTGCGCCTGAGCGACCCACTGCAGTTGGAGGGTGATGGGGGTGAGCCCCCCGGAGTCCCCATCGTCCGTGGAGGCAGCGGTGCTGCATCCGCTGAGGACGAGCGCGCCAAGCGCGGCCATGGTTCCGAGAGTTCCGAGTCGTGAAGTGCTGTGTTTCATCATGTGATCGCCTTCTCTAGTGCGGGTGTACAGAAAGGAGGTAATGCGGTGCTGTGGTCATGCTGCCCGTCGACTGCTGCCGACGGGACGTTTATCCGGGGCGCCGACTGGTCAGCTTCTCGACACCGAGAGCTGCGCAGAAGAACACCAGGCCGAGAATGATGGAGCCGAGCACGTAGGCCCAGGCCAGGCCGTAGTTGCTGCTGGCGGCGGCAGAGGTGATGGATTTGCCAAGGCCCCCGACCGGTCCGCCGAAGTACTCGGCGATGAGAGCCGAGATCACCGCGAGCGACGACGCAATCCGCAGGCCGGTGAACACGAACGGAAGCGCGGTGGGCAGCGTGACCGCCCGGGTCGCCTGCCAGTTGGACACTGCGTAGGAGCGCATGAGGTCCCGGTGCACGGGCGACACCTGACGGAGACCCTTGAGCGTGTTGAAATACACCGGAACGAACACAGCGAGCGCCGCAACGAGCTGTCGTGCGGTTTCTGCGCCGGCCCCGAACATCGTGTACAGCACGGGAGCGAGGGCGACGATGGGCACCACCGACAGGGCGCCGACCACGGGCACGGCCATCTGGTCGAAGACGCGAGCCAGCGACGACACGATCGCGAGCAGGATGCCCACGAAAGCGCCCAGGAGCAGCCCGACGAGGGCGTTCCGGCCGGTGACGAACATCCCGTCAGCCACATTCTGCAGGTTGGACGCGAACTCGGAACCGATGGAGAACGGCGCCGGGAGAATGAACGCCTTGATCGCGAAGCCGGTGACGAGGGCCTGCCACAGCAGGATCACCGCAGCGCCGAAGAGGATCGGCGCGAGCACCGTCTGCATCACGCGCGGCTGGGCGTCTCTCATCGGGTTTCCACTCCTCTGGCGCCCGGCGGCCGACTCGCGCTCTCGTCGCCGTGCAGCAGGTCGCGCACCTGGCTGAGCCCACGGAAGAAGTTTTCGTCTTCGCGCAGGTCTTCGCCGCGGTTGCTCATGTCACCGAGCCCCACGTCGACGATCGAACGGATGCGTCCGGGACGCGGTGACATGACCACGACGCGGTCGGAGAGGAAGACGGCCTCGGGGATGGAGTGCGTCACGAACACGACGGCGGCCTTGGTCTCGGCGCAGATGCGCACCAGCTCGTTCTGCATCCGCTCGCGGGTCATCTCGTCAAGGGCGCCGAAGGGCTCGTCCATGAGCAGCAAGCTCGGGCTTTCGGCGAGAGACCGGGCGATCGCGACGCGTTGTTGCATGCCGCCGGAGAGCTGGTCGGGGTAGTGGCGCGCGAAGTCGGACAGCCCCACCAGTTCGATGAGTTCCGCCACCCGGGCACGTCGCGCGACCTTGCCCAGACCGTGCAGTTCAAGCGGCAATTCGATGTTGCCGGCGACCGTGCGCCAGGGCAACAACCCGGCCTGTTGAAAGGCGATGCCGTAGTCCTGGTCGATCCGGGCCTGCCGGGCCGGTTTGCCGAATACTTCGATGCTGCCGCTGGTGGGCATGTCGAGGTCGGCGATGAGGCGCAGCAGGGTGCTCTTGCCGCAGCCGCTCGGCCCGATCAGCGACACGAATTCGCCGGGGGCGACCGTGAGGCTCACGTTGTCGAGCGCGGTGACGCCGTCGCCCTTGCGGGCGGCGAAGACCCGGCTCACCCCGTCCACCTCTACGGCCGATGTCGTGGTGCGTGCGTCTGGATTGTTCGTAGGTGCGGTGATGCTCATGCGGGAGACTCTCCTCTGCGGAAACGACGAAGAAACAGTCCGATCAGGCCGACGAATCCGGCCGCGACCAGGCCGACCAGGATCGACCCGAAGATGGGGGCCCAGGGTTTGCCGGGGTCGCCGCCGGACGACCCGGCGTACTCCACGATCAGGCGGCCGATGCCGCCACGGAGTCCGATGGAGACTTCGGCGACGACGCTGCCGATGACGGCGCTCACCGCGGCGAGCCGCAGGGCGGGCAGCAGGTAGCTGACGCTGGCCGGCAGGCGCAGGCGCCACAGGGTCTTCCACCAGCCCACGGAGTAGCAGCGCATGAGGTCGACGTGGTTGGCGTCCGGCGATCCCAGACCGCGCAGCGCGCCGATCGAGACGGGGAAGAAGGCGAGGTAACTGGCGATCAACGCCACCGACATCCAGCTCTCCCAGGAGAACTCGCCGATGTTGATCTGCGCGCCCCACCGCCGCACCAGGGGTGCGATGGCGATGAGGGGCACCGTCTGGCTCAGAATGATCCACGGCAGAATCATGGATTCCACCAGGCGGAACCGCTGCATCAGCAGGGCGAGGATCATGCCGACCGTGACGCCCACAAGCCAGCCCACGGATGCGATGCCGAGGGTGAACAGGGACGCCGCTGCGACCGCCTGCCACAGTGGCACCGCGATCGCCGCCCCGGTCACCGGTTCGAACAGGCGCGCGAGCATGGTTGCGAGGTGCGGCATGGCCAGGTCGCTCGTGCGCGGCAGCACCGTGAGGGTGCCGATGATGACGCCGTCGGCCGGACCGAGAAACTTGTACAGTTCCCAGATCAGGGCGATCGTCACAACACCGAGCACCCCGAAGATCGTGCCTCGCCAGCGGGCTGACAGCCCGAACCGCGCGCGGTGCGCGGGCGACAGTTGAGTCATGCGGGCCTCCCTTCGTGACTCGGTGTGTCAGCGGGTGGCCACGATGTGGTCGGCCATGGCCGGAATGATCGTGTCGCCGTAGACCCGCAGCGTTTCCTCTTTGTTGTCGTGCTGCAGGTAGCCGGCGAACTGGTCGACGCCGAGCGCCTTGAGCGCCTGAAGCTTTTCGATGTGGTCCGCCGCCGTGCCCATGAGGCAGAAGCGGTCCACGATCTCGTCGGGCACGAACGCGGCGTGCTCATTGCCGGCCTGGCCGTGCTGGTTGTAGTCGTACCCTTCGCGGCCGGCAATGTAGTCGGTCAGTGCCTTGGGCACGTTCGAGTCGGTGCCGTACTTGCTGACGATGTCGGCGACGTGGTTGCCGACCATTCCACCGAACCACCGGCACTGGTCGCGCATGTGCTCCCAGTCATCTCCCACGTACATGGGCGCTGCGACGCAGAACTTCACTGCCATGGGGTCACGGCCCGCGTTTGAGGCGGCGGTGCGCACGGTGTTGATCATCCACTCGGCCACGTCGAGGTCGGCCATTTGCAGGATGAACCCGTCGCCGACCTCGCCGGCGAGTTTGAGGGCGAGCGGACCGTAGGCGGCGACCCACATTTCGAGGCTGGAACCCTTGCTCCAGGGAAACTGCAGGGTCGCGCCGTTGTGTTCGACGGATCGGGAGTTGGCCAGTTCACGGATCACGTGAATCGATTCCCGCAGCGTCTTCAGCGTTGTCGGCGCCCCATTGGTGGTACGCACGGCCGAGTCGCCGCGGCCGATCCCGCAGACCGTACGGTTGCCGTACATCTCGTTGAGGGTCGCGTAGGTCGAGGCGGTGACGGTCCAGTCCCGGGTCGCGGGATTGGTGACCATCGGTCCGAGAATGATCTTGCTGGTTTCGGCGAGGATGCGGCTGTAGATCACATAAGGTTCCTGCCAGAGCAGGTGTGAGTCGAAGGTCCACACGTGGCTGAAGCCGTGGGCCTCGGCCAGTTTGGCCAGTTGCACCGTGCGTGCCGACGGCGGGTTCGTCTGTAGTACTGCTCCAAAATCCATGTCGTGCTCTCTCTTGGTGGTAGCTGAAGAAGTGGGAATCTGGTCTAGATCAGGTATTGGCTGAGACCGCGCTTGATGTAGCGGCCGTCGCCCTTGGTTCCCAGGTACTCGTTCCCGTCGATCACGACCTTGCCGCGGGAGATGACGGTGTCGACGTGTCCGTCTATTTCGTAACCCTCCCAGGCGGAGTAGTCCATGTTCATGTGGTGGGTCTTGTCGACCCCGATCGAGGTGTGTCCGTTCGGGTCGTAAATCACCACGTCGCCATCGGCGCCGGGCTGGATGACGCCCTTGGTGCCGTACATGCCGAACATGCGAGCCGGCGTGGTCGAGCACACCTCGACCCAGCGTTCAAGCGAAATCTTGCCGTCGACGACGCCCTGGTAGAGCAGATCCATCCGGTGTTCGACCGAGCCGATGCCGTTGGGGATCTTGGAGAAGTCGGTCAGGCCCATGTCCTTCTGGCCCTTCATGCAGAACGGGCAGTGGTCGGTGGAGACCATCTGGATGTCGTTCGTGCGCAGGCTCTGCCACATGTGGTGCTGGTGGCCCTCGGCCTTGGCGCGCAGCGGGGTGGAGCAGACCCACTTGGCGCCTTCGAAGCTGCCCCACTCGTCGCTCTCGGCGGCGAGGTTGTCCTCGAGCGACAGGTAGAGGTATTGCGGGCAGGTCTCGCCGAACACGTTCTGACCGTTGTCGCGTGCGGTGGCGATCTGGGCCACCGCCTGTTTCGCTGAAACGTGCACGATATACAGCGGTGCGCCGGTCAGATTGGCCAACATGATCGCCCGGTGCGTGGCTTCTTCCTCGGCCTGCCAGGGACGGGTGAGGCCGTGGTTGAGCGGGCTCGTATTGCCGGCTGCGACCGCCTGCTGCACGAGGAGGTCAATGACGCTGCCGTTTTCGGCGTGCATCATGATCATGCTGCCGTTGGTGGCGGCGCGCTGCATGGCCTTGACGATCTGACCGTCATCGCTGAGGAACACGCCCTTGTAGGCCATGAACAGCTTGAAACTCGAGACGCCCTCGTTCACGAGTTCGTCCATCGCGGTCAACGAGGAGTCCTGCACGTCGGAGAGGATCTGGTGAAAGCCGTAGTCGATGGCGCACTGGCCGGATGCCTTTTCCTGCCAGGCCGCATAGCGTTCGAGCACGTTTTCGCCCGCATACTGCACCACGAAATCCACAATGCTCGTGGTTCCGCCCCAGGCGGCGGCCCGGGTGCCGGTTTCGAATGTGTCGCTGGCCTGGGTACCGCCGAACGGCATCTCCATGTGGGTATGGGCGTCGATGCCGCCGGGGATGACGTATTTGCCGCGGGCGTCGATGACCCGGTCGACGTTGGTTTCCACATTGAAACCGAGCAGGGTGGATCCGGGCGCGAGCACCGCGCTGATGGTTTCCCCGTCGATGAGCACGTCGGCGAGGCCTCGGCCCGTGGCGTTGACCACGGTGCCGTTCTTAATCAAAGTCTTCATGTGCATCCGTTCTCAAGTGTTCCGAGCCGTGCGGTCGAGGTTGACTCGGCCGCACGAGCCGGAACGTGGACGATCAGGGGGGGCAGTGATCAGGGTGCGACGAGGGAGTCGTAGGAGTCCGGGCGACGGTCCCGGTAGAACTGCCAGCTGTTGCGCACCTCACGCACGACGCCGAGGTCGAGGTCGCGCACGATGATCTCTTCGGTGCCGGCCGACGCTACGTCGCCGACGTAGTTGCCCTTCGGGTCGACGAAGTAGGAGCTGCCGTAGAAGGTGACGGCCTCGTCCCCGAATTCGGCCGCTTCGTTGCCGATGCGGTTGTTCGCCCCCACGTAGTACTGGTTCGCAACGGCGGCGGCGGGCTGTTCCAGCTCCCACAGCCGGTTGGACAGGCCCGGCTTGGTCGCCGACGGGTTGAATACGATCTCCGCCCCGTTGAGGCCGAGCGCGCGCCAGCCCTCGGGGAAGTGCCGGTCGTAGCAGATGTAGACGCCGATCTTGCCGTACTTCGTTTCGAAGACCGGGTAGCCCATGTTGCCCGGACGGAAGTAGAACTTCTCCCAGAACTGCGGCAGGTGGGGGATGTGGTGTTTGCGATACTTGCCGAGGTAGCTGCCGTCCGCGTCGATCACGGCCGCCGTGTTGTAGAGCACGCCCGGCTGTTCCTCTTCGTACACCGGCAACACGATCACCATGCTGAACTCGGCCGCGAGCTTCTGGAAGCGCTCCACCAGAGGTCCCGGCACGGGGTGCGCATACTCGTAGTACTTCGAGTCCTGCACGATGCCGAAGTACGGTCCGTGAAACAGCTCCTGAAAGCAGATTACCTGCACGCCGTCTTTGGCCGCGGTCCGCACGAACTCCTCGTGCTTCTGGATCATCGACTCCTGGTCGCCGGTCCAGGTGGCCTGCGTGATGGCCGTTCGAACGATATTTCTTTGGTCAACGCTCATATTCTTGTTCCGCCCATCGTCTGAGGATCTTGTGCTTCAGGGTGTCGGAGTCCGACGGCCGCGATGGCCGCGTACTTCTCACCTGTCGTGATTGGTCCCACCGGACGACGTCGTCCGGTTTTGTTATTATTTGACGTAAACATTTCAATTGTGTTTCTCTAAGTGACACACACGTTAATCATCCTGTCGCCCGATGAACGCTGAGGCAAGAGCAATGCACAACTTGGTCGAGGAAATCGAACACCGCACTCCCGCCGGAATCGCCGCTGCCGTCGGTCGGCTCATTAATGCGGGCCGGTTCGTTCCCGGGGACCGCCTGCCGACGGTGCGCGACCTGGCCGCAGAGCTCGGGGTGAGCCCGGCAACGATCAGTCACGCGTGGAAGGCCCTGTCCGCGGCCGGGCTCATCGTCTCCCGCGGTCGCAGCGGTACCTTCGTGCTCGACGCGGCCCCGAAGTGGCTGCCCGCCCGCAGTCAGACATTGGCCGGCCCCCTCGGACCCTCGCGGCTGGATCTCTCGCGTGGCACACCCGACCCGCGGCTGTTGCCGGCGCTGGGCCCGGCGCTGTCCCGCGTCTCGCAGCGCGCGGTCACTCCGAGTTACCAGGATCTCCCCGTGATTCCCGAGCTGCTCGACGAGTTGCAGCGATCCTGGCCGTACCCGGTCGAGGCGATCACGGTTGTCGACGGCGCCCTGGATGCGATCTCCCGCAGCCTCGACCAGATCACCCGGTTCGGTGACCGCGTGATCGTGGAGAATCCGACGTTTCCGCCGTTCTTCGACCTGCTCGACCAGCTCGGCCTGGAGCGGGTTGCGGTGGAGATCGACGCGGAAGGGATCGTTCCGGCCAGTCTCGCTGCCGCCTTGCGGCTCGCGCCGGCCGCGGTGATCCTGCAACCGCGCGCTCACAATCCCACCGGGGCGTCGATGACGGCGGACCGCGCCGGGGAGCTGGCCCACCTGCTCGCGGCCAGTCCCTCGAAGCCCGTTGTGATCGAGGACGACCATTCCGGCGACATCAGCATTGCCCCCGACGTGAGCCTGGGCCGGTGGCTGCCCGACCGGGTTTTGCATGTGCGGAGCTTCTCCAAGTCCCACGGCCCCGACCTGCGCATTGCCGCGATCGGAGGCCCGTCGGCCCTCGTCGATCCAATCGTGGCGCGCCGCATGCTCGGCCCCGGCTGGACAAGTCGGATGCTGCAGACGATCCTGCACGATCTGCTCACCAACGGCGACAGCATGGCTCAGGTGAGCGAGGCCCGCCGCATCTACTTCGCGCGGCAGCGGGCGCTGAGCGAGGCCCTGGCTCGGCACGGCATAGCCCTGGGCCAGGCCGATGGCATCAACACCTGGCTCCCGGTCCATGACGAGCGAGACGCCATCGTGCGTCTCGCCGCGTCAGGAATCCGCGTTGCCGGCGGTTCACCATTTATCGCCGCCGAAGGGGGCTCGTTCATCCGGGTGACCGCCGGCGCCCTGCCCGAGGACATCGCACCGGTGGCGGAAGCGCTCGCGGCTGCCGCCGGCAGCGGGGGCGCGGCGGCGCACTCCCTGAGTCTGCGCTGGGCCTAGCGCTCCGGGCACGGGCACGAACACCGGCGACCCGGGCGGCCACGACGGGCCGCGCCGGTACGGCACGGCGCTGGTGCGGATGCCGCGACGCGCGCTCTCGCGCGTCAGCTGAGCTGGCGCAGCCGGGGAGCGAGATCCCGCTCGAACAGGTCGAGGAAGCGCTTCTGGTCGTGGCCAGGTGCGTGGAAGACGAGGTGGTTGAGGCCCGCATCCAGGTACGGCTTGATCAGAGAAACCGCCTCGTCGGGGTCGGAGGCGACAATCCAGCGCTTGGCGACCTGTTCGATCGGGAGGGCATCAGCGGCGGCCTCCATTTCCAACGGATCCTGAATGGAGTGCTTCTGCTCGGGAGTCAGCGACAGCGGAGCCCAGAATCGCGTGTTGTCGAGCGCGGTGTCGCGATCCGTGTCATAGGAAATCTTGATCTCGATCATGCGATCGATGTCGTCCTGGGGGCGCTCGACCGTGTCCAAACCTTCCGCGACGGCGGGCAGGAGCTTCTCGGTATAGAGCTCCATTCCCTTCCCCGAGGTGCAGATGAAGCCGTCTCCGGCACGGCCGGCATAGCGGGCGACAACGGGACCACCGGCCGCGATGTATACCGGAATGGGAGCATCGGGAATGTCGTAGAGCGTGGCACCGACCGTCGAGTAGTAGTCCCCCTCGAAGTCGGTGCGCTCGCCGGTCCAGAGCTGCCTCATCAGATCGACGGATTCCCGCAGGCGCGCAAATCGTTCCTTGAAGGGTGGCCATTCGCCCTTGAATCCCGTGGCGATCTCGTTGAGCGCCTCGCCCGTTCCGACGCCGAGCATGATGCGGCCCGGATACAGGCACGCCATCGTACCGAAGGCCTGGGCGAGCACCGCCGGGTTGTAGCGGAACGTAGGGGTCATGACCGACGTGCCGATTTGCACGCGCTTCGTCCGCTCGCCCACCGCGGTCATCCAGGACATGGCGAAGGGCGCGTGGCCGCCCACGTGCCGCCACGGCTGGAAGTGATCGCTCACCGTCACACTGTCGAGCCCATGTTCCTCGGCCATGACTCCGAGCTCCACCAGTTCTCGTGGTGCGAATTGTTCTGCGGACGCTTTCAAACCCAGCTTCAACATGCTGCCTCTACTCAATCTGGCACTTTCCCATTCGGGGTGCCGGTTGGGGGCGCCATTTCTGGAACCGATATGACGAGTATGGCAATGGCAGTGGTAACAGGCAAAAAACCCGCGCGCTATAAGGCGGTCCCAAATCTTGCTACGGTACTCAGGACCGCCAATTGGACTTTATTGGTTGAGCTTGCCTCGATTTGGGCGGCAGGTCACTGGAAAATCCAGTTTCCTATGCCCAATTCGTGAGGTAATCAATGTCGTGTCGTGTTCGCTTCCTTCTTGTCGGTCTGGGCGCCAGCGCCGCTCTGTTGCTAAGCGGATGCGCCGCCGCGGTGCCGCCCGCGGCAACACCGACCGTGCCCCCGCTTCTCAACGCAAGCTACCCGGTCACCGTCGACAACTGCGGCACGAGCCTCACGGTCACGTCCGCTCCGGAACGCGTCGTGACAATTAAGTCATCGGCCACCGAGATGATGCTCGCCCTGGGCCTCGCCGACCGCATCGTCGGCTCGGCATTCCTTGACGGCCCGCTGCCGTCGAATCTGGCGGATACCGGCGCGAACCTGAACGTGATGAGCGACTTCCTCCCGGGGCAAGAGGCCGTCCTCGGGCTCACTCCCGATTTCATCTACGGCGGCTGGGAGTCCAACTTCTCCGCCGACGGCGTGGGCGAGCGTGCGGCGCTGGCTGATCTCAGTATCGGCAGCTACGTGTCGCCCGCGGCCTGCAAGGGCGACGCCATGCCCGACCCCCTCACCTTCGACACGGTCTTCTCCGAGATCACCGAGGCCGGCGACATCTTCGGCGTTGCACCGGAGGCGGACGCCCTCGTGACGTCTCTTACCGGCGACCTCGCCGCCCTCGAGCCGGTCACCACGGACAAGCGCACCGCCCTCTGGTATTCCAGCGGGACAGACACCCCGTATGTCGGTGCCGGCATAGGATCCCCCGACATGATCATGCAGGCCGCCGGACTGACGAACATATTCCATGATGTGCATGACACGTGGACATCCGTCGGCTGGGAATCGATCATCGAGGCGAACCCCGACGTGATCGTGCTTGTCGACGCCACGTGGAACACCGCCGCCGACAAGATCGCAAACCTCGAATCGAGCGCCGCCACCCAGGGCCTGAATGCGGTGGCCAACAAGCGCTACATCATCCTGCCCTTCGCCTCCACCGAAGCCGGCATTCGCAACGTGGAGGCCACGGCCTCCACCATCGACCAGCTCGCCGACCTGAGCAAGTAGCCCCGGAGCGCATGCGGGACAGGGTGACCGGTTGACCGGCCGCAGGTACGCCATCTGGTTCGGAGCAGCCGTCCTCGCCCTGCTTCTGGCCTGCGCCGTGGCCGTCACAATCGGTCCGGCAGAGGTGAGCCTCACACATGTGGCCGGCAGCTTCGCCCAGCGCCTCGGTTTCTCGTTCGGCGAGGCGGTTCCCCCGCTCATCGACTCGATCGTGTGGCAGCTGCGGCTGCCCCGGGTACTCACGGCGGCCTTCGTCGGGGCGGGACTCGCGCTGAGCGGGGCGGTCATGCAGAGCGTCACCCGCAACCCGCTTGCCGACCCGTACCTGTTGGGCCTGTCGTCGGGGGCGTCGCTCGGTGCGGTGTGCGTGGTCATTCTCGGCGTGAGTTTCGCCCTTCCCGCCGCCGCATTTCTTGGCGCGCTCCTGGCCCTTTTCGCCACCCTCAGCATTGCCAGGGTCGGGGGAACAATCACCCCGGCGCGCGCCGTGCTGTCCGGTCTGGCCATTGCCCAACTCGCCGCGGCCGGCACGTCCTTCGTCATCTTCTGGGCCGCCAAGGGCGATTCATACCGCGAGATTCTCAATTGGCTGCTCGGTTCCGTCGCCGGCAGTACCTGGCAGAGCGTCATCATCTCAGGCACCGCGCTTCTCGTCGTGGGGATCGGAATCGTGCTCTCGGCGACCCGGCTCGATGCGTTCGCGTTCGGGGACACCTCCGCCGCCAGTCTGGGGATCAACGTGAACGCCACCCGCTGGGGACTGCTCGGATCCGTTGCGCTCCTCACCGGGGCGATGGTGGCGGTCAGCGGCTCCATCGGCTTCGTGGGCCTCATCCTCCCGCACCTCGTGCGCGGGCTCAGCGGACCGGGCCATCGCCGGCTGCTGCCGCTGGTGATCGTGTGCGGCGCCCTGTTCCTGGTAGTCGCAGACACCCTCGCGCGCACCGTCTTCGACCCGCGCGAGCTCCCCGTCGGCATCATCACCGCGTTCATCGGCGTGCCCGTTTTCATCCTGTTGATCAAGAGAAAGCGGTCGGCCGTATGGGGGTGACGATCCGCGATCTCTCGTTCTCCATCGACGGAACACGCATTCTCAGCGAGGTGTCGGCGTCCATCGACACCGGCACGGTGACCGGGCTGCTCGGACCCAACGGCGCCGGCAAATCCACCCTGTTGCGCCTCCTGGCCGGCATCGAGAAGGCGGATGCCGGCGAGGTCGCCCTCGACGATGTGGCCATCGGCTCGCTACCCCGACGCGAAGTCGCGAGGCGAGTGGCCCTGCTGGAGCAGAACACCTCACCGAGCGTCGACCTGTCGGTCGCCGAGGTGGTGCTGCTCGGGCGGATCCCGCATCGCACGCGCCTGCTCGGCGGCTTCGGCGGGGACGACGACCGTCAAGTGGCGGCGGACGCCCTCACGGCCGTCGGCGCGAGCGACATCACCGATCGCCTGTGGCACACGCTCAGTGGCGGGCAGCAACAGCGCGTGCAGATCGCCCGGGCGCTCGCGCAGCGTCCCAGCCTGCTACTGCTCGACGAACCCACCAACCACCTCGACGTGAGCGCTCAGCTCTCCCTCCTCGGACAGGTTCGAGGGCTCGGCCTGACGGCGATCATGGCCCTGCACGATCTCAATCTGGCCGCCGCGTACTGCGACCGCATTCTGCTGCTGCATGGCGGGCGTCTCGTGGCCGCGGGCACCCCACGCGAGGTGCTGCGCCCGGACATCATCGCCGACGTCTACGGGGTCGACTGCTACATCATCGACCACCCGCGCGGCGGCCATCCCGTGATCGTGTTCTCCGCGCTGGACACCACCCCGCTCCCCACCGACCCAAAACGAGGTACCCCGTGAAGAACATCACCGTGCTGGCCGGAGGAATCGGCGGCGCCCGCTTCACCCGGGGCCTGCTGGCCCACCTCACGGAGGCGCATCCGCAGGCCACCGTCACCGTGATCGTGAATACCGGCGACGACATGTGGCTCGACGGACTGCGTATCTGCCCCGATCTCGACACCGTGATGTACACCCTCGGCGGCGGAATCAACGAGGAGCAGGGCTGGGGCCGTCCCGACGAAACCCGCCGCACATCCGCCGAGATCGCCGCCTACGGCCGAGGCTGGCCCTGGTTCACGCTCGGCGACCTCGACCTCGCCACGCACATCGTGCGCACCGACCTGCTGCGAACCGGGTCGACACTGAGCGAGGCGACGGAGATTCTCTGCCGCCGCTGGCAGCCGGGAGTGCGCCTGCTGCCGATGAGCGACCAGCCGGTGGAGACGCACGTTCGGCTGGCCGAGAACGCGGACGAGCACCGCGCCGGCGAACTCATGCACTTCGAGGAATGGTGGGTTCGGTACCGGGCCCGCCTTCCGGTCACTGAGTTCGTGCAGGTGGGACTGGGTGAGGCCGTGCCCGCACCGGGAGTGATCGAGGCCATCGAACAGGCCGACCTCGTCATTCTTCCCCCGTCGAATCCCGTCGTCTCCATCGGAACGATCACGGCCGTTGCGGGCATCCGCGCCGCCCTCCGTTCGACCCGTGCGCACGTCGTGGGAGTGTCACCCATCATCGGTGGCGCGGCCGTGCGCGGCATGGCCGACGCGTGTCTGCACACGATCGGGGTCGAGACCTCGGCCCTCGCCGTGGGATTGCACTACGGCGCCCGATCGGCCGGCGGCGTGCTCGATGCCTGGCTCGTGGACGAAACGGATGCCGGCGCGCTACCCGCACTCGCGGCGGCCGGCATCCGTGCCACCGCCGTGCCCCTGTGGATGCACGACGTGCGCCGCACGGCCGGCATGGCCGCCGCCGTGCTCGCGATCGCCGACCCCGCCTAGGGTCGAGCCGGCCGCGCCTCTGCCGCTGTGGCGCACGGGTCCGTTCAGTGCGGTGCGGGGCCGACCGACTCCCCGAGTGCGGCGCGCGAGCACGGCCCAAGGCCGAGACCTCGTGCCACGTCGAGGTCCTCCACGGTGTCCACGTCGCGACGCATCGGCGATGCTGCGGACAGATCCAACGGCACACAGCCGGCCCGCTCGTGCGCCTTCCGCGATCCGGGACCGAAGTGCAGCGCCGGCGGTCGGCCCCGGCAGGTGAAGAGCGCCGTCGTACCCGTTCCGGCGGCATCGGGCACCATCGACAACACGTGCGCGGCGGCGAGGTCCAGCGTCGCCGTGACGTCGGATGCGCGCAACGCCGGAAGATCCCCCGTGACGATGGCGAGCGAATCTCCGGGGAACGCGGCCTGAGCGGCACCGATGCCCTGCCGGATCGCCGCGTTCAGCCGGTCCTCTGTCGGCAGTCCGGCGCGATCGGTGGTTTCGGGCACGATATTCGCGCCCAGAAGGCGAAGCGCGGCCGCGAGCGCGGGATCACCGGTGACGACAAAGACGCGGCGTACCCGGGGCGAACCGAGTAGCGCCGAAACGGTGTCGACGGCGAACGCCGCGGCGAGCGCGGCCCGCTCGGGCAGTGCGCCGAGCCGGCTCTTGCCTTCCGGGTTGCCCTTGGCCGGCACGACAACGACCCAGCTCACCCGGATGTCCCCTCGGCCAGAGCCGCCGCACGACCCGCCGCGTAGCCATCGGCGTAGCCCTCGGCGAGCGCCTCGTTCGTACCGAGACGGAACATGTCGGCCTCACTCGGACGCTGCAGCGCGGATGCACCGGGGAGCACCAGGTCCCCCACCAGCTGTCCGAGGCCACGCACGACGGCGACCGGGTTGCCACTCGTCTTGCCCTTCACCAGGTCTGCCGCGCCCGCGATCTCGTCGGCGACGGCCGCGACGGTGACGTCGAGGCGGCGACCCGAAACGTCTGTCGTGCCGCGGAGGTCGTCGAGCACCGCTATTCCCGCCGCGCCAATCGCGATATCGGTCTGCCCCTCCCGCCAGGCCCGCCCGGCGGTGTCGGTGATGACCACCCCGAGGAGCAGGCCGGTGCGCCCTCGCAACTCGGCGCAGAGGGCGCGCGCCGACGCATCCGGGTCGATCGGCAACAGAAGAACGATCCCCTCGGGCGCATTGCTCGTGTCAACACCGGCGGCCGCAAGTACGAGGCCCTGCCGATTCTCCACGATGCGGGTCACGCCGCCGGGGTGCGCACGTGTCGCCACCACGCGCACGGTTTCGTCGGTGATCGCTTGCTCGCGATCCACGGCGGCCACCTGCCTGCCCTCGGCCTTGGACACGATCTTGCTGGTGACGGCCAGAATATCGCCGCTCTGCAACTGCGATCCCGCCGCGCGTTCAATCAGCGCGGCGAGGTCGTCGCCCGCGGCAACCTCACCGATCCCCTCGAGGACGAAGACGGAGAGCACGTTAGCGCACAAGTTTCGGCAGGACCTGGGCGCCGAACACGTCGATCCACTGGCGCTGGTTGCGGCCCACGTTGTGCAGATAGATGCGATCGAAGCCCAGGTCGACGAACTTTTGAATGTACTTGCGGTGCTCGTCGGGGTCGGCTGAGATGACCATCCGCCCCTTAAAGTCCTCGGGGCGCACAAGCTTGGCGATCTGCTCGAACTCAAACGGGGATCGAATGTCGCTCTTCGGAAACTTCATCCCGCCGTTCGGCCATTCAAGCAGGGCGTTCTTCATGGCTTCTTCGTCGGTTTCGGCCCAGCTCATGTGCAGCTGCAGCACCCTGGGCATCGTCGACGGGTCCTTGCCCGCGTCTCGGGCGCCATCATCGAACCGGTTGAACAGCATCGAGATCTTCTCGAGCGGGGCTCCCACCGTGATGAGGCCGTCGGCCGTGCGACCGGCGCGTTTCGCGGTGACCGGCCCGGCCGTCGCCACCAGAATCTCCGGGGCGACCTCGGGCATGGTCCACAACCGGGTGGACTCAAGCTTGAAGAACTGGCCGGAGTGCTTCACATCCTTGCCGGCCAGCGAGCCGGTGAACAGCTTCGAGATGATTTCGATGGCCTCGAACATGCGGTTGATGCGTTCGGGCGCCTCCGGCCAGTAGGCACCCACGATGTGTTCGTTGAGTGCCTCCCCCGAACCGAGTCCAAGCCAGTGCCGGCCCGGGTACATGGCGGCGAGAGTCGCCGAGGCCTGGGCGACCATGGCCGGGTGCCAGCGAAAGGTGGGCGCGGTGACGCCGGGGCCCAAATCGCCCGTGGTGCGTTCGGCGATGGCCGCGAGCACACTCCATACGAAGGAGCTCTGGCCCTGTTGTGGCACCCATGGTTGAAAGTGATCGGCCGCCATTACCCCGCTGAATCCGTGCCCCTCGGCGTACGCCGACAGCGCAACCGCCTCCGCGGGGGCGAACTGTTCCAACATGGCTGCGTAGCCGATCTGCAATTGCGCCATTGTGCCCTCCTGAACGTCGCGTGGTCCTCACCATCTAACCGCAACAGCACGGCGTCCCTGCACGCCCGGTTCGTTCGCAGCTTCTCGGGGCGCTGGAGAATAGGCTGGACGCATGCGCATTGCCACCTGGAACGTCAACTCCATCCGCGCGAGAGTCGACCGCACCGTCGACTGGATGGTGCGCGAAGACATCGACGTGCTCGCCATGCAGGAAATCAAGTGCAAGCCCGAGCAGTTTCCGGCGCAAGCCTTTGAAGACGCGGGCTACGACCTCGCCATTCACGGGCTCAGCCAGTGGAACGGCGTTGCCTTCGCGAGTCGACTGCCCATCACGGATGTGGTCACGTCCTTTCCGGGGATGCCCGGCTTCCTGAAGGGCGAGGAGGGACCGGACCTGCCCCTCGAAGCGCGGGCCCTCGGCGTGACGATCAACGAGCAGCGCCTGTGGAGTCTCTACGTGCCCAACGGTCGCGCCCTCGGCGACCCGCACTACACCTACAAACTTGACTGGCTCGCCGCCCTGCAACGGCACGCTCAGGACGAGCTCGCGGCTGATCCGCACCTCTCCCTCGCGCTGATGGGGGACTGGAACGTGGCGCCGTTCGACGAGGACATGGGCGACCCCAGCTTTGTGCCCGGCGTCTCGACCCACATCTCCGAGCCGGAGCGCGCCGCATTCACGGCGTTCGAGGCCGCCGGACTGCACGATGTCGTGCGTCCCCTCGCGCCGGAGGGGTTCACATTCTGGGATTACAAGCGCCTGCGCTTTCCCCGCAACGAGGGGATGCGCATCGACTTCATCCTCGGCTCCGAGGCCTTCGCCGACCGCGTCACAGATGCGAGTATCCACCGCAACGAACGCAAGGGTGACGCGCCGAGTGATCACGTGCCTGTGGTCGTGGACGTGGACATCGACGGTGAAGACGATGACCGCCCCATGATCTTCTAGCATTCGACCAAGGACACCATGTCGCCCCCCGCACCCCGACCGATTCCACCGTCGTCGGCATCCGTTACCGTCTCGATCTCCCGCTGGGTCGACCCGAGCCGCATCGAGGAGGCGACCGGCTGGGTGCAGGCCGGCGTCGACCTCGCCCACCAATACCCCGGATTTCTCGGTTCGGGCTGGGTGCGCGCGAGCGAAGACTCCGGGCATTGGCGGATGCTGTACAAGTTCTCGAACGCCGAGACTCTGAACGCGTGGGAATCCTCCATCGACCGCTCCGAGTGGCTGCACGCGGGCCGCGACCTCGTGCTTGACGCCCGCGACGAGTCAAAACGCACGGGAATCGAGGGGTGGTTCGATGCGCCCCAGGAGGCGGCAGCCGGAGTCGCCGTGCAACCGCCACCGCGCTGGAAACAAGCCGTCAGCATCTGGCTCGGCTTCTTCCCCCTGAATCTGGCCTTCACGCTGCTCACCACCGCGTTCATTCCGGCGTGGAACGACCTCTGGTCGGTGTCCCGCGTACTCTTGACCACCCTGGCGCTGACACCGATCATGACCTACGTGCTCCTGCCGTGGATCACCCGCATGCTGCGCCCCTGGTTGCAGAAGCAGCCCCGTCGCCGCTGATCGCGACGACGGGGACTCCCCTTCGTGTTGCCGGTCAGACCATTAATCGATCGTGGGCGTGGTGGACGGGCGCGGAGCAGCGATCCGAATCAACTTGGTGTTCACGAATTCTTCCATACCGTACTTACCCAGCTCGCGGCCGATTCCCGATCGCTTCACGCCGCCGAAGGGCAACTCCGCTGACGTGCCCGAGGCCGCGTTCACCGTCACCATCCCCACCTGAAGGCGGTCCGCCATGCGTTCGGCACGGATCAAATCCGTGGATTGGATCGCCGCCCCAAGCCCATACGCCGACGCGTTGGCCATCTCAATGGCTTCTTCTTCTGATGCGACTCTGTGCACCACGGCGACCGGACCGAAGAGCTCCTCCGAATACGCCCGCATCTCCGGCGTCACCCCGGTGAGGATAGTGGGCTGAAACCACGCGCCGGGCAGATCCATTCTGGCGCCACCAACAACCGCACTGGCACCTTTGCTGATGGCGTCCTCGACCTGTTCGGCAAGCCCATCCACGGCTGCGACCGACGACATCGGACCCATGAAGGTCTCGGGAAGGCGGGGGTCACCCACGCGGATGGCGGAAACGGCGGCGGTGAACTGCGCGAGGAAGTCCTCGTAAACGGCTTCGGCCACTATGAAGCGTTTGGCCGCGTTGCACGCCTGGCCTGCGTTGCCGAAGCGACCGAGCACGGCCTGTTCGGCCGCGTGCCTGACATCGGCAGACTCGAGCACCAGGAACGCGTCGGATCCCCCCAACTCGAGAACGACTTTCTTCAGGTTTCTCCCCGCAATTTCGGCCACGGCAGCGCCGGCGCGCTCGGATCCGGTCAAGGAGACTCCCTGAACGCGGGGGTCCGCGATAATCATGGCCGCTTGCTCATTGGTGGCGAAAATGTTCGTATACGTGCCGTGCGGCGCGCCGGCATCCCGAAAGATCTGCTCCATAGCCAGGGCAGACTCCGGGCATTGAGGCGCATGCTTCAGGAGAATGGTGTTGCCGTTCATGATGTTGGGCGCGGCAAAACGAGCGACCTGGTAGTACGGATAGTTCCACGGCATGATTCCCAAGATCGGGCCGAGACCCTCCTTCCGGACCACGGCCGATCCACCGCCAGCGATGTCCAGCGCCTCATCCTGCAGGAACCCCGGACCCTTGTCCGCGTAGTAGTTGTAGATTGACGCCACGAGGTCAACTTCGAGTAGAGCCTGCGAGATCGGCTTGCCCATTTCGCGCGTGATGGCAGCGGCGAGAGCGTCGCGTCGTTCCGCGTACAGCTCGGCCACCCGCCGCAGCAAGGTCACCCGATCAGCCACGGCAGAGAACCGCCAATTTTCAAACGCTGTGGCAGCCGAGTCCACCGCGGCCGCGATCTCAACTCCCGTCGCTACGGGGAACTCCTGGACTGACTCCCCCGTTGCGGGGTCGGTTATGGCGTACACGGTCACGATGTCCTCCTGGGCTGCGTCGTACTCTGATTTATGGAAGTCTCGAGCCAGATGCAGGCGAAGCCCGCATCTGCCAACTCGGTCAGGGGTGGACCAGCTCTCCGGTGACGAGCCGTCCAGCGAGGTCGGTGAGCAGGTCGACTCCGGCGAGCATATCTGTGTCGGACGTCAACTCACGCTCGTTATGCGAAATTCCTTCGATGCTGGGCACGAAAAGCATGATGGTCGGGACGATGTCCTTCATGTTCGTCGAGTCGTGACCGGCGCGGGTGCGAACGGTGCCGTAGGGCAGGCCCAGTTTCTCGGCGCTGGCCGCGGCCAACAGCAGTCCCGCGGCGTCGTACTCTTTCGCCGCCCAGATGTGCTCGGCACCGCGTTCAATTCGCACTGCGGCCCAGCGTTCAATCTCGGCGATCCTGCGGTGCAGCTCCGCATCGGCAGCGGCCAACACCGTGGGGTCGGTGCTGCGCACATCCACGAGCAGATTGACGCGGTTGGCCACGACAACCGGCGAGTTCGGAAAGACGGTGAACTCTCCACAGGAGGTGATCACCATGTGGTCATCCGTCGTGAACTGGTTGGCGATTTCGCGCGCCGCGACGACGAGCGAAGAAGCCCCCAGCAGGGCGTCGGAACGGTCAGCGATCACGGTGGCTCCCGTGTGCGCCTGCTCTCCGTGCACCACGAATTCATACTTATTGGCACCCCAGGTGGATTCGACCAGTCCGATGCTGAGGCCGTCGTCCTCCAGGGAGCGTCCCTGTTCGATGTGAATTTCCAGATAAGCGGCGACTTCGAGGCTGAAGTCCCCAATCGTTCCAATCGCCTCGAGCGCCTCGCGTACCGTCACCCCCTGTGGATCGGTCGTGGCCAATACGCGCGCGGCGGGTAATTTTCCGGTGAACACGGAGCTGCCCATCATCGAAGGTTTGAACCGGCAGCCCTCCTCGTTAAACCAGTTGACGATGACGATGTTATAGAGCGGGATCCCACCCTGATCGCCCAAGGTCTCGCGCAATCGCATCGCGGCGTGCGCTCCCGCCAACACTCCGTAGGCACCGTCGAAGCGACCGCCGAGCGGTTGCGAATCCAGATGCGAACCTATGGCGATGTACGGGGCGCCGGGGACCAATTCGACGAGCGTGAACTGGTTGCCGACCTGGTCATAACGCACCTCGAAACCGTGCCCCTCGACAAGCCCGCGAAACCAATTTCGGGTCTGGCCGTCCGCCGCCGTGGCGGCCTGCCGATCGACGCCGCCCCCCGCGGTGGCCCCGAAGGTGCTCATGGAATGAAAATCGGCCAGGAATGCGCGTTGCTGTTCAGTGTTCGTTTTCATGGAAGTGCTCCGATCGGGTTAGTGGACGGCGGTGCGGGAGTCGAAGCTGAAATGACCGTCAACAACGGTGGCGATAATGTCGAGCGTCCCGATGTCGGCGGCGGCCAGTGGGGAGCCGGAGAGAACCACGAAATCGGCGAGTTTCCCTCGGGCGAGAGTTCCCCGGCTGTCGATCGTGCCGGTGGCGATGGCGGCCCACTCGGTGTAGCTCCGCAGCGCCTCTTCCGGGGTCAGCCCCGCGCCGGGCCCACCGAGTACGAGTCCGTTCTCGGTTTTTCGATCAACGGATGACTGCAGGGCGCGACGCACGTTATTGTCGGCGACAGGCAGGTCTGAACTGCCGGCCAGGATGACCCCTGCATCGACGAGCGTCCGGCCTCGGTACAGCCAGCCCTCCCGTTCGACCCCGACGAGGGCCGCGAACTGGTCGCCTAACGGGCCGATGAACCCTGCCTGGGGCGTTACCGCGATTCCCGCCCGGGCGATCAGGGCGACCTGGTCCAGACGCGAGATCCCGAAGTGCTCAATACGGTTCGGCAGCGCGTTTGGGCCGAATCGGTCCTGGCAGTCGATGATGATCTCGGCGGCAAGGTCAATGGCCGCGTCTCCGATGGCATGCAATGCAATCGGCCAGCCCGCCCGGTAGACGTCGGTGACGCGTTCGCGGTAGGACTGCGGGTCATCGAGAAGATAGCCGCTGTTGTGCGGGTGCCCGCAATAGTCCTCCGTGACCGCGGCGGTCGCACCCAGAAGCGACCCGTCCATGAAAACCTTGACCGGGCCGAGCGAGAGCCAGTCGTTGCCGAAACCTGCCCCGATACCCAGGTCGATGCCCCGTCCGTGGCCGGTGTCGTGCATATCCGCCGCGTGGGCGCTGAGCGGACGCAAGGCGTCGAGGGTCGGCATCAGCTGAGCTCGGGCATGGAGACGATTGTCCCGGAGGGCCTGCTGGTAGGCCTGAACCTCGATGGGACTGTGTCCGATCCACCCCGCACCGATGCCGGCCTCGGTGAAACTGGTGATGCCTTGTTCTGCGTACAGCGTGGTTGCATCGTCGAGCGCCTGTACGATCTGCGGAACCGAGTAGGGCAGCAACAGGTCCTGGATCAGGGCCTGGGCGGATTCCTCGATCACTCCGGTCGGGTAGCCGTCGGCGTCGCGCAGCACGGCGCCCCCGGCCGGATTGGAGAAGCCGGGTTCGAAGACGCCGGCCAGCCGCAGGGTTGCTGAGTTGGTGATTGAGAGATGCCCCGACACGTGGCGCAGATACAGCGGTCGGCCGCCGGTTAGTTCGTCGAGCCGCCGGATGTCCGGAAACTGACCGTCGTGATGTTTGTGGTTGAAGCCGGTTCCTTTAACCCACGCCCCCGGCTCGGTGGAAAGCCGCACGATTTCACGCTCAAGGAGATCGTAGATGCTGTCCAGACCACGAGCATCCTGCAGGTCGACGGCGGACAGGCCGAGCCCCCACCACGTGGTGTGACAGTGTGCGTCGATGAATCCCGGAACGATGGTCGCACCGGCGAAGTCCTCGATGCGCTCGGCCGTGCAGCCCTGAACTTCCTCATCGAAGCCGACAATACGGCCGTCGAGGATACCCATGGTGTGAGCGGCGGGGCGCTGCCGGTCCAAGGTGAGGATCGTCGCTCCCCGAATGATCCGGTCGAGTTTCATGATCGCACCGACGGTTTCGTGTTTCCCGCAGAGGGTGGCATGGTTTCGGGGTCCGTCCGCACGTGCAGCAGCGCCGGCAGCCCGCTGGACAGCGCGCTCACCAGGGCGGATTCGAAGTCTTCGGTGCGTTCCACGAGCTCGCCGTACCCGCCAAAGGATCGCATCCACGCAGCGAAATCGGGATTTGTCATTGACGTTCCCGAAGCACGACCCGGATAGTGCGCTCGCTGATGTTGCACAATCGTCCCGTAGATTCCGTTGTCCACGACGACCACAAGCGGGTTGCTGCCCTGGGCGAATGCGACGGAGACTTCCTGCGCGTTCATGAAGAAGTCCCCGTCGCCGCAGATTGCGACCGCCTGCCGGTCAGGAAAGATGAGGGACGCGGCCACCGCCGAGGGCACGGCCAGCCCCATGGCGCCATTGCGCGGGGCCACCAGGGAATGCGCCTGGGTGTGGGAAAGGTAACGGTGGCCCCAAATGGTGGCGTTCCCGGCACCGTACGTGACGACTCGTTCCGCGGGCAGCAACCGCTCCAGGACCTCGAATGCAACACCAAGGTCGACCCCGGTTCCGCCGTCTGGATGAGGCGTTGCGAAGCGTTGCTGATCTGCGTGCAGCTCCGTCATCCAGTCGACCGTTCGGGCACCGCGGGCGGATTCGGGTGTCGGCAGTACGGCGACGAAAGCGCTCGGGGTGCTGAGCACATGCTGGTCGATGCGACCGGAATGCATGGTGGCGGAAGGATCGGGAAGCACCAACAGCGTGCGCTGCGCAAACCCGCGAGTGAACCCGTCGCTGAGCACATCGGAACGGCCGCAACCGACAAACAGGAGGAGGTCCGCATCGTCCAGTCGAGCCGCGAGCGTATCCGCACGTCCGTAGCCCAACCAGCCCGCATAGGCGGCGGAATGTGGAACAACGTCGTAGGCCCGCCAATCAGTTGCCACGGGGATCCCGGCAGTCGCGGCCCACTCCATCAATGTCCGGCCGGTCGCGTCATCCCAGCCGTCTCCGCCGGCGACGATGAGCGGGCGCTGCGCAGCAGCCAATTTCTCTGCAACCATCGTGACCTCTGCCGGCGATGGCGTGGCACTGGCGACCGGTCGAACCGGGGCCAGGGCCGCCTCGACCTGCTGAGCCAGGACATCCTCCGGCAGTCCGATGACAACCGGACCGGGACGCCCTGATGCGGCCAAATGCATGGCCTCGGCGACCAGCTCACCGGCACGGTCCGGGTCCTCCAGCACGATCACGCGTTTGGCGGTGGTGCCGAACCAGCCGGTCAGGCTGAACTCCTGAAAGGAGTCACGCTCGCGGTCCGCCACCGGAATCAGCCCCACAAACAGCACAAGCGCTGTCGCGTCCTGCCAGGCCGTGTGCACGGCGATCATCGCGTTCGCCGCTCCCGGACCGCGGGTAACCATCACGACGCCCGGTGTACCCGTCAGCCTTCCCTCGGCGAGCGCCATGAAGCCGGCGCCACCCTCGTGACGACACACCACGGTCTCAATGGGCGAATCGTGAAGCCCGTCGAGGACGTCGAGGTAGCTCTCGCCGGGTACCGCGTAGACGCGGCGCACACGGTGGGCTTCGAGTTGGGCGACGATGAGGTGGCCGGCTGACTGTGACATGAGAGGAACTTTCCGGTCGGAGCGCTGAAGGTGGTTAGTGCTTGAACCCGGGCAGGTCCACACTCATGCGCGGGGCGATGTGGCCGGCGACCGCGGTGAACAGGGACAGAAACACCAGCATCGCTGCCGCAGGCCACCACTGGTTGCCCGCGGAGGCGACCAGAGCCGTGGCGAGCAACGGAACGAAGCCACTGACCATTCCTGCGGTGTTCTGGGCAAACCCGACGCCGGTGTACCGTGTGCGTGCGGGGAAAAGGCCGGTGAGAACCGTGCCGGATGCCGCGTAGGGAAAGGAAAGCGCGGCAACGGCGAGGGTCATGCCGATGACGACGAGTACCGAATTTCCGCTGACGATCAGCAGGAAAGCCGGCACGGCAACGATCGCAGATACGACCCCGCCGTAGAAGATGACTCGGCTGGCGCCGAACCGCTCCCCCAGACGGCCTCCGATGATCAGCACCGGTATCTCAACGACCGCAGCGATCATGCCGCCGAGCAGCATCAGCCTGGCGCTGTAGCCCAGCGTATTGACGCCGTACCAGACGACGAACGCCGTCACCAGGTAGAACCCGCCCACGCCCAGCATGCCGGCGGCCATGCCAATAATGATCTGCTTCCAGTGGTTCACGAGGGTCGTCTTAATGGGCGCCTTTTCCGTCTGACCGTTTTCCACGAGCTCGGTGAAGACCGGGGACTCTTCGAGACGGCTACGAATGTAGAGCGCGAGCAGAAGCATCGGGAAAGCGGCAAGGAACGGGATGCGCCAGCCGAAAGCCGTGAAGTTCTCCTGCGAGAAGAAGAACGTCATCAGGAAGAACCCTCCGGACGAGAGGATGGTGCCGATCGGTGAACCGATCTGCGGGATTGCCGCATAGCGAGCCCGGCGGTGCAGGGGCGCATTCTCCACGACCAGGGTCATGGCGCCCGACCATTCGCCGCCCACGAAGAGCCCCTGCAAGACCCGGAGCAGCACCAACAGGATCGGTGCGGCCACGCCGATTGCGGCATACGTCGGCAACAGTCCGATCAGGCCGGTAATGACGCCGATGCCGGCGATAGTGATCATCAGGGTCTTGCGGCGGCCGATCTTGTCGCCCATCGCCCCGAAGAACATGCCGCCGAGGGGACGGGCGACGAGCCCGACCCCGAAGGTGGCGAAGGCGGCCAGCGCGGAGGCCGTCGCATTCTCGCTGTGGAAGTACTGGACGTTGAAGACCAGTGCGGCAGCAGCGCTGAAGAGGAAGAAGTCGTACCACTCCATGGCGGTGCCGATCAGGGCCCCGATTGCGACCTTTGTCGCTTCTTTGTCGGAGATCTGCCGCGTCGCGCCAGCCTCCACATTAACTTCGCTTACTACGGTCATTAGCATCTCCGCGGTGAGGGACGAGGCCTACCGCGGTTCAGATTGAAGATCCGCGGGGCCTCTTATGGGAATTCATCAAAGTATTCCAGTGGATCGCCCTCGCAGGCTGAACGAAATGAAACGGGTTGGCGCAGCAAGCGTGTGCAAAACCACATAAAATGATGAAATGAACCCCATTGCCGGCCCGCAAAATGTTGAATCAGCCAGGGATGACGCGAAACGATGGAGCGCGCTCTTGGCCCAGCTGTCAGTCGATGACCTGACCGCGCACTTTCTCGACCGTGTTCTTCGCGTGCCGGGATATGACGCCCTGCCGCTCCCGAGCAGTGAGATCCGCCGCACCGGAGCGGCATCCTTCGACGCTTTGATTCGAGGGATGCGGCAGGGAGCCGAGGTCGGCAACGACGGCAGCGGGAGGGCGGAATGGTTGGCCATCGCCACCGATGTTGGTGTCTCCCGCGCCCGCGCCGGGATTCCAATCGAGTCCTTGATGACCGCGATCCGCCAGGACTTCTCGATTCTCTGGGGCGAGCTGACTTCAATCGCAGATGACGCCGATGCAGGACTTCTCGTGCGCCACGCAGATCGAGTGTGGGACATAGTTGATTCCTATGCGAGTCAAACTCAATCGATCTATATGGCCGAACGGCAGCGCATGCACAACGAAGCATCCTCGATACGGCAGGGGTATGTAGCGGCGCTTTTCGGCGAGACAAGCCCGCCCTCGGAGATGCTCAGCCACATCGCTGGCGAACTGAAGCTAGCCGAGGCTGCACCGCTCTGTGTTGCGATGGCGATCGGGGACGAAATGGCGAGATTGCGTGTCGTCGTTGCTTCGGCCGCTCATCGCGATGCGGAGATCTTCACCCATCACCTGGGCGACGGACTCGTCGCATTCTGGCGGCACGACGATCGACCGGGGTCGGCCGTTCAAGAGGCGGCGTCACAAATCGGCGATCTTCGTGTGGGGCTCGTGGAAGCGGTGCAGGGCATCGCGGACCTCCCTGATGCGGCACGCCTCGCCCGAGAACTTGCACATTTGTTGACTCCTCAGGACGGACGGGCGCTAACGATGACCATCGCCTGGGCGCGCATCGCTCGGCTGCGACTCGGAGCGTCGGGATCGCCCATCACTGCGGATGTCGATGCTGCGCTGGCCCGTTGCGGCGTTGTGGAACGAGCCAGATTGATCGAAGGGGTGCGAGCATATCTCGCGTCGGGAAGTATTGCCGCTTCCGCGGAAAGCCTCTTCTGTCATCGAAACACCATGATGAATCGCCTCCGCCGGTTTGCTGAAGTCACCGGGGTCGATGTCACGGTGCCACAACAGGCCGCCCGCCTCGTGGTCGCCTGGGCGTAGTGAGTTGGGGGCCGACCTATCCGCCTATGTAGAGCAGCTCGGTGAGCGGAATGCCGGAGCGCATGCGGGCGAGCAGATCGGGTTCGGCTGCGTCGTTCTCGAGAGACATGTCAATGACGGCCTCAAGTGTCTCATCGTCGGCGATGAGTACGCCGTTTCGGTCACCGAGCACCCAATCGCCTGGGTTCACTGTGACCCCACCGACCCGCACCGGAACATCGAAGGTTGAATTGCCGGTACCGCGTCGCTTAGTGGTCATACCACTGCTGCCGCGAGCGAAGACGGGAACGCCAACGCGCTCGAGGTCGTCGAGATCCGTGACAAGTCCGTTCACCAGCACACCGGCGAGGCCGACGGTCTGAATCGCGGCGATCGTCACGGCGCCAATGCAGGCGTGGATCGCGTCGTCGCCGAGGTCGACGACGAGCACCTCTCCGGGCTCCGCTCGCATAATCGCGAGGTTGACTCCTGCGGCATCGGAGTCTGGAACGCTCACGGTGCGCGCCCGTCCGACCACCCGCATACTGCGTGCGATCGCCTTGATCGACGGGTCGCAGAACCCCTCGTCGATGAAGTGCCCGAGCGTCGGGAACTCGACTCGTTCGAGTTTGGACTGCAGCATTTCTTCCATGTCGGACTCCTTTTCTCGTGAATGCGGGTGATTGTTGTCGGCGTTATCCGACGGCAGAGGAGAGATCTGGCAGCCAGGTGACGATACCCGGAAACGCGAACAGCACCGCGATGATGGCGATGTCGGCAAAATAGAAGGGAATAACTCCCTTGAACACCTCGTGCACACCGAGGCCCTTCGTGGTGCCGGCCGTGACGAACACATTCATCCCGATCGGGGGAGTAATCATGCCGAGCTCGATGAGCTTCACGACCAGAATGCCAAGCCAGATGCCGTTGAAGCCCAGATCCATGATCGGCTGGTACACGAGCGGGACCGTGATGACAAGCAGCGAAATGGAATCGAGGAACATGCCGGCGGGTATGAGGATAAGGAGCAGGAGGATCACCGTGAGCTCCGGCGGAACATCGAGGCCGACCACGAACTTCGAGATCGCGGTGGGCACACCCGATGCGACCAGGAAGTACGAGAAGATGCCAGCTCCAACAAGGATCATGAAGATCATCGAGTTCAGCGAGACAGTGTCCCAAATCGAGCTTGAGAGATTCTTGAGCATCACCCGCGGCTTTTTGATGTGCTGGCTAATGAGCAACAACATCGCCACAACAGCGCCGACCGCAGCCGATTCGCTTGGGGTGAAAATGCCGGAGTAAATACCGCCCATGACGGTGAGAAAGATGAGGCCGATTGCAATCAATGCGCGGGTGACCGACGCCGTACTGATTTTCACTGACTCCATCTGCTCTAGCTGGTGGTCCTTGCCGACGGCCCTTGCGTCTTCAGCGAGCTGGCGACCCTGGGAGCCATCCACGAGCGCAGGCTTGCGCCAGGGCAGAACCAGCGCAAAGGTCGTGAGCATGATGGCGGAGAGCACACCTGGGACGATTCCGGCGATCAGTAGGCTGCCAACTGACTCTCCCGTGACCGCACCATAGAGCACCAGGATGACGCTCGGCGGAATGAGAACAGCGAGCGAACCCGATACGGCGACCGCAGCACCCGCGAAGCCGCGATTGTAACCGTGGCGCACCATCTCGCTGATCGCCAACTTACCGATTGTGCTCACGCTCGCCATGCTTGATCCTGAGACAGCGCCGAAGCCGGCCGAGGCGAAGATGGTCGCGATTGCAAGGCCGCCGGGCAGGCGTTTCAGCACCTTGGCCGCTAACGCGAACAGTTGCTCAGCTATGCCACTGTGCAGCGTGAACATGCCCATGAGAATGAATAGCGGCACGACCACGAGACCGGAGCGACCGACGGCAGTGTAGCTGGTTCCGGCAATAACACTGCCTACGATGTCTCCACCCGACATCAGAGCGAGACCCACGACACCGGTCACCGCCAGTGAGAAAGCGACGGGAATACCCGAGAGCAGGAGGACAAGAAGCACAACCAGTGCGACAAGAAGGGGAATGGTTTCCATGTGGTTCGTTCCTTAGTAGAGATCCGCCGAGGCGTTGACGGTCGCGACCTCTTTGCCGAAGGCATTGCGCACGTTGTCGATGAGACGTGGCACGGCCTCGAGGAAGTAGGCGGCGAACCCGAGCGCAATAGCTACGCGACCTGGCCAGACGGGAATCTGAACAAGTCCGAATCGGAACTCGTTCTGCTCGATCGACTCGAGTGCCCGCCCGGTGGTCACCCAGACCATCCAGGCGAGCGTCGCGAGCACGAGGAGCATACTGACGGAGCTGATGATCGCCGCTAGGCGCGGAGGGAGCTTCTCGAGAACGATAGTCACGCGAACGTGAGCGTTACGGTACTCGGCGAATGCGAGACCGAGGAACACGCTCATCACCATGAGTACTTCGCCGACCTCTGTTACGCCGGGGATCGGGGCGCCGGTGAAGTAGCGGCTGGCTACGTCAGCGACGGTGGCGACCATCATGAACGCGATCGCCGCCGCTGCGACGCTCGCGAGCGCGATTGAGACCCCATGTATCGTGCGCCGAAGCGCATGCTCCTTTGGTGGCGAGACTTGAGTTGTCATGTGTGACTACCTAGTTCGATTGCTTGGATAAGTCCGCGACTTAGCGAGCTGCGCAGCGCTGAAGTGCGGGCTCGTAGGTGCTTTCGGCTTCGTACTTCTTCACGACAGCGGTGTACTCGTCGTAGAAGGCGCTGGCGTCACTGGTTGAACCGGAGCTCTTGACGTTGCTCTCCCACGCATCCTTGATCGCCGGACTGACCTGTTGGGACCACTCGTCGGCTTCGGTCTGATCGAGTACGGTGATGGTGCCGTCGGCATCGATGAGCTTGGTGCAGGCAGCATCCTCGTGCGCCATGAGCACCTCCATGTAGATATCGAGGTAGTCTTCGCTCTCAGTATTCATGGCGTCCTGTACATCGGAGGGCAGGCCGTCCCACAGCTTCTTGTTGATGATCACGGCCGACACAGCGTAGTTCCCAGCCCGCAGATCCATGAAATTCGGGGCGATCTCCTGGTAGTCGCGGTCGGTGAGGATGTCGAGCGAACCGCCCGAGACGCCGTCGATGACGCCGCGTTGTAGCGCTTCGTAGACTTCGCTGTGCGAGATGGCCACAGGGGTGATGCCGACCTGCTGGAAAGCCTCAGCTGAGAAGCCGATCTGGCGAACCTTGCGGCCCTCGAGGTCTCCGAGGTCCTTCGCGGGCTTCTCGAGTGCGACGGTGTTCGGCGGAACCGGTGCCCACATGAGCACATGAACGCCCTGCTTGTCCCACTCTGCGCGGAATGCCTCGTTGGTCTCGTACAGTTCGGCGAATGCCTTGCCCTGAGCCTCGGCGCTGGAAGTGATGAAGGGCACGCCTGCAATGTTGGTGAGGGGAAGCTCGCCCGGGTAATACGCATCGGCGACGTAGCCCATGTCAGCGCGGCCATCGCCGACACCCTTTAGGATCTCGGCGCCAGGAAGCAGAGCCTCCTGGTACATGTACTCGACGTCGACGCGGCCGTCGGTAGCCTCGTTCACGTTGTCAATCCACTTGAGGGTGGCCTCCGGCTCCGCAGCCCCCGGAGGCTGGTACGACGCCAGCTTGAGCGAGAAGCTTTCCTCGCCCGATTCATCTCCGCCACCGGCGGAGCAGCTGGTCAGGGCAAGTGCGGCGATCGCGAACACCGCAATAGACAGGGAATGTTTCTTCATCATTGTCTTAGCCTTCTGCTTGTCTGCGCCGTCCGAGGCCGCAGATGGTTCCAGAGCGATACGAAACCGCAAGCCCTTGCCCATCAACTATTCAGAAGGGAGCAGAGATGAGCAAGGAGATGCTGCACACGGTTCGGCGGTGCTCGATGTGCATATGCACTATCGCGGAAAGAGTCGACGGGAGACTGGCAAATGCATACGCACAGCCTGGATGCTTAAATCGGGGGCGCGGGCACCTCGGCGCCGAAGCGGGACGGTGAAAGGATGAAAAGCAACTCCGCAACGTACGGCGGTTTCACGAGAAGATGGATTCGCCGATGCCGCCCAGATGCCACGCAGGACATCTGATCGTCGGGCATCCAGCCACAGCTGAAACTGAGCGGGTTTACAGCGAGGCGCTCTTCACCGCAGATTGTGGTCGCCCTGGGCCCATCGTCGTCGGACTTCCCGAGGACGTGCCCACGCGCCTCACCCAGCGTGAAGCAGCCACTAATTGCCGAGCAGCCGCGTCGGCGCCGCCGCACTCCCAGGCGCGCTCGTCGAACCGAAGTAGCTGAAGCTACTACAAGTAAAAGGAGAGCAACCATGAATGCTGCCACTGGACACCCTACGGATGAAAAAATTGCCGAGAGCACCGAGGCACGTGACAATCTCGGGTACGCAATTCTTCATCTCATCGCCGGATATGGCGTGCGAACGATCTTTGGTATTCCGGGAACGCACAACCTTGAGTTCTATCGGCATTTCGATCGGTTGGGTATTCACGCGGTCACTGCTCGTCACGAGCAGGGAGCAGGGTACGCGGCAGATGCCTGGGGGAAACGCACCCGACTCCCCGGAGTCGTCATTGCCACCTCAGGACCCGGTCTTCTGAACGCACTTTCGGCGGCCGGTACTGCCTATTGCGAGTCTCGTCCAATGATTGTGCTGGCTCCGGGTGTGCCGCTCGGTAGAGAAAACGCCGAGCTCGGCAATCTCCATGAGACCAAGAATCAGCTTCAGGCCGCTGGCGGCGTCTTCGACGTAGCGCACCGTGTCACGAACGCGCAGGAAGCACTCGACGCGGTGCATGATGCCTTCGAACGATTCAGTCTCACGCGTCCGCGCCCCATTTACATCGAGGTTCCACTTGACCTACTAGAGGCCACCGTCGACCCCGCGCTGGTCGCGGAAGCACCACGGGAGATTGGTCCCGTGCCAATGCCTGCGGCCGAGCAGCTGAGCGAGGTTGCTGATCTTCTGGCCAGCGCCAAACGCCCCCTCATCATCGCGGGTGGAGGTTCAATCGATGCCGTCGAGCAACTTCAGTCAGTCGCGGAGCGGCTCAGCTCGCCGGTCTTCAGCACCCTTAATGGAAAAGGCGTGCTGCCGGAGAGCCACCCACTGAGTCTCGGTGCAGAACTTCGCCTCGAAGCCGCGCTCGATTGTGTGCGCGATGCCGATGTGCTTCTGGTCCTCGGTTCCAAGCTCGGCGCCGCAGAGCGCCGCGGCCGCGCTATTGAGGCGAACGGGAAGGTGATTCGCGTTGATATTCTCGACAGCCAGCGCGACCGGAATTTGCGATCGGACTGCGCACTCATCGGTGACACTCCGACAATCCTCGCGGCGATCGACCGTGAGCTCAAGAAGCGTGAAATTCAATCCAAGCCGCAGAATATACCTGCGATGCGCAAGCGATTCGCAGGGGAAGCGGCCGAGTTCGATCCGATCGCCGATGCGCTTTCCGCGCGCATCGTTAGCGCGCTGCCGCAGGGTGTCATGGTCAGTGGCGACTCGTCGCAGATCTTCTTCAATGGTGTCGGTAGCCGGCTGCAGCTTGAGGAGCCCTGCGCGTTCATGTACATGGCGACGTACTGCACCCTGGGCTACGCGCTTCCGGCCGCGATCGGTGCGAAAATCGCAGACCCCGGTCGCCCCTCGGTCGCGATCACCGGCGACGGCGCACTCATGTTCTCCGTCCAAGAACTGCAGACCGCAACCGAGCAGGGTCTCGACATCACGGTGATTTGTGTCGATAACGGCGGATATGGTGAGATTCGACAAAATGAGATTGACCGCAGTATTGCTCCCGTCGGCGTCAACCTGTCGCAGCCGAATTGGCCGCTGCTCGCAGAAGCGTTCGGGGGCACAGGCTACGCGGTGAGGTCCGAGGATCAGCTCGAGCAGACCATCCGCGACGCCATCGCCGCACCGGGCGTGACCCTCGTGCACGTGCCGATGGACCTCTTCGCCGCTTCCCAGCCACTGACGGCATCTAGCAGCGGCGAGTAGCAACCGGCCGCAATTCATCGCCACGTCGGCGGAGGCCGTGTTCTGTCATCGAAACACGCTGATGAATCGCCTCCGCCGGTTTGCGCGGTCGCGTGGGTGTAGCCGCGTACCAAGCCACTGTCGCCAGGAATTCGCCAGAACGGCGCTCCGGCGACTCCGGGCTGCGCCCAGTCAGCGTTCGCGGCCATTCGGCGGGCGCCTACACGATGCGAAAGCTAAGCTCGCCGATTCCGTCGACTCCGCCGACGACCACATTTCCAGGGGCGACGGCCCCAACTCCCGCGGGCGTGCCGGTGAAAATCAGATCCCCGGGCATCAGTGTGACGAAACGTGACAGCGACGCGATCACCTCGGGAACCGTCCAGATCTGGTCGGCAAGGTCACCGTGTTGCCGGGGCTCGTCGTCGACACTCAGCCAGATCGAACCCGCCGTCGGATGCCCGACGTCTTCGGCAGCCACGAGCGCTGTGCACGGTCCCGAGAAGTCGAAACCCTTAGAGAGGTCCCACGGTCTGCGTAGCGACTTGGCCTGGTCTTGAAGATCGCGCCGGGTCAGGTCGACTCCCGCGCCATACCCCCAGACGTGCGCCAGCGCCTCCGCTGGGTCGATGTCGGCCCCGCCGCCGCCCATCGCAACGACGAGCTCCATCTCGAAGTGCAAGTTTCCTGTCTGCGACGGGTACGGCACCTCGTGGGCGGCAACACCCCGTTCCGGGAACCCCTCATCGACGGCGAACACCGTATCGGCCGGCTTGGAGAAGAAGAAGGGAGGTTCCCGGTCGGGATCATTGCCCATCTCCCTCGCGTGATCGGCGTAGTTTCGGCCCACGCAGTACACGCGACGCAGGAAGAAACGGTCCGTCGAGTTCGCGATGGGGAGACTCGGAGGCGTGGGCGGCAAGGACACGTCAGGCATCGGGCCCCTTTCCAGGGTGAAATTCACGTCAAGCGTTCAGAGAGAAGCGGTCCCGCCGTCCGATCATGCAGCGTCCCCTGCGACAACTCATGCATGTCCGGTCCCTCCACTGGACCCGAGCTTACGCAGCCACACTCCTGGCCACCCGGCCTCACCGCAATATAGTAGGTTCGCACTACTCAAACTATAAATTGCTCGCTGCTGAGGTCGAGGCAGGAGGCAGAGGGGCGCGTCAATGGAGACTCACGTCATCGTGGCCGGCGGCGGCATCGTCGGCCTCTCGACCGCCTATGAACTCGGTCGCCGCGGCCATCAGGTGACCGTCCTCGAGAAGGAACGTCAGGTTGCCGCGCACCAGACGGGACACAATTCGGGCGTCATTCACTCGGGGCTGTACTACACGCCCGGGAGCCTGAAGGCGACTTTGGGTCGGGCCGGAGCCATCTCGATGGAGCGGTTCGCTAGAGACAACGGAGTCGCCGTCGACCTCTGCGGAAAACTCGTCGTCGCAACCACACCGGACCAACGCCCGGCACTCGACAGGCTCTACGAGCGCGGGCAGGCCAATGGAGTGAAATGCCGAATTGTCACGCCGGCCGAGGCCCGCGAGACCGAACCACACGTCAACGCTGTGGCCGCTCTCAGGGTTGAGTCGACGGGCATTGTGGACTACCGAGGAATCTGCGACGCCCTCCGCCGTCTGATTGAGGAACAGGGCGGGCGCGTCCTCTTCGACCAGAAGATCGTCGGGGTCGCCACGTACAGGGACGCGATCACGGTCACCACACCTGTGTCGGAGTTTCGTGCCGACGAGTTCGTGAACTGCGCCGGCCTGCACAGTGATCGGGTCGCCCGATTGGCCGGCCTCGAGCCTGATGTCAGGATCATCCCCTTCCGGGGTGAGTACTTCGAGCTCGCCTCCGAGTCGACTCATCTGGTGAAGGGCCTCATTTATCCGGTGCCGAACCCGGCATTTCCGTTCCTGGGCGTGCACCTCACCCGCATGATCAGTGGAGGCGTTCACGCGGGTCCGAATGCGGTTTTCGCGCTCGCACGCGAAGGCTACACCTGGCTGCAGATCAATCCCCGGGATGTGTGGGAGAGCGCCCGATGGCCGGGGCTGTGGAGGTTGGGCAGGAAGTTCTGGCGTAATGGGCTGGACGAGGTCGCCCGTTCGTTGTCCAGGAAGAAGTTCCTCACAAGCCTTCGTGAGCTCGTTCCCGAGCTGGCAGACAACAGCCTGATCCCTGCCCATGCCGGCGTGCGGGCGCAAGCCATGCGACGTGATGGCAGTCTCGTCGACGACTTCCACTTCGAACGAGCACCCCGACAGATTCATGTTCTCAATGCGCCCTCCCCCGCGGCAACGGCCGGGCTCGAAATCGGCCGCGCCGTGGCGAACGAGCTGGCGGCTATCCGATGATCGCTGGCGGACGGCCGGTCGTCCGCGCCGGATATCGATCCCGGCGTGCCCGCTGAATCAGGTGGTGCGGCGCGGCGCTCCGCGACCCAGTGGTCTTTTGACTCCAGGAGACGGGAAGTGGGCATGTCTCCAGGTCAGGCCAGGAGCGCCGCGATCACGAGCAGAGCCGGAATCGACCCGAGGGTCGTCAGCAACACGGTATCGCGGGTGACGACAAGGCCCCGGTTGTAGCGGGACGAAAAGTTGTAGATGTTCTGCGCCGTGGGGAGCGCGGAGATGGCGACGACCGCGAAGAGCTCACCGTCGGCGAGCCCGAAGACGAACCGTCCGAGGAGAAACGCAATCACCGGCATGACGGCCACCTTGATGCCGGCGGCCACGATCACCTGCTTGCGGCCGGTGCCTCGTTTGAGCAGACGCTGGCCGTGCAGGGACATGCCGAAAGACATGAGCACCATTGGAATCGCCGCGCCGCCGATGAGTTCGAGCGGCGCGAGCACCGGAAGCGGAACGTCGATGCCGAGGATGGCGACGACGATGCCGGCCACCGACGCGATGATCATCGGGTTGCGCAGCGGCTGCGTGAGAATCAACCGCAGAGACACACGCCCGCTGGTCGCGATGTCCAGGATCACCAGGACGATTGGCGCGAAGACCAATAACTGCAGCAGCAGCACGGGTGCCACGTAGGACACGCTGCCGAGCACGTAGATCGCCACCGGCAGTCCGATATTGTTGGCGTTCACGTAGGTCGCCGACGCCGCGCCAAGAACGGTTTCGGCCACCGGCATCGGAAAGAAGATGCGCGCGATCACGAGAAACAGCACGATTCCGGCGACGACGGTGCACAGTACGGCCAGCAGGAACGTCGAGAACAGCACGGCGATGTCGGCGTGGGAGAGCACGGTGAACAGCAGCGCAGGCGTGGCCACGAAGAAGGCCATCCGATTGAGTACCCTGGTGGCCCCTGGCCCCGCGATCCCGAAGCGTTCCACGAGGTAGCCGACCAGAATCACGAAGCCGATGATCCCGAAACCCACCAGTACACCGCCCATTCACTCGAGCTTACGACCACGAGCGAGGCTTCCGCCGCAGAACCCGGAGCGGAGGCTATGCCCCGCACGACCCGCACCGCTACGCTCACACCATGGCACACCTCGATGTTCCCGGCGCGGCACTGTACTACGAGACGGCCGGACACGTTTCGGCCCCCGCGCTGCTGCTGCTGCATGCGGGAATCGCCCACCTGCGCATGTGGGATCCCCAGGTGGTGGCCCTCGCGGCCCGCCACTACGTCATTCGTTTCGATGCACGTGGTTTCGGGCGTACGGTCGCCGAAGACGTTCCGTTTTCGAATCGAGCGGATGCCATCGCCCTGCTCGATCACCTCGGCGTGGACCACGCAACCCTGATCGGGTGCAACCGTGGGGGCATGATCGCCCTCGACCTGGCGGTGGAACACCCGGAGCGCGTCGCCGGGCTGGTCACGATCGGGGCCGGACCGAGCGGATTTCCCGAAGTTGAGCTCTCCGAGGCCGAGGACACCGTCTTCGATGCCCTGGACGAAGCGTTCACCGCCCAGGATTCCGAGGCCATCTCGCGCTTGCAGGTGCGGCTGTGGGCGGTCGGCCCACTTCGTGAGGAAGAACACATCGACCCGGCCTTCCTACACATGGCCCAGGCCATGAGCCTCGACAACGCGGCGCACTTCGATGAGCACCCGCGCCCGCAACCGCTGGATCCACCGGCCGCCGACCGGGTGGGCGAGATCACGGTGCCGGCCCTGGTGACCGTGGGCGAATTCGACCTCACGCCCGCCCTCGCCGAATACGAGTACCTGCTCGAGGTGATGCCGCAGGCGAGCGGTTGCACGTTCCGCGATTCCGCGCACCTGCCCAGCGTCGAGCATCCGGAGGAATTTCAGCGCGTTCTCGTGAGCTGGCTCGCGCGCAACGGGCTCTGACTCCGCGGCCGTACCGCGCCGACCGGCGGCCGCGGGGCCGCTAGTCGAGCGGGATCGCGTCGGACGCGAGCGATGCGCGACCGACCCAGTCGTCCATCGAACGGTACACGCCGCTCCCGCCGGCCACGCGGTCCCAGACTGGCAGCGGCAGCACTCCGCGCAGCGCCCGGGCGAGCGTGACCGTCCACGGCATCATCAGCATCGGTTTGCCGGCGAGCATCGCCCGCCACACCCGCTCGACCACATACTCCGGCGTCATCAACGGGGTGAGCAGGGGCCCTCGCGCGCCGTCGAACATACCGGTGGAAATGTAACTGGGGCACACCGTCGTGACCCGCACCTGGCCGAAACCCTGCTGCTCGAGTTCGAGGCGCAGGGAGTCGCTCCAGCCGATGAGTGCCGCCTTCGAGGCCGCGTAGACACTCATCCTTGGGTTGGATAGGGTTCCGGCGGCCGACGCGATGTTGACGATGCGGGCCTCCCGACCCCCGTTTGTCATCATGTGCGGCAGAAATTCGCGCGCGATGTACATGGGCGCCAGCGCGTTCACCTTCATGGTGGGGCGAATGTCATCGCCGTTGTCGTGCTCCCAGAAGAACTTGCCCCGGACGATCCCGGCGTTGTTGATAACGATGTCAGGGTTGCCCACCTCGGTGCGCACCCGCTGTGCGGCCTGCGCGATCGCACCGAGGTCGGCCAGGTCCACCACGAAGGGCGCGATAAGCGTGCCCTTCTCGGCGCGTTCGGCCAACACCGATGCCGTGGTGGCCAGAGCGGCCGCGTCCCGGTCCCACAAAATCACCGCCCTGGCCCCCTCGGCGACCGCCCGCTCGGCATACAACCGGCCCATCCCCCATGCCGCACCGGTAATCAACACACGTGCTCCAGCAACCGTTCGAGTCATACACCCATCATTGCAACTTCTGCAGCCGTTCTGGCGTTCGCGCCGATACGTTTGTGCGAACTTCTTGCGGGTCGACACTCCCCGGGCGCACAGGGTGTCCAGCTAGACGAACATGAGAACCAGGCCGTAGATGCCCGATGCCACGGCCACCAGAATCAGAATGAGTCCGGTCATGCGCAGCGCCCGTCCATCATGAGCGGGGTCGTCGGTGCGGCAGCGCTCCGGCGAGCGCGGCACAAACCACACCGTTATGTCATCGCCCGGCAACAGCCCGTGGGACTCGTGGGTGTTTTGGTGTCCGGCATGCACGTCGCCCTGCCCGTCAAACCAGCGGATGACCGAGCCCGACTTCGAGACGGCGATCACCCCATCCGTCTTCACCCACCGATGGCTCACCGCGCGCACAATCAGCCCGGTGATCAGCAGCGGCACGCCGGCCACGAAACCGACCAGGGTGAGGATCTCACTGATGATGCCGGACGTTGAGTGAAGGTCCAATCCGCCCGCCATCCGTCGTCGTAACTCTCCTGGGTAAATGTTATCGGCTGGTCGGGTACGTCAGGCAACAACGTCCACCGTGCGTTGTTCCTTTTTCGGCGAGTACTGGTGCGCACGTTCTCCCCTGGCGGCGCTCTCGGCCGTTTCCCGCACGCATTGGGCCCGTGTCGGAGCACGTTTGGCCGGCATGATCCACTCCAGGATGCCGCGGCGCACGGATCGCGTACTCCAGAGTGCCTCGGCGATCACCATGGTTCGGGAGGGGCCGACTCAGGGCCGCGGCGGGCACCGACACGGTCCAAGTGGGATAATTCAGGACAGACGGCCGTTTGGTCGCTCGACCCCGGGAGCACCGCAATGCCCAGCACCACGACCACCGCCACCGCACCGCTCATCCACTGGGAGGAGGCCGGGACCGCGCACTCCGCCCTGTGGCGCTCCGACAGCGGCTGGGCGCCGCCCAAACACGTGGTCATCGCCGACGACACCCTCACCGCGGATGCCGCCTACCGCCTCGCCTCCTCGGGAACCGGCATCTTGTGGCGCGGGGACTTTCACAACGCCCGCCAGCTGCTGAGCGCGCTGGCGCGCCGTGTGGAACGCGGGCAGCGCACGCGGGACCGCGACCTGACTGCGGCCTTCCGCCGCCACCGCACCGACGCCCTCCGCCGCGCCCACCTGCTCGGTCTGCTGCTCATCCCCCTCGACCCTGATCTCAGCATCCCGCTGCGCCGGGCGCCGAACGTGCGGCAGGCCTGCCTCGAGGTATACGGCCCGAAGGCCCCTGCCTCCGTCGTCGCTCTCCGCGAAGTGATGGGGGTTATCGGTGCGCACGAGTGGCGCACCAAGGGCGTGGAGATCGAGGAGCTCGGCGCGCGCATCCACCCGCACTACGGGGTGTTCTCCCCCGTGCGCGGCGAATACCTCGAGCTGGTGGCAACGGCTCCGCTTCCCGGCACCCGGCTCGCCTTCGACATCGGCGTCGGCACCGGTGTGCTCTCCGCGATCCTCGCCAATCGCGGCGTCGCGCGTATCGTCGCCACCGATCAGGACCCCCGAGCTCTCATCTGCGCGCGGGAGAATATTTCGGCACTCGGGTTCTCGTCGCGCGTCGACGTGGTCGGCGCGGACCTGTTTCCCGCCGGGCGTGCCGAACTGGTCGTGTGCAACCCGCCCTGGATCCCCGCCGCGGCGACAACGTCCACCGACTTCGCCGTGTACGACCCGGACAGCCGCATGCTGCGTGGTTTTCTCTCGGGGCTGGCCGAGCACCTTGAGCCGAACGGCGAAGGCTGGCTGGTCCTCTCCGACATCGCCGAGCGTCTCGGCCTGCGCTCCCGGTCGCAGCTGCTCGACCTGATCGAGGACGCGGGACTGGACATCATCGCCCGCCTCGATACCCGCCCGAAGCATCCGCGCGCCGCCGACGCCGGCGACCCGCTGCACCCCGCCCGCGCGGCCGAGGTCACCTCACTGTGGCGCCTGAAGATCGCGAACTGAACCGGGCAGACACATCATGACTACGGAAGTTCCTGCCCGGTCACGGTCGATGCGCCTCGACGCCCTGCCCTTCACCCGCGAACACCGCAAACTGCTGGTGGGTTCGGGTGCGGGCTGGGCGCTCGACGCGATGGACGTGGGGCTCATTTCGTTCGTGCTCGCGCAGCTCGCCGTGCAGTGGCAGGCGAGCAGCGTCGAACTGTCGTTCATCGCCTCGGCCGGCTTCGTGGGAATGGCCATCGGGGCCGGACTCGGCGGCCTGCTCGCCGACCGCATCGGCCGGCGCCAGGTCTTCGCTCTGACCCTGCTCGTCTACGGTCTCGCGACCGGGGCGTCTGCTCTCTCGGGCGGCGTCGCGGTTCTTATCGCCTGGCGTTTCGTGGTGGGCCTCGGACTCGGAGCGGAACTGCCCGTGGCGTCGACCCTCGTGAGCGAATTCGCTCCGCCGAGGATTCGCGGGCGCATCATCGTGATTCTCGAATCGTTCTGGGCGGTGGGCTGGACCCTCGCGGCCGTGATCGGCTTTCTTGTGGTGCCGGCCTCTGCGGATGGCTGGCGCTGGGCTCTGTTCATCGGCGCCATTCCCGCCGTCTACGCCGTCGTCGTGCGCCTCGGCCTCCCCGAATCGGTGCGCTTCCTTGAGTCGAAGGGCCGTCATGACGAGGCGGAAGCCACGGTGCGACGCTTTGAAGCCTCGGCGGGGATTCCGGCTCCCCCGGAGGTTACGCCGGCCGCTCCCGACGACGCGGCCCCGCCCGCCGCACGGCCGGTCTCGCGCGTGTCGGCGCTCTGGTCCCCCCTGCTGCGGCGCCGCACGGGCGCCCTGTGGCTGGTCTGGTTCTGCGTGAATTTCTCCTATTACGGAGCGTTCATCTGGCTGCCGACCATTCTTGTTGCGTCGGGGTTCTCCCTCGTGCGGTCGTTCGCCTACACGCTCATCATCACCGTGGCGCAACTGCCGGGCTATGCCGCATCGGCGTGGCTCATTGAACGCTGGGGTCGCCGCCGTACCCTCGCCGTGTTCCTCGTGGGTTCCGCCGTCTCGGCCGTGCTCTTCGGACTCGCCGGGGACACGAGCCAGGTGATTGCGGCCGGCATGATGCTGTCGTTCTTCAATCTGGGCGCGTGGGGCGCGCTGTACGCCGTGACCCCCGAAATCTACCCCACGAGCATTCGCGCCACCGGGGCCGGGTGGGCGGCGGGAATCGGCCGGATCGCGGCGATTCTCGCGCCACTGGCGGTGGTCGCGCTGCGGGAAGTGGGCGGCACGGGCCTGCTGTTCGCCGTGTTCGCGGCCTTCTTCGTGGCGGCGGCCCTGGGCGCCCTCGGCCTTCCCGAAAAGCAGGGCAAGGTTCTCGAAGACTAGGGCGCGTCGGCGTCGGCCGCAGACCGAGGGCTCCGCTACCTCAAGGCACGGTAGGCCGCGCGTATCTCCGGGCTCAAATGTTCGGTCGCGTAGCTCAGCGCCGTGCGCGGCATCGCCGCCGCATGCTGATCGAGGAAGGTCAGCAGCAGCGACTTGTCAATGTGTCGTCCCACTTCGCGGAGCATCCAGCCGACGGCCTTGTGCATGAGCGGTTGCCGATCGCCGAGCAGACGCGCGGCCAGCTGGAGGGTCGTGCTCGCGTCACCGCGCGTGATGAGGCCGAGGGTGCCGACCATGGCCACCCGCCGGTGCCAGAGCACGTCGCTGTCGGCGAGCTCGAAAATTACGTCCCGCGGCCGGTCGAAAAGGTACGCGCCAACGAGCGTGGGCGCCGAACAGTCCACGAGGTCCCAGTTGTTCACCCGTCCTCGTCGCACGGCGGCGAGGTAGGCCGCAGCCAGTCGAGTGCGAATCTCGTCATCGCGGGCGGCCGGCTTGCTCGCCTTCTCGAACTGGGCCACCAACAGAAGCAGACCGGTCGTACGGTGCTCGTGCACCTCACTGTCGAGCAACACGTCGATCTCGGTCTGCGGCATCGCGGTGAAGGACTTCACAATGCTGCGCATGACCGGCATTCTGAGCCCGAGGAACACGTCCCCTTCGGCGTACTGGCCCGGCCCGGTCCGAAAAAACCGGGCCACGCCGGTGGCGAATTCCGGGTCGGCCCGGGCGCCGAGAGCCTCCTGCACCGCAGACGCCGTCGCCGGAGCGACGGCGGGCGGGGCGGGGGAACCGGGCGCCGCATCCGTCATGCGCGCGCTTCCCCGCCGTGGGCCGGTCGGGACCCGATCAGGAGCGTTTCGATCCCAGCGTCGCGTGAAGTCGTTCCTCGGCGTCATGGCCCGGCGCGATGCCGGCCGGAATGCGCAGGAAGAAGAAGGCGCCGCCGACCCACCACAGGCCGAACAGCACCCAGGGTTCGACGGGCAGACCTGCGGGCATGCCCGGCAGGTACAGGCTGAGCAGGGCAAGGCAGAGCACGGCTGCCGCGACGCCGATCACGATGCCGCCGTTGCCCTTGCCGCCGATGCGCAGCGGGCGATCCATATTAGGTTCGCGGCGGCGCAGCAGCACGAAGGCGATGGCCACCAGGATGTACGCGATCACGATGCTGGGCGCACCGGAGTCGACGAGCCAGCCCAGCATCTGCGTGCCGAAGAACGGTGCGATGAACGACAGCGCTCCGATGAAGAGGAGCGCGTTGGTGGGCGTGCGAAACTTCGGGTGCAGCACGCCGAACCAAGCCGGCAGCATGCCGGAGCGCGCCATCGAGAACATCAGGCGTGACGCGCCGAGCAGCAGCGAGTTCCATGACGTGAGGATGCCCGCGATTCCGCCGGCGATCAGCACCTTGGCCATCACATCGCTGCCGAACAGTGCCCCCATGGCATCCGCCGTGGCAATGTCCGTGTTGCCGATGTCGGCGGCGCTCATCGACGATGACGTCGTCAGCACGATCATGACGTACCAGATGGTGGCCAGAATAACAGCGACGACCACGAGCTTGCCGATCTGGCGCGGCGCCACATCGACCTCCTCGGCGGACTGCGGTATCACGTCGAAGCCAACGAACAGGAACGGCACCACCACGAGTACAGCAAAGAAGCCGCCCATACCACCGGTGAAGAACGGCTGCATGTGCTCCGCCGATCCGCCCGTGAACGAGCCGAAGATGAGCATGGCGCCGATGATCAACAAGAAGAGCACGACGAACGTCTGCACGATGCCGGCCAGTTTCACTCCCCGGATATTGATACCGGTGATGACGACGGCGGCGAGGGCCCCGACCAGTGCCCAGGTCAGGTACACCTGCTCGCCGGCGATCTGCCACAGCGGAATCTGGCTCAGGTCCGGGAAGAGATACCCGGCGGTGCGCGGCAGGGCGACGGCTTCGAAGGCGACGATGGTGACGTAGCCTCCGGTGATCGCCCACGATCCGACGAACGACCAGCGCGGTCCCATGGCCCGCAGCAGGAAGTTGTGTTCACCGCCGGCCTTGGGCATGGCCGCGGTGAGTTCGGCGTAGGTGAGGCCGACGATGCCCATGATGATGCCTCCGGCGATCATGGCCGAGACGGCGCCCATCGTGCCGGCTTCGTTGATCCAGCCGCCCGTCAGAACGACCCACCCGAAGCCGATCATGGCCCCAAAGCCAAGCGCTAGAGCGTCTCGGTTTCCCAGGACCTTGAGGAGGGAATGATCTGATTTTTGATTCTGCATGGCAGTGATGTCTCCCAGTTGTTTCTACTCGCACTCGACGCTGAATGGAGCTCGAAAGGTGCGCTTTCGACGAATCACTCGGGTCGCCAAACTGCGTTCCTAGGCATAACTGTGCCACACGAGCGGCCGTGGGCCGAGCGCCTCGCGGAAGCGATCGAAACGCCCCATAACGCGCGTCGCAGGGACGACAGCGATGATTCTCGCCGCAGCGGCCGCTCCGCGCGCAATTACCCCCGCAAAATCGCAAGAAAACGCCGCGTCGGCCTCGATACGCTTAGGACTTGCGCACTCGCTGCGCTTCCAGTCGCATCCGCGGCGATTCAGAGGACGGGAGGTTCCCATGTCGATGTCAGTAAAAGAAACGCACGCTCAAGATGCGCTGGTCGGTGAGCCCGAGGTTCTCGAAGACGCTCGTGCCGCCCGTGTAGCCGATGACCCAGCCTGGTTGCGCCTCAAGGCCGCCGCGACCGCACTTCAGGCCGTGCAGACGCAGGACGGGTCGGTCGCCGACACCTCCCTGCACACGGATGCCGCGGCATCCGTGACCGTGATCACGGATGCGGTGCAGGAACTGGCGCCGCTGTTTGCCCACGACGCGGCGTATCTCACCTCGCTCGTGGCGGACTTTGAGCGGTGGGTCGCCGAGGGATTCGGTGTGCCCGACTTCTACGATGCCCTGATGGCGTTCCAACCGCAGAAGGACCGCATCGACGGCCTGGCGCACCTCGTGGTCTTTCCGATGTACACGCAGAATGGCAGCACGAACCGACTCGTCGAGGCGGTGCTGATCGAGGTGATCTGGCCGCGGTTCATCGCCGAGCTGGAGGAGGGATACACGAACAAGCTGTTCGTCCCGATTCGTTTCCTCGACTTCACGCCGGGGTACGACACGAATTCCGCCGTGTTGTTCCCCGAGACGGTGGCGATGCGGGAGATCCCGACGTTCACCTGGGGCGCGATCTTCGCCGATCGTGAGGCCGCCCGGTTCCGTCGGGTCGTGCGCGCGGCATCCGACATCACTCGACTCGATCTTCCGACGGGAGCAGCGAGCCTGCTCGACGACCAGCACCTCACCGAAGAAACCTTCGTGATGTGGGACCTCATCCACGACCGCACGCACATGCGCGGCGACCTGCCGTTCGACCCATTCATGATCAAGCAGCGGATGCCGTTCTTCCTCTATTCCCTGGAGGAACTGCGCTGCGATCTGACGGCGTTCCGCGAGTCCGTGACGATCGAGCGCAGCGAGCTCGCAAGCCCGGAAGCTCGCCGTCACGCCAAGCTCGTTCAGTATGCCGTGATCTTCGACCGCATCTTTCGATTTGCGATCACCGGCAGCCGGGTGCGCAACTATGACGGTCTCGGCGGTCAGCTGTTGTTCGCGTGGATGCATCAGCACCACGTGCTGCACTGGACGGACACTCGTCTCACCTTTGACTGGGAGGCCGTTCCCGACGTGGTCATTGCGCTCGGCAAGCGGATCGACGACCTGTACTGGGCGTCGATCGACCGGCCGAAGAAGGCGCACTGGCTCGCCGCTTACGACATGATCGCCGAGACACTCACCCCGAACCCGGCCTCGGTCTGGGCCGCGGGGCTGCCGCGTGAGGTGCTCGCGGGGGCACCCAAGGGTTACACCGACGCCGTGTTGGACGACGAGTTTCCCCTGTCGATGTTCTTCGAGGCACTGGAGAAGAAGATGAAGACAGTCATCGCATCGACGGCGGGCATCACCGCTCATGACTAGCGCCGTCGCTGGACGCATCGTGCTGATTGCCGGTGCGTCCAGTGCGGCCGGCCGAGCCACGGCCGCCGCACTGGCCGCCTCCGGCGCGCGGGTCGTGGCGGTCGGCTCGAACGCCGAGCGGCTGGAGTCAGTCTCGGCCGAAGCCCGTTACGTGTGCGACCTCGCCGATTTCAGGGCCGTGCAGCAGCTCGCGGAGACCGTGCGGGCCGACCTGGGTGCGGTCGACGGTCTCATCCACCTCGTGGGCGGATGGCGCGGCGGCGGAGGCCTGGCCGGCCAGAGCGACGAGGACTACGCATTTCTGCACGCACACGTGGTCACGACGCTGCGCAACACGACGCGGGCGTTCAACGCCGACCTGCTTGCATCGTCGGCCGGTCGACTCGCAATTGTGTCTTCGGTGTCCGTCGACCGGCCGACGCCCGGCGGAGCGAATTACGCGACGGTCAAGGCGGCCGCTGAAACCTGGGTGCGCGCGGTCGGCTACGGCTTCGCCAAGGCCGGGTCCGATGCTGCCGCGGTCATCTTCGTCGTGAAGGCACTTGACGTCCTCGAGGCGGAGCTGGCGTCACGTGCGGTCCTATTGTGGGAGGAAACCGCGACAACCGTCAACGGAACGCGGGTCTTGCTCACCGCATGACGTTGCCGCCGCGGCGTTCTCGGTCTGGGTAGCCTGTAGAGCACATCAACGAAAAGGTGGGCATGCTCGATATCAAGGACGTCAATAAGAGCTACGGCAGCAGGTCCGTTCTCACCGATGTGAGCTTCACGGTGCGAAATGGTCGGATGACCGGCTTTGTCGGCGCCAACGGTGCAGGCAAGACCACCACTATGCGCATCATCCTCGGCGTGCTCACGCCCGACTCCGGCACGGTGCTCATCGATGGCCAGCCCGTGACGGCGAGCGATCGACGCCGTTTCGGCTACATGCCCGAGGAGCGCGGCCTGTACCCCAAGATGAAGCTGGGCGAGCATCTCATCTACCTCGCGCGCCTGCACGGTCTGAGCCCGGCATCGGCTCGCGCAAACACCCGCACGCTCCTCGAGCGCCTCGGCCTGAACGAGCGGACCGGCGACCTGGTGCAAGCACTCTCGCTGGGCAACCAGCAGCGGGCGCAGATCGCGGCGGCACTCGTGCACGACCCCGAGTTCCTGGTGCTCGACGAGCCATTCTCCGGGCTGGACCCGATTGCCGTCGAAACGGTCATGACCGTGCTCACCGACTACTCCGCGACCGGCGCACCGGTGCTGTTTTCCTCCCACCAACTCGACATTGTCGAACGCCTCTGCGACGATCTCGTCATCATCGCCGACGGCCGGATCCGCGCCAACGGTTCGCGCGAGGGGCTGCGGCAACGATTCAGCAGTCCTCGGTTCGAAATCACGTCCCCGGGCGACACAGGCTGGATTGGCGCTGTGCCCGGCATCACCCTTCTGGAGACGACTGCCGGCACCGCCGTCTTCGAAGCCGACACGGATGCCGCCAGCCAGACAGTGCTGCGCGAGGCGCTTGACCGGGGCCCGGTGGACTCGTTCAGCCCGCAACATCCCAGTCTCGCCTCGATATTCAAGGAGGTCGTTCAGTGACCGCCCACCGTCCCGTTCACACCGCACCCACGTTCGTGCACAGCGTCTGGCTCGTGGCCAACCGTGAGATCGTCGCGCGGATGCGCAGCAAGACCTTTCTGATTTCAACCGCCATCCTCCTGCTGCTCTCCCTGGCATCCGTCGTTGTCGGGAGCATCGTTGCCCAGAACACGTCATTGCCACGGGTGGCCGTGGTGGGTGTCGCCGCCCAAAAGGTCGAACAGATCACCACGCTGGACCTCATCCCGGCCGCCAGCATCTCCGAGGCGGAAGCCCTCGTGCGTGACGGGAGCGTCGACGCAGCATTGGTGCCCGCAGCCACTGACGCGTCTCCCCTGGGAGTCTCGGTCATCGCACTCTCGGAGCCGCCGGCCACGATCATGGCGACACTGAGCGTCGCGCCAACACTGCGGCTGCTCGAGCCACCCGAGCGGGACAATCGTCTCGCGTATCTGGTGGCCCTCGGGTTTGGGCTCGTCTTTCTGATGTCATCGACGACGTTCGGGGCAACCATCGCACAAAGCGTGGTGGAAGAAAAGCAGACGCGCATCGTGGAGATTCTGATGTCCACAATCCCGGTGCGCGCGCTCCTGGCCGGGAAGGTTGTCGGCAACAGCATCATGGCCTTCGGTCAGATCGTCGCCATCGGCCTGCTGGTGTCGATCGGATTGGCCGCCACCGGACAGAACACCCTGCTCTCGGGCATCGGCCCGTCTATCGCTTGGTTTGCGGTTTTTTTCGCATTTGGCTTCGTGCTGCTCGCATCGTTGTATGCGGCCACGGCATCCCTCGTCGCCCGCCAGGAAGACGTGGGATCGGCCACGTCGCCGGTGCTCGTTCTCGTGATGCTTCCGTATTTTCTGGTGATCTTCTTCAACGACAACCCCACGGTGCTGGCGGTCATGTCGTATGTCCCGTTTTCTGCGCCGGTCGGAATGCCAATGCGCATCTTCCTGGGCGCCGCGGACTGGTGGGAGCCGCTCGTGGCACTCGTCATTCTTCTCCTGACGACAGCGGCAGTGATAGCCCTCGGGTCGCGTGTCTACGCGCACGCCCTGTTGCGCATGGGCGCGCGGGTGCCTCTGCGCGAAGCACTCAGGCGCTGATCGGGGGAGCGTTAACGCAGGAAGGCCGCCCCGTGGGGCGGCCTTCCTGGTGGTGCCAAGTCAAGTCCGGCGGTGTCCTACTCTCCCACAGGGTCCCCCCTGCAGTACCATCGGCGCAAAGAGTCTTAGCTTCCGGGTTCGGAATGTGACCGGGCGTTTCCCTCTTGCTATAGCCGCCGAAACACCTGTGCGACGCCGGGGCGTCAAGTCTTCCGAACAGTATTTGCTTCGTGCTTCCAGCGTACAGGAACCGTGCGGCCGCATATGACCAGATCATGGCGGTTGCGTTGGTCGAGGCGCGACGAAGGAGCGATCGAGACCACGCACCCCGTTCTCAGACCCGACTCCACTCTCAGGGGCGTCTCACCTGGTCTCGATCTCTCGTGCCTCGACCCGCGGCACCGGCGGCACCGGGCGGGTTAACGCAAAAATGGCCACCCCGTGCGGGGTGGCCATTAGTGTGTCGCTAAGTTAAGTCCGGCGGTGTCCTACTCTCCCACAGGGTCCCCCCTGCAGTACCATCGGCGCAAAGAGTCTTAGCTTCCGGGTTCGGAATGTGACCGGGCGTTTCCCTCTTGCTATAGCCGCCGAAACACCTGTGATGCGTGTTTCGAACCTATATTTTTTAGTTATAGTGCTTCCGTAGAAGCGGTTGTTCTCGACCGTACATCGAGAACCACATAGTGGACGCTAAAGCAGCTTCTTCAAACTGAGTGTTATCAAATTATCGGCTTATTAGTACCGGTCAGCTTCATGGGTCTTTAGTCCCCACTTCCACATCCGGCCTATCAACGCAGTAGTCTAGCTGCGAGCCTCTCCCCCGAAGGGATGGAAATCTCATCTCGAAGCTGGCTTCCCGCTTAGATGCTTTCAGCGGTTATCCATTCCGAACGTAGCTAATCAGCGGTGCTCCTGGCGGAACAACTGACACACCAGAGGTTCGTCCATCCCGGTCCTCTCGTACTAGGGATAGATCTTCTCAAATTTCCTGCGCGCGCAGCGGATAGGGACCGAACTGTCTCACGACGTTCTAAACCCAGCTCGCGTACCGCTTTAATGGGCGAACAGCCCAACCCTTGGGACCTACTCCAGCCCCAGGATGCGACGAGCCGACATCGAGGTGCCAAACCATGCCGTCGATATGGACTCTTGGGCAAGATCAGCCTGTTATCCCCGAGGTACCTTTTATCCGTTGAGCGACAGCGCTTCCACAAGCCACTGCCGGATCACTAGTCCCGACTTTCGTCCCTGCTCGACTTGTCAGTCTCACAGTCAAGCTCCCTTGTGCACTTACACTCGACACCTGATTGCCAACCAGGTTGAGGGAACCTTTGGGCGCCTCCGTTACTTTTTAGGAGGCAACCGCCCCAGTTAAACTACCCACCAGGCACTGTCCCTGAACCGGATCACGGTTCGAAGTTAGGTATCCAATATGACCAGAGTGGTATTTCAACGATGACTCCACCTGAACTAGCGTCCAAGCTTCAAAGTCTCCCACCTATCCTACACAAGCCACACCGAACACCAATACCAAGCTGTAGTAAAGGTCACGGGGTCTTTCCGTCCTGCTGCGCGTAACGAGCATCTTTACTCGTAATGCAATTTCGCCGAGTTCGCGGTTGAGACAGCTGGGAAGTCGTTACGCCATTCGTGCAGGTCGGAACTTACCCGACAAGGAATTTCGCTACCTTAGGATGGTTATAGTTACCACCGCCGTTTACTGGGGCTTAAATTCTCAGCTTCGCCTTGCGGCTAACCGTTCCTCTTAACCTTCCAGCACCGGGCAGGCGTCAGTCCGTATACATCGTCTTGCGACTTAGCACGGACCTGTGTTTTTAGTAAACAGTCGCTTCCCACTGGTCTCTGCGGCCTTCGAACGCTCCCGGAGCAAGTCCGTTCACGCCTCAGGCCCCCCTTCTCCCGAAGTTACGGGGGCATTTTGCCGAGTTCCTTAACCACGATTCTCTCGATCTCCTTAGTATTCTCTACCTGATCACCTGAGTCGGTTTGGGGTACGGGTGACTAAAACCTCGCGTCGATGCTTTTCTCGGCAGCATAGGATCACTGATTTCACCCTTACGGGCTACCCATCGGGTCTCAGGCTATATGAACGACGGATTTGCCTATCGTTCGCCCTACATCCTTAGACCGGGTCAACCATCGCCCGGCTCAGCTACCTTCCTGCGTCACACCTGTTAATACGCTAACCGCACCAGAATAGGGTCGTACGCTAGGCCCCACGCCTCACCCCGAAGGGATCGGTCTAGGGGATTCAGATACTTAGCATTACTGGATTAGCTTGGGCGGTTTTTCGTCAGTACGGGAATATCAACCCGTTGTCCATCGACTACGCCTGTCGGCCTCGCCTTAGGTCCCGACTTACCCAGGGCGGATTAGCCTGGCCCTGGAACCCTTGATCTTTCGGAGGACGGGTTTCTCACCCGTCTTTCGCTACTCATGCCTGCATTCTCACTCGTGTGGCCTCCACGGCTGGTTTACACCGCCGCTTCGCTGGCCACACGACGCTCTCCTACCCATCAACACGGCTGAACCAACACCACAAGGGTGCGGCTAACCAAAAATATCAATGCCACAACTTCGGTGGCGTGCTTGAGCCCCGTTACATTGTCGGCGCGGAATCACTTGACCAGTGAGCTATTACGCACTCTTTCAAGGGTGGCTGCTTCTAAGCCAACCTCCTGGTTGTCTGTGCAACTCCACATCCTTTCCCACTTAGCACGCGCTTTGGGACCTTAGTTGGTGGTCTGGGTTGTTTCCCTCTCGACGATGAAGCTTATCCCCCACCGTCTCACTGCTGCGCTCTCACTTACCGGCATTCGGAGTTTGGCTGACGTCAGTAAGCTTTTGGGCCCCATCGGCCATCCAGTAGCTCTACCTCCGGCAAGAAACACGCAACGCTGCACCTAAATGCATTTCGGAGAGAACCAGCTATCACGAAGTTTGATTGGCCTTTCACCCCTATCCACAGCTCATCCCCTCCATTTTCAACTGAAGTGGGTTCGGTCCTCCACGACGTCTTACCGTCGCTTCAACCTGGCCATGGATAGATCACTTCGCTTCGGGTCTAGGACATGCGACTGAATCGCCCTATTCAGACTCGCTTTCGCTACGCATTCCCCTCTCGGGTTAAGCTCGCCACATATCACTAACTCGCAGGCTCATTCTTCAAAAGGCACGCTGTCACCAGAATCAGACTGGCTCCAACGGATTGTAAGCAAACGGTTTCAGGTACTATTTCACTCCCCTCCCGGGGTACTTTTCACCTTTCCCTCACGGTACTTGTTCACTATCGGTCATGTAGGAGTATTTAGGCTTATCAGGTGGTCCTGACGGATTCACACGGGATTTCTCGGGCCCCGTGCTACTTGGGATACTCTTCGGGTGATTGCTGCATTTCGACTACGGGGTTCGCACCCTCTATGACCAGGCTTTCAATCCTGTTCGTCTATACAACGCTCTAACCCTTGCCATTCGGTAGAATCAGCTGAAAAGTCCCACAACCCCGACCATGCAACGCCTACCGGCTATCACACATGATCGGTTTAGCCTCATCCGGGTTCGCTCGCCACTACTAACGGAATCACTATTGTTTTCTCTTCCTGTGGGTACTGAGATGTTTCACTTCCCCACGTTCCCTCTACCCGCCCTATATATTCAGGCGGGAGTCACCAGGTCACCTCACGGGCCTGGCGGGGTTTCCCCATTCGGACATCCTCGGATCACAGTTCGTTTATCAACTCCCCGAGGCTTATCGCAGATTACTACGTCCTTCTTCGGCTCTACATGCCAAGGCATTCACCGTTTGCTCTTAAAAATTTGAAATCACATGAGTTTGAATCGATTGGTGCCACGAATAAATTCGCGGCAGAAATTGACCAATGATCTAATTGCTTAGATCTTTGTAATTTGGGGACCGAAGTCCCACAAATTTAAGATGCTCGCGTCCACTGTGTAGTTCTCAAAGTACGGGCGGTACCCCTCGAAGCCGGCGATTAATGCCCACAACAAGAAGTCCAGAGGAAGGTCCAAACCACCGAAGTGATCCGTTCCGGTCCCTCAGGACCCAACAGCGTGCTCATGCAAGTCTCTCCACCCCAATCTTTTCCAACCTCCGAAGAAGCGTACTTGAACCGAACTGGCCGTTCTTACATCAATGTCAATGTTCCACCCATGAGCGCCATCGAAAACGTTCGTTTCCGTATGACTGGCAACCGTATTCCGCTGTATACAGACGGGATTGCACGTGCTCCTTAGAAAGGAGGTGATCCAGCCGCACCTTCCGGTACGGCTACCTTGTTACGACTTAGTCCTAATCACCGATCCCACCTTCGACAGCTCCATCCCTTACGGGTTTGGCCACCGGCTTCGGGTGTTACCGACTTTCATGACTTGACGGGCGGTGTGTACAAGGCCCGGGAACGTATTCACCGCAGCGTTGCTGATCTGCGATTACTAGCGACTCCGACTTCATGAGGTCGAGTTGCAGACCTCAATCCGAACTGAGACCGGCTTTTTGGGATTCGCTCCACCTTGCGGTATTGCAGCCCTTTGTACCGGCCATTGTAGCATGCGTGAAGCCCAAGACATAAGGGGCATGATGATTTGACGTCATCCCCACCTTCCTCCGAGTTGACCCCGGCAGTATCCCATGAGTTCCCACCATTACGTGCTGGCAACATAGGACGAGGGTTGCGCTCGTTGCGGGACTTAACCCAACATCTCACGACACGAGCTGACGACAACCATGCACCACCTGTATACCGACCTTGCGGGGCGACTGTTTCCAGCCGTTTCCGGTATATGTCAAGCCTTGGTAAGGTTCTTCGCGTTGCATCGAATTAATCCGCATGCTCCGCCGCTTGTGCGGGCCCCCGTCAATTCCTTTGAGTTTTAGCCTTGCGGCCGTACTCCCCAGGCGGGGAACTTAATGCGTTAGCTGCGACACGGAGACCGTGGAATGGTCCCCACATCTAGTTCCCAACGTTTACGGCATGGACTACCAGGGTATCTAATCCTGTTCGCTCCCCATGCTTTCGCTCCTCAGCGTCAGTTACGGCCCAGAGATCTGCCTTCGCCATTGGTGTTCCTCCTGATATCTGCGCATTCCACCGCTACACCAGGAATTCCAATCTCCCCTACCGCACTCTAGTCTGCCCGTACCCACTGCAGGCCCGAGGTTGAGCCTCGGGTTTTCACAGCAGACGCAACAAACCGCCTACGAGCTCTTTACGCCCAATAATTCCGGACAACGCTTGCACCCTACGTATTACCGCGGCTGCTGGCACGTAGTTAGCCGGTGCTTTTTCTGCAGGTACCGTCACTTCCAGGAAAACCCAGTCACTTCTTCCCTACTAAAAGAGGTTTACAACCCGAAGGCCTTCGTCCCTCACGCGGCGTTGCTGCATCAGGCTTGCGCCCATTGTGCAATATTCCCCACTGCTGCCTCCCGTAGGAGTCTGGGCCGTGTCTCAGTCCCAGTGTGGCCGGTCACCCTCTCAGGCCGGCTACCCGTCGTCGCCTTGGTGAGCCATTACCTCACCAACTAGCTGATAGGCCGCGAGCTCATCCTTGACCAAAATTCTTTCCACCCCAGAAGATGCCTTCCAAGGTCGTATCCGGTATTAGCTACAGTTTCCCGCAGTTATCCCAGAGTCAAGGGCAGATTGCTCACGTGTTACTCACCCGTTCGCCACTGATCAAAGAAGCAAGCTCCTCATCACCGTTCGACTTGCATGTGTTAAGCACGCCGCCAGCGTTCGTCCTGAGCCAGGATCAAACTCTCCGTAAATGTTTGAATAGCTACCCAACCGAAATCGAGTGCCCATCTAGTGCACCAAGCCGCCGGAATAGGCGAACAAGATGCAAGTTTGAAACTAGCAAGAACAAATCATTACTGACTTGCTTTTGTTATTTTGCGTGATCGAAACCACGACTTTCAATTCATATTCCAAAGGAATCTCCCGGCTGCGTACCCGCTAGAAACGGGACAACAACCACGAGGTATTTGGCATTTGACATTGTGCACGCTGTTGAGTTCTCAAGGATCGGACGCACCCAGCTTCACACCCTAACGGGCACTCTCGCTGAGGCAACTTGTCTAACTTAGCCACCCTGCTCGCCGCTGTCAAGTCGAGCGAAACGCCGGTTTCGCAGCCGCCGAAGCACACCACAAAACCCACGACTCAGACCTGGAAACCAGCGAGATGGGAGACTTACAATTCTAACCACGAGACAACGTTCATACAAGATGAACAACGGCTGTCTTCACGGCGTCGAGATGGTCCCGCATGAGGCCGAAAAGCTAAGCAGCTTTCCGCACCTGTGGGGTGACTTAGAAGACATTACGGCCATTCCCCAGGCCACGCAAATCCACCCCCAATCCCCCACATCCCGGGCGCGCCGCACCCCCGACGCCGATCTTCCATACGCTCGGAACGCCATGGGCCGGAGTGCAGAAAGGTGCGGAACAATAGGGGGGTGACTCAACTCCATGATTTGACCCTGCGCGGTTTCGCTTCTGACAACTACTCCGGCATTCACCCCGAGATTCTCGAGGCGATCGTGCAGGCAAACGGTGCCCACCAGGTGGCGTACGGCGAGGACGTTTATACGACGCGCCTACAGGAGGTGTTCGTTGAACAGTTCGGCGAGGGCGTCGAAGCCTTCCCCGTCTTCAACGGCACCGGCGCAAACGTGATCGGCTTGCAGTCGATGCTCCCCCGCTGGGGCGCGGTGATCTGCACGTCCACCGCGCACATCAACTCGGATGAAGGCGGCGCTCCCGAGTATGTGGGCGGCTTCAAGTTGTTGCCCATCGTCACCCCCGACGGCAAGCTCACTCCCGACCTCATCGACCAGGAGGCATGGGGCTGGGGCGACGAGCACCGCGCCCAACCCCTCGTGGTCTCGATCACGCAGAGCACCGAGCTGGGTACCGCCTACACCGTGGCGGAGGTGCGGGCCATCGCTGATCACGTGCATGAGAAGGGCATGACCCTGCACATGGACGGCGCCCGCATCAGCAACGCCGCCGCCTCCCTCGGGGTTCCCCTGCGTGCATTCACCCGCGACGCCGGCGTCGATGTGCTCAGTTTCGGCGGCACCAAGAACGGCATGATGCTCGGCGAGTGCATTGTGGTACTCAACCCGGCGGCATCCACCGGGTTGAAGTACCTGCGCAAGACCAACATGCAGCTGTCGTCGAAAATGCGGTTCATTTCGGCTCAGCTCGTTGCCCTGCTGAGCAACGAACTGTGGCTGCGCAACGCGAGCCACGCCAACGCCATGGCGCGGCGGCTGCGGGACGCACTCGAGGCGGGTGCAGCAGATGGCTCGGTCCCGAACGTCGGTTTCACGCAGGCAACGCAGTCCAATGCGGTCTTCGCTCGGCTGCCGCTCGGCATTGCCGACCGGCTCCGCCAAAGCTTCCGCTTCTACGACTGGGACGCGCAGACCGGCGAGGTGCGATGGATGTGCGGTTTTGACACGAGCGAAGAAGACATCGATGCGTTCGTCGCCGCTCTCAAACGTGAGCTCGTCGCCTCGTGAACGCGTTCTCCGACCGCCCGTGGCTCGCTGCCTACGCGCCGGGCGTTCCGCATGAGATCACCGAGCCCACGGAAACGCTCAGCGACATGATGGAGGCCTCGGCCAAGCGCTACGGGCGACACATCGCGCTCGACTTCTTCGGGGCGACGACCAGTTATGAGGAGCTCCGCGAACAGATCAGCCGGGTGGCGAACGGACTCCGCAAGCTGGGGGTGAGCCCGGGCGACCGGGTTGCCCTCGTGCTGCCGAACTGCCCGCAGCATGTGGTCGCGTTCTATGCGGTGTTGCGCCTCGGCGCGATCGTCGTCGAGCACAATCCGCTGTACACCGATCGCGAGTTGCGCCACCAGTTCGAGGATCATGGCGCGCGCGTGGCCATCGTGTGGGACAAGGTTTACGACAGCGTGCGGTCCTTCCCCAAAGACATGGGCGTCACGGAGGTGGTCACCGTTGACCTCATCCAGGCGATGCCCCTCGGCAAACGCCTCGCCCTGAAGCTTCCCGTCAGGAAGGCGAAAACAGCGCGCGCCGCGCTCACGTCCGGCACCGTCAAGGGTTCGACCCCCTGGGACACCCTCGCTGACTCCCGACGGCTGCACCGCTCGCATCCGCGGCCGTCACTCACCGACACGGCCGTGCTGCAATACACAAGCGGCACCACCGGCACACCCAAGGGCGCCATGCTCAGCCACTACAACCTGCGCGCAAACGCAGCACAGGGTGCCGCCTGGGTTCCGGGGCTGCGTCCCGGCGATGAAACGGTGTACGCCGTACTTCCCATGTTCCACGCCTACGGGCTCACCCTGTGCCTCACCTTCGCCATGAGCATGGGGGCGCGGCTGGTGCTGTTCCCCAAATTCGACGAGAAGCTCGTTCTCGATGCCGCCCGCCACGCTCCGCCCACGTTCCTGCCGGCGGTTCCCCCCATCTATGACCGGCTGGTCACCGCGGCCGCCGCACGAAAGACGAGTCTCAAGGGCATTCGCTTCGCTATTTCCGGTGCGATGAATCTGCCGGTGTCCATCGTGGAACGGTGGGAGGGCGCTACCGGCGGGCTGCTCGTGGAGGGGTACGGCATGACGGAGTCGTCGCCGATCGCCACCGGTAACCCGATGGGGCCGAGCCGGAGGCCGGGAACGGTTGGCGTTCCCTTCCCGAGTACGGAGATCCGCGTCGTCGCCCCGTCCGACCCCCTCGTCGATCTGGAGTTCGAAGAAGAGGGTGAGCTGCTGTTGCGCGGACCGCAGATCTTCTCCGGCTACTGGGATCGACCGAGCGAAACCGCGCAGGTGTTGTTGCCGGACGGCTGGTTGCGAACCGGCGACATCGTGCGGGTCTCGGCGGACGGCTTCATCACCGTCGTCGACCGCATGAAGGAACTCATCATTTCGGGTGGTTTCAACGTGGCGCCCTCCGAGGTCGAGGCAGCCTTGCTCAGCCACCCCGACGTTGTCGATGCCGCCGTTGTCGGGCTCCCCAGCGCCTCCGGCGGCGAGGACATCGTCGCGGCGGTCGTTCTGGTTGACGGCTCGGTTCTGGATGTGGAGGCGGTGCGCGAGTACTGCCGCACGCGGCTGTCGGCCTATAAGATTCCGCGTCGCATCGTGGACGTCGCCGACCTGCCGCGGTCGCTGATCGGAAAGGTACTCCGCAGAGAGGTTCGCGCCACGCTGATGCGCGGCTGAGGAACCGCCGGACGGATGCCGCGCGCGGGAATGAGCCGGCGGCATCCGTGGTTGCGGTGGGTGGGTCAGCGTTGCCCCGCACATTCGCCTCGACCAAGGAACTGACCCATGAGCCTCGTCACTGATACCCACAATCGCCGCGCCGACACCGATGCGCCGCTGATTCCGATTCTGGCCGAGCGCTGGAGTCCGCGCGGCTTCGACGCGACCGCCGTCGTGGACGAGGCTGCGTTGACGACGGTGCTCGAGGCCGCGCGCTGGTCTCCGTCGGCCAGCAACGTTCAGCCGACCCGGTTCATCGTCGCCCGTCGCGGCTCGAAGAGCTTCGACACGATCCACGACAGCCTCATGGGCTTCAACCAGACTTGGGCCGATTCCGCATCCGTGCTCATCGCCAACGTGGCGGAGCTGCCCGTTGATTCCGAAACCGGAGTGGCCCAGGAGAGTCCATGGACGCGCTACGACGTGGGCCAGGCCGTGGCACACCTCAGCATTCAGGCGCAGCACGAGGGGCTGCACACCCATCAGCTCGGCGGTTTCGACGGCGTAGCCCTGGCCGAGGCTTTCGGTTTGGCCGCGAACCAGGTCGTCGTTACGGTCACGACCCTCGGTGTTCTGGGTGACGCATCGGCTCTCTCCCCGGCCCTGCTCGAACGAGAGATCGCACCGCGCATCCGCAAGCCCCTCACGGAGCTGCTGCTGATCAACGACTAAGTCGGCTATGCCGCGGCGCGTGGCCCACGGAGTAACAGTGTTGGAATCAACGATCCGACGATGATCAGAGCCGTGAGCCACGCGAGGTGCACCACGAGCGAATACGGCCAGTACATGGTCACACCCACCCCCGCGAGGGTGATCACGATCGCCGCGAGGACCGGCCACCAGACGCGCCGCCAGGCGGCCACCAGGGCTGCAGCCGGGGCCCAGTAGGCAATGTGGCTCCCCAGGCCCAGGGCGCGAACCATGTCGGCCGGGGCCTGCAGAAGCGGCACCGCGTCGATCCATGGCACGAAGAACATCGCCGCGCAGTGGAAGACCAGCGCCAGGGCACTGACCGCGGCCACGGCCGCCCCAACCGGGCCCACGCGCACGGAACGGCGACGCAACAGCGGGTACCCCACGACGAATCGAACACTTCCGGCGGCCACGGCGAAGGCCAGCAGGCCTCCCCACAGGAACGGTTGGTTCACAGTGTTCCTTCCCGGGTGACCTGCGCGGCGCGCATCGTTTCCGGCTGTTCCTACGGGCGGAGCAGCACCTTGATGGCGCGACGCTCGTCCATGGCCGCATAGGCCTCGGCAACCTCGGCCAGAGAAAGCTCCAGGTCGAAGACACGGCCCGGGTTCAGGGCGCCAGAGAGCACCTCGGGCAGCAGCTCTTCGACATAGCTGCGAACGGATGCGACGCCTCCGTTGACGCCGACGTTGTTGCTGAATAGGGCGCGCACGGGCAGCACCGGGCCGCCGTTCGGCACGCCGACATAGCCGACCATTCCGCCGGGTCGGGTCGACCGAATGGCCTGGTCCATCGATTCCTCGGTGCCGACGCACTCAAGCACGCAGTCCGCGCCGATGCCTTCGAGCATCTCGTGTACGCGGGCCACTCCTTCGTCTCCGCGCAGCTCCACGATGTCGGTGGCTCCGAACTCCCGGGCGACGGCCTGACGGTCGGCGTGACGCGACATGGCGATGATTCGTGCGGCGCCGAGGCGCTTGCTCGCAAGCACGGCGCAGAGTCCGACGGCTCCGTCGCCGACGACGACGACAGTGCTGCCCGCGGTGACGCCGGCGGAGACGGCCGCGTGGTGCCCGGTCCCCATCACGTCGGCGAGGGTGAGCAGGCTCGGAACGAGTGCGTCGTCGGGCTGCTCGGGCGTGGCCACGAGCGACCCGTCGGCGTGGGGCACACGAACGCGTTCGCCCTGAGCGCCGTCGGCGAAGCCGCCGATCTTGTCGTCGGAACCCCACCAGGCGCCTTTGAGGCAGGAGGTGCTGACGCCGTTCTGGCAGTTCACGCAGGTGTTGTCACAGTCGTAGAACGGGGCGATGACGAAGTCGCCGACCTTGATCGTGGAGACGTCCGCGCCGATTTCTTCTACGACACCTACGAATTCGTGTCCGATGCGGTGGGGTTCCTTGGTGGGGGCCACGCCGCGATAGGGCCACAGGTCTGATCCGCAGACACACGCGGCGACGACGCGCACGATGGCGTCGCCGCCGGTGGACAGTACGGGATCGGGGACCTCTTCGAGGCGCACGTCACGTTCTCCATGAATAACAGTTGCAAGCATGAATTGACCCTATCCCGCGGTTCTGTGCGGTTCCGGTGCGCCTCCTGTACGCCTCCTGTACGCCCGGCTCAGAACAGGTCGTCGAGGTCGCCGGGGGCGGCATCCTCAAGAGAGGCTGTTGCGACCATGAGTGATCCGCCGTCCGCTGCCAGTTCGACGAGCACCCGGTCCCCGTCGCGAATGTCTCCCGCGAGCAGTGCCCGGGCGAGCCGGTCGTCGATCTCCCGCTGCATGAGGCGCCGAAGTGGACGAGCGCCATAGATGGGATCGTAGCCCTCGTCGGCGAGCCAGCGGCGGGCATCCGGGGTCACAGCGAGCTCAAGACGACGCTCACCGAGTCGGCGCTGCAGGCGGTCGACGTACAGTTCGACGATTTCACCGAGTTCATCGGTGCTGAGGGTCGAGAAGATCACGATGTCGTCGAGGCGGTTGACGAACTCGGGCTTGAAGGCCTGGCGCACCAGTTGCTGCACCGCTTCCTCCTTCTGCTCGGTCGACAGTGTCGGGTCGACGAGAATCTGGGAGCCGAGGTTTGAGGTGAGTACGAGGATGCTGTTGCGAAAGTCGACCGTACGGCCCTGACCGTCCGTGAGCCGGCCGTCGTCGAGCACCTGCAGGAGCACATCGAACACCTCGGGGTGCGCCTTCTCCACCTCGTCGAAGAGGATGACGGAATAGGGTCGTCGCCGCACCGCCTCGGTGAGCTGGCCGCCCTGCTCGTAGCCGACGTAGCCGGGAGGCGCCCCGACGAGGCGGGACACGGAGAATTTCTCGCCGTACTCGCTCATGTCAATGCGAACCATGGCCTTTTCGTCGTCGAAGAGAAACTCGGCGAGCGCCTTGGCCAACTCGGTCTTGCCGACGCCGGTGGGTCCGAGGAAGAGGAAGGAGCCGGTGGGACGGTCGGGATCGGAGATGCCAGCACGGGAGCGCCGCACGGCGTCGGCGACCGCACGAACGGCGGGCTTCTGCCCGATGAGGCGGTGGCCGAGTTCCTGCTCGAGGCTCAGCAGTTTTTCGGTCTCGCCCTGCAGCAGTCGACCCACGGGAATCCCGGTCCAGGCGGCGACAACCGCGGCAATATCTTCGGCGGCGACCTGGTCGTTGACCATGCGCGGGCCGTCGGACTCTTCCTTTTCGGCGGCTCCGAGTTCGCGTTCCATCACGGGAATGTCGCCGTAGAGCAACCGGGACGCCTTCTCGAGGTTTCCTTCGCGCTGGGCGCGATCAGCGTTGCTGCGCGCGGAGTCCAGGCGTTCCTTGAGCTCGCCGATGCGGTTGAGCGATGCGCGTTCCTTGTCCCAGCGCACCTGCAGGTCGGCCAGGACCTCCTGGCGTTCCAAGAGGTCGGCTCGCAGCTTCTCCAGCCGCGCCTTTGAGGCGTCGTCCTTCTCCTTCTTGAGGGCGAGCTCCTCCAACTTGAGCCGGTCGACGCCACGTCGAAGTTCGTCGATCTCCACCGGCGAGGAATCAATCTCCATCCGCAGCCGGCTTGCGGCCTCGTCGATGAGGTCGATGGCCTTGTCCGGCAGCTGGCGAGCGGTGATGTACCGGTTGGACAGGGATGCCGCGGCCACGAGCGCCGCGTCGGCGATGGTCACCTTGTGGTGGGCTTCGTATCGTTCCTTGAGGCCGCGGAGAATGGCGACGGTGTCCTCGACCGACGGCTCGTCCACGAGCACCGGTTGGAAGCGACGCTCCAGGGCGGCGTCCTTTTCAATGAATTCCCGGTATTCGTTGAGGGTTGTCGCCCCGATGAGGCGCAGTTCACCACGGGCCAGCATGGGCTTGAGCATGTTGGACGCTGCCACGGACCCCTCGCCGCCGCCCGCGCCCATGAGCGTGTGCAGTTCGTCGACGAAGGTGATGATCTGACCGTCGGCGTCGTTGATCTCCTTCAACACGGCCTTCAGCCGCTCCTCGAACTCTCCGCGGTACTTGGCTCCCGCCACGAGCGCGGCCAGGTCGAGTGCTACGAGCTGTTTGTCCTTGAGGGATTCGGCAACGTCGCCGGCCACGATGCGTTGCGCGAGCCCCTCTACTACGGCCGTTTTACCCACTCCGGGTTCGCCGATCAGCACCGGGTTGTTCTTGGTGCGCCGGGTGAGCACCTGGCTGATCCGGCGAATCTCCGCGTCGCGGCCGATCACCGGGTCGAGCTTGCCGCTTTTCGCGATGTCGGTGAGGTTGACTCCGTAGAGCTCCAACGCCGACTTGGCTTTTTCCTGTGACGGTTGCTGTCCGGCTTGCATCGCGGTTCCTCCCGAGTTGCGGCGAATTCGCTCAACTGTATCCCTCTCCCCGGCTCCCCCGCCATCGCTGGGCGCTGTTCACCGACGCGCGCCGAGAAACGATTCGGATCAAAGGTGCGACAATAGAGGTTGCCCAAAGACTGGAGTCCTTCATACCTATGGCGCATTCCCTCAGCACACACGAGATTGCACGACTCGTCGGCAGCCAGTCGTTTTCCCGCGGCGAACGCTATGCCCGCAACGGTCACGTCACGTCCAGATCCTGGTTCGGCAACGGCACGCAGCTGTTCGGCAACGTGCAGGGTACGAACCGCGAGCCGTATGCCGTGACCGTGTCATTCACACTCAGCTCAACGGGCGCCGTTCTGCGGGCATCCGGTGTGTGCACCTGCCCCATGAAGACCAATTGCAAGCACGTGGCCGCGCTGTTGATTACGAGCGCAAGCGCGCCGGAGACCAGCCAGCCGCCGCGCGGTACCGGGCGTGCGCTCGGCGACCGACGGATGCCCGTGTTCGAGTCGACCCCGGGGCCGCCGGCTCCCCCGGCTTGGCAGGCCGCGCTCGGGGCGATCACCCGCCAGCGCGAGGATGAGTCCACCGCCACGGCGCTGGCCCTGCAGTTCGACCTGCTCGAGCCGCCCAACGCCACGCGTTTTTCGGCCGCCCGTGGTCCGCAGCCGCAGCGACTGGGCGCGCGCCCCATGGTGATGGGCAAGAAGGGCAAGTGGATTCGGGGCAACATCACGTGGGACAACGTGTCGTATCTGCCTGGCTCGTTCGTTCCTGAGCATCGCAAAATTCTGAGCGCCATCTATGCGCTGTACTCGGCGGGTTCGCGCTTCTACACGTATGCGGATCAGTGGATCCACCTCGACGGCTTCGCAAACCGCGCGCTCTGGGAGCTGCTCGGCGAGGCCGAGGCTAGCGGCCTCCCGCTGGTTTCCACCAAGGCCGCCCAGTCCGCCGTGGTCTTGAGCACTGCGGATGCCGCACTGGAACTCGACATCAGCCGCACCGAGGCAGGCCTGACACTCACACCCCTGGTGGTGCTGGACACCGTGCGGCTCCGGCGCCGCGAATTCGGCTTCATCGGGGAGCCGGCACACGGGATCTTCACCTGGTCCAACGCGGTAGATCTCGATGACGACACCGTGACGAATCTCACGCTGGCGCCCCTCGCGCACCGGGTAAGCGCTGAGGTGCGCGCTCTCGCAACGGCACAGGACCCGCTGCTGATTCCGGTGAATGATGAGCCCGCCTTCGTCGCCGACTACTACCCGACGCTGCGGCAGCAGCTTGCGCTCACGAGCCACGACGGCTCATACACCCTGCCGGAGACCCCGCACCCCGAGCTCGTGCTCGACGTCACCCACCAGGCCGGCCACCGCGTTGAGCTCCTGTGGCAGTGGCGCTACCTCACCGCCGCCGAGGTCGCGGACGACACCGGCGTTTCCGAACCCGATGTCACAGCGCGCGGTCGTGAGCGCTATCGCCTGGGTCTGTGGCGTTCGGCGAGCGACACCGGCTACCGGGACGACGCCGCAGAGACCGCCATCCTGCAGGTTCTCGATTCTTCCCTCGCGGCCTTTCCCACGCTGGCTCCGGAATACCGAGGACGCCCGAGGTTGAACGCGCGATCCAGCCTCGAGGGCTCCGCCATGATCGCCTTTCTCGACACGCTGCTGCCGGCATTGCGGGTCCTCCCCGACGTGAGTGTCGTGGTGGCCGAAGGCGCGCCGAGCTACCGGGAGGCCGACGAGGCGCCGGTGATCAGCCTGGCCACGAGCGCTCGCGCAGACAGCCGCGACTGGTTCAACCTTGACGTCACGGTGAGCATCGATGCCGAAGAGATTCCGTTCGACGAATTGTTCCGTGCGCTCGCTTCCGAGCAGGAACTGATGATCCTGCCCACCGGCACATACTTCAGCCTCGACCGGCCCGAGCTGCATCAGCTGCGCGCCCTCATCGAGGAGGCCCGCGGGCTGCAGGATGCCTCCTCTGACTCGCTCGGGCTGAGCCGCTTCCAGGCCGACCTGTGGGAAGAACTGCAGGAACTTGGCGTTGTCGCCCAACAGGCGGCGACCTGGCGCAGCGCCATCGCCGGCCTGACCGACGCGACGCAGATCGACGAGCGCCCGCTGTCCCCGCTGGTGCATGCCACATTGCGTGGGTACCAGCAGGCCGGTTTTGACTGGCTCAGCTTTCTCTATGACCACGGGCTCGGCGGCGTGCTCGCCGATGACATGGGCCTCGGAAAGACCCTGCAGGCCATTGCGCTCATCGCCCATGCCCGCGACAACCCGTCAGACGGCACCGGACCCCGGTTGCCGTTCCTCGTCGTCGCCCCCACGAGTGTGGTCTCGAACTGGGCCACCGAGTGCGCCCGCTTCGCACCCGGCCTCAGCGTGGCCACGGTCAGTCAAACGGCCGGCAAGCGCGGCGAATCCTTGGCGTCCCTGAGCGAGGGAGCGGACGTCGTGATCACGAGCTACACCTTGTTCCGACTCGACTTCGACGAGTACAACGCAATCGGCTGGGCCGGGCTGCTGCTCGACGAGGCCCAATTCGTGAAGAACCACCAGGCGAAGGCGCACCAGTGCGCGCGTCGCCTCAATGCCCCGTTCAAGCTCGCCATCACCGGCACCCCGATGGAGAACAACCTCATGGAGCTGTGGTCGCTGCTGTCGATCACGGCGCCCGGGCTGTTCCCGAGCCCCGCCCGATTCACGGACTATTACCGCAAACCGATCGAAACCGACGGGGACGGCGAGCGGCTCGGGCAACTGCGCCGTCGCATCCGTCCGTTCATGCTGCGACGCACCAAGGACCAAGTCGCCGGTGACCTGCCCGAGAAGCAGGAGCAGGTGCTTGAGCTCGACCTGCATCCCAAGCACCGCAGGGTGTACGACATGCACCTCGCCCGGGAACGGCAGAAGGTGCTCGGGCTCATCGACAACATGAACGCCAACCGGTTCGAGATCTTTCGCTCGCTCACCATGCTGCGCCAGCTGAGCCTCGACGCGAGCCTGTACGACCGGAAGTACGACAATATTCCGTCGACCAAGCTCGATGCCCTGCTCGAACTTCTGGAAGACACCGTGGCCGAGGGGCACCGCACGCTGATCTTCAGCCAGTTCACGCAGTACCTCGGCAAGGCGCGTGACCGGCTCGACGCGGCGGGAATCAGCTACTCCTACCTCGACGGCAAGACACGCAACCGGGCCAAGGCGATCAGCGATTTCAAGGACGGCGATACCTCGGTGTTCCTGATCAGCCTGAAGGCCGGAGGGTTCGGACTCAACCTCACCGAAGCGGACTACGTGATTCTGCTGGATCCGTGGTGGAACCCGGCGACCGAGGCTCAGGCCGTTGACCGAGTGCACCGCATCGGCCAGACGAAGCACGTCATGGTCTACCGGCTGGTGTCGAAGGACACCATCGAGGAGAAGGTCATGGCGCTCAAGGCCACCAAGGCGGCCCTGTTCGAGAGTGTGATGACGGATGGCGCCGCTCGCGCAACAGCGCTCACCGCCTCCGATATTCGCGAGCTCCTGGCCTGACCGCCCGCGAACTGTCACTGAGTTGTTACGTTATCGAGCCTGAATCGCTTGTGGCAGGCTTCCCGCGACTTGTACTGTGTGTTGTGAAGGTTTAGTTACCGACTGTTCGGTCACTAATTCCTTACCCATTCTCAAAGAGGAGATTTTCAGTGAAACAGTCTCGAATGCGCCTTTTCCTTCCCGTGGTCATCGCGTCCGCCCTGGTACTTGCCGGATGCAGCACGTCCAACCTCGGCGGCTCCAGTGATGGAGACTCGTCGGCGGACGACGGCCCGATCAAGATCGGTGCCGTGCTCGACATCACCGGTGTCGGCGCCAGCCTGGGCGTGCCTGAACAAAACACGCTCACGATGCTCGCCGATCAACTGAAGGCCGACGGCGGCATCAACGGACGTGATGTCGAACTGATCATCGTCGACAACCAGTCCACCGAGGACGGCGCTGCCAAGGCCACCGCCAAGCTCATCGAGAGCGAGGGAGTCGACTTGATCATCGGAGCCTCGCGCACCGGTCCCAGCCTCGCCATGCGACCCCTGGCTGAAGCCGCAGAGATTCCGATGATTTCCGTGGCCGCGAACGTGGCCATCGTCGCAGACTCCAAATGGGTCTTCAAGACCACGCAGAACGACAACACCGTGCTCGAGACCATCCTCAACGACGCCGAGAAGAAGGGCTACACGAAGCTGGCCCTCGTCCGCGACGCCACCGGGTTCGGCGAGGGGATCGCTGACTACATCACCGAGCTCGGAGCCGAACGCGGCATCACGCTCGTGACAACCGAGTCCTTCGAGCCGAGCGCGACGGACTTCACCCCGCAGATGACGAACGTGCGCTCCTCCGACGCCGATGCCGTCATCATCTGGGGAATCAATCCCGCGGCTGGACTGGCACAGAAGGCCTACGTTCAGCTGGGCGTGAACAAGCCGGTTTACCAGTCGCACGGCATCGCCAACCAGGCGTTCTTCGACGCAGCCGGTGACGCGGCCAACGGCGTCATCGCGGCGATGGGTCGTCTGCTCGTCACCGAGCAGCTCGATGCCGACAACCCCCAGCGCCCGGTCATCGAACAGTTCCAGGCCGACTACAACGAGGCGTACGGCGAGCAGCCCTCCACCTTCGGCGGCCACGCGTACGACGCCTGGCACATCGCGGTCAACGCGATTGAAAACGCCGGCACCGATGCGAACGCACTGCGCGATGAACTCGAGAAGACCGAATTCACCGGAATTTCCGGAGTCTACAAAATGACCCCGGACAACCACTCGGGCCTCACGGCATCCGCACTGATCCTCGCTGAGGCGCAGGGCGGCCGCTGGACCCTCCTCAAGGACTGACGTGCTCACCGACTTCCTGCAGCTGACGGTGGCAGGGCTTTCACAGGGATCTGTGTACGCCCTGCTTGCCGTCGGCCTGATCGCCGTCTACACCGTGCGGCATGTCGTGAACATTGCGCAGGGCGAATTTGCGATGCTCGCGGGCATCGGCGGCGCATGGTTGACGGCGGCCGGTATGCCACTATTCCTGGCGATTCTCGTGGCGATTTTCTCGGTGACCCTGGTCGCAATCGCCGTTGAGCGTTTGATCATCGCCCGGGTGAAGAACCTGACAACCCTGTTTTCCATGATCGTCACGCTCAGCGTGTCGATCATGCTCCAGGCCGGCATGTTGCTGCTGTGGGGGCCGGAAGCCCGAGGAATGCCGCGTTTTCCCGGGGAGAATGTGCTCATCGGCGGGGTGAGCATTCGCTCCCAGGAGATCTGGATGCTCGGCGCCCTCATCGTCGTCGGCGGCGGCATCATGCTCTTCTACGAAAAGAGCCGCTGGGGCAAAGCCTTGCGCGCCTGCGCAGAGCAACCCATCGCCGCCAAGATCGTGGGAATCTCACCCGTGATGGCATCCGTCCTCGCCTTCGCAATCGCCGGATTCGTCGGGGGTGTGGTGGGCGTTGTGTCCTCGCCCATAGCGCTGTCGATCTGGTCTGGAGGCCTGCTGCTTGGCCTCAAGGGCTTCGTGGCCGCGATCCTCGGCGGGTTCTCGTCCTTCCGCGCGGCCATCGTCGGCGCGCTGCTGCTCGGCGTGATCGAGGCCTACGTTGCCGGCTATATCGCCTCCGGACTCCGCGACGGCGTGGCCTTCCTCATCCTCATCCTTGTGCTCACATTCAGAACACAGGGCCTCGTTCTCAAGCCCACAGCAGTCAGGGTGTAACGCAATGACAGACTCCACAGCTCCAACGTTCGTCGGCAACCTCACCCCCCGAAAGCGATTCTGGGCGACCAATCGCGGCACCCTCATCGGGTGCTCCATTCTCATCGTTGTGGCGATCATCATCCCGTTCACCGCCAGCGCCTCGATGATGAACGTGGCCGTGTTCGCGATGATCTTCGCCTTGCCCGCCATCGGGTTGAGCCTGCTCATGGGTTTGGCCGGGCAGGTGAGTCTGGGCCAGGCCGCATTCTTCGGGATCGGCGCCTATACGCACGCCATTCTGCTGACCAAGTTCGATGCGTCCGGGCCGGTCGCGGCCACTGCCGGCGTTCTCGCTGCGATGTTCGTCGCGCTGCTGGTCGGCCTGCCTCTCATGCGACTGCGCGGCCACTATCTCGCACTTGCAACTCTCGGCCTCGGCTTCATCGTCATGATCACGGCCCGGGAATGGGATTTCACGGGACGCACCACCGGCATCTTCGGCATCGCAAGGCCGGAGGTGTTCGGGATCGCGATTGACAACAATGGTCTGTTCTTCTGGTTCGTGACGCCGTTCGTCGTGCTCGGTCTCATCCTGGCGCTCAATCTGACCCACAGCCGCGCCGGGCGTGCGCTGTCGGCGGTCAACGATTCCGAACTCGCTGCCGAAAGCCTCGGGGTGAGCACCTATGCACTGCGGTTGAAAGTACTGGTGCTCTCCGCCGGGTTCGCCGGTCTCGGCGGAGTCTTCTACGCCTATCAGGTTGCAATCGTGAGCCCGCAGATCGCCGGCTTCGGTGTCTCGGTCGAGTTCCTGCTCATGGTCGTGATCGGTGGTCTCGGCTCTGTCTGGGGCGCGCTGGCCGGGGCCTTCCTGATCGAATTCCTCGGTGAAGGCATGAGCGAGCTCATCCCGGCGCTCATTCCGGGCGCCACCGGTGAGGTACAGCTGCTCGGCTACGGCATCGTGCTCGTTCTGGTGATCCTGCTTCTTCCGGGTGGGCTGGTTCAAGCCACGACCGCGCTGTGGCGGTGGGTCCGGCACAAACTGCCCGGTAGACCCGCGGTCGGCCTGACCGAAGTCGATGACACTGCGGTTGTCGCGCTGCCCCGAGTCAGTGCCCCTCTGGCAGCTGGCGAGCCGATCCTGGAAATCTCCGGGCTCACCATGCGCTACGGCGGCGTCGTCGCTCTGGATGAGGTGAATCTCACGGTTCCGGCCGGAACGATCCTCGGGCTCATCGGTCCCAACGGCGCCGGAAAGACGACCTGTTTCAACATCATCTCCGGTGCACTGGCGCCCACGTCCGGCACGGTCAGATTTCTCGGTCGAACCATCTCCGGACGCAAGCCGCACGTTGCGGCAACCCACGGACTCACCCGCACGTTCCAGAACCTGCAGATCTTCAGTTCGACCGACGTCGTCGGAAACGTGTACATGGGCCGGTACCGCCGGGGGCGGGCCGGAGTCCTGCGCGGCATGCTAGGTTTGCAGGCACACGAGCAACGGTCGCATCGGGGCGTCGCGCACGACATCCTGCAGTCGATGAATTTGACCGATGTCGCTCAGGAAGACGCCGGGTCGCTCCCGTTCGGCCGCCAGCGCATGATGGAAGTGTGCCGTGCCCTGGCAGCCGAGCCCGCACTGCTGCTCCTCGACGAACCCATGGCGGGTCTGTCCGGTGCAGAGCGCGACGTGCTGGCCGAGCTTCTGCGTCGTTTGCGCGATGCGGGACTGACCATTCTGCTCGTCGAACACGACGTGGCACAGGTCATGTCACTGGCCGACCACGTTGCGGTGCTCGACGACGGCGTGCTCATCGCACACGGCGAGCCCGAGATCGTGCGCAACGACCCGGCGGTCATCGCCGCCTACCTCGGCACCGACGCCGACGAGGTCGAAGCCGAATTGAAGGACTTGGAAGGACACGCATGACACTCTTTGTTTCCGGGCTCCACGCCGGTTACGGCCAGCTCGGGGTACTGCACGACGTGTCGATCGAGGTGGCCCGCGGCGAGATTCTCGCGGTCGTCGGTTCGAACGGAGCGGGAAAGACCACCCTGCTGCGCGCAATCAGTGGACTGATCAAGCCCACCAGCGGATCGGTCATCCTGGAGGACCGCGCGATCGCCGGCAAACCGCCGGAGAAGATGGCCGGATTCGGACTGACCCTGGTTCCGGAAAATCGGCTGTGCTTTCCGACCTTGTCGGTGCGGGACAACCTCATGCTCGGAGCCTGGACGAAGAAGGGACGAGGCGATGTCGACGCCGTGCTTGAACTGTTCCCGCGGCTGAAGTCCCGCATGAGTCAGGACGCCGGAACGCTCTCGGGCGGCGAGCAGCAGATGGTCGCCATCGGTCGAGGCCTCATGGCCGATCCGACGGCGATCATGCTCGACGAGCCGTCGATCGGGCTGGCACCGAAGGTTGTCTCGGAGATCATGGAGGTGCTCGCGCGCCTGTGCAGCGAGAAGCAACTCGCCGTGCTGCTGGTCGAGCAGAACGTGCGTGCGTCGTTCAAGATCGCACACCGCGCGACCGTGCTGCACCGCGGCCGCGTTGCTCTGTCCGGCACACCGGCCGAACTGATTGAGCTGCCCGAGGTGCGCGATGCCTACCTCGGCGGAGGCACCGCGGCCTGATTCATGCGTCAGGGTGCCGCGCGGCTTCCCTGCGCCTGAGTCGTTACCTCTCGGCGAATATCTTCAGATTGCCCTCGCAAGTGCACCCGGCCAACCCAGCGCCTGCCAATACCCCGACACAGATCGCTGCACCCACCCGAAACTTCCCCGCTGACTTCAGCCCCCGAGACTAGCGGCACGCCAGGCGGATCCCCCGGCTGAGGCACAATGGAGGAGTGACTGCCACGACCACCTTCGCCCTCATCCGCCACGGCCAAACCGACTGGAACGCGGCCCTGCGCATCCAGGGCGCCACGGACATCCCCCTGAATGATGTGGGGCGAGGCCAGGCAGCGGATGCCGCGACGCCTCTCTCGGCCTTCGAGTGGGACTTCGTGGTCTCCAGCCCGCTCTCTCGGGCTGCCGAAACCGCCGACCTCATCGCCGCAGACCTCGACCTCACGGTGAGGCACCGCATCCCGGGCCTGATCGAGCGCAACTACGGACCGGCCGAGGGCCTGCAGGCCGGCGAGGAGCTCGAGGCGCTGCGTTTTCCCGGCGGATTCCACGGCGCCGAAACCGAATCGGACGTCGCCGAGCGCGGGATCGACGCCCTGCAGCAGCTCGCACGCGAACACCCCGGCGCTCGTATCGTCGTGGTGAGCCACGGCACGCTCATCCGGTTGAGCCTTGAGCGAGCCCTGGAACGGCCGATCGGCAGCATCCGAAACGCGTCGCTCAACGTCGTGCACCATCACCCGGCCGGCTGGAACCTCCACGTCTTGAACGGCGAACCGGCCACCGCGTAGTGTCGGAGATCCTTTCAACACGGGTACTGACCGTTTGCTGGCGCTGCATCCTCTGCAGGTGACATACTGACCCCAGCTTCACCGTTGTGACGTCGCTCAGAGTAGAGGATGAAACCCGTGACCACCCCGCAGGTGCCCGACAGCCGCACCCACCCGCTTGATCCCCTCACGGCCGTTGAGTTCACGGCGGCCGCCGGAATCCTCGCTCGTGAACGCGGAGTTGCCACCGGCTGGCGCTTCGCCTCCATTGAACTCGTCGAGCCGGCGCGGACCACGCTCGAGGAGTACCGGCGAACGGGCACCCACCCCGACCGGCAGGCGCGACTCGTCGTCCTGGACCGGGCCGAGAACGCCACGTACACATCCATCGTGTCGCTATCAGAAGACCGCCTGCTGGAGTGGACTCACGTTCCGGGGATGCAGGCGAACTTCACCGTCGACGAGTGGGAGGAAGCCGATGACGTGCTGCGGCACCACCCCGACGTCGTCGCCGCCCTCACCGCGCGCGGTATCACCGACCTGAACCTCGTTTTCATCGACACGTGGACATATGGCGACGCCGTAATCCCTGACGAATACCGGGGTCGTCGCCTGGGCTGGGCCGACATTTGGGTGCAGGCCTCCCCCGGGGCAAATCCCTACGCGGGACCGGTGAACGGCCTGCATCTCGTCATTGATGTGAACAGCATGGAACTGCTGAGCATTGAGGACTCCTTCACCGTGGACCGGCCCGAGATCATGGGCGAGTACGTGCCGCACCTGATCCCGGAACGCATCCGCGCCCGGTTCGACCGGCCGCCGCTGGCCGCGCTCGACGTCGTGCAGCCCGACGGCCCCGGTTTCACGGTCGACGGACACCGCATCCAATGGCAGAACTGGTCGATGCGGGTGGGCTTCAATTACCGGGAGGGCATGACCCTGCACGAGGTGGGTTACCGCGACGGCGGTCGCGTGCGCCCCATCGCGAATCGGCTGTCGTTCTCCGAGATGGTGGTCCCCTACCGCGACCCGAGTGTCGACCATTTTCGTCGCACAGCCTTCGATATCGGCGAGTGGGGGCTGGGGTTCATGACCACCTCACTCGAACTCGGCTGCGACTGCCTCGGCGAGATTCGTTACATTGATGCCGTGCTGCACAACAGCGCAGGCGAACCCTACGAGATCCCCAACGCCTTCTGCGTGCACGAGGAAGACGCCGGCGTTCTCTGGAAGCATGTCGACCACGCCGGGCACGCCGAAGTGCGACGGATGCGCCGGCTCGTCGTGTCATTCCACGTCACCGTCGCCAACTATGAGTACCTCGTCTACTGGCGGTTCTACCAGGACGGCAATATCGAATGTGAGGTGCGCGCGACCGGAATAATGGTAGTCACGCATGTGGACGAAGGCCAGGCGCACCCGCATGGAACTCTCGTGGACAACCGGACCTATGCGCCCTTTCACCAGCACTTCATCGTGGCCCGCCTCGATATGGACATCGATGGACAAGAAAACACAGTGTTCCGGTCGGAAACGCGGATGGAGCCGATCGGCCCCGAGAACCCGCACGGTCTCGCGCTCACCCAGGTGAACACGCCGATGGAGGCGGAAGGCTTCGACGACTACTCCTGGGAAACGCAACGAGCGTGGAAGATCGCCAATGAGAGTTCCCTCAACGGCCTGGGCACACCGGTGTCGTACAAGTTGGTCCCCGGTGGCGCGATCCCCTCGTTCTTCGGCCCCGAGGCACCTGTCTACCAGCGGGCGCCCGTGATCGGGCACACCGTGTGGGTGACCCCGAGCGACGGCGGGGAACGCTGGCCCTGTGGGGAGTTCGTGAACCAGAGTTCGGTCGATCATGGGTTGTCCGAATGGATCAGAGCGGGTCGATCGGTGCGCAACGCCGACCTGGTGCTCTGGTACGTTTTCGGAATCCATCACATCACCCGGCCGGAGGACTGGCCGGTCATGCCCAGTGACACGGTGTCGTTCTGGCTCAAACCGATCGGCTTCTTCGACCGGAACCCGTCCCTCGACGTGGCGCCGACCCCCTCCGCACACTGTGCCCCGGGCCACGAACACAGCGAAGATGAGCACTAAGAATCAGGACTCCGCACCAGCATAAGGAGGTAACGGAATGACACGAGTGGCGAACTACGTCGTGGCCTACGAGCCAACCGACCGTGGAGCTGAAGCAATCGAACTCGGCGTGGCGCTCGCCCGTCTCACTCACGCGGAGTTGAGGCTCTGCCTCGTGCTGCACAGGTCCACCGCCGTGCCTGCGAAAGTGGGTGCGTCCACCTCCGACTTCGACGCCTTGCTCGAGGAACAGGGCGTCGCATGGCTCGCGGCGGCGGTCGCCCTGGTGCCGAGCGACCTGGTCGCCACCAGCCACGTGCTATGGGCGCACTCCACTTCGGAGGGCCTGATCGCGGCGGCACTGGAGTTCAATACAGACCGCATCGTCGTGGGGGCCGCCCGCGGCGGAATCCTGAACCGGTTCACGATCGGAAGTGTCGCGAACTCTTTGCTGCACGCATCCCCGGTTCCGGTCGCACTCGCTCCCCGCGGATACCGGGCCCCCGACGCCGTGACCCGCATCACCTGCGCCATCGGCACACGGCCAGGCTGGGAGGCGCTGCTCGACTCCATGCTCGAGCTCTCGAAGGACATCCCGGTGGACCTGCGTTTCGTGACACTCGTCGAAGCGGATGCCGCGCGCGGTCGGCCCGCCCACGAGAAGAACGTGAATCTCTCCTCCGACAAAGCGGCGAAGGCCGACGGCACCGCACACTTGACCGAGGTCCTCGAGTACTTCAAGAAGCGCTCCCGCGCCGAAGGCACGGTAGCGACCGAGGTCGCGTCCGGCCCCAGTGTCGAGGCCGCGGTCGAAGGCCTCGAGTGGCGTCCCGGCGAGATCGCCTTTGTCGGATCCAGCCGCCTGGCTGGCCCAAGCACAATCTTCCTGGGCATCACCGCGCACCGTATGCTGCACGCCCTGCCCGTGCCCCTCATCGTCGTTCCAAACAGTCCCACAACCCGCGCTTAGCCGAACACAAGGATACGGATCATGGCACACACACCCTCACCGGGCGTAACGCCCGATGCTTCCGCAAAACCGACCGCCGGTGGTCTCTCGGCAAAGGGCCTCAAAGCCGGTTCCGTCGGCCTATTGGGCGCAACCGTCATCGGCATCTCCTGCGTCGCGCCCGCTTACACGCTCACGGCCTCCCTCGGCCCGACAGTCGCCGCCGTCGGTACCCAGATGCCCGGCATCTTTCTTGTGGGATTCGTCCCGATGCTGCTCGTGGCGCTCGGCTACCGGGAACTCAACACGGCGATGCCCGATAGCGGCACCTCCTTCACGTGGGCGACCAGGGCGTTCGGCCCGTGGATCGGCTGGATGGGGGGCTGGGGGTTGATCGTCGCAACGGTTGTGGTGCTCTCAAACCTCGCCGGGATCGCCGTCGACTTTCTCTACCTGGCCCTCGCGCAAGTGTTCAACACACCCTCCATCGCCGACCTCACGAACAACCTGCTTATCAATATCGTGACCTGTCTGGTCTTCATGGCGCTGGCCTGTTACGTCTCCTACCGCGGCATGGAGACGACCAAGGCGGTGCAGTACGTCCTCGTGGCTTTCCAGCTCATCGTTCTCGTCTGGTTCAGCGGCGCCGCCCTGATCGAGTACGGCAACGGCTCGGCGTTCGACCCGCTCGCGTTCAGCGGCAGCTGGTTCAACCCCTTCCTCGTTCCGAACTTCTCGGCCTTCGCCGCCGGGGTCTCGCTGTCCATCTTTATCTTCTGGGGCTGGGACGTGACGCTCACCATGAACGAGGAGACCAAGAACCCCGAAACCACGCCGGGGCGGGCCGCCACCCTCTCCGTGGGCATCATCTTCGCCCTCTACGTCCTCGTGGCCGTCACCGCCCTGATGTTCTCCGGCATCGGCACCGGGGCGCTCGGTCTCGGCAACGAAGGCATCCAGGGCAACGTGTTCGCGGCCCTCGCCGGCCCTGTGATGGGTCCGTTCGCAATCTTGCTCTCGCTCGCAGTGTTGTCCAGTTCGGCCGCGTCACTGCAGTCCACGTTCGTGGGACCGGCTCGCACGATGCTTGCGATGGGCCATTACAAGGCCTTCCCGAAGCGATTCGCGAGCATCAGCCCGCGGTTCAAGTCCCCCGGCTTCGCAACCGTCATCGCGGCGGTTGTGGCGTGGGTGTTCTATGCGGTGCTGCGCGTGGTCAGCACAGACGTGCTCACCGACACGATCCTGACCCTCGGCATGATGATCTGCTTCTACTACGGCGTGACGGCTTTCGCGTGCGTCTGGTACTTCCGGGCTGAAGCGTTCTCGAACGCACGGGCATTCTTCCTGAAGTTCCTCGCACCCCTGATCGGCGGAGTCATCCTCAGTGTCATCTTCGTGACGACCGTGATCGACAGCACGAACCCCGACTACGGCAGCGGCTCGAGCATCGGAGGCCTCGGCCTGGTGTTCATTCTCGCCATGGTGCTGTTCATCTCCGGCATCGTGCTCATGCTAGTGCAGCGCCGCGCGAACCCGTCGTTCTTCCAGGGCAAGACTCTCACCAAGGGCACCTCACGTGATTGAGGGAGGCGCCCTCCGGAGCCCGGATTGAGCTAACGGCGGGTCGACACCGTCACGGTGAATTTGGTGTTGCGGCCGACCTGACGGGTCGGGCCGACGATGCGGGTGAGCTCCGGTCGATAGCCGAGGTGCGTGTTCCACACCGCCCACAGTTCTCCGCCGGGGCTGAGTACCCGCGCGGCGTCGGCAAACAGCTTGAGCGCAATGCCTGCATGCACCGAGGACCCAATGTGGAACGGCGGGTTGATCAGAATCAGTTCGGCCGAGTTTTCCGGTCGGCTGCTCAGGGCGTCGTCGCGCACCACGGTGACGCGTTCGGCCAGAGCGTTGGCGTCCATCGTGGCACGAGCGGATGCCACGGCGGCGGCCGACTGGTCGCTTGCGATCACGCGCAGTCGCGGACGCTGCAAGGCGAGGGCGGCGGCGAGCACGCCGGTGCCGCAGCCGAGGTCGATTGCGGATTCGGCATCCGGTTTCATCCGGTCGAGCACATCCAACAGGGCACGGGTGCCAACGTCGACGCTCGTGCCGGCGAAGGCGGCGCCGTGCGCACTCACCGTGAGGCCGAGGTCGTCGTGCGTTTCGGAATGCGGCCAGTCGGACCCGCCCGTGGCTATGGGCGACGTGGCAATCAGCACCCGGGACTTCTGACGTGCCGGCGTCACGTTGAGGGCACCGAAATGACGGCGCAGCACCTCATTCATGCTCACCGACATGTGCTTGATGCGGCCGCCGGCGAAGACGAGTACGTCGGGAGCGGCGTACCGGGCAATGTTGCCGGCGATCTCGTCGAGTTCGCCGAGGCTGCGGGGGATCTGCAGCAACACCACGCGCGCGCCGGCCAGAAGCTCTTCGCCGAGTGGCAGCGAGCGGTAGCAGTCGTCCAAACCGAAGGTGGAGGCGTTGCGCTCGAGGGCGTGCTCTCCCGACAGGGCGTCCTGGTAGACGCGAAGCTTGCGAGAACCGTGCAGGGCAGCGGCGCCCAGGGTGAGTGCTCCGTAGCGGTCCTCGAGGACGACAACGTCGCCGGCGCCGGCTCCGGCGAGGGCCCCGGCCGCTTCGTCGAGGATGAGCCGGTCACTCGCGTCGACCGCGAAGAGGTTGTCGGCTTCGACATCTGGTTGGCGGCTCAGTCGATCGAAGTCGAAATCGGTCTGTGACGCGGAGTGCGTCTGCTTGCGTGTGCCCGATTCGGACATCGTTCCCCCTGCTAACTGCGGTTACGTGGTGACGCTGATCTAGAAAGCTAAAACTGCGTATTCATGGATGATTCAAAGTGCAATGGTTCAGCTGTGCTCTCGCGGCCGCCAGATGACGACCTGGTTGGCACGCCTCGTGCGCGTGCCCGCCTTCATGGAGGTGACGTCCCCGGCCGAGCCAGCCGCGAAAACGCGGCGGCCCGGTCGGTTCAGAAGCTCATCGGCGAGCGTCGATTCCAAATCTCGCAAGCGAGTTTCGAGACGACGCACGTGATCCTCCAATTCGAGGATACGTCGGATGCCCTCCAAGCTCACTCCCTGAACGCCAAGTTCCGCGATTTCCCGCAGTTTGGCGACGTCTCGCGTCGAATAGCGTCGAGACCTTCCGGCAGTGCGCTCGGGACAGACGAGGCCCAGGCGATCGTATTGGCGCAGAGTCTGCGGGTGCATACCAGCAAGCTCCGCCGCCGTGGAAATCACGAAGACCGGGGTGTTCTCGTCCATCGTTAGCCCTTGGCCCGAGCGATCAATTCATCGCGCGGGTTTTCTTTGGGCAACGACTCGGCGAAGGCGTTGAGCTTGTCCTCGGCGTCCTTGGACAGGTGCGATGGAACTGCCACCTGCACCTCAGCGAGCAGATCGCCGGTGCCCTTGGCCGTCACAACACCGCGGCCCTTGACCCGCAGCACGCGACCGCTCGGCGTTCCCGGTGCCACGCGCAGTTTCACCGGCGTCCCGCCGAGGGTGGGTACCTCGATGGTGGCACCGAGGGTCGCCTCTACGAAGGTGACGGGAACATGCACGCGCAGATTCAAGCCCTCACGCTCGAAGACGGGGTGCTTACGAACGGTGATGGTGAGCACGATGTCACCGGACTCTCCACCGTCAGGGCTCGGCTGGCCTTTGCCGCGCAGGCGAATCTTCTGCCCGTCGGCGACCCCGGCCGGAATCTTGACCTTGATCGGCCGGCCATCGTGCATTTGCAGGCTGATCTGGTCACCCTGCGTCGCCGTGATGAAGTCGATGGTCGTTGTCGCCACCACGTCATGACCGCGCGTCGGCGCTCCTGAGCCTCGAAATCCGCCCGTCGGGTTGCCGAAACCGCCGCCACCCTGGCCACCGCGGCCAAACATGCCGCCCAGGATGTCGTCGAAGCCGCCCTGCTCGAAGGTGTAGCTCTGCTGGCGGCCACCGCCGCCACCCCCACCGAACATGCCTCCAAAGGCATCTTCGAAGCCGCCGGACTGGCCACGGCCGCCGGGCGCGGCGAACCGCGCCCCGCTGCCCATGGCCCGAACGGCGTCATACTCCTTGCGCTGCTCAGGATCGGACAGCACGGAGTGCGCCTCACTCAGTTCCTTGAACTTCGCCTCGGCGGAGGAGTTCCCCGGATTGGAGTCCGGGTGGAACTTACGAGCGAGCTTGCGATATGCCTTCTTCAACTCGGCCGGGGTGACGTCTTTCGAGACACCCAGAACCTTGTAGAAGTCCTTGTCGAACCAGTCCTGGCTAGCCATCGCTCGGTACCTGAACGACGACCTTGGCCGCACGCAACAGTGTGGAGCCGAGGTAGTAACCCGTCTCCGCCACGTCGCCGACGGTTTCCGTGTCGACGTCCGCCGACGGCTGCTGGAAAATCGCCTCGTGCATGGTGGGGTCGAAGGGGTCGCCGACCGCTCCGAATGAGGTCAATCCCAGACGCTCGACGCTGGCGCGCAGCTTGCCCGCAATCGTGGCAAACGCCGAGTCACCCTCCAGGTCGCCGTGCTTCTCGGCACGGTACAGGTCGTCGAGAATCGGGATCAACAGCTTCACGATGTCGCCGGTGACGCGCTCCTTTTCCACCTCACGGTTGGCTTCGGTGCGTCGACGGTAGTTCGCATACTCGGCGGTGACCCGCTTGAGGTCGGCGAGGTGCTCGCTGCTCGGTTCGGCAGCCTCGCGCTCTGCAGCGTCGAGGATGTCCTGCACGGTCAGTTCGTCTTCCTCGATGCCTTCGGCCGAGGCCGCAGCATCGGCCGGCGCGGTCGACTCTGCGGGCTCTGCCACGTCGGCTGCACCAGACGTCGGGTCGGCCGCCCCCGGGGCACCCTGGGTGGGTGCCCCTTCAGCGGAAGACTCGTCGTCCCGGCGCTTCTTGTCGGGGTTGTTCTTCTCTGCCATAGCCCGTTCTACTTCTTGGTCTCGTCTTCGTCATCGTCGACAACCTCGGCGTCGACAACGTCTTCGTCCTGGGTGGCGTCGGCCGGAGCGTCTTCAGCACCTGCCTCGCCTTCTCCCGCGGCCGCATCCGCCTGGCTGGCCGCGTAGATGGCCTCGCCGAGCTTGCCCTGACTCTCATTGAGCTTTTCGAAGGCGGTCTTCACGGCGTCTTCGTCATCGCCGGCCAGGGCCGACTTGAGGGCGTCAACGTCGGTCTGAACCTCGGACTTGACGTCTTCGGGCAGCTTGTCGTCGTTGTCCTTGATTAGCTTCTCGGTCGAGTAGGCAAGCTGCTCGGCCGTGTTGCGGGTCTCGGCCTCGGCACGGCGACGCTTGTCTTCTTCGGCGTGCTCTTCGCCTTCGCGAACCATGCGATCGATGTCTTCCTTCGGGAGCGAAGATCCACCCGTGATGGTCATCGACTGCTCGGTTCCGGTGCCCTTGTCCTTGGCGGACACGTGCACGATTCCGTTGGCGTCGATATCGAAGGTGACCTCGACCTGCGGGATCCCGCGGGGTGCGGGTGCGATTCCAGTGAGCTCGAACGTGCCGAGGTTCTTGTTGTCGCGGGTGAACTCGCGCTCGCCCTGGAAGACCTGGATGGCGACGGACGGCTGGTTGTCGTCGGCCGTGGTGAAGGTCTCGCTGCGCTTGGTCGGGATGGCCGTGTTGCGCTCGATCAGGCGCGTCATGATGCCGCCCTTGGTCTCGATGCCGAGGCTCAGGGGGGTGACGTCGATGAGCAGAACGTCCTTGCGCTCACCCTTCAGCACACCGGCCTGGAGCGCGGCGCCGACGGCGACAACCTCGTCCGGGTTGACGCCCTTGTTCGGGTCCTTGCCGCCGGTCTCGGCCTTGACGAGCTCGTACACGGCGGGCATGCGGGTGGAGCCACCAACGAGAACAACGTGTGCGATGTCAGCGACCTTGACGCCGGCCTCGCGGATGACGTCCTGGAAGGGCTTCTTGGTGCGGTCGAGCAGGTCCTCGGTCATCTTCTCGAACTGGGCGCGGGTGAGCGTCTCATCGAGGTTGGCCGGGCCGTTTTCGGTCAGCGAGAGGTAGGGAAGCTGGATGCTCGTCGACATGCTCGACGACAGTTCCTTCTTCGCCTGCTCTGCGGCTTCCTTCAGGCGCTGCTTGGCGATCTTGTCGGTGGAGACGTCGACGCCCGTGGTCTCCTTGAACTTCTTGATCAGGTGATCAACGATGCGCTGGTCCCAGTCGTCGCCGCCGAGGCGGTTGTCGCCGGAAGTCGAGCGAACCTGGATGGTCGAGAAGTCATCGTCCTTGCCCACTTCGAGCAGCGACACGTCGAACGTTCCGCCTCCGAGGTCGAAGACCAGGATGAGCTCGTCTTCCTTGCCCTTGTCCAGGCCGTAGGCGAGTGCGGCCGCGGTGGGCTCGTTGATGATGCGAAGCACGTTGAGTCCGGCGATTTCGCCGGCCTCCTTTGTGGCCTGGCGCTCGGCGTCGTTGAAGTACGCGGGAACGGTGACGACGGCGTCGCTGACCTTTTCTCCGAGGTACTGCTCGGCGTCGCGCTTGAGCTTGGCGAGGATGCGCGAGGAAATCTCCTGCGGCGTGTACTTCTTGTCGTCGATGCCCACGGACCAGTCGGTGCCCATGTGGCGCTTCACGGAAGAGATGGTGCGGTCGACGTTGGTGACGTTCTGACGCTTGGCGGTTTCGCCAACCAGAACTTCGCCGTCCTTGGTGAATGCGACCACCGAGGGGGTGGTGCGCAGTCCTTCCGCGTTGGCGATGACGGTGGGTTCTCCACCCTCAAGTACGGCCACCACAGAGTTTGTGGTTCCGAGGTCGATGCCTACTGCACGTGCCATGTGGATTGTTCTCCTTCAGAGTGTTCGGAGTCAAGCTTTCTAAGACTTGAGTCTCATTGGCTCAAGTATTCCAGTGTCCAAATCAGGTTGTCAAATGCTCCTGCTGAGAGTTGAGTGTGAGTGACTCAACTTTGCGGGGCGATTGAACCCGCCGCGCCGAGGTCGATAACCGTGCTGTCTAGTCTGGGCAAGGACGGTATCAAGGTCTATTGTTTTGGCTGAACAGCGCCACTCCGGTTGTTACGTCGATCGGGCCGTCGCGCTCGCAGAGGTGGAGAAGGACATGGCTCGGGCCCGCAGGTCGTTTCTCCGGAATCTTGCCCTGTGGTTGGTAGTCCCTGCCGTCCTGGCGTCAGCTGTCACCGTCGGGGCGAGCGTTCTCACGCTTGGGGCCGCCATTGCCGCGACGGACCCCTGCGCGGCACCGGTCACGAGCGCCGTCGCCTGCGAGAATACGCTGCCCGGAACGCCCCGCAGCGACTGGGAAGTCGCCGGCAACGGCGACGCCAGCATCCAGGGCTTCGCGACGTCGATGAGCGTCACGGCAGGCTCCCCCGTTCGCTTCAAGATCAAGAGCACCGCCTCGTCCTACCGCGTCGACATCCTCCGACTCGGGTACTACCAGGGCAACGGCGCCCGCAAGGTCGCCGTCGGGCTGCTTCCCACGGTCTCGCTGCCGCAGGCGCAGCCGGCCTGCCTCACCTTCTCCGCCACGGGTCTTGTCGACTGCGGAAACTGGGCCCAGTCGGCGCTCTGGAACGTGCCGGCCACCGCGGTGTCGGGTGTGTACATCGCGCATCTGATCCGCAATGACACGGGTGGCAGCAGTCTGATTCCCTTCGTCGTGCGCGATGACGCGAGCACGAGCAGCATCGTCTTTCAAACCTCGGACACCACATGGCAGGCCTACAACAACTACGGCGGTAACAGCCTCTACCAGTGCACCGTCGCCTGTCCCCCCGGTTCCCCTCAGGCCTACAAGGCGGCATTCGCAGTCTCCTACAATCGACCGTTCACGCCAGCTGCGCAGGGACCCAACTGGCTGATGGATGCGGAAGTCCCGATGATCCGATTCATGGAGGCCAACGGCTACGACGTCACCTACCAATCCGGGCTCGATACCTCCACCAGCGGTCCGCTCCTGCTCAACCACAAGGTCTTCCTGTCCACCGGCCACGACGAGTATTGGGATGCTTCGCAGCGCGCCAATGTCGAAGCCGCGCGGGATGCCGGGGTGAACCTTGCCTTCTTCAGCGGAAACGAAATTTTCTGGAAGACGCGCTGGGCCGCCAGCTCCGACGGCACGTCCACGCCCGGTCGCACAATCGTCTGCTACAAGGACACGCATTTCAATGCTCCCACTGATCCCGTGGAGTGGACAGGTACCTGGCGCGACCCGCGCTACGGCACGTCCGGCGGCGGCGGAAACCCTGAGAATGCACTCACCGGTCAGTTCTTTCTGGTTAATGCCGGATCCGCCGACATCAAGGTCCCTGCCGAATACGCTTCGATGCGGCTGTGGCGGAACACCGCCGCGGCGGCGCTGACCGGAAACCAATCCCTCACCCTCGGCTCCGGCCTGAACACCCTGGGCTACGAATGGGACGTGGATTCGGACAACGGATTTCGGCCCGCGGGTTCCTTCCGCCTGTCATCAACCACGGTCGCTGCGTCGGAGGTTTTCACCGACTACGGCACAAGCGTGTCGCCGGCAACGGTCACTCATAACCTCACGATGTATCGGGCCCCGAGCGGCGCCCTCGTCTTCGGCGCCGGCACGATCCAGTGGTCGTACGGACTCGACAGCTATCCGAGCCGCGGGGCACCCGACCGCAACATGCAGCAGGCCACCGTGAACCTGTTCGCGGACATGGGGGCCCAGCCGGCGACCCTGATGCCAACCCTGGTGGCCGCCACAAAGTCCGCAGACACGACAGCTCCCTCGTCCGTGATCACGTCCGGCTTGGACGGCCAGACCCTCACCGACGGCGTGAACGTCACCGTCGCCGGTACGGCGTCCGATATGGGCGGGGTCGTCGCGGGCGTCGAAATCTCCACCGACGCGGGCGCGACGTGGCGACCGGCCACCGGAAAGAGCAACTGGACGTTCACCTGGATTGCTCATGGCAGCCCCAGCGCAAACGTTAGGACCCGGGCCGTCGACGATAGCGGCAATCTGGAGACACCCGGCGCGGGCGCCACGGTCAGCATCAACTGCCCCTGCTCGATCTTCGGGCCGAATGTGATCCCGGATGTTGCGGATGCCGGTGATACGAGCAGCGTGGAACTCGGGCTGAGGTTCACGTCGGACATGCCCGGGAACGTTACCGGCGTGCGATTCTACAAGGCCACTAACAATAAGGGAACGCATTCAGGGAGCCTGTGGTCCTCCACCGGCCAGCGTCTGGCGACGGCGAATTTCTCGAATGAGACCGCGACCGGCTGGCAATCGGTCACCTTCTCCACTCCCGTGGCCATCGCGGCAAACACGAATTACGTCGTATCGTACTTCGCGCCCCAGGGACACTATTCCCAGGCCTCGGGATACATGTACCCGCACCCGTCCCCGATGCCGGCCGGGAACGCCTCGCTTGACAGCGCCCCGCTGCATGCGCCCCGAAACACGCCGACACAGGGCAACGGCCTGTACTCCTACTCCGGCACGAGTTCCTTCCCGTCAAACAGCTTCAACGCGGAGAATTACTGGGTGGACGTGATCTACTCGGCCGGCACCGCCACCGTCCCCACGATCACCTCGACGACCCCTGCCGCCGGGGCCACGGGGGCGCTCGTGAGTACCACGCCAACGGCGACCTTCGACCAGCCGGTGACCCCCTCGTCGGTCACATTCACCCTCACGGATGGGGTCGGGGTCGCCGTAACCGGAACGACCGGATACGACGCCACCAACAACAGGTCCACGTTCACCCCGGCCAGCACCCTGGCGTACAGCACCGCGTACACGGCCACGGTCAGCGGCGCCACGAATTCATCCGACCAAACCATGGCCGCACCGATGTCCTGGACGTTTACGACCGCCGGCACTCCGACGGAGCCCGCGGTCACGTTGACCAGCCCGGCGGCCAGCACGGTCAGCGTGCCAATCGGCGCCGCCCCGTCGGCAACGTTCGATCAGCCCGTCACCCCGGCCTCGATCGCCTTCACGCTGCAAACCACCGCGGGCGCCACGGTCACCGGATCGACGGGCTACAACAGCACAACCAACACGGCCACCTTCACGCCGGCTAGCGCCCTGACCAACAGCACGAGTTACACCGCCACGGTCAGCGGAGCCACCAACTCCACCGGCCAAACCATGGCCACGCCCAAAACCTGGACGTTCACCACCGCCGCGGCCGGCGCGTGCCCCTGCAGCGTCTTCAGCCCCAGCGCTCTTCCCACGATCATCACCGACAGCGACACATCAGCCGTGGAACTCGGAATGAAATTCCGCTCCGACGTCGCCGGCACCGTCACCGGCATCCGCTTCTACAAGGGAAGCCAAAACACCGGCACCCACACCGGACACCTCTGGTCCTCAACCGGCGCACTCCTCGCCTCAGTGACCTTCACCGGAGAAACCGCATCCGGATGGCAACAAGCCACCCTCTCCACCCCCATCAACATCACCGCCAACACCACCTACGTCGTCTCCTACCAGGCACCCAACGGACGCTACTCCGCCACGTCCAACTACTTCAGTGCCGCCACCAACAACGCCCCCCTGCACGGACTCGCCAACGGCACCGACGGCGGAAACGGCGTCTACCGCTACGGGGCGACGGCATACCCCTCCTCCAGCTACAACAACACCAACTACTGGGTCGACGTCGTCTTCACGAACGCCAGCACCGCCCCCCTCGTCACCGCGACCACACCCGTCGCCGGCGCCGCCAACGTTCCCGTCAACGTCGCACCCTCGGCAACATTCGACCAGCCCGTCACCCCGGCCTCGATCATCTTCACGCTCACAGACGCCGCCGCTACTACCGTGGCCGGATCGACCAGCTACGAGCCCTCCGGCAACATGGTGACCTTCACGCCGACTAGCGCCTTGGCCAACAGCACGAGCTACACCGCCACGGTCAGCGGCGCCACCAATGCGACCGGCCAAACCATGGCCGCACCGAAGACCTGGACCTTCACCACCGTTCCCCCACCAGCAGCCCCCACCATCACCGCGACCACCCCGACGACCGGCACCAGCAACGTCACCGTGACGACAGCGCCGTCGGCAACGTTCGACCAGGCCGTCACCCCGGCCTCGATCACCTTCACCCTGCAAACCACCGCGGGCGCCACGGTCACCGGATCGACGGGCTATAACAGCACGACCAACACCGCCACCTTCACGCCGGCGACCACGCTCAACTACGCAACGAGTTACACCGCCACGGTCAGCGGCGCGACCAATGCGACGGGCCAAACCATGGCCGCACCGAAGACCTGGACCTTCACCACCGCGGCGGCCCCGGCAGCCCCAACCATCACCGCGACCACCCCGAACACCGGCGCCACCAACGTCGCCGTCAACACCGCACCGACAGCCACCTTCGATCAGCCCGTCACCCCGGCCTCGATCGCCTTCACGCTGCAAACCACCGCGGGCGCCACGGTCACCGGATCGACGGGCTACAACAGCACAACCAACACGGCCACCTTCACGCCGGCTAGCGCCCTGACCAACAGCACGAGTTACACCGCCACGGTCAGCGGAGCCACCAACTCCACCGGCCAAACCATGGCCACGCCCAAAACCTGGACGTTCACCACCGCCGCGGCCGGCGCGTGCCCCTGCAGCGTCTTCAGCCCCAGCGCTCTTCCCACGATCATCACCGACAGCGACACATCAGCCGTGGAACTCGGAATGAAATTCCGCTCCGACGTCGCCGGCACCGTCACCGGCATCCGCTTCTACAAGGGAAGCCAAAACACCGGCACCCACACCGGACACCTCTGGTCCTCAACCGGCGCACTCCTCGCCTCAGTGACCTTCACCGGAGAAACCGCATCCGGATGGCAACAAGCCACCCTCTCCACCCCCATCAACATCACCGCCAACACCACCTACGTCGTCTCCTACCAGGCACCCAACGGACGCTACTCCGCCACGTCCAACTACTTCAGTGCCGCCACCAACAACGCCCCCCTGCACGGACTCGCCAACGGCACCGACGGCGGAAACGGCGTCTACCGCTACGGGGCGACGGCATACCCCTCCTCCAGCTACAACAACACCAACTACTGGGTCGACGTCGTCTTCACGAACGCCAGCACCGCCCCCCTCGTCACCGCGACCACACCCGTCGCCGGCGCCGCCAACGTTCCCGTCAACGTCGCACCCTCGGCAACATTCGACCAGCCCGTCACCCCGGCCTCGATCACCTTCACGCTGAAAGATTCAGCTAACAGCACCGTCACCGGAACCACCGGTTACAACAGCACCAACAACACTGCCACCTTCACCCCCATCTCACCCCTCGCCCAAGGAACGAGCTACACCGCCACGGTCACCGGCGCCACCAACACCACCGGCCAAACAATGACCGCACCGAAGACCTGGACCTTCAGCACAATTCCGGCGCCCGCGGCCCCCACGATCACCGCGACCACGCCGACGACCGGCACCAGCAACGTCACCGTGACGACAGCGCCGTCGGCAACGTTCGACCAGGCCGTCACCCCGGCCTCGATCACCTTCACCCTCACAGACGCCGCCGCTACTACCGTGGCCGGATCGACCAGCTACGAGCCCTCCGGCAACATGGTGACCTTCACGCCGACTAGCGCCTTGGCCAACAGCACGAGTTACACCGCCACGGTCAGCGGCGCGACCAATGCGACGGGCCAAACCATGGCCGCACCGAAGACCTGGACCTTCACCACCGCGGCGGCCCCGGCAGCCCCAACCATCACCGCGACCACCCCGAACACCGGCGCCACCAACGTCGCCGTCAACACCGCACCGACAGCCACCTTCGATCAGCCCGTCACCCCGGCCTCGATCGCCTTCACGCTGCAAACCACCGCGGGCGCCACGGTCACCGGATCGACGGGCTACAACAGCACAACCAACACGGCCACCTTCACGCCGGCTAGCGCCCTGACCAACAGCACGAGTTACACCGCCACGGTCAGCGGAGCCACCAACTCCACCGGCCAAACCATGGCCACGCCCAAAACCTGGACGTTCACCACCGCCGCGGCCGGCGCGTGCCCCTGCAGCGTCTTCAGCCCCAGCGCTCTTCCCACGATCATCACCGACAGCGACACATCAGCCGTGGAACTCGGAATGAAATTCCGCTCCGACGTCGCCGGCACCGTCACCGGCATCCGCTTCTACAAGGGAAGCCAAAACACCGGCACCCACACCGGACACCTCTGGTCCTCAACCGGCGCACTCCTCGCCTCAGTGACCTTCACCGGAGAAACCGCATCCGGATGGCAACAAGCCACCCTCTCCACCCCCATCAACATCACCGCCAACACCACCTACGTCGTCTCCTACCAGGCACCCAACGGACGCTACTCCGCCACGTCCAACTACTTCAGTGCCGCCACCAACAACGCCCCCCTGCACGGACTCGCCAACGGCACCGACGGCGGAAACGGCGTCTACCGCTACGGGGCGACGGCATACCCCTCCTCCAGCTACAACAACACCAACTACTGGGTCGACGTCGTCTTCACGAACGGCCCCTAGACCGCTCCGCCGCTCGGCCTGCTGCGCGCACGCCGCGGCGGAACGGTTCAACACCGAGGAGGCAACGGCTGAAGTCGGCGCGGAACTATGGGGCTGGCGAGCGCCCCACCCAGTAGCCTGATCGCATGACCGAGCCTGCTGTCAGTGCCGACCGAGAAGTACCTCCGCAACCCGCGCGCGGCCACGTCGTGGCGTGGGCATTTTGGGATTGGGGGTCCGCGGCGTTCAATGCGGTCGTCACCACCTTCGTGTTCACCGTCTACATCACGGGCTCCTCCTTCGGCGACAAGGACGTGATCTCGGCGCAGCTCGGCTGGGCACTCGCGATCGCCGGTTTTCTGATCGCCGTTCTGGCTCCGATTACCGGGCAGCGTTCCGACACGTCGGGTCGACGCAAGTTCTGGCTCGGAGCCAATACCTTCGTGGTCGTGGCGCTCACCGCCGGCATGTTTTTCGTCCAAGCCAGTCCGAGTTTCCTTCTGCTGGGCCTGTTTCTCGTGGCGGCCGGCAACGTGTTCTTCGAGTTCGCCGGCGTCAACTACAACGCCATGCTTGCCCAGGTGTCAACGCCACGTACCATCGGCAAGGTCAGCGGCTTCGGCTGGGGAATGGGCTATCTCGGTGGCATTGTGCTGCTCCTGATCGTGTACTTCGGCTTCATTCAACCCGAGATCGGTCTCTTCGGAGTGACCAGTGAGAACGGTTTGGCAGTGCGCGTGTCGATGCTCATCTCCGCTGTCTGGTTCGGGCTGTTCGCACTTCCGGTTCTCCTACGCGTGCCGGAATACCGTGCGCCGACGGCGGTCCGCCGCGAGCGGGTTGGCTTCTTCCGTTCCTATGCCGTACTCGGCCGCGACATCGCCCGACTGTGGAAGACGAGCAGGCCCACGGTCTACTTTCTGTTGGCCAGCGCGGTTTTTCGCGACGGGCTCGCGGGCGTCTTCACCTTCGGGGGCGTGCTGGCGGCATCCGTCTTCGGGTTTTCGGCCGGCGAAGTAATCATCTTCGCCATTGCCGCGAATGTGGTTGCCGGCGTGGCCACCATGAGCGTAGGCGCCCTCGACGACCGGCTCGGCGCGAAACCGGTGATCGTCACCGCGCTCGTGGGCCTGCTCGTCAGCGGTCTCGTCGTGTTTTTCCTCCACGACGGCGGACAGATCGTGTTCTGGACGGCCGGTCTCGCCCTGACGCTGTTCGTGGGTCCCGCGCAGTCAGCGAGCCGCACATTCCTCGCCCGGCTCATCCCCCCGGGACGGGAGGGCGAGGTGTTCGGCCTCTACGCCACCACGGGCCGCGCGGTGAGCTTTCTGGCCCCGCTCGCATTCGCGCTCACGGTAACTATCTTCGGTGAAACATACTGGGGAATCCTCGGAATCATGCTCGTTCTTCTGCTGGGCCTGCTGCTGCTGATACCGGTGAAGGCCCACCAGGAGCAGATCAGGTAAGTTGACGCGGCGTTGGGGTCATCCGCAAAGCTGAGTACCGACCGGTGGTATCCTGAGTGTTGACTGAACCGATGCCGTAGTCGTCGGCCCCGCCGGGCAAGCTGGAGGGATGACACTCACACAGCTTCAGAAAGCCGAACTCCTGAACACCCTGCATGTGCCCGGTGAGCCTCTCATCGTGACCAACGTGTGGGACGCCATCACGGCCAAGATCGTCTCTGACGCACCCGGCGTCAGGGCTCTCGCCACGGCGAGCCACTCCATCTCCAACGCTCGCGGGCTGCAGGACGGTGAGGGTCTGTCCGTTGATGAGGCCATCCTCGCGGCAGGCATCGTCGCCCATGCGGTCGATCTGCCCGTCTCCGCGGACTTCGAGAAGGGCTACTCCGATAGCGCGGCGGGCGTTACCCGCAACGTGCGCCGCCTCATCGAGGAGTCCGGCATCGTGGGCATCAACATCGAAGACTCGATTGGCGCGCCGAAGGCCCCACAATTCGACATCGCGACCGCATCATCCCGGGTCGCGGCAGCCCGCGCCGGTGCCGACCAGAGCGGGATCCCCCTGGTGATCAACGCACGCGTGGACACCCTGGCCGGCGGCGGGGACTGGGACGACGCGGTCGCCCGCGCCAATGCCTACCTCCGCGCCGGCGCCGACGTAATCTTCTTCCTCGGCCTCACCGACGAAGACAAGGTGCAACGCGCGCTGGAGCAGGTCAACGGCCGCATCTCCGTCATCGGAGCGCCCGGTCTGGTCCCGCTGGCCCGCCTGGCCGAACTAGGAATTTCCCGCGTGAGCTTCGGCCCCGGAACGCTCGGACTGAGCCTTGCGGCGCTGCAGCGCACGGCCGCAGAACTCACCGCGCTCGGCGACTACCCCGCCGATCTGGGCTTCACGTTTGCGCTGTAGCCCGCAGATCTGCCGCACAGGTAGACGCGAGGCCAGGCGTCGAGCTCGACGGTGAGCCGATGTCCCTCCGCGTGGGATTCCGTTCGCCGCGGCCTGCTCTTCCACATGAGCGGGCCGTGGCCGCCACACGCTCGTGCGGTGGTCAGTGGATGCGGGTGGCCTCGTTGTGCTCGATGAGCAGCCAGGTCACGCCCTCGTCGGAGGAGACCCAGCCCTCCCACTTGTACGACGTTGCGGTGATGGACGTGAAGTTCCATCGGATCGGCTTGCCGTCGGTGCGGGTCCCGTCCTGGCGGATTCCGTAGCGATAGGGTGTGGCCACGAGATGGCAGTACTCGCCTGTCACGGGCGAGAAGTAGCTCACGCGCCACGCGCCGGCGAGAGGGTCGTACACGCGGATGGCGGTGGCGACCGTCTCGCTGCCGGCCGGCTGCGACGAACGAGTCTCGATTTCGATGTCCTGCACCGCACGGCCATCGAGAATGAATTCCATCTGCCACACGAACGTGCGTTCTGACCACTCGCCGGTTGCCTCGTTCAGCCGCGTGCCCCTGACAGCCCACGACCCCACGAGGCGCCCGAAACGTTTCATGCGTTCCGGGTACTGCTGGGTCGCTTCGGCCGCGACGAGCGCCTCAACGAATCGGGGCGTGGGAGTGGCGGTCATGAGTTGATTTTACCGGGTGAACATTGCCTGCGTATTAACTGGACGAGCAGAATAAAGGATCCGGTGTGGTGCACACCGCGCCACGCCCTTTTGCTGCGGCGCGCTGGGTCTACACTCCAAGAGCAGGGCACCGTCGACCTCGAGGAGACGAATGGCAGGACAGAATTTTCTGGACCGGTTCCGCCCGGTCGGCGCGCCGGGAGCTGCGGCCCCGGCCGGCGTCCCAGCGTCAGACGATCTCGACCCGGCAACCGAGATCGCCCCAGTCTTTGCTGCCCTCGCCGCTGACATCGCCGCGTGCCACACCCTCGTCCAGGAGGCCACGGCCGAGGCCGACCGAGCGGTCTCCCAGGCGCGCGAACGAGCGGACGCGATCGTGGCCCAGGCGAAACTGAATAGGGGCGCCGAGGAGTCGCGTGCGTCGGCACGCGTATTGCAGGGCGCCGCGGACGCGGATGCCGGTCTGCTCGCTGCGGCCGACACCGAAGCCGCCGCCCTGAAGTCCGCGGCGGGCACCCGATTGCCGACCACCGTGCGGCGCGTTCTGGACACGATGCTGGCGGAACAGTTGGCCTCGCAGTGAAGGCCGATTGGGTGGCGGCCTCCGTGCGAGCCAGGTCCATGGCCCAGCGCCGGGTCGGCATCGGTGGAATCCAGCGCATCGCGGCGCAGCACAGCCTCCGGGAAGGTCTAGCCCTGCTTGAGCACACAACTTACGGCGAACGCCTGGTCGGGTGCGCGGACCGTGCCGGTGCGGAACGCGGCATCCGCTCGACGGTGCTGTGGCAGCTGAGGGTCCTCGCGGGGTGGATCCCGGGCACGGGAACGCGGCTGATGCGGGCAGCCGCGGGTGGTTACGAACGCGACAATATCGTGAGCCTCGCCCACAGTTTCGACGGCAGCCCGACCTCGCCTGAGTTCTTCGATCTGGGCGCCCTGGCGACGGCGTGGCCTCGATTGCGGGAAGCGCAATCGACTGCTGAGCTTGACGAGGCCCTACGAACCTCCCGATGGGGAGACGCCGGATCCGACGATGCCACACCTCGCCGGGACATCTTGACCGTGGTCTGGCTCGGTCGGCTCGCTGCGGTCGCGGGAGCCGCCCGGCCGTGGGCGGAGGCCGCGAGCGGTGTGCTGGCGGCGCGGCTGCTGCTGGTCGACGAATCCGTGCCCTCGGGACGGTTCCGTGACGCCGTACGTCCCCTTCTCGGGCGAGCATGGGAGGGCGCCGCCAATCTCAACGAGCTGCGCTCCGCCCTGCCCAGGGCGGCTCGGGACGCACTACGAGATGTGGACGGCCCGAAAGATCTGTGGAGGTCCGAGGCCCGGCTGCGGGCGACGGTGGAGACCGATGGCTTCCGCCTCCTGCGCGGCGCCATGCCCGGTCCCACCATCGTGCTGGGTGGCATCGCTGTGCTCGCGATGGATGCCTGGCGGGTACGTGCCGCACTTTCCGCTGCGGCCTCCGGAACGGGAACAAGTGAGGTGCTCGATGCCGTGGCGTGAGTCTCTCAGTCCGGTGCAGATGAAGCGGGTGGCCATCGTCGCCCCCGAGGAGCGTCGGAGCATCGTACTCGCGGCGGTTTCCTACTGTGCCACCGTCGAGCTGGACCTCCCCTACCCGCCGGGGGCCGGTCCGGAGGAACTAGTGCGAGCCTCGGACGCGGCGATCGTCTCCGGCCCCACCGTGGGTTGGGTGGGTTGGGCCCCATCCAGAGAACTCGTCTCGCTGGCCGAGACTCTTGCGCCGCTGGGTGCCGCCGTCGTGCCGTTGCCTCGTCCGCGGGGCCTGCAGCCGCCCACGTTGCTCACCGGCACCGGTTCCGGGCACGTATCGCGCACCCTCGTCGATACCTACGGGACGGTGCCCTACGCCGATGTCGATCCGTCGCGGCTGGCCGGACTGGCCTATATCGTCATGTTCGGGATGATGTTCGGTGATCTCGGACACGGTGCCATCCTGGTCGTCGCCGGGCTCGTGCTCCGCAGCGGAAAGATCGTCCGGTTGGCGAAACTGCGCAAGACATGGCTGTTCGTGACCGGTGCCGGGCTGACATCGATGCTCTTCGGTGCCCTCTACGGAGAAGCCTTCGGGCCGACGGGAGTGATTCCCGTTCTGTGGCTCGACCCCATGGCCGACCCGGTTCCGCTGCTGGTGACGGCCCTGGTGTTTGGCGCCGTACTGTTGGCCGGCGCCTACGCCCTCGGCACCATAAACCGGATCAGGGAGGCGGGGTGGGGTTACGCACTATATGCCAGTTCCGGCATAGCCGGCTCCGTGCTGTTTGTGGCCGTCGGGCTGCTCGCATGGGGACTCATCGCCGACCAGGGCGCGCTCGTGGTTGTCGCGGTCGTATTCGCGTTGGCGGCACTCGGGTTCATCTTTGTGGGGTACTTCGTTGACGCCGGAGGCGGCGGGACCGGGGTGATTCAAGCCGTCATCGAGGTCATTGACACGGTGATCCGGCTCGGATCCAATGTGGTCTCGTTCGCGAGACTGGCCGCCTTCGGCCTCACCCACGCGGCGCTCCTAACGGTCGTTTGGGCCGGCACAACAGCACTGTGGGGCCCGGACTGGCGGGCCGCAGCGGCCGTCCTCCTGTTCCTCGTCGGCAACGCACTCACGTTCGGGCTCGAGGCCCTCGTGGCGGGGATCCAGGCCCTCCGACTGGAATACTACGAGCTCTTTTCCCGCATCTTCCAGGCCGAGGGGCGTGCGTTTCGTCCCTGGTCGCCCACTCCGGCCGACGAGTCCGCCGACGGCATCCGTGAAACTGAAAGGCATCACTCGTGAACATCTGGCTCGGCACGATACCTGCGTTCCTTCTGGCGACCCTCGGCGCGGTCGTACTCATGAGACGCAAGCGCAGGTCAGGCCGCACTCTTCTCGTGGGGATCAATGCCGCCATCATGGCTGGCGCCCTCGCTCTCGTCGCCGCCGCGCTTACCGCTGCGCCTGCGACCGCGGCGACCGTCACAGCCGCGACCGCAACGGCCGCGACCACCACGGGCAGTGGCGGTTCCGCCCTTATCGCTGCCGCCATAGCGGTAGCCGGATCATCCATCGGCGCGTCGTTCGCCGTCGCCTACACGGGCTCGGCGGCGCTTGCCGCGATGAGCGAACGACCAGAGATCTTCGGACGGGCGATGGTCGTCGTCGGGCTCGCGGAAGGAATCGCGATCTACGGGCTGATTATCGCCATCATCCTCATCGGCAAAGCCTAAAACGGGCGGAGATCATGTCGGATGTCGTTGCCGCTCTCGGCGAGAGGGTGTTGCTCGAAGGATTCGGGCTGGCCGGAGCCAGCATTATTGCCGCGGAGACGGAGACGGAGGTACATCGGCGCTGGGCCGAACTCGCGGGGCATACGGGCGTCGTGATACTCACCCCGCACGCTGCGCGCATCCTTGGCCCGGCCGTGTCCGATCCGCATTCCCCCCTCACGGCGGTGTTGCCGTCATGACCGGTCTTCAACGTGAGGCCGACATTGCGCTCGCCCCGGTGCGGGAATCACTGCGTGCCACAGCGCAAAAATCGGCTGCGGAAGCCCAGGAGAAGGCTCGCGCTGAGGTGCAGGAAATTCTGGACGCGGCGCACAGGAAGGCCGACAGTATCCGAGCGGCCGCAGTCGCTTCCGGTGAATCGGCCGGCCGGTCGCAAGCGGCACTGCGATCCGCCCGCAATCGCCGGCAAGCCCATGAGGCGGTGCTGACGCAGCAGAACAGCCTGCTGCTGGAACTTCGTCTCCGGGTCACCGAGGCGTCGATCGCGTTACGTAGCGATGCGCGGTATCCGGAGCTCATGGCCCGACTCACGGAACGCGCCCACGCGATGCTGGGTGCGGAGGCGTCGTGCACCGAAAGCCCGGACGGCGGCGTTATCGCCGAACAGGGATCGCGTCGCCTGGACCTGTCTCTACCGACTCTCGCCCTGGGCACACTCGAGTCCCTCACAGCCGAGATCAGCACCCTGTGGATACCGGCATGACCCGCACCGGCGCCGTGGTTCGGGTCAGCGGACCACTGGTGCAGGTGGAGGGCCTCGACCGACTGTCCATGTTGGAGATCGTGGCCGTCGGGCCCGATCGAATCAGCGCCCAGACCGTCGCCATCCGGGGCACGCTCGCGACCCTGCAGGCCTACGAATACACGGGAGGACTCAAGGTTGGGGATACCGCGGAGGCCACGGGAAGTCCGCTCATCGGCCTGCTCGGGCCGGGCATGCTCGGTCAGGCCTTCGATGGATTGATGCGTCCGCTGTCTTCTGCCCCGCTGTGGCTGCAGCCGAACCGGGCATCATCCGCGAATGATCCCGCCACGATATCCCGTGTGTGGACCTTCGTTCCCCGGGCGGCGGTCGGCGCCGCCGTCACGCCCGGGCAGGTTCTCGGCACGGTACCTGAATCGGGTTCGGTGGAACACCGTGTTCTGGTACCGCCAAGGATGTCCGGGACGGTGACCTGGCTGGCACCGGAGGGTTCCGTACGGGCCCTGGATGCTGTCGCCAGGATTGACGACGTCGATGTACCGCTCGCGGAGTCGTGGCCGGTGCGCGTCCCGCGGCCTTTCCTGGAGCGTCCCGTTGGGGTTGTTCCCCTGCACACCGGCCAGCGGGTGCTCGACCTGATGTACCCGCTCGCTCGCGGGGCCGCGGCCGCCGTACCCGGCGGGTTCGGTACCGGCAAGACCATGCTGCTGCAACAAATCGCCAAGTGGAGCGACGCGGACGTGATCGTCTACGTGGGCTGCGGGGAACGCGGCAATGAAATGGCGGACGTTCTCGACGGACTGTCAAACCTGGTTGACGAGCGTACGGGCGGCAAGCTGATCGACCGCACGGTCATCATCGCCAACACGTCGAATATGCCGATGATGGCGCGCGAGGCCAGCATCTACACAGGTATCTGTGTCGCCGAGTATTACCGCGACATGGGCTACGACGTCGTGCTGATTGCCGACTCCACCTCACGATGGGCGGAGGCGCTTCGTGAGTTCGCGAATCGCAACGGTGAGCTTCCGGCCGAGGAGGGGTATCCAGCGAGCCTCGCCTCGGCGCTTGCTGCCTTTTACGAGCGCGCCGGCCGGGTGACCACCCTCGGCGGCACGACCGCATCCGTCACGGTCATCGGAGCCGTTTCCCCTCCTGGTGGCGACATGACGGAACCGGTCACGACCGACACGCAACGATTCATTCGCTCCCTGTGGTTGCTGGACCGCGACCTCGCCTATTCACGGCATTATCCGGCCGTCAGCTGGACCGGCTCCTTCGCTCGGGATGAGGAAGCCCTCGGTTTGTGGCACGCCGCGAATGGGGACCCTGATTGGGCGCAGAGGCGGGCCCGCGCGGCGGCTCTCCTCGCTGAGGCAGACCGGTTGAGCGACCTGGCCGAGATCATCGGAACCAACTCGCTTCCCGGCCATGAACGCATGGTGCTCCTCGGCGGTCGATTACTCAGGGACGGTGTGTTGATGCAGAACGCTCTCAGCGCCAACGACGGATTCTGTTCGGCGGAGAAGGGCGCCGCCCTCCTCGACCTGGTTCTCCATGTCGTTGACGTTTGTCAGCAACTCGTGCAGGGTGGAATCCCTGCGACGGTAATTGAGCAGTCGGATCTCCGGCCCGTGCTTCGGGCACGGGAAGACACGGGCCCGGCCGACGCGGCCGGTGTTGCCGCGCTCCGGGCCGACGTTGTGCGACACCTGGAGGAGCTGTCATGACCGATGCGGCGATCCCGTCGGAGGCGACACCGGTACCGGCGCGCGGGCCCGGTGCGGGGCAACTCTCACACGGCGACGTCCGTGAGCTACGTGGTCCTCTCGTCGTGTTGGGCAACGTCGACGACGTGGGCTGGGACGAGTTCGCCACCGTTGAGGTTTCCGATGCGGAGCGCCACGGACTCGTACTGGAGGTGGACCACGACATCGTCACGCTGCAGGTTCTGGAAGGTACCGACGGCATGGCACCCGACGAGACCCGGGTACGGTTCGCCGGGCGACCCTTGCAGATTCCGGTCAGCACCGGCTGGCTGGGACGTGTGTGCAATGGCCGGGGCGAACCTTTGGACGGCGGCCCTCCCGTTTCCGGGGCGACGACCCTGCCGGTCACCGGCTGGCCGCTGAATCCCGTGTACCGAGAGCCTCCGCAGGAACCAGTGCTGACCGGCGTTTCGGTCATCGATGCTCTAACCACTCTCGTCAGGGGTCAGAAACTGCCCATCTTCTCGGTAGCCGGGCTTCCGCACCTCACCTTGGCCACGCAGATTGCGGCGCAGGCGACGTCCGGCGGTGGTGCCTTCCGGGTCATCTTCGCCGCGATGGGACTGACTCACGCTGACATTGGGTATGTTCGCGACCGTCTCGAGGAACGATCAGCGGCCGGCGAGCTTGTGTTGCTGCTCAATGCCGCCGATGACCCCGTTATCGAACGCATCCTCACGCCGAGGATCGCGCTCACGATCGCGGAGTACCTCGCGTACACGGAGGGCGATGATGTGCTGGTCATCATGTCCGACATGACGAGTTACGCCGAAGCCGTGCGGGAGGTTTCCGCCGCCCGCAGGGAGATTCCTGCTCGCCGGGGCTACCCCGGCTACCTCTACAGCGACCTCGCGGGTCTGTATGAACGGTGCGGCCGGGTTCGCGGCCGGGCCGGTTCGGTGACGATTGTGCCCGTGCTGACGATGCCGGGCGGCGACATCACGCATCCGGTTCCCGACCTGACCGGATACATTACCGAGGGCCAGATTGTACTGTCACCCGAGGCTCACGCTCGCGGGATCTACCCGCCCGTCGATGCCCTGTCGTCCCTGTCGCGTTTGATGCGCAGTGGCGCGGGCGCTGGGCGCACCAGGGAGGATCACCTCGACGTGGCGGCGCAGCTGCTTGCCGCCCTGGCACGCGCCCGCCAGGCCAGCGAACTCGCTGAACTCGTCGGTGCTGACGCATTGAGCGAAACGGACCGCAGCTACCTCACCTTCCGCCGACTGGTCGAGCAGGACCTGTTCGGCCAGGGGCGCGACGAGCTCCGCACCCTGGACGACACGCTGGGTCGAGCCTGGACGGCGCTGGCCGAGCTGCCGGAATCGGAGCTCACGATGCTCTCGACGGCATTCTTGAAGCGCTATCTGCCCGCACGATCGGGGACGGCATGACCTCCACCGGGCGGGCGGGGAAGGTGCGTCTCGAACGCCGACTCGTGACGGCACGGCACGGCGCAAATCTTCTTGATCGCAAACAGCGCATCGTCGCCGACGAGCTCGACCGCCTGCAGCTACACGCCGACGCTATTCGGCGACGGTGGGAAGAGGAGGCGAACGAGGCAGCCGTGTGGCTTCGACGCGCCGTTGCTCTCGACGGCCAAGAACTGCTCACACACGCATCCCCCGTCGACCCAGCCCTCGTCGAGGTGAAGTGGGGCGGCGCCATGGGTGTCAGCTACCCGGTGGATGCGACCTGCGTGCTGCCCGACGCGGTGCCGGCGGGTGGAAGTTCCGCGCTGGCCTGGGCCGCGGCAACACATCGATCTGCCCTCATAGTCGCGGCCCAGCACGCTGCAGCGCAGCGAGCCGTCGTGCTGCTGTCCAGGGAACTGACCGCGACCCGCACTCGCCAGGGAGCCGTCGAAAACCGTTGGATTCCCCGGCTCGAGAAGGAGCTCAGGGTGATTCGGCAGAAGCTTGAGGAACAAGAACTGGAGGAGAACCTGCGCGTGCACTGGGCCGCCGAGCACCAGGCCGACGCCTCCTCCCCGATTCGGACGATGGATACTGGACGAAAGGAATCTTCATGAGCGAGGTGATTCTGGTGGCAGTGAACGATTCCCCGGCAGCATTCGCGGCCGTCACGGTGGCGATAGATCACGCTCAACGGCGCGGAGCCAAGCTGCACGCGATCGTCGTGATCGAAGGTGGGGAGACGGAGCGTCACCTGGCCGTGTCCACGCTGCCGGCCACCCGACGGCACGCGGGCGCCGATGCTGTGCTGGCGCATGTTGTCGCTCGTGGGTCCTCAGCTGGGCTTGAGGTCACCGGTAGTCGGCGGTCTGGACGCGTGGCTGCCGAAATCCTGGATGAGGCCCGCACCGTCGACGCAATCATGATCGTCATGGGACGAGTGGATCGGCCGGGGCACCTGATCCCCACCATCGGCAGTCACACGCTGCGGGTTCTCGAATTCACGACCGTTCCCGTGCTCGTCGTACCCCTCCGCTGACCGCCGTTCTCCGCGCAAGGGCCGCGTGAGCGGATGCCTGACACCCGCTATTCGGCGACATGCACCTGGGTGCGGTGGAAGTTCTGGAAGGACCGGCTCGCCGTGGGACCACGCTGCCCCTGGTAGCGGGAGCCGTACTGGCTTGAGCCGTAGGGCTGTTCGGAGGGCGAACTCAGCTGGAAGAAGCACAGCTGTCCGATCTTCATGCCTGGCCAGAGCTTGATCGGCAGGGTTGCCACGTTGCTGAGCTCAAGGGTCACGTGACCGGTGAACCCCGGGTCGATGAAGCCGGCGGTGGAGTGGGTGAGCAGCCCCAGGCGCCCGAGCGAGCTTTTGCCCTCCAGGCGGGCGGCGATGTCATCGGGAAGAGTCACCTTTTCATACGTGGCGCCGAGCACGAACTCACCCGGGTGCAGGATGAACGGTTCGCCTGGCTTCGCCTCGATCAGTCGGGTGAGCTCCGGCTGGTCTTCGGCCGGGTCGATGTAGGCATATTTATGATTATCGAACAGTCGAAAAAACCCGTCGAGCCGCACGTCAATGCTCGACGGCTGAATCATGGCGGGGGTAAACGGGTCGAGACCGATTCGTTCGGCGTCGAGTTGGGCCTTAATATCGCGATCCGAGAGCAGCACGGTGCAAGCCTATCGGCGAGAGCTTGATATGCTGGCACCGTTCCGGTTGTTGTTCACTCACGGTCGGGCGCGCGGATGTAGTTCAATGGTAGAACTTCAGCTTCCCAAGCTGATAGCGCGGGTTCGATTCCCGTCATCCGCTCTCTTACCGAGACGCAACACGTGTCTCTCGCCCGGTCGGTCGGTGCCGACAATGATTGCCCGTTGACTCGTCGGCTCACCCAGCGCCGGGCACGGCGCATAGGCAGAACGAGGAGACACATGACGGTGGTAATTGCCGGATGCGGCGACCTGGGCACCGAGGTCGGGCTGAGGTTCGCACGGCTCGGCTATCGCGTGCTGGGGTTGCGTCGAAACGCTGACCGACTTCCAGCCGCCCTCATCGGCCAGTCCATCGACCTCACCCGCGAGCAACCCGTCCTCCCCTCAGACACCGAACTTGTCGTCGTGGCCATCGCCGCGGGCAACTCAACCGTCGACGCGTACCGCACCGCTTACGTTGAGGGGCTGAGTCACGTGCTCGACGCCGTCGAAGCCCTGGACGGGACCCGGCCTCGCCGCGTGCTTCTCGTCTCCTCGACCGCGGTGTACGACATCAACGATGCCAGCTGGGTCGACGAACAAACCCCGGCAAACCCGGCCCCGGGAACCAACGCCATTTTGCTGGAGTCCGAACAGCTGCTGCACGCGCGCATGCCCGCTGCCATCGTGCTGCGTTTGTCAGGTATCTACGGCCCCGGGCGCGAGCGCCTGATCACTCAGGCCCGTGAGGGCAGGGCCACGGTGTCCACGGCGTCTCGCTACACCAACCGTATTCACCGGGACGACGCGGCAGCGGCGATCGTGCACCTGCTCACCCAGGTCGAAGCCCCCGACCCGCTGTACCTCGGCGTCGACAATTCACCCGTGCCGATGAACGACGTGGTGACATTTCTGGCGGCCGAGCTCGGACTGCCTCGGCCGACCGTCGACGATACGCCCCGTGCGAGTCAGCGCGGCGGCGACAAACGCCTCAGCAACCGGCTCCTGCTCGACACGGGCTTCACCTTCGGCTATCCCTCCTACCGTGAGGGGTACCGCGCCGTGATCGCCGGCCGGGGAACCCGTCACACCTGAGCATGGCAGGACACCCGGCGGCACATGAGTGCACCCCTGATGTCGATCCCTCCAAGATCCAGACCAATCCGAGTCGGCCGCACCTCCGAATAGAGGGCAAGACACGGGTTCGCCGTGGCACATACAGGAGGCAATCGAAATGTCCAAGTCACCCAACCGCCTGATCGCAAGCATCTTTGGCGCGGTCTATCTGCTCGTCGGCCTGCTCGGCTTCGCCTATACCGGAGGGGTCAACTTCGTGGCGACCTCCGGTGGATTGATTCTCGGAGTCTTCGAGGTCAATCCGCTTCACAACGTGGCCCACCTGCTGATCGGTGCCGCCCTGCTGCTCGCCGGAATGTCGAACGTTTCCGCGGCGAAGGCGACGAATACCACCATCGGTGCCGTGTACCTCCTTCTCGGAATCGTCGGGTTCTTCCTCGTGGGAACCGGGCTCAACATCCTGGCCCTCAACACGGCAGACCACTTCCTCCACCTCGCCAGCGCCCTCGTGCTGCTCGGCGCCGGTCTCGGAGCGGACAAGTCCGTGAAATCGGTCACCGTCTAGCCCCGCCGTTCACCGACCCTGGAAGGGAGCCACCGTGGCCCCGGCAATCCGCCTTCTGCTCGCATTCTCCGCCCTCGGCGCAGGATTGATACACCTCGCCGTTGGCGCCGGAGCTCCCTTCCCCCTCTGGGTCTTGCTGGTTGGCTTCGGCATTGCCGAACTCGGCTGGGCCGTGGCGACGCTCTACACAGGCCGCATCGTCCTGCCCCGCCTCACTCTGGGCGGCTCGCTCGTGCCGGTCGCCGTCTGGGCCGCGACGGCCACCCTCGGTAGCGGCCTCGGGGTCTCTGCTCAGGCCATCGGCCTCCCCTTGTTTCCGATGTTCATCGCCTCACTGTTCAACATCTTCCTGGCCGCTACCCTCGCCGCCCTCGCCCGAAACGCAGCGAACAGCACCCGTCAGCCGCTTGCACCGGAAAAGCCGGCCGGCTGGAAGTTCGCTACCGCGCTCGTTCTGGGTGGCGTCATCTTCTCTGGACTCACCACGCCCGCCCTTGCCGCCACGAACGCCGGACTCTACGCCGTTCCGCACGGATCGCATTCGATCCCCGCGCTGGAATTACTCGAGTCCGACTCTCACGCGGGTCATTAGCGGCAAGACAAGAAGCCGCGGAAACAACACGAACCGGCTGCCGGGCACTCGAGAAATCCCGTGCCCGGCGGCGTCGTATCCACCCGTGTCGGGACGGCGGTTGGTGCCCGGACATGGGCGCCTGAAGATAAAACCTGGGTGCAGGCGCGCCTCTTATGACGACGAAATCGAGCGCTCCCCTCGGGACGACTCAGTGTCAGTGGTGCCTGTCACACTTATCTCATGACAACCACCATTGACGGTGTTTTCGTTGAACTGACCGGGGCTCTGGCCCGGTCAGGTATATCCGCGGCGTCGTTCGCGGACCTCTCCGACGACGAGTCGGAGAACACCCATCGGGCCATCGCCCGGCTCTCCCGCGAGGTCGCCACCTACCTCGCCCTGTCGGCGGCGAACGTCGCCGCCCGCTCCGACTGGCAGCTCGGTCGCGAGGGCCTCGCCAGAAAGAAGGGTTACGGCTCCGCAGAGTGTCTCGACGGGCTCGACAACCGGGTGCAGGCATAAGACTGCGCCGGCGGCAGGAGCAAGGCGGATACTCGCCGCCTGATCGAGGCCGGCACCATGGCCTCCGAAGCCGAAGCCGAAACCGCCCGGGAACGCCAGAAGCAGGCCGACCGGCTGGCTCTTGCTCACCCGGAGGCGCCGCCGGTCGAGGTGCACGTGCCGTGGTTCGCTCCGCTCGGTCCCGGCACCCTCTTCGGCCGGATCCGCCGCTCCGTGAAGCTCGTTGGCACTGCGACAGATGCTCCGGCACCGACACCCTCGCGTGGCGCCTCGGGCCAACTGCTTTTGACAAACGGGTTCATCGAAGGGACCCCGGACGCGATCCCGACGACCACCATCGTCCGGTCGATCTGCAACACCGGCTTTATCCCGGTGTTGTTCAGTCGAGGTGGCACCGTGCTCGACGTCGGGCGAGAACAGCGCCTCTTTTCACGGGCGCAACGCGCGGCCCTGGCGCTCCGGGACGGCGGCTGCAGGTGGCCGGGTTGCCACCGACCACCCGCTTACTCCGAAGCCCACCACATCAACGGGTGGAACACCGGCGGATTCACCAACCTGGATGATGGCATCCTGCTCTGCGTCCGTGACCACCTCCGCCTGCACAACGACGGGTGGCAGATCAGTCGCATCGGCACCGGTACCGGCATGGAGTACTGGCTGACCCCACCATTGGCCGCCGACCCGACCCGCACGCCCATCAGTCTGGCCGGCACATCAGTCCTGACATCGGGGTCGCCGCTGCAGCGCCGCACCTGATGCGCGCGCCAGACGCGCGCATCAGGTGCGGTGCCCACCGGACGGATGGGTAGTTTCAGACGGCCGCTACGACGCCGGGTTCAGTTCGGTCGAATCGGTGCGCGGGATGTTCATGAAGCGCTGCACATTCTCATCCACGATGATGTCGCTGGGCCGAAGTGGGCGAGTCAGGTACAGGCCATCGAGGCTGGTCAGCCGGCTGAGCGCCACGTAGGTCTGCCCGGGACTGAAGACCCGGGCACCGAGGTCCACGATCGCCCGTTCGTAGGTCGCGCCCTGCGACTTGTGAATGGTGACGGCCCAGGCCAGCCGCAACGGAAACTGCGTGAACTCCGCGACGACATCCTTGCTGAGCTTCTTCGTGGCCGCGTTGTACGTGTACTTGTACTTCTCCCAGACCACGGGCTCGACCTCGTGAGTCTCGCCGTCGATGTCGACGAAGACCGTCGAGTCGACCTTCGTAACGGTGCCGATCGTGCCGTTCACCCAGCGCGGCCCGCCGTCGAGCGGTGAGTCGTTGCGCAGAAACATGACCTGCGCGCCCACTTTCAGCTCGAGCACCTCATCCGCCGGGAACGTGCGCCCGCCGAAGTCCCCGACCACGTCGGCCTTGGCGGTGAGCGACTTGCCCGACAGTCGCTTCAGAGCGGATGCGTTGATGCGGTTCACGGAGTCATTGCGCGTTGCCAGGGTGATCACGTCGGTGGTGGGCGGAGTCCGTCCGCCGGCGGCGTTCAGCGCCCCACCGATCTCGGGCGTGACCTGCCCATGACGCACGGCATTGAGCATGGTCTTGAAGTCGGAGTCACTCTGCCGGTGAATCTCGGTGAGCTCCACGATGCGCAGCTCCGCGTCCTGCCAGATCTTCGCGTCGAAGAACCACATAGAGCGGTAGTGGTCGGCGAAGTAGGCTCGTTCCTCCGGTCCGCCGGGCACCGGTGCGAGCTGGTAAGGGTCGCCGAAGAGCACAATCTGCACCCCGCCGAAAGTGTCGTGTGGGCGCTGCCTGGCCTGACGCAGGCTCCGATCAATGGCATCCATCAGGTCGGCGTTCACCATGGAGACCTCGTCGATGACGAGGGTGTCGATGGTGTTGAGAAGCTTGCGGACCTGGTCGTTCTGGTCGATGGGGCTGTCCGCGATCACTCCGATCGGTAGCCGAAACAGGGAATGCAGCGTTTGTCCGCCCACGTTCAACGCCGCGACGCCGGTGGGTGCGGCAATCACGATCTGCTTGCTCGTGTTCCACGACAGGTGGTTGAGCAGCGTCGATTTTCCCGTGCCGGCCCGGCCGGTGACGAAGACGTTTTGACGGGTGCCCTCGATGGCCGCGAAGATGGCGGCCTGCTCGCGGGACAGCGGAATATCAGACACTCAGTACCTTCGATAGAACAGACCCCGCGTGCTCAGCCACCCACGGTGACTGCAACGGGACATTCCACTGTAACCGCCCGGCACCCGCACTCTTACTGCAAGCGCAACTGGATTGAGAACTCGTCGATCACGCTGCCGTCCTTGGCGCTGTTGTCGAAGGCCACCAGATCGTAGTAGCCACTGACGGCGTCGCCGGGAAGGGCCATCGTCGCCGTGAAGTCCGACTCCTCGGTACCGGCTTCGGCCGTGACCTCCGTGTTGACGATCGTTGCCCCCGCGGTGTTGCGCAGCTCGAGCGTGAACATGGCCTCGAATACGAGCGCCCGTCCCTTCACGGTCAGCGTCGATCCCGGAGCAACCTGCTGGCCGCAGGTCGGGGACGTGATGAAAATCGCTGGATGATCGGCCGATACCGTGACCTGCCGCTCCACGAGATTCTCCATCGAGCCGTCTTTCGCACTGTAGTCGTAGGCACGCAGGGTGATGGGCCCGGATTTCGCGGGCGGGGGGAAGGCCAGTGTGGTCTGCCAGGTGCCCGGGGTTCCCGACCCGGATGTGGCCATGATGCTACGCACGCACAACTGCGTGCCGGCGGCATCGAGGGCATCCACGGTGAGCGCGGCTTCAAAGGTGTTGGCCGTTCCGCTCATCTCAACCGGGGTCGCCACCGTCGAGTCGGCAGCCGGCATGTCGATCGAAATCAAGGGATCGGATGTCGCGGTGGGTGTGGGTGTAGGTGTGGCCGTTGTCGACGTGGGTGTCGGCGACCCTGTCGGTGAGGTGCCTTCACTCGCACACGCCGCACTCATCAGGAGCACGACCGCGGCCAGCGCCACCACGGACAAGACTCGGCGACTGGACATGGGTGCCTTCTTCCTCGAATCTGTCGTGAGTGTAGCGCGGGCGGGGCGCCCGTAGGATGTTGGAGTGACCGTAGTTGACCGAAGAGACCGCACCGCGGTCGTGCGAGCCACGGTGGCCGTGGCCCTGGTCGCCGTCCTCCTCGTGGGAGCCTTGTTTGCCGCGATCGGCTCATTGAACAGAGAGGTCTACAGCGCGGGCGGCTTTGTGCGGCAATACCTCGATGCGCTGGCCCGGACGGACACCGGCGCGGCCCTCAAGCTCGACGGCGTCGTGCCCACGTCGGATCAGCTTGAGGCGGCCGGTCTCCCGGCCGACCTGCCGACAACGCTGCTGCGGGCATCCGTTCTGGGTGATCTCACGGACATCACGCTCATCAGCGACGTGGAATCGGCACCCGACCTGCACACCGTGGTCTACGATTTCGAGCTCGACGGGCAGCCGTCGAGCATGCAGTTCTCCGTGCAGCACACGGGTCGGTTCGGCGGGGTCTTCGACAGTTGGCGCTTTGCGACCAGCCCGATCGCGGCACTTGCGGTGACGGTGCAGCACGAATCCATTTTCACGGTGAACGGGCTCACCCTCGACACTCGGGCACACGCGGCAGCGGATGCCCCGGCATCCTTCAACAATGCGGCCACCTACCTCGCCTTCGCGCCGGCCGTCTACACCTTTCGACACGACTCGACCCTGCTCACCGCCCCGCCCGAGTCCGTGGCGGTGACCACGCCAGGCATCACGGAGGTGTCCGTCGACGCGGCACCCAACGAGGCCTTCACGAAGCAGGTTCAGGATGAACTCAACAACTTCCTCGATACGGAATGTGCCACGCAAACCGTACTGCAGCCCACCGGCTGCCGATTCGGCATCGACATCAACAACAGGGTGCTGAACGCGCCGACGTGGTCGATCGCCGAGTACCCGGTCGTCACGCTCACCTCGGGAGAGGTCCAGTTCGAAATGCCGGACACCGTCGGACAGGCACACATCAACGTGAAGGTGCAGTCACTCTTCGACGGCAGCATCGAAACCCGTGACGAAGACGTACCGTTCACCATGGGCCTGAGCGTGACCATCCAGCCGAGCGGCGCCCTGGCCATCCAGCTGCACTAGCGCGGGTCGGCATGCGGGGCTCCGTGAGGCCGTGCGCGCGGCGGCTAACGGTCGCGGGCCGCCATGCGCGACAACTTCGCGTTGTACTGCGTGAGTTCGGCGTCGTGGGTACGGTCCGCGTTTCGGTCGAGGCGCTTCGTCTCCTTCGCGTCGCTGCGGCTCCACTGGATCGCCACCACGATCGCCAGGGCGATTGTCGGAAGCTCACCGACACCCCACGCGATACCGCCGCCCATCTGTTGATCGTCAATGGCGCTGAGCCCCCAGGTGCGGCCCATCGCGCCGTACCAGTCGGCCAATAACAGGCGCGTCCCCATCATGAGGGCAACGCCGAAGAAGGCATGGAAGACCATGGTCCCAATGAGAAGCAGCAGACGGAAGGCATACGGAAGGCGGTACGGCACCGGGTCGATGCCCACGAGCGACTGCACGAACAGGTAACCGGTGATGAGGAAGTGCGCCATCATCCACTGATGCCCGGTGTGGTCGGTCGTTGCCCAGCTGAACAGCGGCGTGTAGTAGAACACCCAGAGTGAACCGGCGAACAGCCCGGCTGCCACGAGCGGGTTGGCCACCGTTCCCGCAAACTTGGAGTGCACCGCGAGCAGAATCCACTCACGCCCGCCGCGACTGCCGTCTTGACGCTTGCGAATGGCCCGAGCAGCGAGCGTCACCGGCGCACCGGGAACAAGCAGCACGGGAATGAGCATGGTCAGCATCATGTGCATGAGCATGTGGCTGGAGAACAGGTACTCCTGGTACACCGCGACGCCACCACTCGTCAGGTAGAAGAGTGCGACCAAACCGGTCACCCAGAACACGGAACGGTGGATCGGCCATTTGTCGCCTCGCTGGCGCAGCCTGTACACACCGGCAAGGTAGAAGAAGATGCCGAAGGCGCAGAACAGCAACCACGCGAGGTCGACGTCCCATTCGGTGAAGTACCGGGCGAAGGTGAGTTCGGGCGGCAGGGGCTCGCCCGTGAGGATCTGGGCCGGCGTCGAGGTCGGCACCGACGACGCCACGGTCTGGGCAATCGGGGTCGCCGTTCGGGCGAGCGCGGCAGCCACTCCGGAAGCGAGGCCCATGAAGCCCAGCTCGGCCACGACGAGCCACCAGAACCAACGACGTTCGTGCTCGGCGCTGGAGTTGAGCCGCCCGATGAAGAATCGCCGGTACACCAGACCGAAGCAGCCCAGCACAATCAGAGCCGCCACCTTCACCAGCACGAGCACGCCGTAGGGCGTGAGCAGGTTCTCCCATGTGCCCACGCGAAGCTCCGCGCTCACGTAGCCGGACGCGGCCACCGCGACGAACGAGACGAGCGCCAGCGACGAGTAGCGTCCGAGCACCACGCCGAGGCGGTCCTTGGCGAGGTGGTTGCGCAACACGATGATGGTGAGCAGCCCGCCGAGCCAGATGGCGGCGAACACGAGGTGCAGCCCCAGGGCGGTGATGGCCGCATTGTGCCCGGAGGCGCCGGCAGAGTGCCCCTGCTGGGCCATGGGCAGCAGCGAGAGCAGCGACACGCCGAACACGAACACGAGCGCTGTCTGGTTGCGCACGGCGAAGCACAGCACGGTGATCAGGGCGGCGATGAGGGTTGTGGCCAGCCACGCCTGGCCGAGCGAGATCTGACCGAAGAACTGCCCCATCGTGGCGCTGAACCGGTCGTCGAGGCTGACCGGTACGTTCGTGACCTGCAGGAATGTGAAGAATCCGGCGCCGGATGACGCCACGGCGAAGACGGCCGCGGATGCCGCAGCGAAGTCGAGCGCGAAGGTGAATTCACGGGCCTTGGGGGTGAAGGCGAAGATTGCGAGCATCAGTGCGCCGATGGCGCCGGCGGCAGAAATGTTCACGAACATCTTGGAGATCGGGAGCCCCCACCGCACGACCGGACCTGGATCGGCGAGCAGTTGGGCAGCCGCTCCCCCACCAATGTTGAGGGCGACAAGGGTAGACAGGAACGCGACCAGCAGCAAGACTGACGGACCGAGAACGCGGACAAGACGAGGCACCTGCCAAGCTTAACCGCCGTACCGGTGCGGTGGCCGCACGCCCGCCGGCCACCGGCATCCGCTCCTCGCGAGGGCATACAAAAAGGGCGCCGACCGAGGTCGACGCCCTTCTGCGCGCTCGGGCTTCACGGGCTACGCAGGTTTGCTGAGAATTCAATCAGCTAGCCGCGGTCGTAATGAAACCGAAGTTCTTTTCAGACTACTTAGCGGCAGCCTTGAGCTTGCTACCGGCGGTCAGCTTGACGCGGTGACCGGCAGCGATGGCGATCTCTTCGCCGGTCTGCGGGTTGCGGCCGGTGCGAGCGGCGGTTGCGGTGCGCTCGACGCCCAACCATCCCGGGATGGTGACCTTGCCGTCAGCGGCAACGGTCTCGGCGAGGGTTGCGAAGAATGCGTTCAGAACGCCGTCAACTGCAGCCTGGCTCTGTCCGGAGTCAGCGGCAACCTTGGCAACGAGCTCGGTCTTGTTCAGCGACTTGTCAGCCATTGAGTGTCCTCCTCGGACCTACGTGTATAAAAACAGCGATATTCGTAAACGGTAGCAACTCGTGAGAATTGCCACGCCGGTCGGTTCGACCGAGTTGAAATCTAGCAGAGATCCGCGAAATTCCGCGGATTTACGCCTGTTTGAGGCGGTTTCACGGCACTTTCACCCTCTGGGGAGCTAGATTTTGCGCTCTCGGCGAACCGTCGGGGTGCAATCGGCGTGATATCGCGGCCGGTGCTGTCCCCCGCGCGGGGTGCGCACGCACAAAAAACGGGATGCCGACCGAAGTCGCCATCCCGTTCAGATGATTCTGAACCTCGAAGATTGTGAACCTCGAAAATTCAGAGGCCGTTCACCGGCCGCCAGCCATACTTACCAGCTGGACTTGATGATGCCGGGCAGCTCGCCGCGGTGCGCCATGTCGCGGAAACGTACGCGCGAGATGCCGAACTTGGAGAGGTGGCCACGGGGACGACCGTCAACGGCGTCGCGGTTGCGCAGGCGCACCGGGCTCGCGTTGCGCGGAAGCTTCTGCAGGCCCTTGCGTGCCTCTTCGCGAGACTCGTCGGTGCCGGCCGGGTCCACGAGGGCCTTCTTGAGCTCAAGGCGTGTCGCGGCGTAGCGCTCGACGATAACCTTGCGCTGGTTGTTCTTGGCAATCATGCTCTTCTTCGCCATTTTTAGCGCTCCTCACGGAAGTCAACGTGCTTGCGCACTACGGGATCGTACTTCTTGAGTACGAGACGGTCGGGGTTGTTGCGACGGTTTTTCTTGGTCACGTAGGTGTAACCAGTGCCAGCCGTCGAACGGAGCTTGATGATCGGACGTACGTCATGTGCCTTAGCCATTAGATCTTCACCCCACGAGCGAGAACGTCCTTGACGACGCGCTCGATACCACGTGCATCAATAACCTTGATGCCCTTTGCCGACAGCGTCAGCGTTACATTGCGACGAAGTGACGGTACGTAGTACGTCTTCTTCTGTACGTTCGGGTCGAAACGACGCTTGGTGCGTCGGTGCGAGTGCGAAATGTTGTGTCCGAAGCCGGGAACAGCTCCGGTCACCTGGCAGGTTGCTGCCATGATTTCCTCCATTACCGAAGGGCGATTGCCCCTCCCAAGATTTCTTGTCGGCGGGCCGTCCATAAATGGACAGCACGCAATGCGCGCGCAGAGGCGCAGCAGCCTTCAACACTACGGGCTCGCGGCCCTCGACGCAAACTTCAGCCGACGCCACTGCGTTCACGGCCACCGTCGTCGCGGGCGGAGCCGGTCAGAGAGCGGAGGCCGCGGACGCGGTGCACCGCTCGCACAGCCCGAAGACATCAACGACATGAGCCGCTTCAGTGAATCCGTGCTCGGACGCCACGTTCTTCGCCCACGTTTCGACGGCATCCGCTTCGATCTCGACGGTCAGACCACAATTGCGGCAGATCAGATGGTGATGATGGTCGTTGGTGCTGCACGCCCGGTACAGGCTCTCGCCCTCCGGAGACTGCAGCGAATCGGCGCTTCCCTCGGTTGCGAGGTCCGAGAGTGCACGATAGACGGTGGCCAGTCCGATGGGCGAGCCGGTCGCGTGCAGGGTGGAATGCAGACCCTGCGCGCTGACAAAGCCCTCGCTGGCGCCGAGAGCGCCGCGAACCGCCTCGCGCTGCCAGGTGTTTCGCTTCATGTCTTCAACCGTAGCCACATCTCGCTCGTTCGGTGCACCCCGAGCGCTACCAGGAAGAACCCCGCCGCGGTGAGGGCGATGGCGGGGCCGGCGGCCACATCGAGCGCGCGCGAGAGCAATACGCCGATCACGCCGGATGCGGCGCCCAACACCGGGGCGATCACGAAGACATGCGTGACGGTGCGCGAGAGCAATCGCGCGGCGGCGGCCGGGGCGGCGATGAGCGCAATCGCCAGAATCGCACCCACCGCAGGCATAGCCGTGACGACCGTTGCCGTGATGAGGGTGAGGGTGAGAACCTCGATCGGCCATTCTCGGTAGCCGGCGGCGCGGTACCCGTCCACGTCGAACGTGGAGAACAGAATCTGTTTTCCCAACACCCCGATCACGACGAGGGCCACGAGAAGAACGCTCCCGGCGAGCACGGTGTCCCCCGTCGTCACGGTGAGAATCGAGCCCACCAGGAAGGAATCCACCTGCACCGGCAGGGACGGATTCAGCGCCTGCAGCAACACGCCCAGCGCGAAGCCGGCCGTGAGGAGAATGCCAGAAGCCACCTGGCTGCCCTGACGGCGAACCCGGCCGATGAGGGCCATGAGGCCCACGATGACCACGCTCGCCAGGGCGGCGCCGAGCGGGATGCTCACGCCCAGGATCGTGGCCGCGACCGCGCCGGGAAAGGTCGCGTGGGTGAGCGCCTGCGCGAAGAAGGTGCGCTTGCGCAGCACGACGAGGGTCCCCACCAGACCGCTGAGGGCGCCGATCACAACCGCGGCGAGCAGGGCATGTTCGAAATACCCCATCAGCGCCGCACCCGCAGGGACGGCCGGGAGGCACGCCCGGCAAACCGGTCGACGGTAACCCTGGCCACCAGCGCCAGCGCGTAGCCGGCCACCAGCACGAGCACCACGGTGGCCCCGCTCGGCAGGTCGATCCCTGAGGTGACGGATGCCTCAAAGCCGATCGCCAGGCCGAACCAGGCCGCAAGCACGGCGAAGCCGGCCGCAACCGGAAAGAGCAGCCAGAGCCGATGAGTGACGAGCCGGGCGAACGCGCCCGGCACGATCAGAACCGCGAGCACGAGCAGATTGCCGACGGCGTTGCTGGCGGCCACGACCACCATGGCGATCGCGACGTTGAGCACGATGTCCAACACGAGCGGGCGGTATCCGGCGGCCGCGCTCCCGGCGTGGTCGAAGGCACGAAAGACCTGCTGCTTGAGGGTGGCTCCCACAAGCAGCAAGGCGATGCCGCAGATGACGGTGGCCTGTACGACCTCGGCGGCGCTGACGGTGAGCAATCGGCCAAACAGCAGTTGTTCCAGCTGGCCCACGTAATTGGTTTCCCGCGATACCACGATCACGCCGATGCTGAACATGGCCGTGAAGACAACGGCGATGGCGGCATCCGAACTCACGGCACGGCGCACGATCAGGGTGAGCACCACGGCGGCAACGAGCGCGGCAACCATCGCGCCGACAAAGAGGCCGCCGCGGCCGCCCCAGACGAAACCCACGGCGATTCCGGGAAAGACCGCGTGCGTGAGGCCGTCGCTGATGAACTCCAGGCCCCGCAGGTTCACGAGCACGCCGACCAATCCGGCGACGAGGCTCAGCACCACGAGCACAATCAACGCCCTGGCCATGAAGGGTAGCGTGAACGCCTCGATCAGCGGGCCGTCGAGGATCATTCAGTGACCGCCGTGGCCGGGCAGCACCACGGTGTGCTCGTCCATCTCGACGCCCACGTCGCGGAAGGCGCGCTGCACGTTGTCGAGGGTGAGCACGTCGTCGAGCGGGCCGAACGCCACCTGCGTTCCGTTGACCAGCAGCACACACTCGCACACCGCCCGGGCAAGTTCGAGGTCGTGAGTGGAGACCAGCACGGCCACGCCGTCCGCCTTGAGACGGCGCACCGTATCGATAAGCGCGTCGCGGTTCTGCTGGTCGAGGCCGTTGAAGGGCTCATCCAATAGCAGCAGGCGGGGACCGGAGGCGATGGCGCGCGCCAGCAGACCGCGTTGCTGCTGACCACCGGAGAGTTCGCCGAAGCGCGTTTTCGCCCGGTCGCGCAGACCGACGGCCTCCAGGGCCGCGGCCACGGCCACGCGGTCGATTCGTCCCGGCAGCCGGAACCAGCCGAGGGAACGGTAGCGCCCCATCATCACGACCTGCGCGAGCGTGATCGGAAACTGCGGGTCGAGCTGATCGGTCTGCGGCACGTAACCGACCGCCCCCGCCGGGGCTGGGGACGCCCCGAGCACCTCGACGGTTCCGCTCGTGCGCTGGATCAGGCCGAGGACGCCCTTCAGCAGCGTCGACTTCCCCGAGGCGTTGGGCCCGATCAGCGCCACTGCCTGGCCAGGCAGAATCTGGAAGTTCATGCCGGTGAGTGCGGGCGTCGGACCGTACGCGAAAGCGGCGTTCGACACGCGCAGCGCGACGGTCGACGATTCTTGAGAAGGGTTCTCGTTCACGTGTCCACTATTGCAGGTCGCTGGGGAGCGCGGTGGGCGTGGCGCCCCAGGACTCGAGAATGAGCATTGTGTTGTGGATCTGCGCCTTGAGGTAGCTGTCACCTGCGCTGCCCTGTGGGCCGAGCGAATCGACGTAGAGGGCATCGTCACCGGAGTACACGGTCACGTTCGCCTCGCTCGCAATGGTGTCGGCCAGCTTGGGGCTGAGGGAGGCCTCGGAGAAGACCGCCTTCACGCCGGTCGCCTTGATGGCACTCACGAGCGTGTCGATGGCCGCGGCACTCGGCTCGGCGTTGTCGTCGAAGCTGGGTATGACGGCTCCCACGTAGGTGATGCCGTAGGCCGCGGTGTAGTAGCCGAGGGCGTCGTGGTTGCTCACCAGCAGCCGCTCGGCGGCGGGAACGGCGTCGACGTTCTCGTGAATCCAGGCGTCCAGCTCGGCCAGTTTGGCCGAATACGCGGCCGCATTCGCGGTGAACAGCGACAGGTCGGAGGCACTGGTGCCCTCGGCTCCCGCGAGTCCGACCTCAATGGTGTTCACGATCGTTTCCGCGTTGCGTACATCGGTCCAAATATGCGGGTCACCATCGGTGTGGTCCGCGTGCTCCTCCGCCTCGCCGTCCGCGTGCTCGGCGCCGACCTCGCTGCCGAGCACCGTGATGTCGTGGCTGGCGTCGATGGTGACTCCGTCGAATCCGGAGGCATCGATCGCGTCGGACAACCACTCCTCCAGGCCGAGGCCGTTGATCACGAGCACGTCGGCGGAACCGAGAGCGGTGAGGTCGGCAACGGACGGGTCGTAGCTGTGGGCACTCTGGTTGGGCTGAATCAGCTGGGTGAGGCCCACGTCGGGGGCGTCACCCACAACGGCGCGAGTGAATTCCGCGACCTGCGTCGTGGTCGTGACGATCTTGAGCGCGGCATCCGACGAGCTGACAATGGGCGTCGCGGAGCATCCCGACAGGGCCAGCGCCGCCGCGGCGATCAGGGCCGGGACCGCAAAAAATCTTGTGTGCATGTTTCGACATTAACCTTGTTGATAATGATTGTCAAAACCATTAGTGGCGGGGAAGCCGCTATTGGTAGGTGACCAGATCCGGGGTTGGGGTCACGTCGACCATCGTCTGCTCCGGGGTCAGCGTGGGGCGGTCCTCGTCGATGAAGTTCTTCCACCCCCAGGCCAGACCGGGAGGGGCGTCCGTCTGCAGTGCCGACCAGGTGGCCTGCTTGTCGGGCTGCCCGCCGAGACCGTCAACGTGCAGCAGCAGCGCCAGCTCCGGGTGTGTCAGGTCGAGCGCGCCCCGATTCTGAATCATGCTCGACCGGAACTGGTGCAGCACGAGCAGCTTCTGCGGGAGGGCGTTGTCGCTGGTGAGCGCGGCCAGCCAGCCGACGACGGCGTTGATCTCCGCGACGTCGACGCGACCGATTTGCGCCAGATGCCGTTGGTCGGGCGCGAGCCGCCACTCGGGATCGAGCGCGAGGCCCACATAAGGAAGCTCAAGCAGGCTGGAGTATTGCTGCGCCTGGCTGAGGAAGTCGGTGCGCCCCGGCTGCAGGTCGAGAACAACATAAACGCCGGCGGCGCCGGCCGCCTCCACCCAGGGACGCAGCACCTCCGCGGGAATCTCGTTGGAGTAGTTTCCGTCAGCACCGGCGCCGGCCGCGGCCACGGTCGCGATGATCTCGTGCATGGGGACGACCGGACGATCGCTGAGCGGTTGGTAGGCGGCGGCCAGCTCCTGGGCCCGCGCGATCGCCTCGGTGACCGGCTGTTCCCCGAGCACGCCGAGCACCGGGGCGCCGGGCGTGCCATAGAGAGCCACGAAACGTCGACCCGGGAAGAGGAGTTGCCCACCGCCGGGCAGGTGGATTCCCGAGGTGGCGGCGCGCACCTTGTAATCGAGGCTCAACTCGGCGGCGAAGGGCGCACCGAGCGCCAGCACGGACGTTGGCGCCGCGGCGCCGAGCGCCGTCACCGTTTCGGCCGACGCCTGCGGGTTCGGCCGCATCGTCGGCACCAGCGTGACGGCCACGGAGGCCGCACGCGCCGTGGCGACACCGGCCAGCTGCGCCGGGTCATCCGTGGCCAGCAGCATGCCGTCGGTGAGAGCGGCCGGGCGGCTGACCTGCGGCAGGGCGATCTCGGGCTCGGCCGCGGATGCGGTGGGCGTTGGCGTGCTGGTCGCCGTTGATGGCAGCTCGAGCAGCACCGGCCTGAGCGGATTCACCCGGGCCAGTGCGGTGAGCGCCAGCGGCGCTGTGGCCACCGGCACGATCCGGAGCGGCTTCGGCAGGATGGCGTTCACGGCCTCGGCCGTGGCCGGAACCGACAGTCGTGTACGCGGGACATCCGCTCGCCGCGCCGCGGACGGCGAAGCGGAGGACGGGGTTCCGGTGGCGCTCACGCTGCGACCGCCGCCGCCCACGCTCACGACATAGGAGGCCTGAAGCCGAGTGAGCTCGGCACTGACCGCGGCCGTGGTGGGGGCTCCGAACTCCGGCGTCAGCAGCAGCGGCACACCCAAATTCACGGCGGCAGAAGCAGCGAGCAGCTGGGCTCCGACGTTGCCGACGGGCGCCGTCACGACGAACTCGGATGCTTCGTACAGGGCGGAACTCGTCGCCACGGCGTTCACCACCGGGTCGTCGTCCGCAACAACGGTGAGAAACGACGTCGGCAGCGCGGTCCGCGTCTGCAAGGCCGGGGGTGAATTCGCCTCCACGTCGGACACGCACCCGGTGAGACCCCCCAGAGTCGCGACGGTGGCAACCAGCAGCAGGGTCAGCGAGCGCCCCCGGCCTCTCACGTGTCACACCGCATCAGTCGTCACCATTCCACTGGGGAGCTTTCAGTTTAGGGACGCATCCGAACCGCGACAAGCATTCACACGTCACCGGCTGAACACGCGAGAGCACACTCTACTCGAGCAGCAGCGCCGGCTCTTCAATGATGCTGGCCACGTCGGCGAGGAACCGGCTCGCCACATCGCCGTCAACGACCCGGTGGTCGAAACTGGCGCCGATGGTGGTCACAAAACGCGCGCGCACCTCGCCATCCACCACCCACGGCTTTTGTTTGATGGTTCCGAGGGCCACGATGCCCGCCTCACCCGAGTTGAGGATGGGGGTTCCGGTGTCCATGCCGAACACGCCGATATTGGTGATCGTGATCGTGCCATTGGCCATCTGTGCGGGGGTTGTCTTGCCGTCGCGCGCGGTGAGGGTGAGTGACTCAAGCGCGGATGCCAGCTCGAGCAGGCTCATGTCCTGCGCCTCCTTGATGTTCGGCACGATCAGTCCGCGCGGGGTAGCTGCGGCTATCCCGAGGTTCACATAGTGCCGCACGATGATCTCCTCATCGGTGAACGTGGAGTTCACCGTGGGATTGCGACGCACCGCCCAGATCATGGCCTTGGCCATGATCAGCAGCGGCGACACCCTCACGCCGGCGAAATCGGTGGAGGCCTTGAGCCGCTTCACGAATTCCATCGTGCGGGTCGCGTCCACGTCGACGAACAGGCTGACGTGCGGGGCGGTGAAGGCGCTCTTCACCATCGCCTGCGCGATGGTCTTGCGCACCCCCTTCACCGGAATGTGCTCGTCGCGATCCACCGGCCATTCCGGCGTCTGGATATTGCGGAACACGCTGGCCTGAGTGGCGGCGCGCAAGACGTCCTCGCGCGTGACGTCGCCGACCGCTCCGGTCGCTTCCACGAGGCCGAGCTCAACACCGAGGTCCTTCGCGAGCTTGCGGATCGGCGGCTTGGCCAAAACCGGACCCGCGGATGCCGCCGGTGACGTCGCGGAAACCGTGGCGGACGCGGATCGGGCCGGCGCGGGCGCGAGAGTCTCGTGCGCGATCGCCCGGCCACCGTGCCTCTGGCGGCGGGTGGGCATGGTGGCCGGAGCGGCGCGTCCCACGAGCACCTGGTCGGCCGGCTCGTCGGTGATGGTCGAGCCGGCGTCGGCGGCCGCGTCGGCGATTTCGCCGTCGGGAGCGCTCGCATCCTTTGCACCCGTTGCATCGTCAGCGGAACGAATCGTGATGATGACCGTGCCCACGTCGATCGTGGTGCCGGGCTGCACCAGGATCTCGCCGACGACACCCACGTAGGGCGAGGGGAGCTCCACGAGGGACTTGGCCGTCTCGATCTCGACGAGAACCTGATTGATCGCGACGGTGTCGCCGGGCGCCACCTTCCATTCCACGATTTCGGCCTCGGTGAGGCCCTCGCCAACATCGGGCAGGGTGAATTGCGACACGCTCATGAGGCGCCTTTCTTGCGAGTCAGTTGACGGGAGGTCACGAGAAGGCCAGCGACCGGTCGACGGCTTCGAGCACGCGGTCGGGGCTTGGCAGGAAGTGCGTCTCCACCGCGGCAGGCGGGAACGGAGTGTCGAAGCCCGACACCCGCAACACGGGAGCCTCCAGCGAATAAAAGGCCTTTTCGGCCACAGTCGCGGCAATTTCGCTGCCGACGCTGACGAAACCGGCGGCTTCCTGCGCGACCACGAGGTGGCCGGTCTTCTGCACGGACTCGAGGATGGGGCCGTAGTCGATCGGTGACAGCGAACGGAGGTCGATGACCTCCATGCTGATGCCTTCGGCGGCCGCGAGATCGGCGGCCTGCAGCAGCACGCTCACCATCGCCCCGTGACCGGTGACCGTGACGTCGGTACCCACCCGCACGACCTTGCTCTCGTGCAGCGGTGTTCCACTCTCCCCCAGCAGTACCTCGCCCTTGGGCCAGTAACGACTCTTGGGTTCGAAGAAGATCACCGGGTCATCACTCCGGATCGCCTGCTGCATCATCCAGTAGGCGTCGTGCGGATTCGAGGGGCTCACCACGCGAAGGCCCGGGGTGTGCGCGAAGTACGCCTCCGGGCTTTCCTGGTGGTGCTCGATCGAGCCGATGTGCCCGCCGTAGGGAATTCGAATGACCACGGGCATGATCAGCCCGCCCTCGTGGCGGTTGCGCATGCGGGCCAGCTGGCTGGTGATCTGGTCGAAGCCGGGGAAGACGAAGCCGTCGAACTGGATCTCGCACACGGGCCGGAAGCCGCGCATGGCAAGGCCGATGGCGGTGCCGATGATGCCCGATTCGGCGAGCGGTGTGTCGAGCACGCGCTTGTCGCCGAATTCGGCGATCAGCCCCTCCGTCACCCGAAAAACACCACCGAGCGGGCCGATGTCCTCGCCCATCAGCAGCACCTTGGGGTCGTCGAGCATCGCCTGACGCATTCCGGCGTTGAGCGCCTTCGTCATTGGCAGCGTGACCGACGCCGCGGCCAGGGCGTCGGGGCTCGTCGTGGTGGGCGCCGGCGGACGTACGGTCGTGTCGGTCATCAGTGGGACCCTTCCTCGAAGGACGCTTCGTAGCGTTCGAGCCAGGCGCGCTGCTCGGCCACGAGGGCGTGCGGTTCGGCGTAGACGTTGTCGAAGATGACCGAACGTTGCGGGCCGGTGATCTCGAGTGCGCGCCGCCTGGCATCCGCGGCGAAATCCGCGGCCTCCTCGTCGACCGCATCGAGGAACTGCTGCTCGATGCCGCGTCCCTGCAGGTAGCTGCGGAACCGCACGATCGGGTCGCGAGCCACCCAGTAGGCAAGCTCGTCGGGGTCCCGGTACTTGGTGGGATCGTCCGCCGTGGTGTGCGCGCCGACGCGATAGGTGAGCGCTTCGATCAGGGAGGGGCCACGACCGGCGCGGGCATCGTCCATGGATTTGCGCGTCACCGCGTAGCTCGCGAGCACGTCGTTGCCATCGATCTGGGTGCCCGGCATGCCGAAACCGCCGGCCCGCAGGTACAGCGGGGTGCGCGACTGGCGGGACACCGGAACGGAGATGGCCCACTGGTTGTTCTGCAGAAAGAAGACCTGGGGTGTCTGGTAACTCGCCGCGAACACGAGCGCCTCGCTGGCGTCTCCCTGGGACGACGCACCATCGCCGTAGTAGACGATCACGGCCTGATCGGTTTCCGGTGTTCCGGTGGCCGTCGAGCCGTCGAGCTGCATGCCCATCGCGTAGCCGGTGGCGTGCAGCGTCTGCGAGGCCAGCACGAGGGTGTACAGGTGAAAATTGCCGTGTTCTTCGGGCTTCCAGCCGCCCAGGGTGACCCCCCGCAGCATCCGCAGCACGTCGACGACGTCGAGCCCGCGGATCATGCCGACGACATGCTCGCGGTACGACGGGAACACGTGGTCCTGCGGGCGGGTCGCGTAGGCAGAACCGACTTGCGCGGCTTCCTGGCCGTGGCTTGGCACCCACAGGGCCAGCTGGCCCTGTCTCTGCAGGTTGGCGGCCTCCGTGTCGAATTTTCGCACCACCACCATGTCGCGGTAGAAGCGGCGGTAGTCGTCCTCGGTCAGCGCCTCGAGGTACGGCAGGAACTCCGCCGCGGACTCACTCGGCTCCAGGCGTCCCGCGGGCGTGAGCATGCTCACCGTCGGGCTCGTTGCCGCGTTGTGCTGACCCGTCGGGTCGATGGTCTGGGCGGTCACGTCTAATCCTTCCGTCGTGCCGCGTGTTCGGGCGGGAGCGACTCGATAATGTCTGCGGTTGCCATGAGGAGTTTCTGAATCGCTTCGTCTTCGCCGATGGACACCCGGATGCCCTCGGGCGGGAAGGGCCGCACGATCAGCCCGGCGGCGGCGAGCGTTTCCGCCACGGCCGCTGTCTCCTCGCCGGTGGGCAGCCAGAGGAAGTTCCCCTGCGACGCGGGAAGGCTCCAGCCCTGCAGGGTGAGAGCGCGCCACGTGGCGTCGCGGCGGGCCACGAGCACGCTCACGCGCCCGAGCAGCTCGGGTTCCAGGGCGAGGCTCGCGATGGCGGCGGCACTGGCCGGCCCGGTGACCGAGAGCGGAATCGCGGTCGCGCGGGCCGCGTCGAGAACGTTGACGGCACCAAGGGCGTAGCCCACGCGCAGGCCGGCGAGACCGTAGGCCTTGGAGAACGTGCGCAGCACTACGAGGTTCGGGTAACCCACGAGTAGCGGGCTGCCGGAGACCGCATCGAGATCGGTCACGAACTCGGCGTACGCCTCGTCGAGAAGCACGAGCAGGTCGGCGGGAATCGCCGCCATGAAGGCGTGGAACTCGTCGGCGGTGACGATGCTGCCCGTGGGGTTGTTCGGTGAGCAGATGATGACGACCCGGGTGCGATCGGTGATGGCGGCGGCCATGGCCGCCAGGTCGTGCCCGTGGTCGGGTCGGTTCGGCACGCGGACGCTCGTGGCTCCGGCCACGGTGACGAGACCCGGGTAGGCCTCGAATGAACGCCACGAGTAGACGACCTCGTCGCCTGGTCCTGCCGCGGCCAGGATCAGCTGCGCCAACAGGGCAACGGACCCGCTTCCGACGTGCACCTGCTCGGTGTCGACGCCGTACTTGGCGGCGAGCTGTTCCCGCAGGGCGAGCGCCGAGGCATCCGGGTAGCGGTTGAACGCGGTTTCGGCCTGGACGGCGGCGATGACGCCCGGTAGTGGATCGAACGGGTTCTCGTTGCTGGACAGTTTGAACGCATCGGCCTGTGCCGGTTTGCCCTGCTTATATGCCGGCAGGGCGATGATCTCCGGGCGCAGTCGGACTGAGGGCTGGTCAGATTGGCTCACTCCGCGATTCTACGCCGCCCCATATTCATGGCCGGGCATGTTTTTTCTGCCTTGTTCGAGCCGGTGAGGGTGTCATTATGGGTGCATGGCCCGATTTCTGCTCAAGCTCCTCGTCAATGCGGTGGCCCTGTGGGTGACGGCGAGCCTCGTCGCCGGCGTGCATGTGCTGCCGTACGCCCCCGACACCGGTGCCGTCGTTGTCACCTATCTGCTCGTGGCCTTCATTTTCGGCGTCGTGAACACGATCGTCGGGAGCGTCATTCGCGTCGTCGCCTTTCCCCTCTATATCCTGACGCTCGGCTTGTTCGCACTCATCGTCAACGGGGCACTGCTGCTGCTGTCCGCGTGGTTTTCGGGCTTTCTCGGCTTCGGGCTTGTCGTCGACGGCTTCTGGGACGGTGTCCTCGGCGCTCTCGTGCTGAGCATCGTGAGCTGGCTCCTCGGCCTCATCGTTCGCGCCCGGCGGGACTAGGCACCAGGCGTTCGCCCTTCCATCTGGTTGCTGAGCCGACGCCGGTTCCCAGGGTGGTCGTCAGCAGGCCGGCGAAGTCCGTCAGCCGAGTCTCCGGGGAACGGTCCATGGCCCGGGCCGTGGCCGCATAGGCCGACATGCTGTGGGCCGGAAGCGGGTCGTCGGTCGGGATCGACTGGTTGTGAAAGGCCTCGCGGCGCACGATAAGCCGGTCACCGACCGCCTCCGCTCCACCGACACCGCCCACCCCGGTCAGGGCGGGAACGAGGTCGTTGGTGTGTTCCACGGCGATCTCGGAAACGCCCTCCGGAACCGGGACGTTGCCCTCCGGCGCCCCGAATGTCACAACGGCTTTCGTATTGAACGCGCGGCCCGCCGCCAGGATTTGCACCACGGCCCCACCCTGCGAGTGTCCGGCGAAAACCACGGGGTCGCCGGGCTTGATCCCGGCTTTGCGCATGGCCTGGGCGACTGCGTCGGCCGAGGCGGGTTCCCCTCCGGCTACGGCATCGAGGTTTGAGGTGATGTCCCACGGTTGCGAGGTCGTGATGGGGCTCCACTCCACGGTTCCCGGCACGTACACGCCCCACGAGGGGCGCTCCGGGTCGCCGTACTTCTCAATCCGCACCTGCGGGCGACGCGCCTCGGCCTGCGGGATGCGAGAGGCGACCTCTTCGAGGCTGGTGGGAGCCCGAACCGGGACGGCCGCTCCCCGGCGGGTCACGGCCACAGGACCGTCGCGGAACAGGCCGACGGATCGTCCCGCGATGACCGTCTCTTGCGCCGCGCTCTGTGTGCCTCGGATGCCCGCACCGCCCTCGCCGAGAAATCGTGACAGGGAAAGCGGCATGTGCAGTGCACCGGCTTGAACGTCGTCGAGCGAGGACATAACGACCCTTAACGCGCCGACGAACGCCGTGCTCGTGAGCACCCGCGGATCCAGCTGCAGCGTGGGGGCCGTCGCGCGCGACGGCGGACGCTCTTCGACCGCCGTGAACACCGGCTGTCCATTCACCAGAATGTCCGCCCTCTGGACGACGGCGCCGCTCGCGACGAGGACGGCGGCCCACAGCAGCAGCGCCTGCACCGGCGGAAACTGGCCGAGCACCGCACCGAGCCGCCACCCCACTTCCTCCCCCAGAATGCGACCGCCGTTCGCACGAGCGCGTTCGACCAGACCGTATGCCTGGGCAGCGCTCTCAAGCCGGTCGGCGAGATCGCCGCTGCCCACCTCGATCGCCTCGGCGGCCCCTGCCGCACGCATCACCGACGCCCCGACAGTGCCGTGCACCCATTGCGGGGCCGGACTCAGTTGCAACTCACGAATGCGAGCCAGCCGCAACTGCCAGTCGTTTGCCTCGCCCTGAAGGCGGCGCATTTGCTGCATCTGCGCAAACACGGTGTCGGTCTCGACCATGAAGCTGCCTCCGCCGGAGAGCACCAGGTCGCCGTCGTTCATTGTGCCCCTTCCCCCGCACACGATCGGGCCCGCCAGGCCGCCTGGACGTCATGCACCTGGCGGTACACGAACAACGCCCGTTCACCAGAGCCCGGCATGTGCCCGGTCGATGGCCACTGTCGCCTCCCACACCGCATCCTCGAGCAGGCGCGCAAGCGCGTCGCTTTCGCTGCGCAAGTGCTCGAGCCGGTCCAGGTACCCCTGTTGAGCCGTGCCCCGCCATGTGTGTGTGACGCCTTCCGTCGAAAGGCTCTGCCGCGCGGCCTGCACATCATCGTGAAGTGCGGCGAGCAGCGTCCGCTGGTGGCGGAGTGCCGGAACCGGATTCGGGGCGGTGCCCAGGACATCGGCCAGGGGGTACATTTGGTCTCCTTCTCACCGTCGAGAGTGGCACCGTGCGCCCCCGTTCATCCCGCACTTCCCACATCTGTCGATAGATATTCATCCGGTTCACTGTGGAGGAGCGCAAAAGTGCTCCACAATGACAGCATGAGTTTTGTGTCGCTCAATCCCGACGAGTCGACGCCCTTCCGCATCATTTTTGTGTGCACCGGAAACATCTGCCGCTCCCCAATGGCCGAACTGGTGCTGCGGGACCTGTTCACTCGTTCCGGCCTCGGCCGCCTCGTGAGCACGAGTTCCGCCGGGACGGGCGACTGGCATGTCGGTGAGCGCGCCGACGCCCGCACCATCGCCGCGCTGGCGGCCAGGGGCTATGACGGAAGCCACCATCGTGCACGACAGTTCGATCCGGCGTGGTTCGCGGATTTCGATCTCGTTGTCGTGCTCGACCGGGCGCAGGATCGTGTTCTGCGCAACTGGGCGACGACCGACGGCGACCGCGACAAGGTGCGGTTGCTGCTCAGTTTCGACCCGGAACAGGCGGCCCTCAGCGATGTTCCCGACCCGTACTATTCCACCGATGCGCTCTTTGCCTCGGTTTTAGGCATGATTGAGAGAGCAAACCAGGCGCTGTTCATGCAACTCGCGCCAGCAATACGACAGGGAGACCGATGAGTCCACTACCCCCGCAGGTTCTAAGTCCACTCGATGGCCGTTACCGCAGCATCGTCACCGAACTGGGTGAGCACCTCTCGGAGGCCGGGCTGAACCGCGCCCGGGTGCAGGTTGAGATCGAATGGCTCATCGTGCTCACCGACCGCGGCCTCTTCGGATCGGCACCGCTCGACCCGGAGCAGAAGGCCTCGTTGCGGTCGCTCGTGACCGAGTTCGGCCAGGCCGAGATCGACGAACTCGCCGAGCTCGAGGCCACAACTCGGCACGATGTGAAGGCCGTGGAATACCTGGTTCGCCGCCGTCTCACCACGCTCGGGCTCGACCACATTGCCGAACTCACCCACTTCGCTGCAACCAGCGAGGACATCAACAACCTGTCGTACGCACTCACGGTGAGCCAGGCCGTTCACGAGGTGTGGCTGCCGAAGTACCGACTCGTGATCGAGGCGCTGCGCGGCCGAGCACTCGAATTTCGCGGCGATGCCATGCTCGCCCGCACGCACGGCCAGCCGGCCACGCCCACCACAATGGGCAAGGAACTCGCCGTCTTCGTGCACCGCCTCGAGCGCATCCTGAAACAGGTGGAGTCGAACGAGTATCTCGGCAAGTTCAGCGGTGCCACCGGCACGTTCGCCGCCCACGTCGTTGCGGAGCCGTCCGTCGACTGGCCCGCCGTCTCCCGCGAATTCGTGGAGGGCCTCGGCCTCGGCTGGAACCCGCTCACCACGCAGATCGAGTCCCACGACTGGCAGGCCGAGCTCTACTCGAAGATTTCGCATTCCAACCGCGTGCTGCACAACCTGGCGACGGACATCTGGACCTACATTTCCATCGGCTACTTCCGGCAGATTCCACAGGTCGGTGCCACCGGCTCGTCCACGATGCCGCACAAGATCAACCCGATCCGCTTTGAGAACGCCGAGGCGAACCTGGAACTCTCGAGCGCGATTCTTGATTCGCTCGCGTCAACTCTGGTGACGTCGAGACTACAGCGCGACCTCACCGACTCCACGACGCAGCGCAATATCGGTGTGGGCTTCGGGCATTCCCTGCTCGCCCTGGACAACATCCTGCGCGGCCTTGGCGAGATCGACATCGACCGTGCCCAGCTCACGGGCGATCTTGACTCCAACTGGGAGATTCTCGGTGAGGCGATCCAGACCGTGATTCGCGCCGAGGTGTCGGCCGGACGCTCCACGATCGCCGACCCCTACGCGCTGCTCAAGGAGCTCACCCGAGGCAAGCGCATCAACCGCGACGACCTCGTGGCCTTCGTCTCCGGTCTTGAAATCGGTGACGCCGCCAAGGCCCGGCTGCTCGAGCTCACGCCGGGCACGTACGTGGGACTGGCCGACCCGCTCGTCGAGTATCTCGGCTAGCACCACCCGATCGCCCCGAAAAGCGGATGCCTCAAGCCCCAAAATCCGGGCTCGAGGCATCCGCTTTCCGGTTGTCGACGTGAGGCTAGTGCCCGTTCTGCTCGTCGATGTCGGACTTCTCGTCGGCGTTGGGCTTGATGCCGAGTACGAGCATGGCGATGAAAACGAGCGCCACAATGAATGTGATGCCGAGCGTGATGAGGGACAGCACGATGTCGCGGGTGGTCAGCAGAACGGTGAGACCCACGAACAGGGCCAGCACCCCGGAGATTCCGACGAGCTCGACGGGCTTCAAACGGTCGCGGCGGCTGGGCTGGTGCGGGGTGTTCTGGGTCACTGGGAGTCCGAATCTGTGGTGACGGGGGCGACGGTGCGCGCGGCATCCGTTGTCGCCCATTTGAGTGAGAGCCCGGCAATGACCAGGTACACGCCGATCATGACCAGGTAGGCGCCGAGCAGGCCCACCGACACGACGGCGTTCGGGGGCAAGAGCAGGAAGATGAGGGCGAGTACGGCGGTCGCGGCGCCGACGAGCATCCAGTCCTTCGCGACGATCGAGCGCCCACGGGCGCGGGTTCCGCTGTAGAGCTCAAGGAAGCCGGTGACCGCGGCCCAGACGCTCACGAGGTAGAGGAAGAAGCCGAGACCGCCCGTATGAAATGCCAGCGCCAGACCGCCGGCGACGATGCCGACCACGCCCTGGATCAGGAACAACCGGCGCGCACGCACATCGGTGAGGGTGAGCCGGCTCACCACGGCCAACAGAATGCCGGAGGCGAGCGCGAAGGAGCCGAAACCGACGAGACCGAAGGCTGCGGAATGGTCACGGTTGAACGTGATCGCCGCGGCGGGAATCAGGGCGAGAACGGCTCGGCCGATCGGAACCGTCCAATACCGTGCGCCGGTGCCCGTGCCGGATGTTTCCAGCGCTGTGGCCACGCCTGCCTCTTTCACTCCGCGAATATCTACCCCTGTAGTCTACGCGGCGGCTAGAGCGCCTTGACGGCGGTGAGTACCCGGCCGAGGCTGTCCTTCGCGTCACCGAACAGCATCGTGGTCTTCGGGTCGAAGAGGAGTTCATTCTCGATCCCGGCGAAACCGGGCCGCATGGACCGTTTCAGGAACACAACCTGTGTCGCGTGGCTCACCTCCAGGATCGGCATGCCGTAGATCGGCGACCCGGGCGAGGTCTTCGCGGCGGGATTCACGACGTCGTTGGCGCCCACAACGAGCACCACGTCGGTGTTCTTGAACTCCGGATTGACCTCCGCCATTTCCTTGAGCGACTCGTAGGGCACATTCGCCTCGGCGAGCAGCACGTTCATATGGCCGGGCATGCGACCGGCCACGGGATGAATCGCGAAGGCGACGTTCACACCCTGCGCCTCGAGGGTCAGGGCCAGCTCGGCGACCGCGTGCTGCCCCTGGGCTACGGCCAGCCCGTAGCCGGGCACGATCACCACGCGCTCCGCGTAACGCAGCAGCACGGCGATGTCGTCCGGGGCCCCGGAGCGCACCGGGCGGTCGCTTTGCGTGGTCGAACCGGCCGTGGATCCGCCGCGGAAGGCCCCGAAGAGGATGCCGCTCACGCCGCGTCCCATCGCGCTGGCCATCGCGCGGGTGAGGATCGTTCCGCTGGCTCCGACGAGGGTGCCGGCCACCACGAGCAGCACATTGTCGAGCACGATTCCGGAGGCGGCGACGGCGAGCCCCGTGAATGCGTTCAGCAGCGAGATGACGATCGGGACATCCGCTCCCCCGACCGGGAGAACGAGGAGCAGTCCGAGGCCCAGCGACAGCACGAGGAGCAGGATCGCCCACAGCAGGTTTCCGGTTCCGATCAGCAGACCGCCGGCCAGGACCGCGGCGAGGAGCACGGCCGAGACGAGCCAGCGCATGCCGGGGAAGACAAACGGGCGCGTGCTGATGAGTTCCTGGAGTTTCGCCACGGTGACGATGGAGCCGGCGAAGGAGACCGAACCGATGAGCAGGGTGAATGCCACGGCCAGCAGGATCGCGGGATTGTCGCTGTGGGCGATTTCGAGCATGGCCACGAGGGCGGCCGCGCCGCCGCCGACGCCGTTGAACAGGGCGACGAGTTGCGGCATCTGGGTCATCTGCACGCGCCGGGCGATCGGGGCGGCGATGGCGGATCCCACCGCGATGGCGCCCAGGATGGCGGGGATGTTCTCCAGGCGTGCGGACAGGAAGACCGTGATCACAGCCAGCAGCGCGCCCCCGGCGCCGATGAGGTTACCGCGGCGCGCGGTGCGCGGGGAGCTCAGGCCCTTGAGGGCGAGAATGAAGCAGATGGCGGCCGCAAGATAGAGCACCGCGGTCCACTGCGTCGACAGGATGCTCATTTCGTTTCCCCCGTGCGGTCGGTGGCCGGCGCTGGTCGGCGGCCGCGGAACATGCCGAGCATACGGTCGGTCACCACGAATCCGCCCACGAGGTTGACCGTGGCGAGCACAACGGCCGTCAGCCCGAGGGCCAGCACCCAGCCGTTTGTCGCCTGGCCGGCCACGATGATGGCACCCACGAGGATGATGCCGTGGATGGCGTTGGCGCCACTCATCAACGGGGTGTGCAGGGTGCTTGAGACCTTCGAGACCACCTCGAAGCCCACGAACGTGGACAGCACGACGACGGTCAACAGGGTGATCGGGTCCATCAGCGTTCTCCCTCGGTCGTGGATGTGCTCGGTTGCCGCTCGGCGATCGGTGGCGCGAGCAGTGCTGCGGTCGGCGCGTGCCGCACCGTCCCCTCGGCCGTCAGGCAGGCGCCGCTGATCACCTCATCGTCGAAGTCGGGCGCGACGTTGCCGTCGTGTGTCATCAGGGCCAGGAAATTGGCGACATTCTTCGCGTAGAGGCGCGACGCATCCGTGGGCAGGGCGGATGCCGCATCCTTCATTCCCACAAGGATCACCGTGCCGTCGGCCTCGGTCGAAGGCACCGGCAGGTCGCTGCCGGCGATCACACCGGCCACGTTGCCGCCCGACTCGGCGGCGAGGTCAACCACGACGGATCCCGGGCGCATCGCGGCCACCATCTCGTGTGTCACGAGCAGCGGAGCCGGGCGACCGGGAATGGCAGCCGTGGTGATGAGCACATCGGCGGCCGCGACGTACGGCGCGAGCAGCTCGCGTTGCCGTACGGCGCGGTCCTGACTGAGCTCCCGCGCATACCCGCCGGCACCCTCGATCGCGTCGAGGTCGAGGTTCACGAAGGTGGCACCCATCGACGCCACCTCGTCGGCCGAGGCCGGGCGCACGTCGTAGGCGGAGACCCGGGCGCCGAGCCGCTTGGCGGTGCCGATCGCCTGCAGACCGGCGACTCCCGCGCCGAGCACCAGCACCCGGGCCGGCGGAATGGTGCCCGCGGCCGTCATATACAACGGGAAGAACCGGGGAAAGCGCATCGCGGCCTCCAGCACAGCGCGGTAGCCCGCTACCAGGGACTGCGAGGTGAGGGCATCCATCGACTGCGCCCTCGACAGGCGCGGCAGCAGTTCCAGCGCGAACGACGTGACGCCGGCCTTCGCCAGGGCGCTCACCGTGGCCAGCTCGGTGGCCGGGGACGCCAGGCCGATGGTAATGGCTCCGCGCCGGAGCCGGGCGGCCAGGCCCGGTGCCAGCGGACGCACGTGGCAGAACACGTCGAGGTCGCCGATCGCGAGCTGGGTGACGACCGTGGCACCGGCCTTCGCATAGGCCGAATCGGCGTACCCGGCCTGCGTCCCGGCTCCCGTCTCAATGAGGACTTCGAGGCCCAGGGCCACCAACTGGGCAACCGTCTCCGGTGTCGCAGCGACGCGGCGCTCCCCCGCTCGACGCTCTCGTGCGATCACAACCCTCACGTGCGGCTCCCTCCCGACGAGCACCGCCCTGGCCGGTTACGGTCCGTGCGACACTGCTGACGTACCAATCTTCTGACCTACCCCGTAGCGTAGCGAAAACGAGAGCCCGTCCGATCGGCGACACTGAAGGGAACGGGACTGGACGACAAGTCCGACGCAAAAGGTGAGGCATATGGTGGTCGGGCGAGCGCGCATCCAGGAGTTCCTGACGTTTTTCGGCGGATCGGCCGTGGGGCTGGCGATCGACCTGGTCGGGTTCTCGCTTCTGATCCTGACCGGTCTCGTGCCGTGGCAGGCCAACGCGATCAGTTCGTCCCTCGCCCTCACCGCGGTCTATTTTCTTGTGGTGCGATTCGCTTTCGCCGCCGAGGCGCGGGTAGCAACGTATGTGGCGTTTTTCGCCTGGTACGGAGCCACGATCGTGGTGTTCTCGGTGTTGATTCAGGCGGCCGCGAACCTCACGGACGGGCCGCCCCTCGTCTGGAAGCTCGCGTCAATCCCGATCTCGTTCGGGTCGAACTACCTGTTCAGCCGGTACCTGTTTCGCCCTCGCGACCCCGAACCGACCCTGCAGGGCTAAGCGCCCCTTACTGCGCGTGCGGATTCGACAGCCAGATGCCGTGGCCCATCCGTCGAAACAGCAGGGCCGCGACGATGGCGCCGACAAGGAAGAAGCCGGCGCCCCACCAGTACGCGGTGGCGTAGCTCTGGATGGCGGCTTCGGCCGCGACCGCGGCGGAAGCCGGGGCGTTGGCGACCAGGTAGTTGGTCGCGGCCGTCGCCGCAAGTGTGTTCAACAGGGCGGTGCCGATCGAACCACCCACCTGCTGGCTGGTGTTGACCATGGCCGAGGCGACGCCGGCGAACTGGCGGTCTACCCCCAGCGTCGCGGTCTGCATGGAGGCGGGCATGATCGAACCCATGCCGAAGCCGATGATCATGAGCGGAGGCAGAACATCGACGACATAGACGCTGTTCAGATCGAGGTTTGTCAGGTACACCATTCCGATCGCGCCGAGCATCATGCCGAACGGAACCATGACCTTGGGACCGAACCGCGGTACCAGCAGGTTCGTCGACAGCTGCGCGGCGAGCACCAGCATCCCGATCATCGGCAGGAACGACAGGCCCGTCTGCACCGGCGTGTAATGCAGCGAGGTCTGCAAATAGTAGGTCACAAACAGGAAGATGCCGAACATGCCGGCGCCGGCGATGAGTACCGAGATGTACGCGGCCCCGCGGTTGCGGTCAAGCACAATGGCCAATGGCAGCAGCGGATGCGCCGCCTTGCGTTGCCACAGCACGAAGGCGATCAGGAGCACGCCGGCCACGGCGAGCATTCCCCAGGTGAGAACCGAGCCCCAGCCATCCGTTTCCGCGTTGGAGAAGCCGTAGACCAGGCCGAAGAGCGCGCCGGAGACGAGCAGCGTCCCGGGAATGTCGAGCTTGGGTCTCGGTCCGGTACGGGCGATCTGCTTCACGAAGATGACGGCGCCGATGACCCCGATCACGGCGATGACCACGTTGATGTAGAGGTTCCACCGCCAGTCGAAGTATTCGGTGAGGTAGCCGCCGAGGAGCAGGCCCACCGCACCACCGGCACCGGCAATGGCGCCGAACACGCCGAAGGCCCGCGCGCGCTCCTTGGGAATGGTGAAGGTTGTCGTGAGCACGGCCAGGGCGGTGGGCGCCAGCAGGGCACCGAACGCGCCCTGCAGCGCGCGTGCGCCCACGAGCATCCCGAAGCTCCCGGCCGCGCCGCCGAGCGCTGAGGCCACGGCGAATCCGATCAGACCGATGATGAAGGTCTTCTTGCGGCCGATCAGGTCGGAGAGACGACCGCCCAGCAGCAGCAGGCTGCCGAAGGCAAGCGAATACGCCGTGACGATCCACTGGCGGTCACCGTTGGAGAACCCGAGGTCGGCCTGGGCGGAGGGCAGGGCGATGTTCACGACGGTGGAGTCGAGCACGACCATCAGTTGGGCGAGTGCGACGACGCTGAGGGTCCACCAACGGTGGGAGGGTGCCGGTGGCGAGCTGATGACGCTCGACGACGAGGGAAGAGTCTGTGACATGGATGCCACTCTATACGAAACTAGACAGTTTCGGATATGCTCGGTACCGGAATGAGTGCGGTAAAATGAAGGTCCGCTCACCGTCATGAACCCCGAGTCGAAAGGCAGCAGCAATGGCGCAGCTCGACCCCACCATGATCGCTGAGTCCCCGTCCCGACTCGGGCGCAAACGTGACCACAGCCGTGACTCCGACATCCTGGATGCCGCCCTCGCGATCCTGGCCGAGGTGGGCTACGACGGCATGACGATCGACATGGTCGCGTCTCGGGCCAAGGCCGGCAAGGCGACGCTGTATCGTCGCTGGGCCTCGAAGGGTGAACTGGTCATCGATGCCGTTGCCTGCATGAAGAAGATCGAGGTTGACGAGGCACAGCTGCCGGATACCGGCACACTGCGCGGCGATCTCATCGCCCTGATCAAGCCGCACTCCCTGGAAGAGGCCGAGAAGAAGCTACAGATCATGGCCGGGCTCGTCTCGATGCTCGCGAGCGCGCCGGAGCTCTCCGAGGCGGCGAATGCGGCCATCGTCGAGCCTCGGGTGGCGGTGAACCGGGTGCTGATGCGGAGGGCCGTGGACCGCGGCGAGATTTCGCCGACCTGCGACATTGAGACGCTCTCCCTGATCACACCCGCCATGGCCGCGTACCGCGTGCTCATTCTGCGCAAGACCGTGGACCGCGATTACATCATGTCCCTGATCGACGGAGTGATGCTGCCGGCCGTCGGGCTCGCCCCGCAGTAGCGGCCCGCGCCCGCTCAGTCCCAGAATCCGTGGTGGGCGACGGCGGCTTCGGCCTCGAGGAACGGTCCGAGAACGCGGATGTCGCGCTGGCCGCGCGCGAAGACCTCGCGGCACGGCATCGACATCGTGGGGTTTTCTGGATTGTCCCCGGTGAGACGCAGCAGCTCCCGCTCCGAGAGCGCATAGACCACCCGGCCGATCCCGGTCCAGTAGATCGCGCCGGAACACATCACGCACGGCTCAGCACTCGAGTAGAGGGTCGCGTGGGCCAGCTCCTCCGGCGTCGCGTGCAGAGACGCATCCGCAGCCGCCCGCAACTCGGCGTGCTGCGTCGGGTTGCCGCCCGGCGGCATCGAGTTGTTCTGCCCGACCGCCAGCACGACCTGATCCCGGCCCACCACGAGGGCGGCAAAGGGATGGCGACCGATGTTTCGCGCGTCCTCCGCGAGTGCGATACACCGGTGAAGGTGCTCGAGGTCTGCCGCTGTGGGTATGGAATCGTCTACGTCGGGCATTGTCATTCTCCGCTCAGATCGGGCGAGTCGATGGCCGTGGATCGGCTCAACCCGTCGCTGATGAGTCCGGCTGCCTGGTGCAGCACGGGAACAGCCCGGCGGCCGAACGACTCGTCGACTCGGGAGACCGGGCCGGACACCGAAATAGCGGTGGGGGTCGGCGCATCCGGAACGAGCACCGCATAGCAGCGGACGCCGATTTCCTGCTCATTGTCATCGATAGCGTAGCCGCGGGCGCGGATCTGTGCCAGGTCGGCCAGGAGGGCCTCAATGGTTCCGAGGCTCTTGTCGGTGGGAGTGGGCATGCCCGTCCGGCCGATGATACGGCGCACCGCGCTGTCATCGAGTTGAGCCAGGATCGCCTTGCCGACGCCGGAATCATGGGCGTGGACCCGCCGCCCCACCTCGGTGAACATTCGCATCGAGTGCGCCGACGGCGCCTGAGCCACGTACATGACCATATCCCCGTCGAGCATGGCCATATTGGCCGTCTCGCCCAGTTGGTCGACCAGCGAGGTGAGCTGCGGGATTGCGAGCGAGCCGAACTGGCGGGCGGCCGCGTCGCCGATCCGAATCAATCGGGATCCCAGGACGTAGCGTCGGTTGGGCAGTTGCCGGGCGTACCCGAGGGCGATGAGGGTGCGCAGCAGCCGATGAATCGTCGGGAGGGGGAGGCACGTCGACGCGGCCAGCTCGGAGAGTGTGGCGCCGTCGACGGCATCGGTGATGAGTTCGAGGAGCACAAACACCCGCTCGACCGATTGCACTCCGCCAGGCGTTTTCTCGGACATCTTCGAGTGCTCCCTCTCACGTCGCCGCCGGGAAAAACGACAATCTTATTCCGGATGGTGACAATCTCTGGTCGAGTATATGACCGCTGGCTTCGTGCAGGGCGCGGCGAGTCGTCCCAACTTCCATAGGGTAGATATTATTCTCCGTCATATGAAATAGTTAGCTCAGGTTTGGCCGTCCAGCGAGGGGCGTGTATCTCTCGGGCAATCGTCGGCACCGGCAGAGAAGAGGACCAACCATGGCCATCACAGTCACCGATGCAAAGCCCTTCCCGCGGGCGGATGAGATCCTCAGCGACGAGGCGCTGGCCTTCGTCGAAGACCTCCATCACCGCTTCAATCCGGCTCGACAGACCTGCCTCGCCGCACGGGCCGCCCGAATGACGGACGTGGCCGAGTCCGGCGGCCTCGATTTTCTGCCGGAAACTGCGCCCATCCGCCGCGCCGCCTGGCAGGTCGCCCCCGCGCCCACGGCCCTCCAGGACCGTCGCGTCGAGATGACCGGGCCGGCCTCGCCGATCAAGATGGCGATCAATGCGCTGAATTCCGGGGCCAGGGTGTGGCTCGCCGACATGGAGGATGCCAGCTCCCCTACCTGGTTCAACGTCGTCGACAGCGTCCTCAACCTGAAGGACGCCGCCGAGGGCTCCCTCTCTTATACGTCTCCGGACGGAAAGGAATACCGGCTCAGGGACGACGCCCCCCTGGCCGTGGTCGTTGCCCGCCCCCGGGGGTGGCATCTTCCGGAACGCCACATTCTCATCGACGGAGCGCCCGCATCCGGAGCACTCGTCGATTTCGGACTGCTCTTTTTTCATACCGCGCGGCGGCTGATCGCCAATGGCCAGGGCCCGTACTTTTACCTTCCCAAGATGGAGAGCCACCTCGAAGCTCGACTGTGGAACGAGATCTTCGTCTTCGCGCAGGACTACGTGGGTATCCCGCAGGGCAGCGTGAGAGCCACCGTTCTCATTGAAACCATTCCGGCGGCGTTCGAAATGGACGAAATCCTCTACGAACTGCGTGACCACGCCTCGGGACTGAACGCGGGACGTTGGGACTACCTGTTCAGCGTGATCAAGTATTTCCGCGAGGCCGGGGAGGCCTTCACGCTTCCCGATCGGGCCAGCGTGTCGATGACCGCACCGTTCATGCGCGCGTACACGGAACTGCTCGTGAAGACCTGCCACCACCGCGGCGCCTTCGCCATGGGCGGCATGGCGGCCGCGATTCCCAACCGGCGGGAGCCGCTCGCGACCGAGCAGGCGTTGGAGAAGGTGCGCGCCGACAAGACGCGCGAAGCCAACGACGGTTTCGACGGGTCGTGGGTCGCGCATCCGCAACTTGTTTCAACCTGCGCCGACGTCTTCGACGCGGTGCTGGGCGACCGGCCCAATCAGCTGGACCGTCAGCGCCCGGACGTGTCCGTCACCGCGGCGGATCTTCTGGACGTGGCCTCGGCCGGCGGGCAGGCCACCGAGGCCGGGCTGCGGTTGAACCTGAGCGTCGCGGTGACGTACGTCGCCGTCTGGCTTTCCGGCAACGGTGCCGTGGCGATCCACAATCTCATGGAGGATGCGGCCACCGCCGAAATTTCCCGCTCGCAGGTCTGGCAACAGATTCGGAACAACGTCAGGCTGGCCGACACCGGCAACGTTGTCACCCGCGAGCTGGTCACCAAACTCCTTGCCGAAGAAACCGACTCGCTGCGCGTGCAGGTGGGCGATGAGGCGTTCCGTGCCCACTACGAGCCGGCCAGCCAGCTGATCAAGGAACTCACCCTCTCCCCCGATTTCGCGGAGTTCCTCACCCTCCCCGCCTATGAACTGGCTGCCCGGCTGTGACGCCATTGGGCTCCCTGAGCAAGGCAGACCTCGCCCAGATCGAGTCACGACTCGCCGAAACCGACGAACTGCTCGACAAGAACTACCCCGGGGACGACGGCAGCCGACAGCCCGTGCACACGGTGTACGTTGCCGCCGACCGGTTCACGCCGGACCTCAGCGAACGCTGGGGCGCTGACGCCCTGGCGGCCGTGGCGGCCCAGGGCGGTCTCACCGGGCTCTGTAGTCGCCTCGGGCAGAGCGATGCCCTCGCGGATGCGGTGGCGTCTCGCGTGGCGGCGAAGCTGACGGCCGAGCCGATCGAAGATCTCCGAATCGACTTTGAAGACGGCTACGGCGATCGCGGAGACGAGACCGAGGATGCCGACGTCGTCGCCGCGGCCGGCCGGGTTGCCACGGCGGTGGCGGGCGGAAGCGCGCCGCCCTTCATAGGCATCCGTTTCAAGTGCCTCGAGGCGGCCACTCGGGCGCGCGGCCTGCGCACCCTGGACCTGTTTGTGTCGGGGCTCGCCGCGGCCGGCGAGCTGCCTCCCGGACTGATTCTCACGCTCCCCAAGGTGACGACGGTCGCTCAGGTGCAGGCCATGGACTTCGCGGTCGGTCGGCTCGAGGAGGTGCACGGCCTGGAGACGGGGCGGCTTCGGTTCGAGGTGCAAGTGGAGACTCCTCAGTTGATCCTTGGTGCGGACGGAACGTCACCGGTCGCCCGGCTCCCCCATCTCGTGCCCGGCCGCATTTCCGGTCTGCACTACGGAACCTACGATTACAGTGCCTCGCTGCAGATTTCGGCGGAATACCAGTCGATGGAGCACCCCGTCGCGGACTTCGCGAAGGAAGTCATGCAGCTGGCGGCGGCCGGCACGGGCATCCGTCTCTCCGACGGCTCGACCAACATTCTGCCCGTGGGCGAAGGGGCCGTCGAGGCCTGGCGAGTACATGGTCGACTGGTGCGTCGCTCCCTCGAGCGAGGCTTCTACCAGGGCTGGGATCTGCATCCGGCCCAGCTCCCCAGCCGGTTCGCGGCCACCTATGCCTTTTACCGGGAGGGACTGGACGCCGCAACGTTGCGACTGCGCCACTACACGGAACGGGCCCCGGGTTCCGTCATGGACGAACCGGCGACGGCACGTGCGCTGGCCGGATTCCTGCTCCGCGGGGTGCAGTGCGGGGCCATCGGATCCGACGAGGTGCATGCCCTGGCCGGGGTCGACCACGAACGGCTCGTTGCCCTCGCTCACCCACGATTGGCGACCGCGCGCCCCACGAAACGAAAGAATTGACGTCATGAGCGCCTACTACTCTCCGGATGGCGGTCTTCCGCCGCAGACCGCGCTGTTGACCGACCGAGCCGTGGTCAAAGAGGCCTACACGGTCATCCCCAAGGGGGTCCTCCGCGACATCGTCACGAGCAACCTGCCGGGCTGGGACAAGACCAGGTCCTGGATACTGGCCAGGCCGATCCCCGGGTTTGCCATGACCTTCTCCCAATTGATCGTCGAGGTGTCCCCCGGCGGCGGCAGCGGCCACCCCGAGGCCGAGGCCGGTGTCGAGGGCGTGATCTTTGTGACCCGCGGCGCCCTGACGCTCACCCTGGCGGGGGACGACCACTACATGGAAGCGGGAGGCTACGCCTACCTCGCCGCGGGATCTGACTGGTCGCTCCGCAACCCGGCCGCACACACCGAGACGGCCACGTTCCAGTGGATACGCAAGGCCTACGAACCGCTCGCCGGCTACCGGGCGACATCCTTTGTGACCCGGGAGCAGGACGTCACGCCGCGGTCCATGCCCGGCACCCGTGACGCGTGGGCGACGACCCGTTTTGTTGATCCGGATGATCTGGCTCACGACATGCACGTCAACATCGTCACGTTTCAGCCGGGGGGTACGATCCCGTTCGCGGAAACGCACGTGATGGAGCATGGCCTGTTCGTGCTCGAGGGCAAGGCCGTGTATCGACTCAACGAAGACTGGGTCGAGGTCGAAGCGGGCGACTTCATGTGGTTGCGGGCATTCTGCCCGCAGGCCTGCTACGCCGGCGGTCCGGGCGCCTTCCGCTACCTGCTCTACAAGGACGTCAACCGGCAGATCCGCCTCACGTGAGCCGCACCGGGCGACCGGGCGCACGCTCAGCAGAAGCCGGCAATCCCCTCCCAGGCGTTGCCCGCATCCGATGCGTCGTCGCGTTGCACTGTCGCCTCAATCAGCCCGTACGGACGGTCGGCGGCGAAGAAGACTTCGTTGGGATTGTCGAGTCCGAACGGGGACAGGTCGACCAGAAAATGATGCTTGTTCGGCATGGAGAACTTGATCTCGTCGATTTCGGGGTGGGCGTCCAGCACCTTCGTGCCCATCTCGAACAGCGTCTGCTGCAGGGCATGCGAATACTTTTCGCTGAACGCCTCGAGCAGCAGCGCCTGCACGCTGGCGTACATCGCGTTGAAGTCCAGCTCCGTCGTGTTGTATCGCCAGCGGGCCGCGACGTCCGTGGCCAGGATCCGGTCGGTCACTTCGGGAAGGGTCGTGTACCGGTCCCGAGGAAACCCCACAAAGCCGGATTCGGTCGATTTGAGCACGGTGAGGTTCTTCAACCCCCCGATCACGTGTGCCGTGGCACCGTCCCGCACGACAACCGCGGTGCGCACCGCCTGGCCATTGCGCACGAAGGAGTGCGGGTGGTCGGTTCCCCCGGCCTGGATCCGGTCCCAGGCGTAGGAATCGGCTTCCCAGCGCCCGCCATCAACCCAGTCGAAGCTGGAGGTCAGGTGCTCGGCCAGCCGAAGCAGGAACGCCTCCGGTGAACCAACGCCCTGCCGGGCCAGGGCGTAGACGGTGTTCTTCTGGGTGTCGGTCGCCACCACGTGGGCGTTGTCGCCGTCCCGATGAGCGGCCTCGAAGTCGCCGCGCAATTGCGACGTGACGTTGAGGTCTTCGATCTCGTGCCGATCGGTGTCGCGGGTGATTTTCACGAGGCGCACCTCCGCCTTGCCGAACTGGTTGGATCCGAGGATGATCCGGCCGTCGCCCGACACGTCAGCTCCCCTTGTACGTCGAAAATGTGAAAGGGGACAGCAGGAGTGGTACGTGGTAATGCTCCTCGCCCGCGGCGATCCGGAATGTCACGACGACCTCGGGAAAGAAGGTTGCGAGTCCACGACCGGCGAAGTACTCCCCGGTGGCGAACTGGAGCCGGTAGTTTCCGGGCGGCAGCGTATCCGGTCCGAGTGCGTTGACGCGGCCATCGGCGTCGGAGACGCCGGAGGCGAGCGGAGACCAACTGTCGAGCTCGGTGAGGAGGTCGACCCGGAGGCCCGCGGCCGGTCGGCCGGACACGGTGTCCAGGATGTGGGTGCTGACACAGGAACGACTCATGCGTCGATCTCCGAGCGCATGGACGCGTTGAATCGTTCAAGCAACATTGCCTGGTCCTTACGATCAATGCTGGCATCCACGGTGTAAGGGCTATACGGCGCCGTGCTTCCGTATCGTGGAACTGTTATTTCAGCACATTCACGAGTAAAACGCATCGGCCACGTGGTGTCAACGAGGGGCCACCCCTCCGCGTTTTTTCATTGGTCAGAACAACTATTCCAAAATACGTAGTGGATATTTTCGTGGACTGTTACTGTCGGTTTCAGTCCCGCCGGATCACGGTAGATCATGCGGCTCACGGCGCTGCTTCGTGGGCGATCCGGCTCCCCGCTACGGAGGAAGCCCCCCTGATGGATGCTATGAACCACGACGCGCTCGCCCTGGCCGAAGCCATCGAGCTGGCCACCGACAACGTCCGAAACGACGGCGGCCCGTTCGGCGCGCTGGTGGTCTCCGCAGACGGCAGGGTGTTTGAGGGCACGAACCGGGTGACGGCGAACCTGGACCCGACGGCACACGCCGAGGTGATCGCCATTCGGGCCGCCTGCCAGGGCCTCGGCACCTTCGACCTCAGCGGCGCAACGCTCTACAGCAGCTGCGAACCCTGTCCGATGTGTCGAGCGGCCGCCCTCTGGGCGCGCATCGGCACCGTTCGCTTCGCCGCCGACCGTCACGACGCGGCGGACGCCGGATTCGACGACGCAGCCTTCTACGACTACTTCGACCACCCCGCCGACGAGAGCAGCCTCATGCCGATCGTTCACGTGGCCCTGGATCGCGGCGCGGCGCTCAAACCGTTCAGGGCGTGGACCGAATCCGCCACCCGCATCCGGTATTGACCAGCAGCATGTGACAACGTGCGACCGCGGCGGGTCGTTGCCGTCGGCTTCATGTTCGGTGGGCGCACCAAGTAGCCGATGGCGTTAGGCTCGCCTCAGATGTACGTGACTGGGTGTCAAAGGGGAGACCACGTGAGGAAAACCATGGAACCGCGGAGCGTTACGGGTGCTCTCAGCGTCACGGTGAATGGGCACGTTCGGGACGTTGTCGGTGGCCGCGCGCACACCACTGCGCTGGAATGGCTGCGCGAAGGCGGCCTCTCCGGCAGCAAGGAGGGGTGTGCGGAAGGAGAATGCGGCGCCTGCGCGATCATGGTGGCGCAAGCGGACGGTGCCGGCGGCACCGCGTGGACGGCGGTCAATTCCTGCCTGCTCCCTCTGGCCGCCCTCGATGGACAGGAGATTGTGACGGCGGAAGGCCTGGCCGCGCCCGGCACCCTTCATCCGGTGCAGGTTGAACTCGCCGAGCGTGGGGGGTCACAATGCGGGTACTGCACGCCTGGTTTCGCCTGCAGCATGGCCGCCGAGTTCTATCGACGCGGCCGGGGAAGCGAGGCCCCCACCGACGCGACCGACCAGGGGGAGGCGTGCGGTGAACGTGGACCCAATGGCTTTGACCTGCACGCCCTGAGCGGCAATCTCTGCCGCTGCACCGGATACCGGCCCATCCGCGACGCCGCCTACGCACTCGGAGAACCGGAAGTCGGCGATGCCCTCGCCTCCCGCCGCGACCGGCCGTCGGCCGGCCCTGCCTCCACGGTCGTCAGGGCGCAAGATGGCACCTTCATCCGGCCGGCCACACTGACCGAGGCCGTTGACCTCCTCGCCGAGCACCCCGACGCCGTGATGGTCGCCGGGTCGACGGACTGGGGCGTCGACGTGAACCTGCGCGGGCTGCGCAGTCCCGTCGTCATCGCCATCGATGCCCTCACGGAACTGCGCGGGATCGACATCGGACCGGATTTCGTGCGGATCGGTGCTGCCGTACCCCTGTCGGAGGCGGAACGGACCCTGGCCGGCCGGGTGCCGCTGCTCGCCGGGATGTTCCCCCAATTCGCCTCTCGACTGATCCGCAACCGAGCAACGTTCGGTGGCAACCTCGGCACCGGCTCACCGATCGGCGACAGTCCCCCGGCGCTGCTCGCCCTGGACGCCCGTCTGGTGCTCGCGTCCAGCGCGGGTCAGCGCGAGGTCGCCCTGGAGGACTATTTCACCGGCTATCGCGAGACCGTGCTCCGGCCGGGCGAGCTCATCGTGGCGGTGCGCATCCCGCTGCCACTTGCCAGGCTGTGCGTCTTTCACAAGATCTCCAAGCGCCGCTTCGACGATATTTCGAGCGTTGCCGTTGCCGTCGCGATCGACGTGCAGAACGGCGTCGTTCGTGGCGCCCGCGTGGGCCTCGGTGGAGTGGCCGCCACCCCGCTGCGCGCGCGAAAGACGGAACGTGCCCTGATCGGCCGGCCGTGGATCAGCGAAACTGCGGCCGCGGCGGCCCGCGTTCTCGGCACGGAGGGCACGCCGATGGACGACCACCGGGCCACTGCCCGCTATCGCAGCGCCATGCTCGAGCAGGCCATGCTCAAGTTCTACTGCGATGTCGCTGAGGGCCAGGAGGTCGTCTCATGAGCAGTCTCTCTGCCCGCCCGGCGGCCGCGGCCGTCGGGCGCAGCATTGCGCACGAAAGTGCCGCGCAACACGCCACGGGCAAGGCCCTGTTCACCGATGATCTCACCGCGCACACGGTCGGCGTGCTGACCGCCTGGCCGGTGCAGGCGGGCCACGCGCACGCGCGCATCATCGGTGTGCGCACCGAGAATGCACTCCTGGTGCCGGGCGTCGTGCGGGTACTCACCGCGGCCGATGTGCCCGGAATCAACGATGCCGGCATCAAGTGCGACGAACCGCTGTTTCCGTCCGAGGTGATGTTCTTCGGGCAGGCCGTGTGTTGGGTTCTCGGTGAAACCGCGGAGGCCGCCCGGCTCGGCGCCGGCGCCGTCGAGGTCGACTACGCCGCACTGCCGTCCATCGTGACCGTGCCGGAGGCCATCCTGGCCGAATCCTTCCAGGGAATGAGCCGGACCGTGCACCGGGGTGACGCCGGTGCCGCCCTCGACGCCGCACCCCGGGTGTTCGAGGGCGTGACCGAGTTCGGCGGACAAGAACACTTCTACCTCGAGACACAGGCGTCCCTGGCCCAGATCGACGACGCCGGGCAGGTGTTCGTGCAGAGCAGCACGCAGCATCCGTCGGAAACCCAGGAGATCGTCGCGCACGTCCTGGGCCTGAGCAGCAACGCCGTGACGGTGCAGAACCTGCGCATGGGTGGGGCATTCGGCGGCAAGGAAATGCAGCCGCACGGCTTCGCCGCCGTCGCGGCCCTCGGCGCGCTCCTCACCGGCCGCCCCGTGCGCGTGCGCTTGAATCGCACGCAAGACCTGACCATGACCGGAAAGCGGCATCCGTTTCACGTCACGTGGCGGGTCGGCTTCAGCGACGACGGCCACATTCTGGGCCTGGAAGCGACCCTGACCGCAGATGGCGGCTGGAGCCTGGACCTGTCAGAACCTGTTCTCGGACGAGCGCTGTGCCATGTCGACAATGCCTATTGGATCCCCGACATTGACGTGCACGGCCGGATCGCGAAGACGAACAAGACCTCGCAGACCGCCTTTCGCGGCTTCGGGGGCCCGCAGGGCATGTTCGTGATCGAAGATATCCTGGGGCGCTGCGCCCCGGCCCTTGGCTTGCCCGCGGCGGTGCTGCGGCAGCGGAACTTCTACCGTCCCGGCCAGTCCACCCCCTACGGTCAGCCGGTTCGCCATGCGGAACGGCTGGAGACGGTGTGGGAGCAGGTGGCTACGACCAGCGATTTTGAGGCCCGCACCAACCAGATCGCGCTGTTCAACGCCGCGCACCCACATATGAAACGGGCGCTGGCCATGACCCCGGTCAAGTTTGGGATTTCCTTCAATTTTGCGGCGTTCAACCAGGCCGGCGCGCTCGTGCACGTCTACAAGGACGGGTCGGTGCTCATCAACCACGGCGGCACCGAAATGGGGCAGGGTCTGCACACCAAGATGCTCCAGGTCGCGGCGACCGCCCTCGGGATTCCCCTTGAGGCCGTTCGTCTGGCGCCCACCCGCACCGACAAGGTTCCCAACACGTCGGCGACTGCGGCGAGCTCCGGCACCGATCTCAACGGTGGCGCGGTGAAGGACGCGTGCGACCAGATTCGGTCACGCATGGCCGATGTCGCGGCCGGTCTGATCGGCGTGAACGCCCAGGACGTGCGTTTTGCACACGGTCAGGTCACGGGTCTGGGCAAACCGAACGCGGCGATTCTCAGCTTCGCCGAAGTGGCCGGCGCCGCCTACCTGCAGCGGGTGCAACTCTTCGCGGCCGGCTTCTACCGCACCGCCGGGCTGCACTGGGACCCGGAGTTGATGCAGGGTGAACCGTTCAAGTACTTCGCGTACGGCGCCGCCGCCACGGAGGTCGAGGTGGATGGCTTCACCGGGGCGTACACGATCCGTCGCGTCGACATCGTGCACGATGTGGGCGATTCCCTCTCGCCCATGATCGACATCGGCCAGATAGAAGGGGGCTTCGTGCAGGGAGCCGGGTGGCTCACGCTGGAAGACCTGCGGTGGGACGAAAGCGACGGCCCGGGCCGGGGGCGCCTCCTCACGCAGTCCGCCAGCACGTACAAACTGCCGAGCTTCTCGGAGATGCCGCAGGTCTTCAACGTCACCCTGCTGGAGCGTGCGACCGAGGACGGCGCGATCTACGGCTCGAAGGCGGTCGGCGAACCGCCGCTGATGCTCGCCTTCAGCGTGCGGGAAGCGCTCCGGCAGGCCGCAGCAAGCTTCGGGGCTCCCGGGCACAGCGTCGACCTGGCGTCACCAGCAACGCCGGAGGCCGTGTACTGGGCGCTGAACCGCGCACGTCAGGAGGCCGATCGCGACACCGTGCTCGCCCCGGCGCTGGCGGACGCCTGACATGGAGTGGCTGGACGCCCTCACGCGTCTGCGTGCGGCGCGCCAGGCCGGGGTGATTGTCACTGTCGCCGCGGTCCGCGGCCACGCTCCGCGCGCCGGCGGAGCGAAGATGGTGGTGTCGTCCGATGAGACCTGGGGCACCGTCGGCGGGGGCAACCTTGAGGTGACGGCCGTCGAACGCGCCCGCGACATGCTGGCGCGCAATGCTGACGAACCGGACATGCTGACCATGCAGCTCAGCGACAAGGCGCCGGCCATACACGGGGTTCAGTGCTGCGGCGGAGAGGTCACGATGTTGTTGGAGCCAGTCCCGGTGATGCCGGCCGTCGCGGTGTTCGGCCTCGGCCACGTCGGCCTCGAGCTCGCACGGATCCTCGCGCGTCACGACCTTGAGCTTTACCTCATTGACTCCCGGGCGAACATGGTCAGCGAGGACCGGTTGAGCGTTCTTCACGGCAACGTGGCCACGCTGCGCGTTCGCCACACCCCCGCTCCGGAGAGTGTGGTGAGCGAGCTGCCGCCCGGTACGCACGTGCTGATCATGACGCACGATCATGCCGAGGACATGATGCTGTGCGACACCGCCCTCCGCAGCCACATCCTGGGTTCGATCGGCCTGATCGGGTCGAGCGCGAAGTGGTCTCGGTTTGAGGTTCGCCTGCGGGCGGAGGGGCATACGGACACCGAACTGGGCCGCATCCACACGCCCATCGGGATGAGGGAGATCCAGTCGAAGGCGCCCGCAGCGATTGCCGTGAGCGTGGCGGCGGAGCTGCTGCGCCGATTCGAACGGCGCGAGGGGCCGACCGCTTCGGCGGGGTGAGGCCGGTGACGGCGCCTACGCCGTGCCGCGACGCAGCAGACTCCCTCGTGGTTCGCGCCCGTCGACGGCCACGCCGCGCAGGAAGGTGGTGCGCACGACGCCCGAGAGTGTCCGGCCGGCATATGGCGTGATCGGGTTGCGGTGATGCAGCCGACTCACGTCGACGACAAACGTGTCGTCGGGGGCGAAAACGACCAGATCGGCGTCGTACCCGACGGCGAGAGCCCCCTTGTGCGCGAGACCGGCGATTCGGGCCGGCGCCGCGGACATCCACCGCAGCACCTGTTCGAGGGCGATACCGCGCCGGCGCGCCTCGGTCCAGATCACGGGCAGCCCCAGCTGCAGTGACGAGACCCCGCCCCACGCCACAGCGAAGTCACCTCGGTCCGGGTTCTTCAACTCGACCGTGCTTGGGGAATGGTCCGAGACGATGCAGTCGATGGTCCCGTCGAGCAGTCCCTGCCAGAGCAGCTCGCGGTTCGCGGCTTCACGGATGGGCGGGCAGCACTTGAACACCGTGGCCCCGTTCGGAATCTCTTCCGCCGTGAGCGTCAGGTAGTGCGGACAGGTCTCCACGGTGAGTCGAACGTGGTCGCGCTTGGCAGCCGCGATACGCGGCAGAGCATCGGACGACGACACGTGCAGGATATGCGCCCGCGCCCCGGTCGTGCGGGCGTGTTCGATCACCTCGGCGATGGCCAGGTTCTCGGCGGCGCGGGGCCTCGACGCCAGGAATGTGTCGTAGTGGTCTCCTCGGGCCGGCGGCGCCTCGCTGATCGTGCCCGCATCCTCGGCGTGCACGATCAGCATCGAGTCGACGACTCCCAGCTCCATGAGTGCGGCATCCATCTCATCGACTGACAGGGGTGGAAACTCCTCCACGCCGGAATCCACCAGAAAGGCCTTGAACCCGAAGACTCCGGCATGGTGCAGCGGATGCAGGTCCGCGAGGTTGCCCGGCACTGCACCTCCCCAGAAACCCACGTCGCAGAACACCTGGCCGGCGGCGACGCCGCGCTTGAGCTCCAGCGCGTCCACGGTCACCGTCGGAGGAATGCTGTTGAGGGGCATGTCAATGATCGTCGTGATCCCGCCGGCACTGGCGGCGCGCGTGGCGGATGCGAATCCCTCCCACTCGGTTCGACCCGGTTCGTTGACGTGAACGTGGGTGTCGACGAGTCCCGGAATCAGGGTCTCGGCGTCGTCCAGCTCAATGACCGTGGTTGCGGTCAGGCCGACGCCGAGCGGTTCGACGGCCATGATCACGCCGCCGCGCACACCGACCTCATGCGGCCCGATGCCGGCCTCGGTCAGGATCCGCCGGCCACGCAGCACGAGGTCGTACCCGCCCGGGTGTGGGTGGAGGGTGTTCTCAGGGGTCATGGCCTTACTCTCGCAGGCTTGCGCCGGCCGGGCCACCCTCCGTCAGACGAGGGCGCCCGCAGCCGGTGCCTAACCGCCGGCGACCATGTCCGCGAACCGCGAGTAGTGGCCGTGGAAGGCCACGGTGACGGTGCGCGTCGGACCGTTGCGGTGCTTGGCGACGATGAGGTCGGCCTCGCCGGCGCGCGGGTTGTCTTTCTCGTAGGCGCTCTCGCGGTGCAGCAATATCACCATGTCGGCATCCTGCTCGAGCGAACCGGACTCGCGAAGGTCGGAGATGGCGGGCATCTTGTCGGCGCGCTGCTCAGGGCCACGGTTCAGCTGTGACAGCGCGATCACGGGAACCTGAAGTTCCTTGGCCATGAGCTTGAGCGCCCGCGAGAACTCGCTGACCTCCTGCTGGCGCGACTCGACCTTTTTACCGCTGGTCATCAGCTGGAGGTAGTCGATGACCACGAGCTTGAGTCCGATGCGCTGCTTGAGCCGGCGACATTTGGCCCGAATCTCGACGAGGGTCATGTTGGGGCTGTCGTCGATGTAGAGGGGCGCGTCGTTGATGCGGCCGCGCGTGGCGGCAATGGTGGTCCAGTCCCTGGCCTCCACGGTTCCCTTGCGCATGCTTTGCAGGGGCACGGATGCCTCGGCGGCGAGCAGACGCATCGCGATTTCGCTGCGACCCATTTCCAGGGAGAAGAAGATGCTGGGCATGTCGTGCTTGATCGATGCCGCGCGGGCGAAGTCGAGGGCGAGGGTGGACTTTCCCAGCGCGGGCCTCGCCGCCACAATGATCAGCTGACCCGGGTGGAAGCCGTTGGTGAGCTCATCCATGTCGGCGAAGCCGGTGGGAACACCGCTCATCTGACCGTCCTTGAGCTTGGCGGCCTCGATCTCTTCGATGGCGGCCGTGACGGCGTCGGTCAAGGGGACGTAGTCCTCGGTTTGAGTGCCGCCCGTCACGGCGTAGATCTCGGCCTGGGCGGTGTTGACGAGGTCGAGCACCTCGCCCTCGCCGGAGTAGCCCATTTGGGCGATGCGGGTACCGGCTTCGACCAGGCGGCGGAGCAGGGCGCGCTCGGCCACGATGGTGGAGTAGAAACCGGCGTTGGCTGCGGTGGGGACGAGGCTCGTAAGCGTATGCAGGTAGTCCGCGCCACCGGCCCGGGTCAGCTCGCCGAGCTTGGTGAGTTCGTCGGTGACCGTGATGACATCGGTCGGCTCCCCCTGCGCGTAGAGCGAGAGGATGGCGTCGAAGATAATCTCGTGCTTGGGAACGTAGAAGTCCCCGCCGCGCACGGTCTCGACAACGTCGGCCACGGCATCTTTGCTCAGCATCATGCCGCCGAGGGCGCTCTGCTCCGCCAGGAGGTCATGCGGCAGCATGCGTTCGGTCTGGCGTGGCTCCGCGGTCTTCGGCGTGGCCAGGCCCAACTGTGCAATTGACACTCGGCACCTCTCTCTTCGCTTATTTTCAGGTGTATCAGAAGCCAGTGACAGCGGGCCCCGACGCACCAACAACGTCAAGTTCGGCGCTCGCCCACACTAAATCTGTGCGGGACGGCAAACAAACGACCCTGTGGATAACTCTGTGAGTAATCTGGGCGAAACGCCGCGATACGTGTGCACAACCTGTGCACTCACTTGTGGATAAGTCTGGAAAACATTTCAGTAAACCGCTTTTGACCGGGCATTAACAGTTTCCACATGCTTGTGAGAAAAGTAGCCTCAACCATGACTTGAATGTTGGTGAAAAGCATGCTCACCTGTGCACAGAACAGCGGACTGGGTATGCATTCGGGTCCTTAACCACCGGTAGCGGAGAACCCCCACTGGGGGCGCTCCGCTACCGGGTGTGTCGTGCTACTTTGCGGCTACCACCACGAGGGTGATCGTCGCGCTCAGTTCGTCACGAAGGCGAACAGTCGCCTTGTGCTGTCCCGTGAGCTTGATCGAGGACAGCTCGATCTTGCGCTTGTCGACAACACCAAGTCCGGCTGCTGCAACGGCGTGCGCTACATCAGAGGTCTTGACGGAACCGAAGAGACGCCCACCGGCGCCGGCCTTGACGACCAGCGTGATTTTGGCGGCTTCAAGGGCAACCTTGAGAGCCTGTGCCTCTTCGAGGGTGGCGTGCTCGCGCGCTGCGCGGGCTGCCTTGATCTGCTCGATCTGCTTCTCGCCACCGCGGGTCCACGCAATTGCGAAGCCCTTCGGGACGAGGTAGTTGCGAGCAAACCCGTTTTTGACGTCTACGACGTCGCCGGGTGCACCGAGGCCAGAAACCTCATGCGTCAGAATCAATTTCGACATGTGTGGGCTCCCTACCGGCCTGAGCCGGCGTAGGGCAGCAAAGCCATTTCGCGGGCGTTCTTGACGGCACGCGCGATGAGGCGCTGTTCCTGGACGGAGACGCCGGTGATACGACGCGCGCGAATCTTTCCACGCTCGGAGATGAACTTACGCAGGGTGGGGACATCTTTGTAATCGATGACACCAACCCGGATCGACTTCGCGGGGGCAGCGTTCTTGCCACCCTTAGCACCGCGGAGCGGCTTGCGGCGGTCGCCGCTCGACTTTCCAGCCATGATTTCCTTTGCTTTCTTAAGAGTTTTTAGCCAGGCCCAAGGCTCGGCTTAGAAGGGTGTCTCGTCGCTGAAGTTGCCCGGGCTGTTCCAGACGTCCCCACCGGATGCGGCAGGTGCGCCGGATGCAGCGGGGGCGGTCGGAGCCCAGGGCTCGTCCTTGCCCTGCGCGACGGGAGTGCCGCCGCGAGGACCGGATGACTGCGCGCGAGTGAGCGAGGCGGTGGCGTAGCGCAGCGAAGGACCAATTTCGTCGATCTCGAGCTCCATGCTCGTGCGCTTTTCACCTTCCTTCGTCTCATACGAACGCTGCTTGAGACGCCCGGAGGCGATGACACGCGAGCCCTTGGTCAGTGAACCGGCCACGTGTTCGGCGTATTCACGCCAAACGCTCGCGCGCAGGAACAGCGCGTCGCCATCTTTCCACTCGTTTGCTGCGCGATCGAACGTGCGCGGAGTGGATGCGATGGTGAAGTTGGCAACCGCCAGCCCGTTCTGCGTGTAACGCAGTTCCGGATCGCTGGTGAGGTTGCCCACCACGGTGATTACGGTCTCGCCGGCCATGGTCTACTTGTCGCTTGCCTTGTCGGTCGCGTCGGCCGGAGCCTCGGTGACCTTGGCAGCAGGCTTCGCAGAAGCGGCAATCTTGGCGGCCAGTGCGGCGACGTTGGCGGCAACGTTAGCTGCCGTCTTCGTAGCAGCGGCTTCAGCCTTGGCTGCAGCAGCAGCGGCGACGTCAGCCTCGGTCTCGGCCGGGGCCGAGTCCTTGGCGGGAGCCTTCGCGGCGGGCGCTTCGACGACCGGCTTCGCAGCAGCGGCAACCTTGGCAGCCTGTGCGGCTACGGCGGCTTCAGCCTTGGCGGCGATTACCTTCGGGTTGGCTGCCTTGCGGGCGGCCTTCTCGGCGGCAAGCTGGCCGGCGACGATTACCTGGGCGATGCCCTCTTCGGCGCGGAGCACCTTGGTGCGCATGACGGCTTCCGACAGCTTCAGCTGACGGTCGAGCTCGACCGTTGCGTCGGCGTTCGCGGTGAAGTCGACAACGGCATAGATGCCTTCGGTCTTCTTGTTGATCTCGTAAGCGAGACGACGACGACCCCAGACATCAACCTTGTCAATGGTTCCGCCATCGTTGCGAACAACGTTGAGGAACTTGTCAAGGCTGGGAGCTACGGTGCGCTCATCGATCTCGGGATCGAGGATAACCATAAGTTCGTACTGATGCATGACTAACCCACCTCCTTCGGACTAAACGGCTGCAGACTTTCTGCAGCAGGAGGGTTCTGCATGTGTTAAACGTGGAGGCCGGGATTCCGGCGCACAGACAACCTGCCCAGACTACCGGAAGCCGGCAACTTTCGCCACCATCGACCCCTGTTGACCACGTTTCACCTGCGCGACCCGCCGCAGCCGAGTGTGACAGGGCCGCCGCGGACAGGGTGCGACGGGTGATGAGTCGGTGCGGAACATCCGTTCCCCGGCCGTGGGGAGGACTAGCCGGTCGGCGGGACCTGGCCGCGCGCCGACCACCAGGCCAACAGCCGGCGGGTGGCCTCATCGGCGCCGATGGGTCCGTCATCAAGACGCTGTTCGAGCAGATACCGGTACGCTTCGCCGACCTCAGGGCCCGGCTTCACCCCAAGGATGGCCATGATCTGCTCGCCGTCAAGGTCCGGGCGCACGGCGTCGATCTCTTCCCGCTCGGCGAGGTCGGCGATGCGCGCTTCAAGGTCGTCGTAGGCGAAGCCGAGCGCATCGGCCTTGCGGCGATTGCGCGTGGTCACATCGGCGCGGGTGAGGATATGCAGGCGTTCGAGTTGGTCACCCGCGTCGCGCACGTATCGCCGAACCGCGGAGTCGGTCCAGGCGCCCTCTGTGTAGCCGAAGAAGCGCAGGTGCAGTTCCACAAGGCGGGCGACCGCGCTGATGGTGTCGTTATCGAAGCGCAGGGCGCGCAGCCGCTTCTTGGCCAGCTTGGCTCCGACAACATCATGGTGGTAGAAGCTCACGACCCCGCCCGACTCCAGTTTGCGCGTGGCCGGCTTGCCGATGTCGTGCAGCAGTGCAGCGAGGCGCACGATGAGGTCTCCGGCCGGATCGAGCTTGCCGCGGGACTTCTCATAGCCGATGGCCTGCTCCAGCACCGTGAGCGTGTGCTGGTAGACGTCTTTGTGGTGGTGGTGCTCGTCGGTCTCGAGTTGGAGCCCCGGAATCTCGGGAAGCACGATCTGAGCCAGACCCGACTGCATGAGCACCTCGATGCCGGCCCTCGGATTCTCGGCGAGCAGAAGCTTGGAGATCTCCTCCCCCACGCGTTCCGCGGATATGATGCGGATGCTCTCGCTCATCTCATCCATGGCGTTCGCCGTGTCGAGATCGAGCCTGAAGCCGAGCTGGGCGGTGAACCGCGCCGCCCGGAGCATGCGCAACGGGTCGTCGCCGAACGAGACCTCCGGGGTGGACGGCGTCCGTAATACCCCGGCCAGCAGGTCGTCGATACCGCCGGACGGATCCACCAGCGTGACCGCCGGCAGCCGCAGGGCGAGTGAGTTGACCGTGAAATCCCGACGCAGCAGGTCGTCTTCCAGGCTCGTTCCGAACACAACGTCCGGCTTGCGTGTCTCACCGTCGTAGCTGTCGGCGCGATAGGTCGTGATTTCTACGGTCTCGCCGTTCATCTGTGCACCGATGGTGCCGAAGGCGCGACCGATGTCCCACTGGGCCTCGGAAATCGGTTTCACGAGTTTGAGAATCTGGTCCGGCGTGGCATCCGTGGTGAAGTCGAGATCGTGCGTCGGCCGGTCGAGGAAGGCATCGCGAACCGGGCCACCGACCAGGGCGAGCTCATGTCCGGCAACGGAAAACACGTTCGCCAAGCGAGAAATTGTGGGGGACGCAGCCAGGTCACCCAGCCGATCGAGGGCTGCCGCGACACTCTGCATGGCTCTATATTACCGTTGGGAATGTGCGCGGGGACCGACTGGCGGCGCCGGCGCAGCGTGCTCTCGGCATGCAAGCCGTAGAATCCGTTACATGATGGCCGATTGTGATCCTGCGCGCCGGCCAGTGCCCACGGCGAACCGACGCCGTTCGGTGCACCGCCCGGCCCGCTTGTGGCGGCTGTCGGCAGCCGTGCTCGTCACGGCCATGCTCGGTTTTCTCGGAGCACCGGCCCTCGCGGTGAGCGGAACGACCGCGCCCACGGAAACGAACGGGTCGGACGCTGTGTCGGTCACGGTTACCCCGACCGCGTCACCGTCACTGCACCCCGGCGAGGATCTGGCGTTGACCGTGACGGTACAGAACGGGACGAGTGCGGCGGTGGGGATCGGCACCGTCGATGTGTCGCTCGCGGAACGCGCCCTGACCAGTCGGGCAGCTTTGGAGAACTGGCTTCGTCCGGACCACGGCGCCAACAGCGGGGACCTGCTGTTGGCTACGCCGACAACCGCGCCGATTGCGGCGGGGGCTACCCTGACCCTGCCCATCGTTGTGCCGGCAGCCAACATCGGACTCGACGTCAGCAATGCGTGGGGCGCCCGCGGCGTGGCCGCCCAGTTCACCGTCGGTGACGCGACGGCTTGGGGGCGCGGCACCTTCGTGTGGGATCTCGGCGACATCGTGACACCGGTCGCCCTCGCCACGGTGGCTCGAATCACAACCCCGGAGACGTCATCCGGCCTGCTGCCCGCCGACGATTTGCAGGCGTTTACGGCTCCGTCCGGGATGCTCACGACCCAGCTTGATGCCGTTTTCGACCGGCCGGTCGCCCTCGCACTCGACCCGCGCATCATCGTGTCGATTCGTCTGCTCGGAAACGCCGCACCGCCGAGCGCCATCGCCTGGCTCGACCGACTTTCCACGGCCACAAACGATATATTCCCGTTACGGTATGCGAATTCCGATGCGTCGCTCGAGACGCAATCCGGCGCAGAAACACTTCTGGAACCGCTCTCCTTCGAGGCTCTCATCGATCCCGCCAACTTCACGTCGCCCCCTGAGTCCACGTCGCCCACAACGCGGGTGACAGACGAGCCGGTCGCCGGTCGGATCCCCACGAGTGCCGAACTGTTGGCCTGGAATTACACGGCGACCGACATCGTGTGGCCCCGCGAGAACAGCGTGGCGCGAGCGGACCTGGCCACCTTCACGGCGAACGGCCTCACCACCACCATTCTCTCGAGTGGAAACACTCGGCAGTCCGATTCCTTCACCCCCAACAGCGTCTTCGCTCACGATGACGGGCGCGGCCTCGTCGCCGACCAGGCCGTGAGCGATGCCATTAACGCGGCCGCCCAGGCGCCGACGGATGCCCGTTGGCGAGAGGCCGTCGCCGAGGCGCGGTCCCTGCTCGCCATCGTCTCCGCCGAGGACATCCGCAGCCCGCGCACCCTGCTCGCGACCCTCGATCATGGCGCCTCATCCGCCGACAGCCGGCTCGGCGCAACCCTCGACGCCCTCGCCGGCGTTCAGTGGGCAACACCGGCGACACTCGCCAACGCGCTCAGCGCGCCCGTCGCGGACACCATCTCATTCCGCGGCCAGACTGAATCCGCCGACCGCGTGGACCTGGTTCGCCAGCTCCGCGACGCCGAAGTGCAGGTGAGAGCGTTCGCGGCATCCGTGGAAGACGCACTCACGGTGACCGCCCCGCAGCGCCTCAACCTGCTCGCGCTACTGTCCCCCGGCTGGACCGCGCAGCCCGGCCTCTGGGTGGAGAACGTGCAGGCGAGCCTGACCAAATCGGCCGGAATTCTCACGTCCGTGGCTGTCACCACCCGCGGTCCCATCAATGTGGCCGCCGACAAGGTGGATTTTCCCATCACCCTGCGGAACGAGCTGAACCAGACCGTGACCGTACGCGTGCAAGTGGTCCCCTCGAATGGACGCCTGCTCGTCGAAAGCGACATTGACGCCACGATCAACGCGAATTCGGCGTTGACCATCACGGTCCCGGTCACCGCCGCCGTCGGAAATGGGGAAGTCGCCCTGCGCGTCACCATGTACTCACCAAACGGGGTCGCGATCGGAGAACCGGCTGTTATCGCCGTGAATGTGCATGCCGATTGGGAAGGGATCGGGGCGTGGGTCGTCGCATCCATCGCGTTCCTGTTCTTCGGATTCGGAATCTGGCGCAACATCGTGCGCCGCCGCAAGGAACGTCAAGGAGACCCAGTGCGCGCCGACACCGACCAGCTCGAGGAGACCCCCGCCGAGGCGTCCACCATTCGCGAGAACGAATGACTGACACGGCCACGTCCGGCGGCATCGGCCGGGCGAGCGCGTTCCTCGCCTCCGGCACGATCGTGTCCCGGATCCTCGGATTCATAAAGCTCATCGTGCTCGCGGGCATCATCGGACAGTTCGGGGCGAGCGCCAACACCTTTGCCATCGCCAACCAGCTGCCGAACACGGTGTACGTCATCGTTGCGGGCGGAATCCTCACCGCGGTGCTCGTGCCCCAGATTGTGCGGGCCAGCCTGCACACCGACGGTGGAACGGGCTACATCAACAAGCTCCTCACCCTGGCCCTGCTCGTACTGGCCGTGGCGACAATCGCAGCCACCCTGCTCGTGCCGTTCATCACCGGGATCATCGGCGTGAACCTGCCGCCCGACCAGCTGCAGCTCGCGATCGCCTTCGCGTACTGGTGCGTGCCGCAAATGTTCTTCTACGGCCTTTACACCCTGCTCGGCGAGGTGCTCAACGCACGTCGGTCCTTCGGCCCGTTCACCTGGGTTCCCGTGCTCAACAACGTGGTGGCCATCGCCGGCCTGCTCGTCTTCGGCGCGCTGTACGGCGCCGATCCGAACGGCCTCCGCTCGGCCGGTGAACTCACCGCCGCCATGATCGCCGTGCTCGCGGGCAGCGCCACGCTCGGGGTCGTCGCTCAGGCCGTGGTCTTGTTCTATTTCTGGCACCGCATCGGACTGCGCTTCCGACCGGATTTCCGCTTTCGCGGAGTGGGTCTCGGCGCGGCCGGCAAGATGGCGGGCTGGACCTTCGGGATGCTGTTGCTCACCACCACCGCCGGGATCATCGAGACGCAGGTCGTCACGCTCGCCGGTGACAAGGCATCCGTGGCCGTGCTCACCACGGCCTGGCTCATCTTCATGCTGCCGCATTCGGTCATCACCGTGTCTGTGGCTACGGCGTACTTCACGCGGATGAGCGAGCATGCCTCGCTCGGCAAGCTCGCCCTCGTGAAAACGGATGCCTCCAGCGCGATTCGCGGCACGGCCCTGTTGATCATGCTGGCCACCCTGGTGATCGGCGTGTGCGCCTACCCCTTCGCCCGGGTCTTCGTGCAGCCCTACGACCAGGTGCAGGGCATCGGCAACGTGATCATCGCCTTCATTTTGGGACTCGTCCCGTTCTGTGTGCTGTTCGTTCTGCAGCGCACGTTCTACGCGCTCGGGGACACGCGCACCCCCTTCTTCTTCACCCTGTTCCAGGTCACCATCCTCATCATCGGCGTCTTGGGATGCGCGTTCCTGCCCGATGAGTGGATCGCGGTCGGCATTGCGCTCGTGATTACGATCTCGGGCGCTCTGCAGGCGGCGCTGGCCGCCCTGCTGCTGCGGCGGCGACTCGGCGGAATCGACGGCCGCCGCATCACCCGCAGTCTGGTGAAGTACCTCGCCGCGGCCGTGCTCCCGGTGATTCTCGGCCTGACCCTGTTGTTCCTGCTGGGCGGCACGACGGAAGACGGATTCGCCGTTCTCAATCGCGGGACAGCCATCCTGACGATGCTCATTATCGGTACGGTGATGGCCGCGTCGTACCTGGGGATGCTGCTCCTGATGCGCAGCGCAGAGCTGAGTGCGTTCCTCACGCCGCTCCGGGCTCGCCTGCGCCGCTAGCGCGCGCCGACTCGCCCGGTGGCCCAGTAGCCGTCTGCGGCTCGCGAGCTAGACGGTCGGCCGGTTGCCGTGTGCTCGCCGTGCAGACGTAGCAGCACTCAGGTACTGGAATACCTGCCGATTAGGATGTGTTGTACCGGGCAATGGGCCAAGCGGGCCCACATTCCTTCAGATTTTTTCACCGACCGCTAGGAGAGTGCGCGTGCGCCAAATCATCATCATCGGTTCGGGGCCGGCCGGCTACACGGCCGCCATCTACGCCGCTCGAGCCAACCTGAAGCCGCTGCTCATCGCGAGCTCCGTGGAGGCCGGCGGCGAGCTGATGAACACGACCGAGGTCGAAAACTTCCCGGGTTTCCCGGATGGCGTGCAGGGGCCCGAACTCATGACCAAGATGCAGGAGCAGGCGGAGCGGTTTGGGACCGAGGTTGTCTACGACGACGTCGAATCCCTCGACCTCACCGGCGCGGTCAAGTCGATCACGCTCGGCTCCGGCGAGACCCATGAGGCACTGTCCGTGGTCTTCGCCACGGGTTCGGCGTACCGCAAGCTCGGCCTGACCGACGAAGAGCGCCTGTCGGGTCGTGGAGTGTCCTGGTGCGCCACGTGCGACGGATTCTTCTTCAAGGGCAAGACCATCGCCGTCGTCGGAGGCGGAGATTCCGCCATGGAGGAGGCCACGTTCCTCACCCGGTTCGCTGAGAAGGTGTACGTCATTCACCGCAAGAGTGAGCTGCGCGCATCCAAGATCATGCAGGAGCGCGCGTTCGCGAATGAGAAGATCGAATTCATCTGGAACTCGGAAGTCGTCGGCATCACCGGCGATGAGGCCGTCGATGGACTGACTCTTCGGGACACCGTCTCCGGATCCGAGACGAGCCTGCCGCTCGGCGGCGTGTTCATTGCGATCGGAAACGACCCGCGCACGCATCTGATCCACGGCCAGCTGGACCTCACCACGGAAGGCACCATCGCGGTCGCCGGCCGTTCGTCGAAAACGAGCCAGACCGGCGTCTTCGCCGCCGGCGACGTCATCGACTCCAGCTACCGTCAGGCCGTCACGGCTGCCGGATCAGGTTGTGCGGCCGCGCTCGACGCGGAACACTACCTGAGCACCCTCCCCCAAGACTTGCTGGCCACGGCCGGCGACACCGAACTCGCAACAGCTACCAACTAAGGAGAACCACATGACTGCACGCGCCGTAACCGAGGCCAACTTCGATCAGGAAGTCATCAACAACGAGAAGACCGTCCTGGTGGACTTCTGGGCCGAATGGTGTGGCCCCTGCCGCGCCGTCAGCCCGATCCTCGACCAGATCGCGTCGGAGAACTCCGACAAGCTCGACATCGTCAAGCTCAACGTGGACGACCACCCGGCACTCGCTGCCAAGTACCAGATCACGTCGATTCCTGCCATGAAGGTCTTCCAGAAGGGTGAGGTCGTCAAGACCGTCATCGGCGCCAAGCCGAAGCCTGCGCTCGAAGCAGACCTGGCCGACTACCTCGCGTAGTCACCCCGTCACCTGATTGACCCGCCCGGCTCACGCCGGGCGGGTTTTTTCATGCATGCAGCGTGTCCCCGGGACCCCTCTCGCACCCCATACGATTAAGGCTTGAACAGATCGGACGTGACGTGACTACACAAGGCCCTCTCCAAGCCGGCAACAATCTCGACCCGTGGTACCACCACTACGCCGAACGAGCCGCCGGGCTCAAGGCCTCCGAAGTGCGGGCACTCTTCGCCGTGGCCAGTCGTCCCGAGGTTGTTTCCCTCGCCGGCGGCATGCCGTACGTGGCCGCGCTGCCGAACGATCTCGTCACCGATGCCATGTCTCGCGTCATGACCAAGCAGGGTCCCACGGCCCTGCAATATGGCTCTGGTCAGGGAGTTCCCATTCTCCGGGAGCAGATCACCGAGGTCATGGCCCTCGAAGGCATCCGTGCGAACGCCGACGACGTCGTCGTGACGACCGGGTCTCAGCACGCCCTCGAACTGGTCAGCAAGCTCTTTCTGAATCCCGGTGACGTGGTTCTGTCCGAGGGTCCCAGCTACGTGACCGCCATGGTCATCTTTCGCTCGTATCAGGCCGATGTCGACCATATCCCCATGGACGCCGACGGCATGATCCCGGAAGCACTGCGGGAGCATATTGCGCGTTTGAAGGCCGCGGGCCGCACAATCAAGTTTTTGTATACGATTCCCAGCTTTCACAATCCTGCCGGAGTCACGCTCTCCTGGGCGCGACGTCTCGAGATTCTCGAAATCTGTCGCTCCAATAATATTCTGGTGCTCGAGGACAACCCGTATGGGCTGCTGTACTTTGACCGCCCGGCGCCGGATGCCATCCGCTCGGTCGAGCGCGACGGTGTCGTCTACCTGGGTACGTTCTCCAAGACCCTGGCCCCGGGGTTTCGTGTCGGCTGGGCCCTCGCCCCGCACGCCATCCGCGAGAAACTCGTTCTGGCCAACGAGGCCGCCGTGCTCTCCCCCAGTTCGTTTACCCAGCTCATCATCTCCGAGTACCTGTCGACCGCCGATTGGAAGGGTCAGATCAACACCTTCCGAGGCGTGTACCACGAACGCAAGAATGCGATGCTGGACGCCCTGCAGGAATATCTGCCCGAACTCACGTGGACGAACCCGAATGGTGGCTTCTACGTATGGGTCACTCTGCCGGACCGACTCGATTCCAAGGCCATGCTTCCCCGGGCGGTGAAGGAGCTCGTGGCCTACACACCCGGCACGGCGTTCTTCGCCGACGGGGCCGGGCGGCAGAACATGCGCCTGTCGTTCTGCTACCCGACCCCCGAAAACATTCGGATCGGAATTCGGCGCCTGGCCACGGTCATCCGAGGTGAGCTGGACCTGCTCGACACGTTCGCCGGCACCGGGTCCCTGAACCCGCAGCACGACGGGCAGCGCTTCGCCGCTGGCCCGCCGAACATTTCGTAATCCAGCGTCACTACCAGCTTCGCAACCCAGTTCCCGGGTCCTCAGTGACTACCGTGAACAACAACCGAGGGAAAAGGCCTGATCATGAGTGAAAAAACTGCATCGGACGCAACCGTCACCGAGACCGCCCCCACACTGGACATTGTTGTTCTCGCCGGCGGGATTTCGCATGAACGCGATGTGTCCATGCGCTCCGGACGGCGCGTGGCCGATGCGCTCACCGGAATGGGCCACCGCGTCACGGTCCTCGATCCGGGCGCCGGCCTGTTGGCTGAGTTGGCCGAGCGCCGCCCGGATGTGATCTGGCCGGCCCTGCACGGAGCCACGGGCGAAGACGGCGCCCTACGCTCGCTCCTCGGCACGACGGGGATTCCCTATGTGGGCTCACGCGGCGAGGCCTCGGCCCTGGCCTGGTCGAAGCCCGTCGCGAAGGAGCTTGTTCGTCGGGCCGGATACGACACCCCTTCGTCGATTGCTCTATCCAAGGAGACATTCCGGGATCTGGGTGCATCCAGCGTGCTCGAGCACCTGCTGGGCGCCCTCAACCCTCCGGTGGTCGTGAAGCCCGCTCAGGGCGGCTCCGCGCAGGGTGTCACCATCGTGGCCGCCGCAGGCGCCCTGCCGCGCGCAATGGTGGATGCCTACACCTACGCCGATGTCGCGCTCGTTGAGTCGCAGGTGGAGGGCACAGAGCTTGCTGTGGCCGTTGTGGACGGTATTCACGGCCCTGAGGCGCTTCCTGCGGTCGAAATTGTGCCGGTCAGTGGCGTCTACAGCTTCGAGGCGCGCTACAACGCCGGCGAAACGGACTTTTACACGCCTGCGCGCATCCCCGCCGATGTTGCGGAGCGTGTGAGCGCCACCGCCGTCGCCATTCACAAGCTCCTGGGTTTGCGTCATATCTCTCGCATTGACCTCATCGTGGATGCCGAGGGGACGCCCTGGTTCCTGGAAGCGAACGTCTGCCCCGGATTGACGGAGACGTCGCTGGTTCCCCAGGCGATTGAGGCGTCCGGACAGACACTCGGCGCCGTCTACACGGCCCTGGCGCGTGTCGCCATGGCTGACGCTTCCTAGCAGCACTCAACTCCGTCCTGTCGGCGGCCGTGAGCCCCGACAGTATGTTTCACGTGAAACCGGCTGATCGGGCCCCTTCACCCCTCCCCCGCGTCACCCCCGCGTCACCCCCACGTCACCCCCACGTCACCCCCACGTCACCCCCACGCTGATCGAGCCTGTCAAGATCACACCCACCTGTGTACCGCCGCCGCACCTCGATCTACTAGACGGTCTCGACAAGCTCGACCAACGCACGAGTCGCCTCCACGCAGGTCTGCCGAATACACCCGGTCACCGCGCACAGCGCAGGCGCCAAGCGCCCACACCCCCACGCTGATCGAGCCTGTCGAGATCACACCCAGTCGTGTGCCGGCGTCGCACGGCACACCAGCCTCTCTCTGCAGTGCATTCTCGACCGAACCGACCACCGCACCCATCAAGGCACCCTGGGCATCGACACAGCCGACGGCCGCACCGGCAGCCTCACTGGGCGTGGTCTTTACCACCCGGACGCACGCCCACGCTGTTCGGGCCCGCAGTCGCCGCGGCTTGCTGTGTACAGTTCTCGCCTCCCAACAGTCCGGAGGAGCGCTCCACGCAGGACGGTGGCTAAGGGGATCAGGGCGAAGCGACCAATGTTCCCGTGCCACTGTTTCACGTGAAACTCTCCCCCCGCTTCCCCGGACGGCTCGCCCCTCACTGAACCTCAGTCCTAGAGCGCAATCCCACCCTCATCGATCCCGTCTCTTTCCTCCGTGTCTGGGTCTCCACCACTACACAGCGACTGCGCGCTCCCCTTCATGGGTCCCGTACACCGCGAGTGATTCTCCCCGACCCCGACGTCCCCCGCCGGAAGTTTCACGTGAAACGACGGCGCCCACATACCTTCGATGTCGCAGCGCATTCGTCCCGGCCCGACCATCACTGCTAGCCCGTGGCCTCCCACGGGCATCAATCTCATTCCTCGGGCCTGCACTCCGCTGACGCCCTGCTGAGCCATGGTAAATCCTGCTGCCGGCCATGGCTCAATGCTTCTCGCTTCAACCTTCCCCAGTTCTGCACCTGCTTCTCCCGCCCATAGGCTTCCGAGACTCGTTCGTACTCTTCGTAATAGACCAGGACCACGGGCCGGCGATGCTCCGTGTATTGCGCTCCCCCACCGTTGTTGTGTTGCCAGACTCTGCGCAACAGCTGCCACGTGCTTCCTACGTAGTACGACCCATCGGAGCACTTGAGAATGTACATGAATGGCATGCCCACATTGTGGCCCCGGACTTCGAGAAGAGGAGTTATCCACAGAGTTGTACCCAGCCTTGTCGAACCCAATATTGACGTGTTTCACGTGAAACATGCCATTGCGAGTACGAAGTGTCGCGGTCTGCCCGCCAGGCATCCCAATGAATCATTGGGATCGCCAAAGTTAGCGCGAGGTTGGGTCGAAAATTGCAGATATTCATCTCTGCAAGCTCGGCCTCGACGTACGTGAGTTATCCACAGTCCGGACAATCGGTCACCGACACTCAAAAGGCCACACAGATGACCTTCGTCTTCACCTTCTGCGAGCCTGGCGAGACCGGGGAATGGGTGATCTCGACAAGCTCGATCAGCGCGTGCGGGCGATATCGGCAAGGTCGCGACTGGCCCCCCAGCAACCCAGCAACACCTCGGTCTGGCCTGTCGAGACCCGAAAATGGGTGATCTCGACAAGCTCGATCAGCGCGTGCGGGCGATAGTGTGGGATCGTCGCAGTCGACCCTCAGGAGGGCAATTCCGCGCTGGTCGAGCCTGTCGAGACCTGAGAATAGGGTATGTCGACAAGCTCGATCAGCGCGTGGACGCCACGGTGGGACCGTCGCAGCCGCCACTCAGGAGCGCAACTCCATGCGGGCGAGACGCTGTCGAGAGCTGGAGAGGGCGGTGTCTCGAGGTCGCATGGGCGTTGGCGAAGGGGAAAAAGGTCCGCCTGCGCGTGCAGGCGGACCATGTTTCACGTGAAACGTGGATTTAGGTCTCGCTGGGACCGTATCCAGGCTCTCCCAGAGAACCCAGAATGCGATTCAGGTCGCCGATTGTGGCGAAATCGACGGTAATCTGGCCTTTGCGGGCTCCCAGATTGATCCTAACGCGCGTGTCGAGCCGGTCGCCGAGGTGTTCCGCGATCTCATCGAGGTGTCCCTGGCGTCTTCCGGGCAACGGTTTGGCTTTTTCGACCTTGGGCCCGGACGCCGCAGCGGCCTCCGCCGCGCGAACGGAGAGGTCTTCGTTCACGATCTTGTCGGCCAGACTCAGCATGCCCTGGTACTCCCCCACCGACAAGATTGCTCTCGCATGCCCTGCGCTCAAGACACCGGCGGCGACGCGCACCTGAACGGGCTCAGGCAGTTTGAGCAGGCGGATTGTATTCGTGATCTGCGGACGGGACCGTCCGATACGGGACGCGAGTTCGTCCTGGGTGATGCCGAAATCCGCGAGAAGCTGCTGGTACGCGGATGCTTCCTCCAGCGGATTGAGCTGCGCCCGGTGCAGATTCTCCAACAGGGCATCGCGGAGCATATCCACATCAGCTGTCTCACGAACGACTGCCGGAATTGTGTCCCGACCAGCTTCTTTACTGGCTCGAAGGCGCCGCTCCCCCATGACCAGCTCGTACTTGCCTGCCGATTCGGGCAGAGGGCGCACCACGATCGGCTGCAGAACGCCAACCTCTCGGATGCTGTGCACCAGCTCAGCGAGGTCCCCCTCGTCGAAGGTTGTCCTCGGTTGCTGTGAGTTTGGTACGATGTCAGCGACGCTGAGATGTGCCAGGCGCGCTCCGGGCACGGCAACAAGCGCGGAGTTCTCCTCTTCTTCTTCCGGCACAGAACGGGGAAAGAACACGTCAACCGGGCGATCCGCGGTCGGATTCTCCAAAATCGGGATAAGCGCGCCGATTCCGCGGCCCAAACCCGTACGTTTTGCTGCCATTAGCGCTGTTCCCCTGTTTTAGGTGCCCCACGACGGGCAATCTCGGCCGCTGCTTCGAGGTAGGAGAGCGATCCTGCTGAGTTCAAGTCGTAACTGATCACACTCTGCCCGTAACTCGGCGCCTCAGAAACGCGCACAGACCGCGGAATAAGGGTTTCGAGAACCTGCTCCGGGAAGTGATCACGCACGTCCTGAGCGACCTGGTTCGCGAGGTTCGTGCGGCCGTCGTACATCGTCAGCAAAATTGTGGACACCGTGAGGTCAGGATTCAGATGCTTTTCAATCAGCTGGATATTCTTGAGGAGCTGACTCAGGCCCTCGAGTGCGTAGTACTCACACTGGATGGGTATCAGAACCTCGCGCGCGGCAACAAACGCGTTGATGGTCAGAAGCCCCAGGGAGGGCGGACAGTCGATGAAGACATAGTCGAAGGGATCGTCAAGGCCCTTGAGGTACAGATCCAATGCCCGGTGCAGGCGTTGCTCCCTAGCAACGAGGGAAACAAGCTCGATTTCAGCCCCGGCCAGGTGGATCGTGGCCGGCACACAGTACAGCGCCCCAAATTCAGGACTCTTTTGAACGACGTCCTGCATGGGAAGGTCACTGACAATGACGTCGTACACGCTGGGCATCTCGGCGTGATGCTCCACGCCGAGGGCCGTCGAGGCGTTCCCTTGCGGATCGAGGTCAATCACGAGAACGCGTGCCCCCTGTCGGGCCAGCGCAGCAGCGAGGTTGACGGCCGTTGTCGTTTTGCCGACTCCACCCTTCTGGTTGGAGATCGTCAGAACGCGAGTCTTGGCAGGCTTCGGCAGTGTGTCCGTCGCAATGACCTGACGACGTCGGGTCAGCTCGGCGATTTCGCGTGCGAGCGGCGGGAGCCCGTCATTATCCGGAGCCGTACTGCTAAGTTGCTGGTCTTCACCAGGATGTTTCACGTGAAACCTTTGCGCTTGTGATTCGTGGGAGAGGCCATCGAGGACTACTTCACTGTAGCCCTGATTACCCGGGTAACGTCGGGAAGCACGCCCTGTCCCAGGGTAAGAATTTCGACATCGTGTACACGGTATTTCTGGATGGCCTTGGCCGCACCCTCAACCTCGGCCGATGCGCGCTCCCCCTTCATCAGGAGCAGTTCGCCACCCGCACGGAGAAGAGGAGCGGTGAGCGGGATCAGTGTGCGAAAGGCGCTCACGGCCCGTGCCGTCACCTGGTCGAGCGGATGCTTGAGCTTGACGTCCTCGGCACGGGCTCGCGCGACCGTGACGTTGGCCAGCCCCAATGCGTTGACCTGATCGGTCAACCACGCCACGCGACGCTCCATCGGTTCGATGAGCACGAAGGTCACGTCGGGACGGGCGATGGCCAGAACAAGCCCGGGAAGACCCGCTCCCGAGCCGACATCGCCCACCAGGCCGGGTCGCAACAGAGGGGCCATCACGGCGCAGTTGAGCACATGACGGCTCCACAGGCGAGGCAACTCCAGGGGGCCGATCAGTCCCAATTCTTCCCCCTGACCAGCCAAATTGCTGGTAAAGGCACGAGCAACGGCAAGTTGCTCGCCGAACAACACGGCCGCGGCGGCCGGTTCTGTTTCGAGTGTCTCTGTCACAAGCTATGACTAGACGGGGGTGATGACCGTGTGGCGGTCACGACCCTCGCCGTGGGAGGCGGACATGTACCCGCGAGCAGCAACCAGATCATGTACGAGCTTGCGCTCGTACGACGACATGGCGGGCAATGCAGCCTCGGCGGCTCCGCCTTCAATGCGTTCCACGGCGCGAGCCACCAAGGCCGCCAGCTCGGCCTCGCGAGCGGCGCGTGAGCCCCCGATGTCCAGGATCAGGCGAGAGAATGAGCCGGTCTTGTTCTGCACCGCAAGTCGGGTGAGTTCCTGCAGGGCATTCACCGTGTCCGGCTTGCTCAGCACCCGCAGGTTGTCCTCGTCGGTCGTGTTGACCGACAGGTAGGCGCGGCCGTTCCGGGCATCAATGTCGATGTCTCCATCGAGGTCGCAGATGTCGAGAAATTCCTCGATGTAATCCGCGGCAATGTCGCCTTCCTGCTCCAACTGACTCTGCGTCGGGGCGTCGTCCTGAGACGACTCCACGGCAGGTCCCTCGGCGCCGTTCACGGGCGAATCCTGAGACGCGACGGGCGCGTCAGGGCCCGCCTCGGCCGACACCTCCGCCGTCGCGCCACTCGCTGCATTCGCGAGTGCGTCACCTTTGATCACATCAAGCTTCTCAGTCACGAGGTCTCGTCTCTCTACTGTTTGGGGCCGGTTTGCTTCTTGGCGCGGTTCTTGCTCACCGGCTGCTGACGCTGAATCGGCTTCTTGGGCTCCTCAACAACGATGATGTCACCATCCGTCGCCAAGAGTTTGCCCTTGCGTGCCATGCGCTCTTCGCGCGCCTTGGCTGCCTCACTACCGGGCGTCGGCATGTTGCGGATAACCAGGAACTGCTGAATCATCGTCCAGAAGTTGGAGGTCAGCCAGTAGAACATGACGCCGAGCGGGAAGGCGACACCGGAGAAGGCGAAAACGAGCGGCAGCAGGTACAGCATGATGCGCTGTTGCTTGAACATGGGGCTCGCCTTGGTCTCCGGCGACATGTTCTTCGAGACGATCTGCAACTGTGTGATGAACTGCGACGCCGTCATCAGCACAACCATCGTTGCGGCGATGATCATGACCGACAAGTTGAAGTCGGTTCCGGCGATCATCCGCGTCCACTGTGAGGCAAAGGAGTCGTGGAGGGGCGCATCGCCGAACAGCGTTGCGGACCCGAAGCTCTCGGCCAGGCCCTTGTTGAGCGGACCGACGCCGGGATCGGACTTCTGCGCGGCGTTGAGTACGGAGAACAGGGCGAAGAAGATAGGCATTTGCAAGAGCAGCGGCAGGCAGGAACTCAGTGGATTCGTGCCGGTCTTCTTGTACATGGCCATCGTCTCGCGAGACATGGCCTCACGAGAGAACTGGTCTTTCTTGCCCTTGTACTTGTCCTGGATCTTCTTCAGCTGCGGAGCGACCTCGAGCATCTTTCGCTGGCTCTTGATCTGCTTGACGAAGATCGGGATGAGCGCGGCTCGAACAACGAGAACCAGGCCCACGATCGACAACACCCAGGTGAAGCCTTCGTTGTACCCCATGCCCAGGGTGGAGAACAGGCCGTGGAAGGCGACGAGCAGGAGCTCGACGACCCACTTCAGTGGCCAGAGGATCGTATCTATGAAACCCATACTTCGGATCAGCCCTTTCCGTGGCTTGGTAAGAAGACAAAACCAAATGACGTCACGGAATAGCGACGTTTACGTTTGAGCGGAACATCATCTATTCCGCCTTCGGCCCACGGATGGCATCGAGCGAGCCGACGTGCGGCTAAGGCTGATCCAATCGTAAGGCCGTGTTCCTGAACTGCAGCCAAGGCATACGCCGAACAGGAGGGGTAGTACCGACAAACATCGCCATACAGCGGTGAAATCACGGCCCGGTACATCCGGAGTAGCAACACCCCGACATTCCGAGGTATCAGGACCACCGTCGCCGCGATCACCTTCATCGCTTCGACGTCCCCCTGCGACCCGTCACCGGTTGGTTCACGACCGCGCCGAGTTCGCTTTTCAGGGTCATCCATGTGGCAGCGCCGGCCGCAGGCAGTGCCCGCACCACAATGTCCGTGCTCGGTTCGACCTGGGACAACAGGTCGTAGCTGGCGGCTTTTAGGCGTCGCCGAACTCTATTGCGGCTCACAGCATTGCCGACGTTCTTGGCAACGATGAAACCAAAACGTGCGGGTGCACCCCCCGCGCCGTTGGGCACGTCTGGGTTCTTCCGCACGTAAATGACTGTGTGTGCGCCAACACGGCGCACACCACGCCGAACGACACCTTGATAATCGCTCCCGCTCGTAATGCGATTCACGTGAGCGAGCATCGGAGTGCTTAGGCGGAGAGTTCGGTGCGACCCTTGCGACGGCGGGCACCGAGGATTGCGCGCCCGGCACGGGTACGCATGCGCAGGCGGAATCCGTGCACCTTGGCGCGACGGCGGTTGTTCGGCTGGAACGTTCTCTTGCTCATTATTCAATCTCCACGTGATTGGATCTCCGCTGGCCAAAACAGCGGCTGCGAAAGAAGTCTGTAGCCCACGGGATGGGGTCAACTGATTAAAACTACGGCCTCCGCCAACTTTGGTCAAACCGGCGCCCGAAATCTCGTGAGTTTCCACAGTAATCTCCACAGGCAAGCCCGAGAACTCCACAGGTGAATTAGCCTCGATGAGCGGGATTAGCTACCGTGAAGAGAAGTTATCCACAGGTTGTGCACTATTCCTGAGAATTACGCCGCTTTTACCTACAGGCGGTGGATAACTCTGTGAAAAAAGACGCGAACGATAGAGATTGAAGGAACCATGGCGAACGGCGAACAGCCCATTGCCCAGACGTGGCAGTCGGTACTCACCACACTGGAGTCCGACGCGACCATCACGCCCATGCTCTATGGCTTCCTGAGCCTGGTTGAACCGAAGGGCATCGCTGCGGGGACGTTCTACCTCGAGGTTCCCAACGAATTCACGGCCAGCATGCTCAACCAGCGGATGCGCGTTCCCCTTCTGACCGCCATGGGCCAGCTCGACGAGGCCACTGCGGTCTCCACGTTCTATGTGGTCGTGAATCCGGAACTCGAACAGGAATCACTGCGCCCCCTGCACCAGGCATCGACGCCACCCGACACGATTGCTCCCGCGGCTTCACAATCGGTATTCGAGGGAACGGCCCCCACTCCCCCGCACGAAACCCGATTGAATCCGAAATACAGTTTCGACAATTTTGTCATCGGGCAGTCGAACCGATTCGCGCACGCCGCGGCGGTTGCCGTGGCCGAAGCGCCGGCGAAGGCCTATAACCCGCTCTTCGTCTACGGTTCCTCGGGATTGGGCAAGACTCACCTCCTGCACGCCATCGGGCACTACGCCATGAGCCTGTATCCGGGAATCCGCGTTCGGTACGTCAGTAGCGAGGAGTTCACCAACGACTTCATCAACTCGATCGCCAACAACCGCGGTTCGGCATTTCAGGCGCGGTATCGCAATATCGACATTCTGATGATTGACGACATCCAATTTCTGCAAGGGAAGGCGGAAACCCAGGAGGCGTTCTTCCACACCTTCAACACGCTGCACGATCACAACAAACAGGTCGTCATCACGAGCGACCTCCCGCCCAAGCACCTCACCGGGTTCGAAGATCGCATGCGGTCCCGTTTTGAGTGGGGCCTCATCACGGATGTCCAGGCCCCCGACCTCGAGACACGCATCGCCATCCTGCGCAAGAAGGCGCAGAGCGAAAAGTTGCAGGTCCCCCACGACATCCTCGAATTCATGGCCTCCAAGGTCTCGTCCAACATTCGCGAGCTGGAAGGAACCCTGATTCGCGTCACGGCGTTCGCAAGCCTGAACCGAACGCCCGTGGACATGGATCTGGTGCAGACGGTGTTGAAGGACCTCATCACGCTCGACGACGACAACGTCATCGCCCCCGTGGACATCATCACGAACACTGCAAACTACTTCAAGTTATCGGTCGACGACCTCTACGGATCTTCACGGAGCCAGGCGATTGCAACGGCGCGTCAGATCGCAATGTACCTCTGCCGGGAGCTCACCAATCTTTCATTGCCCAAGATCGGGCAGCTGTTCGGTAACCGCGATCACACCACGGTGATGTACGCGAACAAGAAGATCAGCGAATTGATGAAAGAGCGTCGTTCGATCTACAACCAGGTCACAGAACTGACAAACCGCATCAAACAGGACCATCGCTACAAGTAAATGACGATATTTCTGGGTTTTGCACCTGTGTATAACCCTGTGGAATTTAACTCTTAAACCGGTGAAAGCCTGTTGAAACACGACGTGCACCTGTGGAAACTCTTAAATAGTTAACTTCGTCCGTTCGCAGCAACAGTTAACTTCTCCACAGGCCGCCAACAAGTTACATATGTGTAGTTCCCAGTGCTTAACTAGGAATTTCGAAGTTATCCACAGATTCCACAGCGGTTAAGACCATTAACGTTTAACTTAAATCTCTCTCGATCCGACAACCTTTACGACGCCGTGCCCTCAACCGCATCCGATCCAGAACCCAGCTAGGGTTGAGGCCCACCCTCGCCAACATTCGCGCCATTCCTCGGCCTTCATCGAACAGGAGCCCCTTCGTGAGATTTCAGGCCAATCGTGACGTCTTCAGTGAAGCCGTTTCGTTCGCTGTCAAGCTTTTGCCCCAGCGCACGACGTTGCCCATTCTGAGCGGTGTCCTCATTGAAGCCACGGAGACGGGCCTGGTTCTCTCGTCATTCGACTACGAAGTTTCGGCCCAGACAGAAATTACGGCGGAGGTCGAAGAGACGGGCAAAGTCTTGGTCTCTGGCCGGCTTCTCGCGGAAATCGCCAGCAGGTTGCCGAACGCGCCGGTTCGGTTCAGCACGGAGAACTCACGCATCAAGGTGAGCTGTGGTTCAGCGAGCTTCACTCTTCTGTCTATGCCTGTGGAGGAATATCCAAGTATTCCCCAGATCAGCGCGGAATCTGGTCTGGTACCGGCGGAGGAATTTGCTGCCGCCGTCGCTCAGGTTGCTGTCGCAGCGTCACGAGATGATGTGACTCCGGTGATCACCGGCGTGCAGCTCGAAGTCACGGAGAACAGCCTGAGCCTCGTGGCGACCGACCGATATCGTGTCGCCGTGCGCAGCATTGACTGGGACCGTGGAAGCAACACCGGGCAGGAAACGATCACGGCCCTGGTGCCGGCGCGCACGCTGCAGGAGGTCGGGAAAACTTTCGGCCACAGCGGCACAATCTCGGTTTCGATCACGAACAGCGATGACCGCGAACTGATCGCGTTCACGGCCAACAAGAAGACCGTGACCTCGTTGTTGATCAAGGGGAATTTCCCCCCCGTTCGTCGCCTGTTCCCCACCGCCCCCGACAACTACGCGGTCATGAACACCGCGGAACTGATCGAGGCCACGCGTCGTGTGCAGCTCGTGCTCGAGCGCGAGGCAGCGCTCCGGTTCACCTTCAGCGCCGACGGGCTGACGCTTGAAGCCGTCGGTTCCGAACAGGCCCAGGCCTCGGAGTCCGTCGACGCCATCCTGTCCGGCAGCGACACTGTCGTGTCACTCAAGCCACAGTTCCTGCTGGACGGCCTCGGCGCGGTGCACTCCGAGTTTGTGCGGATTTCGTTCACGAAAACTGAGAACCCGAACAAGCCCGGCCCCGTGCTCATTACCAGCCAGACGTCGCGCGAACAATCCGGAGCGGACAGCTACAAGTACCTGTTGCAGCCCAACCTGCTGTTGCGCTAGTCATGGTCGGCACGGAGAACACGGTGCATGCCGGAATCATTGGTCGGGGCACACCAAGTCACGGCTCCCGCGCGATGATCACTGTCTCGTTGCTGCGCAACCACTGCGGCGACCGTGCCGTCAAGAAGGCCGATTGATCTGAGTGCGCGTCACTCACTTGTCGTTGACCGACTTCCGAAATTACGCACAGGCCGAGGTGCCCCTGCATGAGGGAGCCAACCTCTTCGTTGGGCGCAACGGGCAGGGTAAGACCAACCTCGTCGAGGCCCTGGGCTACCTCAGCACCCTGGGCTCCCATCGGGTGTCCGATGACAAGGCGATGATTCGGGCCGGTGAGGCTGCGGCCATCATCCGCGCCCGTCTCGAATACAACGGCCGCGTGATTCTGGCGGAGGTTCAGCTCAACCGCGCCGGCCTCAATCGCGCGCAGGTGAACCGCTCGGCGATTCGCACGAGGGACCTTCCCCGGTATTTTTCGAGCGTGGTCTTCGCTCCGGAAGACCTCGCCCTGGTTCGAGGGGATCCGTCGGGCCGGCGGCGCTTTCTCGACCAGCTTCTGGTTCTGCGCTCCCCACGGCTGTCGGGCGTGATCGCCGACTATGAGCGAGTATTGAAACAGCGCAATACCCTGCTGAAATCGGTCCGAGGATCTGCCGTGAAAGAAAGCCAGCTGAGCACCCTCGACATTTGGGACGAGCGGCTCGTGGGATTAGGATCCGAGATTATCGACGAACGCAGCGAACTGGTGCGTCTGCTGGGCGAGCCGTTGTGGGCCGCATATCGTGCGGTCGTCGACGAAGATCACGGACCGAAGCTGGTGGAATCGCTCAGCATTTTGGGGGCGGATGACGAGGTGGAGACTGCGCGCGAGGGTGACGCGAGGCGCTCCACCACCGATACGGCGGCTGTCTTTCGGGAGGCTCTGGCCGGCATCCGGCGGAAAGAACTTGAGCGGGGAATCACTCTGGTCGGGCCGCACCGCGACGACGTGGTGTTCATGCTCAATGACCTGCCCGCCAAGGGCTACGCGAGCCACGGTGAGTCGTGGTCTTTTGCGCTGGCGCTCAAGCTGGCATCCGCCGAATTGCTGCGCCGTGATTCCGCGAGCGGCGACCCCGTGTTGATCCTGGACGATGTGTTCGCCGAACTCGATCAGTCGCGTCGGCGCCGCCTGGCCGAGGCAATCGGCAACTATGAGCAGGTTCTGATCACGGCCGCCGTGCTGGATGACGTGCCGGAGGCCCTGACGGCGCATACGATTCACATTCGGGGCGGTGCCGTCGTCGATGCCTGATCCGATCGAACCACCCGAGCGCCACCTCAGCGAGGCCGCGCTGGTGTTCCTGCGTTTCAAGAGTGTGTTCGGTGATCCGAATGCGCGCCGGTCCCGGGGTAAGCGGCGCCCCCGAGATGAACAGGGCTCGAGCGTTCCCTTCGGACTGGGTCGCGACCCGCGTGGCATCGGGGACACCATCAATTCGCTGACCATGCAGCTCGGATGGAATTCGCCCCTGGCCCAATCGGAACTTCTCGCGTCGTGGGCCGAACTTGCCGGCGAAGAAACCGCCAAACACTCCAACCCCGCGGGTATCGACGAAGGCGTGCTGACCGTGCATTGCGAATCCACGGCGTGGGCGACGCAATTACGGCTCATGCGCAACGAAATCATGAATCACATCGCCGCCAAGTACCCGGACGCCGGCATCGAGTCGATCCGTTTCCAGGGGCCCAATGCGCCGTCGTGGAAAAAGGGTCCCAGATCAATTCCAGGGCGTGGTCCGCGCGATACCTACGGGTAACCTGGCAAATTAGGTCACCCGCCCGAAAAAAAGGCGTCAAACGGCGATTATGGCCCGTTCACGTCCCCCCGTTTGGTAAACTGAATGGTCGCCCGTGCGATGGTCAGGAGCCAAATTTCAGATGACAGTTGAACCGACGCCCGTGCCGGAGCACGAATACGGTGCAGACGATATCCAGGTTCTCGAAGGACTTGAAGCCGTTCGCAAACGACCTGGAATGTACATCGGTTCCACCGGTCCCCGTGGTCTGCATCACCTCGTATACGAAATCGTTGACAACTCCGTCGACGAAGCCCTTGCCGGGCACTGCGACCTGATTGATATTCGCATCCTGGCAGACGGCGCGGTACGCGTGGAAGACAACGGTCGCGGAATTCCCGTTGACATCCACCGCACGGAGGGCCGCTCGACCGTTGAGGTCGTGCTGACCGTTCTGCATGCCGGTGGAAAATTCGGCGGCGGCGGATACGCCGTCTCGGGTGGACTGCACGGCGTCGGTAGCTCCGTGGTGAATGCGCTGTCCTCACGCCTCGAGGTTGAGGTGCATCGTCAGGGTTACGTGTGGCGCCAGTCCTTTGCCAACGGCGTGCCCGATGCTCCCCTGGCCAAGGGCGAGGAATCGGCCGAAACCGGGACGACGATAACCTTCTGGCCGAGCGCCGAAACGTTTGAGACCGTCGAGTTCGACTACGAGACGCTGCGCGCACGGTTCCAGCAGATGGCGTTCCTCAACAAGGGCCTGCACCTCAAGCTCAGCGACGAACGACCGGATCACGCGGACGACAACGGTGACATCGTCACGAACGCCTTCATGTACGAGCAGGGTCTCGTCGACTACGTGCAGTACCTCAACCGTTCCAAGAAGGCTGACCTCGTCAATGACGACATCATCTCCTTCGAGTGGGAGGACAACGACAAGAAAATGGCACTCGAGGTCGCCATGCAGTGGACGACATCGTATACCGAGAGCGTGCACACCTACGCGAACACCATCAACACGCACGAGGGTGGAACGCACGAAGAAGGTTTCCGCGCCGCACTTACCTCGCTCGTCAACAGGTACGCGCGTGAAAAAGGCATCCTGAAAGAAAAGGATGACAACCTCACCGGTGATGACGTGCGTGAAGGCCTGACCGCCGTCGTGTCAATCAAACTCACCGAGCCGCAGTTCGAGGGCCAGACCAAGACCAAGCTCGGCAACACCGAGGCCAAGACCTTCGTTCAGCGCGTAGCCGGCGAACAGCTCTCGCACTGGTTCAACATGAACCCCAATCCCGCCCGCGAAATCATCCGCAAGGCGCTGCAGGCCAGCAACGCCCGGATGGCGGCTCGCAAGGCCCGCGAGACAGCACGTCGCAAGGGTCTGCTTGAGGGCGGCGGAATGCCGGGAAAGCTCAAGGACTGCCAAAGCAAGGACCCCTCGCTGTCCGAGATTTTCATCGTGGAGGGTGACTCCGCCGGCGGGTCCGCCGTGCAGGGGCGCAACCCGGAGACGCAGGCAATTCTGCCTCTCCGCGGCAAGATCCTCAACGTGGAGAAGGCTCGCCTCGATCGTGCCCTCGGCAACAACGAGGTGCAGGCCATGATCACGGCCTTCGGAGCCGGGATCGGCGAGGAATTCAACCCCGACAAGGTGCGATACCACAAGATCGTTTTGATGGCCGACGCGGACGTCGACGGGCAGCACATCACCACGCTGCTGCTCACCCTTCTCTTCCGTTACATGCGTCCGCTGATCGACCTGGGTTATGTGTATCTGGCCCAGCCGCCGCTGTACCGCCTCAAATGGACCAATTCACCCCACGAGTACGTGTATTCGGACCGTGAACGCGATGCGCTGCTCGCCGATGGCGCCGCCGCCGGCAAGCGCATCCCGAAAGACAACGGGATCCAGCGTTACAAGGGTCTCGGGGAGATGGACTACAAGGAGTTGTGGGAGACCACAATGGCCCCGGAGTCCCGCACCCTCCTGCAGGTGACGCTCGACGATGCTGCCGCCGCTGACGAAATTTTCACCACCCTGATGGGCGAAGACGTCGAATCCCGACGCAACTTCATCCAGAAGAACGCGAAGGACGTGCGTTTCCTTGACATCTGATGACACCAACCTCCCCGAGGGTGAGAACACCGAGACGGGTAACACCGTTGAGGCAGCCGATGCTGCGGCCGCGGCCGCTCACCTGACACGCCACGGCAAAATCGATCAGGTCGATCTCCAGCTGGAGATGCAGCGTTCCTACCTCGACTACGCCATGAGCGTGATCGTGGGCCGCGCCCTGCCCGACGTGCGCGACGGCATGAAGCCCGTGCACCGCCGCGTGATCTACGCCATGTTCGACGGCGGATACCGCCCGGACAAGGCCTTCTCCAAGTGCGCTCGCGTGGTCGGCGACGTGATGGGCCAGTTCCACCCGCACGGTGACTCGTCCATCTACGATGCTCTGGTTCGCCTCGTGCAGCCGTGGAGCCTGCGCTATCCCCTCGCTCTCGGCCAGGGCAACTTCGGCTCCCCCGGCAACGACGGCGCCGCGGCCCCTCGGTACACCGAAACGAAAATGGCGCCGCTCGCTCTCGAAATGGTTCGCGACATCGACGAGAACACCGTCGATTTCCAGGACAACTACGACGGCCGCACGCTTGAGCCTACGGTTCTCCCCGCACGATTCCCGAACCTGCTGGTGAACGGCTCGGTCGGCATCGCGGTCGGCATGGCCACGAACATTCCCCCGCACAACCTGCGTGAGGTCGCCTCCGGCGCCCAGTGGTTCCTCGATAACCCCGAGGCCAGCCGTGAGGAGCTTCTCGAGGCCCTCATTCAGCGCATCAAGGGTCCGGACTTCCCCACCGGCGCGCAGATTCTCGGCGTCAAGGGCATCCACGACGCCTACCGCACGGGGCGCGGCTCCATTACGATGCGGGCCGTCGTGAGCATCGAGGAACTCCAGGGCCGCACGTGCCTCGTCATCACCGAGCTCCCGTACCAGGTGAACCCGGACAACCTCGCCATCAAGATCGCCGACCTGGTGAAGGATGCCAAGATCACCGGCATTGCCGACATCCGGGACGAGACCAGCGGGCGCACCGGCCAACGTCTCGTGATCGTGCTGAAGCGCGATGCCGTGGCCAAGGTCGTGCTGAACAACCTCTATAAGCACACGCAGCTGCAGGAGAATTTCGGCGCGAACATGCTCGCCATCGTGGACGGTGTGCCCCGTACGCTCGCCATCGACGGCTTCATCTCCGCCTGGGTGGCGCACCAGATCGAGGTCATCGTTCGACGCACGCAGTTCCGCCTCAACAAGGCGGAGGCGGAGGCGCACATCCTGCGCGGCTATCTCAAGGCGTTGGACGCTCTCGACGAGGTCATCGCGCTCATCCGTCGCTCCAACACCGTCGATGACGCCCGCGAAGGCCTCATGGCCCTGCTCGACGTGGACAAACTGCAGGCTGACGCCATCCTCACGATGCAGTTGCGCCGTCTCGCCGCCCTGGAACGTCAGAAGATCATCGACCAGGCGGCCGAGCTTGAACTGCAGATCGCCGAGTTCAAGTCCATCCTGGCCAGCCCGGAACGCCAGCGCACCATCATCAAGGAAGAACTCGCCGCGATCACCGACAAGTTCGGTGATGATCGTCGCACGGAAATCATGTTCGGTTTCGACGGCGACATGTCGATCGAGGACCTCATCCCCGAAGAGGAGATGGTCGTCACGGTCACCCGCGGCGGCTATATCAAGCGCACACGCAGCGACAACTACCGCAACCAGCATCGAGGCGGAAAGGGCGTCAAGGGCGCGCAGCTGCGTGCCGACGACGTGGTCGAGCACTTCTTCGTGACCACCACACATCACTGGTTGTTGTTCTTCACGAACACCGGTCGTGTATACCGTGCCAAGGCCTACGAGGCGCAGGAATCGGGGCGTGACGCCAAGGGGCAGCACGTCGCCAACCTGCTCGCCCTGCAGCCCGGTGAGGAAATCGCGCAGATTCTCGATATCCGCGACTACGACGTAGCCCAGTACCTCACCCTCGCCACCCGCGACGGACTGATCAAGAAGACGGCGCTGCGCGAATACGACACCAACCGCACCGGTGGCATCATCGCGATCAAGCTTCGCGAGGGAGATGAGCTCGTCTCCGCCCTCCTGGTCGAAGATGATTCCGATCTGCTCCTCGTTTCCCGCAAGGGCATGTCCATTCGCTTCACCGCGACCGACGAGGCCCTGCGCCCGATGGGACGCAGCACGTCCGGCGTGATCGGCATGCACTTCCGCGGAGAAGACACGCTGCTTGACGCATCCGTTATCGATGAATTTGGATTCGTCTTCGTCGTGACCGAGGGCGGATACGCGAAACGCACTGCCGCCGACCAGTACCGGCTGCAGAATCGTGGCGGCCTTGGCATCAAAGTCGCCAAGCTGCACGAGGACCGTGGCGATCTGGTGGGCGCCCTGATCGTGAATGCCGAAGATGAAGTTCTTGTGGTTCTTACCAGTGGCAAGGTGGTACGCTCTGACGTCGCGGAGGTTCCGGCCAAGGGTCGGGACACCATGGGCGTCGTTTTCGCTAAGTTTGCGACGGAAGACAGAATCATTTCCATCGCCAAAAACAGCGAGCGCAATCTCGTGGTGGAGGAATCCGACGTCACAGCTGATGCTGCGACACCGAATGCTGATTCGGGGAAAGTAGAATCACCAGATGAGTAGCGTTGCGGAAAAACTGGCAAAAAAGTCGAACCGACGTCCGTCGACGAAGCAGGTGCGCCTGAAGTTGGTGTACGTCGACTTCTGGTCGGCCGTCAAGCTGTCGTTCCTGGTAGCCCTGTGCCTGGCCGTCGTCACGATTGTGGCATCGTTTCTGATCTACACGGTTCTCGCGCAGACGCAGATCCTCGACAAGGCCAACACGCTGTACACGGACATCTCGGGAGCGTCTGCCGACCTGCTGAGTGTTCTGTCGATCGGCAACGTCATGGGCTTCGCCGTGGTCGTCGCGATCCTCAACACCGTCGTGATCACCGCCCTCGGTGCCATATTCGCGGTACTGTATAACCTCAGCGTCAAAGTCACCGGCGGCTTGCTCGTCGGTTTCACCAACAACTAGGCCTCAAAATCTAGCTGCTGGGTTTCTGACACGCGCGGATATCCCGCTCGATTTCAGGAATGGGGCAGATTCCGATAGTCTCGAATCTGCCCAACAGGGGGATATAGCTCAGTTGGTTAGAGCGCTTCACTGATAATGAAGAGGTCCCAGGTTCAAATCCCGGTATCCCCACGCACGTCGTTTTTCCAGTTCGTCATCACCACATTCCCGAGTTTTCGGGGCCATAGCTCAATTGGTAGAGCGCCTGCTTTGCAAGCAGGAGGTCCGGGGTTCGATTCCCCGTGGCTCCACAATCCACAGAATGCCTGGCCACCCACGTGGCCAGGCATTCTTTCGTTAGTGCCCCGATGAACGTAGTGCTTCAACACGTAGTGCTTCAACGGGCACAGGAGGCGTTCTGAGGCCTTAACGCCGTAAGGCCCACCTCGGAGTCGGAGGCGGGCCTTAGGGAACGTGGTGGGTCGCTCAGTCCTCGCGGGTGCCGTTCGACTCGGTTTCCTCGTCGGAGACCCACAGCTCGTCATCTGCGCGGAACGTCTGCCACACGGCGTACGCGACTCCGGCTGCGGCGGCAATGGCCAACCCCATCGCGACGTAGGTCGCTGCCCCAGTGCTCTTCTGCTCCACCACAACGGGCTTCTGCAGGTGAATGCGGCTGAGGGCGGCCCGTACGCGGGCGTCGCGGGCGACGTCTCCCACGGACATGACTGTGCCGATGGCGGTGCCCAGTCCCGGAAGTACGTCGTGCACGACGGCACGTCGAACGCCCTGGGCCAGGTGCTGCGTGGCGTCCACGCGGGGGCGTACGTAGTGATCGTAACTTTCACGTACGCGCGGGACGACTTCTTCTCGTGTGAGCACTCCCGCCTGGTGGCCGGCCTCACGGGCGACGGCGTTGGCGCGTTCCAAGACTTCCGTCTGGTGGCTCCACAGTTCGTCTGCGCTTTTGCGCAGCCGAATGAGTTCCTTGCGGCGCTTGCGTGACAGGCTCATCTGGACCCTCCATTGTTGTCGTACGGCGAATACGTCCATCTTGCCACTGAATCGACTGGGAGCGGTCTGGGTATCAGAATCCGCCAATAGGCCTGTGCAAGAATTATCACCATGTCTAAGCACACGGCTGTAGCCACCCTAAACACCACCCTCGGACCGATCAAGGTCAACCTCTTCGGAAACCACGCGCCGAAGACGGTGCAGAACTTCGTGGGTCTCGCGACCGGCGAGACCGAGTGGAAGCACCCCGCCACGGGAGTGAAGTCCACCACGCCGCTCTACGATGGCACCATTTTCCACCGAATCATCAAAGACTTCATGATCCAGGCCGGCGACCCGCTGGGCCAGGGTACCGGCGGCCCCGGCTACCAGTTCGACGATGAGATCAGCCCCGACCTCGACTTCACGCAGCCGTACGTGCTGGCCATGGCGAACGCCGGCATTCAGGGCGGCCGCGGTACCAACGGCTCGCAGTTCTTCATCACCGTGGTGCCCACCACGTGGCTCCAGGGCAAGCACAGCATCTTCGGTGCTGTCGAGGACGAGGCGTCACGCGCCATCGTCGCAAAGCTGGCGACCGTCGCGACGGATGGCCGCGACCGTCCCCTTGAAGACGTTGTCATCGAGAGCGTCACCGTCGAGTCCGTCTAAGCTCGAGCAATTCCGCACAGATGAGCGATCTGCCTGCCTCGGCGGCGAATTTTTGTTACCGCCACCCGGGGCGGCAGAGCCTCATCCTGTGCCAGCGCTGTGGGCGTACGATCTGCCCGGAGTGCCAAACGCAGGCCGCCGTCGGCGTGGTCTGCCCGGAGTGCATGAAAGAGCAAGGTAAGAACGCACCCCGCATCAAGCCCGCCCTCCTTACGCGCCTCACCGGTGAGGGCAAGCCCACCGTGACATATGCGCTCATCGCCGTCACGGCATTCATCTTCGCGCTCCAGTGGATTCCCGGACTGGGCATCTACCAGAACTTTGCCTACATGCCCGCTCTGACCGTGATCGAGCCGTGGCGCATGCTCACGAGTGTGTTCCTGCATTCCCAGGGCTTCATCTTCCACATCCTGCTGAACATGTACATGCTGTGGATCTTCGGGCAGCTGCTCGAGGGTCTGCTCGGCCGCGGACGATTCCTGGCCCTGTATCTGGTCAGTGGATTTGCCGGTTCCGTCGGTGTTCTGGTCCTGTCATCCCCCAACACCGTTGTTGTGGGTGCGTCTGGTGCCATCTTCGGCCTCATGGGCGCATTCATGGTGATCCAACGGCGCCTGGGCGGCAACGCGACGCAGCTGTTGGTGCTGCTCGGCATCAACTTCGTCATTGGGTTCATTCCCGGCCTCAATATTGCCTGGCAAGCGCACCTCGGCGGACTCCTCGCGGGAGCCGTGATGGGGCTCGTCTTCATGCAGACTCGCCGACTCAAGCACCAGGGCATGCAGGTCGTCCTGATTGCGGGTCTGACGGTTGTGCTCGCTGCAGTGGCCGCCCTGAAGGTGTTCAGCTACCTAAACGGTTAGTTTTCACCGGACGGTTAAGTTATCCACAGGTTATCCACAATGGGGATAATTACACGGCTGTCATTACCTGTTCATCTCGTCGTCAGACGGTGGGCAGGCGAGGTTGCTAGCGCCACCGTGTCGTCATCAGGAAGCCGATGAAGGCGATCCCGAAGCCGACCATGATGTTCCAGGAGCCGAGGGCCGCGACGGGTAGCTGGCTTTGGCTCACGTAGAAGACAATGATCCAGGCGAGGCCGATCAGCATGAATCCGAACATGACTGGCTTGAACCAGACCGGGTTCGGTGCTTCCTCGCCGGAGCGGGCAACCTCTGTGCGGGCGGGCTTGGTGCGGGGATTCGTTCGTGCCATGCTGCGAGCTTACCGTCATCGCGTGTGGCGCGCCCCGGAACCCGCTCGAGCTGGCAATTCCGTGCGTTTGCGTCGGGTAACGAAGAGTCAGCCGGGCAACTTCAATAGACTCGAAGTGTGACCTTCATCGAACCCGACGCCCAGCCCGCCCGGAGGAACGCCAAAGGCGCGCGTCGCGGCGTGACCGGTCAAGTGCTGTTCACGGGTGGTGTGTTCGCCCTCTCGACGTGGGGTATTTCTTACTTCGACAAATTCGTCACCAACCAGGAAGCGACGGTGGGCGGTCAATGACCCGCATTCTTGTGATCGACAATTACGACAGCTTTGTGTACACGCTCAACGGGTACCTGATGGAGCTCGGCGCCGAGACGGTGGTCATGCGCAATGACGCCTTCGCCGCGAGCGAGGCGGCCGAGCGACTGGCCGGGTTCGACGGTGTGCTGCTGTCACCTGGGCCGGGAGCGCCGGCGGATGCCGGTGTGTCGATAGCCCTGGTCGGCGCGGCACTCGAATCCGGCGTACCGCTGTTCGGTGTCTGTCTGGGACACCAGGCGATTGCCGAGGCGTTCGGGGCGACGGTCACGAACGCAGAGGAACTCATGCACGGCAAAACGAGCCGCATCACCCATGACAACAGCGACTTCTACGATGGCGTGCCCCAGCCGTTCACGGCCACGAGATACCATTCTCTCGCCATCGTGGATTCAACGATGCCGGCTGAGCTTGTCGTCACTTCCCGGACGCAGGGAGGTGTGATCATGGGCCTGCGGCATGAGTCCGCACCCATCCTGGGGGTGCAGTTCCACCCCGAGTCGGTATTGACCGAGGGTGGCTACCGCATGATCGGCAACTGGCTGGCCCTCACCGGCCTCCCGGAGGCCAGGGAGACCGCCAAGGACCTCCACCCGCTGCTGCGCCTCGGCTGAGCCACCGAAGCGGCGCGTGGCTGCCGCGTGTCAGCCGGCGCAGTACGTGAGCGTGACCTCAGAGTTCTGGGGAACGTCGCCCGCGGCGAGAGACTGACTCGTCACGGGGGAGCCTCGCTCCTGGTCACAGGCGTAGTCGGGGCTTTGTTTAGCCACCAGTCGCAGGGTTTCGCCGGCCAGCAGGTCGGATGCAGCAGTGAGAGACTGGCCGGTCAGGTCCCCGAGCGTGACGAGTCCGCTCGACACGACGAAATTCACCGGCACCCCGGCGGCTTCGATGCTTTCGGGCTCCGGGTTGGTGCTCATCACCACGTCCGTGGCCACCGTGGGGGAGTTCTCCCTGGTGACCGAGCCGGACACGAGCCCGGTGGCCTCGATCGCGGCCTGGGCATCCGATATCGGCTGGTTAATCACATTGGGTACGGTCACCGGGACAGCGCCCGTGGACACGAAAACCTTGATCACCTCGGCAGGCTGAACCACGGTGCCCGCGGGGGGAACCGTGCGAGTCACTTCTCCGGCGGGTACGGTGGGGCTGCTCTCCTCGGCCCTGGTCGCGGCAAGGTCGAGGTCCAGCAGGCGATTCTGGGCCTCGTCGTAGGTCTGGCTCGTCAGCGTCGGTATACGGCGAGAATTGTCGGGGATCTCGGTGGACGGCTTGAGCGTGTACACCCAGAACATCACGGACACCACGATGACGATGACCGCGACGATGCCGGCCCAGACCCAGATGACCGGCGGACGCCGCTGGGTGCGCACCATCGTTTGGTCTTCACTGAGCTGCTTGATGGCCAGCACGGAACCGGACTCTGGGCTGGGAGCGGCGCCGAACAGGCCCCCGCCGGCCTCCTCGAGGGGCCGACCGGTGGGAATATGACCCTGACCGGCCGTCGACACATCAGCGCGGAATTCGACCGCACTCTGGTAGCGAGCAAAGCGGTCCTTCGCGAGGGCATGTGCCACGACGTGGTCGAGGGCCGGGGAAACATGGGGGTTGAGGGCAGACGGCTTGGCCGGCTCTTCGCTCACATGCTGGTACGCAACAGCGACCGGGGTGTCGCCGCGGAAGGGGGCGCGCCCGGTGAGCATCTCAAAGAGCACAACACCGGTCGAGTAGAGGTCGGTACGGGCGTCGACGGACTCGCCCTTTGCCTGCTCGGGCGAGAAATACGATGCGGTGCCGAGGATGGCGGTGGTCTGCGCCACAGTCGTGGAGGAGTCCGAGATGGCACGGGCGATACCGAAGTCCATGACCTTGACCTGGCCGGACTTGGTGATCATGATGTTGCCCGGCTTGATGTCGCGGTGCACCACACCCGCACGGTGTGAATACTCCAGTGCCGTGAGGACACCGTCGATGATGCGCACGGCCTCCACGGGATCAATTGGTCCCTCGCGAATGATGTCTTTGAGGAGACGTCCGTCGACGTGTTCCATCACGATGAAGGGAATCTGGGAGACCGAGCCGCGTTCGTCGGTGACTGTTTCTTCGCCGGCGTCGAAGACGCGCACGATCGTGGGGTGTGCCATCCGCGCCGCGGCCTGGGCCTCCTGGCGAAAACGGGTACGGAAGGCCGGGTCTGCGGCCAGCGACGACTTGAGCAGCTTGATGGCGACCGTGCGCCCCAGGCGGGAATCCGTGCCGATGTGCACGTCGGACATGCCGCCACGACCAAGAAGGGAACCCACGCGATAGCGACCAGCTAGCAAACGACCGTCATCACTCAATGCGTAAACTCCCGAGCTCGGTGGACACAACGATCATTATTTTACCGGGTCTGCGGCCGGCCGGTTGCTATCCGCCGCTGGCGCCCGTCACGACAACCGTCGCGGCCGGCGAGGCGTCCGACTCGACCTGGCCGCAGAAATAGGTGTACGAGACCTTGAACTGGGCAGCGCCGGTGGCCGGACCGGACATGACCTTGATGCTCGTGGCGTCGGCCGCGGTCGGATTCGCTCCGGTCACGGTCGCGCCACCGTCGACGATGACTCGGTAGCCGGACAACGTTTGGCCGCTCGGGCAGCTTTGGGCGGCCCAGGAGACGGTCACCTCGGTGGCGGGCGCCACAGGGTTGGGCGAGGCCGTCGGGGGGCTTGAGGGTGTCGTGGGGGTCGCCGCGGCCGCGTAGACCTTCACGAGAATCTCGGTTCCGGGCAGTACGGAACCGGTGGGGTTGACCGAGTACACGGTTCCCACGACCTGCTCCGGTGAGGTGGACGCGTTGCCGTCCTGCACATTGGCGACCAGCTCCATGCCGTCCAACTTCTGTCGGGCCTCGTCGCTCGTGAGTCCCTCGAAGTCGGCAAGATTCACGTTGACCCGGGTAGTCGTGGGTGTTTCGCTGGGCGTTGGTGTTGTCGTGGGAGTAGACGACGGCGTGGTCGGCGGTGTGGGTGTCTCCGACGTCGACGTCGGCGTCGGAGCCGGGGTGTTGTCCTGGGTCACAAGCGCGTACACGGCGCCGGCCAGGACGAGCGCGAGAACCACGATCAGGGCGATCAGAGACCATGACCAGGGGTTCTTCTTCTTCGGATCCGGGGCCGGCGCGACGGCACCGGCGCGGGTGCCCGGCGTTGCCGAAGGAAGCATTGTTGTGGCCTGGTCGTTGCCGCCGGGCATGAGCATCGTGGCGGCGGTCAGTGTTGCCTCGCCGAGCACTCCGGGCACGGCCACGGCTGCGGCGGCAACGTCTCCGCGACGCAGTGCGGAGGCCGCCCGAGCCAGGTGAGCGGCGGAAGCCGGACGCTCGGCCGGGTTCTTCGACAGGCACGCGAAAACGAGGTTGCGGATCGGCTCCGAAACCGTGGCCGGAAGATCCGGCGCGGTTTCATTGATCTGCGCCATGGCGATGGCGACCTGCGACTCACCGGTGAACGGGCGCCGACCGGCGAGCGATTCGTAGGCGACGATGCCGATCGAGTAGATGTCGGTCGTGGGGGAGGCGGGGTGACCGCTCGCCTGTTCGGGCGAGAGGTATTGCACCGTGCCCATCACCTGGCCGGTCGCCGTGAGGGGAACCTGATCGGCGATTCGGGCAATCCCGAAGTCGGTGATTTTGACGCGGCCCTCGGGCGTGATCAGCAGGTTTCCCGGCTTGATGTCGCGGTGAACGAGGCCGGCCGCGTGTGCTGCGTGCAGCGCGAGGGACGTTTGCGCCACGAAGTCGAGCACCTTGTCGGCAGGGAGCACGTGCTCTCGCTCGAGGATGGTGGACAGGGCCTCACCGGGGACGAGCTCCATGACGAGGAAGGCGCTGCCGTCTTCCTCGCCATAGTCAAAGACGTTCGCGATTCCTTCGTGATTGACGAGTGCGGCATGCCGTGCCTCGGCGCGGAAGCGCTCCAGAAACCCGGGGTCGCCGAGATACTCGTCTTTCAGAATCTTGATGGCGACCGTTCGACCGATCACCAGGTCGGTCGACTTCCAAACCTCGCCCATACCGCCGATGGCGATGCGCGACTGCAGCTCGTACCGACCACCGAAGGTGAGCCCTGCTGTGGGTCTCATTTGTTAAGCACCGCCCCTAGAACCTTTTGTGCGACCGGTGCGGCAAGAAGGTTGCCGAACCCTGTTTGACCCATGCCGCCACCGTCTTCAATCAACACGGTGATGGCGTGTGTCGCGTCGTTCGCGGGGGCAAACCCGGTGAACCACAGTGTGTACGGCTCTGTCGAACCGTTCTCCGCAGTGCCCGTTTTACCCGCCACTTTGACCCCGTCTATTCTTGCATTGCTCGCGGCGCCATCCTGGACGTTATTGACCATCATTGCGGTGAGGCTGGCCGCCGTCTCGGTGCTCATCACGCGTCTGAGGACCTCCGGTTCAAAGCTTTGCAGGGGACTGAGGTCCGGAGCCAGGATTTCTTCCACGAGATTGGGTTTCATGGCAACACCACCATTGGCGATGGCGGCCGAGACGACCGCCATTTGCAGCGGAGTGGCGCGCACGTCGGTCTGCCCGAAGGAGGACAGGGCGGTCTGGGCATCGTCAAGCGTCTGAGGGTAGTTGCTCTTCGAGGACTGGAGTGGCGTTGTGAACGTTGCGTTGAAACCGAACTTCTCTGCGGTTTCGCGGAGCGCCTCGTCGCCGAGCTGTAGGCCGAGCTCGGCCATCGGTATGTTGCAGGAGAGCCGGAGGGCATTGGCGATCGTGACGGTCTCACCTTCCCCACACGTGCCGCCACCGGAGTTGGTCACGACGGCACTCGACCCGGGCAGCTGGAACGTCCCCGGGTTGGGGAACGTGCTCTCCCCGGTGAATTTGCCCGACTCAAGAGCGGCCGTCACGACGACGAGCTTGAAGACCGACCCGGGAGGGTTCAGGCTCTTGATGGCCCGGTTGATCAGCGGGTCGCCCGCGTCGTCGAGCAGCGCCTGATAGGTATTGGTGACATCGGTGTTGTTGTGCACGCTGAGCAGGTTGGGGTCGAAGCTCGGCTTGGACACCATCGCCAGAATCCGGCCCGTATCCGGTTCCAGCACGACCACGGAGCCTGTTTTGTCGCCCAGGGCATCCCATGCGGCTTGCTGCGTGAGGGGGTCGATTGTGGTCTCGACGGCCGCACCCTTCGGGTCGTCTCCGGTAATGAGGGAGCTGACCTTATCGAAGAACTGGGCGTTCGACGTTCCGGTGAGTTCACCGTTGAGGGCATGCTCGAGGCCGGTCGGGGCGCCGTTGATGGGAATGAATCCCGTAATGGGCGCGTAGAGAGGTCCGTTGCTGTACGTACGCAAGAACTTGAAGTCGTCGTCGACGGGCATGGACTGCGCGATGGGCTCACCGTCGACAAGGATGGCGCCGCGTTCCACGGAATAGCTGTCGAGGAGCGTTCGGGTATTTCGGGCGTCCGCCGACAGATTGTCGGCCTGAAAGGCCTGGACAATCGAGGTCGAGGAGAGCAGGGCGACGAACATCAGCATCACCACAACGCTTACCCGCTTGAGTTCGCGATTCATTAGACCACCAGCCTGGGTTGGTTGCGCACCGTGTCAGACAGACGCAGCAGGAGCGCTGCGATGATCCAGTTGGCGACGAGGGAGGATCCGCCTGCCGCCAGGAACGGCGTTGTGAGGCCGGTGAGCGGGATGACGCGCGTGACCCCGCCGATCACAATGAAGCACTGCAGGGCAACCACGAAAGACAGGCCGACGGCGAGGAGCTTTCCGAAGTCGTCCTGACCGGCGAAGCCGATTCGGAACCCGCGGGCTACGAAAAGCAGGTACAGGGCCAGGATGGCGAAAATCCCCGCAAGGCCGAGCTCTTCGCCAAGACTGGCGATGATGTAGTCGCTCTGCGGAACGGGGGTGATATCCGGGCGGCCCTGGCCGAGGCCGGTGCCGAGCAAGCCGCCCTTGGCGAGGCCGAACAGGCCCTGCACCAACTGGAAGCTGCCGCCCGGCGCGTTGTACACATCCGGGTTCATGGCGTCGAGCCAGTTCGTGAAACGACCGTTGACGTAGGTCAGGGTCTGGCTGGCGAGGATGGCACCGCCGAGGAAGAGGGCCATGCCGAGCAGGACCCAGCTGAGACGGCCGGTGGCCAGGTAGAGCATCACCAGGAACAGGCCGAAATAGAGCAGTGCGGTTCCGAGGTCACGCTGGAAAATGATGACGGACATGGACAGCGCCCACACCACGAGGATGGGGCCGAGATCGCGCAGCCGGGGGAAGTGCATGCCCATGAAGCGCTTGCCGACCATGGAGAGGCTGTCCCGGTTGCGCACGAGGTAGCCGGCAAAGAAGACGGCGAGGGCGATTTTGGCGATTTCGCCGGGTTGGAACGTGGCGAATTGGCCAACGCCGATCCAGACCCGCGCGCCGCTCACTTCGCGTCCGAGACCGGGTACGAGGGGCAGAAGCAGCAGGATCACCGCGACGAAACCGGCTATATACGTGTAACGGAATAAGATCCGGTGGTTGCGAATGACGAGGATGACAGCAATCGCGCAGGCAATGGCGAGCCCGCTCCAGGCCGTCTGCCGCACGGCCGCGCTACTCCAGCCCTCGGCGCCGTCGGCGATGTCGATGCGGTAGATCATCGCGATACCGATGCCGTTAAGCAGCGTGGCGATCGGCAGAATGAACGGGTCGGCGTCGCGAGCCACGAAGCGCATCACAACGTGCAGTCCGAGCACCAGGATGCTCAGGCTCGCGCCGAGAAGTACGAGCGTGGTGTCTATATGGCCGAGCGCGCCCAGCTGCACGAGCACGACGGCGCCGGCGTTGATGCCGCATGCGATGACGATGAGGAAGAGCTCGAGATTGCGCAATTTCTGCGGCAGGTGAAGCCGCCGCACCTTGTCGGCTTTCGACGAGGTACGCTGCGGAGCCGCCGCGCTGCTACTGGGTGGCATTATATAACCGTTCGACTATGCGTTCTGCTTCCGCAATGGATGAGACACTGATGGTCTTCTCAACCTGCTGTCGGTCATAGACGCGCAGGATGGACAGTTCAAGGTCGGTGTCTTTGTACACGCTGGACAGTTTGATCGGACCGAGATCCTGCTGGATTCCCTGATAAATGGCTACTGTGCTGCCCTCGACACCAACGAAGTAGCGCGTCTGGGTCCACTGGTAGCCCAGCACGGCGGTGCTGGCGATGGCGAGCACGAGCAGGAGCACCGCGACCAGCCAGGTGACCTTGCGGCGTCGTGCGCGGCGGGCGTCTTCTTCAATGAGCTCTGACAGGTAGTCCTGCGAGTCCGGTTCGAAGTGTGTCTCGCGCACGGGGTGCAGGCGCAGGGCCGGAATGCGCAAGGGACGCTGCCGCGCCACTTCTTCGCCGAAGGCGAGGGGCGCGGCGGCAGAGCCCACGACGGTGGGCGTGTCGTCGCGCTCCGCGGCATCGCCGACATCGACAATGACGACCGTCACGTTGTCTGGCGCCCCGCCGTCGAGACTTTCCTTCACGAGGCGGTCGGCGACATCCGCTGCGCTCAACCCGCTCGTGAGGGCCGTGGCCATGGCCGAATGTGACACCACGCCGGTGAGTCCGTCGCTGCACAGCAGCCAGCGGTCGCCCGGAAGCGTCGCGAGGATCGACGTGTCAATTTCAGGGGAGGAGTCGACGTCGCCAAGCACGCGCATCAGCACGGACCGGCGGGGATGCACCATGGCCTCTTGTTCGGTGATGCGACCGCTGTCGACGAGTCGCTGCACGAACGTGTGGTCTATGGTGATCTGTGAGAGCTCGCCGTCACGCAGCAGGTAAATGCGCGAGTCGCCGATGTGGGCGATCGCGACCTCATCGTTGAGCACGAAGAGGGCGCTGACCGTGGTGCCCATTCCCGTAAGCTCGGCGTGCTCGAACACGGCCTCGGCAAGCTGGGCGTTGGCTCCAATGAGGGCGGCCTGCAGTGCGAACTCGGCGTCAGCGGCCGACGCGTAGTCCGTGTCGGCCGCGATGATGCGTTTCACGGCGATCGACGACGCGACGTCGCCGCCGGCGTGGCCGCCCATGCCGTCGGCGACCACAAACAGATTGCGCCCGGCATAGCCGGAGTCCTGATTGTTGGAGCGTACCCGGCCAACGTCGGACGCGGCTGCGCTATGGATAACTGTTGCCATGGAAGCTACCGCCGAAGCTCGAAGCTGGTTGCGCCGATTTTGACGGTGGTACCGAGCTCAACGGGTGTGGGCACCGTGACGCGGGTGCCGGCCAGGAATGTGCCGTTGGTGGAATCGAGGTCCTGGATCATCCACTCGTCGTTCCAGAGCATCAGGCGGGCGTGGTGAGTGGACGTGTAGTCGTCGCGGATGACGAGGCTCGAGTCGCTCGACCGACCGATGGTGATCGGGTCGGTTCCGAGGGGGAACTCGGTGCCTGCCTTCGGACCCGAGGTGATCACCAGACGCCCGGTGTTGTGCGCGGTGGCCCTGCCTGTGGCAGCGGGGGTGACGGGCGCCTTCGGCCGCGAGAGCTGCTCGGTGGGCGCGGCAGCGGCCGCAGCGGAGGGAACAGCCGCGGCGACCGGCGTCTGGAACGCGGGCGGTGTGGTGGGCGCGGCCGCGGCATCCGCACTCAGCTTGCGCACGCGCTGGCCGAAGAGGTCGCTGCGAAGCGCATAGACGATGCCGAAGATGAACAGCCACAGCAAGAGCAGAAAGCCGATGCGCAGCACGAACAGGGTCAGTTCACTGACGCTCATTTTGAGGGCCCCCAGAATCCGCCCATGTCCTGGCGTTCGTTTGTGTCTCCGGTGGATTTGCCTTGCGCAACCACTCGGAAGACGATGCGTGTGCGACCGATCGTGACGACCGAGTCCGGTTCCAGGATCGCCTTCGTGACCGGGGAACCATTGAGCTGCGAGCCGTTGGTGCTGCCGAGGTCTGTGACCTGTGCCCGGGCACCGTCCCAGGTTATTTCGACGTGGCGTCGCGAGGTGCCGGAGTCGTCGACGGTGATGTCGGCATCGCTGCCGCGGCCGATAACCGTGCGCGACTTGATCAGCGGGTAGCGTTTGCCGGAGATGTCCAGGACCGGGGTCCACGCGACGTCGCCCTTGAATGTACGTGAATCGATCTGAACCATGCCCTCGCTGAGGCTGCGGTCGTCGGAGAGGGTGATCGACACCCCTCCGGTGAACTGATACCGCTGTTCGGTTGCGTGCTTCTTGACCAGCTGTGTGAGTTCGTCAATCAGTGTGTCGCCGAGGGCGGTCATGCGAGCGTAGTCTGCGCGAGACATCCGCACGGTGAAGCGATTGGGCGCGAGGATGCGATCACGGGCAACGACCGCTGCTTTCGTGTCCAGCTCGCGACGCAGCGCCGAGGTGATCTCGACGGGCTGCAGTCCCGACTTGAAGGTCTTGGCGAAGGCGCCGTTTACGGCGCGCTCAAGACCTTTCTCAAAGTTATCCAGAATGCCCACAGGTCTCCCGATCCGGTCCGATTGGCTATGAGCATGTTACTTGTCTCGGGCGTGACCCGCCTGAAGGGCGCAGGGGGCACGAAACGTCATTCTACCCGCGTGACTTCCGGGGCCGTTAATTGGCGTCTTTCGAGGCGGCGCGCCGAGCCGGCGGGCTCGAATGGCGCCGGACCCCAATTCAGTGTTAGCATCTGTAAGTTCGCGCGAGTGGCGGAATTGGTAGACGCGCTGGCTTCAGGTGCCAGTGCCCGAAAGGGTGTGGGGGTTCAAGTCCCCCCTCGCGCACAATGGGTTTGATGTAAAATCCACGCGAATAGGAAAGGCCCCCGAGAAATCGGGGGCCTTTCGTTTTTAACATCCCCTGTCGTGGACCTGTGCTGTGGTGGAGCCTGTCGAGGTGCCCGCATAGAGTCGAATGCAGCATTCGTGTGTGGCCGTTCGCCACGCAGCAGCTCTACCGGAAGGCCCCGCCATGATCACCACTCTGCCCAAGGTTGAGCTGCACCTGCACATTGAGGGAACCCTCGAGCCGGAGCTCATCATGCAGCTGGCCGAGCGCAACGGCATCCGCTTGCCGTATATCGACGTCGAGGACCTGCGCCGTCGGTACGAGTTCACCGACCTGCAGTCCTTCCTCAACTTGTACTACGCCAATCTTGCTGTGCTGGTGACCGAGCAGGACTTCACCGACCTCACGCGCGCCTACCTGCGGCGCGCGCAGGCGGCCGGCGTTCGGCACGCGGAGATCTTCATGGACCCTCAGGCGCACACCTCGCGCGGTATCGCCCTTGCGACGTGCGTCAATGGAGTGTCACGCGCGCTGGCCGAGAGCGTGGCCGAATTCGGAATCTCCACTTCTCTGATCGTGGCGTTCCTGCGCGACCGACCGGCGGTTGAGGCCCTTGCCGTGCTCACCGAGCTGATCGCGCTGAAGGCGCCGATCATCGGGGTCGGCCTCGACTCGGCCGAGGTGGGATACCCGCCGATTGATTTCGTCAAGGTATTCGCGCTGGCACGGGCGCACGGACTCCAGTGCGTGGCGCACGCGGGCGAAGAGGGCCCGCCCGAGTACGTGTGGCAGGCCCTGGAGCTGTTGAAGGTATCGCGGGTCGACCACGGCATTCGCAGCCTCGAGGACGACGCGCTCGTGGACCATCTCGTTGAGAACAAGATACCCCTGACGGTCTGCCCGTTCTCCAACGTGCGCCTGCGCGTGGTCGATCGTCTGGAAGATCACCCGTTGCCGGCGATGCTGGCCCGTGGCCTGCTCGTGAACATCAACTCCGACGACCCGGCCTACTTCGGCGGCTACCTCGACGACAACTTCCGCGGGCTGCAGCAGACCTTCGGGCTGGATGCGCCCGCCATGGCCCTCCTGTCGACGAACGCCGTGCATGCGGCGTTCCTCACGGATGCTCAGCGCGCGCCGCTTCTCGACGAGATCTCGGTCTGGCTCGCGGCGCAGGGCTAAAGCTCGGCCGAGCGGGCTCGACCGCGGGTTTCCTCGCCTTCCATGGGGGAGGGACGGGCGCTGGTCCCTCCCCCGTTGTGTGTGGCCGCGAGTTGTTCAGGGGTGGGTGAGGTTTCGTCAGGATTGTCGGTGGGTGGTGGCAGCATGAGGGTATGGAAAGCCTCCGGGAAGCCGTCGATGGTCTCGATGAGCAGTTGCGTGCGGCCGCCGCGGCGGTCGCGGCGTACGGCTCTTCGAGTGCGGATTTCGCGGGGTTGTCCGACGAGCGGGTGTTGGAGGCGCGGGGGCCGATCGCTGACCTTCGCCGGCTGAGCGACACGTACTCGGCGTTTCTGTCCGGCACGATCAGCGCCCGGTCGAGACGCGAGTTCGGTGGCAACGGCCTGTCGGCGCGGCAAGGGTTCGTCACGCCGGAGGCGATGGTGCAGCACGCCACCGGCACCACGCGGGGTGACGCGGCCAAGCTCGTCGCCGCCGGAACCCTGATGGCCGACACCGCCACGGCCGAGAACGCCGCGCACGAGGCCGGGCGGCACCCGGACGCGCACCTGCCGGTCGTCCCGGTTCCGTGGCAGGCGCCCCTCGTGCACGCGGTCACCGCCGGCGTCCTGTCGGTCGATGCCGCGGATGCCGTCCGTCGCGGCCTCGGAGACACCGACGCGTCCGTCACGGCCGAGAAGCTCGCCACGGCCCTCACCCGGGTTTTGACGGAGGCGCCGAGCCTGACGACGGATCAACTGTTCAAGCGGGCCCGTCGGCTGCGCGACGAACTCGACGAGGCCGGCATCGCCGCCCACGAGAAGCAGGCTCGGGACGACACGAGATTCACGGTGTTCCGCCGCGCCGACGGCATGGTCGCCGTCAACGCGCTGCTGGCGCCGGAGCAGGGCGAATGGTGGATGTCCACCTTCGACTGCGTGACCAGCCCCCGGCGCGGCGGGGTGCGGTTCGTCGACCCGGAGAAGGCGGCGTGGGCCGCCCGGATCCGCACCGACCCGCGCACCCTGCACCAGATCGCCGCCGACGCGTTCACCGACCTGCTGCACCAGGCCGCCGAGGTCGACCCGGGCCGGGTGTTCGGCGGACGCCGCCCCGCCGTGCGGGTGATCGTGACGCAGAAGGCGCTCACCGAGCAGACCGGACACGCCCTCCTCGAAGGCAACCCCGCCCCGGTGTCCTGGCAAACCGTGCAACGCGAACTCTGCGACGCCGGCTGGGTCGACGTGACCGTCGACACCACCGGACGAGCCCTCGACGTCGGACGCACCCACCGATTCTTCACCCCGAAGCAACGCATCGCCCTCGGGGTGCGTGACGGCGGCTGCCTCTGGCCCGGCTGCGACCAACCCCCCTCATTCACCGAGGTGCATCACCTGAACGAATGGACCACCGACCACGGTGACACCGACATCGACCTCGGCTGCCTGCTCTGCCGACGCGACCACCTCCGCCTGCACAACGACGGCTGGCGCATCCGGCACGACAACGGCCGCTACTGGCTCAGACCACCACCCAGCATCGACCCACAACAGGCCCTCATCCCCCTGCCCAGCAAGAACCCGCTCATGCTCGCCCTCCACCACACCAACAACACCGCCTAGCCCGAAACGCGTCGCCCGAGCAGCCGAGAGGGGCTACAGGCCGACACTGCCCTGCATGATCCCGCCGTCGATGAACACCGTCGTGGCCGTCATATAGCCCGACTTGCCCGAGGCGAGGAAGACGACCATCTCGGCGACCTGGGATCGCTCGGCCATGCGGCCGAGCGGAATGGCGGCGTCGAGCTTCTGGAGCTTGTCCGCGTCGTTCATGGTATCGGTGTTGATGGGCGTCGCGACGGCGCCGGGAGCGACATTGACCACACGGATGCCGTGCTGCCCGAGTTCCACTCCGGCGGTGCGCGTGAGCATCCGGGTTCCGCCCTTGGAGACGCAATAGGCCACGATCGAATGCGTCGACGGCGGTAGCGATGAGTCGGCGCAGGTCGTCGACTTTGCTGACGTCGGCGTCGATACCCACGGCGCGGCCGCCGGCAGCCTCGATCCTGGCGATGATGCTGGTGGTCTCCTCGGCGTTCGTGATGTAGTCGATGACGATGTTCGCGCCCTCCGCGGCTGCAGCCAGCACGATCGCCTCACCGATACCGCTGTTCCCTCCCGTAACGATGACGGTCTTTCCCTTGAGCAGCATGCGTTCACCCTTGTGCCGAGGACGGCAAGAGAAGGAGAAGGAGAAGCCGAAGCTGTCGCACAGCCAGAACTCCGCGGCCCGTACCGGCTACGACGGCGTGTGCGGGCGGGGGCGGAAGTCGCGTGGCCAGTCCGCTGTGCGGATGCGCCGGATCTGCTTGATCTCGCCCATGGTGCCCCACTCGTCGAGGCCCAGCCGGGACAGCGGATCCAGCAGGTCGATGCGGGGGTGGTCGCCGTTGAGCACTCGGGTATTGACGGCCGCATGGGTCACCAGCCCGAAGACAAGTGTGCAATCGCCCATGCGGATCGTATCGTGCAGCCGGCATTCCAGAACCGAGGGGGATTCCTGCACCCGCGGGCTCGAGACGGTGAGGCTCGGCTCGCGGGTGAGACCCGCCTGATCGAACTCGCTCACGTCGGCGTCGAACGCGGTTGCGGTGGCGTTGATCTCCTCGAAGAGGCTGACCGGGCTGAAATTGACGACGAAATCGCCGGTGGCCTGAATATTGCGCAGCGTATCCTTCTCGCCTACCGAGGTGAACTGAATGATCGGCGGAGTCACCGAAGCCACGGTGAAGAAGGAATGCGGTGCAAGGTTGTGTACCCCGGTGACCGAGGTGCTCGAGACCCACGCGATGGGTCGTGGAACGACCACAGACGTCAACAGGCGGTAGAAGTCGCGCGGGGGCAGCTCGGCAGGGTCAAAGTGTGTGCGCACGGTGCTCAGGCTAGCGGCCTATGGGGGCGGCGTGACGGTCCCTAGTCCGTATCGGAGTCCCGGCCGACGGCGTCCACGGCCGCCGTCGCCTGGTCCACGAGCGCACCGACCTTGCTCTGCGCCGCGGCCGCCGCATCCTTCGCGCTCTGCTCCGTCTGCGAGATCACCTTCTGCAAGGTGGGGTCGGTCCAGGCCTCTTGTGCCTTCTCGGACAGAGCCGTGACAGCGCGTCGACCGCGCTTGGACGCGAGCACCAGGCCGGCGGCGACGCCGACCAGAAGGATCATTCTGAATTTCATGGGTGGACCTCCGGATCGTACTGAGTCGGGACCCTGCTAACGTACGGTCGTCGTCGAATCCGCTCAAGGGATTGACAAGCAGAACATAATCTAGAGGGACGCACCCCGTCACCGCACAGAATTCGGAGCCGAATTGACCCACGCGTACGAATTGCACGTCGATCTTCTGGCGCAATGCTTCTGTTGTCGGTCGCGGCAACCGTTCAACTTCACGTCGGCGAGCGACCAGGTGGTGTGCTCATTCTGTACCCGTCACGTGGGCTCCGACAAGGCGGAGCGCCGGGACGAAGACCATGTGCGACTCTGGGTCGACCTGTTCAGCGACGAGCAGTCGATGCACCGCGCCTACGTGGCGACCACCCAGCAGGGCCTCGCCGAGCGGGATGCGAGTATCGCTGACCTGTCCGCTCAGATCACCGAGCTTGCCCACCTCGTGGCCGAACAGTTTGACGACACCCCGAGCGACGGCGTGCGCGGGCTGCTACAGAACGACCTGGTCAAACGAGCGGAGCGGAAGACCGAGCTGGCCTCGCGCCAGATCGACTGGGCCATGGCGGTGATTTGGCGATTGGCCGTGTTGCACCACGACGACACCGACAAGCCGCTGTACTGCGTATGCGGGCGGCGCACCGTGAGCTGCGCGGAGGCGAAGGCCATCGACCCCGTGCGCACGGCGGTCGCCGACTGGGAGAAAAAGAACGAGCGCTTGCTGGGCGCGGGCAAGCGGCACGGCCTTCCCGATGACCACCCTGCCGTGATCACCGGCCGACGAGCCTAGCCCAGCGGCTGTGTGCTGAGTCGGGCGCGGCCCACGAGGAAGGCGAGGGGAATCGCGAACACGGAGATGACCGCGCCGTATACAAACGCCGCGTGAACGCCGGCCGCGGTGGACGTGGCCGCGGATGCGCCGTCGGCTATCAGGTCCGCGGATGACGCCGACAGGACGGCGATAAACAGCGCGGTTCCGATCGCGCCCGCGAGCTGCTGCACGGTTCCGACCACCGCGCTGCCGTGCGAGTACAGTTCAGGCGGGAGGGACCCGAGGCTCGCGGTGAACAGTGGCGTGAAGATGAGGGCAAGTCCGGCGCTGAGCGTGATGTGCGCCGCCATCAGCAGGGCGGGGGCGGTGAATGCTCCCATGAGCGTCATGGACCAGAGGGCGCCACTGACCAGGATTGATCCGGGAACCAGGAGTACCGTCGGGCCGAATCGGTCGTAGATCCGACCCACGAACGGCGCGAGAACTCCCATGGTGATTCCGCCGGGAAGAAGAAGCAGGCCGGTCGACAGGGCATCGAGGCCGAGAACGTTCTACATATAGATCGGCAGCAGGATCAGGGTGCCGAACAAGGCAATCATGCTCAGACCCAGCATGACAATAGCGATCGTGAACGTGGCCGAGCGGAAGGTGCGCAGGTCGAGCAGTGCGCGATCCGAACGTTGCAGGCTGACCTGGCGAAGCACGAAGGCGAGGAGGGCCAGCACACCGACGATCAGCGAGATGACGCCGATATTGACACCCGATTCGCCCGTGGAACGCAGGTTGCTGAGTCCGTAGATCAGCCCGCCGAACCCGAAGGCCGACAAGATGATGGACGGGGCGTCGATCGGTATCGTGCGCGGCGTTGTCACGTTCTGGATCCGGGCGGCACCGAGCAACAGCGCACCCAGGGCAATGGGGAGAACCAGAATGAACATCCACCGCCAGTCGAGCACGCTCAGGATGATGCCCGAGATGGTGGGGCCGATGGCCGGGGCGACCGAAATGACAATGGAAATGTTTCCCATCGTCTTGCCGCGCGAGGCGGGTGCGACGAGCGTCATGACGGTGGTCATCAGCAAGGGCAGCATGATCGCCGTGCCACTGGCTTGCACCACGCGGCCCACGAGCAGCACCTCAAAACCGGGGGCGATGGCCGCAATCAGGGTGCCGAGGCTGAAGAGCGACATGGCCGCGATGAAAACCGGCCGGGTGTTGAAGCGCTGCAGCAGGAAACCGGTGATCGGGATGACCACGGCCATGGTGAGCATGAATGCTGTCGTCAACCACTGGGCCGCGGACGCCGTGATGCCCAGGTCCGTCATGAGATGCGGGAGGGCGACGCCCATGATCGTCTCGTTCAGGATCACGACGAATGCCGAGGTCAGCAAGATTCCGATGACGAGGCGGTTGCGCCTTGAGTCATCGACGATCGGGGCCGCGTCGGCGGTCGCGGTCGGCTGGGAAAGAGTGCGTTCGGTCATTCAGGGTCCTGTCAATGGTGCGACGGCGATCGCGGTGGAGACGGCGCGCAGCACCGTCGCGTGCGCACGTCTATGCCAGCGTCGTGCGGGGTGTGCTTTATTCCTGCTGGGAGTGACTTAGCTGACCGAGATGGAGCGGAACTCAACCGGTGGGCCGGCGTCGTAGTTCTTGCAGAGCCAGAAGTATCGACCCCGGTAGGAGGTGTCCGGGCTGTCGAGAGCCCAGCCGGCGCCGTCGACTCGCCACACGCGGATGCCGGCGGCCGCCACGGTGACCTGCAGGCGCAGCCATTCCCCGGGTTGGACCGGTGCCGTTCGCAGGACGCCCAGGGAGACCCCTGACTCGGTCCGGGCCGGCCGGCTGAACAGCTCGACACGACCGTTCGCCTGCACCGTCACGTGGTACCCGGGCGTGTCGCCCGGCGTGCCCACGCGGTAGGGGCGGTCATCGGGCGTACCGAACGCTATCCCGGCGTCGTCGGAGGCGCCGGGAGGAAGGTCGGTCGGCCAGCGCATCTCCCACGTCAGGGTGTACGTATCGGCCGGTACCGGGCACAAGGAGCCCATCAGATAGCTTTGCGCCCCATGGGCGGAGAGCGCGATGGACGCCGTCTCCGCCGTGATCACCGGTTGCAGCTGTGTGTGCGCGGCCCACGGGAGGTCGCCCGGTGCGCGCAAGCCCGACGCAAAGGCATCCGTGGTGGCCGAGGGAACCGTCGTCGAGACGTACGGCACGTTGGAACACATCATGCCGGTCACCCCCAGGCTCACCATGCGGTCTCGGGTGGAACGGTAATGAATGGGCCAGGCGATCACCGGTTTGCCGAGCGCTACGACCTGCGCGATTTCGTCGTCGGTGGCCGAATGCTCGACGCCGAGGTAGTCGTGCTGCGCGCCGAGCTCCTCCGCCCGCGCGTAAAGGTTCTTGGTGAAGTACCCCCACGTCTTGTACCCGGCCGAGATTATGGCCGCGGGAGGCGCAAATTCCACGGACTGCTTCCAGACGAAATGCGAGGTCGCCTCGGGAAAGGTCTCCATCAGCCCGATCAGCTGGGGCTGGTGGGTGCCCTGCTTGTCCTCCACGAAGACGATGCGTCTTCGGGCGACAGCGTTGAGCACGTCCTCGAGCCGGGGGATGGGTTGCAGCGCGGTAGCGGGTCCAAGCCAATCCCGTGCGTCGTTGCGCAGGTTCGACAGGGTGCTCCAGGGGGTCTCGGCAATCACGAGTTGTTCACCGGTCATGCGCGTCGTCGTGGCGTCGTGGTGACAGAGCAGAACGCCGTCGGAGCTTGCGCCGACCGACACCTCCACGCCCCGCGCCCCGAACGCGATCGAGCGGGTGTAGGCATCGAATGTGTGCTCCACCCAGTTGTCGCCGGATCCGCGGTGGGCGATGAAGACCGGGGAGGTCGTCGCAAAAAGCACATCGATGGGGTTGGGTACGACGGATGCCGTCGGTGTCGGCGACGCGCTCGGCGTGCGGGGCGTGGGCCGGCACGCCGTGAGCACGACCGCCGACGCCCCCAGCCAGAGAAAATGCCGCCGATTCAGGGACACGGCGGAACCTCACTCTCCACGGCACCGTCTGGGGGCGCCGAGCCGGAACCTACTCCCTGGACGGCGTGCATGTCGAGTCCACCAGCGTGGCGCGGCGGCTCAGCCGAGGCTGAGCGCAAGGTAGGGGGCGGTGCGACTCGTGGGGTGGGTGGCCACGACCTGCGGGGTGCCTTCGGCCACGATGTTCCCGCCCTTGTCGCCGCCGGCCGGTCCGATGTCGATCACCCAGTCCGCGGCGCCCACCACATCCATATCGTGCTCCACCACGATCACGGTGTTTCCGGCGTCGACCAGGCGGTTTAGTTGACGGAGCAGCAGAACGACGTCGGCCGGGTGCAGCCCGGTCGTTGGTTCGTCGAGCACGTAGAGTGTGTGCCCGCGGCGCGCGCGCTGCAGCTCGGTGGCGAGCTTGATGCGCTGCGCCTCTCCGCCGGAGAGCTCGGTGGCCGGCTGCCCGAGACGCAGGTAGCCGAGTCCTACTTCTCGCAGCGTGTCGAGGCTGCGCCGCGCGACGGGTACGTCCGCGAGAAACTCGGCGGCAGCGTCGACCGTGAGCCCGAGCACCTCGGCGACGTTCTTGCCGTGGTAGCTCACCTCCAGCGTTTCGGGGTTGTACCGCGACCCGCCGCAATCCGGGCAGGGTGCGTAACTGCCGGGCAGGAACAGCAGGCCGACAGCCACGAAGCCCTCACCGAGACAGGTGGCGCACCGCCCGCCAGTCACGTTGAACGAGAACCGGCCGGCGCCGTACTTGCGTGCGCGTGCCTCGGGGGTTGCGGCGAATGTGGATCGCACCGCATCGAAGAGACCGGTATACGTGGCGAGATTGGACCGAGGTGTGCGTCCGATCGCCTTCTGGTCGACTCGCACGATTCGGTCGATGGCATCGGCGCCGGCCATCGCGCGCACGCTAGTCGTCGACTCGGTGTCGGTGTCATCGGGAGCATCATCGTCGTCGGCGGCTCCGGCCGCGGCCGTTGACGTGCGCACGTCTTGTTCGGGATGCAGGTGCCGGCCCACGGCCTCGGCGAGCACCTGGCTCACGAGCGTGGATTTGCCCGACCCGGAGACGCCGGTGACGGCCGTGAGCACTCCAAGGGGGAAGCGGGCGTCGAGGTTCTGCAGATTGTGACGGGTGATGCCCTCCAGCGCGAGCCAGCCGAGTGGATGCCGCGATGCGCCAGCGGCGACCGGGGTGCGCTGTGGCGTGAAGAGGAACTCTCGGGTGATCGACTCGGGAATGGTCGCGAGGCCATCCGTCGGCCCGCTGTAGAGAACGCGTCCGCCGTTATCGCCAGCGTGCGGTCCCACGTCCACGACCCAGTCCGCTCGGCGCACGACGTCCATGTTGTGCTCCACGACGAACACAGAGTTGCCCGTGGACTTGAGCTCTTCCAGAACGGCGAGCAGTGGCTCGGCGTCCGCCGGGTGCAGTCCGGCGGACGGTTCGTCGAGCACGTAGATCACCCCGAAGAGCCCGGCACGCAGCTGGGTGGCGATACGCAGACGCTGCATTTCACCGGGGGAGAGGGTGGGGGTGGCGCGCCCCAGACTCAAATAGCCGAGGCCCAGTTCGAGTAACACGTCGAGTCGTCGGCCCAGGTCGGCGGTGATCGTGGTGGCCACCTCGGCGCGCGCGTCGGGCGCCCCGTCCGGGTGCGCGCGGAGGGCAGCGGCGAGCTCGGTCAGCGGAAGCGCGTTGAGTTCGGCGATGCTGCGGGAGTCGAAGGTGACGGCGAGTGCGGCCCGGGTGAGTCCGCTCCCACCGCATAGCGCGCAGGGCCCTGACTTCACATACCGCAGCGCACGGCCCCGTACCGAGGCGCTCTTGGAGTCGGCGAGGGTGTGCATGACGTAGCTCTGTGCGCTCCAGAATTTCCCCTTGTAGGGCCGCGGGCGTTCTCGCTCCGGCATGATGTCGACGACCGGCTGTTCCTCGGTGAACAGGATCCAGTCCCGGTCGGCGCGGGACATGTCGCGCCACCGGGTGTCGACGTCGTAGCCCAGGGCGCTGAGGATGTCGCGCAGGTTCTTGCCCTGCCAGGCCCCTGGCCACGCCGTCACGGCGCCTTCGCGAATAGTCAGGCCGGGATCGAGAACGAGAGAGTCTTCGGTTACCGTGTGCGCGGTGCCGAGTCCCTGGCACGCGGGGCACGCTCCCATCGCGGTGTTGGGGGAGAAGGAATCCGATTCGAGCCGGGCGGCGCCCTCTGGATACATGCCTGCGCGGGAATACAACATTCGCAGCGAGTTGGAAAGGGTGGTCACGGTGCCCACGCTCGAGCGGGAGCTCGGCGTTCCGCGGCGCTGCTGCAGGGCGACCGCGGGCGGCAGGCCGGTGATCTCGTCGACGTGCGGAGTGTGACCCTGCTGAATCAGCCGGCGCGCATATGGTGCGACCGATTCGAAGAACCGGCGCTGCGCCTCGGCGAAGATCGTGCCGAAGGCCAGCGATGACTTGCCGGAGCCCGAGACCCCGGTGAAGGCGACGATCGCGTCGCGCGGCACGTCGACGTCGACGCCGCGGAGGTTGTTCTCGCGCGCTCCGCGTACGCGCACGAAACCGTCTGCGCCGTGGGGATCGGTCGTGGAAGCGAATGCGGACGTTGAGTCTGGCTGCATCCGTGCAATGTTACGGGAGACGGACCGGCTGGGCACGCCGGCCCTGCCCCTTCTTTCTGCGTCATCCCGACGCCGACCGGATCGTGCCGTAATCTGGAGGAAAACCCTTGGGTGCGTCCCCGGGGAATCCGTCACGAAAGGCAGTTATGTGCCGGCTGCTCGCCTATGCATCTCCCGCTCCACGTACCACCCGCGAGGTGCTGGGCGGAAATCAAAGCGCCGTCTTCCAGGACATGACCGAGTTGCACAAAGACGGCTGGGGCAGTGCCTGGATTGTCGATGATTCCGCCGCCGACCGCGTGGTGAAGAAGGAACGCTCTGCGTTGACCGGCGAGGGCGACGAACGGTTGACGGAGGCACTGTCGGACCGGCTCTCCCGGGCCCAACTTGTGCACCTGCGGATGGCCACGGACGGCATGACCTGCCAGCCCGCGAACACGCATCCGTTTGTGCGCGACGGTTTCGCCTTCGCGCACAACGGTTCCCTCTCACCCTCGTCGGCAATGGATGAGCACATTGCCCCGGATCTGCTGGGGGCGCTCGAGGGAGACACTGACAGCGAGCGGTATCTGGCCGTGATTCGCAGCAAGATCGCCGACGGGCACGCTCCGTTCGATGCCGTGTGCCGCACCGTGCTCGAGTTGCGCCCGATCTATCCCGACCTGAGCATGAATGCGATCATTCTCACCTCCACAGAGCTGATTGCGGTGCACGCGAGCGAGAACGCCGATACGCCGCACGACCTGTTCGACGCGAGCGGCCTGCTCAACCTTCCTCAGGATCATCGCACCGCCTACTACCTGATGCGCCAGCGGCGGTTTGACGACGGCACAATCGTGTTCGCGTCGAGTGGGCTCGACATTGTCGGGTGGGAGCCGCTTCCGGCCGAGAGCGTCACGCGCGTGGACCTCGACACGCTGGAGACCACGACCCGCCTGCTCGATCTGGAACCCAGCGTTCTGACCCGACAACGCTCGTAGGCCGGGACGGCTAGGCCGTCGTGGAGAGGGGTGGCGCTTGCGGTGCCACGTCCTCTTCCTGAAGTTTGCGCAGGGCGACCTTCATGATTTTTCCGGTGGCGGTCCGCGGCAGGGCTTCGACGAAGTCGATGTAGTCGGGGACTTTGAAGCGCGCGATCATGTCGCGCGTGTGCGTCAGCAGGTCCATCTCGGTGACCGTGACGTCGGGCCGCAGCACGACGTACGCCTTGGGGCGTTCTCCCCACTTGGGGTGCGGAACACCAACGACGGCCACGTCGAGCACGGTTGGGTGGGACAAGATGGCGTTCTCCACCTCGATCGTGGAAATATTCTCACCGCCCGAAATGATGATGTCCTTGGCGCGGTCGCGCAACTCGATATAACCGTCGGGGTGCATCACGCCGAGGTCGCCCGTGTGGAACCAGCCGCCACGGAAGGCCTCCGCCGTGGCCTCCGCGTCCTTGTAGTACCCGGCCATCACGTTGTTGCCGCGCAACACGATCTCGCCCATGGTCTGCGCGTCGGCGGGAACGTCGACCATGTCCGCGTCGACGATACGCGCGGACTCGGCCTGCAGCATCCCGACGCCCTGGCGGGAGATCTTCTGTGCCCGCTCGTGCCTCGGAAGATCATCCCATTCGTGCTGGTATTCGCAGATCGTGTACGGCCCGTAGACCTCGGTCAGGCCGTACACGTGCACGACGTTGACGCCGAGGGCGTCGAGCGCTTCGATGACCGTGGGAGAGGGCGGCGCCCCGGCCGTCGTGATGCTGAGCGGCTGTGCCACCACGTGCGCCTGCGGTGCGTCGGCGATGATGCCGCACACCGTGAGGGCTCCGCACAGGTTGGTGACGCCGAGCGCATCGATCGCGCCCCAGACGGCCTCGGCCCGAACGGCACGCAGGCACACGTGGGTGGCGCCGGCGCCGGTCACCGCCCACGGAGTGCACCAGCCATTGCAGTGGAACATGGGCAGGGTCCACAGGTACACCGAGTCGCTCGTGAACTGGTTGTGGAAGATCTCGCCAAAGAGTTGAGGTACGCACCGCGGTGGGTGTACATCACACCCTTGGGCTTTCCGGTGGTCCCGGAGGTGTAGTTGATCGCGATCACGTCACGCTCGTCCTCCACCTCCCAGCGCAGCGGCCGGTCGTCGAAGCTGCCGGGAACGATGCGGTCCGCCTCGGCGAGGAACGACTCGAGGCTCTGCTGGCCGAAGGAGAGCCCGCTCTCCGCGAGACCGAACTCCGGGTCGCCGATTTCGACCACGTGCCTGAGCGCGGGGCTCGCGTCGTAGGCCGACCCGGCGGTGCCGACCAGTTCGGCGTCGAGGAACAGCAGGCTGGCCTCGGAGTGCGCGATCACATAGTCGATCTCCGGCTTGGCCAGGCGCGAGTTGAGGGCCACGAGCACGCCGCCGGCGAGGGGAACCGCGAAGTGGGCGATGAGCATTTCCGGAATATTCGGTGCCAGGAATATGACGCGATCGCCCGGTTCGATGAGAGCGCGGATGGCGCGGGCCATTCGCTGGGCCATCGCCGAGTACTCGGCGTACGTGTACGTGCGAGCACCGTACACAATTGCATTCTTATTCGGGAATACTTCTGCGCCACGTTGCAGGAACCGCATCGGGGTGAGCGGCGAATCGTTGGGGGAACCAGGCTGCGGGTCAATCACGAAGACTCCTTTGTCAGGGTGTACAAGATCGAATGAGTCGTGCAGGTGCCGCGCGGGAGCGAGTGCTACTTGAAGGCGCTGACCCCGGTGAGGTCGCGCCCGATGAGGAGGGCCTGAACGCTTTCCGTGCCCTCATAGGTGTGGATGGCTTCGATGTCGGCCATGTGCCTGATCACGTGATTCTCGAGCAGGACTCCGTTCCCGCCGAGCATGTCGCGACCGAGCGCGGCGATCTCTCTGGCCGCTCGGGTGTTGTGGTACTTGGCGAGGGAGGCCTGGATCGGCCGCAGGGTGCCGGCCGCGTCGAGAGTGGCCAGGTGCATGCAGTGCAGTTGCATGGACGTGAGCCGGGACAGCATCACCGTGAGGCGCTCCTGAACCAGCTGGAACCCGGCGAGCGGCTTGCCGAACTGGATGCGCTGGGTCGAGTAGTTGAGCGCGGCTTCGAAGATCGCGGTGGCGTGGCCGAGGGCAGACCAGGCCACTCCGAGGCGGGTGGCATAGAGCACCGTTGCGGTCTCCTTGAACGTGTGGGTGCCGGGAAGTACGGCATCCAGGGGGACGCGCACGTTGTCCAGCACGATGCGGGCCTGATGGATGGCGCGAAGCGAGCCCTTGCCTGTCATGGTCTCGGCGAGGTAGCCGGGCGTGGCCTGGTCTACGAGGAAACCGCGCACATTGCCCTCGTCGTCACGCGCCCAGACCACCGTGACGTCGCCGACGGAGCCGTTGCCGATCCACATCTTCTCCCCGGTGATGACCCATTCGTCGCCCTCGCGACGCGCGGTGGTTTCGAGTCCCACGGAGTCCGAACCGTGCTCGGGTTCGGTCAGCGCAAAAGCACCGAGCTTCTCGGCCCTGGCCAGAGGGACCAGCCAGGTGGCCTTCTGCTCGTCGCTGCCGAACAGCGCGATGCTGCGCAGGGCGAGCCCGCCCTGTACGGCCACGACGGTTCCCATTGATCCGTCGCCGCGGGAGATCTCCATGTTGACGAGACCGGCGGCGAGAGGGGACATGGGCGTGAGGCCGGGCCCCTCGCACCCGTCGGTGAGCAGGTCGAGTTCCCCCAGCCGGCGAGCGAGGTGCAGCGGGTACTCGCCCTTGTCCCACGCCTCCGTGAGCTCGTCGAGGCTCTCCTCGGCGAAGCCTCTGGCCCGAGCCCAGAAGGCACGGTCAGCGGCGGGAACGCCGGCGAAAACGGCGTAGTAGTCCGTGTCGAGGGGCACGGAGACGTCGTAGTCGGGAGCCTCCGTTTTTTCAATGTCGGTACGCTCTGCGTTCCGTGCGGGTGCGGAGGTCATGGCTGGCTCGCTTTCAGGGGAGGGAGGATTTCGGGTTCAGGCCGGAACGGGCGCGCTGGCAACACCGGGTTCGTGGAACGTGACGCCGTTGGCGGCGCGGGAAGCCCCGGACCGGTCGAGCAGGGGCGTGAGCCCTCCGGTGTGCTGCGGGTAGTTGGCGCCGAGGATCATGCACGCGTCGATGTCATCGGCGCTCTCCACGGTGCCCTCGGCGAGCATGCGCCAGGCTTCGTCGGCGAGGCCGGACAGCAGGAACGCGCGGATGTCGTCCGGGCCGGTCGGCAGTGCACGCGGTGAGGTGACCGCGACGTCCACGATGATGGCCATGACCTCCGGGCGGAGTTGGCCGTCGTCACCGAGGTAGCCGGTGAGCCCGAGCTCGACGATGCGGGCGAGGCTGGGGCTCACCCGAAACCGTTCGGCCGCAGCGTCGTTCATGGTTTCGAGAATGTGCAGCTGCACCGCCGGGCCGATATAGCCCAGCAGGGTCAGTGCGGTCATCGGCAGGCCGTCGCCCACCAGGGCGGTATCGACGGTGCGGGCATCCGTTCCGGCGTCGATGAGTTCGAGGGTGTCGCTGAACAGGCGGGTGAGGAGACGGTTGACGACGAAACCGGGGGAGTCTTTCACGAGCACCGCGGTTTTGCCGAGGGATCCGGCCAGGGCGAATGCCGCCTCGACGGCCTCCGGGCTCGTGTGGGCGGACCGTACGATTTCGACGAGGGGGAGTACGGCGACCGGATTGAAGAAGTGGAAGCCGATCAGACGTTCCGGGTGCCGCAGGTGAGCGCCCTGCTCTTCAATGGACAGTGATGACGTGTTGGTCAGCAGCACCGCGGTGTCGCTGACGACGTTTTCGACGGATGCCCACACCTGGCGCTTCACCGTCAGGTCCTCGAACACGGCCTCGATCACGATGTCGCAGCTCGTGTGTGCGGCGGCCTCCGTGCCGGCGGTGATCAGGGCCTCGATCCGCTCGCGCTCCGCAGGGTTCATGCCTCGCCTGACCGAGCGGTCGAGCTGCCCGGTGACCCGTTCGAGGGCGAGGTCGACGCGCTCGGGGCTGAGGTCGATCAGGTGGGTCGGAGCGTCGAGGCGCTCCGCGAACAGGAAGGCGAGCTGGGTGGCCATCAGGCCGCCGCCGACGACGCCCACCTGGGTCACGGCGGCGCCGCTTCCCGTCTGGCGGGCGGGTCTGCTGCGTTTGCGAGCCGCCTGCACGGCGAAGAAGGCGTAGATGCCGGCCCGGCACTCGTCGCTGTGCAGCAGGTCGCCGAAGGCGGTGAGTGTGGCGGCCTCGAGCGCGTCAGGCCCCCGAGCGTGCCGGGCGGCGGTGCGATCGGGGTCGGGTCGTGCTGCGGGGTGCTGATTCCACGCGGAGAGCAGGCTGAGTGCGGCGTCAACGGCCGGAAGCGATCCGGGGATGCGCGCGGCGACTCCACTGCGCACCGTGTCGGGATTCCACGGCGCGGCGGCGCCCCGTTCGGCGACCGGGACGACGCCGGCAAGCCGGGCGGCAGCCCAGGCGAGAGACGCGTCCAGAAAGCCTGCGCCGGGCAGTACAACGTCGGCGAGGCCGATCGCGTGCGCTTCGAGGGCCGAGAGGTGGCGGCCGCTGAGGGAGCGGGTCACGGCGACATCGGCGGCCGCGCTCACACCGACGAGTTCGCAGAGCGACGTGAGGCCGCCCCAGCCGGGGACGAGGCCGAGACGAACTTCCGGCAGCCCGATGTTGCGGGCGGTCGCGGCGACCGTGCGGTAGTCGGTTCGCAGCGCGAGCTCGAGGGCGCCACCGACGGCTGCGCCGTTGAGAAACGCGAAGGTGGGTACGGTGAGGCCGGTGATCGCGTTGAAGGCGGAGTAGCCGTCGCGCGCAATGCTCGCGCCATCGGCGGCAGAGGTGGCCGACCGGAAGCCGGCGAGGTCGGCGCCTGCGCCGAATGCGGACCCGGTGCCGATGAAGGCGACGGCGTCGACCTGGCTGGCGTCGATCGTGCGCACGGCGCGGCCGAGGGCCCGCAGCGCGGCCGTCGTCCACGTGACGAGGCGGCCTGGCGCCGGGATGAATGTGACCACGGCGATCTTCTGACCGGCGCTGACGTGCCGGCTGACCGTGACTCGAGTGTTCACTTCACTAACCACGGTGCTCCTTCGCGCCGAACCGACAGATATAGGTACTGTCTAGCTGACACTGAGTCTCATGTCAACTGAACCTCAGTCCCAATTGGGCGTTGGGCGAGGAAATCCCGGTGGCCGGGCCTCAGCGTGCGAGCGTGCGGAGCTGCTCTTCAAGGGCGAGGGCCATCTCGTGCGGCGACGCCGAGGCCGGGAATACCGCTACGACGAGGTCGGAGCGCGGTGCGAGACCGGCGCCCGGAACGGCGTCGGGGGAGAAGAGACGGCGAACGACGAGGAGCTCGTCAGCGAGTTCCTCCGACCCAACCGGGCCGTCGGAACGAATGAGGCGTCGCAGCTCGAAGTTATGCGTTGTGGTGACGGCGTTGGCGAAGCGGATCGCCGTGAGCGGGGGGACGCCCGGGAGCATCCGTCGGAGGTACGCGGCGAAGATTTTCTCGTAGCGTGACACCATGATGGTCTCGCGGTCGCGCAAGACCTGGGATTCGCGCACTACGAGGTCCCGCAGCCGCACGATTTCGAGTCGTTCGCGGAAACGCTCGAAAACGAGTGCTGCCGCGTCGCAGACGGCAATCCACGGATCCGGATGGTGCGTGGCGAAAAACGTGGAAATCTGCTCGAGCAGCTCATCGTGGTCGGCGAAGATCACATCGTCTTTCGACCCGAACTGCCGAAAGAACGTGCTCCGGGACACTCCGGCGGACTCGGCGATCTGGGTCACCGACGTGGCCTCGTAGCCCTGGTCGTGGAAAAGTCGGACGGCAATATCGGCGACATCGACGCGGGTGCGGTGAGCGGAAACGGCGGAGGCAGAGAGGTCAGACATGGTGAGGTGAAAATATCACGAAACGGGGCGTGGCCCCGTCGCCAAGTTCGAACGCCCGTCGGATTTAGCGAGCCAGCGAGGCGAGTTCGGCGCGCGTTGACGCGCCCACCTTGCGCAGTAGGTTCGCCACGTGAAACTTCACCGTATTCTCGCTGATCAGCAAGTCCGCGGCGATCGCCTTATTGCGTGCGCCCGAAGCCACGAGCACCAGCACGTCGCGCTCCCGCGGGCTGAGGCCCCAGGCCGCCTCGGTGACCACGGATGCCGCCGGCGGGTCGAGCGGCAGCGTCACCGACATTTCAGAGCCCCACCCGGGCGTCGCCTGCACCTGCAGGTCCCCGCTGAGCGCCACGACCCTGGCGGACAGCTGGCGCACGCTCGGCACCTCTGGGGTTAGATCGCCGGGGCCGTCGTCACGGATGCGGATCAGTAGGTTGCTCCCATCGCAGTCCCACTGCACGCGCACCTTCGCCACTCCGCTTTGCTCCACGAGCGCCAGCACGGCACCGCGCACGATCGCGCGACCCTCGTGCGCGACCTCGCCGGGCAGGGCGCGGCCGTTCACCGGCGGCTCGATGAACTGCACGTCAAGGTCACCGAACCGTACCAGCGGGCGGAGATCGGCGCGCAGCCGTTCGAAGGCCTGTGCCACGGGCTCCTCGGTGAGTGAGCGGTCGAGGTCGCTCACAGCGCGCAGCGCCACCATCGCCGCTGCGGCCAGATCCGTCGCCACCTGACGCGCGGCCACATCGCTCGTGGAGCTCGACCGCAGCACGGCGAGCAGGGACTCCAGGGTGGTGGCGTGGGAATCCGTGAGGTCGGCGATGATCTTCGTTCTCTCGGCGGCGGCGAGGCGTGAATCCTGGGAAGGGATAGGAGAAGTCATGCGTACAACCTACCCGATCCTCGCACAAACCACCCGATTGGGTAGGTGAACTAGTCGTTCGGCGGGCGGCATTCCCGCCCGAATGAGCAGAAGATAGACGACATGAACGCAACGACAACTACCCCGATTCGGATCGGCGCGGCGGATGCCCTCGGCACCATCTGCGCCGAGAACGTGCACGTGGTCGACCGGCTGCGCGACGCATCCCCTGCACCCCTCGACGCCGCGGCGGAGCGTCTGCAGCGGGCCGAGCGTGTTTTCGTGCTCGGCGCCGGCCGTTCCGGCCTGGCCCTGCGGATGACCGCGATGCGCCTCATGCACCTCGGGCTCACCGTGCACGTGGTCGGTGACGTGACCACCCCCGCGATCGCACCGGGTGATGTCCTGCTGGCGGCGAGCGGCTCCGGAACAACGGGCGCCATTGTGCGTGCCGCCGAAACCGCGGCAGCGGCGGGCGTGGGCATCGTGGCGTTCACGACGGATGCCGGTTCTCCCCTCGCCGCCCTGGCTGAGGTCACCGTGGTGATTCCGGCGGCCGCGAAACAGGACCACGGCGGACCGCGCTCGACGCAATACTCCGGCGGACTGTTCGAGCAGAGCGTTCTGCTGGTCGGCGACGCGATCTTCCACGCCCTGTGGAAGGCCTCCGGCGCCACGGCCGAGGAACTGTGGCCTCGCCACGCCAACCTCGAGTAGCACCCCGATTTTTCACACCCACTCACACGACAGATTCACACGACAGAAAGAAGATCCCCATGAAGCTTCAGGTAGCAATGGACGTACTCACCACCGAGGCAGCCCTTGAACTGGCCGCTGCGGTCGCACCGCACGTGGACATCATCGAGCTCGGCACCCCGCTGATCAAGGCGGAGGGCCTGCGCGCCGTCACCGCGATCAAGGCCGCCCACCCGGACAAGATCGTGTTCGCCGACCTCAAGACCATGGACGCCGGCGAGCTTGAAGCCGACATCGCGTTCTCGGCCGGCGCCGACCTCGTCACCGTGCTCGGCACGGCCGGAGACAGCACCATCATCGGTGCCGTCGCGGCAGGGACCAAGCACGGCAAGGGCGTTGTCGTTGACCTGATCGGTGTTGCCGACAAGGTGACCCGTGCCCGTGAGGTGACGGCGCTCGGCGCCGCGTTCGTGGAGATGCACGCGGGTCTCGACGAGCAGGCCGAAGCAGGCTTCTCGCTCGACAGCCTGCTGAACCAGGGCGAGACCGCGAAGGTTCCGTTCTCGCTCGCCGGTGGCGTGAACGTCTCGACGATCGCCTCGGTCCAGCGCGCCGGGGCATCCGTTGCCGTGGCCGGCGGCGCCATCTACGGTGCGACCGACCCCGCCGCTGCCGCAGCAGAGCTGCGCGCCGCGATCATCTAGGCCTCGTTCAGACAGCACTGGCGCCCCGGACCAGGTCCGGGGCGCCAGTGCTGTCTTATATGAGGAGTCGAGCTAGCCGAGCAGGAGCTTGGCGAGCATGTCGGTGGAGTGCACAATCGCGGTGGCCTCCGTCGCCTCCGACGGCGAGCCGTAGCCCCACTCGACGAGAATGGCGGGGAGGTCGTTCGCGGTGGCGCCGTCGACGTCGTGGTGGCGGTCTCCGACGAGCACGGGGGTGCTCACATCGGCGCCGGTCTCGCCGAGGCGACGGAGCGCTTCCGACACGATGTCGGCCTTCGTGGCACGGGTGTCATCGGCGGACGCACCGACCATCACGGTGAAGAACCGGGCCAGATCGAAATGCGTGAGTATCTCGATCGCGGTCGTCTCGGGTTTGCTCGTGGCGAGGGCGAGGGGAATTCCGGCCTCATGGATACGCTCGAGCAGCCCGTGCACGCCGGGGTAGATTGCGGTGTCGAGGGCGGCGGCGCCGTGGTACTCCGAGCGATACACGACGACGGCTTCGGCGGCCTCCTCGGCGGTCATCCCGGCGTACTCCTGAAAGGCGGAGAGCAAGGGAGGGCCGACGTAGGCGAGCAACGCGTGGTCGGAGGGTACGGGGCGGCCCAACAGAGCGAAGGTGCGGGCGAGTGAGCGGGTGATGGCCGGGGCGGAGTCAGTGATCGTTCCGTCGAGGTCAAAGAGGATGGCACTCCAGGTGCGCGTAAGGGTGGGATTCACTCACTTATCCTATGTGTGTACATGGGAAAACCCTCCATGTACCCGAAGTACAGTGCTGCGAGCCGACCTGGCGTCCCGGCGCGAGCACCTGCCCGGCCTAGAACAGGCGGGTCTTGGTGTCGTCGATACCGCGCATCGCGTCGTAGTCGAGCAGCAGGCAGCGGATGCCGCGGTCCTCGGCCAGTCGCCTGGCCTGCGGCTTGATCTCCTGGGCGGCGAAGACTCCGGTCACCGGCGCAAGATGCGGGTCGCGGTTCATGAGTTCCAGGTACCGGGTGAGCTGCTCCACGCCGTCGATGTCTCCCCTGCGCTTGAGCTCGACGGCCACGGAGCGCCCGCCGGAATCCTGGGCGAGGATATCGACCGGGCCGATCGCGGTCATGTACTCGCGACGTACAAGGGTGTGGCCATCGCCGAGCAGGTGAATGTGCTCCGCGAGAAGCTTCTGCAGGTGCGCCTCGACGCCCTCTTTGATGAGGCCGGGATCGACGCCGAGTTCGTGGGCCGAATCGTGCTGCACGTCGTAGATGCTCACCACGAGTTCGTCGGCGGTCTTCAGATGTGTCACGGTCCACAACGCGGTGATGCCGGCGGCGGACTGGTCGGCATCCGGTTCCTGCACCGACAGTGCGCAGGGCGGGCTCATCCAGTTGAGTGGCTTATAGGAGCCGCCATCGGAGTGCACGAGCAGGCTTCCGTCCGCCTTGATCATCAGGAGGCGGGTGGCGAGCGGCAGATGCGCGCTGAGCCTTCCGGCGTAGTCAACGGAGCAATTCGCAATAACAAGGCGCACCCGACGAGCTTAACCGCCAGAGGCGACCGGCGCATCCGCTGCGCTCAGGGGCGGGGAGGGGAGGCCGCAGGCCGAGCCGCCGGGGCAGCCAGCCCGGCGAGCACCATCAGCGCCAAAATCACGTACAACGCATTCAGAATGCCCCAGGCATCGCCGAGCAGGCCCAGAACGGGCGGACCGACCAGAAAAGCGAAATACCCGATCATGGCGACGGCGCTCACCCGAGCGGCGGCATTCCTGGCGTCATCGGCCGCGGCGGACATCCCCACCGGAAATCCGAGCGACGCCCCGAGGCCCCACAATACGGTTCCCGCATAGACGAGCCAGGCCGCCGGCGCCAGAATGAAAAGAACTAACCCCAGAATTCCCACGATCGCGCTCGCGCGAAGCACAGCCACGCGGCCGAAGCGGTCGAGGACCGGCCCGCCGAGCACCCGGCCCACGGTCATGGCCCCGACAAACACGCCGAAGACGATCGCCCCCGAGGCGTTCGTGAACCCGTGGCCGTCGACCGCGGCGAGGGCGAGCCAGTCGTTGGCCGAGCCCTCCGCGAAGGTCATGCCGAGCACGATCATGCCGATCAGCAGGAGTTTGCGGTCGCGCCAGACCGTGAGGTTCTGCGCGAGGCGTTCGCGCCACGATTCGGCGCGCTCCGCCGGGGTATCGTCGCCGAGTTCATGGCGCAGCGGCAGGAATCGCACGGCGGCCACCACCGTGCCGAGAACCAGCACGGCGATGAATGCCAGATGCCAAAACACCGAGACCTGCAGAACGGACGCCGCGGCCCCGCCGAGCGCGCCCAAGACGGTTCCGAGGCTGAAGCAGGCGTGCATCAGTGGCATGAGTGTTCGGCCGACCTCCCGTTCCGCGGCCGCGCCCTCCACGTTCATCATCACGTCGAGCGAGCCCATGCCGAATCCGAACACGGCGAGGGCGCAGAAGACGAAGGCGGCGGAGGGGAACAGGCTCACGCCCGCGCCCATGAGCACGAGCCCGGCGGCGGCCAGCGACATGCTGAGCGTCATGGCGCGGCGGGCACCCAGCCGGGCGAGGAGCCAGGCGGCCAGGATGAGGCCGATGACCGACCCCGCGGACAGGCCGAAGATGAGCAGGCCCACGCGAGTCTGGTCGAGGCCGAGGCTGTCCCGTACCGAGGGGATCCGGCTCATCCAGGAGGCGAGGCCGAGGCCGCTGACAAAAAAGGTCGCGAACACGGCATTGCGCCACATGAAGAGGGCGTGCCGGGCGGCGGAGGGGACGGGGCGGTCAATCACGAGACGTGGCACCTTGTTTTCTGAGGGGTGGGAATCGATCCGCGAGGATCGCCCGTCAAGGCTATCGGGCCGACACTCGCCGAGGGGGGTCTGAGGACCGCCCGATTCGATTCCTCTCCGCCGGGTGGCAGTCAGTGAGCGCCGACCACCATCCAGCGCGTGGTGCGCGCTCGCGCCCCGAGCGTGACCGCCCGAGCACCGAGGTAACCGAGAGCGAATGCAGCCATCAGCAGCGCGAGTCCCGTCGATCCGCTCGGAGCCCACAGCAGCACACCCAGCGCGAGGGGAACGAAGGCGGCGAGGTTCACCAGGCCGGTCAGGGCGAGGTAGCGCGCGTCCCCGGCACCGATCAATACCCCGTCGAGCACAAAGACCACGCCGCCGAGGGGCACCGAGAGTCCCAGGACCACGAGCGTCGCCGGCAGCAGCTGCGTCACGGCGGGCGAGTTCGTGAACAGGTGTCCGAGCACGCCGCTCGTGGCAATCACCAGCACCGCGAGCCCAATGCCGGCCAACACGCCCCACTCGAGGCACCGGCGCAGCACCGCGCGCACCCCGGCGATGTCGTGGGCGCCGAGTCCACGGCCCACGAGTGCCTGCGCGGCGATGGCCAGGGCGTCGAGGGCGAAGGCAAGGGTCGCGAAGAGGGTCATGGCGATCTGGAACGCCGCAAGCTCCGGCGAGCCCAGCCGGGCTGCGACGAAAACGGCGAGCAGCATCGCCGCACGCAGACTCAGGGTGCGCACAAACAGCCAGCCGCCGCTGCGCGCGCCGAGGAGCATGCCCCCGCGATGCGGCCGCAGCCTGGCGTGCACCCGGCGTGCGTGCCGCCCCACCACCACGAGATACAGGGCGACCATTCCCCACTGGGCGACAACGGTGCCCACGGCGGAACCGGCGATGCCCCAGCCGAGCACGTAGATGAACAGGTAGTTCAACGCGATGTTGACGGCGAACCCGATACCGGCCACAAACAGTGGGGTACGCGTGTCCTGCAGCCCGCGCAGCAGCCCGGTCGCGGCAAACACGAGCAGCATGGCGGGCAAACCGAACATGGAGATGCCGAGGTAGGTCGCGGCCTCCGCGGTGACTGTTGCCTCGGCACCGAACGCACCGACCAGCACCGGGGTCGCGACCCGGCCGACAACGGCGAGCACGACGCCGAGGCCGAGGGCCAGCCACAGGCCGTCGATGCCGACACTCACGGCCCGGCGCGTGTCACCGGCGCCCAGCCACCGGGCGACGGCGGGCGTCGTGCTGTAGGCCAGAAACACCATGAGCCCGATGATGGTCTGCAGCACCGCGCTCGCGAGCCCCAGCCCGGCGAGGGGCGTGGTGCCGAGGTGACCGACCATGGCCGAGTCGGCGAGCAGAAACAGAGGCTCGGCGATGAGCGCCCCGAGGGCTGGTACGGCGAGGCGCAGAATGTCGCGATCGATGGCCTGGGGAGTGAAGAGTCTGATGCAGTCGACTCTAGTTCGCTCCGGTGCCGCGCCGTTCGCCGCCCGGCACGTAAAAAGTTCTCCGCCGACCGGAGCCAAACGGCGCGGGCGAGCGTAGCCTCAGAGTATGAACGCTGTCATCGTGACGGAGGGCCTTCAGAAGCGCTTTGGACGTGTGCAGGCACTCGGCAGGCTCGACCTGCAGGTGGCCGAGGGCGAGATTCACGGATTTCTCGGCCCCAACGGCGCCGGCAAGTCGACGACCATCCGCATTCTTCTCGGTTTGGTGCGCGCCAGTGCCGGCAGCGCGGCCGTCTTCGGCCGCAACCCCTGGACGGATGCCGCCGTCATCCACGAACGAGTCGGTTTCGTTCCCGGCGACGTGAGCGTGTGGCCGAGCCTGTCCGGCGGTGAAATCATCGACGTGCTGTGTCGGCTGCGCGGCACGGACCCGCGGGCCAACCGGCCCAGGCGACAGCACCTTCTCGATGTCTTCCAGCTCGATCCCACCAAGAAGGGGCGCACCTATTCCACCGGGAACCGCCAGAAGGTCGCGCTTGTGGCCGCACTTGCGGCCCCTGCGGATCTGCTCATTCTCGACGAACCCACCGCCGGGCTCGACCCGTTGATGGAGGCCGTGTTCCGCCGCGAGGTGAAGGCTTTGTCGGAGGACGGCGTGACCGTGCTGCTGTCCAGCCACATCCTCTCCGAGGTCGAGCACCTCTGCGACCGCGTCACGATCATTCGCCAGGGCAAGACGATCGAAACGGGGTCCCTGTCGGAGCTGCGTCACCTGACCCGCACCCAGGTGGGGTTCTCCGGGTCGAGCCTCGGTCCGTTGACCGTCGCCGCCTTCGAGAACCGACTCCCGTCCGCCCGTGACGTCACGGTCGACGCGGAACGAATCACCTTCACCACGGACAGCGCCCAACTGCCCGACGTTCTCCCGGTTCTGGCCGCCCTTCGCGTGGAGGGTCTCACGGTGGCGCCGCCCTCGCTCGAGGAGCTCTTTCTGCGCCACTATCGTGAGGATGTGGCGACCCAGGACCACCCATGACGGACCTCGGAACCCTCGGACGCCTCCGCACACTGGAAACGCTCTGGTGGCTGCGCCTGCGGCGTGACCGGATGCGGCTGACGGTCTGGATCCTCTCCCTCGCCGCCCTGGTCTGGTTGAGCGTGCCGGCGGTGGTGATGAGTTTCGGCACGCTCCCCGAACGCGAGGCGCTCATGCGCCTCGCCATCCGGGCACCGAGCGTTCTGATGCTGCGGGGCAATCCCCAGGGAGCGGATATCGACGCCCTCGTCTTCTTCCAGCTGTTCACGTTCCTTTCCGTGCTGTTTGCGCTCATGAGCATCTTTCTCGCCGTGCGCCACAGTCGTGCCGAGGAGGAGTCCGGACGCGCCGATCTGGTGGGCGCAACCCCGGCCGCACGCATCCTGCCCCTGCTCGCCACTGCCCTGCATGGCCTGAGCGCCAACATCGTGATGGGCGCGGTGGTGGCGTTGGCTCTGCTCGCTGCCGGATTCGACGTAACGGGATCGGTCGTGACCGGTCTGGCGCTCGCGGCCATCGGAGGCTCCTTTCTCGCAATTGGGCTGTTGAGCGCGCAGCTGATGCGCACGAGTCGGGGGCCACGGGGGTGGCCGCCGCCGCGGTGGCCGCCGCCTACGCCCTTCGCGCGATCGGAGACTCGACGGGCAACATCAATGCGGACGGCCTGAGCATGACGAGCGCCTGGCCGAGCTGGCTTTCTCCGATCGGCTGGGGACAGCAGACGAACGCATTTACCGCGACCACCCTCGTTCCGCTGCTGCTCAATCTGGGCTTGAGCGTGCTCGTGTTCGCTGTGGTGGCTGTGCTGCAATCCGCCCGCGATGTCGGGGCGGGACTGGTGCCCGAACGAGCCGGACGTGAGGGAGCCGCGCACGCGCTGCGCGGCTCGGTCGCCCTCGTGTGGCGCCTGCAGTGGCCGGCCGTCGTGGGGTGGTCGCTCGCCGGGTGCGTCTTCGGTCTGTTCGCCGGTCTGCTCGGCGAGACCGTGCTGGCGCTGGTCAGGTCGAATGCCGGTGTACTCACCGCACTCAGCAGCATTACAGAGAACCAACCGGCGGCCGGGGCGGGTTCGGCGAGCGATGGGGCCGTGATCGATGTCTTTCTCGCCGCGATGTTCAGCATCGTGGGGGTGGTGGCGGCGGCCGCGGCGACGCAGACCATGGTTCGCATGCGGCAGGACGAAATCAACCGCTCGGCGGAGCTCCTGCTCGCCACGCCGCTGTCCCGGATCCGTTGGCTGCTGGACTACCTGCTGGTCGGCGCCATCGCTGGGCTGTCGGTGACCGGCGCTGCGGTGTTCGGCGCGGCCATCGGGCTGACCCGCTCGGCCGCGACCGGGCAGCGCGTGGTGAACGTGGCCGCCGCGGGGGCGGCGCACTTGCCCGCCGTCCTCTTGCTGCTCACGATCGCGGCCGCCATGTTCGCCTTCCTGCCGCGCTGGAGCATGGGACTGAGTTGGGCCGTGCTGCTCGTGTCGCTTTTCGTCGGTCAGTTCGGGGGCTTGCTCGGGCTGTCGGAGGCCGTACGGGCGCTGTCGCCGTTCAGTCATACGCCCGGAATAGCAGGAGTCGGCACCGACTGGACTGGGAACGGGGGAATGCTGGCCCTGGCCGTCGTGGTCGCCACTCTTGCGCTGCTGGGAATGCGCCGCCGCGACCTGGTGCCGTGATCTACGGACTCGACGTGACTCGACGGCCAGCCCACCGGAATATGCTGGACGCATGACTGATCAGGTGAGCGCATCCGGAATCGACCGAAGTGAATTGGACCCGGAGATTCGGCCCCAGGACGACCTGTTTCTGCACGTGAACGGCAAATGGATCTCGCGCACCGAGATCCCGAGTGACAAGGCACGCTGGGGCTCCTTCACCCTGCTCGCCGAGGAATCCGAGAAGGCCGTGCGCGACATCATCGTCGAGGCGCAATCGGCCGAGCCCTGCACGCTGGAGCGCAAGTTCGGTGACCTGTTCACCAGCTTCCTCGACGAGGAACGCATCGAGGCCCTCGGTGCCACGCCCCTGGTCGCCGACCTCGCCACCGTCGACGCCATCACGTCCATCTCCGAGCTGCTCGCCGACCTCGGTCGGCTGGAACGGGCCGGCGTGAGCGGTGCGTTCCATCTCTTCGTCGACAACGATCCGGGAGACCCCGAGAACTACCGCGTGTTCATCGAACAGGGTGGGTTGGGCCTGCCCGACGAGTCGTACTACCGGGAAGAGAAATTCGCCGCCATTCGCGAGGCTTACGTTCCCTTCATCGAGCGGATGTTCACCCTTGCGGGCGTCGATGACGCCGCGGGGCGCGCCCAGCGCGTGTTCGAACTCGAAACCGAGCTGGCCTCCCATCACTGGACCAAGGTCGAAACGCGCGACAGTGAGAAGACGTACAACCGGCGTACCTGGGGCCAGTTCTCTGCGCTCGCGGCCGGCGCCGACATCGACCTGTGGCTCGAGGGCATCGACGCTCCGACCGGAACGCTCGACGAAGTCATTGTGCGGGAGCCGAGCTATATCGTGGGCCTCGCCGCCACCATGAGCGACGCCCGGCTGGAATCCTGGCGCGACTGGCTGCGCTGGCAGATCATCCGGTCGAGCGCCTCGTACCTCTCCGGCGAGTTCGTGGAGACAAGCTTCGACTTCTACGGCCGCACGCTCAGCGGCACCCCGCAGCTGCGCGAGCGGTGGAAGCGTGGCGTATCGCTCGTAGAGGGTGCGCTCGGGGAAGCAGTTGGGCGCATCTACGTGGATCGCCACTTCCAGCCGAGCGCCAAGGAAAGCATGGATGTGCTCGTTACGCACCTCGTTGAGGCTTACCGACAGAGCATCTCGACCCTCGATTGGATGACCGAGGAGACCAGAGGTCGTGCCCTGGAGAAGCTCGAGAAGTTTACGCCCAAGATCGGCTACCCGGTGAAGTGGCGCGACTATTCGAGCCTCGAGATGACCCCGGGCGACCTGATCAACAACGTACGTGCGGCCAATGAGTTCGAGTTCCAGCGTGAGTTGGGCAAGATCGGCAAGCCGCTCGACCGCGACGAGTGGTTCATGACGCCGCAGACGATCAACGCGTACTACAACCCCGGCTTCAACGAGATCGTGTTCCCCGCCGCCATCCTGCAATTCCCCTTCTTCGTGGCTGAGCGCGATGCCGCGGCGAATTACGGCGCCATCGGCGCCGTGATCGGGCATGAGATCGGCCACGGCTTCGACGACCAGGGTTCCAAGTACGACGGTGACGGCCGCCTCACGGACTGGTGGACCGAGGCGGACCGCGCCTCCTTTGAGGAGCTCACCCGCTCACTCATCGCGCAGTACGACGGCCTGTTCCCGAAGCAGGTCCCCGAGCACCACGTGAACGGCGCCCTCACGATCGGCGAGAACATCGGCGACCTTGGTGGCCTGTCCATCGCGTGGAAGGCCTACCTGTTGTCGCTCGGGGGCGAAGAGCCACCCGTTGTCGACGGGCTGACCGGTGCCCAGCGGTTCTTCTATTCCTGGGCGCAGGCGTGGCAGATGAAGCTGCGCGACGCCGAGGCGATCCGACTGCTGTCGATCGACCCGCACTCTCCGAACGAGTTTCGCTGCAATCAGATCGTGCGCAACATTGACGAGTTCTACACGGCCTTCGACGTGACCGAAACGGATGCGCTCTGGCTCGACCCCGACCAGCGCGTCACGATCTGGTAGCCCGCCGGCCCGTGGGTTAGGGTATTTGCGGGGAACACCCTGACCGAGAGAGGCCCGTCGAGAGTGGTTATGGCAGTGCGGGATTCTGAGAAACGCTCGAGGCACCAGGCCGAACACCACGGCAAGCACCTGGGCGTCGAGGCACCCGAGAATTTCTCCCGAGGCTTCGAAGCGCTCGGCGACCTCGCCGTCAAAGGCGTGCAGGTGTCGGCGAGGGCCACCGACCTGACAACCGGCCGCGTACTCTTCTCCGTGGACGACCACGTCGTCATGCCCACGGCCCATATCGGAACCGTGTTGCTGCTCATCGAAGTCGCCGCCAAACTGCGGGACGCCGATTTCGGCGCCCAGACGGTTCTTGACCGCACGGTCGCCGATTCGGTCTCCGGATCGGGCCTCTGGCAGCACCTGCAGGCGCCGTCGTTGCCCATTGCCGATCTGGCCGCGTTCGTGGGGTCGATGAACGACAGTCTCGCGACGAACGTGCTCATCCGCGCCGTCGGGCTCGAGGCCGTGCGTGCCCGCACGGAGAAACTCGGCCTCACACGTTCTGCCCTGCTCGATCGCGTTCGCGACCATCGGGGCCCCGACGACGCACCGCACCTGTCGGTCGGAAGCGCCAAGGAGCTCACCTGGCTGTTCACCGCGCTCGCTCGCGGCGAGATTATCGATGCCGAGACCAGCGAGCGGGTGCTGGGATGGTTGTCTCTCAACATGGACCTCACACTGGTGGCCGGGGCTTTCGGGTTCGACCCCTTCGTTCATCGTGAGGGCGACCACGGTCTGCTGCTCGTGAACAAGACCGGGACATCGGCCGGAGTGCGCAGCGAGGTCGGCATCCTTCGGGGCCCCCGCGCCGGCGTCACCTATTCGGTGGCGATGTCCTTCACCGACACGGACCTGTCCACCCGGCTCCGGGTGCATGCGGGGCTTCGGTCCGTCGGCCTCGACCTGCTCGAATACGTTCACTGACCGCTGGTGCCGGCACCACTCACTGCGACGTGGGCGTCACGTTCACCTCCACTTCGACGAATTCCACGGGATCGTCCTCCCAGGGGCGGACGAGAGCCAGTCGGAGCCGTCCCGATCCGTCGGCGACGGCGCGAAACGTGAGAATACGCCCGGCCGCGGCGCCCGGCAGGCCGCCTCGAAAATGATCGAGGCGGTCGTCGTCCAGGCGCACGTTGGCCGGCTCGTCGGCCACCTTCCACAGGTACCCCGCACCGCCGATCTGGTGCAGCCGAATCTCCAGCGTGTCGCCGACGGGCAGGTCGACGGCGGCGCCGGAGACGGGGTTCTCAAGGATGCGATGACTCACGGTCACCACACATGCATTGCGGTGAGGGTGCCCGCCGGGTTCTCGTCCGCATAGGGCGCGGACCCGACCGCTCGCGCGTGCGCGGCGAGCAGGGTGAGGGCCGTTGACCCCGTGTCGGTCAGCGGATCGAGCCGCTTCCAGCCGGATGTCTGCAGAAAGACCCAGGCATTGCGATTGCTCTGATCGGCCCAGAGCGCCGTGATCGGTTCCCCGCTGAGGGCGGAGTTCGCGCTTTCCCGGGCCGCCAGCGATCCGGGAGGGCTCATACGCGGTTCGGTCGGGGGTGCGGCCTCGACCTCGATCTCGGCCACATTCAGCGCAAACAGGTCGGCGAGTTCTTCGGCCGACAGCTGACGCGGCATCGTGTCGGTGGGCCGGGGGGCCGCGGCCTGCAGGGACCGGTGCGCCTTGGACCGGCCGTTGGTGATCGTCATGGTGATACTCCTTCTGGTGTGGTGGCGATCAATAGGTGTAGCTCTGGGTGACGACGCCGTCGTCGGAGAACGCGTTGATGTACGCGCTCTTCTCCTTGGCCGTGAGCAGATCCGAGAACATGGCGATATGAGCCGTGCCGGTGAGGCCACCGACCTTCAACCATCCGATGTCCTGCACGTAGATCCAGCCATTGCGGTCGTGCCCGGTTGCGTAGGCACCGAGTACCTTCTTGCCCGCCGTCCAGGTGCGCAGGTACACCCCGGTCACGCCGACATTCGACCAGGTATCGATCCACACCTCGCCGTACTTGATGTATCCGAAGCCGCTCATGCCCCAGCTGGTGCCCCAGCTGTTCTTCACGATCCAGGCGCCGAGCGTGTCGTCGTAGCCGACGATGGCAACGCAGTGTCCGCCCTCCTGAGCCCCCGAGACCTGCTCGTACACGCCGGAGTGGTAGCTGTAGAAATCCGTGTAGACCACGAAGCAGCCGGTGACCGGGCCGTAGGTGGTCAGATGGTTCTTGATCGACTGGATGTTGTTGGTGACGTCGGCCGTTGCGGTCGCCTTGGCGCGATGCTGCTCCCAGGTCGACGGCAATGATCCGCCGTTCGAATTGCCGGGCGAGTATGCCCATTCCGACTCGTAGGTGATTCCGCGATTGGTCGCGAACGTCAGCGCCGGCATCGGCATCCACCCGGTGTCGCAATCGACCCCGACCGTGGAACCCCAACCGTAGAAGAGGTGCGCCTCGGAGAGGTCGACGTCGAGCGTGGGCGTGCCCCGCGTGTACCGGGCCGTGCCCTCCAGCACCGCCACGGAACCGAAGGCCACACACGAACCGCAGTTGAGCTGGTTGCGCACGCCGGCGACGTAGCTCACCCCGCCTCGGTCATTCAGGTCGAACTGCGCGGGAAGCGCCGTGGCGTCCCTGGCGGTGGATTTGGCCGCGTCGTGGCGAATCTTCTTGGCGCGGGCATTGAGTTTTGCCTGTTCCTCGTCGCCCGGGAGCGGCACACCCAGCAGCATGGCTCTTTGGTTGGGCGACATGCGGGTGAGGGCGTTTTCGCTCGCCTCCCAGGGGACTTCCCGTTTTTTGAGCGCCGCCCTGATCGCGTCAACGTCGTATCTTTCTGACTCAGCCATGTCTGATCCCTTCCGTGAACGGCTGCCGACGGCTGGGTGCTCACTCAGCCCCCAGTATCCAAGCGCATCGGGCGTTACCAGGGCGTTATCGACGGGCGGCGAGGCCGTCGGCAGGCCGAAAATTCATCCAATTGGGGCTTCACAACGCGATCGGATGCGGGTATGACCATGAACAAGTGGCGCGGCACATCGCCGTGCGCCACCGGCAAGAAGAATGGAGCCATGAAATGAGCGCATTTTCGGCGGCCCGCCGTGCAGCCCTCGTGCAGCCTCCGCGCAATACGGTCAACGGGGAGACCAGGCCCGTGCTGAGCGTGCTGGGAGATCTCGCCGCGTATCTGCCGTCAGAAGGCATCGCCGTGTACATTGCCGTCATCGCCTTCGGTTCGGGTGTGGACAGCGGCGCCGTGCCGTGGGTGGCCCTCGCATCCGCCATCCTTCTGAACGCGATCGTGACGATGGTGGTCTACTCATCCCTCAGCGATCCCACGAACCGTCCCGGCGCCGGGCGCCTCACCCTGCTTGTGGTGGTCACGAGCGTGCTGTCCGTCGTGTACATCGCGGCCCTCGCCGGCAACCCGTTTGAGAGCGCCCTGGGCTTGATCTGGCCCGGCATTGCCGCCATTGTCCTCGTGGCGATCATGCCGTTTGCGGCTCCGTCGATCGGATTGCGGCGGCGCGAACTCGACACCCAGTAGCGGCAGGCGGATCTGCTCACCTGTACCTCCCCGGGGCTCCGGACTATGCTGAGCCGACTGGTATTTGAAGGGGACAACAACAAATGAGCGTACGACGCATCGTGACCGGGGTCGACTCGTCGACGCAGAGCTGCAAGATTGTCACCGTTGACGCCGATACCGGCGAGCAACTGACCCTGCGCAGTGCTCCGCATCCCGATGGCACGAGCATCGACCCTGCCCGCTGGTGGGACGCCTTTCTGTCCGCCGGGGGCAACGATCTCGGTGGCGCGGCGGCACTCGGGGTCAGCGCGCAGCAGCACGGCATGGTTGCGCTCGACGACGCCGGCCGACCGGTGCACGATGCCCTGCTGTGGAACGACGTGCGCAGCGCCCCGCAGGCTGCGGCGCTCACCGACCACTACGGCGCCCAGATGTGGGCCGACGAGGTGGGCGTGGTGCCGGTCGCCTCCTTCACGATCACCAAGCTCGCATGGCTGCACGCGAACCGCCCGGAGCTCGCCGCGAAGGTGGAGCAGGTGCTGCTGCCGCACGACTGGCTCACCTGGAACATTCTGGGACGTCCGGAGCAGGCCACCACCGACCGCAGCGACGCATCCGGCACGGGGTACTTCTCTGTGCACACCAACAGCTACCGGATGGACCTCCTCGAGGCCGCTCTCGGGCGTGAGGCGCGCGTTCCCAGGGTTCTCGGTGCTGCCGAGCGCGCGGGTGTCACGTCCGGCGGGGTGGTGGTGTCGGCCGGGGCCGGCGACAATGCGGCGGCCGCGCTCGGTCTCGGGATCGGCGAGGGCGACGTGGTGGTGTCGATCGGCACGAGTGGCACCGTCTTTGCGAGCACCGCGGCCCGGATAGCGGATGCCTCGGGCTCGGTCGCCGGGTTCGCCGATGCCGCCGGGGGCCAGCTTCCGCTGCTCGCCACCATCAACGGCGCCCGCACGCTCGTCTCCACGGCCCGGATGCTCGGCGTGGACATAGAACGTTTCGGCAACCTCGCGCTCACGGCGCCGGCGGATGCCGACGGGCTGATGATGCTGCCCTACCTCGATGGTGAACGCACTCCGAACCTGCCCGATGCCACGGGATCACTCACCGGCATGCGCCGGGCGAATATGACGCCGGAGAACCTGGCCCAGGCATCCGTGCTCGGACTCGTCTGCAGTCTCGCCGATGCGCTCGACTCGCTGCGCGGCCAGGGAGTGACCGTGCGGCAGGTGCTGCTGATCGGCGGCGGTTCGCAGTCGCCCGCTGTGCAGAAGATTGCCGCGGATGTCTTCGGCGTGCCCGTGGTGATGCCGGCGCCCGGAGAATATGTGGCTCTCGGGGCCGCTCGACAGGCCGCGTGGGCGCTGCACGGGGGCAGTGACTTTCCCAACTGGCCGCGAGCGATCGCGCGGGAGTTCGAGCCGGCTGCCGACCGCTCCTGGGCCGCCGAGGTGCGTGCCTCCTACGCCGAGAGCCGCGAAACGATCTACGGCGTCTGACCCCCGGCGCGCGGGTGCTCGCTGTCTAGGGGCGAAACAGAAACGCATCTTCCTCGGCATAACGAAACCAGTCGCGTTCGCCGTGGCGAGCCGCGGTGTACGGGAAGACCTGGCGCCAGGTCTGGCCGCGTTCCTGAGCCGCGGTCACGGCATCCGTTGCCCAGCGGATGTCGGTGGCCAGACCATCGACATAGCTGACCACCGGTCGATAGCCCAGCTGTTCCCGCGCGGCGGCCATGCTCAGCACCTCGGACTGCCCGCGGTCCCAGGGGCTTGCGCCGGCGCCACCGCGTGGCGGCCCGGCAAACGTGTGCACCTCGGCGTCATGCTGCATCAGGGCGAACACGAGTCGCGCGATTTCAGCGGGGGAGTGCGCCTGTTCGTCGACCGCGTTGAGCACGCGTTGCCCCGGCTGCTCGGCGCAGAGGAGAACGAGCTCGGCAACGTTGGCCGTGGCCGATGTGCTGAGCGGGCGCCCCCCGCGTTCGGCCAGCAGCACACTGCGTCTGCCGTCGAAGACCCGCTTGATGAAAAACCATTCGCGCAGCTCCGTGGTGTGCGGGCCGTGGATGGCTCCCGGCCGCAGGATACTGACCGGCAGGTCGTCGATCGCCAGGAGTGCCCGCTCGAGCCGCACCTTTGCGGCGGGGTAGCTCATCCCGGAGGCGCTGATCACCGGCGACTGCTCCGTGAGCGGCCTGACGTCGGGCGCTCGCTCGTAGATCATGCCCGTGGAGATGACCACGAGGGAGCCGACATCCCCGGCGAGGCCGGCGAGCTGCGTGGCATTCTCGGCGTCGAATGCGGCCGTATCGAGCACCAGGTCGCGTCCACGAGCCGCGGCCAGCAACGCCGCCGAGTCGGCGTGGTCGAGACGGATGCTGCGGTTCGCGCCCCACAGATCGGCCGGAGGGTCGCCGCGGTAGGTCACGGTCACATCCCAGCCGGCTCGCCCGAGTCGGCCGGCCGCCGCGACGCCCAGCTGGCCTGTCCCGCCGATGATGAGTGCCGACTTCCCCATGTGATAACCGTAAGTCACGCCCCTTCGCCCGCTCCGAGGGCGCGGCGCGAGTCCCCCGTTTGGGGGTATTCTCTCCCGCTATCGGCCGGTGCCTCACAGCTGGGTGAAGCCGCGCACGATCGTTCCGGCGGCTCCCGCGTAGGCGATGACCACGAGCATCCGCCTCGCGATATGCGCTTCGATGACCCGTTCCAGCAACTCGCCGAGCACGAGCCCGGCCGCACAGGCCGCTGCGATCAGCAGCCAGGTGAGCAGGGTCAACTGAGGAGGCTCCGCAGCTCCGAAGATGAGCTTGGCCACGAGTGAGGCCCCGCTGACGGTGATGAAGTAGGGCTGCATCGTGGCCGCAAAGCCGCGCTGGGACCAGTGCGTGGCCATCGCATACATGCTCACGGCGGGACCGCCCACCCCGGCGGTCGCGTTCATGAACCCGCTCGCGGAACCGGCCACGGCCCGGACACCCGGGCTGTCACGGAGCGTCGCCCGGCGCAGGGTCACCGATACGGTGAGGGCCGTCGCGAGCAGCAGGCCGATGGAGATCTGCAGCCACGCGCCGGGCACATGCTGCACAACCACGGCGCCCGGCACGATGCCGAGCAAAGCGAAGCATGAGAGCACGGCGTAGCGGCGCCAGTCGATGTGCCGAAGAACTCGCGGCAGGATCAGTCCGGCGGTGAATATCGCGCAGGCATTGACCAGGACGATGCCGTCAATCGGCCCGAGCAGCAGCACCAGAAAGGGTGCGGCCACGAGGGCGAAGCCCATGCCGGTGATTCGCTGCATGCTCGAGCCCACGAACACGGCGACGAGCACCAGAATCGTCATCCACACGTCGGGTCTCCATCTCGGATCGTGCCGTCTGTGGTCCGCCGGCAGCAGCCTGGCCGCGCCGGGAGCGCGCTCAGCAGCAACGACCCTGCGGATTCGTGTGCTGCCGGTCGGTCTGATCCCGCCAGAACTCCCGGTGCCGTTCTTCGGCCTCCTGGATCGCGGGAATAAGGGCAACGGGCAGGGCCCCGGGAACCCGCTGCAACTGGTCGGTATTCTCGGCTGGGTCTGACGTGGTGCGGGCCATGACGATTTCTCTCCCTCGAGAAGCTGCCCAGCGCAGCCTGCATCATGTGCCACCGTAACAGGGCGCATCGTATGTTTTGGAGCCCGAATCTTCTGCTGGTCAGCGAGCGCCTAAAATAGGAGGATTGCCCTTTGGGGCACTGCCCGCCATCCCACTTTCGACCATTGGAGCCACCATGGCCGCCCCCACTCATCTCGACGCCGTCATCGCCCTGGCCCGCCACCGCGGGTTCGTCTTTCAGGCCGGTGAAATCTACGGTGGTTCCCGCTCGGCGTGGGACTACGGCCCCCTGGGCGTTGAACTCAAGGAGAACATCAAGAAGCAGTGGTGGCGGTCGATGGTCACGAGCCGTGACGACGTGGTCGGCCTCGACTCCAGTGTGATCCTGCCGCGGGCGGTCTGGGAGGCATCCGGTCACGTCGAGGTTTTCAGTGACCCGCTGATTGAGTGCACGAGCTGCCACAAGCGTTTCCGCGAGGATCACCTCGTTGAAGAGTTCGAGGATCGCAAGGGCCGTTCGCCCGAGAACGGCATCGATGACATTCCCTGCCCCAACTGCGGCAACCGCCACATCTGGACCGAGCCGCGTGCCTTCTCCGGCCTGCTGAAGACCAATCTCGGCCCGGTCGACGACGAGTCCGGAATGCACTACCTGCGCCCCGAGACCGCGCAGGGCATCTTCGTGAACTTCGCCAACGTGCTGCAGGCCTCACGCTCGAAGCCTCCGTTCGGCATCGGCCAGATCGGCAAGAGCTTCCGAAACGAGATCACCCCCGGAAACTTCATCTTCCGCACCCGCGAATTCGAGCAAATGGAGATGGAATTCTTCGTCGAGCCCGGCACGGATGAGACCTGGCACCAGTACTGGATCGACACCCGGATGGCCTGGTACACCGGACTCGGCATCCGCGCCGAGAACCTCCGCCTGTTCGAACACCCCGCAGAGAAGCTCTCGCATTACTCCAAGCGCACCGTCGACATCGAGTACCGCTTCGGTTTCGTCGGCGGCGAGTTCGGCGAGCTTGAGGGTGTCGCCAACCGCGGCGACTTCGACCTGTCGACCCACGCGAAGGCATCCGGCAAGGACCTGTCGTACTTCGACCAGACCAAGAACGAGCGCTGGACGCCGTATGTGATCGAGCCGGCCGCCGGGCTGACGCGCTCACTCATGGCATTCCTCGTTGACGCGTACCACGAGGAAGAAGTGCCCAACGCCAAGGGCGGCACGGACAAGCGCACGGTCTTGAAGCTCGACCCGCGCCTCGCCCCCGTGAAGGCCGCGATCCTGCCGCTGTCCCGCAACGAGAAGCTGTCGCCGATGGCCCGCGAGCTCGCGGCCCGGCTGCGTGAGTCGTGGAACGTGGACTTCGACGATGCCGGTGCCATCGGACGCCGCTACCGTCGCCAGGACGAGATCGGCACGCCGTACTGCATCACGGTTGACTTCGACTCGCTCGATGACCAGGCCGTGACCGTGCGGGACCGCGACACGATGCAGCAGGAGCGCGTGCCGCTCGCCGAGCTCGACGCATACCTCGCGGTGCGCCTGCGCGGCGCGTAGCACGCACGGCGCGCCACGCGAGGGGCCAACTTGCGCCCCATGAACACAAGCCATGGGGCGCAAGTTGGCCCCTCGCGGAAGCCAATTACGGGCGGGGGAACTCGATGAGGGTGACGCCGGCGCGCCGGGCGGGAGCGGACAGTGCGGCGAGCGCGGCGGGGGCCTCGGCAAGCGGGATCCTCGCCGTGATGAGGTCCTGCGGGCGCAGCCGCCCCGAGAGCACGAGGTCGAGCAGGGCCGGGTAATCACGGGCCGGCATCCCGTGGCTGCCGAGAACGGTGAGCTCGCGCGCGATCACCAGGCCGAGGGGAAGCACGGGGTCCTCCTCGAGCAGGCCGATCTGTACGTGTCGTCCGCGAATGGCGAGTGAGCGCAGGGCGATGCGCACCGTGTTGCCGTGCCCCAGAGCCTCAACGGCAACGTGGGCCCCGGCGCTATCGGGCGTCAGCGCACGAATGCGGTCGACCACGTCGGCGTCATCGAGCCCGGCGGCGTTCACGGTCTGCGTGGCTCCCGCCCGCGTTGCCGCCTCAAGGGCGGAGTCGCTGATGTCGACGGCGATCACGGTGGCGCCCATCGCCCGACCGATCATCACCGCGGACAGGCCGACTCCGCCGCATCCCACGACCACAAGCGTTTCGTCGGCCTGCAGGCGAGCCTGGCTGACCAGGCCGCGATAGGAGGTGGCGAAACGGCAACCGAGCAGTGCGGCCGCGCCCGAATCGAGGTCGTCGGGCACGGCCACGAGATTGAAGTCGGCGTGGTGCAGGGCCACCCGCTCGGCGAAGGAGCCCCAGTGGGTGAATCCCGGTTGGGTCTGGTTGCTGCACACCTGGCCGTTGCCGCTGTCGCATTCCGGGCATTCTCCGCAGGCGCACACGAACGGGACGGTCACGCGCTGGCCCACGCGAAACCGTCGCACGAGGGGACCGATGGCGTCGATGACGCCCACGAGTTCGTGCCCGGGCACGTGCGGCAGCGCGATGTCGGCGTCGTGGCCGATCCAGCCGTGCCAGTCGCTGCGGCACAGTCCCGTGGCCTCGACCCGCACGATCACCCCTGCGGCGCTCAACAGGGGTTCTGGTACCTCGCGTACGACCGGCAGCTCGCCGAATTCCTCGAAATAGACCGCTAACATGACCCTAGTCTGCCTGATGCCGCCGTCCCCGCTCTGCTTTCGCACGGTGCCCCGACGCCGATGCCGCCCACAGCTGTTGGAGGCGAAACACCGCCGATAGTGGGCGAGCAATGGCGGAGGCGGTTACAGTTGCCTCATCACCAGGCCCGGGAGGAGTCACATGAGCAGGCAATTCGAGGTTGTTTTCGAGGGCGAGTTTCCCGGCACGCCGGACCAGGTGTGGGACGCCATCACGGCGCATACGGAGGCATGGCTCTTTCCGTCGGACGGGATGGAGGGCACCGACATGGTCTCCGAGCGGCCGAACCATCGAGTCAACCGCATGGACGGTCCCGACGACTGGTTCAATGTGCTCGAACAGGTCATTGAGGAGCGTCCGAACGGTCGATCGTTCATGCGCTGGATGCACACGGGCGTGTTTCTCGGCGAGCAGAACGAACAGAACACCGCCGTGAAACTGCACACTGATTTCTACATGCACACGCTCGCCGAGTATCTCGAGCATTTCGCGGGGCGCAAGGCGGTCTTCGCCGACATTCAGGGGCCCGACGCGTCAGCGGATCAGGACGCATTCGAGGTGGTGCGAGCCGCGCTCGGCATTGATTCGGGCACGGTCGCGGGCGATTCGACCTACGTGACTCTTCCCGGCGAAACCGCTCCCGGAGCCTACGTCGACCACACGAGCGAGCACTTCATAGGCCTGCGAACGAACAATGCCCTCTACCGCTTCTTCGGTCGCAACGCGTTCGGTGGTGTCGTTGGCATAACCGTGCACCACTTCGGTGGTGCCGACCAGATGCTGATTGAGCACGAGTGGCACGAGTGGATCGGCGCGCTGTTCACCTAATCCGCACCGGCACCGGGGCCTGTCCGGTCAGGAGGCGGCGGCGGAGGGCCCGGCATCCGCCGCCGGTGCGGCGGAGGACGAGGCATCGAGATCGACCTTCACCCCGAACAGGGCATCAAGACCGGTCAGATACGATTCCTGCTCGCCGGCCCTGGCCAATTCGCGCGCGCGCACCATGGGGGTGTGCAGCAGCACCCCGGTGAGGTGGCGCAGCGCCTGCTCGGTTTGCTCGCTTGAGTCTCCGCGGCTGCGCGCCCGGGCGATCTCGGCGTCGCGCAGCTCGAACATGTAGGTGCGCAGCGCCACCACTGCGGGGGCGAGGCTCTGCTCCTCGGCGACGGCCGAGAACTTGCGGGCGGCGCGGCCCACGAGTTCGCGGGCCTCATCGGTGGCGTTGAGCTCTTCCAGCGGCGCGTGGATGCTGATGGTCTCGAGGTCGAGCAGCTCGACGCCCGCCACGTCCACCACGTTCGGGGCCACGTTGCGCGGAAGACCCAGATCGATGATGAGCTGCGGTGGGGCCTCGGGTGCGGCATCCGCCGGGCACAGGCGAACGGCTTCCGCCTCGGTGTCGAGGGTGTGGGAATTCACGCCGACGGCGGCACGGCCGGCCAGGATGAGCGCGGCGTCGATGACATGCTCCTCTCCGAGCGTGCACGTGACGACAACGTCGGCACGGGCGACCTCGCCGGCGAAGTCGGCGGCGGGCACGGCGTCGATGCCGTGGGACGACGCGAACTTCTGCGCCCGGCCCGACGGCGAGTAGACGCGCACGTTCTCCGCGCCGCGATCACGCAGCGCGGCGAGGGACGCCCCGGCGTAGCGCCCGGTGCCTACGAGGAGCACCCGGGCCGTAGCCCAGTCACTCACCCGGCTCTCGGCGAGTTCGAGGGACAGCCGCACGAGCGATCGCCCGGCCGATCCGATGCCGGTGCGATTCTTCACCCCGCGTGATGTTTGTGAGGCGCGCTGAAACAGCCGTTCGAGCTCGGGGCTCGTGGTGCCGGCGGCCCTGGCCTGCTCAAGCGACCGACGCACCTGCCCGGCAATCTCTCCCTCACCGACGACCACGGATTCGAGTCCGCTCGTGACCGCGAACAGATGTTCGGCGACGCCGTTGCCGTGCACCAGAGTCAGGGTCTCGCGGAGGGTGTCTTGCGGCACGCCCGTGTTCGCGCTCACGGCTTCGATCGCCGCGAACACGGCGGGAAGCGGCGAGACGCCGTAGGGTTCGTCGAGATCGAGGTAGGCCTCGAAGCGGTTGCACGTGGCCACGATCACGACACCGCTCAAGGCAACGTGCTTGGCCACAATGTGCCCGGCCGTCTCGCCGCCGCCAACAGACAGCATCTCCAGCACATCAAAGCTGGAGTTCTTGTGACTGGCGGACAACAAAATTAGCATCATTCGATTCTAGAGGCCGAGGCTGGGAGCTTCGACTCGCCGATTTCAGGGATTGTTGAGAGAATGTAGCCGATGATCCTCGACGCGCAGCACCCTCTGTCCTCCGGCGTCACCGCCGACTCCCGCCTGATTCGGGCCTATCAGGGCACCCGCCCCGACGTGACGCCCGTATGGTTCATGCGCCAGGCCGGTCGATCACTGCCGGAATACCGCGAACTGCGCGTAGGGACGCGCATGCTCGACGTGTGCCTGGACCCCGCACTGGCGAGCGAAATCACCCTGCAGCCCGTGCGTCGTCACAATGTGGACGCCGGCATTTTCTTCAGCGACATCGTCGTTCCGCTGAAGCTCGTGGGTGTCGATGTTGAAATCGTGCCGGGCCGGGGCCCCGTGCTCGGCAAGGCCGTGCGCAAGAAGGCTGATGTTCAGGAACTGACCGCCCTCGATCCCGCTCTTCTCGATGAGGCGCTCGCCCCCATCAGAGAGGCGGTCGGCCGCACGGTGGCCGAGCTCGGATCCACGCCGCTCATCGGTTTCGCGGGGGCACCCTTCACGCTCGCGGCCTACCTCGTGGAGGGTGGCCCGTCGAAGGATCACCTGCACGCGCGCGCCCTGATGCACTCCGACCCGGAGTCCTGGCAGCAGCTCATGCAGTGGACCGCGGATGTCACCGGTCGCTTCCTGCGCGCCCAGGTGGTTGCCGGCGCGAGTGCGGCGCAACTCTTTGACTCATGGGCCGGCGCATTGTCGCTGTCCGACTACGCGGCATCCGTCGCCCCCGCCTCAGCGGCCGCCATCGCCCACGTGCGTGACCTCGGCTACACCGAGCACCCGGTGGGCGCCGATGCGGTCGAGCGCAACGTGCCGATCGTGCACTTCGGAGTCGGTACGGGTGAACTCCTGAAGGAGATGCACAACATCGGCGCCGACGTCGTGGGCGTTGACTACCGCGTTCCGCTTGATGAGGCCAACCGTCGCCTCGGCGGCGTCGTGCCGGTGCAGGGAAACGTTGATCCCGCGCTGCTCACGGCACCCTGGCCGGTGCTCGAGGCCCACGTGCGCGACGTGCTCGAACGTGGGCGCACGGCGCCGGCGCACGTGCTCAACCTCGGCCACGGCGTTCCGCCGGGGACCGACCCCGACGTGCTCACCCGTTTGGTTTCGCTCGTGCATTCCGTCAGCGCCGAGAACTAGGCCGGCATGCAGGATGTCCTGGTCATCGGCGGGGGAATCGCCGGTCTGGTCGCCGCCCGCTCGTGTGCGCGTCTCGGCCTGAGCGTCACCGTTATCGAGGCCGCGGATGCCGTGGGTGGCCCCGTTGCCGGCCACGATGTCGCCGGCCTCCGCCTCGACAGCGGCGCGGAGAGCTTCGCCGTGCGCGGCGGGACGGTCGCCGCATTCTTGGAGGAACTCGGACTCACGGCCGAAATCGTGGCCCCGAACCCGGCAGGGGCGTGGTTGCACCTTCCCGCGCTGAAGGCCGGTCAGAACCCGGTAAGCGTTCCGCTGCCGCAGGCCGGGGTGCTCGGGATACCCGGCTCGCCGCTCGCCGACGACGTGCGCTCGGTAATCGGCTGGGGCGGCGCGCTGCGCGCTTACCTGGATCGACTCATGCCCGTGCTCACGATCGGGCGGGAGCACAGCCTCGGGGACCTCGTCGCCAAGCGGATGGGACGCCGCGTGCTCGAACGCCTCGTGGAACCGGTGGCCTCCGGCGTGTACACGACATCGAGCCGCGACCTGGAGGTCGACGTGGTCGCTCCCGGGCTCAACCGCGCGCTGACCACCACCGGCTCGCTCTCCGGCGCCGTGCTGGCCCTGCGTTCCGGTGCCCCGGCCGGATCTGCCGTGGGCGGGCTGCGCGGCGGAATGTCCAGTCTTCCCGCCGCGCTCCTGGCAGATCTGAATCACTTCGGTGCGGTCATCGAGACGGGCCGCACGGCCACACAGCTCACTCGCACGGAGGCTACCGACGGCAGCGAGCCGGCGTGGGCGGTCACCCTCGCTCCACCCGTGGCCGATTCCGACGCCAACGGGATCGAAGAAACCGGTGACATCGAGACGCACGTCGCCGACGTCGGCGAGGCCCAACGCACGGCGCGTTTTGTGATTCTGGCGACGCCGGGCCGGCAGGCGCTTCGTCTGTTGGCGCCGATCGGCGCAGCCCAGGACGCGCTGAGCGAACTGGACTGGCCCGCCCCGACCGCCGTGACGCTCGCGACGCTCGTGCTCGACGCCCCTGAACTCGACGCTCACCCGCGCGGTACCGGTGTGCTGGTGGCCGCCGAAGCCACCGACGTCAGCGCCAAGGCGCTCACCCACGTCACCGCGAAGTGGTCCTGGGTGGCTGCGGCCGCCGGAGCCGGCCAACACGTCGTTCGCCTGTCCTACGGTCGTGCCGGTCATCCGAATCCCGCCGACGGGCTGAGCGACGAGGATTTCGAGATGCTCGCGCTTCGCGACGCGTCGACGCTTCTCGGCGTGTCCCTGTCCGCGGGCATGGTGCGGGGTTTTGCGCGCACCGAGTGGCGCGACGCCATCTCACCCGCCACGGTCGGAGCGCCCGAGCGCGCATCGAAGGTTCGGGAGGCTCTGGCCGACACTCCCGGACTTGAGGTCACGGGCGCGTGGCTTGCCGGAACCGGTCTGGCCTCGGTCATCCCGGATGCCCTCGCGGCAGCGGCGCGCATCCGACAGGCGTCGCTGGGCCTCTGAGAACGGATCAGGCCTGATCCGCCGTACATTCACAGCGTCAATCGCGTTACTGTGGGTATCTAAACCTCGACGAATGGAGTCTCAATGCGCGGAAAGCTGCTGTTCATCACGGGTGGCCTGGTGGGGTATGTGCTGGGTGCACGTGCCGGACGCAAACGCTACGACCAGATCGCAGCCACCGCCAACGACCTCTGGAACGCTCCCCCCGTGCAGCGTCGGGTCACGGAAGCGCGCGACTTTGGCCTTGAACTGGTCGGCGACGTTCCCGGAGTTCTCCTCGACGCCGGCAAGAAGTTCGTTTCATCCGTCGCCGGCAAGGCCTCGCAGGGCGACTCGCGCCCGTCGACGAGCACCGCAGGGCCGGAGAAGCCCGCTGCGGCCGAAGATTTCAGCGCCCACTAGGCGTCCGATCTACAGCATCCCGTTCATCACTACCGCGTTTCATGGCACCGGGAAGGGTCACCCGTGACTTCTAGTGGATTCAACCCCAAGAGCAAACGATCAATTGTCGCGCTGCTCGCTGAATTGCCCGGTCAGATCAGCGATCTGATCAAGGCCGAGCTCGACGCCTTCAAGGCCGAATTCGCGAGCAAGGCCAAGAACTTCGGCGTGGGCGCCGCGCTTTTCATCGTGGCTGCCGCCATCGGGTTCTTCGCGCTGGGGGTTCTGGTCGCGTTGCTGATCATCGTCTTCGCGCTGTTCCTGCCGCTCTGGCTGGCCACGCTCATCGTGCTCGTCCTGCTGCTCGCGATGGCGGCGGTGCTCGTGTTGGTGGGCGTCAACCGGGTCAAGGCCGCCACGGCGCCGGATCCGGATGGCGTGCACGCCAGTCTTCGCCACGATGTCGACGCATTCAAAGGGGTTGGTAGCTATGAAAACTGACAAGACGCAGAGCATCGAGCCCGTGGGTCATGAGCCTCACGGCAAGAGCGAGTTGCGAGCAGAGGCCACGCGCGCCCGGGCCCAGCTCGCGAGCACGCTCGACGCGATCGAACTCAAGCTCAACGTGCCCAAGCAGTTGAGAATCGCCAAGCGTCGTTTTCACGTGGCCCTGCTGCGCCTCGGCGATGACAACCCCGCTGCCCTCGCCGGAATCGCCATCGGCGCTGCGGTTTCCGTGGGCACGGTCGTGTGGCTCGGCGCCCGAGCGGTGCTGTCCAACCGCTCCTGAGCATCCGCTCCCGCGGTCGGGGTGCGGCAGGCTCGGATCGCATTTTGCTGCTGGACCGTTTTGAGAGCACACTAGGGATATGACTCACCCGGCTGCCGGAGAGGCAGTAGACCCTACAGTGACCGCACCTTCCATCAACAGTGAGGCCCCCGAAGCCTCGCCACAGGGATTCACGCTCTTCACGGTGTTGCGCAAAGACCCGCACAACCCCGACGACCTCGACGGTCGAGATGTTCCGCACGCCGTCAACGAGCTCGATGACATTGTTGCGCTCGTCGAAGCCGAGGGCGTCACCGTGCGCGGGTTCTACGATGTGTCCGGCCTCAAGGCCGATGCCGACGCGATGATTTGGACCCACGCGCCGGAAGCGGAGACTCTGCAATGGGCGAACCGCGAACTGCGCCGGAGTCGCCTGCTGAAGAGCCTGCTGCCCACCTGGAACGCCATGGGCGTGCACCGCGACGCCGAGTTCAACAAGAGCCACGTTCCCGCGTTCCTGCGCGGCGTCGAGCCGAAGGCCTGGCTCACCGTCTACCCTTTCGTGCGCAGCTTCGAGTGGTACCTGCTCCCCGAGGCCGAGCGCAGCGCGATGCTCGCCGACCACGGACGCAAGGGTGCCGCCTACCGGGGCGCGCTCGCCAACACCGTCTCGGCTTTCGCCCTCGGTGACTACGAGTGGCTCCTGCCGATCGAGAGCGACGAACTCGTGGAGCTCGTCGACCTGATGCGCGGCCTGCGCGCGACCGAGGCGCGCCGCCACGTTCGGGAGGAGATTCCGTTCTTCACCGGACGTCGCATCTCCACCGCCGAACTCGTCGAGGTGCTTCAGTAGTGGCCGCATACGACGCCATCCTGCTCGCCGGCTTCGGCGGTCCGGAGGGCCAAGACGATGTGATTCCGTTCCTGCGCAACGTGACCGGTGGTCGCGGCATCCCCGAGGAACGTCTCGAAGAGGTCGCGACCCACTACCGCCACTTCGGCGGAGTGAGCCCGATCAACGATCAGAACCGCGTACTGAAGGCCGCCCTGCAGGTCGAGCTCGACCGTCGCGGCATCGACCTGCCCGTGATCTGGGGCAACCGCAACTGGGCGCCGTACCTCAGCGACACCATCAGCGAGGCGCACGGCGCCGGCCAGGACCGCCTGCTGGCGATCGCCACGAGCGCATACAGCTCGTATTCGGGATGCCGTCAGTACCGCGAAGACTTCGCCGCCGCCCTCGCGACGACCCACCTCGAGGGCGTCGTGCACATCGACAAGGTGCGCCAGTTCTTCGACCACCCCGGATTCGTCACGCCGTTCGTCACCGGGGTGGCGCACGGCCTGGCGGATGTTGCGGCGCAGCTTCCCGGCATCGACCTTGACACCGAGGTCGAGATTCTGTTCTCTACGCACTCGATCCCGATGACGGATGCCGACAAGAGCGGCCCGGCCGAGCGCGGTTTCGGCGAAGGCGGCGCCTACGAGGCGCAGCATCGCGCAGTCGCGCAGGTCGTCATGGATGCCCTGGTGCCACCGGATCTCGACACGCTCGATCCAGGTGAGTCCACGGTTCCGCTCGCAACGTCGTGGCAGCTCGTGTACCAGTCCCGCAGCGGTCCGCCCAGCATGCCGTGGCTCGAGCCCGATATCAACGACGCGATCGCCCTGCTGCCCGCACGGGGCATCCGTGCGGTCGTTATCGTGCCGCTCGGCTTCGTGAGCGACCACATGGAGGTCATGTGGGACCTCGACAACGAGGCAATGGAGACCAGCGAGAAGAACGGTCTTTTCGCCGTGCGCGTTCCCACTCCCGGAGTGTCACCGGACTTTGTGAGCGGCCTCATCGACCTGGTCGAAGAGCGCCTGAACGATACCCCGGACGCCGACCGCAAGGCGGTCACCGATCTGGGCCCCTGGTACGACGTGTGTCGCCCCGGGTGTTGCGAGAACGTGCGTCTCGGCTTCAAGCCGGCCGTCGCGGGGGTTGCGCCGTGAGCGTGATTCGCGTTGGCACGCGCCGGAGTGCCCTGGCTCTGGCCCAGACGACGACCGTTGCCAATCGCATCGCCAACTCCTCGGGGTCCGAGGTGGAGATCGTGCCGATCGTCACCCACGGTGACACGTCGACCGACTCTCTCTCGAGTCTGGGCGGCACGGGGGTGTTCGCGAGTGCCCTGCGTGAAGCCCTGTTGAACGACGAGTGCGACATTATTGTGCACTCGCTCAAGGACCTCCCGACCGACGCATACCCGGGCCTCTCTCTCGGCGCCACGCCCAAACGAGCGGATGCCCGCGATGTGTTGTGCGCCCGGTCCGGGTTCACCCTCGACACCCTCCCGGAGGGCGCGCGCGTGGGGACCGGGTCGCCGCGGCGTGTGGCGCAGCTGCTCGAGCGTAGGCCGGACCTCACCGTTGTCGACATTCGCGGCAACATCGATACCCGGCTCGGGCGCGTCGCCCCGGGTGACCTCGATGCCGTGGTGCTTGCCGCGGCCGGCCTCGGCCGGCTGGGACGTCTCGACGCCGTCAAGTCTGAACTGCTGGACCTCTCCGCGTGGCCCACAGCGCCCGGGCAAGGCGCACTCGGCATCGAGGTGCGAACCGGCAAGCTTGACCACGTGCTCGCGACCGCGCTGCAGGCGATCAACCACGTCTCCACCCAGGCCGTCGTCTCGGCGGAGCGACTTGTTTTGGCCCGGCTGGAGGCCGGGTGCGCCGCACCCATCGGTGCCACCGCGGTGCTGGACACCGGACTGTTTTTTCTCACGGCCACGGTCTACAGCCCGGACGGCACCCAAAGGATCACCAGTTCACACGCGGCGACGCCCGATTCACATTCCGCCGAGCATCTCCACGATGCGGCGCAGGATGTGTCCGAACGTGTCGCAATCGATCTCCTGGCCGGTGGCGCGGCCGAATTTGCACCCCTGAAAGTGACAAAGTGACTTCTGCACAGCCTCTACCCAAACCTCTCGCCGGCTGGCGAGTCCTCGTCCCCCGCGGCGGTCCGTGGGGCGATCAGGTTGCCGCGAACCTGCGCTCCAAGGGCGCTCAACCCATCGTTGCCCCGATGATCAACTTTGCGGCAACAGATGACGCTCCCGCGCTCAACGAGGCGCTCACCCGTCTCGCCGCCGGCGAATTCGACTGGATGACGATCACCAGCGCGACGACGGTCGATGTGTTGGCCTCGCACCGCGCGGTCGTGGCCCCGGGCACGCGCATTGCCGCGGTCGGCGAGACCACCGCAGCGGCGCTCATCGCCGCCGGGTACCGCGTCGACATCGTGCCCTCCGAGGAGAACTCGGCGCGCGGCCTGCTGGAGGAGTGGGAGACGGCCACCGCCGGCGTCATTCCCCTGCGCGTGCTCACGCTGCGCAGCGAGATCGCCAAGCCCCTGCTCACCGAGGGCCTGCGGCGCATCGGCCACAACGTGGAATCCGTCGTGGCGTACCGCACCATCGGCGTTCCCGTGAGCGACCAGGTCGTCGCCGACGTGAACGCCGGGCTCGTGCGGGCCGTGCTCGTGACCAGCGGCAGCGTGGCACGTCAGGTGCAGGACCAGTTCGGGCTGATCCCCGAGAACACTCTCGTCGCGTGCATCGGGCCGCAGACCGCGAAGGACGCACGGGCCATGGGCCTGCGCGTCGACGTGATCGCCCATGAACGCACGGCCGCTTCTCTCATCGAGGCGCTCGTCACGGTGGCCGAAGCCCGCTGAGAGTGACGCACCAGCGGGTGACGAACGCGGGAGCGGGGCAGCGCGGCGGCGTAGGGTTAGGGGCGTGAGTACCCCCGTTATCCGCCCGCGACGCCTGCGCACCACCCCAGCGCTTCGTCGCCTGGCCAGTGAAATCCGTGTCCACCCCGCCGAGCTCGTCCTGCCCATGTTCGTGCGTGAGGGCAACGAGACGATTCCGATCCAGTCGATGCCCGGTGTCGTGCAGCACAGCGTCGACAGCGCGCGCCGTGCTGTCGTGGCCGCCGCGGAAGCCGGCATCGGGGGGGTGATGCTGTTCGGCGTTCCCGATGTGAGAGACGCCACCGGGACCGGCGCGACCGACCCGAACGGCATCCTCAACGTGGCCACGCGGGCCCTCGTCGAGGAGATCGGCGATACCCTCGTCGTGCAGACCGACCTGTGCCTCGACGAATTCACCGATCACGGCCACTGCGGCGTGCTCGCCGCCGATGGCCGTGTTGACAACGACGCCACCCTGCTGCGCTACAGCGATATGGCCATCGCCCAGGCATCCGGCGGATCGGCCCTTCTCGGCCTCAGCGGCATGATGGACGGCCAGGTCGCGGCCGTGCGCTCCAGCCTCGACGCCGCCGGCTTCGAAGACACCGCGGTTCTGGCCTACTCCGCCAAGTACGCCTCCGCCTATTACGGCCCCTTCCGTGAGGCCGTTGCCTCGACGCTCGTCGGAAACCGCCGCACGTACCAGCTTGACCCGGCGAACCGCCGCGAGGGCGTGCGGGAGACGCAGATCGACATCGACGAGGGCGCCGACATCGTGATGGTCAAGCCCGCCGGCAGTTACCTCGACGTGCTGGCGGAGGTCGCCGCCATGAGCCCGGTGCCGGTGTGGGCCTACCAAGTGTCCGGCGAGTACGCGATGATCGAAGCGGCCGCAGCACAGGGCTGGATTGATCGTCGCCGCGCGGTCGAAGAGTCAATTCTGAGCATCCGCAGGGCCGGCGCTGACGCCGTGCTCACCTACTGGGCCGTCGAGCTCGCCAACTGGTTGAATGAGGAACGAGCATGACCCACAACGACGAACTCTTTGAACGCGCGCAGCAGGCCATCCCGGGCGGTGTGAACTCGCCCGTGCGCGCCTTCCGCTCCGTGGGCGGCACTCCGCTCTTTCTGGTGAAAGCGCAGGGCGCCTACGTCACCGACTCCGACGGGCGCGATTACGTCGACCTCGTGAGCTCCTGGGGTCCGGCCATTCTCGGCCACGCGCACCCCAGCGTGGTGAAGGCAGTTCAGGATGCCGCCGCCCTCGGCCTCTCGTTCGGCGCCTCGACGCCGGCCGAGACCGAACTGGCCGAACTCGTGAAGGAACGCGTCGGTGCGGTCGAGAAGCTGCGACTCGTCTCCACCGGAACCGAGGCCACCATGACCGCGATTCGTCTCGCGCGTGGATTCACCGGTCGTGAGCTGCTGATCAAGTTCGCCGGTCACTACCACGGCCATTCGGACGGACTCTTGGCCGAGGCCGGTTCCGGCCTCGCGACGCTTGCCCTGCCCGGCTCCGCCGGCGTCACCGCGGCCACTGCCGCGCAAACCCTCGTGTTGCCCTACAACGACCTCGATGCGGTGAGGGCCGCCTTCGAGGCGCACCCGGGGCGCATTGCCGCGGTCATCACCGAGGCCGCCGCCGCCAACATGGGCGTCGTGGCTCCCGACCCCGGCTTCAACGCCGGGCTCGCCGCGCTCGTGCACGAGTACGGTGCCCTGCTCATCTTCGACGAGGTGCTCACCGGGTTCCGCGTGGGACCGGGCGGATACTGGGGCCTCGAGAACGCGACCGATGACCGGTACAAGCCCGACCTGCTCACCTTCGGCAAGATCATCGGTGGAGGCCTACCCGTTGCCGCGCTCGGCGGTCGCGCCGACGTGATGGACTACCTCGCACCCCAGGGGCCGGTGTACCAGGCCGGAACCCTGTCGGGTAACCCCGTGGCCGTCGCCGCCGGCATCGCGACCCTGAAGGCCGTGGACTCCGCGGTGTACGAGCACATCGACGCCACGTCACTCCTGCTGTCAGAGGCCGTCTCTGCCGCGCTGGCCGCGGAGGGCGTCGCCCACCGGGTGCAGCGGGCGGGCAACCTGTTCAGTTTCGTTTTCGGCGCGGAGGCCGAGGCGCGGGCGCCGCGCACCTACGCCGAGGTGCAGCGTCAGGAGGTCTTCCGCTACGGTCCGTTCTTCCACGCCATGCTCGAGGGTGGCGTCTCCTTGCCGCCGTCGGTGTTCGAGGCGTGGTTCGTGTCGAACTCCCATGATGAGACCGCCATCGGCCGCATTTTCGACGCTCTCCCGGCAGCCGCCCGCGCCGCGGCGGCCGCCACGGCATAGTCCGTCGTCCCCGTAGCCCGCGCCAGGAAGGGCCGAGGGCGACGCTGAGGAACACATGGACGCGCCGCCACGGGACGTGCACGTGCCCTATTTCGCCCGGCTCGCCCGTCAGTGACGGAACCCTCAGCGCCGAGTCCGCGATGGCCATTCGGCGGGGCTTCGGAGAGCCGGCAATGGGGGAGGTCCGGGCGCGAGGCCCTCGCGGTGGGGCCGCGCCGGCATCGGAATGTTGGTGCGGATTGGGACCAATTGTTGGATTCGGCGACATGGACGCTGCCCGAACCGGCAGACTAGGGACATGGCTTCACTGAGCGTCCACCCCGATCGGCTTGAGATCCACCTCACCCGCACCGAGCGAACGCTGGCCGTGCGCCGGGAGTCCCTCGTGGTGCAGCGGGAGAACATCCGCTCGGTGATCATTACGGAAGATCCGTGGATCTGGCTGCGCGGCATCCGCTCGCCGGGCACGTTCATACCGCTCGTGCTGGCCGCCGGCACCTGGAAATTCCATGGCGGCAAGGACTTTGTGTCGATCAAGCGTCACCGCCAGGCCGTGGTGATCGACCTCGTCGACGAAGAATTCTCGCGCCTGATTCTCACGAGTCAGCACGCCCCCGACCTGATCGCGTCACTGCAACTCGACCACCGGTAGACGGCGCACTCAGCCGAACAGGGTCACGAGAAAGAGCACGAAGCCGATGAGCGGCAGCGTGCCCTGGATCAGCGCGGCGCGGGTGTAGTTCCGGCCGGACGTGCGCAGCACGATTGCCGCGAGCACCATGCAGGCCGTTGCGAACAGGATGAGGGTCACGCCGGGGACCCACAGCCCACCGAAGTACAGGCCGAGGCCGAAAACGGCGCCGAACCCGAGGAACAGGTTGTAAAAGCCCTGGTTGTAGGCCATGGGCTTCATAGTGTTCGCGCTCGCCTGGTTCTTCACGCCGAAGCGCTTCCAGACCGTGGGGCGCTCCCACCATACGCTCTCCATGAGGAAGATGTACCCGTGCAGCAGGGCGGCGAGGGCGACGAAGAATCCTGCGACATAGGGCATGACCTCAGCCTACGTGGCTGGATGTCATGGCCTGGGGGTCAGGTGACGTCGCGCTTCCAGCTGACGAAGTAACCGGCCACCGTGAATACGACGGCATAGGCCAGCAACACGAGGCCGCCCTGCCACCACTCGAGCAGGGCGCCGGACGCGGCCGGGCTCAGAATCGAATAGAAACTCGCACCCACGAGGGCGTCGGAGGCTGCGCCGGGCAGATACTGTCCCAGCGTCGCGGTCCAATCAATGAAGGATGCCGCCAGCCGCAGCAGGGGCTCCACGAATTGGGTGAACGCGAGCACGATCACGATGGCCGCGACCTGGCTCGGAACCAGAACGCCGAGTCCGACGCCCACGATCGCCCAGAGCGCCATTGCGAGCACGAGCCTGCCGACGAGCGCCCACGTGTCGCTTTCGCCGAGGAGCGGGTCCACGTCGAACGCGGTCAGGGTGAGTGCGCCGGTGCCGACAGAGGCGAAGACCGAGACGATTCCGAAGCCGGCGCCGATGACGAACAGGGCGACCACCTTCGCGGTGAGTACGCTGCCCCGGCGGGGATTCGCCAGGAACGTGGGGGTGAGAGTCTGGTGCCGTACTTCTCCGGTCGTGGCGAGGGCGCCGATCAGTACCGGGAACACGTAGCCAATCGTGGCGCCGAAGCTGTAGATGAGTGGCGGCAGCGCGGCGACGTTGGGAGTGCCCGCTCCGCCGCCGCTGGCCACTGCGGCCGGGATGGATCCGTTGGCGATGCCGCCGAAGAGCGCCGCGAGCCCGACGGAGAGGAGGGCGACATAGCCGAAGAGCACCAGCAGGAGCACCCACCACATGCGGGTGGTGAGGATTTTGACGAACTCGGCGTTCACCCCGCGCAGCAGCATGGTCACAGCGACCGCGCCCCGCCCACGAGAGAGAGGAACGAATCCTCCAGACCGGTCTTCTGCCGATGCAGCACGCTCAGTTCCACCCCGGCGGCGAAGGCAATATGACCCACCTGGCCGGGGTCTGCCGCTGCCGCGAGCAGGCCGGTGCGGCCGGCGACGAAGGTGATGCCGGCGGCGCTGAGCGCGGAGGCGAGTGCCTCCCGGTCGGGAGAATCCACGACCACTTGCGGTGAAGCATCCGTGTCGAGGCTGGACAGCGGGCCGAGGTGCACGAGCTCCCCGCGGGCGATGATCACCACATCGTCGACGCTCTGCTGCACTTCCGAGAGCAGATGGGAACTGACCAGGACCGTGCGCCCCTCCGCGGCCATCTCACGCAAGAAGCCGCGGATCCACTTGATGCCCTCCGGGTCGAGGCCGTTGATCGGTTCGTCGAGCACAAGCACCCCAGGGTTGCCGAGAAGGGCGTAGGCGAGGCCGAGGCGCTGACGCATGCCCAGGGAGTAGCCGCCCACGCGCGCCGCGGCATGGTCACCGAGGCCAACGAGAGTGAGAACCTCCATGACCCTGTCGCGGGGGAGCCCGGCCGCGATCGCGTAGACGCCGAGGTGATTGCGGGCGGTGCGTCCCGGATGAAAGCTTGCCGCCTCCAGCGCGGCCCCCACGGTCTGCAACGGGCGCGGCAGGTCGCGGTACGGTACGCCGTTGAAGGTCGCGGTTCCGCTGTCCGGAGTGACGAGGCCGAGCAGCATACGCAGGCTTGTGGTCTTACCCGCACCATTGGGCCCGAGGAACCCCGTGACGCGTCCGGGTTCCACCGTGAACGACAACTTGCTGACCGCGGTGGCGGCGCCGAACGCCTTGGACACGTTGTTGAACGTGATGACTTCTCCCGCTGGCATGCTGGTCCCTCCGTCGGTGGCACCAGCCTATTACCTCCCGCCGTCGCGGGCGCACTTTTGAGGCCCGATCAGCGATTAAGCGTGCAGCAGAAAGTCTTCCAGGCCGACGAGCAGGCGCTCCACCTCGCCGGCGCTGGTGTACGGCGCGAGCCCGATGCGCAGGCCCCCCGCGTCGCCGAGGCCGAGGTGCCGACTCGCCTCGACGGCATAGAACGATCCCGCCGGGGCGAGCACCTTGCGTCCGAGCAGAAACTCGGAGGCGTCGGCCGCGGAGTGCTCGGCGAAGGTGAGCAACAGGGTGGGCGTACGGTGGGCGGCGCGAGAGTGGATGGTCACTCCGGGCAGGTCGGCGAGGCCGGTTTCCAGTCGCGCGAGCAGCGCAGCCTCGTGCCCGTCGAGGGCAGCCGATGAACGAATGAGCTGCTCGCGTCGGGACACCGGACCGGCAGCCGGGTCGGCGGGAACGAGCGCGGCGAGAAAATCGATTGCCGCCGTCACCCCGGCCAGCGTCTCGTACGGCAGCGTTCCCAGTTCGAAGCGCTCGGGGACGACATCCGTCGACGCCAGCAGCTTGTCCGGGTGAATGGTGTCGAGCAGCGCGCCAGATGCGGCGAGCACGCCGCAGTGCGGCCCGAGGAACTTGTAGGGGGAGCACACGAAGAAGTCGGCGCCGAGGGCCTGCACATCGACGCTCGCATGTGCGGTGTAGTGCACACCGTCGACCCAGATCAACGCGCCGACGGCGTGCGTGAGGGCGGCGATCTCGGCTATCGGCGGGCGGGTTCCGATGAGGTTGCTCGCGGCGGTGACGGCCACGAGCCGGGTCTTCGAGGTGATGACGGCAGCGAATGCGTCGGCGGACAGGTCGCCGGTGGCCGGGTCGAACTCAACCCAGCGCACGGTGGCGCCGGCGCGCAGCGCGGCCTGTTCCCACGGGCGGATGTTGGCGTCGTGATCGAGCCGGGTCACGACGACCTCGTCGCCCGGGCCCCAATCCGCCGACAGGTGGCGGGAGAAGTCGTAGGTCAGCGCGGTGGCGCTGCGCCCGTAGACAATGCCGAGCGGGTCGGCTCCGAGCAGGTCGGCGCAGGCCTGTCGGAACCCGGTGACGGCGTCATTCGCATTGCGTTCGGGCAGGCTGCGCGTGCCGCGGTTGGAGAGTGGCCGGGTGAGGGTCAGTGCAATCGCCGCCGCCACCTGGCGGGGAGTTTGCGTTCCGCCCGGTGCATCGAAGTGGGCCAGGCCCGCGGTGAGGGACGGAAAGTGGGAGCGTACGGCCAGCGCGTTGTAGGTCACTCCTGAATCCAATCACAGGAGTGCATGACCCGCCTACGCGTGCACCGCGCAGGCGGGAGCGGCGAGGGCCACGCAGGCCTCGCAGGCCACGAGCTGCTCGCGGCACGAGACGTCGCGGCAGTTGAGCATGTTCGGCGTCGGCCTCCCGCATTCCTGGCAGTGTCCGAGAACGGCGGCGTGATCACTGAACTCGATCGACATGCGTTGATCGAACACGTACAGCGAGCCGTCCCACAGCCCGTCGTCGCCGAAGGCCTGGCCGTAGCGCGCGATTCCGCCCTCCAACTGGTACACCTCGCCGAACCCGCGCGACTTCATCAGGCCGCTGAGCACCTCGCACCGGATGCCGCCCGTGCAGTACGTCACGACCGGTTTGCCCTTGAGGTGGTCGTACCTGCCGCTGTCGAGCTCCGCCACGAACTCGCGCGTGTTCGCCACGTCCGGAACCACGGCGTTGCGGAAACGCCCGATCTCGGCCTCGAACGCGTTGCGGCCATCGAAGAACACCACGTCGTCGCCGCGCTCCTGCACGAGCTCGTGCAGCGCGGCCGGGTCGAGCCTGGTTCCGCCGCCGACCACGCCGTCCGCGTCCACGCGAAGTTCGCCGGGGGCACCGAAGCTCACAATTTCCTCGCGCGCCTTCACGACGAGACGCGGAAAGTCCAGGCTGCGCCCCGACTCGTCGAGGGCGGTGCCTTCGCTCCACTTGAAGTCGATGAGCTTGAACGCCGGGTAGTCGCGCGTCTTGCGAATGTAGCGCTTGAGGGCCGGGAGGTCGCCGCCCAGGGTGCCGTTGAGGCCGTCCTTCGATACGATGATGCGCCCGCGCAGGCCGAGCGCCTCGCACAGGTCGCGCTGCCACAGCCGCACGGCATCGGGGTCGGCGAGCGGAGTGAAGACGTAATAGAGAAGGATCTTCGGAATGGCCACCCTCTATTTTATGCGCGTTGCCGCCGCTTGGAGGTTCGACGCCGTAGGCTTCCGGCAAACCCTGGAGGCCACATGACGAATGACCCGCTTGCCCGATTCGGCGCCGTTGCGCAGTTCACACTCACAAGCGCCGACATGACGGACGGTTCGCCGCTCGCCGCGGCTCAGTACGCCGCGGATGCCGGCGGCGATGACCGCTCGCCGCACCTGGCGTGGTCCGGTTTCCCGCCGGAGACGAAGAGCTTCGCCGTGACGATGTACGACCCGGACGCGCCTACCGGCAGTGGCTTCTGGCACTGGGCGGTCTGTGACCTGCCGGCAGCCGTCACGTCGCTCGCCGCCGGAGCCGGCGCAGCGTCGAGCCCGCTCCTGCCGAGTGAGGCACAGACACTTCCGAACGAGACCCGGCATCGTTCCTTCGAAGGAGCGGGGCCGCCTCCCGGAACCGGCACGCACCGATACCAGTTCATCGTGCACGCGCTCGACGTACCGTCCCTTGGCCTGGACCCGGAGTCGACTCCCGCCGTGCTCGGATTCAACGCGCACTTCCACACCCTGGGCCGGGCCGTGCTGGAGGCCACGGCCGTCGCGGGCGGCGCGGCCACCCGGTAGCGGCCGTCTGGTGCGGTCTCGCCCGCCGGGGGAGCCGTTCGTCCCCCATATGGGGGTTTACGGGCGGTCTGGGGGCTCTTCCCAGCACACGCACACGAACGCGAGTTAACCTCAGCCGGTGCGAAAGTCCCGTAATTCCCCGAAGGAAACCGGTCTCTCCCGGGTTCCGGTCTGGGTGTGGCGGGCCCTCATGCTGCGCCTGCCCGAAAACGACGCCGCCCGGGTCAAGGCGAAATCCATTGACACGGTGGACTACCACCACGACATCGACTACGCCGGCGACGGCCTGCGCGACCATCGCCTCGATGTGCTCGTGCCGCGAGACGCGACGGAATCCCTGCCGGTGTATGTGTATTTCCACGGCGGCGGGTGGACTTCCGGTGATAAATCGTCGCTCACCAAGTACTGCGCCAGCCAGGCCATGGAGGGCATGGTCGTCGTCAATGCCAACTACCGCATGGCCACGCGCTTTCAGCTGTCCCACATGATGAACGACGGCAACGACGTGCTCGACTGGGTTGCGCGCAACATCAGCGAATTCGGCGGCGATCCCTCCAGGATTGTGCTCGGCGGTGATTCCGCGGGAGGCCACATCGCGGCGCTCCTCGCGGCATCGGCCTTCGAACCCGAACTCGCGGCGCACTACAAGATCAGCCCCCGGGTCGATCGCTCTCACCTGGTCGGCCTCGTGCAGCACTGCAGCATCGCGGACTTTTCGGTCATGTTCGAGCGCGGCTTTGTGCTGAGCCTCAATTTTCTGCGGATGCTGCTGCCCGAGCGCGGCCGCGGCGTTCACCTGCGCAGCGCCGCCCGCTTCATGTCGCCCATCGAGTGGCTCGACAGCGGTTTTCCGCCGGTGTTCATCACCACGTCCGAGCGGGACTACTTCTACCGCGCCAACCTGAACTTCATTGCGGAGCTGCGCAACAAGTCGATCCTCGTCGACACCCTGATCTACGCCAGAAGCCGAGTCAATACGCGACATACCTGGCAGCAGGAGGCCAGCCACCCCGAGTCGCAAGAGGTGTACCGGCGACTGGGAGACTTTGTTCGTCGCGTCGCCCCGCGTCGCCCGGTGGCCAGCGCGGTGACCGCCGTCGCCGACCTCGCGGCCACCGCAAGCACCCTCGTGGCCGCGGCAGTGGTTCCCGCCCCGACGGGCGCCGGCACGGCCTAGGGAGACGCTCCCGGCCTTCCAAGCCCTCGAGGCTGCGCCCCGTTACTCACTGGAGGGCGCAAAGAGTTCCTCGACGCTGGTGTTCAGCGTCTGGGCGATCCTGATGGCCAACAGCACCGAAGGCGAAAATCTCCCGCGTTCTATCGAGATGATCGTCTGGCGCGATACTCCCACCAGCTCGGCAAGCTTCGCCTGCGTGAGATCCAGGCTGCGTCTCTGTTCGGCCAGCCTACGATCCATCTCGCTGCCTCAAAATCAGGTAACGAATCCAAAAATCACCAACCAGTGCGACGCCGAACAGCATCAGGACCGCGTACGCGCTGGCCGTTGCCCCGGTGATCATGAGCAGAGTCCCCACGGTCAGGGCGCCGAGGACGGCATCGAAAAAGACCCCCGCCTGGGCCTGGTGCGCGCGGCTGATCTCGACCCCGTCCTTGGCACCAGACCCTGTTCGGCGCTCACGATTCCGACGTAGGGCGTAGGCTCCCAAGCCGCCCAGGGTGACGAACGGGACGATAAGCAAGGCGGGCAATCGAGCCCCGTCGCTGGGCTGCCCGACAATGACGGAGACCAACAGGCCCAACGCCGCAATCGCCGCTATCGCCAGGAAGATCCACCTGAATTTCATGCTTTGCAGCATTTCGCCCCCTTCGCTTCTGTGTAAAGCATACTTTACGATCCGTCGGGTGCGGTCGATGTGTCGGCCGCGACGCAGTGCGGGAATACGGGCCGCATTTCCAGCTTCAGACGAGTAGATTCTTGTTGTGAAGTTTCACGTTCGTGTGCATGGAAGCGACGAGACCTGCCCCACCGGAACGGGCTCGCCGACAGAGCCGCGCCGGTCACCGAGCCCGCGCCGGTTGGATCGAAGGGAGCATCATGAACGAGTCAGCGGCCGGTGAGCCTCGGATTTTCAAGGGACTGGCCGGGGTCCCGGTCGACGTCACGGCCATCTCCATGGTCAACTCCGACACGAATTCGCTGCTCTACCGCGGATACCCGGTGCAGCAACTCGCGGACCGGTGCAGCGTCGAAGAGGTGGCCCTGCTGCTCTGGAACGGTGAGCTGCCCGGCCGCGCCGAGCTCGCCGACTTCGAACGTGAGGAACGCGCGCACCGCGCGCTCGACGCGAAGGTGCGCCGGGCCATTGACGACCTGTCCGTGACGACGCATCCGATGGACGTGTGCCGCACGGCCGTGAGCGTCATCGGGGCTTGCGACCCGGATGCCGAATCCAATGCTCCCGAGGACAACTTGCGCAAAGCCCGGCATCTGTTCGCGCGGCTGCCCGCCGTCGTCGCCTACGACCAGCGGCGCCGCAACGGACTGCCGCTGGTGGAACCGCGCAGCGACCTCAGCTACGCGGAGAACTTTCTGTACATGACGTTGGGCGAGGTGCCAGCCCCCGAAGTCACCGACGCCTTCCGCCTGTCGCTCGTACTCTATGCCGAGCACTCATTCAACGCGTCCACCTTCGCGGCGCGGGTGATCACCTCGACCCTCTCCGACCTGCATTCGGCGGTGACGGGCGCGATCGGCGCGCTCAAGGGTCCGCTGCACGGGGGCGCGAATGAGGCCGTCATGGAAGCGTTCGGTGAGATCGGCACGCCTGACCGCGTGGATGCGTGGCTTGACGATGCGCTCGCGCACAAACGCAAGGTGATGGGTTTCGGCCACCGGGTGTACAAGCACGGCGACTCCCGCGTGCCCACGATGAGCGCCGCGATGACATCGATGCTTGAACACTTCGGCCGGCCCGATCTCCTCGAGATGTACCAACGTCTGGAGCAGGGCATGCGGGAGCGCACCGGAATCCTGCCGAACGTGGACTATCCCACCGGACCCGCGTACCACGTGATGGGTTTCGATACCGAAACGTTCACGCCCATCTTCGTCGCCGCCCGAACCGTCGGCTGGACGGCCCACATCATGGAACAGGTGGCCGCGAACTCCCTCATCCGGCCGCTCTCCGTGTACGTCGGAGCGCCGCAGCGGGACCTGCCGCCGTCGACGGAGGCACCCGGGTAACCCGGAACAGCGGTGCTCGACCGGCAGCCCGGCCCGATAGCATCACAGCATGCATATGTTCTTTCGTACGCTCCTGCATTCCCTCTTGTCGCGTTTCGGGCCGAGGATCGGCCACTACGACGTCGCCCGCACTCGTTTTGTGACGTCGCCGACCGACCTCGACATCCTGCGGCACATGAACAACGGCGTCTATCTGTCGATCATGGACGTGGCCCGGTTCGACATGCTGCACCGCACGGGCGTGTGGAAGATCTTTGTGGAACGCGGCTGGTACCCCGTGGTCGTGGCGGAGACCATCAGCTTTCGTAAGTCACTCACCGTGGGTCAGCGCTTCACCGTTGAATCGCGCATTCTCGGCTTTGACGCGAAGGCGGTCTATGTGGAGCAACGGTTTGTGCGACCCGACGCCTCCGGAGTGCCGGAAATCTACGCCCATGGCTTCATCCGAGGTCGGTTCCTGAAGCGCACCGGCGGAGTCGTCCAGATCGAGGAGCTCCAGGACGCCGTGGGAATCGCACCCGACAACGTCACCGTGCCGACGTGGCTCCTCGAGTGGAGCGACGACGTGGCCATGCCGGCCACGCGCGCTCCCGCCCCGAGTATCTGGCAGTAGCCCGACCTCTAACCGGCGCTCGCCCGCACGGTGCGGGTGGGCACGACCAGGTTCTTGTAGTGCATGGCCAGAGCCGGGTAATAAGAGTCCCACTCCGGCAGGGGGCGCCCCGCGCGGTACGCGACGAGCCGGTCGAGGTAGTAGTCCCAACCCGGGCCCATGGTCGACGCCTCCGCCGGATTGCGTAGTCGTTGACCGAACGTGACGGTGGTCATTCCGTTGCCCTCGACGAGGTGGAACAGGGCGCGCCAAGCATCCTCCCCTTCGCCGAAGTCGCCGAAGAAGCGGTGCGGTGCGGCACACTCCAGAATGGTCACGTACTCCCATTTCGCGTCCGGTTCCGCCGACATGCGAAATCTGGCCGCACCGGTGCTGGGCGAACCCGTATAGGTCCCGATCCATTTGGCCAACTCTGCGGGCCGGGTCATGCTCGCCCACACGTCTTCGATCGGGGCCTTGAACAGCCGATCCATCATGAGATACAGTCCGTCCTCGCGCTGCGAGAGACGTCCGGTGGGCTTTCCTGTCATGGTTTCCTCCGTGCTGAGTGAAACGTGATTCCCTTCAGGCTAGGCCTCTTTCGTCGTCGTGGCCAGCATGAGCGACGTCCGGCCACAACTCGAGCACCGCCATCGCGGCGTTGTGCCCGCCGATGCCGCTCACACCGCCGCCGCGCCGGGCCCCGGCGCCGCACAACAGGATGCGCGGATGCCGGGTCTGCACTCCCCACCGTTCCGCAGGCGTCGACCGTGGTGCGTCGTCTTCGAGGAAGGGCCATGCGAGCGGCCCGTGAAAGATGTTCCCGCCGGGCATGTTGAGCGCGATCTCCAGATCTCGGGTGGTCTTGGTCTCAATGCACGGGTCGCCCGCGGCATCCGTCACAAGAAGGTCTTCGATCGGCTCGGCGAGTACCGAGTTGAGCGACCGCAGTACGGCGGCCTGCAGGTGATCGCGACGATCGGTGTTGGCGCCCTCGCTCTGCTCGAGGTGCGGGGTGTGCAGGCCGAACACGGTGAGGGTGTGCGCGCCACCGGCCCGCGATTCGGGCGAGAGGATGCTCGGATCGGTGAGCGAATGACAGTAGATCTCGCACGGGAGCAACTCACCCCCCTCCTCGGCGGTCTCGAGCGCCGCGGTGAAGGCGCGCTCCAGCTGCGCGTAGGTCTCGTTGATGTGGAACGTTCCCCCGAAGGCGGTCTCGGGGGAGACTCCCCGGTCGCGCAGTCGCGGCAGCCGAGACAGTACCAGGTTCACCTTCACCTGGGCGCCCCGCGGCTTGCTGGTGGCATCCTGCGGCTCCCCAAGGAGTGTGCCCAACACCCACGGCGCCACATTGCTGAGAACGAACGCGCCCGTCACCGCGTGGTCCTGACCGTTCTGCCGGTACCGCACCTCGCCGGTCGGGGTGATGGCGGTCACCTCCGCCCCCGTTTCGATCCGTGCGCCGGCCTGGGCGGCCGCCTTCTCGAGTGCGCCGGAGACGGCGCCCATGCCGCCGATGGGCACATCCCAGTCGCCGGTTTCGTTACCGATCACGTGGTACACGAAACAGCGATTGGCGTGCAGGTCGGGGTCGTCGAGCGACGCGAATGTCCCGATCAGGCCGTCCGTGGCCACGATGCCGCGAACGAGGTCGCTCTCGAAACGCTCGGTGATCACCTCACCGAGCGGGCGCTCGATGAACGCGTTCCACACCCTGTCATCGGCCACTAGACGGCGGGCCTCCGAACGGGTGAGGAGCGGCTCGCAGACCGTCGGGAACAGGGCGCGGGCCAGAATCGACGTGTCGTCGTAGAACCTGTTCCAGGCGCGGAAATCGGCTGGTGCCACCCGGTCGAACGAGGCACGCGTGACCGCGGCGTCACCGTGGTCGACGAGGAGTCCGGTTTCCGGCGCCGCGGGATCGGGCGTGTACGACGAGTAACGGCGTCGGACGAGCTCGACGTCGAGACCGAGCTCGTCGATGACGCGCCGGGGCAGCAGGCTCACGAGGTATGAGTAGCGTGAGAGCCGCGCATCGATGCCGGCAAAGGTATCCGCCGACACGGCCGCGCCACCGACCCGGCCCTCGCGCTCCAGCAACAGCACCGACCTGCCCGCGAGGGAAAGATACGCGGCTGCGGTCAGTCCGTTGTGGCCGCCGCCCACAATCACCACGTCATACCGCGATTCGCTCATGACCAGAGCCTAATCGTGGCGCCCGTGGTTCAGCAGGGGGAGGGCGCGGCCACTTGAGCCACGGCGCGGGCGAGCGCGTCGCGCACCGCGAGCACACCGGGGCGCCCGGCGCTCGACCGCCGCGCAGCGGAGAACACCGTTCGGTGGGGCAGCCCGGGCAGCTCAAGCAGGTGCACGGTGGGTGACTGGCCTGCCCACACCAGGTCGGGAAGGATCCCGACGGCATTGCCGGATTCGATCAGATGGATGTGGGCGATGAGGTCGGCGCTCTCGAAGCGCACGTCGGGCTCGAACCCGGCCGAGCGGCACAGCTGCGTTGCCCACTGCCGGCTGGCGGTTCCAGCCGGCTCCATCACCCAGGGGAGCATCGTGGCGTGCTCGAGGCTGCTCACGACCGCGCGACCGTCCCGGGGGCGAGGGACGGCCAGACGCAGCGCATCCGTGACCAGGTTGATGCGGTCAAGGTCGGTGCGATGCTCGCGGGTATGCCCCGGGTACTGCTCGGCGAGAACGAGGTCGAAGTCGCGTGCCGACACCGCAAACAGACCCGCTTCCGGTTCGCGTTCGGTGACTTCCACCCGAAGCCCGGGTAACTCCTCGCCGAGGATGGTCAGCGCCGGAGGGATCACGGCGTGGGCGGCGGATTGGAAAACCGCGACCCGCACGGTTCCGGACACCGTGGTGCGTGTTGCCGTGAGATCGGCCTCCGCGGCCTCAAGCCGCTCCAGCAGGTACCCGGTGTGTTCCACCAGAATCTCGGCCTGAGGCGTGAGCTTCACCCGTCGGCCCACGCGCTGCAACAGTTCGACGCCGGCCTCTTTCTCGAGCAGGGCCAGCTGCTGCGACACGGCGGATGGGCTGTAGGCGAGGGCCTCGGCGACCCCGGCGAGGGTGCCGCGAATCTTCAATTCGCGCAACAAGCGTAGTCGACGGACGTCGAGCATTCGCCCTCCTCAGGGGGGTCATAACCATTCATCAATAATTCTAATGAATATCGGTCAGGAAGACTCGCTTTTGTGGTGCTAGAGGGGACGCATCGCTGGGGCACACTGAGAAGATACCGAGCGACCCACCGTGAACGAGAGACTAAAATTGTGACCATGACGAACCCCTTCATTCCCCGCGTCGACAAGGACCTCAGCGCGGAGGTGATCGTTCTCGTGCAGAAATGGCTCGCCGAGAGCGCGACAATCCCGGAGGATGCCGCGGCCGAACGCTTGGCCGGGGTGCTGAAGGATCCGAATGGACTCGACTTCACCGTCGGATTCGTTGACAACGTCATGCGCCCCGAAGACAAGATGGTCGCCGGGTACAGCCTGCAGCAGGTTGCCAAGAAGGCGCCGGCCTTCCTCCCCTGGTACATGCGCGGCGCCATCGGCGTCGGTGGAATCCTCGGGCCCGTACTTCCCTGGGTCGTCATCCCCGCCGCCCGCAAGGTACTGCGCCAGATGGTCGGCCACCTCGTCGTCGACGCCACGCCCGACAAGCTCGGCCCCGCGATCGCGCACCTGAAGGAATCGGGCAACCGCCTCAACATCAACCTGCTCGGCGAAGCCGTGCTCGGCGAGGACGAAGCCTCGCACCGTCTCGCATCCACCATGGAGCTTCTTGCCCGCTACGACGTGGACTACGTCTCCGTCAAGGTGTCCTCCATCGCCAGCCAGATCTCCATGTGGGCCTTCGACGAGTGCGTCACGCGCATCGTCGAACGCCTCACCCCCCTCTACGAGCTGGCAGCCGAAAGCCCGACGCCGAAGTTCATCAACCTCGACATGGAGGAGTACCACGACCTCGACCTCACCATCGCGGTCTTCGAGCGACTCCTCGACCAGCCGCAACTCGCCGAGCTTGAGGCCGGCATCGTTCTGCAGGCCTACCTGCCCGACTGCCTCGCCGCGCTGCAGGGACTGACTCACTGGGCACAGTCCCGCCGTGCCGCCGGAGGTGCGCCCATCAAGGTGCGCCTCGTCAAGGGCGCCAACCTGGCCATGGAGCACGTCGACTCGGCCGTGCACGACTGGCCCCTCGCCACCTACTCCACCAAGCAGGACAGTGACACCAACTACAAGCGCGTGCTCAGCTGGGCGCTGACCCCGCAGAACACCGACGCCGTGAAGATCGGCGTGGCCGGCCACAACCTCTTCGACGTGGCATGGGCGCACCTGCTGAGCAAGCAGCGCGGCGTCGATGACAAGGTCGAATTCGAGATGTTGCTCGGTATGGCCACCGGCCAGGCCACCGCCGTCAGCAAGGACGTCGGTCGCCTCCTTCTCTACACGCCCGTCGTGAAGCCGTCAGAGTTCGACGTTGCGATCAGCTACCTCATCCGCCGACTCGAGGAGAATGCGAGCCAGGAGAACTTCATGTCGGCCGTGTTCGAACTCACCACCAGCCCCGCCCTGTTCGAGCGCGAGAAGGACCGCTTCCTCGCCTCGCTTCAGGCCGTTGACGACACCGTACCCACCCCGAACCGCACGCAGAACCGTGCAGAGGTGACCCAGCTCGAAGCGCTGCCAACCCCGGACGCAGAGGATGCCGACGCATCTGCTGACGACGAGGGCGACGGCAACCTGACGGCCGCGCTGCTCGGCCTCACCCGGGGATCGACCGGGGAATCCGGCTTTCACAACGAGCCAGACACCGACCCGTCCCTGCCGGCGAACCGCGCCTGGGGCCGCCGGATCCTGAGCCGCGTCGAGACGTCGACACTCGGGCTCGACACCATCGCCGGCGCGCGCGTCGACGACGTGCCCACTCTCAACAAGGTGATCGAGACGACCGTCGCGGCGAGCGTGGCCTGGGGCCAGAAGACCGGTGCCGAGCGCGCTGCCGTTCTGCACCGCGCGGGCCTCGCCCTCGCCGCCAACCGCGACCGCCTCATTGAGGTCATGGCCGCCGAGACCGGCAAGACCATCGCCGAGGGTGACCCGGAGGTGAGCGAGGCCATTGACTTCGCGCACTACTACGCCGAGCGGGCGAAAGACCTCGACCACGTGCAGGGTGCCACCTTCGTGCCCTCCAAGCTCATCGTGGTCACCTCGCCGTGGAACTTCCCGGTGGCCATCGCGGCCGGCGGAATGCTCGCGGCCCTGGCCAGCGGCTCGGCCGTGATCGCCAAGCCGGCCCGGCTCGCCCAGCGCTCCGGCGCGATCGTGGTCGAAGCGCTATGGGAAGCCGGCGTGCCGCGTGACCTGCTGGCCCTCGTCGACCTCAAGGACCACTCGCTCGGAACGGCCCTCATCGGGCACCCCGCTGTGGACCGCGTGATCCTCACCGGCGGATACGAGACCGCTGAGCTCTTCCGCTCGATGCGCCAGGACCTGCCGCTGCTCGGCGAGACGAGTGGCAAGAACGCCATCATCGTGACCCCCTCGGCCGACCTTGACCTGGCCGCCGCCGATGTGATCAAGAGCGCATTCGGCCACGCCGGCCAGAAATGCTCCGCCGCGAGCCTCGTGATCCTTGTGGGCTCCGTTGGCAAGTCGGAGCGCTTCGAGCGCCAGCTCATCGACGCGGCGCGCTCCGTGCGCGTCGGCATGCCGAGCGACCCGGTCAACACGATGGGGCCGATCATTCAGCCCGCCGAAGACAAACTGCTCCATGCCCTCACCACCCTGGGCGCGGAGGAAAGCTGGCTCGTCGAGCCGCACCAGCTGGACGAAGAGGGCCGACTGTGGACGCCCGGTATTCGCACCGGCGTCGCGCCCGGCTCATACTTTCACCTCACCGAGTTCTTCGGGCCGGTCCTGGGCGTCATGCACGCCAAGACGCTTGAAGAGGCGATTCGTTTTCAGAACGCGGTGGACTACGGCCTCACGAGCGGACTGCACTCGCTCGATGCCGATGACCTGACCGAGTGGATCGACTCGGTCGAGGCGGGCAACCTCTACGTGAACCGTGGCATCACGGGCGCCATCGTGCAGCGTCAGCCCTTCGGTGGCTGGAAGCGTTCGGCGGTGGGCCCCGGCACGAAGGCCGGCGGACCGAACTACCTGTACGGGCTCGGCAGCTGGGTGAGCAACCCCGGACGCAACAGCTCCACGCTCCACCTGCGTGGGCTGGAGCCTCGGGTGACGGAAATCATCGAGGCTTCGCAGCCGTTCCTTGACTACGCGGACTTCGACGTGCTCCGCCGTTCGAGCCTGAGTGACGCCCTCGCCTGGCGTGAAGAGTTCAACGTGGTGCGCGATGCCTCGAACCTCAAGCTGGAGCGCAACCTGTTCCGCTATCGTGCGCTGCCCGTGACCGTGCGCCTCACCGAAGACGGCACCCTGTCGAACCTGCTGCGTGTGATTGCGGCGGCCACCCTGTCCCGGTCGCGTTTCGCCGTGTCGAGCGCCCTGCCGGTTCCGGCCGGTGTGCGCGCCGTTCTCGAACAGCGTGAGATCCCGGTGAGCGTCGAAAGCGACGAGGAATGGCTGTCCCGTGCCGCGGCCGGCGGAATCACCACAACGCGCGTGCGCCTCGTGGGTTCCGACCCGGTTCATGGCGCGGCCGAGGCGGCATCCGCATTGGCCATTGCCCTGGACGGAAGCCCCGACGTTGCCGTGTACGCGCACCCGGTCACCCAGGCCGGCCGCGTCGAGGTGCTGCCGTTCCTGCGCGAACAGGCGATCTCGCTCACAGCGCACCGCTTCGGCAACCCGAGCGCGATCTCGGACGACGTGATCTAGGCCCGTTCAGGCCCGCGATCGCCGGGACTCATCGATACGATGGGTCTCGGCGATTTTGCGCTGTCATGACGCTCTCGCCGGGCGCTCAGGCGCGGCAGCGTAAAGTAGGCGCGGGAACCCGTCTGGTTTGGACTCGGTTCCGGACGGATGCTCGCTTCGTTCATATCTCGACAGGGGAACAGCAGTTGGATGGAAATGCAACGTCGACGCACAAAAACGTCGCCCTGTTGTCGGTTGTCAGTACCCTTGCCACCCGCATAACAACGTCACAGGACATCGACAGCCAGCTGCAGCCGGTGCTGCGTCGGCTGCGCCTGCCGAGCGGCCTGCTCCAGCGAGTGGCGGGAGTGCAGGAACGACGCAACTGGGCAGACGGTGAATCCTTCGACGATGCCGCCGTATCGGCCGGCAAGCGCGCGCTGCGCGACGCCGGGATCGAGCCGAGTCAGGTGGGTCTGCTGATCAACACCTCGGTCACGCGCAAGCACCTGGAACCGTCGGTGGCCGTGCGCATCCACCACGGGCTCGGTCTGCCCTCCTCGGCCATCAACTTCGACATCGCCAACGCCTGCCTCGGATTCGTGAACGGCATGACCCTCGCGGCACAGCTCATCGACTCGGGACAGATCCAATACGCCGTGGTCATCGACGGCGAAGACGCCGATGAGATCCAGCTCAACACGATTGAACGGCTCGGCCGCGAGGGCATCAACCGCAAGGACTTCATGAGTGAGTTCGCCAGCCTCACGCTGGGTTCCGGGGCTGCGGCGGCCGTTCTCGGACCGCTCGACGCGCACCCCGGATCGCACCGCATACTCGGCGGCGTCACGCGCGCGGCCACGCAGTTCAACGACCTGTGCGTCGGCAGCGTCGACGGCATGTTCACCGATGCGAGGGCGCTGTTGAAGGGCGGCATGGAACTCGTGGTATCCGCCTGGACCGCCGCGCGTCGCGACTGGAACTGGGCAAACATGGACCGGTACATCGTGCACCAGGTCTCGGACGTGCACACGAACGCGCTCGTGAAAGCCACCGGCCTCGACCGCTCGAAGGTGCCCCTCACCTACCCGACCCTCGGCAACGTCGGCCCGGCGTCGATCCCGATCACCCTGGCCCAGGAGGCCCCACGACTGCAGACCGGCAACCGGGTGTTGCTCATGGGTGTGGGGTCGGGCCTCAACACCGCCATGATGGAGATCCTCTGGTGAACCGGCGCCTTCCCCGCGCCGGGGCCACCCCCGCAGCGGCCGAGCTCCCCCCGCCCGGGTTATCCGGACTCGATCCCGCGTTCTCGCGCCTGCTGCAGGTCAGGGAGAGCGACGCTGCGGACGTCGTGCGCACGTGGCACGTGCTCGACAACGGCCCCGCACTGGACTCACTGGGCGTCACGCCCGTCGGCACCATCCTGTGCGTTCACGGCAATCCCACGTGGTCCTATCTCTGGCGTCGACTCGTGACCCAGGCGACGGATGCCGCCGCTCGCGGCGCCGAGGCCTGGCGCGTCGTGGCCGTCGACCAACTCGATATGGGCTTCTCGGAACGCACCGGGGTTCCCCGCACGCTCGCGCGACGAGTGCGGGACCTCGCTGACCTCACCGACTCCCTCGCCATTGACGGGCCGGTCGTCACATTCGGGCACGACTGGGGCGGATCCATCTCGCTCGGCTGGGCGCTCGACCACCCCGAGCAGCTCGCCGGCGTCATGCTCCTCAACACCGCGGTGCACCAGCCCGAGCAGCATGCGGTGCCCGCTCCACTGCGCCTGGCCCTCGGCAAGGGTATTCTCGGCGTGGCGACCGTGGTCACGCCCGCCTTCCTGGAGACGACGCTCGCACTGGCGCACCCGCCGCTCGATCCCGGCGTGAAAACCGGCTATCGTGCGCCGTATCGAGGCCAGGCGCGTCGCGGCGGAATCGGCGGCTTCGTCGCGGACATTCCCGTCGACGCCCGGCACGAGAGCGCCCCGGAACTCGACCGCATCGCGACGGGGCTGCTCGCGCTCGAGGTTCCCGCCCTGCTGCTGTGGGGGCCCCGCGACCCCATCTTCAGCGATCGTTACCTCGACGATCTGCTCGGCCGCATGCCGCATGCCGACGTGCATCGCTTCGAGGGCTGCGGGCATCTGCTCGCCGAAGACGCCGACTACGCCGGAGCCGCGCTCACCTGGCTCGGCGACCTGCCCGCCGTCGCCGCACCGCTGGACACGCCACGCTCCGCCGAGAACGAACCGCCCGCCGCAACGGCGGAGGATCCCGCCGAGACGCCCGCCTCCGGGTGGGCCGCCGCGACCGTGAACCCGCTCTGGCATTACCTCGACGAGCTGAGTTCCAGCGACGACACCGCGCTCGTCGACATGGCGCCCGGCACGGGAGCGGGGCCTCGTGTCGTCACCTGGCGTCGGCTCTCCCGGCAGGTTCGCCGCATCGCGGCCGGCCTGGACCGGATCGGCGTGCGCCGCGGCGACCGGGTCTCCCTGCTCGTCCCGCCGGGCGCCGACCTGACCGCCGTACTCTATGCCTGTGTGCGCATCGGTGCGATCGTCGTTGTGGCGGATGCCGGGCTCGGCCTGCGTGGTCTGACCCGCGCCGTGCGTGGAGCCCGCCCCGACTTCGTGATCGGCGCCGTGCAGGGGCTCGCCGCCGCGCGCGCCCTCGGCTGGCCGGGAACGAAGATCGCCACCGCCCGATTCCCCGCGGTCGTCGCCCGTACGCTTGGCGTGTGCCACACCCTCGCGGACCTGATCGAGCTCGGAGCCGACGAAGCGCTGCCCGAGGGGCCGGGCCCCGACGACACCGCCGCCGTGCTCTTCACCTCCGGGTCCACCGGACCCGCCAAGGGCGTTGTCTATTCCCACGGGCAGCTTTCCGCCGTCGCCAATGCGCTGTTCGTGCAGTACGGCGTCGGCGTGGGAACCGGTCTCGTCGCCGGTTTCGCGCCGTTCGCCCTGCTCGGACCCGCGCTCGGCGCCCGCTCGGTGACACCCGACATGGACGTGACCGCGCCGAAGACCCTGACCGCGGTTGCCGTCGCCGCGGCCGTCGCGGCCATTGATGCCACGGTGGTGTTCCTGTCCCCGGCAGCGCTCGCAAATGTGGTCGCCACCGCCGGAGATCTCGCCCCGGCCGACCATGACGCCCTGCGCGGCGTGCGCACCTTCCTCTCCGCCGGCGCGCCGGTATCGGAGCCTCTCCTCGCCGCAGCCGGGCGCCTCATGCCGGAAGCGAGCGCACATACTCCGTACGGCATGACCGAGGGGCTGCTCATGGCAGATATTTCCCTCGACGGAATACGTGCGGCCGGCGCGGTTACCGCCGCGTCCGCCGCGGGACCGGGCGGCGTCTGCGTCGGCATCGGAGCGGCGACCACGAGCATCCGCATCTCCCCGCTCGACGCGCACGGGAACGCGACCGGTGCGGCGGGTGCCGAACCGAACGTCACGGGCGAGATCGTCGTGTCCGCGCCGCACGTGAAAGACCACTACGACCGGCTGTGGGTCACCGACCGCGCCAGCCGTCGTGCCGTGCCGGCCGACGACCGACGCTGGCACCGCACCGGGGACGTGGGGCACCTCGACGACGTCGGACGCCTCTGGGTGGAGGGGCGGCTGCCGCACGTCATCGTCACCGCCGACGGGGTGGTCACTCCGGTTGGGCCGGAGCAGCGCATTGAATCGGTGTCGGGCGTCTCGCGGGCCGCCGTTGTCGGTGTCGGCGCGTCGGGAACGCAGCAGCTCGTCGCCGTTGTCGAGACGCCGGCGGGCGAGCGACGCCCACGCCTCGCCTCCGAGGCTTTGGCGACCGCGGTGCGCGCCGCCGTGACGTCACCCCTTGCGGCGATCCTGATCGTGCCACAGCTCCCGACCGACATTCGTCACAACTCCAAGATCGACCGCACCCTGCTCTCGACCTGGGCGACCGGCGTCCTTTCCGGCGGGCGGATGACGCCGCCGTGAAGGTGCTTGTCACCGGAGCCAGCGGCTTTCTGGGCCGAGCCGTGGCCGCCGAGATCGTTGCGGCGGGCCACTCCGTGCGCACCTTCCAACGCCGCGCCTCCGGTGTCGCCGGTGCCGAGGATGCCCTCGGATCGATTGTCGACGCGTCGGACATCGTTCATGCCGTGACGGGAATGGATGCCGTGGTGCACCTCGCGGCCAAGGTCTCGCTGGCGGGCGACCCGGCCGAGTTCCAGGCCGTGAACGTGCACGGCACGCGGGCGTTGCTGGCGGCGGCAGCGGATGCCGGGGTTTCCCGCTTCGTCTACGTGTCGTCACCCTCCGTCGCGCACGCCGGAACATCCATCATGGGAAGCGGGGCGGAGGTCGCCGACCCGGGACGGGCTCGCGGCGCGTACGCACGTACCAAGGCCGAGGCGGAGCTGCTGGCGCTGGGGGCCGACTCCGCGGCGCTGGCCGTGGTGGCTGTGCGACCCCACCTGGTCTGGGGCCCCGGAGACACCCAGCTCATTGAGCGCATCGTGGACCGTGCCCGATCCGGACGGTTGCCGTTGCTGGGTCACGGCGCCGCTCTCATCGATACAACCTACGTCGACAACGCGGCGTCGGCGATTGCCGCCGCCCTAGAGCGTGCGCCGGAGGTACGCGGTCGCTCCTACGTGATCACGAACGGCGAGCCGCGCCCGGTGGCCGAGCTGCTCGCGGGCATCTGCGCGGCCGCCGGCGTGCGCGCTCCCTCCTGGCGCGTACCGGCCGTCCTTGCCCGCCAGGCCGGATCCGTCATCGAAGCGGTGTGGCGGGTGCGACCGGGCACGGATGAGCCACCGATGACGCGGTTTCTCGCGGAACAGCTCTCGACCGCGCACTGGTTCGACCAGCGTTCCACTCGGGCCGACCTGCGGTGGACTCCGACGGTCAGTCTCGACGAGGGACTCGCGCGCCTGGCCGTGTCGTATCGTCGCGACATGCCCTTCCCGCTCTAAGCGGCCGCCGGGCCCGCCGAACCCGCTCTACGTCGGAGCGTCGGGGAGGGTCTTCAGCGACCGGGTGACGAGCTCGAGCGCCTCATCCGTGGCGATCCCGAGTTTGGTAATGCGGGCCGCGTAGGCGGTTGCCGCCTCCTGGGCGTGGCGGTGCGCGGCGTCGCCGTTTGCCGCGACAAAGGACCCCATGCGACCTCGGGTCTCGATCAGGTCATCTCGCTCCAGTTCCCGGTAGGCGCGGGCGACGGTGTTCGTGGCCACTCCAAGGTTTGTCGCGAGGGCACGCACCGTGGGAAGTCGGGCCCCCGGGGTCATCCGGCCGGTTCGGACCGCCTCCATGATCTGGGCGCGAATCTGCTCGAACGGTGGCGCTGCCGCTTCGGGATCTATGGTGACGAAAGACTCTGGCACGGCGTCTCCTTGGGCGTATTTGACTTATGCGTGCCGGGAACGTGCTGAACGTGGCACGGACTGCTGCTGTGTTGGACATTGTCGCAAGTTCTGGGCATTGTGGCAAGCCATAGACGTGACGGGTGCTGGCGTTCATTCTCGGTAGAGTCGGCCTATGAACCTTGCGAGCGGCCTCTCCGAGCAGCTCGCCGGGCTGCTGCCGACGGTGCTCGGCGTGGCGGCCTTGTTGGGCATCGTGTGGCTGGTGCTGCGCGGATACCGCACGCAGCATCCGCTCGCGCCACCGTTGGCCCTGCTGCGTGGGGCGGTGCAGCTGGCCGCCATCAGCCTCGTCCTGAGCGGAATCATCAACGACCCGGTCTGGGTGGGCGTTGGGCTCTTCGTGATGTTCGCGGCAGCCGTCGGCACCGTGGCGCGGCGGATCGGCATGAGCAGATCGCACCTGCTCTCGGTCGCGGCCGCCATGGCGCTCGGTGTGGGAGTAACGCTCGGTATTGTCTTCGCCGTGGGGGCGATAGATTTTTCGCCGCGCTACGTGCTGGCGATCGGCGGCATTGTCATTGGCAACGCCATGTCGATCGCGACGCTCACTGGGCGTCGGTTCGGTGAGGCCGTGGAGGACCACTGGGACGAGGTCGAGGGCTGGCTCGCCCTCGGAGCGACACCGCGGCAGGCGGTGCGGGACCTCGCGGGCCGCGCGGTGTACTTCGCGATGATCCCGTCGACGGACCAAACCAAGACAACGGGACTCGTGACGCTGCCCGGCGCGTTCGTCGGGGCGATCTTCGGCGGCGCGTCACCGCTTGAGGCCGGACGCTTTCAAATCGTTGTGCTCGCCAGCATCCTCTGCGCCGGCTCGATCGCGGGTGTGTTGCTGATGCGCCTGATCTCGCCGGTGCGCCAGAAACCCGCCGCAACACTCATTTGATCGGGCCGGTCGTAAGCCGCTATTCGACCACGAGTCCTTCATCCGGGCACATGAATACTGTGGAGATTCGCGCGCCCGTGAAGCTGAACGTCAGGATCTGAGTGTCGGCCGACCGGGCTATGAGACCGTCGGTGGGGAAATACGAGCCGTAGGCGTGTGCACGGTAGTTGTCGATCGTCGTGGCGGGAAGCGCGAACTCCCACGGGAGTGCCGCACTGGCGAGCCGCTGATCCATGTCAGTCACGACGTCTGCGGGCGCGAGAGGGCCGATGCCACCGGACCCGCACAAGATCACAGTCGTCGGATCGGCCAAGTACGGGGTGAGGGCCGCGGTGTCACGGCTGGAAACGGCGACCGAAATGGCGGCGCGGTCCTCGTCGGAGATCGTGGGGGCGACCGGCGCCGGCGGAGTCGAGGACGGTGGCGGAGGAGCCGAGGAGGGCGCCGGAGGCGTCGTAGCCGTGGCGCTCGGCGGCGCTAGAGGCTGGTCGACGCAACCGGTCAAGCTGACCGTCAGGATCACGATTGCGATAGCCGACGTGATTGCAGCTTTCATCGTTGCTCCCCGGGAAAATCCCACCGAATTCACAATTATTCAATGAAACTACCACCCTTACCCGACGTCGGGGCGTGTGGTTGAAGTGGCCTAGTCGGCGGCGCGGTGGATGAGCCGGGAGAGCACGATAGCACTGCGGGTATGGTCCACGTTCGGGGCGAGTCGCACCTTTTCCAGCGCGACCTCCAGTGAGGGGATGTCCCGCGCGCGAATGTGCACCATCGCATCGGCGCTGCCCGTGATCGTTCCGGCGTCAACCACTTCCGGCACGCCGGAGAGGATACGAAGCAGGTCTTCCGGGGCCACGGTGCCGCGACAGAACAGCTCCACGTAGGCCTCGGTGCTCATGCCGTCGACGGCCGGGTCCACTTGGATTGTAAAACCACGAATAACCCGGTCAGCGACGAGACGATCCACACGACGTTTCACAGCGGATGCCGACAGGCCGATAACCGAGCCGATGTCGCCGTATCCCGCCCGCGCGTTCTGACGGAGCAGGTCGAGAATGCTGCGATCGAGATTGTCCATAACGCCAGTGTAGGTGTGGCCAAGGAATTATTGCGTGAGAGCCGGGATCCACGCTGATTTCGTGCGCGCTTCGGCGTGCACGGTCGATTCAAGCTGTGTGAGACTGGATGTGGCGTCCCGCGTGCGATCAATTCGATTGTGCCGGGCTCTCGTGAGCGACCTGGTCCGCCATTCACCCCACGCTCCGCAGGCTTGCCGCGCGGTTCGTATAAGAGGAGTCAGATCACGCCATGACCATCAACACCGACACCGACACCGACACCGACACCGACACCACCATTGTCCCCGAGGCACCCGTTCGCACGCCGGTCAAGCGCACCGTGCTCATGTGCAAGCCGGAATTCTTCACCGTGGTCTACCGCATCAACCCGTGGATGGACCCCGCGCTGCCCACCAATACCTCGCTCGCCGTTGCGCAGTGGCAGACGCTCCACGACACGTACGTGGGCCTGGGCTTCGACGTGCACCTCATCGACCCGATCGACGGACTTCCCGACATGGTCTACGCCGCCAACGGCGGCTTCGTCATCGACAACCAGGCCTACGGCGCCAAGTTCACCCACGTGCAGCGTCAGCCGGAAGGCCCCGCATACATGGATTGGTTCGGCGCCAACGGTTTCGATGTGCGCGAACCCGTCGAGACCAACGAGGGCGAAGGCGACTTCCTCCTCGTGGGCGATGTGATTCTGGCGGGAACCGGCTTTCGCAGCGACTCGAACAGCCACGCTGAGGTCGCTGCCATTGCCGGACGCCCGGTCATCACACTCAACCTCATCAACCCGAGCTTTTACCACCTCGACACGGCCATTGCCGTGCTCGACGATACGAACATCGCCTACCTGCCGAGCGCGTTCGACGAGCCGAGCCTCGTCATCCTGCGTGAACGCTACCCGGATGCGGTCATTGTGACCGAAGAGGACGCGGCCATTCTCGGCCTCAACTCCTACTCCGACGGCTATAACGTGGTCATCGCCGCGCGCGCCAAGGATTTCGAGCGCCAGCTGCGCGCCCGCGGCTACAACCCGATCGGCGTCGACCTCTCCGAGCTGCTGCTCGGCGGCGGCGGCGTCAAGTGCTGCACACTCGAGCTGCGCCGCTAACCGCAACCGAACGACGAGTGAGGACCCGATGACGACCGTGACACCCCCGAACGCCGTGACGCCGGCCCACGCCGGGATGGTCCCGATCAACGCCGCCGACGACGCCTCCCTCGCACCGATCGCGCTCGAGGCGGAGCACGCCGCGCACAACTATCACCCGCTCGAGGTGGTCGTCGCCTCTGGTGATGGCGCGTGGGTGACCGACGTCAACGGTGGCCGCTACCTGGACTGCCTCGCGGCTTACTCCGCCGTGAACTTCGGTCACTCGAATCCCGTGTTGCTCGATGCCGCCCGGGCACAGCTCGGTCGCATCACGCTCACGAGTCGTGCGTTCTACAACGATCAGCTGGGCCCCTTTGTCACCGCGCTCGCCGAGCTGTGTGGCAAAGGAATGGTGCTCCCCATGAACACGGGCGCTGAGGCGGTCGAATCCGCTATCAAGGTGGCCAGGGCGTGGGGCTACCGGGTGAAGGGCGTCGCCGCGGACCAGGCCAACATCATCGTGGCGGCCGGCAACTTCCACGGCCGCACAACCACGATCGTGAGCTTCTCCGACGATGAATCGGCACGCAGCGGTTTCGGCCCGTTCACCCCGGGCTTCCGCATCGTCCCCTTCGGCGATGTTGCCGCCCTCGAAGCGGCCATTGACGAGAACACGGTCGCGGTATTGATTGAGCCGATCCAGGGTGAGGCCGGGATCGTCGTACCGCCGGCGGAATACCTGCCGGGCGTGCGTGAGGTCACCACACGTCGCAATGTTCTGTTCATCGCGGATGAGATCCAGTCCGGCCTCGGCCGCACCGGAGCGACGTTTGCCTGCGACCTCGTGGGCGTCGTGCCCGACCTCTACCTGCTCGGCAAGGCGCTCGGCGGCGGCATCGTTCCCGTCTCCGCCGTGGTCGGCAACGTCGATGTGCTCGGGGTGCTCCGGCCCGGCGAGCACGGCTCAACCTTCGGCGGCAACCCCCTCGCCGCCGCCGTGGGGCTCGCGGTCGTGAAGATGCTGGCGACCGGCGAATACCAGGAACGTGCCCGCTCGCTCGGAGAGCGCCTGCACGCCGGGCTCACCGCACTCGTGGGACACGGCGTCGTCGAGGTGCGCGGCGCCGGGCTCTGGGCCGGTATCGATATCGACCCGGACCTCGCACCGGGCCGCGAGGTCTGTGAGAAGCTCCTCGCTCGCGGAGTCCTGGCCAAGGACACGCACGGGTCGACCATCCGACTCGCTCCACCCCTTGTGGTTTCCGCGAATGATGTGGACTGGGCGGTTGAGCAGGTCGCCGCGGTCCTCGAGGAGCTCCGCGCCCGGTAGGTCCGCGAACAGCGCCCGGCTGAACGGTATCCTCGGACTTTTTTCGCGACCGGCCGCATCCACCGGTCACAAATACAGTGTTTCGTGATTTTCTCCGAGGTTGCGTTCGTGCCCCGTGCGCAACCTTGGGACTTGTCGCGTCGCGAGTCGGGGGCGGCCCCGTAGGCTACTCGCATGTACACTGACCTGCCCGAAGCCGACCTGCGCCGCTATGTCAGCGCGCAGGCCGACCCCGCCGATTTCGACGCGTTCTGGGCCGAGACTCTCGCCGAGACGGCCTCCCACGACCTCAACGTCACGGTGACACCGGTCGACGCCGGCCTCGGGACCCTTGACGTGTTCGACGTGACGTTTGGCGGGTTCGCTGGAACGCCGATCAAGGCGTGGCTGCGGGTGCCCGCCGGTGCCACCAGGCCGTTGCCGACCGTCGTGCAGTTCCACGGGTACGGACGCGGACGCGGGCAGGCCTTCGAGAACCTGCTCTGGGCATCCGCCGGATTCGCGCACTTCGACATGGACCTTCGCGGGCAGGGCTGGGGCGGCAGCACGAGCGACACCCCCGACGAAGCCGGCAGCGGGCCTCAGGCTCCCGGCTTTCTGACCCGCGGCATCGGGTCGAAGGACACCTACTACTACCGCAGGTTGTACGCGGATGCCGTGCGTGCGGTCGAGGCGGCCCGCAGCCTCGACCTCGTGGATGCGGCGCGCGTGGGTGTGATGGGCACGAGCCAGGGTGGCGGCCTCGCGCTCGCCGTGGCCGGGCTCGTTCCCGATGTGGCGGCCGTTGTGGCCCGGGTTCCCTTTCTTTGCGACTTCGCACGCGCCTCGGTGATCACCGACGCGCACCCGTACCGGGAACTCGCCGACTACCTCTCCACGAATCGGCTGAGCGTGTCCCGGGCGCACGACACTCTCTCGTACTTCGACGGCGTCAATTTCGCCAAGCGCGCCACCGCGCCGGTGACCATGACCGCGGCCCTGATGGACCCGATCTGCCCGCCGTCGACCGTATTCGCGGCCTACAACAACTACGCCGGACCGAAAAAGATCACGGTGTGGCCGTACAACGGGCACGAAGGCGGACTATGGGAGGACGACGCGCTGGCCCTTCGGACATTCCGGAAGCACCTCGGTTAGTTGTACCCCGCGGGAGCGGCGTCAGGAGCGTGAGGCGGGTGCGGCCTCCGCGGCGGCGACGGCGGGTGCCGCGACGGGCATCAGCCGGGCGAGCTGCGTGACATGCCCGGGGTTCAACTCCTCAAGCGCGTTCACCCCGAGCAGACGCATGGTGCGGGTGATCTGTTCGGAGAGGATCTGGATCGTGCGGTCGACCCCGGCCTCACCACCGGCCATGAGGCCGTAAAGGTACGCCCGACCGATCATTGTGAAGCGGGCGCCGAGGGCGACGGATGCCACGATGTCGGCACCCGACATGATGCCGGTGTCGAGATGTACCTCGGTGTGTGCGCCCACCTCGCGCGCGACCTGCGGCAGCAGGTGGAACGGGATCGGCGCCCGGTCGAGCTGGCGGCCGCCGTGGTTGGACAGCGTGATGCCGTCGACGCCGAGGTCCACGAGCCGCTTGGCGTCTTCGAGGGTCTGCACGCCCTTGACGACGATCTTGCCGGGCCACTGCGCCTTGATCCAGGCGAGGTCCTCGAAGGTGACGCTGGGATCGAACATCGAGTCGATCAGTTCGGCGACGGTCCCGCTGGAACGGTCGAGGCTCGCGAAGGAGAGCGGTTCGGTCGTGAGGAAGTTGATCCACCACGCCGGCCGGGGCAGAGCGTTGGCGACCGTGCCCAGGGTGAGTGCGGGCGGAATCGAGAACCCGTTGCGCTTGTCGCGCAGCCGGGCCCCGGCCACGGGCACGTCGACCGTCACGAGCAGGGTGTCGTACCCGGCCTTCGCGGCGCGTTCGACGAGGGCCATGGAACGATCCCGGTCCTTCCACATGTACAGCTGGAACCAGTTGCGTCCGTCCGGGTTCGCGGCCCTGACGTCCTCGATCGAGGACGTTCCCATCGTCGACAGCGCGAAGGGGATTCCGGCCCGCCCGGCCGCGTGGGCGCCGGCAATCTCGCCCTCGGTCTGCATCATGCGCGTGAACCCGGTGGGGGCGATGCCGAACGGCTGTGCCACGGGGGCGCCGAGCACGTCCCACCCGGTGGAGACGTCCGACACGTCCCGCAGAATCGACGGGCTGAACTCGATGTCTTCGAAGGCCTGCCGGGCCCGCCCGAGCGAGAGCTCGGCCTCCGCGGCGCCGTCGGTGTAGTCGAAGGCGGCCCTCGGGGTGCGCTTCTTGGCGATGGTGCGCAGGTCATGAATGGTGAGCGCGGCGTCGAGTCGGCGCATTGTGGCATTGAGTTCCGGGGTCTTGAACTGCATGAGCGGGGCGAGGTCTTTGATCCTGGGGATGCGTCGTTGAACCATGGCAGAAGTTCCGTTCCGGGGTTAGGGCGTGGGGGGCGAGTGAAGCGGGGGTGCGGTCAGGTGCGTTTCGGCGTAGTAGCCGGAGATATGGGATTCAACGGCCAGGCGGGCGCCGTTCGCATCGCCGGCGCGAACGGCGGCCAGGATCTGGCGGTGCTCCCGACCGAGGCGAGCGGATGTCTCCGCCCAACTGGTGAGACCGGCGATACCCGCCCGCGCGTAGCCTTCGATGGCGCTGCGCAGCCCGGCCATGGTGGCGGTGACCACCTGGTTGCCGGCGGCTTCGGCGAGCGAGAGATGGAACTGGGCATCAAGGGCGAGGAATTCGGCCTCGGTGAGCGTCGGCTGATCCATGGCGTCGAGCAACAGTTCCGACGTGGCGAGATCGGGGGCCTGCTGTCGTGCGGCGTGAGCAAGTTCGGTGGCGACGGCACCCTCGAGGATGAGCCGGGTTTTCACCACATGGGCGACCGGGAATCCCTGCGCGGCCACCTGCAGGCGCATGAGCGCCGACATGCCGCCACCCGGCAGTGCCACGATGATGGCGCCCGCCGACGGCCCCGATCCCACGTTCGTGCGAATCAGGCCGAGAACCTCGAGCACCCGCACGGCCTCGCGCACACTCGAACGCCCCACCCCGAGCGCTGCCGCGAGGGCGCGTTCCGGCGGCAGGTGGTCACCGGGGCCGAGGCGGCCGCTCAGCAGGTCGAGCTCGATGCTCTGCAGCACGAGTTCCCAGGCGCGTGGTGCGGCGGTGTCCGTAGGGGCGTCGGTCACGGGGCTGCTCCTTCGCGGTCTCGGGCTCTGTGGTCTGACCACAGGCTACATGACTACGGCCGGGCTGTCGAGGGCCGCGCGCAGAGAGCGGATGCCCGGGGGTGCACCCCCGGGCATCCGCTCTCATCCCGCCGAACGGCTACCGCAGCGCGTACGCCGTGGGCAGCTTCAGGCCATGCTCCGCCATGACCCCGCGCAACGCGGTGGGGTAATCGGTGATGAGGCCGTCGACGCCCATGTCCATCAGGGCGTTGATGTCGCTCGTGGCGTTGACCGTCCAGGGGATCACCGGGAGGCCGAGTTCGTGGGCGTCGGCCACCATCTGCGGGGTGACCGACGCGAATCTGGGCGAAATCACGTCGTAGCCCTGGGCCGAGGCCGCCTGGGCGAGGGAACCGCCGAAGTCGTCGATGTCGATGCCGCCGAGGTTGACGCTCGCGCCCGGTTCGCCCACGCCCATCCACTCGTCGCCGCTGGAGAGCGCCACGAGCGGAAGCTCGGGGGCGATCTCTTTCGTGAGGTTGAGCGAGGCCCAGTCGAAGCTCTGCACGGTGCTGCGGCCGGCCATGCCGCCGGCCTCGATCTCGCCGACGACGGCACGAGTGAGCGCGTCCATCTCGGAGGCACCGGTCGGGCCGGCCACCTCGACCTTGGTCTCAATGTTCAGCTGCACCTTTTTGGCCTTGTGTTCGTCGAGCAGGTCGAAGACATCCGTGAGCAGCGCGATGCGGGTGCCGGGGATGTTGGCCTGTTCCGGGAAGCCCGGCAGCTGCTGGTAGCCGCAGTCCATGGTCTGCACCTGGGCGAGACTGAGGTCTCGCACCCGGTCATCGGCGTAGGGAAACAGCGGATCGCCCGCAAATGCGGGAGCGGTGTCGGCGCACTTGCTCGCCGTCATCACATCGTCGTGCCACACCACCACCCGGTCGTCGCGGGTGAGGTGCGTATCGAGCTCGAGGGTCGAGACGCCGAGTTCGAGCGAGTGGGCGAATGCCGTGATCGACTCCTCTGACCACTGGCCGCGGCCACCCCGGTGCGCCTGCAGGTCGAAGGAACCGTTTCGTTCGTTGGCCTGCAGGGGGGTGGTCGGGTTCTCGGCGGGGGCGGCCATGGCGGGAGCGGCCGTGGCGACCGCTCCCACTGAGAGGGCCGCGACAACCGTGAGGGTGAGGATTGTGCGCATTGCGAAGTCCTTCGATTGCCGTTCGGGCCGTGGGACATGCCCGTGCGGCCACGTTAAGAATCGAAGATGACGGGTGTACGTCGGCGACCGGTCTGCGGAGTGAACGATGGGGGCGGATCTCGCTCCGTCGACGGAGCGCGGCCGGTGGTGCACGTGGTGTTGGAGCATTACTGCTTGCCGAGCCGCGGGAAGCCGCCCGGATACGATCCGCGCCGGCTGCCAGGGGAGTGACGCCCGCAGGCCTCGGCCAACGCTAGAGTTCACACCACCGCGTCATCCGGTGTCCAGTCCCAGGGAGAATCATGAGCGAGTCACCGCAGTTGATCAACCTCACCCTCCCCGCCGGGCCCGGTGGCAGCGCCGGACTCAAGGCCGTACTCGCCATTCCCTCCGGCAAGGGGCCATGGCCGGGCGTGGTTCTCGTGCACGAGGCCTTCGGTCTCACCGACGTGATGCGCCGCCAGGCGACCCGCATGGCTGCGGCCGGGTACCTCGCGCTCATGCCCGATCTCTTCACCGAGGGCGGCGCGCGCAAGTGCCTCATCGCCACGTTTCGGGCGCTGTCGGCCGGAACGGGCCGTGCCTTCGTCGACATCGAGTCGGCTCGCGAGTTTCTGGCCGGTCGGCCCGACTGCACCGGCCGCATCGGGGTGCTCGGCTTCTGCATGGGCGGTGGGTTCGCCCTTGCGACGGCCACGCGAGGCTTCGACGTGGCATCTGTGAATTACGGCCGGCTGCCGGCCGAGCTGCATGAGCACCTGCTCGGTGCGTGCCCGATCGTGGGAAGCTACGGTGGGGCCGACCGGTCGCTGCCGGGAGCGGCGACGAAGCTCGGCGTCGCGCTCGCCCGGCAGGGGATCGCGCACGACGTGAAGGAGTATCCCGGCGCCGGTCACAGCTTTCTGAACGACGCCGACACGGGGCCGAGTGTGCTGCGCCCGGTGTTCAAGCGCATCCTGGGCGCGGGGCCCGACCCCGAGGCCGCCGCCGACGCCTGGCGGCGAATCGAGGCCTTCTTCGGCGAGCACCTGGCCGAGCGCCGGGCTCGGCCCCGCCGGCCGGAATGACCGGCGGGTGGCTCCGTGCGCTCCCGGTCGGGCATTAGCTGCGCAGTACGACGTTCAGGGGGGCGTCGCCACGCTGCATCCGCTCAATTTGCCCGCGGATGAGCCGAACCATGCGTGGGCGCATGGCCGAGGACGCACCGCCGACGTGGGGTGACACGAGCACGTTGGGCAGCGCAAAGAGCGGATGTGCGTGCGGTAGCGGCTCCGGATCCGTCACGTCGAGGGCGAGGCGCAGGCGTCCGCTGCTCGCGTGGGCGAGCAGGGCGTCGGTATCGGCGACCTGGCCGCGCGCGATGTTGACCAGCAGGGCGCCGTCGCGCATGAGCGTGAGGAAGGCGTCGTCGACGAGGTGCGTCGTTGACTCGCTCAGCGGCACGCCGATGACCACAATGTCCGCCTGCGGCAGCAGGGTGGGGAGCGCGTCCATGGCATGGATCTGGCCATGCGCATCACTGCGCGCGGTGCGTGCGACCCGTACGACCGTGGTCTCGAAGGCGAGCAGTCGCGCCTCGATCGCGGCGCCGACGCCGCCGTAACCCACGAGCAGCACGGTGCGATCGGCGAGGCTCGCGTGGAAGGCGGGCGCCCACTCACCCTGCTCTGCGGCGCGCACGAAATCGGGGATGCCGCGCTGGGACGCGAGAATGAGCGCAAGGGTGAGCTCGGCCGTGGACGTCTCGTGCACGGTGGCCGCGTTGGCGTACACCTGGCCGTCGGGAAGCAAACGGTCTATGCCGTCATAGCCGATCGACTGGCTCTGCACGAGCCGGGTTTCGACGCCCGCGAGGTGCGCGATGCGGTTCGAGGCTCCCATGTACGGCGTCACCACCATGTCGATATCAGGCACGGGAGCCGGGCCCTCCATGGGCCAGTCGATGAACTCCACCCCGTCCATGGGGCCAAGGGCCACGCGGAGGTCGGACTCGGGAAGGCTCACGCGCAGGGGAAGGAGGCTCATCGGTCAACCCTAGACGCCGCAGCGCCCGCCGTCCCGCGCGACGCCCGCGGGGTGGTCCTGCGACTTTGGCGCGTGCTGACGGCGACGCCGGCGAACACGATCACGCCGCCGATCAGCTGCGGCGCGGTGAGCTGCGCCCCGAGACTCACGGCGATGATCACGGTGAAGACGGTGATCAGGTTGAGAAACACACCGGCTCGGCCCGGCGGGATTGTCTTCAGCGCCGAATTCCACAACACGTACGAGCCGATCGAAGGGAAGATGGCGATGAAGATCACGGCCCAGCCGACCCGGGCATCCGCCGGCCAGCTCACCCCGCCGAGTAGCGCCACGGGGGTGAGGAGCACGACGACGAAGGTGCCCTGCAGTGCCGTGGCCGTGATGGGCGGCACCGGGAGTCCGCGGCCTGCGATCGCGTAGAGGCTCCACACGACGACGGCGGCCATCATCAGCAGGTCGCCCGTGTTGGGCGATCGGGTGAACACGGAGGCGAGGGCGCCGTCCGTGATGATCAGCACGACTCCGAACAGGCCGAGCATGAGGCCGGCGACTCCGCGCCAGCCGATGCGTTCCCGGAGCAGCAGTGCGGCGAGCACGACCATCACGGCGGGATTCGCCGCATTGATGAGGGAGGCGGACTGCGGCGTCGTGTACTGCAGGGCGGTGTAGAGCAGCAGGTTGTAGCCGCCGATGCCGAGTGCGCTGAGCAGCAGAAGGCGGGGCCAGTGGCGGAGTGCCTGCCGCCAGGACGGCTTTTCGACGATCTGGGCGAGGATCAGCAACGGCACAGCGGCGAGTAACCAGCGCAGCCAGGTGAGGTCCAGCGGTGACAGGGTCTGCACCGCGATGCTGCCCACGATGTAGTTGCCCGCCCACATGAGTGTGGCCAGAACCAGTGCGATCTTCGCCTTCACGCGGGGCACGCCCCGCGGATCGAGCGGCAGAGCCGAACCCCGCCCGGACGTGGCTTGACGAGGGAGGCGGGCCGGTCGTGGCGGGCTGGTTTGGAGTGAATCATCGTGTCCCTGGAGCGTTGTGAACGGTTGCCTCGACCCTAGCCCGCGTGTCGGGTGGATGTAGATTGCGCCCCTGAGCCGTGCAGCAGCACCTTAGGGTCGATGTACGGCCCAAGCGACGCAGGCGTCGAACGGCGGGCCGTTGAACACAGCAACGTGTTCGACGCACCGGAAAGAAAGCCAGGCCAGTGTCAGAACCTGACGGCACACCTGCACCCGAGCAGCCCCACATCCGAGAAGAGATCCCATGAATTCCAATGTCGACCTGCTCACGTGCCTGGCGGTTTCCGCCTCGGCCGCGCCCGCGGTGCCGAGCGGCTCGCTGTCATGAGGATCGTGTGCGCGCCGGATTCGTTCAAGGAGTCCATGACGGCCGTTGAGGCTGCCGAGGCGATGGCCAGGGGCATTCATCGGGTCGACCCCGGCATTCAGTGTGAGCTGGTGCCGATGGCCGACGGCGGCGAGGGAACCGCGGAAGCCCTCGTGGCCGCGCTGGACGGCGAATGGGTCGAGGCAGGCTGCCACGATGCGCTCAACCGGCCGATCACGGGGCGGTATGGATTCGTGCCCAGCAGTCACCTGGCGGTCATCGAGGTCGCCGAAGCCGCCGGGCTCGCCCAGATCGCTGCGGGACAACGGGACCCGTGGGCCGCCACCTCCCGCGGCGTCGGCGAGCTGATCCTGTCCGCTCTGGATCGCGGCGCGACCGACTTCATCATCGGCCTGGGGGGATCGGCGACGAACGATGCCGGCGCCGGCATGCTTACGGCGCTGGGCGTCCGATTCCTCGATCACGACCGCGTGCCCATTCCAGACGGGGCCAGGGGGCTGATCTCGCTCGTCTCGGCGGACCTCGGCGACGTCGAACCCCGGTTGCGCACCGCCACGTTTCGCCTCGCCTCCGATGTCACCAACCCCCTGCTCGGTGACCGCGGCGCCTCCGCGGTCTACGGTCTGCAGAAGGGCGCCACACCACAGGATATTCCCGCACTGGACGCGGCCCTGGCCCGCTGGGCGGATGTCATGGAGCCGGCCTTCGCCCGCCATGTACGGGATATTCCCGGCGCCGGCAGTGCCGGAGGCCTGGGGGCCGCGTTCGCCGGGGCCACCAACGCCACCCTGGAAAGTGGCGTCGAGTTGGTCAGGGACGCGGTCGGGCTTCGAGAGCGGATCACCGGAGCCGACTGGGTGTTCACCGGAGAGGGAGGCATCGACCGGCAGACCGCGTCGGGAAAGACACCGTGGGGGGTTGCCCAGGCGGCCCGGGCGGAAGGTGTCCCCGCGATCCTCTTCGGCGGTCGGATCAACGACGACGCGTACGAGCTGATCGGTGACGCCGTCGTGGCCGTGGTGCCGATCCTGCGCCAGGTCACCGATCTTCCGAACGCATTGCGTGACGGCAGCGTGAACCTGGAACGAGCGGCGGCGACGGTGACCCGGCTGCTCACGGCAAGAATGCCCAAGAGTTGCGCCGTAGCCGGAGCGACCAACCGTCCGCCCGTCGAACACTCCTAGGCATGCTGCTCAGGGGCGCAGGAAAGTGCTGCGTTGTTGGGAGCTCCCCGATGGCGGTGGCGGGGACAGGTGAAGGGCGCCGCTGCCGGGTCAGTGGCTGCCGTCGACGAGTTTGAGGCCGATGATGCACCCCACGAGCCCCAGCAGGAGCAGAATCTTGATCAGCGACGTCGGTTCGGCGCCGAAGACCATCGCGTAGGCCACGGTGAGGGCGGCCCCGATTCCGACCCAGACCGCGTACGCCGTGCCGGTTGAAATGTCGCGCATGGCAAAGGCCAGGCCGCCCATGCTGAGCAGGAGCGCGCCGCCGAAGACGACAGACGGCCATAACTTGGTGAGGCCGTCCGATTTGCCCAGGGCCGTGGCCCAGACGGCTTCGAGGATTCCGGACACGATGAGGACGATCCAGGACATGACAGTGACTCCCTTGGCCAGTCTTGTCGCATTCCGGGTACTGATCCGTCGTCCGGGGCCGCGCATCGCGGCTCATGCCGAGGTTACCGCAACCGGCCGAGCACCTGCCGTTGATGCGGTGTGCGGCCCCGGACGGGACCGTGCGGGTTACCGCTTGATTCCGTCGAGGCGCTCAGGGTCGTACCGCCGTGGTGTGAAGGCTTGTGCCACGAGTGACCGGAGGCCTTCGAGGCTTCCGGTGACGAAACCCTGCACGCGGGCCTGCACGAGCACATTGCCGATCGCCGTCGCCTCGACCGGTCCGGCCAGCACGGTCAGGCCGGTGCGAGTCGCCGTCAACTGGCAGAGCAGTTCGTTCTGCGACCCGCCGCCGACGATGTGCACCACACTCACGCTGGTCCCCGAGAGCTCGGCGGCGAGGCGCAAGGTGTTCGCGTAGGCGGCCGCGAGACTCTCAATGATGCTGCGCACCAGCTCAACGTTCGTGCGCGGCGGGCGCAGATCGTGTTCGACACAGTACTCACGGATGCGCGTGGGCATGTCGCCGGGGCTGAGGAAGCGCGGGTCGTCGACGTCGAAAATGGTGACCTGCCCGGTGACCTGCCCGGCCTGAGCGAGTAACCCGGGCAGGTCATACGAAGCGCCCGCCTCGTCCCAGGTGCGCATCGACTCACTCAGCAGCCAGAGCCCCATGACGTTGCGGAGGTAGCGCACGCGACCGTCGACGCCGCCCTCGTTCGTGAAGTTCGCGGCCCGACTCGCCTCGCTCAGTACCGGGGCAGGCAGCTCGACACCGGCCAGCGACCAGGTTCCGGAGGAAATATAGGCGGCGGTATCGCTCGTCATGGGCACGGCCACCACCGCGGATGCCGTGTCGTGCGACCCGACCGTGACCGCTTCGAGCGGGCGGCTGGCACCGATCTCGGCCAGCACCCGCGGGGCAACGGGACCGACGCCGGTGCCGGCATCCACGAGTCGGGGAAACAGCGCGCGGGGGAGGCCGAGACGGGTGATGAGTTGCACGTCCCACTGGCCGTCCGCGACCGTGACGAGCCCCGTGGTGGACGCGTTGGTGCGCTCGGCCACTCTCTCGCCGGTAAGCCAGAACGTGATGAGGTCGGGGATCAGCAACAGGCCGTCGGCGCCGTCGAGGCTACCGGCCAGGCGGTCGGCGGCGAGCTGGTACAACGAATTGAATGGCAGGAACTGCAGCCCGTTGCGACCGTACAGCTCGGCGGGCGCGATCTCGGCGTGCACCGCCCGAACCCCGGCGGTCGTGCGCTCATCGCGGTAATGCAGGGGGTTGCCGAGCATGCGGTCGCCGCGCATCAGCGCGTAGTCGACCGCCCACGAGTCAACGGCGACGCTGCGCAGCGTCGGTTCCTCGCGCACGGCGGCACGCAGACCGCCGAGCGCTCCCCGGTACAGGTCGAGAATGTTCCAGTGCAGCCCGTCGGTGACGCGCACCGGGTTGTTCGGAAAGCGGGCGACAGGGCGGATGCTCAGTTCGTTGTGCCCGACGTGCCCGAGCATGACCCGGCCGCTCGACGCACCGAAATCGACCGCCGCAACCGTTCCGGCCGCGCTCATGGTCGGCGCCTCCGACCGCGAACGGCCCAATGGCCGGGCCGGGACGAGCGGGGCGCCCGCACCGGTCCGAATCGGGCGCCGCTGTCGTCGGGGGCGGCGATCGGAGTCATCGCAGGAACGCCGCGGCGACGCCGGCGTCGACCGGGATGTGCAGCCCGGTGGTGTGGCTGAGGTCGCTCGTGCACAGCACGTACACCGCGTTCGCCACGTTCTCCGGAAGCACCTCGCGCTTCAGCAGGGTGCGCTGGGCGTAGTACTTGCCCAGATCGTCCTCGTCGACGCCGTAGACCGCGGCGCGCTTGGCGCCCCAGCCGCCGGCGAAAATGCCCGAGCCGCGCACGACACCGTCGGGGTTGATGCCGTTCACCTTCACGCCGAACTCCCCGAGCTCGGCGGCGAGCAGCCGAACCTGGTGCGCCTGGTCGGCCTTCGTGGCCGAGTAGGCGATGTTGTTCGGCCCGGCGAAGACCGAGTTCTTCGACGAGATGTAGATCACGTCGCCGCCGAGCTTCTGGTCGATCAGCACGCGGGCCGCTGCACGCGACACCAGGAACGAGCCCTTCGCCATCACGTTGTGCTGCAGGTCCCAGTCGGCGACCGTGGTCTCCAGCAGCGACTTCGACAGCGAGAGCCCGGCGTTGTTCACCACAAGGTCGAGTCCGCCGAAAGCGAGCACCGCGGCATCCACCCCGGCCTGCACCTGCACCTCGTCGGTGACGTTGGCCTGCACTCCGATCGCCACGTCGGTGGTGCCGATCTCGGCGGCGGCGGCCCGCGCCTTGGCGAGGTCGAGGTCGGCGATCACGACGCACGCTCCCTCCGCCGCGAGGCGGGTGGCGATGGCCTTGCCGATTCCGGAGGCCGCACCCGTGACGAGCGCCACGCGGGTGGCGAGGGGTTTGGCGGCGGGCATCCGCTGCAGCTTGGCCTCTTCGAGCGCCCAGTATTCGATGCGGAACTTCTCCGCCTCGTCGATCGGGGCGTAGCTGGAGAGTCCCTCTGCGCCGCGCATCACGTTGATCGCGTTCACGTAGAACTCGCCGGCGACCCGGGCGGTCTGCTTGTTCGCGCCGTAGCTGAACATGCCCACGCCCGGCACGAGCACGACGAGCGGGTCGGCGCCGCGGATCGCGGGGGAGCCCGCCACAGCGTTGCGGTCGTAGTAGGCCTGGTAGTCGGCGCGGTACGCCAAGTGCAGTTCGACCAGTCGGGCGAGCGAGTCCTCGATGGATGCCCCGGCGGGCAGGTCCAGCAGCATCGGCTTGACCTTGGTGCGCAGAAAGTGGTCGGGGCAGCTCGTGCCGAGGGCGGCGAGGCGCGGGTGTTCCGCGCGGGAGAGGAAGTCCAGCACCTCCGGCGCGTCCGTGAAGTGGCCGACCTTCGCGCCGTCGGTGGAGACCAGGCCGCGGATCGTGGGGGCGAGCGCGGCGGCCTTGGCGAGCCGCTCGGCATCCGTCAGGGGGGCGAAGCCCTCGAGTGCGGGCCCGAACGGTTCCGGACGGGAATTCGCCTCGATGTAGGCGGCGGCGGTGTCGACGATCCAGAGCGAGTTGGCCTCTGACGCGTCGCTCGTGTCGCCCCACGCCGTGATGCCGTGGCCGCCGAGGATGCAGCCGATCGCCGCGGGGTTGGCCGCCTTGATGGCGCTGATGTCGACGCCGAGCTGGAATCCGGGGCGGCGCCACGGCACCCAGACGACCTTGTCGCCGAAGATCGTGCCCGTGAGCGCCTCGCCGTCGGCCGAGGCGGCGATCGCGATGCCGGAGTCGGGGTGCAGGTGGTCGACGTGAGCGGCGTCGACGAGGGCGTGCATCGCCGTGTCGATCGAGGGCGCCGCTCCGCCCTTGCCGTGCAGCGTGAAGTCGAACGCCGCCACCATCTCGTCTTCGCGCTCGATCCCCGGGTACACGTTCACGAGGGCACGCAGCCGGTCGAGGCGCAGCACGGCGAGCCCCTTCTCGGTGAGCGTGCCGAGGTCTCCGCCGGAGCCCTTCACCCACAGCAGCTCAACGGACTCGCCGGTGACCGGGTCGGTTTCGGTGCCCTTGGCCGACGTGTTGCCGCCCGCGTAGTTCGTGGTCTTCGGGTCAGCGCCGAGTCGATTCGACCGGGCGATGAGGGCGGCAACTGTGGGGTTCGTCATGTCATTCCTAGCTGGGGAGTCGAGAGAGTGGTGTACCGCTGGTCGAGCGTGCGTCGTCCTGACCCTGTCGAGGGGCCGAGGCGGGTGCGCCTACGCACCCCAACCGGCCTGGTGGCCGCCCACACGCTCGGCGGCCATACGTTCCTGGTAGCCGGATGCCGCGAACGCCTTCATGGGGTCGGCGCCGAGCCCGCGCGTCTCGCGCCACGCGGCCAGGTCGCCGCGCACGTCGGTGTAGAAGGCGTCCATCAGGATGCCGTTGGCGCCGAGCACATCGGCGGAATTCTGGGCTTCGAGCAGCGCGGCCCGGTCGACGAGCAGCGCACGCGCCGTCATCTCCTGCACGTTGAGCACGGAACGGATCTGGCCGGGGATCTTCTCTTCCACGTTGTGGCACTGGTCGAGCATGAACGCAACGGGGGAGTCCGGTCCGAAGCCGTCGCCGCGGATGACCTCGTAGAGGATGCGGAACAGCTGGAACGGGTCGGCCGCGCCGACGATCAGGTCGTCGTCGGCGTAGAACCGCGAGTTGAAGTCGAAGGAGCCGAGCTTTCCGAGGCGCAGCAGCTGGGCCACGATGAACTCGATGTTGGTGCCGGGGGCGTGGTGCCCGGTGTCGAGGCACACGAGGGCCCGGTCGCCGAGCGCGGACACCTGGGCGTAGCTCGTTCCCCAGTCGGGAACGTCGGTGTGGTAGAAAGCCGGCTCGAAGAACTTGTACTCGAGCACGAGACGCTGTTCCGCCCCGAGGCGGGCGTAGATGGCGGCGAGGGAATCGGCGAGGCGGTCCTGGCGGCCGCGGATGTCGCCCTGCCCGGGATAGTTGGTGCCGTCGGCGAGCCAGATCTTCAGGTCTGTCGAGCCGGTTTCGTTCATCACGTCGAGGCAGTCGAAGTGGTGGTCGATGGCCTTCTGGCGCACCGCGGCATCCGTGTGGGTGAGGCTGCCGAACTTGTAGGCGTCGTCCTGGAACGTGTTCGAGTTGACGGTGCCGAGTTCGAGGCCGTGGTCTGAGGCGAAGGTGCGGAGGGCCGCGTAGTCGTCGACCTTGTCCCACGGGATGTGCAGCGCGACGGAGGGAGCGAGGCCGGTGAACCGGTGCACCTGCGCGGCGTCGGCGATCTTCTCTTCGATCGTGCGCGGTGTGCCGGGGGTTCCGAAGACCTTGAACCGGGTTCCTGAATTACCGAACGCCCACGAGGGCAGCTCGATGGCCTGCGCCTCGAGTTGGGTGAGCACGGCAGCACTAATGGTCACGAGTTGCTTCTTTCTGTTGTGGGGATCTGTGTTGTCGTCGCGAGGGCGGCGAGCTGGTCTTCGAGGTGGAAGACCTCGGTCAGCTGCACGAACCCCGTGTCGGGGGCGCCATCGAGTTCGACGAAGAATTCGCCCATCTCGGCCTGCCAGCGTGCGTTGACGGCGGTGCCGGCCATACCGGCCTGAGCGGATGCGAGATCCGTCGTTTCGAAGTAGCCGATCAGCAGGCCGTCGGCCCGCAGAAACAGCGAGTAGTTGTTCCAGTCGCTGCCCTTGAGCGCACGGAGCATCTCCGGCCAGACGGCGGCGTGGCGCTGTCGGTATTCGTTGATGCGGTCCGGCTTGACCTGCAACTGGAAGCAGACGCGGTGTGTGTCGTCGGCGTTCGTCATCGGGGGCTTCTCAGGCGATCGGGGGATGCCGGTCGCATCCGGGTTAGTTGAGCGCGACATGACGGTGTTCGATGCCCAGCAGGCTCGCGGCTGCCTTGATGTCGGCTGCGCGGTGTCCGAGGCTCAGCGCCCAGTGATGGCCGATACCGGTCTGGCTCCACTCGTCGACCCAGACGCCGGGATCGCCGCCGAAGTCGACCCGGGAGGTCGTGTTGCCGATCGCGAGCAGCGGCCCGGGAACGACCGTGCCCTCCGATGTCACGAAAATGAACCGGCCATCCGGATCCTGACCGACCCCGAAGGTCGTCACCGGTCCGGGCTGCACGTCGAACTCCACCGAGACCCCCCACCCGCGCTTGCCGTGGTAGACGCCGAGGCCCCGCAGCAGGGGCTCGCGCGCGCTCACGGCGAGGTGGGCAGGGCCGTCGTGACCCATCTCCACGACACCGTCAAAGAAGTTGAGCGCCTGAATTTCGGTGAATGACCCCCCGGCGCCGATGGCCTGGCTGGCCAGCATCGCGATCGAGGTGCGCAGTTCGTACTCGCCGGCCATCGGAATCCCGCGGGCGGTGAGCAGCGACGATCCCAGGATCATGCCGGCGCCGAGGCGTTCGTGCTGTTCGCCGGCGAGACCGCGGTGGTAATAGGCGACCGAATCGAGGTCAAAGTCGGCCACTAAGCGATCCAGCCCGACCGATACCTTCGCGCCCCAGGCGAAATCCTCCTGGTTCACCGAATCATCCAGCTGAAACAGTTGCGAGGCGAGGTGCATGCGCTCGCGCACCTCGGCATCCGACACCTCGTCGACGCGCACGCGCAGGTCGTCGAACTCGAGCACCTCCACGTGGGAACCGAATGTGGTCGAGACGCTTGTGAGGTCGGTCGAGACGTCCAGCATGCCGGGGTACAGGTGACCCATCAGCCCGTGGCGGGCGGTCCGCAGAGCGGCCCGCACACCGGCGGCGTGCACCCACTGAATGATGCGTTCCCACGCGCTCTCCTGGCGCAGGTAACCGGAGACCGACCTGAACGGAATGCCCGCCCGGCGAAAGACGTTGGCGACCTCGGGGACGGGGCACTGGCCGCAGTAGGCGAGCCATTGACCGGTGTCGAAGGTGGCGTGGTCCATGGCTTCGCTCGGCTGCAGGTCGATCACGAGCACGGGGGTTTTCGACTTCTGGGCGATCGGTAACACCATGGACGAGGTCAGATAGGTGGCGAGAAACACCACGATGAGGTCACAGTCCGCGACCCGCAGCTTCTCGGCGGCGGTCTGGGCATCCTGCGCGTCGGAGATGAAGCCGGCGTCGATCACCTCGGCGTCGAGGGCGTTGAAACGCTCGGTGACGTAGCGGGCGGACTTCTGCAGCAGCGGCAACAGATCGGGAAACTGCGGCCAGTAGGCGCCGAGCCCGCCGGAAACCAGGCCGATGCGGGTGCTGCGGCGCGTCTTCGGCTCGAGCAGCCCGGCCGGCAGGCCGTGGCTGTTCTCCGTGTTCGGGGTGTACGTCATGGAATACTCCTGCGCTGGCGCGAAGCCGGATACGAACGAGGCTGGTGGACAACAGGGTGGTGGGGCGGATGCCGTGGCACTCGCCCCACCACGGGGCTACGGCTTAGAAGTCGTAGTCGTCGATGTTGTCGGCGGTGAATGTTGTCGGCGGGCCGACAATGACGAGGCCGTCGGCGCCGACCGTGCGCTCACCGAGGTCGCCGGCGGTGAACGTGTCACCCTCTGCTCCGGTGATGGTGCCGTCGGCGAGTGCCTTGCCGGCGAACGCGGCGACGTAGCCGAGCTGTGCCGGGTCCCAGAGGGCGAACGCCGTCACGGTGCCGTCCTTGACGAACGGGCGCATCTCATTGGGCAGGCCGAGGCCGGTCAACGCGACCTTGCCCTTGTAGTTCGAGGTCGAGAGGTAACGTGCCGTTGCCGCGATGCCGACCGTAGTGGGCGAGATGATGCCCTTCAGGTTCGGGTACGCCTGCATCAGGCCCTGGGCCTCCTGGAACGATTTCGTGTCATCGTCATCGCCGTAAACCTTGGCAACGAGGGTGATGTTCGCATAGTCCGGGTTGGAGGCGAGCTCCTCTTCGATGAACTTGATCCACTCGTTCTGGTTGGTGGCGTTGGCCGTGGCCGAGAGAATGGCAATTTCGCCCGATCCGCCGATCTGCTCGGCAATCAGCTTGACCTGAATCAGGGCGACGTCCTTCGCGACAACCTGACTGATGAAGACGTCCCGGTACTTGGGGTTCGTGTCCGAGTCGAAGGCGACGATCTTCGCGCCGGCGGCGCGGGCTTCCTCGAGTGCCGGACCGACGGCATCCGGGTCATTGGCTGCGATCACGATGACGTTGGTGCCGGCCTGGGTCTCGGCGTTGATGAATGACACCTGGCTTGAGGCACTCGCTTCGAGCGGGCCGACGACCTCGACGCCGGTGAATCCGGCGGCGGTGGCGCCGTCTTTTCCTCCGCCGAGAACGACGTCGGTGTACGGGTTGTTGAGCTGCTTGGGAATGAATGTGATGCTGAGGTCTCCCTCGCCGCCGGCACCGGTGCCGGCATTGTCGCCGGAGGCGCAACCGCTGGCCACGAGGGCGACGGATGCGGCGACTGCCGCGAAGGCGAAGAGGCGGCGGGTGCGCCTCGTCTTAGTGGGGCGAATGAACTCCATTGTCATTTCCTTTCCTGAACGCCGGATGCTGTGGCGCGGGTTTCTCCCAAGGCCGATGCCTGGGGAAGTTGACGGCGGTGTCGCCGGGTATGGCGCCACTTCGATATCCCCTCGATGATGCTGGGGGCTACGACGGAAGCGATGAGCAGACTGCCGGTCACGATGATGAGCACGACGTCGGAGATGCGGTTCAGGCGCAGGGTGAAATTGATCGTGCCGATCAGCAGCACCCCCGCGATAGCGCCGGGGATGGACCCTTTGCCGCCGAAGATGGAGACACCACCGAGCAGAACGGCCGCGATCACGGTGAGTTCGAGGCCGCTGGCGTTGTCGCTGCGGGCGCTCGAGTAGCGCAGCGTCCAGTAGATGCCGGCAAGCGCCGACACGGAGCCCGAGGCGACGTAGAGCCAGAATTTGGCCCGCATGACGTTGATGCCCACGAAGGTGGCCGCTTCTTTGCTGTAGCCGAGTGCGAACAGGCCGCGACCGAACGGGGTGAAGTGCAGCAGCACGCCGAAGAACACGGCGACGATGACCACGCCGATCATCACGGTGGGGATCCCGGTGCCGCCGAGCTTGGAGGTGAAGAGGCCGGTGAGTTCCGGCGGGAAGTTCGCCACGGCATTGTCGCCGATCACGACCAGGGCGAGTCCGCGAAACAGGGCCAGGGTTCCGATGGTCACGGCCAGGGAGGGAAGCCCGAGCACCGCGACGAGCACGCCGTTGAATGCCCCGGCGAGCACCCCGGCGAGCAGGCTGATGGCCAGCACGACGCCAATGTCAAGTCCGGCGGCCCAGAGCACCCCCATGAGCGCGCTCGTGAGACCGGCGATGCTCGCCACCGACAGGTCGATTTCCCCGGTGATGATGACGAGGGTCATGGGCAGCGCGATGAGGAGGGCCGGAATCACGTCGAGCAGCAGGAATCCGGTGGAGACGGGGCCGGCGAAGCGCGGAATGAAGAGGGCAGCGTAGACGACGAAGACCACGAGGGCGTAGATCATGACGGTGTCGCGGCTGAGCAGGATTCGCGCCACGCCGGTGCGGCCGCCCGCCTGGGGACGTCCGGCAGCGCGTACGCCCGATTTGTTGGTCGCTGTCGGGAGCAGTTCGGTCGGGGGGTTAGACATCGCGGGCCTCACTGAGTCGGAGCTTCTTTGCTGTTCGAATTCGGGCCACCCGGTCGATGACGATCGCGGACAGGATGAGGATGCCGACGATGGCCTGTTGCCAGAACTTGTCAACCCGCACCGCGGTCAAGGCGCTCGTGATCGTGGTCAGCAGGAGCGCGCCCATGGCCGCGCCGACGACGGTGCCGCTGCCCCCGAAGATTGCGACGCCGCCGACGACGGCCGCGGCGATGATGTCGAATTCCAGCCCGGTACCGGTCGTGGCCCCGACGGAGTTGAAGCGGCTCGCATAGAGCACGCCGGCCAGACCGGCCAGAATGCCATTGCTGAGAAAGGCGAGAAGCACCCGGCGGGTGACGGGGATCCCGAACAGTTTGGCCGCTTCGGGGTCTGAGCCGATGGCGTAGAGGTCGCGACCGGGGCGGGTCGATGCCATGAACACGGCGACGATGATGACGACGACGATCGCGATGAGGGTGATCAGCGGAAACCCGAGGATGGTATCGACAGAGAGGGCGCCGAAAGCGCGAGGGCGGTCGCCGGCGAAGTACTGCGTGCCACCGGCCCAGGCGTTGTTCAGGCCGCGATAGACGTAGAGCGTGCCGAGCGTGATGACCAAAGACGGCACCTTGGCGATCGTGACCAGCAGCCCGTTGATGGTGCCGAGCAGCGCCCCGAGCGCCATTCCGGCGAGAAAGACCAGCACGATGGGGAGCCCGGGAACGCTGACAAAAAGCGTGCCGGTGCTGAAGGCGACGATGCCCAGGATGGAGCCGATCGAGAGGTCGACGTTGCGGGTGATGATCACCATGGCCTGCCCGACCGCGAGGATGATCACGATTGTCGCGTTCAGCAGCAGGTCTTTCACGCCCTGTTGGCTGAGAAAGAGCGGGTTCGCGAGGTAGGTCACGGTAACGAGGACGATCAGGGCGAGGGTGACCGGAATCTCCCGCTGACGCAGCACGGCGGCGAGGCCGTTCGTCCGGCGCCGGTTCGGGACTGCGGTCGTTTCTGCTGTCGGGGTTCCGAGGGTCATAGTGAACGCTCCAATTGTGCGGTAGCCGCGTGCATGATCGACTCGGCCGTCGCATCCGCTCGGTCGAGTTGTGCGGTGATGCGCCCCTCATGCATGACGAGGACCCGGTCGGCCATTCCGAGTACCTCCGGCAGCTCGCTGGAGATCATGAGAATTGCGATGCCGCGTCCGGCGAGGTCGGACAGCAGGCGGTGCACCTCGCTTTTGGTGCCGACGTCGATTCCGCGGGTGGGCTCGTCGACGATGAGAAAGGTGGGCTCGGTGGCGAGCCACTTGGCCAGTACGACCTTCTGCTGGTTGCCACCGGAGAGAGTGGAAACCTTGTAGTCCTGTGATCCGGTTTTCACCTGCAGGAGCGTGGTCCATTCTGCGGCCGTGCGGCGTTCGGTTGCCGCGTTGATGAGGCCGAACCGCGACAGGCGGTTGCGCAGGGTGAGTGCGGCGTTGCGCGCGACGGAGAGGTCCATGACCAGGCCCTGTTTGCGTCGATCTTCCGGGACAAAGCCCGTGCCGGCATCGATCGCGGCCTGCGGGTTGTTCGGTTTGACGCGGGCACCGTGCAATTCCACGGAGCCGCCATCGTACGGGTCGATGCCGAACACGGCGCGGGCCACCTCGGTGCGGCCTGCGCCGACCAGGCCGGCCAGCGCCACGATCTCGCCGGCCTTGACCTCGAAACTGATGTCGGCGAAAACGCCGGCGCGCGAGAGCTCAGAGACCTTCAAAACCGTTTGTCCGACCTCGGCGACAACCTTGGGGAACAGTGCTCCGATGTCACGGCCGACCATTTCCCGCACGATCTCCGGCGCGGTGACGCGCCGGGTTTCGTGGGTGGAGATGTACTCGCCGTCGCGCATGACGGTGATGCGGTCGCACAGGGCGAAGACCTCGTCGAAGCGGTGCGAGATGAAGAGGATGCCGGCACCGTTCGCTCGCAGCGCGCGCGCCACCTGGAACAGGCGCTCCACCTCGACGCCGGAGAGCGCCGCGGTCGGTTCGTCCATGATGAGAACGCTCGCATCCAGGGAGATGGCCTTGGCGATCTCGATGATCTGTTGGTCCGCGATCGACAGTCCCTCGGCGAGGCGGTCCGGATCAATGCGCACGCCGAGTTGGTCGAACAGGGCGCTGGCCTGGTTGCGCATGGCCGAGCGGTTGATCAGCCCGAGGGCGTTCTTCGGCTGGCGGCCGATGAAGATGTTTTCGGCGACCGTGAGATCGGGGAAGAGCGTCGGCTCCTGATAGATGACGGAGATTCCGGCGGCCTTGCTGTCCGCGACGGTGCGGAAGGCCACCGGCTTGTCGTTCACGAGAAACTCGCCGGCGTCGAGGCTGTACAGGCCAGCGAGGATCTTGACGAGGGTGGACTTGCCGGCGCCGTTCTCGCCGACGAGGGCGTGGATCTCACCGGGCAGAATCTCGACCACCCCATCGGCGAGGGCGATGACCGGGCCGAAGGCCTTGGCCGCACCGCGCAGCGACAGAAGCGGAACGGTGTTACCGGGACTTGTCGACATTGAGAGGCCTTTTCGTCGTGCGAGGGGGTGATTGAATCGTTTTAATGAAGCGTTAGTCAAAACCTATGTCGAGGTGCTCACCGTGTCAACCCAAACCGCATCACAAGTTGAAACGTTGGTAAACGCGTCGCGGAATGCGCAAGAATGGAACGGGGCGCGGTCAGCCCCACCACATTCGAGTTGGGGAAAAATGGACATGACGGTTAACGTGCGCGATGTCGCCGCACTGGCCAAGGTCTCGGTCGGCACGGTATCCAACGTGATGAACCGCCCCGAGAAGGTGTCTTCGGCAACCGTTGTTCGGGTGCAGGCGGCCATCGACGAGCTCGGTTTCGTGCGCAACGACGCCGCCCGACAGCTGCGGGCCGGCCGCAGCCGCAGCCTGGGGCTCGTCGTCCTGGATGTGGCCAACCCGTTCTTCACCGACCTCGCCCGCGGTGCCGAAGATCGAGCGGCCGAAGAGGGGCTCACGATTCTTCTTGGCAATACTGATGACAATCTCGCGCGCGAGGCCGCCTACCTCGACCTGTTCGAGGAGCAGCGCGTGCACGGGGTACTGATATCTCCCCTCGGTGACATCGGCGACCGGCTGACGCGGTTGCGTGCCCGCGGCACGCCGACCGTTCTGGTCGATCGACAGACGGAGGATCGCAGTTTCTCCTCGGTCGCGGTCGATGACGTGGCAGGAGGTCGCCTCGCGGCCCGTCACCTGCTCAGCATCGGGCGCACTCACCTCGCCTTCGTCGGCGGCCCGGGCAGTATTCGCCAGGTGGTTGACCGGCTGGAAGGCGCTCGCGAAGCCGTGGCGGAGCATCCGCAGTCATCTCTCGAAGTGATCGAGACAGAGATGCTCTCGGTGCTCGCCGGCCGTGCGGCCGGCGAGGGGATACTGCAGCGCGCGCCGGGCGACCGGCCGGATGCGATCTTCGCCGCCAACGACCTGTTGGCCATCGGCGTGCTCCAGGCGCTCAACATGCACGGGGACGTACATGTTCCTGGAGACATCGCCCTAATCGGATATGACGATATTGCCTTCGCCTCGGCCGCCGTCGTGCCGCTGTCCTCCATCCGCCAGCCGAGTGAACTCATCGGCTACACCGCCGTGGACCTGCTGCTGCGCGAGGCGGCCGGCGGAGCCGACTTCACACATGAACAGATCGTCTTCCAGCCGGAGCTCGTGGTGAGGGAGTCCACGACCTGACCGTCACCGGGGTCGAGCGCGCCCTCATCAGCGTTCAAGCAGGGGGCGCGCGGTAAGGTCGGCTAAATGAGTAACATCACCAATGATGCTGAACCCGCAGTTGTGACCGACAGCTCCCACGAGGATCGCGGATTCTTCGGACAGCCCCGTTCGCTCGCCAATATCTTCGGCGTGGAAATGTGGGAGCGATTCTCCTTCTACGGCATGCAGGGCATCCTGCTGTTGTACTTGTTCTACACGGTGGCCGAGGGCGGCCTCGGTATTCCGCAGGCAACAGCCGCCGGAATCGTGGGCGCCTACGGCGGCGGCGTGTACCTGTCCACTATTCTCGGCGCGTGGATTGCCGACCGGCTGCTCGGCAGCGAACGGGTGCTCTTCTACAGCGCGATCGTGATCATGCTCGGGCACGTTGCCCTCGCGTTCATCCCCGGGGTCCCCGGGCTCGCGACCGGATTGATTCTCGTGGCGGTCGGCAGCGGTGGCCTCAAAGCCAGCGCCACCTCCGTCGTCGGCACGCTCTACGCGGCCGATGATCCCCGTCGTGACGCCGGGTTCTCCCTGTTCTATCTCGGCATCAACCTGGGCGCCCTGATGGGTCCGATCCTCACCGGACTGCTCCAAACCACCCTCGGCTTTCACTTCGGCTTCGGCCTGGCGGCCGTGGGCATGGTGGTCGGCCTTGTGCAGTACTCGCTCGGTCGCCGGCGACTGCCCGATTCCGCGCGAGTCGTTCACAACCCACTGCCGCGGGCTCGTTTCGCGGCCTACGGGTCCTTCGCCCTCGCGGCTCTCGTCGTGATCGTGGTGCTCGTGATGACCCGCGTCGTCACCGCCGGCAACCTGGTCACTATCGTCATCGTTCTCACCATCGTCGCCACGATCACCTATTTCGCCCTGATTCTCAGCAACCGTCAGATCACCGGCGTGGAGCGCAACCGCGTCTACGCGTTCATCCCGCTGTTCATCGCGAGTGCCGCCTTCTGGTCCCTGTACCAGCAGCAGTTCACGGTCGTCACGTTGTACGCCGTCGACCGCCTCGATCGCGGCCTCTTCGGATGGGAGATGCCGGTGTCGTGGGTGCAGTCGATCAACCCGGTCTTCATCATCCTGATGTCGGGTGCCTTTGCCGCGCTGTGGACCCGCTGGGGTACGAAGCAGCCCTCAACCCCGCTCAAATTCGCTATCGGCACCGGCGTGATGGGTGTCGCGTTCCTGCTGTTCCTGCCTTTCGTCGGTGGCGGCGACAACTCGACTCCCCTGCTCGCGCTCGTGGGCATCCTCTTCGTCTTCACGATCGCCGAGTTGCTTTTGTCGCCGGTTGGGCTGTCGGTGGCCACCAAGCTCGCGCCGAGCGTCTTCAAGACGCAGATGGTGGCGTTGTTCTTCCTGTCCGTGGCGCTGGGTTCCGCCGTGTCCGGTCTGCTGGCCCAGTGGTACGCCACCGTGCCGGAGACGGTGTACTTCGGTGTACTCGGCGCCGTGGCGATCGTGCTGGGGCTGCTTCTGGCCCTGATCGCGCGCCCGGTGCTGAAGCTGATGGGCGGCGTGCGGTAGCCGCCCGGCGGCATCCGCATCCGGTGCCTGCCGAGTCGCTACTTCAGGAGTTCCGCCGGCGCGAGCCCGCGCGGCCCTGCAACGGTACGGATGCCCCGCCCGCCCGGCGGCCATTCTCCTGAAGTAGCAACCGACTCGCGAGAAACCGCGCCGGGCCTCCGCAGAGCGGGACCGGGCGCGGTGTCCAGTACGGGCCCAGGGGCGCGCGCGTCGTGCCTAGCGAGAGGTCGCGCGACGGCGGCGGTCGGAACCGCCGCGCAGGTTGCGGTTCAGGCGGCGGTCACCGTAGTAGAGCACGGCGGCCCAGTCCACATCTTTCGGTTCCTTGGTCGGGTAGACCGGCGGCACGACCTTGGGTTTGCGTGGCGCCACGTAGAGCCAGCTGACCATCCCGAGGACCACGTCGACGACGGAATTGCGCAGGCCGATGTAGGCCTTGATCGCCCAGCTGGCGAGCACGGCGTTGAGCAGCGCAAACGCCACGTTGCCCCAGTTGCCTGCCTCGACGTTGCGCCAGATGGTGAGGATCGAGAAGGCCACGATCAGGTACGGCACCACGACGTACAGGCCCGGGGCTGCAGTGCGGTCCTTGACCTTCGGGGTGCGCACGAACGGGATCTTCTCGCCGGTGATCGCCTGCTGCATCGACTTGAGCACACCGGCGAGGTTGACGGGGAGCAGTACGAGGTTGAAGCCGTAGATGCGGAAGATGTCGCTGAACCGGTGGCCGCATTCGCGGAGGTCGCTGCCCATGGCGAGGAAGTATGGCAACGCCGCGAAGAACACGAGCGGGCTGAGCAGCCGGCTGTCATAGGGGTAGGCGAGCAGGAAGAGCAGACCGAAGCTCGACCACGCGATGGAGCCCATGTAGTTCACGCGCAGCAGCAGCTCGCGGAACAGGACTCGCTCGCGATTGAACCGCCGATGCGTGACCTGGTTCCACAACTTCGGCATGATGAGCAGCCCACCGTTGGCCCACCGGCGCCGCTGCACGACGAGGGAACCGAAATCCGGCGGCGTCGCGCTGTAGCTGAGTCGTTCGGGGTAGTTGGCGAGGGTCCAGCCGTGCGTGCCGAGGTCAACGCTCGACTCGGTGTCCTCAATGACCGTGCGGTCCTGGATGTACGTGCGAATCTCGAAACCGCCCACGGTTTCGACTTCCACGATGTCCTCGAGAGCGCGTTTGCGGATAACGGCGTTGGCGCCCACCCAGAACGTCGCGCCGTAGTACGTCATGCCCTGGTGGAGGATGTGCTGGATGTCGGTGGTGGCGCCGGCGACACGCTCGATGCGGGTCGGTGCCCCGCGAAAAGACGAGTACGGCGTCTGGGTTACCGCGACGCGTTCGTTGCCGGCCGATTCGAGAAAATAGACCAGGCGCAGGCAGTAGTCGCGCAGCAGCAGGGAGTCGGCGTCGAGCGTCAGCACATACATCGTGTCGGGGACAACGAGGTCGGTGGGCGCCGGCTCGACGGAGGGCCGCAGCACGGTTGACCCGGCCGCTTCGTCCCGCTGCCAGGTTCCGCCCATCAGCGCGATGTACGAGTTGAGGTTCATGGCCTTGTTCGCCTCGTGCGAGAGATTGGCGAAGGTTTTGCGCTCGAACGTGTCCATCTTCACTTCGAAGATCGACGTGAGCCTCGAGTAGAGGCGGAACATGTTCTTGTCGTCGGGGGAGCCGCCCTGCACGAGCGCGGACTGCAGACCGAGAAGGGTGAGGCGCAATTCGCTCGCCAGGCCCATCAGCACGGAGTCGACGAAGAAATCGTCGACGTGGTCTTCGATGGGCTCGGAATGCGCCATGTTTTCGAGCCACGTGGCCGCGGCTTCGTACTCAGCGATGAGCAGCGGCAGCTCGTTCCCCTTGTCGGCGGGCCGTTGTTCCTGGAAGCTGGTGAGCGCACGCCGAAAACGTTCGGCCGGCAGGAGCAGTGCGTTCTGAATGTCGCCGGCCAACGCGCGGGTTTCGGTGAGACGCTCGATGACGGCGAGGTCAGTCGGGAATGGCGGGTCGTCGACCAGCAGCACGACGGAGAGATCGGGGAATTCCTGCAGGGCGGCGGACCAGAGGGTGCCGCGCACAACGCGTGCCTCCTCGGCGTAGGAGGGCACCAGGACGGTGATTCCCTCGGTGTAGTTTTCAAAGTGGCGATCGAGTTCGCCACGTGGCACGCGCTCGTGGTCGCGGAATCGGTAGAGCGCGCCCTGCCGGGCGAGCAGGTACATCAGGGCAGAAAAGGTGAGAACCGTCACGACGATCAGGTAGGAGATGGCCTCGAACTGAAAGCGTGACCCCGAATTGGGGTTATTGAGCAGTTCGGCGATGATCGTGGAGATCACATAGGTGATCCAGGCGAGAATCGTGATCACGATGCCCAGCCGACCGAGCGTGATCTTTCGTGCCGACGGCGTCGGGTGCACGATCGACAGGGGCTCCGGACGCTTCTCCGCGCCCCACTGGCGGCGCCGGGCCCCGGATGAGGGGCGGGGCGTGGTGTGCGCACTCGGGTTGGAGGCGGACTCGGTGTGCTCCGCAGTGGGCGCCGTTAGATTAGTCATGTTTCCCTCATGCCGCGCTGGTCGGCCGGATAGCCGGAGGATCACGCATTCGGGGCGCGAGTAGCGAATCTACCCCCCATACTAGGGTATGAATGTCAAACTGAGGATGCAGCGCAGCGCGCGGGTGGCCTCACCGTCTGAGGTCCCTGCCGACGGGGTGCATGAGCGCGATTCGCGTGGGTTTCGGCCACGCGAGACCTGACTTTGGAGAAGAATCGTGTCAAAACGTTTTCCCGGCCGTCGTCTGTCCGTTGTGCGCCTCGGCGCCGTGTTCGTCGTCGCGGGGCTTGTCGCCACCGGCGCGTTCTTCGGCGTGAACGAGTTTCAGGATGCTCGCGCCGCGTCAACGGGTGACTCCTTCTTCGCCGGATACGTTGACGTGACGGCGCAGCCTCAGTTCGGTTTTGAATCATCGACCGCCGACGACAGCCAGAGCGCCATGCTGTCGTTCATCGTCGCCGACACGACGAATGCCTGCAGCCCCTCGTGGGGAACCTACTTCAGCCCCGGACAGTCGGGGGCCGGCCGCGACCTCGACCGCCGCATTGCGCAATATGCCCAGAACGGCGGAGAGGTCTCCATCTCGTTCGGAGGCCAGGCCAACGAGGAACTCGCCACCGCGTGCACGTCACCGAGCAAGCTCAAGAAGGCGTACGCCGCCGTTATCGATCAGTACAAGCCGGCGACCATCGACCTCGACATTGAGGGCGCCAACCTCGAGGATGCCGAGGCGGGCCAGCGGCGGGCGGTTGCCATCGCCGCTGTGCAGGCCGATCGCGCCGCCGCGGATATGCCCCTCGCCGTGTGGCTCACCCTCCCCGTCGCCCCCACGGGACTCACCGAAGCCGGCGTCATCCTCGTGCGCCAGATGCTTGCGGCGAATGTGGACCTCGCGGGTGTCAACCTGATGACCATGGACTACGGCGCCAGCCGCGATTCCTCCGAGAGCATGTATGAAACATCCGTTGCCGCGGCCGAAGCGACCCATGTTCAGCTGCAGGAGACCTACACGGCCAGTGGACGGGAACTCGGCACCCACGCGCTGTGGCGCAAGATCGGGCTCACGCCCATGATCGGCCAGAACGATGAACCCGGTGAGGTGTTCGGGCTGCGAGACGCGACCCTGCTCAACGCGTTCGCCCAGGAGATGGGCGTCGGCCGTATGTCGGCCTGGTCGCTCAACCGCGATCGTACCTGTGGGGCCAACTTCCCCGACGTGACCCGCGTGTCAAATTCCTGCAGCGGCGTTGACCAGGGTGCCGCGCGATTCGGCGAGGTGCTCGCCGCGGGCTTCGCCAACCGCGTGGAGCCGGTACCCACGAGAGCCACCGCCAAGCCGACCACGGTCGTCGATGACGCCGCCACGAGCCCGTACCCGATCTGGTCGGCCACCGCCTCATACGCGGCCGACGAGCGCATCGTCTGGCACGGTCACGTCTACTCCGCCAAGTGGTACACGGAGGGCAATCAGCCCGACAACCCGCTGGTGAGCGCAGCGGATGCGCCCTGGAAGCTCATCGGGCCGGTTCTGCCCGGCGACCGTCCGGCCGAGGTGCTCGTCGTTCCCGATGGAACCTACCCGGAATGGGAGTCAGCGCCCGTCTACGAGAAGGGCGACCGCGTTCTCCTCAAGGGCCGGGCCTTCGAAGCGAAGTGGTGGACCCTGGGGGAGAGCCCCCAGGCGGCCCTGGACGGTGCCGGCTCGTCACCGTGGACGTTGCTGGGCGATGTCGAGATGCAGAAGATTCTCGACGCAGCGTAGACCGGTGCCCCGCGCGATCAACGCGGGGCCGTGGCCTCCACGATCGCGATCTCCCGGGTTGCGGTGTCCCGTCCCGACTCGGCGCCGGCGGGCTCCCGGCCCGCCTCGAGGCTCCGGCCGTCGCCGATGTGACGTACGCGCATGCGCGGTGCCGTGCGGAGACGCACGTGCACCCGCAGCTCGCGGTACCTGATCATCCAGAACAACAGGCTCGCGGCGGCGAGCAGACCGGCCGCCGCGGCGACCCCGAGCGCCCAGCGCGGACCGAACGTGTCGGCCACCCACCCCACGAGCGGTGCTCCGAGCGGCGTTCCTCCCACGAAAATGGCCATATACAGGGCCATCACCCGACCGCGCATCTCCGGAGCGGTGGACGTCTGTACGTACGCGTTTGCGGTGGTCATGAGCGTGATCGACGACAGCCCCACGAAGACCAGCGACACCGCGAAGCTGGCATAGGTGGGCATCAGGGCCGAGACGGCGCAGGCGACACCGAACAGAGCGGCGCCACCCACGATCAGGCGCAGGCGAGCGCGGCTGCGGCGCGCGGAGAGGAGGGCGCCGATGACGGCGCCGACGGCCATGATCGAGCTCAGGATGCCGAACTCGGTTGCCCCCATGCCGAACTCCACGGTGGCCATCGTGGACGTGAAAATGGCGAAGTTGAGTCCGAACGTGCCGATCAGGAACACCACGATCAAGACGACGACGATGTCGGGACGGCCCCGTACGTAGCGGAACCCGGCGGTCAACTGGCCGCGCTTGCGACCGGCCTTGGGCGACAGGCGGAGCTGGGCGGTGCGCAGCAGCAGCATGGCGACGACGGTCGCGGCGAATGTGATCGCGTTGATCATGAAGACCCACCCCGCACCGATGGCGACGGTGAGCAGGCCCGCCGCGGCCGGGCCGATGAGGCGTGCCCCGTGAAACGACGCCGAGTTGAGTGCGACCGCATTGGAGAGGTTGTCGTCGGACACGAGTTCGGACACGAAGGTTTGCCGGGCCGGCGCATCAACGGCCGCGACGACGCCGAGGCCCAGCGCGAACAGGTACACGTGCCAGAGCTGAGCCGTGCCGGTCACGGTGAGAAGCCCGAGTCCGAGCGCGAGCAGGCCCATCAGGGCCTGGGTGAGTATGAGCAGCTTGCGCCGGTTGAAGCGGTCGGCGATGAGCCCGGACCACGGCATGAGCACGAGCTGCGGTCCGAGTTGCAGTGCCATCGTGATGCCAACGGCCGTGGCGTTGTAGTCGGTCAGCTGGGTCAGCACGATCCAGTCCTGGGCGGTGCGCTGCATCCAGGTGCCGATATTCGACACGAGGGCGCCGGCGAACCAGATCCGATAGTTGACGACGCTCAGCGAGCGGAACATGGCACTCAACTGTTGGCTAGCCCCCGCATGATCACCGTCGCCTCGGCCAGGACCTGTCGTTGCTCGTCGCTCAAGGTGGTCACTCGCTGGGCGAGCCACGCGTCGCGGCGTTTCCGCGTCTCGCGCATGAGCTTCAGCCCCGCCTCCGTGGCGGTCAACTCCACCTTGCGGCCGTCATCAGACGACACCGCACGGTGCGCCAGGCCGGCCGCGACCAGCGCGTTCACCGTGCGACTCATCGAGGGCGGGGTCACGCGCTCCCGCTCGCTCAGCGCCCGCAGCGTGAGGGAGCCCTCCACGAACAGGGCGCCGAGCGCCGAGAACTGACTGGCCGTGAGTTCGCTGTCGACGCGTTCCTGGCGCAGCCGACGCGCCAGTCGGCCGTTCGCCAGACGAAAGTCGTGACTCAGCTCGGCGATGGCATTCTGGTGGTCCGCGGCATCGGCGGAGGAGTGTGGTTCAGTGCTCATTAACATGTCTAATTACCTTAGCTAATTAGCTGTGCTAATTATTCCCGGCTCGGGGAAGAAAAAAGCGAGACTCGGGTTCACGTCGCGCCGGGGTGTCAGTATGGTCTCGTGCCTACATTCACGGATGACTCGGGTCTTGTCGTTACCTACTACGTCTGGCCGGTTGACCGACCCGTTGGGGTCGCGCAGATCGTGCATGGCGTCGGGGAACACGCGCTTCGCCACAGCGAACTCGCCCAGGCCCTGAACGGCGCCGGCTATACCGTCTACGCGGACGACCACCTCGGCCACGGGCAGACCGGCCTCGCCCAACACCGCGGCGACCGCACCAAGATCGGTCGGCTCGGCGCGGGCGGGCTGCGGGCGGCCGTGCGCGATGTGCACCAGCTGAGCGGGATCATCCGCGCGGCGCACCCGGAACTGCCGCTCGTGCTGATCGGGCATAGCTGGGGGTCGTTCATGGCGCAGATCATTGTGAACGACCATGCCGACGAGTACGCCGCCGTCGTGCTGAGCGGAACGGCCTACCGCATGCCGCGCTACCTCGACGGCGGCGACCTCAACCGTCGGCACAAGAAGCTCGGCACGACGGGTGCGGAGTGGCTCAGCAGGGACCCGGCGGTGGCGGAGGCGTTTGTGGCCGATCCGCTCACGACGACCACGCCGCTGGCTCGGTTGTTCGGACTGCGGGAGGCCGCCCGCCTGTTCGGTCGGCCGAAGCCGGATTTGAGCGCCGACCTGCCCATTCTCATGCTGGTGGGCAGCGACGACACCGTGGGCGGGGAACGCAGCGCGCTTCGGCTGATGAAGGCCTATGCCGAGCGGTCCGGCCTGCACGACCTTCACCTCATCGTGTACGACGGGGCCCGGCACGAGGTGTTCCAGGAGACCAACCGTGCGGAGGTCTTCGCCGACCTCCTGGCCTGGCTCGGCGACCGGGTTCCCGCCTCCCCGGCGGCGGCAACGCCCGCTCCCCCCGCCGCGGACGATTAGGCTGGCGCTATGCACGGTGAATACAAAGTTCCTGGCGGCAAACTTGTCGTGGTTGATCTCGACGTCGTAGACAACACGGTCGCCAATTTTCGTCTCGCGGGCGATTTCTTCCTCGAGCCCGATGACGCTCTGGAAGGCATCAACGCGGCCGTCTCCGGGCTGAGCGCCGACAGTGACGCCGCCACCATCGCTGCCGCCGTGCGCGCGTCGTTGCCCGAGAACGCGGTACTTCTCGGCTTCACCCCTGAGGCCGTCGCCGTCGCCGTGCGGCGCTCGCTCGTGCAGGCCAGCACCTGGCGCGACTACGACTGGCAGGTCATCCACGGCAAGGCCATTGCGCCGGTCCTGCAAATGGCGCTCGATGAAGTGCTGGCCACCGAGGTGGGGGAGGGCCGACGCCAACCGACCCTGCGCATCTGGGAGTGGAACGCCCCCGCCGTGGTCATCGGCAGCTTTCAGTCCCTCCGGAACGAGGTCGACGCCGACAACGCCGCAAAATACGGCTTCACGGTCGTGCGGCGCATCAGCGGCGGCGGAGCCATGTTCATGGAGGCCGGTTCGGCCATCACCTATTCCATTTATGCCCCGACCGACCTCGTGCACGGAATGACCTTCGCGGACTCCTATGCCTTCCTCGACGAGTGGGTGATAACCGCCCTCAAGTCGCTCGGGATCGACGCGTACTACCAGCCGCTCAACGACATCACGAGCCCGAAGGGCAAGATCGGCGGTGCCGCGCAGAAACGGCTCGGCAGCGGAGCGGTGCTGCACCACGTCACCATGAGCTACGACATGGACGGCGAGAAGATGGTGCAGGTCTTGCGCATCGGCCGCGAAAAACTGAGCGACAAAGGCATTACGAGCGCGGCCAAGCGCGTTGATCCGCTGCGCAGCCAGACCGGGCTCAGCCGCGGCGACATCATTGACCGGATGAAGAGCACGTTCACCGGGCTCTACGGAGCCACCGTCGGGGACATCACCGACGAGGAGTACGCCAAGGCCGAGGAGCTGGTGCGCACCAAGTTCGGCACCGACGAATGGATCACCCGCGTTCCCTGACCGGTGATGCCGGGACGCATTCGGCGCCGATCCGAGGTGTCAGACCTGGCGCATCCGCTGGCCAGGCCCGTCGCGCGCGATAAACTCGACACATGAACTGGTGGATTCTTCTCGGCATAGCGGGCATTGTGCTGCTCGGTTTTGTCGCGAGCCGGGTGGGCTGGATCGACCTGTCGAACAAGAACCAGCGGCGTGGAAACGGGTCAAGCCTTCTCGGCATCGGCGATGAGGTCTTCGCCCCGAGCCGGTATGAAGCGGCCGTCGAGATGGAGCGCCAGACGGTGCTGCCCGCGCCGGCGCCGGTGGCCGGCGATGACGATATGGGAATTTACGACGGGCGCATCCGCATCGACGTGGATCGCCCAGACACCGACGACGGCGCGCACCCGAGGCACCGCCGCCGCTGAGCCGGCGCCCTCCTACCGGCCCCGGTCGAGCAGATCCTGGTACTCGGCGTGATCGTTGATCCAATCCGCCACATACGGGCACTGCGGAACCACGCGAAGCCGCGTGTTCGTGCTCACGTCGGTCAGGGCGTGCTCGATCAGAATCCCGGCGAGACCGCGGCCGCGAAACTTCGGGTCCACCTCGGTGTGCGTGAAGCGCACCGTCGTCGGACTGAGCACGTAGTCGGCCAGTCCCGCCGGCTGGCCTTCCAGCCACAGCGTGTAACGCCGCGCCGTCTCGTCGTGGCGCACTTCGATGCGTCCTTCTGGTGGGGTCGGTGCCGTCGTCGCGGTCACTGGTGCGAGGTCGTCAGTCATCCCGACATCCTAATCCGACTGGCAGAATAGGGGGATGCCTATTGCGTGGACTCCGACCAGTGCCAGTCGGGTAATTCACGCCGACAACCTCGACGTGCTTCCGGCCCTTCCGGATGAGTCATTCACCCTCATCTACCTGGACCCGCCGTTCAACACCGGGCGACCGCAGACCCGCCAGACCACGACATCCGTGCGGTCGGCGGTCGGCGCGGGAACCAAGGCCAAGGGAACCATCACCGGGTTCAAGGGGCTGCGTTACGAGCGCATCAAGGGGGACCTGCTCGGCTACGACGACCAGTTCGAGGACTACTGGGCCTTTCTCGAACCGCGGCTGATCGAGGCGTGGCGCCTGCTGGCCGACGACGGCACGCTGTACCTGCACCTCGATTATCGTGAGGCGCACTACGCGAAGGTGCTGCTCGACGCGCTGTTCGGCCGCGACTGCTTTCTCAACGAACTCATCTGGGCCTACGACTATGGCGCCAAGTCGAAGAATCGCTGGCCCACCAAGCACGACACGATCCTCGTCTACGTGAAAAACCCAGCCACGTACTACTTTGACTCCACTTCCGTTGACCGGGAACCCTACATGGCTCCCGGACTCGTCACGCCGGAAAAGGTGGCCAGGGGCAAGCTGCCAACGGATGTCTGGTGGCACACGATCGTGTCGCCCACCGGCAAGGAGAAGACGGGCTACCCCACCCAGAAGCCGATCGGCATCCTGCGCCGCATCATCCAGGCGTCGAGCCGGGAGGGCGACTGGGTGCTCGACTTCTTCGCCGGCAGCGGTACCACGGGAGCGGTTGCCGCGGCGCTCGGGCGCAAGTTCTTTCTCGTCGACCAGAATCCCGACTCAATGGCGGTGATGCGTGCCCGACTCGGCCCGCGCGTCGACGCGCAATTCCTGGCCGGCACCGAATACGGCCCGCCCGTTGACTTCGTGCCGGAGGCCGCCCCGGAGGCCGCTGCCCCGGAGGGCGCCGCGCAAGCGGCCACCACCGCGGAGACCGCGACCACCCCCGGTGCCGCGGCCCCGGTCGCTGCACTATCCACCGCGACCCTCGCCTTCGTCGAGACCGCCACCGATCAGGAGCAGGACTCATGAGATTTCGCATTTTCACCGAACCGCAGCAGGGCGCCACCTACGACGATATTCTGGCCGTGGCCCAGACGAGCGAACGGCTCGGCTTCGACGCGTTTTTCCGCAGCGACCATTACATGAAAATGGGGGACGCAGGCGACATCGGCCTCCCCGGCCCCACGGATGCGTGGACGACGCTCGCCGGCCTCGCCCGCGAGACCGAACGCATCCGGTTGGGCACCCTCGTGTCCTCGGTCACCTATCGTCTGCCCGGAATCCTCGCGATTCAGGCCGCCCAGGTGGACCAAATGTCCGGCGGGCGAGTGGAACTCGGACTGGGCACCGGCTGGTTCGAACAGGAGCACCTCGCCTACGGAATACCCTTCCCCAGCCGGCGCTTCGGTCTGCTGGAGGAACAACTCGACGTGATCACCGGCCTGTGGAACACGCCGGTCGGTGAGCGCTACAACTTCGAGGGCGCGCACTACACGCTCGTGGACTCGCCGGCGTTGCCCAAGCCGACGCAGGCTCGCGTGCCCGTGATCGTCGGCGGCGGCGGCGCCAAGCGTACGCCCGCGCTCGCCGCACGTTTCGCCACCGAGTTCAACCTGCCGTTCCCCGATTTTGCTGACATCCCGGGAAAGTTTGCCGGGGTGCGTGCTGCCTGCGAGGCCATCGACCGCGATCCGCAGGAACTCGTGTACTCCGCGGCCTTGATCGCCGTCGCGGGTGCCGATGAGGCAGAATTCGCCCGGCGGTCCGCGGCCGTGGGGCGTCAGCCCGCCGAATTACGCGAGCACGGTCTCGCCGGAACACCGTCGGAGATTGTCGATCGGCTGGGCGCGCTCGCCGAGTCAGGTGTTGAGTGTGTCTATCTGCAGATCATGGACCTCTCCGACCTGGATCACCTGGAGTTTCTGGCCGCGGAGGTCGTGCCGCAGCTGAGCTGAAGTTCCGCGTGATTGCGGGGCTGGCTGCTGTGTTTGGTAACGGAATGGTAACGGAACGTGTGGGTTCCAAACCTTTTCGGGGATGAGACCGAACACCATTCAGACCTCATCACCACCACCAATCACAGCAACTCAGACAAGGACACCCACCTCATGCGTACATTCTCCAAGACCATGATCAGCCTCGCTTCCGCTGGAATTCTCGTTGCCGGCCTCGCCGCCTGCTCCACCGGAACCACGGCCACCGCCGAGTCGGGTTCCGGGTCGAGCTCGTCCAGCGCCCCGACCGCTGAAGCGCCTCTCGCCTCGATCCCCAGCCTCTCGGGTGTGGACACCGCGGTTCTGCTTGACGCCGACTTCGCGGCCGCCCTCGGCAGCCTGGGCCTGACGCCGGGCACCGTCGGAGACGCGACGCTCGAAGAGGGCAGCCTGCACTTCCCCATCACCGGCGGAAACGTGGACTACTTCGACCCGAACGGCACCGTGCGCCCGTACGTGCAGGGCTCGCTCGAGCACGAGGGGTCCGGCTTCTCACTGACCGCCGGTGACACGGTTGTCGAACTGACCAACTTCACGATCGACCCGGGAACCTCCGAACTGTTCGGTGACGTGAGCGTCAACGGCGAGTCCGCCGCGACGCAGGTTCTGCTCTTCGACCTCTACGGTGGAACCCTCAAGCCCCTCGAGATGGACGGCGACAACGCCATCCTCACCGGCACCACGGTGCACATCTCCGCTGACGCCGCCGGACTGCTGAACTCCACATTCAAAACCGACGCCGTCGCCGACCAGCTCCTCGTCGGCATCGCGACCATCACCGTCGCCACCAAGTAACCCGCACCACCCCCACGGGGCCCGTCGCACACGCGACGGGCCCTATTGTGTGCGCCCCGCCCCGGTTTGTGTCACTAGTTCAGGAGATTCGGCCGGCCGCATCCGCCCGGCCGGTGTTTGCGGGGCCGATGTGTGTGTCGGGCCTCGGATCTCCTGAACTAGTGACCGGGGCCCAGGGCCCCCGGTATAGGGGCAGCCGGGCACGCGGGCGCTCAGACGGAGTGGGCCTCCGCGATCACCCGGGCGTAAGCGAGTCCGCTGTCCTTAATGGTGCGTTCCAGGGTGTCGTAGTCGACCCGCACGATGCCGAACCGCTTGTCATACCCGTACGACCATTCAAAGTTGTCGAGCAGCGACCACACGAAATAGCCGCGCACGTCCGCCCCCTGCTCAATGGCCTCGGCGACGGATGCCAGGTGGTCCAGAATGAACGCGGTGCGTTGGGTGTCGTGAACCGCACCGTCCGCGGCGACGACATCGTCGTAGGCGGCACCGTTTTCGGTGATGTAGAGCGGCGGCAGGTTGGGATATTCGGCGCCGAGCCGCAGGAGCAAGGCGCGCAGCCCGTCGGGGTTGACCTCCCAGTCCATGGCCGTGCGCGGCAGGCCGCGGCTGGGGAAGGTGATGTGCTCGGAACCGACCCATGGCGAGCCCGACGGGCGCTCCGCTCCGCCGGAATGGCTGTCGCCCACGGCGCTGTCGGGATGACCGCTGACGAGGTCGTCGTGATAGTGGTTCACGCCGAGAAAGTTGATCGGCGCGGAGATGATTTGGAGGTCCTCTGGCAGGATGACGTCGCCCAGACCGAACGGCTCGAGGTCCGCGAGTGTGTCGTCCGGGTAGGCGCCGAGCAGCAGCGGCTCGAGGAAGATGCGGTTGGCCAGCGAGTCGAGCCGGCGGGCCGCGTCCAGGTCCATGGGGTCGTTCGCATCGCGGGGCACGGCATTGGTGAGGTTGAGCGTGATGCCCAGGTGCTGGGCGCCGAGGTCACGGAGGTCGTTGACGGCGAGCCCGTGCGCGAGGTGTTGGTGGTGCACGGCGGCGACCGCCGCGCGGGGTTCTCGACGCCCGGGGGCGTGCACACCGGACGCGTAGCCGAGCAAAGACGAGCAAAAGGGCTCATTGAAGGTTGTCCAGTGGGTGACCCGGTCGCCCAGAGCGGCATAGATATCCGCTGCGTAGTCGCGAAAACGAAACGCGGTGTCGCGGTTGGCCCAGCCGCCGACTTCTTCGAGGGCCTGGGGGAGATCCCAATGGTAGAGCGTGAGCCAGGGAAGGATGCCGGCCTCGAGCAGCTCGTCCACGAGCCGCGAGTAGAAGTCGAGGCCCTCCGGGTTGACCGCGCGGTCACCGGGGCGCACCCGCGCCCAGCTGGTGGAGAAGCGATACGAGTCCAGCCCGAGCTCACGCATCAGTCGCACGTCGGCGGGCATGCGGTGGTAATGGTCGTCGGCGATCTCCAGGTTGTCGCCGCCGTGCACGGCGCCGGGAACTCGCGCGAACGCATCCCAGATCGAGTCTTCCTTGCCGCCTTCGTGCGAGGCGCCTTCAACCTGTGCCGCGGCCGTGGCCGACCCCCAAATAAACCCCCTCGGCCATGTGGCCACTGTGTGCTCTGACATACAGATACGGTACACGGGTGGGCCCCGATAGGCTCTCTGTCGTGCCCGAAAAAGCTCAGTCTCCCGGCGCGCCGCGGCCGCCCCTCCGCAGGCTGTTCCGTGGGGGTATCGCACTGCTGGGCGTAGTCATCGCCGCGGGCACCGTCTTCCTGGGCCTCTTCATCGGAACGCCCGGGGATACCTCGGTCGTTGAGACACCGACGGCCTCGGCCGCCCCGCCGCTGCCGCCTCGCCCGGTACCCGCGACGGCGTCGACGGCCGTTCCCGTCGCCTCCTTTGACCGTGGCGCCCGGTCCAACGACGACCCCGCGAGCCTGTGGGTGGTCGTGAACAAGCAGCGGTCTCTGCAGCCGTCTGACTATTCACCGAGCGATCTCATCACCGTCGCGGTACCGCACACCTGGCAGCCGCAACTGCGGCAGGAGGCAGCTGCGGCGGCGGTGGCCATGTTCGCAGCGGCCCGCGACGAGGCCGGCCTGAGTCTGGCCTCCAACAGCGCCTACCGTGGATTCGCCGCGCAGACCCGCGTGTACTCCGCGTTGGTAACAGCGGAGGGCGTCGACGCGGCGGACCAGAGTATCGCCCGGCCGGGAAGCAGCGAACACCAAACCGGTCTGGCCATCGACGTGGGTGCGGAGTCGGGCCAATGCTCGCTGAACGCGTGTTTCGCGGAGACTCCGGAAGGTGTGTGGCTTGCTCAGAACTCTGTCAGGTTCGGGTTTCTGCTGCGGTACCCGGCCGACAAGGTCACGGTCACCGGGTACGAGTTCGAACCGTGGCATTTTCGCTACATCGGCGTTGATTTGGCCGCGGAGATGCAGTCAGCAGGGGTGCGCACCCTGGAAGAATTCTTTGGGCTGCCGCCCGCCCCCGGCTATCCGTAGGCCGGCGAGCGATCCCACACGTCAGTCCACTTCGCGGCATTGCCGCGCCGTGCACAGGGGATTGCCAAGATGGCTGTGTTTGGGTGGAGCACCCCCGTAAGCGACAAAGAAACGAATCCGTGCGCCCAGAATCCACTCCCGTACACCGCGACCAGCTTCACACTGAAACTCGCGACCGGCTGCGCAATGGACTCCAGAACACGCCTCGCAACGGCATCGTCTCGCCGCCGCCCGCAGAAGAGCACGGGCTCGCCCAGCTCGGACTCGCCCCGCAGGCCGCGGAGCCGACCGTCGACGAGACACCTCCCGTGCAGTACCTGACCAGGCGCGAGTCCCTCGCTCAGTCCCGCCGTGCCACGGCTCCGGCCTCCGCAGCCGCACCCGCTGCCGTTGCCGCCATCGTTGCCGGAGCAGATGACGCGTCGTCGCCCGCGCACACGGACGGTGTCGCGCCGCGCATCCGTCGCGCCCCGCAGAAGAACCACGTGGCTCCTCAGGGCCGCCGCTCTCGCTCGCCGAAGCCCGCCGCGCGCAAGACCAATCGCCACCACGCCGTACTCATCGGTGCCGTGGCGGTCGCCTGCGCTCCCATTGTCATTGCCCTGGGGCTCGCCTACACGGGCAGTTCCGCGGGAGCGTCGGGGACCGCCGCGCCGTCCGCCTCCGCTCCCGGCCCCGCCGCGAGTGTCGCCCCCGCCCCGGTCGAGGCGACGGTCCCCTCGGTCAGCAGCATGGTCTCCGCCGACGCCGTCACACCGATTCCCGAGGACGGCTCGTCCACCGGACCGGTCACCGGCGGCACCGTGGTCACGCTCACCGGAGCCGACCTCGACACCGTCGCCACGGTGAACTTCGGGGCCAACGCCGGCACGGTCGTCTCCGCCACCGAGACCAGCATCACGATTGAAACCCCGCCGGCGACCGATTACGATCCCGGCGTCGTTCCCGTCGAGCTGCTCGACAACGCGGGCACGCCGATCGTCACGGTCGAAGAACCCGGCACCGGCACCGGCACCGACGCCGACGCCGACACCGACACCGAGACGCCAGCACCCAGCTCCTCGGCCACACCGGAACCGACCGAAGCTGCCAAGCCACTCAGTTTCAGCTACGTTCCCGACCCCCGCATCACGGCGCAGATGAGCTACGTGCAGGCGCACTGGAACGACTACAACAGTGCCGAGTACGGCGCCCTTCGCGGCACCGACTGTGTCAACTTCGCCAGCCAGTCGCTCATTCAGCGCGGCTGGGCCATGGACGAAGCCTGGTCCTTTGAGCTCGCGAGCAACCAATACAGCCTCCCGTGGGCAAGTTCAACGGCGTTCGACGCGTACCTGCTCAAGCACCCGGAACGAGCGCTTCCCCTCACCGACGAACAGCGCTCCGAGGTCAAGGTGGGCGACATCGTGCAGTTTGACTGGGATCGCTCCGGTGACCGGGACCACACGGGTATTGTGACGGCCGTCATCAAAACGGATGCCGGCGTGGAGATCGAATACGCCGGGCACACCTACGACACGATCGACCAGTCCGTCGACGAATCGCTCGCGAACTCCGGCGGGACCGTCTCATACTGGAGTATCAACTAGCCCAAACGGGGGCAGTTTTGAATCTGCTGTGTACGCGCGCGGCCATTACGTCGGCGCGGCGGTTTGTGGTTGTCTTGGATCGAGCGGTTGGCCCGGCACGGCCGCCCGGTCCCCTCACCCCGCAGCACAGCATGAATAGAGGCATACGTGGCGTTTACCCGATTGCAGAAGATCGGAGCGACGGCTGCTGTCGTCGCGGTCGTGGCCGTGGGCGCGACCGCCCTCGTCGTGCAGGCCGCTGCCAACCAGGTACCGACCGCGGCCACGTCGGCAGCCACACCGGAGCCCGTTGCGTCAACAGCGCCCCCGCGGGCGACCCCGACGGACACTCCGACGCCGGTGGCGGTCGCTCCGGCCGCCGCCGAGCCCTCGACTTCGGCCGTCCAGGCCCAGCTCGACTACGCGCTCGCACACTGGCACAAGGACACCTACAACACCGCGGAATACGGCGTGCTCGGCATCAACGATTGCGTCAACTTTGCGAGCCAGACGCTCATTGAGCGCGGATGGCAGATGGATGCCACGTGGAACAGCCCCCGCACCGGCGACGCCTACGCGGCATCGGCGGCCTGGCGCAGCTCGACATCCCTGATGAACTACCTGGCGGATTCCGGCAAGGTGACTGCCCTCACTGATGACCAGCGCGACCAGGTGAAGCTCGGCGACATCGTTCAGTTTGACTGGGACAACTCAGGTGACCGCGACCACACCGGCATCGTCACCAAGGTCGAGCGCGTGGGCGACACCGTCGCGATCTCGTTCGCGGGGCACACCCTGGACTCCGACTTCCGCTCGGTCGACACCGCAATCACCATCGACCACCCGGGTGGCACCGCGTACTACTGGAGCGTTCCCTAACCGGAGCCACCCCCGCGGTGGGCGGCGCGGTCGAACCCGCGCCGCCGGCTGCGCTACGCGATGGCGGCGTCGACGATGGCCTTCGCCTCGCGCTGCACCGCGGCCAGGTGCTCCGCGCCGAGGAACGACTCGGCGTAGATCTTGTAGACGTCTTCGGTGCCGCTCGGCCGGGCGGCGAACCACGCGTTCTCCGTGGTCACCTTCACGCCGCCGATCGCGGCGCCGTTGCCCGGCGCCACACTGAACTTGCCGGTGATCTTCTCTCCGGCCAGTTCAGTCGCCGAGATGGCGTCTCCGTTGAGCTTGCCCAGCGCGGCCTTCTGCGCCGGCGTGGCGGCGGCATCCACTCGCGCGTACGCCGGTGACCCGAAGTGCTCCGTCAGCTCCGTGTAGCGCTGCGAGGGGGTCTTGCCGGTCACCGCGAGAATCTCAGCCGCGAGCAGGGCGAGCAGAATGCCGTCTTTGTCGGTCGTCCATACCGTGCCGTCAAGGCGCACAAAGCTCGCGCCGGCGCTCTCCTCGCCGCCGAACGCCACCGAACCGTCGATGAGACCGGGCACGAACCACTTGAAGCCCACCGGCACCTCCCACAGGTCGCGGCCGAGAAAGCCGGTCACCCGGTCGATCATCGTCGACGAGACCAGCGTCTTGCCGACGGCGGCATCGGTGCGCCACCCCTCACGGTGGCTGTAGAGGTAGTCGATGGCCACGGCGAGAAAGTGGTTCGGGTTCATCAGGCCACCGTCGGGCGTCACGATGCCGTGCCGATCGGCATCCGCATCGTTGCCGGTGAGCAGGTCGTACTCGTCTTTGTGGGCGACAACGGATGCCATCACCGACGCGCTGGACGGGTCCATGCGAATCTTGTCGTCCCAGTCCAGCGTCATGAAGCGCCAGGTGGGGTCGACGTGCGGGTTCACCACCGTGAGGTTGAGGTCATACCGGTCACGGATGGCTCCCCAATAGCCCACGCTGGCTCCGCCGAGCGGGTCCGCGCCGATGCGTATCCCGCTGGTCTTGATCGCGGCCATGTCGATGATGTTTTCGAGGTCGTTCACGTAGTTGCCCCGAAAGTCGTAGGTCTCCACGGCGCTCGGCTCGCTCATCTTCACGTTGTTTAGGCCGCCGGCGATGAGCTCGTTGGCGCGGTCGGCGATCCACGAGGTCGCGTCGCTGTCGGCCGGGCCGCCGTGCGGCGGGTTGTACTTGAAGCCGCCGTCCATGGGCGGGTTATGGCTCGGCGTCACGACGATGCCGTCGGCCAGGTCGCCGTTCTCCGCCCGGTTGTACGCCAAAATCGCGTGCGACAGCGCCGGGGTGGGCACATAATCGTTGAACTCATCCACGAGCACGCGCACGCCGTTGGCCACGAGCACCTCAAGGGCGGTCGTGTACGCCGGCCCGCTCAGGGCGTGCGGGTCGGTTCCGATGAACAGCGGCCCGGTGATGCCCTGGCCGGCGCGGTACTCCACGATTGCCTGGGTGGTCGCGATGATGTGGTCCTCGTTGAACGCCGTGTTGAAAGAACTGCCTCGGTGGCCCGATGTGCCGAACGCCACCCGCTGTGCGGGGATGTCGACATCGGGTTTCAGGTCGTAGTACGCCTTGACCAATGCATCGACATCGATCAGATCTTTTTCCTGGGCCGGAGTTCCTGCGCGTTCGCTCATATGCCCATACTGGCACCCGCAGTAGGCTGACTGCCATGCCAGAAACCTCCAATCTCACCTACAGCTACCTCGGGCCCGCCGGAACTTTCACCGAGGCTGCTCTGGCGCAGGTCCCCGAGGCGCAGGGGAAGCCCTGGCGGTCCGTCAATAACGTGGGTGAAGCCCTCGCCGACGTGGTGACCGGCCGAAGCGTTGCCGCGATGATCGCGATTGAGAATTCCGTCGACGGCGGGGTGTCGGCCACTCAGGATGCGCTCGCGAGCGTTCCCGGCCTGCGCATCATCGGCGAGTACCTGGTACCGGTGAAATTCGTGATCGTGGCCCGACCGGGAACCACACTCGAACAGGTTCGGGTGATCAACGCGCACCCGGTCGCCTACGCCCAGTGCCGCAGCTGGCTGGAACAGACCGTGCCCAACCACGGGCACATTCCCGCGTCAAGCAACGTGGCCGCGGCGAGCTCTCTGTTTGAGGACGGCCTCGCCGATGCTGCCATCGCCCCGCCCGGAATCGACAAGCACTACGACGTGGTCGTGCTGGCGAACGACGTCGGCGACAACCCGAACGCCGTCACCCGCTTCGTGCTCGTGGCGCGCCAGACCGCGATCCCCGCGCGCACCGGCGCCGACAAAACCAGTCTCATCGTGGAGCTGCCCGACGACCGCTCCGGCGCCCTGCTCGAGATGCTGGAACAGTTCGCCACCCGCGGGGTGAACCTGAGCCTGATCCAGTCGCGTCCCATCGGGGATGCCCTCGGACGCTACCGCTTCGTCATCGACGCCGACGGCCACATTCTCGACGAGCGGATGAGCGATGCGCTGCTCGGCCTTCGCCGGTTCAGCCCGAATGTTCTCTTCCTCGGTTCCTACCCGCGGGCCGACAAGACCCCGAACGAATTCACCTCGCGCTACGACGATGAGATCTTCATCGAGGCCCGCGCCTGGCTCGACAACCTGGTCGAGGGCGAACCGAGCCCATCGTGACCGATCCCGCTTTCGATCCGCGCCACGACGCACGATTCCAACGGGGCTATCAACCCGGCGACGCGGGTCGGGTGCCGGCGCCGGACGCCGCGCCATCTGCTGCCCGGGCGACTACCGAACCGCCTGCCGGCGCCGGTGTTGCAGCGGAGGCGGAGGCGCAGAGTGAGCTGCTTGCGGACATTCTCGGCCAGCTGGCGGCGCTCCGCGAGACCGGGCCGAAGGGGACACCGGCACCGACCGCGGCATCCGAGCTCGTCGAGGCGCTCCCGACTGACCCCGGCACGAGGCCCGGTCTCGCCCGGCGCAACCCGTTCATCATCGGCCTATGGCTGCTCGGCCCGCTTCTTGCCGTGGGCGGCGCCTGGCTGCAAATGCAGGCCATGTCGCCGACCCGGAGCTACACCGGGCTGGATGCCGCTCGGGAGCAGCTCGACATGGCCTTCCGCCAGGTTCTGTGGTCGCTGACCCCCTCCATGATGGCTGCCGGTCTCACGACGATCCTTGGTCTGCTGTTCTGGCACGCCTGGCAGTGGCGGGCCGCCCGCCGCTGATCGCTGCCGCGCCTGCTGGTGCGGACACCGAACCGTTACGGCGCCGGCACGCGCACCTGCAGGGCGCCGGGGTCGGCGCTGAGCGCCACGATGCGCACTCGGCCGAATTCGTCGCCGTCGAGCTCGAACTGCTGCGCATGCTCGACCACGATGCGAATATCGGCCCCGCGCAACGTCGTCATGACGCGTTCGTTCGTGGAGGCCGTGCGTTCGATCAGGCGGCGGCCCACCGCCGAACGCCGCAGCACCCCGTTTTCCCAGGTGACCCGTCGCCAGATCGCGAGCCAGCCCAGCACGCCCTTGGGTTGCAGCACCGCGATGTCGAGCACGCCGTCATCGAGGCGGGCATCGGGCAGGAACTGGATGTTTCCCGGCAGCAGGCCGCAATTGGCCACCAGAATGCCACTCACGTGCGCCGGGCGATCGGTGCGGCCGCCGAGGCTGTAGCGGATGCGAAACGGTTTGCTCTGCGGAATGGCCCGCACGCCCGCGTCCACATAGGCCAACCAGCCCACCTGCTTCTTGAGGTCCGCGCGGGTGTGCGCGATCATCTCCGCGTCAATTCCGAGCCCCGCCATCACGAGGAACACGTGCTCACTCGTGTCTCCGTTTTCGCGTTTGATCGAGGCGACGCCCACGTCAATGGCCCGGTCCACCCCGCCGAACGCGATGGCGGTGGCGTGATCGAGGTTGCCGATCGGCAGCTGCATGTTGCGCGCGAGCAGGTTGCCGGTCCCGAGGGGCACAATCGCGAGGCCCACGCCGGAATCCCTCAGCGCCTCGGCCACGGCCCGCACCGTGCCGTCGCCTCCGGCCACGAGCACGAGCGTGGCGCCGGCGTCCAGGGCGTGCGCCGTGGCCTGCTGGCCGGCATCCGTTTCGCTGGTCTCAAACCACTCCGTGTCGGTCCAGCCGTGCGTGGTGGCGGCCGCATCGACGCTGTGGCGCAGCCTCGTGATGTCGACCTTCGTGGGGTTGTACACCACGGCGGCATGCGGAGAAGTGGGGGGAGGGCCGGAGGCAGTCACGATGCCTAGGGTAGCGGGTCGCGTTGCGAGGCGCTTGTAGACTGAGGCGTGTGATTGATCCGGTGCTGTTACGCGAAAACCCCGACCTCTTCAAGCGTTCGCAGGAGGCTCGTGGCGACTCCGTCGAGGCCGTCGACGCGGCGCTCGTGGCGGATGCCGATCGGCGCGCCTCCATCACGGCGTTCGAAGACCTGCGGGCGACGCAGAACCTCTTCGGAAAAACCGTGGCTCAGGCCCCGTCCGAGCAGAAGAAGGCCCTCGTGGCCGAGGCTCGGGGGCTGGCCGCCGAGGTGAAGGCCGCCGGTGTTGTGGCCGCCGAGGCCGAGGACCGCTTCATGAAGATCGCGAAGAGCATCGCGAACCCCATCATCGACGGCGTTCCAGCCGGCGACGAGGCGAACTTCGCGACGCTGCGCACGCACGGCGACACGCCCGCCTTCGACTTCGAGCCGCGTGATCACCTCGAGCTGGGCGAGCTGCTCGGCGCGATCGACATGGCCCGCGGCGCCAAGGTGTCCGGCACCCGGTTCTACTTCCTCAAGGGCATCGGCGCCCGCCTCGAGATCGCTCTGATGAACATGGCCCTTGACCGTGCCCTCGAGGCCGGCTTCATCCCGCTCATCACCCCCACGCTCGTGCGCCCCGAAATCATGGACGGCACCGGGTTTCTCGGCGAGCACAACGACGAGGTCTACTACCTGCCGGGCGACGACCTGTACCTCACCGGTACGAGCGAGGTCGCGCTGGCCGGGTATCACAAGGACGAGATCCTCGAGCTGAGCGAGGAGCCACTCCGCTACGCCGGCTGGTCGACGTGCTATCGCCGTGAGGCCGGTTCCGGCGGCAAAGACACCCGCGGCATCATCCGCGTGCACCAGTTTCAGAAGCTCGAAATGTTCACTTACGTGCTGCCCGAAAACGCCGAGGCCGAGCACGACCGCCTCGTGGCGCTGCAGGAGAGCATGCTGCAGTCGCTCGGCCTCAGTTACCGCGTCATCGACGTAGCTGCCGGCGACCTCGGCTCGAGTGCCGCCCGCAAGTTCGACATCGAGGCCTGGGTGCCCACCCAGGGCGCGTACCGTGAGCTCACCAGCACCAGCAACTGCACGACCTACCAGGCCAGGCGCCTGGACATCCGCTACCGCACGGAGACCGGCAAGACCAGCCCGGTCGCCACACTCAACGGCACCCTCGCGACCACCCGGTGGATTGTGGCGATCCTCGAAACGCATCAGCAGGCGGATGGTTCGGTGCGCGTTCCCGAGGCGCTGCGCCCCTACCTCGGTGGCCTCGAGCTGCTGGAACCGCTCTCGCCGAAGGGCCAGGCGAAATGAGCCTGACGGTGGAGCCCTGGCTCGTGGCCCTCGACATCGACGGCACAACGATGCACGAAGACGGCACGATCAGCGACGCGATTGTCGAACAGGTCCGACGCCTGGAGGAGGCCGGTCACGCCATCATGCTCGCGACCGGGCGTTCGGCCGCGGCCGCACTGCCGGTGCTGGATCGCCTGTCGATTTCGCCGCGCTACGTGGTGTGCTCCAATGGCGCCATCACCATGCACCGCGATGCAAGCGCGCCGCTGGGCTACCGCCGGGAATGGGTGGAGACCTTCGACCCGAGCGACGTGCTCAACTCGGTCCGCCCGCACCTGATGAATGCCCGATTCGCGGTGGAAGACGAGCACGGTTTCTACCGCTACACCGAACCGATTCCGGATGCCACGATCGGCATGGACAGCGAGCGCGTCGACTTCGACGAGCTGCTGCGGCACCGGGCCACCCGTGTCGTCGTGATCTCGCCGGACCACGACATGGAGGATTTCCTCGCCGTGGTCGAGCGCATGGGGCTCAACCGTGTGAGCTACGCCATCGGCTGGACGGCCTGGCTCGACATCGCACCGGACGGAGTGAACAAGGCCACCGCGATGGAACGGGTGCGCATGGAGCTGGGCATACCGCGCGAGCGCGTGATGGCCGTCGGTGATGGACGCAATGACATCGACATGCTCAGCTGGGCGGCCCTGCACGGACGCGGCGTGGCGATGGGGGAGTCTCCCGACGACGTTCTCGCTGCAGCAAACGAGGTCACGGCCACGGTCGTCGGCGACGGTCTCGCTGTCGTGCTGGCCACACTGTAGGGGCCTTCAGCACCTGCTCAGGTGCTTCTGTCACTCTGGGAACCCTCCCGTCCGTGTAGAATCGGGCGGTGTTCATCTTCGGACGAACCGGGAGGGCTGTCCGAGCGGCCGATGGAGCCAGTCTTGAAAACTGGTGGGCAGAAATGTCTCGTGGGTTCGAATCCCACGCCCTCCGCAGCGTTTTTTCTACATGTGTGACAGTGTCATGGCCGGCACGCCGATGAAAGGACTTGAGTGAGCGACCAACTCCGCCCCCGTTCGGACGGCTCGAAGAACCTCTCGACGGTGGCGCGCCATGGCCGGTTGAAGCGTTCGAGCGCCTTCAAGACGGTGGCCCGGTTCGTCGCGGCGGGTTTGGCCGTGGTTTTGGTCAGCGGAGTTTCGGTTGCCGCGATCGCCACGTTCGACGTGGCGTCGAGCGTGCAGCCCGAAGTGCACCTCGACAACGAGACCAAGGGTCCGGTTCCGCAGATCGGTGCCATCGAGGGCGGTGTCAACCTGCTCGTCGTCGGCAGTGACAGTCGTAAGGGCCAGGATGCGGTTTTCGGCCCGGAGGACTCCACCGGGGACCTCAATGATGTGACCATGTTGCTGCACATTTCCGAGGATCACAGCAACGCATCCGTCATCAGCTTCCCCCGCGACATGTTCGTGCCGATTCCGTCCTGCAACAAGGTGGACGGCGAAGGTTCCTACAGCGCGATGAGTCGTCAGAAGATCAACACCACGCTGACCTACGGCGGGCTTGCCTGTACGGTGGCGACGGTGGAGAAGCTCACCGGCCTCGACATCCCGTTTGCCGCAGAGGTGCAGTTCAGTGGCGTGATGGCCATGTCCACCGCGGTCGGCGGCGTTCCGGTGTGTGTCGCCGAGCCCATCGAAGACGAGTACACGGGCACGTTCCTCGATGCCGGCGAGCACACCCTTCAGGGCTTTGAGGCGCTGCAGTTCCTGCGCACGCGCCACGGTGTGGGCGACGGCAGCGACCTGACCCGCATCAACAACCAGCAGCTGTTCATGTCGTCGCTCGTGCGCACCATCAAGAGCGCCGACACCCTCTCGGACCCCACCAAGGTGTACTCGCTGGCTAAGGCCGTCACCGGCAACATGCAGCTCTCCGCAAGCCTCAATAGTGTGCCGGTCCTTGCCTCGATCGCGGTGGCCCTGAAAGACATCGACCTGAGCAAGGTCGTCTTCGCCCAGGTGCCGACCGGCAACGTCGAGGGTGGCGTGGTTCCGTCGCAGCCGGCCTTCAACGAGATGTTCGAAGCCGTCGCCGCCGACCGGTCGGTGCAGCTGAGCGGAACGACCGGATCGGGGACCGTGGCCGACCCGAACGCTCCGGTCGAGGCCCCGGTGGATCCGGCCGCACCCGTGGACCCGGCAGTGACCCCCGCTCCAGAGGCTGTCGACCCCTCCGTTTCCGTGCTTGACGAGTCCGTGACCGGACAAACGGCTGCCGATTACACCTGCACGGCCGGGCGTACGCTCAAGGATCAGTAGCCACTGCCGCGGAACGCGGGGCGCTCGTCACGAACCCGGCTCATGGTCGGGTAGGATAGGCAGGTATGTTTGTCTACGCAGGCATCAAGGAGACGTCGCATAGTTCGGCTTAGTGCACCACCCTGCTAAGGTGGAGTACCCTTTACGGGGTACCGTGGGTTCAAATCCCACCGTCTCCGCAGTCATACAAACCCCTGAATCCCGTGTGAACACCGGGCCTCAGGGGTTTTCCTGTACCTCCATGAGCCTGTGGGGGGTTGGCTCGCCACCGCCACCGTGGCCGTGTCTGGGGTTGGTGATGATGGTGCAGATGTCGGCCTCGCCGCATTCGGCGGGGTCCTGCACCTGACTGGCTCCGATGAGTGTCTGGAGTTCCGCGGCCAACGCGGCGAGCTCCCGTTGGCGGGGTCGGACGTCTTCCAGCTTACGAGCCGGCAGTAGTGAGGCGTGGGAGCAGGGGGCCTGGCCCGCGTCTCGCAGGGACAGAACACTGGTGATCTCCGTGAGGGTGAGCCCGGCCGCGTGGCCGCTTTGAATGAAGTTCAACCTGCTGATCACGGCGGTGTCATAGTCGCGGTACCCCCCTGATGCAACGCCATGCCGTCGCGCAAGAATTTTCACGCGGGGAGGTGCACTTTGTGCGTCGTTGCACGTAGTGTAATTACGTGACAGCTCAGAGCACCGCCCCCGACCGACGCGCGGGGCTCAAAGCGCGGCACCGGCAAGCGATTCTGGATGCGGCGGATTCTCTCATTCGCGAGCGGGGCAAGCCGCATTTCAGCGTGGACGAGCTCGCCGAGCGTGCCGACGTCTCGCGCCGCACCGTCTTCAACCACTTCTCGTCGCTTGACGACGTGATCATGACGACCTGCACGCGCGTGCTCAGCGCCGTCGTCGACGAATTCCGCGCGGCGACGGCAGCGACGCCGGCCGGAGACGGCAGCCGGGAGACCCTGTTCGCCGACATCACGGCGGCGGTGCGGGACATCGATCTGCCCACCGCCGTGGCCTACCTGGCGGGGGTGCTCAACGCCGACGGAGGCGATGATCGTTCCCAACGCGCTCTCGGCGACGTGTTCACGCGCACCACCGACCAGCTCTCGATCGAGATCGCTGATCGCAGCAGCGAAATCGACAAATTCGAGGTCGCCGTGCTCGTCAGCTCGTTGATGAACGGCGTCGCCGTCGTCTCCGAGTACTGGATTGCGCGCACGGGCGCGAGCCTCGACGCGGACTCCCGAAAAGTGTGGGACGAACTGCTCGACCGCCTCATCGCCACCATCCGCTCCGGATACACCACTCCGAGCACCACGCCGAGCTGACCCGCTCCGCGCCCTTCTTCCGCCTAGCTTCTCCTCACGAAAGAATCAGATCAACATGGCATCCCTCCTCTACCGACTCGGTCGGTTCTCCGCACGCCGAGCCTGGCTGGTTATCGTGGCCTGGCTCGCGATCCTCGCCCTCGCCGGCGGTGCGTTCGCGCTCTTCGGCGGCGCGCTCAGTTCTGCGGTGAGCATTCCGGGCACGCCCACCCAAACGGTGAGCGACGAGCTCGCGGAGAAGTTCCCGGCCGCCAGCGGTGGCCGCGGAACCGTAGTGTTCACCACGACCGACGACTCGGCGTTCAACGACACCCAGAAGACGGCGATCGAGGGCCTGCTCGCCGACACCGTCGACCTCGAGGACGTCAAGGCGACCACGAATCCCTTCGACACCCAGGCGCAGATCGACGGCCAGGCCGCGGCGGTCACCGACGGTCGCCGGCAGATCGCCGATGCGGCCGCGCAACTGGATGCCGGCCAGGCGCAGATTGACGCCGCCACGGCCGAGCTCGCCGCCGGCCAGTCACAGCTCGATGCGGCCAGGGCTCAGGCCGAAGCGGCGGGCCAACTTGCTGCCGCCCAGCCCCAGTTCGACGCCCAGCAGGCGCAGCTCGATGCAGGCACCGCCCACATCGCCGCCCAGCAGGACACCCTCGATCAGGGACAGGCTGAGCTCGCCACGCAGGGCACGACCCTTGAGCAGGGTGCAGATCTACTTGACCTCGCGGCGGAAATCCGGCTGGTTTCGACGGACGAGACCACGGCGGTCGCCAGCATCCAGTTCGACAAATCGCTCAACCTCGTATCCGCCGAGGCAAAAGAAGCACTCGTCGACGCCATGAACAACGCCAAGATCGACGGCGTCGAGGTTCAGGTGTCCAACGATATCGCGTCCAGCATCCCGGAGGTTCTCGGCCCGGGTGAGATCGGCGGTGTGATCTTTGCCGCAATCGTGTTGTTCGTCATGCTGGGCACGCTCATCGGCGCGAGCCTGCCCCTGGTCAACGCCATCATCGGTGTCGGTGTCGGCGTTCTCGCCTCCCTCGCGTTGTCGGGTACCGTCACCATGCTGTCCGTCACGCCGGTGCTCGGCGTCATGCTGGGCCTCGCGGTCGGAATTGACTACTCCCTCTTCATCCTCAACCGGCACCGCGTGCAATTGCGCAGCGGCGTTCCCCTGGAGGAGTCAATCGGCCTCGCCAACGGCACGTCGGGCAACGCCGTCGTGTTCGCCGGTTCCACAGTGCTGATCGCGCTGCTCGCCCTCAATCTCACGGGCGTCCCGTTCCTCGGACTCATGGGCACGGTCGCCGCGGTCTGCGTGCTCATGGCGATCCTCATCGCCGTCACGCTGGCGCCGGCCCTGCTGCACCTCGTTGGCGCCCGGATTCTGACCAAGAAGGCGCGTAGCCGCATCGGACACGCGCACAGCGTGTCTCGCCTGCCGAAGAAGCCGATGAACACCGTGCGCGCCGTCGTCACGGTCATCGCCGGCATTGCCGTGCTGCTGGTCGTCGCGCTCCCGGCGCTGACGATGCGGCTTGGATTGCCGGCAGGGTCCTCTGAACCGGTCAGCTCGAGCGCCTACAAGGCCTACAAGCTCACCGACGACAAGTTCGGCGCGGGTGTCAACGGCCCGCTGATCGTCGTCGCCGACCTGGAGGAGGCCGTCTCTGCCGACGACCTCATCGCCGAACAGGTGCGCATCGGCACCCTGCTGAAGGCCGAGAACAACGTCGCTGCCGTCGCTCCGATCGGCGCGTCCGACGACGACCTGCTCCTCGCCTTCCAGGTGGTGCCCACCGACGGCCCCACGAGCGAGACGACCGAGCAGCTGGTGCTCGATCTGCGCGGGCTCGAGATCACCGGGGTCACGTCTCTGGGCGTCGCCGGAAACGCGTCGGGAAACATCGATGTCAGCGAGAAACTCGCAGCGGCCCTGCCGCTCTACCTGCTTGTCGTCGTAGGGCTGTCCCTGCTCATCCTGATCTTCGTGTTCCGTTCGATTCTCGTGCCCGTCACCGCCACGCTCGGGTTCGTGCTGTCGCTGTTCGCGTCATTCGGCGCCATTACGGCGGTGTTTCAGTGGGGCTGGCTCGGCCCGGTGTTCGGTATCCACGATCCGGGGCCGATCCTGAGCTTCCTGCCCATCCTTGTTGTCGGCATCCTCTTCGGGCTGGCGATGGACTACCAGCTGTTCCTCGTGACCGGGATGCGTGAGGCGTACGTGCATGGAACCCCCGCCCGTCTCGCCGTGCAACGGGGGCTGCATGCGGGCCGTGCGGTCGTCATCGCCGCCGCGCTCATCATGATGTCCGTCTTCACCGGCTTCGTTTTCTCGAACTCGGTGATGATCCAGTCGATCGGATTCGGGCTCGCGGTCGGCGTGCTCCTCGATGCCTTCGTCGTGCGGCTTCTCATCATCCCCTCCGTCATGCACCTGCTGGGTGACGCGGCCTGGTGGATGCCGAAGTGGCTCGACCGCATCCTGCCCGACGTTGACGTGGAGGGCGCCTCGCTCGAACGCTCACACCCCGGTGCCGTTGACGAGCCCCAGCCCGAGCTCGTCCCTGCCGGGGGGGCCTAGCCCGCCCGGCCAACCTGAGCGCAGTGTCAGGTACGGCCGGGGCATGACGCGCTAGCCTGAGAGGAACCACACATGGTCCGTCGCAAGCGATCGTTCCGGCATATTGAAGTGTCCCGGAACGGTGCCAGACGGCAGGAACGGGAGCGAAAATGCAGATCATCGTGAACACCGCCAGCAGTGTTGCCGCAACGGGTGAGGTGCCGGACGGCTTGGAAACCGTCGTCGCGGACGCCCTCTCTCGTTTCAGTGCCCGTCTCACCCGCGTGGAAGTGCACCTGTCAGATGAGAGCTCCGGTCACAGCACCGGGGACCACATCAAATGCCTCCTGGAGGCTCGCCCGGAGGGCGGCAACCCGGTCGTTGTCACGGAACATTCCGGCTCGCCCGAGAGCGCCCTGACCGGGGCTCTGCACAAGATGCAGAGCCTGCTCCACAGCGCCTTCGGCAAACTGGATGACCGCAAGGGCAACACTGCCATGGGCGACATCGTCGCCGAGTAGCGCGGCCGCGGCGAGGCGCTCAGGGCACCTCGCCATCGTCGAAGCCGTGAGTTCTCACCCTCAGCGGGGCTCGGAGAGCGCGCGGTGTGACTGATATTCACGCCAGGTGAGCCAGGCGATGAAAAGATCGAAGACCGTGAGCAGCGCCAGCCAGATCGAGAATGACAGGGCGATTTGATAAAGCTGGTAGGTCACGAAGGCCAGCAGAAACGCAATCATCCAGGGGTAGGCCCACATCGAGTTCCGGAGAACTGCCCACACCAGGACGATTTTCACGACGCCGTGCACGAGAAGGTACAGCGCAGCGAAGAGCGACGCCGACACGGTCAGGCTCTCGGCAAGCCGCACCAGGCTCGTCGCCATCACGTCGTGGGGATCCTCACCCAACTCGTGCAGGGTGAGAAGGCGCGCAGCAGAACTGATCTGACTCGGAGACACGACAAACAGCAGTACGCCGCCGACGAGTTCCAGAACTCCGTCCGCGGCTTTCAGGCCCAGGCCGATTCGAAAGATCCTGTTCAGGGCTGTCACTGACCAACCTTTCGGACGGCAGGGAGCCGACTCGGCCACACCGCCGGGCGTCGACGTTTCCGAGAGTGTGCCGGGCTAGTCGTCGGCGGACTCCGCATGCGAGCTGTATTCCCGGACGGCGGGCTTGTCGGCTCCAGCCCGTGTGCCGTCGGGCGCGTCGGCCGCCGGCTCGTGGTGCAGCTCGTCGTAAAGGTCGGCAGCGGCCTCGCCCTTCAACCGCTCCCACGTTGACTCCGATACATGTTTCATAGAAATGTGCTCCGTTCATCGCCCTGGTGGGACCGCGTGTAGGAGAATTCTAGGGGCAAGGCTGAATCGCGCTGGGCGGATGCGCGCAATTTCTCAGCACGTGACGGCGGCGGGCGGAGCGCATTCCGCCCTGTAAAATCAGACGTACACAGGGAGGTGGTGTGGCCATGCGCCGAGGACGTTCGCGCCGTCGCGCCGTCGCCCCACCCGAGGAACCGACCGCCGAGCCGCCCTCCGTCGATCGGATGGTCGACGAGGGTTTTCTCATCGCCCTCTCGGCCGTGCGCATGGCGGTCAAGAACGACATCATCATCGGTGCCCTGCGGGAGCACGTCGACTACGACCCGGCGCGCTATGCCGCGACCGCGCGCGAAGAGCTGAGCCTGCTCGCCCGCCAGAACGAGGAGTACGCGGAACGCGTCAGTCGCCTGAGGAAAGACGTCGGCAAGCACCGGTGGGGACTCGATCTCACCGAAGATCAACGCGGGGACCTGACCCAGTTCGCGTTGCGCCTGCAGGTGCACAAGAGACTCACCCTGGCCCTGGATGCCGAGGCCGCCGCCGAGGATCACGTTGCCCTGCTCGTGGAACGCGCCCAGCGGGAGGCGAGCGAGGAGATTCGCGACGCCGTGTCAACCCGCCTGATCTCGCTCGCGATCGATCCCACAGCAGCCGAGTATGCCGAGCACCGGGCGGATCGCCTGGACATGTTCCTGCTCGTCAACCTCGCCCTGCTCAAGGCCTCGCACGCCGAGTCCCATCCCGGCGAGGGCGACTACTAGCCCGGGCCCGGTCTGCCCGGAGCCAGCCTGCACACGGGCGGATGCCGCCGGAACCACACCCGGCGGCATCCGCCCGATAACGCGGGCGAGCGTCAGGACAGCATCTCCGTGATGCAGATGAAGTTGCCCTCCGTGTCCCTGAACCAGGCGGATTTCATCTCGTCCGTCTCGGCGACGCCGTTGACGGTCTTCATGCCCGGGACCTCGAAGTCCTCGAACACGACACCGCGTGCGCGCAGCCGGGCCATCTCGCCATCGAGATCGTCGGTGATGAAACTCATCTGGGTGTTCTTGGCGGTACCCGCGTTTTCTGTCTCGTAGATCTCAAAACCGGACCCCGGCCCCGAGTACACGAGCATGCCCTCAAGCACCTCGACGGGATCCAGGTCGAGCGCATCGTGGTAAAACGTGCGGACGCGGCTGAGATCTGCGGCCGGTAGAACTGGATGTAATTCTTTCAGCATTGCAAACGCCTCCTCTGGCGTGTATTCGATTGGTATCGAAAACACCGACCAGCAGACCGCGAGTGCTGAACGCGAACGTGGCCGACATTCCCGTAAGCGAAGCCTCGCCTGACGTGCTTCCGCCGCAGCGCGCAGGCACTGACTATCGCATTTCGCTCCCAATATACAGCGACGGATGCCGATCCGCCATGGCAACATTCGCCGGAAGATCAGCGCGACCTGATGATGGATCCCATCCGTTTCGCCTGAGTCCACGCGTCACAAAACCGCACGTGCGCCCAATATTTCGGGCGCACGTGCGGTTTTGTGACGCGTGAGCGCAAGACTCCCGAGTGCGGTTCGGGAGACGGCATCGGCCTCGTTTTCGTGCGCCGGTGCGGCGAATTCGCGTCGGACAGGCCAGAATTGAGGCAACGAAGGTTGCAGAAAATGAAAAAGCACAAGAGTTGGCTCGTCGCGCTCATCCTCATCCCGCTGACCCTGGCCGGTTGCACCGCCGCCCCCGGCGACACGACGACCGCGGCATCGGCTGATGAGGCCGTCATCGCGATGGTCACGCACGGCACCCCGGGCGACTCCTTCTGGGACGTCGTGAAGAGTGGCGCGGAACAGGCGGGTACCGACCTGGGCGCCACGGTCACGTACCAGGGCGATGGCGACCCGGTGAAGCAGAGTCAGCTCATCGATGCGGCGATCGCGTCGAAGCCCGACGGCCTGATCGTGTCGCTGGCCAATCCCGCCGGTGTCAAAGACGCGGTGGAGCGCGCCGTTGCGGCTGGAATCCCGGTGATCACCATCAACTCCGGCCTCGAGGAATCGAAGGCATTCGGTGCGCAGACCCACGTGGGTCAGAGCGAGTTCATTGCGGGTCAGGGCGCGGGGGAGCAGCTCGCCAAGGCCGGCGTGACAAATGTGATCTGCGTGATCCATGAGGCCGGGAACTCCGGGCTTGAAGATCGCTGCAAGGGAGCCGCCGACACCCTCGGCGGCACCCTGTCCAACGTGCAGGTCGATATTGCCAACATCGCGGATGCCCAGAACACGGTCAAGAGCAAGCTCCTGGCCGACCCGTCGATCGATGGCGTGCTCACGCTCCAACCGGCCGTGGGTGTCGCCGCGGCGCAGGCGATCGCCGAAGCATCAAGCACCGCCACGCTCGCGACCTTCGACGTGTCCGCCGACGTGACCACACTCATCGAAGACGGCAAAATTCTCTTCGCCGTGGACCAGCAGCCCTACTCTCAGGGATACCTGCCGGTCGTGTTCCTCACGCTGCAGAAGCGCAACGGCGACACGGTCGGTGGCGGCCGGCCGGTGTATTCAGGGCCCGGCTTCGTCACGAGCGACAACGTGGCCGAGGTCGCCCGGTTCGCCGCCAACGGTACGCGGTGACGCGCACCGCTTTCGCGCCGGCCCATGAACGGACCACGACCGCACGTCGCACCGTGACGTTGTTGCGTCGGCCCGAAATCGGGGCAGCGGTCGCGGCACTGGCCGTCTTCACGTTCTTCTCGCTGATGGCACCCGTGTTTCTCACCCCTGCGGGCGTCTCGACCTGGCTCTATTCGGCGTCACTGTTCGGGATCATGGCCGTCGCCGTCGCCCTGCTGATGATCGGCGGGGAGTTCGATCTGTCCGCCGGTGCGATGACCGGAACCACGGGCCTCATCGTGGGTGTGATGACGACCCAGTGGGGGCTCGCCATCTGGCTCGCCATGTTGATCGCGCTCGCCGCGGCGCTGCTGATCGGGGCCGGAAACGCGGTCATCGTGATGCGAACCGGCCTGCCGAGCTTCATAGTGACGCTGGCCACCTTCTTCATCCTGCAGGGCATGAACCTGGCCGTGACGAAGCTGATCACCGGGTCCGTGGCCATCCAGGGCATGGGGGCCGTTCCCGGTTTCGACGCGGTCAAGGTGTACTTCGGGTCGTCGTTCCCGTTCCTGGGCGCGAACATCAAAACGGCGGTCGTCTGGTGGATCGCGGTGACCGCCGTGGCCACATGGATCCTGCTGCGCACCCGTGCGGGCAACTGGATCTTCGCGGTGGGCGGGCAGCCTGCGAGCGCCCGGCAGCTCGGCGTGCCGGTCATGAGGGTGAAGGCCGGCCTGTTCATGACCACCGCGGGCGCCGGCTGGCTCGTGGGTATGCTCCAACTCTTCGACGTGTCGACCGTCCAGGCGACGACGGGTATCGGTCAGGAATTCATCTACATCATCTGCGCCGTGGTGGGCGGATGCCTGCTCACCGGCGGCTACGGATCCGCGATAGGCGCCGCCCTCGGTGCCCTGATCTACGGCATGACCCTGCAGGGCATCGTCTTCGCACAGTGGGACAACAACTGGCTGAAGGCGTTTCTGGGCGGCATGCTGCTGATAGCGGTGCTGGTCAACCTGTACGTGCGACGCCAGGCGGGGGAGCGATCGTGAGCGCGGCGGCATCCGGGGTCACGCCCCTGCTCGAGGTTCGCGGCATCGGCAAGACATACGGGTCGATCGTGGCGCTGCGTGGCGTATCGGCGTCCGTCGGGGCGGGGGAGGTGCTCTGCGTGCTCGGCGACAACGGCGCGGGCAAGTCGACGCTGATCAAGATCCTGGCGGGGGCACACGCGGCGTCCGAGGGGGTGCTGCTCTGGAACGGCGAACCCCGCCGCTTCGGGAGCCCGCGCGACGCTCTCGCGCTCGGCATCGCCACGGTGTACCAGGACCTCGCCGTTGTGTCGCTGATGCCCGTGTGGCGCAATTTCTTTCTCGGCTCCGAACTGACACGCGGGCGCGGGCCCTTCCGCCGCCTCGACGTGAAACGGATGAGACGCACCACGCTGACCGAGCTGGCCCGGATGGGCATCGAGCTGCGCGACGTCGACCAGCCGATCGGCACTCTGTCCGGAGGTGAGCGGCAGTCTGTCGCCATCGCCCGTGCGGTGTACTTCGGGGCGAAGGCGATCATCCTTGACGAACCGACCGCCGCGCTCGGCGTGAAACAGGCCGCCGTGGTGCTCAAATACATCGCGCAGGCTCGGGATCTCGGGCTCGGCGTGGTCTTCATCACGCACAATCCGCACCACGCCTACCCCGTTGGCGATCGCTTCCTGCTGCTGCGCCGCGGAACGAGCCTCGGGTTGTTTGCCCGGAGCGAGATTTCGCTCGACGAGATGACCCGGCTGATGGCCGGAGGCGCGGAGCTCGACGCCCTCGCCGAAGAGCTCAGGAGGCCCCCGACGGCCTAGCGGCTACTTCTCGACGAGGGTGACCTCGAAGGAATACAGATCGGGGCGGTAGCAGTGATGGCCGAACTCGACGGCGCGGCCGGAGTCGTCGAAAGCGGTACGGTCCATCGTGAGCAGGGCCGCGTTCTTCTCCACGTCGAGCAGCTCGGATTCTTCGTGCGTCGACTTGCGGGCGCCGATGCGTTGGCGAGCCACGCGCATCGTGACACCGCGCGAGCGCAGCACCTGGTACAGCCCGTAGGTCACGAGGTCCTCGGGCTCCATTGTGAGGAACTCCTCGGGCAGCCAGTTCTCCATCACGGCCACGGGAACGTCGTCGGCGAGGCGCACGCGACGGATATGCAGGATGGGGGTTCCCACGTCGCACGCGAGCTTCTCCGCCACTGGGGCATCCGCCGGCACGCTCTCGAACGTGAGCAGGTGGGTGGACGGGACCTTGTGTGTGTTGGTGAGGTCGTCATAGAGGCTGGTGAGCTCAACCTTGCGCGTGACCTGGCCGTGCACGACCTGGGTGCCGATCCCGCGGCGGCGAACCAGCAGGCCCTTGTCGACGATGTCCTGGATGGCTCGGCGCACGGTCGGGCGGCTCAGCCCGAGGCGCTCAGCCAGACCGACCTCGTTCTCGAGGCGTGCGCCGACGGGCAGCTCGCCGCTCAGGATCGCCTTCTCAATACGCTGCGACACCTGGAAGTACAGGGGGATCGGCCCCGACCGTTCGAGGTCCATGAAGAGGCCCATGGGAAGCACGTTCTCTTCGTTCGTCGCGCTCATGCCGGCCCCTTACATTGTGTTCTGTTTGGCAAGTTGTAATGACATTATCATGACTAGCCTGGCGTGTCACGGACTGCTTGGCCCTTTCCGGGTGGGTTGCACGGCAATGCCGGTGAAGGGGAGTACGGTCAGCTGTACGTCGGTCGATAGCTCGCCCGACAGACCGGAAAGTAACTTGAGAGAGGTACTACAGATGTCTGACACACCGCGCCCCAAGCCCCACGACCCTCGGCCCCACGCGCCCGAGTCGCCAGCTCCCGACGCTCCCGACACGTCCGCGGCTCAGCACTAGGGCCCCGCTCTGGCTTCGCTCCGCGGAGGTGGATGCCGTACCGACCGTGAGGCCGATACGGCTAAACACCTTCGCGACGGCGGAGCCCGCGCCCGGGGCTGGGCTAAACGTCGGGCAGAAACCGTTGCCAGGCCTCCCGACGGTGGCCGCGCGGGTCGGATTCCACCCGATCGATCGCGTCGATGATCAGAGTTCGGCGATCGTTTTCGGTGTACGCCGGCCACGAGTGCTCGACGACACCCGTACATGCGAAGTGCACCCAATGCCGGCGCATCCGCTCGCCCGCGTTGATGAACGCCCGTCGTCCGCCGAGAGACGTCGCCGTACGGGCAAACACCGTGTCGACGTCATTGAACAGGGCGAAGAGTTCGATGCCGTGCGTGGCGCCGAGGCCGATCACGTGCATCAAGCGAGGCGCAAGATCAAAGCGATAAAAGTGCACGGGGGCCACTCGGGAGTGCAGCGATCCCACGGTCACGCTCGGAAACCAGAAGGCGAAGTCGCCGCCGAAATCCGATGACATGCGCCTGGTGTGCAATCCCGGATAGGCCTCGCGCATGGCGTCACGCACGTTCTCCGGCGCCCGCTCGAAGAGCGCCCGGATGCGGGCTCGTGACGTCGGAAGAATACTCACCCGCCCTCTGAAGGCCGACCCTTCCCGATCATTCGTCCCGATGATCAACGGCACGCGGTGCGCCCGACCATGCCGGAACGCGTCGACCGGTCGTTCGGGGAGAAAATCCCCGTCCACCACGGGAGCGAGCGGGAAAGTCCCGGGCTGCGCATCGGGCGTATGCATCTGGAGGGTGAGGGCGGCGGTCAGCAAGTGGCCGACATCCGCGTGTTCCAGCAGCTCGGCGGGCCCGCGCTCGTCGTCGGCCGTCAGCCGCCGCAGCTCGTGCAGGAACTCGTCGGCCCACGCGGCGGCCAATTCGGGGGCGTACGCAGCCCCGGGCGGCGGGCTCTGGGCGATGACCCGAGAGAAGAGACCGCGGGCCGACGGCGTGGCCATGAGAGTGATGGCTGCGTTGCCTCCGGCCGATTCGCCGAACAGGGTGATGTTGTTCGGGTTGCCGCCGAAAGAACGAATATTCTCGTGCACCCATTTCAGGGCGGCCGCCTGGTCACGCAGCCCGAGATTGCTCTCGAACGGCCGTGCCGGCGTCGAATACCGGCTGAAATCCAGATAGCCGAGGGCGCCGAGCCGGTAGTTGAAGTTCACGTACACGACCCGGCCCGTGCGCACGAACGCCTCGCCCTGGTCCGGAAAATCCTGTGATGAGCCGACGCTGTACCCGCCGCCGTGAATGAATACCATCACGGGGAGGCTCAGCCGTGTGCGCCGTCCCACCGCGGGTGCGAGCACGTTGATGGTGAGGCAGTCCTCGCTCGCCTGCGTGCGCGCGGACTTCACGCGCAGCGGGCTTCGGGGAATCTGGCAGGCCACGTCCCCGAAACGACGAGCGTCCCGGATGCCACGCCACGGCACCACCGGCTGGGGAGCGCGAAAGCGCAACCGGCCGATCGGTGGTGCCGCGTAGGGAATTCCGCGCCACGCCACGACGGGACCCTCGCGAACCCCCCGCACAACGCCTCCCGTCACGGACACGTCACATGCGGTGCGCGCCGACGGAGCTGCCGTGTCGGGGACGGCAGGAGCGCCGTGATCGTGCGTGGCTGCGCTGCTCTGCGTGAGGGTGCCGGCAGCGTTTATCAGCGACGCGGGGCGTCGATGAGGCAGGGATGGCGGCGCGCTGCCTGTGCTGCGTACGACGGAGGTGCTGGAGGTGCTGGAGGTGCTGATGACTGGTGATGCGTGCGTGCCCATGTGCCGCGCCCCTTCCTGCCGACGCCCGTTCCCGTTCCCGTGCCTGTTCCGATGCCTGTTCCGATGTCCGATGTCCGATGTCCGGTGCTGAGTGCTGAGTGCTGGTTTCGCGTGGTTTCGACTATCCCGGTTGGGGCGCGAACCCGAATCGCTCGCCGTGGTCCCAACTCTTACGCAGGTTGCCCCATGCGGGAATGCCGCCGTTGGCCTGCAGCATCGCCGCCAGGTGCATGAGGTTCCAACTCATGAATGTGGTGTTTCGATTCGTGAAGTCATTCTCCGGGCCGCCGGACCCCGGATCGAGATACCCGGGGCCGGGGCCGATTTCGCCGATCCACCCCGCATCCGCTCCGGGTGGGATGGCGTAGCCGATGTGCTGCAGGCTGTACAGCAGGTTGGAGCTGCAGTGCTTCACCCCGTCTTCGTTGCCGGTGATGAGGGCTCCGCCGACCTTGCCGTAGTAGATGTATTGGCCCTTGGCGTTGAACTGCCCCGACATGGCGTAGAGGCGTTCGACGATGCGCCTGGTGACGGATCCGTTGTCCCCGAGCCAAATGGGGCCGGCCAGCACGAGGATGTCCGCGCTGAGCACCGTTTCGAACAGGGCGGGCCAGGCATCGTTCGCCCAACCGTGCTCGGTCATGTCGGGGTAGACGCCGGTGGCGATGTCGTGGTCGATCGCTCGGACCACGTCGACGTGTACGCCCTGGCCTCGCATGACGTGCGCGCTCAGATCGATGATCCCCTGCGTGTTGCTGGTTTCGGGACTTCGTTTGAGCGTGCAATTGATGAACAGGGCTCTGAGGGACGAGTAGTCGAATGACGTTTCAACAGCAGTCGGGGAAGCCATGCGGCCAGTAAACCACCGGCCGGTGGCACGGGCTAGGGGGCCGTCGTTGAGGCACTTCTTTCGGCGCGAGAGGGGCGATGGGCAAGACGAGTCGCAAAAGGCTGGTATAGTTTTCAAGTTGCCTCCGAGCGGTTCAGTCGGAAGTAATTAGGCGCCCGTAGCTCAGCGGATAGAGCAATTGACTACGGATCAATAGGTCGGGGGTTCAAATCCCTCCGGGCGCACCAGCAAAAAGCCCCGCAATCCCAGTGGTTGCGGGGCTTTTGTGGTTTAAGCGAGAGACTACGGGACGCCTACTGTGGCCGGCGCCGTTCCTGGCGACGCGACAGGAAGTACGCTCCGCCACCCAGGAACAGCAAGGCAATTCCGGTGAAGAGCGCCCAGCGGAACCACGCTCCGTCGGAGTCCGTCGTCATCACGATCGAGAGCGGGCCGCGCGGGCCATCGTAGGTGAGGGTCAGCTCCACCCCCGCAATGCCTCTCTCTCCCGAGTCCTGAGTGCCACTGCGGTTCGAGTCATCGAACACGATACCGGACAGGCTCGACGTGCCCCGAGCGCGCCGTCCGGGCCCGCCCAGGTGAGCGTCACCGTCGCCTCGGGGATCCCGGCCGCACCGGAGTTCTGACACCGTCGCCGTTCGCATCGAGCCAGACGGTGTTGCCGATGGTGCCCACAGGTTGTAGCCCGGTGTCGCGCCGCTGTTCGACGCGTTCAGGGACACGGCGACGGAATCGCCGTAGAGCGTGTCGGAATCAACGGTTCTGGACAGGGCGAAATCGAGGGTGCCAGCGGCCTGCGCGGCGATGGGCGTTTCTCTTCGTCGCGGTCGCCAAGGAATCAAAAAAAGGTGCCGGGACAACAACGCCCACCGGGGTGCTGTGACCCGGCCTGCTTATCCTAGGCGAGCTCCGTGGCCCTCGAAAGGGGCGGCTTGCCCGAGGGGGCCGTTGGGGTCGTGAACAAAAGGGCCACTATCGCCCAACATCGCCGTCTGCGGTGCCAATGGGGGCCACGCGCCCGCTCAGGCGTGCCCCCCAATGTCGTCGGATCGGTCAAATGGGGGCAGACTCAGCTACCATGTGCGGTAGGTGAGATATTCTTAATTTCCCTACGGCGACAGTGCAGTTGCCCGGGGTCGAAGTGTTCTCGCCGGACCTTGTTCGGATGTCCGGTGAGGAAGGCATTCCTGGGAAGGACTGCCTCGGTGGGGTGCGGGGTAGGGCCCTCGCCCCACCGCCATTGCCGCGTCTGGTCAGCTGGCCCCGCGCGTGCGCAGTCGATTGCACAAATCGGTGAGTTCGAGCAGTTCGTCCGTGTTCAGGGTGTCGCTGATCCGATCGACGATGGTGTCCATGTGGGCCACGGCAACGCGCCTGAACAGGGCCAGCCCCTCCGGCGTGAGCTGCACGATCGCGCCGCGTCCGTCGTCCGGGTCGATGAGTTTGCAGACGTAGCCTCGCGCGACGAGGCGGTCCACGAGGCGACTCACGCTCGGCTGCGTGAGCAGTACGTGGCTGTTCAGATCCCGCAACCGGATGCGGCGATCAGGCTGCCTGGACAGGTTGAACATCACGTCGTACTCGTTGAGGGAGATGTCTCGCGATGGAAAATCAGCGGCGAGGCTGCGCATGATGGCCACCTGGGCCCGGAAGAGCGACTCCCATGCCGTCACGGCCACGTCCCGATCAACCACTCCGGCTCCTCGCCATTGCCATCGCTCCTCACGGACTGAGGCCACGATCCCTCTAAGGATAGGGACTCATGCAGGACGGTCGCGCATCGAGACGGCTCGGAGGGAATTTACAGGAGAATAACGGCCGCACGGGTGGCATTCGTTATTCATTCGTTATATATTCGTAGTGCGTCAACCGTTTGCTGTGGCGGACGACGTGAATGTGATTGCAGGACACTCTTGGTGCAAGGGACGAGGGCCGGCCGTAGCCTCTACGACCGGCCCTCAATCATGTCCCCGTCGCCCATGTCCCTGAGCGCCGTTAGAAGCGGTCGGGGCTCGGCGTGGTCGCCTGCCGGATCGAGACGTCGGCGTGGCGGTCGAAGCGGTAACCGACACCGCGCACCGTGCGAACGATGTCCTCATAGCGTCCGAGCTTGGCGCGGAGGCGGCGCACATGCACGTCGATGGTGCGCTCGTTCGGCGTGTCCTCGTCGTCGTTGGCGTCCCACAGTGAGGAGATGATCTCGGCACGGTCGATCGTCCGGCCCTCGCGCAGTACGAGGTACTGCAGCAGCTCGAATTCCTTGTAGGTGAGGCTGGCCGTCTCATTGTCGAGGATGACGCGCTTGCGGGAAATGTCGACGACGACTCCGCTGCGTGCGCGATCGAGCTCTTCGACCTCGGTGCGGTGGTCGGCGAGGGCGGACGGGTCCTGGAGCGCCAGGCGAACCACGTCGACATCGCGGCCGCCGGAATTCTCCGGGGCGAGGGCGACGGCCGCGTAGGTCTCCGCGGACGGGGCGATATCGCCCGTGAGCGCTTTGAGCGCCTCAACGATACGGTGCAGGCTCGTACCGGCGGCGGCCGCCTTGGCCTCGTCGATTCCGACGTAGAGAACGAAGCCGCGGGCCTCGGTTCCGCTGGGTACGGCACGAATGCGCGGTGCCGGCTGGTCAACGATCTTGAGGGCGGGGCGGCTGGAGTGGATCTGGGCGAGCGACATGAGAGAACTCCTTGCATGAAAAGCGGGGCGAACCCGGCGTACGGCGCTCTGGGTTCGGGTGTGAGGCACGAGTGCCGGGTGTCGAAGGCGTCCGGAGGGAAGCGTTCGGGAGTTCGGCTATCCGGTCACCGCTTTTTTACTGCGCAGGTGAAGATGAATAGGCTGGGAACTCAGCGAGGGGGCCGCGCGTTGGTTAGCGGCACATTCGACAACAGGCGACGGCGGGGGAACCGGCCATCATCATGCCGGCATTCCCGGGGGCCTCGAGGGAGGTCAGGGGGGTTGCGGTTGTTGTCATAACTGCGAGTCAAGCGGAATGTGACGTGGTGTGTCAATTCGGTTACGAGGGGTTACGCCGCGTGACGCGCACCACGTTCATCCGCTCGAACGCGAGTAGGCGAATCCGTCACAAAAGGGCCTTTGACGAAGGAATCTGTGACGGAGCGGTCTTTCATCAAACTTCATTGAACTTGGCGCCCTCCGGCGCGCCGTGGACCGCAGAAGCTGCGGCGACGCGCCGGGGACGGGGGTACCGACCGGGGTTAGACGAGACCGTACAGGCGGTCACCGGCGTCGCCGAGACCCGGCACGATGTAGCCGTTCTCATCGAGACGCTCATCGACCGCACCGAGCACGATCGTGACCTCGCGCCCCTCCAGGGCCTTCTCCACGGCCGCGAGACCTTCGGGTGCGGCGAGGATACAGATGGCGGTGACGTCGGTGGCGCCGCGTGCGAAAAGAAAATTGATGGCCGCGATCAGCGAGCCGCCGGTGGCGAGCATCGGGTCGAGCACGAAACACTGCCGATCGGACAGGTCATCGGGCAGGCGCTCGGCGTACGTGGTCGGCTCAAGCGTCTCTTCGTTGCGCGCCATTCCGAGAAAGCCCACCTCGGCTGTCGGCAGCATCTTCACCATGCCCTCGAGCATTCCGAGGCCGGCGCGCAGAATGGGCACGACGAGGGGCTTCGGGTCGCTGATGCGCACGCCCTGGGCGGCCGATACCGGGGTCTGCACCGTGACCGCTTCGACCCGCACGCCGCGGGTGCCCTCGTACGCGAGGAGTGTCATGAGCTCTTCCACCAGCGAACGAAAGAGGGGGGAGGGAGTGGTCGTGTCACGCAGCACCGTGAGCTTATGGGTGATGAGCGGGTGGTCGGCTACATGGACTCGCATAGGCTCGATTCTACTGCTCCGCTTTGTGAGCATGCCGCGCGACGACAAGGACGGTGTCAACCATGAACGCATACGCAGCGCTCATGCGGCTGGCCCTTGACGAGGCGCGCGCCGCCCTGGCCACCGGAGACGTCCCGGTTGGAGCCGTGGTGGTGAATGCGACCGGCGACGTCATCGGCCGCGGACGCAACGAACGCGAGTTGCACCAGGACCCGACCCTGCACGCCGAGATCGTCGCCATTCGCGCGGCAGCCCTGGCCGCGGGCGACTGGCACCTCACCGGATGCACCCTCGTGGTAACCCTGGAGCCGTGCGTCATGTGCGCCGGGGCGATCCTCGCCGCCCGCCTGCCCGTCGTGGTGTTCGGTGCATGGGACGAGAAGGCGGGAGCCTCAGGCTCGGTCTACGACGTGCTCCGCGATCGGCGGCTCAACCACCGGGTCGAGGTGTTCAGTGCGGTGGCCGAGCAGGAATGCGGCGACCTCCTGCGGGCCTTCTTCGACGACCCGGCCCGCCGGGGTGCCCGGGCCGGTGGTGCTACTCCAGCCCTTTGATCACAAAGGTGTCGGTGGGCGGGCTGGCGTCCGTGGGGTCGATCCAGACATCCGGCTCAATGTAGATTACCCGGGCGACCGGTACGGCGGCACGAACGCGTTGTTCGATGGCGTTGATGTCGGCCGCCACGACGAAGAAGCGCTTGTTCGAGTCGACGGCGACCTTTGCCCCGACGAGCATTTCGTCGGGGCCGAGGTAAAGCGTCTTCAGGTGAACGATGCGGGCCGTCTCTGGGCCCGCAAGGATGGCCGCTTCGATCGCGCTCCGGTCCGTCGTGTTCGCCCCCTCGCCCACCAGCAGGCTCTTGGTCTCGATGCCGAGCACGACAGCGACGATCACCAGGAGCACACCGATACAGATGGTGCCGACGGCGTCCCAGACCGGATCGCCCGTGATGATCGTGATTCCCACGCCGAGGAACGCCAGTATGAGTCCGGTGAGCGCCGCAACGTCCTCAAGCAGCACCACGGGCAGCTCGGGAGCCTTCGCGTGGCGTACGAACTCCACCCAGCTCTGCTCACCGCGCACATGATTCGATTCCCGCACGGCGGTGCGCAGCGAGAAACCTTCGAGAACCATGGCGACCAGGAGCACGACGATGGGGATCCACGCCATCTCGAGCGGATGCGGATCCTGCAGCTTGTTCACGCCTTCATACAGGGAGAAAACGCCACCGATCGAGAACAGGATGATCGACACCACAAAGGCGTACACGTAGCGTTCGCGTCCATAACCGAACGGATGCTCCCGGTCGGCTTGCTGCTTCGCCTTGCGGCCGCCGAGCAGCAGAAGCAGCTGGTTGCCCGAATCCGCGAGGGAGTGCACACCCTCGGCGAGCATGGAGGAGGAGCCGGAGAAACCCCACGCGACGAATTTCGTCACCGCGATTCCGAGATTGGCGCCGAAAGCCGCCACGATTGCCTTGTTGCCGCCGGATGCACTCATTCGCCCATCCTAGAACGCTCCGTGTTTCAGTCCCACCACGCGTCGGCAGGGGACGCGAAAGTAGACTGAACGGATGACTTCTACCGAAACCGTAACCCTGCCCACAATCGCGTTCCTCGGAGCCGGCTCCATGGCCCGGGCCGTCTTGGCTGGACTGCTCAAGCCCGGTGTGGAGGTCGATGGCGGTATTCGCACGACCAACCGCACGGCCGAGAAGGCGGCCGAGCTCGCCGGAACGGCCGGCGTCACGGCCTTCGCCACCGAGAACGACCCCGAGGCCAACCTCAAGGCCATCACCGGAGCCCAGATCGTTGTTGTGGCGGTCAAGCCCTACATGGTGCCCGACCTGCTCACCGAGATCGCCGATCACCTGGAGCCCGGCGCCCTCGTGATCAGCGTCTGCGCCGGCGTCACCGTCGCCACCTTCGAATCGCTGCTGCCCGATTCCGCCCACGTGATCCGGTCGATGCCCAACACCCCCGCCGTCGTCGGCATGGCCGTCACCGGCTTGAGCGCCGGATCGCGCTCCAGCGCCGAAGACCTCGCACTGGCTCAGGCCCTGTTCGCCACCGTCGGCGACGTGCTCGTCGTGCCCGAGGAACAGCTCGATGCCCTCGGCACCGTGTCGGGATCCGGTCCGGCCTACGTCTTCTACCTGATCGAGCAGCTGACCGCCACGGCCGTGGCGAAGGGCTTCACCCCTGAACAGGCCGCCGTCATGGTCAACGGCACCTTCCTCGGCGCGAGTGCGCTGCTCGCCGTCTCCGACAAGTCGGCCACGGAGCTGCGCCGTCAGGTGACGAGCCCCGGCGGCACGACGGAGCGTGCCGTGGCCGAATTGCAAAAGGGCGGACTGCGCGAGCTGTTCGACACCGCGACGGATGCCGCGCTCGCGCGCTCCCGGGAACTCGCCGCGTCCTGATCCGCGCCTGACAAGCCGGCAGGGCCCGCCCTTTCGGTTCCTGGTTCAGGAGATCCCGCTCCCGCGCATCCGCCGGGCCGCACGTTCATGCGGCCGGCGGATGCGCCGGGCCGTCGGATCCTGAAGTAACAACCGGAGGCCATCGCGCGGCGGCCGGGCGTGTGCCGCTAGAGGCCTTCGGCGATCGCGGCCGTGGCCTGCAACCACGCGGCACGCGTGTTCGGCGCGAGCGTGTCCACGTTCAGCGGCCCGCCGCCCACGAGCGACGGGTCGTGCGGCACGTCGAGCACGGTGCGGGTGAGTTGGCCGAAGTGGTCGTGCAGGCGGGCCGAGAGCTGCTGGTCGACGGTTTTGGACGGTGAGGCGAGGATGGTGACCGCCTGGGCCACCTTGTCGGCGTGTCCCTTGCGACGCAGGCCGTCAAGCAGTGACGCCGCGCCGTAGCCGGTGTCTTCCCGAATCGTCGACACGACCACGAGCTGATCGGCCGTGTCGACGGCCGCTTCCCAGTTGCTGGCCCGCATGTTGTTTCCCGTGTCGATCACGAGCACCCGGTAGAACCGGCTGAGCGTGGCGTGGAGCTTGCGAAACGCCACAGCGTCGATGCTCGCCGCTCCGGCCGGGTCCAGGTCAGAGGCCAGCGCGTCGAACTGCGCGTCGCCCTGATTGCGCACATAGTTGTCGAGGTCGCCGACGCGTGCCGAGCGCACATCGGAGAAACGATCAAGGTCACGCAGCAGGTCGACGGCCGTGTTCGTGTGCCGGGCCGCCTGCGCTCGCACCCCGAGGGTGCCCATGGTCTCGTTGTTGTCCCACGCGAGCGTGTAGCCGCCGCGGTAGATGCCGAACGTAGCGGCGATGAGCAGGGTGGCGGTGGTTTTGTGCGCCCCGCCCTTGGGGTTGAGCACCACGATGGTGCGCGGGCCGCTCAGGCTGCGCTGCACGGCGGAGACGGCGTTGCGGTGGGCCAGTTCGCTCGCGCTCGCGCCGACCGAAATCAGCCCCCCGGTGAGTCGACGGATGGCGCCCTGCCAGCCCTGCAACGCAGGTCCGGCCGGCGGCGCCGGCCGGGAACTGAGAAAATCGGCGAGGTTGGGCGGACCGCTCCGGCGTGTTGCCGGGGTGACGATCGAGCGGTCGGAGCGTGCGGTCGGCTGCGCATCCTCGGCCTGGGTTCCGCCGCCCGCGGTGGCGGGCCCCGAGGTGTGCAGCAGCGAGTCGATGAAGGAGACACCGAAGGTGTCGGCCGGCTCCACACCGTCCGCCGGCAGTGCGGCGGAGCGCGGCGTGAATGCCGGTGAATACTCGGATGCCGCGTCGAACTGCGTCACGTTGGACGCGTCAAAGCCCACGGAACGGCCGCTCGTGCGGGTGTCGGTGTCGGCGGGCGCGGAACGATCCACGGGACGCGCGAAGGGGGCAGGGCGAAGCAACTGGGCAAACGACAGGTCGGTGACCGGCTCGAGGTCGACGTCGTCTGACCGCTCCATGTCCGCGGAGCGGTCTGTCTCGACCGCCGAACCGGTGTCGGCCGTATCGGTCTTCGGAGAGGCGAGCTGCGCGTTTTCGACGGTGTGCGTGCCCAGCGGACCGGTCGTGGGGACGACGTCTCCGGAGGATTCGACCCGGCCGCCCGGGTAGATGATGAGCGGCCACACACCCTGCTCGTCTTCGACCTCAAGGCGTACGGGGGAGTCGAGGTCGCGGGCGACTCCGGTGGCGACCGACACGATCTCCTCACGAACGCCGGCGTCGTCGACCGCGACCACGATCTGGCTGGTGCCGTCGATGATCACCTGCCCGGTGGCATCCGCGCGAACCAGCGCACTGATCCGGGGGAGTCCGGCATTATCTTGAGTCATCTTGGCCACCTTTTGAGCAAACGGGTTCTTACCCCCAATGAAAGGCTAACCGCAGACCGCGCTTTCGGCTCATCGAGTTCGATGGTGCCGCTCAGGAACCGAGGGCCGCGAAACGCTCAATGTCACCCTCGGTGCCGGACACGATGATCAAATCGTGGTCGGACACCACGGTGTCGGCGGTCGCGTAGGTGAACGGCTTGCCGGGACTCTTGACGCCCACCACGGTGACCTTGTGCTTGGCTCGCACGCCGGATTCGATCAGGTTCAGTCCGCGAATCGGTTTCGGTGGGTACATTTTGACGAGGGCGAAGTCGTCGTCGAACTCGATGAAGTCGAGCATGCGCCCCGACAGGAGGTGCGCGGCGCGTTCGCCGGCTTCCGCCTCCGGGTAGATCACGTGGTGGGCGCCGATGCGCTCGAGAATCTTGCCGTGGGACTTGGAGATCGCCTTGGCCCAGATCTGCGGCACCTTGAGGTCCACGAGGTTGGCCACGATGAGCACGCTCGCTTCAACGGATGACCCCACCGCGCACACGGCGATGGAAAAATCCTCTGCGCCGATCTGCTTCAGGGCCTCCAGCGAGCGGGAGTCCGCCTGAACGGCGTGTGTGACGCGCTCCGACCACTTCTGCACGAGGGCTTCGCTGATGTCGACGACGAGCACCTCCCGGCCGAGGCGATCGAGCTGGCCTGCTGTGGCCGCGCCGAAGCGACCGAGTCCGATGACGAGCACGGGGGCGTCGTGCTTGAGGCGGTCAACCAACGATGGGCCTTTCTTCGGGGCGCTTGAACAGCTGCCTGCTGTGGCTTGCAGCCAGTGCGGCGGCGAGAGTTACTGTACCAACCCGTCCCATGAACATGGTGGCCGAAAGTACGTACACCCCCGACGGCGGCAGGTCGCCGGTGAGCCCCGTGGACAGGCCGCAGGTGGCGAAAGCGCTGATCACGTCAAAGAGAACATGTTCAAGGGGGGCCTTGGAGATGTGCAGAATCAGGATCGTCGACACGGCCACCGTCGTCGCCCCCCAGAGCACGACGCTGACGGAGAGCCGGAGGATATCGCTCGGGATCCGGCGTCCGAAGGCTTCCATCTGGGCCTTTCCGCGGGCCTCGGCGAATGCCGCGAGAAAGAGGATCGCGAGGGTGGTCACCTTGATGCCGCCGGCGGTAGACGCGGAGCCTCCGCCGATGAACATGAGCATGTCCGTGACGAGCAGGCTCGATCCGTGCAGGTCACTGATCTCGATCGTGGCGAATCCGCCGGAGCGCGACATCACCGACAGGAAAAGCGATTGAAAGATGGTGTGGCCGGCATCCAGCGACCCGAAGGTCTTCGGGTTGTCGAACTCGAGGATGATGTAGATGACCATGCCGGCGAACATGAGCGCAATCGTCGTCACCAGGGTCAGCTTGACGTGCAGCGACCAGACGCGACGTTTGCGCCACCCGCGGGCGAAGGCATAGATCACCGGGAAGCCGAGACTGCCCAGGAAGACGCCGACCATGAGGGCGCCGAGAAACCAGAGATCCTCGTTGAATCGCCCGATTCCGAGCTCGTTGGGGGTGAAGCCCGTGTTCGTGAAGGCCATCGCCGCGTAGTAGAAGCTGTGCCACACGGCCTGGACGGCATCGACGCCGGCCGTGAGCATCCGCGGGAACAGGAGCGCCGCCACACCGATCTCGATCACCAGGGCGCTGACGGCGACCGTGAGCAGCAGGCTTCCGACCTCACCCAGCCGGATGGCCTGGCCCTCATTGACCGGGCCCGCATGGATCCGGGACGGGTTGCTGTCGCTTGCCGCCATGAGCTTGCTGCGCAGGCCGAGGCGGCGCGAGATCACGAGCCCCATGATCGACGCGAGGGTGAGCACGCCGATTCCGCCGACGTTCACCCCGATGAATACGAGGATGTTGCCGAAGGCCGACCAGTGCGTGGCCATGTCCACGGTGGTGAGACCCGTGACGCAAATCACCGACACCGCGGTGAAGAGAGCGTCGTGCAGCGGGGTGATCGTGCGATCGGCCGACGCGATCGGCAACGAGAACAGGACCGTGAACAGCAGGATCAGGGCCGTGAAAATCAGGATGGCGAACCGGCTGGGGGAGGAGCGCACGAGCCCGTCTACGGCGTCACGAATGCCGCCGAACCAGCTGCCCTTGTGATGATTAAACCGCGTGGTCGAGGCCTTCGATAACACCTGCAACCCCCAAAACCTCCGACCCGCGCCAAGTTGACATGGTACTACCTCTGCGGAGTGACTAACCTAAGGTAATGGCAGACATCTTCGACGTTGTGGCGGATTCAACCCGACGGGACATCCTTCGGATCCTTCTCGACCGGCACAACCAGGGCGGCGAGGCTCGGGGCGAGCTCAGCGTCTCCGACATCGTGGGCAACCTGGGTCTGAGCCAGCCCACCGTCTCGAAGCATCTGAAGGTGCTGCGGGAAAGCGGGCTCGTGAGCGTGCGCGAAGAGGGGCAACACCGCTACTACCACCTGGACTATTCGCCGCTCGAAGCGATCGAAGACTGGTTGATTCCCTTTCTGAGCGTCGACTTCGACACGGATGAAGAAGCCCAGGCCGCCGAGGAAGCCGGCCTCCGGCAGGAGCAGCGCGCGTTCGCCTCCGCAATCGGAAAGGCCTTCGCCGACACCTCGTACCAGATGAGCCACGCCGTGAAAGATGCCACCGCGAAGAAATGGCGCAAGAACCTCTAGACGAGGCGGTTGGCGACCTCTAGAGTTGCCCACAACGCAGCCGTTTGGTGTGCGTTGTCCCGAGCGTGAGGGTTCACCGTGGAGCAGAATCTGGCGAATATGCGGTTTCTGACCGTGGCAGAGGTGGCCGACATGATGCGAGTCTCCAAGATGACGGTTTACCGCATGGTGCACTCCGGGGAGCTTCCGGCCATCCGCTTCGGACGGTCATTTCGAGTGCCGGAATCGGCCGTTGAGATGGCCATTCAGAGGCCAATCGCCGACTCTGCGTAGTACCTGACGAATTTCTCAGTTAGAATGGGGTTTTCGTGTCTGTCGCGAGTCCCGCGGCGAATCAACTCTTTGTGAGGTCCTGTGGGTTCTGTAATCAAGAAGCGACGCAAGCGCATGGCAAAGAAGAAGCACCGCAAGCTGCTTCGTAAGACCCGCCACCAGCGTCGCAATAAGAAGTAGCAACTAAGAACTGAATAGCAACAAAACAAGCGTGAGCGCTAGGCCCCTGGGTCTGGCGCTTTTTGCTTGCCCGTTTTCGCGTCAACTAAGGTGGCAGGATGGCGAACATTCACCTCACCCTCATCGGCAAACCCGGCTGTCACCTGTGCGACGACGCACGTGAACTGGTCACGACCGTGATGCAGAAAGTCGTCGACGAGCGCCCGGCGCCCGGCATCACCCTCGAAGAGCGGTCCATCCTCGATGACGCCGAGCTGCACTCCCTGTACGTCGAAGACATCCCCGTGCTCCTCATCAACGGCAAGGTGCACAACTATTGGCGCATCGACCCGATGCGCCTGCGCTCGGCCCTTCTGGAGGTCTCATGACCATTCGTCACATTGTCTGCTGGCAGCTCGCCCCCACCGATCCGGTCGAGAAAGCTGAAGCGGCAACCAGGGTCTCAACGGGCCTGAGCGCTCTCCTGGGCGTCGTTACCGAGATCCGCACGATTGCGGTCGGTGCGGATGTCGTCGGCGGCGCCAACTGGGACCTGGCTCTCGTGGCGGACTTCGACGACCTGGACGCGCTCGCGCGCTACCAGGCGCATCCGGAACACGTGAAGATCGGCGAGTACATCCGCACCGTCGTCTCGGCACGCATCGCCGTCGACCTCGAGGTCTAGAACCCTCCCTCCACCTGCACAAACAAGAAAAGCGGATGCCACCCTGAAGCTCAGGGCGGCATCCGCTTTCTGTCAGTGCGTGCGGTGCGGTTACGGCTCCAGGCGCGTCGGGCCGCGGAACAGGTAGGTGACCTCGCGGATCGAGGCCTGATGCAGCATGAGCATCAGCACCCGGGCGAGGCCCATGCCGAATCCGCCGTGCGAGGGAACGCCGTAGCGGAAGAAGTCGAGGTAGCCGTCGACTTCCTTCGGGTCGAGGCCCTTTTCGATCGCCTGTGCCTCGAGCACGTCGATGCGGTGCTCGCGCTGGGCCCCGGTGGAGATCTCCGTGCCGTTGAAAATCAGGTCGTAGCTCTTCGTGACGCTCGCATCGCCCTCGTGGCGCATGTGGTAGAAGGGGCGGATGCTCGAGGCGTAGTCGGTCAGGAACACGAACTCGTGACCGAACTTCTCGGCCACGTAGGCGGCGATCCGGCGCTCGCCCTCCGGGTCCATGTCGTCGTCGTCGCGGGGAACCTCGTAGCCGCGGCTCTTCACGATCTCCTTCGCCTCGGCGAGGGGGATGCGCGGGAACGGCGTGCTCGGAACGGTCACCTCAACGTCGAACAGGGCCTTCACCTCGTCGCCGTGTTTGGCCTTGACCGCGCTGAAACCGGCGACCATGAGGTCCTCGTGCAGCTGCATGACGTCCTCGTGGCTGTCGATCCAGCTGATCTCCGAGTCGATGCTGGTGAACTCGGTGGAGTGGCGGCTCGTGAAGGAGGGATCGGCGCGGAAAGCCGGGCCGATCTCGAAGATCTTGCCGAAGCCGGCGGACTGCGCCATCTGCTTGAAGAACTGCGGGCTCTGCGCGAGGTACGCCTTCGTGTCGAAGTAGCCCACCTCAAACAGTTCTGCGCGGGACTCGCTCGCGCTCGCCATCAGCTTGGGGGTGTGCAGCTCGATGAAGTCGCGCTCGATCCAGTAGGTGCGCAGGGCGTGCTCGAACGTGGTCTGGATGCGGAAGATGAGGTTCTGCTTGGGGTTGCGCAGGTCGAGGAAGCGCCAGTCCATGCGCTTGTCCAGGCTTGAGTCCGCCGCGATCGGCGTCTCCGGGATGGCCGTGGTGACCACGGTGAGGGTCGCCAGCTTGATCTCGATGCCGCCGAGCTTGACCCGCTCGTCGTGTTTGAGGTGCCCGGTCACGGTCACGAAGGTGCCCTGGGCGAGCCCGGAGATGCTCGTGGCCGGCTCGTCGGCAACGACGACGCCATCGGCATCCGTCGTGCGTGGATTGACGAGTTGAACGGCGCCGGACTCGTCGCGCAGAACGACGAATTGCACCTTCTTCTGGTCTCGGACGGTATCGACCCAGCCCGACACCGAAACGGTGCCGTCGTCGAGAGCGGACAGGTTCTTGATCAATACGCGCGAAGTCACCATTTGAGTTTAGCGGGCCTCCTCACGGCAAATTCGCGGGTGCCCCGCGAATAGACTGAGCGGGTGGTAGCCAGTCAAGTTCATCTCGTGCGTCATGGTGAGGTTTTTAACCCCGAGGGCGTGCTCTACGGCAGGCTGCCGAACTACCGTTTGTCGGACCTGGGCGCGCAGATGGCCGAGGCCGCCGCCGCCGAACTGCGCCAGCGTGGGCGCCCCGTCGTGCGTGTGATCGCCTCACCCCTGGTGCGCGCGCAGGAATCCGCCGCCCCGATCGGCGACGCGTTCTCGCTTCCGGTCGAAACGGACGAGCGCGTCATCGAACCCACCAACCGGTTCGAGGGCAAGCGCATGCGCGGCCCCGGGGGAGCGCTGCGCGACCCACGCAACTGGCCGGCGCTGATCAACCCGCTGCGTCCCAGCTGGGGTGAACCGTTCCGCTCGGTGTCCGACCGCATGCTCGCCGCCATCCACGACGCGTGGACGTCCGTCGACGAGGGCGACGTGGTGCTGGTCAGCCACCAGCTCCCCATCTGGATGGTGCACCGCACCCTGGCCCGTGAGCGCCTCGCGCACGACCCGCGCACCCGCCGGTGCGCGCTCTCCAGCATCACCACGCTGTCCTGGCGCGGGGATCACTTCGAGGAGACCGGCTACTCGAGTCCGGCCGCGCACCTGCAGGGTTCGGCAACGGATGTCGGTGCCGTGTGAGGCGCCCAGGTTCCGGTTCGCCCCGTCGCGCCCGTTTGGTGGCCGTCAGCGCTCTCGTCGCTGCGGCCCTCGCGCTGAGCGGCTGCGCGTCCGACCCGCTCGCCGACCAGTACCGCGAGGGCAGCAATAAGGGTTTCATCGCCGGTGACGGCAGCGTCACGGAGATCGACGCCTCCGCTCGCGGCGAGGCAATCGACTTCGCCGGTTTCGACGAGAACGGCGACCCCGTCTCGAGCGCCGACTACGCCGGCGAGGTTCTCGTGGTGAACTTCTGGTACGCGAGCTGCGCGCCGTGCCGGGCGGAGGCCGCAGACCTGCAGAAGCTCAATGCCCAGTTCACCGATAACGGCGCCTCCTTTCTCGGCGTGAACGTGCGCGACCAGGCGGCCAACGCCCGCGCGTTCAATGACACCTACGGCATCACCTATCCCTCGGTGCTGGACGTCGACGACGGCGCCATGCAGCTCGCCTTCAGCGGCAGCATTCCGCCGAACGCCGTTCCCACCACCCTCGTGCTCGACCAGCAGGGTCGGGTCGCCGCGCGCATCCTCGGCCAGGTCACGTCCCCCTCCATCCTGGAGACCCTGATTCGCGACACTGTTGCCGAGGAATCCTGACCGTGGGGAATCCCTTCGGCGAAATCGTCTTCAGCGGCCAGCTGCTCTTCGCAATTCCCATCGCTGTGCTCGCCGGGCTCGTGTCGTTCGCCTCGCCGTGCATCCTGCCGCTCGTGCCCGGCTACCTCGCCTACATCGGCGGTTTCGCCGACGGCAGCACGAGCGCGGCCAAGCGGGATCGCCGAAGCCGCAGCCGGCTGCTCATCGGGGTGGGACTTTTCGTTCTCGGGTTCACGGTGATCTTCGTGCTCACCGGCGTGGTGTTCGGTGCGGCCGGGTTCTGGCTCAACCAGTACCGTGACCTGATCACCCGCATCGCCGGAGCCGTCGTGATCCTGCTCGGCCTCGTCTTCATCGGCCAATTCGGTGTGATGCAGCGCACCGTGAAGTCCAACTGGCGGCCGAAGATGGGTCTCGCCGGCGCACCGATGCTCGGGGCCGTGTTCGCCATCGGCTGGACGCCATGCACCGGACCGACGCTCACGGCGATCAATTCGCTCAGCCTCGGCACCGGATCCCCGTGGCAAGGCGGCCTGCTCGCGTTCTTCTACGCCCTCGGCCTCGGCATCCCCTTCCTGCTCATCGCGCTCGGCTTCAACTGGGCCACCGGCAGCGTCGCTTTTCTCAAACGCCACATCCGTGCCATCAACCTGTTCGGTGGCGTTCTGCTCATCGTGATCGGTGTGCTCATGGTGAGTGGAATCTGGAGCGCATGGCTCCTCGACCTGCAAGGGGTGATTGGCAGCTTTGTCCCGGCCATCTGACCACTACGACTCGGCTCCGGCCCCCACCGAGTCGGGAATCGTGCAGCCGAAGCTCGGCCTCACCGGCTGGCTCCGCTGGTTCTGGCGCCAGCTCACGAGCATGCGCACCGCCCTCTTCCTGCTGCTCATGCTCGCCATCGCCGCCGTGCCTGGCTCGCTCGTGCCGCAGCGCAGCTCGGACCCGAACGGCGTCACCCAGTACTTCACCGACAACCCCGACCTGGCCCCCGCCCTCGACAAGATCCAGGCCTTCGACGTATACTCGTCCGCCTGGTTCTCCGCGATCTACATCCTGCTGTTCGTGTCGCTCATCGGCTGCGTCATCCCCCGCACCAAGCACCACTTCCTGGCGCTCAAGGCGAAACCGCCGGCGACCCCGGCCCGGCTCGCGCGGTTGGCCGGGTTCACCGTGCGTACCTCTCCCGCAGGAACGGACCCTGCGTCGGCAATCGGCTCCGCCAGGGCACTTCTGAAGTCCAGCGGCTACCGCACGGCACTTTTCGACGGCTCCGGCCGGGCCGGGAAGCCGGGCGATTTCTCCGTCTCCGCGGAACGGGGCTACCTGCGTGAAACGGGCAACCTGGTCTTCCACTCCGCGCTCGTGGGGATTCTCATCACCGTGGGCTTCGGCGGCGGTTTCGGCTTCAGCGGCCAGCGTGTGCTCGTGGAGGGCCAGACCTTCGTCAACGCCCTGCTCGCCTACGACTCCTTCAACCCGGGCCGCTTCTTCAACGACGCCAACCTGGAGCCCTACAAACTCACCCTCGACGATTTCTCCGTGACCTACGAGGAGGCCAACCGCCAGGCCTTCGGCCAGCCAGTGGACTTCACGGCGGACGTGAGTGTGACGCACCCCGGCGGGGAGCCCACGCGCAGCGAGGTCAAGGTCAACGGCCCGCTGCGCACCGGCGGCACGGACATCTTCCTGCTCGGCAACGGCTACGCGCCCACGATCACCGTGTCGGACCCGAGCGGCAAGGCGGTCTTCACCGACTCGGTGCCCTTCCTGCCGCAAGATGCCAACCTCACCTCCCTCGGCGTCGTGAAGGTGCCCGACGGCCTCGCCGAGCAGCTCGGCATGATCGGGTTCTTCTACCCCACCCAGGCCACGACGGAATCGGGCGCCTTCTTCTCCTCGTTCCCCGACCTTGCGTACCCGGTGCTGACGCTACGGGTCTACACGGGTGACCTGGGCCTGGACGCCGGCGTGCCGACATCCGTTTATTCGCTCGACACCGACAAGATGACCGCTCGCACCGGCGGGGTCACCGGGACTGAGTCCCTTGAGCTGATGCCGGGTCAGACCGTTGACCTGCCGGACGGCCTCGGCACGGTCACGTTCGACAGCGCGACTCCCAAAGCGGCCGAGGGAGACTTCTCGAAGTCCGTTCCGCGTTTCGCGTCCTTCGACGTGCACCACGACCCGACCCAGGTGTGGGTGCTCGTGTTCGCCATCCTCGTTCTGCTTGGACTGCTGACGAGTCTCTTCATCCCGCGGCGCCGGGTGTGGGTGAAGGCCGTCGAACAGGATGATGGCACGCTGCGCCTCGAATATGCCGGACTCGCCCGCGGCGACGACCCCGCGCTCGAGGCCGCCGTCACCGCACTCGCCGACAAGCACGCGGCACAGTTCGTTCCTATCCCGGGTGTCGATTCGACACCCAAACCAACCTAGGCTTACATCGTGAATCTCAATGAGCTTTCCATCCTCAGCCTCTACTCGGCGATGGCCGTCTACGCGATCGCTTTCATCGCCTTTGCGATCGACCTGGGCAGACGCAGCGCATCCGTCGACGCGGCACCGACGCTGACGCAGGCGGATGCCGCGCGCGGATCGTCCGCCGCAGCATCCGGTTCGGCCGGCACGACGACCCTCACCCGGTTGAGCGCACGCATGGAGAGCGATGCGGCAAGCCCGTACGGTCGCTCGGCCAGTCTGCGCATCGGCGTGTCGCTGACGGTGCTGGCCTGGGCCCTGCAGGTCGTGGCCGCCCTGACGCGCGGCATCGCCGCGGAGCGGGTGCCGTGGGCCAACATGTACGAGTTCGCCATGACCGGCACGCTGCTCATCGTCACGGTGTTCCTCGTCGTGCTGACCCGAGTCGATCTGCGCTTCCTCGGCACGTTCGTCACGGGCCTCGTGCTTATACTGCTCGGCATCGCCGCGCTCAAGTTCTACGTGGAGGTCGCCCCGCTGCCGCCGGCTTTGCAGTCCGCGTGGCTGGTCATTCACGTGTTCGTGGCATCACTCGGAACCGGGTTCTTTGCCATCGGCTTCGCGCTGTCCACCGTGCAGCTGCTGCAGTTCCAGCGCGAGAGTCTTGTCGCGGACACGAAGACCGTGCGGCTGCGCTTCCTCGCTACCCTGCCGTCGGCGGCCACGCTCGAGAACCTCGCCTACCGGGTGCACATCATCGGGTTCATCCTGTGGACGTTCACGCTGATGGCCGGGTCGATTTGGGCCGAGCAGGCCTGGGGCCGGTACTGGGGCTGGGACACCAAGGAAGTGTGGACGTTCATCATCTGGGTGATTTACGCCGGGTACATCCACGCCAGGGCGACACGCGGATGGCGTGGATCACGCTCCGCGTGGCTGGCGATCATCGGCTTCTCTGCCGTGATGTTCAACTTCGGCATCGTGAACGTGTTCTTCAAGGGCCTGCACTCGTACTCAGGTCTCTAAACCCGAAGCTGCCGGTCGAGGCGCTCTGTGGAGCCGGTTTGAGGGTCGGCGTGCGGGTCGGCGTGCGGGGTCTCGATCGCTCCTTCGTCGCGCCTCGACCAGCGGGCGGGGGTGCCGCGGGCCGGCGGGCGTGTGGGAACCGCCGGACGCGGAAGGCGTCAGTCCGGAAGCAGGGCGTGGGTGCGCTCGAGCCGGGCGATCCACCAGTCGCGACGCTCGGGCGTCGCCGCGTACTTGTCGAGCAGGGCCGGGTCGGGAGTGATGCGCCGCACCGCGATCTCGCCGTCGACGGGCAGCAGCGGGTCGCTCGTCACATCGCCGAGCAGCAGCGAGGCGGTCCCGAGGCCGCAATCGAAGTACAGCCCGGGTACGGCGGCCGCGAGGTGCGCGCCCATCGAGATGCCGATGGATGTGTCCAGGGCGCTGGAGACCACCACGGGTAGGCCGGTCTGGCCGATGATCGACAGGGCCGCGCGGATGCCGCCGAGCGGCTGCGCCTTGATCACCAGGATATCCGCCGCTCCGGCCCGGGCGACCGCCAACGGGTCCCCGGTCTTGCGCACGCTCTCGTCGGCGGCGATGGGAACGCCCAGATACGCGGTGCGCTCGCGGATCTCCGCGAGCTCGGCGACGGTCGCGCACGGCTGCTCCACGTACTCCAGATCGAAGACGTTCAGGGCGTGGATCGCCCTCTCGGCCTCGTCCACCGTCCAGAGTCCGTTCGCGTCGATGCGGATGCGTCCCTCGGCGCCGAGCAGCGAGCGCACCATGCGCACCCGGGCGATATCGTCCTCGAGGGTCTGGTCGGGGCTTGCGACCTTGATCTTGGCGGTGCGGCATCCCGGAAAACGGGCGAGGACGCCGGCGACCTCATCGGGGCCCACGGCCGGCACCGTGGCGTTCACGGGAATGCTCGCGCGCAGGGCGTGCGGAGCTTCGTGCCAGCCGAAATCGATGGCGGCCCGCAGCCAGTCCACGGCCTCGGCGTCATCGTATTCAACGAACGGGGAGAATTCGGTCCACCCCTGCGGACCCTCGAACAAGACGGCTTCCCGGGTGTCGATGCCTCGAAACCGAGCCACCACGGGCAGGGCAACAACGTGCGCGGACTCGAGCAACTCGTGCAGTGAGGGCTTCATGCCTCCAGTGTGTCAGCCGGCGGTGTGCGTTGGGTCACAACCCGTCCGGGACATACGCGTCGGCTGCCTCCGGCTGGGTGGAGACCCCGTTGACGTGCGCGCTCACCAGGGCGATCGGGATGCCCGGCGCAATCAAAATGTAGGCGTCTTCGTAGCGTCCCTCACCGGAATTGACCTGCAGCCAATACGGCACTCCGCTCGCGGTGGCCGTATCGATCTCCAGCTGGATGGATTCGATCGTGCGACCGCCGAGGGAATAGGGCCGATTGTCGTAGACGATATCGATGCGAGTCATGATTCCTCTTTGCCGTGGAAATCTCTGGGCGAGTGGTTGTGCTCGCCCTCCTTCGGTATCAGCGCGATGCCGCGCGGTTCCGCAACCACCTGCAGGCCCCCGGCGGAGTTGGCTGTCACCATGAGTGCCTCAATCCACTCCCGGTTCAGGCTCGGCGAACGACTGCCGAAGTACTTGTATGCCAGAGGAATGCTCGGATGCATCCAGATGGTGCTGCGGCCGTCCCCCGACTTCGGGTCATCCCGCCAGCTGAAATAGAAGGACTCGCCCCGCCGGAGCTTGGCCCCGATCACGACTTGAATGTGCGCCAAAACTCGGTCCTCGAAGTCCGCCGTCAGCGTCGAGTCGTAGGTCAGCTTGCCCATTTCACCATTCCTATGAATCAGTTGCTGTGACCATACGCTGATTCGGACGCTTAGTCGGTCAAATAGTGCTCAAGGCGTGGCACGTGTAAGAGGGCCAAAGCACGCTTCTCAATCTGGCGAACCCGCTCCCGGGTGACGCCCTCGATGTGCGCGATCTGGTCCAGGGTGCGCGGCTCGTCGCCGTCGAGTCCGAACCGGGCCCGCAAAATGGACTGCTCACGAATGGGCAACGTGTCGAGAAAGAAGCGGATGTCCGCGGCGCGCAGAGCAAGAGTCGCGTATTCGTCGGGCTGCGGGAGGTCATCGTCGATGATGAGCTCGGCCATGTCCCCCGCACCGTCACCGACGGGCGTGTGCAGCGAAATGGGTTCGTTGTCGTATTGCAGCAGGCGCAACACGTCGCGCACCGGCACCTGGGCGGCCTCACCGATTTCACGCGGTGTCGGCTCGCGGTCGAGAACGCTCGTGAGGTCACGCCGGATTCGCTTGATCTTGTTGAGCTTCTCGGCGGTGTGCACCGGGATCCGGATCATGCGGGATTTGTCGGCCATTCCACGGTGAATGGCCTGGCGGATCCACCAGGTCGCGTAGGTGGAGAATTTGTAGCCGGTCATGAAGTCGTACTTCTCGACGGCCCGGACCAGGCCCATGTTGCCGTCCTGCACGAGGTCCATGATGGGGACGCCCCTGCCCGAATAGTGCTTGGCGATGCTGACCACGAGGCGGAGATTCGCCTCGATGAACGTGTTCTTGGCGCGGCGTCCGTCGGACATCAACCACGTGAGCTCGCGACGCCCTGCGGCGTCCAGGGTGAGGGCGCCGTCACCGGCGTGGGCCGGGGCGCTGTCGGCGTCCGCGTCTATCCCGGCATGCAGCAGGCGTGCGCCCGCGAAGAGACCGACTTCGATTCTGCGGGCCAGGTCGACTTCCTCCTCCGCCGTGAGCAGGCGGCCCTTGCCGATTCTGCGCAGGTAGTCACCGAAGGCATCCGTCGAGGCGCCGGTGTACGGTGCCGTAGCTGCGCGGGCGGCGGGTGCCGCCGCCGCCGCACGTCGCGGCGCGAGCGTCTCCGGCGTCTCGGTGGCAAGAGTGTGCGTTTCGTCAACGATGACAGTCATGACAGCGCCTTTCGCTTCACGGGTGAACTAGATGAGACGAGGTTGACTCTGGGGACAGGCTGGATGTCGCCCGGTCGAATGAGGAGAAGTAGCTGCGCTCTCGAAGCCGGCAGAGGTTCGTCACCTCGTAGGCGGCGCCGATGCGCTGAATGAACCCCAGCAGGCCGGCCGGGTCGCCTTCGGGACGGGCGGCATTGCTGACGCGCCATTCGGTGGGCGAGAGTTCCGTCACTTCCAGTTCGGCCGGCGTCGGTTCGGACGCCCGCGGCACGGTTCCTCCGACGTCGGGCGGTTTGGGTTCTCGAGGTGCGGCCGTGTTCGGTGCGAGCCGACTCCGCGCGGGTGGGCCTGCGGTGGCCCTGCTCCGCGTCTGGCGGTTCGATGATCCTTGCGAGACCTCGCTCGTGGTCCTTGTGGTGACGAGCTCACGGCGATATCGGTCAATTTCGCCCATTTGGATGATCACTCCCTCCCAGTCGTGTCCAAGGTTCAATTACACCTGTGAAAACCACCGCCCTCAAGGGGGTTGACTTCTAGTTTTGTCCGTCGGTATTTTTTCGTATTTGGGGTAGACGAGGAGCTGCAATCACCGGCCAAGTAGGCTGGCCGAATGATAAAACAGGTGTCCGAAATATTTGATGCCAGCCAATGGGCCGAGGTGGCCGGCTTCGAATCCCTCACCGATGTGACCTATCACCACGATGTGAGCGGCCGGATCGCCCGAATCGCCTTCAACCGTCCGGAGGTGCGCAACGCCTTCCGCCCGCACACGGTCGACGAACTGTACGCGGCGCTCGAAGACGCCCGCCTCAACTCGCGCATCGGCGTCGTGTTGCTCACCGGCAACGGCCCGAGTGCCAAAGACGGCGGGTGGGCCTTCTGCTCCGGCGGCGACCAGCGCATCCGCGGGCGGGACGGGTACAAGTACGCCGAGGGCGAGACCGCTACCGGCATCGACAAGGCCCGGGGCGGGCGGTTGCACATCCTCGAGGTGCAGCGCCTCATCCGTTTCATGCCGAAGGTGGTCATCGCGGTCATCCCCGGCTGGGCGGCCGGTGGCGGTCATTCCCTGCACGTGGTGTGCGACCTCAGCATCGCCAGCGCCGAGCACGGCAAGTTCAAACAGACGGATGCCGACGTCGGCTCCTTCGACGCCGGATACGGCAGCGCCTACTTTGCCCGCCAGGTGGGGCAGAAGGCCGCCCGGGAAGTGTTCTTCCTCGCGCGGGAGTATTCGGCCGAGCGCGCACTCGACATGGGAGCCATCAACGCCGTTGTGCCGCATGCCGAGCTTGAGGCCACCGCCCTCGACTGGGGTCGGGAGATCCTCACGAAGTCGCCCACCGCCATTCGCATGCTCAAGTTTGCCTTCAACGCCGTCGACGACGGGCTTGTGGGCCAGCAGGTGTTCGCCGGGGAAGCGACGCGTCTCGCCTACGGCACGGACGAAGCCGTAGAGGGTCGGGATGCGTTCCTCGAGAAGAGGGAGCCCGACTGGGCTCCCTATCCCTGGCAGTACTGAGCTGCGCATGACCAGGTCCCTGCACGTTGTTCCGGTGAGCGGGGCGGGCGCACCGACCCCGCTCGAGCTGATGGCAATGGTTCGGGAGGCCCTCACCGCGCATGGCCACGCGGTCATGCCCGTCGACGCCGCCACCGCGCCCGCCCCGGGTGGGGACGTGCCCCGTCGGGTGGCGGTGGTCGTTGAAACCTCGGGGTCGACGGATGCGCCCAAGCGGGTGATGCTCAGCACCGATGCGTTGCTCGCGAGCGCAGCGGCCTCGGCCGACGCTCTCGGCGGCCCCGGCCAGTGGTTACTCGCCCTGCCGACGCACTACGTGGCCGGGCTGCAGGTGCTTGTTCGTTCCATCGCCGCGGACACGACCCCCGTCGTGCTGCCGCACGGTCACGTGGCACCGCATGACTTTGCGGCGTACGCCGAGACGATGACCGCGCCGCTGCGCTACGTGTCACTTGTTCCCGTGCAGTTGGCCCGTCTGCTGGAGGCGGCGCCCGGCGACCCGAGGGTGCTCGCCGTGTTGCGACGGTTCACGGCCATTCTCGTGGGCGGTCAGGCGATTCGGCCGGAGCTCATTGCCCAGGCCGGTGACCTGGAACTGCGAGTCGTGCGCACCTACGGTTCCTCCGAAACGAGCGGCGGCTGCGTGTACAACGGGATTCCGATCGGCAACACGCGGGTGCGCGTCGTCGACGGGCAGCTGGAGCTGTCGGGCGCTGTGCTGGCGGACGGTTACCTCGACGACCCGCAACGCACGGCGGAACGATTCGTCGAGGTGCGCGGCGTGCGCTGGTACGCCACCGGGGATCTCGGCGAGGTCGACCCGGAGACCGGGGAGGTGCGGGTACTGGGGCGCGCCGACAACGTGATCATTTCCGGCGGGGTGAAGGTGTCACTAGACGCCGTCGAGGCGATCGTGCGCACCCTGCCCGGCCTGTCGGATGCCGTGGTGTTGAGCGCCGAGGACCCCGAGTGGGGTGAAGTGCCCGTGGTCGTGTCGGCAAGCGCCCCGGCATCCGACCCTCTCCCGGAGATCGCCCGGGTCGTCGCTGCGGCTCTGGGCCGACCGGCAAGGCCGGCGCGTGTCGTGCTCGCCCCGTCCATACCGGTACTCGCCTCAGGCAAACCCGACCGACGTGCGCTCGCCGCGTGGTTGGCCGGGCACGACCCCGCCGCCTGAGCGGTCCCGCCGTCGACGACGCCGAACGATAATATGGGGGCGTGGCAAATGGAGCGCGGCCCGTGCGGCCCAGACAACAACGAATGAACCCCGCTGGTCTCACCGGTGCCGAGCACCCGGCAAAGCCCGCGGCAACGACCGGCAGGGCAGGTCCGACCGGCGCCGCGGCACGGCCGAAGACGACGGGTAAGTCGGGCAATCCCGCCAAACGCAACAACCCCGCGAGCAAGGGCCACGCCACCGTCAAACCGGCCTCGGCCGCCGACTGGATCTCCGGGGCGCGTTTGCGCACACTTCCCCTCGCGATCGCCCCGGTCGCCCTCGGCACCGGCGCAGCCATTGTGGCGAGCGAGCCCGGCGAATACCACCCGGTGCGGGCGCTGCTGGCGCTGCTCGTGGCGCTGAGTCTGCAGATCGGCGTGAACTTCGCGAACGACTATTCCGACGGCATCCGCGGCACCGATGCATTTCGGGTCGGACCCGCCCGGCTCACCGGGGCGGGCGCCGCGAAGCCGCGCACCGTGCTGATAGTGGCGCTCGCCTTCTTCGGGTTGGCTGCGCTCGCCGGCCTCGTGCTGGTGATCCTCACCCAGTACTGGTGGCTGCTGATCGTGGGCGCTGTCGCCATCGGCGCAGCCTGGCTCTACACCGGCGGCAAGAAGCCGTACGGCTACTTCGGCCTCGGCGAACTCTTCGTGTTCGTGTTCTTCGGACTGGTCGCCACCATCGGCACGACCTTCGTGCAAGTAGGACGCGTCACCACGGAGAGCTGGCTCAGCGGCGTGGCGATCGGGCTCATTGCCTGTGCCGTGCTGATGGTCAACAACCTGCGGGACATCGTTCCCGACAAGGCAGCGGGCAAACGCACACTCGCCGTGCTGATCGGTCCCACGTGGGGGCGCGTGGCCTTCTGCGTCTTCCTGCTGGTGCCATTCGTGATCGCCGGGTTCTTCTCCCTGTTCTACCCGCTCGGGTTTTTCACCCTGTTCGTGTTGCTGCTCGCTCTGCCGGCGTGCCTGATCACCGTGACCGCCCGCACGGCGGGTGAACTCATCCTGGTGCTCAGGCTCACGAGCATGGCCGCACTGGCCTACGGTGTACTGCTCGGGCTGGCCTTCGCCCTCTGACCGGAAGCCCCGGCATGTCCGCACGCACCGAGCACACGCCGCAGTCCCTCGCGCGCACGACGGCCGCGCTTCGAGCGGCCGGCTGCGTGTTCGCGGAGGATGAGGCTCGGCTGATTGTGGCCGAGTCCCGCACGGTCGCCGACGCGGAGGCCCTGGTGGCGCAGCGGGTCGCCGGTCTGCCACTCGAACACATCCTCGGCTGGGTTGAGTTCTGCCGGTTGAGACTGATCGTCGATCACGGCGTGTTCATTCCTCGGCAACGCACGGAATTTCTGGTGCAGGAGGCGGCCGCCCTCACCCCACCCGGGTCGCAGGTGCTCGACCTCTGCTGCGGTTCCGGCGCCATCGGCGTCGCTCTCGCACACCTCGTGGGGAGCATTGGATTGGTGGCCGTCGATATCGACCCTGCGGCTGTGCGCTGCGCTGCACGGAATGTGACGGGCGTCGGCGGCCGGGTGCACGAGGGCGACCTCTTCGATCCGGTGCCCGCGGCGTTGCGTGGTCAGGTCACCACGCTCGTGGCCAATGTGCCCTACGTGCCCACGCGCGAGATCGCCCTGCTGCCGAGCGAGGCGCGCGAACACGAGCCGATGATCACCCACGACGGCGGTGAGGACGGCCTCGACGTGTTGCGGCGCGTGGCCGCCGCCGCACCGGGCTGGCTCGCGCCGCGCGGTCACCTGCTGGTGGAGACCGGCGACGACCAGGCCGACCGCGCCGGCGCGATCTTCGCCGCAAGCGGACTCGAACCGCGCATCGCCCGTTCTGCCAGGCTCTACGCCACCGTCGTCATCGGGCGCCGGCCCTGATTGTCGAACAGCGGCACTGACGCGCCGTTCCCGGCGGCCGCAACAGCCGGCCGTGGCGGCTGGCAGCGGCCCGCTACTGCGCGGTGTCCCTCGGCGTCGCCGCGGCGGCGGCGGCCGCCGCATCCGCTTCGGCGTCCGCATGCATGCGTGCGTTCTGCGCTTCCTCCCGGTTCAGGGCAGAATCCTCCAGTGCGGCATCTGCGTGCACCAGGGGCTGGTCCCGGTGACGCGCCGCGTACAGGTCGCGTGCAACGTTTTCGCGGGGCTTGCGCAGAAAGATGAAGGACAGGCTCATGCCGATTATCGCGGCGACAATCGCGGCAACCCACTCCTTCAGTCCGAGGATAAGCAGGATGGCCAACGGAGCGGCAAACAGCAGCACGCGATAGACCGAGTACGACACCCAGGACGGTACAGATTTCATGTCACCAGCTTAGGATGCACAACTGTGCGCACGCTGCGGTTCGTACAGGTTTCGACGGTTTCGAGCGTCAGAGCGGCGGCAGACGGGCACCGGCCCGGTCCGATGCCGGTCTGCGACTGGTCCGGCGCTTCTGGCGTCGCGCCATCTCGGCGACCGGCTTACAATTGGGTTATGCCCAAGCTGCTGATTTTCATCGGACTGGCCGTCCTGATCCTGACCGTCTATGCGATCGTGGACTGCGCCCTGTTCGAGCGCAGCCGAGTGCGGGGTCTTCCGCGCTGGGTGTGGCTGTTCGTCATCGTTCTCGTCCCCCTCATCGGCCCGCTGCTGTGGCTCTTCGTGGGGCGCGGTCGTGGGGGAACCCCCGTGGGTCGTTCCTTCCGCACCGTGGCGCCCGATGACGACCCCGAATTCCTACGCTCGCTGGGCAATGACAGGGCCTCGCGTGAGCGCCTGCGCAAGCTGGAAGAGGAGCTTGCCGACTTGGACAAGCCCGACTCGCAGACCGATCAGGATCTCCCGAAGACCACCGACCCGGGCGAGGGCGACCAGCCCGGCCGCCGGGACGCCTGAAACGGATGCCCGCGCCGCTTCGTAGCGGAAGCCCGGCCACCGATTTCAGCTTCGCCCTGCTGAACGAGTTCGTGCGCCTCGGCCTGCGCCAGGTCGTGCTGAGCCCGGGCGCGCGCTCACAGGCCCTGGCCTTGGCCTGTGCGGAACTCGAGCGGCTCGGCCACATCCGCTTGCACGTGCGCACAGACGAACGCGGAGCAGGCTTTCTCGCACTTGGGCTTGCGGTCGAAACCGGCCTGCCCGCCCTCGTGATCACCACCTCAGGTACGGCCGTCGCGAACCTGCACCCGGCCGTGCTCGAGGCGCATCACTCCGGTGTTCCGCTCATCCTGCTCACCGCCGACCGGCCGAGCGAATTGCGCGGCATCCGCTCGAACCAGACCACGGTCCAGCCGGGCATGTTCGGGGTTGCGGCCCACCTGTGCCTGGATGTTCCCGCGCCCACGGGTGAGCCGGACGAGGCCGGAGTCGCCGTGGGTCTGGCAGGTCGGGCGACGGAGGCCGCCCTCGGCACACAGACGCTCGCCCCCGGCCCGGTGCAACTCAACCTGGCCTTCCGGGAGCCGCTCTCCGCGGCCGTTACGCTGGACGACCTTCCCGAGGGGGCGGACGAGCCGCCCGCGAAAACACGCGCTGACGCGCCTGCCGACGCCCGTCCCGTCGCAGGGGCGGAGGCGATCGTGACGGAACCGTCCGGAGGACCACCGGTAGTCGAGGGCCGCCAGGCCATTGTCGCCACCCCGGCAGAGTCGGGTTGGGTGAGTCTCGCCGACTGCTCCGCACCGGATGCTCTCGACAACGCCGAAGACCGCGCGGCCTGGGGCCCCAACGAGACCGATGACCTCGACGACCCCGCGTCCGAGGCCGCCAGGCAACCCGCACCGCCGCGCGTGCATGAGGTCGTGCGCATGGCACCGGGGCTGCGCACCGTGGTCGTCGCCGGCCATGGCGCCGGACCCGCGGCCGAGCAGCTCGCCCGCGACGGCGGGTGGCCGCTGCTCGCCGAGGTGTCGAGCGGGGCGCGGTTCGGCCCCAACCTCGTGGTCGCCTACCGGGAGCTGTTGCATGCCGACGATCTCGGCGGCCGTATCGAACGCGTGATCGTGTTCGGACACCCCACGCTCAGCCGCGAAGTGCCCGCCCTCATCGGCCGCTTCGGCGTGGAGACCGTCGTCGTGGCCCCTACCGGAACCGAGTGGTACAACCCCGCGCACGCCGCGCATATTCTGGCGCGCAGCGTTGCAGCGGATGCGGCATCCGTTGCCTCGGTGACCACCCCCGCGGCCCGCGAATGGCTGGGTCGCTGGGTGATGACGAGCCGCCAACTGCTCGAAGCGGAATCCGAGCGGGAATCGACCCCGCTCGACAGGCGCGGCATTTCACGGGCCGAGCTCGCCGCGCTGCGCGCGCCGCTCACTCGGCCGCTCCTCGTGGACGCCGTCTGGCGCGCATCGTGGCCGCATGACCGGCTCGTGCTCGGCGCCTCCCGGCTGATTCGTGAGGCCGATCGTCGAGTACCGGGCAAGAAGATTTCGGTGCATTCGAATCGCGGGCTCGCCGGCATCGATGGCACCGTATCGACCGCGATGGGCATCGCCCTGGCGAGCCAGGCCGGCCCCGAACCCCGGTCGGTGGGGGTGACCCGGCTGCTGCTCGGGGACCTCACCCTTCTGCACGACGTGGGTTCGCTCTTGCTCGCACCGGGCGAGATATGGCCGAGACTTCAGGTCATTGTGGGAACAGACGGCGGCGGCACCATCTTCGACGGCCTCGAGGTGGCGTCGACGGCACCGTCCGCCGCCCTGGACAGGGTTTTGTACACGCCGCGCCATGTGGACCTGGCCGCCCTCGCGTCGGCCTATGGCTGGGAATACACCCGGGCCGCCACGCGCACCGACCTGGAGCGCGCCCTCACCGGAGTGCCCGTCGGGCCGAGCATCCTTGAGGTCCCGCTCGCCCGATGACCTCCGAGCGGATCAGGGGCTCACCGGTTCAGGGAACGGAGTCGAAGGTGACAGAGGCACTGATGCCGGACCCGGGTTGCGGCGTCAGGGTCACCGAGGCTCGGCTTGCTCGAGCGAGCTGGGATACGATCGCGAGCCCGAGTCCGCTGCCGGTGTGATCCGAACCGGCTCGCCAGAAGCGGTCGAAGGCGCGAACGCACTCGTCCGGCGACAGCCCGGGTCCCTCGTCAGTCACACTCAGGGAGGTGTGCGCTCCGGTAACCGCGACGCGCACCGCAATCCTGCCGCCCGTCGGGCTCACGGAGAGTGCGTTGTCCACGTAGTTGTCGAGGATCTGCTCCGGGGCCAGCGCCGTCGCCCGAACGGATGCCGCGTCCGGGCCCTCGTAGACAATCGTCACGTCCGACTCCTGAGCGAGCGGCTGCCACTGTTCGACGCGTTCCCGGGCGATTGCAGCGAGATCAAGCACCTCCAGTGGCGCGGAACTGGCTTCGGTGCGACTGAGGAGCAGGAGTCCTTCCACAATGTTGCCCAGGCGGTCCACCTCGCCCTCGGCCGCGCTGAGGCGCTCGGTGGCGGCGGCGGTGTCGGTGCCGAGCAGGTCACGCGCGCGCTCGAGCCGCAGGCGCAGGGCGGTAAGCGGGGTGCGCAGCTGGTGCGAGGCATCCGAGGCGAACGTGCGTTGCTGCTGGATGAGCGTATTGAGCCGTTCGGCCATCAGATTGAACGATATCGACAGGGAGCGGAGCTCCGGCGCGCCGGAGGCCTCGTCGGCACGGGCGCTGAGGTCGCCCTCGGCGAGGCGTTCCGTCGCTCCCTGCAGCAGTTTGAGCTGGCGCGTGACGCGGCCGGAGAAGATGAGGCCCACGAGCCCGGCCACGAGCACGGTCGTGAGGGCTACGAGACTGAGCAGCCGAATCTGGCGATTGACGGCATCCGTCACCACCTGGCTCGGGTAGGTGAGGCGCACGGCTCCCAGCACGCGGTCGCCGCTGAAGACCGGAACCGTCACATACAGGAGTTCGGTTTGCAGGGTGTCGGAGTAGCGCTTGCCCGACGTGATGCGACCCGTCAGCGCCTCGGCGATCTCGGGCCGTGAGGCGTACGAGGAGCCGAGGCTGGACTCGTCGTCATCGCTCGTGACCATCGCCGTGCCGGCGGCATCGACGATGACCACGCGGGCTCCTCCGGCGTCCCGGTAGGTGCGCGCCAAGGTCGCGAGCGCGCCCGCGTACGAGTCTGACGGGCTCTCCAGCGCTTCCTCGCTGCGCCCGGCGAGAACGAAGGCATCGCGCTCCAGAGCCGTGACGATGCGGTCGTTCTCCACCGTGCGCAGATACGAGCTCAGTGGGATGTCCTGTACGAGGAGCATAAGCAGGGTGACGCCGATGAAGGCCGCCATCAGCCGCCATCTCATGCGGGGGCCGCCGGAAGCGCGGGAACCGAGAAACGAAAACCCACGCCCCGAACCGATTCGATCCAGGCGGGGCTGCCGAGTTTCTTACGGATGGCGGCGATGTGTGCGTCGAGGGTCTTGGTGGTGCCGTACCAGTTGGTGTCCCAGACATCATGCAGGATGTCGCCGCGACGGAACACCGCTCCGGGGTCGTCGGAGAGGTACACGAGCAGGTCGAATTCCTTGGGCGTGAGATACACGACGGTGCCGGCCAGTGTCACGCGCTGCGCGCGGATGTCGATCACCAGATCGCCGAGGGTACGTTCCGCGACCTCCGTGTCGGGATCGAGGTCCGTCTCAGATGACCCGAAACGGCGCGAAACGGCACGGATGCGCGCCACGAGCTCACGCATGCCGAACGGCTTGACAACATAGTCGTCGGCACCGATTTCCAGGGAGATCACGCGGTCGATCTCGTCGTCGCGGGCGCTTACCACGATGATCGGCGTTTGGCTGGTCGATCGAATGGCCCGGCACACATCGGTGCCGTCCATGTCGGGCAGGCCGAGGTCGAGCAGAACGAGATCGGGCTGGTAGTCCTTCATGGCGGCGAGGGCCGCGGCGCCGGTGGCCACACGGTGACTGTCGATGTTGGCGTAGGTGAGGCCGTCAATGATTCCGTCCGCGACGGACGTATCGTCTTCGACCAGGAGTACGAGCATGATTCAATCATGCCGCCGACGTGCTGATATCAATGCAGGAAGAGCGCGGCCGGGCCGTGTTCTTGGACAAGTCTTGGATGTTCCCGGGGCCGTTTTAGAGGAACCCCTTTGTATGCTCACAGCATGAAGTCGAAAACAGTCACGATCCTCTCCGTCGTCGGTGTGCTTGCCATCGCCACCGGCGCCATGGCTGTTAACGCCGACACGCTCTCGTCGATCGCCCCCGGCACGATCGGCCGTGCCACCGAGGTGCTGGTGCCGGTCGTCACGGATACCCCGGCAACGGGTGTCCCCGCCCCGACCGAGTCGAGCGCCCCGGTCGACCCGGCCGCCGTCCCCGCCCCGACCGATTCACGTGTTCCGACTCCGACGCACAGTGACGACCACGACTCCGAGTACCAGGAAAACGACGATGATGACTAAGAAGGTGCATCCGGCGCGCGGCGCCCGAATCGTCACCGGCGCCGCCTCGGCGCTGACTCTAGTGGTCATGGTCGCCGGGTTCCAGATCTCGGCCACGATAGCGCGGCCGCAGGCGACTGCACCGGTCGCTGCGGCGGCCGCCCAGGTCGCATCGGCCCCGGCTGCCCCTGCTGCCGCCGCTTCGGCCCCGGCCGCTGCTGTCCCCGCGCCGGTGAACGCGACATCCGCCGGTTCCGGCGGCTGACGCCGCGCGACGATCGCGCAGGCGCTGCCGCCACGGCGGCTGAGGGGGCCCGACGCGCGCCGATCCCGTTGTCGGCGGCTGAGACGGTATCGTCGCCGGCCGATTTTCTTGGACGAGTCTTGGATGTCCCTGGGGTCTCCGTAGATCATCGCCTCCGTAGGCTCAGAATATGAAATCACAACTGATCACGACCCTGTCCATCGTCGGTGTGCTGGGCATCGCTTCGGCCGCGATGGCCGTGAACGCCGACACTCTCTCTTCCGTCGGCACGGGAGCAGTCGGCGCGGCCACCGACGTTCTCGTTCCTGCGTCCACTGACGTTCCGGTGGCCTCGGCTACGCCGACAGCCGAACCGGCAGCGCCACAGACGGCGACACCCGGTCAGGGTGCCCCTCTGCAGCCGTCGGCCGCAGTGGACGCGACGACCGGCAGCCCGTCCTCGTCGTCCTACGCCGACGATGACCACAGTGGCGACGGCTCCTACGACAGCACCGATGACAGCAGCCACGATGCCGGTGAATCCGACGGCGAGGACCACGAGAACGGCGACGATGACTAAGACACTCCACCCGGCGCGCCGGGCCCGCATCGCGACGGGAATCGTCTCGGTTCTCGCCCTCGCGGGCATGGTCTCCGGATTCCAGGTCACGGCTGCGGCCCAGGCGGCCGAAGATGCACGGATCCTCGCCGCGGCCACGCAGGCGGCCCAGGATGCCCAGGCCGCGCAGGATGTCGCAACGGCGAAGGCGGCAGCGGATGCCGCCAGCGCACAGGCCGGCGCCGACGCGGCTGCCGCCCAGGCAGCAGCCCAGGCCGCGGCACAGGCAGCTGCTGCCCAGCAGGCCGCCGCCGCTCCCGCACCGGCTCCCGTGCAGGCCACCTCGGCAGGGTCCGGCGGCTGACCGATGACCGACCCGCAGATCGCGCGCGACGCGCTCCGTGCGGTTTTCTCCGAAACAAAAACCAGACCGGAGTGCGTCTCGCGTGCCCAGACGCTGATGGGCGGTCGGGCATCCGTCATGCTCGTGGGCGGCGGGCCGACCGCGCTCACGCGGGCCTTCGCGCTCGCCGACCGCTGTGAGCGACTCTGGAGCCGGTTCCTGCCCGACAGCGACGTGACCCGACTGAACTGGGCGGAAGGCCGTGCGGTCACGGTCGACCCGCTCACCGTGAGGTTGATCACCGCCATGAAGGATGCCGCCGTACTCACCTCCGGCGACTACGATCCCACCCTCCTGCCCGACCTCGTGGCCGCGGGCTACACCGCATCCGTTCTGGACGCCAGCCGAATCACCTCTCTGCCGCAGTCGGCGCGCGCGCCCGGCCACGTGCGTGGCATCGCCATTGACGGCAACACCGTGCGGATGCCGCTGGGCACGACGATCGACCCGGGCGGCATCGGCAAAGGCCTCACCGCCGACCTCGTCTGCGAGGATGCGCTCGCCGGGGGAGTCTGGGGCGCGCTGGCCGAAATCGGCGGTGACATTGTCGTGGCCGGTCAAGCGCCCGACGACGTGGCCTGGCGGCTCGGGGTCGAGAACCCCCTGCGCACGACGGCGACCGACGCCGAATCTGGCGCATCACCGGAGCATTCCGCAATCGTACGGCTTGCCTCCGGAGCACTCGTCACCTCAAGCCAGCGTAAGCGACGCTGGAGCACGCAGGACGGCGAGCGACACCACCTCATCAGCCCCCGCGCACATGACAGCGTTCTTAGCAGCATTCAAACTGTTTCCGTCATCGCGGCGACGGGATCTCGGGCGGAATCCCTGACCAAGCCCGGTTTTCTGCGGGATGCCACCGAGTATCTCGCCTGGCTGCCCGCCGTGGGCGCCGCAGGTCTCGTGATCGACGACACGGGAACAATGACCGCTTCAGTGAATTGGAGGAATTACTCATGAACGAGCCGCACCTCTGGTGGTATATCTCTCGGGCCAGTGCCATCATCGCGTGGGCGCTGATGACGGCATCCGTCGTCTGGGGCATCCTGCTCTCCACCCGCGTGATGCGCCGCGTCGACAACCCCGCCTGGTTGCAGGACCTGCACCGCTTCCTCGGCGGCACGATGCTCATCATGGTGGGCCTCCACATGGTCTCGCTCATCTTCGACAAGTGGCTCGCCTTCACCCCTGCTGAGGTGCTCGTTCCGTTCGCGACCGACTTCAAGGCATTGCCCGTGGCGCTGGGAATCCTGGCCTTTTACCTGCTCGTAGCCGTTCAGGGGGCATCGCTGCTGATGAACCGCCTGCCCCGCAAATTCTGGAAGGGCATCCACTACTCGAGCTTCGCCGCGCTCATTCTGATCTCCTTCCACGCCGGTTTCACCGGAACGGATGTCGGATCCCTCTGGTACAAAATCGTCTCCGTCAGCCTGATCGCTGTTGTAGCGGTAGCGATCATCATGCGCATTTCCACCGGAACCGCCACCCGGCCCGCTCGCAAGATCGACGCGAAGCGCGCTGCCCCGGGCGGGGCCTCGCCTGTGCCGCAGCCCGAACAGCGCGGCCTCACGGTGGTCAGCGTGACGCCGGTCGCGGACGGCGTGCTCGCCATCCGTTTGGAGGGCCAGGATCGGGCACCGTTGCCGTTCTGGCAGCCCGGGGCACACCTCACCCTGCACCTGCCCAACGGTCTCGACCGCCAGTATTCGCTCTGCGGCGATCCGGCCGACCGGCACCACTACGACATCGCCGTGCTGCGCACCACAGACTCGGAGGGCGGCAGCGAGTGGATCCACGAGCACGTGGCCGCCGGGATGACGATCGAGGTATCGGGTCCGCTCAACCACTTCGAACTGGAACCCGCTCCCGAATACCTCTTCATCGCCGGTGGAATCGGCATCACGCCGATGAAGGCGATGATCGAGTCCCTGCCCGCTCAGCGCGACTGGCACCTCGTGTACGTGGGGCGCAGCCGCCGAACCATGGCCTTCGCCGCGGAGCTCGAAGCGCGCTACCCGGGTCGAGTGCTCATCCGGGCCAGCGACGAGTACGCCGAGAGCCTCAACATCGAAGAGGTGATCGACCACGTGGCCGGGCAGATCTACTGCTGCGGGCCGGAGTCGCTCATGAACGCGGTGGCCGCCCGCGTACCGCCCGAATGCATGCACCTCGAGCGCTTTGTAGCGCTCGAGCGGGCCGCTCGACCGGCCGTGCCCGTGCACGTGGAGTGCCGCAAGAGCCGCAAGGCCTTCGACGTTCCGGCCGGGCAGAGCGTGCTGGAGGCGCTCGAGGAGAACGGCGTACCCGTTCTCGGTTCCTGCCGCAAGGGCGTCTGCGGAACCTGCGAGGTACGGGTGCTCGCCGGCGAAGCGGAACACCTTGACTCCGTGATGGACGACGACGACAAGGAGACACTGCGCATCATGTACCCCTGCGTGTCCCGCGCCACGACCCCCACCCTGGTGCTGAACATCTGAGCGGAAAGCGGGCGACCTCAGCGGCTGCGTGACGTGAGCTCCCTGCCGCTCAAGCCGGGGAAAACCGCGCCGCACCCGCAGGTGGGTTGGGAGCGTCGCCGCGTTCGGCGGTTCCGGGTCAGCCGGTCGCGGTCCGGTCGATGGCGGCCAGGATCGCGGCCCCGAGCTCGGCCGGACGCGTGAACTGCGGCCAGTGCCCGGTCGGCAGGTCCACGACCTCCAGGTCGGTGAGGCGGGCGAGTTCCGCGACGTCGGGCACGTCGGCTGCGATCCAGCCCGCCAGATCGGCAGATGTGAACTCGCAGGCGATGACGGTGGCCGGCACCGAGAATCTGCGTTCGTCGTGGAGGCGCTGTGCGTCGTAGGCCACTCCGCGAGGTTGCGGCACGGCCCGTTCCCGGAACATGGTGCGCAGGGACGGGGTGAGACCCACAACGTCCGCCGCGCTGAAATCGTCCCAGGGAGGCAGCGGAATGTCGTCTCCGTCGGCGGGCAGCGCCGTGTTGATGCTGTCTCCGCCGGGCAGCGGAACACTGTCCACGTAGACGGCTCGGGTGATCCGTTCCGACCGGGCATCGACGACAGCGTGAATGATCGCACCGCCACCGGAATGACCCACGAGCACGATCGGGTCGCGCAGGTCATCGACGACCTCGACCACGGCATCGATGTGGTCCTGCAGCCCGATGCCGCGGCGGTCCGCCTGCACCGACTCCAGCCCGGGCAGGGTCAGCGGAAAGACCCGGTGCCCCGCCGCCACCAGCGGTACCGTGACCTCCGCCCACGATGACGCATCGAGCCAGAATCCGGGAACGAGCACAATCTCCATGCCGGGAGCGTACACCGGGACTAGCCGAAGGCCTCCACGATGGGACGAAACTTCATCTTCGTCTCGGCGAGTTCCCGCTCGGGATCGGAATCCAGCACTATGCCGCAACCGGCATATGCCGTGACAATGCCCGAGGCGCTCACCTGGGCGCAGCGCAGCGCGATCGCCCATTCTCCGTCTCCGTCGGCTCCAACCCAGCCCACCGGGCCGGCGTAGCGGCCGCGGTCGAACGGTTCGAGTTCGCGAATGAGGTCCTGGGCGCTGTCCGTGGGGGTTCCGGCGACGGCCGCGGTCGGGTGCAGTGCGGCGATCAGGTCCAGCGAGGTGGACCCGTCGCTCAGCGTGCCCTCCACGTCGGTGGCCAGATGCCACAGGTTCGGGAGCTTCACGGTGAACGGAATGTCGCTCGACGTGAGGACGGAGGTGTGCGGACGCAGCGACTTGAGAACGCTCTGCACGGCGAACTCGTGCTCGTCGCCGTCCTTGGTGGAGGTGGCGAGAGCGAGGGCCGCCTCCGTGTCGGCGACAGCATCCACTCCCCGCGAAATCGTGCCGGCGAGCACACGGGCGTTCACCTCGCCGTGGTCCGCGCGGATGAGCGTTTCGGGGCTGGAACCCACGAGCCCGTCCACCGCGTAGGTCCAGCAATCCGGGTAGCCGAGCGCGAGCTTCGTGATGGCGCGGCGCAGGTCCGACTCTTCGGGCAAGCGGCCCACCAGGTCGCGTGCCAGCACGACCTTGTTGATCGGCTGCTCGCCGATCCGGGCGACTGCCTCGGCGACGGCGCCGCGATACCCGGCGGCCGGCAGCGCCCCCGGGAGCAGCGAGATGCGGTACTCGTTGCCGAGCGGGTCGAGGGTGAGCGAATGCGTCGGAGCGCTCGCACCGGTCGGCCAGATGCGGGTCACCCAGCACTGCCCGTTCTCGCGCCCGACAATGACCTCAGGCACGATGAGCACACTGGTCTCTGCGGAGGACTCGTCGAACGCGAACGCGCCGAACGCGAGCAGACCGGTGCCGGTGCGCTGCAGCGGGTCGGTCACCGTCGCGGCGGCGACCACCGCCTGCCAGGCCGCCGCGGCATCCGTCATGCGGTTGGGGCCGGAAAATTCGAGCCGCAGGGCTGAGCCGATGCCGGCCAGGCCCTGGTTGCGGCGCATCCACAGCAGGGGCTGACGTTGGTCGAGGAGCAGGACCAGTTGGCGGATATCGGCAATGGGGGAGGTTTCGACCGTTAGTGCCTGCACATTCACCTGATTAGACTACGCCCGCCCGTGTGTCCATCCGGCTCACACCTGTGCAACCTAGACTGGTGTGGTGAATAGAGCAGACCTGAACAAACGCCCCGCGCAGGTGGCTGCCATGTTCGATGAGGTCGCCGCGCACTACGACCGCACCAACGCCGTGCTGTCGATGGGCAACGCGACTCTGTGGCGCGTCGTGACCACACGGGCCGTCGCGCCGCAAGCGGGGGAACGCATCCTCGACATCGCCGCGGGAACGGGAACGTCGAGCGCGGCCCTCGCCCGCACCGGCGCCCATGTTGTTGCCGCTGACTTCTCGGCCGGAATGATCGAGGTCGGCCGTGAGCGGCACGCCGACAATCCCCACATCGAGTTCGTGCAGGCGGATGCCACGGACCTGCCGTTCGAGGACGGTGAATTCGATGCCGTCACGATCAGCTTCGGCCTGCGCAATGTGGTGCTCCCGCAGAAGGCGCTTGACGAGTTCTACCGGGTGACCAAGCCCGGTGGGCGCATCGTGATTTGTGAGTTCTCCACCCCTCCGGCGACGCCGGTTCGCGTCGGCTATTTCGCCTATCTGAACCACATCATGCCCGCGATCGTGCGGCTCGCCTCGTCCAACGCGGAAGCGTATGACTACCTCGGCGAATCGATCGCGGCCTGGCCCGCACAGGCGACGCTCAGCGGCTGGCTGCGCGATGTGGGGTACGAGGGGGTTGCGTACCGCAACCTCACCCTCGGTATTGTTGCCCTGCACCGGGGAATCAAACCCCTGGTGGAATCACCAGCTACAGGGCTGCCTGCGGCCGAATCCGCGTCCTGAGTCTTTTTCTCCCCATTCGTTAGGCCGAAACAGTGAAACCTAGAACCCCTGTGGTGCGGCGCAGCCCCTCCGTGACGAGCCAACTCGGGCTCAGCGAGCGCATTTTCGCCTCGGCCGCCGATCGTGGCCTGGCCGCGAACATCGACCAGGGAATCGAAGAGGTGGAGACGTCGCTCATCGCCGAGCTCGTCTATGCCAACGACATCGCCAACGCGACGAGCCGCTACCTGTTTAACGCGGGCGGCAAACGCGTGCGCCCCATGCTCGCCCTGCTCACCGCGCATCTGGGCGACGGCGCCGTCCCCGACGTGGTCACGGCCGCCAGTGCGATCGAGCTCACGCACCTCGCCTCGCTGTACCACGACGATGTGATGGACGACGCGGACAAGCGCCGCGGCGTGCCGAGCGCCCAGGCAGTCTGGGGCAACTCCATAGCCATCCTGACCGGGGACCTGCTCTTTGCGCGGGCGAGCCAGCTGATGGCCCGTCTCGGTGAACGTGCCATCCGGCTCCAGGCTGCCACCTTCGAACGACTCGTCATGGGGCAGTTCCGCGAGACCGTGGGCCCTCGCGCCTACGAGGACCCGGTCGAGCACTACATCGGCGTGCTGGGCGACAAGACCGGTTCGCTCATTGCCGCGGCGGCGCAGGCCGGAGTGGTCTTCTCGAACGCGCCGGTCGAGTACGAGCAGCCCGTCGTCTCCTTCGGGGAAAAAATCGGCGTGGCCTTCCAGCTGATCGACGATGTGCTCGATCTCTCGCCCCAGCCGAAGGAAACGGGCAAGGTTCCCGGAACCGACCTGCGCGCCGGCGTCGCGACCCTACCGTTGTTGCGGCTGCGCGAGCGCGCGTCGACGAATGACGCCGACGCCGCGCTCCTGGCCCGCCTCGAGCGCGACGTCATGGCGAGCAACAGCGTGGAAGCGGAAGCCGCCGACTCCGCCATCACCGCGTTGCGGGAGCATCCCGTGACCGCCGAAACCCTGGCCGAGGCGCATTCGTGGGCCCGTGACGCCGTCGCCGCCCTCTCGCCGCTGCCCACCGGGCCGGTCAAGAAGGCGCTCACCCGGTTCGCCGAGACCATCGTCGAGCGATCAAGTTAGAAAGAGCCTCAGTGACCAAATTACGATTGGCCATCGTCGGTGCAGGACCCGCGGGCATCTACGCCGCCGATATCCTGCTGAAAGCGGAACGCAACTTTGAGGTCTCCATTGACCTGTTCGACCACTTGCCGGCACCGTACGGGCTGGTGCGCTACGGGGTCGCGCCCGATCATCCGCGCATCAAGGGCATCGTCACCGCGCTGCGCGGAGTGCTCGACAGTGGCGATATTCGGGTGTTCGGAAACGTGCGCTTCGGCGTGGACCTCACCCTCGCCGACCTCAAGAAGCACTACAACGCGGTGATCTTCTCCACCGGCGCCGTCAAGGACGCCGATCTGAACATCCCCGGCGCCGGTCTTGACGGATCCTACGGAGCAGCCGATTTCGTGAGCTGGTTTGACGGGCACCCCGACGTGCCACGCAGCTGGCCGCTCGAGGCGAAGGAAATCGCCGTGATCGGCAACGGCAACGTGGCCCTCGACGTGGCTCGCATGCTCGTGAAGCACGCCGACGACCTGTTGCCCACCGAGATCCCGGAGAACGTCTACGCCGGCCTCACCGCGTCACCGGTGACCGACGTACACATCTTCGGTCGCCGTGGTCCGACATCCGTGAAGTTCACTCCGCTCGAACTGCGTGAGCTCGGCGAGCTACGCGATGTGGACATGATCCTGCACGATGAGGACTTCGACTACGACGATGCTGCGCGGGACGCGGTGACGAGCAACAAGCAGGTCTTCGTGATCGACAAGGTGCTCAATCAGTGGCGGCAGAGAGAGACCGGCAGCGCGAGTCGTCGACTGCACCTGCACTTCTTCGCCAAGCCGGTGGAAATCGTCGACGACGGCACGGGCCGCGTGGGGGCGTTCCGCTGGGAGCGCACGACCCGCGACGGCGCCGGCGGCGTCGTGGGCACGGGCGAGATGCGCGAGATCCCCGTTCAGGCCGTGTATCGGGCGGTCGGTTACTTCGGTTCGGAGCTCGCGGGCGTGCCCTTCGACAAGAAGCGCGGCGTCATCCCCAACCGCGAAGGGCAGGTGCTGCGACGCGACCCTGAAGCGGGAACCGGCGGCCTCTTCAACCAGCAGATGTACGGCGTCTACGCCACCGGCTGGATCAAACGCGGACCGGTGGGCCTGATCGGGCACACCAAGTCTGATGCGATGGAAACGGTGCGCCACCTCATCAATGACCTGGGCAACTGGTGGCACCCCGAGGCGCCGGACGAGGCGAGCATCGTGGCGCTGCTCGACGAGCGCGGTGTGCAATACACCGGGCTGGACGGCTGGCGCAACCTCGACCAGCACGAAATCGCGCTGGGCGAGGCATCCGGTCGCACCCGGGTGAAGGTCGTTCCCCGGGACGAGATGGTCGCCATCTCGCGCGGCGAGCAGCCCTGACCCTCCGCCGCGTGGCATCCGCTCGCCCCTGCCCGGTCCCTAATTCAGGAGATCCGCACGTGGGGCGAGGGGCAGCCCGCGGACTACTGCGGCCGGATGCGTCGCCGCCGACGGATTTCGTGAGTTAGAGACCGCGGGGCGATGCGCCGACCACGGATGCCGCGGGCGCTCGCTAGCGGAAGTTGACGAATTGCAGGGCCACGTCGAGGTCCTTGCCCTTCAGCAACGCCATCACCGACTGCAGGTCGTCGCGGCTCTTGGAGCTCACGCGCAGTTCGTCGCCCTGGATCTGGCTCTTGACGCCCTTGGGCCCCTCATCGCGAATGATCTTGCCGATCTTCTTCGCGTTCTCCTGGTCGATACCGGCCTTCATCGTGGTTTCGATGCGGTATTCCTTGCCCGACGCGAACGGCTCACCCGCGTCGAGGCTGCGCAGGGAAATTCCGCGCTTGATGAGCTTGGACTCGAACACCTCGAGGATGGCCTTGACGCGTTCCTCCGTGTTGGCCTTCATGAGGACCTTCTCGCCGCTCATCGCGATCGAGGCGCCCACATTCTTGAAGTCGTACCGCTGGGCGACCTCCTTGTGTGCCTGGTTGAGGGCGTTGTCGACCTCCATCGGGTCGACCTTGCTAACGATGTCGAACGTTGAATCTGCCATGGCTCCATCGTACCGGGCCGGTGCGGCGCCGCCGGGGAGAGATCCCGGCGCGATGTCCCGGATCAGCTCGCGGGGCGGGCGGTGCTGGAACGCATCACGAGTTCGAACGGCATCGGGAGGTTCAGATCGCCCGATTCGTGGTCGTCGGGGTGCAGCTGCTCCATCAGGATCTCCACGGCCTTCTCGCCCTGGGCCTGCGGGAACTGCGCCATGGTCGTGAGGCCGAAGAAGTCGGCGAGCTCGTGGTCGTCAATGCCGATGACGGACACGTCACAAGGCACCGAGAGTCCGAGATCCCTCGCGGCGAGGATGCACCCGATCGCCATTTCGTCTGAGGCCGCAAAGATGGCGCTCGGCCGACCGTGCTCCCGTTCCAGCAGTCGGCGCGCGGCCTGGTAACCGCCACGCATCGTGAAGTCGGCCGGTTCCAGCAGATCCATCGACACGGCGATCCCGGCTCCCTCGAGGGCTGCCTCGTAACCGAAACGTCGGTTCGTGGGCAGGTGAAAATCGAGGTCGAACGCCTTGCTTCCCCCGACATGGCCGATGCGGGTGTGGCCGAGTGCCAGCAGATGCTCCGTCGCTCCACGGGCGACGGCCGCATCGTCGATGGTGAGCGTGCGCACGCCGCCGATCGGGCCGCCGACGCCGACGAGCGGCTTGCCGACCGAATGCAGGCGATCAACCTCATGTTCGGTGAGCTCCAGCGAGACGGCGATGACGGCATCCAGTCGCTGCCGGAGGAGAAAATGCTCAAAGACGCTGGCGCGCTCGTCTCCGCCGCCGGACAGGTTGTAGAGGGTGAGGTCGTAGCCGTTGCGCAGGAGGGCGCGCTGTGCCCCCTCCACGACGCTGGAGAAAAACCAGCTGCCGAGGAGAGGGACAACGACGCCGATATTCTTGGTGCGGCCGGAGGCAAGGCCCGAGGCGCTCGCCGACACCACATAGCCGAGGCCTTCGGCGGCGGCCTCGACCTTGAGGCGCGTTGCCGGCCTGACCGCGCCGCGGCCGCTCAGGGTGCGCGAAACCGTGGCGGTGGACACGCCCGCCAGGCGGGCGACGTCTTCGATTCCGGCCATGGGTCCCTCGTTGAGCGGCAACGTGCAGGTGTTCATCCTAGCGAGGCCCCAATCTCGCCAATTCCTGAGAGCTGATTTCACGCTGGGGCACTTCGTCTTGTATTCTGATTCAGCACGGTCGATTAGGTGGAATTTGCCCGGTCGGCGGCAGCTGGCGAGTTACCCAAGCGGCCAAAGGGATCTGACTGTAAATCAGACGGCGTAGCCTTCGTGAGTTCGAACCTCGCACTCGCCACAGCACAAGAACGGGCCCGGAGAAATCCGGGCTCATTTCTTTTTAAGCGGATGTGCCGGGCGGTTCACGTAGCGTGGAGGCATGACTGCCGCCGTGACCTCAGAACTGCTCGCTCTTGCCCGGCGCACGGCGCTCGAGGCCGGTGAGCTCGCGCATCGTCGCCGCGCGGAGGGCGTAGAGATTGCGGCGTCCAAGTCGTCGCCGGAAGACGTGGTGACCAACGCCGACCGAGAGGTTGAGGCGCTCATTCGCGGCCGCCTCGCGGTGGCGCGGCCGGGTGATGGCTTCTACGGCGAGGAATCAGAGGCCACTGCCGGGTCCAGCGGATTGACCTGGGTCGTTGACCCGATCGACGGCACTGTGAACTATCTCTATGGGATTCCGCACTACGCGATCAGCATCGCCGCAGTAGAGGGCGACCCGGCGCCGGCGACCTGGAACACGCTCGCCGGGGTCGTTGTGAACCCGGCGATCGGGGAGGTCTACGCGGCGGCAGTCGGCCAGGGATCATTCCTGGGGGAGCGCCGCCTCGCCGTGAACGGCGGCGTGCCGCTCTCGCTCGCGCTCGCCGGAACCGGCTTCGGCTATGCGGCGACTCGGCGGCGGTGGCAGGCCGCCGTCGTGCAGGGGCTGATTGGCGAGGTGCGGGACATTCGTCGCATGGGCGCCGCGGCGCTGGATCTGTGTTCGGTCGCGGCCGGGCGACTGGACGTGTACTACGAGCGCGGCCTGCACCCGTGGGATCACGCGGCGGGTGCTCTTATCGCCCGGGAGGCAGGCGCTCGGGTGGGAGCCTTCGGTACGGATGCGGAGGGGATCGACCTGCTGGTGGCGGCCGCCCCCGATCTTTACGAGCAGTTTGCACCGCTCCTAGAACAGCTTTTTTCCCGGTTAGATAGGGAATCTTCGTGATCTGTCCCGGCGATTCGGGGGGTGGACTCGAAGTTTGAGTATGCCTTTTGGGCTCGCTCGGGTTAGCCTTGACCAATTCGTTATGTTCCATTGCGGCTGAGAGTAGCCACAATGGCCCCTCTCCCGCGCAGAAAGACTCCCTTTGTCACGTCACTCTTCCCCGTCAGTTGGCCTTGTGCCTGACGCGAGTGACACCACAGGATCCGGTCTTCCCCTCACCCGCCGAGAGTTGCGCGAGCGGGAGCGCCAGGCCGACGCGGCCGCCGACGCCGCTCGCGGCGACGACGCCCCCGGTGCCGACGCTGCGCCCATCGTGCCGGCCGGCCCCGTCACCGTGGAGGCACAGGCCGAACCCAGCCCTGTTGCCGGCGAGTTCGATCGGCTTGTCGCGTCGCCGACTGCCGCGGGCACACCGGAATCGGACGCGAGCCGAATCCTGCCGGATGCCGCGACGATGTCGATCCCGATTCCCACCCGCTCCGAGCTGCGCAGCAATGCCGAGGGTCGCACAGCTCGTCCGAGGCGCGCCCACTCGGAGACCAATGCGGAGTCCGGCGCTGCGTCCGGTGCGTTCGCCCCGGTGGGCGGCTTCGTTCCCGCCACAACGCGCCCGCGCACCGCGCCTCGCGCCCAGCCGGTGAGCAATCGCATGCGCAAGTTCGCGGCGACGAGCATGACCGTCGCAGCCATGGCCTTCGTCACCCTGATGGCCGTTTCAACCTCGCTTCCCGCCCAGGCGCTGCTGTCGACGGCCGATGTTCAGGCATCCGCTCAGGCCGCGTCACGTACCAGTGTTGAGGGCGTACAGACGCTGGATATCGCCAGCGGTGGCACCATCACGGTGGAGCGCGACGGTTACTCGTCGAGCACCATCGCCGAGGTCGCGGCCGCGAGCGGTATTCGCATGGAAGCGACGTTCACCAACAACCCGAACGGCACGATCCAGTGGCCCTTCGCCGTTGGGGTGCACATTGGTGACCAGCTGGGCCCGCGCAACTGTGCCGGCTGCTCCGCGAACCACGGAGGCCAGGACTTCAACCCGGGCGTCGGCGCGCCCATTCAGGCGATCGCCGACGGCGTGGTCAGTTACACAAAGGACGGTGAGGGCAGCCTCGGGGTGCACATGATCATCGACCACATGATCGACGGCAAACTCGTATCGAGCGTGTACGCGCACATGATCCACGGCTCGATGAACTTCGAGACCGGCGACGTCGTGAAGGTGGGCCAGGTCATCGGCAAGACCGGCACAACCGGAATGTCCACCGGCCCGCACCTGCACTTCGAGATCCGCGAGGGCGGGAAAAGCGGCACCAAGGTGAATCCGCTCACCTGGCTGTACGCGCACACGAACTAGGCCCACACGGACGAGGCCCCCCGCGGCCGGTGGCACGCGCCACACGCCGGTTTCACCCGCCTTCGGCTTATTCATTCCGCACGCCGAAGCGGGCAGGCGCGGACGTACCGCTCGCACGTTCAGCCCGTCGGCCTGGTTCGGCCCGGTTCAGCCCCGTTCAAGTCCTGCCAGGCCTGCTCAGGTCCTGCCACGCCTGTCCCCGGGCGCAGGGTGCCCGGGGAGCAGGGTGGCGTGCGTCAGCGCAGCCAGACCGTGGTGTCTCCCGGCAGCGTGCCGGCCGTGATGGGCTCGCTCGCCAGAATGACGTCGCCGCCCGGTAGTGGCACGGATGCCGCACCCGTGTTGGCAATGACCGTCACGTCACCGGAGCGGAAGGCCACGACATCGTCCGGGAATCCGGGCAGCCACTCCACCGAGCCGAGACCGAGCGCGTGCTCGCGGCGCAGGCGAAGCGCGAGCGTGTAGAGCTCCAGGGTCGATTCGGGATTGCCCTGCTGCTGATCCCGCGCTAGTTCTGCCCACTCCTCCGGCTGCGGCAACCAGCTTGCGCTCGACGTGCCGAAACCGTAGGAGGGGGCAGCGGACTCCCACGGGATGGGCACACGGCATCCGTCGCGGCCGTACCGTTCGCCCTCGGTGCGGAACCAGGTGGGGTCTTCACGTGCGGAGTCGGGGAGATCGATGACCTCCGGCAATCCCAGTTCTTCACCCTGATAGATGTAGCTCGAGCCGGGCAGGGCGAGCATGAGCGCGGACGCAGCGCGAGCACGACGCAGGCCGACGGCCGTGTCGGGCAGGCCCGCCGTCTTGGGCCCGATCCCGTGGCCCTGCAGGTTCTCGGCTCCCAGGGCGAGACGGGACGCGTGGCGCACGACGTCGTGGTTGGACAGCACCCAGGTGCTGGGGGCTCCGACGGCGCTGAACGCCGCGAGGGAATCGTCGATGACGCGACGCAACCGGGGCGCGTTCCAGGGGGTTTCAAGGTAGGCGAAGTTGAAGGCCTGGTGCATTTCGTCGGGGCGCACCCACTTGGCCACCTCGGTGAGCGGATCGACCCAGGCTTCAGCGGCGAGCACACGGTCGCCCGGATACTCGGCAAGCACCGTGTGCCAGTCGCGATAGATCTCATGCACGCCGTCCTGTGCCCAGAACGGCGGGGTTTCGGCGGGTTCGGCGCTGATGCCGGGCTCGAGCGGGGTGCCGCCGCCCCCCATGCTGCCGCCCTCGGCTGGCGGCGTGTAGTCGGGAAGACCGGCTGCCTTGATCATGCCGTGGGCAACGTCCACCCGAAAACCGTCAACGCCCCGGTCGAGCCAGAAGCGCAGTACCGACCGGAACTGCTCGCGCACCCACGGGTTTTCCCAGTGCAGATCGGGCTGGGTGCTGTCGAACAGGTGCAGGTACCACTGGCCGGGGGTGCCGTCGGCCTCATCGATGCGGGTCCACGCGCGTCCGCCGAAGACGGATTCCCAGTTGTTCGGGGGCAGCTGACCGGATTCGCCCTTTCCGTCGCGGAAGATGTACCGGCCGCGTTCAGGGCTGTCGGGAGCCGAGTCGAGCGCGGCCTGGAACCAGGCATGATCGCTTGATGAGTGGTTGGGCACGATGTCGATGATCACGCGAATGCCGAGCTCATGCGCCGCGGTTTGCATGGCGTCGAAATCGTCAAGTGTGCCGAAGAGAGGATCGACGTCGCAGTAGTCGGCGACGTCGTAGCCGGCATCGCGCTGCGGTGACGTGTAGAACGGCGAAAGCCAGACGGCGTCGATGCCGAGATCGCGCAGCTGCGGCAGGCGCTGCTGAATGCCCGCGAGGTCGCCCATGCCGTCGCCGTTGCCGTCCGCGAAGGACCGCGGATAGATCTGGTAGATCACGGCGGTGCGCCACCACTCGCTGCCCACGGTCGCGGAGTCGATAACCGCGGGGTCTGAAATTACTGTGCCTGTCATTGCTTAATGCTACGTCATCCAGCCTTAGTGCAAACGCTTGCAACGTCTCGGCAACGATTGAGAACAAACCATGGGTATGTGCGTGCGAAACGGGGGTGGGCAGTGCATACTTCGTCTATACCTGTAAACGCTTGCACGATCTGCGGCGCTCTCAACGAAAGGCAACACCAATGAAGGTGAACAAGAAGGGCCTGCTGGCGTTCGGCGCCGTGGCCGTGGCGGCATCACTCGGGCTGAGCGGCTGCTCGGCAGGCGGCGCCGACGAGCCGGCGGACTCCACCTCCAGCACGCTCACGGTCTGGGTCGACGCCGACCGTGCCGCCGTGCTCAAAGACGCGGCCGCCGAATTCACGAAGGAATCCGGCGTCGATGTGAAGCTCGTGCAGAAGGACTTCGCCAAGATCCAGGAGCAGTTCATTGCCCAGGTTCCCACCGGCAAGGGCCCCGATATCACGATCGCGGCACACGACTGGCTCGGCAACTTCGTCAGCAACGGTGTCGTGCAGCCGGTGGAACTCGGCGACACGGCGGCGGATTACCAGCAGGTGGCCGTCACGGCCATGAGCTACGAGGGCCAGACCTACGGTGTGCCGTACGCGGTGGAAAACATCGCCCTGTTGCGCAACACCGCGCTTGCTGCCAGCGCCCCGGCCACCTACGACGACATGATCGCCGCCGGGACCGCGGCGGGAACCGAATTCCCGTTCCTGGTGCAGGTGGGCCCCGAGTCGGATCCGTTCCACCTGTATCCGTTCCAGACGTCCTTCGGGGCTCCCGTCTTCGGCACAAACTCCGACGGCAGCTACAACCCGGCCGATCTGTCCATCGGCAACGCGGGCGGGGAGGCCTACGCCGCCTGGCTGGCTCAGGAGGGCGCTGCGGGTCACCTCAGCGTGAACGTCACGGGGGACATCGCCAAAGAGAAGTTCAACGCCGGTGCCTCGCCGTTCTTCATCACCGGACCGTGGAACGTGCCGGACGCCCAGGCGGCCGGCATCGACCTCGCCATCGACCCGATTCCCTCGGCAGGCGGTGAGCCGGCCCAGCCGTTCGTGGGTGTGCAGGGTTTCATGGTGAGCGCCAAGACCACCAACGCCCTCGCCGCCAACGAGTTCCTCGTGAACTACATCGGCTCCGAAAAGGTGCAGACGGCGCTCTACGAGGTCGGTGGGCGCGCCCCCGCGCTCACGTCCGCCTTCGAGGCGGCCGCGACAAACCCGATCACCGCCGGTTTCGGTGACGTGGCTGCCAGTGCCGTGCCCATGCCCAACATCCCGCAGATGGGTAAGGTCTGGCAGTTCTGGGGCGTGACCGAGGCCGCGATCATCACCGGCGAGGGCGACCCGGCGACGCTCTGGCAGAAGATGACCGCCGACATCCAGGCCGCCATTCAGTAACTCCCCGTTGCCCCGGCCCCCGCGGGCCGGGGCAACGCGCCGCCCACCACTCACGACACCGCACGGCAGAGAGCAGAAGAGCATGACCGGATCCGGGACGGGGCGCGATGCCGCGCAGGTCAGACAGGCGAAACAGACCCGGAGAGCCGGACGAATCGCCGACGCGGCATCCGTGGGGGTGAAGGTTCTCCTGGTCAAGATCCTGTTGCTCGGCGTTGTCGACGCGATCAGTGTGTATGCCCTGTTCGTTCTGGGTCTCCGCCAGGACTGGCTTGTCTTCGGCGCCGTGTTCGCGGTGGCTCTTGCCGTGAACTGGATCTACTTTCGTCGCGGCGGGCTGCCGGCGAAATACCTCACGCCCGGCCTCATCTTCCTGGCCGTGTTTCAGATCTTCGTTATCGGGTACACGGGCTACATCGCCTTCACCAATTACGGCACCGGTCACAACAGCACCAAAGACGATGCGATCAGCTCGCTCATTGTCGGCTCGCAGCAGCGTGTGCCCGATTCGCTCAGTTACGACCTTGTGGTGCTGGAGCGCCTCGGCCACTACAGCTTTCTCGTCACGGACCCGAGCGGCAACGTGAGCGTCGGCGACGAAATCACGCCTCTGCACCGCGTGAAAGATGCCGAAACGGATGCGTCCGGCCAGGCCGTCGCGCTGCCCGGCTACACCACCCTCGGGTTCAGTGAAATCGTGGCGAACCAGGAACAGATTGCGGCGCTGTCGGTTCCGCTCTCGGACGATCCCAACGAGGGAACGCTTCGCACGCCGGACGGCTCGAGCGCCTACCTGTATCTCTCGGACCTCGTCTATGACGAGGCGGCCGGCACGATGACCGACAGTGCGAAGAACCTCGTCTACGCCGAGAACGAGCGCACCGGGTCGTTCGTCGCGGGGAACGGCGCGGAATTGTTGCCCGGTTGGAAAGTAGAAGTGGGCTTCGACAACTTCGCCAAGGCTTTCACGACGGAATCCATTCGCGGACCGTTGATCAGCGTCACCATCTGGACCTTCGCGTTCGCCTTCCTGTCCGTGGGAACTGCCTTCGCGCTCGGCCTGTTCCTTGCCGTCGTGTTCAACGACATGCGCATGCGCGGCCGCAACGTGTACCGGGTGATCCTCATTCTGCCGTACGCCTTCCCCGGGTTCCTGTCGGCGCTCGTGTGGGCCGGAATGCTCAACCCGCAGTTCGGTTTCGTCAACCAGGTGCTGTTCGGCGGGGCGGAGATCCCCTGGCTGACCAACGAGTGGCTCGCGAAGTTCAGCATCATCCTCGTGAACCTGTGGCTCACCTTTCCCTACATGTTTCTGGTGACCACCGGGGCGCTGCAGTCCATCCCCGAGGAGCTGCAGGAGGCCGCGACCGTCGACGGCGCGAGACCCTGGGCTATCTTCCGACTGATCAAGCTGCCGCTGCTGCTGGTCTCCGTCGCACCGCTGCTCATCGCCTCGTTCGCCTTCGCGTTCAACAACTTCAACCTCGTCTATATGCTCACCAACGGCGGCCCACGTGACGTCACCGCCGGCGTGAACGTCGGCGCCACCGACATCCTGATCACGATGGTCTACAAGGTCGCCTTCGTCGGGGCCAACCGGGACTACGGCCTCGCAAGCGCTTTTTCGATCGTCATCTTCCTGTTGGTGGCCGTGGTCTCCATCATCAGCTTCCGGCAGACCAAGGCGCTTGAGGAGTTGAACTGACATGAAGTTCGTTTCCACAGACACGACCGGCCGATCCATTCCCGCCAAGCGGCCCTTCGCCGTCAAACGCTGGTTTCGTCAGACCGGATGGCGGCACCTCGTCGGCATCGTGATGTGCGTCTTCGCCGCCTTCCCGCTGCTCTACGTGCTGTCCGCATCGCTGCACCCCGGCGGCACGCTCATTACCGCCAACGGCCTGTTCAGCGAGGTGAACCTCGGCAGCTACCTGACACTCTTCAACCTGCCGCAGCAGCCTTACGCCGACTGGTACGCCAACACCCTGATCATCGGCACCGTCACGTCGGTGTGCACGGTATTCCTTGGGGCCCTCGCGGCATATTCCTTCTCGCGCATGCGTTTTCTGGGTCGGCGTACCGGGCTGCTGATGCTTCTGCTGGTGCAGATGTTCCCGCAATTGCTCGCGGTCGTGGCCATCTTCCTGCTGCTCAACGGAATCTCAGACATTTTCCCGCTGATCGGACTCGACTCTCAGATCGGGCTCATCATGGTCTATCTCGGCGGCGCGCTCGGCGTGAACACCTACCTGATGTACGGCTTCTTCAATACGATCCCGGCCTCCATCGACGAGGCCGCGAAGATCGACGGGGCCGGCCACGCGCGCATCTTCTTCACGATCATCCTGCGTCTGGTCGCTCCCATCCTCGCGGTTGTCGGCCTCCTCTCGTTCGTGGGGACGACGAATGAGTTCGTGATCGCGAGCGTCGTGCTCATCTCGCCGGAGAAGCAGACTCTCGCCGTGGGCCTCTACCAGTTCGTCTCCCAGGAGTTCTCGACCAACTACTCGGTCTTCGCGGCCGGTGCGGTGCTGGCCGCCCTGCCGGTGATGGCACTGTTCCTATGGCTGCAGAAGTACATCGTGGGCGGCCTCACGGCCGGTTCCGTCAAGTGATGAGCGCGCCGCCGACCGGCCGTGAGCGGGCGTGCAGGCGCGGGGCTAGCGGCGGCGCGCGGCGGTGACCACGACGGCGTCAATGGCGAGCTTCGTAGCGGGCAGGCGGGCGTAGGCGTTCTGGAGTTCGCGTGCCCGGTACCAATACTGCGGGTTGGTCAGAACGGACTCCACGGCACGGCCGATCTGTTCGGCGCTCGGGTCACGCCGGCCGAGGGAGATGCCGGAGCCGCTCCACGCCACGCGGGCGTTGACCTCCATTTTGTCTTCGCTGTTACCGGCGACGACGAGGGGAATGCCGAGGGACAGCGCGTGCTGCACTCCGCCGTAGCCTCCGTTGGTCACCAGAACGTCGGCCGACGGCAGCAGGCGCTCGAAAGGAAGAAAGCGGGCCAGCCGGAGGTTGTCAGGGCGCTCCGCCACCGGCAACACGAGATCGGGATCGGGGCCGCCGGTCGTGCCGATCACCAACACGTTTCGCGTGGCGAGTGCCTCCACGGCCGGCAGCAGGAGCCGGCGCGGTTCACGCGCGGTCGCACCCTGCGTCACAACGACGACCGGGCGACCGTCGTCCCGTGCGGCGGCGATGTCGCCCCACCAGGCCGGCGGGTACCAGTCGAGGGGTTCGGGCGGGATCAGCGCGCCGATGAACTGGATCTGCGGCGAGAGATCTGATCGCGGATACTCGAATTCCGGAATGGTCGCGGCAAGATACGTCGTTGACAGCTCAACACCCCAGTTCATGAACGGGGTGGAGCGCTCGGGGAGCCGCAGCTTTCGACGCACGGCGTTCGCCGCAGCCTGTGGTTCACCGAGGACCCATCGTTGGGCGGATGCGTTCAAGAGACGATTGCGCGCCCGCCCCGCCTTGGACCTGCTGGGGGGCAGGCCGGAGCCGAATGGCGCGGTGTCGACGCTCATCATGTTGAGTGGGGTCGAGGAGAAGGTCACGCTCGGCAGCGCGCGCTTCTCGGCCAGGAAAATTCCGGCCATGAAGGTGTGCTCGGTGAGGATGACGTCGGGTTGGTACTCTTTCGCAATCTCATCCATCTCGGCGAACCACTGCGGGATCGGGGCAATGAATAGGTTCAGCAGGGCCCATTTCATCGAGAGCAGCCCGGGTCTGGTGGCCGCCGCGATGTGCATCTGCTGGACGTAGTCGTCGTCCATGTCGACCGGGGCGGACATGGAGTGAAACGTGGCACCGCAATCGCGAACGAGGTCGCCGTACACCGAGCCGGTGTACCACGCCACTTCGTGCCCGGCAGCGACGAGCGCGCGCGCCAAGGCCGACGCTTGCCTCACATGACCGGTTGTGGGCAGCGTGCCAATGAGAATTCGAACCACGCGGTCTCCCCCTGAATCCGTGCTCACACTGTTCATCGTATCCCGGGTGTCACCACGAGGTCCAAACAGGTGATAATCTGATCAGGTTGCCAAAATGCGGCGCTGCTTCGAAGTTGGAAGCTTCGCCCCCTTAGCTCATTGGTAGAGCACTTCCTTGGTAAGGAAGAGGTAGTGGGTCCGATTCCCACAGGGGGCTCAGGCTTGTACGCGCTAGCCGCACACAAGCCCGTGGCGGGGTAGCTCAGTTGGTTAGAGCACACGGCTCATAATCGTGGTGTCGCGGGTTCAATTCCCGCTCCCGCTACACATAAAGGCCCTCTGGTCAGGTGTTCTACCGTCCAGAGGGCCTTTTTCGATCTGCGGGGCGCCGATCGGCTGATCAACGACGACGAGCACAGTGCCGGACCGTTTCAGCTTCTGCACCACCGCCCGCATCCTGCCTTTGTCGTTCAGTAATACCTTGTCGAAATGGACCTTCCCGGCCCGGTCCGGGGCGACGGCGTGGTGTTCGCCCGGCGTCCCTGCCTGAAGATATGTCCGGATCTCTAAGTTTTCAGCCCGGTGCCTGTAGCAGCTTGCTACACTAGACGCATGAGCAGCACGATTCCGATGCGCGTGGACGGCGACCTGTTTGATGCTGCGAAATCGGTTGGTGCTGTTGCAAGCCGCAGCGCGGCGCAACAGATCAGCCACTGGGCGCGGATCGGCCGGGAGCTTGAAGCGTCGCCGGGTACGAGCCCCCGCGACGTCCAACGTGTACTCGCGGGCGAGGCCGGCTACGAGTACGACAACCTCGGCGAACGTGACCAAGCAGTGGTGCGGGCCAGCTGGGATGAGCAGCTGGACGAGCGACGTGCCAAGTTAGATCTCGCTGCCGAATTCACTCAGTCCGGACGGTCATGGAGCGAAGCGGACGCGCAGGGCGGGAAGCTGGTCACACACGACCCGTTGACGCCCACCGCCGATGACGCCTAACAGGTGCCCGTCCTTCATATCCTCGCCGGGCCAAACGGCTCAGGAAAGTCCACCTACGTTGCCCGCCTCCTGGAGCCGGTGACCCATCTTCCGTTTGTGAACGCCGACATTATTGCCGCCGAGCGCTGGCCGGATGCGCAGTCCGAGTGTGCCTACGCAGCGTCTCACGCCGCGGCCGAGGAGCGCGCGCACCGGATGGCAGCCCGGGAGTCGTTCATCACAGAGACGGTGTTCAGCCACCCGAGCAAGCTCGACCTCGTCGATGACGCGATCGCACGCGGCTACCTCGTGCATCTGCACGTGATCTTGCTTCCGGTCGACGTGGCTGTGAGTCGTGTTGCCGAACGTGTGCGGTACGGCGGTCATGACGTGCCCGAGCAGAAGATCCGCGAGCGGTACGCGCGACTGTGGGATCTCATCGCCAAGGCCCGCGCCACGGCGCATCGCACAGAGGTTTTCGACAACAGCACCGCCGCCGAACCGTTCCGCCGCGTCGCAGAGTATGACCATGGCCTGCTCGTCGGCGAGCCTTCCTGGCCGGCCTGGACTCCGGCGGCACTCACCGCCTGACCGCGGCGTTAGACCATCTTGTGCGTTCTTCTTCGCCCTCCGCAGGTTGCGCCTCTTGCGACCCAGATTGCCGAAATCGCAAGTCTGGGTTAGTGTCGGTCAAATGGAATCGCAAGAACAGGGTGCCGCCCAGGTTGAGTATCGTCAGGCCCTCCTCGAGCGGGTGCGCATGGCCATCCGAAATTCCGGACTCGCCCAGCGTGACGTCGCCCGCCACATCGGGCTTGATGAAACCAAGCTGTCCAAGGCGCTCAAGGGAACTCGACGGTTTCGCCCGGATGAGCTGACCCAGCTCGCCGCAGCGGCCGGAGTGACGGTGAACTGGCTCCTGGCCGGCACCGATGACGCGCTGGGAGTATCGGCCGTTCCGGCGGCGACGATCTTGCCGACCCGCCACCGCGAAGACAGCGGCCACGCTCAGAAGCGACGGAGCATCGTTGAGAAGGCCTGGTGGCTGTTCGCCGAGCGCGGCTACTCATCGGTGCGCATCGCCGATATCGCTGCCGCGAGTGGCACGAGTGACAGCACCGTGCATTACTATTTCCGCACCAAGCGCGAAATTTTTGCCGAAGCGTTGCGCTACTCGGTCAAGCTCGCCTTCGACCGGCAGATCGCAGAGTTGCACCTGTTCCCCGATCCGGTCGACCGCCTCAAACGGCTCGCCTACTTGCAGCTCCCGGCCGGGGACCGCGGACGCGCCGAGATGTCGATCTGGCTGCAAACCTGGGCAGAGGCCGCGGTGGACTCGGCCTGGCAAGAGGGGCACGCGCAGAGCTACCGTCGTTGGTCGCAGACCGTGCACGACATCATCGTCGACGGTCAGAACTCCGGGGGCTTCGTCTCGGCCGACGCCGACGAGCTCACCCAGTACCTGACCGCCCTCATCGACGGCCTGATCATCAAGGTGCTCACCGGCATGCTGACTGCCGAGTCAATGTACGCGCAGATTGAAAAATTCATCGACCGCACGATCGTGGCCCCGTCTTCCTGATCGCCAGCCAGCTTCAGACCCACGACAGATCCACAGAAATGAGCTCATCATGAACAACAAGGTCATCGTCACCTGCGCCGTCACCGGCGCCGGTGACACCACGGGCAAAAGCGAACACGTTCCGGTCACCCCCGACGAGATCGCAGCGGATGCAGTGGCAGCCGCCCGGGCCGGGGCATCCGTCGTGCATATTCACGTTCGCGATGTGGTGACCAAACAGAGCTCACGCGATGTGGCCCTGTACCGGGAGGTCGTGCGCCTGATCAAGGCGAGCGATGTCGATCCGGTCATCAACCTGACCGCGGGCATGGGCGGAGACCTGGTACTCGACCCGTCACACCCCACCCGGCAGCTGCCCGGTACGGATCTGGTCAGCGGCCTGGAGCGGCTCGCCCACGTGGAGGAACTCCGCCCGGAGATCTGCACCATCGACATGGGCACCCTCAACTTCGGTGAGGGCAGCAACGTGTACATCTCCACGCCGGACATGCTGCGCGAAGGCGCCGCCCGCATCCAGGAGCTCGGTGTCAAGCCCGAAATGGAGATCTTCGACACCGGCAACCTTTGGTTCGCGAATGAGCTCGTCGCGGAAGGGCTGATCAGCCCGCCCCCGCTGTACCAACTGTGCATGGGCATTCCCTACGGCGCCCCGGCCGATCCCGGCCTGCTCCAGGCGATGATCAACATGCTGCCGCGGGGCGCGAACTGGACCTCGTTCTCGATCGGTCGCAAGCAGATGTCCTGGGTGGCGCAGTCGGTGCTGCTCGGCGGTCACGTGCGGGTGGGGCTCGAAGACAACCTCTATCTCTCCAAGGGGGTCAAGGCCACCAACGTGGAGCTGACCGAACGGGCCATCGGCATCGTTCACGACCTCGGCAGGTCCGTCGCCACCCCCGACGAAGCCCGCGACATTCTTCAGCTCGACAGAAAGGCGTGACCATGACAGACACCACCACGAACACCCGCGGCAGCGTCACCGAGGTGCACACCATTGCATGCATCGGCGCCGGAACAATCGGCGCCGGCTGGGCCGCCTACTTCCTCGCGAAGGGCTACCACGTGCGCGTCTGGGACCCGGCCCCCGATGCCGACCCCAAGGTGCGTCAGCTCATCGACGCCGCCTGGCCGGCACTGACCCAGCTCGGCCTGCACCCCGACGCGTCGCCCACGAACTTCACCGTGCACGCCGACCTCGCCGAGGCCGTCGCCGGCGTCGGTTTCGTGCAGGAGAGCGCCCCGGAGGCACTCGAGCTCAAGCAGAACCTGTTGGCCGACATCGACGCTGTTACCGCCACCGACGTCGTGATCGCCTCCTCCACCTCGGGCTACAGCATGACCGACATGGCCACCCGGGCAAAGAACCCGAACCGACTCGTTGTCGGCCACCCGTTCAACCCGCCCTACCTGATTCCGCTGGTCGAGGTGGTCGGCGGCGAGGCCACGAGCACGTCCGCCGTGCAGTGGGCCGCGGACTTCTACGAGTACATCGGCAAGTCCGTCATCAAGATGGACCGCGAGGTGCCCGGCTTCATCGCCAACCGACTGCAGGAAGCGCTCTGGCGCGAAGCGCTGCACATGATCGACAACGAAGAAGCCACCGTCGAGCAGATCGACCGCTCGATCACCGATGGGCCGGGCCTGCGCTGGCCCATCCACGGCCCGATGACCACCTTCCACCTTGCCGGCGGCCAGGGTGGCATGCGGCACATGCTGGAACACTTCGGCCCGTCACTGAAGTCACCGTGGACCCGGCTCGAAGCCCCCGAACTCACGGACGACCTCCGCGAAGCCGTGATCTCCGGCGTCGCCGACGCCGAGGAACGCTCGGTCAACGACCTCATCGTCGAACGTGACGCGGCCATCATCGCAGTACGAAATGTGATCGACGGGATCAAGGGGCGCCGCTGATGGCGTTGCTCGACTCCTACCACTGCACCGTGCGGCCGGACTGGATCGACTACAACGGCCACCTGTCCGAGGCGTACTACGTGCTCGCCTTCGGATTCGCCACCGACCAGGTGATGGATGCCCTCGGCCTCGATGCGGCGTACCGCTCCGAGACCGGATGCTCGCTCTACACGGTCGAGGCACACGTGCGCTACCTGGACGAAACGGGCGACGGCGCCGGCCTGGAGATCACCACCACGATCATCGGTTCGGGCGCGAAGAAGCTTCACCTCGCGCACGAGATGCGCTCGGGCGGCTCGCTGATCGCCACCGAGGAGCTGCTCGCCCTGCACGTCGATTCGAGAACGGGTCGAACACGACCGTTTGCGGAAACCACCGCGACCACCATCACCAACCACCTTCCCCCGCACGGTTCAGCCACGCCGGACTGGATCGGCCGCACCGTTTCGCTCTAGCGCCCGACGATCCAGCTCGACAGCCCATAGACGCACAGCCGGCGGTCTACTTTGCACGGCATCCACGCCGTGTCACCTTTTGCAACCGAAAAAGAGTCTCATGCCTATTTCTGCATCACCTCCGCTCGCGCCGAATTCGACGGCCGTACCGGCGCCAGCCGCAGCATCCGGTCGCTCCTTCTCCCGCCGACACCTTCTCGCCGGAGGAATGGTGATCGGTGTCGGCGCCCTGCTGACCGCATGTGGCGGCACTGCGTCCACCCCGCTGTCGGCGCTCACCGGCACGCCCCAACGCGGGGGACTCCTGCGCGTCGGTCTCGTCGGGGGCGGGGCCGCGGACACGCTCGACGCCCACATCCCGGTATCTACCACCGACATTGCCCGTGTCGTCAACCTCTACGAGGCGTTGCTGTACCGGGATGAAAACTTTGTCCTCCAACCCCTGCTTGCCCTGTCGGCAACGCCCTCGGCCGATGCCAGGACGTGGACCGTCCGGTTGCGAGAGGATGTCGTCTTCCACGACGGCCGCAAGATGACCAGTCGCGATGTGGCGGCGACGTTCGCCCGCATCGTCGATCCGGAGAATCCCAAGTCGGGAGCGTCGAGCCTGACGACTCTCGACGAGGTCGCCGTACTGGGCGATCACCTGCTGGAATTCCGGCTGAACACGCCCACATCGACGTTCGACGATTCCCTCGGGCAGTACTCCCTGGGAATCGTGCCGGAGGACTACGACCCCCTCAACCCGGTCGGTACGGGACCGTTCCAATACGAGTCCTTCACCGCGGGGCGGCGCAGCATTTTCACCCGCAATGACGACTATTGGCGAGAGAACGAGCCGCACCTCGATGAGCTGCGCATTCTCAACTTCAGCGATGACAACGCGCTGATCAACGCGTTGCTTGCCACGCAGGTCGACGCGATCGGTCAGGTTCCCCTGACTATGCTTGAGGTGCTCGACACCGACCCGCGGGTCGATATTCTCAATTCCGAAACCGGAATGTGGCTGCCGTTCACGATGCGCGTCGATCGTGCCCCGTTCGACGACGTGCGGGTGCGGCAGGCCTTCCGCCTTGTCGTCGACCGCGAACAGATGGTCGAACAGGTGCTGAGCGGCAACGGCACCGTCGGCAACGATATGTACGCGGTGTACGACTCCGGCTACGCCAAGAAACTGCCGCAACGCGTGCAGAACATCGAGCGTGCCAAGGAGCTGCTGGCCGAAGCGGGCTACCCCGACGGCCTCGACGTTGAATTGGTCACCGCGCCGATCCAGGCCGGCGCCGTCGAAGCGGCGCAGGTCTTCGCGCAGCAGGCACTCGCCGCGGGGATCAACGTCAGCATCCGCCGGGTGGATACGACGACCTTCTTCGGCGACGACTACCTGGAGTGGGATTTCGCCCAGGACTTCTGGTACACCCGCAACTTCCTGCCGCAGGTCAACAACGGCTCGCTGCCGACCTCGCCGTACAACGAGACGCACTGGGCCAATCCCCGGTTCCTCGAACTGGTCGAAGAAGCAAAGGCGACCATCGATCCGACCAGACGCAATGACCTGATCGCCGAGGCGCAAACCATCGAATACGAGGAAGGCGGTTACATCATCTGGGGCCACCCCAATCAAGCCGACGCGTATCAACGCTATGTCGGCGGCCTGGTTCCCAACGGAACCGGTCTCCCACTATCCGGATTTGAATTCCGTCGCGTGTGGCTCGGAGGTCAGCAGTAATGCTCGGTCTGATTCTTCGTCGCTTGTCGATCAGCGCGGTCATCCTGCTGGTCGTCTCCATGCTCGTCTTCGTGGCGACCCTGCTGCTGCCAGGCGACCCGGCCCAGGCTCTTCTCGGGCAGCAGGCCACGCCGGAACGGCTCGAGGCCCTGCGAGCGCAGATGAACCTCAATGATCCGTTCGCGCAACGCTATCTGCACTGGCTCGGCGGACTGTTCGTCGGGGATTTCGGCGTCTCGACCGCGTCCGGCGGTTCGGTTGCCGTGCTGCTGGGCGATCGCATCGCCGCGTCGCTCGTGCTGATGGCCGGCGCGGCCGCGATCAGCATTCCGGTCGGGGTCATCGTCGGCACCTACAGCGCCTTGCGTCGCGGCAAGGCGGGGGACCATGCCGCGACCGGCGTCTCCCTCGTGTTGGCCGCGCTGCCCGATTTCGTGATCGGAATCGCGCTCGTGACCCTGTTCTCCACGACCGTGTTCACCGTGCTGCCGTCCGTAACGATGGCTCCGCCCGGCGAACACGTCTGGGACTATCCGAGCCAACTGATCCTGCCGATCCTGACTCTCGTGCTCGTCATCATGCCGTACATCATTCGCATGATGCGCACCACGATGATTGAGGTCCTCGATTCCGGCTATGTCGAAATGGCCCGGCTGAAGGGCGTTCCCGAACGCCAGGTCATCTGGCGACATGCCCTCCCGCACGCGATCGCACCGGTCGCCCAGGTGGTGGCCATCCAGCTCGCCTGGCTCGCCGGCGGCATCGTCGTTGTCGAATTCCTGTTCCGCTATCCCGGCGTGGGCCAGGCCCTCGTCGACGCGGTGACCAACCGTGACGTGCAGGTCGTGCAGGCCCTCGCCATGCTGATCGCCGCCGTCTATGTCGTCGTCAACCTGCTCGCCGACATTGTCGGGATTGTGACCAATCCGAAACTGCGCACGGGAGGAACACGATGACCACTATCGACACCCAGCTGGAAGCACCCACCGCGGTAGTTGAAACGCCGCCCGGTCTGCTGCGCCGCATCGTTCGTCAGCGCCAGGCAAAAATCGGCCTCGTGTTCACCGGAATCGTCGTGCTCGTTGCGGTCGTCGGCCCGCTGCTGCTGCCTTGGCTGACCGGGTACACGAGCACGGAATTCGCCGGGCGCCCGTTCCAGCCGGACGGTCTGTTCGGCACCGACAACCTCGGTCGCGACATTTTCAGCCGCTTCCTCGACGGCGGGCTGACCCTCCTCGTCTTCGCCGCGCTCGCCACCGCCCTCGGCATGATCCTCGGAACGGCTGCCGGTATGCTCGCTGCCTACCAGGGCGGGCTTCTCGACAGCGTCATCATGCGCGGCAACGATGTGCTGCTGGCGTTGCCGCAGCTCGTCTTCGCCCTGCTGGCCATCACGGTCCTGGGCCCCCAGGGATGGGTGGTTGTGCTGGTCATCGGCATCACCCACGCTCCGCGAATTGCCCGGGTGACGCGGTCCGCGGCATCCGCCGTCATCACCGAGGACTTCATTCGGGCCTCAGAAATGTACGCGGTCCCGCGCTGGAAGATTCTGGTCAAGGACGTGCTGCCCAACATCACCGGACCGCTGATGGTCGAGCTGGGCCTGCGCATGACCTATTCGATCGCCGCGATCGCCTCACTGTCATTCCTCGGACTCGGCATGCAACCGCCGACGGCGGACTGGGGACTGATGATCAACGAGAACCGCATCGCCCTGACGCTGCAGCCGTGGGGCGTCATCCTGCCGGTGCTCGCCATCGCGATCCTGACCGTCGGCAGCAACCTGATCACCGACGCCGTGGCGCGCGCCTCGGCCACCGTGGAGGAAAGCAAATGAGCACATTCGCCCCGAACATCGAAAAGCAGACCGAGGTGGCGTTGCAGGCGAACGAGCTGCGCGTGGCCACGACGCTCGGTAAGGAAATTCTGCACGGGGTGTCGTTCACCCTCCAGCGAGGACGGATGCTGGCGCTAGTCGGCGAATCCGGCTCCGGCAAGACCACCGCCGGTCTCGCCTGCCTCGGTTACTTCCGCACCGGATTGCGGCACACCGGCGGCAGCGTGGAGCTGTCCGAGGGGACAGACCTCTTGACGCTGTCGGAGGCGGGACGCCGCGGACTGCGCGGCGGCTCCATCGCCTACGTCCCGCAGGACCCGGCCCTGTCGCTGAACCCGGCCATACGCATCGGGACCCAGATCATGGAGGTGCTTCGCGTGCACCACTATGGCGCATCCGAGGCGGCCCGTCGGGACCGACTGGCCGAGGTGCTCACCGACGTGGGACTGCCGAACGACGAGGCCTATCAGCGTCGCTGGCCGCACGAACTGTCGGGTGGGCAGCAGCAGCGCGTGGGCATCGCGATGGCCTTCGCGTTTCGCCCCGAGGTGATGGTCATGGATGAACCCACGACCGGGCTGGACGTCACGACGCAGGCCCTCGTGCTGCAGACCCTCCATCAGCTCATCACCACGCACTCTGTGGCAGGCCTGTACATCACCCACGATCTCGCCGTGGTGTCCGAGGTGGCCGATGAGGTCGCCGTCATGCTCGCCGGCCGCATCGTCGAGCAGGGCCCGAGCGATCAGGTCCTCGGCGACCCGCAACACGCGTACACCCGCAAACTCCTCGGCGCCGTACCCGACCTTGCCGGGCGGCGCCGGATCGGCGAGGTCGCGGCGGTCACCGGCGCCCTGCCGATAATCGATCCGCAGGCGGAACCGCTGCGCGCCGCATCCGTTATTCGGCCCGCCGTCGACGTCACCGCGACGAGCAGCCTGCTGGACGTTTCCGACCTGCGCCTGTCCTATGGCAAGTCCGCGGTGCTCAACGGTATTGATCTGGAGCTGGGCCGGGGCGAATCCCTGATGCTGCTCGGCGAATCTGGTTCGGGAAAGACCACGGCCGCGCGCTGCATCGCCGGGCTCAACGACAATTACACCGGCACCGTCAGTCTCGCCGGGACGACGCTGCGGCCCGGAACCCGTCAGCGCAGCGCCGAGGAACGCCACCGTATCCAATACGTCTTCCAATCGCCGTTGTCGTCGCTCAACCCGCGCCGCACCATCGGAGAATCGGTCGAAGTGCCGCTGCACATGTCCCGGACTTTCAGCCGCAAGCAGCGTCGAGCCCTCGTGCTGGAGGCGCTCGACCAGGTGCAGCTCGCCGCGTCCTTCATCGACCGGCGACCCGGCCAACTCAGCGGCGGCGAACGCCAGCGCGCGGCGATCGCCCGCGCCCTGGTCAACGCTCCCTCGGTGTTGGTGTGCGACGAGGTCACCAGCGCGCTCGATGTCTCGGTGCAGGCCTCGATCATCGACCTGCTGCGCACCCTGCAGGTGGAGACCGGGATGGCGATGGTGTTCGTCACCCACAACATCGCGCTCGCCCGACACATCTCCCAGCGGCTGGCGGTACTGCACGCCGGCCGTATCGTCGACATCGGCACCACGGACGAGGTGCTCGAGAATCCTCAGCACAGCTACACCCGTGAGCTGCTGACCCACATTCCGTCGCTGTAATCGTGACGGTCCAGGCGCACAACGACGGCGAACTGCCCGGCTTCGACCGGCTGGCGCACGCGTTCAGCCAGCACGTCGATCGGTCGCACGGCGGGATGGCGTTTTGTGTGTATCGCAAGGGGCGCCCGCTCGTGCGCCTGTACGGCGGCAGCGCCGAACAGCGCACGTCGTCCACGGATGCCGTGGGATCGGCATGGGGTCCCGACACGATGGCCGTCATATTCTCGGGCACCAAGGGCGTCGTGGCCGCCGTGGCGGCGCTCCTCGTCGACCGGGGGATGCTCGACGTGCGGTTGTCGGTCGCGCACTACTGGCCCGAATTCGCCGCCGCCGGCAAGTCGCGAGTGACCGTGGCACAGGTGCTGAGTCACACCGTCGGCCTGGTCTACGTCGATCCGGAGCCGACGGGAGAGTGGGCCGACCTCGACAACGCGGTCAACGCGGCGGTCCTCGCCGACCAGACGCCGTTGTGGGAGCCCGGAACCCGGGTGGCCTATCACGCGATCACCTACGGCTACCTGATGAACGAGATCTTTATGCGCATCACCGGGAAGAGCGCCGGGCAGCTGATCGACGAACTGCTCGGCCGGCCGCTGGGGCTCGCCGTCTACCTCGGACTTCCGGCCGAGCTGGAGCGCCGGGTGGCGCCGATGTTCCGGGCCCCGGGGTACGCGATCAGCACGTATCTCACCGATCCGGAGCGCCGCAGGATCGTGGACCGGATGTACGGCAAGACTCTCCTGGCACCGACCCTGCGCGCCAACACACCCGAACTGCACCGCGGCGAGTTGGCGGCTGGCGGGGGAATCGCCACCGCCGACGGAATGGCCGCGCTGTACTCGCGCCTCGCCGCCGGGGCCCTCGTCTCTCCGCACGCGCTCGCCGACGCGACCGCAACGTGGTCGGAGGGCATTGATGCCATCAACGACCGGCCGCTGCGGTTCGGCCTGGGATTCGAACTGGCCGACACGATCGGCAGCTACGGGCCCGAGGCCCGAGCCTTCGGGCATTCCGGAGCAGGCGGGAGCCTGCACGGGGCCTGGCCCGAGCGCGATCTGGGATTCTCCTTCCTGACCAACGAGATGCTGTCCGAAATGGAAGACACCCGCGTGCAGGATCTGTTGGCTGTCCTCGACGACCTCGTGTGAAACCTGTTCGCCGGCAACGCGAGCCGGTACGGCAGTCCCTGGACAACCGTGTCAACACCATAGAGTCTTCCTGACCCCTGCGGCGCATCGCCGCACAAAATGAAAGGCCCGCTCTATGACGACAGCAAGCTTTGACCTCACCGGCGTGATCGCTCTCGTCACCGGTTCCAGTCGCGGTATCGGACTCGCCCTCGCTCAGGGACTAGCCGGCGCGGGAGCCACGATTGTGCTCAACGGCGTCAACGAGGCTCGCCTCGAGGCAACCCGGGCCGCGCTCTCCGACGAATTCGGCTCAGATCGGATCTTCGCCCGGGCCTTCGACGTGACCGATCAGGAAGCCGTTCGCGCCGGCATTCGTTCCGTTGAAGACGATGTCGGCCCGATCGGTGTGCTCGTGAACAACGCGGGGATTCAGCACCGGGAACCGCTGCTCGATGTCGCGCTTGAGGATTGGGACCGCGTGATTCGCACCGATCTGACGAGCGCGTTCCTCGTGGGACGTGAAGTCGCCCGGTCGATGATCGAGCGGGGTCGCGGAAAGATCATCAACATCTGCTCGGTGCAAACCGATCTTGCCCGTCCGACAATCGGTCCGTACACCGCGGCGAAGGGCGGGCTGCGAAATCTCACGCGGGCGATGACGGCCGAGTGGGCCGGGCAGGGCCTGCAGGTCAACGGCATCGCCCCTGGCTATATTCACACGGAGATGACGCAGAAGCTCGTCGATGACGACGCGTTCAACTCCTGGATCATCGGCCGCACTCCGGCCGCCCGCTGGGGAACCGCGGCGGACCTGATCGGTCCGGCCGTGTGGCTCGCGTCGGGCGCTTCTGACTTCGTGAACGGTCAGGTCATCTTCATCGACGGCGGAATGAGCGTCGTCGTTTGACCGAGCGACGCACCACAGAAGATGGATCCATGCCCGTTCCGTCGGCGTCATCGGCCGTGATCGTCTACGCCGCCAACGACCTGCGCGTCGAGGATGTGCCGGTGCCCGCAGCGCGGCCCGGCGACGCTGTCATCCGAGTTGCCTTTGGCGGAATCTGTGGTTCCGACCTGCACTACTGGAAGCATGGCGCCGCCGGCGAGTCGATTCTGCACGACCCGATGGTGCTCGGCCACGAAGTCGTGGGAACCGTGGTGAGCGCCGCCGCTGACGGTTCGGGCCCCGCCGCCGGCACTCCGGTAGCGGTTCATCCCGGAACACCCGGGGCGGGCCCGGCCCGCTATCCGGCCGACCGCCCGAATCTGTCCGGCGGCACGTACCTGGGATCCGCGGCGACGCGACCCCACACGGGCGGAGCCTTCTCGACCTACGCGACCCTTCCCAGCCGGATGCTGCGCGCCCTGCCCACTGACCTGAGCCTGCGCGAGGCCGCGCTGATCGAACCGGCGAGCGTCGCGTGGCATGCCGTGGACCGGGCCGGTGACGTCGCGGGAAAGCGCGTGCTGGTTGTGGGGTGCGGGCCCATCGGAGCCCTCATCGTTGCGGTGCTGAAGCGCTTCGGCGCCTCCGAGATCATCGCGGTCGACATGTTCGACCTTCCGCTCGAAACGGCTCGCGCGGTCGGCGCCACCGCCACGGTGCACGCCACCGACGCGGATGCGATTGCCGCCGTCGACGCCGATATCGCCATCGAATCGTCGGGAAACTACCGAGGACTGGCCTCCGCGATTCGGGGCACCACCCGCGGCGGGCGCGTCGTCATGGTCGGCCTGCTGCCCACGGGAGACCAGCCCGTTCCGATGTCGCTCGCGATTACCCGCGAGCTCGAACTCGTCGGTTGCTTTCGGTTCAACGACGAGATCGACGAGGTCATCACCGCACTCGCCGACGGTTCGCTCGAGGTCGGCCCGATTGTCACTCACGAGTACCCGGTCGCCGACGCGCTCGAAGCGTTTCGCGTCGCCTTGGATTCGGCCGACTCCGGAAAGGTGCTGCTCTCGTTCTAACCGGTGAGACGGGGCGCCTGCGGACTTTTTCGCAACACGCCGCATCTGCTTGCGGTCGGGGGAGCGTGTCGCGAATTCTTCCGAGTCGGCGTGCCTGTGTTCAGGTTTCATCCGATTCGGGGTGGCGGCGGTGCGCAAAACGGCGCACCGCCTTTTCCGCCTCCACGATGATCAGCACCGTCGACCCGATCCCGACGCATAGTAGCCATTCCCACGGAGTCAAGGGCGTGAGCCCGAGCAGGTCGGCCGAAACCGGCCAGGTCATCACGGCCCAGTGCGCCACGAGAGCGCCCAGGGACGTGTAGAGCAACGGCTTGTTGGCGAACAGGCCGAGTTGGAAGAGGGACTTGCGCTCGGCGCGGGCGCTGAACACCTGAAAGAAGCTGAGCATCACGAAGATGGTCAGCGCGACGGTGCGGGCGTGCACCTCCGAGTTGCCCGCGTGCAGCTCCACGATGAAGCCGAGCAGCACGGCCAGCGCCATCCACGCTCCCGTGATCCCCGCCCGGAACCAGAGCGTGCGGGAGAGCAGCCCCTCGGAGCGCGGCCGGGGCGGGCGGGTGAGCTCATCTCCTTCGGCGGGTTCGAATGCGAGGGCGATGTCCTGCACGCCGTTCGTGACCACGTTCATCCACAGCATCTGCACCGGTAGGAACAACAATGGAGTTCCGGCGAACACGCTCAGGGTGACCGCCACCAGCGCGGCGGCACCGGTGGAGAGCAGGAAGAAGGTCGTCTTTCGAATCGCTGTGAAGGTCACCCGGCCTTCTTCCACCGCATGCACGATGGTCACGAAGTTGTCGTCGGTCAGCACCAGGTCAGCGGCTTCGCGGGCGACGTCGGTCCCTGACCGGCCCATGGCCACGCCGATCGAGGCCGCCTTCAGTGCGGGCGCATCGTTGACGCCGTCGCCCGTGACGGCCACGACCTGGCCGGCGGCCTGCAAGATCTGCACGATCCGGAGCTTGTCTTCGGGAGACACCCGGGCGGCCACATTGGTTTCCGCGAGACGTGCGGTCAGCATGTGGTCGTTCAGATTGGCCATTTCGGCTCCGGTCAGCGCCTGCTTTCCACCGGTCAGGCCCAACCGCTCGGCGATCGCCATCGCCGTCACCGGGTGGTCACCGGTGATCATTTTGACCGAGATTCCCGCCTCCTGGCAGGTGCGGATGGCCGCGGCCACGCCGTCCCGCGGCGGATCGGTCATTCCCTCCATCCCCAGGAAGGTGAGCCCGGCCGGCGGCGGCAACGGCCGGGTCACCTTCTCTTCCGCTCCGAGCAGCCGGGACCCGGCGGCGATGACCCGCAGGCCCTCCCGTCCCAGCTCCTCATTGGCCGCGTGGATCCGGGCCTCGTCGAGGGGACCATCGTCGCCAGAACGTGCCACCCGGACGGAGGCGTGCAGCACGGCCTCCGGTGAGCCCTTGACGTAGAGGATCCGGCGCCCGTCCCGGTCGGCGTGGATCGTCTGGGAGTACCGCAGCTGGGGTTCATAGGGTTGGTGCGCCACGGCCGCGGAGACGCGCTCCTCGGCGGTGATCGACCCCCGCTCCACGGCGACCCTGGCCATGGCGGCATCGACGGCGTCACCCGAATACTCGTTGCCGTCCTCCTCGGCGGACACCGTCGCCTCGTTGGTCAGCGCGCCGGCCCGGAGGACCGCGCGCACCAGGGCCGGATCGTTCGTTCCGCCGTCATCGTGCTCGGAGATGATGTCGAGCACGCCGGCCGTGGTCCAGATCCGCTCGACGGTCAGCTGGTTCTCGGTCAGGGTGCCGGTTTTGTCGGAGCCGATCACATTGGTCGACCCGAGCGTTTCCACGGCAGGGAGGATGCGAATGATCGCGTTGCGTTTCGCCATGCGGGAGACGCCGACGCTGAGAGCCACCGTCAGAACGATGGGAAGGGATTCGGGGATGGTGGCGACGGCCAGGGCCACGGCCGTGCGGAACAGCGTTGATGCGTCGTGGCCGAGAACCAGGCCCGCGATGAAGATGAAGACCAGGGCGCCGAGTACGGCCGCTCCGATGCGCCGCTCCAGACTCCGGGTCAGCACCTGCAGCGGTGTCTGCGTGGAGGGAACCTGGATGAGGGTGTTGATTTCGCCGAGCGCGGTGGCGGCGCCCGTGGCGACGACGACGCCCCGGGCGCGCCCGCTCCCCACGAACGTGCCGCTGAACGCAACATTGGCTTTGTCTGCATCGCCGACAGCCTCGGGCAGCGGATCGATGTGCTTGGTTGCCGCGAAGGACTCGCCGGTGAGCATCGACTCGTCCACCTGGAGCGCATTGGTCTCGAAAAGGCGCAGGTCCGCGGGAACTCGTTCCCCGCTCTCCAGCAGCACGACGTCCCCCGGCACGAGGTCATGCCCGGGGAGCACCTGTTCCGCACCGTCGCGTACGGCCCGGCAATACGGGGCGGAGAACGACTGCAGGGCGCGGACATCCCGCTCTGCCTTGCTTTCCTGCACGAATCCCAGGGCGGCGTTGATGACGAGGATCAGCATGATGGCAATGGAGTCCACCCAGTGCGCCTGAACGAGAGTGACAACTGCGGCGACGAGCAGGATGGCGATCAGGGGGCTGACGAACTGGCGCAGCAGCACTCGCCACCAGGGCGTGACCGGGGTGACGGCAAAGGCATTCGGGCCGACGTCCGCCAACCGCCGGGCGGCCTCGTCGGTGCTGAGCCCGACGGGGGAGGACGACAGTGAGGCGAACGCCGCGTCAACGGTCAGGCTGTGCCAGGGCGGGGGCTTCGCCGACGTGCGGAGAGGTGCGCTGGAAGAGTCCACAGTCGTATTCTGGCGGGTTTCCCCTGCATTTTGGAACTCATACGTCGTCTGGGCACCGGCCGGCAGAAATGCGCGTCACGCCACCACGGCTTGTCCCAACACGATCGCGTGGATACCGCCCAGAGAGTGCGTGACGAGTTATGCTCATCCAGCGCGGAATCCACCGCCCCAACGAAAGGTCTGCCCCATGAATCTCCTGTTGATCATTGTCATCATCGTGGCCGTTGTTCTGCTCATCACGGGTGGACTGGTGCAGTCGCTGCAGTTCCTGCTCTACGTGGGCCTTTTCCTCGTGGCCATCGCGGTGATCGCCTTCCTGTTCCGGGCCATTTCAGGGCGTCGAGGCTAGCGCCGCAGGGAGCGCGGCGGCACGCAACCGCAGCCGCCGCGCGGGCCGGTCCATGCGAAGATGGTGCGACGTGGGGTCGTCTCCGCGTATATCTGCAAGCCGCCACGGTACATCGCACCGACGGATCCCCCTCTCGGTGCGGGAGAGAACAGACCCATGCCTGATCAGACCCCCACCTCATCGCCGGATGCCGCCGCTCGTGTGGTCGTTGTCGGCGACGCGCTCATCGACGAACTTCGCGATACCGCGGAAACCCGGCAGTTCCCCGGCGGTGCCGCGCTGAACGTGGCCGTCGGCCTCGCGGTGCTCGGAGTCCCGACCACGCTCATTGCGATGGTCGGTGATGACGAGGACGGGGCGGTGATCCGCTCCTTCCTCGCGGACCACAACGTGGAGCTTCTGGCGACGCCGGCGCCGCTCGGCTCCTCCCGCGCGATCTCGGATCGCGCAGACGGTGAGCCGCGCTACTTCTTCAACGATGCGGCGAAGCAGCGTCGGATCGAATTCGGTCACATGGAACGTGCAGCGCTCGCCGCGGCGGCGCTCGTCGTTGTCAGCTGCTTTCCGTTCGACGACACCGTGCAGACCGAAGCGTTTGCGGCCAGCGTGGCCGACCCGGAGCATCGACTCGTGATCGACCCGAACCCTCGCGCCGGCATGCTGCACGACGGCACCCGCTTCGTGCGCAACTTTGAGGCGCTGGCCGCCCGCAGTCTGCTCACCAAGGTGGGCGATGAAGACGCGGAGCTGCTGTACGACACGTCGCTCGCCGACCTGACCGTGCGCCTTCTGGACGGTGGCACCGGTACCGTCCTCGCGACGGCGGGGCGTAACGGCGCCTCCGTCACCCAGCGCGACGGCACGAGCGTGAGCGCGCCCATCGCCGACCTTCCGGGCGTCGTGATCGACACGATGGGGGCCGGTGACGCGACGCTCGCGGCATCCGTTGCCACCATTGTGACCCGCGGCATTCCCGAGGATGTCAGCGACTGGCAGGGTCTGCTGACCGACGCCATGCGCGTCGCAGCCGCCACCTGCCGGCACGAGGGTGCGCTGCTCCGACGCGCATAGCGGCTCCGCCGCGGGCGGAACCGGTCATATTCCCGTGGGGATGAGCGCGGGGTTCAGCGGTGGCCGTCGGGCCGTGGTGGATCGGTGACGAGCGGCACGGGGGTGAGGGCCGGGCGTTTGGCGCTGCGACCGTCTCCGGAGGAGCGCCCGGTCAGGCGGCGACCGATCCACGGCAGTACGTGCTCGCGGTAGTAGCCGGGTGTGCGCACGCGCGTCGCCGGCGTGGGCGCGGACGGGCCGGTCACGAAGTCTGGAACCGGCACCCCGAGCGCCGTGAGCACGTTGGACGCCACCCGCGCGTGCCCGAGCGCGTTGAGGTGCAGCCGGTCGGCGGACCAGTACCGCAGCAGCGCGAGCTCGGAATCGGCCCAGTTGTCCACGTAGGTCACGCCCGGGCGGGTGAACCGTTCCCGGGCCGCGTCGGCGAGCTTGTCGCCGCGTCGCCGCATGACGGAGCCGAGGGGAAGGTGCCTGCTGGGATTGCCGCCGCTGAGCATCACGACGTGTGCGCCGCGGTCCAGGGCCGCGTCGACGACCTGCTCAAGCAGGTCGACCACGACCGGAAGCTCGACCCGCGGACGCATCATGTCGTTTCCGCCCCCGCAGATGCTCAGCAGGTCGGGGCCGAGCGCGAGCGCCGGCTCCAGCTGGCCGTCGACGATGGGTCGCAACAGCTTGCCGCGAATGGCGAGATTCGCGTAGGTGACTGGAGCGTCGGATGCCGCGGCGAGTCCGAGCGCGACCAGGTCCGCCCAGCCGCGCAGTTCTCCGGACGGGAGGTCGTCGCCGACACCCTCCGTGAAACTGTCGCCCATGGCGACGTAGCGAGTGAAGGGCACGCGCGCAGCACCGTCGCCCTGCGGTGCTGCGTTACGGGGCGTCGGGTGCCGCAGCGTCGTCAACGGGCAGATCGGCGGTGTCGACGGCCGCAGCCTCGACGTTCTCTGATGGGACGCTCTTCGCCTGGGCGGCGGCCTCTGCGGCCGGCGTGTGCGAATCCGGCGCGGTCGGCAGGCCGAGGCGAGCGGTCAGTGCGTCGCGAGACTGCTGGGCCGCACGGCGCACCTCCTTGTCGGGGTCGCGCAGGCGCGCCACGATCCACGAGTGGTGCTCGACGGTGCCCAGCGCGGCGAGGGCCTGCACGGCGGCGGCGCGCACGCGCGGGGTCTCGTCGGTCGTGAGGCGAGTGAGGCGCTTGAGGGCGTGCAGCTTGCGATGCAGAATCACCTTCGCGCACATTTCGCGCACACGCCACGACTGGTTGTCGAGCCCGCCTATGACGGTCTCGTTGGCCGTTTCGCTCCAGACGTGCATGAGCGCGCGCGCGCCCCACAGCTCCGGCCAGTACAGCGAGGGAGCGCCGTCCAGGATGCCCTGAGCGTGCTCTCCGCCCACGTACAACAAGAAGTCTTCACCGGCGTTGTCGCCCTTGAGCAGTGCGATGGAGCGGTCAATGACCGCGGGCTCTCCGTACCGCTTGACGGCCGCAGCAATGCGGTCGGCAATGGGGAGATCGACGGGAACGACGGGTTCTGAAGAGGAATTGTTGCGCATTTGTATTAACGGTACCAACTGCGCGTGCCAACACACGAATATTGGCCGGATTGAGAGGGTTTAGGCGGGAACGGATGCCGCGGCATCCGTCAGAACCGTCGCTTCGGTCTGCACGAGCGTGCGTTCGAACCCCGAAGCGCCCTCAAAAATGCCGTAGTTCCCGATGTCCCGGTAGCCGAGGCTGCGGTACAGGGCGAGCGCCTCCGGCTGGAGGTAGCCCGTCTCCAGGCGCACGCGGGCAAAGCCGAGGCGAGCGGCGAGGGCTTCCAGCTCGCGGAGGATGCTGCGCGCGTGACCCTGGCGCCGGTAGTCGGGGTTGGTCCACATGCGCTTGATCTCCGCGGTGTCGCCGCCGAAACGACGGATGCCGCCGCCGGCAACGGTGTGTTCGCCGTCGAGCAGCACCAGGAAGCCGCCCTCGGGGGCGTCGAACTCCTCCTCGGGAACGTCGTCGGCGGAGTCGCCGGCGCCCGCGCCGTAGCGCGCGTTGTATTCGAGGCGGAGACCCGCCAAGAGGGGGGCTACTTCGGGGGAGGAGAGGCGAACCAAGCTAAATTGCACGTAGACCATTGTGCATGATCCGCCCGGGAATCAGCTGGTCGTGGCCCGGGCGCACCTAAACTCGTAGTCGTGTCAGTAAACCCAGACCTGCAGGGGCGTGTCTTTCCGCCCGCCGCGCCGTACCTCGTTGGCCGTGAAAAGGTGCGCGAGTTCTCCCGCGCCGTGTTCGCGGCCCACCCTGTCAACCACGATCCGGTGGCGGCCCGAGCGGCCGGTCACGCCGACGTCGTGGCTCCGCCCACATTCGCCGTGGTCGTGCAGGAGGCCACTCTTGCCCAGCTGCTCGCCGAACCGGACGCGGGCATCGACTTCACGCGCGTCGTGCACGGAGACCAGCGATTCAGCTACACGAGACCGATCGTGGCCGGCGACGAACTCACCGCCACTCTCACGGTCACGAGCATCAAGTCGCTCGGCGGTCACGCCATGGTGACGGCCGTGTCCACCATCGTCGATGCGGCGGGCGACCATGTGGTCACCGCAACGTCGACCCTCGTCGTCAGGGGAGACGAATGACCCCCGATTTCAGTTCACTCAGCGTCGGCGACGTGGTGGCCACCGCGGGTTTCTCGCTGACGCGCGATGCCCTCGTGCACTATGCCGGTGCATCCGGTGACTTCAACCCCATTCACTACCGCGACGACGTGGCCGTTTCCGTGGGACTGTCCGGCGTTCTCGCGCACGGGATGCTCACGATGGGCCTCGCCGTGCAGCCCGTCGTTGACTGGGCCGGCGATCCGGCACGCGTCGTCGACTACCAGGTGCGCTTCACCCGCCCCGTCTTCGTCGACCCGGTGACGGGCGCCGAGGTGAACGTGACGGCCAAGGTCGGTGCGCTCGACGCGGATGCCCGGATTGCCCGCATCGATCTCACGGTGACGTTCAACGACCAGACCGTGCTCGGCAAGGCCCAGGCTCGCGTCAGCCTCGCCTAGCGCGCACCCGCCCGCACCTGTTTCTCAACGTCTGGAATATTCGATGATCGAGCCCATTGCCTTCTCCGAGCTCACCACCCTGCGCGTGGGCGGTCCGCCGAGCGCCATGGTGGCACCCGCGACCGAGCAGGCGCTCATCGACGAGGCGCTCGTCGTGTGGGGAATGGACGAGGAGTGGATGCTGCTCGGCGGCGGCTCGAACACCGTGATGAACGATGCCGGCTTCGACGGGATCGTCATTCGCGTGCTCACCCGCGGGATCGAGGTTCTCCCGGATGCCGACGACGGCCTCGTGCGGTTGCGCGTTCAGGCCGGTGAGCCGTGGGACGACCTCGTAGCCCACACGGTGGCGCACGGCTGGGCGGGCATCGAGGCGCTCTCCGGAATTCCCGGCTCAACCGGCGCTGCCCCCGTGCAGAACATCGGCGCGTACGGGCAGGAACTCTCGGACAGCCTGCTGGCCGTGGACTTTCTCGACTATGAAACGGGAGAAGTGCGCCGCATGGACGCCGCGGAGCTGCACCTCGGCTACCGCACCTCCGTGCTCAAACAGGGACTGCGCGGAATCGTGGTGGCGATCGAGCTGGGCCTGCGGGACACCCGCGCCGAGGCATCCGTTCTCGGATCGGCGCTCAGTCAGCCGGTGGCGTACGCGCAGCTGGCCACGGCCCTGGGTGCCCAGCTGGGGGACCGGCTCCCGTTGGCGAGCGTGCGGGACACGGTGCTCGGCCTGCGGGCAGCCAAGGGTATGGTGCTGGATCCCGACGACCCGGACACCGCCAGTGCCGGGTCCTTCTTCACGAATCCGATCGTGACCGAGCAGTTCGCGCGCACACTGCCGGCGATGGCTCCCCGCTGGGTGCTTGAGCCGGAACTGCCCGACCGCGTGATTCCGCTCGACGAGTACGCCGGTGTCGGGCCGATGCCGGGGGCCGACGACGTGCGTCCGGTCAAACTCAGTGCCGCATGGCTGATCGAGCATTCCGGGGTGCGCAAGGGCTTCCAACTCCCGGGTTCGCGGGCGGCCGTGTCGAGCAAGCACACGCTCGCGCTCACCAACACCGGCGGGGCATCCGCGTCGGACATCGCCGAGCTGGCGCGCTACGTGCTCGGCCGGGTGCAGGCCGAATTCGGCGTGAACCTGCAGCCGGAACCTGTTCTGGTGGGGCTCGAACTGTAGCTTCGCTCCTCGCCCTTCCGCTCATTCAATCGGGTGGGGGCTTGCCCCGTTGCGCTCTCGCGGCACTCATTAGTCAGGCGCGCACTCGTTTGGAGTAGTGCCCGCCTGCAGAACAAGTGCCGCGGCTTGAGCGGAGACGAGCGCGATCCCGGCGAGGAAACGGCACATGCACCTCGAGTGGCGGGGCCTCCGGGTGAGCGAGAGCCAGCCGATCGGCCAGCTTCTGGCGTTCCCGGGCGGTTTCGGCTTCGGTGGCCATGGTGCCGCCCTCGATCAGACGACGAGTATCCGCCTTCGCGCCGCCCCCACCTCCGCAGTCTTATGCCTGCACCCGGTTGTCGAGCCCGTCGAGACACGAGCGCTGCCGTAGCCCTTTTTCCGGGCGAGGCGGGCGATGGCCCGGTGGGTGTTGTCCGCCTGATCGTCGGAGAGCTGCGCGAATGACGCCGCGGCTATGTTCGATCGGGCCAGCGACCACTGACATTGGGCCGGGGTCGATCGGCTCTGAGTGGAAATCGATTCACGCGCTCGCCGTGGCACGTGACGGACGTGCGCGCGCGGCTGTCGACGCCCGCTCCAGTGGCGCCAAGATGATGGGCGGGTGCCGCTACCCGGCGCGACGCGCGGCCGCTGCGACACCGGCCACGATGAGGCCTAGACCGATGGCGATCACGCCGCCGAGTAGCCACAGCGTGGGATCAAGCGGCGTGGGAATCAGATTCGCGACTGCCACGTAGGCGGCCACGGCCAGCAGCAGGATGCCCCAGAAGATGGTGCCGAACCGTGGTCGAAGCCGTGGAGCCGGCGCCGTGGGTACACCGACCGGATCGCTCGTGACGTTCTCGTACGGTGTCGTCGGCGAGGCCTCCTCGGCGGGGTGGGCCTCCGTGGGCGTGTCGTCTCGTGGTGAGGCGGGGATCTGGGGCTCGGGTGTGGGGGAAGTCATGACGGTGTCCTAAGAGGTCGGGGTGTCGGTGACGACGCCGGCAAGGGTCCAGATGCGCACGAGCGGGCCGCGCCCGTCGCTGCCCTGGTTGAAGGCGTGTGTGTCGCGGATGAACACGCCGTCGCGCGCTCCGTTCTCGTTCGACGCATCGCCACTGGAGAAATCGACGCCGCCCGCGAGGGCGTTCGTTTCGACGCGCACCGGGGCGTCCTCCGGCAGGATCAGCTCGGTCACACCCGCCCCGATCCACAGGTCGATCGTGCGATTGTCAGCCGGTCCCGGGTCGTCGAGAACGCTCAGGTCGAGGGTCGCCGTGCCCGCGATCATCACGTAACTGGGGGTGGATGTCCCGGCCGTCGACGAATTCACCTGCCAGATGTTCGTGCCGAAGGCAGAAAACTGAGCACCCTGCGCAAAAATCGCGAGAGCGACGAGTTTCACGATCACGAGAACGGCGAAGAAGCCCATCGCGCCGTCGGTACGGCCGCGAATCCCGGCGATCACGATGCCGATCGCGAGAACACCGAGGGCGCAGGCGAGCCCGAGCACGATGGCGGGCGTTGTGAGGCTGCCCTCTCCGCGCACCATCGAGACGGCTGCTCCCGCGGCCAGGGCCAGGCCCAGCACGATGGACGTGTAGCCGGCACCGGGGCGACGGGCACGCCAGGCTGCTCGTCGCGCGGCCTGGCGCGCGCGGCTCTCCGCCTGCCAGGCACGGCTGCGCTCCGCAGTCGTCGGCGGCGGTACGGTCCCGGTCCCGGGCGTGCGGGAACCCGCGTCGCGGGTGCCGGTGCCGGCACGGGCGGTGTCACCGGCACGGCCGGTGTATTCGGGGCCGAACGCGCCGGTTGCCCCGCTGCCCGACCAAAACTTCGCGCCGTCGCCGGCAGGGTACCCCGCGTCGGTACCGGTGGAATTGCCTGGATTGGATCCGGGTCCGTAGCCGGGGTTGCCCGTCGCGCCGCCGGTGCCGGCCCCGCGACCGCGCCGCACGAGGTAGACCACGAGCCAGACGATGCCGCCAAGGACGAGCAGGCTCCAGCCGACTCCGAGTAGCCCGGAGAGCCAGTCCGGCATGCCCCAGACCGTGGGCGGGCCTTCCCACCAGAAGCCGCGAGAAACGGGAGCCAGGCTGAAGAGGAGGAGCAGCCCGATGGCGATCATGACCGGTTGAAACCGCCCGCGGATGGCGTCTTCCGCATAGATGCGCCCGAGCGCGGTGGGCAGCAGCGCCCAGCCGACGGCATAGGCCAGAACGGCCGGACCGCCGAGAATGGCGATCACAACCACCACGCCGCGAACGATCATGGGGTCAAGCCCGATGCGCGTGGCGATGCCGCCGCACACGCCGGCGACCCAGCGGTCATCGTCGCGCGTGATGCCCGTGGAACGGATCCAATTGAAGAAACGGTCGACGGGGGACGGGGGTGGCGGTGAGACGGGAGGGATGTCGGTCATGATGCGAGTCTGGCAGCGGGTCGCGGGGCCGGGCATCGGGCATCACCCTGACTGGACCCTGAGATCTGTCCCGGAGACCCACGTCCGTTCGCCGGCGTGATTTGATTCATACGTGAAGACCGAACGCATGACGCGACCCCGGCTGCGGCTGATCGCGGGCGTGTGCGCGGGGTTCGCCGAGCACACCGGGTTGTCCGTGAGCGCCGTACGCACCGCCACCGTACTTCTGTCGCTGTGCGGCGGGGCTGGCATTCTGCTCTACGCCTGGCTGTGGGCGACCATCCCGAACACTCCGAACGCCCAAAACGCCCGGGGTGATGCCCTCCCGAAGGCGAGTCTTGCGCGGCCCAACCCGGCGACGGTGGCGGCGGATGCGGCGGCGCACGATCCCCGCTCCGCGCCGATCACCGAGATTCTGCTTGGCCTGGCGTTGCTCGGGGCGGGGCTCGCCCTCGTGGCCAGCCGGCTCGGCGCGGACATCCCGCTTGCCGTCGTCGTGCCCGCCATCGTCGTGCTGGCCGGGACGGCACTGGCCTGGCGCCAGTTCGCTGACATTCGCAGCGGCGCGAAGCAGCAGTCTTCCGCGCTGCTCGTGCGCACCCTCGGCGCCCTCGTGCTCGTGGCCGTTGGTATTCTGTTGTTCTTCGTCACGGGGGAGACCCCGAATGTGTGGACGGTGATCCTGGCCGCTGTCGCCGTGCTCATCGGCGTGGCCGTGGTGGTGTCCCCGTGGTTGGTTCGCCTGTCGGGCGACCTCGCCGACGAGCGGGCGGCGCGGGCACGGGAGGCCGAGCGTGCCGAGATCGCCGCCCACCTGCACGATTCTGTCCTACAGACGCTCGCCCTGATCCAACAGAAGGCTGGCCCCTCCAGCGACGCCGCCCGCCTGGCCCGCGCACAGGAACGTGAGTTGCGGGATTGGCTGTTCACCGGCACTAACGGGGCCACCGTCGACCTGGCCACCGAACTCCGCCGGATCGCCGGAGTGATCGAGGCAGACTTTCCGGTGCACTTCGATGTGGTCACCACCGGAGCCGTGCTCGACTCTGCGCCGGACGCCCTCGTGGCCGCGGCTCGCGAGGCCATGCTCAACTCCGCCCGGCACGCCGGTGGCACCGTGTCGGTCTACCTCGAAAACGGTGCCGGTGGCACGGAGCTCAGCGTGACCGATCGCGGGCCCGGATTCACCCTCGACCTCGTACCGGAAGACCGCCTCGGCGTACGTGAGTCCATCCAGGGACGGATGCGTCGAATCGGCGGCACGGCCCTCATCCGTTCGGGTCCCGGCGCAACCGGGACCGAAATCGTGTTGGGGCTGCCGAAAGCCGGCGCCTCCACCGCACATCAGAACCCGGCGGGTGAGAATCCGACCGGCCACACCCCGCCCGGCCACAACACGACGGGCCAGAGAGCAGGCAGCCATGACTGACCGTGATCCCGCGTCGCCGACGCCGCCCGACTCATCCGCGGCCCTGCCCGTGGTGATAGTGGACGACCACTCCATTTTTCGATCGGGGCTGCGTACCGAACTCGACGCGGGCATTCGCGTGTTGGGAGAAGCGGCGACCGTCGACGAGGCCATCGCCCTGATCACCGAGCTGCAGCCGCGAGTCGTGCTCCTCGACGTGCACCTGCCCGGCGGGCGTGGTGGAGGAGGGGCCGAGGTCATTCGCGATGCGGCGCCGGCGTCACCGCAGACGCTCTTTCTTGCCTTGAGCGTGTCCGATGCGGCCGACGACGTGGTGCGCGTTATTCGCGCCGGCGCCCGCGGCTACATCACCAAGAGCGCCTCCGGTGCGGAGGTGTCGGAAGCCGCGCGTCGGGTGTCCGGCGGCGATGCCGTGTTTTCGCCCCGGCTGGCCGGATTCGTTCTCGACGCATTCGGCGCTGTCGCGGGAGAAACCGCCGAGGCCGACGAAGAACTGGACCGGCTCTCTGCCCGGGAGACGGAGGTGATGCGCCTGATTGCGCGCGGTTACAGCTACAAGGAAGCGGCCGGCAGCCTGTTCATCTCGCCGCGCACCGTGGAGACACATGTGTCTGCGGTGCTGCGCAAGTTGCAGCTCTCCTCGCGGCACGAGCTCACCGCCTGGGCGTTGGAACGCAAGCTTCTCTGAGCGGCCGCGCCGCCACAAGCTGACATCGACGAGACACCCTTCACCGCGCGAAAATCTCATGGGACCCGCACGCTTGCTGTGGCGCGCGGAAGACGCGGGAGACTGTCGCCAGCGAACCGCTGGCGCGGGTTGGCCGCCGGGCCTACGGTGGCTGCATGGTCTATCTTGAGCGGCCCGTCCCCGCGTCCCTCGCTCCCTTCGTGACGCGTGTTTGGTACCTGGAGGCGGAAGCCGCCGCCCGATTTGAGCGGATATTCCCGCAGCCTGCCGTGCACTTCATCCTCAACCTGTCGGGTCCCTATCTCCTTTTCGACCAGGGCACCGGGAAGGTGCGCCCGTTCTCGGCCGGCTTCGTTTCCGGAATGCAGCGCGGGTACCTGACGATCCAGAGCCCGCCGGTGATCCGGCACGTCGGTGTGGAGCTGGCCCCGTTCGGCATTGCCCGCTTCAGCACGATTCGAGCCGACCACCTCGCCGGCACTGTCACGGACAGTCAGGGACTGATCGGCGACACGACGGCGCTGCGGGATACCGCGCGAGAGACCCTCGGCGCGCATCTGGGGGAACCTGGGCAGCAGGCGGCACTCGACTTGGTGCTGGCACACCTGCGGGCCTGCGTCCGGCCGGGCCAGACGCCGCCAGCCGCCATCCTCCGCGCCTGGGAGAGGGTCGGGGTCGATCCCGACGCATCCATCGCATCCATCGCGGCCGCCGTCGGGCTCAGCCACCGCGCGCTCATCGACGGCTTCCGAACCTGGGTTGGGATGCCTCCCAAGGTCTACGCGGACATCGTGCGATTTCGTCAATTCGTTGGGGCGCTGCCGCTCGGCGGGCCGGTGCCGCCGTGGTCGGAGTTCGTCGGGGCATCCGGCTACTACGACCAACCGCATTTCATTCGGGTGTTTCGGGCCTTCACGGGGTTCTCCCCGTCGCGGTACCTCGAGATCGTGACCCGCTACGGAGCCGAATACGCCGCTTTCGTGCCGCTGGATGCCCCCGGTGACCAGACGGAAATTTATACAAGCCAGGCCGCCGATTGATCGTTACCGTGTTGTGCAAAAGGAGGAATCATGGATGCACCATTGAACTGGCTGGCGATACTCTTGGCCGCAGTCTCCACTTTCGTGATCGGCGGATTGTGGTACTCGCTGCTCTTTGTCCGGTCCTGGCAGCGCGAGGTCGGCCTGAGCGACGAGGAGTTGAAGACCGGATCGGTTCGAATCTTCGTCGGCTCGTTCCTGCTGGCTCTGGTGATGGCCGCCAGCCTCGCGGCGTTCATCGGCTCCGGTGGCTTCGTCTTCGGCGTCTTCGCGGGCGCGGCGGCGGGACTGACCTTCGTCGCCGCGGCGGTCGGGGTGACGTACCTGTTCGAGCGGCGGAGCCTGCGGCTGTTCGCCATCAACGCGTCGTACAGCGTGGTGTCGTTTACGGTAATGGGCGCCATCATCGGGGCACTTCAGTAGCCGCTGCGCTTCCGGCTACGAGTCCTTGCGGATCCAACGGAACGTGATCCGGCTGAGCACGAGGCCCACGACGAGCCACAGGCCGAGGGCGAGGGCGACGCCCACAATGTTCCAGGTTCCGGTCTGCTCGGCGGCCGCAAAAGTGTCGGGCAGGAAGACCGAACGCATGCCCTGCGCCATCCATTTGAGCGGAAATACGCTCGCCAGGTTTTGCATCCACTCCGGCAGGTTGGTGAACTGCAGGTAGACGCCCGAAATGAATTGCAGCACCAGCACAATCGGGATGACCACTGCCGTGGCGCTTCGCCCGGTACGGGGTATGGCCGACAGCGCGATGCCGAGAAACGCCGAGGTGATCACGCCGAGGATGAACACCCACGCGAAGGTGAGCCATTTCTCCGGGTCGCTGGGCAGTGAGATGCCAAGCAGGAATCGCGCCACGAGCAGCAGCAGTCCCGCCTGCAGGATCGCGGTCACGAAAACCTGACCGATCTTTCCGATGAAATAGCTCAGGGGCGACAGCGGTGTTCCGCCGAGCCGCTTGAGTGTTCCGTCACCCTTCTCACCGGCAATGTCCACGGCGAGATTCTGCACGCCGGAGAGCAGCATTCCCGCCGCGAGCATGCCGGGCAGGTAATACGCGCCAACACTGACCCCGCCGGTTCCGTCGGCGGCCGTCCCGAAGTTGCCTGCGGAGCTGAACGCGGCGGTGAAAATGCCGAGCATGATGAAGGGGAAGAGGAACGTGAAGAACAGGGTGTCGGGGGAACGGAAGTACAGCCGCGTCTCGTAGCCGACCCGCGACAGGCCCAGGGCGAGGATGCTCATGCCGTGCCTTTCGTCGAAGTCGGCGAAGCAGCGGGGGCCTCGTCGCCTCGTGTCGCGGCCGCGCCGGTCTGGGCGTCGTGACCGCGCACGAGCGCGAGGTAGACGTCCTCCAGGCTCGGGCGAATGATCTCGAGTTCCCGGGGCTCCGCACCGTTCAGGTTCGCCACCAGACCGGCGACCACGCGCGCGGGCTCCGCGGTACGTTCCTCCCGCACCGTCCCGGAGGCGTCACGCCAGCGCACGAGGGGGATCCGCGCCTCGGCGCCGCCGACTTCGTCGATGGTGCCGATATCGATCAGCTCGCCGCCGGCAATGATTCCGGCCCGATCACCGAGCTGCGCGGCTTCGTCCAGGTAGTGCGTGGTGAGCAGGATCGTGGTGCCGTCGGCCTTGAGCCCCCGAATCAGGTCCCAGAACTGGTGCCTGGCTTCGGGATCGAAGCCAGTGGTCGGTTCGTCAAGAAAAAGAAGTTCGGGGCGTCCGATGATTCCGAGGGCCACATCCACTCGCCGGCGTTGGCCGCCGGAGAGTTTGCTGATGCGTGTCCCGGCCTTGTCGAGCAGGCCGGCGGCGTCAATCACCTCGTCGACGTCCCGAGGGTTCGGGTAGAATCCGGCGAAGTGTCGCAGCTGCTCGGTGACCGTGACGTTGCCCAATTCCCCGCTCGTCTGCAACACGATGCCGAGCCTGGCCTTCCACTCGAGGCCGCCGCGGTGCGGATCAACCCCGAGCACGCTCACCTCGCCGCTGCTGCGGTCCCGATAGCCCTCGAGAATCTCGATCGTGGTGCTCTTGCCGGCACCGTTGGGACCGAGCAGGGCGAAGGTCTCTCCGGCGGCGATGTCGAAGCTGACACCGTCGACGGCCGAAAGCGTTCCATACGACTTGCGCAGGTCCCGAACCCGAACCACCGGAGACCTGGATTCCATGGTTGTGCTCCTTTGTGACGAAGCCCGCCGGTCAGTTACCGCGGGTCAGGCAAACAGGCGTTGCAGGCGCTGGATCCCCTCGAGCAGGGCGTCGTCGCCGAGGGCATAGGACAGTCGCAGGAAGCCGCTCGGCCCGAATGCCTCGCCGGGTACGACAGCGACCTCTGCCTTGTCAAGGATGAGGTCGGCCAGCTCAAGCGATGACGTGGGGGTGACCCCGGCCCACTCGCGGCCGAGGAGACCGGACACATCCGGGTAGACGTAGAACGCGCCCTGCGGCGTGGGCGTCACGATGCCGTCGATCTTGTTGAGCTCGGCGACGATGAGCTTGCGACGGCGGTCGAAGGCGCTGTGCATTTCGTGGGCGGCGTCCTGCGGGCCGTTGAGGGCCGCAACCGCCGCGCGCTGGGAGATGTTCGACACGTTAGACGACAGGTGGGACTGCAGGTTTCCGGCTGCCTTCATGGCGTCGGCGGGACCGACCATCCAGCCCAGGCGCCACCCGGTCATGGCATAGGTCTTGGCCACGCCGTTCACGAGAATGGTTCGGTCGGCGAGGGCGGGGACGGCTTCGACGATCGATACGGCGCGCACCCCGTCGTAGGTGAGGTTCTGGTAGATCTCGTCGGAGATCACCCAGAGCCCGTTCGCCTCGGCCCATTCTCCGATGGCCTTCGTCTGCTCGGGTGAGTACACGGCGCCCGTGGGGTTGGACGGTGAGACGAACAGCAGCACCTTTGTGCGCGGCGTTCGTGCGGCCTCGAGCTGCTCCACGGTCACCAGATAGCCCTGGTCGCTGCCCGCGAAGACGTCGACGGGAACGCCGCCGGCGAGGCGGATCGCCTCGGGGTAGGTGGTCCAGAATGGCGTCGGCACAAGAACCTCGTCGCCCGGATCGAGCAGCGTGGCGAAGGCCTGGTACACGGCCTGTTTGCCGCCGTTGGTCACGACCACCTGGCTCGGCGATACGGTAAGTCCGCTGTCCCGCAGGGTTTTTGCCGCAATGGCCTCACGCAGTTCCGGCAGCCCGGCCGCCGGGGTGTAGCGGTAGTTCTTGGGATCGTGCACGGCGGCGAGGGCGGCCTCCACGATGTGTGGGGGAGTGACGAAGTCCGGTTCCCCGGCTGCGAAGCTGATCACCGGTCGCCCGGCGGCCTGCAGCGCCTTCGCCTTTCCGTCAACCTTGAGGGTCGCCGACTCCGCAATGGAGCCGATCCGAGTGGAAATCCGTTTGAGTTCGTGTTTCACGGTTCGAGCATACGGCGCCGGGGGTCGGCCACGCCAGAACCACGCCCGGAATAGGCGGCGCGACCGGCCAAGAGCCCCTCAGCTTTACACCCGGCTCCGCGTCACCTAGACTTGATGGAGGTAGTTGAAATCTGCCATGCTTTTTTGCGCCTTTTTGGTGTGGTGCGGCATGCGGACTTTACTCCATAGGGTGGTGGCTCAATTGGTAGAGCAGCGGTCTCCAAAACCGCAGGTTGCAGGTTCGAGTCCTGTCCGCCCTGCAAGTCGGTGGTAACTCCACCGGCCCATGAAAGGTGTAACAGGTGGCCCGAAAAGTTGTCGACGAACCCGGTGAGGAAGTCGTCGCGAACGCAAGAATGGCCCGCGAATCCAAACGCGGTCCCTTCGCTCGTGTGTCCCTGTTCGTGCGCCAGGTCATGGCCGAACTCCGCAAGGTCGTCACACCGACCCGCAAGGAACTGCTCAGCTACACCGGTGTCGTACTCGTTTTCGTCGTGATCATGATGGCTATCGTCTCCGTGTTCGACTGGGTGTTCGCCTTCGCGGTCACCTTCATGTTCGGCACGCCGTAGCTATTCGAGCTGTCGCACCACATCATGGCAACGCCGTAGCGGCGGGTTTCCTGCCGAAGCAAGCGAATTAGAGAAGGATTGAGATTTAGTGACTGAGACGAAGCATGACGATGTCGACTGGGCCACTGCCGCCGAGCAGTCCGGCGAAGATGATGAGGCACAAGAGGGCAACATCCTCGCCGCCGAGGAAGATTCGGTAGAGGCCGCTGAGCACGCCGCCCTGCACGTCGTCGACGAGAACGGCAGCGTCGAGGTCAACCTCGATGCGGCCCTCGATGCGCTTGCCGACTCATCCGATCCGGAAGCCGACGAGATTGTCAACGACGCGCTCGACGTCGACAACGCCGCTGAAGCGGATGCCTCGGTTGAGGCCGTCGAAGACGAAGAGACGATCGTGACCGAGGAGGCTTCCGACGAAGCCGACGCTGAAGTCGACCCGTACGACGCGTTCCGTAAGGAACTGCGCTTTCTGCCGGGCAAGTGGTACGTCATTCACTCCTATGCCGGCTTCGAGCGTCGCGTGAAGTCGAACATTGAGAACCGCAAGCAGTCCATGGCGATGGAAGATTTCATCTACCAGTGCGAAGTTCCCATGGAAGATGTCGTCGAGATCAAGAACGGCCAGCGCAAGATGGTCACTCGCGTGCGCATCCCGGGCTATGTGCTCGTGCGCATGGACCTCGACGAGGACAGCTGGTCGGTTGTTCGCCACACGCCGGGTGTCACCGGGTTCGTGGGTAACGCTCACAACCCGACCCCGCTGCGTTTCGAGGAGGCCTTCGGAATGCTCAAGGGTCTCGTCGAGATTCAGGAAGCCCCTGTCACCAAGGGCAAGGCGCATGGCGGCAAGTCTCCGCAGCGCGTTGTCGCAGCCGAGGTCGACTACGAAATCGGCGAGACGATCACCATCAAGGAAGGTTCGTTCGCCGGCCTGCCTGGTTCGATCAGCGAGATCAAGCCGGAGAGCGGCAAGCTCATTGTGCTCGTGTCGCTCTTCGAGCGCGAGACCCCGGTCGAGCTCAGCTTCGACCAGGTCACCAAGCTCTAGGCTCCGGCAGCTCACTCCCCAAACCACCGGGGCCCGTCCGGGCCACCGGGAGAGCGGCCCTTCGGGGCGGCTCGAAACGAAAGAGAAGGAAGAACAATGGCACCGAAGAAGAAGGTTACAGGTCTGATCAAACTTCAGATCAAGGCCGGCGCCGCCAACCCCGCCCCGCCCATTGGGCCGGCACTGGGCCAGCACGGCGTCAACATCATGGAATTCTGCAAGGCCTACAACGCTGCGACAGAAGCCCAGCGCGGAAACGTCATCCCGGTTGAGATCACCGTGTACGACGACCGTTCATTCACTTTCATCTTGAAGACCCCGCCCGCAGCGGAGCTCATCAAGAAGGCGGCCGGCGTTGCCAAGGGCAGCGGAACCCCGCACACGGTCAAGGTTGCCAAGCTTACGCAGGCACAGATCCGCGAAATCGCCGAGACGAAGATGGCTGACCTCAACGCCAACAACATCGAAGCAGCAGCGAAGATCATTGCCGGCACGGCTCGCTCCATGGGCGTCACGGTCGAGGCCTAAGCCTCATCCCCTGGCGCACCTCGCGCCTCCAGTAATTAGCACGACGTGGAAGAGCCAGCCAGGCTCACGAAAACCACATTCTCAGTACACACAGGAGATTTCACATGGCAACTAAGTCAAAGGCCTACCGCGCCTCTGCCGAGAAAATCGGCGCCGACACGTTCTACACGCCGACCGCAGCCGTCGCTCTCGCCAAGGAGACCGGCTCGTCCAACTTCAATTCCACTGTTGAGGTCGCCCTGCGCCTCGGAGTCGACCCCCGCAAGGCTGACCAGATGGTCCGCGGTACCGTGATTCTTCCTCACGGCACCGGACGCACCGCTCGCGTCATCGTCTTCGCAACGGGCCCCGCGGCCGAGGCCGCTATCGCTGCCGGCGCCGACGAGGTCGGTGGCGACGAGCTCATCGAGAAGGTGGCCGCCGGCTACACCTCGTTCGACTCCGCCGTCTCCACCCCGGAGCTCATGGGTAAGGTCGGACGCCTCGGAAAGGTCCTCGGCCCGCGTGGCCTCATGCCCAACCCGAAGACCGGCACCGTGACGCCTGACGTCGCGAAGGCCGTTTCTGACATCAAGGGCGGAAAGATCGCATTCCGCGTGGACAAGCACGCGAACGTGCACTTCGTCGTCGGCAAGGCGAGCTTCTCCGCTGAGCAGCTCAACGAGAACATCGCCGCAGCCCTCGAAGAGGTTGTTCGTCTCAAGCCCAGCTCCTCCAAGGGCCGCTACATCACGAGGGGCGTCGTTTCGACCACCTTCGGTCCTGCCATCCAGCTCGATGTGAACGCCTTCTAAGCTCCTTCACAGGTAGTTCGCTGCGCAACAAAGCAGGGCCCGTCTTCGGACGGGCCCTGCTTTGTTGCGTGCGGTGGCCTCAGCCGATGTAGCTCATGACGTGCTTGATGCGGGTGTAGTCTTCCAGGCCGTACATCGAGAGGTCCTTGCCGTAACCGGAGTGCTTGAACCCACCGTGTGGCATCTCGGCGACGAGCGGGATGTGCGTGTTGATCCACACGCAGCCGAAGTCGAGGTTTTTGGCCATGCGCATGGCCGTGCCATGATTGGTCGTCCAGACGGAGGACGCAAGACCGTACTGCACATCGTTGGCCCAGGTGAGCGCCTGCGCCTCGTCCGTGAACTTCTGCGCGGTGATCACCGGGCCGAAAATTTCGTTCTGAACCGCCTCATCGGTCTGGAGCAGATTCGACACGATCGTGGCTTCGTGAAAGTAGCCGCGGGTGCCCTGCCGGTGCCCGCCGCGCTCGAGCGTGGCGTGATCGGGGAGGCGCTCGATGACGCTCTGCACACGGCCGAGCTGGTCGGCGCTGGAGAGTGCGCCGTAAAGGATGCCCTCGTCGAGTGGAGCACCCGTGCGGGCGTTGTCCTTGGCGTAGGCGGCGAGAGCCGCCATGAACTCGTCGTGTATGCCTTCCTGCACGAGAATGCGGGTGGCGGCGGTGCAATCCTGACCCCCATTGTAGAAGGCGGCGCCCACGATGCCTTCGACGGCGCCGGCAATATCGGCGTCGTTGAACACAATCGCCGGCGCCTTGCCTCCCAGCTCGAGGTGGACTCGCTTGAGGTCGAGGGCTGCCGCGCCGGCGACCTCCATTCCGGCCCGCACCGAGCCGGTGATGGACACCAACTGGGGCGTGCGGTTCGTCACGAGGGACCGCCCGGTGTCACGATTGCCCGTGACGACGTTGAAGGTGCCGGAGGGCAGAAACTCAGACGCGATCTCGGCCATGAGGAGCGTGGACGCGGGTGTGGAATCGGAGGGCTTCAGCACGATCGTGTTGCCGGCTGCGAGCGCCGGGGCGATCTTCCACATCGCCATCATCATCGGGTAATTCCACGGGGTGACCTGTCCGACGACGCCGATGGGTTCCCGGCGCACGAACGAGGTGTGGTCCTTCATGTACTCGCCCGCTGACTTGCCCTCGAGCATGCGGGCGGCGCCCGCGAAGAAACGAAGCTGGTCGAGCATCATGTCGACCTCTTCGCCGACGAGTCCGGGGCGCGGTTTTCCGGTGTTCTCGCTCTCCACATCCGCGAGTTCCTCGGAGCGGGCCTCAAGGGCATCGGCGAACTTGAGCAGGGCCTGCTGACGTTCGCCGGGAGTGGTTTCTCCCCACGTTTCAAAGGCCGTTGCTGCGCACTGGTAGGCGGACGCGACATCCGCTTCGGTGGATACCGGCGTCGTCGCGTAGACGTCTTCGGTAGCGGGATTGACGATGTCGAGGCGTTCGGTCGCGGTCGACTCCGCGTAGTCGCCGTTGACGAAGTTGTGGAGTTCACGAGTGGCCATGGCCGTCCTTCCAGACAAGAGAGGCGACGCCGGTGGCTCGGTTCGGTGACAGCCCTGTCGCCTCTGGGCACGAAGCCCTACGGTGACGATACCCCACCTGAGTCGCATGGCAGAGTGCGCGGAACTACTGCGCATATATGCGCGAAATTGTCTACCCTTCAGAGGGTATTTTTCGGATGTGGCACAGTTGAAAGTGCGTGCAGTACGTTTGGGCAATTGGGGTGCCAGCATGCGGGGGATACGGGGACGAGCAGCGACGAACGAGGGTGAATTGGTACAAACCGGTGGTCAAGTCGCCTATGAGATCCTGCGCGCGAGGATTCTGTCGGGCGAACTTGCCGCACACGCCACACTGCGTGAGCAGGCGCTGGCCCAGGAGCTCGGCGTGAGTCGTACGCCTGTGCGTGAAGCACTTCGGCGGCTCGACGCGGCGGGCCTGGTGGAATTCGTTCCCAACCGGGGCGCCACCGTGCTGGCCTGGTCGCGCGAACAGATACGGGAAACGTATTTCGTGCGAGCATCCCTGGAGAGCCGCGCCGCCGGTCTTGCTGCCGCACGCATCCAGCCGACGGAGCTGAAGCTTCTCGCGCTGCTGATTGAACGGATGGAACCGTTCGTGCTGTCCACGGAGGACGTCGGAATAGCGACCCTTGCGCGCCTGAACGCCCAGTTCCATCACACCGTTGTCACTGCGGCCGATAGCACGCAACTGCTGGCCCTCACTCAGTCGGTCGTTCGAGTGCCCATGATGGCGAGCATGTTTCGGGCCGATGGTGCCCAGTATCGCGCGCGCAGCAATCACCAGCACCGCGATATTCTGACGGCACTCGAGTCGGGGGACTCCCTGTGGGCTGAAGTCTCCATGCGCGCGCACATCCTGGCCGCGCGCAACATGGTGTCGAGCGAGGCGGTGTGCACGCCCCTCGTGGCGACGCTGGTCGAACCTGACGACGTGCCAGGATTCGAAGCTGCCGCAACCGTCGAGCCCGAAGCGGACCGCGCGCGGCTTACGATCTGACCGAGAAGCTCGTGAGAGCGTCGCCCCGGGCGGCGGCCACCAGGCGGCGGGTGTAGTCATGCTGCGGGGAGGCGAGCAGGTCCGGCACCGACGCGTGCTCGACGATCGCGCCCTCCCGCACGACGGCCACCCGTCCGCAGCTTGCCGCGAGCACGGGGACGCTCTCGGTCACGATGATCAGGGTGAACGCGAACTTATTCTGGAGCTTGTGCAACAGGTCAATGACCGTGGCGGCATCGGCCGCGTCCAGGGCCTGTGTGGGGTTGTCCGCGACCAGTAGCTCCGGATCGCACGAGACGGCTCCGGCGATCAACACGCGTTGGGCCATGAGCGGCGTGAGGTCACCCGGGAAGAGTGCGAAGGTTGCCTGGGGGTCGGGGAAGCCCACCGTCTCCAGCAGCTCCAGCGACAGCCGTTTGGATGCGGCCCTGGAGAGTCCCAGCGCCTTGCGCAGCGGGGCCCGCAGGTGGTCCCCAACGCTGAACGCGCCATCGAGGCTCGCGAGGGGCTCGCGGGGAACATAAGACATGTCCGTGCCTCGTAGCCGGGTGGCGGAGCGCTCGGGCAGGCCAACGAGTTCGACGCCGTTGAACAGGATCGACCCACCGGTGATGCGCGCCCCCGGGGCCAGAAGCCCGCCCGCGGCCAGGGCTATCTCCAACGCTCCGGAGTCGGCACCGCCGAGAAGTCCGACGATCTCGCCCGCGGCGACGGTCAGAGACACCCCGGAGACGATGTCGGGGGCCTCTGGCGCCACCGAGATGCGGAGGCCCCGAACGTCGAGCAGGGCGGACGACCGAAACCATAGCGACGGCATGGGCTCGTCGGCTTCCAACGCATCGGGCGATATCGGCGTTGTGCGTTCCTGACCGGATTCCGCGGGGACGACCGGCGCGGGACCCCGCGGGGGCGCCGGAAGCACCGCAAACCCCAGTCCCGTCGCGGCTCCCGCCGTCAGCACCAGGAGGGCGAGCGGCATCCAGTCAGACAACGACCCGGTGGGCAGTTGATGCAGGGAATGCCGCAGCATCGAACCCCAGGTGGCGCCTTCCGGATCGACCGGTCCCAGAAAATCGATGTAGCAGCGGCCTACTACCACGATGGAGAAGACGAACAGGGACAGCCCGATGAGCCGAGCCCGCAGCGCCGGCACCGACGGCGGTTTCGCCTGACCCACGGGGGGCAGGCCCCGCCTGGCGCGGCGACGTTCGCTCGCCGACGGGGCGCGTGCGGCCCGTACCGCGCTGCGCACCAGCAGAAAAAACGGGATCGCGGCGAGCACTCCGCACAGGAACAGCACGCCGGAGAGATCGTCGTTCGCGTTGGCGACCACGACGACAAAAAAAATCAGGGCCGGAGTGGCAGCGCTCAGATACACGATCCACCCAACGACGGCCTCGACGCGTCCCGAGTGCATCCCGGCAAGCAGGCCGCACAGGGCGCCAATCGAGAGCGCCATGAGACCGGCGGCGAGGCCGCTGACCACCGCCTCGCGCGTGCCCTGGGTCAACCGCACCAGGAGTTCGTCGGGTGCCCGCCCGAGGGCGAGTAGCGGCGCACTCGCCGCCAGAACGGAAACGGCCGCCAACACGACGAGGGACATGGTGGCCAGCCGTCGTGCCCCGTCGTGCCGCAGCGCGCCCGGGGCCGCCAGGGCCGCGCCGGTCACGAGGTCTGCTCCGAAGGGCGCTGGATGCTCATCCGTGTGCCCCGCACCAGATCGATCGCCACAACGGCCACGATGGCGACGCCGAACACGGCCAGGGCGATCACGACCGGTGGGGACGTGGGGGCGGCCGACGCGATCGGTCCGCCGTGCCCGGCAACGACGGCTTCCATCACCAGCAGGGCCCCGACCAGCCCAAGCCCGTGCAGGGAGAGCGGGGGGACTGAGGCGGGCACGCAGCGTCGCGAAACGTGCACGCGAACAATGTGCCTCTGAGGCAGGCCCCGGCTGCGCAGGGTGCGCACGAGATCGGAACGCAGCATGGCGCGCGAGGTCATGGCGATCGGCCGGGCGACCGCGGCCGACGACCCCAGCGTCAGCGCAATCAGAGGAACGCTGATCGACGCCAACCATGCGGGAGCGGAATCGCCGAGTGGGACATAGGCGACCGCCGGGAATGGGGAGGCAAACCCCGCGACGTACGGCGCGATGGCCGCCCAGACCCAGAGCACCGGTATGACGTGCCCGGCGACGAGCACCAGAGAGAGCGCTCTCTCAACTCTTCTGCCGCGGTGGGCGGCCACCAACCCCATGGCCGCCGCGGCCACGGCCACCACAACCGTCGAGAGGACGGCAACGATCACAACAAACGGCAGCAGCCGCAGTGTCCCGTCACCGAGGGCGCCGCGCGGAGCCGCGTCAAGTGCCACAACCGCGGCCGAGCCGATCGCCAGCGCGCCGAGGGCGGGAAGCCACACTCGACGAGGAGATGAGCCGGGGGCGGAAACCGGGCGAGCGTTTAACATCTCAGCGGTTGTCATGGTCACCGCTCTCCCCCTCCCTGTTGGTGCTGGAACACGTGAGTCGAACCCATTGATTGTATGCAATCACGGACAGGTTTCATCTCGCGTGTGCGTAAGAATGCATAAACTTTCTGTCTACCCTGCATGAATTTGCACGCGAGTCTATCGCGAACGCACAACACGTCGTTCCCGGGTTCGCCAAAACGCATCCAGAACTACTCTACGCGGGCTTCACGGCGTGCCCGGTCGGTCGGGAGGCTTCCGCGAACGCTCCGATGTCACACTGTTCTACGCGGTGGCGTGTTCCGTCGGCGAGTGGGACTCGAGAAACTGGTAGACCTCGGTCTGGTCCACGCCCGGGAACGTGCCGGACGGCAGCGCAGCCAGAAGGCTGGTGGGCGTGCGGGCGGCCGGCCAGGAATTGGTCGCCCACCGGTCGGCCAGGTTGCGGGGAGGCAGCCGGCAGCACGACTCGTCTGGGCACTTCGAAACGGAGCGATTGGGGGTCTCGCGGCCCCTGAACCATTTCACTTCGCTGAACGGCACCCCGACACTGACCGAGTACTCTCCCTCCTTTGCCTTCTCGATGCGCGAGGTGCACCAGAAGGTCCCCGCCTGCATATCGGTGTACTGGTAGAACGCGCTGAACCGGTCGGCGACGTCGAAGACGGTGCGGGCCGTCCACGTGCGGCAGACCGTTGCGCCTTCCACCGCACCAAGGGCGTCGCTCGGGAAACGCACCGAGTCGTTCTCGTACGCCTTGATGATCGTGCCGGACTCGTGCACCTTCATGAAGTGCACGGGGATGTCGAGGCGCGCGGTGGCAAGATTCGTGAACCGATGCGCGGCGGTTTCGTACGACACCGAGAAAGCGTCGCGCAGGTCTTCCATGGAGATGCGGCGCAGCGTCTTCGCCTCGGTCAGCATGCGCACCGCATCGCGTTCTGGCAGCAGGATCGCCGCGGTCAGGTAATTCGTTTCCACCCGCTGGCGCAGAAAATCAGCATAATTTTCCGGTTCCTCGTGCCCGCACAGATGGCTCGCGAAGGCCTGCAGGATGGGCGGGCGGGAGTCACCGGATCCGGAACGTTCGGTGGGCAGGTAGATCCGGCCGTTGAGCTTGTCGGTCACCGACCGGGTCGAATGGGGGAGGTCGTGCACGTAGTGCAGCGAGTAGCCCAGGTGCGCGGCCATGTCGGCGACGACCTGCTGCGAGACCGGGCCGCCGGAATGACCCACCGCGCCGAGCAGTTCAAGCGCGAGAGCCTCAAGCTCGGGAAAGTAGTTGTCCTGCTGGCGCATGATCGCTCGCAGCTCCGAGTTGGCGCGTCTGGCCTGCTCCGGCGTGGCCGCGCGCTCCCGGTGCAGGCGGTCAATCTCGTTGTGCAAACTGAGAATTGTTTGCAGGGTCTCGTCGCTCTGGCCCTTCGATACCCGGATGCGCGGCAGGCCGAGGGCTTCGAAAACGGGACCCCGCTGGGCGCGTTCGACGGAAATCTCGAGCGCCGCACGCTCGGACGGCGCATCCGTTTTCATCAGGTCGTCAACGGTCGTGCCGAGGGCGGCGGCGATTGTGCGCAACATCGACAGCCGCGGTTCTCGTTTGCCGTTCTCGATCATCGAGACCTGCGAGGGCGCCCGGTCGATGGCCGCGGCCAGCCCGTCGAGGGTCATTCTTCGCATCCCCCGCAGCTCACGGATTCGGCGGCCGAGAACAAGGCCGTCGAACTCGGATTCCTCTTCAATGAGCGGGGGGAGGGTGACGGGACCGGAAGTGATCATGGCTCAGTGTGGCATGAAAAATTGCGTAGAACAGAAGAATGTCGATTATTCTCCCGAAACGTTCCGGTTGGCGCGCTTGCTTCCGAGAGAGAGTTATGTCGTACCAAGCACTCGCCATCGAAAACCGGATCGCCCAGGGTGGCACCCCACACACGAAGGAGAAACACCATGACAACCACTCACCCGGCGACGATCGACCGCCCGCAGACGTCCGGGACCAACACCGGCAGCTTCGCCACCGTTCCCGCCCACCTCGAAGTGACCGGGCCCCTGGGCGACCGCTACGACGAGGTTCTCACGCCGGAGGCGCTGGCATTTCTGGCCGAGCTGCACGAACGATTCGCCGGCACTCGCCATGACCTGCTCGCCAACCGGCTGCAGACCCGCGTGGATGCCGCGAACGGGCGAGACCCCAAATTTCTTCCGGAGACCGCGCATATTCGCCTCGACACCGAGTGGACCGTCGCCGGCCCCGGCCCGGGGCTCGAAGACCGACGCGTGGAGATCACCGGACCGACCGACCGCAAAATGGCCATCAATGCGCTGAATTCCGGCGCCAAGGTGTGGCTCGCCGACCAGGAGGACGCCACCAGCCCCACCTGGGCGAACGTCATCGAGGGTCAGATCACCCTCATGGACGCCGTACGCGACCGCCTGAGCTACACGAGCCCCGACGGCAAGGAATACACCGTCGGCGAGCAGACGCCCACGATCGTGATGCGCCCCCGCGGCTGGCACCTGGTCGAGAAGCACGTGACCTTCGTGGACCGCGCCAACCGCCGCATGAAGGCATCGGGGAGCCTGATCGATTTCGGGCTCTACCTCTTCCACAATGCGCAGAAACTCATTGAGAAGGGCAGCGGTCCCTACTTCTACCTGCCGAAGCTCGAAAGCCACAAGGAGGCTCGCCTGTGGAACGACATCTTCAGCTACTCGGAAGACCGCCTCGGCATCGTCCACGGCACCATCCGTGCCACGGTGTTGATCGAGACGATCCAGGCCGCCTTCGAGATGGACGAGATCCTCTTCGAACTGCGCGACCACTGCGCCGGACTCAACGCCGGGCGCTGGGACTACATCTTCAGCATCATCAAGACGTTCCGGGCTCGTGGCCGTCGCTTCGTTTTTCCCGACCGCAAGCAGATCACCATGACTGTTCCGTGCATGCGGGCATACACGGAACTGCTCGTGGCGACCTGCCACCGGCGCGGCGCGTATGCCATCGGTGGAATGAGCGCCTTCATCCCCAACCGCCGCGACCCGGAGGTGACGGAGCGAGCATTCGCACAGGTGACCGCCGACAAGCGTCGCGAAGCGACCGACGGTTTCGACGGAACCTGGGTGGCTCACCCCGACCTCATCCCGCTGGCCCAGGCCGAGTTCGACGCCGTGTTCGGCGACAACCCCAACCAGCTCGAGCGCACCCGCCCCGAGGTCGAGGTCACGGCGGCCCAGCTGCTCGACGTGGCGTCGATCGGTGGCACGATCACCGAGGAGGGCGTGCGCAGCAACCTGCTGGTCTCCCTGCGCTACATCGAGTCCTGGCTCCGCGGGGTGGGAGCGGCGGCCATCGACAACCTGATGGAAGACGCCGCCACCGCGGAAATCTCGCGCTCGCAGCTCTGGCAGTGGATCCACGAGAATTCCGTCACCGCCGAGGGCCGTCGCATCGATTCCGCCTGGGTCGACGAACTCCTGACCGAGACCGTCGCCGGACTCGAACGCACCGCAGATGACCGGTTCAACGACGCCCTCACGGTTCTGCGAAGCGCCGCTCTCGAACCTGAATTCCCGAGCTTCCTCACGGTGGGCGCCTACGCACGCTTCTTCTAGGCCGTGCCGCCGAGCGGGCGGCGACCGGTGGGCAACCACTGGTCGCCGCCCGCTCGGCGCATCCCGTCCGGCATCGAGTCGACGCGGTGGAACTCGACCTAGAGTGGACAGGTGAGCACAATACGAATCGCGACCCTCGCGGATGCCCCCGCCCTGGCCGAGCTGGCCGCCGCCACCTTCGAGCTGGCGTGCCCGCCGCAAACCACGGCGGCGGCCGTGCAGGAGTTTCTGAGGGATGTACTGGCCGAGGACAACTTTTTGGACTATCTGGCCGACCCGAACCGGCTCCTCCTGGTGGCCGCCGTCGAAGACATCCTGCTCGGTTACACCATGGTGAATTTCGGCGATCCGACCGACCCCGAAGTGAATTCCGCGGTCGGCATTCGTCCCACTGCCGAGGTGAGCAAATGCTATGTGCGCGCCGGCAGTCACGGTGGGGGACTCGCCGCGGCGTTGATGACCGCAACCCTGCATGTGGCGCGCGAGCACGGTGCCGCCGGGGCGTGGCTTGGTGTGAACGAACTCAATGCCCGCGCCATCCGCTTCTACGAGAAGCAGGGTTTCGCCCGGGTAGGCCGCAAGACGTTCCTCCTTGGCGGCGTGCTCGAAAACGACTACGTGCTTGAGCGCCCGCTCTGAACTACGTCGACGCCTTCGCTGCCTTGACCTCTTCGTAGGCGGCGAGGGCGGCGCGCCTCGTTTCTCCGAGGTCAACGATCGGCTCGGGATACGCATCCGTGCCCCACTCCGGCACGTTGGCACGCACATAGGACCCCTGCGGGTCGAACTTGGTGAGCTGTAGCTGGGGATTGAATACTCGAAAATAGGGCGCAGCGTCGGCGCCGGACCCGGCGACCCACTGCCAGCCGGCCGGGTTGCTCGCCGGGTCCGCGTCGACGAGAGTGTCCCAGAACCAGCGTTCGCCCACGCGCCAGTCGATGAGCAGATTCTTGGTGAGGAACGAGGCCGTGACCATCCGCACCCGGTTGTGCATCGAACCGGTGCGCCAGAGTTCCCGCATGCCGGCGTCGACCAGGGGAAAACCGGTGCGTCCCTGTTGCCAGGCGGTGAGTGCCGTTTCGTCAAGCGGCTGCCAGGGGAAAGCGTCAAAATCGCGTCGCCAATTCTCCGTGGCGAGCCGGGGCGCGTGAAACAGCACGTGGTAGCTGAATTCGCGCCAGCCCAGCTCGGTGAGAAAACGCACTTCGCCTCTGCTGGCCGAACCCTGCCGCCCGGCGCCCGCCGCACGGGTGGCATGCCACACCTGGTACGGACTGATTTCGCCCCAGCGCAGGTGGGGGGAGAGCCGTGAGGTGACGTTCTCCGCAGGCACATCGCGCTGTTCGGCGTAGCTGCCGAGACTGTCGCTGAGGAAGTCGTGGAGTCGGGCGTGTGCGTGTGCCTCGCCGGGGTGCCAGGCGGCGCGCAGGCCATCGGCCCAGTCGGGAGAGTTGGGCTCGAGGCCCCAATCGTCGAGGTCGTCGGCGGGTAGCTGACCGGGCCACGCGTCAATCGTGGTGGGCGCAGGGAACGGGTGTCGTGGCGGGGGCGCTGCGCTGCACGCCCGCCAGAACGGAGTGAAGACCGAGTAGGGGGTGCCCTGGCCGGTTGTGATGGTCCAGGGTTCGAAGAGCAACGAACCGGCAGAGCTCTGGGCGTTACGGCCGCTGCCCCGCAGGCCCGCCTTGATGCGCGTGTCGAGGTCGCGCTCGGCCTGGCCGTAACGACGATTCCAAAAGACCGCTGCGGCGTTGGTGCTCGCGGCGAGTTCGCTGATCACGGTTTCCGCGGGGCCGCGCCGCAATACGAGACGCACACCGAGAGCCCGAAGGGATTCAGTGAGAGATCGGAGGCTGTTGTGCAGCCACCAGCGTGCGGCGCCGCCGAGCGGACGGATCCCCGGGGATTGCTCGTCGAGCACATACACGGCGACCACGGGCGCACCGCGCGCAATCGCGTGGTGCAGCGCCGGGTGGTCGGCGAGGCGCAGGTCGTCTCGAAACCACACTATCGACGGGGCAGGAGTTCCGGAGATCGGCGTTGCCGGGCCCGGTTGTCCGGGAACATCGGTGTGGCGCTCGGACATGTGTGTGACCTCCGTTGTGTCGTGCCAGTCTTGCACCGCGGACGTGGGGAGGGATGACGGGTCTGACGCGCGCGGCACTCGCTAAGGGTTGGCGGCACGCGGCGTCCCCGGCGGTTAATCGGTGACGCGCAGCACGATCTTGCCGCGGGTGTGGCCGTCCTCCACGAGACGGTGGGCCGCAGCTCCCTCGGCAAGGTCGAAGACCCGGTCGATGTGCACGCGCACGGCCCCGGAATCCATGAGAGCGCTGATGCGGTCGAGCGCACGGGCATCGCTCGAGACCTTGTAGCCGGTGGCCCGGATTCCCGCGGCCGCGGCCTCCCGGGCCATGGTGGGCCAGCTTCCGGTGGGCGCATTCACCAGGATGCCGCCCGGACGGATGACGCTCAAGGAGCGTGATCCGGTGTTGTCGTGCACGTTGCCGATCAGGTCGATGACCGCGTCGAGGTCCTGCACCCGTTCCTCAAACCGCGTCGTCGTGTAGTCGATCACCTCATCCGCCCCGAGCTCCCGCAGGAAATCCAGGCTGTTGGTGGAGCAGGTCGCCGTGACGTGTACTCCGAAGGACTTGGCGAACTGAATCGCGAGGTGACCGACGCCGCCGCTGCCGGCGTGTACGAGCATCCGCTGACCCGGCTCGGCGCCGGCCATGTCGACGACCATGCCCCACGCGGTGAGCGCGGCGACGGGCAGCGCGGCGGCCTCCACGTGGCTGAGCCGCGCCGGTTTGCGGGTCACGCTGAGCGCGGTGACGGCCACGTATTCGGCGTATGTTCCGCCCGTGCGCGGAACCCGGGCCATGCCGTAAACCTGGTCGCCGGGCTGCAGAGCAAATCCCTCATAGGGCGAGCGCACGACCACGCCGCAGAAGTCGTTGCCGAGCACGACGGGGTAACCGGTGATGGCGGCCGAGACGCCCTTGCCCGACCGGGTCTTGGCATCGATGGGATTGACTCCGGCGGCGACCACCCGCACGAGCAGCTCATCGAGAACCGGCACGGGCAGCGGCATGTCAACGAGGTGTAGCTCTTCGGGCGTGCCGGGTCGGTCGATGACAAGGGCACGCATGGTCTTCGGCAGGTCGGTCATGACACCATTCTGCCGCGTACCGCGTCCAGTGCGAGTTACCGCGCGGTGCGGGCCTGTCGGTCGAGGTATTCCTGCTCGAGCAGCCCGATCAGGTCGTTCGCGAAACCGATGAGAATGGCGATCTGGTCTTCATCGCGTTCGATCCAGCGGCACTCGGGAACCGGGTTCACCGGTACGAAGTCGCGGTGCTGCTCCCACACCAGCAGGGTGCGGTCCGCGCCTAATACGTACTGCTGCCACCACACCTGGCGCAGGTACGAGCGGGGAATGCTGCGCCACGGCTTGCTGGTCGTCTTGATCTCGGCGAGTTCGAGCACGCCGTTCTCGCCGCGCCCCACCCCGTCCGGTGTCGCCAGATGTCGTGGCTGATCGGCCGCGTGGAAGAGATTGTTGCTGGGCTCGATGCCGTAGGTCGCGAGCACCCACGCGGCGATCTCCGGTTCGCGTGCGCGACCGTAGTCGGTGAACGTGTTTCCGGTGAAGCTGCTGCCGTTGAGCTTGTCGAACGCGGCGTTTTGCACGGACTTGGGGGTGGCGAGCTTGGCGACATCCGTTGCCGTGATGCCGCGGGCACGAGCCCGCAGCCACGCGACGCGGTCCTCGGAACTGGCAACGATGCGTCGCGTGTGCGGCAGCGGCTGAGGAACGGTGACGGGGGACTCCGGCTCAAAGAGGGAGAGCAAGGAATCGGTCACTGTTCAACTATGTCACTCCGGCGCACGGTGGCGGCCACGAAACGCCCCGCCGCCGCCACCCGCCGGGCCTACGCAACTTCTTTCAGCACACCCTTGCTGATGTGCAGCCGACGTTGGGCGCGGTTGGCCACGGCCGTGTCGTGGGTCACGACGATGAGAGTGAGCCCGCGGTCGCGCCAGAGGCCCTCAAGCAGGTCCATGATCTCGTCGCGCGTGTCCTCGTCGAGGTTGCCGGTCGGTTCGTCGGCCAGTAAAACGGTGGGTTCCTTCACCAGGGCCCTGGCGATGGCTACCCGCTGCTGCTGCCCGCCCGACAGCTCGGCGGGCAGATGAGTCAGGCGCTCGCCGAGGCCGACGGATGTCAGCGCCGCTACCGCGCGTTCCCGGCGCCGGGCGGAGGGGAGGCCCAGCGGGGCCAGCGCGGTCTCCACGTTCTCCTGCGCCGTGAGCGTGGGAATCAGGTTGAAGCCCTGGAACACGAAGCCGATCTCCTTCGCCCGGATGCCGCCGAGCGGTCCATCCCCCAACTTCGAGAGGTTGGACAGGCCGAGTTCGACGGTGCCGGAGCTGGGGCGGTCGAGCGCGCCGAGCATCTGCAGCAGGGTGGACTTGCCGCCGCCTGTCGGGCCCTGGATGGCGATCATCTGGCCGTCCGGAATGCTCAGGGTCACGTCGTTGAGGGCGGTGACGCTCCGCTTTCCCTGGTCGTATTTCTTGGTCACGCGGGTCAGTTCGTACATGGTGTTCTCCTTGACAGGTAGGGATGGTGGGGGTCAGGCGATGCTGCGCAGCGCTTCCGCGGGGCGCAGCCGTGAGGCACGCCATCCGCCGATGGCTCCGGCCAGCAGCCCGCCGAGCACCGACAGGGCAACCGCCACGAGGATCACCGTCGCGGTGACCGGAGCGGTGAGTGCGATGTCGGAGGTGGCGGCCTCCGCGGCCGCCTGGCCAAATCCGCCGCCGGGGCTGCCGGGGCCGCCGGGGCCACCGGGACCGATGGCCTCGGTGACAACGGCGCCTGCCGTGAGCGTGGGGGCGACGAGGTTGATCGTGAGGATGCCCAACAGGCCGACCGCGATTCCGGCCGCGCCGCCAATGAGACCCTGCACGAGCGACTCGCCGGCAACCTGACGCACGATCTTGCCGTTCGACCAGCCGATGGCCTTGAGGGTGCCGAATTCACGGGTGCGGCGGGTGACACCGGAGATGGTGAACAGGATGGCGATGAGGAACGCGGCACCGAGTACGAGCAGCGACAGCCAGAGGCCGAGGTTCTTCACGAGGGCGCCGGCGCTGGACAGAGAGCCGGACACGCTCGAGGCGAGGTCGGCCTGGGTCTTCACCGTGGCGTCGGGCAGCGCCGCCTCGATTCCGGTTTGGATCTGCGCGATGTCGGTCGATGACGCGGCCTGCACGTAGATGTCGGAGATCAGGCCGGTGAGGCCGGAGAGCGTCTGCGCCACGTCGAGCGGAATGTACACATTCGCGGCGGTGGCGGCGTCGGACGTTGTCGCGGTCACCAGGCCCACGATGTCGAAGTCGGTGCCGGCGATCGACACGGTGCCGCCGACGGCGAGACCGGACGTGGCGGCGTAGCTTGAATCGAGCACGGCCACGTTGGCGCCGACATCCTCGGAGGCGAGGGTGCGGCCGTCGGTCAGCGACACGGCCGACAGCGGTCCGACGGCGTCGTCGGCGGTGTTGAGGCCGAGCACGGAGAAGGAATTGACGCTGAAGGCGCTGCCGCCGGCGCCGTCAGGCCCACCTGCCGGTCGTGCGCCGTCGCCGGTCGGTGCGCCACCGGCGGCGCCCAAGCCGGCCATGTCGGGCAGAGCGCCATCGAAGGTCGTGTTGCTCAGCGACAGGGTCGCGGCGGCCGCCGAGACATTCGCGACGCCGGTGACGGTGTCAAGAGCCGTCGCGTCGAACGTGGTGGTTCCGCGGTCGACCGCCAGTCGGGACTGGCTCACCGTGGTGGTTCCATCGGTTGTGGTGCCGTCCCCCTCACCGAAATCAAAGCGCTGCGGCCCGCCGGTCGGCGTCTCTCCCTCGGTGGGGGCCGTGGCCGTCTGGCTCACCGTGATGTCGGTGCCCACTCCGTAGACCGACTGCAGAACGGATGCCTGCGCGAGCGCGACCCCGCTCGAGACGGAACTCACAATAATGACGAGGGCAATGGCCAGGGCCATTCCGCTGGCGACGATGGCCGTCTGCTTGCGTCGACCGGCAAGCTCCCGCCGCAGGTAGGTGATAAACATGTCACTCCAGTTCCGGACGGCCCCGCAGGTGAGGCCACCGAGTACGAAACTAGGAAGCGCACCTATCCCCGCGCCATGACGAAGCTATGAACCGCATATGAAACGATGCCATTCCCGTCTCACAGGGCGTCGAAGCCAGACGCATGGCTGGTTCATAGAAAACTCTGGATACTTGGAACCATGAGCACAAGCACGAACAGCCCCGGCGGCCACGGTCCACGCCTCCGCAAGGCCGACGGGAGCGCCATTCGGGTGCTGGTCGTCGATGACGAACCCACGCTCAGGGACCTGCTGTCCATGGCACTGCGCTACGAGGGCTGGGACGTTCGAACCGCCGGCGAGGGGCGGCAGGCGCTCGCCATGGCGCGCGAATTCCGGCCCGACGCCATCGTTCTCGACATCATGCTCCCCGACATCGACGGCCTGCAGGTGCTTCAGCGCGTTCGCGCCGACGGCTCGGAAACGCCCGTACTCTTCCTCACCGCGAAGGACTCGCTCGACGACCGCATCGCCGGTCTGACCGCGGGCGGCGACGACTACGTCACGAAGCCGTTCAGTCTCGAAGAGGTTGTGGCCAGGCTGCGCGGGCTGATCCGTCGCTCCACCCTCGCGGTCTCCGATTCGAGTGACCCGCGCATCACCGTGGGCGACCTCATGCTCGACGAGGACAGCTACGAGGTCTTTCGCGCCGGTGACGCCATCGAGCTCACCGCCACGGAATTCGAGCTGCTCCGTTTTCTGATGCGCAATCCCCGTCGTGTGCTGAGCAAGGCGCAGATTCTCGACCGAGTGTGGAGCTACGATTTCGGTGGGAAGTCCTCCGTGGTCGAGATCTACATCTCCTACCTGCGCAAGAAGATCGACGCCGGTCGCGATCCGATGATTCACACGGTTCGCGGCGCCGGTTACATGCTGAAGATCGCGGAATGAGCGCCGAGCAACCCCGTCCCGAGGCCGCTGCACCCGAGAGTGCAGCATCCGAGACGCCGGCTCCCGATGTGGACGAACCCGCGTCGCCGCCGCGTGCGGTTCCCGGGCGGCGCGCCCGCCCCCGGTGGACGTTGCGGCGCCGGCTCGTGCTCACCGTCGTGGGGCTGCTCGCCCTGGTGAGCCTCGTGATCGGCGGGGTGAGCGTCGTGATCCTGCGCGCCTCCCTGGTCGACCGGCTCGATGTGCAGCTGGCCTCCGCAGCCGAGCGTTCCGGAGTGGTGGTCGGCGGCGGAGACGGTGGCCTCGACCGGCCTCGCGGCTTCTTCGCCACCCCCACGGCGGATGCCATTCTGGGCGGCCCCGCGCAGCCTCCCGGCCTGCTCGCCCTCGTTTTCGACGGCACCACGGTCACGACCGGGTACACCGATGCCGAGAGCGGCGAGATCAAGACGCTCGAGGCGCGCCAGGTGCAGGTGCTTGCCGACAATATTCAACAATCGACGCCGGTGACGGTCGATCTTGAGGGTGCCCTCGGTCGGTACCGGGTCGTTGCCGAAACCAGCCGCACCGGCACGTTGTACCTCGTCGGACTGCCGCTGTCGGGCGTCGACGCCACGGCCACGCAGCTCGTGGTCATCATCGCGTCGGTCTCGCTCGCCGGAATCCTTGTGGTGGCCGCGCTCGCCGGCTGGATCGTGCGCCTCGCGCTGCGCCCCCTGCAGCGGGTGACAGCCACGGCCACCCGGGTGGCGTCGCTGCCGCTCGATCGTGGTGAGGTGTCACTGGTAGACCGCGTTCCTGCCGCGGACACCGATGAACGCACCGAAGTGGGGCAGGTGGGTCTCGCGCTCAACCGCATGCTCGACCACGTCGATGTGGCGTTGGAGACGCGGGAGGCCAGCGAGCGCAAGGTGCGGCAGTTCGTGTCTGACGCGAGCCACGAGCTGCGCACCCCCCTGGCCTCGATCCGGGGCTACTCGGAGCTCACCCGGCGCAGCGGTCAGGAATTGCCCCCCGACGCCATGCACGCGATCGGTCGCATCGAATCCGAGTCCATTCGCATGACCGGGCTGGTGGAGGATCTGCTCCTACTCGCCCGGCTCGACGAGGGCCGCGAGCTCGACCTCGAACCCGTCGACCTCACGCGATTGCTTGTGGATGCCGTCAGCGACGCTCATGCCGCCGGCCGGGACCACGTGTGGGACCTCGACCTGCCCGAGGAACCGGTCGAGGCGCGGGGGGACACGGCTCGCCTGCACCAGGTGCTCGCCAACCTGCTCACCAACGCCCGCGTTCACACGCCGGAGGGGACCACGGTGACGGTGGCGCTGGCGTCAGAGGACGACCGGGCCATCGTCACGGTCACCGACGACGGCCCTGGCATTCCCGACGGTCTGCAGGACACCCTGTTCGAACGGTTTGCCCGCGGTGACACCTCGCGCTTCCGTGGCGCCGGCGGCAGCACAGGACTGGGCCTCGCGATCGTGGCCGCCGTCGTGGCGGCGCACCACGGCGAGGTCACGGTCGAGAGCAACCCGGGCCAGACCGAGTTCCGCCTCTCCCTGCCACTGGCCTGACGCCGCGCGCTACGGCGTGTTGAGCTGGGCGAGCAGCCGGGTGAATTCGTGCAGGTCGTCGACGGACCACGTGGCCAGACGGCGGTGCACGATGGCCGTGTCCCCGGCGCGCAACTCGGCGAGCTTGCTCTCCGCGAGCGGGGTCACGGCCAGAAAATGCGCGCGGCCGTCGTTCGGGTCTGGCTCGGTGCGCAGCAACCCGAGCTCGCACAGCGGCTTGACATGCCGGCTGATCACGCTCTTGTCCACGGCCAGCGCGGCACCGAGGGCGCCGGCATGCGTGGGCCCCATGCGGGCGATGTGCCGCAGCATCTTGAGGCCGAAGGCCTGCATACCGGGGTCGATGCTGACTGCCGCCGCCCGCTGTGCCGCGCGGATGTGCCCGGCCAGCACGCTCATCTGCTCGATGACCTCGCCGATCAAGGCCGCCGTGGCGGGGTCGGTGGGTTGATCAACAGGCACGTGTACCATCACAGGTCGCGGCGGTCCTCGGGTGGGACCACTCGAATGGATCCCGTCGGGGTGTTCAATCCCACGGGCGTGAGGCCGGCGGATCCCGAGCTCACATCGATCAGGATATCTTCCATGTCCGCGAGTTCGCGTTCGGCTCTCGCGTGGGTCTCCGTCTCCCGCTCCAGTTTCTCGGCGTGTGCCCGGGCGATGGCTGTCTTGCCGCCGAGGGGGATGTTGGGCAGCAACGCCACCGTGACGAGCGTAATCACCGCAAGCGGGGTGCCGAGCAGAAAGACGGTGCCGGCGCCGGATCCATAGGCGGATTCGACGATGACGCGAAGCGCCCCCGGCAGCGCCGAGATGCTGGGGATTGTTCCGCCGCCGATGCTTCCGGCCGCGGCGATCTGCTGCTCCGGCGTAAGACTACCGATGCCCGATCGGATGTGATCGGCCACGACGGTGCCGAGCACCGAGCCGAGCACCGAGACCCCGACCGTGCCGCCGAGGCTGCGGAAGAATGTGATGCCGCTGGTGGCCACGCCGAGGTTTTTCACGTCAATGGCATTCTGCACAACGAGCACGAGGTTCTGCATGAGCGAGCCGAGGCCGGCGCCGAGAACGAACATGAACACGCCCACGAGCACGAGGTTGGTCGTGGCGGTGAGTGTTCCGAGCAGCAACTGGCCCATGATCACGAGCGTGGCGCCCGTGATCATGATGGCCTTCCACTTGCCGGTGCGGCTGATCAGGGTTCCGAATACCGTCGACGAGACGAGGAACCCGCCCATCATGGGGATGGTGAGGAGTCCCGACTGCGTCGGCGTGGCGCCGCGGCCGAGCTGCATGTACTGGCTGAGAAAAAGAGAGGTTCCGAACAGCGAGACGCCGACCGCGATGCTGGCCACCGTCGCGAGGCTGAACGTGCGGTTCGTGAACATGGCGAGCGGAATGATGGGTTCCTTGACGGTCGCCTCCACGACGCCCGCGGCTCCGAGCAACACCACCGCACCGCCGACCATGACGTACGAGACAAGGGATGCCCACTCGAATTGCGTTCCCGCCAGCGTCACCCAGATCATGAGGAGTGACACGCCGCCGGCGATCAGCACGGCGCCCAGGTAATCGATCCGCACCACGCGTTTGACCCGATCGGGCAGATGCAGCGTGCGCTGCAGTAACACGATGGCCACGATGGCAACCGGAAGTGCGATGAAGAAGTTCCAGCGCCAGCCAAACGTGTCCGTGATCACGCCGCCGATCAGCGGGCCGCCCACGGTACCGAGCGCCATGACGGCACCGAACAGTCCGGCGTACTTGCCACGGTCGCGGGGGCTGATGATGTCGGCCATGATGATCTGGCTGAGCGCGGCGAGGCCGCCGGCGCCGAGGCCCTGCAGCACGCGGAAACCGATGAGAGTCCCCGTGTCCTGAGAGAAACCGGCCAGGGCCGAGCCGAGTACGAAGATCACCAGGGAGAGCTGGATGAGCAGCTTGCGGTTGAACAGGTCGGCGAACTTGCCCCAGATGGGTGTGCTCACCGTGGTGGCGAGCAGCGTGGCGGTGATGACCCACGTATAGGAGGACTGCCCGCCGTGCAGGTCGGCGATGATCACGGGAAGCGAGGTGCTGACGACTGTGCCGGCGAGGATGGAGACGAACATGCCCAGAAGGAGGCCGGAGAGTGCCTCCAGCACCTGGCGGTGGGTCATGCTGCCGTCGGCCGCAATTGTCGGACGGGGCTGAGCGGCGGTGCGGCGGGGACGTGGGCGTGACATGAGGCTCCGAATCTAGTTGACAAAAATCAACAATAAATACATGGTGGACATATGTCAACTACTTTGGCCAGCGAATATTGCCGTCAAGTTGCACCGGCCCGGCCCGCGCCATAGACTAAACCTCAGCCACAGACCGCCGGTCGTTGCTCTCGCGCAGAAATGCACGGAGCGACCGAAAGTTCATTCACGTGAACGGCCCGCGCAGGTGTTCGAAGTAAGTTTTCAGTCTCATGGATTGTGACCCAGCTCCGGCGCCCTGCGCTGGAGCTTTTTTCATGTTTGCACTCGGGGCTACCCGGCACATGACTATTAAGAGGAGCACCATGGCGAACAAGGAAGCAACGGTCGCCGAGCTTACGGAGAAATTCGAGAGCTCGACCGCCGTACTGCTCACCGAGTACCGCGGTCTCACTGTTGCGCAGCTCAAGAAGCTGCGTAAGTCCATCAGTGAGGACGCCACGTACGCCGTGGTAAAGAACACGCTCACCAAGATTGCGGCCAACAAGGCCGGCATCACCTCGTTTGACGAGGAACTTGTCGGACCGTCCGCCATCGCCTTCGTGCACGGAGACCCCGTCGCCGTCGCGAAGACCCTGCGTGCCTTTACCAAGGCAAACCCTCTCCTGGTGGTTAAGGGCGGTTACTTTGACGGTAACCCGCTCACCGCAGCAGAGGTTGGCAAGCTTGCCGACCTCGAGTCCCGCGAGGTGCTGCTGGCCAAGCTGGCCGGCGCCTTCAAGGCATCGCTGTTCGGAGCCGCATTTCTCTTCCAGGCGCCGCTGTCGAAGGCTGTTCGCACCGTCGACGCGCTGCGTGAGAAGCAGGAGTCCGCGAACTAGGCATCTGCCTCGTCTTGCGGTATTGAATTTTTAAGAAACTAGAAGGAGTACATCATGGCAAAGCTTTCCACTGAAGACCTGCTTGAGCAGTTCAAGGGCCTCACCCTCATCGAGCTCTCCGAGTTCGTCAAGGCATTCGAGGAGACCTTCGAGGTCACCGCAGCAGCTCCCGTCGCCGCAGCCGGAGCCGCTGGCCCCGCCGCCGTCGTCGAAGAGGTTGAAGAGCAGACCGCATTCGACGTCATCCTTGACGCCGTTGGCGACAAGAAGATCCAGGTCATCAAGGTTGTGCGCGAGCTCACCAGCCTGGGCCTCGGCGAGGCCAAGGCCGTTGTCGATGGCGCCCCCAAGGCCGTCCTCGAGGGCGTTGCCAAGGAAGCTGCCGACAAGGCAAAGGCAGACCTCGAAGCTGCAGGAGCAACCGTAACCCTCAAGTAGTCGGTGCCCCTGCACGGGGCTCAACTGCGCGAGATTTACGGCCTGTCTTTCGACAAGCCAGTACAAACGGGCGTCATCTCCGAGAGGGGGTGGCGCCCGTTCGTCGTCTATCCGGCACGCTCGGAGAAATAGATAGCTGGGCTATGTATAGTTAATGGATGTCCGCTTCCCTTCGTTCCCTTCTGGGTGACCTCGTCTCGGTCAACCACAGACTCACCCGACTGGCGGCACGGGCGACCGACAGCTCCGAGTCGCCCGCCGTCTGGCGCACGCTCAGTGTGTTGAGCGCCGGCCCGATGCGCCTCGGCGAGCTCGCCGAGCTCAGCCGCGTCGCCCAGCCCACGGCCACCAAGCTCGTCAGCAACCTGACCGCACGCGGCTGGGTCACCCGACTCGCCGACCCGGCGGATGCCCGAGCGACACAGACCGCGATCACCACCGCCGGCGCAGTGGCCCTGGCGGGCTGGCGCGATGAACTCGCCGGTGCCATGCTGCCGCTGTTCGCCGGCCTCGACGCCGACGATATCGCCGTGCTGCAACGCGCGGTCGAGATCATCGGGGAACGCGCGGGCGCCGCAGCGGACCTGCCTCCCGGGGCTCCGGTCACGACTCCGGTGGAGGCGCGGCCGTGACCCGCCTCGAAACCGCCGGCGTGGACGCCGGCACGACGGGCAGCATCCTGCACCAGCCGCGTGCCGTGTGGGCCGTGGCCTTCGCGTGTGTGATCGCCTTCATGGGGATCGGCCTGGTCGACCCCATCCTGCCGGCCATTGCCACCGATCTGCAGGCCACACCCACCGAAACCGAGATGCTCTTCACGAGCTACCTCCTGATCACCGGCGTCGCCATGTTCTTCACCAGTTGGCTCTCCAGCCGCATCGGCGCCAAGCGGACCCTGCTCCTCGGCCTCGCCCTTGTCGTGGTCTTCGCCCTCGCCGCCGGCCTCGCGGGCGATGTCGAGTCGATCATCGGGTTCCGCGCCGGCTGGGGGCTGGGCAACGCGCTGTTCATCTCGACCGCCCTCGCAACGATCGTGGGAGCGGCGTCCGGTGGCACGAGTTCGGCCATCATCCTCTATGAGGCCGCGCTCGGGCTCGGTATTGCGATCGGTCCGCTTCTCGGGGGGCTTCTCGGCAGTGTGAGCTGGCGCGGGCCGTTCTTCGGTACCGCGACGCTCATGGCTATCGGCTTCATCGGGATCGTCATGGTGATGAAACCGGATACCCACCGCCTGGAACCCACGCCGCTCTCGGCGCCCTTCCGCGCACTGGCCAACCCGGCGATCGGCGTGCTCGCCGCCGCCGCGCTCTTTTACAACATCGGCTTTTTTGTGCTGCTCGCCTACACGCCGTTCGCCCTGATTCCCCTCGGACTCGGCAGCGCCGTCACCCTCGGACTCGTCTTCTTCGGCTGGGGCCTCTCGCTCGCTGTCACCTCGGTCTGGGCGGCCCCGCTGATCACCCGCCGCTTGCCACGCACGCTAGCGTTGCGGCTCGTGCTGCCGCTGCTCGCCCTCGACCTCGTGGCGGCAGGGGTTTTCATCGGCTCGGCGGCCGGACTGGTCGCTTGTGTGATCGTCGGGGGCATGCTGCTCGGCGTGCTCAACACCGTGCTCACCGAATCCGTGATGGAGGCCACAGACATGCCTCGCGCGGTGGCCTCTTCGGCGTACTCCGGCGTGCGCTTCCTCGGCGGTGCCATCGCGCCGCCCGGGGCGACGCTTCTCGCCGGTGCTTTCGCGCCGACGATTCCCTTTTTCGCGGCGGCGGCATCCGTTCTCATCGCCACACTCATCGTGATTCTCGGTCGCAAGCGTTTGCGGAGAGCCGATGGCGCCGTGGAATCTCAGGAGGAAGAAGTCGAAGCGATAAGCGCCGGCGACCGCTGACCGCACGCCGCGTAGCCGGCGACGTCGGGTCAGGCGACCCGGGTCCGGGGAGCGCTTGTGCTGGAGCGCATGACCAGGGTGGTGGGGATAACAGTCGACACCTCCGTGAACGGCGCCGGGTCGTCGAGACCGGCCAGCAGCGTCGCGACGGCCATTCGGCCCTGGTTTCTCGGGTGCTGCTCGAGGGTGGTGAGACGGAACATTTCGGCATACGGATGGCCGTCGATGCCGATGACAGAAAGTTCGGAGGGCACGACGATGCCGAGCTCGCGCGCGGCCACTATGAGCCCGATGGCGAGCTCGTCGCTCGCGGCGAAGATGGCGGTGGGGCGTCGCCGGGGGTCGCCCAACAGGCTCATGCCCATCTGGTAACCACCGGGCACGGTGAGTTCGCAGGCGTAGAAGCGCCCCGAGATGGGGCGGCCCGCCGCCAGCATCGCCGCATTGAAGCCGGCAAGTCGTTTGCTGTGCACGTCGAAATCCATCTGTTCTTCCTGGCTGCCGCCGACATGGACGACGTCGGAGTGGCCCAGGCTGAGCAGGTGTTCGGTGGCGAGCCGGGCGGTGGCGACATCGTCGATCGCGATCGTGGGTACGCCGCGGATGGGGCCACCGATGCCCACGAGCGGACGTCGCAGCCGATGCAGGTGTTCGACCTCGGCTTCGCTGAGTTCCACGCCCACGGAGATCACGCCGTCGAAGCGCTTGCGCGCCAGAAAATAGTCAAAGACCCGGTCGCGTTCCGGCGAGGCCATCGGCAGGTTGTACAGCGTCATGTCGTAGCCCTGCTCAAGCAGGGCCTGCTCGACGCTTTCGAGCACCTCGGCGAAGAACCAGCGACTGATGTACGGGATGATCACTCCCACGCTCTTGGTGCGCCCCGTGACAAGGCTCGCGGCGTTGGGGGAGACAACGTAACCGATCGTGCGCGCGGCGCTGACGACCCGCGCGCGGGTTTCCTCCGAGACGTAACCCTTGCCGCTGAGGGCACGGCTGGCAGTGGCTTTGGCGACATTGGCAAGACGTGCGACTTCCGCTATCGTGCTCACATCTACCTCCGCCATTGGATCTGTCAGACACACCATATCGGGTCGGAGCGCCGACTGGAACCGGTTCCATAAAAATGGGGGACAACACACCCCTCCGTCCGCTGGTTCAGGGAGAAGGGGCGTTCTGCCCCCCAATCTTTGCCATTCTGTAACATAAATCCCTTGCGTCCGGCCCGAGGGTCCCGTACTTTATGGTGTGGAACCGGTTCCCGAGTTCACAGGAGCACCATGCACCCAGGGCAAAGCTTCCAACCTGCAGATCACAAATACTCAATGAGGAGATAAAAATATGCGGTCCTCCCTGCACCGTCGTATCATCACTCCGATCGCCATCGCGGCGGTCGCAGGCCTGACGCTCGCCGGCTGTTCCGGCGGCCCGGGCAGCACGAACGCCGATGCCGGCGCCGAGGGCGACGGAATCGTCACCGTCTACGGCGGGATCTCAGATTTCGAGGCCGAACAGCTCAATGAGTCGTGGGCCGCCTGGGAAAAAGAGAACAACATCGACATCCAGTACGAAGCGTCGAAAGAATTCGAGGCCCAGATCTCGATTCGCGCCCAGGGTGGAAGCGCGCCTGACATCGGCATCTTCCCGCAGCCCGGTCTGGTGGGCGACCTCGCGAGTCGAGGCTTCCTCAAGCCGGCGCCGCAAGCCGTCGAGGACAACGTCGACAAGTACTGGTCCGAAGACTGGAAGGCCTACGGCACCGTCGACGACGTCTTCTACGGCGCCCCGCTGATGGCCAGTCTCAAGGGATTCATCTGGTATTCGCCGGCCAAATTCACGGAATGGGGCGTCGACGTACCGGAGACCTGGGATGACCTCCTGGCAGTGACGCAGACGATTCGCGAGAAGACGGGCGCCGCGCCGTGGTGCGCCGGTTTCGCTTCCGGTGATGCAACGGGCTGGCCGGGAACGGACTGGATCGAAGACATCGTGCTTCGCGAGGCCGGTCCGGAGACCTACGACAAGTGGGTCAACAACGAAATCCCGTTCACGGATCCCGCCATCAAGACCGCCTTCGATTCGCTGGGCGAGATCCTGCTGAACCCGGACTACGTCAACGCCGGATTCGGTGACGTCAAGTCCATCAACACGGTCCCGTTCGGTGACGTGGCGACACCCGTCGTTGACGGCACCTGCGCCATGACTCACCAGGCCTCCTTCTTCGACGGCTTCCTCACGGATGCCGGTGGCGAGGTCGGGCCCGACGGTGACGTCTGGGCGTTCATCACCCCGGCCGCCGAAGCCGGCAGCCAGGCAGTGACCGGCGGTGGCGAGATCGTCGGAGCCTTCTCCGACGACGCCGACACCCAGAAGGTTCTCGAGTACCTCTCCAGTGCGGAGTGGGCCAACACTCGCGTGGCCCTGGGCGGAGTGCTGAGCGCCAACAACGGCCTCGACCCGGAGAACGCGACGAGCCCCATCCTTCAAGAAGCCATCACGATCCTGCAGGACCCCGACACCACGTTCCGCTTCGACGGCTCGGACGTCATGCCCGGGTCCGTGGGAGCCGGCACGTTCTGGAAGGGCATTGTGGCCTGGATCAACGGAACGCCGACCGATGAGGTGCTCAGCAGCATCGAAGCCGGCTGGCCCTCCAGCTAGGCAGCTGTTCCGCACGCCGCCAACAGGTGTGGGCCGCTCCGGCTAAACGGGCGGCCCACACCGTGAGCTGGGTGTACCGTATCGGTAAGTTTTCGGTCCTGTCTCAGGCGATTGCTCAGAGTCCGCCGTCGTACTCGAAAGGTTTCATATGTCCGCATTCTTCGCCTGGCTCGCGCAGCTGCCGCCGCTCGCGCAGGTGCCCATCGTCATCATCGCCTTCGCGATCGTGATCGCCGCCATCCTGTTCTTCGTCGAGATCGCGCCCCGCCCCGGCAAGGTGTACACCGTCATCCGTCTCGCCGTTTGTGTTGTCACCCCCCTGCTCATCCTCGCCCTCGCCGGCTCGTATCCGATCGCGATCATTGCCGCGGCGGTGCTCGGCGGTGTCTTCTTCCTCATCGACTACCGAGGTCGGATGGGAGCGGGTTACCTCCTGCAGCTCTTCGGCTTTCTGACGCCGGCCGTTCTGCTGTTGGCCATCGGCCTCATCATCCCCACGGTACAAACCACGGTGCAGGCCTTCCAGAACTCCCGCGGCACGGAATTCGTGGGACTCGAGAATTTCGCGTGGGTGTTCACCCAGCCGGAGAATATTCGCATCATCCTGAACACGATCGTCTGGGTGCTTTTCGTGCCCACCGTCTCCACGGTTGCCGGGCTTGCTTACGCCGTCTTCATCGACAAGTCGCGGGGAGAGAAGTACTTCAAGATTCTCGTGTTCATGCCGATGGCCATCTCGCTCGTGGGCGCATCGATCATCTGGCGCTTCGTCTACACGGCCCGGCCGGCCGACCAGGAACAGATCGGTCTGCTGAATGCCATCGTGGCGGGCCTCGGCGGTGAACCCGTCACCTTCCTCGCCGCCTCTCCCTGGAACACTCTTTTTCTGATCGTCATCCTTATCTGGGTGCAAACGGGATTCGCCATGGTTGTGCTGTCGGCCGCCATCAAGGGCGTCCCGGTCGAGCAGATGGAGGCAGCGCTGCTCGACGGCACCAACCCGTGGCAGCAATTCATCAACGTGACGGTTCCCGGCATCCGCAGTGCCCTGATCGTCGTTCTGACCACCATCTCCATTGTGTCCCTCAAGGTCTTCGACATCGTGCGCACGACGACCGGCGGCGCGAACGACACCAGCGTGATCGCCAACGAGATGTACACCCAGTTCAAGAACTTCGAGCAGGGCCGTTCGGCAGCGTTCGCCTTGATTCTGTTCCTGCTCACGGTGCCGATCATCGTTTTCAACGCCCGCCAAATCAAGAAGCAGAGGGAGATCCGATGAGAGCGGTCATTCCGGCAGAGATGCCCATCGACGATGCCACGAAACGACAGCTGCGCCGTGGCGAACGCCGCGCCGAGTCGTCAGCGTTGCGTGGGGCCAAGAAGCGACTCACCAGCCGCGGGGCGACCATCGCTGCGCTCATCATCGCCGTGCTGTGGTCCATTCCCACGCTCGGGCTCTTCGTCTCCTCGTTCCGTCCCGCCCAGGAGGTGCGTACCACGGGCTGGTGGACCATCTTCCAGAACCCGGGCCTCACCCTCGACAACTACAGTGCGGCCCTCGCGGCGGGCAACAGCCAGCTTGACCTGGCCGGCGCGTTCATCAACTCGATCGCCATCACCCTTCCGGCCACGCTCATCCCGCTCATGATTGCGAGCCTCGCGGCCTACGCCTTCGCGTGGATTCAGTTCCGTGGCAGGAATCTGCTTTTCATCAGTGTCTTCGCCTTGCAGATCGTTCCCATCCAGATGGCCCTCGTGCCCCTGCTGCAATTTTTCTCCGGCGGCACACTGTTCGGATTCCCGGTAGTGGAATCGCTCGCGGCGGGCAGCGGGTACACCCAGGTGTGGATCGCGCACAGCATGTTCGCGCTGCCTTTGGCCATCTACCTCCTGCACAACTTCATCTCCGAGATCCCCGGCGAGGTCATCGAGGCGGCACGGGTCGACGGTGCCGGGCACGGGCAGATCTTCTTCCGTATTGTGCTACCCCTCACCATGCCTGCCATCGCATCGATCGCGATCTTCCAGTTTCTCTGGGTATGGAACGACCTGCTGGTGGCGCTGATCTTCGCCGACGGCGCCGTCGCTCCCATGACGAAACTGCTCGCCGAACTCTCGGGCGCGCGCGGGCAGGACTGGCATCTGCTCACGGCCGGCGCGTTCCTGTCGATCCTGGTTCCGCTCATCGTGTTCTTCGCCCTGCAACGCTTCTTCGTTCGTGGGCTCCTGGCCGGTTCGACCAAGGGGTAGCATCTCGCGGGTACGACTCGGCGGGCGACGCGGGTACCTTCGGGTGCCCGCGTCGCCTGCCGTCGTCGTCTGGTGCGCCGCGGCCGGGTCGCCGGAGGCCACTCCGTGGCCGGTCGCAACCCGGTGAGGGAGCCTCGGGTCGTGAGCTTAGAGTGATCGTATGAGTTCAATGCACGGTTCGAGCGGTTCGGGGCCGACCCCACAGGGTCAGCGCTCGCGCATCATGCGCGGAGACGTGGCGGGCCAGCGCGCCCGCAACGCGGAGGCGCCCAAGGTCCCGAACCTGCTGCCGCGCATCCTGTCGCTGTTTCATGCGCATCGGCTCGCGCTCGGCGCCACCGTCGTGCTCGTACTGGTGGCCGCCGCGCTGTCGGTCGTACCGCCGCTGCTCACCCAGCGTGCCTTCGATGAAGGGTTGTTCCCTCTGGGGGGAGAGCCGAACGTGCCCCGGTTGGCGACGCTCGTCGGCCTGATGATGGCCATTTATGTGGTGTCGGCCTTGCTCGGCGTGTGGCAGACCTGGCTCACCGCCAACGTGGGCAACAAGGTGATGGGCGACATGCGGGTGCGGCTGTTCACCCACCTGCAATCGATGGAACTTAACTTCTTCACCAAGACGAAGACCGGCGTGATTCAGTCGCGCCTGCAAAACGACGTGGGCGGCGTGGCCAACGTGCTCACCAACACGGTCTCGAGCGTGCTTGGCAACGTCGTCACGGTGCTCGCGGCGTTCGTCGCGATGGTGCTGCTCAACTGGCAGCTCACGATCGTGGCCGTGATTCTGATGCCCGTGCTCGTGATCGCGCAGCGTCGGGTGGGCCAGGTGCGTGCCCGCATCGCCGCGAAAACGCAGGAGTCGCTGTCCGACATGACAGCGATCACGCAGGAGTCGCTCAGTGTGTCGGGGATCCTGCTGTCGAAAAGCTTCACGCAGCAGCCCACCGAGATCGCGCGCTACACCCGGGAGAACGGCAACCAGATCCGGCTGCAGGTGAGCCAGACCATGAGCGGCCAGTGGTTCTTTGTGATGGTGAACATCTTTCTGTCCAGCATCCCCGCCATCGTGTACCTCGTGGCGGGAGCGCTCATGTCCAACGGCACGACCGAGGTGACCCCCGGCACGATCGTGGCGTTCACCACCGTGCAGGCGCGCCTCCTATTTCCGCTCATGGGCCTGCTCCGCGTTGTTCTCGACCTGCAGACCTCGAGTGCCCTCTTCGCGCGCATCTTCGAGTATCTGGATTTCACGCCGGCGATATCCGACAAGGTCACGGCGCGGTCCCTTCCCACCACGGGGGAGGCGGCCGGCCGGGTCGAATTCGAGGGTGTGACCTTCGCCTACCCCGATGCGACCGACGAGTCCCCGCCCACCCTCAACAACGTGTCATTTCGAATCGAACCCGGCCAATTCGCGGCGTTCGTGGGGCCGTCCGGCGCCGGTAAGACCACCGTCTCGTATCTCATCCCGCGTTTTTACGAGGCGTCGGCCGGCAGCGTACGTTTCTCCGGTATCGACGTGCGTGATCTCACCCAACAGTCCCTGGTCTCCCGGATCGGGATCGTCAGTCAGGAGACCTACCTGTTTCACGCCACCATCGCCGAGAACCTGCGTTACGCGCGTCCCGAAGCGACCGACGCCGAGCTGGAGGCCGCCGCGCGCGCCGCGAACATCCACGACACGATCGCCTCTTTCCCCGAGCAGTACGACACGGTCGTGGGGGAGCGGGGCTACCGCCTCTCCGGCGGCGAAAAGCAGCGCATCGCCATTGCCAGGGTGCTGCTGAAAGACCCGCCGGTACTCATCCTCGACGAGGCCACGAGCGCTCTCGATTCCATCTCGGAGCACGTCGTGCAGCAGGCGCTCGACACCGCGAGCCACGGGCGAACCACGATCGCGATCGCGCACCGGCTTTCCACGGTCGTGAGCGCCGACGTGATCTTCGTCGTGGACGCAGGCCGCATCGTCGAGCACGGCACGCACGAGCAGCTCCTCGCCAACGGGGCTACGTACGCGAAGCTGTACTCGCGTCAGATCACGGCGTCACCGTCACCGCTTTCGAACAGCGGAACCGGCTCCGACCGTGCGTCTGACGACGACTGATCGCGCGCGGTTCGCTCGAGCGCAGAGCAGGATGCCGTCATCCAGATCGGTGCGGCCGCCGCCGTCCACCCAGCCGTGCTGATGATGGGATTCACAACGGCTGGGTGGTCGGTGGCAGTCCGGCCACCTGCATCCGCCGTCCCGAAGGGCGAGGGCCGCGCGTTGCTCAGCTGAAAAGAGGCGCTGTTCCCTGCCTACATCCAGCACGGTGCCGTCCCTGCTGAACAGCACGGGAATGAAACCGGCGTTGCAGATCGACCGGTCGATGGTCGTCGTCGGGACGGCGTCCGGGGTTCCTTCGATGGACCCGTCTGTCAGAACCAGTTCGCCCGAGGCACCCCGCGAGGGTGTCGGGGCTGGAGCATCTGTCGCAGTCACGACGAGCTTCACCGACGGGCGAATCCGGCCGAAGAGCGTGCCGGGATCGGCGGCGGCCGCGACCTTGATCACCTCGATCAGTGCCTCCGCGGCAATCTGGTCCGTTGATCGCGGGTCGTCGATGATGCGCTGCGCGCGTTCCTTCTCGCCCTTCTCCACGAACCTCGGTCCGCCGGTGCGGGGGCCGGTGATCTGCAGCAGGAAGTCCGTGAAGTAGGCTCCGTTCTCCGGGTCCAGTTCGAAGGTGCCGTGCAGCATGCCGTCGGGCTTGTCCCACACCCGCAGGAACTGCCGGGCGCGCATCGCGTCGGCACGCGACGCGACACCCGCCGCATCGATCGAATCCCGGCACTGCCGGGCCGCCTTCGCCGCCTGGTCCGCGTTCACGGTGCGGCACTGGGCGATAAGGGTGACAACCGCGTCGGTGAGCATCTCCTCGGTCACCCCGATCGCCGGTTCACCGAGGCCCCGGCGAATGGCGGTCGCGGACTCGGTGCTCAACGTCCCGTCCGTGACGGCTGCACCGAGCCGGGCGAACCAGGGCGTGTGCACCTCTACCCTCGGCGCGTCCGGGTGAGCGAGGGCCAGTTCATTGGCCTGTTTTTGCCGGGCCCGGGCGGTTTCGGCCTCGGTGGCCATGGTGCCGGCTGCGATCAGGCGGCGGGTGTCGGCCTTCGTGCTGCCGCCGCCTCCGCCGAGCGCCTGCACGTGGTCTTCGGGACTGCCGTAGCCCCTTTTCCGCGCGAGCCCCTCCCGGCCGAGCTGCCAGTCGGAGCGGGCGGCGACGTTCGCCGCCGACAACGCGTAGTACTTTCCGACCTCACGCATGTGTCGGGCGATGGCCCGATGGGTGTTCTCCGATTCGTCGTCGGAGAGCTCCGCGAATGACGCCGCGGATATACCGGACCGGGCCAATACCCCGGTCAGATCAACGAAAACACCGTCAATGGTGGTTGTCATGAGATAAGTGTGACAGGCACCACTGACACTGAGTCGTCCCGAGGGCAGCCCTCGATTCCGTCACAGGAAGCGCCCCGGCATCCGGGCTGCGTCTTCAGGTGCCCATGTCCGGGCACCAACCGCCGGCACGGATCAGGGCGGACACTACTAGGCTCGCGCGGCCAGCATCTCGGTCATGAGGTTGATCTCGCTCTGCTGGCTCGCCATCACGGCCGTCGCAAAGGACCGAACAATGGAGTTGTTGGTGCGGTCAAGCACCGCCTCGGCCATGTCGATCGCGCCCTGGTGGTGCGCAATCATCAGGGTGAGAAAGATCCGGTCGGCCTCCACACCGGATGCCGCGGTCAGCGACGCAAGTTCGGCATCCGTTGCGAGCCCCGGCATGGGGTCGCCGGGCACATGCGTTCCGGACGTATGCTCGTGCGCAGTGTCGGTCATGCCCGGCCGGGTCATCCAGGTCATGGATGCCTCCGGTGCCGACTGGCTCAGCCCCCAGGCGCTCAGCCAACCGAACATCTGACCGGACTGTTGCCCCTGCGTGCGGATGATGTCGTAGGCCAACAGCCGCACGGCATCGTCAATGGAGCGCTCCCTAATGAGGAACCCCAGCTGCACGCCCTGGTCGTGATGCACCTGCATGTCACGGGTGAACCCGGCCTCGGCGCTCGTGGATACCGGCATCGGATCGGCGAGGGTGCTCAGCCGTCCCACCGAGAAGGCGGACACGCCCACGATCACCGCGGTGATCAGCACGGCCACGAGAACGGCCGTGCGGCCACGACGCCGCGCCGGCTGGGCCTCGCCCTCCACGCTTAGGAGACCTTGCCGGGGGCGTCGATCCCGCCGGAGCAGGGCGCGCCGATTTCTGGCGCGGTGCCGCTCTTCCAGTACTCCGAGAAGAACTGACCGAACCGGGGGTCGTCGGCGGAGTCGAGCTGAAGCTGCACGTTCCACCCGCTCAACACGATCGGTGCCGGTGAGTCCTCAAAGGGCGAGAGCACGACGAAGGTCGAGGGCAGCAGGGCCTTCACCGCATCGAGCTCCTCGGAGCTGATCGAGGGGTCGTAGGTCACCCAGATTGCGCCGTGCTCAAGGGCATGAACGGCATTCTCGTTGGGAACCGACTCGTCGTACACGCCGCAATTCAGCCACGCGGGGTTGTGTTCGCCGCCGACCGGCGGCGTTTGATCGTAAGCGACCGTTGTTTCCACGTGGCCGTTGCCGTTCTCATAGGAGAGGACGCCCTCGATCTTCTCGCCGGTGCCGCCACCCGCGTAATCGGGGGCCTTCGGGGTGAGCACAACCATGGTGATCACGAGAGCCACCACGGCCACGCCGCCCACCACGGCAGAGATGATGCCGATGCGGCGGTTGCGCTTGGTGCGTTTCTGCTGCGCGTGAAAGGCCTCAAGCTTCTTGGCGCGCTGTGCGGCGCGCTTGTCCTTCAAGCTGGCTTGGTTCGCGGGCGAGCCGGGCTGGGGCATGCGAGGGACCTTTCATAGCGGTGCAATATTCATCCGAACGTACCAGTGTGACCCGGAGATCTTCTGTATACGCCCTCAGGGGGGCAGATAGAGTGGACGGGTGCGCGCGAAATCCGATGAAGGACACTCCATGAAGATCGCAGATACCATCCTTGACCTCATCGGCGACACCCCGCTGGTCAAGCTCCACAAGGTCACCGGTGACATCACGGCGACAGTGCTCGTGAAACTGGAGTACCTCAACCCCGGCGGATCGGCGAAGGACCGCATCGCGGTGCGCATCATCGACGCCGCCGAGCGCGACGGCCTGCTGAAGCCCGGTGGAACGATCGTGGAACCCACCAGCGGAAACACCGGCGTCGGCCTCGCCCTCGTCGCGCAGCAGCGTGGCTACAAGTGCGTTTTCGTGCTGCCGGACAAGGTGGGCGAAGACAAACGCAATGTGCTGACGGCATACGGGGCGGAGATCGTTGTGACGCCGACATCCGTCGCCCCCGATGACCCCGAATCGTACTACAGCGTGTCTGACCGCCTGGCGCGGGAGATCCCCGGCGCGTTCAAGCCCAACCAGTACTTCAACCCGAACGGCCCGCTGAGCCACTACGAGACCACCGGACCCGAAATTTGGCGCGATACCGACGGCACCGTGACGCACTTCGTCGCCGGTGTCGGCACCGGCGGAACCATCACCGGTACCGGCCGATACCTGCGCGAAGTGTCGAACGACGCCGTTCGGATCGTGGGTGCCGACCCGGAGGGCTCTGTCTACTCCGGCGGAACCGGGCGCCCCTACCTCGTCGAGGGCGTGGGGGAGGACTTCTGGCCCGGCGCCTACGACCCGGACGTCGTGCACGAGGTGATCGCCGTCAGCGACGCCGACTCTTTCGCCATGACCCGCCGCCTCGCCCTCGAGGAGGGCATCCTGGTCGGCGGCTCGAGCGGCATGGCCGTCGTGGCCGCGCTGCGACTGGCGGAAACGCTCACCGAACGCGACACCGTCGTGGTGTTGTTGCCCGACGGCGGGCGCGGCTACCTCGGCAAGATCTTCAACGACGGATGGATGCGCAGCTACGGCTTCACGAACGCGCCGACCGGCCACACCGTCGCCAACGTACTCGAGGCGAAGACCGGCACGCTTCCACCGTTCGTGTACGTGCACCCGAGCGACACCGTTCATGACGCGATCGCCACGATGACGAGCCAGGGCGTGTCCCAGCTGCTCGTGCTCTCGGCCAAGCCTCCTGTGGTGATGGGGGAAGTGCTCGGCGCCCTCGACGAGCGCGATCTGATGGAACTGGTCTTCTCGGGCGAGGCCCAGCTCACGGATCGCGTCGGCAGCATCGTCGGTGAGTCGCTCCCGCTTATCGGCGTCAACGAACCCGTGTCCGCGGCTCGCAGCGCCTTCGCCCACCACGACGCGATGCTCGTGACCGACGGCGGCAAGCCGCTCGGCGTACTCACCCGTCACGACCTGCTCACCTACCTGAGCGTCTAAACCATACTTTCCCGTTAGGAGCCGCACCATGGCCAAGAAGCAGAAGTTCGACACCGTCGCCATCCACGCCGGTCAGGCATTCGACCCGACCACCGGAGCCGTCATCCCGCCGATCTACCAGACGTCCACCTACGTGCAGGAAAGCATCGGCAACCTCCGCGGCGGCTACGAGTACAGCCGGGGCGGCAACCCCACCCGCAATTCGCTGGAGACCCTGCTCGCCGCCCTCGAAGGGGGCAAGCACGGGCTGTCGTTCGCGAGTGGACTCGCCGCGGAGGACACCCTGCTGCGGGCGCTCCTCAAGCCGGGCGATCACATCGTGCTCGGCAATGACGTGTACGGCGGCACCCACCGGCTGATCGAACGCGTGCACGGCTCCTCCGGCGTGCGCAACACCACGGTCGACCTGTCCGACCTGCGCGCCGTCGAGAAGGCGATCATCGCCGATGAGACCAAGGTTCTCTGGATCGAGACGCCGAGCAACCCGCTCATGAAGATCAGCGACATCGCCGAGCTCGCCGACATCGGCCACCGCGCCGGCGTCGTCGTGGTGGTCGACAACACCTTCGCCTCACCCGCGCTGCAAAACCCCTTGTCGCTCGGTGCCGACGTCGTGGTGCACTCCACGACCAAGTACCTCGGCGGTCACTCCGACGTGCTCGGAGGAGCACTCATCATCAATGATGACGAACTGGCCGAGAAGGTCACCTTCCTGCAGTTCGCCGTGGGCCCGGTGTCGGCCCCGCTCGACGCCTGGCTCACCGTGCGCGGAATCAAGACCCTGGCCGTGCGGATGGATCGCCACTGCAGCAACGCGCAGGCCATCGCGGAGTTCCTCGACGCACACGCCGCCGTTGACACCGTCTACTACCCCGGCCTCCCCAGCCACCCGGGGCACGAGCTCGCCAAACAGCAGATGAGCGGCTTCGGCGGCATGATCTCCCTCTCCTTCAAGGGCGGATCGAAGGCCGCGCGGAAGTTCTGCGAGTCGACGCGCCTCTTCCAGCTTGCCGAATCCCTCGGCGGCGTCGAATCGCTCGTGAACTACCCGGCGGAGATGACCCACGCCTCGGTGCGCGGCACCGACCTCGAGGTCGCCGACAACATCGTGCGTCTCTCGGTGGGCATCGAAGACGTCGCCGACCTCATCGCTGACCTGGAGACCGCCCTCCCGCGCAAGTAGCCGGGTCCGCCTGACCGGCGTCCGAGAGCCTCTATTGCCGGTCAGGCGCGGGAGAACTCCGACGCCCGACGCACCTGCTCGGCGGTGGGGCGCACTCCCGTGTACAGCACGAATTGCTCCTCGGCCTGAACGGCCGCGACCTCGGCGCCGGTGATGACCGGTTTGCCTGCGGCCCTGGCCGCCTGGATCAACGGTGTCTCCGAGGGGTACGCGACGACGTCCAACACCCACGTCGCGGCGTCGACCGTGGCGTCCGGGAATGCCACGTCGTCGGCCTCCGGGCCGCCGCTCATGCCGACGGGCGTCACGTTCACGATCAGGCCGGCCTGCAGGTCGCCTACCTCCGGCGCCCACCCGAAACCGTACAGGTCGGCCAGGGCCCGGCCGGTGGTCTCATTGCGAGCCACGATGGTTCCGTCGGTGAACCCGGCGTCGCGCAGCGCCGCGGCGACGGCCTTGGCCATCCCGCCGCTGCCGCGCACCAGCACCGACAGGCCGGCGGGCACGCCATGCTGCGCGAGCAGGTGCTGCACCGCCGTGTAGTCGGTGTTGTACGCCGTGAGGTGCCCGTTGTCGTTCACTATTGTGTTGACGGAGCTGATCGCCGACGCCGAGGCATCCATCTCGTCGACCAGAGCGATCACCTCTTCCTTGAACGGCATCGACACCGCGCAGCCGCGGATGCCCAGACCGCGCACGCCCGCAATGGCCTGCCCCAGATCGGTGGGGGCAAAGGCCTTGTAGACGAAGTTCAGTCCGAGTTCGTCGTACAGATAATTGTGGAACCTCGTGCCGAGGTTGCTCGGCCGAGCGGCGAGCGAGATGCAAAGCGTCATGTCTCTATTCAAAATGGGCATACGCCATTCTGGTCGCAAACCCGGCCGCATGTGACAGTCACATCCTGACCGGATGCTGTGCATAATGGTTGAGCGATCATACTTGTGACCGTGCACATACGATCAGGACCCGCCGTGCCGACTGAATCGCCCCGGGAACGCGCACCGAGTATTCGGGATGTCGCGAAGCTCGCCGACGTCTCTCACCAGACCGTCTCACGCGTGCTCAACGATCACCCCAGCATCCGTGACGCCACCAAGGAACGCGTGCTCGCCGCCATGGCCGAGCTCAGCTATCGACCCAATCGAGCGGCACGCGCGCTCGGGGCCGGGCGTTCACGTACCATCGGCGTGCTCGCGGCCGCGAACGCCGGGTTCGGTCCCTCGAGCAGCCTCGCCGCCATTGAGGACGCGGCCCGAGCCGCCGAGTACTACGTGATCACGGCCAACCTCAACGCGCTCGACCCTGCGTCGATCCGTGACGCGATCGACCACCTGATGAGCCAGTCCATCGAGGGCCTGGTCGTGGTGGCGCCGCAGGTTCGCGTGTTCGACGCCCTCGCGCGCATGTCGATCCACGTGCCGTACGTGAGCCTGCAGTCGATCACCATCACCGGCCCGAGGGCGCTGTCGGTCGATCAGATCGAGGGCGCCCGACTGGCGACCCGACATCTCATCGATTTGGGCCACCGCGAAATCCTGCACCTGGCCGGCCCGCAGGACTGGATCGAGGCAGAGGCGCGGATGCGCGGCTTCCTGGACGAGATCGACCGGGCCGACCTGCCCACCCACCCACCGATCCTCGGCGACTGGACCGCGGAATTCGGGTACTTCGCCGGCCGGGAGCTCTGCCGCAACCGGGACTTCACCGCCGTGTTCGCCGCGAACGACCACATGGCGGCGGGACTGCTGCATGCCTTTCGCGACGAGGGGGTGAATGTGCCGGCGGACGTGAGCGTGGTCGGGTTCGACGACATCCCGTTGGCCGCGCACTTCTGGCCACCGCTCACCACGGTGCACGAGAACTTCACGGAGATCGGGCGTCGCGCCGTCGCGCTCCTCCTGGAGGAGGTGCAGGGCGCGGACGAAGCGGCCCCTCCGTTGCAGACTCTGCCCCGTCTGGTGGTGCGAGAGTCCACCGGGCCTGCTCCCGGGCGAAGTGCCCCGTTACCTAAGCGTTACTAAAGGCCACTTGACACGAACGGCATTCGAGCTGCACTATTATCAACGATGTGAACGGTCACACGAATTTGTTCACACCACACACCTATCCGTATTGGCATGACATTGAGGTCAGGCACGTGTTCAAAAAATGGCTCTCCGGCGGTACTATTCCCGCTGTAACGACCGGCAAAACCACGCGAGCGCCAATCGCCGTGCGCGTGCGCCTGGCCCGTGACGACACATGAATACCGGCGCAAGGAGTACAACGATGTCGACCCGCCCCACCATCCTGGAGATGCGCTCCATCACCAAGGAGTTCCCCGGCGTCAAGGCCCTCTCCAACGTGTCCCTCACGGTCAAGGCCGCGGAGATCCACGCCATCTGCGGCGAGAACGGCGCCGGGAAATCAACCCTCATGAAGGTCCTGTCCGGCGTGTACCCCGCCGGAACCTTCACCGGCGACATCATCTTCCAGGGCAAAAAGGTGCAGTTCAAAGACATCCGCTCCAGTGAAGCGGCCGGCATCGCCATCATCCACCAGGAACTCGCGCTCATCCCCGAGCTCTCGATCACCGAGAACATCTTCCTCGGTAATGAAATGGTGCGACACGGTGCCATCGACTGGGCCGCGTCCAAGAAGCGGGCCCTTGACCTCCTGGCCCGGGTGGGACTGCGCGACGACCCGGACACGCTCATCAAACACATTGGTGTCGGCAAGCAGCAACTGGTGGAGATCGCCAAGGCCCTGAACAAAGACGTGAAGCTGCTCATTCTCGACGAGCCGACCGCGGCCCTGAACGAGGCCGACTCCCAGCATCTGCTCGACCTGATTCGCGGTCTCAAAGGCAAGGGAATCAGTTCAATCATGATCTCCCACAAGCTCAACGAGATAGAACTCGTCGCCGACACGATCACCATCATCCGCGATGGAAAGACCATCGAGACTCTCGACATCCTGCACGACGGCGTCAACGAAGACCGGATCATTCGTGGCATGGTCGGGCGCAGCCTGGAAAGCAGATTCCCCGACCACACCCCGCACATCGGTGAGGTGTTGTTTGAGGTGCGGGACTGGACCGTTCAGCACCCGCAGGACCCCGAGCGCTTGGTCGTCAAGGGCTCGAACCTCACGGTTCGCCGCGGCGAGATCGTCGGCATCGCCGGTCTCATGGGCGCAGGTCGCACGGAGCTGGCCATGAGCATCTTCGGACGCTCCTACGGCACCTTCTTGTCCGGACGGATGTTCATGGACGGCAAGGAAATCGAGATTCGCAACGTCTCGGAGGCCATCGACCACGGCCTGGCCTACGTCAGTGAGGACCGGAAAGCGCTCGGCCTCAACCTGCTGGACGACATCAAACGCAGCGTCGTGTCCGCCAAGTTGTCCAAAATCTCCCGCGGGCCGGTCGTCGACGACTCACGAGAGTTCGCGATCGCGGAGCAGTATCGCAAGAGCCTGCGTATCAAGACGCCCAGTGTCGACGCCGGGGTCGCCAAACTCTCCGGTGGAAACCAGCAGAAGGTCGTCCTGGCCAAATGGATGTTCACGGACCCGGAGGTGCTCATCCTCGACGAGCCCACGCGCGGTATCGACGTGGGTGCCAAGTATGAGATCTACGGCATCATCCAGGAGCTCGCGGCGCAGGGCAAGGGAGTCATCCTGATCTCCTCTGAGCTGCCAGAGCTGCTCGGGCTTGCCGACCGCATTTACACAATTTTCGAGGGCGCCATCACCGACTGCATCGACGGCAGCGCGGCGGATCCCGAATCCCTGATGAAGAGCATGACCTCCGCGAAGAAGAAGGTGCAGAGCAGATGAGTACAGACTCGACGACCAAATCGGGCGGCCTTGGCGACCTGAAGAAAATGTTTGGCGGGGGTGCATCCAACCTGCGCCAGTTCGGAATCCTGTTCAGCCTGATCGGCATCATCGTCTTCTTCCAAATCGTCACCGGCGGGCTCACCCTTTCGCCCGGAAACATGATCAACCTGGTGAGCCAGTACTCCTACATCCTGATCCTCGCCATCGGCATGGTGCTCGTGATCATCGCGGGCCACATCGACCTTTCCGTCGGTTCGGTCGCGGCGTTCGCCGGTATCGTCGTGGCGACGTCGATGCAGAGCTGGCATTTTCCGTGGCCGCTCGCCATTCTCTTTGGCCTCTTCGTCGGCGCCCTTATCGGTGCCTGGCAGGGGTTTTGGGTGGCCTACATCGGTGTGCCGGCCTTCATCGTCACTCTCGCCGGAATGCTCATCTTCCGTGGAGGCAACCAGCTGATCGGAAACGCGAACACCGTTCCGGTGCCCAAGGGCTTCACGTTCATCGGTGCCGGTTACCTGCCGGAGGTGGGTCCCGACACCGGCTACAACAACCTGACGCTGCTGCTCGGCCTGATCCTGGCCGCGGCCGTGATCTGGGTCGAGTTCAAGGGCCGCCGGACGCAGAAGGCGATGGGTTCGGAGGTCGCACCCCTCTGGGTGAGCATCCTCAAGATCGTGCTCCTCGACGGCGTGCTCATTTTCGCCACCCTGCAGTTCGCCAGCGGCAGGGTCGGCACGAGCTTCCCGGTGTCGGGGATCATTCTCGGACTCCTCGTGCTGCTCTACGCGTTCATCTCCCGCAACACGATCATGGGCCGGCACATTTACGCCGTCGGCGGCAACAAACTCGCGGCCGAACTCTCCGGCGTGAAGTCGCGGCGGATCAACTTCCTGGTGATGATGAACATGTCGATCCTCGCGTCGCTCGCCGGCATGATCTTTGTCGCTCGCTCCCAGGCCTCCGGCCCGCAGGACGGGCTCAGCTGGGAACTCGACGCGATCGCGGCGGTCTTCATCGGTGGCGCCGCGGTATCCGGCGGTATCGGCACCGTGATCGGATCGATCATCGGTGGTCTCGTGATGGCCGTGCTGAACAACGGTCTCCAACTGCAGGGTGTGGGCTCAGACCTCGTACAGATCATCAAGGGCCTCGTTCTGCTGGTGGCCGTCGGTGTCGACGTGTGGAACAAGAGCCAGGGGCGGCCCTCGCTGATGGGCTTCCTCACCCGCAATCGCAACGTCACCGAGCCCGAACCCGAACGGCCGACCGTCACGCCGGATGCCGGCACGCCGGACAGCGCCAGGCCGGCAGACCTTCCCCGATAACGTTTCTCCCCCGCTTCATTCCGCATCGCCCTCAATGAATAGAAAGTGATTGACATGCGAAAGAGAATCATCCTCACCACGGCCGTCGCCGCAGTGGCACTCATGGCACTGTCCGGCTGCTCCGGCGGCCGCGCGGACACCTCCGGGGCCGCCGACACGTCGGGTTTCCCGGCCGACGCCACCATCGGAGTGGCGCTTCCGTCGAAGACGTCTGAGAATTGGGTCCTTGCGGGCGGCCTGTTCGAGGACGGTCTGAAGGAGGCCGGCTTCAAGGGGGACGTGCAGTATGCCGGCGCCTCCACCACGGTGAAGGACCAGCAGGACCAGATTTCCGCCATGGTGACCAACGGTGCCAAGGTCATCATTATCGGCGCTCAAGACGGCGGCCAGCTCGGCACCCAGGTGCAGGCCGCGCACGACGCCGGCGCCCTCGTCATCGCCTACGACCGCCTCATCCTGAACACCGACGCCGTGGACTACTACGTTGCCTTCGACAATTACAAGGTCGGCGAATTGCAGGGGCAGGCGCTGCTGGATGGCCTCGCGGCCAAGAAGCCCGAGGGCCCGTACAACATCGAGTTGTTCTCCGGGAATTCCGCCGATGCCAACGCTCCCGTGTTCTTCAAAGGCGCGATGAGTGTGTTGCAGCCGAAGATCGACGATGGAACCCTCGTCGTCGCCTCCGGTCAGACCGACATCAAGCAGACCGCGACCGCAGACTGGAAGGCCGAGAATGCCCAGAGCCGCATGGACTCGCTGCTCACGAGCACCTACGGCGACAAGGAACTGGACGGTGTGCTTTCGCCCAACGACACGCTCGCCAGGGCGATCATCACCTCGGTGAAGGCGGCCGGCAAGCCGATTCCGGTGGTCACGGGTCAGGACTCCGAAGTTGAGTCGGTCAAGTCGATCATGGCGGGGGAGCAGTACTCCACCATCAAGAAGGACACCCGCCTCCTCGTCGCCCAGGCGATCGACATGGTCAAGACATTGCAGACCGGCGGAACGCCGGAGACCAACGACGATTCCTACGACAACGGCAACAAGATCGTGCCGGCGTACCTCATCCCCCCGGTGATCGTGACGAAGGAGACCGCGGCAGAGGCTTACGCCGACGACTCGAAGTTGGCGCCGCTGACCAAGTAGTATCCGTTCTGGAGCAATACAGGCGAGGGGCCGGCCCGATGGGGTCGGCCCCTCGCTGCGTGCGGCGGTGGGGTGCGCGACACGCCGCTCGGGTCTATGCGGGGCAGAATCGTTCCCCGGGCGCCGGCCTGTGGATAACTCGCGGTCGGCCCGCGGAATCAGGCGCTCATTTCGGGGGCCGCCTGTGGGTAACTCGGTGGAATGTCGGTGGATAACTACATAATTGTAATTACCTCATCTAGTGGCCATTCCGATTTCTCATCACTAGATGTAGTATTGAGAGAGTAGTCAGGCACTAGTGCCGGACGAAAAACTTCCTCAGTATCGCACCTGGGTGCACCACTGAAAAGCAGTTCTGACACGCAGTTCTGCCACAACGAGAAAGGCCATCCGCAATGGCAATTACGGTCTACACGAAGCCCTCATGCGTCCAATGCACCGCGACGTATCGCGCTTTGGACAACAAGGGCATCGAGTACGAAGTTCTCGACCTCTCGGTCGACGAGAACGCACTCGAAGCGGTGAAGGCCCTGGGGTACCTGCAGGCACCCGTTGTCATCACCGACGAGGAGCACTGGTCAGGCTTTCGCCCCGACAAGATCAACGCGCTCGCCGCTCGCCTCGCGTAGCACGCTCCGGGCAGGTGCTCAATGACTGAAATCGTCTATTTCTCGAGCGTTTCAGGTAATACGCACCGCTTCGTCGAGAAGCTCGGGCGCCCGGCCAGTCGTATCCCCCTCTACGCGAGAGACACACCCCTCACGGTCACTGAGCCGTACGTCCTCTGTCTTCCCACCTACGGTGGTGGAGGCGAGGGCGGGGCGGTTCCCAAGCAGGTCATTCGTTTTCTGAATGACCCGCAGAATCGCTCCTTGATCCGCGGCGTCATCGGCGCGGGCAACACGAATTTTGGCGAGACGTTCTGCCTCGCGGGGGACATCATCGCCGCCAAATGCGCGGTTCCCCACCTGTATCGCATCGAAGTATTTGGAACACCGGATGATGTGCGCATCGTTCACGACGGATTGGAAGAATTTTGGAAACTACGGCCGTGAAAGTCACGCCCATCGACGCACCGTCGGGCATGGACTACCACTCGCTCAACGCGATGCTCAACCTGTATGGACCGAACGGGGAGATCCAGTTCGACAAAGACCAGGAAGCCGCGCGTGAGTTCTTCCTGCAGCACGTCAACCAGAACACGGTGTTCTTCCACTCGCTGCGCGAGCGCCTCGACTATCTGGTGGAGAAGGAATACTACGAGCAGGCCGTGCTCGACCAGTACTCCTTCGAGTTCATCGAGAGCCTGAACAAGCTCGCCTACTCGAAGAAGTTCCGCTTCCAGAGCTTCCTCGGCGCGTTCAAGTACTACACCTCGTACACGCTCAAGACGTTCGACGGAAAGCGCTACCTCGAACGCTTCGAAGACCGCGTCGTGATGACCGCCCTGGGTCTCGCATCCGGTGATGAGACGCTCGCCGTCGAACTCGTCGAAGAGATCATCGCCGGTCGCTTCCAGCCCGCGACCCCGACCTTCCTGAACTCGGGCAAGGCCCAGCGCGGCGAGCTCGTCTCCTGCTTCCTGCTGCGCATCGAAGACAACATGGAATCGATCAGCCGCGGCATCAACTCATCCCTGCAGCTGTCCAAGCGCGGCGGCGGTGTGGCTCTGCTCCTCAGCAACATCCGCGAGGCCGGGGCGCCGATCAAGCAGATCGAGAACCAGTCCAGCGGCATCATCCCCGTGATGAAGCTGCTCGAAGACTCCTTCAGCTACGCCAACCAGCTCGGTGCCCGTCAGGGTGCCGGCGCCGTGTACCTGCACGCGCACCACCCCGACATCATGCGTTTTCTCGACACCAAGCGTGAGAACGCCGACGAGAAAATTCGCATCAAGACCCTTTCGCTCGGTGTCGTCATTCCCGACATCACGTTCGAGCTCGCCAAGAACGACGAGTGGATGTACCTGTTCTCGCCGTACGACGTGGAGAAGGTCTACGGCGTGCCGTTCGGGGACATCTCGGTCACCGAGAACTACCACGACATGGTCGACAACCCCCGCATCAAGAAGTCGAAGATGAAGGCGCGCGAGTTCTTCCAGACCCTCGCGGAGATTCAGTTCGAATCGGGCTACCCGTACATCATGTTCGAAGACACGGTGAACAAGGCGAACCCGATCAAGGGCCGCATCAACATGTCGAACCTGTGCTCCGAGATCCTGCAGGTGAACACTCCGACCACCTACAACGAGGACCTCTCGTACAACGAAATCGGCAAGGACATCTCCTGCAACCTCGGGTCGATGAACATCGCCCTGGCGATGGACTCCGGAGACCTCGGGCGCACCGTGAGCGCGGCGATCCGTGGCCTGAATGCCGTGTCGGAGCAGAGCCACATCTCCTCCGTTCGCTCGATCGAAGACGGCAACGACCGTTCGCACGCCATCGGACTCGGCCAGATGAACCTGCACGGCTACCTCGCCCGGGAACGCGTCTACTACGGCAGCGACGTGAGCATCGACTTCACCAACATCTACTTTTACACGGTGCTGTTCCACGCCCTGCGCGCCTCCAACGCGCTCGCCATCGAGCGCGGCCGCACCTTTGAGGGCTTCGAAGACTCCGCCTACGCCTCGGGCGCGTTCTTCGACAAGTACACCGAGCAGGTGTGGGAGCCCGTCACGGCTCGCGGCGCGGAGCTCTTCGCCCAGGCCGGGGTGTCGATTCCGACGCAGGCCGACTGGGCCGAGCTGAAGGCATCCGTCATGACGCACGGTATCTACAACCAGAACCTGCAGGCCGTGCCGCCGACAGGGTCGATCTCGTACATCAACAACTCGACCGCGTCGATTCACCCGATCGCGGCGAAGATCGAGATTCGCAAGGAGGGCAAGCTGGGTCGTGTGTACTACCCGGCGCCGTTCATGACGAACGACAACCTGGACTTCTACCAGGATGCCTACGAGATCGGTGCCGAGAAGGTCATCGACGTATACGCCGCGGCGACCCAGCACGTTGACCAGGGCCTTTCGCTGACGTTGTTCTTCAAGGACACCGCGACGACCCGCGACATCAACCGCGCCCAGATCTACGCCTGGAAAAAGGGCATCAAGACCATCTACTACATTCGCCTGCGCCAGATGGCACTCGAAGGCACCGAGGTGGAGGGTTGCGTCTCCTGCGCGCTTTAATGTAATTCGCTGTACACAGCGGTGGTCGTGTCTCGACAGGCTCGACAACCGGCCGAGACACGACCACCGACGCACCACCAAAGGAACCAACTCATGATTGACAAGCTCAAGCTGGTGTCGCACGTCGATGCGATCAACTGGAACAAGATCGAAGACGAAAAAGACGTCGAGGTCTGGAACCGACTGACCAACAACTTCTGGCTGCCGGAGAAGATCCCGCTCAGCAACGACATCCAGTCGTGGAACCAGCTCACGCCGGTCGAGCAGCAGCTCACCATGCGCGTGTTCACCGGGCTGACCCTGCTCGACACGATCCAGGGCACCGTCGGAGCCGTCTCGCTCATCCCCGACGCGATCACCCCGCACGAAGAGGCCGTCTATACGAACATCGCGTTCATGGAGTCGGTGCACGCCAAGAGCTACTCCTCGATCTTCTCGACGCTCGCGTCAACGAAGGAGATCGACGAGGCGTTCCGCTGGTCGACCGAGAACGAGAACCTGCAGCGCAAGGCCTCAATCGTCATGGACTACTACCAGGGCGACGATCCGCTGAAGCGCAAGGTCGCCTCGGTGCTGCTTGAGTCGTTCCTGTTCTACTCGGGCTTCTACCTGCCCATGTACTTCTCCAGCCGGGCCCGCCTCACCAACACGGCCGACCTCATCCGGTTGATCATTCGTGACGAAGCGGTGCACGGCTACTACATCGGGTACAAATTTCAGAAGGGGCTCGAGAAGGAGACCCAGGCGCGTCGCGACGAGATCAAGGACTACACGTTCAACCTCGTGTTCGAACTCTACGAGAACGAGGTGCAGTACACGCAGGACCTCTACGACGAGCTCGGCCTGACCGAGGACGTCAAGATGTTCCTGCACTACAACGCCAACAAGGCGCTGATGAACCTCGGCTACGAGGCGATCTTCCCGAAGGATGTCTGCGACGTGAACCCGGCGATCCTCTCCGCGCTCTCACCGAACGGCGACGAGAACCACGACTTCTTCTCCGGGTCGGGCTCCTCGTACGTGATCGGGAAGGCCGTCAACACCGAAGACGACGACTGGGACTTCTAGCAAGCGGGACCGGTATGGTGGGGCAACTCGGGTTCAACCACGGGAGACCCATCCCGGAACGAAATTGATTGGAGCGTGCACCATGGCCCAAAATCCCAAGCAGAGCAACAAGGTTGCACGAGCATCGAGCTCAGGCATGAGGAACGCGCGGTTCAGCGCTGCGGCCGAAACCACCGCCACGAGCGCCCGCGCTCAAAGAAGAAAGAAGCCCGCCAAGTAGATTCGGGTCCTGATACGAAGCCCAGACTCCGACCCTCAGGGTCCGGGTCTGGGCTTCTCGTCATTCCCCGCATAGCCGGTCGTCGATTCGTCCTGAGTGGTCTTCCGAGCCGACAGTCTTCGGCGTAGGCTCTGGGCCATCAGGGCGGGGGCGCGGACGATTCGCCTGCGCTCTCGCAGGATGGAGGAGGACCGATGAGCGTCAACATCGCCACGCTCGTGGCCGCAGCCAACGACCATGATCTTGACCGGATGATGGCACTTTTCCATCCCGACTACCGGAGTGTTCACCCGGCGCACCCGGCTCGCGCCTTCGTCGGGAGCGCCCAGGTACGGGCCAACTGGACGGCGATGTTCGCGGGGATCCCCGACTTCCGTATCGAGCTCGTCCGCGCGGTACAGGACGGCGAGACGACCTGGTGCGAATGGACATGGTCCGGCACGCGAACCGACGGACTGCCTTTCGAGACCTGCGGGGTCGTGATTTTCGAGTCACAGGACCACGTGATCGTCGTGGGAACGTTCTACATGGACGACGTCGAGGCCGACGGAGCAGGCATCGATCAAACCGTTCAGGGGATGTCCGGGCGCTTCCCCGGAGACGGCGCCGGATCGTGACGAACATACGTTGGCCGGGAAGTTGAGCACCACCGTCGCGTCGTGGACTTACCCGGTGGTCGGCGCAGGCTCGGGGTCGTCGCCCCGAGACGCAGCGATCGCGATGAGCCGGCGCAACACGCCGAGATCGATGTCGTCGAGCTTCCTCACGTAGACGCAGCCCATGCCCTCGGTGTACGTGCCGAGCTGCGGAAGAAGGGCCGCGCCCTCGGGGAGGTCTTTGAGCCCGTAGAGCGACAACTGCGCCTTGCGCGGCGAGAATCCCGCCTTGGGCCAATCGCCGCGCGTGCGCGGGTTCGCGGGGGACACGTAACGGAAGCTTCCGTACCCCACAATCGACGGGCCCCACATGACGGGCGTTGCGCCGGTCACCTCGCGGAAGATCGCGTCGAGGGTCTTGCCGTCGTCGCGACGTCGGGCGGGCGTCGCCGCGTCGAGAAAATCCTCGACGGAGGCGTCCGTCGGCTGCGTCTTGTTCTCGGCCATGACCCCAGTATGGCGCGCGCCCGCCGGATCCGGTCAGATCGGACACGCGAAGGCCTGATCGGTGAAACCGATCGAGGTTCGCGCTCACCCGACTGCGTCCGGCCCTTGGCGGTGCGGAGGACTAGCCCGTCCTGCCCCGCGACTTCCGGCTGGTCATCGCATGGGCGAGGCCAGGTGCAGCGGTGATGTGCCGGCCAACCGGATGGGGGCTCGGTTCGGGTCGGCCGATGACGGTGGAACCAGCCAGTATTCGGTGCCGGTTCGGGTGATCCGCCACCCGTCGTTGTGCAGGCGGAGGTGGTCGCGGGCGCAGAGGAGGACGCCGTCGTCGAGATTGGTGAGTCCGCCGTCTGCGTTCCAGCCGTGCAGGTGATGGGCCTCACAGTGGCTGGGTGGTCGGTGGCAGTCCGGCCACCTGCACCCGCCGTCCCGAAGTGCCAGGGCCGCGCGTTGCTCAGCTGAAAAGAGGCGCTGTTCCCTGCCTACATCCAGCACGGTGCCGTCCCTGCTGAACAGCACGGGTATGAAACCGGCGTTGCAGATCGACCGGTCAATGGTGGTCGTCGGGACGGCGTCCGGGGTTCCTTCGATGAACCCGTCTGTCAGAACCAGTTCGCCCGAGGCACCCCGCGAGGGTGTCGGGGCTGGAGCATCTGTCGCAGTCACGACGAGCTTCACCGACGGGCGAATCCGGCCGAAGAGCGTGCCGGGGTCGGCGGCGGCCGCGACCTTGATCACCTCGATCAGGGCCTCGGCGGCGATTTGGTCCGTGGAGCGGGGGTCGTCGATGATGCGCCTGGCGCGTTCCTTCTCGCCCTTCTCCACGAACCTCGGTCCGCCGGTGCGGGGTCCGGTGATCTGCAGCAGGAAGTCCGTGAAGTAGGCGCCGTTTTCCGGGTCCAGTTCGAAGGTGCCGTGCAACATGCCGTCCGGCTTGTCCCACACCCTCAGGTACTGCCGGGCGCGCATCGCGTCGGCTCGCGACGCGACACCGGCGGCATCGATGGAGTCCCGGCACTGCCGGGCCGCCTTCGCCGCCTGGTCCGCGTTTACCGACTGACATTGGTCGATCAGCTGCACGACCGCGTCGGCGAGCATCGCTTCGGTCACCCCGATTGCGGTTTCACCGAGGCCCCGACGAATCGCCGTCGCGGACTCGGTACTCAAGGTCCCATCCGTAACGGCGGTGCCGAGCGGCGCGAACCACGGCGTGTGCACATCTACTGGCGGCGCCTCGGGAAACTCCCGAGCCCACTGGTCGGCCTGCTTCTGGCGTTCCCGGGCGGTTTCGGCCTCGGTGGCCATGGTGCCGGCCTCGATCAGACGGCGGGTGTCGGCCTTGCTGCTGCCGCCACCTCCGCCCAAGGCCTGCACATAGTCCTCGGGGCTGGGGTAGCCCTTCTTCCGGGCGAGGCCTTCGCGGCCGAGCTGCCAGTCGGAGCGGGTGGCGACGTTCGCCGCCGACAGGGAGAGGTAGGCGGCGACCTCGCGGGAGAGCCGGGCGATGGCCCGGTGGGTGCCCTCCGCCTGGTCGTCGGAGAGCTCCGCGAACGACGCCGCGGATATGTTCGATCGGGCCAGCGACCCGGTCAAACCAACGAAAACACCGTCAATGGTGGTCATGAAACAAGTGTGGCAGCAGCCACCGACATTGGCCGGGGCCCGAAGGCCGTCCCCGGTTGGAGCGTTCAAGCGGACTGCACCAATCGGCAGGTCGCCAGAGAAGGAGGCGCCCACACCATGGCCGGATGTGCCTCTCCGACCGCGCTCACGTGGGACCAAAAGTCATGCCGGGACTTCCGCCCCTAGCCTCGCCCGAGCGGATGCGCGATAGTGAACGTGGGCGGTGACTCTGCTGCCCCCACCGGGAGGCCGTCAATGACGACACCCCCTTCGAAAGACGAGGTAGACCCGTGAACCGCAAGATAGTTGTCGGCGTTCATGAATTGGAGACCAGTGCCGCCGCGTTGGAGTGGGCGTTGCACCGGGCGGAGGCGCTGGACGCTCCCGTGGCCCTCGTGCACACGGTGCCGGCCGCGTGGCTGTCCAAGAAATACGGCTACTACAACAGCATCATCAACGATGAGCAGGCGCTCGTGAGGCAGATCGAGGCGCGTGCCGCCGAACTTGCTCCCGCTGTGGCCGCGACGGGGTCGCTGCGCTCGGGATCAGCCCAGCACGTGCTCCACGAACTGTCGGAAGACGCCGACCTGGTCGTGGTGGGAACCCACCGCAAGGCCGGGTTTGCCGGGGACTTCTTCGGCAGCGTGAGCATGCAGGTCGCCGCCCAGAGCTCCTGTCCGGTGGCCGTCGTGCCCCAGATGCTCTCAGGTGACCGAACGGGCGTGGTGGTCGGTGTAGACGGCTCGGAGGACGCCCGGGACGCCGTGGAATTCGCCGCGGCCGAGGCTGACCGCACGGGGCAGGAACTCACCGCAGTGTACGCGGCGCACGTTCCCAGCCAACGAGTGCTCAAACATATTCCTGAGGAGGGTGTCGCCGAGCGCCTCGAGGAGGAACGCACGGTGCTCTCCGAATCCGTGGCCGGCCTCGCCGACCGTTTCCCCGACCTCGTCGTGCACCAGCTCTTCGTGACCGACGAGACCCCGGCCCAGGCGTTGTTACAAGCGGCCGCCACGGCGCAGCTTCTTGTGGTCGGCAGTCACGGCCACGGCGCGCGGGGCCGTCGGTGGATGGGTTCGGTCAGTCACGAGGTACTCGGGCAGGCTCCGTGCCCGACCGTCATCACGCGCACGAAGCACCAGAAGTCGTAGCAACTTCGCGACAGCGGATGCGCAAGTTCTCGACCTCTTCGGTGTCTGCCTGACCAATCGCGAAGTCGCGCGTTGCGGAGCGGGTCGTCCTACTGCCACCCGAGGAATGCTGACTGTCCAGTGAGTTTTGAGGGGTGAAGCATGCGCAGGATGACCAGATTTCTCGTTGGGGCCGTGGGGCGGCTGGTCCTGCGATCGCCGCGTGACAACAGAGCGCTCGAGGAGACTAATTGGTTTGTCCTCTATTGGAATTTGGGAGCGTTGGCCACGCTCGCCCTGGCAATCGGTGCCTGGTGGCAAGGCATAGCGGACCCACGCGCTTTCCAGATGAGCGCAGCATTTGCGCTTTCGCTCGCCTCGATTTCGGGCATATGGGCGTCTCTCGCCATGGCACGATTGAGTGCCTTGGAGATCGACAGATTGTCCTTTGTTGAGGCGACCACGACGCTGCGGGGGATCGCATTCGCTTGGGTGACGTTGTTCCTGGTGGTCGTAATGGGCGTGATTGCCTCGGCCCTCGGACTGCCCGTTGACGACGTCGCGGCTCGGGCGCTGGCTACCCAGATCCTTCCCCTCGTCACCATCCTCACTCTGGCGACTACTTTCAGTACCGGCTACACAGAGTATCGACGAGCACTTCACACGGTGCTGGAACGGATGGACGTCGATATGTCGTGAGCGCATCCTCCGAGTTCCAGATGTCGCGAAAGAGAAATCCCAGATCAAGCTCACAATTTTCCACGACTCGACTTCGTGTTGTCGGATGTGCCGATGTCGTTGCGGCTTGCTTGAACGCTTGAACGCTTGAACCGGCACTCACCTGACGGTGGGTGCTCCGGCCGTGGGCCGGCTCGGACTGTTTTGAATGAGAGTCGGAGCGCGGTGCAAAAACTCACCGTTGCTCCGATTTTTGCTTTTGATAGGCTAGGTGGGTTCTGGCCTTCATTGCTGGGGAGGGACGCGTCGCTCCAAAAGTAAGGGTTTACATGTCTCAGCCTGTCCAAATTTCCACTGAGGCTGACGAAGCCCCGTCCCGGGTCAACAAGACGGTATTCTTCGGCTCCGCGAGCGGCATCATCGCCATCGCGCTCTGGGCCATCCTCGCCCCTGACAGCGCGAGCACGGTCATCGGCGCCGTTGTCGGTTGGGTGTCCACCAACCTGGGTTGGTACTACTTCCTGATCGTCACCATCGTGCTGGCCTTCGTGATCTACATCGCCCTCTCCCGGGTTGGCAAGACCCGGCTGGGGCCGGACCACTCGCGTCCGCAATACAGCCTGTTCACCTGGACATCGATGCTCTTCGCGGCCGGGATCGGTATCGACCTGATGTTCTTCTCCGTGTCCGAACCGGTCACACAGTACCTGGCCCCGCCTGCCGGCGACGGCAGCACCCTCGAGGCAGCCCGTCAGGCCATGGTCTGGACCCTCTTTCACTACGGCATCACCGGTTGGGCCCTCTACGCCCTGATGGGCCTGGCGCTCGGATACTTCGCCTACCGGCAGAACCTGCCGCTCAGCATCCGGTCCGCACTGTTCCCGATCTTCGGCAAGCGCATCCACGGCCCGATCGGGGACTTCGTGGACATTGCCGCGATCCTCGGCACCATTTTCGGCATCGCCACGAGCCTCGGCATCGGTGTCGCGCAGCTCAACTACGGCCTCACCTACATGTTCGGTACCCCGCAGAACCTCTTCGTGCAGGGGTCCCTCATCGCTCTGTCCGTGGTGATGGCGACGGTGTCGGCCGTGACCGGTGTGGAGCGCGGCATCCGTCGCCTCTCCGAACTGAACGTGCTGTTGTCGGTGGCGCTCATGGTGTTCGTGCTCGTGGTGGGCAATACGTCGTTCTTGCTCGACGCGATCGTGCAGAACGTCGGCGACACCCTGAGCCGCTTCCCCGCCCTGACGCTCAACACCTTCGCCTACGATCGGCCCGACGCTTGGCTGAACGGTTGGACCCTGTTCTTCTGGGCCTGGTGGATCGCCTGGGCGCCGTTTGTTGGTCTGTTCCTCGCCCGAATCTCTCGCGGGCGCACCATCCGTCAGTTCGTGTCCGGTGTTCTCGTGGTGCCGTTCGCGTTCATTCTGCTCTGGATCGCCATTTTCGGTAACAGCGCCCTGGCCATCGTCATCGGCGGTGATGCGGGATTCGGCGAAATAGCCATGAACTCGCCGGAAAAGGCCTTCTACTCCCTGCTCGACCAATTCCCGATGGCCCCGTTGACCGCCGCAATCGCGACCTTCACCGGACTGCTGTTCTACGTGACGTCGGCCGACTCCGGCGCACTCGTGATGTCCAACTTCACGTCGCACCTGAAGAACTCCGAAGCGGACGGCCCGAAGTGGCTGCGCGTGTTCTGGGCGGTGACGACCGGTCTGCTGACCTTCGCGATGATGCTGGTGGGCGGCATCCCGGTGCTGCAAAACGCGACGATCATCATGGGCCTGCCGTTCTCGGTGGTGCTGATGCTGATCATGCTGGGGCTGTACAAGGCCCTCCGTGTGGAACAATCCGTCGCCGACAGCTACCGGGTCAGCCTCCCCGGGCTGCTATCCGGCCGTAGCGGCGACCCGGCCCGCGTACGCAACTGGCGACAGCGCCTCGCACGCGCGATGAGCTACCCAGGGCAGCGCCAGGCTCATCGCTTCGTCACCACCGTGGCGCTTCCGGCGCTGCAGGAGGTAGTCGAGGAACTTCGTGAGCAGGGTGCCGAGGCCACCCTGAGCGAGGGTCTCGTCGAGGGCCTGCAGATCCCGCATCTCGACCTGCTCGTGAGCATGGGTGGCGAGCGCGGGTTCAAGTACCAGGTGTACCCGGTGCAGCTCGACATCCCCACCTACGCCGTGCGCAGCGCGTCGGAGCAGGGCAAGTACTACCGCATGGAGGTGTTCTCGCTCGAGGGCAGCCACGGGTACGACCTGATGGGCTACAGCAAGGAGCAGGTGATCACCGACGTGCTCGACCACTACGAGACACACCTGGACTTCCTGCACCTCAACCGCACCGAGCCGGGCAACACCGCCCTGCCCGTAGACCAGGCGGCCAAAGCCAACTGGGAAGCCGATTACGATTCCGAAGACGTGAAGAAGTGAGCACCATGACAACGACGACCGCGACGACCACCGCGACCCTGTTCATCAACGGCCGGTGGGTTCCCTCCACCGATGCCGGAACCCGGCTGATCAGCTGCCCGGCCGACGGGGAACCGGTCGGCACGGTGTCCGAAGCCACCACGGAGGATGTGCACGCGGCCATCGCCGCGGCCCGCGCGTCGTTCGACAGTGGCGTCTGGTCATCCGTGCCCGCCCCGGAGCGCGGAGACTTTCTGCTCCGTGTTGCCGCGGAGCTGCGCGTGCGCAAGGCCGCGTTCGCCCGTGCGGAGACCCTCGACACCGGCAAGCGTCTTGTCGAGAGCGAAATCGACATGGATGACATCGCCAACTGTTTTGAATTCTTCGGCAAGCTCGCCGGGCAGGACGCGGGCCGTATCGTCGATGCGGGCGATGAGAGCGTGGTCAGCCGCATCGTGGTGGAACCGGTGGGAGTCTGCGGACTGATCGCCCCGTGGAACTACCCGCTCCTGCAGGCCGCGTGGAAGATTGCGCCGGCCATCGCCGCCGGCAACTCGTTCATTCTCAAGCCGAGCGAGCTCACCCCGCACACCGCCATGCTCATGGTGGAGATGCTCGACGACCTCGGCCTCCCCGCCGGTGTCGCCAACCTCGTGCTTGGTGCCGGAGCGGTGGCCGGCGCCCCGCTGTCCAGCCACCCCGACGTCGACCTGGTCTCGTTCACCGGAGGCCTCGAAACGGGCAAGACGATCGCTGCGGCCGCGGCGGCAACCGTGAAGAAGGTGGCCCTCGAGCTCGGAGGCAAGAACCCCAACGTGATCTTCGCCGATGCGGACTTCGACGCCGCCGTCGACAACGCCCTCAACGGCGCCTTCGTGCACTCCGGACAGGTCTGTTCCGCCGGTGCCCGACTCGTGGTTGAGGCATCCATTGCTGACCGTTTCGTGGACGAACTCGTGCGCCGCGCCAACCAGATTCGACTGGGCGGTCCCTTCGACCCCGACGCCGAGACCGGACCGCTGATCTCCGCCGCGCACCGCGACAAGGTGAGCGCCTACGTACAAAAGGGACTCGCCGAGGGTGCGCGGCTGCGCTGCGGCGGCACTTGGGGCACGGGAGACCTCGAGAAGGGCTTCTACTACACCCCGACCATCCTCGATCAGGTGCAGCGCGGCATGAGCGTGGTCATCGACGAAGCCTTCGGCCCGGTCGTGACCGTGGAAACCTTCGAGACCGAAGACGAAGCCGTGGCCATCGCCAACGACACGGTGTACGGACTCGCCGGCGCCGTGTGGACTCAGGACGCCGGACGGGCGCAGCGGATGGCCAAGCGCCTGCGCCACGGAACCGTCTGGATCAACGACTTCCACCCGTACCTGCCGCAGGCGGAATGGGGCGGTTACGGTCAGTCCGGCGTCGGCCGCGAGCTGGGCCCGATGGGGCTGGCCGAATATCAGGAAACCAAGCACATCTACCAGAACACCGCCCCGGCGGTCACCGGCTGGTTCGCGGCGCGCTGAGCGTCGCCGAAGGAGTGACAGACATGACACCACCAACCGAGACTGAATTCGACTACGTCGTGATCGGCGGCGGATCCGCGGGAGCGGCCGTCGCCGCCCGGCTCAGCGAAGACCCCGACGTGCAGGTTGCCCTCGTGGAGGCCGGCCCCGACGACCGCGGCCTCGACGCCATCCTGAAGCTGGACCGCTGGATGGAACTTCTGGAGTCCGGTTACGACTGGGACTACCCCATCGAACCGCAAGAACACGGCAATTCCTTCATGCGCCACGCCCGCGCCAAGGTGATGGGCGGATGCTCGAGCCACAATTCCTGCATCGCCTTCTGGGCGCCGGCCGAAGACCTCGACGACTGGGCCAATAAGCACGGCGCCACCGGCTGGGAGGCGAAGAACACCTTCCCGCTGTACAAAAAACTGGAGACCAACAGCGACCCGGCGCCGCACCACGGGCACGACGGACCGGTGCACCTCATGGACGTGCCCCCGAACGACCCCTGCGGCGTGGCTCTACTCGATGCCTGCGAGCAGACGGGGATTCCCCGCACCACGTTCAACTCAGGCACCACCGTCGTCAACGGCGCGAGCTTCTTCCAGATCAACCGCCAGGCGGACGGCACCCGGGCGTCCTCCTCGGTGTCGTACATCCACCCGATCCGGGACCGAAAGAACTTCACCCTGCTCACCGGGATGCGCGCCCGGCAGTTGACCTTCGATGACGCCAAACGCTGCACCGGCGTGCTCGTCGTCGACGCGGCGGGTCGCACCCACGCGCTCACCGTGCGCGCCGAGGTCATCCTCTCCGCCGGCGCCATCGATTCCCCGAAGCTGCTCATGCTCTCCGGCGTGGGACCGGCCGCGCAGCTGCGCGAGCACGGCATCGAGGTGCTCGCGGATTCCCCAGGTGTGGGCGAGAACTTCCAGGACCACCCGGAAGGCGTGATCCAGTGGGAGGCGAAGCAGCCCATGCCCACGGAGTCCACCCAGTGGTGGGAGCTGGGCATCTTCACGACCACGGAGGACGGCCTCGACCGGCCCGACCTCATGTTCCACTACGGTTCGGTGCCCTTCGACATGCACACGGCCCGGCAGGGATACCCGACCACGGAGAACGGCTTCTGCCTCACCCCGAACGTCACACACGCCCGGTCCCGCGGAACCGTCAAGCTGCGCAGCCGCGACTACCGCGACAAGCCGCTCGTCGACCCGCGCTACTTCACCGACCCGCACGACATGCGCGTGATGGTGGCCGGTATCCGCAAGGCCCGCGAGATCGTCGCCCAGCCGGCGATGGCCGCCTGGGCCGGTGTCGAACTGTATCCCGGGCAGGCCGTGCAGACGGATGCCGAAATCACGGCATACATCGAGAAGACCCACAACACGGTGTATCACCCGGCCGGCACCGTGCGGATGGGCGCGGTCGACGACATCGGCTCACCGCTCGACCCCGAACTGCACGTCAAGGGAGTCACCGGACTGCGGGTCGCCGACGCCTCCGTCATGCCCGAGCTTGTGAGCGTCAACCCCAACATCACGACGATGATGATCGGCGAACGCTGCGCCATGCTCGTGAAGGCGGCCCGCGCCGCCGGGTAGCGCGGCAGAAGGAATTGCGGTCAGCGGCCTCCGCGGGCCCGCCCCCGCAGGTACGCGAGCTGCGTCTGAACGGATGCCTCGGCGGCGAACCGCACCGAGGCATCCGTTTGGGCGTAAACCACGTCGGTGACCTGCGCCACAGTGGCGTCGTCGCCCAACTGCGTGAGGGCGGCGCGCACCTGGTCGAGGCGCTGTCGACGATGCTCGCCATATTGGTCGCACACGGCTGCCAGGTCGGGCAGAACCGGTCCGTGGGCCGGTAAGACGGTGGCCGCCCCGAAGCCGCGCAGAACCTCAAGCGAGTGCAGGTAATCGGCCAGGGTGCCGTCCGGGTGCCCGAGGATCGTCGTTCCGCGGCCGAGGATGGTGTCCCCGGTGAGCATCGAACCGTTCTCGCCGTCGCCCGGCAGATGAAAGCAGACGGAGTCGGCGGTGTGCCCCGGTGTGGCGACGACGACGATGCGGGTGCCGGCGACGAGGATCTCCTCGCCGTCGTGCAGCGGATCGCCGCCCACGCAGAATGCCGGGCCGAGTGCCCGCACGGGGGCCCCGGTCAGCTCGGCGAAGCGTACGCTCGCGGCGCTGTGATCGGCGTGCTGATGCGTGATCAGCACGAGCTCGACCCGGCCGGCCGCCGCGAGCCTGGCCAGGTGGCCCTCGTCGACCGGGCCCGGGTCGACCACGACCGTCGAGCTCGAATCGGACGCGGCGATGAGATAGCTGTTGGTACCGTCGAGCGTCATCGGCCCGGCGTTCGGGGCCAGCAGGCTGCGGGTGAGCGCGCTCGTGCGCTGGGGGCTACTGGCGTCGACGGGCATAGCTGGCAGTTTACTGCCGCAGCCGCTGCCGGGGCTGGCGTTAGGGTGGGGGAAGCTCTATCGACCTAGGCGAGGACACCGCGATGACGCGAGATTCAGAGACCACCCCGGCCCCGATCGGTGTGGCCGCCACTGTCGTTTTGCTGCGCGACGGCGCCGAGGGGCCGGAAGTGCTCCTGCTGGAACGGCCCCATCACCGCGGTTCGTTCGCCGGCGCGTGGGTGTTTCCGGGCGGCGGCGTCGATGCCGAAGACCGCTTGGTGACGGATACCGCGACGCCCGCCGAGGCGGGCGACGCGGCCGCTCAGGCCGAAGCCGTCGAACAGCTCGCCGCCCGCCGCGCCGCAGCGCGCGAGGTGCGTGAGGAGACCGGACTGGCGGTCGCACCCGATTCTCTGGTGGCCACCGCCGTGTGGATTCCGCCGACGGGCACCGGGAAGCGGCTGCGGACCTGGTTTTACCTGACGACCGCGCCCGCCGGCCCGATCGTGCTCGCCGAGCACGAGGTGATCGACTACGCCTGGCTTCGGCCGGAGGCCGCATTGGCGTTGCACGCCTCCGCTTCGCTGACCCTCATCGCGCCGACCTGGGTGACCCTGCACGGGTTGTGCGGCGCCGTTTCGGTTGCCGAGATCGTGGCGCGTGCCAGGGAGCGCGGTCGGGCGCGGTACGAGACGCGGATGCGTGCCGGTGAGCGCGGTCCGGTGCTGTTCTGGGCGGGCGATGTGGCCTACGACGACGAGGCGCTCGTGGAACAGGACGGCGGCCGGCACCGTCTCGAAATCGGCGAAGTGCCGTGGGTGTACCGCACGAGCGGGTTGGACTGAAACATTCCGCCGGCCGATGCGCAGCATGAACCGTTGCCCCTAGCCTGAGAGGGCACACGGAATGTCGGTCGACGGCGGGCAGCTCTGACCCGTTCGCATGCGATGAGGAAGAGGCCCAACCCATGCCGGAGTTCACGGGAAACGAATCGTCCGCCGCGCGGGGAGTACCTGGCTCAGGCGCCGCCCCACTACCGACGCCGCACGGCGACACGACCCCGCCCGGCCACACCACGGCGGCGCTCTCCATCCGCGGGCTCGGCAAACGCTTCGGCGAAACGGTGGCCGTGAACGGGATCAACCTGGACGTGCCGGTGGGGTCGTTCTACGGTCTGGTCGGTCCGAACGGTGCCGGTAAGACCACGACGCTGTCCATGGCGACCGGGTTGCTGCGCCCCGACGTGGGCCAGATCTGGATTCAGGGCGTCGACGTGTGGAAGAGCCCGCTCGAGGCGAAGCGCCTCGTGGGTATTCTCGCCGACGGGGTGCGCCTGTTCGATCGACTCTCCGGCGAACAACTCGTCACCTACGCCGGACTGCTCTCGGGGATGACGCGCGAGACGGTGGCAGAACGAGTCGCCGACCTGCTGAAACTGCTCGACCTTGAGGCGGCGGCGGGAACCCTGGTGGTGGACTACTCCGCCGGAATGACGAAGAAGATCGCGCTCGCCTGCGCCCTCGTGCACGCCCCGCGACTGCTCGTGCTCGACGAACCGTTCGAATCCGTCGACCCGGTGTCCGCCGCGAACATTCGCGACATCCTGCAGGGCTATGTGCGTTCGGGCGGAACGGTGATCGTGTCCAGCCACGCGATGGACCTCGTGCAGCGGATGTGCGACCAGGTTGCCGTGATCGCCGCCGGCCGTGTGGTCGCCGCCGGAACCATCGACGAGGTACGCGCCGGCTCGACCCTCGAAGACCGCTTCGTGGAACTTGTCGGCGGCCGCAACCATGTCGAGGGGCCGTCGTGGTTGAACATCTCGTAAGGCTGCGCCTCCTGCTGCTGAAAAACGGGCTGCGCCGCAGCCCGTGGCAGCTCATCGCCGTGATCTTCGGTGGCCTCTACGGGTTGGGCGCGCTCGCGTTCGCCGCGGCGGGACTGGTCGCGCTGAGCGGTGCTCCCGCGGAGCTGGCCCGCACCGTCGTGGTGCTCGCCGGCTCGGCGCTCATCCTCGGCTGGCTCGTTCTGCCCGTCCTGCTGTCGGGAATCGACCAGGTTCTCGAACCGGCCCGGCTCGTGAACTTTCCCATTCCGCCCACTCAGCTGCTGATCGGGCTCGGCCTCGCGGGCGTGCTCGGCGTGCCGGGCATCGTCACGACACTGGCGGCGCTCGCCACCGCCGGCACCTGGTGGCAGCATCCGCTCATCGCCATGGTCGCCCTCCTCTGCGGTGCGATCGCCGCGATCACCTGCGTGGTGGGCTCTCGAATGGTCACCACGCTGAGCGCCACCGTCACCTCGGGTCGCCGCTTCCGTGAGGTGGGCGGAACCACCATCCTGATCCCGGCGGTACTGGCCGGGCCGATTGTGGTGGGAATAACGACCGGTCTCGGCAGTGCCCAGGACGCCCTGCCGGGTGTCGCCGAGGGGTTGTCGTGGACCCCGCTCGGCGCCGTGTGGGCGGTACCGGCCGAGTTGGCGCTCGGCAACTACGGTGTCGCCGCGCTCAAGTTCGTGATCGGCATTGCGGCGCTCGTCGTGATGGCGCTCGTGTGGCGCAGAGCTCTCGCCGTCGCGCTCGTCACCCCCGCCCGGGCGAGCACTCGCACCACCGGCAAGAAGAGTCTCGGCTTCTTCGCCTACGTTCCCGAAACTCCGACGGGTGCCGTGGTGGCACGCTCCCTCACCTACTGGCTGCGCGATCCGCGTTACTCGAAGCAGCTCATCCTCATACCGCTGATGCCGGCGTTGTTCTGGTTCTACAGCTCAATGAGCGACTCGTCGACCTTCATCAACCTGGTCGCCCCCGCGCTGGCACTTCTGCTGGCCCTGTCCATCTACAGTGATGTGTCATTCGACAGCACGGCCTACGCGATGCACATGTCCCTCGGCGTGAGTGGACGCGCCGATCGCACCGGCCGCGCCCTCGCCGTGCTGGTGTTCGCGTTGCCGGTCGTGCTCATCTTCGCCGTCGGAGCGGTGTGGTTCTCCTCGTCGTGGACTCTGCTGCCGGGGCTGGTCGGCCTGTCCATCGGCACACTGCTGAGCGGCCTCGGGATCTCCAGTGTCAGCTCGGCCATGGTCGTGGTGCCGGTGCCGGCCCCGGGGGACAGCCCGTTCAAGGCCCCGCCGGGCTCCGGATTCACGACCTTCTTATCGACCTTCGCGACGTGGGGTATCCTCACGGTGCTCGTCGTGCCCGAGCTCACTCTCTTCATCATCGCGGCGTTCTCCGGCAGCGTGCTCTTCAGCTGGCTTGCGCTGCTGACCGGACTGGTCCTCGGTCCGATCCTTCTCGCGTGGGGCATCCGGTGGGGTGGCGCGCGGCTCGATCAGCGTTCCCCCGAACTGCTGGAGACCCTGCACCGGCAGCGCTGAGGGCGCGACGGGCATACCGCCTCGAGCAATGGACGCAAGACTGCTCGAGACGGTGCACGTGCGCCAACAGGCGTACCAGCCGCCTAGAACGGGTAGGCGCCCGGCACGCGGCGGAGGGTGATCCAGCGGGTCTCGGTGAACGCGTCGATGTTTGCCTCGGCACCGCCCTGCCTGGATCCGGTGCCCGACGATCCGACGCCGCCGAAGGGCGTGTTCGCCTCGTCGTTGACTGTTTGGTCGTTGATGTGCACGATTCCGGACGGGATCCGCTGGGCCAGCTCGAGGCCGCGGAGAGCGTCAGCCGTCACGATACCGAGTGACAGACCGTAGTCGGTCGCCGCGGCGATCTGAACGGCCTCGTCGTCGGTGCTGAACGGGACGACGGATGCGACGGGGCCGAACACCTCTTCGCAGAATGCGGGGGCGTCCAGGGGCGAGTTTGCCAGCACGGTCGGACGGTAGAAGAGCCCATCGTAGGTCCCGCCCGCTTTCAACTGAGCGCCGGCATCGACGGACGCCGTGACCAGGCGGTGAATCCCGTCCCGCTGCTTCTCGTCGATGATCGGGCCGAGGTGCACGTGGTCGGTGGCGGGGTTTCCGACGGCAAGGGAGTCCGCTTTCGCGGCGAGCTTCTCGACGTATTCGTCGAAGATGCTCTCGTGCACGATGTGCCGCCCGACCGTCATGCAAATTTGGCCCTGGTGCAGGAACGATCCCCAGGCGGCGAGGTTTACCGCCCTGTCGACATCGGCGTCTGCGAGCACGATGAAGGCAGAATTACCTCCAAGTTCGAGATGCGCGCGTTTGAGGTGCTTGCCCGCGAGCTCGCCCACGGCCCGGCCGGCCCGGGTCGACCCGGTGAACGCAATTACCCGAATATTGGGGTCGGTGACCATGGCCTCTCCTACATCGGCGCCGCCCGTGACGAGCTGCAGCACGCCGGCCGGAAGCCCTGCCTCCTCGAAGATGCGCACCATCATCACGCCGCCGGTCACCGCGGTGCGTGGGTCGGGCTTGAGCACCACCGCGTTGCCCAACGCGAGGGCCGGCGCCACCGCGCGAATTCCAAGAATGATCGGAACGTTGAATGGCGACACCACGCCGACGACCCCGACCGGCACGCGCTGGGCGAGGGAGATCCTCGACTCCTCGCTCGACAGGATCTGGCCCAACGGATGCGACGGCAAGGCGGCCGCCTCGTAGCATTCCTGTGCGCCCACGTGCAGGGCGAACCCGGCCAACGCCGGTACGGCTCCGACCTCGCGCACATTCCAATCCATGATCTCTTCGGCGTGCTGCTCGAGGAGTGCTGCGGCCTTGCGGAGTACGCCGGCGCGCACCGGGTGAGGCGTGGCGGCCCAGGCCTTCTGCGCTGAGGCCGCGCCGGCTGCTGCTCTGGTCACATCCGCCGGACTCGCGATTCCGACGCGACCGATCTCGGCACCCGTGGCCGGTTCGATGACGGGGATGTCGCCGGCCGAACCGGAAACCCATTTCCCGTCGATATAGATCCGTCCCGACCAGGCGTCCGGGTCGAGGAGCCCGGGTGCGGCGGTTTCATTCATGGTAAGTGTCATGGGGACCCCTTCGTCCTGCCAGCGTTAACAGAACTTCAGACTACCTATCGCCATAGCTAAATTACAAGCCCCGCGACAGGGCAGAATCAGGTATTGAATCTGACACTTTTTCCCCTACTGGAGACACCGGCAGCCTTGACGGGCCCTACGGCACGAGTGCCGGCGCGGCGCAGTCCTGCCCGGCCGGGTAGTTGAGGCAGCCGTCGAAGAACGCGGGATACCGATTCGCGGTGGGATCGCCGAACCAGTTCTCGTAGAAGGCCCAGAAGTTGAGATTGCCGTAGGTGGAACAATCGTCCCCGACATGGCCCTGGTTGGCGACGGCCGTGTCGTTCGGCTGGTACGGGGTGTAGTTGTACAGATTGGCGGTTGCCTGGTTGCGTATTCGCACCGTGGACGACCCGCATGCGGCGTCGGGGTTGAAGCCGACGTCGACGGCCCCACGCTGGTAGGTCCGATCGGGCTGCTCGGTGTACTGCCGAAACTGCCAGGCCGCGTTGTAGACCTGGTTGAAGAACCCGAAGTATTCCGCGTCGCAGTCGGCGGTGTCGGGGCAGCCGTAACCGGTGGCGCGCAGGTAACCGCTCTCCGTGGGCCGGGTCAGCAAGGACTGTTCCTTCTGCAGCAGAACGAGGAGCACCCGTGGTGAGATCGTGCAGGCCTGAGCAACCTTGGTGATGATGCGGCTTGCCCGTTCGTGGGCGGAACCCGCGTAGCCGGCGCAGTGACCGGCCTGCTGGGCGGGTTGGTCCGTGGTGGTTTCGCGGTATTCCCACGCGCACGGTGACGCGTCGGTGCGCACGCACCGGCGTTCCTCCAGAAAGGACTGCACCTCGGTCTCGGTCATCGCGTCGGCGTTGAAGAAGTTGTAGTCGCTCACAATGAGCCCCGGGTCGAACGGTTCCGGTTCGCCGGAGGCGTCATCGTCGTTCACGGCCGTGAACGGATGCGTCGGCACGGCCTGTGCCTCCGGCGCCACCCCCGCCACGATCCCGGTGAGCAGCACGGCCATGATCCCGACCAGCGCCGGCGTTCGGCGGCGCTCCCCCGCGAAGAAACTCATACCGAAACCCTAGCCCGCCGGTCAGAGGTCAGGCTGGGATCCGGTCTTCCCGCGGCGGATCAGGGCTCTGACGTCGCGTTCACCACCACGGTGGGGACCTGGATGTTGAGCACAAGCGAATGACTCACCGATCCCAACAGAAAACGCTTGAGGCCGTGCACGCCGTGGTTGCCCACCACAAGCAGGGCGGCCTCCCTCGACGCTTCGAGCAGCGCCCACTGGGCGGAACCTCGAATAAGAGTCGATCGCACCCGCAGGTCCGGGTAGGTGGAGCCGACCGACAGCACGGCTTCCTCGAGCACGGTGCGGTGGATGTCTTCGAGCGACTGCAGGAACTCAATGTCGGGAACCGACGATTCGGGCCAGATGACCGGCTCCTGCCAGGCGTGCACAAGGTGCAGTTCCTCGTTCGTGCGCTGTGCCTCGGCCGCCGCGAACTCCACGGCGGCGTTGGACGCGGACGACCCGTCGACACCGACGACGATTCCCTCACCACGTGAACCATCGCTCTCCGGGATGATCGCCACCGGGCCGTTGGCGGCGCCGGCGAGCCGCGCACCGACCGACCACTCATACCGAACGGTCGGGCCATCACGGCGATGGGTGCCCACGACCACGAGAGTGCCCTCGGCGGAGAGCCGCTTCAGCTCCTCAATCGGATCGCCCGGCAGCACCTCGCTGCGCACGGTGACGGAGGGGTGCGACTCCTGCACCCGGTCGACATCGTTCTGCAAGGCGGCCGGGGCCGTCGCCGCGACGGATTCCGGCATGAAGTAGTCCGCGGATTCGCCCGTGCGGTCGACGACGCGAACCATCACGAGCTCGCGTCCGGCGGACCGTGCAAGCGCCCAATCCAGGGCGGCTTTCGCCGGTGGTCGCCCGTCCCAGGCCACAATCGACTTCTCAATCATGCTCACTACCTTTCCCCGATCAACCCGAATGCCGCGTCGTTGGTCACTACGTTAGCGGGCAATCACGACCTTGAGGGCCTTCGTTTCGGCCGCGCGCGCGAAGGTGTCGTACGCGTCCAGGAACTGGTCAAACGTGAAGTGGTGCGTGGCGAGTTTCTCGGCGGGAAGCTTCCCCGACGCCACGAGCTTGAGCAGCATTTTGGTCGTGTTTGCGTTCACGAGTCCCATGCTGATGTTGATGTTCTGGATCCACAGGCTCTCCAGGTGCAGGTCGACGGGGGCGCCGTGAACACCAACGTTCGCAACGCTGCCACCGGGGCGTACGATTTCTGTGGCCATGGTGAAGGTCTGCGGAATTCCCACGGCCTCGATGGCCACGTCGACGCCGGCGCCGTCCGTGAGGGCGAGTACCTGTTCTTTCCAATCGGCCGAACCCGAGATCACGGTATCCGTCGCGCCGAAGTCAGCGGCGCGCTCGAGGCGGTTCTCGTCGAGGTCGATGGCGATGATGGTGGCGGCGCCGTAGAGCCCCGCGGTGGCGATGGCGGCGAGGCCCACCGGGCCGGCACCGATGACGGCGACGACGTCACCGGGCTTGACATGGCCGTACTGCACGCCGATCTCGAAGCCGGTCGGCAGGATGTCGGAGAGCATGACCGCCTGATCGTCCGTGACGCCGGCGGGAACCTTGTGCAGCGAATTCTCGGCGTAGGGGACCCGCACGAATTCGGCCTGGGTGCCGTCGATCAGGTGTCCGAAGACCCAGCCGATACCCGAGGCGCCCTCGTCGCCGAGGCAGTGAGAGAAGAGCCCGGCGCTGCAGTTGACGCAGTGACCGCAGGACTTGATGCAGGAGATGATGACGCGATCTCCCACGGACAGACTCGTCACCGAGGCGCCGACCTCGGAGATCGTGCCCACTCCCTCGTGGCCGAGAATGCGGCCCACCGTGACGGCCGGCACGTCACCCTTGAGGATGTGCAGGTCGGTGCCGCAGATCGTGGTCGTGTCGACCCGAACGATGACATCGGTGGGATTCTCTATCTGCGGGTCCGGAACGTCGGTCCAGGACTTCAGACCGGGGCCGCCATACACAAGTGCCTTCATCATCGTCTCCTCTTCGGGCACTGGCGTGCCGCAATGCACCCCACAGTAGGGCGGAGAGCGACGGCGAGGCTAGGGCCAAAAGTCACCTGCCCCCGGACCGGGACTTCTGCCCCTATGCGCACCGCCGGGGATGCGGGATAGTGAGCGGGAGCAGCGACCCGGCTGCCCCAACCGGGAGGCCGTCAGCGACGGCACTCCCTCTGAAAGACGAGGTAGGCCCGTGAACCGGAAAATTGTCGTCGGAGTCGATGAGTTGGAGCCCGGCGAGGCCGCCCTGCAGTGGGCGCTGCGCCGGGCGGAAGCGCTCGGCTGCGCGGTGAGCATCGTGCACACGGTGCAGGCGGCGTGGCTTGCCGAGGGGTACGGCTACTACAACGCGATCATGGAGGAAGAGCAGAGGCTCGTGCGGCAGATCGGCATCCGAGCGGCGGAACTGGCGCCCACGGTCGCCTCGACCGCGACGCTGCGCACGGGAACCGTCCCGCGCGTCTTGAGCGAGTTCTCGAACGACGCCAGCCTGGTGGTGGTCGGGGCCGGCCGCAGGACCGGTTTTGACTCCGACTTCTTCGGCGGTTCCAGCCTGCAGATTGCCGCCCTCAGTTCGTGCCCGGTTGCCGTCATCCCGCAGCTGCCGTTCGGCGACCGTTCCGGCGTGATCGTGGGCGTCGACGGCTCGCAGGATTCGACCACCGCGGTGGATTTCGCCGCCGCCGAAGCAGATCGCACGGGCCAGGAGCTTACCGCCGTGTACGCGGCGCACGTGCCGACCCAGCGGGTACTGCGGCAGATACCCGAGAGCAGCATCACCGAACGGCTTGAGGAGGAACGTGTCGTGCTGGCCGAGTGCGTGGCCGGTCTCGCCGCACGCTATCCCGACCTCACCGTGCATCAGAAGCTGGTGACCGATCAGGCTCCGGCCCACGCGCTGCTCACCGCCGCCGCGAACGCGCAGCTTCTTGTCGTCGGCAGCCACGGCCGGGGTGCGATCAGCCGGCTGTGGATGGGGTCCGTGAGCCAGGAAGTGCTCGGCCAGACGCCGTGCCCCACCGTGATCACCCGCACCACCACGCACCACCGCTGAACCGGCACCGGGCAGCGGATGCGGGGCACCGGCCGCCGCATCCGCTGCCCGGTCGCGCCCGGAATGCTCACGCGACGGTGAGCGGCTAGCGGTCGAAGTCTCGCTTAGTGACGTACACGGCGGCCTGGGTTCGGCGCTGAAAGTCGAGCTTGGAGAGCATCGACGAGACGTAGTTCTTCACGGTTTTCTCGGCCAGGAACATGGCCTTGGCGATGTCGCGGTTTGTGAGGCCCTCACCGATGAGATCGAGCACCTTGCGTTCCTGCGGAGTCAGCGACGCCAACCGGGCGTCCTGCGGGTCGGCCATGCCCTGGATGACTCTGGCGCGGGTAGCCGGGTCGAAAAGGTTCTGCCCGGCGGCCGCGCGCCGAACCGTCTCGAGCAGGTCATCGCTTCGGATCTCCTTGAGCACATAGCCGGCCGCGCCGGCCAGAATCGCGCCGCGCAGGGCATGCTCGTCGTCGTAACTGGTGAGGATGACGCACTGCAGCGTGGGGTCGATCGACCGTACGTCCCGGCACACCTCGATACCGGTGCCGTCGGGCAGGCGGGCATCGAGAATGCACACGTCGGGGTGCAGCGCGGGAATGCGCCGGGTGGCGTCCTCGGCCAGTCCGGTGTCGCCGACGATGTCGAAACCCTCATCCTCCAGCAGCTCGCGCAGGCCCCGGCGCACGAGTTCATGGTCGTCGAGGATGAAGACCCGGATGGCGGCCGGCCGGGGCGCCGGTCGAGCGGCGGTGTCCGTGCCGGTATCGAGGCTGTTGCCCATCATGATCCTTTCGCTCTGCGCCACAGGGAGGAGGGGCGTTGACTCTCAGTGTCCCGTGGGCGCGGCCGTGTCAGTAGGGCCGAATGACCGTAACCCGTTGATCAGGAGCGAACGAGTCGCGCGATGGCCGCGGACGCCTCCTGCATCTTGGCGTCGGCCTCTTCGCCTCCGGCGGCCGCGGCATCTCGAACGCAGTGGTTGAGGTGGTCGTCGAGAAGGGCGAGGGCCACGGATTGCAGCGCGCTCGTCATCGCAGAGACCTGAGTCAGGATGTCGATGCAGTACTTGTCGTCGGTGACCATTCCCTGCAATCCGCGCGCCTGCCCCTCGATGCGGCGCAGCCGCTTGAGGTAGGCGTCCTTGTTGGAGATATACCCGTGCGGGCCCTGGTGTTCGTCGGGTGAGACCGTGAGCGGCTCGGTCATGTGGGTTCCGTTCGTCGAGCTGGATCGTCTGTCGCCTTGGCAGAAGGTTACCCCCGAGGGGTATGCTTAAGATTAGCCTCAATCGGGGACAGCGACAACAGTCACAGGGGAATCATGAGCATCCAGAACACATACCTGGTCACGGGCATGACGTGTGAGCACTGTGTAACGAGTGTGACAGACGAGATTGGCCTCGTCGACGGCACCCGCAACGTGCACATCGAACTCGTCGCGGGCGGCACCTCCGTCGTGACCGTCACGAGCGACGCCCCGCTCGACCCGGTCGCCGTCGCGGCGGCCGTTGACGAAGCCGGCTACCAGCTCGCCCCGCTGCCCGCATGACCGCGTCACCCGTCGACCTTCTCGTGAGCGGCATGACCTGCACGTCGTGCGCGGCCCGCATTGAAAAGAAACTCAACCGGATGCCCGGGGTCGAGGCCACGGTCAACTACGCCACCGAGAAGGCCACCGTGCTCATTCCGGCCGGTACCTCCGTGGCGGACGCCATCGCCACCATCGAGGCGACGGGCTACACGGCAACGCTGCCGGCGCCCCCGGCGGACACCGGCGCCGATGCGCGCGCCCCGGCCGACGAGGTTGCGGCGTTGCGCCGGCGCGTGCTCGTGTCGGCGGCCCTGACACTGCCGGTGGTTCTGCTCTCCATGATCCCGGTGCTGCAGTTCGACAATTGGCAGTGGCTGGCCCTGACCCTCGCGGCCCCCGTCGCAGTGTGGGGCGCGTGGCCCTTCCACCGCGCCGCCTGGACCAACGCCCGGCACGGGGCGGCGACGATGGACACCCTCGTGAGCGTCGGCGTGTTCGCCGCGCTCGGCTGGTCACTCTTCGCCCTGTTTTTCGGCACCGCCGGTATGGTCGGGATGACGATGTCCTTCAGCTTCACCGCATCGCCGCAGGGAGGGGCAGGCGAGATCTACCTGGAGGTGGCATCCGCGGTCACCGTCTTCATCCTGGCCGGCCGCTATGCCGAGGCGCGCGCCAAACGCCGCTCGGGTGCGGCGCTGCTCGCCCTGCTCGAGCTCGGAGTCAAAGAAACCACGCTGTGGCGTGATGGTGTGGAGACCCGCGTCGCGACCGACTCGCTCGTGGTCGGCGACCAGTTCGTGGTGCGTCCCGGAGAGAAAATCGCCACCGATGGCGACGTCGTGTCGGGAACGTCGGCCGTGGATGCCAGCATGCTGACGGGGGAATCCGTTCCCCTCGAGGTGGGCCCCGGCGACGCCGTCGTGGGCGCAACCCTCAACTCCGGCGGACGCCTCGTGGTGCAGGCCACCCGCGTGGGCGCCGACACGGAACTTGCGCACATCGGGCGACTCGTGGAGCAGGCGCAGACCGGCAAAGCCGACGTACAGCGGCTCGCCGACCGCGTGTCGGCGGTGTTCGTTCCGATCGTTATTCTGCTGGCCCTCGGCACCCTCGCCGTGTGGTTGCTCGTGGGCGGCGGCGCGGAGCTCGCGTTCACCGCGGCGGTGGCGACGCTCATCATCGCGTGCCCCTGCGCGCTCGGGCTGGCCACGCCCACGGCTTTGCTGGTCGGCACCGGGCGTGGTGCGCAACTCGGGATCCTGATCAAAGGGCCGCAGGTGCTCGAGTCAACGCGCCGGGTCGACACGATCGTGCTCGACAAGACCGGCACCGTCACCACGGGCACGATGACGCTCGCCACCGTCATGGCCATAAGCTGCAGCAGCGAAGAGGAGCTGCTCGGGTTCGCCGGGTCGGTGGAGAACGGGTCGGAGCACCCGATCGCGGCGGCAATTGTCGCCGGAGCCCGTGCGCAGGTGGGAGAGGTGCGCGTCGCGGAGTCGTTCGGCTCCGTGCAGGGCCTCGGGGTCAGCGCCGTCGTTGACGGTCATCTGGTGGTCGTGGGCCGCCCGCAGTGGCTGGCCGAGGCGTGGAGCATCGCGTTGCCGGTGGAGCTGTCCGCCGTGCTCAGCGTGGCCGAGGCGCGCGGTGAGACCGCCGTCGTCGTGGCGTGGGACGGCAAGGCGCGCGGGGTGCTCGGCGTCTCCGATGTGGTCAAGCCCACGAGCGCGGCCGCCATCGCCCGCTTCCGCGAGCTGGGTCTGCGCCCAATTCTGCTCACCGGCGACAACGAGGTCGTCGCCCGTGCCGTCGCCGAGGTCGTCGGAATCGACGAGGTGACCGCCGGGGTGCTGCCCGCCGGCAAGGCGGAGATCATCCGCCGGCTGCAGGCGGAGGGCGCCGTGGTGGCGATGGTGGGCGACGGAGTGAACGACGCCGTGGCGTTGGCCACCGCGGACCTGGGCATTGCGATGGGCACCGGCACCGACGTGGCGATCGAAGCGAGCGACCTCACCCTGGTGCGCAGCGACCTGCTCGCGGCAGCGGATGCCATTCGTCTGGCGCGCCGCACGCTCGCGACGATCAAGGCCAACCTGTTCTGGGCTTTCGCCTACAACGTCGCCGCCATCCCACTCGCGATGCTGGGCCTGCTCAACCCGCTCATCGCCGGCGCGGCCATGGCCTTCTCCTCCGTCTTCGTGGTGACCAACAGCCTGCGCCTGCGCCGGTTTCGGGCGCTCGCCGGCTAGCGGTCGGGGCCCAGGAACGGCGGACACATTCCGTCATATTGATTTTGTCGCGGGCGTTTCGGTTGACACACTCAGAAGTCAGCGGTAAACAACCGCGCGAAACTTCAGGACCACCGTGATCTCCGTTCAGCACGTCACCAAGACCTTCCGCTCCGGCGGCACCGTCACCGCTGCCCTCCAGGACGTCTCGCTCGAGGTCGCCGAGGGTGAGATCTTCGGCGTGATCGGCCAGAGCGGCGCCGGCAAGAGCACCCTGATCCGCGCGATCAACCTGTTGGAACGACCAGACTCCGGCTCGGTGACGGTCGACGGCGATGAGCTCACCGCCCTGTCTCCCGCCGCGCTGCGCCGCGCCCGCCGAAAGATCGGCATGGTCTTCCAGCACTTCAACCTCCTGGCCGGACGGACCGTGCGCGGGAATGTGGAACTGGGCCTCGAGATCATCGGGGTTGACGGCGACGCGCGCCGCCGCCGCGCGCTGGACATTCTCGACCTGGTCGGGCTCGCCGATAAGGCCGGCGCGTACCCCGCCGAGCTCTCCGGCGGCCAAAAACAACGGGTGGGCATCGCCAGGTCGCTGGCCGGCCGCCCCAAGGTGCTGCTCTCCGACGAGGCCACCAGCGCCCTCGACCCGGAGACCACCCGGTCGATCCTCGACCTCGTCAAAACCATCAACGCCGACCTGGGCCTGACCGTGCTGCTGATCACCCACGAGATGGATGTCATCAAACGAATCTGCGACTCCGCCGCGCTGATCGCAGACGGCCGGATCGTCGAACACGGCCGGATCGTCTCGCTGATCTCGACGGCCGGGTCCCGCCTCGCCCACGAGCTGTTCCCGCTCGGGGACGCTCCGGCGCGACCGGGCCACACGGTCATCGACATCACGTTCAGCGGCGGCTCCGCCGACAGCCCGGTGATCGCCCAGCTGGCGCGCACCTATGGGCTTGATGTTTCCATCCTCGGCGCCGCCATCGAGAACATCGGCGGCAACCAGGCCGGTCGCACCAGGCTGGCGCTGCCGGGCAACCCCGAGGGCCACGCGCGCCCGATCGCGGACCTGCGTAGCCAGGGCATGCTCGTCGAAATCGTGGGGGAGTAACCGTGCTGCTGGATCCATCCTTGCCGCAATTCTGGTCCGACCTTTTTCAGGTGCTCCTGGTGGGTACCGGCGAGACCCTCTACATGGTGGGCGTCTCGCTGCTCATCACGATCATCGTGGGTCTGCCGCTCGGGATCGTGCTCGTCGGTACCGAACCCGGAGGCCTGATCGAGCGCCCATTTGGGTCGCGCCGTCTCGGACGGGTGATCAACCGGGTGCTCGAATTCGTCGTCAACCTCGGCCGGAGCGTGCCGTTCATCATTCTGATGGTCGCGTTGATCCCGTTCACCAGGCTGGTGGTGGGAACCTTCATCGGCTCCACCGCCGCCATCGTGCCGCTGGCGATTGTGGCAATCCCGTTCTTCGCTCGAATGGTGGAGATCGCCATCAAGGAGGTCGACACGGGCCTGATCGAGGCCGCGGAGTCCCTCGGGGCCACGCGCTGGCAGATCATTTCGAAGGTGCTGGTGCCGGAGGCACTCTCCCCGATGATCCTCGGACTGTCGACGACGGTCACCTCGATCATCAACTTCTCCGCCATGGTCGGCACCGTCGCCGGTGGCGGCCTCGGCGACGTTGCCGTGCGTTTCGGCTACCAGCGGTACAGCAACATCCACATGCTCGCCGTGATCATCGTGATCTTTGTGATCGTGATGATCCTGCAGGGACTGGCGACGATGCTGGCCAAGCGCTTTGCGCACAAGTCCCGGCCGAACCGGGCCGTCCAGGCACCGTCGGTGCTGCGCCCCCGTGCGGCGAGCGGCACGTAACCACAGGAACCCACCTCGATCGCGCCGAAGTCAGCATGACGGCGCGGTCACCACCACAAACACACCACCACGAGAAGAGTCCTCCATGCATTTCACCTCCCGCCGCACGCGCCTTGCTGGTGCCGCTGTCGCCGTTTCCGCCCTGTTCGCTCTCACCGCCTGCGGCGGGACATCGGCCGACTCCGCGGGCGCTGACGAGGACGGCCTGGGGACCCTCACCGTGGGCGCCCTGGCCACCCCGGCCGGCGACATCCTCGAGTTCGTCGCGGAGAACCTGGCCGCCGATGCCGGCCTCGACATCGAGTTCACGGAATTCACCGACTACAACACGCCGAACGTGGCCCTCTCCGACGGTTCGATCGACGCGAACCTGTTCCAGAACGCCACCTTCCTCGACACCTACAACGCCGAGGCCGGCGGGAGCCTCGTGAGCATGGGCGAGATCTATCTGCCGAGTGCGGCCTTCTACAGCGACACCGTGAAGTCCCTCGACGATCTCAACGACGGTGCGAGCATCGCCATCCCGAACGACCCGACCAACGAGGGCCGTGCGCTCAAAATCCTCGCCGGCGAGGGCCTGATCGAAACGACGGATGAGCCCACCTCGCTCGCCGACATCACCGAGAACCCGCACAAGTACGACTTCCAGGAGATCGAGAACGCCACCCTGCCCCAGGCCGTACACGATGTCGACGTCGCCTTCGTGACCATCTCGTTCGCGCTGCCCGCCGGTCTCACCGGGGACCAGGCCATCCTGCTCGAAGGTTCCGACAGCCCGTACTTCAACGTGCTCGCCACCACGCCGGAGCTCGAGAACGACCCGCGCATTGCCAAGCTCAAGGAGCTGCTTCTCTCCGCCGAGACCCAGCAGTTCATGAACGACAAGTGGGCGGGACTCGTCATCCCGGCGGTCTGACGCATTCGCGCCGGCTGTGGTGATCTGCCGCCCCATCCACCGCGCACCCCGCGTGCGCGGTGGATGGCAGGGGAATCTCTCCTCGCGCATACTTGAGGAGGAGGTCTGAGATGAGAACACTTATTGTCGGCGGGGTGGCCGGCGGCATGTCCGCGGCGACCCGACTGCGTCGGCTCGACGAATCGGCCGAGATCGTGGTCTTCGAGCGCGGACAGTACGTGTCTTTCGCCAACTGTGGGCTGCCGTACTACGTGGGCGGTGTGATCAAGAACCGCTCCGACCTGCTGCTGCAGACGCCCGAATCGCTCTCGGCCCGGTTCCGCCTCGACGTACGCATCAACCGCGAGGTCACGTCCGTCGACCGGGCCGCGCGCACGGTCACGGTGCGTGACACGATCACCGGCGATGTCTCTACCGAGACGTACGACCGTCTCGTGCTTGCCGCCGGCGCGTCGGCGCGTTCCGCGACCAGCGGGCCGGCCACCACCACGCTGCGAACGATCGACGATGTCGACCACATCGAGTCCGTGCTCTCCGGGCGGCCGGACGGCGCAACCGCCGTCGTCATCGGGGCCGGGTTCATCGGGCTCGAAGCGGTGGAGAACCTCGTGCACCGCGGCGTGCACGTCACGCTCGTCCAGCTCGGCATTCAGCTCTTCACCCCCCTCGACCCCGAGATGGCCGCGCCGCTGCTCGCGACCGTAGAGGAGCAGGGCGTTGACGTTCGCCTCGGCACGACGGTGCTCGGCGCATCCGCCGACGGCGTCGGGCTCGCGCTGAGCGACGGGACCACCGTCGCCGCCGACCTGGTGATCGACGCGAGCGGAGTCACCCCCGACACTTCCCTCGCCCAGCAGGCCGGCCTGCGCATCGGCGCGAGCGGCGGCGTGTGGGTCGACGACACCCAGCGCACGAGCGACCCGTTCATCTATGCCGTCGGTGACGGCGTCGAGAAGACGGATGCCGTGACCGGCGACCCCCTGCTCGTCACCATGGCGGGCCTCGCCAACCGGCACGGGCGCGCCGCGGCAGACAGCATTGCCGGGCAGCCGGAGCCGGCTGCCCCCGCACTCGGAACGTCGATCCTCGGACTTTTCGGTGTTGTCGTGGCCCTCACCGGCTGGAGCGAGGCGCGCCTCGTTGCCGCCGGCCGAGCCCACCGGATCGCGCACACGCATCCGGTCTCCCATGCCGGTTACTACCCGGGTGCCGAGTCGATGAGCATGAAACTGCTCATCGATCCGCAGACGGATGCCATCCTCGGCGCCCAGATCGTGGGAGGCAGCGGCGTGGACAAACGCATCGACGTGATCGCGACGGCCATGGCGGGCGGGCTCACGGCATCCGCTCTCACCCGGTTGGAACTCGCCTACGCGCCGCAGTTCGCCTCGGCGAAAGACCCCGTGAATCAGCTGGGCTACGTGGCCGACAACCTGCGCGCCGGAACGAGCCGCAACATCCAATGGCACGAACTCGCCGCGGCCCGCGTGGCGGGGGCGGTGCTCGTGGATGTGCGCACCCTCGGCGAATTCGAGGGCGGCAGCATTCCCGGCGCCATCAATGTGCCGCTCGACGAGCTGCGCTCCCGGCTGGCGGACCTGCCGACGGCACCGCTCATCGTGCACTGCCAGGTGGGCCAGCGTGGCCACACGGCGGCGCGCCTGCTCACCCAGCACGGCTTCGACGTGCGCAACCTTGACGGCGGTTACCGCACTTGGCTCGCCGGCGACTCCCTCAACACCGTTCGCCCCACTCCCGAAAGGATCCTCGCATGATCGAGATTTCCGTAACCGAACTGTCCGCCCTCACCGACGCCGTGATCGTGGACGTTCGCGAGGCCGACGAGTACGCCGACGCGCACATTCCCGGCGTCACGCACATTCCGCTGAGTGACTTCGTGGCGCGCGTGGGCGACGTTCCCGACGCGAGCCCCGTCTACGTGGTGTGTGCCGCCGGCGGGCGCAGCGCGCAAGCCGCCTCATACCTGGCCGGCCGAGGAATCGACGCCGTGAACGTGGCCGGAGGAACCATCGCCTGGCAGCAGGCCGGGTTGCCCGTGCAGCAGGGCGGCGCATCATGACCGTCGAGTCGATCGACACCGGGGCCGAGACCGCCGCCGCGAATGCAGCGGCGCAGAAGAAGATCGTGAACCGGTTGCGCCGCGCCCAGGGCCAGCTCGGCGCCGTGATCAGCGCCGTCGAGGGCGGCGGAAACTGCAAAGACGTTGTCACCCAGCTCGCCGCGGTGTCGAGCGCGCTCGACCGGGCCGGCTTCATGATCGTATCGACGGCCATGCGGGACTGCATCGCGAAGCCCGACGGCGAAGATTCCCTCACCGTGGAGGAGCTGGAGAAGCTCTTCATGACCCTCGCCTAGCATCCGCCCGCGCGCCGCCGCCCGTCGCCCACCGTCGCCCCGCACACCGAAGCGAATCACCCGCGGATGTTCCGAGTTCAGGAGATCCGAGGTGGGCCGGCTCCGGTCGCCGCGTAACGACGCGGCCGGGCGGATGCGTGTGGCCGGATCTCCTGAATAAGCGACCGCCGGGCGACGAAGCCGGGGAACCGCACAGAAGTTGCGGCGCGGCGGTAGCCGCGTTACGAGTAATCTGACAGGCTGAGCGAGCCGGCGGACGCCGAACGATCGAGAGCGGGAGTGCCATGACTGCCAAGCCGACTGCACATGTGATTGTGGGCGTTCTGCCCGGGCAGCCCGACGCCGTGGTGCTCGAGGCCGCCGTGTTTGCCCAGCGCTTCGACGCCGAGCTCGTCTGCGTCCACGTCGATGTGAATCGCTACATGGTCTTCGACATGGGCGACGGATCAATGACCTCGTTCCCGATCGACCCGGACCTGCTCGAGACCACGGATCCGACCTTCGATTCCGCGTTGCTCGAGCACCTGACGGGTCTTCTCGGCGACCTCGACCTGTCCTGGTCCACTCGTGCCCTCTCCGGCGACCCCGCGTTGGCGCTCGGCGGCCTGGCCGACACCATCGGCGCGGCGATGATCGTCGTCGGTACCCGCGAGGCCACCGTGCGAGCCACCCTGGGCGAGTTCTTCAACGGCTCGGTCGCCGTGCACCTCGCGCATCGTCAGCACCGCCCCGTCGTGGTCATCCCTCTCGCCCCGGTGCCGCGCGACAAGGCCCTGCCCTGGGACGAATCCTGAGCGTTCCGCGACCCCGTGTACTGTGAGAATTGCGATGGATCCCGCCGGAGCAACCCGCTCGAACCGCCCGCCACGACTGGTTCCGGCCCCCTCCGCCTCGACGAGAATTGGTAGGTGTTCGTGAGCGACACGGTGGCGACGCATCTGCGCTGGGAGTACCTGGGCCTGGTCTTTCTGGGCGGCACCGTCGGCACCGCTCTGCGCGAGGTGCTTCTACTGCTGGATCCCGGCGCGATCCCGGTCACGTTCGCCATCAACGTCACCGGGGCGCTGCTGCTCGGCGCGCTGCTCGAGACGCTCCTTGGCCGCGGACCCGACGGGGGTCGGCGCCGCGGAATCCGGCTGCTGGTCGGCACCGGCGTGCTCGGCGGTTTCACGACCTACAGCGCCCTCGCGACCGACACCGGTCTGCTCCTCGCCGACGGCTCGGTGGGCGCCGCCCTGCTGTATGCCGGGGGCACCCTGATCCTCGGAGCCGTGGCCACCTGGCTCGGCATCATCGGGTCGGCAAGCCTGCGCCGCCGCCGCGGGGGACCGGCATGACCCCGCTGTTCTTCGTCGCCGTGGCCCTCGCCGGCGGGCTGGGCGCGGCCGCCCGGTTCTTCGTCGACGGCGTGCTGCGGTCACGGATGCGCGGCGACCTCGTCTTCGGCACCACCGTAATCAACGTCACCGGTTCGCTGCTGCTCGGGCTGGTGACGGGTCTCGCCGCCCAGCACCTGGTGAGCAGCGACTGGCACCTGGTGCTGGGCGGCGGGCTCCTCGGCGGCTACACGACGTTCAGCACGGCGAGCGTCGAGACGGTTCGTCTGCTGCGGGAGCGTCGGTACCTGCCGGCGCTCGTCGTCGGGCTCGGCATGCTCGTGGCGTCCGTCGCCGCCGCCGGACTCGGGCTCTGGATCGGTCTGACCCTCTGACGATGGCACCGCAAAATACAGGTGCGCGTGCAGTCGGCATCCGTCATTGAACTCGGCGCCGCACGTCGGGCAGTGCGTCACCGACCGGTAGGAGCGGATGCTCATCTCCTCGTGGCACACGCCGCACAGGATGGCGCGCTCGTCCCACTCGTGCTCCGGCCACTGCTCGACCGGATGAGACTCGCGCTCCTCGTGGCAGCGAAAACACGGGTAGTATCGTCGGCAGCAGGCGAACTTGATCGCAATCACGTCTCGCGGCGAGTGGTAGTGCACGCAGCGCGTCTGCTCATCGACGACCGCGCCGTGCACGTGCGGGGCAGAGGTCATCGTCTGAGTATCGCGGGGTCGAGCTAGTCGCCGCTAGTGCCGGTTGCGCTGGCCTGCTTCAGCACGAACGCCTCGAACGCGGTCGCGTCTCGAAGCGAGCCTGTGTACGAGACGCCGTTCACGAGCACGGTCGGCGTGCCGGTGACCTTGTGGATGTCGGCGTTGGGCAGGGGCCCCTTCAGCGCGCGATCCGAGGCCGCACCGACCCATGGGACGAACGTCGCATTCGTGATACAGGCCGGGATGCTCACGTTGGTGACCCCGGCGTTGACGATCAGGGACTGCAACTCGGCGTCGGTGAGGCCCGAGGAATTTTCGGCCGGCTGGTTCGCGAAGAGCGCCGCGTTCACAGCGAGAAAGGAGTCGGGAGCATAGTTGGCCACACACGCCGCGGCATTCGCGGCGCGGGTGGAATAGTTCGTGCCGAGCGAGGAGGCGTCGAGAATGGAGATCGGGTGCAGCTCAACCGTGGCATTGCCGGCGGTCACCCAACTCTCGATCTGGGCGCCGTTTGTCGCCGCGAACTGGCCGCAGAGCGCGCACTTGTAGTCGGCATAGATGGCGATGTTGACCATGTCGCCGAGCCGGGACTGGTCGGTGGACGCCGGCTTCGCGCCGGCGGCGAGTGCGGGGGTCGTCGCCGCCGAGACCGTGGTGCCGTCGCCACCGATCAGAATTCCGTCGCTGGCCATGTTGCGCGGACCGGCGCCGCTCGGAGCCCAGTGATCGACGATCACCAGGGCCACGACGGTCGCGGCGGCAAGCAGGGCGAGGCCGATGCCGCCGCGCCAGAGCATGCGGCGGCGCCGGGCGCGTGTGCGCTCTTCGTCACGCATCAGCTTCGCGTTGTCACGGGCCTGGTCGCGGCGGTCTTTTCTGGGCGGGCGGGGCTGCCCGGAGGCGTTGCTCATCATGCGCTCAGTCACCGTTTCATTGGAATGCCCTTTGACACTAGGTAGTAGGCCTGTGTGCCGGGCTTTCGAGCGCTGTGAAGAGTCTGGGAGCGGTTTAGAACCAGGTGCTGAGACGCGGGGCGTTCGGGGAGTGGAAGGTGGCGTCGAGCCGGGCGGCGGCATCCGGTGTGGTCGAGGTGAGTCGGCCGGCCCGGGCGAGGTCGACCGCGCTGCCCGCCCCGAGGTAGAGCGCGCCGAGGTAGGCCACCGGGAGCGTCACGTGCACGGCGTCCGCGGGCGCGTGGGCGGTGAGCGGATGCGCCGCCGCGCGCCCGTCGACGTCGACCGTGAGCAGGTAGTCGCCGTCCGCGAGCCCGAGGTCGTCGGTGACGGTGAGCCTGAATGTTCCGGGCGCGGAATAGGTGCGGGCGGTGAGGGTGGTGGGCACGTCGAGGATCCGCAACCAGAGGTGGTCGCGTTCGACGGTTTTGCGCACGGCTCGACGGTCGAGAACGTGCCACACGAGCGGTTCGCGCACGCTGCGCAGCGGGGCGCTGACCTCGGTGACCAGGTCCATCTCGAGCACGAAGCGCCACAGGGCGGCGTAGGCGTCGTCGGTCGCGGCCACGAGATCGGCCAGGTCGAGACGGGCGGGGTACCCCTCGTCGCCGAGCACGATCGAGTAAACCGCGAAGCCTTGGGCGTGGCCGGCGGCGTCGTCGTAGCGCACGCAGCGCAGGGTGCGCTTTTCGGAGTCGGGGTCCTGGGCAACCAAGCCGAGGGCGTGGCTCCACCAGATCGTGCGCCGGTCCACCTCGCCGGGTTCACGGGACCGTTCAAAGATCGCGGGGCCGTCGATGAAGAGAGAATCGGCGGTGACGAAGTCCACCCGCCCGGCGGGCGACGCGCCGGTCCAGCGGGCGCGGGTCGTGTCGATGCGCAGGTGCGCCTGGTACGCGGCCGGTCCGAACCCGAAGCGCCCGTAGATTGTGGCCTCCGACACGGTGAGCATCGCCATCGGCAGGCCGAGGGCCCGTGCGGTGCGTAGTTCGGCGGGGAGAAGTGCGCGGGCGATTCCCCGGCGGCGGTGCGTGGGCGCGACGGTGACGGAACTGATGGCCCAGGTGGGGAGCGTGCCGCCGCCGGGGACGCTGAGGCCCATTTCCCAGGACCGCACGGTGGCGACGGGGGAGTCCGGCTCGGCGCCGCTCCTGTCGTGCACCGCGCTCACCCGGTCGACGGCGATTTCCTGTTCCAGCACCCCGAGCAGGTCGTCGCTGCGCGCCGGGTCATGAAAACCGCGGGCCTCGGATTGCAGCCACCGTCTGGCCGACGGGAGGTCGGTGGGATCGAGAATGCTCAGGTCGAGGCCCTGTGCGGCCAGACGGTCTCGGGAATCGGCGTCGACGGGGAGAGAAGTGTGGTGAGTCACGCTTCGAGCGTAGCCCGTCGGGCGGACCGGATCGATGCGCGATCGGGAACCACCAGCGGGCTCCGAGGGTGCGGGGTATCCTCGGTGCGAAGGATGGCGTACCAGGATTGGGAGGCTGCGCGTGAACGACGAAGGTCGCGCCGACGGCGCCGTAATGGTGCGGGGACGCGTGGCATTCCCGCTGGGCGATCGTCCCACTCCGCCGTACACGGTGGTCGTGCGGGTCGAAGACGTGTCACGAGCGGATGCGCCGAGCACCATCGTGGGCGAATCACGGCTGGAGAACCCGACGTTGCCACCGGGGCCGCAACCGGAGCTGGACTTCGCCGTTGCCGTGCCAACCGCTGCGCTCGGCGGCACGGCGCGTCTGAACGTGCGCGTTCATGTTCATCCGTCACGACCGGGTGAGAGGCGCCGTGCCGAGGCCATCGACATCGGTGACCTCATCTCGACGCAGTCCCACCCGGTCGCACCAGGGTCCGGGCTAATCCGTGTCCCGCTGCATCGTGTCTGAGCCGCCTTCCTGGGCATCCGCGCTCGCCGCGTCGAAGCTCGTGACCACTCCGCCCATGTTCTCGTAGCCGGTGAGCGACGGGCCCCAGGCCGAACCGTTCCACCACTTGTGGAACAGCGCACTGTTCGTGCCGGTGAGGAAGACATCCAGCCGGTTCGGGCCCCACGCGACGACGCGCGGGTCGGATGTCGCGATGCCGCCCTGGCCCTCGTAGCCGGTGAGGGACGGGCCCCACGCCGAGCCGTTGAACCACTTGTGGAACAACGAGCTATCGGTGCCGATGACGAAGAGGTCCAGCCGGTCCGGGCCCCAGGCCACGGCCTCGGGCTGCCCGATCACAATGCCGCCCATCCGCTCGAAACCGGTGAGAGACGGACCCCACGACTGGCCGTTCCACCACTTGTGGTACAGCGCACCGTCGGTCCCGGTGACGAACACATCGAGCCGGTTCGGGCCCCACGAGACCACCCGGGGCGCCGACGTGCACACGCCGCCCATCTTCTCGTAGCCGGTGACGGAGGGACCCCATGACTGGCCGTTCCACCACTTGTGGTACAGCGCCCGGTCGGTGCCGACGACGAAAACGTCGAGCCGGTTCGGGCCCCACGACACCACCTCGGGCTGCCCGACGACGATGCCGCCCATGTTTTCGTACCCGGTGAGAGAGGGCCCCCACGCGGAGCCGTTGAACCACTTGTGGTACATCGCCCGGTCGGTACCCACAACGAACACGTCGAGCCGGTTCGGGCCCCACGACACGATGCGTGGATCACCGATCACGATCCCGCCCATGTTCTCGTACCCGGTGAGAGAGGGCCCCCACGTGGAGCCGTTGAACCACTTGTGGTACAGCGCGCTGTCCGTTCCGGTGACGAAGAGGTCGAGCCGGTTCGGTCCCCAGGCCACGGCCTGGGGCACACTCGTCGCGATCCCGCCCATGTTCTCGTAGCCGGTGGTGGACGGTCCCCACGACTGGCCGTTCCACCACTTGTGGTACACGGCCCGGTCGGTGCCAAGCACGAACACATCGAGCCGGTTCGGCCCCCATGACACGACGGGGCCGGAACTCGGCCTCGAACGCGGATACATGAAGTCCGCGGCGGCGATGTCGCCCGCCGAGAGGGCCGTACGCTGCCCGATCTGGGCCCCGGCCTGCACCGGCGTGATCGTCTCCTGCCCGTTCCGGGAGAAGGCGGTGCGGGGGTAGTGCATGATCGAGCCGTAGTCGTAACCGCCCACGTCGTCGCCGTCGGTCACGTGCTGGTCGAACTGGCTCTCCATCCCCGCTTCGATGTTCGCCCAGTTGATCGTGACGAAGGTGTTCCGGTCCTCGCGACTCTGTTCGTGCCAGAGCCCGACGGCGTGCCCGATCTCGTGGATGGCATTGCCGGTTGTGCACCCGGTGCCGAGGCTGATCGTTTGGGATCCGCCCTGCATTCCGAGCCTCGACCAGCAGCCGCCGGCATCCGAGAACTCGATGAAGTTCGGGAATTGGGCCGCGTTGGCCGCGGTGCGCTCCGGGAAGCGTAGGGACGTGCGTTGCTCCCAATGGGTGATTGCGTCGCGCACCCGCTGCTGGTTGGGGAGGGCGGCGTTGATGCGGAACGGGACGATCGCTCCGGGCCACCGGAATTGGGCGCCGGGGATGATGACGGCCCGCGCACCGGCCTGGGCCTCGTATTCCTCGAGGGTCGTCGGAACCTGGTCGACCGTGCCGAGCACGATGTCACCTTCGAAGACGGCCAGCCCGTTGACCTCGAAGTAGGTGACCCTGGTCGGGGGGAACGTGTTGCCCGAAATGTACGCTGTGCCGGGGGCTCCGGCCTGGAATTCACCCTCGCTCACGAACGGTCCGAGACCCTCATGAGGCGTGTCCTGTGGCATTGCAACGACCTTTCCGTATCAGGGGAGATGAGACCCTGACACGGTAGGTCATGTGCCGTTATCGACGCGTTATTGGATGCCGCATCCGCCGCAAAACCGGTGTTTTCGGCGGCGCGCCGCGTGGCGCGGCCGGTTACCTCGGCGTGTCTCAGAAACACCGGTTTTGCGGAGCGGAGCGCGGTGCCGTGGGTGAGGTTTAGCGGGCGCCGAGCAGATGTTCGAGGGCGAGCTGCTGCAGGCGCACGAAGCCGAATCCATTCGCGCCGAAGTAATCGTCGGGGGCGAAGTCCTCGTACGAGGCACGGTCGGCCAGCAGGTCGTCGTAGCTCTCGCCGGGCGCGAGTGTCGGCTGCGACAGTGCGGGAACCATGGAGGCGGCGAGGTGCTCCTGCACCTCCGGGTCGGCGCGGAACGAGGCCGCGCGTTCCTTGAGCAACAGATAGGTGCGCATGTTGGCGGATACCGAGTCCCACACGCCAGACACGTCTTCCGTGCGGGACGGCTTGTAGTCGAAGTGCCGAGGTCCGGTGTAGGCCTGGCCGCCGTTCGGGCCGCCGTTTTCGAGCAGGTCGACGAGCGAGAAGGCGTTGTGCAGGTCGCCGTGGCCGAAGACGAGGTCCTGGTCGTACTTGATTCCGCGCTGGCCGTTGAGGTCGATGTGGAACAGCTTGCCCTGGTAGAGCGCCTGCGCGATGCCGGCCGTGAAGTTGAGCCCGGCCATCTGCTCGTGGCCGACTTCGGGGTTCACCCCCACGAGCTCGGGACGCTCAAGGGTCGTGATGAACGCCATCGCGTGCCCCACCGTGGGCAGCAGAATGTCGCCGCGCGGCTCGTTGGGCTTGGGCTCGATCGCGAAGCGGATGTCGTAGCCCTTGTCGGTGACGTAGTCGCCGAGCACGTTGACGGCCTCGCGGTAACGCTCCAATGCTGAACGGATGTCCTTGGCCGCGTCGTACTCGGCGCCCTCACGGCCGCCCCACATCACGAACGTCTTGGCGCCGAGTTCCGCCGCGAGGTCGAGGTTGCGCATCACCTTGCGCATCGCGAACCGGCGCACGGCGCGGTCGTTGGAGGTGAAGCCGCCGTCCTTGAACACGGGAGCGCTGAACAGGTTCGTGGTGACCATGGGAACTATGAGCCCGGTGTCGTCCAGTGCGCCCTTGAGCCGGTCGATCTGGGACTGGCGCGCGGCATCCGTTGATCCGAAGGCGAACAGGTCGTCGTCGTGGAACGTGAGGCCGTAGGCGCCTCGCTCGGCCAGGTTGGTGACGGCGTCGACCACGTCGAGTTCCGGTCGGGTCGGCCCGCCGAACGGGTCGGCGCCGTTGTATCCGATGGTCCAAAGGCCGAAGGAGAACTTGTCTTCGCGGGTGGGCGTGAGTGCCATGGTGATCCTTGTCTGTCAGCAACGTTGATGATTTGTTGTAGGTTAGAACATATTAGGGCAGATTGCGCGCCAGCGCGACCGCGCGGGCCGGATTGGAGAGAACGAGCCGGTCAGCACGTGCGGCATGGCGCAGGCGGTCGGACAGTCGCGGCGCCACGCGGGTGCGCGAGTGTGCGGTCGCGGGCCGGTGAACCGCGTAATGTCTTGAGCACCTCAAATTCCTCTTCCATCGGGCAAGGACCGCAGATCGTGACAGCAGAACTGAACTGGGCCGGAAATTTCCGCTACGCAGCCGCCGGGGTGGCGACCCCCAAAAGCGTTGCCGAGGTGCAGAGCGTTGTTGCGGGTGCCGCGAAGGTGCGGGCGCTCGGCTCTCGCCATTCCTTCAACGACATCGCCGATACCGACGGCGTGCTGGTATCCCTGCATTACCTCGATGCCAACATCGTCACCAATGAGGAGGCGGGCACGGTCACCGTGAGTGGGGGAACGAAATACGGCATTCTCGCCGAGGCCCTTGCCCACCGAGGGTTCGCCCTGCACAACCTCGCGTCGCTCCCGCACATCTCGGTGGCCGGCGCGATTGCCACCGGCACACACGGGTCAGGCGACCGAAACGGCAACCTCGCGACCGCCGTGACCGCGCTCGACCTCGTCACCGGCACGGGCGAACTCATCAGCGTGTCCCGCGACGAATCGCCGGACTTCGCCGGGCTCGTCGTGGGTCTCGGCGCGATGGGCATCGTCACGCGGGTGACCCTGGAGATACAGCCGAGTTTCGAGGTGCGCCAGGACGTGTTCGAGAACCTGCCCTGGTCGGCCGTGCTGGCGCACTTCGATGCCGTCACCTCAGCCGCCTACAGCGTCAGCCTCTTCACGGATTGGAGCGGAGACCGGGTCGACCAGGCGTGGCTCAAGAGCCGTCGAACGGATGCGGAGGATGCCTATGTCCCCCGGGACGAGTTCTTCGGGGGCACGCCGGCAACGGTGGGACGGCATCCGCTGCCAAACCTGTCCGCCGAAAACTGCACCCAACAGTTGGGGGTCTGGGGACCGTGGCACGACCGGCTGGCCCATTTTCGGCTCGCGTTCACCCCCAGCAGCGGCGCGGAGCTGCAAAGCGAGTACCTCGTGCCCCGCGAGCATGCGGTTGCCGCGATCGCAGCAATGCGGGAGCTTTCCGGTGAGATCACGCCGCTGCTGCTCGTGAGCGAGGTGCGCACGATGGCCGCGGACGACCTGTGGCTCAGTCCCAACCAGGGGCGCGCCGGCATCGGGTTGCACTTCACCTGGAAGCCCGAGCAGGAGGCCGTGGAGAAGGTGCTCGTGCTCATCGAGGCCGCCCTCGTTCCCTTTCAGGCGCGCCCGCACTGGGGAAAACTGTTCCGGCTCGGGGCTATGGACCTCGCGCCGCTGTACCCGAAATTCTCGGACTTCCAGGACCTGGCCGAGCGCATGGACCCGCAGCACAAATTCCGCAACGCCTTCCTCGAGCGCACGGTCTTCGGACGTTGAGGCCGCGGCGGAGAGCGGATGCCGGATCGCGTGAACCGGCATCCGCTCCCACCGTCAGCGGTCGGAGAGCTGCACCGCCGCGGGACGTTCCACCGTGCTGGTGATGGTCGCCGACTCGAACGTCTCCGCCGAGTGCAGGAGCGATTCCATCACCTCGAGTACGTGGAACGCGAGAGCGCCGTTGGCGCGCGTTCCATCGAGCTGCCCGTCGCTCGAGGACCAGGCCATATCGGCCAGGCCGTAGCCTCGCGCGGCCTGGGAGTACCCCGCCGACACGGGAAGGGTGCTCCACTCCGTGTCGCCGAGGGCCCACAGGCGCACGTCCCCGTCGAAGTGGTTGGGGTCCGGCACCCCGAGTGAGCCGAGCTCCCCGTGCACCTCGATGTTGGAGGCCGTCGTGGCGACGGCATCGAAGCTCGTGACGATCGTCGAGATGGCACCGGACTCATGCACGAGAACGCCGGTGACGTGGGTCGGAGTGGTCACCGGGATGACTTCGCCCACCCGATCGCCGTTGGAAATGGTTCGGGTGGGGCGCGTCGCGCTTGCCGCGCCCATCACGCGTACCACCGGTCCCAGCAGCGTGACGAGGGCGGTGATGTAGTACGGCCCCATGTCCAGGAGCGGCCCGCCGCCGGCGACATAGTAGAAGTCGGGGTTCGGGTGCCAGCGTTCATGACCGGGCGTGAGCATGGTCGCGGTGGCCGAGATCGGCGATCCGATCACACCGTCGTCAATGGCGCGCCGTGCCGTTTGGATTCCGGTTCCGAGCACCGTGTCCGGGGCGCACCCGACGAAGACGCCCGCTTCCGCTGCCGCAGAGAGCACGCCGCGAGCCTCCTCCGTCGTCGAGGTGAGGGGCTTCTCCACGTAAACCGACTTCCCGGCGGCGATGATCCGCAGGGACACCTCGGCGTGCGCGGCGGGGATGGTGAGGTTGACGATCACCTTGATGTCCGGCGAAGCCAGGATCTCGTCCACCGTGAGAGCGCGAACGCCCGGAACGGATGCAGCGACGGCGGCCGCCCGGGACTCGTCAATGTCGGCGACCGCGATCAGGTGCACGTCGTCGAGGCGCGCCAGCGTCTCCAGATACTGCGAGATGATCTTTCCGCATCCGATGATTCCGACGTTCAGCGGCTCGCCCATAGGAGACCCCTTTCGATAATGGTGCGTACGGTGGTATCTTCCAGCACGGCCACGTTGTGGCCGGCCGTGCTGACAAAGATGCTGCCCTCTCCCCATTGCCTGGTCCAGACGGCGGGAGAAGTGATGGGGCGGTTCCACGCGTCCCATTCACGGGCCGGCAGCGTGGTCGTGGCGAGCACATCGATGTAGTCGTCGCTGAGCACCCAGTACTGCTCGGTGACGACGTCGAAGCTGTCGATTCCGCGCATGATCGGGTGCTCGACGGCCTCAGGCGACACGTCGATGCGATAGGGGAGGTAGTTGTCCGACTGCTCACCCGTGAGCTCGCTCGGGTGCTTGCCGGGGTGGTGGGCGAACTGCCCGCCGATCAGCTGCAGGTAGTCCGCGCAGTCCCGATAGGAATCGGCGATCCCGCCGTGCCACCCGGCGAGGCCGGTACCGGCCAGCACGGCGGCGCGCAGCCCCGCAATCTCGGCCTTCTCGATGGTGTTCATGGTGTTGCACTGCACGATGAGGTCAACGCCGGCCATGGTCTCCGCGTCGGCATAGACCGAGGAGCCGTCGAAGACCGTTACCTCGAAACCGTTCTCTTCCAGGAACGGGATGAACATCCCGGTCGCCTCGACGGGTTGGTGTCCATCCCAGCCGCCGCGAACGATGATGGCCCGCTTGGTCGAATTCGTCACTGTAATAGGTCCTTTCGTTGAAAAATGGGGGAGCGGATGCCGCGGCCGGCCATGATCAGGTCGCCGCGCCCACACCGGTCCAGCGGCTCTGTGCCCCGGCACTCTCCTCGACCGCGGACAGCACCTGCTGAACCTGCAACGCATCTGCAAAAGAGGGACGCGGCTGCTCGCCGACGGTGAGGCAGCGCACGAAGTCCGCGATCTGGTTGGTGAACAGGTGGTCGTAGCCGAGTCCATGGCCGGTCGGCCACCACGAACCCGTGTAGGGATGCACCGGTTCCGTCACATTGATGCGGCGAAAACCCTGGGTGCCCTCGTCGTCGTTGCCGTCGAAGAACTGCAGGCTGTTCATGTCTTCAAAGTCGAAGGCGACCGAACCATCGCTTCCGTTCACCTCCAGGCGCATGGCATTCTTGCGCCCGAGCGCGAACCGGGTGGCCTCGAAGATGCCGACGGTGCCCGCACCGAATCGCGCGGTGAACAGGGCGGTGTCGTCGACGGTCACGGACCCGCGCGCGGAGTCGGTGCTGCCGACGCCGCCCAACCCGACCAGGTCGCCGCCGAGCGGTCGGGTGGTCACGAAGGTCTCCATGATCGCCGAGACACCCGAGATGGTCGTTCCGGTCACGAACTGGGCCGCATCGATTGAGTGCGCTCCGATATCCCCGAGCGCGCCCGACCCCGCGCGATCCTTGTCCATGCGCCAGGTGAGCGGCGCGTTCTCGTCGGACAGCCAGTCCTGCAGGTATTGCGCTCGGACGTGACGGATGGTGCCCAGCCGGCCTTCCTGAACGAACTGCCGGGCGAGAGCGAGGGCGGGGGTGCGACGATAGCTGAATCCGCACATCGCGAACACACCGCGGGCGGCCGCGGATGCCGCGGCATCCGTCATGCGTTTGGCCTCGGCCACGGAATTGGCGAGCGGTTTCTCGCACAAGACGTGTTTGCCGGCTTCGAGGGCGGCGATCGCGATCTCGGCGTGGCTGTCCCCGGGCGTGCAGATGTCGATCACGTCGATGTCATCGCGGTCGATGAGGCGGCGCCAGTCGGTCTCGGTCTCCTGCCAGCCGAACCGGACGGCCGCCGCCCGGGTCTTCTCCTCGTTTCGGCCCACGAGCACCGCGAGTTCCGGGGTCACGGGCAGGTCGAAGAATCGGTGCGCGTTGCGCCAGGCGTGCGAGTGGGCGGCGCCCATGAACGCGTAGCCGATCAGGCCGACCCGCAGCGGGCGCGTCACTTGCTGAACCCTGCCGTGAGGCCGCCGAGCAGTTGACGGCGACCGAAGATGTAGAGCAGGAGCAGCGGAAGCGTGGAGAGAACGACCGCGGCGAGAATCGCCGGCACGTTCACGCTGAATTCACCCTGGAAGGCCCACAGCGAGAGCGGAAGAACTCGTTTGTCGGGGCTCTGGGTGAGAATCAGCGGGAACAGGAAGCCGTTCCACACCTGCAGGGCGTTGTAGATGCCCACGGTGACGACCGCCGGCCGGGTCATCGGCAACACCAGGTGCCAGAGGATCGACCAGTTCGACGCCCCGTCGAGTCGCATGGACTCGAACAGTTCGTTCGGAATGTCGCGCATGAAGTTCGACAGGATCAGTACCGAGATGGGCAGGGCGAACGCGGCCGAGGGCAAGATCAGGGCGAGGAGCGAATCGTACAATCCCATCTTGGTGATGATCAGATAGATCGGCACGATCGTGGCCTGCAGCGGGATCGCGAGCCCCATCAGAAAGACGGTGTTGGTGAGCGCGATGAAGCGTCCCCGTCCCCGCACCACCGCGTAGGCGGCCATGAATGACACGAGCAGGGCCGGTCCGACCGCGCCGACGGTCACGATGATGCTGTTCACCAGATACGTGACGAACCCGGACCGGAGCACCAGGGCGTAGTTGTCGAGCGTCGGATCGGAGGCGGGCAGGAGCGGATTCGAGGCGAAGAATCCCACCTGGTTCTTGAAACTCGTCATGACGACGTAGTAGAGGGGCAGGATGATGATGACGAGCCAGATCCACCCCGACAGGCCGCCGAGGTAGTTGGGGCGCTCGCGCTGCCGCCGCTGCCGCCGGTGCCGCCGCTGCGGCGGGTGACTGTGCGGGGTCGTCGTCGGGGGCGTGGTGGTGAGGGTTGTGGACATCAGGCACCATCCAATTGGCTTGACGAGCGGTCACGGCCGCCGAGTCGCTGCAGTACGAGGGCGAGAACGAGTCCGATCACGACGAGGATCACTCCGAGGGCGCTCGCCGCACCCATGTCGTTCGCCCGGAACCCCGTGATGTACATGTGGAGGGGCAGCAGACGTGTGGCGTACCCGGGGCCGCCGGCGGTGAGCACGAAGATGAGGTCGAAATAGGTGAGCGAGCCGACGATCATCAGCGTCGACGATGTGATGATCGTGTACTTGAGCTGCGGCAGGGTCACCGCGAAGAACTGCTGCATGCGACTGGCGCCATCGATCTCGGCCGCCTCGAACAGGGAACGTGGAATCTGCTTCACCCCGCCCTGGTAGATGAGGGTGTGAAACGGCACGAACTGCCAGGCGATGACGAAAACGACGACGAATAGCACGAGATCACTGTTGCCGAGCCAGTCCTGTCGGAGCAGCGCCAGTCCCGTGACGGGACCGAGCCCGAAGTTGGGGTCGAGGAGCGCCTTGAACGCGATGGCCACGGCGGCGGATGACAGCAGAAGGGGGATGAAATAGAGCACGGCCAGTAGTGCCCGATACTTCTGCACACCGGCGGTGAAAACACCGAGCAGCAGACTGATCGGCGCCTGAACGATGAAGCTGAACAGCATGATCTTGCCGGTCACGACAAGGGCATTGACGGTGACGGGGTCCGCGAGGACCTTGCGCCAGCTCACGGTCCCGTCAAAGGTGATCGTGCCGAGGCCGTTCCACGAGGTGAAACTCAGGGCGACCACTCCGAGGACCGGCATGAGTGCAAAAACGAAGAAGAGCACGAGCGCGGGGGCGGCAAACCAGCCCGAGGGCCCGCGGGTGCGCGCCTGGGCGCGCACCCGCGTCCCGCGCTCCGAGAGCGCGGCGGTCACTTCTCCAGCGTCCCGTTCATGATCGCGGCGAATTCCTGGGGGGTCTGCTGGTCGAGGAAGATCAGGTCCAGGTTCGTGAGCATCGCGTCAGCGGCCGCCGGGGAGAGGGCCTGGTCCCAGGACTGCTGAAAATGGGGCGCATCGGCGGTCATCGAGTACACCATGGTGAGGAAGTCCTTGTCGTCGGACGAGGCCAGCTTGTCCTTGATCCCGGTGACCACGGGGACCGACCCGGCGGCGATGAGCTGGTCGACGTAGGTTTCATTGAGCATCCCGGTGGTGAGGTAGTCGACCGCGGCCTGCTGCTGCTCTTTGGTCGCCTTGGAGGAGACCGACCAGAAGTTCGACGGGTTGCCCGTCACATTGAGGGGGTCGCCGACGCCGCCTTCAACGGCGGGGAACGGAACGAAGCCGAGCTTGCCGCTGGAGACGAAGTCGCCGGCATCCGCCTTGATCGACGAGTACACCCAGGCGCCGTGCAGCATCATCGCCGCGCGTCCCGTGTAGAGCAGGGCCTGGTCGGCATTTGTGTCGGCGGCGATCGACGAGAAGCCCTCGACGAAGCCGCCCGCGTCCACGAGCTGCTGAATCTTGGTCAGCGCCTCGATCACCGCAGGATCCGACCACGCATCGGGTTCGCCGTCGAGGACGGCCTGGAAGACCTCCGGACCGCCGATGCGGTCGACGAGGTAGGCGAGCCACATCAGATTCGGCCACTTGGACTGGCCGCCGAGGGAGAGGGGCGCGATGCCGGCATCGTTGAACACCGGGATGAGCGCAAGAAGCTCGTCCCAGGTTGTGGGCGCTTCCACTCCGAGTTCGTCGAAGACCTGCTTGTTGAAGTACAGCACGACGGGCTGGGTGTAGTTGTTGGGAACGGCGTAGGTTTTGCCGTCGATGACCCCGTTCTTGGCCACGGACGGGATATACCGGTCGCTGAGCTCGGGGTTGGCTTCCAGGTACGGGGTGAGGTCGACGACCTCGTCGGCATCCACGTAGGACTTGAGGATTCCGCCTCCCCAGCCGTAGATGAACGTGGGGCCCGCTCCGGCTCCGATCGCCGTGCGCACCTTGGTCTTGTAGGCGTCGTTGGCGAAAAAGTCGATCCCGATCGTCTCATCGGGATTGCTCTCGTTCCAGCTCTCGACGGAGTCCGTCATGATCTGTTGCATCGGCGCGTTGCTGAGCCCCCACATACTGAGGTCGCCGTCGCCTGCCGAGGTTGTGGTCGGTCCGGTCGTGCCGCAGGCGGAAAGTGCCACCGCGGCCGTGAGGGTGAACGCCGCAGTGCGGGCGAGCCGTCGAGTCCTGAGAGTCATGTCTTCTTCCGTTTCGTATCCGGAAGCCTGCAATGGCCACCGGAGAGGTGAGGTCGTCAACGCACCGCTTCATCGTCGAAGCAGCCCAAAATCGCAGTGGTTGAACACAGTGTGAGCGAAAACTTTCGCAAGTTTTTGCTTGGTGAGTTCACACTAGCCACCCGAATAACGCGCGTCAAGCAACAAATCGGCCACAAGTGTTTCCGAAAAGTTTCGAAGCCGACTAGCATGTCAGGCATGGTCACCAAAGTGCGTCGGATCACCCTCCGGCAGATAGCGGATGCCGCGGGCGTCTCCGTCCCGACAGCCTCGAAAGTCGTGAACGGCCGGGACGATGTCTCCGCGACCACACGCGCACTGGTCGAAAAGTCGATCGACGCCCTCGGCTACGAATCCCCGCAGCGACGCCGGGCGAAGTCCTACAGCCCCGCCCTGGTCGACCTCGTGATCGACAAGCTCAACTCCGCGTATTCGATCGAGGTGATGCGCGGCATCGTCGCCCTCGCGAGCATCGAGCAGGTGGAGATCGTCATCAGCACGGTGAGCCCCAAGCAATTGGCGGACACGGACAGCGCAGCATGGGCCAGACGACTGAGTGCGGCCGATCGGCGGGGTCTGATTCTCGTGACGAGCGACATCGGCCAGACGCAGCTTGACTCCTTCGCTGCCTGTGGGATCTCGGTCGTGCTCATCGACCCGCTCAGTTCTACCCAGGACGATGTTCCGACCATTGGGGCGACGAACTGGGCCGGTGGTCGGTCGGCTACTCGGCATCTGATCGAGCTCGGCCATCGTCGCATCGCGTTCCTCGGCGGACCGGAGGATGCCGCGTGCAGCCGGGCGCGCCTGCACGGCTATCACGCCGCCCTCGCCGATGCCGGCATCGAGGCCGAGAATGGGCTCGTTCGATCGGGAGACTTCACTACGGCGACGGGGGTCGCCGGGCTGGACTCACTCATGGGCGTGGGCCTCGCCCCGACCGCGATCTTCGCCGCGAGCGACAGCATCGCCCTGGGCGTGCTCGCCGAGGCGCATCGTCGGGGGATTCGGGTGCCCCGGGACCTCAGCGTCGTGGGCTTCGACGGCACCAACAACGGCGAGCTCGCGGTGCCGCGCCTCACCTCCGTCGCGCAACCCCTCTTCGAGATGGGAGCGGCAGCGCTGCGCTCGGTGCTGAGACTGTCCCGTGGCGACCGGATCGACGCCAACCACATCGAGTTGGAGACGAAGCTGATCGTGCGGGAATCAACGGCGCCTCCCGCCGGGCCCGCCCCGGTGGCCGGAGCGGGCCCGCGGGCGCCGATCGGCTAGGCCTGGTCGCGCCAACTGTGCTCCGGCGCGAAGCCGAGCAGGCGCCGCGCCTTGTCGATCGACAGCAGCGTCTCGTGCTCCGTCACGTCCTTCACCACGGGCACGTTCGGAAATACCTCCGCGGCGAGGCCGGCCGACGAGCGGGTCATCACGGTGTCCGCCGCCGCGATGATGAACGTCTCAAAGCCGGGACCGGCCGTCTCGAGCGCCCGCGCCACCGCTTGCGCTCCGTCCCGGCCGTCGATGTAGCCCCACAGGTTCCACTTGCGCAGGGTGGCATCGGCATCAAAGGCACCGAACGCGGCGTAGTCCTCCGGGTCCATCACGTTGGAGAAGCGCAGTGCCGTGATGCTGAGTGTCGGATCCCAGCGCACGAGTTCGATCGCCATCTGCTCTTCAAGGTGCTTCACGAGAGAGTAGGTGCTCTCCGGCCGGGCCGGGTACTCCTCGTCAACCGGGATGTACGGCGGGTCGATGTCGAACGGCAGGCCCAGGACCGTCTCGCTTGAGGCGTAGACGATGCGCTTGATCCCCGCTCGGCGCGCGGCCTGGAACACGTTGTAGGTGGACAGCATGTTGTTGTGGAACGTGGCTGCGTCCGCGTGCAGGCCGGGCGCCGGGATGGCTCCGAGGTGCACGACCGCGTCGAAGCCGTCGGTGCGGTCGTTGATGCCGAACATCACATCGACGACCTGGCCGTAGTCGGTGAGGTCGATCTTCGTGAAGCCCGAGCCGCGTTCGCCCGACATATCGAGGTTCGTAACGGCGTGGCCTTGGCTCGTGAGCCGCGCGACAACGCTGCGTCCGAGCTTGCCGCTACCGCCGGTGACTGCAATTCTCATCTGTACTCCTGGTTTGGGTCGAAGGGGGATTGCGCAAAACCGGGAAATGTCCCGACACGCCGTCATTCCCGACGTCGGAACTCGGCGTGTCTCAGAAACACCGGTTTTGCGCGCGGGAGGAGGGGGACGCGGGGAGCGGAAGTCCCGGCGCGACTAGGACAGCCGGGTCTCGGGAGACGTGGTCTTGCGCGGGTCGACCTCGGCCAGCGCCCGGGTCACGTCGTCGATCTGCGCCATGACGGCGGGTTCGAGCGTGACGCCGACGGCCTTCACATTGTCGACGATCTGCTCCGGGCGAGACGCCCCCATGATCGCCGAGGCCACATTCTGGTTCTGCAACACCCAGGCGAGCGCCAGCTGGGCCATGGTGAGCCCCACGCCGTCCGCGATCGGTTGCAGGCGCTGCACGCTCGTCAGGACCTCGTCGCTCATCCAGCGGGAGATCATGTCGGCACCGCCCCGGGCATCCGCTGCGCGGCTACCCGCCATCGGCGGCTGGCCCGGCAGGTATTTTCCGGTGAGCACGCCCTGAGCCACGGGGGACCACACGATCTGTGACACGCCCAGCTCAACGGATGCCGGCACGACCTCCGCGTCGATCACGCGCCACAGCATGGAGTATTGCGGTTGGTTCGACACAAGTTGAATGCCGAGCTCGCGGGCGAGCGCGTGGCCCGCGCGGAGTTGCTCCGCGTTCCACTCGCTGACGCCGATGTACAGTGCCTTGCCCTGGCGCACGACGTCGGCGAAGGCCTGCATGGTCTCTTCCAACGGTGTTTCCGGGTCGTAGCGGTGCGCCTGGTACAGATCGACGTAGTCGGTCTGCAGGCGGCTGAGCGAACCGTCGATCGACTCGAAGATGTGCTTGCGGCTGAGTCCGGTGTCGTTGTGGCCCTTGGGACCGGTCGGGAAGTACACCTTGGTGAAGATCTCGAGCGACTGGCGGCGCTCGCCCTTGAGGGCTTCGCCGAGCACGCTCTCGGCCACGGTGTTCGCATACGTGTCCGCGGTGTCAAACGTGGTGATGCCGGCGTCGAGTGCGGCGCGCACGCACAGCGCGGCGGTGTCGTTCTCCACCTGCGAGCCGTGCGTCAGCCAGTTGCCGTAGGTGAGTGCGGAAACTTTCAGTCCGCTGTTTCCCAGATAACGAAATTCCATGAGGGGTGTCCTGTCTCTCGGCGGCGCTGCTGGTTTGTTGCCCAAGGCAACCTAACACATCCCGGCGGGCGTCCGGCTGCGGCGGGCGGTGATCCGGGCCCGAGTGGCGGAGGGAGTCGACGCGGTAACCTGAAACCTGACGAGTGGAACGGAAACACTGTGCAGGGCAGCAACCATGACGATGTGCGTCGGCACAACCTGTCGACGATTCTGCGCATCATCCACCGAAACGGGCCCACCTCCCGCGCGCAGCTGACCCGGTTGACCGGACTGAACCGGTCCACGATCGCGGCTCTGGTCGGCGAGCTCGGCCAACTCGGCCTCGCCGGCGAACGCGACCCGGATTCCACCAACCAGGTCGGACGGCCCAGCCCGGTGGTGTTCTGCGCCGAGCGGGTCGTGGCGCTGGCTGTGAATCCGGAGATCGACGCCGTCACCATCGGAATCATCGGCCTCGACGGCACGGTGCACCGGCGCATCCGCTACCCGACCGAACGCTCGCCCAGCGCGACGGAGGCGGTGAACATCGCCACTGCCGTGATCGACGGGATGCGCGGCGAACTGGAGACCCGGTTCCGGGTGGTCGCGATCGGCGTCGCCGTTCCCGGTCTGGTCCGCGCCCAGGACGGTCTCGTGCGCCTCGCCCCGCACCTCGAATGGACCGACGAACCGTTCAAAGAAATGCTGGAGCAGGCGACCGGGTTCCCGGTCTTCGCCGCCAACGATGCCAGCCTCGGCGCGCTCGCCGAACAGTACTTCGGCGCGGGCAAGGGCATGACCGACCTGATCTACCTCAACGGCGGCGCGAGCGGCATCGGCGGCGGCATGATCATCGGCGGCGGCCCGGCCGGCGGCATCGCCGGCTTCGCGGGCGAGTTCGGCCACACCAGGGTCAGCAGCGGGGCCCGCACCGATTCCGCCGGACTCACCGGCACCCTCGAAGCCGAGGTGACCCGGCAGGAACTGCTCGCGGTGCTCGGGCTGCACAACGCCGATCCCGATGAACTGGAGCAGGCCCTGCTCGCCTCCGACTCGGATCAGGTACGCGACGAGGTCAACCGGCAGTTGGACTTTCTCGCGGTGGCTCTGGCCGGCGCGATCAATATCCTCAACCCGCAGTCGGTCGTGCTCGGCGGGTTTCTCTCCGCCCTGTTCGCCGTCGACCCCGATCGGCTGCGCGCCGCCGTGGCGGCGAGAACGCTCTCTGCCTCGTTCGGATGCGTGCAGGTCAGCGCCGCCGAGCTGGGCTCCAACCTGCTCATGATCGGCGCGGCCGAGCTCGCGTTCGAGGGGCTGCTTGACGACCCGAGCGGCGTGGGGCCGTCCTGACGCCGTCGGCCACTTCGCCGCGGTTCAGGGTTCGCGGGAATAGGAACGGCCCCGGCGGGCTTGTCTCTGAAGAGAGTGCGGTTTTCGCTGCCGACCGTCTCGCTTGCGACTCGACGCCCGAACGCCGTCTCCAGCACCCGTGCGCACCATCGGCTCGCACATCGACACCGTCCGCATCGACTCCGAGGAAGCCCGTCACGTGACTACCGCCGCCATTCCTGTGGTTAGCGCCGCACAACTCCGCTCCACCGGTCGCCACCCGGGCGACGCCCTCAGCCGACGCCAACGGATGGTCTACGTGCTGATCCTCGGGGCGCTCACCGCGCTCGGACCGTTCACCATCGACCTCTACCTGCCCGCCTTCCCCACCCTCGAGAGTGATCTCGGGGTGTCGGCCGCGGCCATTCAGCTGACGCTCACCGGGACCATGATCGGGTTCGGGTTCGGGCAGCTCGTTGTGGGGCCGTGGAGTGACAAGGTGGGCCGCCGACTGCCGCTCATGCTCGCCACCGGGTTCCATATCCTGGCCTGCGTGGGCGCCGCGCTCTCGACCGACATCGCGTGGCTCGGGGTGTTCCGCGTGCTGCAGGGCTTCGGCGCCGCGGCCGGCGCCGTTGTCGCGCTCGCCATGGTGCGGGACCTCTTCGGCGGCAAGCCGCTCGTGCGCATGCTCTCCCGACTGGCCCTGGTGAGCGGCCTCGCGCCTGTTCTCGCCCCGGTCATCGGCTCGCAATTGCTCCTGGTGATGCCGTGGCGCGGAATCTTTTGGGTGCTCGCCTCCTACGGCACCCTGGTGATCCTTGCGGTGGCGTTCTTCATCGTGGAGACGCTCCCGGCCGGTGAACGACACGCGCGCGGGCACAACACCCTCGCGAAGCGCTACCGCGCGGTGCTCGGCGACCGTACGTTCGTGGGGGTCGCCATCATCGGGGCCATGACGTTCACCGGGCTGTTCTCGTACCTGTCGGCATCGCCGTTCCTCTTTCAGCAGGTCTACGACCTGAGCGCCCAACAGTACGGTCTGCTCTTCGCGGTGAACTCCCTCGGCATCGTCACCGGCGTTCAGCTGAGCGCCCGGCTCATGCACCGGCTGAACGTGGGTCCGCAGTGGATTCTGTCCGTGTCGACCGTTGTTCTGCTCATCACCGCCGTCGCGATCATGCTGCTCGACCTCGCCGGCGCCGGACTCTGGGGCACCGTCGTGCCGCTCTGGTTCTTCATCGCCGCCTGCGGCTTCACCCTGCCGAGCGTTCAGGTGATCGCGCTCAACGGGCACGGACGTGAGGCGGGGACCGCCGCCTCGTTGCTCGGTGCCGCCAACTTCGGCGTCGCCGGTCTCATCTCGCCGATCGTGGGGCTGCTCGGTGTGGGCACCGCCGTGCCGATGTCGGCCGTGATGGCGACGACCGCGGTGCTGGGCATCCTCTCCCTCTGGCTCATCGTGCGGCCCCGGCGCGTGCCGGCCCTCGAGCACTGAACCGGGGAGCGGCACCCGCCTGGTTTACGATGGCGCCATGACTACTCCAGCGGCACCGGAACGTGCGGCGACGCCGGGGGCCCGAAGAATCGCCCGGCGTTGGCCCCTGATCAGCGGCGCCCTCGCCCTCGCTCTCGCCGCCGGGCTCGGCTTCCTCGCCGTGGTTCGCTCGAGTGGTGTGCCCGAGATTGATGCCGAGTGGATGGAAGAGATCATCGAACACCGGGCGACGTTCTGGGACGTCCCCGCGCTGTTCATGAACGCTCTCGGCGGGGGTGTGATCGGTGTCATTGTGGTGCCCGTGCTCCTCGCGACCGTGCTGCTCATTCTCAAACGTCCGTGGGCGGCGGGGTATTTTCTTGCGGCCACGATCGTGAGCGCGGGGATCGTGCAACTGCTCAAGCAACTCTTCGGCCGCGCACGCCCGCTTGAGATCCTCGTGACCAGCGATTTCGGGTCGTTTCCGTCCGGTCACGTCGCCAACGCGGCCACCATGGCCATGGTGCTCGCGGTCCTGTTTCCGCGGGTCTGGGTCTGGGCCGCGGGGGTGGCCTACACGGTCATCATGCTGCTCAGCCGCACCTACCTCGGTGCGCACTGGCTCACCGACACGATCGGTGGCCTGTTGATCGGTCTGGGTGTGGCCGTGGTCGTGTGGGCCCCGCTGGCCGCGAAGCTCGACGGCGAACGACACCTGGCGGGGCGGCGTCCGGTTGCACAGTGATCGGTAGCGTCGCGTCGCCGCCGTAATCTGCTCGTCAGAGGCCCATCTGGGTAGTTTTCGTGGTCTACTTTTTGCATGACGGCAGACACGACGCCAGATCTCACCGCGGAGGCGTTTCGACAGGCGGATGCCGCGGCGCGGGCCGCCGGGGTCGTGGTGCGCGCCGCAGACCCTCCGGACATCACCGGCGTGCGCGGTCTCTTCGACCGCACCTGGGGTGCAGGGCGCGGGCCGGACCGGTCGATGCTGCTCGCCCTGGACTACGCGGGCAACACGATTCTCGTCGCTCTCGGCGACGGCAGGCCCGTGGGGGCCGCGCTCGGATTCCTCGGCTGGACCGGCGGGTTGCACCTGCATTCGCACATGGCGGCCGTCGTGCCGTGGCGCCGCAGCCACGGCGTCGGGTATGCGCTGAAACTCTTCCAACGCGCCGTCTGCCTCGAGCAGGGCGTCACCGAGATGCGGTGGACCTTCGACCCGCTCATCCGGCGCAACGCGCACTTCAACCTCGTGAAGCTCGGCGCCGAGGCGACGCTGTTTCTGCCTGATTTCTACGGCCGGCTCGACGATGCCATCACCGGGAGCGATCAGAGCGACCGGTTCGAGGTTCGCTGGCGCCTTGAATCCGCACGGGTGCAGCGGGCGCTGAACGGCCACCCGCCGCCCGCGTGGACCGGGACGGAACGACTCGCGCTCAACGTGGATTTCGAAGAACTGCGGGCGACGGACCCCGAAGCGGCCAGGCGCCTGCGCGCCGACTCGCGGCGCCTGTTCACGGGGGCCATGGCCCGTGGCCTGCGTCCCGAGGTCGACGGGGAGAACAACTACATACTGACCATGGACGCCGCGGAGCCCGTCAACGGGCCGTGACGTCGCTGGAATCGGTGGCGGGAAGCGTGCGCCCACTGGGCGGCAGAGTCATCCGACGCTCAAACCAGTAGAGCAGTTCCGGTCGCAGTCGGTTGAGATCGGCGAGCGTGACCGGCTCCGGCACGCGCACCACGGGCACCTCCAGGATGTCGGCCAAGAGCGCCATATCCGTGTCCGACCAGAACTGTCCGCGCATCCGCACGAGCAGCTTGCCGTCGGCGTCTGTCACGAAGAGCTGTTGGTTCGTGTCGAGGGAGCCGCTGGCATAAAGGTTGAGCAGCACGACCCGGCCGAGGGTTGCGTGCGGGAATGTCACGTAACGGCGAAGGAATCCGCGCTCGGAGATGCCGGTCGCGTCCACGCGAATCATGACTCGGCGGGCGGCGACCATGCTCAGCACGTACGCGAGGGTCACGACGACCTGCGCGATGAGCACGGGGAGCCAGGCTCCATTCGGAGCGTTCAACCAGTAGAGAACGGTGAATGCCGGCGCGCAGAAGGCGAGAAAAACCAGAAACGTCTCACGAACGATGCGCCTGTGGGGCCGCAGTACAATGTCCCGATTCACTTCGCCCCCATGACGTTCGTCCATCGACTTGGACGTGTACAACGAGTATGCCCCACAAATCCCTTCGTGCGCAGACCTTCGTTTAGGTGGCACCACATCAGGGGGCGTGATGGGATCCTGGGTGTGACAGCGACGACGAAGGGGCGATCCCCGGGGAGGGAATCGCCCATTCGTCACGCTCCGCTGTCGCGTGTGGCCGCGCGGCTAGCGCCCGAGGATTCCACCGAGGTCGATGCCGTCGAGCGCGTCGCCCACGGTGCTGTCAACGAGGTCGTTGACCTCGCCGTCGATGCTTCCGGTATCGACCCCGCCGAGGTCGGTCGAGGTGCCGTTTGCGGCAGGAGCGGTGACGGGCGCATCTACCGGAGCGGTGACGGGAGCGTCTACGGGTGCTGTGACGGGCGCATCAACGGCGGTGTCGTTGCCCGAGGCGACGGCGTTGCCGTTGCCCAGCTCGGTGCCGGAGGCCACGTCGGAGACGGACGGGTTGAGCGAGCCGTTTGCAATGCCGCCGTTGACGAGCCCGCCGTTGGCCACGCCGCCGTCGGCTACATCGTTGCCCAGAACCCCGTTGCCGGTCGCCCCGTTGAACAGGTCGTTGATGAGGTCGGTGTGCTGCTGCGTCGACGAGCTGTCCGACACGGTGCTCGTGGTGTTGGCGGCACGGTCGAGAGTGTCGGCCTGGGCCGGGGCGATGACCCCGCCGATGATGAGAGCGCCGGCGGCGGCTCCGGTTGCTCCGAATACGGCAATGCGCTTGGTGATCGTGTTCATGAGAACTCCTAAATTGTTGTTCTTTTGCTCGGCCCGCTTTCCGGGCCACACGTCCCGGGTAGTCATCCGGGGCACGGCAATGGTCCGGAGCCCTCCGCCCAGGGGTTTGGTCGGGTGCCGGCGCATCGTGCCCATTCGGTCGGCGGATGCCGTCCGGCGCGCGCTTCCGCGGCCCGCGATCGCTGCCACCACATGCATCCGCGGTGAACGGACGCCGAACCTGATAAACGGCTGGCAACCCCGCCGGATTCCCCTCCCCACCGCACCGACGTGGGCGCGGGGTGCCGCGTAGAGTGATCGAGTGCACTCACCGGCGACGCGTCACGACCGCAGGCAGGTCGGAAATCTCCCCCAGGGGAGGCGCCGGTTGCACCCCGCGCAGGTGGTCGCATCCGCCTTCGCCTTCACCATCCTGGTGGGCACAGCACTTCTGATGCTGCCCAATGCTCGCCTGGGCCCCGGCAGCGCGACGTTTCTGGAAGCGATCTTCACCGCGACCTCGGCCGTGTGCGTGACCGGGCTCACCGTGGTGGACACCAGCACGTACTGGACAACGTTCGGGCAAGTCGTGATTCTCGCGCTCATTCAGGTGGGCGGCCTCGGCATCATGACGTTCGCCTCCGTGGTCGGACTCGCCGTCGTGCGTAAGCTCTCCCTGCGCTCCCGCATCAACGCCGCCGCCGAGGTGAAGAGCGTGGGTCTCGAAGACGTCAAGGGGCTCGTGCGCGGCGTCGTCGCCATCTCCCTCGTCATCGAAACCATCGTGGCCGTGATGCTCACGCTGCGCTTCGCCACGGGGTACGGCGAGCCGTTCGGGCGTGCCGCCTGGCTGGGGGTTTTCCACGCGGTATCCAGCTTCAACAACGCCGGCTTCGCCCTGTTCAGCGACAGCATCATGTCGTACGCCACCGACCCGTGGATCGGCCTGCCCATCTGTGGAGCGGTCATCCTCGGCGGACTCGGCTTCCCCGTCATCGTGCAGCTGCGCCGGCACCTGCGCCACCCGCTTAAATGGACCATGAACACGCGCATCGTCGTGGTCGGAACCATCACCCTGCTCGTGCTCGGATCCGTCTACCTCACGGCCGTGGAGTGGAACAATCCGAACACGCTCGGCCCGATGGACTGGCCGGGCAAGATTCTCACCGGGTTCTTCCAATCGGTGCAGACACGCACCGCCGGCTTCAACAGTGTCGACATCGGCCAGATGGATTCCGCGAGCCTGCTCGGCATGGACGTGCTCATGCTCATCGGCGGCGGTCCGGCCGGCACCGCCGGCGGAATCAAGATCACGACCTTCGCCGTGCTGTTCTTCATCCTGTGGACGGAGGTGCGCGGCGAGGTGGCGGTGAATGTCTTCGGCAAGCGACTCTCGCGCGCGGTGCACCGGCAGGCGATCAGCATCGTGCTGCTGGCGGTCGCCGTGATCGTTGCCGCAACGGCCAGTCTCATGCTGATGACCGACATCACCATGGACGCGCTCATGTTCGAGGCCATCTCCGCCTTCGCCACCGTGGGAATGTCCACCGGCATCACCGCCGGCCTGCCGCCCGCCGGCCAGGTGATCCTCATCGTTCTGATGTTCATCGGCCGTCTCGGCCCCATCACCTTCGCATCGGCCCTCGCCCTGCGCGATCGCCGCTCCACCTATGAATACCCGAAGGAAAGGCCGATCATTGGCTAAATACTCCCTGTTCGGACGTCGTGACCGGTCGCGCATCGCCGACGCGGACTCTGTCGTCGTCATCGGCCTCGGCCGGTTCGGCAGCGCGCTCGCGCTCGAACTCATGCGTGGTGGCACCGAGGTTCTCGGCATCGACGGTGACGAAGACATTGTGCAGGCGCACAACAGTCTGCTCACGCACGTCGTTCGTGCCGACGCCACCCGGGAAGCGACCCTGCGCGAGCTGTCGGTTCCCGAGTTCAGCAGCGTGGTCGTGGCCATCGGCGGCGACATCCAGGCGAACATTCTCACCTCGTCTCTCCTGCTCAAACTGGGACTGGCCAACATCTGGGCCAAGGCGGTGAGTGATCCGCACGGTGAGATCCTGACTCAGCTCGGGGTGCACCACGTGATCTACCCGGAAAAGGACATGGGCAAACGTGTCGCCCACCTCGTGCGCGGCGCCATGCAGGACTACATCGAAATCGGCGAGAATTTCGCCCTGGTCAAGACCACCCCGCCGGCGCTGCTGATCGGGGTGCCGCTCGGCGAGGCCCGGATACGCGCCACCCACGGCGTCACGGTGACCGCCTTTCACCGGGAGGGCGTCGGCTGGAGCTACACGAAGCTCGACACGGTCATCATCGACGGCGACGTCATCCTGATCGCCGGTCAATCCGAACGGGTGGAGGCATTCAGTCGATTGCGGTGAGCCCCGTACGGGGGTCAAAGGTCACGATTTGGTCACGATGCCCAGGTGCCTGACCCGGGACCCGAATAGGGGTAGATGTTCGATTCGGGAAAGCGCGGCTGCCCGACCGGGCGGCCGGCGTCCCACTCGAATCGGGAGGCATTGTGCGAAGAAGAACTTTGCTCGTGGCGGCATTGGTGGTGGGGAGCCTGGCGGTTCCCATCTCTGCGACCGCGGCAATCGACGAGGTCAATACCAACAAGCTGCGGCACGCGGTAACCGTGAACGGCATCCTGCAGCACGAACGTGTCCTGCAACGCATTGCGAACCGGAACGATGGCACGCGCGCGGCGGGCACTCCGGGCTATGAGGCATCCGCGGCCTATGTGAAGGACCGCCTCGTCAAGGCCGGCTACAAGGTGACCGAGCAGCCCTTCGACTTCGAGTTCTACCAGGAGGTCACACCCGCGGCCCTGAGTCAGGTATCGCCCGCTCCGCAGGACTACGAGACGGAGACCTTCACCTACTCCGGCAGCGGCGATGTGGTCGGCGACCTTGTGGCCGCCGCCAACACGGTGATCCCGGCCACACCGGCCCCGAGCTCCGCCGCCGGCTGCGCGGCGACAGACTTCGTGCCGGCCTCGGCCACCGAACCCCAGATCGCGCTGATCCAGCGCGGCACCTGCGCCTTCGCCGACAAGGTGGCGAACGCGGTCGCGGCCGGGTACGACGCCGTGATCATCTTCAACGAGGGCAATCCGGGCCGCACCGACCTAATCGTGGGAACACTCGGCGCCCCGGCAACCGTGCCGGTCGTGGGACTCAGCTACGCCGACGGGGTGGCACTGTACGACGCCGCACAGGCCGGGCCGACGACCATGGCGGTGAGCACCGAGGTGATCGCCGAAACACGCACGACCAAGAACATCATCGCCGACACCCGCAAGGGGAACAAGGACAAGGTCATCGTGGTGGGCGCGCACCTGGACTCGGTGCTCGCGGGGGCCGGCATCAACGACAACGGTAGCGGCACCGCCACCATCCTGGAGACCGCCATCCAAATGTCGAAGCTCAACATTCGGCCCAGGCAACAGGTGCGGTTCGCCTTCTGGGGCGCCGAAGAACTGGGGCTGCTCGGGTCGGAGAACTACGTGGAGACGGCGAGCGACGCGGATCTGGCCAAGATCTACGCCAACCTCAACTTCGACATGCTCGCCTCGCCCAACTACGTGCGCTTCGTGTACGACGGTGACGGCTCGGCGGCCGAAGGAGCCCCGGCAGGCCCTCCCGGCTCGGCGCAGATCGAATCGATCTTCACGGACTACTTCGCCCGGCAGGGGCTCGCCACTGAGCCGACGGCATTCGACGGCCGGTCCGACTACGGACCGTTCATCGCCGCCGGCATTCCGGCCGGTGGGCTGTTCAGCGGTGCCGAGGGCGTGAAAACGCCCGAGGAAGCCGTGACGTACGGCGGAACCGCCGGTGCGGCCTACGACGCCTGCTACCACCAGGCGTGCGACTCGATCACGAACCTCAACACGAAGGCGATTGACGAGTTGGGCGACGCCGCCGTGCACGCGGTGATGACCCTGGCCCGCAGCTCGTCCGGCTTCTTCGAGGACGGCAGCCGCATGGCGGCCCGCGAGACCCAGTCCGTTCCCGACACCGCGTTCGACTACAAGGGCAGCTCGCTGGTGCGGTAGCCGGCAACAGGTCCAGGTCCGGCCCGGTCGCCGCGTTCGCGCAGCGGCCGGGCCGGATGACGGATGCCGCCGCGCGGGTTAGCATCGTGGAATGAGCTCCCGTCAGCAGCCAGCGAAAGCCCGGGTGAAGCCCGGCCCCGGGCAGGAATCCGTGTGGGATTATCCGCGTCCTCCCCGCGTTGAACGCCTCAGCGAACGGGTCACCATCGACCTCGATGGTCGGCGCATTCTCGACACGACCAATGCCGTGCGCGTGCTGGAGACGAGCCATCCGCCGGTGTACTACCTGCCGCGGGGTGACTTCGCCCCTGGCGTGCTGCGGCCCTCCGCCGGGCAGACGATGTGCGAGTTCAAGGGCGCCGCGAGCTATCTGAGCGTGGGACGCGTCGACCGGGCCGCGTGGTTCTACGCGGCGCCGACGGCCGGGTTCGAGGACCTCGAGGGCCGCATCGCTGTCTACCCGGGTTCGATGGATCGCTGCACGGTGAACGGTGAAACCGTCACCGCCCAGGAGGGCGACTTCTACGGCGGCTGGATCACCACCAGGATCGTCGGCCCGTTCAAGGGCGCCGACGGCACCTGGGGTTGGTAGCGCGACGGCCGTCGCGGCGGCGTACGCTCGAAGCATGAGCGACTTTCTTGTCGGCGCAGAGCTCGGCACCCGCGTGGTCGTTCGCACCCGCATCGACGGCGGCTACACGGATGCCCTCGGTTACCTGCGGTTCGTCGACGCGGCATCCTGCCGGGTCGAGACGAAACGCGGACTCGTGACGCTTGACCTTGCCGATGTCGTGGCCGCGAAAGAGGTTCCGCCGGCGCCGTCGCCGAGGGGCCGGCGACCCCTGGCCTGAGCCGCGCACGGCAGTCGGCACCCGTTGCTGTTTTGCCGCCGCGACGCCCAGCGGACAAGGCCTGTCCCGGGTACCATCGGGGCAACCAAGCGGCGCATGGGCGCGTTCGCGGAGGAGGCGTTCTGATGAGCACCAACACGGGCGAGAAGACGGCGAGCGGGGCCGAGCCGGCCGGTGCGGACGGTGCACGGAAGGCGCGGGCCGTTGCCGAGGCGGCCCGGGAAACGGAGTGGACCAGACCGAGTTTCGCGAAAGGCCTCTACCTCGGCGCCTTTGACGTATCGCTTATTCACTCGGTCCCCGAGCCGGCGCCCGCCGTCGCGGCGCGCGGCGACCGGTTTCTGGCCGAATTGACCGCCTACTGCGAAACCCTCGACGGCGGGCGGATTGAGCGTGAGGACCGAATCCCCGACGAGTACATCGCGGGATTCACCGAGCTCGGGGTGTTCGGTATCAAGATTCCCGAGGAATACGGGGGCCTCGGCCTTCCGCTGGTCTACTACGGCCGGGCGCTCATGCTGCTCGGGTCGGTGCACCCGAGCATCGACGCGCTCGTCTCGGCGCATCAGTCGATCGGCGTGCCAGAGCCCGTGCACATGTTCGGTACGCCCGAACAGAAGCGCGAATACCTGCCGCGCTGCGCCACCGGGGCGATCTCGGCGTTCCTGCTCACCGAACCCGACGTCGGATCCGATCCGGCCCGCATGCACTGCACCGCCACGCTGAGTGAGGACGGCACCGAGTACCTGCTCAACGGCGTGAAGCTGTGGACGACGAACGGTGTCATCGCCGAACTTCTCGTGGTGATGGCCGCCGTCCCGCCGCACGAGGGCGGGCGCGGCGGCATCAGCGCCTTCGTGCTGGAAGCGGATGCCCCGGGCATCACGGTGGAGAATCGCAACACCTTCATGGGGCTCAAGGGCATCGAAAACGGGGTGACGCGTTTCCACGACGTGCGGGTCCCGGTGGCGCAGCGCCTCGGCCGCGAGGGGCAGGGCCTCAAGATCGCCCTCACCACCCTGAACACGGGGCGGTTGTCCATCCCGGCGATCTGCGCCGGCGGCGGTAAACTCGCGCTCAAAATCGCCAGGGAATGGTCGGCGGAGCGGGTGCAGTGGGGGCAGCCGGTGGGCAGGCACGAGGCCGTGGCCACCAAGCTCGCCTTCGTGGCCGCGTCCACCTTCGCTCTCGAGGCCGTGTTCGAGCTCTCTGCCGCGCTCGCCGACGCCGGACTGAAAGACATCCGCATCGAAGCGGCCCTCGCCAAGCTGTGGTCGAGTGAGATGGGCTGCCGGATCGCCGACGAACTGGTGCAGATACGCGGGGGCCGTGGCTTCGAAACGGCGGATTCCCTCGCCGCGCGAGGCGAGCGCGCGGTCCCGGCCGAACAGCTTTTTCGGGACCTGCGCATCAATCGCATCTTCGAGGGTTCGTCGGAGATCATGCGGCTGCTGATCGCCCGGGAGGCGGTGGACGCCCATTTGACGGCCGCGGGCGATCTCGCCTCCGCCGACGCGAGCCTCGGCGCGAAGGCGCGGGCCGCAGGCAAGGCGAGCGGATTTTATGCGCGCTGGCTGCCGCAACTCGTGGTGGGCCGGGGAACCCTGCCGGGCTCCTACAGTGAGTTCGGCCGACTGGCCCGGCACCTGCGGTACGTGGAGCGGCAGTCGCGCGCCCTGGCCCGGCGCACGTTCTACGCGATGGGCCGATACCAGGCCGGGCTCGAGAAACGTCAGGCGATGCTCGGCCGGATCGTGGACATCGGCGCCGAATTGTTCGCCATGTCGGCCTGCTGCACCCGCGTCGCGACGATCTGGTCTGCCGCACCCGACGAGCGAGAGGCCGCCTACCGGCTCGCGGACGCGTTCTGTGAGCAGTCGCGGGTGCGCGTCGAGCAACTCTTTCGTGACCTCAGTCACAACTCGGATCGTTCCGACGTGGCCCTCGCCGGGCGAGTGCTCGAGGGGGACTTCGTGGGTCTGGAGAGCGGCGTCATCGACGCCTCGGAGGGCACCGGACCATGGATTGCGGCGACGCCACCCGGAGCATCGATGCACCCCAACATGCGCCGCCGCTATCGCTGAGTTCCCCGGCCGCAGTCGACACGGCCGGGCGGCGTCGAACCCTCGGGTAGGGACCGGCGCCGTCAGGACAGTCCGTGAACGCCCAAGGGGGTCGTGTGCGTAATGAACAGCAGGTCCACGCCGCCGCGGTGGGCGAGCGGCACCAGCTCGGAACCGTGCGCCGTGACGACTCGTCTGGCCTGCTTCAGGAACAGGTCCGCCATGATCCGCTTGACGACGAATTCCCGGCCCCGGTGCACGATGACCACCGTCTCGGTCGCCGGCGCGTGGCGGCGTTGCCGTGCCGGGTGGCGCTGCGTGCCGACAACAACGGGCGGAAGCGCGACCGGTGCCTCGGAAAGCGGATAGTGGGTGGCTCCCGGCCACCGATTCGACGCGGCGGCCCCTAAACCACTGGCGAAACGGGGCCGGGCGTCGGTGACCCGTGCCGGGGCACCCGAAGGAACAACGGTCGCCGTTCGCGTGCCAGGGTTACGCACTGGAGGCCTCGCCGCCTCCGCGGGAGCCCTGCGGCTCGCGGGCGGTTACGCGGGGGTCGCGCCCGCGCCGTTCCGGTGTGGCGGACACCGCAGCGGTGCGGACGGTCGCGGCGTCGGGCTCGCGGCGGCGCTCGGGAACGCTCACGATCATGCCGGTCTCGCCGAAGAATGCATTGCGCACGGTGACTCCTTACCTTGAATTTCTGGTCGAACCTGGGCCGTCCCTGGCTCACGGTCGGGCGCCTTCGCACGTCGTGCTGAGGTGATCCCGACGGCGTGCGAGCGGATGCTGATGCCTACTGAACTGGGGGTAGACGGCCTTACCCCTTCAATGTCTCTCCCCAGGATTTTTTTTTCTAGCGGTTGACTTCACAGGGAAAGGCGAATCCGTGCGCGAACCACCGCCCACCGCCCACCGCCCACCGCCCACCGTCCACCGTCCACCGCCCACCCTCCGGCTCGCCTGGTCGCTACTTCAGGAGAAGCGCCGCGCCGCGGCATCCGTGTCGTGACAGGGCAACGGATGCCCCGGGCTCGCATCGCGGATCTCCTGAACCAGGCACCGTCGAGCGGGCCGCCGCGAACCGGGCACGGGGCTGCCGGGGCAGGTTGGTACTCTGGGACGGTGAAAAAACAGCCCCAACGCGAGGTCGACGTGCACGCCGTTGTCATCACCGTCTCCGATCGCTGCGCACGCGGTGACCGGCCCGACCGCTCCGGCCCGACGGCCGTTGCCGCCCTCGGCGACAATGGCATTCCGTGCGGCCCCGCCCGCGTGGTGCCCGACGGCGTCGCGAGCGTCACCGGTGCGATTGCGGCGGCGCTCGCCGACGGTGCCCGCCTCGTGATCACGAGCGGCGGCACCGGCGTGAGCGCCCGCGATCTCACCCCCGAAGGCACCCGGCCGTTACTCCGCACGGCGCTGCCCGGCATCGCCGAGCAATTGCGCGCGCAGAGCGCCGCCACCATTCCCACCGCGGTGCTGTCTCGCGGCCTGTCAGGCGTGGCCGATTCGGCCGGCAACGCCGGCGCGCTCATCGTCAACCTTCCCGGATCGACCGGCGGGGTGCGCGACGGCGTCGCCCTCGTCGCCCCGCTCGTGCGTCACATTCTCGACCAACTGGACGGCGGCGATCACTGATGACCGGCACCCAACCAACGCCGCACCAGGCGGCCGCTGACGGCTTCGCCCGGGTGACGGATGCCCCGCTCGACGTGAGCGAGCACGTTGCCGCGGTTGCCACAAACGCCTGCGGCGCCGTGGTGACGTTCATCGGTCAGGTACGCGATCATGACCCCGACGCCGTCAATCGCGTGATTGGGCTGGAGTACAGCGCGCACCCCGACGCGGGGCGCATCATCGGCGAGATCGCCGAGCGAATGCGCGCGAAGCATCCGCTGGTGAATCTGGCGGTCAGCCACCGGATCGGCCGCCTCGACGTGGGTGACCTGGCGCTCGTCGCCGCCGCGGCCAGCGCCCACCGGGCCGTGGCGTTCGCGGCCTGTGAGGATCTTGTGGAGACGGTGAAGGCCGAAGTTCCCATCTGGAAGAAGCAGCACGAAATCGATGGCGCCACCTCGTGGGTGGGCCTGGTCTAGGGCCCTGTCCCGGGTCGGCGACGGGCGCCGGGGCGGTGCTACGGTGTCGCCGACAGGACGCGACCACCCGCGGACTGTGTCGAGGAGTTCTTCGTGGGAATCAACATCGGCACGTCGGGCTGGTGTTACGACCACTGGAACGGTGTGCTCTATCCGGAGGGACTCGTCGCCCGGGACCGGCTGTCGGCCTACGCGTCCCGGTTTCGCACCGTCGAACTCAACGCGAGCTTCTATCGCTGGCCCCGTCCGTCAACGTTCGCCGGGTGGCGCCGACGCCTGCCCGACGGCTTTCTGCTCACCGTCAAGGCGCCGCGTGGCCTGACTCATGGCAAGATTCGCGCCCGAGGCGTGGATCGAGCGCATCGCCGCCGGCTGGCACGAGCTGGGCGACAAGCGCGCGATTCTGTTGGTGCAGCTTCACCCCGCTTGGGGCGCGCTGCCGGTGTGGATCCCCGTCGCCGTGGAACTTCGGCACGAGAGCTGGCACGACGAGGCCGTGTTCGACAATCTGCAACGCCATGGCGCCGCCTATTGCGTCATGAGCGGCGCGGGCCTGCCCTGCGTGTTGCGCGTGACCGCCCCGTTCGTCTACGTGCGGCTGCACGGACCCGATCACGAGTATCTGTACGGCGGATCGTATTCGGATGCGGACCTGCTCTGGTGGGCGGATCGCATCCGGGAATGGGACCGCGGTGGCACGGACGTGTTCGTCTACTTCAACAACGACAGTGGCGGCAACGCCGTGCGGAACGCCCTGACCCTGCGCCGCGGCCGTGATCAGCGCCCCCCGCCAAGCACGCCGAGGTCGAGGGCGCCGCACGTGGACACGCGCGCCCACGTGCATTCCCGACCGCCGAACTCTGCCCCGGCCGGGTTGGCTCCGCCGGGGTTCGGCCGAGTATCTCCGCGGACAGCTCAGTCACGGGATGCCCGGCCCGGCTCCGTCCCGCCCGGCTCTGCCCAGACCGGGGAGGCCGACCGGGCCAGCCCGAGGTGGGAGTGCAGGGTGCTCCGGGGTACTCGCGGCGGAAGACGCCGCGTCGTTGCAGCACCGGAAGGACGTGCTCGACGAAATCGTCGATGCCGCCGGGCAGCGTCGGCGGCATCAGCTTGAAACCGTAGGCCCCGCGGTTGTCGACGGACGCGGAGCGGGAGGCCGGGCGGATGCGGTCGGTGGTGGGGGCCGCGGATGTCCCTACTTCAGGAGATCGGCGGCCCGCGCGGCAGGCTGTCGCGTGAATCCGGGGGTGGTTGGTGCGGCGCCGGGCGGATCTCCTGAACTAGGAACAGGGGCCGGGCGGATGCGTGTCGGCGTTGGCGGAGTCGCGGCGCCGGCGGCGCGGCGGCGCGGCGCGCGGGACGGGTGTCAGCCGCCGGCGAAGGGGGGCAAAACGTCGACGGAGTCGGTCTCCGCGAGCGGCGCTGCGTCATCCGTCGCCCGGACGCCGTTGACGAGAAGGGAACAGAGGCCGAGCACCCGGGCGAAGTCGGGGCCGTACCGCTCCACGAGCCGAGCCCGCAGCCCCCCGATCGTGGCGGCGGCTACGGTGGCGCCTTCGGTGGCGGCGGCCTCCGCGGCTCCGGCGAAGAATCGTATGGTCGCCATCAGAGCCGGTCCGGTGTCCACGACAAGGCGAGCTCGGTCGCCGAGGCACACGCCTCCGCGATGTCCTCGCGACTGCCGCCGCTGCGCGCGGCCGCGAGTCCCACCAGGAACGTGCTGAGCGGGGCGGCCGGGCGGGCCACATTGTGCGCCACGTCACGGGCCACGTCGAGCAACGAGGCGGTGGGCACATCGGCCGGGTCGAGCCCGAGCTTCTCGGCGAGGGCCACGAGCCAGTCGTCGAGGGCCTCCGGGGCCAGTGGGGCGGGTGTCGTCATTCTGCGGTCCTCCGTGCGGTGTCGGTCGCGCTGCTCAACCGCGCGGCGCTGTCCGACACATCCTGCCACGTGTCGACATCGATTGCCGCCCCGGTTTCATCGAGGATGCCCCGGAGCGCGAGCGAACCCACGAGCTCGCGCATGCTGCCCCCTCGCGTGCGGGCGCCGAGGCGTTGCACGGCCGACCGCAGCGCGTCGTACCGATACGCCGCGGTGAGCCACTGGGCCCGGCCGTCAGCGTCGATGAGATGTAGGCCCTGCACGTCGGATGGGAGCGTCGGGTCGGCGAGGGCGGCGATGAGTGTGCGCGCGGCATCCGCTGCCCATGGCAGGTCGCAGGCAAGAACGAGGAGCCAGGCAGGCGGATCGGTGGGGTCGAGGGCGTCGAGGCCGGCCGCGATGCCAGCAACGGGGCCGCCGAAGGGAGGATCCTCGAGCGCCCAGATCGCGGGAGTGTCGCCCGCCGCCGACTCCGCAACTGCGGGCCCCACGACGACCACGTGTCGCACGAAGGCGCGCGCGTCGAGCACCCGGGACAGCAGAGTTCGGCCGCCGACCTCGACGGCTGGCTTCACCGCGCCGCCGAGTCGGCTGCCCCGTCCGCCCGCGAGTACGATCAGGTCAACGGTGGGCGCGGCGTTCACGAGCGGGTCCCGGGTGGGCGCCGGAGCGTGGCCGAGACCGCGTCACCCCAGGCAATGGGGTGATTCCGGATGCCCGCCGGGCCCCGGCTTGCCTGCCCCGTGCGGCCCGACCGGCCCGCCGGGACTGCCTGCCCCGCTGGGACCGTGAGGCCCGCTGGGACCGTGCGGCCCGCCTGGACTGCGTGCCCCGCTGGGACCGCATAGCCCGCCTGGCCCGCCCGACGAGGTCGTGCGGCGCGGTACGGCGGCGGGAGCGCGGGCATCCGCTACTCGCCTGCGCGGTGCCAGTCGCCCGACTTGCCGCCGGTTTTGGCGAGCAGGCGCACGTTCTCGATGGTGACGGATTTGTCGAGGCCCTTGACCATGTCGACCACGGCAAGGCCGGCGACGGATACCGCGGTGAGGGCCTCCATTTCGACGCCCGTGCGGTCGGCGGTGCGCACGGTGGCCGTGATGCTCACGCCGGTGTCGCCCACAACCAGGTCGACGACGGCGCCGTGCACCCCGATCACATGCGCGAGCGGCAGCAGGTCGGCGGTCTTCTTGGCGCCCTGAATTCCGGCGATGCGGGCGACGGCGAGCACGTCCCCCTTGGGCGTCGTGCCGTCGCGGAGCGCGGCGATCACCTTCGCGCCACAGCGCACGAAACCGGCGGCCGTGGCACTGCGCACGGTGGGTGTCTTGTCGGTGACGTCGACCATGCGGGCCTGGCCCGTGGCATCCAGGTGGGTGAACGGCTGGGAGGCCGCGGACGGCGTCGTGTCGGCGGCAGGGTTCATGATGTCAGCATGACAGTCACGAGGTCACCGCCGCTAATCTCCGTCGTCTCTTCGGGCACGATCGCCAGTCCGGTGGCCTGACCGAGCCCGGCCACGAGGTGTGAACCGGATCCGCCGGCCGCGGCCGGGCGCACGCGGGCGCGTTCGCCGTCGCGGTCGATGATCACGGGCATGTACTGCGCGCGTCCGGGAGGCGAGCGCCAGCCCTGGTCGACGGTTGCGGTGATGGTGGGACGCTGCACATCGGTGTGCCCGAGCATCCGGCGCAGGGCCGGGCGCACGAAGACTTCGAACGACACGTAGGCGCTCACCGGGTTGCCGGGCAGCGCGAAGATGACCGGGCCGGGACGCCCCGGGCTCGCGGGCGATGCCACCTCATCGTCGTTCGATTCGTCGTCGTGGTTGAGTGCACCGTCATCGCCGTAGACGTCGACGCCGTTGGCCTCGCCGTAGCCGGTGCCGGGGTTGGGGTTGGCGGGCGTCGGCCAGCGGCCGAAGCCCTGCGGCTTGCCCGGCTGCATCTTCACCGGTCCGAAGCGCATGGTGTCCAGCGGGGCCAGGACGGCCTTCACCACGTCGTAGGCGCCCACGCTCACGCCGCCGGACAGCACGATCGCATCTACTGTTTCGGCCAGTGAGGTCAGGAGTTCGCGCAGCGTGCGCTCGTCGTCGGGAACTGCGCCGACGCGAATAGGGATGCCGCCGGCCTCGGCGACGGCCGTGGCCAGCAGAAAGGAGTTCGAGTCGGGAATCTGCCCACGACGGGTGGCATCGCCTGGCGTGACGAGTTCACTTCCGGTGGAGATCACGGCGACGCGCGGCGCCGGGTATGCAAGCACGACAGACGTTCCGGCGCTCGCCGCCGCGGCGATCCGGGTGGGCCAGAGTGCCGCGCCCGCGCGCAGCACGGTGTCGCCGGCATGCGCGTCTTCGCCGGCGCGTCGAATGTGCGCGTGTTCCTGCGGGGCCACGGTGATGGTGACTCTCTCGGTCCCCTGGTCGGTGCCTTCGATCGGAACAATCGCATCCGCCCCATCGGGCACCGGCGCACCGGTCATGATGCGCGCGCACTGTCCGGCTTCGATGAATGGATTCTCAGCGGTTCCGGCGGCGAGGTCGGCGATCACGGGCAGCGTGATCGGGTTCGTGACGCTCGCCTGCACCACGTCGGCACGACGCACCGCGTAGCCGTCCATCGCCGAATTGTCGAAGGGAGGCGTTGCCGTGGCGCTCAGGATGTCTTCGGCGAGCACCAGGCCACGCACCTCGTCGAGCGACACCCGGGTCGGCGGCATCGGGTGGCATTCGGCGAGCACGACGGCCAGGTGTTCGGCCACGCTGCGAGCGGATGCGGCCGGCGCGCACGCATCCGCCGCCGCGTCGCGCTCATGCTCGGGCGTGCCGGACGGGGGGCCGGGATTGCCCTGAAGGAGCGGGGAATCAGTCACGAGCTACTGCGCGTTCGCCGGCGCGACGGCGGCAGGCCCGGCCGCGGTCACGCCGGTTCCGGGGGCCTGGCCCGCGGCGACGGCTGTGTTCCAGCCCACGATCCCCCCGGTGAGCACGCTCACATCCGTGAACCCGGCAGCGAGCAGCGCGATCGCGGCGCGGTTGGCGCGCGTTCCGGCATGGCAGTGCACCACGAGGGGCAGATCGCGGGGGAGTGAGTCCTGGCCCTCCGCGGTCAGCAGGCGGTCGAGCGGCAGCAGTCGAGCATCCGGAATGGCCGATTCGGCATGTTCGCTGGGCTCGCGCACATCGACGACGACGAAGTTGTCGAGGCCGGCAGAACGGGCGGCGAGCCGGGCCACCAGCTCCAGCGTCGAGATCTCCGGTGCACCGCTTGCCTCGGGGCCACTGGCTTCCCCGGGAAGGGGAGCGGCGGCAATCCCGGTGCCCACGAGTGGAACCTCGCTGAAGCGCCCGGAGAGAGCATCGATCACGAGCACCCGTCCGATCAGGGGGGAGCCGATGCCGGTGATGAGTTTGATCGTCTCGGTCGCCATGAGCGAGCCGACCTGGCCGCACAGCGCGCCGAGCACCCCGGCGTCGGCGCAGTTGGGCACCTCGCCCTCGGCGGGCGGGCGGGGGAACAGGTCGCGCAGGTGCACGCCGGTGACGCCGCTGCCGGCGGGCGGGGTGGCCCAGAATACGGTGAGCTGGGCGTCGAAACGCAGAACGGATGCCCACACGAGGGGGAGCCCGAGCGCCGCGCAGGTGTCGTTCACCAGAAACCGTGTCGGAAAGTTGTCGGTGCCGTCGATGATCACGTCGTAGCCGCCGAGGATGGCGGCGGCGTTCGCGGCGACGAGTCGTTCGCTGTGCTGGATCACGGTGGTGTCCGGGGCGATGCGGGCGATCGCCTCGGCGGCGCTGGCCACCTTGGGCCGGCCGACATCCGTGACGCCGTGCACGATCTGGCGCTGCAGGTTGCTCGGTTCCACGTCGTCGTCGTCGACGATTCCGATTGTGCCGACGCCGGCCGCGGCCAGATACAACAGGGCGGGGGAGCCGAGCCCGCCCGCGCCGAGCACGAGAACGCGGGCGTTGGCCAGTCGGCGCTGTCCGAGCTCATTGAGCTGGGGGAGGCGGCGCTGCCGCGCGGTGCGAACGGTTTCGGCGGCACTGAGCGGCCGGTCGACGGGCTCGACGAGAGGGGGAATAGCCATGTTCTTAAGGCTAGGCGTTCCCGGCGGCGCGTGCGACCGTCCCGTCCCGTGGTCTCGCGCTGGTGCTGTCCCTACTTCAGGAGAACCGTCGCCGGGCGGCATCCGCTGCCCCGAAGCAGTGCGGTGGACAGGCCGGTCGCGAGCGAATCTCCTGAACTAGCAACACGAGCCCGGGAGACGGGCGGCGACAAACCTGGTGAAAGGCGCATCTGCGGTGATAATCTTCTCTTCATGACGCATTATCGGATCAGCGAGGCGGCCGAGCTGCTCGGAGTGAGCGACGACACCGTGCGGCGCTGGGTTGACACCGGGCGACTGGATGCCGCAGCCGACTCCGCCGGGCGCCTCGCCATCGACGGCGCCCAGCTCGCCGCCTTCGCGGCAGAGCAGGCGAGTACGCCGGCCGATCCGTCCACCGTCGGCCGCAGCGCCCGCAACCGCTTCGTCGGCATCGTCACCGCCATCACGATGGACACCGTCATGGCACAGGTCGAACTGCAGTGCGGTCCGCATCGCGTGGTTTCGCTCATGTCGAGCGAGGCCGTGCGCGAGCTCGGGCTCGAGGTCGGCTCGCTCAGCGTCGCCGTGATCAAGGCCACCAACGTGATCGTCGAAACGCCGGGTCGCCTATGACCACGCCGCGCGCGGTGCCGGTCATTGTCGCCGCGGCACTGCTCCTCGCTCTCGCCGCCTGCACGCCAACGGCGGCGAATTCGGGCCGGCAGATCACCGTCTTTGCGGCCGCCTCCCTCACCGCGCCGTTCACGCAGATCGCGGCCGCCTACGAGTCGGAACATCCCGGCACCACCATCGCCCTGAACTTCGCCGGGTCGGCCGACCTCGTCACGCAAATCACCGAGGGCGCTCCCGCCGACGTCTTCGCCTCGGCCGACACAGCTAATATGGCCAAGCTCATTGCTACCGACCTCGCCGACCGCCCCGTCGACTTCGCCAGCAACACGCTCAGCATTGCCGTTCCGCCGGGGAACCCGGCCGGCATCTCGTCGTTCGCCGACCTCGCCCGGCCCGGGGTGAAAACGGTCGTCTGCGCCCCACGAGTACCGTGCGGCGCGGCCACCGCCACCCTCGAGGCGAACACCGGCGTCACCCTCACACCGGTCAGCGAGGAATCATCCGTCACCGACGTACTCGGCAAGGTGAGTTCGGGCGAAGCGGATGCCGGCCTCGTCTACGTCACCGACGTGCGGTCGGCGGGCGCGAGCGTGCAGGGTGTTCCGTTCCCCGAGTCGACCGGAGCGGTGAACACCTATCCGATCGCCCCGCTGGCCGCTTCGACCAACCCGGCCGTGGCCGCCTCGTTCACGCAGTATGTCATCGGGCCGGCCGCACGCGAGATCCTGAAGGCGGCCGGTTTTGGCGCCCCCTGACGACGCGGGCGGCGTTCCCGCACCCGAAGCCGGCGGCCGCATCCCGGCGGCGCACACGACCGCAACGTCGAGTGCCTCCACAACCTCGGGTCATTCTCGAGTGCGCTCGCGCCGGAGACCGCGACCGGCCCGCGTCGACGCCGTTCCGCGCTGGGTCCTCGGGATCGCCGCGGTCGGTGCGCTGTTCGTGCTGCTTCCCCTGGTGGCCATGGTCAGCCGGGTCAACTGGGGGAGCTTCCTTCAGCTCGTGACGAGCGAATCATCCGTTGCCGCACTGCTGCTCAGCCTGCGTACGTCGAGTGTTGCGACGCTGCTGTGCATTCTCCTCGGGGTGCCGATGGCGCTCGTGCTCGCCCGCACCCGGTTTGCCGGGCTGCGGTTGCTGCGCCCGCTCGTGCTGCTTCCGCTCGTGCTGCCCCCGGTCGTGGGCGGAATCGCGCTGCTCTACACGTTCGGACGCCGCGGCCTGCTCGGTGAGACCTTCGAACTGCTGGGCATCCAGATCGCATTTTCGACCACCGCCGTGGTGCTTGCGCAGACATTCGTGGCGTTGCCGTACCTCGTGCTGAGTCTCGAAGGCGGGCTGCGCGCGGTCGGCACCCGGTATGAGGCCGTCGCGGCGACGCTCGGCGCGGCGCCCACCACCGTGTTGCGCCGGGTGACCCTGCCGCTCGTGCTGCCGGCGCTGGTGTCCGGCGCGGTGCTCTCCTTCGCCCGCGCGCTGGGCGAATTCGGTGCCACGCTCACCTTCGCCGGAAGCCTGCAGGGCGTCACGCGCACGTTGCCGCTGGAGATCTACCTGCAGCGGGAGATCGACCCGGATGCGGCGGTCGCCCTCTCGCTCGTGCTCGTTGTCGTGGCCGTGCTTGTCGTGGGCTTCGCACACCGCGGAGCCAACCCCGCCACCGGCTTTCTGCGTCGGGCCGCCTGATGCTGAGTATCGACGCCGCAATGCCGGAGCGGGGCCTCGACGTGTCGCTGCGGGTCGCCCGGGGCGAAACCGTCGCCATTCTCGGCCCGAACGGCGCCGGGAAATCCACCCTTCTCGGTATTCTCGCCGGCCTCGTGCGCCCCGCGACCGGGCGCGCCGAACTCGCCGGGCGCATCCTCTTCGACGTTGGCTGTGCCCGTGTCGGTGCCGATGATCGTGCCGGTGTCGCGCGTGCCGCGCACCCGAGCGCCACCGACCCGGGCGCTGGCGGCCCGCACGTGGGAGCTGTAGGTCGTGGCGACCCGACTGCGGACCCGCGTGCGGCAGGTCTACGGGCTGCGAAGCTCCCGAAGCGGATGCCGAGCCGACGCGAGCGCTGGCTGCCCGCTCACGCGCGTGGTGTGGCCCTGCTCGCGCAGGAGCCGTTGCTGTTCCCGCACCTGAGCGCCGCGTCGAACGTGGCCTTCGGCCCGCGCAGCTCCGGGGTCGGCCGGAACGAGGCACACGCCCGCGCGCTGCACTGGTTGCACGAGGTCGACGCCACGGAACTCGCCGACCGCCGACCCACCGAGCTGTCCGGGGGACAGGCGCAACGCGTGGCCGTGGCTCGTGCCCTCGCCGCGGAACCGCAACTTCTGCTCCTCGACGAGCCGCTCTCCGCACTGGATGTGGCGGCAGCCCCGCTCCTGCGACGGATGCTCCGCCGGGTGCTCGTCGACCAGACGGTTCTGCTCGTGACGCACGACGTGCTTGACGCCCTCACCCTCGCCGACCGCGTGGTGGTGATGCACGACGGTCGCATCATTGAAGAGGGACCCACCCGCGATGTCCTGGAACGCCCGCGCACGCGATTCACGGCCGACCTCGCCGCCCTCAACCTCATCACCGGCACGAGCACGGAGGCCGGCGTGGTGACGGATGCCGACGCATCCGTCACCACGCCGCGCACCGCCGCTGCCCCCGCCGCCGACATCCCGGTCGTTGCCGGGCCCGACACCCCCGCCGAAATTCGGTTCGGCAGCGGCCTGGACGTCCCCTCCGAACGCGAGCCCGACATTGCCGCCGATACCCCCTCCGAACGCGAGCCCGAAATCCCGATCGGCACGCGGGTCGGGGTGGCCGTTCGGCCCGCGAATGTGCTGGTCTCGCTCAGCGCACCGCACAGCGCGCGGCTCACCGTGTTTGCCGCGATCGTGCGCGACCTCGAACCTCGCGGGGACGTCGTGCGCGTGCGCTCCGACAGGCTCTTCGCCGATCTCACTCCCCGGGCGATCGCCGATCTCGATCTTGAGCCGGGCATCCGTGCCTATTTCTCTTTCGACTCTGCCGACGCCGTCGTCTACCCGCTCTGACCCGCTTGCACGCGCGCAAAACCGGAATTTCTGAGACACACCGGGCTGCGGCGCCATCCAGCACGGCGTGTCGCGAACGCACCGGTTTTAGAAGGGGCCGAAAGCTGGTACCACTTGGCGGAGAATGGGGGATTCGAGCCCCGCGTGTGGGGTGTGCGCTTTCACCCAACACGCTTGCGTTACTTGGCGGAGAATGGGGGATTCGAACCCCCGAGGGCTTTCACCCAACACGCTTTCCAAGCGTGCGCCATAGGCCACTAGGCGAATTCTCCTGGCCGGCCGTTCCCAAGAGAACGGCACCAGAGAATCCTATCTGTTTCTGAGCGGGTCTGCTGCCGCTTCGCATCCGGAGGCCCTCAGGAGGCGTGAATCCGCTCATGTTTTTGCTGCGGCCCGATGTCGCCTAAGCTAGTGCACGGCTCCTCGCGTGGCGCCATCCAGGCCAATTCCCCCAGGACGGAAACGTAGCAAGGGTAACCGGGCTCTGGCGGGTGCGCGAGGGGTCCTTTCTTTTTCCACCGCGTGTATGGCCGCCGGGGCGATAGCACGTGACGTGCGGCCCACCCGGTTCGGGACCTGTGGCCCTTGAGCGCTCGCGTGGGCATCCCTAAGCTGGGCCGGTGCGGCCGCCGCGCCGTGGGATGCGAAGGACCGATGCCTGATTCGTTGAGTACGACAGCCGCCCCAGTGACCGCCTGGCCCGCGCGCCCGCCGGCCCCGCTCACCGCGGAGGCCCTCGCGAGCATCGACGCCTGGTGGCGGGCGGCGAACTACCTCTCCATCGGGCAGATTTACCTGCTCGGCAATGCCCTGCTGCGCGAGCCCCTCACCCGCGACCACATCAAGCCGCGGCTGCTGGGGCACTGGGGAACCACGCCGGGACTCAACTTTCTCTACGCGCACCTGAACCGGGCGATCCGGCAGCGCTCGCAGAGCACGCTCTATGTGACCGGCCCCGGGCACGGCGGGCCCGGCATGGTTGCGAACGCCTGGCTCGACGGAACCTACTCCGAGATCTACACCCACATCGAGCAGACCGAGGTGGGCGTGCAGAAGCTGTTCCGCCAGTTCTCTTTCCCCGGCGGAATCCCCAGCCACGCCTCGCCGGACACCCCCGGCTCCATCCACGAGGGCGGCGAGCTCGGGTACGCGCTCAGCCACGCCTACGGCGCCGCGTTCGACAACCCCGACCTGCTCGTGGCGGCCGTCGTGGGCGACGGCGAGGCCGAAACCGGCCCGCTCGCCACGAGCTGGCACTCGAACAAGTTCATCGACCCCGTGCAGGACGGCGTCGTGCTGCCCATCCTGCACCTGAACGGCTACAAGATCGCGAACCCCACGGTGCTCGCGCGCATCCCCGAAGAGGAGCTGCTGAGCCTCATGCGCGGCTACGGGCACACGCCGCACATCGTGTCGGGCGGCTTCGACGGCGAAGACCCGCTGCTCGTGCACGCCCGCATGGCCGAGACCCTCGACGTGGTGCTCAACGAGATCGCCGAGATCAAGCGCGCCGCCGCCGCGGCCCGGGATGCCGGCGAAGACTTCGCCCGGCCGAGCTGGCCGATGATCATCCTGCGCACACCGAAGGGCTGGACCTGCCCCGCCGAGATCGACGGCCTGCCGGTCGAAGGCACCTGGCGCGCACATCAGGTTCCGCTCGGCAACGCCCGCGACACCGAGGCGCACACCCAACTGCTCGAAAAGTGGATGCACTCCTACCGTCCCGAGGAACTCTTCGACGAGTCCGGTGCCCCGGTGTCCCTCATCACCGACCTCGCTCCGGACGGGAACCTGCGCATGAGCGCGAACCCGGTGTCGAACGGCGGGCTGCTGCGCCGGGAACTGCAACTTCCCGACTTCCGCGACTTCGCGGTGGACGTGCCCTCGCCGGGCGCGACGGTGGGCGAGGCCACGCGGGTGCTCGGCGGCTACCTGGCCGAGGTCATCCGTTTGAATCCCGACAACTTTCGGATCTTCGGGCCCGACGAGACGGCATCGAACCGGCTGGCGCCCGCCGTGTACGAGGCGACCGACAAGCAGTGGAATGCGCAGATGCGCCCGAATGACATGAACCTCGCCCGGGCGGGCCGGGTGATGGAGATGCTCAGCGAGCACCAGTGCCAGGGCTGGCTTGAGGGCTACCTGCTCACCGGGCGGCACGGGCTGTTCAATTGCTACGAGGCGTTCATCCACATCGTGGATTCCATGTTCAATCAGCACGCCAAGTGGCTCAAGGTCACCGCCGACATTCCGTGGCGTGCGCCGATTGCGAGCCTGAACTACCTGTTGAGCTCGCACGTGTGGCGGCAGGACCACAACGGGTTCAGCCACCAGGATCCCGGCTTCATCGACCACGTCGTGAATAAGAGCGCCGACGTGGTGCGGGTCTATCTGCCGTTCGACGCGAACACGCTGCTGAGCACCTACGATCACTGCCTGCGCAGCGTGGACTACGTGAACGTGGTCGTGGCCGGCAAGCAGCCCGCGCCGAACCTGCTCACCATGGAGGAGGCGGTGGCGCACTGCACGCGCGGCCTCGGCATCTTCGACTGGGCCGGCACCGAGACGCCCGGGGTGTCGCCCGACGTGGTGCTCGTCGCCGCCGGCGACGTGCCCACCCTCGAGGTGCTCGGTGCCGCCGCCATTTTGCGCGAGCACCTGCCGTCGCTGGCCGTGCGCGTGGTCAACGTGGTCGACCTGATGCGGCTGCAGTCGGCAGACGATCACCCGCACGGGCTCACCGACCGTGAGTTCGACGCGATCTTCACGCCCGACAAGCCGATCGTGTTCGCGTACCACGGCTACCCCTGGCTCATTCATCGGCTCACCTACAAGCGCACCGGGCACGACAACCTGCATGCCCGCGGATACAAGGAGATCGGCACCACCACGACGCCGTTCGACATGGTGATGCTCAACGACCTCGACCGGTACCACCTCGTGATGGATGTCATCGACCGCGTTCCCGGGCTCGGCGCCCGTGCCGGCCTGCTGCGCCAGCAGATGCAGGATGCCCGGCTGCACGCCCGGCAGTACACCCGCGACCACGGCGAAGACGCCCCGGAGATCCTGGACTGGGCCTGGGGCGAAGCGAGCGGCACCCCGGAGTCGAGGTCGGCGCGGGCCGCCGAGTCGACCGGTGGGGACAACACGTAGCGTCCTCGGGGAGCTGCACCCGATGTTGCTTCCCCACCGGCGGCGGGACCAGTGCAGCCGGCCCGCGGCATGCGGTCGCGGGCGGATGCTGCGGCCCCGCGCAGGCTCCCCGAACGGCGGTATGACCCGGGCGGTCAGGTCGGGAGTGCCATACTAGACAGGTCGATCGCGTAGTTCCGTTCGGCAATCCGCGCCCGTCCGGGTCGCCGAGATTCGCCGCTGGAAATGCCCGCCGACACGATCAACGGTGTGTGTTCCGCTGCAGGGGCGCCGCTGGAATTGTTTTGCGATTCGGTCGAAGCTGCCCGTCCCACAGGCAGAGAAAACCGCGTCGTGCACTCTCTCGTCCCTCAAATGGATTGAATGGATACCGTGGCACGTAGCATCTACATCACCTCGGCCGAAGGCAACACCGGCAAGTCCACCATCGCGCTCGGCGTGCTCGACACCCTCACCCACTCGGTGCAGCGCGTCGGCGTGTTTCGCCCCGTCGCCCGCTCGACGGACGAACCCGACTACGTGGTCGAGCTGCTGCTGCGGCACCTGAACGCCGGCGAGCCGGCCAGCGCGGAGTTCGTTCAGAACTACGAGCAGAGCATCGGGGTCACCTACGACGCAGTGAACAGCGACCCGGACGCCGCCCTCGCCCGCATCGTGCAGCGCTACAAAGCCGTCGAGGCCGGGTGCGACACCGTCGTCATCATCGGCAGCGACTACACCGACGTGGGCAGCCCCACCGAACTCGCGTTCAACGCGCGCATCGCCGCGAACCTCGGCGCTCCCGTGCTGCTCGTGCTCGGCGGACGTGTGGGGCAGGCGCAGGGCGAATGGCTCGGCCAGAGCGACCCGCGCACAACGAGCGACATCCGCCAGCAGACCGACGTGGCGCTCGCCGAGTTGCGCGACGAGCACGCATCCGTTCTCGCCATCGTCGTGAACCGAGCGGATGCCTCCCGGCTCGACGAGGTCGTCGCCGCCGTGCGGACCGTCGTCGACGCACCGAGCAACCGCGGCGAATCCACCGCGGGCATCCCCGTGTGGGCCGTGCCCGAAGACCCCTACCTCGTCGCCCCGAGCATGAAAAGCATCATGCAGGCCGTGGACGGCGCACTCATCAAGGGCGACCCCGAACTGCTCGCCCGCGAGGCGCTGGGCGTGGTCGTGGCGGCCATGTCCATGGTCAACGTGCTGCCGCGGCTGATCGAAGGCTCGGTCGTGGTGGTGCCCGGCGACCGCGAAGACGTGCTGCTCGCCGTGCTGATGGCCAACTCCGCCGCCACGTTCCCCTCGATCGCCGGCATCGTGCTCAACGGCGGTTTCGAACTGCCCGAGCCGATCCAGCGCCTGATGGCGGGGCTCACCCCCTCGCTGCCGATCATCAGCACCAAGCTCGGTTCCTACGAGACCGCGCTGCGGGTCACCCACACTCGCGGGCGCTTCGCCGCCGATTCGCAGCGCAAGCACGACACCGCTCTGGCCCTGTTCGAGAAGCACGTCGACGCATCCGCTCTGTTCGAACGCCTCGAGGTGAGCCGCGCCGACGTCGTGACCCCGCTGATGTTCGAGTACAACCTGCTGGAGCGTGCCCGCAGCAAGCGCCGCCACATCGTGCTTCCGGAGGGCGACGACGACCGCGTGCTGCGCGCCGCCGCCACACTGCTGGCCCGCGACGTGGTCGACCTCACCATCCTCGGCGAGGAATTCGAGGTGCGCTCGCGTGCCATCGGTCTCGGCCTGGACATCTCCAAGGCGCACGTCCTGAGCCCCTTCGACGACGTGCTGCGGCTGCGCTTCGCGGAGGAGTACGCCCGGCTGCGTGCGCACAAGGGCGTCACCCTCGACCAGGCGCGCGACACCGTCACCGACCTCTCGTTCTTCGGAACGATGATGGTGCAGCTCGGCATCGCCGACGGCATGGTCTCCGGCGCCACGCACACGACCGCGCACACCATCCGGCCGAGCTTCCAGATCATCAAGACCCGGCCGGGCGTCGGCGTGGTGTCGAGCGTGTTCCTGATGGCGCTCGCCGACCGCGTGCTCGTCTACGGCGACTGTGCGATCATCCCGGACCCCACGGCCGAGGAACTCGCGGACATCGCCATCTCCGCCTCCGAGACCGCCGTGCAGTTCGGCATCGAGCCGCGCATCGCGATGCTCTCCTACTCCACGGGCTCCTCCGGGGAGGGCGCAGACGTCGACAAGGTGCGCGCCGCGACCGCCCTCGTGCGCGAGCGCCGACCCGACCTGCTGGTCGAGGGTCCGATCCAGTACGACGCCGCCGCGGATGCCGCGGTGGCGGCCACGAAGATGCCCGGCTCCGAGGTGGCCGGCCGGGCGACCGTGTTCATCTTCCCCGACCTGAACACCGGCAACAACACCTATAAGGCGGTGCAGCGCTCGGCCAACGCCGTGGCGATCGGACCGATCCTGCAGGGACTGCGCAAGCCGATCAACGACCTGTCCCGCGGAGCCCTCGTGCAGGACATCGTCAATACCGTCGCGATCACGGCCATCCAGGCCGCGTCCCTCGATGAGGCGGCGGCCGCCGCGGTGTCGGCCGCGGCCGGAGTGCACGCATGACCGCCGTGCTCGTGGTCAACTCCGGTTCCTCGTCGTTCAAATACCAGCTGATTGAGATGAGCACGGAGACGACCCTCGCGAGCGGACTCGTCGAGCGCATCGGCGAGCTGATGGGCCAGTCCTCGCACACCGTCTGGGGCCGCCCGACGGATGCCGCGGCATCCGTTCCCGGCCCAGCCGCAGCAGTCGGCGCAGCCGTTCCCGCCGCGCACGGCTCCGCTCCCGCCGATTCCGCTCCCGCCGGCGCCGGCGCGGCCAACTCTGACGTGGTCGGTTCTGGCGCTGCCAGCTCTGGCTTGGTTGGTTCTGGCGTGGTTGGTTCTGGCGCTGCCGGCGCATCCGTTCCCGTAGAGACGGCCGTGACGGCCGTGACCGAAACGTCAGCCACGGAGCGCGAGCTGCCCATTCCCGACCACACGGCGGGCTTTGGCGTGATGCTCGAGGCGTTCCGCACCCACGGCCCGTCGCTGACCGAGCACGCGCCCGTGGCCGTCGGGCACCGCGTCGTGCACGGCGGAGCACGTTTTCACGAGCCGACGGTCGTGACCGAGGCGGTTGAGCGCGACATCGACGAGCTCTCCGGGCTCGCGCCGTTGCACAACCCCGGTGCCCTGCAGGGCATCACGGCCGCGATCGAAGCCTTCGCGTCGGTGCCGCACGTGGCCGTCTTTGACACCGCGTTTCACCAGACGCTGCCGCCCGAGGCCTTCACCTACGCCATCAACGCGGACCTCGCCGAACGCTTTCGGGTGCGCCGGTACGGGTTTCACGGCACCTCACATGGTTTCGTTTCCCGCGCCGGCGCCGAGTTCCTGGGCCGCCCCGTGGAAGACCTGAACCAGATCGTGCTGCACCTCGGCAACGGCGGATCCGTCTGCGCCGTGCGCGCCGGTCGCTCGGTCGAGACGAGCATGGGCATGACCCCGCTCGAAGGACTCGTCATGGGCACCCGCTCCGGCGACATCGACCCGGGTGTCTTGTTTCACCTGCACCGCAAGGCCGGACTCGACATCGACGACCTCGACGCCCTGCTCAACCGGGGGAGCGGCCTGCTCGGGCTGACCGGACGCGGTGACCTGCGCGACGTGGTCACGGCCGCCGACTCCGGCGACGGGCCGTCCCAGCTGGCCCTCGACGTGTACGTGCACCGGCTCAAGGGCTACGTCGGGTCGTATTACGCCCAGCTCGGCCACGTCGACGTCATCACCTTCACGGCCGGCGTCGGCGAGAACAGCGCACTCATACGCGGCCGGGCCCTGGCCGGGCTCGAGGCGCTCGGCATCACCATCGACGCGGAGCGCAACGAGGCACGCACGCGCGGCCCGCGGCGTATCTCGACCGACGACTCCGCCGTCACCGTGCTCGTCATCCCCACCAACGAGGAACTTGAGATCGCCCGCCAGACCCTCTCCAAGGTCGGCTGACCCCGCACCGACCCGGCCACCCTCCCCGCAAAACCGGTGTTTTCATGACACGCCGGGTCGGGGAGCCACGGATGCCGGCGTGTCGCGAATGATCCGGTTTGAGGGTGACGTGCGGCTCGGCGACGAGTGACGGATGCACCGGGGAGCCGGGAGCGTCGGCATCCGCGTGCCGTGGGCCGGGCCGTGTGCCGCGTGCACAAAACCGGTGTTTTCACGACACGCCGAGCTGCCGTGCCACACGGGCCGGCGTGTCGTAAATGTGCCGGGTTTAGCGGTGGTGCCGAGCCCGACGCGCGTCGACGACCGTGCGGTCTATCGCGGCGAGTGTGGTCGGCCACTCGAATAGGATCTGCGCGTACGTGAGGCGAAGGGTCGGGCGGCCCAGACCCGCCGCCTGCAGATCGCGGGTGTGGTCCGGGTGAAACCGGCTCTCACCGTGCCACTCCTGCCCATCGATTTCGACGGCCACGCAATCCTCCACAACGAGGTCTTCCGGGGGCATCGTTTCGGTTCCCGGCTGTCCGACGCGCACCTGGGCCTCCACTCGGTATCCCTCATGGCGCAGGCGCCGGCGCACGACCGTTTCGAGCCCGGAATCTGCGGTGAATTCCATCTCCCGGATGCCTCGGTGCAGGCGGGCCGGAGCATGCGCGCAGATGCGACGCACCTCGCTGATGGTGAGGAATTTCTCGTGCACGGCGGACTCAAGGCAGGCGATGGCGTGCTCCTCGTTCAGACAATGGATGCCTTGCCACACGGCTTCCATCGGGCTCACCAGCCAACACCTCGCGCCCTCGTCGAAGCGGGGAACCCCCCAGTGGTAGTGGATCTCTCGCCCATCGAGAGCTTCCGTCGGGCGCGGGTGACTCGTGTATCCGGTGCCGCGCGCCCCGGGTGGTAGTGCCAGGTGCAGGGAGAGATCGAGGCCGGCCCATACTCTTCCACGGCGCAGTGCGCTGAGGCACGCGATTCGAGCATGATTCGCGGCTGCGGTGGTTTGGTCGGAATCGACGTGGGCGCACACGTAGGTTCCGCGGGAAACCCGAGAGATCATTCCACCGGCCACGGCCGCTCTAATCTCCGTTGCGGCAACGCCGCGGGTGCGGAGCTCGTGGGTGGAGGCGACATGCCCGAGGGAACACAACAGAAGAAGGGGGCGCATGCACCGAGGGTGGCCCCCGGCGCCGCGACGGGGTCGGTCCTCGCCCGAGCCGGGGGAGCGTTTCTCCTGAACCGTCCTGTGGAGGAGAACCGACCGCCTCGTAAAACCGGTCATTCTGAGACACGCCGGGGTGGCCAGCCACGAAACACGGCGTGTCTCGAAAAGGACCGGTTTTGCCGAGGGGAGAGGGACGAAGGGATGACGACGGTCACGATGGTGACGCAGGGACGGGGGTAGTCTCGGCCTCAAAGAGGAGAGGTCATGAAAGCGATCGTTCTGTACGACTCCAACTACGGCAACACCCAGTCGATCGCGGAGACCATCGCGGGCGCCCTCGACCCCATGGCGGCCACGGCAGTGCCGGTCGGGAGTTTCAACGCCGAGGAGCTGCACGCGGGAGACGTGCTCGTTGTGGGCAGTCCGATCAACGGATGGCGCCCCACGGCCCGAATCACCGAGGCGCTGTCCTCCCTGGGTGCCGACCAACTGCGCGGGGTGAGGGCCGCGGCCTTCGACACCCGGCTGCACATCTTCATCCACGGCGACGCGGCGAAGAAGATCAGCGCGTCCCTGCAGGAGCACGGCGCGGAGATCATCGCACCGCCCCACGCCTTCTACGTGCAGAAATCCGAGGGCCCGCTCGACGCGGGAGAGAGCGCGAACGCTGCCGAGTGGGCCGCATCGCTGAAACGACTCGCCAACTAGCAGCCGACGGGTGGCTGGCGCAGCATCACCGGGAAATCTGTTGCAGCGCCCAGGAGTTGCCGTCGGGATCTGTGAAGAAGGCGTAGCGAACGCCGCCGCCCATATCGTTGACATCCGAGACGTCAACCCCGTTGTCAACGAGCGTCCGTCGCGCGACCTCGACGTCGTCCACGACCAGGTGAAGGCCGAGAACGGGCGCGGCGTCCGGGCTGCTGATCCCACCGCCGATCACGATGGAGCAGGCCGATCCCGGCGGTGTGAGCTGCACGATGCGCATCCCGTTGCCGGGCTCGATATCGTGATCGAGCACGAAGCCCACCCGGTCAACGTAAAAGGCCTTGCTGCGCTCCACGTCCGACGAGGGCAACGGCACCAGTTCAAGTCGCATGTCCACAGGTACTCCTTCCGGCCGCACGCATGGCACGACTGCCAGTATTCATGCGAGCGTACAACGGATGCCGCCGCCGGTTCGCACGCACGGCCACGTCGCGGGTGCATCCGGCGAGTCGCTCAGTTGTCGGAACGCGTCTGTCGGCACGCGCTCGTTCACACCGGATGCGCCCGTTCGGCCGACGCCGCGGCATCCGTCTTTCGAGCAGCGCGCGGCACGGCGTCGGCGGGGCCAAGTACCATTGATCTGTGGTTACCGCACTGTATCGCCGTTACCGGCCAGAGACCTTCGCCGAGATGATCGGGCAGTCGCAAGTGACTGAACCGCTCATGACGGCCCTGCGCACCAATCGGGTGAATCACGCCTACCTGTTCAGCGGGCCGCGAGGCTGCGGCAAGACCACCTCGGCACGCATCCTGGCTCGCTGCCTCAACTGTGCCGAAGGCCCCACCGACACACCGTGCGGGGTCTGCCCGAGCTGCGTGGAACTCGCCCGCGACGGCGGCGGCTCCCTCGATGTGGTGGAGATCGACGCCGCCAGCCACAACGGCGTCGACGACGCCCGCGACATTCGCGAGCGGGCGATCTTCGCGCCCGCCCGCGACCGCTACAAGATCTTCATCCTCGACGAGGCGCACATGGTGACGCCGCAGGGATTCAACGCCCTGCTCAAAATCGTCGAGGAACCGCCCGAGCACGTGAAGTTCATCTTCGCCACGACCGAACCCGAGAAGGTCATCGGCACGATCCGCTCGCGCACCCACCACTACCCGTTCCGGCTGGTGCCGCCCGCGCCCATGCTCGACTACGTGCAGCACATGTGCGAAACGGAGAAGGTGCAGGTCGCCCCTGGCGTTCTGCCGCTCGTCGTGCGCGCCGGCGGTGGCTCGCCTCGAGACACGCTCTCGCTGCTCGATCAGCTGATGGCCGGTTCCGACGGCCACACCGTGGAGTACGAACGCGCTGTTGCCCTGCTCGGCTACACGAGCGCGACCCTGCTCGACGACGCGGTTGACGCCCTTGGAGCCCGCGATGCCGGTGCCGCCTTCGACGCCGCAGACCGGGTGATCCAGACCGGCCAGGACCCGCGTCGTTTCGTCGAAGACCTGCTCGAGCGGATGCGCGACCTCATCGTCGTCGCCGCCACATCCGCTGCCGGAGCCGCGGCGGTGCTGCGCGGAGTTCCGCAGGACGAAATCGACCGGATGGCCGCCCAGGCCGCCCAGTTCGGGGCGGCGGAACTGTCGCGCACCGCCGACATCCTGAACGCCGCCCTCACCGAGATGACCGGGGCCACGTCGCCGCGGTTGCACCTCGAACTCATGATTGCGCGCGCGCTGATCCCGGCGACCGACGATTCCGTTCGCGGAGCGCTGGCTCGTGTGGAGCGCCTCGAACGCCGGATCGGCGTGGACGGCGCGCCGTCGCATCCGGCCGCCGAACCGACGTCGGCCGCGGCCCCTCGTCGACCGGTGGAGCCGGCCGCGCCGGCCGCGGCTCGCGCCCACGTCGAGCCGGGAGGAACCGGTCCGTCACCGGCCAGACCGGCCGAGACCGCCGAGCCCGCGCCGACGGGCACGGCGGCCGACACCGCGCCGCCGGCAGGAGTTGGCCCCGTCGAATGGGGTGCGCCTGCCACGACTGGCACCGCTGAAACGAAGCAGGCAACCACACCACCGTCCGCAACCACACCACCGTCCGCAGCCGCAACCACACCACCGTCCGCAACCACACCACCGTCCGCAGCCGCAGCCGCAGCCGCAGCCGCAGCCGGGCCTCCCACGACGCCTTCGACAACGTCGACCAACCCCGCGGAAGCGCGCGAGGCGGAGTCCAACACGGCGGGCACGGCTACGGCATCCGCTCGGGACACGGTCCCGGCCGGCACCCCGCCGGCCGACTCCGCTCCTCCGGTGCGCGTGCTGCCCACGGGGCCGGTCACGTTCGCGCAGATGAGTGACGCGTGGCCCGAGATCCTCGATGCCGTGCGCACCGCCAAGGTGAGCGCCTGGCTCGTCGCGTACACGGCTCACCTGATCGACCTGCGCGGTGACGTGCTCGTGCTGTCGTTTCCGAGTGAGGCCGACGTCGCGAGCTTCAAGCACTCTCCGGCGCCGGGCATGGGCGTGAGCGACTTCCTGCGCACCGCGATCCTGGCGGTCATGGGGCTCAAGGTGAAGTTCATCGCCCGCGAGGAACCGCGCCCGCCGTCCGGCCCCGCACCCGACGCGCCCATCGACCCCGTGACCTCGCCGTCGGCAGCCCCCGAAGGCGATGCGCTGTCCGACGAACCATGGGCGAACGGCCCGAGCGCGGCAGCGAGCCCTGCTCCCGGCGCCGCCTCCGCCGACGCGCCCTCCGCCGCTACCTCCGCGGGCCCGTCCGCCGCCTCCGAGGATGCGGTGACCTCTGCCGGCGCGGCGACTCCCGCCTCGACCCCATCTGCCGGTGCGCCCACCGTCACGGATGCGGCCACGTCCGCCGATGCGGCCACCGTCACGGATGCGCCCACGGTCGCCGATTCTGCACCCCCTGTGCCGACTGTCACCGAGTACGAGACCATCCCCGCGGCCGCAATCGATCCCGCAATCGACCAGGGCGCGGATGCCGCCGCGCGCGCTGTAGCCTCGACCGGGTGGAACACGGTCGTCATCCCGGGTTCCGCCGGCGCCGCGCCCGTCGCCCCCGCGGCCTCCGCCGCGGCGACGCAGCCGGCCGCACCGGCCCGCGATCGCACGCCGGAGCGCAGAGCCGAGGAGGAGCCGCCGTTCAACGACGTTCCCCCACCCTTCGACGACGTGGAGCCCGAGCGCGATGCCCCCCGCGAGGAGCGGATGCCCCACCCGACAGCAGCGAACCCGAGCAGAGGCGGCTCGCCCACGCCCACGCCCACGGCCACGCCCACGGCCACGGCCGCCGCGCCGCGCGCCCAGGCCGCATCGGCCGGTCGACGCCCGACGGCGCAGGCACGTCCGACGACGGCGCCGAGCTTCGCCGAGAAACAGCGCTACGGCGAGGCGGTCGTGCGCGAGATTCTGGGCGCCACATTCATTGAAGAACAGCCGTACTTCGCGGCGACGCCGCGACCGAGAGGCGATTAGCCCATGTATGAAGGAATTGTTCAGGAACTGATCGACGAGCTCGGGCAGCTGCCCGGCATCGGGCCCAAGTCCGCCCAGCGCATCGCGTTTCACATTCTGCAGACCGAGAAGGTCGACGTGACTCGGCTCGCCAACGTGCTGCTCGAGGTGCGGGACAAGGTGCGGTTCTGCGATATCTGCGGCAACGTGTCCGAGCAGACCACCTGCATGATCTGCCGCGACCCGCGTCGCAGCGCCGCGCTCATCTGCGTGGTCGAGGAGGCCAAGGACGTCGTGGCGATCGAACGCACCCGCGAGTTCAAGGGGCTCTATCACGTGCTCGGCGGGGCGATCAGTCCCATCGACGGCGTCGGTCCCGACGACCTGCGCATCCGCCAGCTGATGCAACGGCTCGCCGACAACACGGTTCAGGAGGTCATCATCGCGACCGATCCGAACCTCGAGGGGGAGGCCACCGCCACCTACCTGTCGCGCCTGCTCACCACGCTGGAAATTCGAGTGACCCGCCTCGCCTCCGGCCTCCCGGTCGGCGGCGACCTGGAATACGCCGACGAGGTCACCCTCGGCCGTGCCTTCGAGGGTCGCCGCGAGGTCGCGAAGTAGTCCACCCCGCTCCGCGCCGGCGCCCCTAAAACCGGCCCGTTCACGACACGCCGCGCCGCGTGGCGCCGCACCCCGGCGTGTCTCAGAATCCCCGGTTTTGTGCAGCGGCCACGAGCCCGCGGCGGGCCACATGACGTCACATGGTGGGCGCCGCGTGGCATGACATTTATACTGGGGGCTTGGGCCCTGCCCATCTTCCCCCACCTCAGGAGTGCTACGTGGCTTTGATCGTGCAGAAGTTCGGCGGATCGTCCGTTGCCGACGCCGAAAGCATAAAGCGTGTCGCGAAACGCATCGTCGATACGCGCAAGGCCGGCAATGAAGTGGTCGTCGCCGTGTCGGCCATGGGCGATTCCACCGACGAGCTGCTCGACCTCGCCCACCAGGTCACGCCGCTTCCCGCTCCCCGCGAGCTCGACATGCTGCTCACCGCGGGCGAGCGCATTTCCATGGCCCTGCTGGCCATGGCCATCAAGAGCATGGGGTACGACGCCCGCTCGTTCACCGGCAGCCAGGCCGGCATGATCACGGATGCCCGCCACGGGTCGGCGCGCATCGTGGACGTCACGCCCGGCCGCATCCGTGAAGCGCTCGACGAGGGCGCCGTCGCCATCGTGGCCGGCTTTCAGGGCTTCAACCGCGACACCAAAGACATCACCACCCTCGGACGCGGCGGCTCCGACACCACCGCCGTCGCCCTCGCGGCGGCCCTGCGCGCCGACGTCTGCGAGATCTACACGGATGTCGACGGCATCTACACCGCCGACCCCCGCGTCGTGCCCAAGGCCCACAAACTCGACCGCGTGTCCAGCGAAGAGATGCTCGAACTCGCGGCCGCCGGCGCCAAGGTTCTCTACATTCGCGCCGTGGAATATGCCCGGCGCCATGGCGTCACACTGCATGTGCGGTCATCCTTTAATAACAACACCGGCACGGTCGTTTACAACGCCGATACTGCCCGCGCGAATGGAGAGATAGTGGAAGAGCCAGTCATCGCCGGGGTTGCCGCCGATCTGAGTGAAGCAAAGGTCACCGTCGTCGGCGTTCCCGACATTCCGGGCAAGGCCGCCCTCATCTTCAAGATCGTCGCGAAGACCAACGCCAACGTCGACATGATCGTGCAGAACGTGTCCGCCGCGTCGACGGGACTCACCGACATCTCGTTCACCCTGCCCAAGTCGGAGGGTCAGCAGGTGCTCACCGCGCTCACCAACGAGCAGCAGGAGGTCGGGTTCAAGGGCCTGCAGTACGACGACCAGATCGGCAAGCTGGCCCTGGTCGGCGGAGGCATGCGCACCAACTCGGGGGTGTCGGCCAAACTCTTCGAGGCGCTCTATGAGGCGGGAATCAACATTGAAATGATCTCCACGAGCGAGATTCGTATCTCCGTTGTCACCCGCGCCGACACCATCAACGAGGCCCTCCGCGTGGTGCACACCGCGTTCGGGCTCGACGCCGACGCCGACGCCCAGGTACACGGCGGAACCGGCCGCTAGGCCACACCAGCACCGAGTCTGCATCTCGCGGACGCACGACACCGTTCTACGTTAGGAAGCAAGTGAGCACCCACGCTGTAACCGCAGGAATCAACATCGGCGTCGTCGGTGCCACCGGACAGGTGGGCGCCGTCGTGCGTGCGCTGTTGGCCGAGCGCGATTTTCCGGTGAAGAGCATCCGCTTCTTCGCGTCCGCCCGTTCGGCCGGCAACACGCTGCCGTTCAAGGGCGTCGACGTCGTGATCGAAGACGCGGCGATCGCCGACCCCACCGGCCTCGACGTGGCGATTTTCTCCGCCGGTGCGTCGCTGTCCAAGGTGCAGGCGCCGCGCTTCGCCGCCGCCGGTGTCACCGTGATCGACAACTCCTCCGGATGGCGGATGGACCCCGACGTGCCCCTCGTGGTGAGTGAGGTCAACCCCGAGGCCATTCACCTGGCCACCAAGGGCATCATCGCCAACCCCAACTGCACCACCATGGCCGCAATGCCCGTGCTCAAGGTGCTGCACGAAGCGGCCGGCCTGGAACGCCTCATCGTGAGCACCTACCAGGCGGTGTCCGGAAGCGGCCTCGCCGGTGCATTCGAGCTGGCCTCCCAGGTGCGCGTCGCCGTGAAAGACGAGAACCTGTTGGGCCTCGTGCACTCCGGCACGGCCGTGACGCTGCCCGAGCCGACGATCTACGCCCGCCCGATCGCCTTCGACGTCATCCCGCTTGCCGGGTCCGTCGTCCCCGACGGCAGCTTCGAAACCGACGAAGAACAGAAGCTGCGCAACGAGAGCCGCAAGATTCTGCGGCTTCCCGACCTCCGCGTCTCCGGCACCTGCGTGCGCGTGCCCGTGTTCACGGGCCACTCCCTGTCGATCAACGTGGAATTCGCCCGGCCGCTCACGGTCAAGCAGGCCAACGAACTGCTCGTGGATGCCCCCGGCGTCACCCTCACCGACGTGCCGACCCCGCTGCAGGCGGCCGGCGAGGACGCGAGCTTCGTCGGCCGCATCCGTCAGGACGAGGGCGTTCCGGACAACCGCGGCCTCGCCCTGTTCATCAGCAACGACAACCTCCGCAAGGGCGCCGCGCTCAACGCCGTGCAGATCGCGGAGCTCGTCGCGGCGGAGCTCGTCTCGGCATAGCCGCACCGCCCGGCGGATGCCGCTCGGCACCCGCCGGGCTCGGTCCCGAGGTGCTGTGGCGCGCCCGCGTGACGCCCATCGCGCCCCGCGTCGGGGTCACGAGGCCAGGACAATGACACGTCATTCCGCAGGATGCCGGGGGGCGCGAGTGCCTTGTCGGCCCCCTAACTGGGCTCGCGCTGCACTAAACTCTGGCTTGTGAGGCGTAATCGGTTGTGGGACGGGCTACGGCGGGCCGGGTTCGTGATTTTCACGGCCTACGGCATCGCCGTGATTGTCGATGCCGTGACCCACGTTCTTCGGGGCACGATCACCGACCTGGTCATCGCCGCCATCGGCGTGGGCTGCGTCGTCGCCCTCGAGAGCTACCGGTTCTGGGTGGGCGGGCCGCCGTACCGCAGCCTCTCCTTCACCCTTCCCGTGATTGCGTTGCCGATTCTCTCGCCGATGCTCGGCGACCCGGCCGCCGTGGGCGTGCTCGCAATCGGGACGGTCGTGCGCGTTCTCGCCCGCACTCACCGCTGGTCAATGGCCGCGTATGCCTCCGGCCTGGTTGGCATCGGGGCCGCCATCTACCTCATGGTTCATCACGCGCTGCGCGACGCCGACGCACCACAGGCGATCGCCGCGCTGATTGCGGCCGTCGCGTTCGTCGTGACGGTTTTGCTCGTGGAAACGGGCCGTCGCATGAGCACCGCGGCCCCCTGGGCATTCGATGCGTGGCTCCCGAGCGACCCGGCCCGCTTCGTCACCACGCTCGCGAGCGCCGCGGCGCTCACCGCCCTCGTCGCGCTGTGGAACGACCCGTCCCTGCCCTACTTCGAAGAGTCCGTGCAGCCGCGCAACGCGCTCGTCATCCTTCTTCTGCTCACCGTGATCACCATTGCCGCCAAGGCCTCGGTGCGCCTGTACGACATGCGGCGGCGCTTCAACGGTCTGATCCGGGGCACCGCCGCCCTGAACGCGAAGTCCTTCAATCACACCGCAGACTCCGAGTCTTTCGCGGACCTCCTGCGCCGTGCCGTCAGCGAGGCCGTCGGAGCCGAAACGGTGACCGTGCGCAGCCACCCCGGGTCCCCGAGCGACATCGCGGCGGCCGTCACCCTGGTCGAGGGCCAGGTGCTCTATATCGTGGCCCACCGCGATGGGATGGATGTGGCGTTCGGCCGCGACGACCAGCTCGCCCTGAATGCGCTGGCGCACACGACCGACGTCGTCGTGCAAACACGGCACGACATCGGTGGACTGACGCTGCGGGCCACGACCGATCCGCTCACCGGCCTCCCCAACTACGGTGCCTTCCAGGAGGCGCTCAACAACATCAACGATCACCGCAACTACTCCGAGGCGCTTGCGGTGCTCTTCCTGGACCTCGACGACTTCAAACGCCTCAACGACCGGCTCGGCCACCAGGCCGGCGACGACGTTCTGCGTGCGATCGGCCACCGCTTGCGCCTCGCCGTGCGTCCCTTCGATGTGGTCGCCCGCGTCGGCGGCGATGAGTTCGTCATCATCCTCACCCGGCTCTCCTCACTCGCCGAAGCCAAACTCGTGGCCGACGAGATCCTCGCCGCGACGGGCGCGCCGCTCATGGTCGCCGACACCACGGTGCATCCGCTGCTCAGCATCGGCCTGGCGTACTCCGCGCACCGCGAAGTGGATGCTTCCCAGCTCGTTCTCGATGCCGACCGCAGCATGCTTTCGGTCAAGAAATCCCGCCGCAGCGGCGGTCCGTCCGATGAGAGCAGCATCAGCATCTCGGACCACCGGTCGCCGCAGGTGAACGATGCCGTGACCGACGCCATTCGGGAGAACCGGCTGGAAATGGCCTACCAGCCGATCGTGAGCCTCGTGACGAGTCAGATCTGGGCGTTCGAGGCGCTCGTTCGGTTCACCGATCCGGAGATCGGAGCGCTGTCGCCGCCCTCGCTCGTGGCCAAGGCCAAGAACCTCGGCCTGCTCGACGAACTCACCCGACAGGTCGCCGAGAAGGCTATGGCCGCCGCAGCCGAATTCCGCCTGGTTGAGCCGCGCATCCTGTGTATGACCATCAACGTGGAGGCGATGCAGGTACTGCCGGAACGCCTCGGCAGATTCGTGGAAGACCTCGCCCACCGCTACGCCGATATTTCCCTGTGCCTCGAACTGAACGAGCGCTCGGTGGCGCGCGTGTCGCCGGCGTTGCGCGCCCAAGTCGACCGTCTGCGGGATATCGGAATCCTCATCGCACTCGACGATTACGGTTCGGAGGATTCGTCGGTGGACTCGCTCGTGCGAGTGCCGATGGACATTCTCAAGATCGACAAGAGCCTCGTCGACGATCTCGAGGATGTGCGCCAGCGCGAGGTGCTCACGGCGCTGCAGGGCTTTGGCGACAACCTGGAGTACTCGATGATCGTCGAAGGCGTCGAAGACGCGGTCATGGCGTCCCAGCTGACCCGACTGGGCATTCGCAGCGCACAGGGCTTCCACTACGGCACCCCGCAGAGCCTGGAAGACATCCTCGCCCGGCTGGAGGAGCACGGAGCAGCGGCCGTCATCCCGCACGCCGCGTGCGCAGGCGAGCACGCCGAGCAGCCCGTTGACTCGCGGGCCGAAGACGACGCCCTCGTGGCACCCGGTTCGTGACGGTGGCCGGCGACCCCACGTGGCACGATCTCCGCTCCGTGAGTAGCGTTGACTCGTGACACAACCCCCAGTACCCGCGGACGTCGAGAACTACTTCTACGACCTTGCCCCGGCCTCCCGCGCCGTTCTGTACCCCGTGATCGACGCGGTGCGCGACGCAATGCCGCCCGGATACGAACTGGGGATGCACTTCGGAATGCCCGGTTGGGTGATTCCGCTTCGCACCTACCCCACGACGTATAACGGCCTGCCGCTGTCCTACGTGAGTCTCGCGGCGCAGAAAAACTATCACTCGCTGTATCTCATGGCGCTCTACAGCAACCCGGCAGCGGATGCCGCGTTCCGCGCCGAATGGGCCGCCACCGGCCGCAAACTCAACATGGGAAAATCCTGTCTCCGGTTCAAGACCCTGGCCGAAGTCGACCTGGACATCGTTGCCCGTTCGGTCGCCAGCGTGTCGGTCGAGGCCTTCCTCGCCCGCTACGAGCGCATCAAGCACTAGCCACACCCGCCCGCCCGCCTCGCGTTCCCGGCCGTGACCCCGCGCGAACGCCGCCCGGCGTTCGGCGCTCCGGCGCCGCGATACACTCGGAAGCGTGAATTCAACGGAACCCGTAGACGTCGTTCTCATTGGCGGCGGTATCATGAGCGCTACTCTCGGCACCCTCCTCAAGGAGCTGCAGCCGTCGTGGCGCATCGAAGTGTATGAGCGACTCGGGGAAGCGGCGCAGGAAAGCTCAAACCCGTGGAACAACGCCGGCACCGGCCACGCGGCGCTCTGCGAGCTCAACTACATGCCGGAAGTGCCCGGCGGGAAGCTGACCGCCGACAAGGCCGTCAACATCAACGAGCAGTTCCAGATCAGCCGGCAGCTGTGGGCGCACCTGGTCACGACCGGCGCGCTGCCCGAGCCGGAGAACTTCATCAACTCCACCCCGCACATGACGTTCGTGCGCGGCAAGGCCAATGTCGCCTACCTGCGCGAACGCTACGAGGTGCTCAAAAACCAGCCGCTGTTCGCCGGCATGGAGTTCAGCGACGATCCGGCCGTCATCGGCCGGTGGACGCCGCTGATCACCAAGAAGCGTCCGTCCGGGCAGAAGATCGCGGCCACGCGCAGCGACCTCGGAACCGACGTGGATTTCGGTGCCCTCACGCGTTTCATGTTCGACAACCTCGCCAAGCATGACGTCGAGGTGAAGATGAACCGACAGGTGACCAACCTCAAGCAGAACGCCGACGGCACCTGGCGCATCAACCTGCTGCAGCAGGTCGGGCAGACCCGCAGTACGGTCAATGCCAGGTTCGTGTTCGTGGGCGCCGGCGGTGGCGGCCTCGCGCTGCTGCAGAAGAGCGGCATCCCCGAGATCAAGGGATTCGGCGGATTTCCGATCAGTGGGCAGTTCCTGCGCACCACGAACCCCGATCTCGTCGCCCAGCACCAGGCGAAGGTCTACGGCAAGGCCGGCGTCGGGGCCCCTCCCATGTCGGTGCCGCACCTTGACACGCGCATCGTCGATGGTGAGATGTCGCTCCTGTTCGGCCCGTACGCCGGCTTCAGCCCGAAGTTCCTCAAGACGAGCACCTGGTTCGACCTGCCGTTCTCGATTCGTCTACACAACCTTGGCCCCATGCTCGCCGTGGCCCGGCACAACTTCGACCTGATGAAGTACCTCATCGGCGAGGTATTCGCCTCCCGCAAGGCCAAGCTCAAGGCGCTGCAGGAGTTCGTGCCCACCGCCAAGATGGCCGACTGGGAACTCATCACCGCCGGCCAGCGCGTGCAGGTCATGAAGAAGGATGCCGCCAAGGGCGGAATCCTCCAGATGGGTACCGAGGTGATCACGTCCGCCGACGGCAGCATTGCCGGGCTGCTCGGGGCCTCGCCCGGGGCATCCACGGCGGCCCCGATCATGGTGGACCTGCTGGCGCGGTGCTTCCCCGACCGCATTGCGGGCTGGGAACCGAAGATCCGCGCCATGATTCCGAGCCACGGCACCAAGCTGTCCGACGACCCGGCCGCGGCCGCCGCCTCGCTCGCCACGACCGCCGAGGTTCTGCACCTCACCGCCTGACTCCACCGCCTGACTCCACCGCCTGACTCCACCGCCCGACTCGACCGGCCCCCGGCATCCGTGGGGCCCGTGCGCAAAACCGGTGTTTTTCGAGACACGCCGTCTGTGCTGCCACCTGGCACGGCGTGTCTCAGAATGACCGGTTTTAGCAGCGGATGCCGTGGGATGCCGTGGCACGCTTGCGCTCCACTCGGAGTTGTGTTCGAATAAAGTCATGCGCTGGACCGGTCAGGAACTCACGACGGAGGAGGCCGGCGCGCTCCCGGGGCTCGCCAGGCTCAGCAATTTCGTGCGCAGCGTGCAAACGCCCGAGTTCGCCGGAATCACGTTCCACGAAATCCTCGCCAAGAGCGCGCTCAATCGGGTTCCCGGGCAGAGCGCGATGCCGTTCGGCTACACGATCAATCCCTACCGCGGATGCTCGCACGCCTGCGCCTACTGCTTCGCCCGGCCCACACATGAGTACCTCAACCTCGACGCCGGCAAGGACTTCGACAGCGAAATCATCGTCAAGGTGAACGTGGCGGAGGTGCTGCGCAAAGAACTCGCGAAGCCGACGTGGGGAAAGCATCCGGTTGCGCTCGGCACGAACACCGACCCGTACCAGCGCGCGGAAGGCCGCTACCGGTTGATGCCGGGCATCATCGCGGCCCTCGCGGAATCGGGCACGCCGCTGTCGATTCTCACCAAGGGCACCCTGCTGCGCCGCGACCTTGACCTGCTCGCCGAGGCCAGCCGACTGGTGCCGGTGGATCTGGCGCTCTCCATCGCCATCTACGACGACGAGCTGCAGCAGTCGGTGGAACCGGGAACGCCGACCACCAAGGCCCGGCTTGCCACAGTGACCGCGGTGCGCGAGCGCGGTATGGACTGCGGGGTGTTCATGATGCCGATTCTGCCGTTCCTCACCGACACCCGGGCGCACCTCGACGAGGCGCTGCGGCAGGCCAAGGCGGCCGGGGCGTCGAGCGTGCTGTACTGCGCGCTCAACCTCAAACCAACGGTGAAGCAGTGGTACTTCCAGTGGCTCGAGCGCGAACATCCGGAGCTGCTGCCGCGCTACCGGGAAGTGTTCGCCGGCGGCACCTATGCCGCGAAGGACTATCGCACCTGGCTCACGGCGCGCATGAGACCCCTCATGCGCGCGCACGGCCTGGAGCGGGGGCGCACCGACCCGGCCACCGGCGGACCGCGCTCGAGCGCTCTGGATGCTGCGCTGGCCGCCGGTTCCGGGCCGACCGTGGCCCCCGGCTTCTCGCCCGCCGGTGACGCCGCGGCCGGTTCCGCCGGGTCGCTCATCGCCGAGGAACTCCCGCCGGAGCTCGCGCCCCGACTCTTCTAGCCGAACCGCCGCCCCGCACGCCGGCGGGGGCCGGTGCACCCACGACGCGGGCGGACTCCAAGCCTCAGATGGCATACTAAAACTGAGGGGGATGTGATGACTCTTGGATTACCGGGATACCTGGTTCGGTCAGCGCTCAGTCGCGCCCTCGCGCGGGCCGCGAACTGGTTCGGTCTGATCTGTCTCGCGGGCGCCCTCGCCTCCGTCGCCATCCTCAGCTCGACGCGCAGCGGAACCGAGCTGTCCCTCACCATCGCCGTCATCCTCGCCATGGCCGGACTTCTCGTTCTGCTCGCACGACGCCGCAATCTCGTGACCTCCCTCGCGTATCTGATCACCGGAACCTTCTGCGTATATGTCTTCACCGACACCGTGTTGGGCGTGCCGCAGGAGTTTTCCGCGTCGACCGTCTTTCTGCTTGCCCTCCCCAAGATGGCCCTGATCATGGTCGGCGGCGCCGGGTCCGGGCTCGTCGTCGGTGTTTTCTGGAGCACGGCCGGTTTTCTCCTGGCCGAAGCGGCGGCGCTGCTCGCCATCGCGCACGCCGGCATCAGCGGCGGCCGCGACTTCTTCACCGTGTCCGCCTACGTTTTCCTGACGACCGTGTTGCTCCTCGCATCTCTCGGTCGCCGCCGGGGAGCGCTCGCGCAGCCCGCCCTGCTGCGGGCGGCGCAGAACGATGCGGCGAGCCAGCTGCGCCATTCGCTCGACAACCGATCGATCGCGGTGCTCAACGACACGACCGTGAATCAGCTCGTGGCCCTCTCGCTGTCCTCGCCCGGTGAGCTGACTCCGCACGTTCGTTCGGGTCTGCGCAACACCCTCGACACCCTGCACGACACCGACTGGCTCGCCGACTCGCACGCCCCCGGAACGGGCGTCCTCGCGACCAGCGCCCTCTTCGCATCCGTTGACCGGTGCCGCACGGCCGGCCTCACGGTCGACGTCACCGGGTCGGTCGACGTGCTGGACCGCCTCGACTCCTCGGTGGACCGGGAGCTCGCCCTGGCGGTGGAGCAGTGCCTCGGCAATGTGCTGCTGCACGCGGGAACCACGGCGGCCGAGGTGAGCATCGAACATGACTCGGAGGGCGTGGCGGTGATGGTCGCGGATGCCGGCCGCGGCTTCACCCTGTCGGGTTCCGGCCGCGGGCGCCTCGGACTGCGCCAGTCCGTGCGACGACGCATCGACCGGGTCGGCGGATCCGTCACCATTTGGACGAGGCCGGGCGCCGGGACCACGGTGCGCCTCACCGTGCCGCTGCCAGACGCCGCCGTGCGCCCCGCGCCGGCCGCAGTCCCCGGAGCGCGATGAAGGCGCCCGACGTCGCCCTGCAGCGGCCTGACGCCACCCAGCAACGACTCGACCCGATCGGTGGCCTCGCCGTCTGGCCCCTCGCTCCCGTCACCGCGCTGATCGTGCTGGGTTATGCCGTCTACTCCACCCTCACGCAGGCCGGCGAGGTGCAGCACGAGCTGTTCACCGCCCTGGCCGTGGTGTCCCTCGCAGGTGCGGCGGGGTTGCTCGTGTGGGCATCGCTTCCCGAAAGCGCCCCGTTCCAGGCTCGGTCGAGTCTGGTCATGGTCGGTCTCGCCCTGCTGGCCTACGTCCTCGAACAGGTCGGAATGTGGGGCCATAACGCCTCCGTGCACAACGACTTCGGCCAGATCGCCCTCGGCCTCCTCCTGCTCGCCCTCGCACCCTTCCGCCCGTGGCGGGAGATCGCGCTCCTGGCCGTCATCGCCGCGATGGTCGTCGCGTGCGGGGCCTGGGCGCAGGCCGTGTTCTTCGGCACCGGAACTCCGGCGCTCTTCGCCATTTTGGCTGCCGTTCAGCTGCTCGCTCCGGCGTTGGCGGGCGCCGCGTACTGCCGACAGGTGGTCAAGTCCATCCGCATTTGGCAGACCGATGCGCAGCGGTCCATTCGGCTCGACACGGAAGCGAGCCGGGCGCCCACGGCCCGCGCGGTCGTGCAGCAACGCCTCAGCGACCTCGACTCGCACGTGCTTCCGTTCCTGAACGAGGTCCTGGCTCGTGGAAGCGTCACCGCCGTGGAGATCGACCGTGCCCGTCTCCTCGCCGACGAGGTGCGCACCGCACTCGTGGCCGAAACCGATCGCACCTGGCTTGATGACCTCGTGGCGCGCGAGAGTGTGGCCCTGGCCGCTCCGGCCGCGGATGCGACGGCATTCGGTCTCCCGCTCGTGCACGACGACGAGCGCCGTGCCGCCCGGTTCACGTCGCGGCAGCGCGCCGCGTTCGGTGCCCTCGTCGTGATGGTCTGCGATCACCCCGGACTCGATCCATCAAGCCTCATGATCGGCATCTCCACAGCAGATCGGGTCGACCCCACATACAACCCGGACGACGCCGGGGAGTCCCCGCATTCGGCCGGGGCCGCCGTCGTGCGGCTCGAGGCGTCCGTGGCTCTGCCCGCCCGCCAGCTGCGCGCCGCGGCGCACCCCTTCATTGCCGTGTTGCGGGTGGAATTCTCCCGCGTTCACGTGACGGTTCGCGGCCATCGGCTCACCGTCTGCTTCGATGCCGCGCACCGGGAGGCCGGCCATCGCAATGCCGACCGCGTGCGCCTCCGGGCCCTTCCCGCGGCCTCAACCAGAAACGAGTATTAATGGCGAAGCTCTACTTCCGCTATGGCGCGATGAATAGCGGCAAGAGCACCTCCATGCTGCAAGCGGCGTACAACTATGAGGAGCGTGGGCATCAGGTACTGCTCGCCAAGCCGTCCGTTGACACCAAGGGTGACCGCGGCATCCTCTCCCGGCTCGGTGTGACGCGAGCCGTGGACTACCTGCTGATGCCCGACACGGATGCCCTCACGACGTTTCAGCAGCATCGCCGCACGGTGCTCGAGGCGACCGGCCTCGACGTGAGTGCGCTGCTGCTGGACGAGGCACAGTTTCTCACCGAGGCGCAGGTTGACGACCTGCTGCGCATCGCGATTCTCGAGAACGTGCCGGTGCTGGCCTATGGGATTCGCACGGACTTTCAGACTGTGGCGTTTCCGGGCAGTCGGAGGCTGCTGGAGGTGGCGCACAGCCTGGAGGAACTCAAGACGATCTGCCGTTGCGGCCGCAAGGCGGTCTTCAACGGGCGCAAGATCGACGGCGTGTACGTGTTCGACGGCGACCAGGTGGCCATCGATGGTGAAGAGGTCACCTACGAATCGCTGTGCGGGTCGTGCTACCTCGAAGAGAGCCACGGCGTGCTGAATTCCCGGAGCAGAGCGTAACCAGGTAGCAGCTGCGGATGCCGCCGCGCCGTGAAAAAGGTGAGGCGCTCGATCACTTTCCGGTGAGAAAAGTCACGAGCGCCCCAACACCCCCGGTCCCCCCGATAATGTTCCCCAGGGTCTACTCTAGGTATACCCCAATGCGTTCGGCTAGCCGTCAGTTCTAGTGGCCCCCGAAAAACGGGATTTGTCCCCCAAAACGGCCTCAGATTTCGCCGCAACGGCCCGATCTATCCCCTGTTCGCGGTGCATTTCGTGAGGATACACACACCGGTCTGTCCCCCCGCTAGGGTGGAGGATATGTGCCGCTACAGAGTTGCGTTGATCGACGACCACGAAATCGTCGCACGGGGCTTTGCCGAACTCTTTTCGACTATCCACAACATCCACGTCGCGGCCACTGTAGCCACCGTCTCCGAGCTTCTGAAGGCGACGGCGCACGACGACAAGATCGACCTCGTCATCCTCGATCTGCGCCTGTCCGACGGGTCCACCGTCTCCAGCAACGTGCAGCGACTGCGGGAGGCCGGCGCCGACGTGCTCGCCTTCACCGGGGGTGACGACGCGGCGCTGATGCGTGCGGCCGCCCGTTCCGGGGTGCTCGGCGTGGTGCGCAAATCCGAACCCGCGAATGTGTTGCTGGACGCGGTGTCCCGGGCGGCCGTGGGGGAGACCATCGCGTCGACGGACTGGGCCGCGGCCCTCGACGGCGACCCCGAGCTCTCCGACGCTGCGCTCAGCCCGCGCGAGCGCCAGGTGCTGTCCCTGTATGCCGCCGGAGCGAAGGCGCCTCTCGTGGCGTCGCGAACGGGACTGTCCGAATCCACGGTGATCGATTACATTCGCCGGGTGCGCTCCAAGTACGAACGCGTCGGCCGACCGGCGAACACCAAGGTTGACCTGTACAAGCGCGCTCTCGAGGATGGCATCCTGCCCATACCCGGCCGCCCGTGATCCGCGCTCGCGCCCTCGACGCTGTGGTGGGCGAGGCCGACGTTCAGACCGTGGACGGCACCCAGGACCGACTGACTCGCCTGCTCTACGGCGCGGTCGGCGGCGGGGGAATTATCTTCGGCGGATTGTCGCTGCAGCCCCTTCTCGCCCAGGTGGACATCCTCTCGGTCGCCGGGTCCTGGACCGCGTGGCTGGTGGTCTTCTCGCTGCCGATTCTCGTTGCCGCGCTGTCACGTCGCGCAACTCTCCGCACCTTGCGCAGCCTCGCCCGCCTGCACGGTGCCGTGTTTCTCCTGCTCCTCATCGGATGGCTCGTGCTGGGCATGCATGCGATGCCGGCGGGCCTCGGCATCCCCTGGGTGCTGTCCTTCACCGGGGTGCCGTGCGTGGCGGTGTCCGTGGCCGAGCGTGCCTCCGTGGCGTGGACCTACATTGTCGTGGCCTGCACCATCAGCGGCGTCGTGCGTGCCGTCACCACGCCAGCCGAGCAGCCGGCACTCCTCGGCCTGCAGGATGGCCTCTACTCGCTCCTGCTGATCAGTGTCTTTGTGGCGCTTACCTTCGCGCTTCGTCGAAGCGCCTCGCGGGTGGAGGCCGCGACGCGGTCATCCCGGGCCGCGGATGCCCGCGTCGCCGCCCACGCGGCACGCGCGGCGGAGCGCCACACGATCGATGCACTCGTGCACGACAGCGTCATCTCAACGCTGCTGGTGGCGGGCCTCGGCCGGGCCGACCAGGCCGTGATCTCCCGGCAGGCCGCGACGACCCTGGACAGGCTCGACTCGCTCAGCCTGCCCGCCGAACTCAAGCTTGTGGCGCGCTCCCGGGTATGGGAGCGGCTCGAGGCCCTCACGAAAGACCTCGCGCCCGCGGCCATCCTGCGCACGGAGCTCCACCTGGATCGCATGATCCCCGTGCGCGTCGGCGATGCGGTCGTCGGGGCCGTGGGGGAGGCGCTGCGCAATTCGGTGGCGTCGGCCGGGATCGATCGCCTCCACCCGGTTACCCGCCGAGTCACGGTGCGACCGTCGGGCGGCGGCATCCAGGTGCACGTCAGCGATGACGGCGTCGGCTTCGAGCCGTCGCTGGTGCCCCGGGAGCGGCTGGGGATTGCCCAGAGCATCGTGGGGCGCATGAAACGCGTTGACGGCGGGGCGGCCGTGGTGAGGTCACGTCCCGGTCATGGCACCGAGGTGCTCATTACCTGGATTCCGCCCACGGCGGTCGCGCGCCCGCCGGCAGAGGCCCGGCGGCACCCGGCACTCGGCGCCGCCGCGTCGGCCTCCGATCAGGTCGTCCCGGCCCGCGCCGGTCGGGAGGGCGCGCCCCCGCGCACCAACAGCGAGCCGCGCCAAATGTCAGTGGCTGCGACCCTCGGTCCGTCGACCGGCCTGGCCTGGGGCATCCTCGGACTGTTCATCGGTGTGCACGCCCTGCTGGCCGTCGCGGGCGTGACGCGCGTCGCCTCGTTTCCGGTCGGGCTCGTGGTGGACGCCGTGGCCCTGCTGGCGGTCTCCGCCGCCGGGCTGTGCAGCATCCTGCCGGCCCGCGACCCTTTTCCACGCTCCCGCACGCTCGGCATCCTCGCGCTGTGCACCGTCGCGATGGGTCTCATGTTCTGGCAAGTCTCACCGCTCGACGAGCGCCCCTACGCCCAATGGCACCTCGGCGCCGTCACGCTGGTGCTGGTGGTGCTGGTCGCGCGCGGACGCGTCGGCTGGGTCTGGGTGGGCTACGCGGCCCTCGCTGTGGCCACGGTGATCTGGGGGCTGACACACGGGCTGGCGATCCTGGATGGCGTGGGTTTCGTCATCCGCCATGCCGGAACGCTTCTCGTGGGAACCCTGTTCGCGGTGGCGCTGCGTCGCTCTGGCCGCAGCCTCAACACCCTGATTCTCGACGGCGGCCAACGCGCGGCCGGCAAGGCTGCGAGCGACGGGGTCGCCCAGGAGCGAGCCGCACAGCTCGCGCGCTTCAACGCGCTGGCGCGCCCCGCCCTCGAAAGCCTGCTCGACCCGCACGAACTCAGTCCTGCCGAACAGGCCGAGTGCCTGCTGGTGGAGGGCAGCCTGCGCGACGCCATTCGCGCCCGGAGCCTGTTCACGGAACCCATCATCTCGGCGACGCGCGCGGCGCGGTCCCGTGGCGTTGAGGTGACACTGCTGGATGACGGCGGTGACTTTCAGCCCGCCGATGTGCGCGTCCTCGCGCCGCTGGTGGCTGCTCAGCTGGATGCGTTGACCTTCGGTCTGTTCACGGTCCGCATCCTTCCCTCGGAGCGCATCGACCTGGCCACCATCGTGGTCGAGGCGGCCGAACATCGCATGCTCCTGGTGGCGCGCGACGGCACCGCGCGCGACGCATAGCCGCAGCGAATCCCTCCGGCGCACGCCTCGCGGGGCACAAATACCGCCAAGATTGTATACAACTGACCGAACGGTCAGATGGCGCTGGGCTCCGCCACAACCTGCAGCCCGGCCGACGAATTCGCCGACAGCGAAAGAGCCTCCACCCAGTCCCGGTTCAACACGGGAACGCGGCTCCCGAAGTACTTGTAGACGAGGGGAATGGCGGGGTGCAGCCAGATCGTGCTGCGCCCACCGCCGGCCAGCGGGTCGTCCCGCCAGGAGAAATAGAAGCTCTCGCCGCGGCGCAGCTTGGTGCCGATCACCAGCTGGATGTGGGCGAGGATCCGATCGTCGAAGTCGGCCGTCAGACTTGAGTCGTAGGTCAGCTTGCCCATGTTCTTGCTCCACTTATTGTCGGACGGACTCAGGTGAAAGAACCTGATCGCAGCGTAAAAGCAGCGCAACCCACGGACGTGCTCCAACGGTGGGAATGTGCATTTCCGAGGCTCTTTCAGCTTAGTAAATGCAGTCGCTGCAAAATGGGCCGGACCATCGCCCAAATGCGCCCCAAGTCGGGGGACGTGGGTGGACCCCCAAATGAGCTATCGGGGCAGCAACGCCGGAACGATGACCAAAGCATTGAATGTCAGGTGTGCAACGATAGGTCCACCCAGGCGACCGGTCACGACGGCGAGCGCGGCCGCGGATGCGCCGAAGGCGAAGGTCGACACACCGACCACCACCACGGCGGCGGGTGAGCCGGCGGTGAGCGTATGCACCAGCGCGAACACGAGGCCGCTCACCGCGACAGCGATCACCGACGACGACACGCGACCGACGCCCGCCGTACGCGTCGTGCTGAGAACTGCGCGCAGCAGCAGCCCGCGAAAAAACAGCTCCTCCACCAGTGGGGCGATCAAAATGGGAGCGGCCAAAGCGCCAAACAACCACCACCCGTCGTACACCGTCTCGCCGAACGCCACCGCCCCGCTGCTCAGATGCCCGTAGCCGAGTACTTCGACTGCCCCGGCCATCGATCGTGCGAGCAGCCCGATAGACAGCCCCCACACAAAGTCCAGCGGTCGAAACCGCAGCCCGACGTCGTGCCCGTGCCAGTACCAGGCCACCCCCACGACCGCCAGGAGGGGGACCCAAACGGCCAGGTAGCTCAGCAGCAGGCTCAGGTTCGGGTCCGTCACCCAGAAATTCGATGCCGCCAGTCCCGCGAACACGACGAATAGTACGGCGAGCACCACGCCCACGGTCGCATCCGTCAGCCCGCGCACGGCCTCGAATACTCGGGGGGTGCGGGCCTTGCTCATGCCACAAAACTACCGCCCCCGCCCACGGATGCTGCGCCCTGGCAACACGGGCGCCTGCGTCTGGCCCGGTGCTGGCATGCGGCAGAATGGTCACATCACCACTCGGTGCAACGCCTCGGCGACATCCTGGAGTCCTCATGAATCCCGACCACGACCTCGTTGCTGTTCAGCGGCGCACCGTGCAAGTGCTGGTCACGGGACAGATCCTCGGCGGGCTCGCCATCGGAGCGACGCTCTCGTTCGGCTCCGTTCTGGCCGCTGACATCTCCGGTTCGGATGCCTGGGCCGGTTCCGCGGTCACCATGACCACCCTCGGTGCCGCGATCGCCGCGCTTCCCCTGGCCGGGCTCGCCCAGCAGCGTGGACGCCGGTCGTCGCTGACTACCGGAGTGCTCATCGCGGCTTTGGGCGCTGTGGTGATCGTCGCCGCCGCGCAGAACCGCGCGTTCCCCCTCCTGCTTCTCGGATTCGTGTTCCTCGGCAGCGGCGCGGCCGTGAACCTGCAGTCGCGGTTCGCCGCGACCGACGTCGCGAGCCCGCAGCACCGGGGCCGCGACCTGTCCGTTGTCGTCTGGTCGACTACCGTCGGCGCCGTTGTGGGACCGAATCTCTTCGGCCCCGGTGAGGCCATTGCGGGCTGGTTGAGCATGCCACCATTCACCGGGTCGTTCGCCATTGCCATCGCGGCACTGGCGCTCGCCGCCGCCGTCTTTCTCGTGGGTCTCCGCCCCGATCCGCTCCTGATCAGCCGCGCCCTTCCGGCGTCCGTAACCGACACGGCGCACGGCCGTGTCGCGTCCAGAGCGAGGCTCGCCTACGCGATCAGTACCATTGGTCTGAGCCACGCGGTGATGGTGGGGGTCATGGCCATGACGCCGGTGCATATGGCCAATCACGGTGACAGTCTCACCATCATCGGCTTCACCATTAGTCTGCATATTGCCGGCATGTTCGGCCTGTCTCCGCTCTTCGGCTGGATGAGTGACCGCCTCGGGCGCGTGCCCACCATCCTCGTCGGCCAGGGACTCTTCGCCGTGGCCCTGATGACTCTCGGGCTCGGAGGGTCGAGCACCCCGCTGGTCATGGTGGGCCTCCCACTCCTCGGGCTCGGGTGGAGCGCATCCACCGTGGCCGCTTCGGCTCTCGTTGCCGATCTCGTCACAGGAGCCGCGCGCACACGGGTTCAGGGCCGCACCGACCTCGTGATGAACCTCTCCGGGGCCCTCGGTGGAGCCCTCGCCGGGCCGGTGCTCGCGCTCCTCGGCTACTCCGGACTGGCGTGGGCCGCGTGCGCCCTCGTGCTCGTCACTGTCGTAACCGCCTTCACCAGTCGCACCCGAGTGCCGGCGGCCTGAGTGCCCGACCGGGCACACTCCCCGAGGCGGCATCGGGCGTACTCGCTCGGTTCGGCACGCGAAGAGATCAGCTCAGCTCCAGCCCGGTCGTATACCGGCCCATGGAGCGCACGGTGTGCCACAGACGCCCACCCGGGTCGTGAACAGCCGGCCGGCATCCGGGTACATTTCCAGGTCCCGCGCGCTCAGATCTCGCGACGCCGTCGTGATCAGCAGCACGTCGAGCTCGGGCCCAACAAAGGCAACACTCGACGTGTGCGGCGCACTCACGAGTACGGTGTCGACGTGCTCGCCGGCCGGCGAAAATGACCGCACCTCTCCGGCGCCCCAGATGGCGATCCACAGGTAGCCGCGCTCGTCGACGCACATTCCGTCGGGTGAGCCGTCCGTCACCCGCAGGTGTTCCCGCCGCGCGCCGATCACCCCCGACGCTGCGTCATAATCCCGCACCCACACGACCCCTGGAATCGTGTCGATGCTGTATAGCAAGCGGCCGTCGGGCGACCATGCGAGCCCGTTCGAGAGCGCCAGGTCGTCGTCCAGCGTGGTGAGTGTGCCGTCATCTTCGACCCGCACCAGAGTCTCCGTGCCCGACTCCTCGCCCAGGGAGAGAGTGCCGATCAGGAACCGGCCGGCAGGGTCGCATGAGCCATCGTTGGTGCGGCGGTCCGCGCCCTCCGGTACGATCCGCGGGCCCGGCATCCGCTCGCCAGTGGGGGAGACCACGACCAGCCCCTCACGCTCGGCCACCAGCAGATCCCCGTCGGCCGATACGGCGACGGCGCCGACGGTTCCCTCGAAATCGTGCCGGGCTGTCTGCTCCACTCGATCACCATTCAGTCGGCCTTCGAAGACCTTCCCGGCCTCGATATCGACCCAGTAGATCGTGCCCGCGGCCCACACCGGACCTTCCGCGAGCACGTTGCGATGCGTCGACGACGCCGTTGCGTGGAATTCAGTCATGGCTCCAGCCAACCATGGGAATGCATACCCCGCCGCCCCGCCAACCTATGCCTCGCGGCGTTTAAGATGTCGGGTGGCACTCATCCCAATGAGTGCCGCACGGCCAAACAAGTGCCGCGAAGCCGCGAGGGCCGCGGTCGGTCAGCGCAACGCCATGACCGTGGAGAGCGACCGGGCCGCCTCCTGAAGCGACGGGAGATACTCAACCAGCTGATCGATGCTCGTGCGGAAGGCCGGTGCGGCGGTGGCCACGGCGGCGACGATGTTCTGGTTCACGAGAATCGGCACGCTGATGGCCCGGATACCCGCTTCGTGCTCCTCGTCCGCGATGGCGTAGCCGCGCTGATGCACGGCATCGATCTCGGCGCGGAACGCGGCGCGGTCGGTGATCGTGTTCGCGGTGAACGCATCCAGGGCGAGCGTTTCGGTGAGGTGGCTGCGCACGTTGTCGGGGGAGAAGGCGATAAGCACCTTGCCGACGGCCGCGCAGTGCAGCGGTCCATGGGTGCCCGGCTCGCCGACCACGCGCACCTGCTGCGGTCCCTGCACGGTGTGCACATGCAGTTGCCGGTCGCCGTCGAGCACGGCCAGCAGTGTCGCCTCATGGGTGAGGGCGGAGACGCCGTCGAGGATGGGACGCGTCATCCCTGCGAAGCCGTAGGCCACCGACACGGTTTGCGCGAGTTGGAAGATGCGCAAACCCACGGTGTACTGCCGAGTGGACGCGTCGAACTTGGCGTAGCCCTCGCGCACCAGGGTCCCGAGCAATCGGTGCGCGGTGCTGAGGGGAAAGCCCGATTCCCGGGCCAGGGCGGAGGCGACCGCGCCGTGCGGGTGGTCGCCGAGCAGGGTCAACAAGGAGAGGGCCTTGCCCACCATGTCGCGGTTGGGCGTCGCTGCTTGTGTGTCGGGCATTGTTCTACGCCTTTCGGTGGCAGCTGGTCTGGCTGAGCCTAACGGGCTTTCGCGGATTGTTGGGATCTGCGCAGTCAATGCTATATTCTCACATAGTAAGAAGCACTCCCGCTATTTGGGAGTAATCCACGTAGGTACCAATGAAGCTAACTCTGGAGATGTCGCATATGCGTCGGTTGAATCCCAAACTCGTTATTATTCCCGCACTCGCGTGCGCGCTCCTCCTCTCGGGCTGCACCTCGCCCGGCACCAGCGCCGGCGGCGGCACCGCAGCGCAGAGCCAGCTCGACAAGGTGGTCAAGAGCGGCACCGTTCGCGTCGCCGTGCTCCCGGACTATCCGCCGTGGAGCGTGCAGAAGCCGGACGGCGGATTCGAAGGCTACGACATCGACATCGCCAACAAGCTCGCGGAGGCCCTCGGCGTCGACCTGGAACTCGTGAGCACCGACGGCACGAGCCGCCTACCGCTGCTGAAGTCCGATCGGGCCGACGTGAACATTTCCGAGTGGACCGCCACCGACGAACGCGCCAAGGAAGCCGGCTTCACAATTCCCTACGTCGCCCACGGGGCCGGCGTCCTGTTCAAGACCGACAACCCGATCGCGAGCTACGACGACCTGGCCGGCAAGTCCGTCTCGGTTGCCCGGGGCAGCACGAACGACTCGATCATCACCAAGAACTTCCCCGACACCAAGGTCGAGCGGTTCGAGACTATCGCCGACGCCATGGCGGCGCTGCAGGCCGGCAAGGTCGACGCGCTCGTCGAGGGTTCCTCCACCGTGGCGCAGATGGCCAAGGACGACGGGGGCTACACCGTCGTTGACGCACCCGCCCTCTTTCCGTCGCTCGTGTCAATGGGTGCGCTGAAGGAAGACCAGGTCTGGATCAACTACCTGAACAACTTCATCCGCAACCTCAACGCATCCGGTACGAACCAGGAACTGTTCCAGAAGTGGGGCAACGCGGACCTCCCCGCAATCGTCGGCTAAGTTCATCGGCTCGTCGGCCGGCACATCCGGCCGACGAGCTCCCAACGCAGTGACGTGGTGCTCAAGAAAGGCCATGCATGACCCTCTACTTCGGCGATATTCTCCCGTATCTGCCCGTGATGCTCAAAGCCCTCTGGGTGAGCATCTATGTCACACTGATCAGTTTCGCGGCTGGCGGTCTGTTGGGCATCTTCATCTACCTCGCCAAATCCAGCCGGTTCACACCGCTGCAGGTGATCAGCAACACGTACATCGAGATCATCCGCAACACCCCGCTGCTGGTTCAGCTCTACCTGATCTACTTCGGGCTCGGCTCCATCGGCATCGACTTCAACCCGCTGTGGTCGGTGTTGATCGGCATGACCTTGAACAACTCCGCATACACGGCCGAGATCTTCCGCGCCGGCATCAGTGCCGTGCCGAAGGGTCTTCGGGAGGCGGGAACGGCCCTCGGGATGCCTTTTCACCAGACATTCCGTTACGTGATCCTCAAACCGGGGATTCGCAACGTCCTGCCGGCCCTCACGAATCAGTTCATCGTGTTGTTCCTGTTCTCCTCGATCGGCTCGGTCATCGCCCTCGGCGAACTGACGTCGACCTTGCAGAACCTGAACTCGCAAACCCTGCGCACGCTCGAGATCTTCTCCGTCGGTGCGTTGCTCTATTTCCTGACGTCGGCAGCCATCGCGTTGGGATCCAGAATCACCGAGAGGTTGGCGTTCAGATGGTAGGGCAGAGCTGATGGACTTCGTACAATATCTACCGCCCCTGCTGCGCGGCGCCGGCCTCACCATTGTGATCTGCGCGGCCGCCGGAGTACTTGGCAGCCTCATCGGAATCGTGCTGGGCACCGCCAAGGCGTCACCGAGCTGGATCGCGCGGGCACTCAGCTCCATCTACATCAACTTCATCCGCGGCGTTCCGATCCTGATCATCCTGCTCTTCACGTACTTCGCCCTGCCGCTCATGCTCCCCGCACTCACGTTCTCGCGCGGGTTCACCGCGGTTGTAGGTCTCTCCGTCTATTCGGGGGCGTACATGGCCGAAATCGTGCGCGGAGGCATCCAGGCCGTCCCCAAGGGACAGTCGGAAGCCGCTGAGGCCCTCGGGATGCACTACTTCGTGCGACTGCGCTACGTGATCTTCCCGCAGGCGATGAAGATCGCCGTGCCGCCGGGCATCGGGTTTCTGATCGCGCTCGTCAAGGCATCCTCGCTGGTGTCCGTGATCGGGTTCGTCGACCTCACCCGGGCCGGCCGCATCGTCACCACGATCAACCAGGAGCCGCTCGTGACGTTCCTCATCGTGGGCGCGCTGTACTTCGTCATCTCCTATCCGATCTCGCTGCTCGGCACCTGGTACGAACGGAAGCTGGCATGAGCGTCATAACTTTTTCACCTGCCGAACGGAGTAACTCATGATCATCACGGTCGAAGGCCTGCACAAAAGCTTCGGAAAACTGGAGGTGCTCAAGGGCATCGACTGCGAGGTCGCCGAAGGGGAGGTGCTGTGCGTGATCGGGCCCTCGGGGTCGGGCAAGAGCACGCTGCTGCGCTGCCTCAACTTTCTTGAATCGTTCAACAAGGGGCAGGTGACCATCGGCGGTCACAACCTCACCGGCGCCAAAACCAACCTGAACGCGGTGCGCCGCGACGTGGGCATGGTGTTCCAGTCCTTCAACGTGTTTCCGCACATGAAGGTAATCGACAACATCATGCTGGCTCCCATGAAGGTGGGCAAGGTCGGCCGCGCCGAGGCGCGTACCCGCGGCATGGCCCTGCTCGAAAAGGTGGGCCTGACCAACAAGGCGGATGTCTTCCCCAGCACCCTCTCCGGCGGGCAGATGCAGCGGGTCGCCATTGCCCGCGCGCTGGCCATGGAACCCACGGTCATGCTCTTCGACGAGCCCACCTCCGCTCTTGACCCCGAGACCGTGGGCGATGTGCTCGACGTCATGAAGAAACTCGCCGAAGAGGGGATGACCATGGTGGTCGTCACCCACGAGATGGGTTTCGCCCGCGAGGTCGCCGATCGGGTGATGTTCATGGACGGCGGCCTCATCGTCGAAGAGGGCACCCCGGCCGAGATCTTCGAGGCACCGCAACACGGTCGCACGCAGGCCTTCCTCAGCAAGCTGCTCTGACGTGAGTACTGCTGAGACCGGCACCGGTCGCCTCCGCGTGGTGATGGCCACTCCGCTCGACCGGGAGCTCTGCGACCACATCGTGGCCCTCGAACCACGCATCGACCTGGTCTGGGAACCGGACCTCATGCCCACGAGGCGCTTCGCCACCGACTACCGCGGCGACCCCGACTATTCCCGCACACCCGCGCAGCAGCAGCGCTACGACGCCCTGGTCGATTCCGCCGACGCGCTGTACGGCATTCCCGACCTGGACCCGGCGGCGCTGCGCCGCACGGTCGAGGCCAACCCGGGCTTGCGGTGGGTGCAGACCATGGCCGCCGGCGGGGGCGGGCAGGTGAAGGCCGCCGAACTCGGCGCGGCCGACCTGTACCGCGTCGCGTTCACCACGTCGGCCGGAGTGCACGGCCGCCCGCTGGCCGAGTTCGCCCTGTTCGGACTGCTGGCCGGCGCCAAAATGCTGCCCCAGCTGCGGGCGCAGCAGACCGAACACCACTGGCCGCAACGCCAGGAGATGCGCCACCTCGCCGACCAGACCATCCTCGTGCTCGGCACCGGCGGCATCGGCCGAGAGGTCATTGCCCTGCTCGGCGCGTTCGGCTGCACCGTGATCGCCACGAGCCGGCGCGCGAACACCCTCGACGGGGTCGACGAGGTCGTGCACCCCGACAACCTCGGCGCGGTGCTTGGGCGGGTCGACGGCATCGTCGTGACCCTGCCCGGCACGGATGCCACCGCCGGCCTCGTCGGCGAGGCCGTGTTCTCGGCGATCAAACCCGGTGCGACGCTCGTGAACGTGGGACGCGGCACCGTTGTCGACGAGCCGGCGCTGATCGCCGCGCTTGAGGTCGGACAGATCGGCTTTGCGGCCCTCGACGTGTTCGCCCAGGAGCCGCTGCCTGCCGCGAGCCCGCTGTGGGACATGCCCAATGTGCTGGTCAGCCCGCACACGGCCGCGCTCTCCACGGCCGAACCCCGGCTCATCGCCGAGCTTTTCGCCAGGAATGCCGGCGAACTGCTCGACGGGCGTGCGCTTCTCAACCGGGTCGACACCGTTGAGTTTTACTGACCCAGCGGCGGAGCGCCTCGCCCGCATCGAGACCTCGGACGGCCCGCGCGCGGTGGCGTGGCGGAGCGAACAGTGGTGCGGCATCCGCGATCTGTTTGCGGACCCGCTGCAGCTGACCGGTGATGTTTTCGGCACGGATGTGCGACTGCTGGCCCCCTGTGAGCCGCGCGTAATCCTCGGCATGGCCCACAACGGCCCGGGCGATCGCGAGCTGCCCCCGCAGGCGTTCCTGAAGTCGGCGCGCACCGCGGTGGGCCCAGGCGACACAATTTGGCTCGATCACGGCATCGGCACCGTGCACATTGAAGGTGAGCTGGCCGTGGTCATGCGGTGCACGGCCCGCAACCTCCGGCCCGAGGAGGTTCCCGGCGCCATCCTGGGCTACACGATCGGCAACGACGTGACGGCGATCGACCAGGTGGCCTTCGACGAGAAAATGACCCAGGTGAAAAACGGTGACGGGTTCACGCCGCTCGGCCCGTGGATCGAGACCCGGCTCGATTGGCGCGAGGTGAGCATCGACGTGAACGTGAACGGTGTGCTGCGCGCGCGGGGCACCACGGCTGACCTCGCCCGCAACGTGGTCGAGCAGCTCGTGTACCTCAGCTCGATCATGACCCTCGGCGCGGGAGACGTCGTGCTCATGGGCTCCCCGCACACGGCGGCGAGCATCCAACCCGGTGATGACGCCGTGATCAGCCTCGCCGGGCTCGGAACCCTGCGCAATCCCGTGGCCGCCCTTCCCGCCCGGCACCTCACCAGAACGCCCTTAACTCAGGAGCACGCATGAGTACCATCCCCGATACCGACCTGTCCACATCGGATGCGGTCCTTCTTCGGCTCGAACAGGTGGGAATCGTTCCGGTGATCGTCGTGGATGACGCGGCGCACGCCACCGACCTGGCCGACGCCCTCGTGAGCGGTGGCCTGCCCGTGGCCGAAATAACCCTGCGCACCGACGCCGGGTTTGAGTCCCTGCGCCGCTTGTGCGCGCGCGGCGACATGCTCGTGGGTGCCGGAACGGTGCTGACCGCCGAACACGTCGACCGGGTCGTCGACGCCGGCGCGTCCTTCGTGGTCAGCCCAGGCCTGAGCCTCGACGTGGTTGAGCGCTGCCGCGACCACAACGTGGCAGTGATCCCCGGCATCGCAACGGCGACCGAACTGCAGGCCGCCGTCGTGGCCGGTCTTCGCCACGTCAAGTTCTTCCCTGCCGGCACGCTCGGCGGGCGACCCATGATCGAGGCGTTGGCAGGTCCGTTCCCGGGCGTCCGGTTCATGCCCAGCGGCGGGGTCAGCGCCGACAACGTGGCCGACTACCTCGCCAGCCCGGCGATCTTCGCGGCCGGCGGCAGTTGGATGGCCACACAATCACTCATCACGAACGGCCAATTTGACGAGATTGCCCGGTTGAGCCGCGACGCGATCGCCCTGGTCGGCCGGGCCGCCGGGGCGAAGCGATGACGCTTCCGGCCATCCGGCCCGCCGAGGACTGCCGCTTTGATGTGGTGTCCCTCGGCGAGGTCATGTTGCGCCTGGATCCGGGGGACACCCGCATCCGCGCGGCCCGCAACTTCGCAGTGTGGGAGGGAGGCGGCGAATACAACGCCGCCCGAGGCCTCTCGCGCACCTTCGGTCAGCGCACCGCCGTGGCGACCTCGCTCGTAGACAATGAAATCGGCCGACTCACCGAGAACCTCATCCTGGCCGGCGGGGTCGATTCGTCGCTGATCGTCTGGCGTGACTTCGACGGCGTGGGTCGGCAGGCCCGGAACGCGCTCAATTTCACCGAGCGCGGTTTCGGTTTGCGTGGGGCGATGGGTGTCTCCGACCGCGGCCACAGCGCCGCATCTCTGCTGCGGCCGGCCGACATCGACTGGGATCACGTCTTCGGCACCCTGGGCGTGCGCTGGTTGCACACCGGTGGAATCTTCGCCGGCCTGTCGGAGTCCACGGCGCAGACGGCGGTCGCGGCCATGACGGCGGCACGCCGGCACGGCACCATGGTGTCCGTCGACCTCAATTACCGACCGAGCCTGTGGCATGGGCCCGCCGCCCAGCAGCGCGCGACCGCGGTGTTCACCCAGCTTGCCGAGCACGCCGACGTGCTTGTCGGCGGCGCCACCGACTACGCCGACCGGCTCGGCATCCGGACCCCGGCCGGGGATCTGGGCGCCGCCGCCGAACTGGATGCCCTGGCAGCGGGGGTTCTGCGCCGTTTCCCGAACCTGTGGCTGGTGGCGTCGACCGTGCGCAAGGTGCATTCCGCATCCGTCAACGACTGGAGCGTTGTGGCGCAGGCGCGCGGCGAGCCCGCGATCGCGTCAACGCGCTACGACCGGCTGGAGATCATGGACCGGGTGGGCGGTGGCGACGGATTCGTCGCCGGGCTCATCTACGGCCTGCTCGAGGGGCACGGACTTGCGGATTCCCTCGAATACGGTGCCGCGCACGGGGCACTGGCCATGACCACCCCCGGCGACAACTCCATGGCCACCCGCGCCGAGGTGGAAGCGCTGGTCAACGGGCAGGGCGCCCACGTGCAGCGCTGACGCGCCGCTGTCGCCCGAGCGGCCGCGTCGAGTACAGCATCCGATGCTCGCGGCACCCGTTTGACCGTGTGGCACCCGCACAAACGAGTGCCGCCTCGCCAAACGAGTGCCGCCTCGCCAAACGAGTGCCGCCTCGCCAAGCGAGTGGCGCGCCGCCAAGCGAGTGCTGCCTGGCCCAGGCTTGGTCTCCCGCGGCGACGTGTGCGCCGCGCCGCGCCGGTGGACTCTACTACGGGCGGGCGCCCGCCAGCCGGTAGCCGACGCCGCGCACGGTCTCGATGCGGTCCCTGCCCGCCGCGCTACGCCCGATCTTCTTGCGCACATTGGCGACGTGCACCTCCAGAGAACGCTTGTCGGCCGCCGTCACGAGCCCGCTCGTGGCATACCTGTCTCCGCGCAGCTCCAGAATGAGCTCGGCCTTGCTGTGCACGCGGTCGCCGGGCTCCATCAGCCGCGCGAACAGATCGAATTCGCTGCGGGTGAGCGCGACCGGTGTGCCGCCCGCCTCCACCAGTCGCCGCGCCGGGTTGAGACGCACGCCGTCATGCTCCAGCCATCCGCTCGCTGCCGGCTCGGGCTCGGCCGGAAGCGGCTCTCGGCGCACCACCGCGTCGATGCGCGCCCGCAGCTCCCCCGTGCGAAACGGTTTGGCCAGAAAATCGTCGGCGCCGGCGCTGAGTCCACGCACCACATCAATCTCGTCGAACCGCGCCGAAATCATGATGATGCGCGCCCGGCTGATCGCCCGAATGCGCTGCAGGGTTTCGAAGCCGTCCATGCCGGGCATGTTCACGTCGAGAGTGATCAGCGTGGGGGCGTGCGCGGTCACGAGGGCGATGCCGTCGATTCCATTTTCGGCGAGCTTCACCGCGAAACCGGCCTCGATCAGGATCGTCTGGATTAGCTCACGTACGTCGCCATCGTCGTCGATCACCACGGCCACGCGCTCAGCGGTCTCCGTCACGGCGCCCCATCTCTCATCTCCTCGAACCCTACCCAAAGACCTGCGCAACCGCCCCGCCCCGGCACCGCCGGCCTCAGCTACGACAGCGCGGCAGCCCTCACCGCGCCCAGTGGCAGGCTCAGCTCCAAGCGGCTGCCGGCACTCGACGACTCGACGATGCGCAGGTCGCCGCCGTGCCGCCGGGCAATGTCACGGCTGATGCCCAGGCCGAGGCCGGTGCCGTTTTGGGCCGACCGGCGCGCGGCGTCGGTGCGGTAGTACGGTTCGAACACCCGCTCAAGTTCCGCGTCGGCGATGCCGTCCCCACCATCGGTGACCGCGAGCGTCATCGTGTCGGCCGTGCGCGTCACGGTCACGGTCACGGTGCCGCCCACACGGTTGTACTTGATGGCGTTGGTAAGCAGATTGTCGAGCACCTGCCGAATGCGGTACGGGTCCACCTCGGCCCAGAGCGAATCGGCCACGGCCATGTCGATGGCGACCTCGCGCGCATCGGCGGCTGCCCGGCTCGCTGCCACGGACGTGTCGAGGATCTCCCGCACGTCGGTGGTCATGGTCTGCAGCGTGAGCTGGGCGCTCGCGGTGCTGCGCCCGAGCAGCAGGTCGGAGAGGATCCCCTCCATCTGCTCGGCGTTGCGCACAATCACCCCGGCCCGCCGCTGCACCGTCAGGGGCTCCTCGCTCCGGCGCTGCACGAGCTCGGCGTTGCCCAGAATGGAGGTGAGCGGCGTGCGCAGCTCGTGGGTCACCGCTTCGATCAGGTCGTCGCGGGCTCGCACCGCGCGCTCTGTGAGCACGGTCTGCTCGGCGAGTTCCGCTCTTTTGCGGCGGATGCGGGTGCCCGACACGCCCGCAGCGGCCGCCATGATGATCATGATCAGCGGAAAGGCGATCAGTCGGGTGAAATCGCTGGCGTCGAAATTGACATAGCCGATCAGGAAGCTCCGCGGGCTCGTGCCGGCCACGAGCGCGAGGCAGATCACGAAGCCCCAGGGGCCGAACGTGTACGCGATCCAGATGATTGGCAGCATGAGCAGCAGGCCGCCGCTCGAGACCATGGAGTCATCGGCCAGCGCGGTCACGCGAAGGGCCACGATGTCGATCAGCCCCAGCAGCAGCGAGAAGCGCTGAAACAGCTCGTTGCGGTGCCAAGCCACGGTCGCCACCGTCGCGAGCACGATCATGCCCGCCCCGGTGGCGTAGATGATCGGGTCAATGCTGTTCGGGCGCCCCAAGATCAGCGCCGTACCCACCACGATCAGCGCCCCGAGCATCACGATCTGAAACTCCAGCAGGGAGCGGGCATAGCCCTCAAAGTGTCTCGACATGTGGATGGCCCCCTGAACGTAGCCTAGCCATTGCCGGGCGGAGAACTGGGAGAATCCTGCGGATTCAGCGGGGATTTCTGCTGTCAATCCTGAGCTTGGCCGGTGACGCTTGGGAGACATACCCACCCAACAAAGATTCCAGTGGAAAGGTCTGCCGCACCATGACGCACGCAACCCCGCACATCGACTCTCCCGCACGAATCACGCTCGGCGCCGACAGGCCGTTCCTCACGACGGCGACCCCGGCTGCCCCGTAGGTTCGCGCTCATGCAGGGACTTATCTGCAGGGTCGGCGCGGCGATCGCACGCGCAGCATCCGTCTTCGTCGACAGCGGGACGCGCTCGACCGCGCCGGTGAGCACCCGCCTCGCCGTGGGAACACTGCCGTGCGATGTGGTCTTCCACCCCAGCGGCAGCACCGCCTATGTTCCCAACTCGATTTCGAAGGACATCTCGGTCATTGACGTGGGCACCGGCCTCGTCATCGACACGATCGTGTTGGGGGAACACCCCCGGGCGATCGCGGTCAGCCCCGACGGCCGGCTCGCCTACGTCACCGAACCGAACGAAGATCGTGTGGCCGTCATCAACCTGGCGGATGGCACCCTGCGCGACCCGATCGATGTCGGCTGCTTTCCGAACTCGGTGGCGTTCAACGCCGACGGCACCGTCGCCTATGTCACGAATTCGAGCGACGACACCGTCTCGGTCATCGACGTGGCCGCCGGTCGGGCGCTCAGCGAGACGATTGCTGTCGGCCATGACCCCCGCGACGTGGCGTTCAGCCCCGACTCTGCGCGCGCCTACGTGTCGAATTTTCGCGCCGGCACCGTGTCCGTCGTCGACGTGCGTGCCGGCACGGTGAGTCGAACCATCACCCTGAGCAGCGGTTACCCGGCCGGGATCGCCTTCACTCCCGACGGCGCATCGGCCTACGTCTCGCACGGCGGCGGCAACGTCTCGGTCATCAACACCAGTGACAGCGTGGTCGAAACCGTCATCGCGGTGGGCCGCGGCGCCAGCGGTGCCGCCGTCAGCCCCGACGGCAGCACCGTCTATGTCACCAACCCGAGCGATCACAGCGTTTCGATCATTGACGTGGTCTCCAACACGGTCGGCGAAACCATCTCTGTCGGCACCCGCCCGGTCGCGGTGCAGTTCAGCCCCGATGGCACGAGCGCTCATGTCGTCGATGGCGGCAGCGACACGGTGTCGGTGATCAGGCTCGACCCGGCGCTGCGTTCGGGGTCGGATGCGTCGGGCAGTCACGCACCGCCTTCAGCGTTGCGCGGGTTGATCACCGCTGTCGCTCTCGGCGGTGGCCCGGCACCGGCTTCCGCAGTACCCCGGCCGGGCCGGGTCGAGGGACATAGGTCGCCCCAGCGACGCTGACGAGCGGTGAGACCGGGTCGAACCGGGTCTTCCACCCCCCCCTCACAGCGTCGCGTTCGCCCGGGGGAGCACGTCTTTGCGATGTCGGTCACGCTCAACATGGGCGCACGTGCCTGCCACCGCATCCTCTGCAGGAGAGCGGGTGAGCCGGGTCAGTCGAGCTGGGCGGTGAACTCGTGGAGCCAGGGGCGCAGCTGGGGGCCGAGGTCGTCGCGGTCCACGGCAAGCTGGACGATGGCCTTGATATAGTCGAGGCGGTCGCCGGTGTCGTAACGGCGGCCACGAAAGATGACGCCGTAGACGCCGCCGGTTGCCTCGGGGGTCACCGCCATCTCTTGCAGCGCGTCGGTCAGCTGAATCTCATTGCCTTTGCCCGGCTCGGTGTGCTCGAGCACGTCGAATACCTCGGGGCGCAACACGTAGCGGCCGATGATCGCCAGGTTCGAAGGCGCGTCTTCGGCGGCGGGCTTCTCCACCAGACCCGTCACCCGAACCACGTCGGGATCGTCGGTGGCCTCGATCGCCGCAGCGCCATACATATGGATCTGTTGCGGGTCCACCTCCATGAGCGCGATCACCGTGGTGTTCCGTTTATGCTGTTCAGAGAGCATTTTTCCAAGAAGCGGATCGCGGGAATCGATAATGTCGTCGCCGAGCAGTACGGCGAAGGGCTCGTCGCCGACATGCTTCTTTGCGCGCAATACCGCGTGGCCCAGACCGAGCGGGTCGCCCTGTCGCACGTAGTGCATATCGGCCAGTCCTGTGGCGTGTTCCACCTTGGTGAGTTTGGCCTGGTCACCCTTCTGCTTGAGAACGGCCTCAAGTTCAGTCATACGATCAAAATGGTTCTCGAGTGCGTTCTTGTTGCGCCCCGTGACCATGAGCACGTCGTCGAGGCCGGAGGCAACCGCCTCTTCGACCACGTATTGGATTGCCGGCTTGTCGACGACGGGAAGCATTTCCTTGGGCATTGCCTTGGTAGCGGGCAGGAATCGGGTGCCGAGCCCGGCTGCGGGAATGATGGCCTTCGTAATTGATGAGCTCATTGGGGTCATGCTAGCGGGCTGAAATGAGCGGATGGTTACAGCGTCGCCCCGCCCACGGCACTGCGGAAGTGCGTGCTCCCTGTGCGCGGCTGGGCCTTTTGCCAACCTTGTGTGGCAGCCTCTCGGAGGGTGTCGGCATGCGGCGCCCTCCTTTCTGTCATTGGGGGCCACTTAGTGGAACTTCGCGATTACCTTCGAATCCTGCGCAAGAGCTGGGTGCTCATCGTGATGATCACCCTGGCGGGCGTCGCCGTCGCCGCCGCGTTCTCTGTGCTGCAGAACCCGGCGTACAGCGCCACCGCCAAGATATTCGTGTCGACCCAGTCGGGCGGAAGCACCAGCGATCTCGCCCAGGGGAACGCCTTCACCGTGCAGCGTGTGAAGACCTATGCCGACCTCGCGGCGACGCCGCTGGTGCTCGCACCCGTGATCGACTCCCTGGGGCTCAATACGTCGCCGGACAAACTCGCCCTCCGCGTGGCGGCCTCCGCCCCGCTCGACACATCGATCATCGCCATTACGGTCCTCGACACTGATCCTGAGCGCGCGGCCGAGATCGCCAACGCCACGTCGGAGAGCCTCACCGCTGTCGTGAAGGAGATCGAGACTCCGGGCGGGGCCGAAGCGGTCACGCCGGTCAAACTCACCGTCGCGCAGAACGCCACAGTTCCCGTCGATCCCGACAGCCCGAACGTACCGCTCAACGTCGCCCTGGGCGCCCTGGTGGGACTGGCGCTGGGGCTTGGCAGCGCCGTGCTGCGCGAGGCGGCCGACACCCGAATCCGCAACCGGCGCGACGTGGAGAGAATCACCGACGTGCCCGTACTCGGCGACATCGTCTTCGATCCGAAAGCAAAAGACCGGCCGCTCATCGTGCACGTCGATCCGCGCAGCCCGCGCGCCGAATCGTTCCGTAGCCTGCGCACCAACCTGCAATTCCTTGACGTGGGCCGCGCTGACCGGTCCTTCGTGGTGACCTCCTCGATCGAGGCTGAAGGCAAAAGCACCACCGGTGCCAACCTGGCCATCGCCCTCGCCGACACAGGCTCCCGCGTTCTGTTTGTGGACGCCGACCTGCGCCGCCCCAAAGTCGCGGAGTACATGGGAGTCGAAGGCGCGGTGGGCCTCACCGATCTGCTCGTGGGGCGCGCCGAGTTTGACGATGTCGTGCAGCCCTGGGGCGCGGGCCAGCTGTTCGTCCTTGCCGCCGGCCACGTGCCGCCCAACCCGAGCGAACTGCTCGGATCGGAGCGCATGAGCCAATGCATCGCGGAGTTCAACCGCACCTTCGACGTGGTCATCTACGACAGTCCGCCCCTGCTGCCCGTCACCGACGCGGCCGTCTTGGCCAAGAACGTGGGTGGCGCCATTGTGGTGGTCGCCGCCGGTCGCACCCAGAAAAACCAGTTGACAGGGGCGATCGCCGCCCTTGACAACGTGGGTGCCCGTATCTCGGGCTTGGTTCTCACGATGCTGCCGACCAAGGGCCCGGACGCCTCGGGGTATGGACACTACGGCTACGCGTACGGTCAGGATGCGGCCGCCCCGGTCGCCACCCCGGCCGTGATACCGAGCAGAGTCGTATCGTAGAGCGGCGTGCGCTGCTGCGCGACCCCGCATTCGCGGGCGGAGTATTCGAACGCATTCACTTGGCCTGCCCTCTCATACGCGATTCATGAAGTTGTAACCCTCATGGGGTACATTCGACCAGTGGTCGGTCTTCCGGAACGTGCGGGAGTGCAGCCGACCGCCCTGTCGCCCGTCTCGAACGAGGCTCCGACGGGCTGTCTCCTGGTCTGATCCCAGTGGAGACGTTGCCCGGCAGAGTTGCCAGTTCCGATGCCGTCAGCCCCGTGTGGCTGGGTGTCGGACCCCTGTCCTGAAACGACCACGAAGCGAGCGAACGATGCGGCGACTCGGCCGCCGTACGAGGAGTTTATGAGCAAGATCCTGACCGAAACCGGGGTTGTCGGCCCCACGACGACCTTGGATTGGCGCCGCCGCTACGCCCTGTACCTGACCGTGACCGATCTGGTCGTGCTCCTCTGGGTGGTCTTCGGCGTGCAGATCGCGTGGTTTGGATCGGATGCCGCCGACGTCAAATTCCGCGACTCCACCACGCCACTCATGATCAACTACAGCGTCGTCTCTGTGATCATCATTATCGGGTGGATGGCGATGCTGCATATCTACAGCACCCGTGATTCTCGAGTGCTGGGCACCGGTTCCGAGGAATACAAGAACGTCTCCACTGCCTCGTTGCACCTATTCGCCTTCGTGGCGCTCGGCGCGTACATATTCCAGGTGGATGTCGCGCGCGGCTACATTCTGATCGCCCTGCCGCTCGGTGTGTTCGCGCTTCTCCTCTGGCGCTGGCTGTGGCGTCAATGGCTCGGCGTGCAACGCCGTCACGGCCGCTACTCCAGTCATGTGCTGCTCGTGGGTTCACCGACCACAGCCGCGCACATCGCCGCCGAACTACTCGACCGCAGCGAGGCCGGCTACCGAGTGGTGGGGGCCTGTGTGCCCGACGGCCTGGCCGGAACTCGCCTGGGTGACACCGCCGTGAGCGTGCTCGGCGACCTCGATTCCCTCCATGCGGTACTGGAACGCACCGGCGCCGACACGGTAGTCATCACCAGCAGCGACGAACTTCCACCGGCCCGCATCCGCGAACTGAGCTGGAGCCTCGAACCGGGCCGTCAGCACCTCGTCGTGGCGCCGAGCCTCACCGACATCGGCGGCCCCCGCATCCACACCCGCCCGGTGTCGGGCCTGCCGCTCATCCACGTGGAGACCCCGCGCTACGAGGGCCGCAAGCTTTTTGCCAAGCGCGCCTTCGACATCGTGGCGTCGAGCATCATCATGGTGCTCCTCGCGCCGACCCTGGCCGGAATCGCGCTCGCCGTGCGTGTGAGCACCCCGGGGCCGGTGCTGTTTCGCCAGAACCGGGTGGGCATCAACGGCCGCCACTTCAACATGCTCAAGTTTCGCTCCATGGTCATCGATGCGGAGGTTCGCCTCGACGCCCTGCAATCCGAGAGTCGGGTGGAGGGCAACGCGGTGATGTTCAAGATGAAGAATGACCCCCGGGTGACGCCCGTCGGGCGTTTCCTGCGCCGCTTCAGTCTCGACGAACTGCCCCAGCTCATGAACGTGTTCCTCGGCACTATGTCGCTCGTAGGCCCGCGGCCCCCGCTTGAGCGCGAGGTCAACGAATACGAAAACCACGTGCATCGACGCTTCCTCGTCAAGCCCGGCATTACCGGGCTCTGGCAGGTCAGCGGCCGATCGAACCTGTCGTGGGAAGACACCGTGCGGCTGGACCTCTACTACGTGGAGAACTGGTCGACCATTGGCGACATCGTGATTCTCTGGCGAACCGCCAAGGCCGTCGTCGGCCGCGACGGAGCCTACTGAGCCAGCCCGCGCTCGAACCGACATCGCCCGCACTTGAACGACAACCTAAGGGATCTCACGTGAAGCAACCCATCAGCACGACGCTACCCGCGGAATTGACTCAGTGGATCGGCGGGGTGGAATTTGCCTCCAGCACCCCGCACGACGCCAGCCAGCACATCGTGGAACTGGCCGCCGAGGCGACGCAGGAAGGCACCCATGTCCACCTCGCCAACGCCTACACCGTTGCCCTCGCCGATCAGCACGTCAGCTACTCCGATGTGCTTGCTGCTCCGGCCCTGAACTTTCCCGACGGCAAGCCGATCGGCTGGATCTCCGCCCTGCGCGGCCAGTCCCCGCGCCTGGAACAGGTACGCGGCCCGCAGCTGTTCCTCGACGTCTTCGACAAAGGCCGCGAACACGGAATCCGGCACTTCGTGCTCGGCTCGACCGACGATGTGCTCGACAGTCTCAGCAGTCGCCTGCACACGAAATTCCCGGGAATCGATATCGTCGGAGTGGAGAGCCCGCCGTTTCGCGTGCTCGACTCCGACGAATTGCAGGCGCAGGACGACCGCATCCGGGCCAGTGGCGCCGACATCGTCTGGGTGGGCCTCGGCACACCCAAGCAGGACCATGAAGCCCAGCGTCTCGCGAAGAATCTGCCGGTCGTGGCTGTCGCCATCGGTGCAGCCATCGACTTTGCCGCAGGCGCCACGCCCGAGGCCCCCGCATGGATGACAAACGCCGGGCTCGAATGGGTCTACCGGTTCGCGAGCGAGCCGCGACGCCTCTGGAAGCGGTACGTCTTCGGAAACGCCCGCTTTCTTAAGGCGTCGCTTCTGGCGCCGGCGCGCTAGCCGGGCAGTCGATGAGTGATACCACGCCCCCGGTCATAGCCGGGACGCCGAAACAGAACGGATTGTGGGCCGTCGCCCAGCAGGTGACGACCCTCGTCTTCACGGGCGCCTTCAGCATTGTGCTGGTGCGCTTCGTGTCGGTCTCCGACTTCGGCGCCTACAGCTACGCCATCACCCTCGCCTCCCTCGGTGTGGCCGTGATGGCCTCCGGGCTGCAGGGGCTCGCCATTCGCGAGTTGCGCATTCGGGAACAGGACTCCGCGAGGATTCTTGCCTCGCTTTTCTTCATTCGCGAAATGATGGCGCTGGTCGTGTACGTGGGTTTTGCACTCTTCGCGCTCGCCAGCGCCGACCAGTCGGTGCTGGCCGTTACGATCGTGGCCTGCCTGGCCGTCATCGCTCGGGTTCTCGACGCCCCCGAGCTGTGGTTCCAGGCGCGGCTGCGCACCAAGGAACCGGCCCTCGTGCGCATCGGCACAGCCGTCGTGTTCTTTGTTCTGCGACTCGGCCTGCTGTTCTGGGCGCCGACCGTGATGGGCCTCATCCTGCTATTCGTCGCCGAGCAGATCACGAACGGTGTGCTCATCTCGGTGCAGTACCGCCGCGCAACCGGCAACTCGCCCTTCAAGAAGGCCGAGGGCGCCGAGACCCGTACGCTGGCCCGGCACGCCACCCCGCTCGCGATCTCCGGCATAGCCAATCAGATCAACCTGCGTGCCGACATCGTCATCATCCAGGCGCTGTCGGGCAATACCAGCGTCGGCCTGTACGCGGCCGCCGCCCGGCTCAGTGAGATCCTGTACATTCTGCCGACCTCGTATATGAGTGCCACGTTCCCCAATCTGCTCGACGTGCGCGAGAAGTTCGGAAACCGCAGCCCTGAGTACCGCCACCAGCTGCAGCGCGGTTTCGATGCCGCATTCTGGTTTGGCATTGTCGTCGTGATCGGCACGCTCGCCACCGCCGACTGGCTCGTTCCGCTGCTGTTCGGGGCGGAATATGCGGAGTCTGCGACGGTGCTCATGGTGCACGTGTTGGCGTGTCCGTTCGTCTTTATGGCCGCGATTCTGAGCAAATGGATCGTGGCCGAAGGCCTGCTGTGGCTGTCGCTGCTGCGCCACAGCGTGGGCGCCGCACTGAGTATCGCGCTCAACATCGCCCTGATCCCCGAGTTCGGGATTGTGGGCTCGGCCTGGGCCACCGTCGTCGCCTACTCCGCCGCGTCCTATTTGTTCTGCTTCTTCGGTCGCAGCACCTTCGGCGTCGCCGTGATGATGACCCTCGCCCCCCTCGCCCCCATACGACTTCTTCTGCACCGACTTCGGAAAGGTTCCGGCAAATAATGCAACTCATCACCGGCAAACTGCGCGAGCGTTTGAAGCGCACCCGCGACGACGGCAACCGGGCGCTCTACCGCTACGGGTCGCACGGGTTCCACTACCGTTTCGTGCGCAATGTCTTCAGCCGCGAGACATCGGCGGTATTCCACGGCATTCGGGAGCACCACCGCAAGACGCAGGCCGGGACCGAGGTCTTCGAACTGCGCCGGCGCATCCACATGATCGAAAAGGGCCTCACCATGCGACCCCGCCGCGACACCTTCGCGACCGGCTACATACTCGAGCTGCTCGAGCGGCTCGAGCGTTCGGTACGCCTGGGTGTGCTCGGGGACGAAACCGTCGCCTGGGCCCGCGACGTGCTCGACGGCTACATTGAGGCGACGGCCACGAGCACGAGCCACATCATCGCCCGGGCGCGTACGGCCTACGCGCTGATTGAGCTGGAATCCGAAACGCCCTACTGCGGGCCTGCCTTGCCCGCAGTGCCACCCATCGACTTCGACCCGGGCCACCTCGAGGCGCTGGCGCATCACCGCCGTTCCGTGCGCTGGTACCAGGACCGTCCGGTGGACCGCGTCCTGGTCGACCGCGCCGTGGATATTGCCCTGCAATCGCCCACCGCCTGCAACCGGGTGCCCTACCAGGTGCGTATCTTCGACACCCCGGCGGATGCCCGCGCGGTCGCCCGGATCGCCGGCGGAACCACCGGGTATGTGCAGAATCTGCAATCCGTCGCCGTGATCGTGGGCGACCTGTCGGCCTATCAGGACGAACGCGATCGGCACCTGATCTACATTGACGGCAGCCTCGCCGCCATGGGCCTCGTCTACGCCCTCGAAGCGTCGGGGGTGTCGTCATGCTGCATCAACTGGCCCGATATGAAAGCCCCCGAGCGTGCCATGCGCGAGCTCATCGGTCTGGAACCGTACGAACGGGTCGTCATGCTCGTTGCCTTCGGCTACGGCGACCCCGACGGCCTCGCGCCCGCATCACCGAAACTCTCACTCGAGCAGGTTCGCAGCTATCGATCCTTGGAGGCGCATGTTTAACAAAACTCAGACCATGACCGACGTAACTCAGACCACGTCGCCCGAACACGTCGTGTTCGTGCGCGGTGTCGGCTCGCACAATGGCGGCGCCGAGCTGCTGCTGCGCGCCGCCCAGGAGCGCATGGCCACCGAGCAGGTGCGCATCGCAGCAGATGTGCGCCGGGTCTCCACGGACCTGCGTCACCGCTGGGACATTGGCGGCTACCTGAGCGTTCCCAAGTTCGGCCGCCTCGAAAGCCTCGGCGTCGACTTGCTGCCGTTGCCCCTGGCGCACCGCCTCGACCTCTACTCCGCCCGGCACCTCTCCGGGGTGCTCGACGCCTCCGGATTCGCCATCGGTGACCAGTGGAACCCTGACTCCATTCGGCGCGACGCGGCCACCTTCGCCCGCCTGCGCGCGCGCGGGCAGCCGATCGTGCTGCTCCCTCAAGCGTTCGGGCCCTTCAAAAAGCCCGACGTTGCCGCAGCCTCCCGTGAGCTGTTCTCCCACGTGGACCTGATCTGCGCCCGCGACCGTGAGTCCTTCGCGCACGTGGCCGCCCTGCGCGGAACCGACGCCGGAATGCTGCTCTGCCCGGACATCACCATCGCCCTCGAGGCACACGCGCCGACGGTCACGCCGCCGGCAGACTCGAGCGTCACCGGCCGGGTCGCGATCGTGCCCAACGTCAACCTCGCGAACCGGTCGAGCGAACCGGATGCCGCCGCCCGCTACGCCTCCTCCCTGCTCAGCATTTACCGCGCGCTCGCCGCCGACGGGCTGTCACCCTTCTTCCTCATCCACTCCGCGCACGGCGACCCCGGCGTCATTGCCGCCGTGAAGGCCCAACAATCCGACGTGGAGGTGACCGTGCCCACCGACGGCCTCGAGGCCAAACGCCTGATCGGCTCGTGCAGCGGAATCATTGCGGGCCGCTACCACGCCCTCGTCAGCGCCCTCGCCCAGGGCGTGCCGGCGGTCGCGCACTCCTGGTCACACAAGTACGGCGCACTGCTCGAGGACTTCGGCGTCGCCCGCGGCCTGGTCGACCCGATGGATGCCGAGGCGTCTGTTGCCGAGCTCCAGGCGATTCGCGCGGACACGGAATACGCCCTCGCCCTCGCCACGGCGAAACCGCGGCTCGTTGCCGCGATCGACAGTGTCTGGACCCAGGTCCAGACGCTGCTCGTTCACGGGCGGGTGAGTTCGTGAGCGGCCAGGCCGGTACGACCGGCGACGTGATCGTCATTAGCCAGGTGCCGCCGCCCTTCCACGGCTCGACCGTGATGAGCGTGGTGTTCCTGGAAACCCTCGACGGGCTGGGGCGGCCGTATCGGCTGATCGACCGTCGGTTCAGCAAGGACGTCGGTGAGGTCGGCGCCTTCAAGCCGGGCAAAGTGGCCGCCGCCGGGGGCCTGATCGGCCGCTTGTTCGGGGCGATCGTGCGCCGGCGGCCCCGCCAGGTCGTGTTCTTCATGACCAATCGCACGGCGTCGTTCCTCGTGGATTGCGCCCTCGCCGAGATCCTGCGGCGCTTTCGCATCCCGACCATCGGCTACCTGCACACTCAGGGGTACACCGCCCTGGCCGAGCGCGGCCGGGTGTGGGCATTCCTGGTGCGCCGGTTGCTGACGAGCGCCCAGACGTTGGTGTGCCTCAGCGGCGCCCTCGAAGCGGATGTGCGCGGTCTCGCCCCCGACGCCCGCATCGTTTCGATCGCCAACACACCGCACCGGGTGCCGGCGGCGCTGGGCTCGACCAGCACCGCCGAGACCGACGAACTCACCGTGCTGTTCCTCTCAAACTTCATTCCGGAGAAGGGCCTCGGTGAGTTCCTCGCCCTGGCCGAGCACTTCGGCCGGCAAGGGAGCCCGGTGCGGTTCGTCGCCGCGGGCGCCCCTGTAAGCGACGACCAGCTCGGAGAGTTGCGAGTGGCCGCCGGAGCCAACACCGACGTGCTCGGCCCCGTGGGGCCGGAGCGAAAATGGGAGCTGTTGCAGCAGGCGAGCCTGCTCGTCTTCCCCAGCCGCTACCCCTTCGAAGCGCAACCGCTGGTTCTCGTGGAGTCGATGGCGGCCGGTCTTCCGGTTGTGGCCTTTGATATCGGCGGTATCGGCGACCTCGTCGACGACCGGGCGACCGGGCGTCTGCTCACCGTGGGCGACGATGCCGGAATGCTCGGTGCGGTGCAGGAGCTGATCGGATCGCCCGAAACCCGCGGGCAGATGGCCCGCGCCGCCCGCGAGCAGTTCACCGCGAAATACTCACGCAACGCATACGAGGAGGCCTGGAATCACACTCTCACCCACTAAAGACGACGCATTCGCCGCCATCATCCCGGCATACAACGCCGAACGCACCATCACCGACACCGTCGCGAGCGCACGTGCGGCCGGCGCGACGACGATCCTCGTCGTCGACGACGGCTCCACCGACGCCACCAGCGAGCTCGCGACCGATCTGGGCTGTACGGTGATCATCCAGACGAACGCGGGTGCCGCCGCCGCCCGCCGCACGGGCATCGCCGCGGTGGAGGAGCCCTTTGCGGTGCTGCTCGACTCCGATGACGCCATCGTGGCTGCCGGCGTCGCCGAGTCGCTTCGCCAGCTGGTCGAGGCGCCCGACGCCGTGGCCGCTCAGGGCCGCACGGTCGGCATCGGCCATGGTGGCGCTCGCCGCGACCTGCGCCACTGGCCCGACGGGGTCACCGCGGCCAGCCTGATCGCCCGCGGCCACGCCCCCGGCCCGCCCGCCGCCTTCGTCTGGCGCACCGCGAGCCTGCGCCAGGTCATCGGGAGTGATCCTGCAGGCGTCTGGCCGCGCTTCGGCGAAGACTACGAGCTCATCGTGCGCGGTTCCCTGCTCGGGGAGATCCTGGTGCACGAGGAGGTCGCCTGCGTGTACCAGTGGGTCGGCGGCAAGAGCGGCGCGTCCCCGCGCAGCAGCATCCTCGATGCCGACAGCATCCGTCTGCACTACGCCCGCCACACCGGCACCCCGGCCCAGGCGCGCAGCGCGGCCGAGGTGCGCAGCCTGGTCTGGCTGCGCCGCGCCTCCGAGCACACCTCACACCGCTCGCTGCCGACCCGGCTGGGCTACACCGCCCTGGCCGTGCTCGCCAACCCGGTGCCCCTCGGCGGCCGGGGGCTCAAGCGACTGGCCCGGAAGCTGCCGACCGGCCGCGCCCACCCGGCCATCGATGCGGCGGCCGACGCGGCCGATCGCCGGCGCACGGTCACCGGCAGCGACTTTCGCCGGGCCCTGCGTGCCGACCTGCGTGCCAACCCGCGCGACCCGAAGGCCGCCCTCGTGCTGCTCTCGTTCCGGGTGTCTCAGCTCATGATGGGCGACCTCGACCGCCCTCGTGCGATCTCCCTGCCCTTCGTCGTGGTGCACCGGCTGTTCACCGAGTTCCTACTCGGGATCGAGCTGCGCCCCAAGACGACTGTGGGCCCCGGCCTCACCATCTACCACGGCACCGGCCTGGTCGTCAATGACCATGCGCGCCTCGGCAGCGGGGTCGTGCTGCGCAATGGCGTCACGATCGGCCACCAGGAGGCCGGCGGCGGCTGCCCCGTGATCGGCGACGGCGTGGTCGTGGGCGCGAGCGCGCTCATCCTCGGCGACATCGTCGTGGGCGAAGGCGCTCGGATCGGCGCCGGCGCCGTCGTTGTGAAGCCCGTCGCGGCGTACACCGCGGTCGCCGGTAATCCGGCTCGAAAAATCAAGGACCTGCCCCGCCCCTGACCCAGGTCACGCGGGGCCCACTGACTCAACACGACGCTGTACGCATATATAAGGAGAAGCATGACGAAACGCGCATTTATTACCGGGATCACCGGGCAAGACGGTTCTTACCTCGCGGAGCTGTTGCTCGGTAAGGGCTACGAGGTTCACGGCCTGATTCGGCGGGCGTCGACGTTCAATACGTCTCGCATTGATCACCTTTATGTTGACCCGCACGATACCGGCGCGAAGCTCTTCCTGCACTACGGCGACCTGAGTGATGGGTCGCGTTTGTCGACGCTGCTGGCGGAGATCAAGCCGGACGAGGTGTACAACCTGGCTGCGCAGTCGCACGTGCGGGTGTCGTTCGATGAGCCGGAGCACACCGCCGACACGACGGGTATGGGCACGATTCGCCTGCTGGAGGCGGTGCGCATGTCGGGCATTCATTGCCGGTTCTATCAGGCGTCGAGTTCGGAAATGTTCGGTGCGACGCCGCCGCCGCAGAACGAGGATACCCCGTTCTATCCGCGTTCTCCGTATGGTGCGGCGAAGGTGTACAGCTACTGGATCACGAAGAACTACCGGGAGGCGTACGGCATGTTCGCCGTGAACGGTATTTTGTTCAACCACGAGTCGCCGCGTCGTGGCGAGACGTTTGTGACGCGCAAGATCACTCGCGCTGTTGCGGCGATCAAGGCCGGCACGCAGGACCAGGTGTACCTGGGGAACCTCGATTCGATCCGTGACTGGGGTTACGCGGCCGAGTATGTGGAGGGCATGTGGCGGATGCTGCAGGTTGATGAGCCGGAAGACTTCGTGCTCGCCACCGGCGGCAACTTCACCGTGCGTGACTTCGTGCAGACGGCGTTCGAGCACGCGGGCCTGGACTGGGAAAAGCACGTGAAGTTCGACGAACGGTACCTGCGCCCCACCGAGGTCGACGCCCTCGTCGGCGATGCCTCCAAGGCCGAAGCGAAGCTCGGCTGGAAGGCCACCGTTGACACGGCGGAACTGGCCCGCATCATGGTCGATGCCGACATCACCGCGCTTGAGCACGCCGGCGGGCGTTGGATCGACCGGGTCGAGCTTGCCTCCTGGGGCACCCTCGAAGCCGTGGGGACACGGTAATCGTGGCCGTGGAAGAACACGTGGACAACCGCGACCAGGCGCAGTTCGAGCCCGGACCCCTCGACCGCGCCGGCCGGTTCTACGTCGCCGGTCATCGTGGCCTCGTCGGCTCCGCCATCTGGCGATGCCTGCAGTCGGAGGGGTTCACCGACCTGGTCGGGCGCACCTCGGCCGAGCTCGATCTGAAGGACCGCGCAGCGGTATTCGCCTTCTTCGCCGAGACGAAGCCACGCTATGTGGTGCTCGCCGCGGCAAAGGTCGGCGGCATTCTCGCCAATGACAGCTTCCCGGTGGATTTTCTCAGCGACAACCTGCTCATTCAGACGAATGTGCTCGATGCCGCCCTGAAGCACGGAGTGGAGCGGCTGTTGTTCCTGGGGTCGTCGTGCATCTACCCGCGGCTCGCGGAGCAGCCCATCCGGGAGGACTCGCTGCTCACCGGGCATCTGGAGCCCACCAACGACGCCTACGCCATCGCGAAGATCGCCGGGATACTGCAGGTTCAGGCCGTGCGCCGGCAGTATGGGCTCCCGTGGATCTCGGCGATGCCGACCAATCTTTACGGGCCCGGCGACAATTTCTCCCCGCAGGGCTCGCATGTGCTGCCGGCGTTGATCCGCCGCTACGACGAAGCCGTGGCCAGCGGGGCAGGCAGCGTCACAAACTGGGGCACCGGCACGCCCCGGCGAGAGTTCCTGCACGTGGACGATATGGCATCCGCGTGCCTGCACCTGCTTGAGAACTACGACGGACCCGAACAGGTCAATGTGGGCACCGGGCGCGACGTCACCATCAGGGAGATCGCCGAAGCGGTCGCTCGGGCGGTGGGTTACGCGGGAACCACCGAGTGGGACGTCAGTCGCCCCGACGGCACCCCGCAGAAGCTGCTAGACGTGGGAAAACTCGCCGCCGCCGGCTGGACGGCCGACATCGGCCTCGCCGAGGGCCTGGCATCCACGGTGGCGTGGTACCGCGAGCACGCCGACACCCTCCGAGAGTAGCCCCGTGCACACCAAAACCACCACCAAGGAGCTACTCATGGCCCGAAAAACTCTCGCCGCACTCGTAATCGCAGCCCTCGCCGTTGTCGCCGTGCCATCCGCGGCGCACGCCGTCGACGGTCTGGATGACAACGTGCGAGTCGCCGGCGAACCGACCCCCGGCAGTACGCTGACAGTCTCGATCACAGACGGGTCCTTTGACGCCGACGAAAGGGTCGAGTTCACGACCTCGGGGGAGGGCGAGCCCACCTACTCGGTCGTGAAGGCCGACGAGGTCTCGAGCACCCGCACGGCGAGTAACACTGGCGCGGCCAGTGTTTACCTGACGCTGCCCTTCGACGCGACCGGGTCGTATACGGTGACCGGCACCGGACTGAGTTCGGGGGCCACGGCAACGGCGACCATCGCGGTTCCGGGCACCGATCTGGGCAGCACGATCGTCGCGGGCGGCCCCACGAGCACCCCGCAGGACACGACGGTGCTCGTGGCCTGGGGCGCCGCCGGTCTGCTCGTCTTTGCGGCGGCGTTCGTCGTCGTGACGGGCATTGTGCGCCGCCAGCGCACCACCGCAAATAACCCAAGCAGGGAGAAGAATCTATGAGAATTTCCGTTATCGGCTGTGGCTATTTGGGCGCCGTGCACGCGTCCGCGATGGCGGATCTGGGGCACGACGTGATTGGGATCGACGTGGACGCGCAGAAGATCGCGCATCTTTCGGAGGGGCGTCCGCCGTTCTTCGAACCGGGGTTGCCGGAGGTGCTCACGTCGGCGATGGCGTCGGGTCGGTTGCGCTTCAGTTCCGACATTGCCGATGCCGCCGGCGCGCGGGTGCACTTTGTCGCGGTGGGCACGCCGCAGAAGGCCGGCAGTTATGCTGCCGATCTCACGTATGTGGATTCGGCGATCGACGCGCTTCTCCCGCACCTGAACGCCGGCGACCTCGTCGTGGGCAAGAGCACAGTTCCGGTGGGCACCGCGGCCCGTCTCGCGGGCATCGTGGAGGCCTCCGGCAGCGGGGCGAGTCTCGCTTGGAACCCGGAATTTCTGCGAGAAGGTTTTGCGGTGCAAGACACCATCAGCCCAGACCGCCTCGTGTACGGTGTGCCCGACGGTGAGGCCGGAGCGCACGCGACGGCCCTGTTGAGTGAGGTGTACGCCGCGGCGCTCGAGGCGGAGACCCCGCTGGTCGTCACCGACTACGCGACCGCCGAGCTGGTGAAGGTCGCCGCGAATGCGTTCCTGGCCACGAAGATCAGCTTCATCAACGCTATGGCCGAGATTGCCGAGGTGACCGGTGCTGACGTCACTCAGTTGGCGGATGCCATCGGTTACGACAACCGCATCGGCCGCCGTTTTCTCGGTGCCGGCGTGGGTTTCGGCGGCGGGTGCCTGCCGAAGGACATTCGTGCGTTCACCGCGCGTGCCGAGGAACTTGGCCGCGGTGAGTCGGTCGCCTTCCTGAAGGAGGTTGACGGGATCAACCTCCGTCGTCGTCAGCGCGTCGTGGATCTGACCGTGAGCGCGCTGGGCCCGGCCATCTACAAAGCCAAGGTCGCGGTGCTCGGCCTGAGCTTCAAGCCGCACTCCGACGATGTGCGCGACTCACCGGCCCTCGACGTGGCCGTGCAGCTGCGCGGCCTGGGTGCGGAGGTCGTCGCGACGGACCCGCAGGCCATAGACAATGCCCGCGCGCGGCATCCGCAGCTCACCTATTCGGAATCCCTGGAGGACACCCTGCGGGGCGCCGATGCCGTGGTGCTCGTGACCGAGTGGCCCGAGTTTCGGCACCTCGACCCGGTCTGGGTGGGCTCGCTCGTGCGCACCAAGACCATCGTCGACGGCCGCAATTCCCTCGACCCGGCAGCCTGGCGCGCCGCCGGCTGGACGTACCAGGGACTCGGGCGGCCTTAGAGAATATGACAGTCAGCAATACGGAACACCGCACGAGCAGCCTGCTCACCACACCCGCGCCGCCGGCGCGGGTGCTGGTGGGAACGGCCGCGATGGCGCTCGTGCTCGGGCTCTCGCGCTGGGGCACGAACATCGGCGCCTCGCCGCTGTTCATCACCGATATTCTCATCGCTCTCAGCCTGGTCAACTGGCTGCTCACGGCGAAGGTGAAGGGCAGAAGGCCGCTCTCGGGTTGGGTGCCCCGCTCGGCACCGACCGTGTTGTTCCAGCTGTTCTTCTTCTATATGCTCGCGCGGTTCCTGTTCGCCATTGGCAACGGGCCGATCCTCCTCTGGCTGCGCGACGGAATGCCGTTCCTGTACGCGATTATGGCCTTCATCGCGGCCCGGTCCCTGGCGGCCTCCACTGAGTCCACGCGCGCCTTGACGATGCGGGTGTTCTGGTGGGCGATGGGCGTGCACCTGGTCTGGACGAGCCTCGTGCACGTGACGGGCACCACGGCCGGGTTCCCGGTTGCGGGCGGCGTGTTCTCCGCGCCCGCCTTCCAGCTGCGCCCCGACATCGACTCGGCGCTGATCGCGCTCACCGTAGGCATGTGCCTGCGCCAGCTCATGCTGGGCCGACACAAAGCGTGGGCGGTGTTGGGAATCCTGGTGGGCGTTGCCACCGTGTTCACACTCGGCACCCGGGCAGGCCTGATCAGTGTCATCATCGCGCTCGCGGTCTCCTACGGACTCACCTACTCGGCCCTGCACAAGCTCAGCGGGCGACGCGTGGCCATGGTGCTCATGGTTCCCGCGGTCGTGCTGCTTGTCGCGATCGTCCTGCCGACGACCACGCCCGGTAAGCGACTGCTCGCCACGGTCGGCGAGGTGACGTCTACCTCATCCACGTCCGCGGCGGATGTCGGGGCACAGCAGAACGCTCAGGGAACCCAGCGGGCGCGGCTCATGGTCTGGTCGGCCACCGTGGACTGGACCAATGAGACCACCGCGCGGCAATTGTTCGGCAGCGGATTCGGTAATGATTTTCTCGAGCAGGCCGGGGTGAAATCCTTCCTGGAGGGGACCACCTACACGAACGTGCGCAGCCCGCACAATTATTTCGTGGGCATCTATGCCCGCATGGGCGCGATCGGCCTGAGCCTCGCGGCCCTGTTCATCGCTCAACTCATGTACCTCATCCTGCGCCATCGGCAACGCATTGGCGAGGACCCCCTGTTCTCGCTGTCGGCCCTCACCGTCGTGGCCATTCTCCCCGTGGCCACGCTGGGGGTGGTGCTCGAGGCACCATTCGGGGCCGTGCCGTTCTTCTGGGCGTCCGGCATTCTCATGACGCTCGCGCCCTCCCGCCACGGAGAAGGCACCGACAGGGTCACCAAAACGGACATCGCCCCGGCGCCCGTCGCCAGCGCCCATACCCGGCCAACCGAAGGGATCACGCCCCAGTGACAAATCAGCTGCAACACGACACGACCGCGACGGCCGGCGCCACGAGCAACGCGACACCGCCGGTCCGGTTCGACTGGGTGGACGTCGCCAAGGGCTTTTGCATGGTGCTCGTGGTGCTGCTGCACGTCGCAGGCTGGTACGAAGTGGAGGTGAACGAGGGCGAGCCGACGCTTTGGTGGGGTGTCAGCGAGACCTTTGCGCCGCTGCGCATGCCGCTGTTCTTCTTCATCTCGGGGTTCCTCGCAGGACCGTCCCTCAGCCGCACGCTGGCCGGTACGCGCCGCAAGACTCTAGGACTGCTCTTCGTGTGCACGATTTGGACTCTCCTCTTCGTGTCGCGGCTGTTCATCCCCGCTGCCCGAGGGGGTGCAGACGCACCGAGCGGCTGGGACGTGCTGCTGAGCGTGCTGCTGCCCACATCGTTCTGGTACCTCTGGGCGTTGCCGGTCTTCTTCCTGCTCGCCTGGCTGTGCGCGCGAGCGCTTGGACGGTTCCGCGCCTGGGCGCTCGTGCCGTTCGCGGTGCTCGCCGTCGTCGCCCCGCTGATCGACCCGGCCACGGCGCACCTGCTCGAGGCGCCGCTGGGACGTGCGGAGCTGGGGTCGGTCGCCGCGAATCTGGTGTGGTTCTACGCTGGCGTCTGCGGGGGACCGCTGTGGATGCGCATCATGGCGAGCGCACGCTGGTGGAAGTTCGCGGTCGCAGCCGCTGTCTACGCCGGCCTGTTCACGCTCGCGAGCATGACCGCCACCCTCAGTGACCTCAAGTTCTTCCTCGCACCCGCAGCCCTGTACGCTGCGACCTTGATCGTGGCCCTGCTCGACATGAACCGCCTGGTCATGCGGGCACTGCGGCGTATCGGTCAGCTGACCCTGCCGGTCTACATTTTCCACATCTTCGCCATCTCGGTGCTGAGCGCCGTGGTGAAGCTCAGCGGAATCACCGACACGATTCATTCGGGCCTCTGGTCGGTGATACTGCCGCCCGTTCTTGCCGGCGCTATCCTGATGGCCTCGCGCCTGCTCGGCCAGCTGATCCTGAGGTCCCCGGCTCGCTGGTTGCTCTCGGCTCCCGACCGGCTCGTCGTCGCACGGCCGACGGAGGCGCCTCGTTCCCCCGCCGGCGCGGCTCGTCGCGGATCCCGTGACTGATTCGGGGGGATGCGACCGGCGGGTTTTCCTGCGACTGGTCGGGCTCGGCGCCGCGGCCGCTGGCGTCGGAGCGCTCGCCTGGTATTCGACGCCCACCTTCACCCCCGAGTACTACGCCGGGTGGGGCGAGCCGACCACCGTGCACGTTGAGCGGGCCATCGAGGCGGCCGTCGCGGCGGACGGAAACGTGCGGCTCTCGGCCCGGAGCTATGCGGGCAACTTGACCCTCGCGGACGACGCGGTTGTGTACGGAGCCGGCGCGGGGGCAAGCATCATCGGGGGAGCGCTCACGATCGGCTCCCGAGTACGCCTCAACGGCATCACTGTGCGGCCCGACGGTGCCCATTCCACGTTCCGCGACGGTGCCCGCGGAAGCGTGATCGACGGCGTGGTGTTCCACGGGGGCAGCAGCTGGGGCAACCTGTACATCAATGACCGGTCTGCCCGGGATCATCGGTTCACTGGCTGCACCTTCGCGCACAACAGGCGCGGCGGCAATGGGGTGCGCATCGTCGACAAGGGCACGTCGAGGAAACATGTGGAGAACATCCGCTTCGAGTCGTGTCACTTTCGCGATAATCACCGCATGAATTTCGAGTGCATTCAGCGGGCGGATGCCGGCAACCCCGTGGAGCGGGGTTATCGGCGGATCGACCTCATCGACTGTGTCTTCGAGGCCGGCGGCGGAATCAACGTCTCCTACGACTCGGGGTTGCTGCACGGCTCGGAAGTTGAGCGAAGCTCCGGCTACTCGACCGTGCGCGGCTGCACCATCACGGGCGGCGGCTATGGCCTGGAGCTGGCCGGGGCGGTTCATATGCTCGTGCAGGGCACGACGATCCGGCACTCGACGGGAATGCTCTTGAGCACCTCTCAGGTGGGCCCGAACCCGGCCAATTCCCGGTTCCGAGACAACACCTTCGTCTCATACATTCGGGGAGCAAACGTGGTGTTCTCGGGCACCGGCAATACGATCAGCGACAATACCGTGCACACGCCCGGACAGGTGCGGTTTGCGACCTGCGGGGAGACCCTGGTCAGCGGCAACACCTTCACCTGTGTGGACGACGGCCCGACCGCGATCAGTATCGAGAAGAGTTTCGGCCTTGATTTCGTCGAGAACACGATCGTGGGCGGGGCGCGGCGCAGTGTGCTCCAACTCGACCGGGCGTCGGTGGACAACTCCTTCACCGGCAATCGTTTCAGGCGGCTCGCCGTCGCCTTCGACCTGCGAAACAGCACCGAACTCGTCAGGTCGGCGAACAGTTTCGGCCCGTCCGGCCGCGGACCGCGCTAGCAGACCCGGCCCGCCGCAGCCGGCTCCGGCGGCTGAGTTCGACCGCGCTCTGTGCCCGGGGACGCGGCTTCGGGCACCGAGCTGTCCCGAATCGGCGCAAACTCCGCCGCAGTCGGCACGGGGGCGGGCGGGCGCGGGTGGTGTTTGGTCACGACGGCCACCACGACCAGCAGCACCCAGCCGTACTCGATGAGCAGTCGACTCTCGGCGAGTCCCTGGGCGAGCAGCGCCGTGGTCAGTACCAGCGGCACCATGGAGTACGGGGCCATGGTCACCGGCAGCGCACCAGGGAGAGGGCGGGTGATCGCCAGCCGCCATGAGCGCCCGAGTGTCGAGAGGGTGAGGGCTGTGAAGATCAGCACCCCCACCAGCCCGGTCTGGAACCACACGTCGAGCCAGGCATTGTGCGCCTGTAAGTAAACCACGCCGCCGTGCTCAAAAATGTCTTTGAAGGGTTCCACCCAGGGCGCCCAGTAGCCCACCCATCCCCAGCCGAGCAGCGGCCGCTCCAGCGCGAGATCGACAACGCTCGCCCAGATATTGGTGCGACCGGTGAGGTTTGCGCTCCGGCCGAGGGCGCCGAGGATCTGCGGAGTGTAGGACAGCAGCGCGAACACCACGCCGGCGCCGGATGCCGCGGCCACCAGATAGACCACCCGCCGCCCCCATCGTCCCGAGTACCGGGCCCACAGGGCGAACACGAATACCGTGAGCACCGCGGCGCAGGCCACGATGACGGTGGCGGAGCGCGTGAGCGCGAGGGTCAGCGCCGCCACCAGGAGCCAACTGCCACTCCATAGTCCGGCGCCCCACGCCCCCCGACGGATGCTCGCCACGATCTGAGCGAGGAAGACGATCACCGCCAGCAGGGCGAGGAATCCCAGCAGGTTGTGGCTGGCCACAATGCCCTCAATCGGCCCCCCGTCGAGGAGCAGCCCGCGCGACCAGTAGAACTCGAGGGGCTGCTTGTCGCCGGGGTAGTCGACCCAGAACGGCAGCATCGCGTGCCCGAGAAGCGTGGTGACCGCGAGTTCGAAGGTGAGGGACAGCGCGAGTACCCAGCGCAAGGCGGTCGAGAGGGCGCGCACCAGTTCCGCCCAGCTCAGGGTCAGCGAGAGGAATATTGCCCCGATCGTCGACGTCCACAACATGGCCAGGCCGATCGCGCTGGCTCCCTGATAGTACGACCAGGCGATGGAGGCGGTCGTGATGAGCAGAAACGCCCCAAGCGTCTTCGGGATTCTGCGCCAGGGCCACCGCGGGCGCACAACGGCCAACACGATCAGGCAGAGCAACAACGCCACGAGCACAATCGCGCCGAAGCCCCACCAGGTGAGCAGGTTGCGCCAGAACTGTCCGGCGAGCACGGTGAACAGAACGAAGGTGGCCAGCAGCCGCACCGCGAGTGGGCTGGACGCGACACCGCGATCGGCGCGGCCTCCCCGGTTAACCATGGCTGAGCCCCGCGATCGGCGAGGCGCGGGCGGCACGATGAGCGGGCAAAACGGAGGCGGCGAGCCCGGCCAACACGGCCCCCGCCACGACCAGACCCAGCTGGGGCCACGGCACGTGTGCGCTCAGAGACAGCTTGTTGGCGTCGAGGGCCACCGCCGACACCCCGGCCCACGCGTAGACGATGCCGAGACCGGTGCCGCACGCCGCGGCGACGACCGTGATGAGCACGGCCTCGGTGGCGAGCATGCTGCGCAGCTGCCCGCGGCTGAGGCCGAGGGCGCGCAGCAGCCCGGACTCCCGGCGGCGCTCCAGCACCGACAAGGCCATGGTGTTCCCCACCCCGACCACCGCGATGACCACCGCCATGGCCAGCAGGGCGAGCACGATGATGAGCATGACGTCGAGGATCTGCTCAAAGTAGGTGCGTTCGGCGGCGCCGCCGCCGACCCGCAGGTCGTCGCCGAGAGAGAGGATCTTCGTGCTGATCTGCTGCACCTGCTCACCCGTGAACTCACCGTCGAGACGCAACTGAAGCTGGCGTGCGACCGGCTCGGTCACGACGCTTCGCAGACCCTCGTGCGTGAACGTGGCTCTGTTGCCTGGGGCATCCGTCGTCACGCGCGCACGCAGCGTCGCGGTCGCATTTACACCGATGACGTTGACCCCGGTGACGGTGACGGAATCGCCTGTGCCGATACCTCCGGCCTCTGCCGGGTTCAGCAGGACTTCGCCCGGCGAGGGAACGGTGACGGCCGAACGGGCGACCGCCTGGGCCTCGACCGGGTCGATTCCGGTGGCGTGCAGAACGAGGGCTTCGCCGCTGTCGCTCGTGATGGCGACCTTGCCGGCGGTGACCAGGGTCGCGCGTTTCACGCCGTCGAGTGCCGCGATGGCATCGGTCTGGTCCGGTGTCATGCCCGCCCGTTCGACCGATTGCGCGGTGAGGTCGACGGGCCGTTTCTCGTCCATGCGGTCGGTGACAGAGGTACGCACCGAGGAGACGCCGACGACCATCATGGTCACCAGGGTGACACCGACCAGCAGAGCGGATGCCGTGGCGGCGGTGCGGCGCGGGTTGCGGGTTGCGTTCAATGCCGCCAGCCGCGCCGGTACGGATGCCCAGCCGATGCTCATTCCGGCCGCCCGGACCAGCCAGGGGATGACCAGTCCGGCGCCGAGAAGCGCGCCGAGGAAGCTCACGATCGCGGCGGGCACGGCCACGATGAGCCCGAATGTGGTGGCGCCGAGGTAGAGCCCGGCGCCGCCGCCGAGCAGGAGCACGGCGGCGAGCAAGGAGCGCAGGGCGCCCTGGCGGGCGCCGGCGGGGGCATCCGTTGCCCGCAGGGCCGCAACCGGGCGCACACGGGTGGCTTTCTGGGCGGGGGCCACGGCGGAGAACACGGTCAGCAGAATGCCGACTCCGAACCCGATCGCAAGCAGTGGCGGATCGACCACGAGGGTGCCCAGATGCAGGGCCGAGGAGTCGGTGCGGCTGAGAAGGGCCAGCAGCTGGGCGCCGCCGAGGCCCGCGAACACACCCACGGCGGAGGCGATCGTGCCGACCAGGGCGGCCTCGCCGAGGATGAGCCGGCGCACCTGGGCGGTGCTCGCGCCGATGCAGCGCAGCAGGGCGAGGTCCCTCGTTCGTTGCGAGACGAGCACGTGGAATGTATTGGCAATCACCAGCCCCGCCACGACCAGCACGATGACCGCGAAGGCCATCAGGATACTCGTCACAACGGAGGAGTTGCCGGAGAGCTGGCCTGTTTCGTCGTCGACCGCCTCGGCGCCGGTTTGAGCAACGACGCCGGGTGTGTCGGCGACGCGCTCGGAGACGGAGGCGGCGAGGGTGCTCGCGTCGATGCCGTCGCCCGCGACGAGGATGCCGGTGGGCACCGCGAAGAAGGAGGGGTTCTCGAGAAGCTCGGGCAACAGCAGCAGGCTCGGCATTCCCAGGCTCGCCCCCTCCGCGCTCGAGGAGGTGAGTCCGACGATCGTGACCTCGGTGGGGCTCACGCCGGCGTTGACGGCGTTGATGGAGACGGTATCGCCGAGGGCGACCCCCTTGTTGCGGGCGGAATCCTGGTCGAGGGTGGCTTCGGTCGTGGCCGCGGGCCAGGCTCCCTCGGCGAGGTCTTGCCAGCGCACGTCATTCGCCAAGAGGCTGCTGGCCTGGGCCATGGATCGTTGGCCGTCGAAGCGCAGGTCGAGGTAGGCCTGCCTTTCCAGGTCGGCGTCAGCGACATGAGGGATCTCCCGAATCTGGGGGAGAAGTGCGCCGAGGGACTCCCGGGGGTCGGCACCGGCCACGAGGGCAACGGTGGGAGTCACCCGCACGTCGGCGTTGGCCATGTTCGCCGTGAGGGTTAGCTCGGTCGTGGCTGTGAACGTAGCGGACAGGGTCAGGGTGGCTACAACGAACCCGACAGAGAGAACGACAGCGAGGCCCGTGGCGATCAGGCGGGTGAGAGTGCTCCGAAAGCCGGCGAGCAGGACCCGGATCACCGGGCCGCCGGCGCGGGTGCGTGTGGGAACATGCCGGGCGTGCGCTCGTCGTCACCGTGCAGGGCCGCGAGTACTGAGTCGACGCTCGGGTCGTGCAGTTCGCCAGCGAGGCGACCGTCCCCGAGTAGCACGACGCGGTCGGCGTATGCTGCTGCGATCGGGTCGTGGGTGACCATGATTACGGACTGGCCGAGGTCGGTCACGCTTGAGCGCAGCAAGCCGAGCACTTCAGCTCCTGCCGCAGAATCCAGGTTGCCGGTGGGCTCGTCGGCGAAGATCACGGACGGGCGGCCGAGCAGCGCGCGCGCAACGGCAACGCGCTGTTGTTGTCCGCCGGAGAGCTGGTGGGGACGGTGCGAGAGCCGGGCAGTGAGCCCGAGCGACTGCACGACCTGGTCGAACCAAGCCTGGTCGACGCGGCGTCGCGCCAGGTTCAGGGGCAGCATGATGTTCTGGCTAGCCGTCAGGGTTGGCAGCAGGTTGTAGGACTGGAAGACGAAGCCGATGCGGTCCCGGCGCACCCGGGTGAGGGCTGTGTCGCGCATCCGGGTGATCTTCGTCGAGTCGATCCAGACGTCGCCGCTGGTGGCCGTGTCGAGCCCCGCCATGCACTGCATCAGGGTCGACTTGCCGGAGCCGGACGGGCCCATCACCGCGGCGAATTCGCCGTGGGCAAAGGAGACGGAAACTCCGGCGAGGGCCTTCACCGCCGATTCGCCGCGGCCATAGGTCTTGTAAACGTTCTCGGCTCGCGCCGCGAACGTGCGGGATTCAGTCATGTTCTTGATCTTCGGCCAATCGCATTCGGCTATCACTGATGTCGGCGTGTGGTCAGATCGCCCCTGTCTCAGGCGCTCGCTGTCGGGTACCGCGAGACACGTGCTCACACTTGTTATGTCCGGGAAGGTGGGCTACCCCCTCCGTCTGAGGCAGCCTAGCTGGCGGGCCTGAGCGGTTGCTCCCCGCACACTGGCCGCCCGGCGTGACTTCAGAAGTATGCGAAAATCACTCCGGGGTTTGTTTTGAGCCTGCCGTGCTTTCCAGGAAGGGCCGCCGAGTGGAACTCCGTGATTACATTCGCATTCTGCGCAAGAGCTGGGTGCTGATTGTGCTGTTCGCCCTTCTCCTCGTGGGCGCAGCAGCTACCCTTTCGATTCTGCAGACGCCGGAGTACAGCGCCACGGCCACGGTTTTCGTGTCGACGCAGTCCGCCGGAAGCACCTCCGAGCTGGCTCAGAGCAGCAGCTTCACCGTGCAACGCGTGAAGACATACTCCAACCTTGTTCTCACCCCTATCGTGCTTCTTCCGGTGATCGGGTCGCTCGACCTTCAGGTCACGGCGGACGAACTCACCGAAAAGGTGACAGCGTCAGCTCCCCTGGACACGTCACTCATCGATATCACGGTGACGGACACCAACCCGGTGCGTGCAGCAGAGACCGCGAACGCCATTTTGGAGAGCCTCACGATCGTCGTGACCGAGATCGAGACGCCGGCCGGCGCCGATGCTGTGTCGCCGGTAAAGCTCACCCGCGCGCAGCAGGCCACTGTGCCCGCCGTTCCGGTGAGTCCCAACGTTCCGCTGAATATTGCGCTTGGCGCTCTCGTGGGGCTGGCGCTCGGCGTCGGGTTCGCCGTGCTGCGCGAAACCCTCGAAACCCGCATTCGCAACGAACGCGACGTGGAGCAGGTCACTGACATTCCGATTCTCGGGGGTATCGTGTTCGACCCCGAGGCGGTGGAACGACCGCTGGTTGTGCACGTCGACCCGCGCAGCCCGCGCGCCGAGTCGTTTCGAACCCTGCGCACCAACCTGCAGTTTCTTGATGTGGAGCGGCTGGACCGCGCCTTCGTGGTGACATCATCGGTCGAGGCCGAGGGTAAGAGCACCACCGGCGCCAACCTCGCCATCGCGCTGGCCGACTCCGGATCGCGCGTGCTCCTCGTCGACGCGGACCTGCGTCGTCCGAGAATCGCGGAGTACATGGGTGTCGAGGGCGCCGTCGGGCTCACGGACGTGCTCATCGGCAAGGCCGACGTGGAGGAGGTCTGTCAGCCGTGGGGAGACGCTCACCTGTTCGTGCTGCCCGCCGGGCAGATTCCGCCCAACCCGAGCGAACTGCTGGGTTCGGCGCGCATGACCCACATCATTGAAGAGTTTAACCGCGCATTCGACGTGGTGATCTTCGACGCGCCTCCGCTGCTGCCCGTGACCGACGCCGCGGTGCTGGCCGAGAACGTGGGGGGCGCCCTCGTTGTCGTGGCCGCCGGACGCACGCACAAGAACCAGCTGAAGGGGGCGCTCGCGGCGCTCACCAACGTGGGCGCCTCCGCGTCGGGGCTCGTGGTCACGATGCTGCCGACGAAGGGGCCCGATGCCCATGGCTACGGAAGCTACGGCTATGGCTATGCTTCCGACCTTGAAACTGAGGTTGAGGCCAAGCGCACGAGCGGGCGGCGTCGTTCGAAGGTGACGGCGTGAGCGCGGGCGAGGCCCTTGGGCGCAGGGCCGCACGAAAAGCTCCGTCTCAGGAGCCCTCAGTCGCAGATCCGCTCACGATTCTGGTGGTGTGCACGGGCAACATCTGTCGGTCTCCGCTTGCCGAACAGCTCCTGAAGGCCCGATTTGCGGCAGCCGAGGTGGAGGCGCGCATTTTCAGTGCGGGAACACGCGCACTCGTCGGCCATGACATGACTCCGCAGGCCGCGGCCCTGGCCGTGGAGTACGGCGGCGACGGCGCCGGTCACAGCGCGCAGCTGCTCACCGCAGAGCTGATCGCCCAGGCGGATCTCGTGGTCACCGCCACGCGCGCACACCGCAGCGCCGTCGTGTCCATGTACCCGAAAAGCACACGCTACGCGTTCACGTTGAATCAGCTGGCCCGCTTGTCGGCCGGCGCGTCGGCCGAGCCCGCCCTAAACCACCCCGCGACCATCACGTCGTATGTTGAGGCGATTGCGGCCTCCCGCGGGTTGACGCCGCCTCCCGTGGATGCCGGCGACGACGACATCGAAGACCCCTACCGGCAGTCCGATGCGGTCTATGCCCGCGCGGCCGCGTCAATTGACGCCGCCGTCACCACCATCACGACGGGGATCGCCGCCTTCACCGCAAAACGGTAGCCGACTCCCTAAATCTTCCACTCGTCGGGACCTGAGGCCTCGAGACCAGATTGCAACGATTTGGCCATTTTGTTCTCTTTGACCACAAATCACTTGCGCGCGCTGGGGATTGTGTTTTATGCTCCCTCTAGGCGATCGAAACGTTTAAACAATGGAGTTGCTCATGGCAAACATTCACGATGTGGCACTGGCCGCCGGAGTGTCCATCAGCACGGTCTCCTATGCGCTGAGCGGCAAGCGGTCGATCGCCGCGTCCACCAAGCGCCGCGTGGATGACGCGGTGCGAGCCCTGGAATATCGCCCCAATGCCGGCGCGCGCATGCTCAAGGGCGCACGCACCAATATTCTGGCGCTGAGCGCTCCCATGCACGCGGGCACGCACGCCCCCGCCCACATGACCTTTGCCCTCGCCGTGGTCACGGCGGCGCGTACCTATGACTACGACGTGCTCCTGCTCACGCAAGACGAAGCCACGAGCGGTCTGCGACGTGTCGTGCGCAGTTCACTCGTCGACGGAATCGTTCTGCTCGACGTGTCGCAAGACGACCCGCGCACGGCGCTCGTGCGCGAACTCGGTCTGCCCACCACGGTCATCGGAATTCCGCGGGATGCGAGCGGACTGACCTGTGTCGACCTCGACTTCGAGCACGCGGCACGCCTCGCCCTACGGCGACTCACCGATATGGGGCACCGGAGAATCGGCCTGCTCGGGCAGGCGCCCGCCGTGTACGACCGCGGATCCAACTTTCCGCTGCGGTTTCGGGACGCATTCCTGGCCGATGCGGTCGAGGCCGGCGCGACGACCTTCTTCACGCCCACCGCGGAAGACTCGGCCAGCGTGCGCAGCGCCGTCGACAGCATGAGCGCCGCACTGCCGGGCATGACGGCGTTGGTGTTGCACTGCAACGAGCCCGTGCAATCGATGGTGCTGGAGCTCTTGAGCCAGCGCGGCGTCTCGGTGCCCCACGACCTCTCGATCATTTCGGCGTGCTCAAGTTTTTCAACCGACCATCTCAGCCCACCGCTCGACGTGATCCCGCTGCCCGCCGACCTGTCCTGCACCCGAGCCATCGAGCTCACCATGGCGCAGCTGGCCGGCTTCGTGGAACCGCATATTGAACTCATCGAACCCACCTACACCGACCTGGGATCGACCAGGCCCGTCACACACAGCTAACCGGCACGGGAGGAGGACCACATTTACGGAACTATCGAAACGTTTCGACAATCTCGCATTCGACCCGCATTCTTGCACCAGAAGCACCCTACAAGGAAGTAGAAACAGTGAAAAAGACAACCCGCAGCCTCTCCGGCATCGCCCTGATCGGAGTCAGCGCGCTGCTGCTCTCCGGCTGTTCCGCCGGCGCTGACAGCGCCGCTGCCAACACGCTCAAGCTCTGGCACTTCGAAAGTGAAACCAGCGCCATGGGCATCGCCTGGGACCAGGCCATCAAGACCTTCGAAGAAGAGACCGGCGCAACGGTCGAATTCGAAGAGAAGAGCTTCGAGCAGATTCGCTCGACGGCCAGCCAGGTACTCAACTCCAACGAGGCACCCGACATCCTCGAGTACAACAAGGGAAACGCCACGGCCGGCCTGCTCGCCAGCCAGGGGCTGCTCACCGACCTCGACGACGCCGTAGACCAGTACGGCTGGGATGACGCCCTCGCCCCCTCCCTGCAAACCACGGCCCGATATGACGAGAACGGCATCATGGGCTCCGGCCCCTGGTACGGCGTTCCCAACTACGGCGAATTCGTCGAGGTGTACTACAACAAAGACATGTTCGCGGCCAACGGCCTCGAGGTTCCCACGACCGTGGCCGAGCTCGAAACGGTCATGAAGGCCTTCACCGACAGGGGCATCACCCCACTTGCCGAATCAGCCGCGGAATATCCGCTCGGCCAGCTCTGGTACCAGCTCGCACTCACCAAGGCGGACCGCAGCTTCATCGACGACTACCAGCTGTACGCCGGCGACGTTGATTGGTCCGGACCGGAGCTCACCTACGCGACCGAAACGATCAAGGACTGGACCGACGCCGGCTACATCAGCACGGATTCCACCGGCCTGAAGGCAGAGGATGCCGGAACCGCCTTCATCAACGGCACCTACCCGATCTTCTACTCCGGTTCGTGGTGGCACAACCGCTTCACCACCGAGGCGACCGGCTTCGACTGGGGCACCTTTCTCTTTCCCGAGACGGACTTCGCACCCGGCTCCGCCGGCAACATGTGGGTCGTTCCCGAGAAGGCCGCCAACAAAGACCTCGCCTACGAGTTCATCGACATCACCATGCGGCCCGAGATCCAGGCCCTCATCGGCAACAACGGCGGAATCCCCGTGGCCGCCAACGCCGACGACATCACCGACCCGAAGAGCCAGGAACTGATCAAGAACTTCACCACCCTGACCGAACGAGACGGCATCGCGTTCTACCCCGACTGGCCCACGGCAACGTTCTACGACCAGCTCAACGCCGGCCTGCAGGAACTCATCAACGACACGAAGTCACCCGCCGACGTGCTCGAGCAGCTCGGCGGACAGTACCAGTCCGGCGTCGACGACATCGTCGGTTAACACCGGCAGAACCGGTCGGGGGCCGCACGGCCCCCGACCCGCCCACGCCACACACACGAAGGACATCGCATGACGACAGCATCCGATACAGATGCTCCCGTTGACGCTCCCCGGGCTTCGAAGACACCAGCCCGGCAGAGCCTCATTCCCGGGAGCAGCCCCAATAGATTCTGGATCTACCTGATCCCCGGCATGGCGCTTCTGACCCTGATCATCGTCGTGCCGCTCATCTGGAACATCTACCTCACCTTCACGGATTACCGCGGCATCCGCCCACCGGAATGGGTGGGCCTGGAGAACTGGGTGAAACTCGCCGGCGACACGGTCTTCTGGACCTCGTTCGGCAACTCGATCGCCATGATCCTCGCCATGGTGGTGGTTCCCACCCTGCTCGGCCTGGTGCTCGCGGCCATGCTCTTCGACCTCATCGGCAAGAAATTCGGGGGCAAGTTCGCGAGCTTCCTGCGCGCCACCTATTACCTGCCGCAGATCCTCCCCGCTGTGATCGCCGCGATCGTGATCGGCTGGATCCTGCGCCCCCAGAACGGCGCACTCAACGAGGTGCTCAACGGCATCGGCCTCGGAGGGCTCGCGCAGAACTGGCTCGGCAACCCCGACACCGCGTTGCCCAGCATCATGGTGATCATGATCTGGGTGCAGCTCGGGTACCCGATCGTCATCTTCATGGCGGCGCTGCAACGCGTCGACCCCGAGCTCTACGAGGCCGCCGAACTCGACGGCGCCAACTGGCTGCAGCGGTTCACGGCCATCACCGTCAGCATCATCCGGCCGGAGATCTTCGTGGTCACTCTCACCTGCACCATCGCCGCCCTCAAGGTGTTCGGGCCCATTTACACCCTCACCGGCGGCGGCCCGGGCACCTCCACCATGGTTCCCGCGTACTACGCCTACAGCGAGTTCTTCCAATCCCAGCAGGTCGGCTACGGCGCCACCATCGCCACGGCGCTCACCATCGTGATCGCCGTGGTCTCGATCGTCTTCCTCCTCGCCCAGACCCGACTCGAACGCAAAGAAGAGGCCATCTGATGTCGACCGATACCGTCCTCGCGCCGCAACCGGCCGCGACCCCGGCGGCCCCCGCACGGCCTGCCCGTCGCAGAAAGGGCGGCAGCACCACCCGCAAAACCGCGGGCGACTGGGCCGTGCTCGGCGTCGCCATCCTGATCGGACTGCTGATCGCGGTGCCGTTCTTCCTCATCCTCATCAACTCCTTCAAATCCCCGGCCGACTACAACAACTCCGGGCCGCTCTCACTGCCCACCGAGCTCTACTTCGACGGAATGGTCAACTTCTGGGAGCGCGTCAATTTTCCCGAGAAGCTGTGGAACAGCTTCTTCATCTCCAGCGTCGTGGCGGTGCTCGCGGTGGGCGTGTCCCTGCTGAACGCCTACGCGCTGGGCATCGGCCGCGTGCGCGGCCGCACCTGGATCGTGCTGCTCATTTTGCTGGCCAACATGCTCCCGCAGGAGGTGCTGCTGTACCCGCTGTACTTCATGTTCAAACTCGTGGGCCTCTACGACAATCAGTGGGCCGTGATTATCATCTTCGTTGTCATCCAGAGCGCCTTCGGAACGTACCTGCTCGCATCCGTTCTCGGCACCTTCCCGAAGGAGATCCTCGAGGCGGCCTCGCTCGACGGCGCCAGCCGATGGAGCATCCTCTGGCGGGTGGTGTACCCGATCACCAAACCGACCCTGAGCGTGCTGCTGATCTTCTTCTTCATCTGGACCTGGAATGAGTTCCTCATCCCGCTCACCTTCCTCGTGAGCAACGCGGCGCAGACCGTGCCGGTGTCGATCGCGGTGTTGCAGGGCGACCGACTCATGGACGTCACCACGACGAGCGCCTCCGCCCTGCTCGGACTGCTGCCCACGCTCATCTTCTTCCTCATCTTCCAACGCACCCTCACCCGGGGCATCACCGCAGGAGCAGTCAAGTAACAATGAAATTCACCGATGGTTTCTGGCACACCCGACCCGGCGTCACCGCCCAGTACGCCCAAGAGGCCTACGACATAGAAGAGTTCGGACGCAGCCTGCGCGTGAGCGCACCCACCAAGGTCATCGAGAGTCGCGGTGACGTACTCAACCGCTCGCTGCTCACCGTCACACTCTCCTCACCGCTCGAGGGCGTCATCCGCGTACGGGTGGAACAACACCGTGGCGCAGCGACCGGTCCCGGCTTCGACCTCGTGGGTGCCCACACGGATGTCGGTACCACCGCCGTCGACGCCACGGGCGGCACGCTCGTCTCGGGTGGCCTCACCGGGCGTATCGCGCAGGGGGCGCCGTGGAACCTCACCTTCGAAGCCGACGGGCGTACGCTCACCGAAAGCGGCCACAAGTCCATCGGCCAGATGCGCCTCGCGCCCGGCGCCCCGATCACCGCCGAGCCGGCCGGAGTGGCCGGAGTCACCGCCACCGGCCTTGCGCCGGCATCCGCCTACATGCACGCCCAGCTGTCTCTCGGGGTCGGCGAGCTGGTCTACGGGCTCGGCGAGCGTTTCGGACCGCTCGTGAAGAACGGCCAGACGGTGGACATCTGGAATGCCGACGGTGGCACGTCGAGCGAACAGTCGTACAAGAATGTGCCCTTCTATCTCACCAACCGCGGGTACGGCGTGCTGGTGAACCACCCCGAGCACGTGTCGTACGAAGTGGGTACCGAAGCGGTGGAGCGGGTGCAGTTCTCCGTCGCCGGCAACGCCATCGAATACCTGGTGATCGCCGGGCCCACGCCAAAGGACGTGCTCGAGCGGTACACGGCCCTCACCGGCCGACCGGCGCGGGTGCCGGCCTGGTCGTACGGCCTGTGGCTGTCGACCTCGTTCACCACCCAGTATGACGAAGCCACGGTCACGAGCTTCATCGACGGCATGGCCCAGCGAGACCTGCCGCTGTCCGTCTTTCACTTCGACTGCTTCTGGATGCGCGAGTTCAACTGGACCGACTTCGAATGGGACCCGCGCGTGTTCCCCGACCCCGAGGGCATGCTCGCCCGGCTGCACGAGAAAAACCTGCATGTGAGCGCCTGGATCAACCCCTACATCGCGCAGCGCGCCGGAATCTTCGACGAGGCCCGGGCCGCCGGGTACCTGGTGAAGAAGGCCAACGGTGACGTGTGGCAGTGGGACATGTGGCAGGCCGGCATGGCGCTCGTGGACTTCACCAACCCGGATGCCGTCACCTGGTTCCAGGGCAAGCTGCGGCGCCTCTTCGGCCAGGGCGTCGACGCCATCAAAACCGATTTCGGCGAGCGCATCCCCACGGATGTCGTGTGGCACGACGGCAGCGCACCCGATGTCATGCACAACCTCTACAGCCAGCTCTACAATCAGGCCGTGTTCGAGGTGCTGCAGGAACACCGGGGCGAAGGCGACGCGGTGCTGTTTGCGCGCTCGGCCACCGTGGGCGGACAGATGCAGCCCGTGCACTGGGGCGGAGACAACTCGTCGAGCTTCGAATCGATGGCGGAGACCCTGCGCGGCGGACTGTCGCTCGCGTTCAGCGGTTTCGGCTACTGGAGCCATGACATCGGGGGCTTCGAGGGCATGCCCGACGCCGCGGTCTTCAAACGCTGGCTCGCCTTCGGGCTGATGTCGAGCCACTCCCGCCTGCACGGCTCCACCAGTTACCGGGTGCCGTGGCTGTTCGACGACGGCACCGAGGAGGCCGGCCAGAGTGCGGTCGACGTGACGCGGCGCTTCACCACGCTGAAGCTCGCGTTGATGCCCTATCTCTACGGGGTGGGGCTGGAGGCGCATCGCTCGGGCACGCCGTTCATGCGGCCCATGCAGCTCGAATTTCCGGGGGACCCGGGCGTGGACTACCTGGACCGGCAGTACCTGCTCGGTCCTGACCTGCTCGTGGCGCCGGTGTTCAGCGCCCAGGGCGACGTGCAGTACTACCTGCCCGCCGGAACCTGGACGAACTACCTCACGGGCGAGGTCGCCCAAGGGCCGGTGTGGCGCCGGGAAACCCACGCCTTCGACAGTCTGCCCCTCTGGGTGCGGGGCGGGGCGGTGCTCGTGACCGGTTCGCGGGCCGACCGGCCCGACTACGACTACACGGATGACGCGCTCGTCACCGTGTACCCCGGGGGAGCGGGCACCACGCGCACCGTTTCGGTGGCCAACCCGCTCGACGGCACACAGATCGACCTCACCGTCGCGGAGGTCGACGGCGAGATCGTGGTGACCAGCAGCTCGGATGCACCCTTCCGCGCCCGCCGCGCCGGCGGCACCATTGTGGCCTCCCACGAACGAAAGGCAACCCTGTGACACTCAACACGGACTACCGCGATTCCGGCCTCGAGTTTCCGAAGGACTTTCTTTTCGGTTCCGCGACCGCCAGCTACCAGGTGGAAGGCGCCGTCGACGAGGGCGGCCGCGGGCCGTCGATCTGGGACACCTTCAGCCACACCGAAGGCAAAATCTGGAACGAAGACACGGGCGACGTGGCCGCCGACCATTTTCACCGGATCGAGGACGACCTCGATCTGATGGTGCAGCTCGGCCTGCAGGCGTACCGCTTCTCCATCGCCTGGTCACGCATTCAGCCGACCGGCTGCGGCCCCGCGAACGAGAACGGGCTGGACTTCTACCGGCGCCTGATCGACGGGCTGATCAGCCGCGGCATCCGCCCCATCGCCACGATGTACCACTGGGACCTGCCGCAGGCGCTCGAAGACGAAGGCGGCTGGACAAACCGGGCCACCGCGTACGCCTTCGCGGACTACGCCCGCATCCTCGGCGCGGCTTTCGGTGACCGGGTCGACACCTGGACCACCCTCAACGAGCCCTGGTGTTCGGCGTACCTCGGCTACGGCTCAGGAGCGCACGCCCCCGGTCGCACCAACGGCGCCGACGCGCTCGCGGCGGTGCACCACCTCAACCTCGCCCACGGGCTGGCGATCCAGGCGCTCCGACCGCTCGTGACCAACGACCCTGACTTCTCGATCACCCTCAATCTGCACGTTCTGCGGGGTGAGGGCGAGACCGGGCCCGAGGCGGTCCGGCAGATCGATGCGCTCGCCAACCGGGTGTTCCTGGGCCCGCTGCTCACCGGCGCATACCCGGCCGACGTGCTGGAAGACACGAAGCAGATCACCGACTGGGCGTTCGTGTTGCCCGGCGACACCGAAATCATTCACCAGCCGCTCGACGTGCTCGGCGTGAACTACTACTCCACAACGCTCGTGCGGCTGTGGGACGGGGTCTCCGCGCGGCAGAACGCCGACGGCCACAAGGACGTCGGAGGGTCTCCGTGGCCCGGCGCCAATCGGGTGGAGTTTCTGCCTCAGCCCGGGCCGTACACGGAAATGGGCTGGAACATCGAGCCGGCCGGCCTCGAAGACCTGCTGGTCTCGCTGCACGAGGAGTTTCCGGCTCAGCCGCTCATGGTCACCGAGAACGGTGCCGCATTCGTCGATGAGGTCGTGCAGACACCCGACGGACCCCGAGTGGAAGACCCGCAGCGGGTCGACTACCTGCGCCGGCACTTCACGGCCGCCCATCGTGCCATGGCCCGCGGCGTCGACCTGCGCGGCTACCAGGTGTGGTCACTGATGGACAACTTCGAGTGGGGATACGGCTATTCCAAGCGCTTCGGCATCGTGCACGTGGACTACGACACTCTCGTGCGCACCCCCAAAGACAGCGCCCGCTGGTACAGCGAACTCATCGCCACGCGACGTATTCCCGAGCCGGAACGCGCCTGATCCGACCTCGTGTGGCGGAACGGGTACACTCAGCGCCGATAGGGTCGAAGCATGAGGATTCAAGCATGAAGATATCGGTCATCGGTTGCGGCTATTTGGGCGCCGTGCACGCGTCCGCGATGGCGGATCTGGGGCACGACGTGATTGGGATCGACGTGGACGCGCAGAAGATCGCGCATCTTTCGGAGGGGCGTCCGCCGTTCTTCGAACCGGGGTTGCCGGAGGTGCTCACGTCGGCGATGGCGTCGGGTCGGTTGCGCTTCAGTTCCGACATTGCCGATGCCGCCGGCGCGCGGGTGCACTTTGTCGCGGTGGGCACGCCGCAGAAGGCCGGCAGTTATGCTGCCGATCTCACGTATGTGGATTCGGCGATCGACGCGCTTCTCCCGCACCTGAACGCCGGCGACCTCGTCGTGGGCAAGAGCACAGTTCCGGTGGGCACCGCGGCCCGTCTCGCGGGCATCGTGGAGGCCTCCGGCAGCGGGGCGAGTCTCGCTTGGAACCCGGAATTTCTGCGAGAAGGTTTTGCGGTGCAAGACACCATCAGCCCAGACCGCCTCGTGTACGGTGTGCCCGACGGTGAGGCCGGAGCGCACGCGACGGCCCTGTTGAGTGAGGTGTACGCCGCGGCGCTCGAGGCGGAGACCCCGCTGGTCGTCACCGACTACGCGACCGCCGAGCTGGTGAAGGTCGCCGCGAATGCGTTCCTGGCCACGAAGATCAGCTTCATCAACGCTATGGCCGAGATTGCCGAGGTGACCGGTGCTGACGTCACTCAGTTGGCGGATGCCATCGGTTACGACAACCGCATCGGCCGCCGTTTTCTCGGTGCCGGCGTGGGTTTCGGCGGCGGGTGCCTGCCGAAGGACATTCGTGCGTTCACCGCGCGTGCCGAGGAACTTGGCCGCGGTGAGTCGGTCGCCTTCCTGAAGGAGGTTGACGGGATCAACCTCCGTCGTCGTCAGCGCGTCGTGGATCTGACCGTGAGCGCGCTGGGCCCGGCCATCTACAAAGCCAAGGTCGCGGTGCTCGGCCTGAGCTTCAAGCCGCACTCCGACGATGTGCGCGACTCACCGGCCCTCGACGTGGCCGTGCAGCTGCGCGGCCTGGGTGCGGAGGTCGTCGCGACGGACCCGCAGGCCATAGACAATGCCCGCGCGCGGCATCCGCAGCTCACCTATTCGGAATCCCTGGAGGACACCCTGCGGGGCGCCGATGCCGTGGTGCTCGTGACCGAGTGGCCCGAGTTTCGGCACCTCGACCCGGTCTGGGTGGGCTCGCTCGTGCGCACCAAGACCATCGTCGACGGCCGCAATTCCCTCGACCCGGCAGCCTGGCGCGCCGCCGGCTGGACGTACCAGGGACTCGGGCGGCCTTAGAAAACGCTGGGGCACGAGGCGCACACCGAAGATGCCCCTCTAACTGAGTGCACGCCGTGGCGAATCGCGGCGTCTGCTCTGGTTTACTACTGGCATGGAGCCCTCCGACGTGCCGCAACCTCTCGAGGCGGGCCCCACCGTGTCGAGAGTCGCGGTCGTGCGCGTCGCGGTCGCGCTGCTGATCCTGCTGCATCTGGGGGCCGCCTGGGTGGGCGTGAGGGCGGTCATGGCCAAGAACGAACTGCAGAGCGCGATTCCGCTTGCCGCCACGATCCGCACGCAGATCGCCTCCGCAGACGGTCAGGCCGCGGGCAACACTTTCGCCAGGCTCGCCCCGCACGCCGAGCGGGCCCGGAGCCTGACCGGCGATCCGATCTGGCGGGCGTACGAGATGATTCCCCTGCTCGGTGACAACCTCACGGCCGTGCGCAAGGTTTCATCCATTGTCGACAACCTGGTTCAGGATGCCGCGGAGCCGCTCACCCAGATCATGGGCGAGGTGCACGTGGCCGACTTCAAGCCCGTCGACGGCGTGCTCGACCTGACGCCGCTCACCGTCGTTCAGCCGCAGATCAGCGCCGCCAATGTGGCCCTGACGAAAGCGCAACGCAACGTGCGGGCCATCGACGCGTCGCGCACAATCCCTCCCGTCAAGGATGCCCTCGCCCGGCTCACGAGCGTGGTGGGCGAAGCGACCACCAGCATCGACACCCTGGACGGCGCCGTTCGTCTGCTGTCCGACATGCTGGGCCGCAGCGGCCCGCGCGACTATCTGCTGCTCGTGCAGCACCCCGGCGAGCTGCGTTCGACGGGTGGCGTTTCGGGGGCGATGGCGATCCTGCACACCGAGAACGGGAAGATCACCCTGGCGCAGCAGGCGTCGAGCGAGGAGTTCAAGTCCACGGCCGAATCCGTGCTGCCGCTGCCGGCCGACACCACGGCCATCTACGGTGAAACCACCGGCCGGTTCGTGCAGAACGCCAAGCTCACCCCGCACTTCGCGCTCACCGGCGCACTGGCGCAGGAGATGTGGCCGCTCAAGTTCGGTCTCTCCGTCGACGGGGTGCTCACCGTTGACCCGGTCACGCTCGGCTACCTGCTGGAGGCCACCGGGCCGGTCATGCTGTCCACGGGCGAGGTGCTCAACGCGGACAACGTGCTGCAGATGCTCACACGGGACGTGTATGAGCGCTATGCGGACAAGAACGATCAGGACGCGTTCTTCTCGGCGGCCGCGGAATCCGTCTTCGAACACGTCCTGGCGGGGCGGGCCGACTCGGTGAAGCTCATCGCGGGATTCGGCCGGGCGGGTACCGAGGGGCGCGTGCTCGTGTGGAGCACGCACGCGCCGGAACGGAAGGTGTTGGCCGGCACGACGCTCGCCGGGGAACTGCCGCAGAGTGACGCGCAGACCTCGCGGTTCGGCGTGTATCTCAACGATGCAACCGGCGGAAAAATGGACACCTACCTCAACGTGAAGGTGGTCCTCGCACAGGGAACGTGCAGCGCAACGGGTCGCCCCAGCTATCGGGTCGGCCTGACGCTCACCAACGCCGCCCCCCTCGACGCGGGAACGACGCTGTCGCCTCGGGTCACCGGTGACGGCCGGCTCGGGGTGACTCCGGGAAGCGTGGAGACGCTCGTGTCGGTCTACGGCGTGCCCGGCATGAACGACCTCGGGCTGACGCGTGACGCTGCGACCGTCGACCACACCGAGGCGATGGATGCCGGGTATCCGGTGAGTGCGGTGAGCGTGAATTTGGCGCCGGGTGAGAGCACCGAGCTGCGCTTCGACTACCTGGGCCAGGTGGCCGCCACCAGGGAGGTGTTGGCGGTCGGCACCCCCGTCATCACCTCTCAAACGCCGGGGAACCTGGCGTTCGACTGCGAGTGACCGTGCGGTGGCCGGCGTCTGCCGGGCTAGGCTTGCACGAGCCCTGCGGCGCCGAGGGGTGCCTCGAGTCATGACGTGGGCCGAACTGTGAGGAACAACACCGATGACTGCACTGCCCCGCCTCGTGGCCTTCGACCTCGACGACACCCTCGCCGCATCAAAGTCCCCGCTCGACGCGCGCATGGCCGCGCTGCTCGTACGCCTGCTCGACGTGGCCGTGGTGTGCGTCATCTCAGGGGGAAACTTCTCGCAGTTCAGGATGCAGCTCGTCGACAACCTCGAGAACGTTTCCGACGAGGCGTTGACCGGTCTGCACCTGCTCCCCACGTGCGGCACGCAGTACTACCGCCACGCCGACGGCGCCTGGACGCAGGTGTACGCGGAGAACCTCAGCGACGACGAGAAGTCCCGGGCGCTCTCCGCCGTAGAAACCAGCGCGCGCGAGCTCGGCTACTGGGAATCCGACACTTGGGGCCCCATCCTCGAGGACCGCGGCTCACAGATCACCTTTTCGGCGCTCGGACAGGGCGCCCCGGTGGAGAGCAAGGTGCGATGGGATCCCACCGGTGAGAAGAAGAACGCCCTGCGGGAAAAGGTGCAGGGCCTGTTGCCCGACCTCGAAGTACGGTCGGGAGGGTCGACATCCGTTGATATCACCCGTCGCGGCATCGACAAGGCCTACGGCATGAAGCGTCTTGCGGAACTGACCGGTGTGCCGCTCTCGGACATGCTCTTCATCGGTGACCGCCTCGATGAGAACGGCAACGACTATCCCGTGAAGGTGCTCGGCGTCGAGTGCGTGGCTGTTGCCGGATGGGAAGACACGGCGGCCTACCTCGAAACGCTCATTCCCCGGCTCGCCGCCCAGCCCTAGACGTCAGGTCTGGCGCCAGGGAATCAGAGCACGGAGCTGGCGTGCCATTCGGCGCGGTGCTCGCTGCAGCAGAACCGCAGGGCCCCATACCGCGCGGCCGGCTCGAGAGTGTCGACGCCGCAGAGCGCGCACTTGCGTCGGTTCCGCAGTTGCCGGAATGAACGACGCAATGAAATGAGCACAACCCCCACTCTAGGTGCTGTAAAGCCGTCGCGCGGTGGAGGAGTTTGTGCCGGCTGACGGCCACGCGTGAGTGATGCCGATGACCACGAGAGCCAGCGCGGCGCCGCACCCGGCCCCGAACGTATTCGCGATGATGTCGTTCACCGTGGCAAATCGGGCGGGCAGAAAAACCAGCTGCCCGACCTCGATACAGAAGCTGGCGGCGAATCCGGCAAAAATCGCGAACCACCAGTGCCGCGCCCCGACCAGGATGACGCCGAGCAGGCCGACCGGCACAAAGAGAGCGATATTGGCCGCGAACTCGACGAAATCGTAGGTCAGCCAGCCGGGAGCCCCATGGCGCTGCAGGGCGGCGAGGAACGACACCAGGGGGCCGTGCACGCCCCGATCGACCGGAGAGGGCCAGAATGCGATCAGCGCGAGCGCCAGAAGATAGGCAAGGCCCAACACGGCGGCGAGGCGGCGCAGGGCCGCATGGCGACCCAGACGTACGTCGTTCACGCTCATACCACTACACGCTTGGGCGGTGGGTACATGGCAAATAGGCACACCCGGCCGCTCACCATTGATTTGACCATGATGGACAATTCTGAGCGCCCCGGTGCGCCCGGCTGACCCGCCTGAGCATCAGCCGGGAAAGCGGCCGGTGTTCGCCCTAGGACGAGGCGGCGACGCGCTTCGGCAGAGCGAAGACCAGCACCAGGGCAATCACGCTGAACCCGGCGCTGACGGCCATGGCGCTCGTGGCACTGGCCGTGAACGCGGTGGCGAGCGCATCCGGCCCTGGCCCCTTCACCGTGAGGGTGCCGAACAAGACGCTTCCGATCACGGCGATACCGATCGCGCTGCCCACGCGTTGCATCACGCCGACGACCGCGCTCGCGGCGCCGGCCTCCGTACGATCCACGGTCGCCACGATGAACTGCACGTTCGGTGCGATGAAGCATCCGCTGCCGAGCCCCGCGATGAGCAGCGGTGCCAGCAGGTGCCAGTTGGTGAGGTCGCCCACCGGAGTCAGCAGCAGAACGAGCCAGATCCAGATGAGACCCACGGTGACAAACGCCACACCGAGCACGAGCACGGTACGACCGAGAAGCTCCGAGAGCCGATGGCTCTGGGACGCCCCGATGATGCTGCCGATGGCGAACGGAATGGACACAATCCCCGATTCGAGGGCGGTGTGGCCGAGGCCCGCCTGCCACAGGATCGAGATGGTGAAGAAGATGCTGGTGAACGCCGCGAAGTACACGAGCGCGAGAATGACGCCACCGGTGAACGCCGGGTGGCTGAACAACCGCGGCGGCACGATCGGGTTGAGCCCGCGACGCGCGTAGGCGACTTCCCAGACGGCGAACAGCACGATGAGTACCATGGCGCCGGCGAGAGAGACGAAGGTCCACCACGGCCAGCCCTGGTCTTCGCCTTCGATCAGCGGCACCAGCAGCGCCACGAGCCCGGCGGAAACGAGCAGCAGGCCCACCCAGTCGAGGGCGACGCGGGCCGGTGCGACGGCACCGGGTGCGCCGCCGCCGGCAACAGACGCCTCGGCCCGCGAGGGCAACAGACGGGCGGCGGCGACCAGGGCGACAATACCGATCGGCAGGTTCACCCAGAACACGAGCCGCCAGCCGTTTTCGTCGCCGAAGGCCTGGATGATGAGCCCGCCCACGATCGGTCCGAGGGCCGTGGAGACGCCGATGACGGAGCCCAGAATAGCGAAGGCCTTGCCGCGAGCCTGCGGGGGGAACATCAGCTGGATGACCGCGGTCACGGCGGGAACGAAGATTCCGCCGGCGAGGCCCTGAACGACGCGCGCGACGATCAACTGCAGGTCATTCTGCGCGAGCCCGCACGCGAGGCTGGCCAGGGTGAACAGGGCGAGCCCGGTGAAGAACACCCACTTGTGCCCGATCCGGTCGCCCACGCGACCGGCCGGGATGAGCGCGAGGCCGAAGGCGAGGGCGTACCCGGAGATGATCCAGGACAGCGTCGCCTCAGAGGCATCGAGGCTCGTGCGGATGGTGGGCAGCGCCACGTTGACAATGGTCGTGTCGAGCAGCGCCATGAACATGCCGGCGAGAAGCACGATGAGCGCCTGCCACGCACGGCGGGAGACGACGACGGCGGGGCGGAGCTGAGGAGCAGTCTTCGACATGGTGTCGGTCCATTCGCGTGGGGAGGAAAGTCGCTAAGGGAAACAATAAAACCCCCACTCCGAAGAGTGGGGGTTTTATTACTACAGTCGGGGTAACAGGATTTGAACCTGCGACCTCGTCGTCCCGAACGACGCGCGCTACCAAGCTGCGCCATACCCCGATGGCCCGTGGGCCTCACTCAGTATAGGTCCTGTTGGGCCGGTCTGGCGAACCGACAGAACAGCGGGCGTTTCGCCCGCGGCAGTGCGTCAGGCTGCGGTGAGGGTGAGCAGCGTCGCCTCCGGGCGGCACGCGAAACGCACCGGAGCGTAGATCGACGTGCCCAGGCCGGCCGATACGTTCAGGAACGCGGTGCGCAGCCCGAGGTTCCACAGGCTGAGGCCCTTCACCTGGCTGCGGGGAATGTCGCAGTTGGTCACGAGCGCGCCGAAACCGGGAACGCACACCTGTCCGCCGTGCGTGTGTCCGGCGAGAATGAGCTGCGCGCCGTGGTTCACGAGGGAGTTGAGCACCCGCTGGTACGGCGCATGCGTCACCCCGATCGTCACCGTGGGTCGCGGCTCAGGAGCCGTGCCGGGGTCGGGCCAGCGCTCGTCCGAGAGCGGATCGTTGGCCCGCAGGTCGTCGATCGCGCGCGTGATCAGGTCGAGGCGGTCGCGCCCGATGTGCGGGTCATCCACACCGAAGAACTCCACATGCGTGCCGTTCACGTCGAGCGCCTCGGCCGCATTGTTGATGTCGGCCCAGCCGAGGTTCGTGAACACGGTGCGCAGCCGGTCGGTGTCGAGGGTCTCGTGCGAGCCGCCCGCACGGCGCTTGGACGGCCCGGCGAAATACCGGAACGGGTTCTTGAGCTGCGGGCCGACGTAGTCGTTGGAGCCGTTCACGAACACGCCGGGCACGTCCTGGAAGGGAGCGAGGGCGAATTCGACACCGTCGATGCCGTCGGCGTGGCCGAGGTTGTCGCCCGTGTTCACAACCAGATCGGGTTTCACACGGGCGAGGCTGCGAACCCACTCCTGCTTGTCTTTCTGCCACGGGGCCATGTGCAGGTCGGAGATGTGCAGCACGCGAATGGGGGCAGCGCCCGGTGCGAGCACCGGAACGGTCACCTCACGCAGAGTGAAGCGGCGGCGCTCCACGAGAGCGCCCCAGGCGAAGGCCGCGAGGCCGGTCGCCGCGACGAGAACGGAGGCGGCGGCCACGATGCGCCCGCCGCCTCCCGCGCGGGGCAGGGGAGTGCGTGCCACGTGCACGGCGTCCTGCAGCTTCAGAAGATCGAGGATGTCTGCCGAACTCACCCGGCTCATCCCTTGGGCCCCTGACCCGGGGAGTCCCCGGCCGCGGCCGGTTTCTCCGTGCCAACCACGATCGTCACCTCGGAGCCGGGTTTGGCGCCGGATCCGGCCTCCGGTGACATCGAGATGACCTTGTCCTTCTGGCCGGGTTCCGTCGCGGCCTGCTCGGTTTTGGTGACCTTGAACTTGAGGGGATCGGCGGTGAGTATGGCCTTGGCTTCCGCCTCGCTCTTACCCACCACATCCGGGATCACCACACCGCTGCCGTTGCTCGAGGACACCGTCACCGTCGACCCGCGATCGGCCGTGGTCCCACCGGCCGGGTTGGTGCTCGCCACGGTTCCCTCGGGCATCTCCGAATCCACAGGTCCACCGTCGGTGAACTCAAAGCCGGCGGACGTCAAGGCGGACTTGGCCTCTGCCATGGACTTGCCGCGGAGGTCGGGTACCTTCACCTGCACGGCCTGCAGCACGGCGTTGGAGGCTTCCTTGAATGCGTCCCCGCCGTACTTCGCGTTCGCGACCGACATGACGTCGGGCCACATGCGGTGGCGCGCGTCGGACGCTCGACCACTCGGGAAGTACGCGCTGCGCTGGCTCTTGTAGGGGCCGCTCACATTCACGACGCCGACAACCGTGGCAACCTCGCTGCTCGCGCCGCTCATCCAGGTGTCTTTCGCGTCGTCAGTGGTGCCTGTCTTGCCGATTACGGGAACCCGCGGCGACGTGTTCGCATAGGACTGCCGGGCGGTTCCGCTCGTCATGACGCGCGACATGGCGTACGTCATGCCGGCGGCGACCTCCGGTTCAACCGATTGCGTGCAGGTGGACTCCGGCACGGGCATCTCGGTTCCGTCGGCCGCCACCATCGACTCGATGGCGATCGGCGTGCACGTCGAACCGTTGTTGGCGATGCCGGCAAACGCGGTCGCCATGGTGAGCGGTGCGATCTCGTTGGTGCCGAGAACCGCGCCGGCGCCCTTGAACAGATCGCCGCCGTCGGCGCGGTGCACGCCGAAGGACTCAGCCGTGTTCTTGATACCGCAGAGGTCGAGCTCCTTGGCCATTCCGATGAATCCGGTGTTGATGGAACCGATCGTGGACTGGAGGGCGCTGTAGTTGCGGCCGGATTCGTTCGCGTCGTTGCGAGGGTTGAATCCGGGGAAGGTCTGTGGGCCGTCACAGCTGTCCTGGAATGTTCCCCAGTTGGATTTTCTGGAGCTGTCCACACGTTCGTTCAGGGTGTGGCCTTCCTTCAGCCATTCGGCGAGAGTGAAGACCTTGTACGTTGATCCGGGTTGGAAGCCGAGCGAGCCGCCCTGTGTGCGGTCCGTGTTGTAGTTGATGGCCTCGTAGTTGGCCCCGGTCTGGTTGGGATCCTGCGTGTAGTCCTTGTTCTGGGCCATCGCCAGAACCTTGCCGGTTCCCACTCCGACGCTGGACACGACAGCGCCCACGTCCCAGTTGGCTACGATCTTTGGCACGTTCGCGTCGAGGGTTGCGACGGCCGCATTCTGCAGATCGAGATCCAGCGTCGTGAAGACGTTGTAGCCGCCGCGACGGAAGTTCGTGAGACGAGTGTCGGCATCGGCACCGAAGGTGGGGTCGCTCTTGAGGATGGAGGTGACGTAGTTGCAGAAGTAGGCGTTGGCGCCGGCGGTCTGGCATCCGGTGGCCGAGGTGGTGATGGTCGGCTCGATCGGGGCGGCGATGGCCGCGTCGTAGTCTTCCTGGCTGATTTTCTTGTACTGCAGCATCTCGCCGAGGATGTAGTCGCGACGCACCTTGTTGTCGGCGTAGCCGTTGGCCGCACCGTTGGTTTCACTGTCCGGTCGGTCGAGCTGGTACTTTACCGGGTTGTTCACGATCGCCACCAGGCTCGCGGCCTGGGGGAGGGTGAGGTTCGCCGCGGTGGTGTTGAAGTAGTAGTTCGCGGCGGCTTCGATGCCGTACACGGTGCCACCGAAGCCGGTGATGTTCAGGTACTGACGCAGGATGTCTTCCTTGGCGTAGTTCTTGTCCACGCCGATGGCGAGCCGCATCTCCTTGAGCTTGCGGTCGATGGAGATCTCGGTGGCGTCCTTGTAGCAGGCCGTAAGTTTGTCGGCGTCGTTCATCGCCTCGCATTTTTGGATGAGCACGTTTTTGACGTACTGCTGCGTAATAGACGATCCACCGCGGGTGGCACCGCCGGCGAGTGTGGACACGGCGCCGCTCACGGTGCCCTGCAGGTCGATGCCGCCGTGTTCGAAGAATCGGGGGTCCTCACCGGTGACGGCGGCATCCTTCACGAACTGGCTGATCGCGTCGGAGGAAACCTCGACGCGGTTCTGCTCATAGAAGGAGGCGAGCAGCACGGGTGTTCCGTCGGACTGCTTCGCGTAGATGTTGCTCTTCTGGGCGAGCTGATCAATGGACAGGTAGTCCGGCATGTTCTCGAACACGTTGATGGTGTTGGTGGCCGTCATCCCCGAGAGGGCAAGGGCAGGTGTGACGGCGACGGTCACGAGGACCCCGGCGACAGCGCTCATACCGATGAAGGCCAGGAGCCCCGAGAGGGCTCCGCTCACCGTGCGTTTTTTGGCAGACATAGACTTGAGCGTAAGCGACAAATCTGGAAATCCGCCTCAATAGGAGTCACATGCCCACCTGGGAGTACCTCACAACGCCGTTGATGATTCACAACACCGCCGCAATCCTGAACAACTGGGGCTCTGACGGGTGGGAACTCGTTCAGGTTGTCACCGGTCCGGAAGGAGGCCTCGTGGCCTACATGAAGCGTCCGATCGCGGCCGCAACCGTGGAAGGGGCCTAGGCAATGTCACAGGTTGAGGCTCGCCTGGTCGAACTCGGCATCGAACTGCCGCCCATCGTGGCCCCGGTCGCCGCGTACGTGCCGGCCATGGTCGCCGGTTCGCTGGTGTACACCGCCGGCCAGCTGCCCATGATCGCCGGGGCGCTCCCCGCCGCCGGCAAAGTGGGCGACGGTCCCGGACTCGTTCCGGCTGACGACGCCAAGGCCTACGCGCGCCAGTGCGCCCTGAACGGCCTCGCGGCCATCAAGGGCGCCATCGGTTCCCTCGACCGCATCACGCAGGTCGTCAAGGTCACCGGCTTCGTCGCATCCGACCCGGCCTTCACCGGTCAGCCCGGCGTCATCAACGGTGCTTCGGAGGTGCTCGCCGAGGTCTTCGGAGACCGGGGCCAGCACGCTCGCTCCGCCGTGGGCGTGGCCGTGCTGCCGCTCGACGCCCCCGTTGAGGTTGAATTCATCGTGGCCTTCGCCTAAAACGGCCCCGCACACACGTATGGCCGCTTCCCTCGGGAAGCGGCCATACGTGTGTTGACGGGTGCTACTTCATCTTCTGCGTGATGATCTGCATCACCGAGGTGTCGGCGAGAGTGGAGGTGTCTCCCACCTCGCGGCCCTCGGCCACGTCGCGCAGCAGGCGACGCATGATCTTGCCTGACCGGGTCTTCGGCAGCTCGTCCACGATGAACACCTCCCGCGGGCGGGCGATCGCACCGATCTGCTGGGACACGTGCGCCCGCAACACGGCACTGATGTCCTCATGCGACGCGGTCTCCGCCTGGCTGAACTTGATCACCACGAACGCCACAACGGCCTGCCCGGTGACCGCGTCCGAGGCGCCGACGACGGCTGCCTCCGCGGTCAGCGGGTGCGCCACGAGCGACGATTCGATCTCCGCGGTGGAGAGCCGGTGTCCCGAAATGTTCATCACGTCGTCCACCCGCCCGAGCAGCCAGATGTCCCCATCGTCGTCGAGTCGTGCCCCGTCGCCGGCGAAGTACAGCGGGCCGTGCTTCGCGCCGGTCGTGCCCTCGAACTTGTCCCAGTAGGTTTCCTTGAAGCGCTCCGGGTCGCCCCAGATGCCGCGCAGCATGGCGGGCCAGGGTTGCGTCACCACGAGGAGGCCGCCGTTGCCGTGGCCCACGTGCGTGCCGTCGTCATCGAGGACGTCGATCGCGATGCCGGGGATCGCGACCTGCGCGGCACCGGGTTTCGTTTCGGTGACGCCGGGAAGGGCGGACACCATGATGGCGCCGGTCTCGGTCTGCCACCAGGTGTCGACCACCGGGGTGATGTTTGCGCCGATGACCTCGCGGTACCACATCCACGCCTCGGGGTTAATGGGCTCGCCCACCGAACCGAGCACGCGCAGGCTGGTGAGATCGAACTTCTGCGGAATCTGCCGGCCGAGTTTCATGAAGGTGCGAATGGCCGTGGGCGCCGTGTACAGGATGCTCACCTTGTACTTCTCGATGATCTCCCACCAGCGGCCGGGGTGCGGCGAATCCGGGGTGCCTTCGAACAGCACCTGGGTGGCGCCGTTCGCGAGGGGGGCGTACACGACGTAGGTGTGGCCGGTGATCCAGCCGACGTCGGCGGTGCACCAGTAGACATCCGTTTCGGGCTTCAGGTCGAACACGTTCTTGTGTGTGAAGGCACCCTGGGTGAGGTAGCCGCCACTGGTGTGCAGGATGCCCTTGGGCGCCCCGGTCGTGCCGGAGGTATAGAGGATGAACAGCGGGTTTTCGGCGGGAAATGCTTCGGCCACGTGCTCGGCGTCAACGGAGGCGAGTTCGTCGTGCCACCACAGGTCGCGGTCGTTCCATTCCACGTCCTGGCCGGTGCGCTTGACCACCAGCACGTTCTCGACCGAGGAATCCCCGGACTGCAACGCGGCGTCGACGGCCGGCTTGAGGGCGGAGACCCGGCCCTTGCGGTAGCCGCCGTCGGCGGTGATCACGAGCACGGCGTGGGCGTCGTCGACGCGTGAGCGGAGGCTCTCGGCGCTGAAGCCGCCGAAGATGACCGAGTGCACGGCGCCGAGGCGGGCGACGGCGAGCATCGAGATGACGGCCTCGGGGATCATCGGCAGGTAGATGGCGACCCGGTCGCCGGTCTTGACGCCGAGTTTGATCAGAACATTGGTGGCGCGCTTCACCTCGGCGGTGAGCTCCGCGTAGGTGATGTCGCGGGAATCCCCTGGTTCTCCCTCGAAGTGCAGCGCGACCCGGTCGCCGTTGCCGGCGTCGACGTGACGGTCAAGGCAGTTGTAGGCGACGTTGAGTTCTCCGTCGTCGAACCACTTCGCGAACGGCGGGTTCGTCCAGTCGAGAGTCTTGGTGAACGGCTTGTGCCAGTGCAGCAGCTCGCGCGACTGATCGGCCCAGAAGCCGAGTCGGTCCGCCTGGGCATCGGCATAGAGCTCGGGACTCGCCGCGGACTGCGCAGAAAACTCGGGCGTGGGCGCGAATCGCTGTTTACCGGATTCGCTGTGGAGGTGATCAATCTGAACGCTCATAATTCTGGTGTCGCTCCTTTGCGATGCGTGAATGCAGGCGTGGGCTCGCCACCCCTGAACCATACCGCTATGGATGGGACACTAAATGAACGCCCAGCGCCAGGGCGAAAATATGTGGCGCGCGACCCGAAAGCCCCCTGACTAGGGGGTACCGGTTTAGGGGGCCTGTTTGGACTTGCACTTCTGCCCACGCCAAGTACACTGATATCCGTCAGAGCGAAAGTTCTGGCCAGCGATGCGCATGGTTCCCCCCAATCTGCGTGTTGCTAGGCGGCGTCTGTTCCCCCCAATAGGCGCCGCCCCCTCGTTTTAACGCCGTTGGGCATCCCCGAGGTTCTTTCGCGATGACGACGGCTCGTCTGCCCCGCTGGTCGAGGCGCGACGAAGGAGCGATCGAGGCCGCGTAAGCCGACTCTCAAACCGGGCTCACCGGCCAGACCAACGGCCCGGTGCACCCTGAACTGGATGCCTCCACAGGCGGGCCTGCCGCCGGGAGTGCACTAGTGAAGCCTTCGCCGGGCGTGGGCCTGGCCCCGCCGATATTGTCGGCCGCATGACTGAGCCATTCGTCGCCGTCCCCTCCTATAACGTGCCGGATTCGGCGCCTGCCGCAGCCCCGCCCGTGCCGGCAGCCCCGCCACGGCCCGGGACGGCTGCCCGTCCGGACCTGCCGGGGCGGGCGGATGCCGGGCGTGCAGATGCTGTGCGCGCCGAGGCGCTCGGCCCGCTCGCGCGGTACGCCGTCGACCCGCTCGTCACCGACCTGTTCGTCAACGGGGAATCCGGGCTGTGGGCGGATACCGGCACGGGCCTCGAGCGTCAGTCGAGCTGGGGATGCTCGGAGGCGGAGGCGCGGCACCTGGCGGTTCGCCTGATCGCGCTCGGCGGGCGCCACCTGGACGAGGCGAGTCCCTGCGTGGATGTGCGGCTGGCCGAAGGCATCCGCGTGCATGCCGTACTTCCCCCGGCCTCCAGTTCCGGCACGTTGATCTCAGTGCGGCTGCCTCGTCGCGAGCGGTTGAGCCTCGCCGCGCTGCGGGCGGCAGGAATGCTGGGCAGGGAACCGGCGGCAGCCGCAGTGCTCGAGCGGTTGCGCCTGGCCGTGACGGACAGGGAGAACCTGCTCGTGACCGGCGCCGCCGGAACCGGCAAGACCACCCTGCTCTCGGCGCTGCTCGGTGAGGCGCCGCACGGGGAACGCATTGTGGTGATCGAAGACGTGGCCGAGCTGCGTGTGGCGCACCCGCACGTGGTGGGCCTTGAGGCCCGGCAAGCCAATCTGGAGGGCGCCGGACGGATCGGGCTGGACGCTCTCGTGCGGGAGGCGCTGCGCATGCGGCCCGACCGGCTGGTGCTCGGGGAGTGTCGCGGAGCCGAGGTGCGGGATCTGCTGACCGCGCTCAACACAGGGCATGATGGCGGAGCGGGAACCCTGCACGCCAATTCGCTGGAAGACGTCGCCGCGCGGCTGGAGGCGCTGGGCGCGCTCGCCGGGATGAGCGCGGAGGCGGTTGCGCGGCAAACCGTCAGCGCCATCGGTCTCGTGTTGCACCTGGAGCGTTACGGCACGCGGCGGCTGCTCACCCGGATGGGCCGATTCGATCTGGATGACCGTGATCGACTCGTGGTGGTGCCGGCGTGACCGTGCGTGACGCGGGCCCGCACTGCGACGCGCGTCGCCGGTGGGGGCGGAGAAGGGCGGACGTGGCGCCGCTTGAAGACGTGGCGGTGGTGACCCAGCGCATCGCCGTGCTGCTCTCCGCGGGAGTGTCTCCCGCGTCGGCCTGGACCTACCTGCTGCCCGAAACCACGCCGGAGTCATCGGCTGCCGACGGCCGGGCCCAGCCCGAGCCCCAGCAGGAGCCGGCGACCGTCGCCATCATTCGCGCGGCCGCCGCGGCGGCATCCCGCGGCGAGAGCGTGGCTGATGCGGTCGCCGTCGGCGCCCGGTTACTGGGCGGTCAGGTCGGCGACGCGTGGCTGGGACTCGCCGCGGCGTGGGCGGTTGCCACCGCGGCCGGGGCGCCGCTCGCCCGGTGCCTGCGCGACCAGGCCGCGAGCTTTCGTGAACTCGGACAGTTGCACCGCGACCTGCAGGTGGCTTTGTCGGGACCCCGCGCCACGGCGCGTCTCGTGATGGGTCTGCCCGTCGGGGCAATCGCGGTCGGCGCCCTGATGGGGTTCAACGCCCTGCAGGTGCTCTTTCTCACCGTGCCGGGATGGCTGTGCCTCCTCTCCGGAGCCGCGCTGATGCAGGTCGCCGCACGCTGGAACCGGCGTCTGGTGCGCGCGGCCACCCGCGCCGATGCGACGCCCGGCCTTGACCTCGACCTCATGGCCATCGCCATGACGGGTGGCGCCTCCGTCGATCGGGCGCGCGCACTGGTGCGGGAGGTCACCGAGCGGTTCGGCCTGCGCTCCGCGTCGGCCGCGCACGGGGCGCCGGACGATGAGCCGATGAGTCGGGTATTGCGGTTGTCGCAACGTGCGGGGGTGCCGGCCGCCGAGCTCCTGCGCAGCGAGGCAGACCAGGCCCGCCGCAACGCGCGCAGCGCGGGCCAGCGCCGCGCGGAGGCGCTCGCCGTGACCCTGATGCTGCCCCTCGGGGTGTGCGTGCTGCCCGCATTCATGCTCGTGGGTGTGGTGCCGCTGGTCTTGTCCATTCTCTCCACCACCCTCGGCTCGTTCTGAACCGAATCGGGCGTGGCCGCACCGGCGCTCTCCTCCACAGGTGCGCCCGAACCCGAGACCTGAACGGATTGATCTCGTCTCCCCGCCGGCCGCCGATCGCGCGGCACAGTGGGTGCACTCGCGCCGCGGGTGAACGCGAATCACGACGCAGAAGGAGACAACCGTGCTCGACCAGCAACCACCGGACAACCCAGGCCCCGCGACAACCCGAGCGAGGAGCCGCGCCGGCGGAGCGACCGCGTGGCTGTCCCGACGTTTGAGCCGACGTTTGAACCGCCGGTGGTTCGACGACGACCGCGGCGCCGCCACCGCCGAATATGTCGTCGCAACGATGGCCGCGGTCGGGTTCGCGGGCCTGCTCATTGTGATCCTGCGCGGCGCCGAGGTGCGGTCCATTCTCACGGATCTCGTGCGCAATGCGCTCACGGTGGGCTGACCGCGTCGCCGGGGAGGCGGGAACCGTCACCGCGGAACTGGCAACCGTCTTGCCCGCGGTGGTGCTCGTGCTCGGCTGTTGCCTCGGCGCCGTGCAGGTCGTCGGGCAGCAGGTGCGCCTCACCGACGCCGCGGCCGACGCCGCCCGCGCGCTGTCCCGCGGAGACACCCCGGATCAGGTCGCGGCGCTCGTGGGGAGCGAGATGCGGGGTGTACGCCTCTCCCGGCAGACGCGCGGGCAGTTCGTGTGCGCGCGGCTCAGCGCCGACAGCAGCTTCGCGGCCTTCGCGCTCGCCGGACTGCGCCTCGAATCGGAGTCGTGCGCCCTCGTCGGCGGGCTGTGATGCGCGGGCATGCCGGTGAAGACGGCGCAGGGTCGGTGCTCGCGGTCGGCATCCTCGGTGCGGCGTTCACGCTCACCGTCGTGCTCCTGCCCCTGTTGACGGCCCTCGCCGTGAACCAATCGGTGCAGAACGCGGCGGATGCCTCGGCGCTCGCCGCCGCCGACACCGTCTCCGGCCTGGTCGCCGGGTATCCGTGTCAGACGGCGGCCGAGGCGGCGCGGCTCAACGGCGCATCCATCTCCGGATGCGCCGTCGATGGCCTCATCGCCACGGTCGGCGTGCGGCGGCGCTTCCTCGTGTTCGACCTGGCCGCCGAGGCCAGGGCCGGACCGCCGCCGTGACGCGCGAATTACCCGAACACGGCCTCAATGAACCGGTATCCCACGGCGGTCGGCCGCACGGGCGACGTGGATTCGTCGAACTCGAGGCCGGGCCCGCGGGAATACACGTAGCGCTTGCCCGCCTCGCCCGCCGGAATCTCGATTCGCGCCCGCGGATCCCCGGAGTCGAGGAACTCGGTCGTGATGGTCTTGCCTTCGAGTGGGCCATCCGTTAACTTCGCGGTGTAGGTGCCCTGCGTTGTTCCCATGGCACCATTGTCCTCGCCGGGGGAGAAGTCGCAAGGGCTGAATGCAAACCAACCACCGGGGTGTACGCCCGCGAACGCCCCGGTCTGGGCACCCCCTAATTAGGCGGGTACTCCATTCGGGTGTGTATGGTGTGCTGTGGTCGACCTATCGGCCACTACGTATAAAGAGGAGTCTGGTGCCAGGCACGAAGAAGCTGGTCATTGTCGAATCGCCGACAAAAATGAAGTCGATCGCGGCGTATCTGGGCGACGGATACGAAGTTCTATCCTCGGTCGGACACATTCGGGACCTCATTGAGCCGAAAAACCTGCCCGTCGAACTCAAAAAGGGCGCACTCGGCCGGTTCTCGGTGGATGTGGAAAACGGTTTCGAGCCGTACTACGTAGTGTCCGACGCCAAGAAGAAGACGGTCAGCGAACTCAAACGTGCACTGAAGAACGCCGATGAACTCCTGCTCGCAACTGATGAGGACCGCGAAGGGGAGGCCATCGCCTGGCACCTCCTGCAGGTGCTGCAGCCCAAGGTTCCCGTGAAGCGCATGGTCTTTCACGAGATCACGAAAGACGCCATCCTCGCGGCGACAGACAACACCCGCGACCTCGACACCGCCCTCGTCGACGCGCAGGAAACCCGGCGCATCCTCGACCGCATCTACGGTTACGAGTTGTCCCCCGTTCTGTGGCGCAAGGTCGGCCCCGGCCTGTCCGCAGGTCGCGTGCAGTCCGCCGCCACCCGCCTCGTCGTCGACCGGGAACGCGAACGCCTCGCCTTCGTGTCCGCCGGCTACTGGGACCTGCTCGCCCGCCTCGCCGCATCCACCGCAGACACCGAGCAGGGCTTCGACGCCAAGCTCGTGCGCCTGAACGGTGAGCGCATCGCCACCGGCGGCGACTTCGACGACTCCGGCCGGCTCAAGCCCACCGTGAAGGCCGCCACGCTCGACGAAGCCTCTGCCCACGCCCTCACCACGGCGCTTCAGGAGCCGAACGTCAACATCGAAGTGACCAAGGTCGCCTCCAAGCCGTACCGCCGCAGCCCCGCCGCGCCGTTCACCACGTCGACGCTGCAGCAGGAAGCCGCCCGCAAGCTGCGCTTCACCGCACGCCAGACCATGAGCGTCGCCCAGTCGCTGTACGAAAACGGGTACATCACCTATATGCGTACGGACTCGCCGTCGCTCGGACAGCAGGCGCTCTCGGCCGCCCGCACCCAGGCCGCCGCGCTCTACGGTGCGGAAACCGTTCCCGACGCGCCCCGCACGTACAAGGGCAAGAGCAAGAACGCGCAGGAGGCCCACGAGGCCATCCGCCCGTCCGGCGACACGTTCCGCACACCGGCCTCGCTCGAGTCCAGCCTGCGCGGCAACGACTTCAAGCTCTACGATCTGATCTGGAAGCGCACCGTCGCCTCGCAGATGAAGGACGCAACCGGGTCCACCGCGTCGGTGACGATCGCTGCCGGCCCGACCGGTACGGCCACGCACCCCGCGGCATCCGGCGCCCTCGCCGAATTCACGGCCAGCGGAACCGTCATCACGTTCCGCGGGTTCATGCTCGCCTACGAGGAGTCGAAGGACGAGGAGCGCAACGCGCCCACCGACGCGACCGAATCCAAGCTGCCTCCGCTCGAAGAGGGTCAAACGCTTGCACTGCTGGATCTGGAGGCGAAGGGCCACGAAACCACGCCGGCCGCCCGGTACACCGAGGCGAGCCTGGTGAAGAAGCTCGAGGAGCTCGGCATCGGCCGCCCCTCCACGTTCGCGTCGATCATCTCCACCATCACCGACCGCGGCTACGTGACACCGCGCGGACAGTCGCTCGTGCCCAACTGGATCGCCTTCTCGGTGGTGCGGCTGCTCGAGGAATTCTTCAGCGACCTGGTGGAATACGACTTCACCGCGGAAATGGAAGACGACCTCGACCGGATCGCCGGCGGAGAGGCCAACCGCACCGACTGGTTGAACAGCTTCTACTTCGGCTCCGACAAGCACCGCGGCCTGCGCAACGTGATCGACAACCTCGGTGAGATCGACGCCCGCACCATCAACTCGATCGCCATCGACGAGGAGATCACGCTCCGCATCGGCAAGTACGGGCCCTACCTCGAGGTCATCGACCCCGATGCCGCCCCGGATGCCCCGCCGCGCCGCGTGAACATTCCCCCGGAACTCGCACCCGACGAGCTCACCCCGGCGAAGGCGCGCGAACTGATCAACGCCCCCGTCATCACCGACCGTGTCATCGGTATCAACCCCGAGAACGGCAAGGAGATCGTGGCAAAAGACGGCCGTTTCGGGCCGTACGTCACCGAGCTCGACCCCGCGCCGGTCGTGGACCCGGCCGTGGCAGCGGCGGCCGCCGCCGCGCTGGCGGCGCCGGTTGTCACGGAAACCATCGACCCCGCCACGGGTGAAGTGAAGCCGGTCAAGCCCAAGCGCAAGCCCGCCGCCAAGAAGGTGGCTGCCGCCGACAAGCCGCGCACGGCATCCATTTTCAAGTCGATGGACCTCGCCACCGTGGACCTCGAAACGGCCCTGCGCCTGCTGGCGCTGCCGCGCGTGGTCGGAATCGACCCGGAGACGTCGTCGGAGATCACGGCGCAGAACGGCAAGTTCGGCCCGTACCTGAAGAAGGGTGTCGACACGCGCTCGCTGACGAGCGAGGACCAGATCTTCGACATCGACCTCGCCGGCGCCGTGGAACTGTATGCCCTGCCCAAGTACGGCGCTCGTCGCGCCTCGAGCGCGCTGAAGGAATTCGAAGCGCCCGACCCGGAGAGTGGCAAGGCGATCAAGGTCAAGGACGGTCGTTTCGGGGCCTACGTCACCGACGGGGTCACCAACGCCACCATCCCGAAGTCCGAAAGTGTCGACGAGATCGACTTCGACCGTGCGGTCGAGTTGCTCTCCGACAAGCGCGCCAAGGGACCGGCCGCGCCGCGCACGAAGAAGCCCGCCGCGAAGAAGCCCGCCGCGAAAAAGCCGGCCGTGAAGAAGGCGCCCACCGCCGCGGCGAAGGCCGCGACGGCGAAGAAGGCCGCCGCGACCCGGGCGGCCACCGCCGCGAAGAAGGCCGCGGATGCCGGCATCGCCCCGGCACCGGCCAAGAAGGCACCGGCCAAGAAGGCGCCCACCGCGGCGGCGAAGGCCGCGACGGCGAAGAAGGCCGCCGCGACCCGGGCCGCCAACGCAGCCAAGAAGGCAGCGGGGGAGTGACGGGACTGTTCATCACGCTGGAGGGCGGCGACGGCGCGGGAAAGACCACGCAGGCCCAGCTGCTCACCGACTGGCTCGAGGGCGAGGGGCGCACCGTGGTGCGCTCCCGCGAGCCGGGCGGAACCGAGGTGGGCGTGGAGATCCGCGAGATCGTGCTGCACCATCGCGGCGAAGTCGCACCGCGGGCCGAGGCGCTGCTGTACGCGGCCGACCGCGCCCAGCACGTGGCCACCAAACTGCGCCCGGCGCTCGCTCGGGGCGAGGTGATTGTGCAGGATCGCTACATCGACTCCTCCGTGGCGTACCAGGGAGCCGGGCGAGTGCTCGGCGCCGACGAGGTACGCGACCTGTCGCTGTGGGCGGCCGAGGGGCTGCTCCCCGACCTCACGATTCTGCTCGACCTGAACGAAACGAATGCCCGCGGTCGTCTCGACGCCGCCAACAAACGCTTCGACCGGCTCGAGGCGGAAAAGGGCGAATTCCACGCCCGCGTGCGCGCCGCGTTTTTGGACCTCGCCGCCAACGAGCCGGAACGGTTTCTTGTGCTGGATGCCGCGGCATCCGCCGACACCATCGCCGCGCAGGTTCGTGCGCGAGTCGCCACGCTGCTCTAACCGCGGAGTACCGTCAGCGCCCCCGAAATCCGGCGTCGCCACGGTAACCGGCGTAGCGGCCACCGACATGGGGCGCGGCCAGGTGTGCGTCGGCCGGAGCGCCGGGGTCGGCGGCGGAAGGTAGCCTAGTTTCATGGCAGTGTGGGAAAATCTGACGGGACAAGCAGACGCTATCGCGATCTTTCGCGCGGCGGCGGAAGCGGACTCGTCGTCGTCGATGACGCACGCGTGGCTCATCACGGGACCGCCCGGCTCCGGCCGGTCCAACCTCGCCTACGCCTTCGCGGCCGCGCTGCTCTGCCCCGGCACCACCGAGGGCGACCGCGACGCCATCCGGCAGGTGGAGGCCCGAACGCATCCCGACCTGAGCGTGTTGACGACCGACGGGGTCATCATCAAGATGGCCACCGTGAAAGAGGCCGTCGCCCGCTCGCAATACTCACCCTCCGTGGGGCGCTACCGCGTGATCGTGGTCGAAGACGCCGATCGCATGGTGGAGCGCACCAGCAACGTGCTGCTCAAGGCGCTCGAAGAACCGCCAGAGCGCACCGTGTGGATCCTCTGCGCGCCGAGTGAGGCCGACCTGTTGCCCACGATCCGTTCCCGGGTGCGCACGGTGCGCCTGCGGGTTCCGAGCGTGGACGATGTCGCCGAGCTGCTGGTGAAACGCGACGGCGTCGACCCGGTCGTCGCCGAGCTCTCGGCCCGCCAGTCGCAAAGCCACATCGGCATGGCCCGCCGGCTCGCGACGAACCCCGAGGCCCGGATGCGCCGCGAGGAGACGCTGCGCACGGCCCTCGGAATCCGTTCGGTGTCGATGGCGGTGAACGCGGCCGCGCGTCTGCTGGCCATCGCCGGGGACGACGCGAAGGCGATCACCATCGAACGTGACGCCGCCGAACGTGAGGGGGTGCTGCGCTCCCTGGGCGTGGAACCCGGCCAGTCCGTTCCCACCGGGCTGCGCAGCCAGATCAAGGCGCTCGAAGACGATCAGAAACGCCGGGCCACCCGAAGCCTCCGTGACGGCATCGACCGCATTCTCGTGGACCTCACGTCGTTGTACCGGGATGTGATGATGGTGCAGCTTGGCCGCGAGCAGGCCGTGATCAACCTCGAGCTCGGTGCCGAGCTGCGCAGCGCCGGCGCGTCCAGCGCTCCCGCAGCAACCGTTGCCACGATGGATGCGATCTCCCTGGCGCGCACGCGCATCCAATCCAATGTGGCACCGGCCCTCGCCCTCGAGGCCATGCTCGTCTCAGCCATTAGGCGCTAGTCACCGTTGCTCGACAGAAGGAATCCGATGACACACCATCCCCGCCTGATCACCGCCCTGGCCGGCGCTGTGGTGCTCACCCTCGGGCTGAGCGGGTGCGTCTCCGCCTTCACCCCCAAGGCCGCTCCCACGACGTCTACTCCCACGGGGGAGGCCGTGGATGCCGCGCTTGACCCGTTCTACAGCCAGGTGCTCCAGTGGGGCGACTGCGACGAAGACATGCAGTGCGCCACAGCCACAGCGCCACTGGACTACGGCGACCCCGCGGCGGGTGAAATCAGCCTCGCGCTCGTGCGCCAGCCGGCGACGGGGGGCGACCGGATCGGGTCACTGCTCGTCAATCCCGGGGGGCCGGGCGCGTCCGGCTACGACATTGTGAAGGACTCCGTGGATTTCGTGACGGACGACGTGCTGCAGTCCAGTTTCGACATCGTCGGCTTCGACCCGCGCGGTGTCGGCCGATCGTCGGCCGTCACCTGCTACCAGCCCGCGGAAATGGACGAGTACCTCTACGGCCTCACGACCGCGGAGCGAGGATCGGATGCCTGGATCGCCGAGCTTGAGGCCTCCTCGATCGCGTTCGGCGAGGCCTGTGCGCAGAACACCGGACCCCTGCTCGCGCACGTCGACACCGAGAGTGCCGCCCGCGACCTCGACCTGCTGCGCGCCGTTCTCGGGGACACGAAGCTCCACTACCTCGGGTACTCCTACGGCACGTACCTGGGCGCCACATTCGCCGAGCTGTTTCCGGACAAGGTCGGGCGCCTGGCCCTCGACGGGGCGCTCGACCCGTCCACCACCAACTTTCAGGTGACCCAGTTGCAGGCCAAGGGTTTTGAGAGTGCGCTGCGCGCCTACCTGGAGTCGTGCCTGCAGGGGGAGGACTGCCCGTTTCGCGGCACCGTGGACGACGCGATGACGACGGTGGGCGCGCTCCTCGCATCGGTTGACGTCAGTCCGATCGCCAACGGTGACGGTCGTCAGCTCGGCTCGAATGCTTTGCTCACCGCCATCATCACCCCGCTGTACCAGCAGGCGGCCTGGCCGCTGCTCAGTCAGATGTTCGAGGGCGTGATGACGAACGACGTCACCGCAGCGTTCGGGCTGGCCGACCAGTACAACGGACGCCAGTCGGACGGCAGCTACCTCGACAATTCCAGTGAGGCGTTCTCCGCGATCAACTGCGTGGACTACGCCTACGACGACGACCCGGCGTCCATGCGCGCGCAGGCCACGGAGATCGAGGCGGCGGCTCCGATCATCGGCCGGTATATGAGTTTCGGCGACATCGGCTGCGCCAACTGGCCACACGCGTTCGACGGGGATCGGGGAGAGATCCACGCCGCCGGAGCCGCGCCCATTCTCGTCATCGGAACGACGAACGACCCGGCCACGCCCTACGCCTGGGCGGAAAGCCTGTCCGCGCAGCTCGACAGTGGCCACCTCGTGACCTACCGGGGCGAAGGGCACACGGCCTACAACAAGGGAAGCGACTGCGTGAACGGCGCCGTCGACGACTACCTCGTCAACGGCACGGTGCCGAGCGAGGACCCCATGTGTTGATCGTGGGCGGCGCGTCGGAGCCCGACGTGTACGACATGACTGCTCGAACAGGCTAAGCTTGGTTCTTGTGTCACCGACCGCCCTACGGGGTGATCTGGTATCGCCGCCTTAGCTCAGTTGGTAGAGCATCTCACTCGTAATGAGAAGGTCGTCAGTTCGATTCTGACAGGCGGCTCCACTAAAACGGTTATGATCTGCCGGCGTCTGCAGTGTAGGAAGTCCACTGATTCCGCTGTCCGACATGCCCGTCCGACTCCGGCATGATCACATGCGACCACCCGTGCAGAGGTCGACGGAGTACCCGTGGGTCGCGGCAGTGTCAGCTGCTGATGAGGGCGGCTCGGGCGAGTACGGCCGCTCCCACAACGCCCGCATCGTCTTCCAACTCGGAGACGACGAATTTCAGGTCGGGATTGGGCTGCAGCATCCATGGCTGCGCGGCCGTGTGGAGCCGATCGGCGAGGTCCTGGCCGAGCTTCTCGGCCAGTCCGCCGCCGACGACGACCCGGTCGAGGTCAAGGAGGTTGTTCGCGGAGCCGAGCGCAATGCCGAGGGTCTCGATGGCCGTGTCGAACAGTTTCTGCGCCAGTTCGTCGCCGTCATCGAGTGCGCGGGCCCAGACCTTGGACGTCAGCGTGCTCTTGCCTTCGTCGTCTCGGATGGCGAAGAGTGAGGTCTTCCACCCCGCGTCGACCATGGACGTGGCGACGCCGCGCATCGAGCGGCGTCCGGCGTAGGCCTCCGCGCAGCCGCGCCGACCGCAGGTGCACAGCGCCCCGCCGGCGAGCACGACGACGTGGCCGATCTCGCCGGCGGCTCCCCTCGAACCGACGTAGGGTCGGCCGTCGAGGATCAGACCGCCCCCAATCCCCGTGCCCATCCAGAGGCCGAGCACGCTTCTGCCGCCTCGTGCCGCGCCGGCCGTCCATTCCCCGAGCAACCCGACGTTGGCGTCGTTCCCCAGCGTCACCGGTACGCCGAGCTGCTCGGAGAGCGGCCCTTTCAGGTCGACGCCTTCGGTCCAACCGACGAGGTTGGGAACGGTGAGCGCTCGTCCCTCGTGCACGACCCCCGGGATCCCGACGCCGACGGCAACGGGGGAGTCGTCGAGGGAACGCACCAGGTCGGTGATGACCTGCAGGACCTCCTCGGGTCCGCCTTCGGGCGTGGCGGCCTTCGCCCGCTGCAGCACGGTATGACGTTCATCCACGGAGCCGACTTCGATGTTTGTGCCGCCCACATCGACCCCGACGATAACAGCGCCTGTTTCACTCATAGGTCATCCTCACACGTCGCAGCCCTCGTCCACAGCATCCCCTGCAGAATCCGAAATTTCCGAGTGGCTCAACAAACACCGCATCCGCCGAGCTGAACGTCCGACCGGGCGAGGAGGGCCTTCCGGGGCGGCCACGTTGCCGTGATCGCTGATGCCGCCGCTGCCGCCCGATTGGAGATCATCACGACCGATCACGGCCACCTCGCCGAGGGCGGGCACGGGCAACGAACATGTGGTGCGTTCCTCATTCTTCGCCGTGGCGCGCTGTGCCGGGGACGATCCGGACTGGTCGGGGACGGCGCCCGCCTGCCCGCTGTGATGCGCCCGGAACACATCGCGGACTACCTCCTCGCGCACATTGCCGAGCGAGCGTGACGCTCACCGCCCGGTCAAGCTCCCCGGGGTGAAGCGCGCCGGCGTTCTGCCCGCCCGGTCAGGCGACAGGTAGCCCGGTCCGGCGGTGGTCGGCGCCGCGCATCCGGACGGCGACGATAAGCCCGGACGCCGCGGTCAGCGCGGCGACCACGGCGACGGCGGCGGGGATCCCGAAGGCATCCGCCAGAAGTCCGGAGAGAAGCGCTCCCACGGCGAACCCGCCGTCGCGCCACAGGCGGTAGATGCCGACCGAGCGGGCCCGCCATGTGGGGTGGGCGACGTCGCCGATCGCGGCGAGCAGCGTCGGGTAGACCATGGCGGTTCCGGCGCCGAGCAGCACGGCGGCGGCCAGCCAGACACCGAAATCATGCCCGATGGCGACCATGCCCAGGGCGACGGCCTGCACGAGCATGCCGCCGACGATCAACCATTTGCGGCCGATCCGGTCGGAGAGGCCGCCGGTGACCAGTTGTCCCGCGCCCCAGACCGCCGGGTAGACGGCGGCGAGGATGCCGATGCGTTCGATGCCGAGGCCGGCTGTGGCAAACAGGATCGGGAACAGGCCCCAGGCCAGGCCGTCGTTGAGGTTGTTGACCAGGCCCGCCTGGCTGACCGAGGACAGGGATTTGTCGCGAAAGCTGGTGAGGGTGAACACCTGCCGGTTGCTGAGGGCGGCGCCTGCGCCGGCGTGCGCGGAGACGTGGCTGACGGCCTCTGCCCGGGCATGGTGGTGCGTCTCGCGCACGAAAAGCACGGAGAGCCCCAGGCCCAGGGCGATGAAGGCGGCGCCGAGCAGGAACGGGCCTGGTCGAAGCCCGTAGTTGGCCGCGATATAGCCGGTCGCCAGCGCCGTGCCCGCGACGCCCAGATAACCGGCGGCCTCGTTGAACCCCATCGCCAATCCGCGGCGCTGCGGGCCGACGAGGTCCATTTTCATCATCACGGTGGTGGACCAGGTCAGACCCTGGCTGATCCCGAGCACGATGTTGGCCGCCACGATCCACTCCCACGACGGCGCGAAGATCAGCAGCAACGGCACGGGGATGGCGATCAACCAGCCGGCGATCAGCACGGGTTTGCGACCGTACCGGTCGGAGAGGGTGCCCGCGAAATAGTTGGTTCCGGCCTTGGCCAGGCCGAACGCGACGATGTAGGTCAGGGCGCTCGTGTACAGATCCAGGTGGAAGACCTGGTCCGCCAGCAGGGGCAGCACCGTGCGTTCCTGACCGAGCGTGCCGCCCACGAGGGCGTTGACGGCCACGAGAAGCATGAACTGGGCGATGTTCTGCCGCAGTCCCAGGGTGATGGCTGCGCTCGCGGCCTTCATCGTCTGGCTCCGGCCAAACTCGCGTCGCCGGACGCAACACGATGCAGCGTTGCCATGTGGGTGCTCCTCGACTTGTGTGACCCCGGCGTTGCCGAGGGAAAGCGTGCTGTTCCATAAAACCATGGATTGTCAGGCGGTCCTGCCGGTGTCCGCCGCTGCCGCAGCCGGGAAGCCGGGAAGCCGGGAAGCCGGGAAGCCGGGAAGCCGGGAAGCCGGGGAGCCGGTGGCCGAAAGCGGCAGACAACTGAACATTCTCATTCTCGCGTGGCCGGGCCAGAATTCAGGCAGGATACTCGGGTGTGCACCGCAAGCCGAAGGCGGAGCGATGCGCGTGACCGCGGACCAGGCGACCGTGAAGCGCGGCACGGTGTCGTTCTTCGTGACTAACGACGGCAGCGTGAACCACGAAATGGTTGTTCTCGCCCTCCCGGACTCCCAGATTGCCGGCACTCGCCAAATCGGTGGGGACGCCGAAGTCGACGAGACGGGAAGCCTCGGCGAAGCGTCAGACACCTGCGGCGAGGGCTCCGGCCAGGGGATCCTGCCCGCACTTCGGGCTGGGTGACCGTCACTCTGTCGCCCGGCCGCTACGAATTGATCTAGCAACCTCGCCGGCCACTACGCCGCGGGATGTACACGCAGCTGACGGTCTCCTAGGCCCATGGCAGGATGCCGGCCTGAGGCATCCGTTGGTAGGCCGAGGCGGTCAGGGTTGGCGAGCCGCCGCGGAGACCCGCTGCAGCAGGGACGCGAGCTGGGCCTGCTCAGTGGCGCTGAGTTCCTCGACGATGGCGTGCTCGGTGAGCAGATGATCGGGCAGGGCCGCCTCGATGAGGTCAAGCCCGGCAGCCGTGAGGGTCACGAGCGTGCCGCGGCCGTCGTGCGGGTTCGCGCCGCGCGCGATCAGGCCCCGGTGCTCGAGCTTGTTCAGGCGCTGGGCCACGGCGCTCGTGGTGATCATGGAGTTCCGGGCGAGCTCTGCCGGAGCAAGCTGGTGCGGGTGTCCGCCGCGCAGCAGGGTGGCCAGCACGTCGAAAGAGGAGGAATCCAGCGCATGCCGAGCGAATGTGGCCGCGAGCCGGGCGTCGACATCTCCGGACGCGCGCGTCAGCCGGCCGATGACGGCCATCGGGGAGGCATCAAGATCGGGCCGCTCCGCGCGCCACTGTCCCACGATGCGGTCTACCTGGTCGGTCATATGAGCACTCTATCAAACGCTAAGCACTTAGGTATAATCACTAAGTGCTTAGCAATCGATATCTTCTTCTTCTGGCCACCGCCGTCGCCCCGGTGCTGTGGGGCACCACCTACCTCACCACGACCCTGTTCCTGCCCCCGGATCGCCCCCTGCTCGCCGCGACCCTGCGCGCCCTGCCCGCCGGCCTGCTGCTGTTGCTGATCGTTCGAAAGCCGCCGCGGGGGAGTTGGTGGTGGAAGTCCTGGGTGCTCGGAGTGCTCAACATCGGGGCCTTCTTCGCCCTGCTGTTCATCGCCGCGTACCGGCTCCCGGGCGGCACGGCGGCGATCATCGGCGGCATCCAGCCCCTGGTCATCGCGCTGCTCGCGAGCCGGGTGCTGCACGAGCGGATGACGCCACGCGTGTTCGCGGCCGGAGTCGCCGGCCTGCTCGGGGTGAGTCTCATCGTGCTGCAGGCTCGGGCGGCCCTCGACGCGCTCGGCCTCCTTGCGGCCGTCGGCGGTGCCCTGTCCATGGCCGGCGGGCTGGTGCTCGCCAAGAAGTGGGGCCAGCCGGCGTCCCCGATAGCCACGACGGCCTGGCAGCTCATCGCCGGCGGGCTCACGCTGTTGATCCTGCTGCTCGCGTTCGAAGGTCTCCCCGCCGAACCGCTCACGATGACCAACCTCGGGGCATACGCCTACCTGTCCGTGCTCGGCACGGCGGTCGCCTACGTGCTCTGGTTTCGCGGTATCGCCCGGCTCCCGGCCAGCCGCATCGGATTCCTCGGCCTGCTCAGTCCCGTCGCCGCGATTCTGCTCGGCTGGGCCGTCGCCGGCGAGGTTCTCACGCCCGTGCAGCTTGTCGGGGTCGTCGTGGTGCTGGCATCCGTCGCCACCGGCGCGGTGCTGAAGGCGGCGGCCCCGCACCCACGCGCCGACGCCGTGCTGAAGAATGCGTGATGGCACTCGTCCGCGAGGGCGGCACTCGTTCAAACGAGTGCGACCCTCGCAGACGAGTGCCGTGGCGGTGCGGATGCCTGGGGTCAGTCACTCAGCGGGCGGTGACCCAGCGTGAAACGCACGTTCTGCTCGAGCGTGAAGCCCCCGCGCGGGTCGCGCGCCGCGTCAAGCCGTTCGGCGGCCAGTGCCAGCACCGCGGCCCGGTCCGGCTCCGGAACCGCCAGCCAGTGCGACCGCTGACCGTGCGACATCGACCAGCGTTGCCACTGCCGGGCATCGGCGAAGTGCACGGGCAGATCGAGGTGCGTGGTGCGGACGTCAGAGAAGCCCACGTCCGTCAGCAGGCCCTCGACACCGGCATCCGATGAGAACGGGCCACGAGTGCCGCTGGTGCGGGCGTCCAGCAGCTGCGGCGGCAGGTACGGCGTGAAGACGTCGTCGACGTCTTCCCAGGCGGCGTCACGCGGGCCGAACGTGGAGACGGCGAGGCGGCCGCCGGGTACGAGCAGGTCGCGCCAGGCGCGGAGAGCGGCAGCCGGTTCGGGCAGGAAGAACAACACGAGCGAGGCAACGGCCACGTCGAACGACGCCAGCGGAAGGCCGGGGTCGGAGGCGTCGGCCACCAGAAGCGTCACGGTGTCGAGGCCGCGTGCCTCCAGGTCGCGTTTCGTGGCTTCGACCATCTGCTCGGCCAGGTCGAGCGCGGTCACCCGGCCGCTCGACCCGACGGCCTCGGCGAGCGGCCACAGCGCGGCGCCGCGACCCGTGCCGAGGTCAAGGGCGCGTTCGCCCGCGCGCGGCTCGACCTCGGCGACGAGGCGTTCGGCGATCGGCGTGAACCACGGCACCCCGACGGCGTCATAGGTGTCGGACACCTGATCGAAGAGGGCCGCAACCCTGGCGCTCATCGCCGCCGCTTGTGCATGTTCCATGCGCTCAGTCTGGCCCGCTCGTGCGACTGCCGGAAGGGGGTGTTTTTAGCGCGCCGAGTAGCCCCCGTCGACGAGGTGATAGCTGCCCGTGATGAAACTCGCCCGGTCCGAGAGCAGGAAGGTGACGAGGTCGGCGACCTCCTCGGCCGTGCCGAGACGGCCGAGCGGGTGCATGCCCACAATGGCGTCGTGCATCTCCGGTGGAACCGCCGCGAGCATTGGGGTCTCGATATAGCCGGGCCCGACCGCATTCACCCGGATGCCGAGCGCGGCATATTCGAGTGCCGCCGCCTTCGTGAGCCCCACCACGCCATGCTTGGCCGCCACATATGCCGCGGCATTGAGCTCCCCGTTGGTGCCGAGGATTGACGAGATGTTCACGATGGATCCGCCGCCCGCATGCAGCAACGCCGGAATCTGGTAACGCAGGCCGTACGCCACACCGCTCAGGTTGACGTCGATCACTCGCTTCCAATCATCGATGTCCAGCTCCCCGACCGGGGCGCGGGTGGGCGCGATGCCGGCGTTGTTGACCGCCAGGTGCAGCGCGCCGTAACTGTCGACGGCGACCTGAACCGCCGCCTGGGACTGTGCCGGGTCTGACGTGTCCTGCCGCACGGCCACGGCGATCTGGCCGGCGGCCTCGATCTCGTCGACCACGCCCTGCGCCGCCTCAAGATGGATATCGCTGACGACAACGGATGCCCCGGCCGCCGCGAGCTGCCGCGCAATCGCCGCGCCGATGCCCGAGCCGCCGCCCGTCACGAGCGCGACCTTCGACTGAAAACCTGTCATGTGCTTGTCTCCCTCGATATTGTGACTTGTGCGCGCCAGTGTGCCACCGATCGGGCACTCGTGGCACTCGTTGGAAAAGGTGGCACTAGTTCAAACCAGTGCCGTCTTTCCCAACGAGTGCCGTGACAACGGGGCCCGCAACGGGGTTAAATCGACTCATGACCCTCCCTCCGCCGACTCGCGCGCAACGACTTGTGCTCACCGTCGCGGTGCTTGCATCCTTCATCGCCTTCCTCGACGGCACCGTCATCAACGTCGCCCTGCCCGCCATCACCCGCGAGCTCGGCGGCGGAATCAGCACGCAGCAGTGGGTCGTGGATGCGTACCTCATCACCCTCGGCGCCATCATCCTGCTCGCCGGGTCGCTCTCCGACGCATTCGGGCGCAAACGGGTGTTGTTCTGGGGCCTCGTCGGGTTTCTGGTCGCGTCGATCCTTTGCGCCGTGGCCCCCTCCGCCGCGTTCCTCATCGGTGCCCGCGGGCTGCAGGGCGTGGCCGGGGCGTTGCTCGTACCCAGCTCGCTCGCGATCATCCTGTCGACGTTCTCGGGGGCGGCGCAGGCGCGAGCGATCGGGGCGTGGACGGCGTGGACCAGCACCGCGTTCATCGCCGGCCCGTTGATCGGCGGGCTGCTCGTCGACCTCGCGTCCTGGCGGTGGGTGTTCGCCATCAACGCGCTGCCGATCGCGGTGACGCTCGTGCTCCTCGCCCGGCTGCCGGTCGACCGGCCGGCGGATGCCGGGGCGCGCGTGGATGTGCCGGGCGCCGTCCTCGGCGTGGTCGGGCTCGGCCTGCCGGTGTTCGCCCTGATCGAGCAGAGGAATTTCGGCTGGTCGAGCCCGGTGATCCTGCTGCCGGCGATCGTGGGCGCGGCGGCATTTGTGGGGTTCATCCTGCACGAGCGGCGCACGGCCCAGCCGATGATGCCGCTCGGTCTGTTCCGGGTGCGCAATTTCTCCGTCGGCAACGTCGCCACTGTCTTCTTCTACGGCGCGCTGTCGATCGGGTCGTTCGTGCTCGCGGTGTTTCTGCAGCAGGTGGGCGGATACAGCGCCACGCTCGCCGGGCTCGCCCTGCTGCCCGTGACCATTTTCAGCATCCTCCTGTCGACCCTGTTCGGAAGGCTCGCCGGGATACACGGTTCGCGCCTGTTCATGTGCGTCGGCCCGCTCGTGGCCGCCGCGGGCTTCTTCCTGATGCTGCGCATCACCGATGAGGTGACCTATTGGACCGAGGTGTTGCCCGGTGTGCTGGTGTTCGGTCTCGGTCTCACCATCACGGTGGCACCGCTCACCTCGGCCATCCTCGGCGCCATCGACCCCGCTCGGGCGGGCATCGCCTCGGCGGTGAACAACGCGGTGTCGCGGGTGGCCGGCCTGGTGGCGATCGCCGCGTTGAGCCTCGTCGTCGGCTCGACCCTCGACCTCGCGGGGCTGCACCGGGCGTTGATCGCGACCGGAGCGCTGCTGGTGGTGGCCGGCGTGGTGTCGGGGATCGGCATTGTGAACCGGGTCGCGCCCGCCACGGTCGAGGTCACCGGCCCCGCCTCCGAGTAGCGAGCAGGGCATAGGCTCGGACCATGACTGATGGAATTCGCTGGGGAATCCTGGCCACCGGCGGTATCGCACACGCCTTCACCTCCGACCTCGTGCTCACGGGGCACACCGTGCAAGCCGTGGGATCACGCTCGCAGGAGTCGGCGGATGACTTCGCCGCCGAGTTCGGCATCCCGAACGCTCACGCCAGCTACGAGGCCCTCGTGAATGACCCCGAGGTCGACGTGATCTACGTGAGCACCCCACATCCGTTCCACGCCGCCAACGCCGCACTCGTGCTGAACGCGGGAAAGCACGTGCTGGTGGAGAAACCGCTCACGCTCAACGCCCCCGAGGCCCGCGTGCTCGTGGACCTCGCCCAGGAGAAGAACCTGCTGGTGCAGGAGGCCATGTGGACCCGTTTTCTGCCGCACATGGTGCGCATCCGCGAGATTCTCGCCGCCGGAACTCTCGGCGACGTGCACGGCCTCATGGTCGACCACACCCAGGACCTCCCCGACGACCCGGCGCACCGGATCAACGCCCTGCAACTCGGCGGCGGCGCGCTGCTCGACCTCGGCGTCTACCCGATCTCGTTCGCGTCGGCCCTGTTCGGTGCGCCGGAGACCATCCTGGCGTCCGCCACGTTCAAGCCCACGGGAGCGGATGCCCAGGTCGCCACGATCTTTCGCTACGCAGGCGGGCAGATTGCCACGGCGTTCTCGGCGAGCGACACGAAGGGGCCGAACACGGCGAGCATCCTCGGCACCGAGGGCCGCATCGACATCGACTCGATCTGGTACGCGCCCACGACGTTCCGGGTGCGGAACAGCGCGAACGAGGTGATCGAGACCTTCGTGAGCGACGTGGTCGGTCGCGGCATGCAGTTCGAGGCGGACGAGGTCGAGCAGCTGATCCTGGCCGGCAAGACAACAGGCGAGATCTTCCCCGCCGAGGAATCGGTGAGCATCATGGAGACTCTCGACGCCGTGCGCGCGCAGATCGGGCTGAGCTACCCGGGTGAGTAACACCCTCGTCGGCTAACATACTCGGGTGGACAAAGCAGACCTCCCGGCCCCCGCGGTCGCGCGCACATCGACGCGAGGCCTCGGCGCCGTCTTCGCGCGGCACCCCCGCCTGTGGCTGGGTGCTGCGGGGGCGCTCGTGTTCGTGCTGCTGGGGACGGGTGCCGTGTTTGCCGGGGTCGCCGCCGGGCGCGCGGAGCCGAGCGCGGCATCCGCCACCCCGACCCCGACCCCGACCGCGACACCGACACCCACACCCACGGTTCCGCCGGCCCGTCCGGTGCCCACAGCGGATACCGCGGCGAGCCGGTTGCGCACCTGCTCGGTGGCCTCCCTCGCCGCCGACTCCCGGCTGGCGAACTTTCAGGGTCAGGTCGTCAACGCGGCCACCGGCGATGTGCTTTTCGACCGCGGCGGCTCCACCGCGTCGGCCACCGCGAGCGCGCTCAAGGTGATCACCAGCGCGGCGGCACTGAACGTGCTCGGGCCCGACTATCGGGCGTCGACGACCGTCGTGAAGGGCGCCGACGCCGGTCAGGTGGTGCTCGTGGGCGGGGGAGACCTCACCCTGTCGCGCCTGCCGACCGGATCCGAACCGTTCTACACCGGTGCCGCGCACCTCGACGATCTCGCCGCGCAGGTGCGTGCGGCGTGGGACGCCGACCCGGCCAACGCCGGCGTGCCGCTCACGAGCCTTGTGCTCGACACGTCCTACTTCTCCGGTCCCGGCTGGGATGACGGCTGGGCGCGCTCCGAGTTGAGTCTGGGCTACATGCCCGAAATCACCGCGCTGCAGGTGGACGGCGACCGTGACAATCCCACGCGCAGCACCTCGCCGCGCAGCGAAGACCCGATCGGCCGCGCCGGTTCGGCCTTCGCGGAGGCGCTCGGCGGGGGCGTGTCCGTCAGCCAGGGAACGGCGCTTCCGGGAGCCGCTCAGCTCGGGGCCGTTCAGTCGCAGCCGGTGTCCACCCTCATTCAGCAGGCGCTCATCGTCTCGGACAACACCATCGCCGAAATGCTCGCGCGACTGGTGGCGATCAAGAGTGGTGCCGGCAACAGCTTCGGTGCCCTGCAGCAGGGCATCGTGGGCGGCCTGTCCGCCTACGGCATCGACACGACCGGCATCGTGATCAAGGACGGTTCGGGCCTCAACCCGGCCAACGCCGTTCCGCCGCGGTACTTCACCGAACTGTTCGTCAAGATCAATGCCCGGGAAGGCAGCCTCGGCGTGATCTTCGACGGCCTGCCGGTGGCCGGCGGACCCCGCGGGTCGCTGTCGTACAGCGACAGATTCTCCGGCGCGAACGCCGTGGCCGACGGAGCCGTCTTCGCCAAAACGGGCTGGATCACCACCGGATACACGCTCGCCGGCATCATCCATTCCGCCGACGGAACCCCGCTGACCTTCGCCGTGTACGCGCTCGGCAACGTGCGCGACAATGCGAAGCAGGCGATCGACACAATTACGGCCGGGTTTTTCAGATGCGGCGATAATCTCTCTAACAACTAGTTTTCACCCCGACCGAAGGAGCCATCGTGACCCGCGCACTGTTGATCATTGACGTTCAGAACGATTTCGCCGAGGGCGGCGTTCTGGCGGTCCAGGGAGGGGCAGCCGTCGCCCAGGGCATCAGCGCCCTGCTCGCCGCGAAGCCGCGGGCCTACGCCTCGATCTTCGCGTCCCGGGACTGGCACGACGCCGAAAGTGACAACGGCGGCCACATCGCCGACGAGCCCGACTTCGTGCACACCTGGCCGGTGCACTGCGTCGCGGAGACGACCGGCGCGGAGTACCACCCCGCGCTCGCATTGCCGCACCGTACCGTGCATATCCTCAAGGGGCGGGGCGAACCGGGCTACTCCATCTTCTCGGGCGCAACGGATGCCGGCGAGCGCGTCGGCACGCTCCTCACCGAGCACGGGGTGACGGACATCGACGTGGTGGGCCTCGCCACCGACCACTGCGTGCGCGCCTCGGTGCTCGACGCGCTCGAACACGGCCAGCACGTGCGGGTGCTCACCGACCTCGTGGCCGGCGTGGACGCCGCCGCGAGCGAGGCCGCGCTAATGGAGATGGCGCATGTAGGCGCTGTGCTCGCCGACTCGAGCCTGGTTGCGCGCGACACCGTGACCGATTGAGCGCGCCGCAGGTGGTGCGTCGCCTCAACGGGGTGCGCATTGCCTATGACGTCGTCCCGGGCGAACGACCGGTGCTCCTGGTGCACGGCTTCGCGTCGTCGGGAACGGCAACGTGGGGCGCCACCGGGTGGGTGCGTTTCCTGACCGACGCCGGTCGCGGCGTCATCGTGCCGGACCTGCGCGGCCACGGCCGCAGCGACGCCCCGCAGGCGGCGGCCGACTACGCGCCACGGCAGATGGCGGCCGACCTGGTGCTCGTACTCGACGAGCTCGGACTCGACCAGGTCGACGTAATCGCCTATTCCCTCGGGTCCCGCGTCGCCGCGGCACTCACCCGGCTCGCACCGGAACGGGTGCGCCGCGTCGTTCTGGGCGGTGCCGGTCCGATCGAACACTTCGCCGCCTGGCCCGCGGACGACCTGCAACGCTTCGTCATGGAGGGCGCTATGCCCCGCGACCCGACCATTGCGGCGGTTCTCGGCCCGGCCCTCGCCGGCGGCGCCGACCGGCTCGCGCTCCTCGCGTGCGTGCAGGGGATGACCGGCTCCGAACTCGACGTGCCCGTCGGTATCCCCCGGCTTTACGTGGCCGGGACCGCGGACCCCATTCCCGAGGGGGTCGCCGAACTGGCCCGAAGCGTCGGTGCCGAGTACGTCGCCCTGCCCGGCCGCACGCATATCAATGCGCTCGGCGCCCCCGAGTTCAAGCAGGCCGCGCTGAACTTCCTGGCCTGACACAAAACGGATTTCACAAAAAGTATCGGCCGGGTGCATCCAAACGGGCAAGAGAACGGGAAGGACTATGTGTAAGCATCCCCTGCCCCGGTGACCGTCACCGGGCAACCCATAGGAGGTTCTCATGCACAAGGTACTCAGCGTAGGCATCGTGACGGGCGCGCTCATCGCCCTCGCCGCCGTCACGCCGGCCACGGCCGCCGAGGGAGACGCCCAGCTGTCGGTGTTCCACGGCGTTCCCGGACTGACCGTTGACGTGTACGTCAACGGCGATCTCACCCTCGACAACTTCGAGCCCGGCGCCCTCGCTGGACCGCTCGAACTCCCGGCCGGCACCTACTCGGTCGCCATTACGGCCTCGGACGCCGCGGATGCCAGCTCCCCGGCCATCGGCCCGGTCGACCTCCAACTCGCAGCCGGCATGAACTACACGGCCGTGGCCCACCTCGGTGCCGACGGCAACCCCACCGCCACACTGTTCACGAATGACGTATCCACCCTCGCCGCCGGTGAAGGACGACTCACCGTGCGCCACGTAGCCGCCGCGCCCGCTGTTGACGTGCTCGCCGGTGGTGCACCCGTCATCACCAACCTCTCCAACCCCGCCGAGTCGCTGCTGACCCTGCCGGCCGGAACCGTCTCCGCGTCCGTCGCGGCCACCGGAACCACAGCGCCGGTGATCGGCCCGGCAGACGTGAACGTGGCCGAAGGCGTCAATACCATCGTGTATGCCTGGGGCAGCCTCGCGGACAGTAACCTCGCGCTCGGCCTGCAGACCATCACCGGCCTGCACTCCGCTCCCGGCAGCATCCCGGCCGGCGAGGCAGGCCTAGCCGCCACCAACCAGCCGGTGGCTCCCACCGCGCTCTGGCTCGGCGGTTCGTCGCTCGTGCTGTTGTTCGGGCTGGTCCTCGCGGCCACCCTGCGCGCACGCCGCACCGCAGCTCAGAAAGTGAACTAGCCCCATGAGCACCGGGAGAGCCGACAGGAGGCGCACCGCCGTTCTCGCGTCGGCTCTCCTGGCGCTGGTGACCAGCGGATGCTCCACCGAGCCGCCGGCACCCACCCTGCCGGCGGCGGCAGCATCCGTTGTTCCAACCGTCTCACCCTCCGCTCCACCACCCACGCCCGCCATCGACGTGCCCACGGTCGATGCGAGCCTCGCCAACCAGCCGGGCGCGGCCGCGGCGCCCACGCGCGTGCGCATCCCGTCGCTCGCCATCGACATGGCCGTCGAATCCGCCGGGATCGACCCCGCCGGGTCGATGGCACTGGCGGCCAACCCCGACATTGCGTCGTGGTATCGCTTCGGCCCGGCGCCGGGTGCCGGCGGGGCCACGGTGATCGCCGCCCACGTGGACTCCCTGCAATACGGGCTCGGCCCGTTCGGGCGGCTGACCGATGCGCCCGCCGGCACCGAGATCACGGTGCTGGCCGCCGACGGCGTCGAGCACCGGTATCTGGTGGACGCTGTGCAGTCCACCGGCAAACCCGAGGTGCCGTGGCCCACAATCTTCGACCGCACCGGGTCGCCACGCCTCACCCTCGTGACCTGCGGGGGCGAATTCAACTACACAACGCGCCAGTACCAGTCGAACATCATCGTCACCGCGCTACCGGTGCCGTAGGCAGAGAGTCGCTATGCTGATGGGCACCACCCGCGCGGCGTCACCGGCCACCGACCGGAGAACCGTACACCCAGGGTCATATCTCGCGCATTGGAGCCATTTTCAGCCCGTGACACCGCTCGACGACACCTCCGGCCACGACGGCGTGGATAGCGCCAGCGCGACCGACGACGGTAACGCCCTTCTGGAGCTGGACCGGCGGCTCGTTCAGGGTTTCCGCGACGGTGACGAGCGCGCACTCGCCGAGGTGTACGCCCGCTGGTCAGCGCTCGTCTTCACGGTCGCCGTCAGGTCGCTCGGCGACCGGACCGAATCCGAGGACGTGGTGCAGAAGGTCTTCATCGCCGCTTGGCGAGGCCGGCACACGTTCGATCCCGACCGATCTCGCTTGCCCGCCTGGCTGGTGGGAATCACCCGGCACGCCGTCGCGGATGCCCACGAGGCACGCGCCCGGCGCCGCGCGGTGGAAGACGCGGCCGCCGCGCACGCGGCGCTCGTGCAGCCAGACGACTCGATCGCCGTGGTCGAGCAGGTGCTGATGAGTGAGGAACTCGAACGGCTGGAGGCGGTTCCTCGGCAAGTGATGAGGCTGGCCTTCTACGATGATTTAACGCACGTGCAGATCGCCGACAGTCTCGGGCTGCCGCTCGGCACCGTGAAGAGCCACATCCGCAGAAGCCTGAACCGTCTCAAAACCCGACTGGAGGTGAACTATGACGCATCTTGATCCCGACGACCTCGCCCTGATCGCCCTCGCGGAGCTCACGGCCACCCCGACGGAACGGGGCCACCTCGAGGCCTGCACCGAGTGCGCCAACACCCTCCTCGCCCTGCAGCACACCGTCGACGTGGGGCGCGCCGGCCCGGCCGTCGAGCTCGTCACCCCCGATCCTGCGGTGTGGGGGCGCATCCGCTCTGAACTGGGCCTGTCTGATGCGCTGGCTTCCGTTCCCACGCTCACGGATGCCGCGCACCACTCGCGCGAATCGGCACAGGTTCCCGACCTGTCGGCGCCGCCCGTGCAGGCTCCGGCGGTCGCTCCGCAACCGGCCGCGGAACCAGCCGCGCAGCCGGCCCCGGTCGTGGCGATTTCCCGCCCCCGTCGCCTGTGGATTCCGCTCGCCGCCGCCGCAGTGCTCGGCCTCGTGGCCGGGTACGGGGCCGGCAACTGGTTGCCCGACTCCGGTGACGGGCGGTCCGTTCTCGCCCGCGCGGAGCTCGAACCGCTCCCCGGCTGGAGCGGAACCGGGGAGGCGCTCGTCGAGGCGACATCCTCCGGCCAGCGCGACGTGCTTGTCACGCTGGGCCCCATCGACGCCGCATCACCGGAAGCACCCCTGCGCGAGGTGTGGCTGCTCAGCGCGGATGCGACGAGGCTGGTGAGCCTGGGTTTCCTCACCGGCACAACAGGGCGGTTCGTGATCCCCGCCGAAATCGACCTCGCGGCATACCCGCTCGTGGATGTGTCGGCCGAGCCCAACGACGGCAAGCCCGCGCACTCGACCGACTCGATCGTGCGCGGCGAACTCCACTCAAGCTGATGTGCAGACCCAGCCCCGCACCCGCCTGCGTGGCGGGTGCGGGGAGCTGTTACAGGGTGTTGCCGAGCTTGAAACCGGCGACGGTGTCGTCCTGACGGGTGTACGAGAAGCCGTCGGCGCCCACGGTGACGGCCATCTCGGACGGTTCGTCGCGCGCGACCACGGGCTGCGGGGTGCCGTCGAGGTCGAGCACGAGGGAGGCATCCGTGTACCAGCTCGGCACGACGGGGTTGCCCCACCAGTCGCGACGCTGGTTGTCGTGTACGTCCCAGGTGACGACGGGGTTGTCGGGGTCGCCGGTGTAGTAGTCCTGGGTGTAGATCTCCACCCGGTGGCCGTCGGGGTCGCGAAGGTACAGGTAGAACGCGTTGGAGACGCCGTGCCGGCCCGGTCCGCGCTCTATCAGGTCGCTCTTGCGCAGCGCGCCGAGCTTGTCGCAGATATAGATGATGTTGTGCTTCTCGTGCGTCGCAAACGCGATGTGGTGCATCCGCGGCCCGTTGCCGCCGGTGAGGGCGGTGTCGTGCACGGTGTCCTTGCGCCGCAGCCACGCGGCGTAGGTGACGCCGTCGGAATCCTGGATGTCCTCGGTCACCCGAAAACCGAGGTCTTCGAGGTAGCCCCGGCCGAGGCCCACGTCGGGCGTGACCTGGTTGAAGTGGTCGAGTCGCACGAGCGCGCCCGGTCCCTGCAGGTCGTAGCGCCAGGCGAGACGTTCCACGTGCTCCACGGCGAAGAAGAACTCGTAGGGGAACCCGAGGGGGTCTTCGACGCGGACGCTGTCGCCGATGCCTTTCGTGAAACCGCCGCTGCGCCGTTCGGTGCGGCAGCCGAGCTGCTTGTAGTAGGCCTCGGCGAGGTCGACGTCTTCGGGGGAACGCACGCGGTAGGCGAACGCCGAGACCGCCGCGACCGGGCCGACGCGCAGCACGAGGTTGTGGTGGATGAATTCTTCAAAGCCGCGCAGGTAGATCTCGGTGTCGGTCTCCTCGGTGACGACGAGGCCGAGGATGTCGACGTAGAACTCGCGCGACTTCGCCAGGTCGGTCACGACAAGGTCCATGTAGGCGCAGCGGAGAATGTCCGGGGCCGGAACGGTGGGAGTGGGAATGGTCATTGTGTTCTCCTCGTTGAGATGTGGTGCGTTCAAGCGCCGAAGCGCGGGGTGTGTACCGGGCCGAGGCTGATGTGAACGGCCTGTTGGTCGGTGTAGAAGTCGATGGAACGGTACCCGCCCTCGTGCCCGAGCCCGGAGGCCTTCACACCGCCGAACGGGGTGCGCAGGTCGCGCACGTTATGCGAGTTGAGCCACACCATCCCGGCGTCGATGGACTGCGCGAACGTGTGCGCGCGCACGAGGTTGGTGGTCCAGATGTACGCGGCCAGCCCGTACTTCACACCGTTCGCGAGTTCGAGCGCCTCGGCATCCGTGTCGAAGGGGGTGATCGTCACGACGGGGCCGAAGATCTCCTCCTGGAACACCCGCGCCGTGGGCGGCACGTCGGCGAACACCGTCGGCGACACGTAGTTGCCCTCCGGCAGGTGCGACGGGCGGCCGCCGCCGGCAAGCAGGCGGCCCTCGGTCGCGCCGATCTCCACGTAGCTCATCACCTTGGCGTAGTGCTCCGGATGCACGAGCGCGCCCACCTCGGTCTTCGGGTCGTGCGGGTCGCCGACGACGATGTTGCGGGCGCGGGCGGCATAGCGGGCGCAGAAATCATCGTAGACGGAGCGCTCCACGAGAATCCGGCTGCCGGCCGTGCAGCGCTCGCCGTTGAGGGAGAACACGCCGAACAGGGTCGAGTCGATGGCGGCGTCGATGTCGGCGTCGGCGAACACGATCGCGGGTGACTTGCCGCCGAGCTCCATCGACATGCCCTTGAGGTTGACCGCGCAGTTGCGGTAAATCGTCTGGCCGGTGGTCGTTTCGCCCGTGAAGGAGATGAGCGGCACATCCGGATGCTTGACCAGCGCGTCGCCGGCCTCCTCGCCGATGCCGTTGACGAGGTTGAACACGCCGTCGGGCACCCCGGCGGCGGCGAAGATCCCCGCCCACAGGCTCGCCGACAGCGGCGTGAACTCGGCCGGCTTCAGCACCACGGTGCAACCGGACGCGAGCGCGGGTGCGAGCTTCCAGCTTTCGAGCATGAACGGGGTGTTCCACGGAGTGATCAGCCCGGCGACTCCGACCGGCTTGCGGTTGACGTAGTTGATCTGCCGGCCGGGCACCTTGTAGGTGTCGTCGGCCTGGGCCACGATCAGGTCGGCGAAGAAACGGAAGTTTTCGGCGGCGCGCTGCGCCTGGCCGAGCGCCTGTGTGATCGGCAGGCCGGTGTCGAAGGTTTCGAGCTCCGCGAGGCGGGCGTCTTGCGCTTCGACGGCGTCGGCGATGCGGTGCAGCACCCGGGCGCGGGCACGCGGCAGCATCCGGGGCCACGGCCCGTTGTCGAAAGCCTCTTTGGCCGCGGCGACGGCGAGGTCCACGTCGGCCTGCTGGCCGGCGGCCGCGGTGGCGTAGGTCTGGTTCGACACCGGGTCGAGCACGTCGAAGGTTTCGCCGTTGACGCTGTCGACGAATTGTCCGCCGATGAAATGACGGATGCTCGTGGGCAGGTCGGCGGGCACATAGTGCGCCTGGGTGGTCACGTCGTCGGCGCTCATTTGTGGGCTCCGGTGAGGGTGAAACCGGCCGTCGGCGTGAGGTACTCGGAACCGGCATTCATCAGTGTGCGGATCTTGTCGATGCCGCCCGGGGTGGGGTCAATCAGCGGGGGGCGCACGAAGCCGCTCTCGATCAGGCCGCGCTGCTGCATCACCCATTTGCCGGGGGCCGGGTTGGTCTCCACGAACAGCAGGTCGACGAGGGGGTGAAGGCCGTAGTGGATCTCGCGGGCACGGGCGAAGTCGCCCGATTCCCACGACTCGAACATCTCGGCGACGGCGGCCGGGGCGATGTTGGAGGTGGCGCTCACGAAGCCGGCGCCGCCGAGAGCCATCAGCGGCAGGCAGAGCAGTTCGAGGCCGCTCCACACGAGCAGCTCCGGGCCGCACAGGTGCAGCACGCGGGAGAAATGTTCGAAGTCCTTCGTGGTCTCCTTCACCCCCACGAAGTTGTCGAAGTCACGGAACAGGCGGTGCACGGTCTCGGGTGCGATGTCCACGGCCGTGCGGCTCGGCACGTTGTACGCCACGATCGGCAGGTCGGGGAACTCCTCGCAGACGGTCTTGTACCAGACGTACAGGGCCTCCTGGGTGGGGCGGGCGTAGTACGGCGTGATGATCAGGGCGGCATCGATGCCCGCGTCACGTCCGGCGGCGGTGAGTTCGAGCGTCTCGTCGAGCTTGGTCGACCCGGTGCCGGCCATGAAATGCACGCGCTCGTTGTTGGCGGCGGCGACGGTGCGGATCGCTTCGGCGCGTTCGGCGATCGTCTGCGAGCTCGGTTCGCCGGTTGATCCGCCGATGGAGAGACCGTGAGAACCGGATGCGATCTGCCAGTTCACGAGGTTGGTCAGCCCCGCGTGGTCGACGGCACCGTCCGCGGTGAAGGGGGTCATGAGCGCCGCGATGGATCCGCGGATCAGGCTCGGGTTGCTGCGAAACTTCATGGTGTTGTCCTTCCGGGGAGGGTGTCGGTTGCTGGTGCGGCGTGGCGGGTCATGGGGTCACCGGGGCGGCGTCACGTGAGGCGAGAAACGCGTCCAGGGTGGCGAGCCGGTGGTTGCGGGCGGCGAGTTCGATGTCGAGCGGGGGCGCACCGCGTTCAATCAGGTCAAGCAGATGTTCATGCTCGGCGACGGATTCCGCCGCCCGGCCGGGAACGAACCCGAACGTGGACTCGCGCAGCACCGTGAGCCGGTTCCAGCCGCGGTGCACGAGGTCGAGAATGTGCGGGTTGGGGCAGGCGCTGTACAGCTCGGCGTGGAACTCGCGGTTCAGGGCGGTGAACCGCACCGGGTCGAAGTGCGTGAGTGTCTCGGCGAGGTCGGCGTTGATGCGCCGGGCGCGAGCGAGGGCATCCGGGGTCAGCAGCGGGGCCGTCAGGGCCGTGGCCATGCCCTCGACGAGGCCGAGCGTCTGCATGGTGTGCTGGTATTCGGTGGGGTCGGGCATCGCGACCTGGGCGCCGACGTTGCGTACGAACGTCACGAGGCCCTCGGCCTCGAGTCGCCGGATGGCTTCGCGCACGGGCACGGGGCTCATGGAGATTTCACGGCCGATCTGGTCGAGCACCAGCCGGTAGCCGGGGCCGAACGTGCCGTCGTTGATGCGGGTGGTGAGCCAGTCGTAGGCGAGCTGCGCCTTGCCGACGACGGGCGGCGCCGTTATGACGTCGGGTGCCATGACCGGTACCGTTCCTTCCATGCCGCGTTCATCGGGTACAGGCCGTCGACGCCTTCGCCGCCGGCGACCATCTGGGCGATGAACGATTCTTCCCGCTCCTGTTCGATCGCGGCGGCCACGAGCTCCTCGACCAGGTGCGGCGGAATCACGAGCACTCCGTCCGCGTCGCCGACAATGACGTCGCCGGGCTGCACGGATGCCCCGCCGCACGCGATTGTCAGGTCGACGTCCCAGGGAACGTGCCGGCGGCCGAGAACGGCGGGGTGAGCGCCGGCGTGATACGCCGGCATCTCCAGGGCCTCAACCGCGGCGAGGTCGCGCACGCCGCCGTCGGTCACGATGCCGGCCGCACCGCGCACCTGCGCTCGGAGGGCGAGGATGTCGCCGACCGTGCCGGTGCCGGTCTCGCCGCGGGCCTCGATCACCAGCACGTCGTCGGGATTGAGGCCGTCGAACGCGCGCTTCTGCGCGTTGTAGCCGCCGCCGTGGGACGCGAACAGGTCTTCCCGGGTGGGGATGAAGCGCAGCGTGCGGGCCCGGCCCAACATCCGCTGGCCGGGATGGGTGGGGCGCAGACCATCGATGCTCATGTTGTTGAAGCCGCGTTTGCGCAGCTGGGCGCTCAGGGTCGCGGTTCCGACACTGTTGATTCGGGCCTTGGTCTCCGGCGTGAGCTGGAACGGCGCGGGGGCGTCGCCCGGTGCGGCAAGTCCCGCGGCCGCGGCCGAGCCCCAGGCCTCGGCGCGCTGGTGGTCGTCCACCCGGGGCCGGGCCCCCCAGGCGCCGAGCTCGACCTCACCCTCGACGACGGGAGTGACGAGTCGTCCGCTGCTGGGGGAGCCGGGCGCGTCGGGGGCGTCCACCTCCACCTCGACCACGTCGCCGGGCCGCACCACGGATGCACCGGCGGGGGTTCCGGTGAGGATCACATCACCGCGCTCCAGAGTGATGAGCTGGGCCAGGTCGGCCACCAGCTGGCCGAAGGGGAAGAACAGGTCGGCGCTCGTGTCGTTCTGCACGAGCTCACCGTTGACCCAGGTGCGCAGGCGCAGCGCAGTGGGATCGAGGGAATCCGCGGCGAGCACGAACGGGCCCACGGGGGTGAAGCCGTCGCCCCCCTTGGAGCGCAGGTTCGACCCTTTGTCGGCGTAGCGCAAGTCGTAGACGCCGAAATCGTTCGCGGCGGTGACGCCGGACACGGCGGCCCAGCCGTCTTCGGGGCGGATGCCGCGCACGCGGCTCCCGATGACCAGCGCGATCTCACCCTCGAAGGCGAGCAGTTCGCTGCCTTTCGGCCGCACGACGGCGGTGCCGGAGGAGGAGACGCTCGTGCCGGGCTTGAGAAAATAGGAGGGCTGCTCGGGAACCCGGCCGCGCTGGGCCGCGCGGGACGGATAGTTGACGTGCACGGCAATCACCTTGCCGGGCCGGCCGGTGAACGGATTCGGTTCGTCTGTCATGGCATCCTCTCGCAGCACTGCGGTTTATATATGAAACCATATACGATCCCCGGGGCGGTGTCGAGGTGTTAACGAAAGTCACCGCCCCCGATTTCGGTGGTCGCTACGCCGCTTACGGTAGCGACCGCCGAGAACGGGGGCGGTGAGGGTGGTGATGCTAGTCGTGACTGACGCCGAGCGGTATGCCGCGGGTCTCTTTCACGAGCGAGACCGCCACGAACGAGATCGCGGCGAGAACCATGAGGTAGATGCCGATCGACGTGCTCTGCCCGGTCTTGTCGAGCAGCAGCTGGGCGATCAGTGGCGCGAAAGCCCCGCCGAGGATGGCACCGATCGCGTAGCCGATGGAAACCCCCGAGTAGCGCACCTGGGCGGGGAACATCTCGGCGTACAGTGCGGCCTGCGGGCCGTACGAGAAGCCGAGTCCGCTGGCGAGCACGACCAGCGCCACGGCGAACCAGAGGATCTCACCGGTGTCGATGAGCAGGAACATCGGGATGGACCAGAGGAAGAGGAAGGCGTAGCCGAGCTGGAAGGTGCGGATGCGCCCGATCTTGTCCGAGAGGATGCCGCCGGCCATGGTGGAGGCGAGCCAGAAGACGGCGGCGACGGTGCTCGCCACGAGCACGGGTGAGCGGTCCATGCCCAGGCCGCCGACCTCGGCGGGCTTGGTGGCGTACGAGGCGAAGAAGGCGATCAGAATGTAGCCTGCCGCGTTGTTGGCGATGAAGATCAGGGCGGTGAGGATCACCTGACGCCAGTGTCCGCGGAACAGCTGCGCGAGCGGAGCGGCGGACTCCTTCTTGCGCGCCTGCATCTCCTTGAACACCGGGCTCTCGTCCACGGACTTGCGGATGACGTAGCCCACCAGGATGAGCAGCACGGAGACGAGGAACGGGATGCGCCAGCCCCAGCTGAGGAAGGCCTCCTCGCTCATCGACGTGGTCACGGCAAGCATCACGCCGGTGGCGAGGATCAGCCCGACCGGGACACCGATCTGCGGGTAGGCGCCGAAGAAGCCACGCTTGGTCACCGGGGCGTGCTCCACGCTCATCAGCGCGGCCCCGCCCCATTCGCCGCCGGCGGAGAAGCCCTGCACGATGCGCAGCACGATGAGCAGGATGGGGGCCCACACGCCGATCTGGTCGAACGTCGGAAGCAGTCCGATGAGTGCGGTGGCCGCACCCATCATGACGAGGGTGAAGACGAGCATGGCCTTGCGGCCGAGGCGGTCACCCAGGTGCCCGGCGACGACCGCGCCCAGCGGGCGGAACAGGAAGCTGATTCCGAGCGACGCCCAGGCGACGAGTTGCGCCAGCGGGGCATTGTCACCGGCGAGCGGGGCGAAGAAGAGCCCGGCGAGCACGAGACCGGCGGCCTGCGCATAGATGAAGAAGTCGTACCACTCGATCGTGGTGCCCACCATGGTGCCCGCGAGAACACGGCGCTCCTCGGAACGTTTGGCGCTCGTCGGCGCGAGTTCGGTCGTTAAGGCCATGGAATACTCCTATGTATTTCACTGGGGAACAAGGGGGGTGTTGTTGCAGCTCAAAGTCGTCCGGTGAAACCGGCACGTCGGCAGTATGGCACGCGCGGACCGAATTACCTACCCAACGGTAAGTATTGTTTTTGCGTACGGTCACACCCGGTAGATTTGAGTCACAGGATTTCGAGGAGGCAGAATGACACAGGTCACAGATTTGCGGGACGCCGAAGCAGAGCTGCTTGCGCACGTACCGAACAAATTGTTCATCAAGGGAGAATGGGTCGAGGCATCCGCCGGCCGCACCCTCGACGTCGTCGACCCGGCCACGGGCCGTGTCATCATGACGATCAGCGACGCGAGCGTGGCCGACGGCGCAGCCGCCCTCGATGCCGCCGTCGCGGCGCAGGCCGATTGGGCGGCAACGGCGCCGCGGGTGCGCGGCGAGATTCTGCGTCGCGCGTTCGACCTGTTGCAGGAGCGCAAGGAGCAATTCGCCCTGCTGATGACCATGGAGATGGGCAAGCCGCTCGCCGAAGCACGCGGCGAAGTCGCCTACGGCGGTGAGTTCCTGCGCTGGTTCAGCGAAGAGGCCGTGCGGATCAGCGGTCGTTACGGAGCGAACCCCGAGGGCACCGGTCGCATGATCGTGTCCCAGCAGCCCGTCGGCCCGTGCTTCCTGATCACCCCGTGGAACTTTCCGCTGGCCATGGCCACGCGCAAGATCGCCCCGGCTCTCGCCGCCGGCTGCACGGTCGTCGTGAAGCCCGCGGAGCTGACCCCGCTGACGACGCTGCTCTTCGTGGCGTTGCTCGAAGAAGCCGGGCTCCCCGCCGGCGTCGTGAACGTGATCACCACGTCGCAGTCGGCCGCCGTTTCCGGGCCGATCATCGCCGACCGTCGCCTGCGCAAGCTGAGCTTCACCGGGTCGACCCCGGTGGGCAAGGCACTCATCCGTCAGTCCGCCGAGAACGTGCTGCGCACCTCGATGGAACTCGGTGGAAACGCCCCGTTCCTGGTGTTTGCCGACGCCGACCTCGACAAGGCCGTCGAGGGCGCCATGGTCGCCAAGTTCCGCAACATCGGCCAGGCGTGCACGGCGGCGAACCGCTTCCTCGTGCACGAGTCCGTCGCCGACGAGTTCGCCCGCCGGGTGACCGAAAAGGTGAACGCGTTCGTTGTGGGCCGCGGCACGGAAGACGGCATCACGATCGGACCGCTGATCAACGCCGCGGCCGTCGACAAGTCCGACGCCCTCGTGCAGGACGCCCTGTCACGCGGCGCCGTGCTGCACACCGGCGGTGCCGCCATCGAGGGACCCGGGTCGTTCTACGCCCCGACCGTGATCAGCGGCGTCACCGCGGGCAGCGACATCCTCGAGGAGGAGATCTTCGGTCCCGTGCTCGCGATCACGACCTTCGCCGATGACGACGAGGCGGTGCGCCTGGCCAATGACAGTGACTTCGGCCTGATCGGTTACGTCTTCACCGCCGACTTCGCTCGTGGCCAGCGCATGATGGAGCGTCTGGAGACCGGGATGCTCGGGCTCAACACGGGCGTCGTGTCCAACGCGGCCGCACCGTTCGGCGGTGTCAAGCAGTCCGGGCTCGGCCGTGAGGGCGGCCTCGAGGGCATCCGCGAGTACCTCACCACGAAGTACACGCTCACGCCGGACCCCTTCCTGGGCTAGCCGTCGGTAGTACCGGCACCCTCCCGCGCGTCGGGAGGGTGCTCGGTAGACTGGGCGGATGCCCATAATCGAGATTGCCGACCTGAGCGATCCGCGGCTCGTGGACTATGCCCACCTCACCGATGTTGCCCTCAAAAAGGCGCGCGGCACCGAGCACGGGCTGTATATAGCCGAATCGGCATTGGTTCTGGAGCGCGCATTGCGCGCGGGGCATGAACCCCGTTCGGTGCTGGCCCTCGGCAACACCGCCGAAGAGGCCATGGCGGTGCTCGGGGACTGGGCGGACCGCGTGCCGGTGTTCGTCGGACCGGGCGATCTGCTCGCCGAACTCACCGGTTACATTCTGCACCGCGGCGTCATCGCCGCCATGCACCGCCCCGCGCTGCCAGACCCGGAGACGCTGCTGGCCGACGCCCGCCGCATCGTCATTCTCGAGAACGTGTCCGATCCCACCAATGTGGGCGCCATCTTCCGCTCCGCCGGGGCCATCGGTGCCGACGCCATCCTGGTGACGCCGCGCTGCTCCGACCCGTTCTATCGCCGGTCGATCCGGGTGTCGATGGGCACCGTGCTGCAGGTGCCGTGGACGCGTGTCGGTGACTGGGCATCCACCCGGGAACTGCTCAGCCGGCACGGTTTTCACGTGGCCGCGCTCGCCCTCACCGAGGATGCCGTGAGCCTGCGGGACTTCCACGGTCGCGACCACGAACGGCTGGCCCTGCTGCTCGGCGCCGAGGGCGACGGGCTCACCCCCGATGCCCTCGCGGCATCCGACAGCGTCGTGCAGATTCCGATGAAGCACGGCATCGACTCACTCAACGTGGCCGCGGCCAGCGCCGTCGCCATGTGGGCGCTCTCCGGCTGAGCATCCGTCTTCCGCGTTCCGGGTGGCTGCGTTCCGCGTGCCGAGTTCCGCGCGCGTTGCCCGTGTCCAACCGGTTCCGGGTACCTGGCACCGACGGGACAGCAGATCCCGCCGGTCGTCGCGACGGGGCCACCGAGGCCGACGGCACCGCCCCTGTTCGCGGACCGGCCTCACCGGCCTAGGCTGGTCGCATGAGCAACGAAGCTGTCATCGTCGATGTCGTTCGCACTCCCTCGGGCCGAGGCAAGCCGGGCGGTGCGCTCAGTACCGTGCATCCGGCCGACCTGCTCGCCGGAGTGCTCACCGACCTGCTGCACCGTAACAACCTCGACCCCGCCCTCGTCGACGACGTGATCGGCGGATGCGTCAGCCAGGTCGGCGAGCAGAGCTACAACGTGACCCGCACCGCCCTGCTGAGCGCGGGATTCCCCGATTCCGTGCCGGGAACGACCATCGACCGCCAGTGCGGATCCAGCCAGCAGGCCGCGACGTTCGCCGCGCAGGGCGTGATCGCCGGCGGCTACGACATCGTCATTGCGTGCGGCGTCGAATCCATGAGCCGCGTTCCCCTCGGCTCCTCGACGGGAGGGAACGACCCGTTCGGCACCCTGATGCACGAGCGGTATCCGTCCGGACTCGTGAACCAGGGCGTGTCCGCCGAGCTGATGAACGCCCGGTGGGGCCTCACCCGCGACGACCTCGACGCCTTCGCGGCACGGTCGCACCGGTTGGCCGCCGCCGCGGCGGCGCGGGGCGACTTCAGACGCGAAATCGTCGGCGTCACGACACCCGACGGGCGCACCATCACCGCCGACGAGACCATTCGTCCCGCCACGACAGTGGAGTCCCTCGCCGGCCTTAAACCGGCCTTCTACTCCGAGCACATGGCGGCCCGGTTCCCCGAACTCGACTGGCACATCACCGCCGGCAATTCCTCACCGCTCACGGACGGCGCATCCGCTGTGCTCATCATGAGCGCCAGCCGAGCAAAGGCGCTCGGCCTCACCCCGCGCGCCCGCTTTCATGCCGGCGTCGTCACGGGCAGCGACCCGCTCCTGATGCTCACCGGCGTCATCCCGGCGACCCAGCGCATTCTGCAGCGCACCGGCCTCGGCATCGACGACATCGACGTGTACGAAGTCAACGAGGCTTTCGCGTCGGTGCCGCTGATCTGGCAGAAGGAACTCGGCGCCGACCTGGAGCGGCTCAACCCGCGCGGCGGCGCCATCGCCCTCGGGCACGCGCTCGGCTCCTCCGGCACGCGCCTGCTCGGCACGCTGCTGAACGAACTTGAGGCCTCCGGCGGACGCTGGGGCCTGCAAACCATGTGCGAAGGCGGCGGCATGGCCAACGCAACGCTGATCGAAAGGTACTAAATGCAGATTGACGGATGCTCCGCTCTCGTTACCGGGGGCGCCTCCGGCCTCGGCCTGGCCACGGCCACTGCCCTGCACGCGGCCGGTGCCGCCGTGGTGCTGCTTGACCTGCCCGGGGCACCGGGGGAAGATATCGCCACCTCACTGAGCGAGACCGGACCCGCCGTGCGCTTCGTCGCCGGCGACGTGACGAGCGCCGGCGACGTGCAGACCGCCGTGGACGCGGCCTCCGCCCTCGCGCCGCTGCGCATCGTGGTGAACTGCGCCGGCATCGCTCCCGGCGCGCGCACCGTCGGACGCACCGGGCCGCTGCCGCTGCAGGATTTTGAACGTGCCATCCGCATCAACCTCGTGGGCACGTTCAATGTGATCCGGCTCGCCGCGGCGGCCATGCAGCTGACCGAGCCGATCGGTGGCACAGGTCAGCAGGGAACGGCCGAGCGCGGTGTCATCGTGAACACGGCATCCGTTGCCGCCTTCGATGGGCAGATCGGGCAGGCCGCGTACGCCGCGTCGAAGGGTGGCGTCGCGGCCCTCGCGCTGCCGCTCGCCCGGGAATTCGCGCAGACGCTCATTCGGGTGATGACGATTGCGCCCGGCATCTTCGACACCCCGATGCTGAAAGGCCTGCCGCAGCCGGTGCGCGATTCCCTCGGCGCGCAGGTGCCGCACCCGAGTCGCCTCGGGGAGCCCGACGAATACGCGGCCCTCGTGCGCCACATCGTCGAAAACTCCATGCTCAACGGGGAGACAATCCGCCTCGACGGCGCCATCCGCATGCAACCGAAATAGCCGCCCCGAGCGCCCGACCGGCGCGGCGAGGCCGGTTAGGCTCGGAGTAGCCGTTTAGAGGAGAAGTGCATGTTCATCGTGGGAATCATCATGATCGCGGCCAGCGCCGTGTGCTCGGTGGCCGCCGTGCGGCTGCTGTCGCGGGCGAACCCGGGCGCCCACATCCCGGTGTGGAGCAACCCGCCCACCCGCTCGCGGCTGGGCACCGGTCTCACGTTGGCGGCGGTCGCGCTGATGATCTGGGGCGGCAACCTCGCCGATGACGTGCTCGGCCCCTGGGTCTTCGTGACGTTGATCGTCGTCGTGATCGGTCCCTTCCTCGGGATGCGCGCCTGGCACAACCGCAAGGTCGCCTCCGCCGCCGCCGCCGCCGCCCACGTGTAGCCGCGCCTGTCTCGCCTCGTGCGCCCGAAACCGGCTCCTGCGGCCGGTATCGCGGCCGCACGTGCAGCTTTGGGCGCGCGTGCCGGGCCGCATCGCCAGTCCTCCATACGTGCCCGCGGCGGCAGTTCTGCACCGACGTCCCGCGCCCCGACGCCCGCGCGGCGACGCGGTGCGAACCTCGGGCCATGGATGACTTGCAGCGGGCACGTGAGTCCCTCATCTTCACGTGTGACATGGGGGCGCTCGGCCTCGACGACACCCGGCTGGGCCGCGCCGTGCGACGCGGCACCCTCGTTCGCCTGAAACACGGCGTCTACCTGGATCGCGGGGTCTGGGACGACCTGCGCGCGCCCGATCGCCATCGGATTCTGGCCACCATTGCCGAGCGCATGGCGGGTCCGGGCCTGGTGTTCTCGCACCACACCGCGGCCGCGCTGCTCGGGTTGCCGATTCTCGGCCGCTGGCCCGACCGGGCGCACGTGCTGCGCGATTGCGCGTCCGGCGGGCGGTCAACGACCGTTCTCTCCGTGCACACGGTCGGCCTCCGAGGGGTGCCCGTGCAAACCGTCGACGGCCTCACGGCGACCACGCCGCCCCGCACCGTGATCGATCTAGCCCTGACCCTGCCGTTCGATGCGGCCGTGGTGGCCACGGATGCCGCGGTGCTCGTCGATCGTCGCACCCGCCACTTCCTCACCACGGTCGACGACGTGCGTCACCTGCTCGAGGAGCTGTCCCCGCTTCGTGGAACGCGGCGTGTGCTGGCCGTGCTGGACGCCTCGACGCCGCTGTCGGAGTCGGTGGGTGAGACGCTCTGCCGGCTGATCATGGCCGAGCTCGGGTTCGCCCGTCCGGAGCTGCAGGTGGAGTTCCGGGATGCGGCCGGCCTGATCGGATTCGCCGATTTCAGTTGGGCCGGTCCCCGTCTCATCGTGGAGTTCGACGGCCTGGCCAAGTACAGCGATGAGCGGTTTCGACACGGGCTCAGCGCATCCGAGGTTGTGATCAGAGAGAAGCTGCGCGAGGACCGGCTGCGGGCGCTGGGCTATGGAGTCGTGCGCGTCATCTGGGAGCACTTGAAGGACCCGGCCCGGCTGTTCCAGCTGCTTATGAGGGCCGGGCTGGTGCCGGTGGGCCCGACCCGCATCGTCCGTCGCGGGTGGCTCTAACCGTGCCGACCGCTGGTGCGCCCGAAACCGGCTCGCGCGGGCGGTATCGCGGCGGCACGTGCAGGTTTGAGGCGCACGAGCCCCGCGGATGCCGCGGTGCCGCGCTACTCGGCGGCGTGGGCCTCCAGAAACTCGTAGACCTCCATGTCATCGACCCCGGGGAATGTGCCGGACGGCAGCGGGGACAGCACGTTCGCGTGCAGGCGCGCGCTCGGCCAGGCGCGTCCGGCCCAACGGGATGCCGCCTCCGAGTTGGGACGACGGCAACAGGATTCGTCGGGGCAGGTAGACACCGCCCGCTGCGTGGTTTCCCGCCCCCGGAACCACTTGGCGTGCGCGAAGGGCACGCCGACGCTGATGGAGAACTCACCGGCATCCGTCGCCCCGGTCTGCGTCGCCGACCAGAACGTTCCGGCCGGGGTGTCCGTGTATTGGTAGAACTCGGTCGTGCGGTTTGTGTGAGTGAACGCGCTGCGGCTCGACCACTGCTTGCAGACGAACTGGCCCTCGATTGAGCCGGTGACGTCGACCGGGAACGGCAGCCCGTCGTTTTCGTAGCCTTTCTGCAGCGCTCCGTCGTCGTTCACTCGCAGGAAGTGCAGCGGCATGTCGAGGTGTGAGCTGGCCAAGTTCGTGAGTCGCAGCGCCGCCGCCTCGTGGGTCACCCCGAATGCGTCCCGGAAGTCTTCGACCGAGAGCTCGCGTTCCGCCTTGGCGTGGGAGAGGAACGAGACGGCCGCGTCCCGCGGCATGAGGCACGCCGCCGCGAAGTAGTTGATTTCGAGGCGCTGCCACAGGAACTGGGCATAGCTGTCGGGGCGTTCGTGCCCGAGCAGCCGGTGCCCCATGGCCTGCAGCGCCATGGAGCGCAACCCATGGCCACCCGGGATCGAAGCCGGCGGCAGGTAGATGCGCCCGTTCACCAGGTCCGTCACCGACCGCGTGGAACTGGGCAGATCATTCACGTAGACCAGGCTGAAGCCCAGCTGTTCGGCCATCACGCTCACCTCGCGGTGGGTGAGGGCGCCGAACGTGTGACCGCTCATCTTCACCCGCTCCTCCACGAGCTCCTCAATCTCGGGCAGGTAGTTGCCGCGATCGCGCATGCGCTCGCGCAGTTCCGTGTTCGCGCGCCTGGCCTCCTCCGGTGTCGCGATGGCCTCGCTCGCGCGACGGGCGAGTTCGCGGTGCAATCCGAGCAGTGACTCGATTGCGGCCTGCGGCGTGCCCTTGGTGATCTTCACCTGCGGCAGCCCGAGCGCTCCGTAGAGGGGATTCTTCTGCGCGCGGTCGAGTTCGATCTCCATCGCCGCGCGGTTGTTGGGGGCCTCGCGGCTGAGCAGCTCGGCCAGATCAACGCTGAGCGCGGCGGCGAGGTCCTGCAGCGCCGAGAGTTTGGGTTCACGGCGCCCGTTTTCAATCAACGACAGCTGGCTGCCGGCGAGGTTCACGCGCTCGCCGAGCTGATCGAGGGTGAGGCCGCGTTGCGTGCGAAAGTGACGGATGCGATGGCCCAGGGTGACCAAATCGGATGCTTGAGGCGACATTCCTTAACAATAGCGAAAGAACACGTATTATTAACGCATGTTTTTCCGAATAGAAACAGAAAATGGGGGCAGTCTGGAGTCACGAGAGAAAATTACGCTCCCGAAGGCTTCCACTCGATCAATGTCGCTCGCAGGCGACATTGGAAAGGCCACACTATGACCCTGACCAGTTCATCCCCCCAGACCCACACGGAGACCGCAGTGAAGCGCACCGGAACCAGCGACCCCGCCCTTCAGTCCTGGGTACAGGAGATCGCCGCGCTCACGCAGCCCGACCGGATCGTCTGGTGTGACGGCTCGTCACGCGAGGCGCACCAGCTCTCCAAGGAACTCGTCGCCGCCGGTCAGCTCATTCACCTGAACCCGGAATGGCGCCCCAACAGCTTCCTCGCCCGCACCGACGCCAAGGACGTGGCCCGGGTCGAGGGACGCACGTTCATTTGTTCCACCGACGAAGCCGACGCCGGACCCACGAACAACTGGGCCGAGCCCACTGCGATGCGTAACGAACTCAAGGGTGTCTTCGACGGCAGCATGCGCGGTCGCACCATGTACGTCGTTCCGTTCTCGATGGGCCCGCTCGGCGGCCCCATCTCGCAGCTCGGCGTTGAGATCACCGACTCCGCCTACGTCGTACTGAACATGGGCATCATGACCCGCATGGGCGAGCAGATCATCAAGATGATCGAGGCCGGTGACCCCTGGGTTCACACCGTTCACAGCGTCGGATACCCGCTCGTCGACGCCAACGGCGTGTCGCGCCCTGAGGTGACGTGGCCCTGCAACGACACCAAGTACATCGTGCAGTTCCCTGAGGAGCGTGAGGTGTGGTCCTTCGGTTCGGGCTACGGCGGAAACGCTCTGCTGTCGAAGAAGACGTTCGCGCTGCGTATCGCGTCCGTCATGGGCCGGGAAGAGGGCTGGCTCGCCGAGCACATGCTGCTGATCAAGATCACCTCCCCGGAAGGCGGCACGTTCCACGTTGCCGCCGCCTTCCCGTCCGCGTGCGGCAAGACAAACCTGTCGATGTTGCAGCCGACCATTCCCGGCTGGAAGGTCGAGACCATCGGTGACGACATCGCCTGGCTGCGCAAGGGCGAAGACGGACGCCTGTGGGCGATCAACCCCGAGGCCGGCTTCTTCGGCGTCGCGCCCGGCACCGGCGAGCTCACCAACCCGACCGCCGTGAGCACCATGTGGGGCAACACGATCTTCACCAACGTGGCGCTGCGCGATGACGGAGACGTTTGGTGGGAGGGCCTCACCGAGAAGGCCCCCGATCACCTGATCGACTGGCAGGGCAAGGACTGGACACCGGCATCCGGTCGTCCGGCCGCGCACCCGAACTCTCGGTTCACGGTTGCCGCCTCGCAGTGCCCGTCCATCGCCGACGAGTGGGAAGCCGTCGACGGCGTGCCGATCGACGCGATCGTGTTCGGCGGGCGCCGGGCGACGAACGTTCCGCTGGTCGCGCAGGCGCGCAGCTGGAAGCACGGTGTGTTCATGGGCGCCACGATCTCGTCCGAGAAGACCGCGGCCGCCGATGGCATCGTGGGCGAGCTGCGCCGCGACCCGTTCGCGATGCTCCCGTTCTGCGGCTACAACATGGCCGACTACTGGTCACACTGGCTCAAGGTGGGCAAGTCCCTCGGCGCCAAGGCTCCCGCGATCTTCCAGGTGAACTGGTTCCGCAAGAGCGACGACGGTAGCTTCATCTGGCCCGGATTCGGCGAGAACGCCCGTGTTCTCGAGTGGATGGTTCGCCGCATGGAGGGTGACGCCGACGCCGTCGACACCCCCATCGGCCTGCTGCCCGCCGAGGACGGCCTCAACCTGGACGGTCTCGACCTGTCCGAGGAATCCCTGGAGCAGCTGTTCCACATCGACCGGACCAGCTGGTTGACCGAGTGCGACCTCACCGAGGAATACTTCGGCCAGTTCGGCGACCGGATGCCGCCGGCCCTGCTCGCCGAGCTGTCCAGCGTGCGCTACCAGCTCAAGAAGGACTAGCACCGCAGCACAAGGCCCCGTCACCTTCGTGACGGGGCCTTGTGCGCGCCCACGGGTGCGGCGGGCCTAGGATGCTGGCATGCACGACAACAGCGCGCTCGTTCTGCTCAGGATCACCCGTTTCGTCTCCGAGCGGCTGCATCCGGCCGTGTACCGCGACCGGATGCCGCTGCGCGTCGAGATCTGGGAGGCGCCGGGCGAGCCGGTGCCGTTCCCCGAGGCGGCGCACCAGCCCTTCCGACCGTTCCAGGCCGGCACGCCGTGGGGATCACCGTGGGGCACGACCTGGTTTCACCTGACCGGCACGGTTCCCGCGGACTGGGCCGGGCGGCCGGGCCTTCACCCCGAGCTGGTCGTGGACCTCGGCTTCAGTACCGCCGTTCCCGGGTTCCAGGCCGAGGGCCTCGTCTATACCTCGGATGGCGTCATCGTGAAGGCGGTCGAAGCCCGCAACCAGTCGGTCGGCCTGCGCGATTCCGCGGTCGATCTGTACGTGGAGGCCGCCTCGAACCCCAATATCGCCGCCGACTTCAGCTTCACACCGACCCTCCTCGGCGACCGGGCAACCGCGCCGACCGCCCCGCTGTACACGCTGCGCGCAGCGGATGCCGCCCTCAAAGACCAGGGCGTATGGGAACTCGCGCAAGACGTCGCCGCTTTGCGCGGGTTGCTGGGGGAGCTGTCGCCCACCTCGGCACGCTGGGGCGAGATCCTGCGCGCCCTGGAGCGGTGCATGGACACGGTCGACCCGCAGAATGTGGCCGGCACCGCGGCCGACGGCCGCGGTGCCCTCACCGGGGTGCTCTCCCGGCCGGCGAGCACCAGCGCGCACCGGGTACACGCGGTGGGGCATGCGCACATCGACAGCGCCTGGCTCTGGCCGGTGCGGGAGACCGTGCGCAAGGTGGCCCGCACGTTTTCGAATGTGCTCAGTCTCATGGACGAGAACGCGGACTTCGTCTTCGCCGCCTCATCCGCCCAGCAGTACGCCTGGCTCAAGGAGGCCTACCCGGAGCTGTTCGACCGGGTGAAGGCCGCCGTCGCCCGCGGCGCGTTCGTGCCCGTCGGGGGCATGTGGGTCGAGTCGGACACGAACATGCCCGGCGGCGAGGCGCTCGCCCGGCAGTTTGTGGCGGGCAAGCGCTTCTTCCAGCGCGAGTTCGGGGTGGAACCGCTCGAGGTGTGGTTGCCGGATTCGTTTGGGTACTCGGCCGCCCTGCCGCAGATCGTTCGGGCGGCCGGGTCGCGGTGGTTTCTCACCCAGAAGATCTCCTGGAGCGAAACGAACGTGTTTCCGCACCACACGTTTCTGTGGGAGGGCATCGACGGTACGCGCCTGTTCACGCATTTCCCGCCGGTGGCGGACTACAACGCCGAGCTCTCGGGCGCCGAGCTGGCGCGGGCCGAACGCAACTACGCGGAGAAGGGGCGCGCGAACACCTCCCTCGTGCCGTTCGGCTGGGGCGACGGCGGCGGCGGACCCACCGCGGAGATGATTGCGGCGGCCCGGCGCACGGCCGACCTGGAGGGCTCGCCGACCGTGCGGCTGTCCACTCCTCGCACGTTCTTCGAAACGGCGGAGGCGGAATACGCCGAGCCGCCGGTGTGGTCTGGCGAGCTCTATCTGGAGTTCCACCGGGGAACGTTCACCTCGCAGGCGCGCACCAAACGCGGCAATCGGCGCAGCGAGCACCTGCTGCGTGAGGCGGAGCTGTGGGCGACGACCGCCGCGGTGCGGGTCGGCGCCGAATACCCGTACACAGCGCTTGAGCAGGCCTGGCAGAGCGTGCTCTTGCAGCAGTTCCACGACATCCTGCCGGGCTCGTCGATCGCGTGGGTGCACCAGCAGGCCGAACACAACTACGCTGAGGTCGCTCGTGTGCTCACCGCGCTGATCGAGGCATCCGTGCACGCGCTGTGCGGCCGCGGCTCGGCCGCGGTCGACCTCAATGCCGGACCGTATGCCCTCGAGGGCGTCGCGGCCCTGGCCGGCGGCGCGGCCGTCCACGGGGACGAGGCGCGGATCACCCGCACCGCCGCGGGGATCGTGCTGCACAACGGGCTCGTCGCCGTGACGATCGACGCCGACGGGCTCTTCTCCTCGGTGCGGGACCTGGTGGCCGACCGCGAACTGATCCCCGCCGGTCGGCGCGGCAACCTGCTGCAGCTGCACCGGGACACCCCCACGCAGTGGGATGCCTGGGACATCGACGAGAACTATCGCCGCACCGTTGACGACCTCACGTCGGCCGACGAGGTCACGGTCGTGCTGGAATCCCCGGCGCGTGTCGTGGTGCGAGTGACCCGCACGTTCGGCTCGTCACGCCTGGAACAGCACGTGAGCGTCGCGGCCGGATCGCCCGCCATCGACATGCAGCTTGCAATCGACTGGCATGAGCGGCAGAAGCTGCTCAAACTCGGCTTCCCGCTCGACGTGCACGCCGACCGGGCCGCGTCCGAGATCCAGTTCGGCCACGTCTACCGGCCCACGCACGCCAACACGTCCTGGGACAGCGCCCGGTTCGAGACCTGCGCTCACCGCTGGGTGCACGTGGGAGAACCGGGCTACGGCGTGGCCGTCGCCAACGATTCCACCTACGGCCACGACATCGAACGCTCAACGGGCACCGGCGGCGCCACCCACACGACCGTGCGACTGTCGTTGCTGCGGGCACCGCTCTACCCCGACCCGTCCGCCGACCAGGGGGCACACACGATGACCGTGTCCCTGCGCGTCGGCGCCGGCATCGCCGACGCCGTCGCCGAGGGGTATCGGCTGAACCTCCCGCTCCGGCAGGTGACGGGCGTCGAGCGCACGTCGGTCGATCCTCTGCTGCTCGTCGACAACGCCGCCGTGGTCGTCGAGGCCGTGAAGCTGGCCGAAGACGGGAGCGGTGACGTGATCGTGCGGCTGTACGAGGCACACGGATCCCGCAGCCGCGCCCGGCTGCGATACCGGTTCCCGGCAACGGATGTCTACGCCACCGACCTGCTGGAACGTCGCCTCCCCGTCGCATCCGATGTCGCAGGCCACGATGCGGCGTACGCGGCACCGGCGCTCACCGCATCGGCGGACTCGCTCACCCTGGAGCTGCGACCGTTCCAGCTGGTGACCCTGCGGTTTCGCCGAGGCCAGGCGTCAGCTGCGCCGGTGCCCCCGGCGGGTTAGACGAGCAGTTGGTGCTTCGCGAGGTCCCGGTACAACGGGGTGGAGAGCACCAGTTCGGAGTGGGTGCCCGTGCCGATCACGGTCCCGTGGTCGAGCACCACGATCTGGTCGGAGTCGACCACGGTGGACAGCCGGTGCGCGATCACGATCAGGGTGCGGTCCTGCGCGACGGCATCGATCGCGGCGCGCATCTTCTGCTCGTTGGCGCCGTCGAGGCTCGAGGTGCTCTCATCCAGCAGCAAGATGGGCGGCGCCGAGAGCAGCGCGCGCGCAATGGCGAGTCGCTGGCGCTCTCCGCCGGAGAGCTTCACCCCGGACTCCCCGACGGTGGCACCGAGGCCGGCCGGGTCGCGATCGAGCACCTCGCCGAGGTTCACCGCGTGCAGCACCTCGATGCACTGCGCGTCGGTGGCGTTGGGGCTCGCGAGCGTGAGGTTGTCGCGCAGGGTGCCGGCGAGTACGGGGGCGTCCTGCTCGACGTAGCCGATCTGCGAGCGCAGCGAGGTGCGCTCGAGCGTGCGAATATCCAGGCCGCCCAGCCGCACGATCCCCGAATCGGCGTCGTAGAAACGTTCAATGAGCGCCAGGATCGTGCTCTTGCCGGCGCCGGACGGCCCGACGAGCGCCGTGCGCAGACCGCGCGGCGCCGCGAACGAGACGCCGTGCAGCACCGGGCGTGGCTCGGATGCGAGCGTCTCCGCGGATCCGGCGTCGGAGTCGACGGCAGAGTCCGCCGCGGCGTCGGCCGCCGCGGGGGGCACCTGATAGCCGAAGTGCACGTTTTCGAAGGAGATCGCCGGGGCATCGGGGAGCACCTTCGCGTTCGCGGCTCCCACGGTCATGGCGAGGGGGGCGATATCGCGGTCGAACTGGCTCTCGGACGGCAGTCCGATGATCTCTTCGATCCGGCCGAGCGCGCCGAGGGCCGAGTTCACGGAGGTGATCGCGCCGAAGAACTGGCCGAGCGGCATGATCATCATGAACAGGAAGAGGATGAACGCCACCAGATCCGCGATCGAGATCGCGCCGCTCGCCACCCGGAAACCGCCGACGCCGAGCACCACCAGGAAGGAAACCTGCATGGCAATCCCGGCGATCGGCACCACAAGGGCGGAGATCTTGGCGACCTTGATGCCCATGAGCCACGCGCCGCGGGCATCCGCTTCAATCACGGCCACCTCGCGTTCGGTGGCGTTGGAGGCGCGCACGGTGCGGATTGCGCTGATGGCCCGCTCGACACTGGCGGCGAGATCGCCGACCCTGGCCTGCGCGGCCTGGCTCGCGGTGCGGATGCGCCGTGACAGCAGCACGACGGTGACCACGGACACGGTGATCACGAGCACCGTCAGCCCCAGCAGCACCGGGTCGATCACGAGCATGGCGATGAGCGCGCCGAAGAAGGTCAGCGAACCGCCGATCGCTTCGACGAGCCCCTGGGTGAGCACGGCGCGCAGCAGCGTGGTGTCGCTCCCGACCCGGGAGACGAGATCCCCGGTGCGGCGGGCGTCGAATTCACTGATCGGCAGCCGCAGCAGCCGGCTCACGAGCTTGCGACGGCTGGAGAGCACGACGCCCTCGCCGGTGCGCTGCAACAGGTAGTGCTGGTAGCCGCTGATCAGACCCGAAACGACAACGAGGGCGATCAGGGCGATGACGAGCGAGTCAAGGGGAGTGTTCGCCTGAACCCGGGTGATCACCTGGCTCACCAGCAGCGGCTGGGCGAGGCTCGCGGCGGCGCCGAGCACGCTCAGCACGATGACGAAGCCGAGCACCTTCTTGTGCTCCAGCAGGTACGGCAGCAGCTGGCCGAAGCTCGCCCGCGGACCGGTGTCCGTGGGTGAGCCGCCGGGTCCGCGGCGTCCGGGGCGGGGGGTGCGAGCCTGGCGCGCGGCACGCGGCGGTCGTGCGGTGCGCCCGCCCCGCCCGGACCCGGGAGACCGTTCGCCGGGCGCCTGATCGTCGGACACGGGGCTGCTGGTGCTGCTGTTATGCGAAATGCTCACCCCACGATCTTAACCGCAGCGGATGCGCGCCGGCGCAGGGTTCCGGGGGCGGCTCAGTCGCGCAGGTCGCGCAGCAGCACGGCGGTGGCGAGCGCGGCGGAGGCGGCTTCCTCGCCCTTGTCTTCCTTCGAACCGGGCAGACCGGCACGGTCGAGTCCCTGCTGTTCATCGTCGAGGGTGAGAACGCCGAAGCCCACGGGTTTGCCGGTGTCGATGGCGACGCGAGTGAGGCCATCCGTTGCCGCGTTCGAGACGAACTCGAAGTGCGGGGTGCCGCCGCGAATGATCACGCCGAGCGCGACCGCCGCATCCGCGCCGTTCTCCAGCGCCGCCTTGCAGGCCACGGGCAGTTCGAAGCTGCCGGGAACGCGGATGACCGAGAATTCCGCACCGGATGCCTCCAGCACGCGAACAGCGCCCGCGATCAGGCCGTCGGTGATGACGTCGTGCCAGCGGCCGGCCACCACGACGACCCGCAGGCCCGTCCCGTCGACGGTGATGGTGGGGGAACCTTCGATGCTCATACGGTTGTGCCTTTCAGGAGGTCCTGCTCGTTGATGTGGTGGCCCATACGATCGCGTTTGGCCAGCAGGTATTCCACGTTGTGTGCGCCGATGCCGACGACGAGCGGTACCCGCTCGGTGACGGTCACGTTGTTGTCTTCGAGCTGGCGCACCTTCTCGGGGTTGTTGGTGAGCAGGCGCACCTCGGTGAGGCCGAGGTCGCGGAGAATGCCGGTCGCCGCCCCGTAGTCACGCGAGTCCGCGGGGAGTCCGAGAGCGAGGTTCGCGTCGAGGGTGTCGAGGCCGTCCTCCTGCAGGTGGTACGCGCGGAGCTTGTTGATGAGGCCGATGCCGCGCCCCTCCTGACCGCGCAGGTACACGACGACGCCGCCCTCCAACTGAATGGTGTCGAGCGCCGCGTCGAGCTGCGGCCCGCATTCGCACTTGAGCGAGCCGAACACCTCGCCGGTGAGGCATTCGGAGTGCACGCGCACGAGCGCGCCGTCCGTGGGGGTGCCGGAGATGATCGCCACGTGGTCGGCACCGGTCATCCGGTCGCGGTAGGCGCGCACCCGGAAGGAACCATGCCGGGTGGGGATGGTGGTCTCCACCTCGAAGTCCACGCGCGGGGCCTCGACGAGCGGCAGCACGGCCGGCAGCGGAGCCGTGCTGTGGTGCTCATCGAGGTACTCGATGAGGTCCTTGATCGTGATGACGGCGACGCCCTCGCGCTCGCCGAGCTCGAGCAGCCCGGGCAGACGCATCATCTCGCCGTCTTCGGCGACGATCTCGCTGATCGCGCCGACCGGAACCAGGCCGGCGAGTTTCATCAGGTCGACCGTGGCCTCGGTGTGGCCGGCGCGTTCGCGCACGCCGCCGTCGACCGCGCGCAACGGCAGAATGTGGCCCGGGCGGTGCAGGCTTCGTGGTGTGGATGCCGGGTCGGCGAGCGTGCGCAGGGTGTGGGCGCGGTCCGCCGCGCTGATCCCGGTGGTGACGCCGGCGGAGGCGTCGACGCTGACCGTGTAGTTCGTTCCCCGCGGGTCTTCGCTGTTGAGCACCATCACGGGCAGGTCGAGGGTGTCGGCGAGGTCGTTCGTCATCGGCGCGCAGATGAACCCGGAGGAATAGCGCACGGTCCACGCGAGCCACTGCTGGGTGGCGAGCTGGGCGGAGATGATCACGTCGCCCTCGTTCTCGCGGCCCTCGTCATCGGCGACGATGATGGGCTTGCCGAGCCGGAGCTCGGCGAGGGCGGTGGGGATATCGGCGAGGCTCATGCTGCACTCCTTGTGGATTCTGCGGAGGCCAGGGCGAGCATGCGCTCCACATGGCGGGCCAGAATGTCCGTTTCGATGTTGACGTGTTCGCCCACGGTGCGGGCGCCAAGCGTGGTGGCGGTGAGGGTTTCGGGGATGAGGGAGACCTCGAACCACTGGTCGACCTCGTCGGCCGGGCTGATGCTGCTCACGGTGAGGGACACGCCGTCGATGGCGATTGAACCCTTGCCCGTGACGAGCGGTGCGAGTTCGCGGGAGAGGCTGAACCGCAGCACACGCCAGGCCTCGCCGGGAACGACGGCGAGCACGGTGCTCGTGCCGTCGATGTGGCCCTGCACAATGTGTCCGCCGAGCCGGTCGCCGACGAGAGCGGCACGCTCGAGGTTCACCGGGGTGCCGGCCACGGCGTTCGAGAGCGTCGACATGCGCAGCGTCTCGGCCATGACATCCGCGGTGAACGTCTCGTCGGTGCGGTCCACGACGGTGAGGCAGACCCCGCTGACCGAGATCGAGTCGCCGTGGCGGGCGTCGGCGACGGCGAGCGGGGCTCGGATGGTGAACCGTGCGGCATCCGCGCTGCGGTCGATGCGCTCGACACTGCCGAGTTCCTCAATGATTCCGGTGAACATGCTGGTCCTTATCTGGGGCGGGCGACGACGAGGATGTCGTCGCCCAGCCGGTCGAGCGAATGGATGGAGAGGAGGCGTTGATCGTCGATGGTGTCGACGCCGATGTCACCGAGGGAGAGGCGGGAGCCGCCGAGAAGTGTGGGGGCGAGATAGACGAGGTATTCGTCGACAAGACCCGCCGCGACGAACGCGCTCGCGAGGGTGGGACCGCCCTCAATGAATGCGGTGCGGATGCCGCGGTCGTGCAACTCCGCGAGAACGGCCGGCAGGTCGTCGGTGGGCTGGAGGAGCGGGGCGTGCGGGTGGGAGTGCACGGCGGCATCCGTGGGGATGGGCCGCTCGCCGATGATCACGGGGAGCGGCTGGGCGGGGAGCAGGCTGCCGTCGTCGGCGCGAGCGGTGAGGGACGGGTCGTCGGCGAGTATGGTGCCGGTGCCCACCAGGATGGCGTCGGCGAGACCGCGGCGGCGGTGCACGTCGGCGCGGGCGGCGGGACCGGTGATCCATTGGCTGCTGCCGTCGGCGGCGGCGGCGCGGCCGTCGAGGCTGGATGCCCATTTGAGTGTCACGAAGGGTCGACCGAGTTGCGCGGCGACGAGCCAATCGCCGAGGAAGGCTGCACCCTCGTGTTCGAACAGCCCGCCGTCGACGTGGATTCCGGCCAGGCGCAGTCGGTCCGCGCCGCCGGAGGAGTGGAGCCCGGGGTCGTCGACGGCGTAGACGACGCGGGCGATTCCGGCCTCGATCAGCGCCGACGCGCACGGGCCGGTGCGCCCGGTGTGGTTGCAGGGCTCGAGGGTGACGACGGCGGTCGCGCCGCGGGCCTCGTCGGGGGCGAGGCGGGACAGGGCGTCGACTTCGGCGTGCGCGGTGCCGGTGCCGCGGTGCCAGCCCTCGCTGAGCGTGCGGCCGTCCGCGGCGAGGATGACGCATCCGACGCGGGGGTTGATGCCGGTCGCGGGGCCGTGGGCGGCCAGCGCGAACGCGCGCAGCATGGCGGCCTCGACGTCGTCGCGCGCTTCGCTCATGGTCACCCTCATTCGTCGATCGACAAACTCCGGGGACATTTTGGGTACCGCGCAAGCGAAAACCCGTCGGGGGACCGACTATGGTCACTCGACTCGTGCGCCTCTCATCCGGACTTTAACCGTCGGTGCTGGAATTTCACCAGCTCAACCGTTTCGTTCCGAGGAACTAACGGGTCGCGGACTTTCACCGCCGGTTCGGATTTTCACCGACCCCGGAGCACGTTTCTTACTTCTAGTATGACCCAACACGATGCTGCCCGCGTTATTCCCCTCCCGCCGGGGGCCGCTCGGGACCGCCCGGTGGCGTCAGGAGGCGGCGATGAGCGCTCGCGCGGTGCCTTCGTCGACGAAGAGGTCGGTGATCAGGTCGGCGCGCAACGCACCGTGCAGGCTGGCCAGCTTGGAGCTGCCGGCGACAACACAGATGCGCCGCGGTGTGCGCCGCAGCACCGTGAAGTCCGGGCCGGTGCCGCGCAGGTTGAGCGGGATACCGTCGGTCGAGCCGTCCGCGCGAAAGAACACGGTCGCCACATCGCCCACGGCGCCGGACTCGCTGAGCGACGCGTAGTCGGCCGGCTCGAGGTAGCCGCCCGCATATACGCGGCTGGGCACCTCGGAGAACGGGGAACCCAGACCGAACAGGGCCACGTCCATCCGCTTCTGCATCTCCAGCAGGCGGCTCACACTTCGCTCGCGCCAGAAGGCCTGCTTGGTGGCCGGATCGTCGAAGAACGCCGGAACGGGGAACTGCTGCACGTGCGCGCCGAAGGCGGTGCCGAAACGGCCGAGGATCTCACTCGCGTAGCCCAGACCGGTGGTGCTCATGTTGCCAGCGCCGTTGAGCTGCACGATCTGGGAATTGTGAGTGGCCTTGATCGTCACATGGCGGCTGATCGCGTTCATCGTCGATCCCCACGCGATGCCCATGGTCATATTCGAGTCGAAGTATTGGCCGAGCATTCGTGCAACCGACAGCGCCACGCGCTCCAACCGGTCCACGTCGCTCGCCCGGTCGGGAACCGGAACAACGTGCGCGGTGACCTGGAAACGGTCGAGGATCTCCCGCTCGATCCGGCCGGGGGCATCCATGGGCGAGTGGATGCGAATGTCGACGAGGCCGCTGGACCTGGCGTGGCTGAGCAGCCGGGAAACCGAGGAACGTGAGGTGTGGAGTTCGCGAGCGATCGCATCCATCGTGAGGTCCTGCATGTAATACAGGTGGGCCGCACGGAGCGCGTCGCGCGTGCGCTCGGACTGGCTCGGATCGTCGATCTGGAGAGCGTCTGGCTGGTGCACGTTTGTTCATTCCCGTTGAGAAATTGTGTCGGACTGTCAGGATTGATTCATTCACATCGCTTGCCGCGACGCAAGCCCCACACGACAGAGGTGACCGAATGGCGCAGTCCAATGCAGTGCAGGCTCAGGCAGCCCTCGTAGAACGTCCCCGTGCCCAGGTGCTTGTCATCGGAGCCGGAATCAACGGAATCGCGACCTTCCGCGACCTCGCCCTGCAGGGGGTGGACGTGGCCATCGTTGACCGCGGCGACTTCGTGTCCGGTGCGTCGGCGGCCAGCTCGCACATGATCCACGGCGGGGTACGGTACCTCGAAAACGGCGAGTTTCGGCTCGTCAAGGAATCCGTCGAGGAGCGCAACGGTCTGATCAAGATCGCGCCGCACTACGTGAAGCCGCTCCAGACGACCATTCCCATCTTTTCGACGTTCTCCGGGGTGTTGTCCGCGCCGATGCGCTTTCTCACACATAAGCAGGGCAACAAGCACGTTGAGCGTGGCGCGCTGCTGATCAAGCTCGGCATGGTGCTCTACGACTCCTTCTCCCGCGACGGCGGTACCGTGCCCCGTCACGTGTTCGCCGGTCGTAAGAAGGCCCTCGCCGCGCTGCCCCAGCTCAACCCGGGACTCAAGTACACGGCCACGTACTACGACGCGGCCATGCACGATCCGGAGCGCCTCGCCCTCGACGTGCTCCGTGACGGTCTCGAGGCCGGACGCAACGCCCGCGCCGCCAACTACGTCGAGGCCGTGGGCATGGACGAAGACGGCGTGCGCCTGCGCAACGCCGTCACGGGCGAAGAATTCAGTTTCGCGGCCGACGTCGTCGTCAACACCAGCGGCCCCTGGACCGACCTCACCAACGACGCCCTCGGCCAGCCGAGCGCGTTCATGGGCGGGACCAAGGGCTCGCACATCGTTCTGGACAGCCCGGAGCTGCTCGCCGCCACGGGCGGCCGCGAGATCTTCTTCGAGCACGAAGACGGCCGTATCGTCTTGATCTACCCGCTCAAGGGCCGAGTTCTGGTCGGAACAACCGACCTCGAACACGACATGACGAAGCCGATTCGTTGCACGGAGGCCGAGGTCGATTACTTCTTCGAACTCGTCGCGCACGTTTTCCCAACTGTCCCGGTCGATCGCTCCAACATCGTTTTCCGGTTCTCCGGGGTACGCCCGTTGCCGCGTCACGACGACGAGCAGCCTGGTTTCGTGTCCCGCGACTACCGCATCGAATCGCGCCCGCTGGAACGTCGTTCGGAGGACGGCCGCGCCGGCACCCTGTTGAGCCTCGTCGGCGGCAAATGGACCACGTTCCGTGCCCTCGCGGAGAACCTCAGCTCGCAGGTTCTTGAGCTGATCGGCATGCAGCGCACCGTCTCCACCGAGGGTCTCGCCATCGGCGGAGGTCGTTCCTGGCCCGCCACCGAGGCCGCCCACACGGTATGGGTCACCACGCACGGTGACGAGCTCGGCTCGGTGCGTGCCGAGCAGCTGCTGGCCCGCTATGGCACGCATGCGGCAGACGTGATCGACTTTCTGTCCCTCGAAGCGGATGCCCCGCTCGCCCACAACGCGGCCTACTCGCACCGCGAGATCGAGTACCTCGCGCAGACCGAATCCGTCGTGCGCCTGATCGACGTGCTGCTGCGGCGCACGAGCATGGCCTTCGTCGGTTCGGCCACCGGGCCGCTTGTGGACGAGCTCGCCGACATCGTGGCTCCCGTTCTCGGCTGGACGGCGCAACGCCGCGACCAGGAGGTGCTGCTCGCCGAGCAGATTCTGAGCGACGTTCACGGCGTGACGTTCGCGGCGCGGCCGGCACTCAGCCACGCGTAACCCGATGCCGTGGGCCCTCGCGGCCCCGCGGCATCCGCTGCCATTGTGGCGCAACTTGCACGAATGTGCAGCCAGATTCATGCCCACGGAGGTCCGTACCCGGATACGGTCTTAGCACGTACAGAGAAATCGTGCTGAAGCACGCTTTCGCTGAGTTTTTCTCCCATCAGAAAGGTCAATGTGGACAATCTCGGAGTTGTTTTTCTTTCGGAGGTAGTGGGAACTGCCATCCTCGTCTTGCTCGGTTGTGGAGTGGTCGCCAACGTTGCCCTGGCAAAGAACAAAGGTTTCGGCGGCGGCTTCCTGATGGTGACCATCGGCTGGGGCCTCGCGGTCTACGCCGGTGTCGTCGCAGCGTACAACTCGGGCGCCCACCTCAACCCGGCGGTCACGCTCGGGCTCGTCTCATCCGGCGCCACCGAATTCGGTGCCGGTGTTCCAGTCAACGTCATTTCGGTACTCGTTTACATCGCCGGTGAAATGACCGGTGCCATTCTCGGTGCCGTGGTCGTGTGGCTGGCCTACAAGCAGCACTTCGATCAGGAGCCCGAAGCCGCCAACAAGCTCGGCGTCTTCTCCACCGGCCCGGCAATTCGGTCCTACGGCTGGAACCTCGTCACCGAAATCATCGGCACCTTCGTGCTCGTGTTCGTCGTGATCGCGTTCGGACGTAACGGTGAGGCCGGCGGTCTCGCGGCCCTCGGTGCTCTGCCGGTCGCCCTGCTCGTTATCGTGATCGGTACCTCGCTCGGTGGGCCGACCGGCTACGCCATCAACCCGGCCCGTGACCTCGGACCGCGCATCGCGCACTTCTTCCTGCCCATCAAGGGCAAGGGCTCGTCCGACTGGGCGTACTCCTGGGTGCCCGTGCTCGGACCCGTGCTCGGTGGCCTGTTGGCCGGATTCGCGTCGACCGCGCTGCTTCCGATCCTCGCCTAGCTCACCCCGATTCAGCTCGATTTCTCTCAACAAAGGAGTTAAGAATGGCCAAGTACGTACTCGCGATCGACCAGGGCACCACAAGCTCACGAGCGATCATCTTCGACAAGTCCGGTTCGATCATTTCCAGCGGTCAGCTCGAGCACGAGCAGATCTTCCCGAAGGCCGGATGGGTGGAGCACGACCCCAAGGAAATCTGGGACAACACCCGTGAGGCCATCGGCCAGGCGCTGTCGAAGGCAAACATCACCCGCCACGACATCGAGGCCGTCGGCATCACAAACCAGCGCGAAACCGCCGTGGTGTGGGACAAGAACACCGGAGTCCCCGTCTACAACGCGATCGTCTGGCAGGACACCCGCACGCAGCCCATCGTTGACCGCCTGGCGGCGGACGGCGGCGTCGAGCGGTTCAAGCAGAAGGTCGGCCTGCCCCTGGCGACCTACTTCTCGGGAACCAAGATCATTTGGATCCTGGAGAACGTCGAGGGCGCACGCGAGAAGGCGGACGCCGGCGACCTGCTGTTCGGCACCACGGACTCCTGGGTGCTGTGGAACCTCACCGGCGGCACGGACGGCGGCGTCCACGCCACGGACGTGACCAACGCCAGTCGCACGATGTTCATGGACCTCGAGACCCTGCAGTGGGACGACGACATCCTGGCCGCGTTCAACGTGCCCAAGTCCATGTTGCCCGAGATCAAGTCGTCGAGCGAGGTCTACGGCACCGCGCACACGTCCAGCCTGCTGCGGGAGGTGCCGATCGCCGGCATCCTCGGCGACCAGCAGGCGGCAACGTTCGGTCAGGCCGCGTTCGACCAGGGCGAGGCGAAGAACACGTACGGCACCGGCAACTTCCTGATCTTCAACACCGGCACCGAGATCGTGCACTCGAAGAACGGGCTGCTCACCACGGTCGGATACAAGCTGGGCGATGAGCCCGTGCACTATGCCCTCGAGGGTTCGATCGCCGTGACGGGTTCGCTCGTGCAGTGGATGCGCGACAACCTCGGCATGATCAAGAACGCCTCCGAGATTGAGGACCTCGCCAAGACGGTCGACGACAACGGCGGCGCCTACTTCGTGCCGGCGTTCTCCGGACTCTTCGCGCCGTACTGGCGTTCGGATGCCCGCGGTGCTCTCGTGGGTCTCACCCGGTTCGTGAACAAGGGCCACATCGCCCGAGCCGCGCTCGAGGCCATCGCGTACCAGACCCGTGAGGTTCTCGACGCTGTGAACGCCGACTCCGGCGTACCGCTGACCGAGCTCAAGGTCGATGGCGGCGCCACGGCCAACGACCTGCTGATGCAGTTCCAGGCCGACATGATCGGCGTGCCCGTCGTGCGCCCCGTTGTCGCGGAGACCACCGCGCTGGGTGCCGCGTACGCGGCCGGCCTGGCCGTGGGCTTCTGGAGCGACCTCGACGACCTGCGCTCCAACTGGCAGGAAGACGCCCGCTGGGAGCCGTCGATGGACAAGGAAGAGTCCGAGCGACTGTTGCGCAACTGGAAGAAGGCCGTCACAAAGACCCTCGACTGGGTTGACGACGACGTGCGCTAACCTCGCCTGCCTCACCCGCTTCATCCGCCTCACCCGAAGCCCGGTGGCCGCTCTGCGGCCCCGGGCTTCTCGCGTCTCCCGCCGCCTTCTCCGTCCGCCTTCTCCCTCCGCCGTCTCCCGCCGTCCGTCCGCCCCCGCCGGCCTCTCCCCGTGGCTGTGTCCCTAGTTCAGGAGATCCGTCGCGATCGGGCGCCGCGGGCCCGGACCAGTGCGGCGGATGCGACGGCGGCGCCTGGATCTCCTGAACTGGGGACCACGGATGCCGGTGCCCATGGCATCCCTCCCCAGAAGACGCGGGCACGGATGCATCCACAGGGGTGTCTCGTCGGGGCGCTGGGTGCGCGGTTCGCGCGCACTCTGAGCCCATGACCTGGTCTGAATACTTCGCCGGCGCCAATCGAATGATTATCCAAACGGCAGAGCTGAAGGCGGCCGGTGCCACGGGCAGGGTGCTCCGAGAGGTGGTCGGGGAGGGCGCACTCGTTCGGGTACGGCGCGGGTACTACGCGCTGCCGGCCACCAGCCCGCACGTGCTCGAGGCCGTGCGAGTAGGGGGCCGGCTCGGGTGCATTTCGGCGGCAGCGGATGCCGGCGTCTTCGCCTTCGAGAATCGGTTCGCGCATATCCACGTCGACCCTGCGGCGTCCAGGCTGCGGGCACCCCACGACCGCTTTCAACGTTTCGCCAGTGAGAACCGCGACGGGGTGGAGCTGCATTGGGACCGGCTGCGGCGGCCCGACGAGGGCACTGAGTTTCGCATTGGGCTGTCGGATGCGCTGATTCAGGTCTTTCATTGTCAGGCACCTCGGTTTGCCCTCGCCACTCTCGAAAATGCGTTGCACCAGCGAATTCTTCCCCTCGGGGCGGTGGCCGGCATCTTCGCGGCTTTGCCCGAAGATTTGCAGTTCGTTCGCCGACGCATCGACAGGCGCAGTGAATCCGGTCAGGAAACCGTCCTGCGCTGGATCGTTCTCAATGCCGGCCTGCAGTGCGAGATCCAGGTAAGCATCGCACCCGTCGGACGCGTCGACCTGCTCATTGAGGGTTGCCTCGTCGTCGAGGCAGACAGTCGGCAGTTTCATGACGGCTGGGATCTGCATTCCGCCGACCGCACCCGGGACTGCGATCTCGCCATCCTCGGGTACCTCACCTATCGTGCCCTTTACAAGGACATCATGTATCGGCCGGAGCGGGTGATAGCCGCGATCCTGGGCCTGCTGGCGGCTCGCAGCCACTTCCGCACCGTCATCGTGTGAGGCGCGCGCGTCGCTACTTCAGGAGATCCGGGGTGGGCCAGCGCGTCCGCCGCACTGGTCCGGGGCCGGGCAGGCATGCGGGGGTGGATCTCCTGAACTAGGGACGCGGCCGGGGCGTCACGGGGCCCGAGAGGCGCCGAGAGTCGCGGCGAGGGCGGCGAGGCCGTGCAGGCGAATGACACCGAGGCGGTCCGCGTCAGCGGCGTCGGCTGCGGTCACGGATGCCCCGCGCCGGTCGATCCAGACCGCCCCCAGCCCGGCTTCCGCGGCGCCGATCGCGTCCGTGCGGATCCGGTCTCCGACGTAGACCGCGGCGTGGGGAGTCACCCCGAACACGGAACACGCGTGCCGGAAGATGCGCGCGTCCGGCTTCGCGTAGCCGAGCTCCCCGGACGCGATCACGTGCTCGACCCGGTCGGTGAGGCCGACGCGGTGCACCTTCTCGCTCTGGAACGCGAGGTCCCCGTTGGTGATCAGTCCCACTCGCACGCCGGGGAGTCGCGCGGCGAGCTCGTCGAGACACGGCAGGGCGTCGGCGTGCAGCCGCCAGCTGTCGCGGTAGTGCACGAAGTAGCGTTCGAACCAGAGCGTCGCCTCGGCATCGGTGAGCCGCAGGCCGTAGGCCGCCGCGAAGTCGCGGGATCGTTCCCGTCGCTGCCCGTGAAAGTCGAGAATCCCGGCCAGATAGGAGTGATAGTGCTCCTCTTCGAGACCACGCCAGAGCTCCTGCACCGCCGCCGGATCCGCGGCGAGAAAAACGCCACGAGCGACCGCGAGGTGGCGCAGAATGCCGTCTTCCACCGCCTCGCGATGAGCGAAGAGGGTGTCGTCCAGGTCGAAGAGCACGAGCTCGGGCGCGGACACCGGAATCATTGCTCTAGCGCGGGCGGAGAAAGCCGACGCGCTCGAAGACCGTGTCGAGCGTGGCGTTGGCCACGTCTGCGGCATGCGCGGCGTTGACGGCGAGCAGCCGGTCGAGTTCGGCCGGATCGTCGAGAAGCTCCTGAACGCGCGTCCGAATCGGGTCGAACGTGGTCGTGACGACCTCGGCGAGCCCCTTCTTGAGGTCGCCGTAGCCGCGTCCGGCGTACTCGTCCTCCAGGGACTGCACCGAGCGCTCGGCGAGCACGGAGTAGATCGTGAGCAGGTTGGCGACACCCGGCTTGTTCTCCCGGTCGAAGACCACGCCGCCGTCGGTGTCGGTGACCGCGCGCATGATCTTCTTGCGCGTCACAGCGGAGTCCTCCAGCACCCAGATCACTCCGGCATGGGACTCCGCCGATTTCGACATCTTCGAGAGGGGATTCTGCAGGTCGTAGATCTTGGCGGTCTCCTTCTGGATGGCCACCTCCGGCACCGTGAACGTCTCGCCGAACCGGGAGTTGAAACGAGCGGCCAGGTCACGCGTCAGTTCCACGTGCTGGCGCTGGTCCTCGCCGACGGGCACGATCGACGTCTGGTACAGCAGAATGTCGGCGGCCATCAGCGTGGGGTACGCGAACAGGCCCACCGTCGTGGCGTCGGCACCGTGCCGAGCAGACTTGTCCTTGAACTGCGTCATCCGGCTCGCCTCGCCGTAACCGGTGATCGTGTTGAGAACCCAGGCGAGCTGGGCGTGCGCGGCGACATGCGACTGCACGTACAGGGTCGAGGCCGACGGGTCGATGCCGGCCGCGATGTACTGCGCCGCGGTGCGCCGGGTGTTCTCGCGCAGGGCGATCGGGTCCTGCGGCACCGTGATGGCGTGCAGGTCGACGATGGAGAAGAATGCGTCATGCGTCTGCTGCAGCTCCTTCCAATTGAGGAGGGCTCCGATGTAATTGCCGATCTGCAGCGATTCGGCCGAGGGCTGCATGCCCGAGTACAGGCGTGTTTTCGTCATGGGTCATATCTCCAAAAAGCCAGAAAAGGGGGAAATCAGATGGCGTAGTCAACGACCACGGGGGAGTGGTCGGACCAGCGCTCGTCGTAGGCCGCGGCGCGGTCGACCGCGTAGTTCGTGACGGATGCCGCCAGTGCGGGGCTGGCGAGGTGGTAGTCCAGACGCCATCCGGTGTCGTTGTCAAACGCCTTCCCGCGCTGCGACCACCAGGTGTACGGCCCCTCAACGTCCCCGGCCCACTTGCGTCCGACATCCACCCAGCCGAGGCCGGCGCCGGTGTTGTAGTCCGCGTCGCCTTCGGCGCCCAGAATACGGTCGAAGTAGGCGCGCTCCTCCGGCAGAAAACCGGCGTGCTTCTTGTTGCCGCGCCAGTTCTTGATGTCGAGGGTGCGGTGGCCCACATTCAGGTCGCCGAGAACCACGGCGAGTTCGCTGTGGGCCGTGAGCTCGGGCATCCGCGCGAGCATCGCGTCGAGAAACTTGTACTTCTCCACCTGCTTGGGCGTGTCCGTTTCGCCCGAGTGCACGTAGGTGCTCACGACCGTGATCAGGCGGCCGTTCACCTCGTAGTCGGCTTCCAGCCAGCGGCCCGCGCTGTCGAAGTCTGTGGCACCGAGTTCCACGCGGTGAATGGTCGCGGCTTTCCGGCTCGCGAGAGCCACACCGGCACGACCCTTGGCCGTGGCACCGTCGTGCAGAATGCTCCAGTCGGGGCCGAGCAGGCCCTCGAGATCGTCGATTGACGCTCGCACCTCCTGGATCGCGAGGATGTCCACGTCACGGGCGGCGAGCCAGTCGCCCATCCCCTTGCGGTACGCGGCGCGAACCCCGTTGGTGTTGATGCTGGCAATGCGAAGGGGTTTGGCTGAAGGCATGAGTCAATTCTATCGAGGGGGTTCCGGCGGCAGGTTCTTAACCGCCTTCACCGCCGCGCGCACCCGGCGGGTGGCGCGGGATCGGCCCCACCATGGGAGTCCCGCGTAGGCCTCCCGCGCGGCCGCGAGTTCCGCCTCCGCCTGCTCCCGCAACTCTTGCGCCTCTCGCTGCGACGTGGCGGCGGCTTTCGCGTCGGCGCTGAGCGATTCAGGGGGGATGCCCGCGTCACTCATCCCCACGGAGATCCACGAGGCGGCGAGCAGAATCACGGTGCTCACGATGTTGAACCAGATGAGCAACCCGATGATCACGGCGAAGGTGGCCAGCAGGGGGTTCCGGGTCGCGCCTCCCAGCAGCGCGCCACCGAGGATCTTGAGCGCGCCGAGCGCCACCGCGCCGATGACCGACCCGATCAGGAGCCGCCGCGAGGGAATGCGCACGCGGGACAGCACCCGATACAGGGCCGCGAGCGTCGCGGTGTCGATCACGAGCACCAGTACGATTCCTATTCCGCGTGCGGTGACCTGATACCAGATCGACTGCTGGCTGATTCCGAACAGGCCGAACAGGGTTTCGAGGGCGGTCGAGCTGGCCAGGGACACCAGCGCAGACACGACGAGGGCGAGGCCGAAGAGCAACCCGAGGCCGAGCTCACGAACCTTCAGCAGCAGAAAAAACGCGTCCTGCTTCGGCATGCCAAACATGCGCCGCACCGCGAACGAGGTCGTGGAAAGCCAGCCGAGGGCGGTGAACAGCAAGCCGACAAGGGCGATGGCACCCGTCCATTGCAGGGTTCCCGACGTGTTGAGCTTGTCCGGGTCGATCACGCCCTTGGTGCCGATCAGGCCCGGCACGGAATTGTTGATCGTGGCGTAGAGCTGCTCGGTGACGACGGGGTTGTTCGTGATGAACAGTCCGGCGATCGAAAAGCCCACCCAAACCGCGGCGAATACCGCGAAGATGGCCTGGAACGACATCCCCCCGGCCAGGACAGATCCGCCGCGATCGGCGAACTCCGTGAAAACGCGCACGGGTCGCAGGGAGGTGATCTTGGCGATTATGGGTTTCACGCGCCCAGCATATACATACCGCGGCCCAATCCCGTGACTCACGTGACGACCAACGACCACGGATTCCGCGCCCCCCACTCCGGGGCGGGTCTCCACAAAGGTCTTGCGGCACTCCTTCGTGTCTGTCAACATGCACTATCGACGGGTCAGAGCCGGCCCGGGCGATTCGCGGGAGTCGGTGGTGCCGACCCGAACAGCGCCATCGGCTCCTCGTCGCCGGCTCGGGCCCGGGACACGAAATGACCGCCCCGCACAAGTGTGCGGAACGGCCATCCCGGCGCAGGCGCCGGCGGCGGCAGAGCTGCTAGACCTTGCCCCGCATGATGGCCTGCTTGACCTCGGAGATGGCCTGGGTCACCTGGATGCCGCGCGGGCACGCTTCGGTGCAGTTGAAGGTCGTGCGGCAGCGCCAGACGCCTTCCTGGTCGTTCAGGATGTCCAGTCGCACGGCGGCGTTGTCGTCGCGCGAGTCGAAGATGAAGCGGTGGGCGTTCACAATGGCGGCCGGACCGAAGTACTGGCCGTCCGTCCAGAACACCGGGCAGCTGGAGGTACATGCCGCGCAGAGGATACATTTCGTCGTGTCGTCGAAGCGCTCACGCTGGGCGACGGTCTGAATGCGCTCCTTGCCGTCCTTCGGCGCGCTCTGCGCCACGAGGAAGGGCTGAACTTCCTTGAAGGAGTCGAAGAACGGCTCCATGTCAACGATGAGGTCCTTCTCGAGCGGGAGGCCCTTGATCGCTTCCACGTACACCGGCTTGGTGATGTCGAGGTCCTTGATCAGGGTCTTGCACGCGAGGCGGTTGCGGCCGTTGATGCGCATGGCGTCGGAGCCGCAGATCCCGTGGGCGCAGGAGCGGCGGAAGCTCAGGCTGCCGTCCTGCTCCCACTTGATCTTGTGCAGGGCGTCCAGCACACGGTCCGTGGGGTACATCTCCACGTCGAAGTCCTGCCAGTGCGGCTCTTCGTCGGCCTCGGGATTGAAACGGCGGATGTTGAACGTCACCGTGAAGGACTGGATCGCCTCCGGGACGGCCGGCTGGCCAATCGTTGAAGTGCTCACTAGTACTTCCTCTCCATCGGCTGGTAGCGGGTGATGACGACCGGTTTCCAGTCGAGCGCGATGTGGTCAGCGGCGTCGGCGGACATCGGGTCGCCGGTGAGGTACGCCATGGTGTGCTTGAGGTACGTCTCATCGTCGCGGTTCGGGTAGTCCTCGCGCTGGTGCCCGCCGCGGCTTTCCTGACGGTTGCGCGCGGAGTACACGACAACCTCGGCCAGGTCGAGCAGGAAGCCCAGTTCCACGGCCTCGAGCAGGTCGGTGTTGAACCGGCGGCCCTTGTCCTGCACGCCGATGTTCTTGTAACGCTCACGCAGCAGGTGGATGGTCTGGGTCACGCCGGCGAGAGACTCGTCGGTGCGGAACACCTGGGCGTTCTTGTCCATCTCCTCCTGCAGCGTCTTGCGCAGCACGGAGATGCGCTCGGTGCCGGTGGACGAGCGGATGCCCTCGACGAGGTCGCGAACGCCCTTGGCCGGGTCGTCGGGCAGCGGAACGAAGTTCGCCGTCTTCACGTACTCGACCGCGTTGATGCCGGCGCGCTTGCCGAACACGTTGATGTCGAGGAGCGAGTTGGTGCCCAGACGGTTCGAGCCGTGCACCGAGACGCAGGCGCATTCGCCGGCGGCGTAGAGGCCCGGAACAACGGCCTCGTTGTTGCGCCAGACCTCGGCCTTGACGTTGGTGGGGATGCCGCCCATCGCATAGTGCGCGGTCGGCATGACGGGTACCGGCTCGGTGACCGGGTCAACGCCGAGGTAGGTGCGCGCGAACTCGGTGATGTCGGGAAGCTTGGTTTCGAGCAGCTCCTTGCCGAGGTGCGTGCAGTCCAGGTAGAGGTAGTCCTTGTCGGGACCGGCGCCGCGGCCCTCCGCGACCTCCTTCAGCATGCAGCGCGAGACGATGTCACGCGGGGCGAGGTCCTTGATGGTCGGGGCGTAGCGCTCCATGAACCGTTCACCGGAGGCGTTGCGCAGGATCGCCCCCTCACCGCGTGCACCCTCGGTGAGGAGGATGCCGAGTCCGGCGAGGCCGGTCGGGTGGAACTGGAAGAACTCCATGTCCTCGAGGGGGAGGCCCTTGCGCCACACAATGCCCACCCCGTCGCCGGTGAGGGTGTGCGCGTTGGACGTGGTCTTGTAGATCTTGCCGAATCCGCCGGTGGCGAAGATGAACGCCTTGCCCTGGAAGACATGGAGTTCACCGCTCGAGAGGTCCATGGCGACGACCGCCGACGGCTGGTCGACCCCGTCGACCTCGGTCATCACGAGGTCGAGCACGTAGTACTCGTTGAAGAAGTTGATGCCGTGCTTGACGCAGTTCTGGTACAGCGTCTGCAGGATCATGTGGCCGGTGCGGTCTGCGGCGTAGCAGGCACGACGCACGGGGCTCTTGCCGTGGTCACGGGTGTGGCCACCGAAGCGACGCTGGTCGATCTTGCCCTCCGGCGTGCGGTTGAAGGGCAGACCCATGTTCTCGAGGTCGATGACCGCGTCGATGGCTTCCTTGGCCAGGATCTCGGCGGCGTCCTGGTCAACCAGGTAGTCGCCACCCTTGATCGTGTCGAAGGTGTGCCACTCCCAGTTGTCTTCCTCCACGTTGGCGAGGGCGGCGGCCATGCCGCCCTGCGCCGCGCCCGTATGGGAACGCGTGGGGTAGAGCTTGGAGATGACGGCCGTGCTGGCGTTGGGGCCGGCTTCGATGGCGGCACGCATGCCGGCTCCACCCGCTCCCACGATCACGATGTCGAACTGATGGTAGTGAACTCCGTCAACGACGGTGGACGCTGTGGGCGCGGTGGAAGAGGCGGGCGATGTCATTAGTGAGGGGACAGCTCCTAGAGGGACGAGCAGAAAGTAGGCAGAAGGTCGGCGGGCTGGCCGGCCGGGCAGGGATCGAACGTGAAGACCACGAGCGTGCCGAGCACGATCAGAATGACGACGGCGGCGAGGATCGCGTACTTGAGGATCCCGCGGCTGATGCGGTTCGTCGCGTAGTCATTCACGAGCGTGCGCATGCCGTTGCCACCGTGGATCAGGGCGAGCCACAGCATGGCGACGTCCCAGATCTGCCAGAACGGGCTGGAGAGCTTGCCCGCGACGAAGGCGAAGTTGAGGGCGTTGACACCCTCGCCGAGCATCAGGTTGACAAACAGGTGGCCGAAAATCAGCACGATCAGGAGCACGCCGGAGACGCGCATGTAAATCCAGCCCCATTTCTCCCAGTTCGTGCCGCGCTTGGTGGTGTTGCGCGCGTAGGGGCTGCGGGGGGCGTCGATAGTTGTAGTCATATTCTTTCCCCTAGTGTTCGCTGAACACGTTGATGAGGTGGCGCGGAGCGAAACCGAGCATCGTGATGAGCCAGAGTCCGATCACCACATAGAACATGATCTTCTGGTACTTGGCATTCCAGAAGTCGATGAGGATGATCCGCAGCCCGTTGAACGCGTGGAACACGATCGCGGCCACGAGGGCGACCTCACCGAGCCCCATAATCGGCGTCTGATATTGCGAGATCACCGCGTTGTACGCTTCGGGACTCACGCGGACCAATGCCGTGTCGAGAATGTGGACCAGCAAGAAGAAGAAGATCGCGACACCGGTAATCCGGTGCAGGACCCATGACCACATGCCTTCGTTGCCCCGGTACAAGGTGCCGGCCGGGCGACGAGATGTCGTCTTCTGCTGAGATGTCAGGGTTCCTGCCGACTGATTTGGCATGAACAACCCTCCCTGGCTGAATAGATTTTTGCCTCAAACGAGACCCATCGGGCTCAACGAGCTCGCTAACAGTCTAGCCATGCGCGCAGGTGCGCTGGTGCCGCCTGCGCCGCTCAGCGCTGCAAAGAAAGAGGAATCACGGTCATCGCCCGAACGGCCGCCCGTTCGTCGATGACACCTTCATAGTGATCCAGCAGTGCGCCGCACACGGTAGGCCAGGAACGGCCGAGAACCGTGCGTCGCCCGGCCTCACCCATTCGGTTGCGCAGGGCGGGGTCACCGGCGAGCCGTTCCACGTGGCGCCGCAGGTCGTGCTCGTCGTCGGGTGTGAACAGGTAGCCGTTCTCTTCGTGCGTCACGAGGTCGAGGGGGCCGCCCGACGCGGGCGCCACCACCGGCAGCCCCGCGGCATGCGCCTCCTGCAGGGTTTGCCCGAACGTCTCTTCCGTTCCCGTGTGCACGAAGACGTCGAAGCTGGCGTAGGCCGTGGCCAGCTCGGCCCCCGCGAGGCGACCGAGCCAGGTGACGGGCATGCCCGCGAGCGCCCGTTTGATCTGCGGTTCCGACGGTCCATCGCCCACAATCACCACCCGGATGCCGGCGAGCCCGCGCAGCGCTCGAAGTCGCTCCACCTGCTTCTCGGGCGCGAGTCGCCCGACGTACCCCACAATGACCTCGCCACGAGGAGCGATCTTCCGACGCAGGGCGGCGACGTCCGCCGAGCCCTTGCGGTTGGGGTGAAAGCCCGTCAGGTCGACCCCGCGGGTCCACATCGCGAGGTTGGGAACGTGCAGGCGCTCCAGGTCGCGCAGCGACGAGCTCGATGGGACGAGCGTGCGGGTGGCGCCCTCATGCACCCACTTCACGTAGCGCCAGGCGAGGGCGGTCGCCTGGCCGAGGCGGTTTCTGGCGGCGTAGCCGGCAACATCCGTTTGATAGATGGCCACGGACGGGATGTCCAGCCGGTTCGCGGCCGCGATGCCCTGGGCGCCGAGCAGAAAGGGGCTCGCGGCGTGCAGCACATCGGGACGAAAATCGGCGAGCAGGCGTTGAACGTGCGGACTCGGCAGCCCCACCGGAAACTGCCGGTAGGCGATCGCCGGCACGGTATGCACCGGAAAGCCCGCGTACTGGCGGGGCGCGCCCGCAGGGGCGATGAGAATGGCCTCGTGACCGGCGCCGGCCAGGTGCTCCAACACCTTGCAGACGCTGGTGGTGACTCCGCTGATGGTGGGAAGGAAACTTTCGCTGATGACTGCGACCCGCATGCCCTGAGGTTAAAGGCGCAGGGTGGCCTCGGTGTGGCTCCGGAGTGAATGCCGGATGAACGGACTCGGGCCCGCTCAGCTCTGCGCGATAGTGTGGCCCCATGCCTCAGCCTCCCGCCGCCCTCGACCGCTTCTACAGTGTGATCCCGGCGGGCGGGATCGGATCGAGGCTCTGGCCCCTCTCCCGGGCCGACGCCCCCAAGTTTCTGCACGACCTCACCGGTTCCGGCCAGACGTTGCTGCGCGACACCTGGGATCGGCTCGTGCCCATTGCCGGGAACCAGCGCGTGATGGTTGTCACCGGACGCGCGCACCGCGCCGCCGTAGAACGCCAGCTGCCCGAGCTTCGCGACCCGAACGTCGTTCTGGAGAGCGAGCCGCGTGACTCCACGGCGGCGATCGGGCTCGCCGCCGCCATTCTGGAACGCCGCGAACCGGGCGTGATCATCGGATCGTTCCCCGCCGACCACGTGATCACCGGCGAATCCCTGTTCCGCACCGCGGTCACCGAGGCCGTCGTTGCCGCCGACGCCGGGTACATCGTCACGATCGGCATCCGGCCCACCGAACCGTCCATCGGTTTCGGCTACATCAAGAGTGACGGTGCTCTCGACATCCCAGGCGCCGAGAGCGCCCTGTCGGTGGACTCCTTCGTGGAGAAGCCCGACCCGGAGGTGGCCGAGCAATACCTCGCCGAGGGCACGTACCTCTGGAATGCCGGCATGTTCATTTCCCGAGCGGACCGCCTGCTGGAAGCGATCGGCGAGACCGAGCCCGAGTTGCTGGCCGGGCTGCAGGAACTGGCCGAGGCGTGGGATACGCCGCGCCGGGGCGCCGTCGTCGACCGGGTATGGCCGGGCCTGAAGAAGATCGCCATCGACTATTCGGTGGCCGAGCCCGCCGCCGCCGCCGGACGGCTCGTCGTGATTCCCGGTCAGTTCGAGTGGGACGACGTGGGTGACTTCGCGTCCATCGCCAAACTGCACTCCGGGGGGCGCAAAGCCAATCTCGCGATTCTGGGGGAGGGCGCTCGCGTGCTCGCCGATTCGAGCAGCGGAATTGTCGTCAGCCACACCGGCCGGATGATCGCGCTCATCGGCGTGGAAGACATCGTGGTGATCGACACGCCGGACGCGCTCCTCGTCACCACGAGCGCCAACGCCCAGAAGGTCAAGGCCGTCGTCGACGCGCTGAAGCTTTCCGGCAGCAGCGACGTGCTCTGAGACCTCGACGACCAGACTTCTGGCTGCTCAGATGAGCAAAACCGGGTCGCAAATGTCGCGGGTTGATAACCATTCGGTCTGCGCGCCACTTTGCTCTTCTGAGCAGCGAAACATTCTGTAACGTAGCGACCACGGCCCGAGCGAACCCCCGCGCGGCAGCATCCTGGAGGTCATTTTGACAATCACGACCCGTAAAGCCGCGCTCGGCGGTTTTGCCATGTTCGGCGTTATCGCCCTTCTCGCCGCCTGCGCCCCGGCACCGACCGATTCCGGTTCGAATTCTGACGCCGCAACGTCGGATTTCCTGCCTTGCATCGTTTCTGACTTCGGCGGATTCGACGACAAATCCTTCAACCAGTCGAGCTACGACGGAATGAAGGCGGCATCTGAGGAACTCGGCGTCGAGTTCAAGCAGGCCGAGTCCACCACGGAAGACCAGTACGCCAGCAACGTCAGCAGCATGGTCGACCAGGGCTGCAACTTCATTCTCACCGTCGGTTTCGCGCTCGCCAACGCCACGCGCGACGCCGCCCAGGACAACCCCGACGTTGAGTTCGCGATCATCGACTCCGCGCTCTCCAACGACGACTTCAGCCCGTTGTCTCTCGACAACGTGAAGCCCGTTCTGTATGACACGGCGCAGGCCGCGTTCCTCGCGGGTTACCTCGCTGCCGGCACCACCACAACCGGCGTCGTGGGCACCTACGGCGGGCTGCAGTTCCCGTCCGTCACCATCTTCATGGACGGTTTCGTCGATGGCGTGGCGTACCACAACGAGCAGAAGGGCACCTCCGTCACCGTCATCGGCTGGGACAAGGAATCTCAGACCGGAACGTTCGCCGGAAGCTTCGACGACATCAGCGCCGGCAAGACGATCAGCCAGAACCTGATCAACAGCGGCGTTGACATCATCCTCCCGGTCGCCGGACCGCTCTTCCAGGGCACCGCGCAGGCCATCAACGACTCCGGCAAGGATGTCGCCATCATCGGTGTGGACAGCGACCTGTTCGAGACCACGCCCGAGTTCGACAGCCTGTACCTCACATCCGTCATGAAGCAGATGGCGGATGCCGCACAGCAGATCGTCGTGGACGCTGCCGGCGGAGACTTCTCCTCCGACCCCTACGTTGGCACCCTTGAGAACGAGGGCGTGCTCCTCGCCCCGCTGCACGACTACGAGTCGAAGGTCGACCCGGCGCTGATGACCGAGATCGATGAGATCAAGGCCTCGATCATCTCCGGCGACATCGTCGTCACCTCGGACGCCACCCCGAAGTAGCAGCACCGCACTACCGCACCATTCGCACGACCGCAGTGATGCGAATCCGGGGAGGTCAGCTGTGCTGGCCTCCCCGCTTTTTGTTCGCTCAACCTGAACGGTTCCCTGGCCGCTCAATAGAATCGGGAAATATGAAGCTCGAACTTCGTGGCATCACCAAGCGCTTTGGTGCACTTGTCGCCAACGACAACATCAACCTGGTGATCGAACCGGGGGAGATCCACGCCCTTCTCGGCGAGAACGGCGCGGGCAAGTCCACCCTGATGAACGTTCTCTATGGCCTGTACCGGGCGGAAGAGGGCGAAATCCTTCTCGACGGCAAGTCCGTTCACTTCGCCGGACCCGGCGATGCGATGAGCGCCGGCATCGGCATGGTGCACCAGCACTTCATGCTCATCCCGGTTTTCACCGTGGCCGAGAACGTGATGCTCGGCAACGAAGAGACGAAGTCCGGCGGACGCCTCGACCTGACCGCTGCGCGTGCGCGTGTGCGGGAGATCTCCGACCGGTTCGGGTTCAACATCAACCCGGATGCCCTCGTGGAAGATCTGCCCGTCGGAGTGCAGCAGCGCGTCGAGATCATCAAGGCGCTCTCCCGCGACGCCCGGGTGCTCGTCTTCGACGAACCCACCGCCGTGCTCACGCCTCAGGAAACCGACGAATTCATGGTCATCATGCGCCAGCTGAAGGATGCCGGAACCTCCATCGTGTTCATCACGCACAAACTGCGGGAGGTGCGCGAGGTCGCCGACCGCATCACGGTCATCCGGCTGGGAAAGGTGGTGGGTGAAGCCCTGCCCACGGCCAGCAACGAAGAACTGGCCACCCTGATGGTCGGCCGCGCCGTGGACCTCACCGTGGACAAAGGCCCCGCAACGCCGGGCAAGCCGGCACTTGTCGTGAAAAACCTCACCGTGATCGACCCGCGCGGCCAGGTCGTCGTTGACGACGTGAGCTTCGACGTTGCCGTCGGGGAGATCCTCGCCATCGCCGGTGTGCAGGGAAACGGGCAGACCGAACTGACCGAGGCGCTGATGGGACTGCAGCCACGCGTCACGGGCGAGATCACGCTCGACGGCTCCTCGCTGCGTGGCCATTCCGTGCGCAAGGTGCTCGACGCCGGCGTGGGATTCATACCGGAGGATCGCAACCAGGACGGCCTGGTCGGGTCGTTCAGCATCGCCGAGAACCTCATGCTCGACCGCTCCAACCACACACCCTTTGTGAAGCACTTCAACCTGCAGCTGGACTACCTCAAGACCTTCGCCGAGGAGAAGGTGAAGGAATTCGACGTACGAGCGCAGGGCATCGAGACCCCGGTGGGCAAGCTCTCCGGGGGCAACCAGCAGAAGGTCGTGCTGGCGCGCGAACTCAGCCGCCCGTTGCGCCTGTTCGTCGCCGCGCAGCCCACCCGTGGGCTCGACGTCGGTTCCATCGAATTCGTGCACGAGCGCATCGTCGCCACCCGCGACGCCGGCACCCCGGTGATCGTGATCTCGACCGAGCTCGACGAGGTCGCGGCCCTCGCCGATCGCATCATGGTCATGTACGGCGGTCGCATCGTGGGCATCGTCCCCGGCGACACGCCTCGCGCCGTCCTCGGCCTCATGATGGCCGGGGTGGCACAACCCACCGACGCTGCACCAACGAACAACGAGCCCACCGACAGTACCGAAGGAGCTGCCGTATGAGCGACAGTCAGGTCCCCCAGGCCCCGCCCACCGCGCCCCCCACCGGTCCGACGCCGTCGGGTCACGTCGACGAGGAACCCGGACGCTGGCACTCGATGTTCCGCGAGATCACCACGGGAAGCGCCATCATCTCGGTGCTCGCCGTCGTGCTCGCCCTGCTCGTGGGCGCCGTCATGATCGCGTTCACGACCACCGAGGTGCAGGACGCGGCCGGGTACTTCTTCTCCCGGCCCGGCGACATGCTCGGGGCCATCTGGCAGGCCGTGTCCGGTGCCTACTCCGCACTCTTCCAGGGTTCGATCTACAACTTCCGCCGGGACAGCTTCGCCGACGGGATCAAACCGCTCACGGACACGCTCACCTTCGCGACACCGCTGATCGCCGCGGGCCTTGGCGTCGCGCTCGGCTTCCGCGTCGGCATGTTCAACATCGGTGGTCGCGGGCAGATGCTCATCGCCGCCGCGCTCGGCGGCTGGGTGGCGTTCGCGCTCGACCTGCCCTACGGGATCCACATGGTCGCCGCCCTCGTCGTCGGCGTGCTCGGCGGTGCCCTGTGGGGCGGGATCGTGGGCCTGCTGAAGGCGCGCACGGGCGCGCACGAGGTGATCACAACGATCATGCTCAACTACGTGGCGTTCTACCTCGTGAGCTACCTCCTGCGCGACGGGTTCCTGAGAACCCCCGGCTCCAACAACCCGAAGACCCCGGCCAGCAAGCCAACCGCAATCTTCCCCGACCTGCTCGGATCGAACTACAACCTGCACTTCGGGTTCATTCTCGTGATCGCGGCAACGATCTTCACCTGGTGGCTGTTGTCGCGTTCCAACCTCGGCTTTCAGTTTCGTGCCGTGGGAGAGAATCCGAATGCGGCCCGCGTGGCCGGTATCGGAGTGCAGCGCATCTACGTGTACGCGATGCTCATTTCGGGTGGGCTGGTCGGACTGGCCGGCATCAACCAGGTGCTCGGCACCACGACGAGCGGCTTCGGCGCCACCGTGGACTCGAGCATCGGCTTCGATGCGATCACCGTCGCCCTGCTCGGTCGTTCCAAGCCGTGGGGGGTGTTCGCCGCCGGGATTCTGTTCGGTGCGTTCAAGGCCGGCAGCTTCTCGATGCAGGCCGCCGAGGGCGTGCCTGTTGACATCATCGTTGTCGTTCAGGCCCTCATCGTGCTCTTCATCGCGGCACCGCCGCTCGTACGTGCCATTTTCCGCCTCCCGACGCCCGGCGCATCCACGCGCAAGCCTCGCCTGAACGTAACCCAGGAGGTGACGGCCAAGTGAGCACCATCGCCCCCGTTATTGACCCCACCCAGCCCGTTGAACCGGCCCGCGGACCCGCCGCCGGCGCGATCCGCAACTGGAAGGCGCCCATCGCGCTCGGCGTGTTCACGCTGATCGGCCTGCTGTTGCTCGTGGTGTTCGGCCGCGACGGCATCAGCACCATGCGCCTCTCCACCGGATCCGACCTGATCCAGCTGCCCGCGGTGGAGCTCCCCACCCGCGCGACCGGCGTGGCCATCACCCTGCTCCTGCTCGTGATCACGCTCGTGAGCGGCTGGCTCGTGTATCAGCGGTCCCGGGTGCCCGTGTGGCTGATCAGCGTGTTCGCCGTGCTGCTGCTCGTCGGGTTCCTGGCCTGGGCGTCGGCGGGGAGCACCATCCCCGTCCCCGGGCTGCTCTTCGGCTCGATCAGCCTGGCCGTGCCGCTGATCTTCGGTGCGCTCGGCGGCGTCATCTCCGAGCGGGTCGGTGTGGTCAACATCGCCATCGAGGGTCAGCTGCTCGCCGGCGCGTTCACCTCCGCGCTCGTCGCCTCGGTGACCAACCAGCCCCTGCTCGGTCTGCTCGCCGCCATGCTCGCCGGAATGGCCGTCTCCTTCGTGCTCGCCGCGTTCTCGATCAAGTACTTCGTCGACCAGGTCATTGTCGGTGTCGTGCTCAACGTGCTCGTCGTCGGTTTCACCGGCTTCCTGTACTCGCAGCTGCTAGCCCCCAACGCGGCAATGCTCAACCAGCCGCCGAAGTTCGATCGCATCCACATTCCGTTCCTGAGCGAGATCCCGATCATCGGCCCGGTGCTGTTTCGTCAGACGCTCATCGTGTACCTCATGTACGTGGCCGTGATCGCGGTGTACTTCGCCGTCTTCCACACCAAGTGGGGCCTGCGCCTCCGGGCGGTGGGAGAGCATCCGCAGGCCGCCGACACGGTGGGCATCAACGTGGCCCGCACCCGTTTTCTGAACGTGTCGCTCGCCGGCGCCATTGTGGGGCTCGGCGGCGCGTACTTCACCCTCGGCTCGGTGGGTGCCTTCGGCAAGGAGATGACGGCCGGTGCCGGGTTCATCGCCCTCGCGGCCGTGATCTTCGGCCGGTGGGACCCGATCCGCGCCACCCTCGCCGCGTTGCTGTTCGGCTTCGCGAGCAACCTGCAAAGCGTGCTCAGCATCATCGGGTCGCCGGTGCCGAGCGAATTCATGCTCATGCTCCCGTACCTGGTGACGATCTTCGCCGTGGCCGGCCTGGTCGGCAGGTCGAGGCCCCCGGCCGCGTCCGGCAAGCCGTACATCAAATCATGACCGTCGACTGGGCCAGGCTGCGCGAGGCGGCCGTCGAGGCGATGTCACACGCCTACGTGCCGTACTCGAAGTTTCCGGTGGGGGCCGCGGCGCTCGTCGATGACGGGCGCGTGATCAGCGGATGCAACGTGGAGAATGCGTCGTACGGCCTCACCCTGTGCGCCGAATGCGCCCTCGTGTCGACCCTTGCCCTGACGGGGGGCGGACACCTCGTGGCGTTCACCTGCGTGGACGGCAACGGCAACACGCTGATGCCGTGCGGGCGCTGCCGCCAGCTGCTCTACGAACATTCCGCAACCGGCATGCTGCTGCAGACCGTGTCGGGAACCCGCACGATCGACGAGGTGCTGCCCGACGCCTTCGGGCCGCGCCAGCTCGCCGAATACCGTAACTCAGGAGAGTCACCATGAGCAGCACCCTTGAAGCCTTCGACGCCGTCGACCTCATCCACGCCAAGCGTGACAAGGGTGAGCTGACCACCGCCCAGATCGACTGGCTCATTGACGCGTACACCCGTGGCTACGTGGGCGACGAGCAGATGGCCGCGATGACCATGGCCATCTTCCTCAACGGGATGAGCCGCAATGAGGTTCGTGCGCTCACCATGGCCATGCTCGACAGCGGCGAACGCATGAGCTTTGCCGGGCTCGGCAAGCCCACGACCGACAAGCACTCCACCGGCGGTGTCGGAGACAAGATCACGCTCCCGCTGATGCCGCTCGTCGCCGTGTTCGGCGCCGCGGTGCCGCAGCTCTCCGGCCGCGGCCTCGGGCACACCGGGGGCACCCTCGACAAGTTGGAATCCATCCCGGGCTGGCGCGCCAACCTCAGCAACGAGGAGATGTTCGCCCAGCTGCGCGATCACGGCGGCGTCGTCTGCGCCGCCGGCAGCGGTCTCGCGCCCGCCGACGGCAAGCTGTACGCATTGCGCGACATCACCGGCACTGTCGAGGCCATCCCGCTCATCGCATCGTCGATCATGTCGAAGAAGATCGCGGAGGGCACGAGTGCGCTCGTGCTCGACGTCAAATTCGGGTCCGGAGCCTTCCTCAAGGACATCGACCTCTCACGCGAACTGGCACGCACCATGGTGGAGCTGGGCGAGGACGCCGGAGTGGCGACATCCGCTCTGCTGACCAACATGAACGTGCCGCTCGGTTTCGCGATCGGCAATGCCAACGAGGTGCGCGAATCGGTCGACGTGCTCGCCGGCGGCGGCCCCGCCGACGTCGTCGAGCTCACCGTGGCGCTCGCGCGCGAAATGCTCGACCTCGCCGGCATCACCGACGTGGACGTGGAATCGGCGCTGCACGACGGCCGGGCCATGGACAAGTGGCGCGACGTGATTCGTGCCCAGGGCGGCGACCCGGATGCGGCGCTGCCGGTCGCGCGCGAAACTCACGTGGTCCTCGCCGATCGTGACGGTGTGCTCGTCGAACAGCAGGCGCTGCCGTTCGGCATCGGCGCGTGGCGGCTCGGTGCGGGACGCGCGCGCAAGCAGGACCCGGTGCAGCACGCGGCCGGCATCGACCTGCACGCGAAGCCGGGCGACACGGTGCGCCGTGGTCAACCGTTGTTCACCCTCAGCGCCGACGAACCGGAACGTTTCGCGCGGGCACTGGAGGCCGTTGACGGTGCCTGGCGCATCGGCGACGTGGGCGAACCGGTGCAGGACGGCGGTCCGCTGATCGCGGAGCGCATCACGCGCTGACCCCGCCCGTGCGGGCGAAATTGTCTCCTCGCGTCGCGACATGCCATCTTCCACCCCAGGGGCTCCGCGAGTAGCCAACTTTGGCTCCTTGCCCTGGTTTCATGGGTGGAAGTTGTCCCCTCGCGTACGACGGCGGGACTGTGGATAACCTGACCCCTTGTCGCAGATGGTGGCATTCTCACGCCATACATCATCAAACCCCGCTTCCTCCCGGCTTCGAGCACGGGCCGTTCACCGTGGCGCAGGCCCAGGCCGCCGGCGTGTCGCGCAAGCGCACTCGTTCGAGTGACCTCGAGCATCCCTTTTGGGGTGTGTGCGTGCCGGTCGGCAGCATTGAGACCCTCCGGGATCGCTGCCGAGCCTTTCAGCCGCGGATGGCCCCGGCGCGTTCTTCAGCCACGCGACGGCGGCCATTCTCTTCGGCATGCCGCTGCCTGCGCATCTCGAAACCGACCCGCGCATTCATGTCACCGTCCTGTCCCCGGAACGAGCACTCCGGGCAGGCGGGGTCATCGGCCATCGCGCCGAGGATCTCAAGCGTGTGTGCGTGCTGGCGAGGATGCCCGTGCTCGAGCCGATCGCGACCTGGTGCCAACTGGCAGCCGTACTGCAACGAGACGACCTCATCGCGGCGGGAGATCATCTGCTGCGGGGAGACCGGGCGTTGGCGACCGCCGCCGATATCGCCGCCGGGGTGACGCAGAACTCGGGGCAGCGTGGGGCCCGGAGATTACGCGAGGCCGCGGCGCTCATTCGCCCGCGCGTGGAGTCCCGGCGGGAGACGATGCTGCGACTTTTTCTGCTCGACTGCGGGCTTCCCGAGCCGGAGGCAAACAGGTACGTTCCGTTGCCGCCATGCAAGCAACGTGGGTGCGCGCCGCCGTCGAGGAGGCCCTGCGGTCGCGAGGCTGGCGACCGTAGGGGCCCCGTCGCACCTCGTGCACCGCGAGGGGACACCATCAGCCCCATGAACTGGATCCAAGGGGCGGATGTAGCCCAGTGACGTCCCGTGGGACGGTGCGATGCACGCACGTGCAGCGCATGATCAGCAAACATGGAGCCTCCAGGCGGGCGGGCCGGTAGATTAGAAGTGTGAATACGACTCCAGAGGAATTCCTGATGCCCGGTGGCGGCGTGAGCATCAACACCCTGCCCAAGATCTCGCTGCACGATCACCTAGACGGAGGCCTGCGCCCGCAGACCATCATCGACCTGGCCGAGACCATCGGGCTCGACCTGCCCGAGACGGATGCCGAGAGCCTCCAGAAGTGGTTCTACGACCAGTCGAGTGCCGGCTCTCTCGTGGAATACCTCAAGACCTTCGACGTGACGTGCGCCGTCATGCAGACACGTGACGGCCTCTTCCGTGTCGCCAAGGAATACGTGGAAGACCTCGCCCTCGACGGCGTAATCTACGGTGAAGTGCGCTGGGCACCCGAGCAGCACCTCACGCGTGGACTCACCCTCGATGAGGCCGTCGAGGCGGTTCAGGACGGCCTGGAGGCCGGCATCGAGCACGTCGAGTCCCAGGGCAAGAGCATCCGCACCGGCCAGCTCATCACGGCCATGCGCCACGCCGATCGCAGCCTCGAAATTGCCGAACTCGCCGTGAAATATCGATTCGACGGCGTCGTCGGTTTCGACATCGCCGGGGCCGAGGCCGGGTTCCCCGCGAGCAACCACAAGGAGGCCTTCGACCTGCTCGCCCGCGAATTCATGCCCACCACGGTTCACGCCGGGGAGGCCGACGGGCTGGACAGCATCCGCAGCGCCCTGTTCGACGGTCGCGCCCTGCGCCTCGGACACGGAGTGCGTCTCGCCGAAGACGTGACGATCGAGCGCCAGGACGACGACAACACCTTCGTCACCCTCGGCTCGGTGGCCCAATGGGTACGCGACCGGGAAATCACCCTCGAGGTCAGCCCGACGTCGAACCTGCAGACCGGCGCGATCGCGGCCTGGGGCGAGGACCTGCTCGATCACCCGTTCGACCTGCTGTACCAGCTCGGATTCAAGGTCACGGTGAATACCGACAACCGCCTCATGGGCGACACAACGCTGTCGCAGGAGCTGGCGCTGCTGAGCGATGCCTTCGGCTACGATCTCGACGACCTCGAGGTGTTCCAGCTCAACGCGGCCGCCGCGTCGTTCCTGCCGCTCGAGGATCGGGAGGAGCTCACGAACGCCATCATCGCGGGCTTCGCCGACGCATGATCCCGGCCTCCCCTCGCAACCTATGAAAGACACCATGTCGCTGCCGCCACTGCCTCCCTCCGCCATCACGATCGGTGCGCATGTCCATGATTGGCGCGCAGCGGTCACGGCCGCCGGGCTCGCCCTCGAACGATCGGGTGCGACGACCGCGGAATACACTGCGCGCATGATCAGCGTGATCACCGAGTTCGGTGCCTACATCGTGATCGCGCCCGGGTTGGCTCTCGCGCACGCGCGGCCCGGCGACGATGTACTCGCCGACGGTCTGAGCGTTGTCACTTTGGCCGAACCCGTCAACTTCGGGCACCCCAACAACGACCCGGTGAGCGTGATCGTCGGGCTCGCGGTCGTCAGCCGCGATGAGCACCTGGCGCACGTCGCCGAGCTCGCGAACGTGTTCAACGACGCGCAGGTGATTCCGGCACTCGCGGCGGCCACGGACGCCGAAACGGTTCGATCCCTGTTCGGGCTGAAGGCATCCTCATGAAGATCGTGGTCATGTGCGGCGTCGGCGTGGGAACGTCCGCGATCCTCAAGGTCAATGCCGAACGTGCCCTGGAGCGTCTGGAGATCGAGGCGAACGTTGTGGCCACGGATGTTGCGGGCGTGCGCGCCGAAGCGGCCGACGCCCAGGTGATTCTGACCTCGTCGGAGCTCGTCGACGCGATCGGAAAAACCAACGCCGATGTGATCGTGATCACCAACTACTTCGACGTCGACGAACTCGCCGCCAAACTGGAGATGGCGCTCGGCTCCTAACCGGTCACCGCGCGCCCGCGGACATCACCGACGAAACGCCGTCCCCGGTCGGGGAGGGCGTTTCGTGTCACGGCCGACCTACTGGATCAGGTCGCGCATGCCCCGTTCGAGCTCCGACAGCGCCGCGAGAGCCGCGACCTTGCGTTCCTCGACGGTGCCGTCGGTGCTGTGCGTGTCCAGGTACACCTTCAACTTGGGTTCGGTGCCACTTGGGCGCACCATCACACGCGAACCGTCGACGAGGCGGATGCGCAGCACATCACTCGGGGGAAGCGCGCCGAGGCCCCAGCGAAAGTCGTCGATCTGCTCGACGGCAATATTCCCGACGGACTCCGGCGGTGTGTGACGCAGCTGGGTCATCACCCGGGCGATCGTCGACAGGTCACTCACCCGAACCGAGATTTGACCCGATGCGAAGTGCCCGAATTTTTCGGTGAACGCGTCGAGATGATCACCGAGGGTGAGGCCCTCCGCCTTCAGATCCGTCACCAGCGAGAGTATCGAGACGGCAGCGGAGATGCCGTCCTTGTCGCGCACGGTGCCGGGGTTCACAAGGTAGCCGAGGGCCTCCTCATAGCCGTAGATCAGGCCGGGCGCGCGGGAGACCCACTTGAAGCCGGTGAGAGTGTCCGCGAAGTCGAGGCCGTAGGCATTCGCCACCGCGCGCAGCGCCGGCGACGACACGATGGAGCACGCGAGGGTGCCGACGAGGGGACGGTCACCGGCCGCCTGGGCGGCGAGCGACGCCGCGCGCCAGCCGAGGATCATGCCGACCTCGTTGCCGCTCAGACGGCGGTAGCCCGACGCCTCGTCGGGGTCGGGAATGGCGACCGCGAGACGGTCGGCGTCCGGGTCGTTCGCGATGATGAGCTCGGCGGTGACCTCTCGGGCGGTCTCGTAGGCGAGATCCATGGCGCCGGGCTCTTCGGGGTTGGGGAAGGCGACGGTGGGGAACGCGGCGTCGGGCGCGACCTGCGCGTCGACGAGGGTGGGCAGCTCGAAGCCGGCCTGTTCCAGCACGCGTCGGGTGGTGTCCCACCCCACCCCGTGCAGGGCAGTGTAGACCGTGTTCACCTGCGCGCGCGGCGTGTGGGCGATGCTCGCGGTCGCGGTGATGTAGGCCCGCACCACGTCTTCGTCGGCCGTCTCGTAGGCGGCGCGGGGCAGCTCGGATACGAGTTCCTCCGCGGCCACCCGCAGGATCTGCGTCGCAATCAGCTTGTCATCGGGGGCCACGATCTGGGCGCCCTCGTTCTGTCCGCCGAGGTACACCTTGTACCCGTTGTCGTTCGGCGGATTGTGGGATGCGGTCACCATCACGCCGGCACTCGCGTCAAGGTGACGCACCGCGAAGGCAAGCACGGGAGTCGGAAGCAGTCGGGGCAACAGGATGGCTCGAACCCCGACGCCGGCCATTATCGCGGCCGTGTCGGTGGCGAAGATATTCGAGTTCTTGCGTCCGTCGTAGCCGATCACGATGGAGGGCGTTACTCCCGGCTTGGCGCGGCTCATCAGATAACTGGCGAGACCGGATGCCGCCTGCGAGACCAGCACCCGGTTCATCCGGTTGGATCCGGCGGAGATTTCGCCGCGGAGCCCCGCCGTGCCGAACTCGAGGCGAGTGTCGAAGCGGTCGTGCAGCGACACGAGCGCGGCGGAGTCGCCGTCTCCGGCCGCGTTGATGAGCCCGCGTAGCTGGGCCTGCGTCTCGGCGTCCGGGTCCTGGCGCAGCCAGGCCCTGGCCGTTTCGATCAGCGCTGCGGTCGAATCCGCCGCGGAACCGCCGGCGAGCGCACTCACCGGCGGTTGTTCCCTGACCGTGGGCGTCGCGCCGTCGCTGCCGACCGCGGCCATTGCCGTCGTCGGCGCATCGTCGACATCCGCGTGGGCGACCGTCGTGGACGCGGGCGCCTCGGCGGGATCCGCGTCGGTCGCCGGCACGGACACCGTGCTGATCACGAGGGTGGGAGTGTCGCCGTCAGCATCGTCGCCGGCGGCGTCGTCCGCCAGGGGCGCGCTCACGGGGAGGGGAACGGCAACTGTCGGAAGCAGCTCCTCCTCGGGACTCAGGGTGACGTTGTCGTCCGAGTCGACCGGCGCGGCGGCATCCGTGTCGGGGCGGGTGTCGTCGGCACGGGCGGAATGACGGCCGCTCACGCGCACAGGGGGCACCTCGGGGGTGGAATCCTCGTGGCTCACAACGCGGCCACGATCCTGGCCAGAAGCGCGCTGATCACGGGCTCGGCGAGCTGGCCGGCCTCGATGACCTCACCGTGGCTCAACGGCGTTTTCTGGATGCCGGCGGCGAGGTTGGTGATGAGCGACAGCCCGAGCACCTCCATGCCCGTCTGACGGGCGGCAATGGCCTCCAGCGCCGTCGACATGCCCACAATGTCGCCGCCGATGGCCTTGGCCATCTGCACTTCGGCGGGGGTCTCGTAGTGCGGCCCGCGGAACTGGCAGTACACGCCCTCATCCAGCGTGGGATCGATCGACCGAGCCACGTCGCGCAGGCGCGCGGAATAGAGGTCGGTCAGATCGACGAACGTCGCGCCCTCCAGCGGCGAGTCCGCCGTCAGGTTGATGTGGTCGCTGATCAGCACGGGCGTGCCGGGAGTCCACGTCTCACGGATCCCACCGGCGCCGTTCGTGAGGATCATGGTTGTCACCCCGGCGGCCGCGGCGGTGCGCACGCTGTGCACGACACGACGCACCCCATGGCCTTCGTAGTAGTGCGTGCGGGCGCCGATGATGAGCGCGCGCTTGCCGTTGGGAAGCAACACCGATCGCAGGGTGCCCACGTGACCGGCCAGCGCGGGTGCGCTGAAACCGGTGATTTCCTGCGCGGGGATGGTGTGTGTGGTCTCGCCGATCAGGTCGGCTGCCTTGCCCCAGCCGCTGCCGAGAGTGAGGGCCACGTCGTGGCGCGCCACTCCTGTGAGGTCGGCAATCTGCTGCGCTGCTGTGCGTGCGACGTCGAACGGATCGGTTTCCGGCGCGTCTAACAGGTTAATGTCGGTTTTGAGCATTCACCCACTCTAAGCGACCCGCGAATTCGACGCAGATTTCGGGGGCAAACCGGCATTCGCCGGGCGGCCTTCCCGCTCAGTGACGCGAATGCGGGCGATGGCGCGGTTTGGCGGGGGCCGTGGGTATTGAGAGAATGGAGCACATGGCCTATGAGTTCGAACGCAAGCAGAGCATTGTTGTACTCGGCGGAGGGCCTGGCGGATACGAAGCGGCCCTGGCCGCCGCCCAACAGGGCGCCGAGGTGACTCTGGTTGAAGCCGTCGGCGTGGGCGGCTCGGCCGTGATCACGGATGTTGTTCCGTCGAAGTCCCTCATCGCAACGGCGGAAGCCTCCAACTCCATCGGCGAGGCCACCGACCTTGGTGTGCAGTTCTTCGTGCGCGGGGACACAGGCAAGCCCCTCCGGCCCGAAGTGGCGATCAATCTCGCGGCGGTCAACAAGCGCCTGCTCGCCCTCGCCCGACAGCAGTCCGAAGACATGAAGGCCACACTTATTCGCGCCGGCGTCACGTTCGTGCAGGGACACGGCCGTCTGGACGGAACGACGGCCGTGATCGTGGCGACCTCCGGTGACAGCTCGGCAACCGACTTCGACCGCATCGACGCTGACACGATCGTCGTCTCCGTGGGGGCAAGCCCGCGCGTTCTCTCCTCCGCCATGCCCGACGGACAGTACATTCTCACCTGGACGCAGCTGTACAACCTGCGCGCCGTGCCCGAGCACCTCATCGTGGTCGGATCCGGTGTCACCGGCGCCGAGTTCGCTTCGGCTTACCGTGCCCTGGGCGCCAAGGTCACACTCATCTCGAGCCGCGACCAGGTGCTGCCCGGCGAAGACGCCGACGCCGCCAACGTGATCGAAAACGTTTTCAAGCGCAACGGCATGATTGTCATGTCAAAGTCGCGCGCGGCATCCGTGGTGCGAGACGGCGACGGGGTTCTCGCCACCCTCGAAGACGGCCGAGAGGTCAGGGGCAGCCACTGCCTCATTGCCGTCGGTTCGGTGCCGAACACAGAGAGCATCGGCCTTGAGCAGGCCGGCGTGCAGCTCACCGACAGCGGGCACATTCAGGTGAACCGCGTGGCGCGCACGTCGATCCCGAACATCTACGCGGCCGGGGACTGCACAACCGAGCTCCCGCTCGCATCGGTCGCCTCGATGATGGGACGCACGGCCGTGTTCCATGCGATGGGCGACACGGTCAACCCGATCGAGATTCGCAACGTGGCCGCGAACATTTTCACGCAGCCGGAGATCGCGACGGTCGGCTGGACCCAGAAGCAGATCGAAGACGGCCTCGTCCAGGGCGACGTGTACAAACTGGCGCTGGCGTCCAACCCTCGTGCCAAGATGATGGGCATCAAGGACGGCTTCGTGAAGCTCATCGCCCGCACGGGCAGTGGAACCGTCATCGGCGGCGTGATCGTGGCGCCGAAGGCGAGCGAGCTTATCTTCCCGCTCGCACTCGCCGTCGAGCACCGGTTGACCGTCGATGAGGTGGCCCAGGCGTTCCCGGTCTACCCCTCGCTCACGGGGTCCATCACCGACGCCGCCCGCGCCATGCACGTGGTGCTGTAACGGCCCGCTGAGCGCACGCACAAACGCACCCCGCCGGATCTCCGACGGGGTGCATTTGTGCTTGCGTGCGGGCAGCGGATGCGCCGCGGCGGAACTACGCCGCGTCGGTGACCAGGGCGGACTCGGTGACCGTGAGCAGCAGCGCCCCCGACGAGACGGTCGTGCCGACGACGGCGGTGAGGCCCCCGACGACACCGTCGCGATGGGCGGTCAACGGCTGCTCCATCTTCATGGCTTCGAGTACGAGGAGCAGGTCGCCCTTGACGACCGTGTCGCCGTCGGCGACGAGCAGCTTCACGATCGTGGCCTGCATCGGTGCCTTCACGGCGTCGCCGGTGTCGACCGAAACGGTGCTGGAGCCGCGACGCCGCGGAGCCGGCCCGACGGAGGTGTCCCCGGGGGCGCCGGGCAGCAGTCGGGTGGGGAGACTGACCTCGATGCGACGTCCTTCCACCTCCACGACGACGTTGTGACGCTTCTGCGCGGGCGTGGGGTCCTCGAGGGTGCCTGTCCAGGGTTCGATGGTGTTGTCGAATTCCGTTTCGATCCACCGAGTGAACACCGAGAACGGTGCGCCGTCGGCGGGAGCGAAGGCAGGATCCCGAACGACAGCGCGGTGGAACGGCAGAACGGTGGGCAGCCCGGTGATTTCGAACTCGTCCAGGGCACGCCGGGACCGTTCGAGAGCTTCCTCGCGGGTGGCGCCGGTCACGATGAGTTTGGCCAGCAGCGAGTCGAAGGAATCGGAAACGACATCGCCGGACTGAACCCCGGTATCGACGCGTACGCCGGGTCCGCCGGACGGCTTGAACAGGTGGACGGGGCCGGGGGAGGGGAAGAAGCCGCGACCGGGATCTTCACCGTTGATGCGGAATTCGAAGGAGTGACCCACGGCGACCGGGTCGGCGTAGTCGAGAATACCGCCGGCCGCGATGCGGAACTGTTCGCGCACGAGGTCGATCCCGGTGACTTCTTCGGAGACCGTGTGCTCGACCTGCAGCCGCGTGTTGACCTCGAGGAAGGACACCGTTCCGTCCAGACCGATCAGGAACTCGCAGGTACCGGCACCCACGTAGCCGACCTCGGTGAGGATCGCCTTCGACGCTCGGTACATTTCGGTGGTCTGCTCCTCGGTGAGGAACGGCGCGGGCGCCTCTTCGACGAGCTTCTGGTGCCGGCGCTGCAGGGAGCAATCGCGGGTGGAGACGACGACGACGTTGCCGTGCGCGTCGGCCAGGCACTGGGTTTCCACGTGCCGGGGGTTGTCGAGGTACTTCTCCACGAAGCATTCCCCGCGCCCGAAGGCGGTGATGGCTTCCCGGGTGGCGGAATCGAAGAGCTCGGCCACCTCGGCGCGTTCGCGGGCGACCTTGAGGCCGCGCCCGCCGCCGCCGAAGGCCGCCTTGATGGCCACCGGAAGCCCGTGCACGTCGACGAAGGCGAGCACCTCCGCGGCATCCACGACGGGGTTGAGCGTGCCGGGTGCCATGGGGGCACCGACCTTTTCGGCGATGTGCCGAGCCGACACCTTGTCGCCCAGTTGGTCGATTGCCTCCGGCGAGGGACCGATCCAGGTGAGTCCGGCCGCGATGACCGCGCGGGCGAAGTCGGCGTTCTCGGCGAGAAAACCGTAGCCGGGGTGAACGGCGTCGGCCCCGGAGCGGCGGGCGACGGAGAGGATTTTGTCGATGACAAGATACGTGTCCGCGCCGGTGGTGCCGTCCAGGCCGTAGGCCTCGTCGGCGAGGCGGGCGTGCAGGGCGTCACGATCCTGATCGGCGTAGACGGCGACAGAGCGGATTCCGCTGTCTTTGGCGGCGCGGATCACCCGGACGGCGATCTCGCCCCGGTTAGCGATGAGGACCTTCGATATGAGTGACACAATTCCCAAGCTTATGGGGCAACGACCGCGACCTTTTAGCCGACCCCCACAAAAAGTGACCGGGAATCAGTGCGGATGTCTACAACCGGGAGCTGTCGTTCGCTGTCGAAGGGCACATCGGCGGCCAAATCAGAGCGCGCCGCGTCGATTCCACAGGTCGGGCCAGTGGTGACCGAGCCGGGACACCAGTCGGCGCAGAGTCGGCAGCGACAGGCCGACGACCGTGGAGGGGTCACCCACAATTCGGGTGATGAACGGCGCCCCGAGGCTGTCGATCGTGAACGCACCCGCGACGAAGAGCGGCTCGCCCGTGTCGATATACGCGTCGAGTTCGGCATCCGTGATGTCGTCGGCGAAGCTCACCTCGGCGACCGCCACCGCGCCGACGGCTCGGCCGGGTACGCCGCCCACGACCTCAATCAGCCAGTGCCCCGAATACAGCATGCCCGTGCGTCCCCGCTGCAGCTGCCAGCGCTCACGCGCCTTCTCGGCGGAGTGCGGTTTGCCGTAGATGACATCGTCAAGCACGAAGACCGAGTCCCCGCCGAGGATCAAGGACACATCGGATTCCCCGCTCTCGTCTGTCCCGGTGCAGAGCGCGGCGGCCGCCTCGGCCTTGGCCCTGGCGAGCAGTTCCACGACTTCGTGCGCGCCGAGGGTCGCCCCGGCATTCGTGTTCGCCTGCGCGGCAACTGCGTCCTCATCAACGTCGGGTGACGCGAGGGCCGGCTCGATACCGGCCGCCCGTAACAGGGCGAGGCGGGCGGGGGACGTTGACGCCAAAATGAGGTGCATGGTTCACTTTCTCATCCACACGAGGGTGACGCCTGTCACGGAGTCGACCGGGAAGGCCTCACTTTGGGGGGCGATGTGGGATTATCGAGGAATGGGCATCAGCAAGAGCACGCAGTCGGACAACCAGAGCGCGGTAGAGACACCGGTGGGCACCGAGATCGAACTCGACATCACCAACGTAGCTCACGGTGGCATCTTCGTGGCCCGGCACGAGGGCCGGGTGGTCTTCGTCAGTGACACCCTGCCGGGCGAACGCGTGCGCGCCCGCCTCACCGAGGCCAACCACAAGAGCTTCTGGCGCGCCGAGACGGTGGCCGTGATCAACGAGGCGCCCGAGCGCCAGCCGCACGTGTGGGCGGCCGCTGCCCTCGATCGTGCTCCGGAAGACCGAGCGGGGGGTGCCGAATTCGGTCACATCGACCTGCCATTCCAGCGTGAACTCAAGCGCCGCGTTCTCGCGGACGCGTTGCAGCGCATGGCCGGCCTGGACAGCCCGGTCACGGTTGAGACCGTGGCCGCCGGGGAGAACGCGAGTCCCGGCGACTCCATGGACGGCACCGGCTGGCGCACCCGAATCAGCCTGCACGTCGACGAACACGGAACGGTCGGGCCCTACGCCGCCCGCTCGCACCGGGTCATCCCCGTGAACGACCTGCCGCTGGCCGAACACGCGATCGAAGAGATCGCCCCGCTCGACACCCTCTTCCACAATGCGGCGACCGTGAACCTCGTCGCCCCCTCCGAGGGGCCCGTGCGCGTTCTCGTCGCCGAGAAAGACAAGTTCGGCAAGCCGCGCCGGGCGGAGCGCAGCGTCATCCGCGAGCGCGTCGGCGACCGAGAGTTCGAGCTGGACGTCTCCGGATTCTGGCAGGTGCATTCCCGCGCCGCCGAGACGCTTTTCACGGCCGTGCAGGATGCTATCGACCCCGAGCTTTTCGACCCGCGCGCCACCAACCTCGACCTCTACGGAGGCGTCGGCCTGCTCGCCGCGGCCGTGGGCGACCGTTTCGGCGGAAAGGTGCGCATCACCTCGGTGGAGAGCGACCCGGACGCCGTCAATTTCGCCGCCACGAACCTCAAGGAGTGGGTGGGGGCGACAGCCGAAACCGACCGTGTCGACCGCTACCTGCAGCGCGTGATCCGAGAAGCGGATGCCGCGCAGCGCGCCCGGTTGCAGGCCGCCACCGTGGTGCTCGACCCGCCGCGGTCGGGGGCAGGTAAGGTCGTTGTCGACCAACTCGGTGCTCTCGCCCCGGCCCAGATCGTCTACGTGGCCTGCGATCCCGTGGCGCTCGCGCGCGACGTGGCGCTGTTTGCCGGGTACGGCTACGAGCTGAAGAATCTCCGCGCCTTTGATCTTTTTCCGAACACCCATCACGTCGAAGCCGTCGCCGTGCTGGCCAAATAGCTATCGTTGAGACCTAGACCCAGGAAAGCAGAAATTGTGACGCAGGAATCACCCGAGGCACCGGCATCCGATCAGAAGCCGATTCGAGTCGCCATTATCGACGACCACGAATCGGTTCGGCTGGGACTCAAGGGGGCGTGCGAGAACTCCGGATACACCGTGATTCTCACTGCGGCAACCGTGCGGGAGCTGGTGACGGGGCTCGACGGCCGTGTGTGCGACGTGATCGTGCTCGACCTCGCCCTCGGCGACGGGTCGGTTGTGACCGACAACGTGAAGCTCGCCCAGAGCACCGGTTCCGCGGTGCTGGTGCACAGCATCGCCGACCGGGTCGCATCCGTTCGCGAGGCGCTCGCCGCCGGTGCCGCCGGGGTCATCCCCAAGTCGTCGCCGACGACCGCCGTGATGGCGGCCGTGGCCGCCGTCGCCCATGGCGAGGTGCTCAACAACCTGGAGTGGGCGACAGCGATCGACGCGGACCGCGACTTCGCCAAGGCTCAGCTCGGCCGTCGTGAGCGCGACGTGCTGCACCTCTACGCCTCCGGTTTGCCGCTGAAAATGGTGGCGCTGCAGCTCGGCATCGCTCACTCCACAGCGCGGGAGTACCTCGACCGCATTCGCGTGAAGTATGTGGAGGTCGGCCGCCCGGCCCCCACCAAGGTGGACCTCTTGCGACGCGCCGTCGAAGATGGAATCCTGCCCGGACTCGACACCGACGCGACTGACGGCCGTGTCTAAACGAAGCGCGAACATGGGCCGCGCCGACGCGGCCGCACCTGACCGACGTCAGGAGGAATCGGCCAGTGAGAGACTGCTCGGGGAGGGATCACGCTCCCGGAAACCGCTGAGCCGGGCGCAGATCGAGAGTGTGCTGTCTCGCTCCGTCGCGGGAATTTCGGTGATCTTCGCGCTGCAGAACGTGCCGACCGTGCTGCAGCAGTACGAGGAACATCGCGCTCTGGGTACGGCGACGATGGCGCTTGTCCTCGGCCTCGCGATTGCGTTCGTCGTCGTCGCCACCGTCGTGAAGGCCTGCGTACGCGTCAGCACGAGCCTGGTGGCGATCTTCTACCTGGTCGCGATCGTGGCCTGGCCGTTCGCGATCGCCCATGTGCCGGAAGATGTCAGCGACAAGCCGTGGCTCTGGTATCTCTGCACCGTCGCCACCTCGTGTGCCGCGATAGGGTTCCGCCTGCGCTGGGCCGCCGTGTACACCGTCGTCGCACCGGTCGCGTACGGTGTGGTGCGTATGCATCCGTCCGGTGGCGGGGCAGACGTTCTGCTCGCCTCGCTCGACGTCATGTACGCCGTGTTGCTGGGGCAGGTGGTGCTCATCATCATCACGCTTCTGCGCACGGCGTCCAGCAATGTCGACCTCGCCCAGAGCAACGCGCTCGCCCAGTACCTGTACTCGGTGCGCCAGCATGCCACCGAGGTCGAGCGCGTCGAGGTGGACTCGATCGTGCACGACAGCGTGCTCGCCACGCTGCTCTCGGCCGCCGGCGCGCGTACCGACAAGGGAGCGGAACTGGCCGCAACAATGGCCGGCAACGCCGTTTCCCGCCTGCTGGAAGCCGGCGTGGCACGGCCTGACGACGAGGCCCGCGTACCCTTCTCCCGCCTCAGCACGCGCCTGCGGCATGAGGCATCGGCATCCTCTGCGCCCTTCTCGTTCATTGACCACAGTGAGCCTCGGGTGGCGGTGCCGGAGCAGGTCAGCGAGGCCCTGTTCGCGGCCGCGCTGCAGGCCATGGTCAATAGCGTGCAGCACGCCGGCACGGCGGATGTGCGCGTGGCACGAACACTCACCCTCAGCGCGTCGACGGCGGAGGGATGCCACGTCGAAATCGCCGACACGGGCGTGGGATTCGACGCCTGCCTCGTACCGGAAGGGCGCCTCGGCCTGCGCGTCTCGATTCAGGAGCGTGTGGCCAGCGTCGGCGGATTCGTGAACGTGCGCACCAGCGTCGGGCGGGGCACGATCATCACGCTGAGCTGGCCGCGCCCCCTGGACCAGGCGCGCGCCGAGGTTGAAGCCGTCGCCGGCTTCCCCTCGATGGATATGCAGAGTGACGGGCCCGCTGCGCCGGACGATCCCGCCCAGCGGCCGATGCCGGGAGCCGCGTCATGATGGGCCATTCGCGTGCCCTCATGCTCGGGCTGGCGGCACTCTTCTCGGGCTACCATATTCTGCTCGGCATCTACTCGATCAACCAGCCGCGGTCGGCGGCGCCGATCGTCGCCGTTATGGTGCTGTATGGCGTGGCGAGCATCGCGAGCCTGTGGCCGACGAGCCCGACGCGGATGTCTCTGGGCCTGGCGTTCTTCAACGTCGCCGTGTGCGGGGCGCTGCCGCTCGTGGTGGGTAGTCAGCTCGACGGGTCCGTGAGCAACGGCTACGCCACGTGGTACGTGGCGGCCGTGGGAACCCTGCTCACCATCACGGCGACCCGCAAACGGCCGGCGCTGGCCTGGATCGGTGCCGGCGTGCTCGTGGTGCACACCGTGTTCTGGGCCGGCGCGGGGGCACTGGGATCGATGGGCGTGATCGGAAGCGTGGTGTGGGTCGCCGCGGCGGCGCTGTTGTCGCGCGCGCTGGCAAAAGCGGCCCGCGACGCCCAGCAGTTCTCCCGAGCGGAGCGGGAAGCCGCCCGCTGGCAGGCGGCCCAGGAGGCGCACCTCTACGAACGTCAGGTTCGTCTCAAGCTCACGAACAGCCTCGCCCTCGATATGCTGCACCAGATCGTCCAGCGCGGCGGCGTGCTCGATGAGGAGCAGCGACAGGAATGCCGCTACCTCGAAGCGGCGATCCGCGACGAGATCCGCGGGCGGCGGCTGCTCAACGATGCCGTGCGGGAGCAGGTCATGCTGGCCCGCCGGCGGGGCGCCAACGTGACGCTGCTCGACGAGGGGGCAATGGACGATATTGTCGGCGACGAACTCGAGCGCGTGCACAACCGGCTCGCCGAAGCCATAGCCGGCACGTCAGCGGACAAGATCATCGTGCGCACGGCTGCGGATGGATCCGACACCGCCGTCACCGTGGTGGGCCTGCGGAGCGTCGATCCCGCGCATGTGGTGCCCGGTGGCGACGACTCGGGCGACGAGGTCGACCTGTGGCTGGAGATCCCGCGGTCGACAGGGGTGGCGCATCAGCTGTAGCCGAACCGTTCGGAAATGCGAAAGGGACCAGCCGAGGCCGGTCCCTTTCTACATTCCGAGCAAAGGTGACAACCCGAATGCCACCGTGCTCGCCCCCATATTCTCGCCTCAATACCCTAGTCGGCGAGAATCTGGTGGTGTAACTCTTTGAGCAACACCGAGCAATTACTATTCTGTACGTTCGACGGGGATTGCACAGTCGGCATTTAGGGGGACAGTGCCGGTCAGCCGGAAAAACTGCGCCAGCGGCCCGGCCCGGGAGTGATCGGCCGGCGAACGGATCGTTGGTTGATCTGCCAGGCGCTCTGCCCGAGGCCCGGTGCCGTGCGCCGCCCATCGGACTCCTCGCGCAGCAGACCGCGCAGAACTGCCATGACCGACGAGGCTTCCGTGTCGGTGACGCCCTGGGTGATGAAAACGATCTCCGACGGGTCGAATTCCGACGCGAGCGGCGTTGTTTGCGCTCGTTCGGGGGAGTTGGTGCCGTCTGCGCGCTGTGTGTGTGTCATGGCGCCCTACAGCGGGATGTTCCCGTGCTTCTTGGCCGGAAGCGACGCGCGCTTGGTGCGCAGGGCACGCAGGGCCTTGGTGACGGACACGCGGGTGGCGGCCGGTTCGATCACTCCGTCGAGTTCACCGCGTTCCGCGGCCAGGAACGGGCTTGCGACGTTGTAGGTGTACTCGTTCGCGAGCCGGGTGCGCACGGCAGCCACGTCTTCACCGTCGGCCTCGGCCTGCTTGATCTCGGCCCGGTAGAGGATGTTGACGGCGCCCTGCCCGCCCATGACCGCGATTTCCGCCGTCGGCCAGGCGAGGTTGATGTCCGCACCGAGCTGCTTGGATCCCATCACAATGTACGCGCCGCCGTAGGCCTTGCGCAGGATGACGGTGACGAGGGGCACAGTGGCCTCCGCATAGGCGTACAGCAGCTTTGCGCCGCGGCGGATGATGCCGGTCCACTCCTGGTCGGTGCCGGGGAGGAAGCCCGGCACGTCGACGAGGGTGAGGATCGGAATAGAGAAGGCGTCGCAGAATCGAACGAACCGGCTCGCCTTCTCGCCGGCCTCGATGTTCAGGGTCCCGGCCATGGCGCTCGGCTGGTTCGCGACGATGCCGATTGAACGGCCCTCGACGCGTGCGAAGCCGACGACGATGTTGGGGGCGAAGAGCGGCTGCGTCTCGAGGAAGTCCCCGTTGTCCACGATGTGCTCGATCACCGTCTTGACGTCGTAGGGCTGGTTGGGGGAATCGGGGATGATGAAGTTGAGCTTCAGGTCGGCATCCGTCGTCTCCAGCTCGACCTCGCTGTCGAACACGGGCAGTTCGGCGAGGTTGTTGTCGGGCAGGTAGCTGAGCAGGGTGCGGGCGTAGTCGAGCGCGTCGGTCTCGTCGGTCGCGAGGTAATGCGAGACGCCGGAGACCTTGTTGTGGGTGAGGGCGCCGCCGAGCTCCTCCATGCCGACGTCTTCACCGGTGACGGTTTTGATCACGTCGGGTCCGGTGACGAACATCTGGCTGGTCTTGTCGACCATGATCACGAAGTCGGTGAGGGCGGGGGAGTACACGGCGCCACCGGCGGCCGGGCCGCAGATGATGGAAATCTGCGGGATGACACCGGAGGCGGCGGTGTTGCGGCGGAAGATCTCGCCGTACTTGCCGAGGGCCACCACACCCTCCTGGATGCGGGCTCCACCCGAGTCGAGGATGCCGATGATCGGCACCCCGGTTTTCAGGGCGAGGTCCATTACCTTGATGATTTTCTCCCCGGCCACCTCGCCGAGGGATCCGCCGAAGATGGTGAAGTCCTGCGAGTAGACCGCGACCTGGCGACCGTGGATGGTTCCCGTTCCGGTGACGACCGCGTCGCCGTAGGGACGCTTCTTCTCCATGCCGAACGCCACCGTGCGGTGGCGCACGAACTCGTCGAGCTCCACGAACGAGCCGAAGTCGAGCAGCTGGTCGATGCGCTCCCTCGCCGTCATTTTGCCCTTGGCGTGTTGTTTCTCCACGGCGGCGGCCCCGCTTGCGGTCACGGCCTCGTGATAACGCAGCTTGAGGTCGGCGAGCTTTCCAGCCGTCGTGTACAGGTCGGGGCCCGGCGAGGGCGTCTTGTCAGTCACGCGTTTCACTCTACCGGCCAGCCCCGTCGGCCGAGCGTTGACGAATGGGAACAAAGAACCACCGTTTCACTGGTGGTTTCCCTGCCCACCGTCGCTAATTCAGGAGATCCGGGTCAAACCGGCCACAAGACACGTGCCTGCGGGCCGAATCGGGAGAATATCCTGAACTAGCGACGCGGAGAGCCCGACGGCCGAATCTCTTCCCGCCACAAGCCAAAGGGGTGCGCATGGAATTACCGCTCAGTCAACAGGTTGTCGCCCGTTTGGAGTTTCTCGCCGAGGCGGGATCGACAAACGACGTTCTGGTCGAGCACGCGCGGACGGATGCCGGCGGCTGGCCCGACCTGTCCGTGGTCGTCACCGACAACCAGACCCGCGGCCGAGGCAGGCTCGGCCGCACCTGGCTCGCCCCGACGGGAAAATCACTCGCCATCTCGGTGCTGGTGCGTCCCGGCCTTCTCGGAGGCGGCGTCTTCCCCCCGCAGCGGCTCGGGTGGTTCCCGCTTCTCGCCGGGGCCGCCATGACGCAGGCAGTGCGTGACGCCGTGCAGACGGGCGTCGTGGCCCACCCGACGGACACGGGTGCCCTGCCGGAGGAGAAACCGCCCCGCCATGACGTGGCGCTCAAATGGCCCAACGACGTGCTCATCGACGGCTACAAGGTGTCCGGCGTTCTCAGCGAGCTGCTGCCGGACGCGGCCGGCCTTGTCATCGGAACCGGGCTCAACCTCTCCCTGTCCGAACACGACCTGCCCACTCTCACCTCCACCTCCCTGCTTCTGGTGACAGGAAAGCCGCCGATCACGGACGTTGTGCTGGCCGGCTATCTCACGCATTTCGCCGCGCTCTACCGCGCGCTCCTCGCGGCGAACGGGGACCCGCAGGTGAGCGGTCTCCACGACACCGTGAACGAGCTGTGCGGAACTCTCGGTTCGACGGTGCGCGTGGAACTGCCCGGAGGAACGGACATCATCGGCACGGCGCAGCGGATCGACGACGACGGTCGCCTTGTGGTGCAGAACGACGCGGATGGGGAAGTTCAGGCTGTCGCCGCCGGCGATGTCACCCACCTGAGGTATTAATAGATACATGGGCAAGAAGAAGAACGCCGGCGCCTCCACCGCACCGATGCCCACGCATGCCGCGCCGCCGGAACGTGTTGTGGCGCGGGTGCGGCCGCACGCACGTGTGCTGTTCTGGCCCACGGTGCTGCTTTTCCTCGTGTGCGGCGCCACGGGGTACTATGCGGGCAACCTGCCCGAGCCGTGGCAGAATTCGCTGCTTATCGTTGCCGCGGTGCTGCTCGTGATCGTGGGGTGGCTGCTGCCGCTCGCGTTCTGGCTCAATCACCGGTACACGATCACGACCCGCCGCATCATCTTTCGCCGGGGATTCTTCGTGCGCACCCGTCAGGAACTTGTGCACAGCCGCGGCTATGAGGTGACGGTTCGCCAGACCTGGCTGCAATCGTTGTGGCGCTCGGGGACGGTCAGTATCAATACCGGCCTGGCGCATCCGCTGCTGGCCAAAGACATCCCCAACGCCGAGCTTGTGCAGCAGGTGCTCCATGACCTCATGCACGAATCGCGAAGCATGATCGGAACGAGTCGTGAGGAGCAGTGGGCGCTCGCGCCCGAGACGAGCGGCTGGGGCCGCCGATAGCCTCTGCGGGGCGGTCAGCCGCGGCTGACCGCCTGCGGGCGCATGGCGTGCAGCTCCGCCGCGCCCGGTTCCATCGACGTGGGTGCGGATGCGGCGAGGTCGGACTCAAGCTGCACCAGGGCTCCGCGGCGACCGGGCGAAAAGACCCAGTACCGGTACAGCACGAAGCGGAAGACCGATCCGAGCGCCAGGCCGACCACGTTCGAGGAGATGTTGTCGGCCAGAACACTCGTGTACCCGAGTACATAGTGGCTCAGCCACAGGCACGCCAGGCCGATTCCCATGCCCACGAGACTCACGGCCAGGAATTCGAGGCCTTCGCGCACCGCCCGGCTCTGCCGATGTTCGCCGAATGTCCAGTAGCGGTTGCCGATCCAGTTGGCGATGATCGCCAGCGAGGTGGAGACGATCTTGGCGTAGATCGGCCCGGCGTGGATGTTCTCCGGCGTGAAGATCGTGGTGCGCAGCAGTAGGAAGACGCTCATATCCACGACAAAACCGATGATCCCGACCGCGCCGAACTTGCCGACCTGGGTCGCGAGACTCAGGAGGCGGCTACGGTTGATCGAGACTGTCACACGCATCCGTTCGTCGATCGTAAAATTACAGTTGGTGTGCAAGCAGCTCGCAGTCTATGACGAGCTCGATTGCGCAACCTGAGAATCAACCTGTTGTCTGAGCGTCCGCACGAAGGAATGGTGAACACATGGCTTTGACCGTTGGTGTGATTGGTGGTGGCCAGCTGGCCCGAATGATGATCCCCGCAGCCGTGGCGCTCGGGATCGACCTGCGGGTGCTCGCCGAGCATGAGGGTATGTCGGCCGAACTCGCGGCGAGCGGCGTTGGCGATTACCGGGACCTCGACACGGTCGTGGCCTTCGCCGACACCGTTGATGTGATCACCTTCGACCACGAGCACGTTCCGCAGGAGATCCTGCGCGAACTCGTGCGGCGAGGCGTGCAGGTGCATCCGGGCCCCGACGCCTTGCTCTACGCCCAGGACAAGCTGCTCATGCGGGAGCGCCTCACCGAGCTCGGACTGCCCGTCCCTGACTGGGCTCGGGTCGAGAACTCGGAGCAGCTCGGCGCCTTTCTTTCCGAGCACGGCGGGCGCGCCGTGGTGAAGACGGCCCGCGGCGGCTACGACGGCAAGGGCGTGCGCGTCGTCGCGCACGAGCACGAGGCCGATGACTGGTTCTCCGCGCTCGCCGAAGACGCCAACGGCGGGGCGCTGCTCGTGGAGGAGCTCGTGGAATTCCGTCGCGAGCTCGCCCAGGTGGTGGCGCGTCGTCCCTCCGGAGAGACGGCGCTGTGGCCGGTCGTCGAGACGGTGCAGCGCGGCGGCGTGTGCGCCGAGGTCATCGCCCCGGCACCACGTTCGGCCGGGCGCGTCGCCGACGTCGCCGCGGACATCGCCATCGCCGTCGCCGAGGGCATCGGTGTCACGGGCGTGCTCGCGGTGGAGCTGTTCGAGACGACGGATGATCGTTTGCTCGTGAACGAATTGGCCATGCGTCCCCACAACAGCGGCCACTGGTCCATTGACGGGGCCACGACGAGTCAGTTCGAGCAGCATCTGCGCGCCGTGCTTGACCTTCCGCTCGGCGCCACGGGTGCCAGGGACATCTGGTCGGTCATGGTGAACGTCTTCGGCGGGCCGGCCGACGGCACGCTGGGCGACCGCTACGGGCAGGCCCTCGCGGAGCATCCGACCGTCAAGGTGCACAATTACGGCAAGGCGAGCCGCCCCGGTCGCAAGGTCGGGCACGTGACGACCGGCGGCGACGACCTCGACGACGCCATGTATCGCGCGCGCGCCACTGCGGCGTTCTTGCAGGACTGAGCCATAAGATCGTCTCCGTGCTAGACAACTCCGCGTCAGACCTGCCCGAGACCACTGTTCCCGCCGATTCAGGGCCCCCGCTCGTGGGCGTGGTCATGGGGTCTGACTCCGATTTCACCGTGATGAGTGCCGCTGTGCAGGTGCTGCGCGATTTCGGCGTGCCCTGTGAAGTGCAGGTGGTGTCTGCGCATCGCACGCCGCACGAGATGATCGCCTACGGCGAGACCGCTCACGAGCGTGGTCTCCGGGTGATCATCGCGGGTGCCGGCGGGGCCGCGCACCTCCCCGGTATGCTCGCCGCCGTGACGACGCTGCCCGTTGTCGGCGTTCCCGTGCCGCTCGGGCTGCTCGACGGCATGGATTCGCTGCTGTCTATCGTGCAGATGCCGGCCGGTGTGCCGGTGGCGACCGTGTCGATCGGTGGCGCTCGCAACGCCGGGCTGCTGGCCGTGAAAATCCTCGCCACATCCGACGGCTCCCTGCGGCTCAAACTTGAAGAGTTCACTCGCGGCCTCTCCGAGCAGGCCAGGCAGAAGAACCGCGACTTGCAGGCGCGCCTATGAGCCAAATAACCAACCCCATTCGATACCCGGACTTCGGGTCGACAGAAACAATGACCAAGCGGGCCTGGTGGCTTGTCGTACTCAACGTGGCGCTGCCCGGTTCGGTGCAGGTGCTCGCCGGAAACCGCCGCCTCGGCCGTTTCGGCCTGGGCGCCACAATCGCCTTCGTCGCCCTCGCCGCGGCGACACTGGCCGTGTACAAGTTGCTGCCGGAACTCTTCCTGACGATCTTCACCAGCACGTACGGTCTGTGGGCGGCCGCGTTCGCGCTCGCCTTCTACGGGGCGGTCTGGTTGACGCTCACGCTGGACACGCTGCGGCTCGTGCGGCTCGTGCGCACCGGCCCCCGCGCCCGACCGACCATCGCGGTATTGACCACCGCCGTCATGCTGCTCGTTAGCGGCACGGCCGGATACGGCGCGTATGTCGCCGTGACCGCGAGCGGGTTCCTCTCCTCGGTGTTCGTCGCCGGGCCCACGGAACCGCCCGTCGACGGTCGGTACAACGTGCTGTTGCTCGGCGGTGACGCCGGGGCCGATCGCGAGGGGCTCCGCCCCGACAGTCTGACCGTGGTCAGCGTCGATGCGACCAGCGGACAGGCGACGACGATCAGCCTGCCACGCAACCTGCAGAACGTGCCGTTCTCGGCCGGATCGGCGCTCGGCGAACTGTACCCGGAGGGCTACGGCGCCATTGACGGCTGTGACACGGACGCCTGCCAGCTCAACTCCATCTACACCGAAGCCGAGTTGAAGCGGTCCTTCCTGTACCCCGACGCCGCCGCCCAGGGCAGCAGCCCCGGAATCCAGGCCACCATCGAAGCGGCGCAGGGCATCACAGGGTTGACGATCCAGTACTTCGTGTTGATTGATATGCAGGGCTTCTCCGACCTGATCGACGCTCTCGGCGGGATCGATATCGACGTGCAGAACCGGGTTCCGGTGCACACCGACGAGACATTCACGGAGGTGCTGTTCTGGTTCGAGCCCGGTATGCAGCACATGGACGGCTATCACGCGCTCTGGTTTGCTCGCTCGCGCCACGGCACGAGCGACTACGACCGCATGCAGCGCCAGACTCAGATGCAAGAGGCGTTGCTCGCACAGGCGAGTCCGGCGAATGTGCTGACGAAGTTCCAGGCCGTGGCGAAGGCCGGCAAGCAGGTAGTGAGAACGGATGTCCCGCAGGGAATGCTCGGGTACTTCGTGAACCTGGCGGCCAAGACGAAGACCTTGCCGATCAATTCGGTCCCGCTCATCCCACAAAACGGGGTGGATCCCGAGAATCCCGACTACGCCGCCATCAAGGTGCTCATCGACACCGCGCTGGCCTCTCCGACGACGGACGCCCCGGCCCAATAGGAGAATTGCCCTGACGACAGAGCGCGAGGCCCGGCGCCCGCACGACGGCAATCCGCGATTGATCGTCTTCATGAAAGAATCGGCAAGGGCGATCGAATGGCGCTCAAGCTAGCAGCAGAAGCCAGGGCAAACAGCGGAGCGTCCTAACCGATCGTTTGGCGATCTCCAAGGTGAAAGAACTCGAGAGAAGTAGATGGCCCGCTGGATGAGTACGAAAGTCAACTGGAGAATTGCGGTTGTGGCGTGCGCAGTTACTATCGGGATCGCACTGCGCTTCCTCGGACTCTGCTGGGGCTTGCCCCAGCAGCTGAACCCTGACGAGTGGGTCATCGTGACCGGCGCCCTAGACCTGGCACAACGAAATTCCTTTGAACCGTCGCTGTATTTTCGACCTGACCACGTCGAGATTCAACTCAGCTACCTTGCGTACCAGGCGTATGCGCATCTGGTCGTTCATGTGCCCGTCGAAGCGGCGTATGCGGCCGATCCCGGAGTCTTCTTGTTCATATCGCGTGCCATCACGGCACTCTTCGGTGTGGCCTCTATTGTCCTGGCATATCTCATCGGGCGCCGTTTCAATCGGAGTATCGCGCTTATCGCCCTTGTCCTGTTCTCTATTTTTCCGGTTCTCGTTGAGCACTCGCACTTCGCAAGCCCAGATGTTCCACTAACGACCGCGCTCATGGCCGTGATCCTCGCTTTGATGTATTACACGGAACGAGCGAGTTATTCGAGTCTGATTGTCGCCAGCGCCGCGACCGCCGTCGCCATAGCCATCAAGTACCCGGGAGCCATCGCCACGGTTATGATCGCCGTCGTCGTTGTCTTTGCCGCCGTCAAGGATCGGCGCTACAGCAGGATAGTGACGCATGGAGCCACAGCAGTCTCCGCCGTCGTAGTCTTTCTTTTTTCTATCTCGCCCGTCCTCTTCACAAACTCGCAGGCTGTGGTGGCATCTATCCGCCAGGAATCTCGGTCCGTCCACCCCGGTGCGGACGGCCTCAGTTGGGGTGGAAATCTCGGCTTCTATGCCATTGAATTCGTCGAAGTCAGCGGGATATTGCTGTCGATCATGGTCTTGGTGGGCTTGGTGACCGTCGCTCGAAACCGCATGTTTGCAGCACTGCCCGCGCTTCTGGGTTCCGTCTTCTGGGTGATTATGAGCGCCGTCCCGCTGCATTGGGAACGCTGGGGCGTTCCCATGGTCATCAGTCCCCTGATCCTCAGCAGCATCGGAATTTACTACTCCTGGACTTATGCTGCCGAGCACCTTTCGAACAGTCGTTGGCGCAAACCAGGCGTCGCGGCTTTTGTGGTCGTCGTCGTTGCCAACCTCCTGGGCGGGTCACTGGGGCTGGTCGTGGCGTTGCTCGCCACCGACACGCGGATCGCCGCCGCAAGTCGATTTGCAGAAATCGGGATCACGGAAAGCAACACCATCTATGAGGGCTACTCGCCGTTCATACCCGGAGGGCCCAAAACCATCTTCGATGATTTCACGACCGTCAGTGGTCGGCTGGTGGCCGTGGATCCAGACCGTAAATATGTCCTAACTAGTAGCTGCATGAACGACCGCTACTTCCAGCAAGCGAAGTTTGGCGAAGAACGGCGCTTCTATGACGAGATAGATTCACAATTGGACCTGGAGCTGCGAGTCACACCCGAAGTTTCAGCAGAGGACGGCACAGGCTTCGAACCGCTGAACGTCCTGCGCGGGACCGCAGCCGTTCAGGCGTTCGCCGCCGGCGGGTCATCCGGATGTACCCTGTCCGTCTACCGGATTGTCCCTTCGCCATCCTGAGCCCCGTGCGTCGCATGTTCACCGGGTCCGCGCCTGAAGGAAAACTTCTTGTGACCGATGAAGCTGAGCAATGTCGTGGCCAGCAGGATAACGGTCTGCGCGACGAGGGGAGGAACGGTCATCACCTCGACGAGTAGGGGAAGTGTGGCCGCGTTCACTGCGATGGCAACCAAATATACACTCGCGAATCTGGTGAAGTCTCTAAAGAAGTATCCGCGCACTTTGAAGACGAATCGCCGATAGAGCGCGAAGGCCAGGGAGATTCCTATTGTGTAGGAGACCCCGAGGCTGAAGAGATATCCCAAATACACGTCGTGGAAAACCCACAGGGTGAGCGCCGAAAAAGTTGCAAATCCTACAACGGTGTTTGTGGCACCCACGAGCAGAAAACCCACGCGCTGGTCAGCCAAAAGTCTTGTCAATCGAGTGTGCATTCGCCTCTCATGGGTTGCCGGTCGCCGCGCACGTTCATTCATTCGTCCCTGATATTATCGACTCTGGGCCTTCTGCGGCCATTACCTCAAGCTTAGGATCGTTGTTTCTATGCCGTCATCAGACCAGAACAATCCTACGGTAGCTCCCCACGAGGTGTCGGTGGTCATCCCCGTCTACAAGGGCGAAGGGACACTCGATGACCTCCTGCTTGAGATGCTGCCCTTGACCGCTGTGGGGAGAACCCCCCGGGGGGCGAAGTGGCGTATCGCCGAGGTGATCCTGGTCTTTGACAACGGTCCGGACGGATCAGCCGAAGTTATTCGGAAACTTCAGGTGAAATACAGCTTTGTGCGGTCGGTCTGGCTCAGCCGCAATTTCGGCCAACACTCGGCAACGCTCGCCGGCATGGCTTCAAGCGGTTCGGAGTGGATCGCTACGCTGGACGAAGACGGCCAGCACGACCCCGCTGACATCGGGGCGCTGCTTGACGCCGCGCTCGCCGAAGGGGCGCCGTTGGTCTACGCCAGACCGACTAATGAGGCGCCGCATGGCATGGTGCGCAACGCGGCCTCTCGTTCCGCCAAGGTCATTGTCTCGAGACTTTCCGGCAACCCGTCCATGATCGATTACCAGAGTTTCCGTCTCGTACTCGGCGACGTTGGGCGCAGCATTGCGGCGTACGCTGGGGCTCAGGTATACCTTGATGTGGCCTTGGGTTGGGTCGCGTCCAAGTACGCGACAGCCGCGGTTGAGTTGCGTCAAGATACCAGGCGCGCGTCGGGTTACTCCCTGCCGACCCTCTTCAGCCACTTCTGGAAGCTGATACTGTCCAGCGGAACTCGGGGCCTTCGACTCGTTAGCGTCCTGGGAGCCGTCTTTGCCCTCGCGGGGCTGCTGCTCGCGATGACCTTCGCGATCCAGCGCCTGACGTCGGGAGGCCTCCCAGTCGGTTGGACGTCTCAGATCACCGTTATTCTGATCGCGTCAGGGGCAATACTTTTCTCGCTCGGTGTAATTGCCGAATACATCGGGGTTGTCGTGAATATGGCCCTCGGCAAGCCCCCGTATCTCATCTTGAGTGATCCCGAGAACGGCCCGCTGGGGCGTAGGACTTTTCCTCTGTGACGTCCACAAGCTGGGTCATCGGCGCAGGCGGCCTGCTGGGATCGGCGATGGTCAGGGCTCTGGCGAAGGACAAGCTGAGCACCTTCACGTCGCGACCCATCGGATGGGATGGACCCCATGCCTCCCGTGACTTGGCGTCGGGGATGGCTGGCCTGCTTCGCGCGGCGGGGACGGGCTCTTGGCAGATCTTCTGGTGCGCCGGCGCGGGAGTAACAGACTCTGATCCGGTCAAGCTGGCGGGGGAGCTAACAACTCTGCGGTCATTTCTTGCGTCAGTCGCAGGTTTAGCGGCCTCGACCCTGGCGCGCGGTTCAATTGTCCTCACCTCGTCTGCAGGTGCCGTTTATGGCGGTTCGACCGGCGCGCCTTTTACGGAGCGCTCCCAAGTCCGACCGCTGGGGCAGTACGGCGCCAGTAAGCTGCGAGCTGAAGAGGAGCTTCAGCAGTTGTCCAACAAGACCGGAGTTTCGATATTCGTCGGCCGGATAGCCAACCTGTATGGTCCGGGACAGAGGCTGAATAAACGTCAAGGTCTCGTCTCGATGCTGTGCTTTTCAACGGTGACTCGGACGCCGATCTCCATCTTCGTCCCACTCGACACGTTGCGGGACTATATCTTCGTCGACGACTGCGCGCGAATCCTAGTTTCCTGTGGTCAGCGTTTGATCTCCCAACGCGGCGCTCAGACCGTACGTATGAAGATAATCTGTTCGGGTCGTGCGGTGAGTGTTGCGGCGGTGCTCGGGCAATTTCGCCAGGTGAGCGGGTCCAGACCGTTGGTTATTATGGGAACGTCGCGGGCAGCGTCACTGCAGAGCCGCGACTTGCGCCTCCGTTCGGAGTGCTGGCCCGATCTGGATCTTGTGCCCCAGATGACGTTCGCCGCAGGGATACGAAGCACTATCGATCACATGCGACTCGAATGGTTGCAGCCGGGGCGCTTGTCACGGCTTCAGGCATAGCGGGCCTCTCTCCAAGTTCTATCGGTTCCTAGAGGTCGGCGTGCAGCTGCCAGACGCGCTCGGCGGAATCCCGCCAGCTGAACGCCTTGGCTCGGTCGCTGCCGAAGATGCGCAGACGCTGCTCCAGCTCGGTATCGGTCAGGACCCGTGACAATGCGGCGGCCAACCCGTCCGCGTACCCGTCGGCATCCGCCCGCGCCACGACCAGGCCGGCATCGCCGGCCGCCTCAACGAGCGCGGGAGCGTCGGAGTGCACGACCGGTGTGCCCAGGTGGAACGCCTCGATGATCGACAATGCGAAGCCCTCTTCGAGGCTCGGGTACACGAACACCGCGGCGCGGGCGATGACAACGGCGAGGTCCTCATCGCTCAGCCCAGACACCGCCCGCACCCGGCCGGGCTCGAGCCCGGCCTCATCGGCGACCGACGCAATGTCGAGTTCGCCCCAGGAATCGGGGCCGATCACAACCAGGGGCAGATCGGGGGCGCCGGGTCGGCCGAGCGCCGTGATCAACGCGGTGATGCCCTTGCGCGGGTCGAGCGATCCCGTCGCCGCAATGTACTCCGTTGGAAGCTCCAGGGCGGCCGCACGGCTTGCCGCACGCGACTCGGGCGGGACAACCAATCCGCTGCCCACCGCGCCGCCAATCACGCGCACACGGTCGCCGAAGTCCATGATCTCGCCGAGCTGGGTGGCGACCGCGTGGCTGGGCACCACGATGGCGTCGGCGTACTTGCGGGCGCGTTTCGCCATGGCTTTCGTCCACGCCACCGTGGCAGGCGTGAGCGACTCCGGATGCGTCCACGCCAGCACGTCGTGAACGGTCACGGCCACCTGCGTGCCGTCGATCATTCGATCGTGACGGCGCAGCGGCGCGAGCAGTGACGGCGCATGGATCATGCCCGAACCGGACGACGCCGTGACACCGAGGCTCCACGCCACGGACAGTTCCCGGCGAGCGAGGGTCGTCTTCGCGAGGGACACCAGGCCCGGCAGCGCGGCCTCGATTTTCTCATACTGGTCGGGGGGAGACGACGAGACGATGCCTTCCACCTCGCACCCGGCCGGGGCCGTCGCGATGAGCGCGCGGGTGAGTTCCTCGGTGTAGCGGCCGACGCCACCGGGAACGGGCGCGACCATCTGATCGACGACAACACGAAGGGTGATCATTCGGTTCGGAGCGCTCCTTCGGCTGCGGCCTGGGAGAGGGCTTCCTCCCACGGGCGCATTGGTTCGAGGCCGGCCGCGCGCCAGGCGTCGTGGCCGAGCACGGAGTACGCCGGACGGGGCGCGGGGCGCACGAACGCCGAGCTGTCCGTGGGCAGTACGCGCGCGGGATCGAGGCCGGCCGACGCGAACACGGCCCGTGCGAAGTCGAACCACGTCGTCTTGCCGGAGTTGGTGCCGTGGTAGATGCCGGCGGGGGCATCCGCGTCGAGCAGATACACGATCTGGGCTGCGAGGTCGCTGGTCCAGGTGGGCTGACCGAACTGGTCGTTGACCACGCTCACCGTGTCGTGCGTTTCTGCCAACCGCAGCATCGTCTTGGCGAAGTTGGGGCCGTGCTGGCCATACAGCCACGCGGTGCGCACGATGTAGGACGCGGGCGCGTTCTTGGCGAGCACGAATTCCTCACCGGCGGCCTTCGTGCGCCCGTATGCGCTGATCGGGTCGAGCGGCGTGTTTTCGGCGTACGGGGTTGTGGCGCTGCCGTTGAACACGTAGTCCGTTGACACCTGAACGAGACGCGCACCGGCAATGGAGGCTGCGACGGCCAGGTTCCTGGCCCCCACCGCGTTCACGGCGTACGCCGCGTCTTCGTTTGTTTCGGCGTCGTCCACCTTTGTGTACGCCGCCGCATTGATCACCACGTCCTGACCCTCAACCACGGCCGTGACCGCGTCGAGGTCGGTCACATCGAGGTTTTCGCGCGCGAGCGCCGTCACGGTGTGTCCGGCCAGGGCCGCCTGCAGATCGCGGCCAAGCATGCCGGATGCGCCGGTGATCAAATACTTCATAGAGCTCCTCTAAACAATGAAAACGGTGGATCTACCCGTTCGAAAATACCGCGAAGGCGGAATTGACGGGGGCTAGTTGTCCAGGGCGGCGCGAGCCTTGAGGGGCTCCCACCAGCTGCGATTGTCGCGGTACCACTGCACCACATCGGCGAGCCCCTGTTCGAACGGAACCTCGGGCGCGTAGCCCAGCTCGGCCTGGATCTTGGAAATGTCCACCGAGTAGCGCAGGTCGTGGCCGAGACGGTCCGCGACGCGGTCCACGTACGACCAATCCTTGCCGGTGGAGTCGAGCAGCATCTGGGTGAGCTCCTTATTGGTGAGCTCGGTTCCGCCGCCGATGTTGTAGATCTCACCGGCGCGGCCGTCCACGAGCACCATGGCAATGGCGCGGGTGTGGTCATCGACGTGCAGCCAGTCGCGGATGTTGTTGCCCTCGCCGTAGAGGGGAACGTGCCTGTCGTCGATCAGGTTGCTGACGAACAGCGGGATGACCTTCTCGGGGAAGTGGTACGGGCCGTAGTTGTTCGAGCAGCGCGTGATCGACACGTTGAGGCCGTGGGTGCGGTGGTAGCTGCGGGCGAGCAGATCGCTGCCGGCCTTCGACGCCGAGTAGGGGGAGTTGGGTTCCAGTGCGCGCTCTTCGTCCCACGAGCCTTCCGCGATGGAGCCGTAGACCTCGTCGGTGGAGACGTGCACAAAACGCTTCAGGTCGTTGCGCAGGGCGGCGTCGAGCAGCTGCTGTGTGCCGAGCACGTTGGTCTCCACGAAAATGGAGGCGTCGCGAACCGAACGATCCACGTGCGACTCGGCGGCGAAGTGCACGACCGCGTCGATGCCGGGGAACAGGGTATCGAGCAGGGCGCCGTCGCGGATGTCCCCGTGTACGAACGTGTAGCGCGCAGAGTCGGCGACGGGAGCCAGATTCTCGAGGTTGCCCGAGTACGTGAGCGCGTCCAGCACCACGACCTCGGCACCTTCGAGGCCCGGGTACTTGTCTTCAATCGTGCGGCGGACAAAGTTGGAGCCGATGAAACCGGCGCCGCCGGTGACGAGGATCTTCATATGTGGTGTTGACCTGTCTCTAGTCGTTTGGGAGGCGACGCTATTCTAACCGGCGCCCTTGCGGGTGTGTGCCGAGCAGACTCCAGCACGGCGGCTCTGCGCTGAACGGCACAGTCGCGTCACCGGACCTGGCCGACGCGCGGGCTGTTCGACCCGGAACGGGCGAGCGCACCACCGCCGCGAAACTCCTCCGCGGCTCCCGTTGGAATCAAACCCCCCGTTTGGGACCGAATGAGCGGAGTATATGGGAGACTTTCTGTCTAGTGGTAAATATCGCGCGCGCAGGCGAAAGCCTGGCGACTCGCACAATACAGGGATGCAGGACGCACATGCGTGGGATTAACCGGTTTGCAAGATTAGCACTGGCAGCACTAGTCGTGGCGGTGGGACTCGTCGCGGTACAGGCACCGCCGCAGGCGGAGGCCATCTCAGGCTCGGATTTCAACCCGGGCTACATCATCGATGACTCGAAGTTCTATGCCAAGGATGCCATGACGGAGGCCCAGATCCAGGCCTTCCTGAACGCAAAGATCGGCACCTGCCTAAACTCCTACTGCCTGAACGTCCTCCGCATCGACACCCCCACGACTACTCTGTCCTTCGGCACCTGCGCCACCTATCCCGGTCAGGCAAATGAGTCGGCCGCGCGGGTGATTTACAAGGTCCAACAAGCCTGCACGATTAGTGCCAAGGCGATTCTGGTCACCCTGCAAAAGGAACAGGGGTTGGTGACAAAGAGGGCGCCGACAGCGCAGAATCTTCGCGCAGCCCTGGGGCAGGGCTGTCCTGACACCGCAGCATGTGACTCTGCTTTTTACGGCTTCTTCAACCAGGTGTACTCCGGGGCGCGCCAACTCGCCTGGTACGGCAACCCTGCGGGTTCGCACACGTCCATCAAGGTCGGTCAGGTGAATGCCGTCAGGTATCACCCGAATGCGGCCTGCGGCTCATCCAATGTGCTCATCCACAATCGAGCCACGGCGGCGCTCTACTACTACACCCCGTACCAGCCCAACAAGGCTGCTCTGGCCAACCTGGGCGGCACCGGCGACGGCTGCTCCTCCTACGGCAACCGCAACTTCTGGGATTACTACAATTCCTGGTTCGGTTCTCCCACCGGTGACCCGATGGGCAAGGTTCAGGCCGTCACCGCCGGAGTCAACGCGGTTAGCATTTCCGGTTGGGCAGTCGATCCGGACAATATGTCTGGCCCGGTCAGCGTGCGCGTGCACGGGGCCGGATGGAGCCAATACGTGACCGCCAACGGTTCCAACCCCGAGTCCGAAGCCAAATTCCCCGGGTCCGGCACGAACCACGGTTTCTCCATCATGCTCAATGCCGCCGTGGGGCAGCAAGACGTGTGCGTTGACGTCGCCAATCAGGGGCAGGGCCGGGATATCTCGCTGGGCTGCACATCGGTCAACGTGCCTTCCTCCGCAACGGTCTCGCGAACGTCCGGCACCGATCGGTATGAAACGGCGGCGAACATCTCCCTGAACAACTACGCACCTGGTATTGCTGTGGCGTACATCGCGGCAGGCGAGAACTTTCCCGATGCGCTGAGCGTCATTCCGGCTGCGGCCGCGGCAGGCGGCCCCGTGCTCCTGACGCCCAAGGGTTCGCTGCCACCCGCCGCCGCCACAGAGCTACAAAGATTGAAGCCGCAGAAGATCGTCATCGTCGGCGGGACGTCGGCGATCTCAGGGGACGTGGGCAGCCAGCTGAAGGCGCTCCCGAGCGCTCCAGAGGTCTCCCGCGTGGGAGGAATCGACCGCTGGGACACGTCGCTGCAGATCGGCGAGACGTTGGGCGCGCTTCGTTCCGGCAAGGCATTCATCGTGAGCGGGAATGATTTCCCTGACGCGCTGTCCGTTGCTTCCGCGGCCGGTGCCCAGGACAGCCCCGTTCTGTTGCTCGACGGAGTCGCATCTAACATTCCGGGCGATCTGTCGAGGGCCCTCCAAAAGTGGGGAGTGACCCAGCTCACGGTAGTGGGTGGGACGTCGGCAATCTCCGCTCGACTGGAGCAACAGCTTCGTGCGGTTCCGGGAGTCACCTCCCTGACCCGCCTCTCGGGCAGCGATCGATTCGCCACGTCTCTGGCGGTCAACACGGCGATGTACCCCACCGCGACCACCGGATATGTGGCCAGTGCCGCCGCATTCGCCGATGGGCTGACGGGCGGGGCACTAGCGGGGCGCGACTCAGCGCCCCTGTATCTGGCGCAGCCCAACTGCGTTCCGTCGGGCGTTATCGCGCACTTCCTGCAGGCAAAGGTGGCGAGCCTGAACCTCCTCGGCGGTACCGCCGCACTGGGCAACGGTGTGGGCTCCTTGACCCCCTGCGCCTGATCTCCCGGCCTCGGCCGCGCTGATACGCGCGAGCCGGGCCGGGCCCTTGTTAGACTGCGGGAGTGCAAATTCGAGAGCTTTCTGTCCCCGACTCCTACGAGATCACGCCGAAGCAGTTCGGCGACACTCGCGGGGTGTTTCTCGAGTGGTATCGCTTTGACGAACTCGAAAATGCGATCGGTCACCGCTTCGATATAGCCCAGGCGAACACATCCGTGTCCAAACGCGGGTCTGTTCGCGGGATTCACTTTGCGGATGTTCCGCCGAGCCAGGCCAAATATGTCACGGCCGTGCATGGTGCGGTACTCGACTACATCATCGACATCCGGGTTGGCTCGCCGACATTCGGGCAGTGGGACAGCGTGCTCCTGGACGATCAGGACCGCCGCGCCGTGTACATTGCCGAGGGGTTGGGACACTGCTTTGTGGCGTTGACCGAGGATGCCACCGTCAGCTACCTCGTGAGCAGCAAGTTCAACCCTGGTCGTGAGCACGGGATCAACCCCCTCGATGAAGAGATCGGTCTGGTATTCCCGGAAGAGGCCGGCGAATTGCTGTTGTCGCCTAAGGACACGGAGGCGCCGAGCCTGGCCGCCGCCGCCGCCGCCGGCCTGCTCCCGACCTGGGACGCTGCCCGCGCCTACTACGCCACTTTGAACGACAGGAACTAAGACTTATGCGCGGAATCATTCTGGCCGGCGGTTCGGGCACGCGCCTGTGGCCGATCACCAAGGGCATCTCGAAGCAGCTCATGCCAATTTACGACAAGCCGATGATCTACTACCCCCTGTCAACGCTGATGATGGCCGACATCAAAGAGATCCTGATCATCACGACCCCCGAGTACAACGAGCAGTTCCGGGCGCTCCTGGGTGACGGTGCGAGCCTGGGGATCCGGATTGAGTATGCCGTTCAGGCTTCGCCCGATGGTCTCGCCGAGGCGTTCATCATTGGCGAAGAGTTCATCGGAGACGAGACCGTGGCTCTTGTTCTGGGCGACAATATCTTCCACGGCGCCGGTCTCGGCGCATCCCTTCGGGGGAATGCTGAGCTTGAGGGGGCGCGTATTTTCGCCTATCACGTCTCCAACCCCACGGCCTATGGCGTGGTCGAATTCGACGAAACGTTGACGGCCGTCTCTATCGAGGAGAAGCCCGCCAAACCCAAGAGCAACTATGCCGTGCCCGGTCTCTATTTCTACGACAACTCTGTCGTGGAAATTGCCAAGACGATCGAACCCAGTGCTCGCGGTGAACTCGAAATCAGCACCATCAATGAGCGCTACCTGGAACAGGGCAAGCTTCACGTTCAAATTCTTGACCGTGGAACCGCATGGCTGGACACGGGAACGTTTGAATCGATGATGCAGGCTTCCGAATATGTGCGCGTCATTGAAGATCGTCAAGGGTTCAAGGTTGGTTGCATAGAAGAAATCGCATGGCGCGCGGGTTGGATCAACGATGAAGAGCTCGCTGTGCTCGCGGCTCCGCTGATCAAAAGCGGGTACGGAAAGTACCTCGGTAGTCTGCTGGTTGGGCCCGAATAGCATGAATACTGCGGCTGCGCATGAGCCCGAAACAGATGACTCAGCGTCGACGTCGGCCGCTACCCCGGCAGGAAACGACCGCTTGTCCGGTGTGCTTCGCTGGATTCGCCGGTCGTGGATCCCGATCGTTCTGGTCCTGGTCGCGTGTGTCAGCGGTGGCATCTCGACCGCGAACCATTCCGACCAGCTGGCGCCCTTCGATGAGTGGGTGTACTACGACTACGTTGTGAAGATTCCAGCGCAGGGAATCGTGCGCCAGGGCGAGTACATGGGGCACGAGGCGCTGACGGCGATGGCCTGCGACGGCGACTCCTTCGGACCACGCGGAGAGCCGTGCGACGCCGTCGAGGACACGTATGCGCAGTATCCGCAACAGGGAAAGACGTCCGCCGATCTCTACACGCCGATCTACTTCGCGATTACGTGGGCTCTGGCGAAGGGGGTTCAGTTCCTGACGGGGGCAGAGTTCCTCATGGCCGCCCGGGCGACCGGAATATTCTGGCTGGTCGGTGGGCTGCTCGTTTTCTACAAACTTCTGGCCCTGCTGAAGGTGCCTCGGCTGGTGAATCTGGGGCTGGGACTGGCCGTTATCGGTGCCCCGACGACGTTCTGGGCCAACACGTACATCTCCACGGATGCTCCGGTGTTTTTCATCGGCGCATTGCTCCTGCTGGCCGGAGTCGGGGCAGCGCTGGGACGAAGCTCACCATGGTGGCTGGTCCCGATCGCGATATTCGGCATCCTGCTCAAGGTGACCACGGTTCTCGCTCTTGGCCTGGTCGCGCTCTTCCTCCTGATCTTTGTCTTTTCCTCGTGGAGGGCACTCGGCCGTTCTCGGCGAATGAAGCTCCTCGCCGCCACCGTGGTGGCTGTTGGCGGAGCGGCGCTGTCTGAGGTGGCCTGGCTGCTCGTCCGGTCACAATTGTCGGTCGGGCCCGGACCGGATCAGGGGCTCACGACCGATTTCCTGTGGCGGGATATACTTGCGCAGTTGACCCTTTTCCTGAACCCGGGTGCGTTGGGTGGAGGCTACGACCCGATCCTTCGGCTCCCACCGATGCTCGGTGCCCCGCTGGTGCTCGTCACCGTGGCCGGTGTGGTCGCCTTCGTATGCATGAAACACGCGGACCCCCTCAATCGCTCGCTGTCCATTGCCACGGTGGCCGCCGCGACCGTCTTTGCGCCGATGCTTGCCATCACCATGTACGTGCTGCTTGGAGATGTTTTCCCCGTCATCGCACGCTATGCCATGACCCTGCTGCCGGCGTTCCTGCTTGCCGCCGCGTTCATGCTGCAGAACAAGTTCGCGCAGTGGGCCACTGTTGTTTACGGATCGCTGCTCGTTGTCACCGTCACGGTGTGCACGGTCATATTCGCGTAGCGCCACGGAAAGAACGGCCTACCGGGCGAGGTAATCCCGGAACTCGTTCTTGAGAACGGCCAGGGAATGGAACTGGTTGGTCTCATCGAGAACGAAGGTGATGTCCACATCGGCCTTGCGCACAGCCCAGCCTCGTTTCTGGGCGTAGCTGCACAACCACTGGTCCTCCAGAAAGGCGAAGCGTTGCGGAAGGTCCGTGAAGAACGACTTGTCCTGCACGATCTCCACATCGAGAATCGCGCCGCCTGTACCGGCATAGTCTGCGACGTGGCCGGGTTCCGTTTTGGTCCGGTTCCAGTGCGAGTCGATGTAGTTGTATGCCCACCAACCGGCGATCTCTCGCGGCTTCGCGTAGCGCAGCATTGATGCGGTGAATTCGCTTGTGACGTTCTCGTCATCGTCAAGCAGGACGATGTGCCCGCGGTACCCGTCTCGGAGCAACTGTCGGGCGAGGAAGAACCGAGCCAAGCCCCCGAAATTGCGTGAGCTGCACACGTATTCCACGCTGGAGAGTGAGCCGGCGCGTACGTAGCCTCCGATCTTGGCGCGGTAGTACTCGTCATCGCGAGGCTGGTTGTTCCACAGCAGGAGGCGGACGGGCCTGGAGCCGCTTTGGGCATCCAACTGCCCGAGAATATCATCGATGCGCTGGGGGCGATTCCAGAGACACATGACGACGGGCAGCGCCGTCGCATCCACCTCGCCTGTGAGCCGGTGCACGGTGAACCTGCCGGTGCGTCCTCGGTAGACGCCGAGGCGCCACTGGCCGGCCAGCCCCAGCGCCGCTGTGCGACCGGCGACGCGCGTGGCCGAAGTGAGCGCGGCTGTCTGTGCGCGCCCAACAGCTCCCCGCGCCACCCGGCGGGCCCGGCCCGCCTGCCGGCGCAGGAACCGAGTGCCTCGAGGAGGGACCGCCGCCAGGGTCGCCAGCAGCCCATTCACCGGGTCACCCACCAGCCCCGCACGGCAAGCCCAACCCGGAGCACCACCCGAACAGGCGCGAGGTACCAGGCGGAGTATTTCTGGGCGAGATAGATGTATGCGCTGTTGTGATGTACGCGCTCCATACGCTTTGCGCTGCCAGCGGTGGAGTGCGCTCCCGTATGCGTCACCACGGCCGCGGGAATGTACATATTCGTCCACCCCGATTTTCCGAGGCGGGCACCCAGATCGACGTCCTCGAAATACATGAAGAACCGGGGGTCAAAGCCGTCAACGGTCTCATACGCGCTGCGTCGAACCAGAAGGCACGCCCCCGAGAGCCAACCGGCTGCGCGGCGTTCGGTGCCGTAATTCTGATCGGACCGATACGTGGCGGACCATGGATTGCCCTTCCACAGTCGGGCGAAGACAGCGTGCCCGATGCCGGTTCGGAGGGACGGGAGGTTGCGGGCCGAGGGATATACCTGTCCCAATGCATCCAGGATCCTGGGTCCGAAGGAGCCGCAATCGGGAAGCTCCTCGGCCGCGAGCACGAGTGCATCGATCGCCCCGGGAGCGAACGTCACATCCGGGTTGGTGATGAGAAAATAATCGACGCCATCGCCGCAGGCCTTGATCCCCGCGGTGACACCCGCTCCGTAGCCCAGGTTGTCGGCCATTTCGAGAAGGCGGGCCCCGTGAGCCGCCGTCGCGGCTCGTTCCTCGGTGAGGTCGCGTGAGGCGTTGTCCACAATCACGACAGACAGCGGGCGCGTGCTTGCCTCGGAAAGCGAGTCAAGAAACGCCGTCAGTGTGGCACCTGTGTTGTGAGTAACACTGACGACAAGCACGGAGGAGGACATGGGGCCTTTCTAAGGTCATACGGTGCGAAGCTCGCTCGAGGTCCGTGGCTAACGCGTTGGTGCGAGCTCGAAAAATTCGGGAACCGAATACGTCGATCCGACCGCGAGTTCCATGTCCACCACGTCAAACGAGCAGGCTTGGGGAAGGTCGGCGAAGTGACGACCCGTGGAATCCATGAGGGAGACGTTGACGAAGTACTTGCCGCCGCCAAAATGGGTATCGCGAAGACGGAACCAGATGGTTCGGCGGCCCTCCAGCGGCTTCAGGCGCAGTGACAGGCGTTTTGTCGTTGTGCCGTAAGCAACTTGCCCGAGCGTGTTGTCAATTTGGATGGCGCACATCCAGTCTTCGGTGATGCCGAAGTGTTCGATGTCCATCTCGATGAGCAGGTCGTCGCCTTGATGCAGGGCCTCGTCTGGGCCGCGAGCCTCAGGGCGCGCACTGGCAGCATGAACGACTGCCTCTCTTTCCGTCTCAACGGACACCGGTGTGACCTGTGCCAGGCGGCGATCTTCGAGGATGTCGCGAAACTGGGCGACGGCGATGCGGGGTTCGCCGTCGAATTCGATGGCTCCCTTGTTGAGGAGGATGGCGCGGTCACACAATTCCACGACTTGGCTCAGCGCGTGTGTCACCAGAATGATGGTCCGTCCCTCCTCCTGGAAGGAGCGGATCTTGTCGAGACATTTCCGCTGGAAGGCTTCGTCCCCGACCGCGAGTACCTCGTCGACCAGGAGCAGGTCCGGGTCCGTGTGAACGGCGACGGCGAACGCGAGGCGCACGTACATTCCGGAAGAATAGAACTTCACTTGCGTGTTGATGAAGTCCCCGATGCCGGAGAACTCGAGTATGTCGTCGAACCGGGCCTCGGTGACAGAGCGGCTCAGCCCCATGATCGAGGCGTTGAGGAAGACGTTCTCTCGGCCGGTGAGGTCGGGGTGGAAACCGGCCCCGAGTTCCAGGAGCGCGGCGACACGGCCACGCCGCGTGACGCTTCCTGAAGTCGGGTCGATGATCCCCCCGATGACTTTCAGGAGGGTGCTCTTGCCCGAACCGTTGTGACCGATGAGTGCGACCGTGTGACCGGCCTGGATGCTTGTCGTCACACCGTTCAGGGCCCAGAACTCCTCGCGGTGTCGGCGTCCCACTCGCCCGAGGGTGACGAGGCGTTCCTTGAGAGAATTGTCCTTGCGCAAAACGAAGCGCTTGGAGACGTCGTCGATCACAATGATGTCCGGGGTGTCGCCGACGTCGCGTGAATTTTCCTGCTGCTGCATCATCCTGATTTCCGTGATCTGTCGTCTAGAGGGCCTGGGCGAAATTGCCCTGAAGTCTGGCAAAGACGCGCTGAAAGATCACCAAGAGGATGCAGCCGACGACGAAGGCTATCCCGAGCCGCATCATCAGATCGGCTGGACTTTCCACGATTCCCTGGCCGGCCGTCCACATCGCCCGTTGGAAGCCGAGCACGCTCAGTGTGATGGGGTTGTTCGTGTAGATTTCGAGCGCGATTCCGCTTCCGAGGAAGTCCTTGACCATTTCCCACGAATAGACGATGGGCGACGCCCAGAGGGCGAGGAGCAGCAGCACTTCCACCAGATACTGCATGTCGCGCAGGTACACGTTGACCGCGGCGAGGAGTACTCCAAATGCCGTTCCGAACACCAGCAACACCAGAAGTGCAGGTACGAGATACACGATGTCCGGGGTCGTCGGAAACGCGCCAAGCAGGATCGTTGCGACGATCAGAATCAGGAATTGATTGAAGAAGTTGAACAGGGCGGAACCCACGCTGGCCAACGGGAATATCTCCCGAGGCAGGTAGATCTTCTTGATCAGACCGGCATTGCCCACGATCGAAGACGTCGCACTCGACAAGATCTCGCTGAAGAGGCCGTAGGCGGTCAGGCCGGTGAAAACGTAGATCGCGAAGTCCGGAATGCCGCGCTCAGCGGAGAGAAACTTTCCAATGACGATGTAGTAGATGAAGAGCTGGGTGAGCGGACGAACGAGCGTCCAGACAAAACCCAGCGCGCTGTCCTTGTATCGGGATTTGAGGTCGCGACGCACCAGCAGAGCGAGCATCTCGCGATTGCTGAATACCTCACGCAAGGTCGCCCGGAGACCGCGGCCTTTACCCGGGCCTGAACCGACCGTCACCAGGTCCTGCGAGGCAAGATTGGCGAAACGCTCTTGAGCTGACATTCACATTCATTTCATTACGGGGACGAGGACGAAGACTGAGTAAGTATAGTGACCTGCCCTGATGGCTCCGTCGGGGCTAGGAGCTGGGGACGGTTGTGCCCTCCAGATGGCGCAGCCAGCGATCACTGAAGATGCGCTCGTTGCTCTCCACCGCGGCGAACCGGCCGGGGCTGAACACCTGAAGGTGTTTGACGATCGAATGGCTCACCAGAAAAAAGGTGCAGCCGGACCTGTCTCGCATTCTCAGCGAGATGTCCGCGTCTTCGCACCCGTTGGAGAAGAGTGGATCGAATCCTCGGACTCCGACGAATTCTGCCGCGCTGAACATTACGGAGACAGCCGATACGGCATCGACGCGCTGGTTGTGCTCGGAGCGGTCAGTCCGCGCGCGGGGCAGAAAGTGCGGAGGGGGGAAGGTAATTCCGGTGTCCAGCGTTTCCTGGCTCTCGCCGATGATCACCGATTGCGCTGCGCCGGTGTGTTCCTGTCCCGCGAAGGCTGCCGCCAGGGAGTCCAGCCAGCCAGGAGTCACGCACGTGTCGTTGTTGAGGAATGCCACGAGCGCACCCGACGTGAGCGAGAAGCCCATGTTTGACCCCAGGGCAAAGTTCACGTTCCTGATGAGCGAGACACACGTCACGCGCGCATCGCCGAGGAGCCCCGCGGACAGAATCTCACCAACCGAAGACGGAGACCCATTGTCGACGACCACGAGCTCGAAAGGCCGCGATCCGGCGCACTCGAGGATGGATCGGACGGCGACCAGAGTCATCCGCCAGTCGGCGTAGGTCAGCATCACGATGGAAAGGACATCTGAACGTCGGGTACCGAGGCCGGTCTCAAGAGCGGTCCAGTCCATCAGGTACTTACTGAGTACGACTTGTTCCCAGCCGGCCGGCTCAGTGGTGCTGATCCGGCCCGCTTCCTTGTTGTGGCTGTAGGCAACACCGATGAAATTCAGAAATACCGGGCGTTCTATCGCGAAAAGCCGGATGACGAGATCGTAGTCAACCCACCTCTTCAGCGTTTCGTCGAAACCGCCGATGGCGAGGAGGGCCTCACGCCGTGATATCAGGGTATTCAGGTCGACAAAATTGCCGCCGGCCAGGAGATCTTCGCGGTCTCCTGCGAAAGCCAGGTATTCACTTTCCCCATGCTCGTCTACGAGCTGCACGGCGGAATGAACGGCCACGGCCTGCGTTTGCCCGAGTGCGTGCACACTGCGCTCCAGGATCCGTTCCGTCCACGCGTTGTCGGAGTCGATGAAGGCGACGTATTCACCAGTTGCGGCGCTGAGACCCGCATTGCGGGCAGCCGAGACTCCGGTAGGCGGCTGGCGAAGCAACCGGATCCTGGGATCGGCGGTTGCGAAAGTTGACACGACCGACGGCGTGTCATCTGAGGATCCATCGTCGACGACCAGGAGCTCCCAATTGAGGTACGACTGAGCGAGGACGGACTGAATTGCCGTCGGCACCAGATGCGCCCGGTTGCGGACAGGAAGAACCACCGTGACCAGCGGCATGAGGCGGCCATCCGACTCGGTGTCTTCGGTGTTCACAATCGGCGCGGTGGACAGTCGTGGTCGCAGCAGGCGGGCCCGTTTATTGTTGTGCTCCGCAGTCACGAGCGCCTGTTCTCGCGCCTGCCCCACCGTTGGTGTTCCTGCGCACCACTGGTGAACGGGCAAAGGCGACGTCTCTGAGGCCTGGCGAAGAAAATGCTCGAGCGCGATTCGGGCGGTGACCGGCGTGCGACCCGTCGGGTTCAGCTGTTCAGCGTAGCGCTGGGCGTCGAACGTGGGTGCCGTGGACGCCGGGCGATCGCCACCAAACAGGAAAGTCTCGAGCGTGCGGTCGTGCTCCGGTGACGCGTGAAACGTGTACCACTCGTGCTGAAAGAACGGTGAGGGCGACAGTCCCTGCGCAATCCCAGCATCCACGAAGTGCTCAACCGCGCTTTCCACGGTGGAGAAATACACCCCCGCCTGCAACTCGTAGTACTCCCAGTCGAATATCGGCGAACGGGATATCGAACGGATCTGGCGACGGCGTTGACGCATCGATGCTCGCGCGCGTGCAGATCGCCAGGGCAGGAAGCTCATCGCCCGAGACACTGGCACGTGCGGGTCACCGTCCATTGCCACTCCCACTTTCGCATGAACTCGTTCTCAGATGATGGACGCACCCCACTGTTGCCGTGTTACCGACGGGCTGACAGGGTCTTGAGCCAACGAACGGGGCGGGTGAGCCGCCAGGACGTGCTGCGTTCCATGCTCTCGATGCGGAACACAAGATCCGCCACGTGCTGGTTCCGAGGGGATCGAACCCCGGCGACGATGTCTGCTGCGCGTCGAGGAGCGGTGCAGAACTCGATCAGTGGCTTCAACATGTCGCTCCACTTGAGCTGCTGCGCATAACGGATCACGTTTTGCCTGGCGGCATCGCGCTCGCCGTCGGCGTAGAGCAGGCCTTCAAGCGCCGCCTCCAGGGCGACTGCATCCTTCGGCGGCACAACTCGTCCCAGGCCGTTGTCCGCGATAATTGTCGCGAACGTGTCGCCTGCTGTGCTGACAATGGGGAGCGAAGCCCACAGGTAATCCAGAATGCGGGTTCGGAAGCTGAAGGAGGTTTCAAGGTGGTCGAAGTGTGTGCTCACACCGATGTCCGCGTCCAATAGGAAGTTGGCGCGCTCCTGGTAGGGAACCCAGCCCTCATTGAAGAAGACGACCGTGTCCAACAGTCCCAAGTCAATGGCCAGCTGCCGGGCCTTCAACGACACCTCCATCTCCGGGACATTCGGGTTCGGGTGTTTGACGCCGAGGAAGAAAAGCCGGAGCTCGGGGTGGCGCTGCGAAAGCGCGTGCACTGACGTGATCAGCGTCAGCGGGTCAAACCAGTTGTAGATCCCGCCGCCCCACAGGATGACCGTGTCGGTCTCGCTGATGCCCGGGACAACGCCCTTGATGCCCCGCCGTACCTGAACGGGCGGCTCGTCTTCAATGCCGAACGGCGCGATTGCCAGTAGTGAACGAAGGCTGGCGTCTTCGTCGTACGTTGCAGGATTGATGCGGCTGAGGGCAGCGAGGTGGCCGAGCCAAAAGTCCCGCTGCTTTTCAGACGCGCAGAGCATGAAGTCCGCCCGTTCGATCTGCCCGTTGAGCACCTCAACGGTGTGCAGCGACTGTTCCAGCCGAGCCGGCGGTACGAGACCCTTGCCCTGTTCGAGCACCTCAAGGTGCATCGGATCGTAGATATCAGCAACGAGGATGTGGTCGCTCTCGCCCAGCCACGGAAATCCGGCCAAGATGTGGCCTTGGAAGACGATGACGTCCGCCCACTCTGCGTGGCTGCGAAGCACCGAGTCGTCCGCGTAGCCGACCTGAAAGTCCGTGCTGAGCAGCTCCGAACTCACCGTCGAGACGAGTCTGACATCGGCCACGCGTGACAACGCCTTCGCCATCTCGAACGCGCGGATCGCCGGACCTGCCATCAGGATGCCCAGTGTGTCGGGCGTGATGATGAGAACTTTTCGCTGCACGTTTCCTCTTCGATCTGCAAGTGAGTGCATGGTTGGCCGCAATGTCCCGGCACTGTCTGTGGCGGGACGCGGCTGATTATGGAGATTACCACGGCCGCTTTTGAGACTCCGGGCCGCAAGGGCCAGATGGCGAGGGACCGGAGCAAAAGAGAGCTTTGATAGAATCGCACTCGGTGTTCCGCTATCGAGAGGTTTGCATGCCAACGCAGCGCGCAAATGTTGTTTCTGTCGTCCTCGTCAACTACAAGGGGACCGACGACACAATCGCCGCCATTCAAAAGCTCGGCGAACTCGATTGGCCGAGCGAACTACTCGAAATCGTTGTCGTCGAGAATGCGTCTGGAGACGACAGTGTCGCGCGTATTCGGGCAGCTGCGCCCCACGTCATTCTGATTGAGTCGCGTGAGAATCTCGGATTCGCCGGCGGCTGCAACCTTGGCGTCAAATCCTGCACGGGCGAGTTCCTCGCATTTCTGAACAACGACGCCAAGCCGGACTCGGCCTGGGTGCGTGCCGCCGTCGATCGCTTCGCCGAGAGTCCCAACATCGGCGCGGTCGCGAGCAAGGTTGTGGACTGGGATGGTGTCCTGGTCGACTACATCGGATCGGCCATGACCTGGTTCGGTCAGGGGTACAAGCCGCTGACCGCCGCCCCGTTGCCCGGTACGCCAGACCGCGTGACCGACGTGTTGTTCGGCACGGGCTCCGCGATGTTCGTTCGCCACTCCGTTTATGTGGAACTGGGCGGATTTGACGAGAGATTCTTCATGTTCTTCGAGGACGTCGACCTCGGTTGGCGACTCAACCTCCGCGGGTGGCGTTTCGTGTACGAGCCAGCGTCCTTCGCCTACCACAAGCACCACGCGTCGATGTCCTCCTTCGGAGCCTTCAAGGAGGCCTACCTCTTGGAGCGCAACGCGCTTTTTGCACAGTACAAGAACCTCGGCGAAGAGGCTCTGAACCGCACGTTCGCCGCCACCGTGCTGTTGGCAGTGCGTCGCGCGGTCGCCCGCGGCGAACTTGACTCGACATCCTTCGACCTGCGCAAGGGCGGCGACGACGGCCCCGTGATGTCGGTGGCCAAAGACACGCTCGCCGGCGTGTACGCCATCGATCAGTTCGTTGAGGACCTGCCCGCGCTCACGAAATCACGCAACGAGGTGCAATCAAGTCGGGTTGTCGCGGACAACAAGCTGTGGTCCCTTTTCGGGGAAACCGATGCGCCATCCTACTCGTCCGAACATTACCTTGAGGGTTACGACAAAATTGTCACAGCCTTTGGCGTGACAGAGGCCCCCGTCGTCACGCGTGTAATGATCATTACCGGCGATCCGATTGGTGGAAAAATGGCCGGCCCGGCTATCCGCGCCTGGCACATGGCAGAGACGCTGGCGAAGGACCATGCCGTCACCCTCGTTACTTTGGCCGGAGCGGAAGCGGTGTCGGCGCCCTTCGACATCACGCACGTGCGGCCCGGTGATGACCGGGCCATGCGCAAGCTCGAACAAGGCGCTGACGTGATTATTTTTCAGGGATTGGCCATGGCGCTTTTCGAGTCCCTGAGAAAAACGGACAAGATCATCGTGGCCGACATCTACGATCCGATGCACCTCGAACAGCTTGAGCAAGGTCGGGAGCTGGGCCCGGAACAGTGGAGCCGGCAGGTTTCTGACGCGACCGATGTGCTCAATGAACAGCTGGCACGCGGGGACTTCTTTCTCTGCGCCTCCGACCGTCAACGCCACTTCTACCTGGGTCAGCTCGCCGCCCTGGGGCGGGTCAACCCAGCGAACTATGCCGACGACCCGGACCTGACGAAACTCATCGATGTCGCCCCGTTCGGCCTCAACCGCGTCTTCCCGCCCGCAACGCGGCCGGTGCTGAAGGGCGTTCGCCCCGGTATCGGTGCCGACGACAAGCTCCTCCTCTGGAGCGGCGGCCTGTACAACTGGTTCGATCCCAAGACTCTCATCTCGGCCGTGGCCGAGCTGTCCCAGACGCACGACAACATTCGACTATTCTTCCAGGGTACGAAGCACCCGCACCCCGGCGTACCGGAGATGGGTATCGTCGCTGAATCTCGGGCGCTTGCCAGCGACCTGGGCGTGCTCGACTCTGCCGTCTTCTTCAACTCGTCGTGGGTTGACTATGGCGACAGGCATAACTACCTCGGCGAAGCGGACGCCGGCGTCAGCACGCATTTCGCGCATGTTGAGACAACGTTTTCCTTCCGCACCCGTATCCTGGACTATCTGTGGGCCGACCTCCCCATGGTTGTGACGGAGGGCGATCATTTCGCCGAGATCATCGCCGCGGAGAATCTGGGAATTGTGGTTCCGTCCCAGGACGTGTCGGCGCTGGTGGCGGCCATGGAACGCGTTCTCTTTGACGAGGAGTTTGCGGCGACGGCCCGAGCGAACATTCGGCGTGTCCGCGAACGGTTCGAGTGGGAGACTGCCCTTGCGCCCCTCGTGGCCTTCATTGCGAACCCGAGGCATGCTCCCGACCTGATCGCGAGCGGCGTTGTCGCTCCCGGCACGGCCTCGGCGCGGCGACCCGTCATCCGCCGCCGCAAGCACGGGCTGCGGCATGACGCCGGTCTCGTGGTTCACTACCTTCGCACCGGGGGTCCTCGGGTCGTGGTGAAGAAGGTGCAGAGCCGCCTTCGGCGCCTCCGGTGACGGACTCGCGGGTCTCCGTGGCGCTGTGCACCTTCAACGGTGAGCGCTTCGTCGAGGAACAGGTGCGGAGCATCCTCGTCCAGGGCGATGTCGTCGGCGAGATCATCGTGGCTGATGACGGGTCCAGTGACGATACGGTGCGTCGAGTTCGCGCCCTGGCAGATCAAGCTACAGCCGCAGGGGCGCTGACCGAATTCCGGTTCCTGGCCGGTGGCGGCTTCGGCGTGACGGCTAATTTTGAACGCGCGGTGGCGGCCTGCAAGTTCGACTTGATCGCGTTGGCCGACCAGGACGATGTTTGGCGGGCGGACAAGATGACGCGCATGATCGCCGAATTCGACAGGCGGCCTGATCTGTTGTTTCTGCATACCGATGCTCGCCTCGTCGACGCGAACGGTCTGCCCACGGGGCGCCTCCTGCTCAGTAGCCTTGAGCTCAGCGAGGCCGATGCAGCCGCCATTCACGGAGGCGATGCCTTTCGTGTCTTGTTACGGCGAAATCTGGCCACCGGTGCCACCAGCATGATCCGACGCGGCCTGCTGCGGAGTGCATTGCCATTCCCGCCAGGTTGGGTGCACGACGAGTGGCTGGCAGCCATCGCGTCGGCCATCGGGGACGTCGACTTTATCCCCGACCAGCTGGTCGACTATCGCCAGCACGGCGGCAACCAGATCGGAGTTCTCGTTCCGACGTTGGGAATCAAGATCCGCCGGGTGCTCGAAGACCGCGGCTCGCGCAACCGAGTACTGGCGGTTCGCTCCGGCGGCCTTGTCGACCGTTTACGTGAACTCGGATCCGCCGTCTCTCAGGACCGCGTCTCCGCGGCAGGCGCAAAGGCCTTGTTCGAGAGGTACCGGGCGAATCTCCCGACGAACAGAATCCGGCGGATCTCACCCGTGCTGCGCGCTGCGTATTCAGGGCAGTACTCACACTTTGCCAGTCAGGGCGCACTCGACATCGTGCGTGATCTGGTTCAACCTGCGTCGCAGAGGAATGCGCCATGACGACACGAATGGCTCGGACACCTTCGATGCCGGCGCGCACGGGGCTCAGCTTCATCCTGCTCGCGACAGCCATCGGCGGACTCACCGGATACGCGGTCCAAGCCGTGGTTCTTGCTCACCTTGACCCGCCAGACTATCTTCGGTTCGGCGTCTTCTGGTCAGCGTTGTATCTTGTCGTCAGCGGCCTGGCCGGAATCCAGCAAGAAATCACGCGCGCGACGAAGATCCGGTCTGAACGCGCCTCGGTCGCGGCTGCGAGCACGACTGCCCGACAATTCGGTGCGATGGCAGTAGTACTCGTTTTTGGGGCGCTCGCGTCCACGGGCGCCCTCTGGGGCCCGATGGTCTTTTCGGGGGCCTCATCATGGTCGTTGGTCCTGGCGGTGGCCGTCGGCGCGTCGTCCTACGTCGTGGTCGCGGTGTTCTCCGGGACCATGTACGGTCTTCACCGGTGGCGCACCCTCGCAGTGATGATTTCCATGGATGCGCTGTTGCGCCTCGCGTTTGTAACTCTGTCCCTCTCCCTCGCACTGACCAACGAGCTGCTGTCCTGGGCCGTTGTGCTCCCGTTTCCGCTGACGATTCTGATGGTGTGGCTGGTCGTGCGCCGCAGCATTGCCGGACTTGCCGTGCTGGATGTCGGCGTCAAGCAAGTCTCCTGGAATTCCGTCAGAACCGTGACGGGTTCTGTAGCCACGGGAATCCTGATCAGTGGTTTTCCGCTCTTCCTCAGCGTTTCCTCGCACAGCGACTCGGCCACAGCCGTTGGCACCCTGATCGCTGTCGTGACGTTGACCCGGGCTCCGCTCGTCATCCCTTTCCTTGCACTGCAGAGCTACCTCATTGTGTACTTCCGGGATCATACTCAGACGTTCTGGCGGTCGTTCGCGATCACTCTTGGCGCCATCGGCGCGGCCACGGCGGTCGCCTCCCTGCTGGCATGGTGGATCGGTCCCGAAATCCTCGCGCTGTTCGGCCCCAAGTATGCGATCGACGGGGTGACGATGGGGCTTGTCGTCGCGTCCGCGGGATTCACGGCCGCTTTGTGTGTCAGCGGGCCGGCCGTCCTTGCACGGGGCGCGCACTCGATCTACTCCATCGGATGGGCCACCGCCGCCGTGGTGGTGGTGCTGTCGCTTTATCTACCTCTGGGACTCAACGCCCGCAGTATCCTTGCCTTGGCACTCGGTCCGTTCGTCGGCCTCGTGATCCACACCGTCTATCTCCTGCGAGCAGAACGGCGCATCGCGGGTGCGAGCGAATAGAGCGACATCCATCGACTCGTCGCCAGCGTCCCCGGACAGCCACCGCTGAATCAGGATGCAGCATGCGATGAGTACGAGCATGAAGACGCCCAGCGACATCAGAACGCCACCCGGCGGCTGCCAGTACGGTGCCAGGTAGAAGTCACGGAGGCTGCCGGACGCTCCAACGGCATACCTCTGAAGCACGACCGCGAAGGCCAAGAGTTGGCCGCTTGCGCTGACTAACAAGATCACTCCGGTGCTTCGAGCGCGAAGTGGCGCCGATGTCCAGGACACCCGGGCGGCGACGAGCGCAGCCGTGCCGACGACGAGGCAAACGTACAGGGGGAGTGCGTATCGGCCCTGCCAGATGAAGCCGCCCTCCGTGACGTACAGCCCCTGGACAATGGCGGGGGTGAGCACGAGAGCGGCAAGCAACAGCGAGAACGCGACGAGAGCGCGTCCGCGCAGCAGAGCCATTCCGGTGAGGAAGAGGGCTCCCGTCATGGTCGCCCACGCGTACAGGGTGGCGGCGGGAGCGGGAGTGTCGAGCCAACCGAACTGTCCGATCAGACCGTGGGCGTAGCCGAACGTTTCCCGAAAAATCGTGATGAACCCCGTGAACACGCTTGCACCCACCCCCGGATAGGGAGGTTCTGCGGTGCCGGGCGCGGCGTCGGCGGTCAAGGAACTCGTGGCGAAGGTCCACGTCGCCGCCAGCGCGACGAAAGCCAGAACGCCGCTGATCGTGAACAGCACGGCGCGACGACGAAGAAGTACAGACAGCTGTGGTCCCGTGAGAAGCGTCAGCGGAATGGCCAGTGCGATCGCGACCCAGAGTGGTGAGAGTCCTCGCGCATTCACGGCAAACGCTGCTGAGACCGCGAGGATGACCAATCGGACCCGGAGCAGCCGCTCGTCTTCCTCCAGCACGACAGACAAGAGCGCGATAAATGCCGCGAGCGTTGCCGCCGTCTCCAGCCCACTCGGATTCACGATTCCGTTGAGGAAGAGCACCATCGGTGTAGACGCAATCACGAGGCCCAGGATCGGAATCTCCCGGCGCGTCCAGCTGGACATCAGGGCGAAACAGGCGGCGAGAAATGCGGAAGCCAGAATGCCACTGACGATTCGCATCACGTAGATGCCGACCCCATCGTCCCAGAACAGTGTGGGCCATCCGACCAGAGCGTAGTACGCCGGGTTGTAAAGTCCCGCGGATGTTTCCGCCCGCACAATTTCTGCGGAGTCAAAAGTCGTGGAATTCGCGCAGTCGGCAGAGACGTCAGGCTTGAACGCGAAGCAGGTCGCGGTATGAGTCTCGGCGATATATTGGGGAACGCTGACCGTGTGGCCATGCTCGGACGGGGTCCCGATGAATTCGCCGCGAGCTACCGACGCGGCCTTGACCAGGTGGGCAGGTTCATCGGGTCCGCCTGAGATCGGAGTGGCTATCGCCCACGCCCCGGACAAGAGCGACAGCAGCATCCAGGAGCTGAAGAAAACCTTCCACAAGTTTCTCACCGGTCCTCGGAGCGCGCTCCCGCATCTGCCTGTTGTTCGAGAAGACGTATGCGCAACTCAAGTAGCGAGGACTGCTCAGCGAGCGTTCGTGTTTCCTCATCGAGTTCGGTCAGCTCGGCACTGTGCTGGATGCAAACCAGAAACAGGATGAACACGCTGACAAAGAACACCAGATTGAGAGGAATGGCCACTCCGGCAACGGCAGCCGCCCATTCCAAGGTTTGCGGGACGACTCCGACGATAAGAGCGAGCACCCCGGCAATCAACCACCAAATGGCGTGCCGTTCACGAAGTCGGCGCCGACGAAGCATCTCGACTACGACGGCCAGGGTGAAAACGGCGGCCAGGATTCCGAGAACATAGCTGGTGGGCGTCACGATTTCGTTTCCAGATTGGTGAGTGCAAGCTTGGGACGCATCAGGGCGAAAACGAGCGCCATGCTGGCTCGACCCAGGTACGCGGCCGCCTTCAATGAATCGTGGGAAGGAACCCCGCCTGCCCGAGGTCTCATGGCAACGGGGACCTGTTTCACCGTGCAGCCCGCCCTGGCCGCGATGACCAGGGATTCGATGGTGTCACCCAGATACTCCGCGGGATAGTGGTCGGCAAAAAGACGCACCGCCCGCGGGCCGCTGGCCCGAAAACCGGAGGTCGTGTCCGTCAGGGTCGTCTTCGCCAGCCGGCTGATTATGCCGGCGAGTACCACCATCGCCCAACGACGTGGCCCTCGGGCCTCGTACTCGCCCTCACCGGCAAATCTGGCGCCGAGCACGACATCGGCATCCTCGAGCGCGTCGACGAGGGAAAGGACACCCGCCGGATCGTGCTGACCATCGGCATCCACCTGTACGACGTTGCGGAACCCGTTCTCCACCGCGTATCGGAAACCCACTCTCATTGCCCCGCCGACTCCGAGGTTGAAGGGAAGACGGGCAACCTGAGCGCCGGCACCGCGAGCGACGTCGGCGGTGCTGTCGCGTGATCCATCGTCAACGACCAGAACGCGAGCTCCGGGAAGAGCGGCGAAGACTTCGGCAAGTACGGCCGCCACCGACTCTTCCTCGTTGAAAGCGGGCAGGACGATCAAGGTCTGCTCGAGGCGGGTGTGCATGATATGAAATCCTACCAACCGTTGAACCGAACAGAGGACTGCAGCTCGCGCGTTGATTCCTGAACGGAGAGATCGAGGGGTCGGGGCGTTGGATAGACTCGTGTCGACTGGGAAGAGTCACAGGAGCCTCGTATTAGCCTGTGTACTACTTTCCCGACAACCCTATTCTCCCTTGAAAGGCACGCGGTTTCCGCCAGCTCATGAGCAGTTCAGACATCCTTGTCGTATTACCGACACTTGGTGACAGAATCGACAGCCTCCGCGAGACGCTTGAAGCAGTCAAGCGTCAGCGCGAAGACGTTGCACTCACCCTCGCCGTGGTCGCTCCGATTGGCGCCACCGAGGCTCGTGTGATGGCCGCAGAATATGGCGCCGTGGTGATCGACGACCCCAAGACCGGCATTTCGGCGGCCATCAATTGCGGACTCGCCGCGCGCACGCACGAACGCTACTACGCATGGATCGGCGACGACGATCTGTTTCGTCCCGGCGGTCTCAAGCGGCTGCAGGACATGCTCGACAGGGACGCGACCGCTGTCTTGGCCTTCGGCGGTTGCGAATACATCGACCCCACAGGCAAGAAGCTTGCACTCAGCAATGCCGGCGGCCTGGCAACGTTTCTGCTCGCGTGGGGCCCAGACCTCATCCCGCACCCCGGCACCATGATTCGCCTCGACGCGCTGGAAGCGATCGGCGGATTCGACGTGAGGCTCAAGTACGCCATGGACCTCGACGCGTTCCTGAAACTGCGCAAGTATGGCAAATTCATCTCGACGCGGGTGCCGGTTTCGGCCTTCCGCTGGCATCCGGACTCGCTCACCGTGGCAAATCGACTGAGCTCCAGCCTCGAGTCCGAAGCCGTCAAACGACGCCACCTGCCGGCCGGGCTGCGCCCGCTGAGCCCGGTATGGAACTACCCGATTCGTTGGGCGTCGGCGTTCGCGGCGCGGCGCGTGAGCGCTCAGGCCTGAGAATCCGGCTGCGGTAGGCTCGACGGTGGCCTTGCGCCGCGTCTTTGCCGCAGGTCCATCGAACCGTGGAGTGAACCAAATGAAGGACACACTGCGCGTGGCGCTTTCCATGCTCACCCTGGTGCGCGGAGGTATGGGCGGAAGTGAAACGTACGCCCGCGCCCTCACCGGGCAGCTCAACAACACCGATGCGGTGACCGCGAAGGCCTACCTGCCGCAATCTGCTCGAGGATTCAGCGAAGGTATTCCCGAGCGCGTAGTCCAAAACGTGCACGTCGGGCCGAGCACGCGCGAGCGCCTGATCGGCCTCGCACAGATCACCGCTCGAACCGGTTCCATTCGGCGCAGCATGGCCGGCGCCGACGTTGTTCATTTCCCCTTCACCGTCCCTGCGCCGACCCCGCGTCGCGCGCAGGCATCCGTTCAGACGCTTCTTGACGTGCAGCACCTCGAACTGCCGCAGATGTTCAGCCGACTGGAGCTGCTGTATCGACGGCGTTTCTATGAGGGATTCGCGGCCCGCGCGGATGCCGTGATCACCATCAGCCACTTCGCCAAGGCACGAATGATCGACAGCCTGGGACTCGACCCTGAGCGCATCCACGTGGCCCACCTCGGTGTGGATACCGCTCGCTACACGCCCAACCTCGGCGCCCGGGAGAACTTCGTCCTGTACCCCGCGCGAGGCTGGCCGCACAAGAACCACGCCCGGCTCATCGAAGCGATGACGCTGGCGCGACGCGAATTGCCCGACCTGCGTCTGGTACTGACGGGTGGAGGTCTCGACGACCTGGGAGATCTCCCCGACTGGGTCGACCGCCGTGGACTGGTCGAACAAGAGGAACTGCTGCGGCTATACCAGACCGCCGCGGCGCTGGTGTTCCCCAGCCTCTATGAGGGCTTCGGCCTGCCTCCTCTCGAAGCCATGGCCTCGGGGTGTCCCGTCGCAGCGTCTCACGCCGGATCGTTGCCCGAAGTCGTCGGCGACGCTGCCGTGCAATTCAATCCGCATGACCCCGAGGCCATCGCGGCGGGGATCGTCGAAGCAGTGGCGAGCGGCGACGAACTGACCCAAGCCGGCCTGCTGCAGGTGAAGAAATTCACTTGGGAGAAATGTCGCGATGTTCACGTGCAGGCCTACCAGGCTGCTCACCGAAGGAAGAACTCATGACTCACCACGAGGAAAAACAGCGCGCCCTGGTGACCGGTGCGAACGGACAAGACGGCATGTACCTCGTGAGACGGCTTGTCGCCGAAGGTCACGACGTGCACGGCATGTGCCATTCCGCCGAGGGTGCGGCACGTCTGACCGCGCAGGTGCCGGAGGTATCCGCGCACAGTTGCGATCTCAGCGATCCTCGGGGTATCAATGCACTGATTGAACTCGTGCGCCCCACCATCATCTTCAACCTGGCCGGAAACACTTCCGTGGCCCGATCCTGGGATTTCCCAGCGGAGACGGCCGATGTGCTCGGCGTCGGCCCGGTAAGGCTCTTGCAGGCGGCGTGGACGCTGGGTGAGCGCACCGGAGAAACCGTGCGTTTCGTTCAGGCGTCGAGTGCGGAGATCTTTGGTGACGCCACGGACGTGCCCCAAACGGAGAAGACGTTGCGAGACCCGGTCACTCCGTATGGGGCGGCAAAATCCTTCGCCCATGAAATGATCAGCGTCTATCGCAAACGAGGCATGTTCGCGAGCTCGGCCATCCTCTACAATCACGAGTCACCCACGCGGCCCGAGTCCTTCGTGGCTCGCAAAATCTCCCGCGAAGTCGCCCGCATTTCTCTGGGGCTCTCCGACCGGCTGACCCTGGGCAACATCGACGTCTTCCGCGACTGGGGCTACGCGCCGGACTACGTGGATGCCCTCGTGCGGATCTCCCGTGCCGATATGGCAGACGACTTCATCGTGGCGACCGGCGTCGCGCACAGCGTACGGGATTTCGTGGACACGGCGTTCGCACACATCGGTGTGACGGACGCGAGCAAGTTCGTCGCTATCGACCCGGCGTTCTACCGGCCGGCCGACCCGAAGGAACTCGTCGGTGATCCGAGCCGACTGAAGGCACTGGGCTGGGAGCCGAGTGTCAACTTCGAGCAGCTCGTCACACTCATGGTCGACGCGGACATCGAGTCGCTGCAGCCGTAGGTCGTCGATGCATTGATTGATCGGTAAGCTCTATGGGTCGAGGGTTTGGCCGCAGCGGATGACCGCGTGCACGGCCGGGCCCTACCAGCCAGACAGTAAGGGAACTCCATGGCCAAGCGCGCTTTTATTACCGGGATCACCGGGCAAGACGGTTCTTACCTCGCGGAGCTGTTGCTCGGTAAGGGCTACGAGGTTCACGGCCTGATTCGGCGGGCGTCGACGTTCAATACGTCTCGCATTGATCACCTTTATGTTGACCCGCACGATACCGGCGCGAAGCTCTTCCTGCACTACGGCGACCTGAGTGATGGGTCGCGTTTGTCGACGCTGCTGGCGGAGATCAAGCCGGACGAGGTGTACAACCTGGCTGCGCAGTCGCACGTGCGGGTGTCGTTCGATGAGCCGGAGCACACCGCCGACACGACGGGTATGGGCACGATTCGCCTGCTGGAGGCGGTGCGCATGTCGGGCATTCATTGCCGGTTCTATCAGGCGTCGAGTTCGGAAATGTTCGGTGCGACGCCGCCGCCGCAGGACGAGGATACCCCGTTCTATCCGCGTTCTCCGTATGGTGCGGCGAAGGTGTACAGCTACTGGATCACGAAGAACTACCGGGAGGCGTACGGCATGTTCGCCGTGAACGGTATTTTGTTCAACCACGAGTCGCCGCGTCGTGGCGAGACGTTTGTGACGCGCAAGATCACTCGCGCTGTTGCGGCGATCAAGGCCGGCACGCAGGACCAGGTGTACCTGGGGAACCTCGATTCGATCCGTGACTGGGGTTACGCGGCCGAGTATGTGGAGGGCATGTGGCGGATGCTGCAGGTTGATGAGCCGGAAGACTTCGTGCTCGCCACCGGCGGCAACTTCACCGTGCGTGACTTCGTGCAGACGGCGTTCGAGCACGCGGGCCTGGACTGGGAAAAGCACGTGAAGTTCGACGAACGGTACCTGCGCCCCACCGAGGTCGACGCCCTCGTCGGCGATGCCTCCAAGGCCGAAGCGAAGCTCGGCTGGAAGGCCACCGTTGACACGGCGGAACTGGCCCGCATCATGGTCGATGCCGACATCACCGCGCTTGAGCACGCCGGCGGGCGTTGGATCGATGAGGTCAAGCTCGCGAGTTGGGGCACCAAGTAACGATGACTGACATCGACGACCGCGACCACGTGGACTTCATTCCCGGACCGTTGGACCGCACCGGCACGTTCTATGTGGCCGGGCACCGTGGCCTCGTGGGTTCCGCCATTTGGCGGCGCCTGCAGGCGGAGGGGTTCACGGACCTCGTGGGCCGGTCGTCGGCGGAACTGGATTTGAAGGACCGTGATGCGGTGTTCGCGTTCTTCGCCGAAACGAAACCGCGTTTCGTGGTTCTCGCGGCGGCGAAGGTCGGCGGGATCCTCGCCAACAACACCTACCCGGTCGATTTTCTGAGCGACAACCTGCGTATTCAGGTGAACGTGCTCGACGCCGCGCTGAAGTACGGCGTGGAGCGTCTGTTGTTCCTCGGGTCGAGCTGCATTTACCCGCGCCTCGCGGAGCAGCCGATCCGCGAGGATTCGCTGCTCACGGGGCACTTGGAGCCCACGAACGACGCCTACGCCATCGCGAAGATCGCGGGCATTCTGCAGATTCAGGCCGTGCGCCGCCAGTACGGGTTGCCGTGGATCTCGGCTATGCCGACGAACCTCTACGGCCCGGGTGACAACTTCTCTCCGGCCGGGTCGCATGTGCTGCCCGCTTTGATTCGTCGCTACGACGACGCCGCGAGGTCCGGCGCCGCCTCGGTGACGAACTGGGGTACAGGGACACCGCGCCGCGAGTTCCTGCACGTGGACGACATGGCCGAGGCCTGCCTGCACCTGATGGAGCACTACGACGGCCCGGAACAGGTCAACGTGGGTACCGGGCGTGACGTGACCATCAAGGAGATCGCCGAGACGATCGCCCAGGTCGTGGGATTCACCGGCACCACTGAATGGGACACGACCAAGCCCGACGGCACCCCGCAGAAGCTTCTCGACGTATCCAAACTGGCCGCGGCCGGGTGGCGCGCGACGATCGACCTGGAGGCGGGGCTGAGTTCCACCGTGGAGTGGTATCGCGAGCACGTGGACACCATCCGCCAGTAGCTCTTCTCGAGGCCGTACGCGAGTTGCGGGCTGCCTCTGCCAGTCGTCGAGCACAGCTTCCGTACGATTTAGCCCGTTCACGCACCACTGGACCGATCGGCCCCATGCGCTCTCGTCTCACCGTCCTAACAGTTGCCGTACTTGCGGCGGCCTCGCTCCTCGTCGTGCAACCGGCACCGGCGATCGCGATCGAACTTTCCGGCACGGCATCCGTGTCCTCTGTGCTCGCTCAACTCACCGTCGTTCCAGAGACAGCGTCCGGCTATAACCGCGACCTGTTCGTGCACTGGGTGGACGCGGACAGCAATGGGTGCAACACCCGCGAAGAGGTGTTGATCCAGGAATCGCTGGTCCCCGTGGTCAAGAACTCCGGTTGCACCATCGTAAGCGGCCAGTGGTTTTCCTGGTACGACGGTGCCGTGTGGACGAACCCCTCCGACGTGGACATCGACCACATGGTTCCGCTGAGCGAGGCATGGAAGTCAGGGGCGTACTCGTGGACCGCCGAGCAACGCCGGGCCTTCGCCAATGATCTCGGTCTGGGCGCCTCGCTTGTGGCCGTGACCGACAACGTAAACCAGTCCAAGGGCGACTCCGACCCTGCGTCGTGGATGCCACCGGTGTCCTCGGTCACCTGTCGCTACGCGACCGACTGGGTGCTCGTGAAGTATCGCTGGAATCTGAGCATCGACAGCGCCGAGAGCACCGTGCTGAACGGAATACTCGACGGAGGTTGCGGTACCGCAAGTGTCGACATTCCGGCAAAGGGCGGAACACTCGCTGCAGGCGGGAGCGTGCAGCGTGTTTCCGGTGCGGACCGCTATGCCACGGCAGTGGCCGTCGCGGGACAGTACCCGACCGATGTGCCTGTGGTCTATGTCGCCTCGGGTGCTAACTTTCCCGATGCACTCAGCGCCGCACCGGCCGCAGCAATGCAGGGTGGCCCGCTACTACTCACCGCACCTACGGCCCTTCCGGGCAATGTGGCAGCGGAGATCCGGCGTCTGGCCCCGGCACTGATCGTTGTCGTCGGCGGGCCCGCGTCGATCACCGAGAATGTCTACACTGAGCTATCGGCTCTGGCGCCATCGATTCGCCGGGACGCCGGCAGCGACCGCTACGCCACCTCACGCGCCGTGAACGCGGCCGCCTTCGGCAGCGGAGCGACGAGCGCGTTCGTCGCAACCGGCAAGAACTTCCCCGACGCTTTGAGCGCATCGGCCGTCGCGGGCGGAGACACCAGCCCGGTACTGCTCGTCGACGGGGCCATAGCCACCGCTGACCGCGCCACCCTCGCCTTGATGGCGTCACTGGGCACCGTGGACGTCACCGTGGTAGGCGGGCCAGCGGCCGTCTCAGCAGCTATCGAAAGCGACTTCGACCGAGTATTCGGGGCCGCAAATGTGAAGAGACTGTCGGGCGCCGATCGGTACCTGACCTCCAGCGCGATAAACCGTGGCTCTTTCACGTCATCGCCGGTGGTCTACCTGGCCACCGGAACCGGCTTCGCGGATGCCCTCGCCGGAGCCGCCCTCGCGGGACGGGACGATGCCGCACTGTATGTAATACCCGGAAATTGTGTGCCCGACTACGTCATCAGTGACCTGCAGGCGCTCGGCACGACCCGTCGCATTCTGCTTGGCGGTGTGAACGCCCTGAGCCCGGCAATTGAAGCAATGACACCGTGCGCGCCGCCGCCCGCTCCGGCACCGCCCGCTCCACCAGCGCCGCCATCTGGTCCGGCGAATCCCGGGGACATAGTGAACTGCAGCAGCTTCAGTACCTGGTCCGCTGCGCAGGCCTGGTTTGACACTTACTACCCGTACTATGGCGATGTCGGGCGGCTCGACGGTGACAACGATGGGGTGGCATGCCAGTCCTTGCCGGGGCATCCGTAGATCAAGCTTGATCGGGACGTGCCACCCCGGCTTCATCCGAGGCCGCCACACGAGCATCGGATCCGGACGCTTTCGTCCAACGGGCAACTTGTGAGGAGGGGAATGCAGACGGCACCAGGGGCAAAGGGGTCACTAGGCGCCCGCTCAGCGGGCCGCACGCGGAGAGTCGGTCGTCCTCGTCGCGACCGTGCTGACCGTCAGCCGCGGGCATCCGTCGGGCTCGCGGAGCAGGCTCAGCTCGCGTCGGGCTTGAACGCGAGCGTGCTGCGCCAACTCATGCCCTGGGCGGCCTTGACCGAGCAGATGCACAGCAGCAGCCAGCCGAACTCCACGAGCACCGTGCTTTCGGCGGCGCTGGTCACAAGCAGCACCACGAGAATCAGCGCGGGCCACACGTAGACGAGGGAACGTTTGTTGCTGGCCAGCAGCCAGGAACGTACGAGAGCGAGGGTGACGAGCACGAGGAAGGCCAGGAACCCGATGAGGCCCACCTGGAAATAGACGTCGACGTAGGCGTTGAGACCCGAGGCGTGCCCGCGACCGGTGGTGAAGTCGAGCCAGCCGTATGGGCTCACGTCGCTGGGCCAAATTCCCGCCCAACCCCAGCCTTCCAGCGGGTGAAGCTTCACGAGTCGCCACATCTCGGTCCAGAGTTCGGAGCGCACCTCGAACTCGCTGCCCGCGTTGAGCTGGGTGATGAGCACGCCGCGTCCGAACCACACGCCCAGCAGGGTGAGCAGCGTTATCCCGAGCAACACCAGCTGCAGGCGCCAGCGCGCGCCAACGGACGTGCGGCGCAACCACGTGAGTGCGAGGGCGGCGAGCACGACCACGAGGCCCACGACGACGATCACCGGTGATCGGGTGAAAATCAGGCAGATCGTCGCAAGCCACAACGATGCGATGCCCCTGCCGCGGGGGATCGATCGGGCGCGCAGTTCCACGGCGAAGGTGATCAGAGCGATGAGGGCCATCAGACCGAAGACATTCCGCGAACCGAATACCCCCTGCAGGGGGCCGAGCCCGGCCATGTCGCCCTTGATTCCGAGGAAGGTGATCGGCAGGTCGAGGAGCACCCCGGAGAGCACTTCGAGCGCAATCGACAGTCCCAGCAGTATTCGCAGCACATCGCCGGAGGCCCGCACCACCTGGAAGGTGTCGCGCACGAGGGCTATGTAGATCGCGAGAAAGGCGAACGCGACCTGATAACCGACACCGGCGAGGGTGTGCAGCGTGTACCCGCTCCACACGAGGGAAATCGCGCACCAGACCACGAACACGATGATGGAGATGGGCAGCAGTCCGTGCCACTCGACAATCGGTCGGCGCGCCAGCAGCGAGAGCGTCGCCAGCAGCACGAGCCCCACGATGATGCCGTCGAGGCCGGCCCAGCCCATCATGCTGCGGAGCAGATGCGTGGAGAATGCCACCCCGACAATGATCAGGGTCAGGGACGCCGCGAACTTGGGCGATGCGAGCACACGTTTGATCGCCTCGGGAAGGACGGGGGGAGTGGGGCGTGGCGACGTCATGGATCTACCAATTTACCTGTCTTGGTCGGCGCTACGGCATCGGCGCGGGCGTGCCCTGCTGCCGCTTGGTCATGACGGCCATCACGATAAGCAGCAGCCATCCGTATTCGATCAGCAGCCGGCTCTCCGCCACGCTCTGCGCCAACAGCGCCGCCATGATCAGCACCGGCAGCAGGGCGGACGCGCGAAAGGGCGCGGTGTTGGAAACACCGAGCCGCGGGCGGTCGATGGCGAGAAACCACGCACGCCACATCGTGGCCGACACGAGCGCCGTGAACAGGACGAGGCCCACGATGCCCAGCTGCAGCCACACGTCCAGCCATGCGTTGTGCGCCTGCAGGTACGTGACGCCGTTGCGTACGGCCAGCCCCTGGAACGGTTCGACCCAGGGCACCCAGTACCCCACCCACCCCCAGCCGAACCCGGGGCGTTCGCTCGCGAGCTCGGTGACACTGCGCCAAATATCGAAGCGACCTGTAAGGTCCGAGCTCTTGCCGAGCAGCTGCGTCAACAGGGGGAAGAACGTCAGCACCGCGGTCACGCCGACCACAACGGATGCGGCGGCCACGAGATACACCGGCCGTCGGGCCTGGTGGTGCACGCTTCTGGCCCACAGGGCGAAGCCGAGCACCACAAGCACGACGAGGGTAGCAAAGGTGACCGTGGCGGATCGGGTGAGCAGCAGCGTCGCCACGGCGAGGGTCAGCCAGACGATGCCCCAGCCGCGTCTGACGGTGCGGGCGGCGAGCTGCACGGCGAACACGATCACGGCGATCAGCGCCACGAAGCCGAGGAGGTTGCGGTTGGCGACGATGCCCTCGATGGGCCCACCGTCGAGGAGCAGCCCGCGGGACCAATAAAACGCGAGCGGTATTTTGCCCTCGTACTCCACGAAGAAGGGAAGAACGGGCTGCTGGATCACGACGCTGACGAAGAGTTCGAAGGCGAGGGACAGCGCGAGGATCCACCGCAGCGCCACCCCGAGCGTGCGCAGGAGCTCGGTCCAGGTGAGCACGAGGGCCACGAACAGGGCGGCGACCGTCGCGCTCCACTGCAGGGCGACGCCGAGAAGGCTCGCTCCCTGATAGAACGACCACAGGACCGACAGGGTCGCGAGCAGCATGAAGAGAATCAGGGATTTGGGGAACCGGCGCCATTTCCAGTCGGGCTTCTGCAAAATCAGGCCCACCACGCTGCCGGCGACCACAATCACGGCGACGGCGCCGAACCCCCACCAGCCGCCCAGATTGCGCCAGAATTGGCCGGCCAGCACCGTGAACAGCACAAACGTCGCAAAGGTGCGAACGACGAAACGACTGCGAACGGCGGGCATGGTCCTAAGGTTACCGGGCTGGTTGGTTCCGGCCCGTTCGCCTGGTGTCATATTGTGGGGTCGGCGGGCAGCGAGGGTGGCCGATTCCGCGCAACCCGGCTCAGGCTCGCCCCTCGGCGAGGAAGGCCAGTCGCTGCAGCGTCTCCACGTTGCGCACGCGCAGGGCGGGGTCGCTGACGTAGCGGGGAACCAGGCGTGCCGGCCCGGCGGTGCCGACCTCACGGATGCGGATGACGCATCCGTTCTCCCTCTGCTGCACGTCAACGGCGACGCTCGCCTCACCGAGCGGCCAGCCGCGGGCCTTCAGGAGCGCGTGACGGGGCGGATCCCACTCGAGTACCGAGGTCGTGTCGTTGATCACGAGGGGCCAGACGCCTACCGAGTGGTGCAGGGCGCTGCCCGGGGCGGGCCAGGTGTCGTCCACCCGGCGCATGCGCGTGGCTCCCACCACCCAGCTCGGATAGAGCCAGCCGTTCGCGAGCACGGCGAAGACGTCGGCCGGCGTGCAGGAGACAAAACGGTAGTTGACGGCCACGGGCGTGCCCTTCTCAGATGTGGGCGGGGGACAGTTGCGGCGGCTCTTGCACGTTGTACTCGTGCCGGAGGGCGCTAAGGGCGGCGCGGTAACCGGCCAGACCGTGCACGCCCGGCCCCGGCGGCGTGGACGAGGAACACAGGTACACGCCCGGCAGCGGAGTGCGCCACGGGTCGGGTGTGAGCACAGGGCGGGCGACAAGCTGCAGCATCGACACGTCCCCGGCCGCGATATCCCCGCCCACGTAGTTCGGGTTGTAGTCGGCAATGTCGTGTGCGGTACGGCTTGCCGAGGCCAGGATCAGGTCGCGAAAGCCGGGTGCGAAGCGTTCAATCTGCCGGGTGATGGGCTCGGTCTGATCGTTGTCGGAGCCGCGTGGCACGTGCGTGTACGCCCAGAGCACGTGTTGTCCGGCCGGCGCGCGCGTGGGGTCGACGATGCTCGGCTGGGACACGAGCACGTAGGGCTCGGCGGCATGCTTGCCGCGTGACACCTCGTTCTCGGCCCGGGCAATCTGCCCCCGGGTGCCGCCCACGTGCACCGTGGGGGCGTTGCGAAGTTCGGCGGCGCTCCACGGCACGGGTCCGGAGAGAGCGAAGTCGACCTTGGCCACGGCGTTGCCGTACCGAAATCGGGCGAGTCGGCGCGCGTAGGCGGTCGGCAGGGCGCCGTCGGCGAGCTCGATGAGGGCCCGCGGGGTCACGTCGAGCAGCACGATCCGGGCTGTCGGCAGGTCGCTCAGCCGCCGAACGTAGCTGTCGGCGTAGATCTCGCCCCCGTGCGCGAGCAGGTCTTCGACCAGGGCGCCCGTGATCGCGCTGCTTCCGCCGATCGGGATGGGCCACCCCTTCGCGTGGCCGTACGTCGCGAGCACGAGCCCGGCGCCGGCGGTCGAGGGGCTCGGCAGGGAGCGGATGGCGTGCGCGTAGACCCCCGTGAGCAGGGCCGGTGCCCGGTCTTCGCGAAACCGGGAATTCCAGAGCGGGCTGCCCTGTTCGAGCACCCGGAGGCCGAAGCGGGCCGCGGTGAGCGGATGCCGCGGCACCCTGAGCAGCTGGTTGCCGATGAGCTCGGACACCTCGTCGACGTGGCGAACCAGCGGACGGAACAGCCGCAGCCACTCCCGCCCGTCAACGCCGAGCCCCGCTGCGGTGCGCTCAAGGTCGCGGTACGCGACGGCGGCCTCGCCCTGCGGGAGCGGATGCCCGTAGGACACGTCGGGTGTGACGAGGTTGATCCGCTCCTCGAGGCCGAAACGCTGGAAGAACTCCGAGGAGAGCGCCATCGGATGCACGGCGGAGCACACGTCGTGACGAAACCCGGGCAGGGTGAGCTCCGCGGTTGTCGCGCCGCCGCCGATCAGGGAGTTCTTCTCATACACCCGCACCTTCAGGCCGGCGCGCGCGAGCGTGACGGCGGCGGCCAGGCCGTTGGGGCCGGAACCCACGACGACCGCGTCGAGATCGTCGTCACTCAACGGATGACCGGTTCGTCGGTACGGGGCTGCCCACGTGTGTCATATCCGAGACGGTAGCGCCTGCGCATCCGCTTCTGCAAGCCGCCTGTGCGCCCGCGCCCGGCAGACCGGCCCGCCGCAAAACCGGACTATCTGGGACACGCCGAACCGAACCGCCCCCGAAACCGGTGTGGCACGAAATACACCGGTTTTGCGGGCGGGGCGGGCGGGCGAGGTGGGCGGGGCACGAGGACGGGGGTCAGACGAATGCGGCCTCACCGGTGATCGCGCGGCCCACGATGAGGGTGTTCATCTCCTGGGTGCCCTCATAGGAGTAGAGAGCTTCGGCGTCGGCGAAGTGCCGTGCCACGTCGTATTCCAGGGCGATGCCGTTGCCGCCGAACAGTTCCCGGCACCACGCCACGGATTCGCGCATCCGACTGGTCGTGTAGGTCTTCGCGAGGGCGGAGTGCTCGTCGCGCTGGGTGCCCGCGTCGAGCATCTGCGAGACCCGCACGACCATTCCGAGGCTCGCGGTGATGTTGCCGAGGCTTTTGACCAGCAGATCCTGCACCAGCTGGTGGCCGCCGATCGGCTTGCCGAACTGCATGCGCGTCTTGGAATACGCGACGGCCGCGTCGTAGGCACCCACCGCGTTGCCCACAGCAGACCACGACACCTCGGCGCGGGTGAGACGCAGGACCCGGGCCGTGTCCTTGAACGAGTTCGCGTTCTGCAGGCGCATGCTCTCGGGAACCGAAACGTTGTCCAGGGTGATGTCGGCGTTCTGCACGGTGCGCAGGCTGATCTTGCCCTCGATCTTTGTGGCCTGGTAGCCGGGGGTGTCGGTGAGCACCATGAAGCCCTTCACCTGGCCGTCGGCCTCGTCGCGTGCCCAGATGATCGTCATGTCCGAGAAGGTGCCGTTGCCGATCCAGCGCTTGGCGCCGTTGAGCACCCAGGTGTCGCCCTCGCGCCGGGCCGTGGTCTGCAGACCACGCGCCGCGTCGCTGCCCGATAGCGGTTCGGTGAGGCCGAACGCGCCGATCAGATCGCCCGACGCGATCTTCGGCAGCCACTCGGCGCGCTGCTCAGCTGAACCGCAGGCCGCGATCGAGCCGGCGACCAGTCCGTTCTGCACGCCGACGAACGTGGCAACGGATGCGTCGACGCGCGCGAGCTCGAGCGCCACGAAGCCACGAAACACGGCCGAGTTCTCGAACGGGACGGTCTCGGGCCACGGGAATGAGTACATGCCCAGCTGCGCCAGCGGCTTGATGATCTGCCGGGGAAATTCGGCGCGTTCCCAGCATTCGTTGACGATCGGACGCACCTCGGCGTCGAGGTAGGCGCGCAAGTCGCTGAGGGCGGACTGCTCGCGGTCGGTCAACAGATCCTGGTATCCCAGGAAGTCGCTCGTGGTCATGTGTTGCTCCATCCGTCCGGTTGGCCGCGGTCGACGCTCATCAGGCGAATCACGCTGGCAAATGCGTGCGAGCCTAGGGCGGTGCCGAGGTGCCGCCAAACGGATTGGTAGTTTGGTCTAAACGCCGAGGGAAAGAGTCAGCCATGTTTGTGGGCATCACCAATACACCGCGGAACTACGCTTGGGGATCGGCCACCGCGATTGCCGATCTGCTCGGCCAGGAGCCGTCCGGTCAGCCCGAGGCCGAGCTGTGGCTCGGTGCGCACGCCGGATCACCGTCCGTGATCGCCGATCCGAACCAGACGGGTGGTGCCACGACCCTCGCCGAGTGGATCGCCGCCGCCCCCGAGGTGGCGCTGGGTGCCGCGCTCGCCGGAGGCAGCTCTGCGGGTGCCGTGGGCACTGCCCCGCTCGCCGGTGGGGCCGGCGCAACCGCGGCGTCGCCGCGCCTCCCGTTCCTGCTCAAGATCCTCGCCGCCGACCATCCGCTCTCCTTGCAGGCGCATCCCACGCCGGAGCGCGCGCTCGCGGGCTTCGCACTGGAAAACGCCTCGGATGTGCCCGTGGATGCCGGCAACCGTAACTATCGCGACCCGTTCCACAAGCCTGAGCTCATTTTTGCGCTCAGCGACACCTTCGAAGCACTGAGCGGATTCCGCGACGTGGCCGAGGTGCGTCGCCTTATCGACGAGCTGCGCGCACTCGACGTGGCGACCGAAGACCCGCAGGCCAGCGCTCTTGACGCGCTCGAGAACCGACTGACCGGTCCCGATGCCGTGCGTGACACCGTCGACTGGTTGCTGCGCGATGGCCGCGGCGGCGACTCCGGTGAAGTGAAGTGGCTCGTGGAGCGCGTGGTGGCGCTCGCCGAGTACTCGGTCTTCCTCGCCGAGGGTGGTGCGGTAGTCAGCTTCGCCCGCGAACTCGAAACCGTGCGTTCGCTCGCCGCCGAGTACCCTGGCGACCCGGGCATCGTGATCGCCCTGCTCGTGAACCGGGTGTCGCTGAAGCGTGGCGAGGCGTTGTATCTTCCGGCTGGCAACATCCACGCCTACCTCTCGGGTCTGGGCGTGGAAGTGATGGCTGCGTCGGACAACGTGCTCCGCGGTGGCCTTACCCCCAAGCACATCGATATCGACGAGTTGCTCGCCGTGCTCGACTTCACGCCCGTGGCGCCGCCGTACCTGGTGCCGACCGAAGAGTCGGCCGGGGTCTCCGTCTTCCGCCCCGACGTGCCGGACTTTCAGCTCGTGCACATTGTGGCCGAGGCGACAGCGGATGCTGCGGTGCCGGTGATGCGGCAATTCACGCTCACCGGTCCCGGTATCGCGGTCTGCACGGCCGGCGGATTTCTGGTGGCGGGAGCGGGAGCGGGGGCATCCGTGAAGCTGAAACGTGGCGAATCCGTGTATGTGACGCCCGACGAAGGCACGCTGACCTTCGCGGGCACGGGCGAGGTCTTTCTCGCGACGACGGGCGTCTGACCGCTGCCGGCGCAACCGGCAGGCACCCCCGCGAAGACCGCGCGGTAGTCTGAAGGCGCGTCGGCATGCGGCTGCGCACAAGTCTGTTGCGAGGGTGAATATGGCCTGGTTGGTCACTGGTGGAGCCGGATACATTGGATCGCACGTCGTGCGGGCGTTTCTGGCCGAGGGAATCAAAGTCGTCGTGTTGGATGACCTGTCGAGTGGTCACGCCAATTTCGTGCCATCGACGGTGCCTTTTGTGCACGGAGATGTGCTGGACGGCACCCTGCTCATGAACCTGTTCGCCGACCACCAGATCGACGGGGTCGTGCATGTGGCGGGATTCAAATACGCCGGGGTCTCGGTGCAACGTCCGCTGCACACCTACGAGCAGAACGTGACGGCCACCGCCAGGCTGCTTGCCGCCATGGAGGCCGCCGGGGTCGCCCGCATCGTGTTCTCGTCCAGCGCCGCCGTGTACGGCACACCGCACACGGATCTCGTGACGGAGGATACGACCAAAAGCCCCGAGTCGCCCTATGGGGAGTCGAAACTGATTGGTGAGTGGCTGCTGCGCGATCAGGGCGTGGCCACCGGACTGCTGCACACCTCCCTGCGCTACTTCAACGTTGTCGGCTCCGGCGCACTCGATCTGCGTGACACGAGCCCGCACAATCTCTTCCCGCTCGTGTTCACCGCTCTCCGGGAGGGCCGCACGCCCCGCATCAACGGCAACGACTACGCAACTCCCGACGGCACGTGCGTGCGGGACTACATTCACGTCGCCGATCTGGCCGCCTCACATGTCGCTGCCGCCCGACGGCTGGCGGCGGATGAAGCCATTGCACCGGTCTACAACCTGGGCAGCGGTGATGGAGTATCGGTCGGCCAGATTATGACGACGGTATCCGCCGTGACCGGCATCGGTTTTGAGCCCGATCTGGGCCCGCGCCGGGCCGGGGATCCGGACCGGATCGTCGCCTCCGGGGAGCTGGCGGCGCGTGACCTGGACTGGAAAATGCGTCACACGCTCGAGGACATGGTGCGCAGCGCCTGGGACGCGGAGCAGGCGGCGGCCTCGGTCGCGCCGCAAGCAAACGCGGGGCCGGAAGGCGCAGAATTCGTTCATTCGAAGGCATAACCTCCCAAACGACCAACTTTGATTGTTTGGGCGCGTCGCAACTATCGATCGAGTATTGAGGGTTTACGATCTGCGACTTGACGAATTGGAACTACAACGGTGTAATTAGGGAGTGGCGCGCAACCGGGGTGTCACCTGATCGCTGGGAGACGATATGGCTGAATCCGATTATCGTTCTGGGGTCCCCGAGGACTGGTTCGTAGACCCTGTTCGACTGGGTGTTCCTGGTGTACGACCGGACGAGGGCGAAGGTAATCCGCTCTCCTGGCAGACGGATTCCCTATGCGCCCAGACGGACCCGGAGGCGTTCTTCCCGGAAAAGGGCGGATCGACCCGCGATGCCAAGAAAATTTGCGCATCGTGCGAGGTGCGGGCGCAGTGCCTGGAATATGCGCTGGCCAATGACGAGCGCTTCGGTATCTGGGGCGGGCTGTCCGAACGCGAGCGTCGGAAGCTCCGCAAACGCGCCTGACCCAGCGCGGTTCACTGCACGCGGTTCACTGCGCGCGGCGTGTGTTGCTCGCGGCGCTCCGGCACCCAATTTTGAGGCGCGCCCTCCCACATGACCTCTGTCGGCCATCGCCGACCTAGGCTGTCTACGTTATGCAACCGCGAGTCACTGCCATCCTTGTCGCCCGGAACGGTGCGAAGCACCTTGAGCGAACTCTTGAGGCGCTCGCTCGCCAAACCCGCCAGCCCGACATTGTGATCACGGTCGACGGCGGGTCAACGGATGCCACGGCCAAGCTTCTCGGTGACTTCGGACCGACAAAATTCATCGCAGCATCCGCCGGCCTGAGCTTCGGTGCGGCGATTGCGGCCGGGGTGCGCGAAATTGCGCCCCCCGAGCACGACCGCGAGATGCTCTGGTTGCTCGCGCAGGACAGCGCCCCGGAGCCGGGCGCCCTCGCGGCGCTGCTGGCGCAGCTCGAGATCTCCCCGTCGGTGGCCGTTGCCGGGCCCAAGGTGATGGAGTGGGAGGCCCGGGAATACATTCACGACTTCGGCCTGACCATGACACCCGGCGGAACGACGGTGTCGCTCGTGGAAAGCGAACTCGATCAGGGCCAACACGACGGCGTCAGCGACGTGCTGGCGGTCAGTGCCGGCGGCATGCTCGTGCGCCACACGGTTTGGAATCAGCTTGAGGGCTTCGATCCGGCTCTGCCCGCTGTCGACGACTCGCTGGACTTCTGTGTGCGGGTTCGACTCGCCGGATTCCGCGTTTCGGTCGTTGCGGCCGCCCGCGTCGCGTCGGCGGGAGACGGCGTGGCCGGCCCCAACCAGTCCTCTCGCGGACGCTTGCGGCGCCGCCGCGTGCGCGCCGAACGCGCGGCACAGCTGCACCGACGACTGGCGTATTCGCCCGGCTGGGCGCTGGCCTTCCACTGGCTCTCCCTGATCCCGCTCGCTTTTCTCCGCTCCATCGGGCAGCTCCTCCGTAAGGAGCCCGGCGCTGTGCTGGGCGAATTTGCAACCGCGCTCGGTGCGGCCTTTCATCTGGGACGAGTCGCCAGGGCTCGCCGGCGGCTCGCCGCCACTCGCACCCTCGGCTGGGCGTCGATCGCGAGTCTGCGGGTGACGAGCGCCGAGATGCGGCGGCGCCACGCGCTGCAGCGTGAAGCGAGCCTTGCGGGCATCCGCGGCGATCGTCCCGAGATCCGCTTCTTCGCCAGCGGCGGAGCGTGGACGCTGCTCGCCGCCGGTTTGCTCGCGGCGATCGTGTTCGCCCCGCTGCTCAATGCCCGCACCCTGACCGGCGGCGGTATGCTCCCGCTCTCGGCGAATCTGACGAACCTGTGGAGCAGCGCCGCCTACGGCTGGCGCGACGTCGGCCTCGGGTTCGTGGGCGCCGCCGACCCGTTCGGCGGGGTGCTCGCCGTGTTGGGTTCGCTCACCGCCTGGGCCCCCTCCTTCTCCCTCGTTCTCGTCTACCTGCTCGCCCTGCCCCTCGCCGCAATCGGGGCGTGGATGGCGTCGACGCGTCTCACCGAGCGTGGCTCGCTGCGTGCCCTCACGGCCGTGATGTGGGTTTTCGCGCCCACGTTCCTGAGCGCGCTTTCCACCGGGCGCCCCGCCGCGATCCTCGTGCACCTGCTTCTTCCCTGGCTGTTCTTCGCCGCATTCTCGGCTGCGCGCTCCTGGTCGGCGTCGGCATCCGCCGCCCTGCTCTTCGCCGCCATCGTGGCGTGCGCCCCGTCGCTCGCGCCCGCGCTTCTCGTGTTGTGGGTTGTCGCCCTGGTCACCAGCGGACGCAGCGTCATGCGCTTCATCGGCATCCCGCTGCCGGCATTGGCGCTCTTCGGGCCGCTGATCATCGACCAGGGCCGGCGCGGCAACTGGCTCGGCCTGTTCGCGGACCCGGGATTGGCGGTGTCCACCACCCCCGTGAGCGGTGCGCAGCTCGCGCTCGGCTTCCCGCTGGGCGAGTTCGGCGGATGGATCCCGCTGCTCGACCGACTCGGATTGTCGGCCGTGAACGCCGAGCTTCTGGTGCCCGTGCTGCTCATCCCGCTGGCGCTGCTGGCCCTCGTTGCGCTCTTGCTCAATGGTGCCCGCAGCGGGGCCGTTGCCCTGCTGCTCGCAGTGCTCGGCTTCGGCACCGCTGTAGCCGCCAATCATCTCAGCCTGGTGTCGGTTGGCTCCGAAACGATCGGCGTGTGGTCAGGTACCGGCCTCAGCTTGTACTGGATGGGTATTGTCGGCGCTGCGATCATCGCCCTGCGCGGCATGCGCCGCGTGGCACTTGCTCCCGGCCTCACCGCCGCGTTTGCCCTGACGCTCGTGGCTATTCCTCTGCTGGCCGCGTACCCGCTCGGCACGTCGGTGGTCGAGAAGGGACAGGGGCGCACGCAGCCCGCGTTCGTTGACGCCGAGGCCCAGATCAACCCCAGGGTCGGCACGCTGCAGGTCACGCCGCAGGCCGACGGTGGCATCCGTGCTGCTGTGGTGCGAGGGACCGGAACAGTCCTCAACCAGCAGTCGACGCTGGAGAACACCGACCAGACCCCCACCGCCAACCAGCGTGAACTCGCGGCACTCGCCGGCAACCTCGCCTCTCGGAGCGGCCTGGACTCGGCCCAGGGACTGGCCGATTTCGGCATCCGTTTTGTGGTGCTGCAGGTCGAGCCCGGAGCCGAAAATGGAGTGCTGGCCGCCGCGAGCCCCGCGGCCGCAGCCACGGCTATTCGCACCGAGACTGCGCTCGACGGCAACGCGGCGCTCGCTCCCGTCGGCGACACAAACTTCGGGCGGCTGTGGCAGCACGAAGCAACGTCCGAGGACCCGGGAGCATCCCAGATTCCGGCGAATGCCGGCGGGCTGTACGGCCTGCTGGTGACGCTGGCGGCCCTCGTCGTGATCGGCGTCACCGTATTGCTCTCCATTCCGACCGGCGCCGGGCGGGAAGCCGTTCGCCAAGCCAACCGGGAAGCGATTCGGCGCGCCGCGCGCGAGAATGCCAAACGGGCCAAGCCCAGGCGGCGCATCGGCCGCACCAGGGTTGTGACCTCGGATGCCCCGGTGTCCGCGGCCGCCCCGGTCACCGTCACAGCCGTCCCGGCCGAACCCACCGACTCCCCGTCGGGCGGGTCGTACACGGGGGCATCGCCAAGTCTCTCTCGTGCGGAGTCGAAGGCGGCCGCGAACGCTGCGAAGACCGCCATGAAGTCCGACGCCATCGCGACCAGGTCGGCGACCCGGACGGACGCCAGCGCAGCGAAGGTCGCCGCGACGGCGGCGAAGATTGCCGCGAACGACGAGACAGCGGCCGGAAAGGCCGCGACCAAGACGAACGCCAGCAGGACGAAAGCTGATGCGGCGGCAGCGAAGCAGGCAGCGAAAGACGAGGCCAGGGCAGCGAAAGACGAGGCCAAGGAAGCGAAGACTGCGGCAAAGCGCAACGCCCTCGCAGCCAGGACCTCAGCCAGGGCGGACGCCACCGCGGCCAGGGGCGCGGCCAAGGAGGAACGCCTGTCCACGGCCCCCGCCGCCGCCTCGAACGACCGGGCGTCCGAAACCGTCTCGCCGGCCGGCGCCGCGACGACCAATCCGGGCCAGAACACTCCGCCGGAGCCGGCCGCGGCAGATGAAACACCGCGCAAGGCCGAGTCGGTGACACCCAACACAGACCGGTGGGCACCGCCCGCACGCGAGGCAGCGAGTCCCGAGGCACCCGTGCTACCCGCCGGCCCGCGCCGATCGACGTTCGAATCGCCGGCCGACAGACTCGAGCGCAAACGGCAGCAGGCCTTCGCGCCGCCTCAGCGGCCGCAGATCGCCGACGAGGACGCCACGAATCCGGAAGCCGGCTCCGACACACCCCCGACGAAGCCAGAGGCGACCGACAATGCCCAGTAACTCCTCACCGGCCCGCATCGGCAAGCGTGCAGTCACCGCCACCGTCGGCATCATCGGCGCCGCCCTCGCCGTGGGGATCGTGGGCGGCGGCGTCACGGTGCCGTGGCCGACGATCACCGCAACTCCGGTAGCGGAACTCGTCACGCCCATGCCGAGCGAGCAGAAACGGGTATGCCCCGGACCTGTGCTGCACCTGGCGGAAGATTCGAGTCAGGCGCAGGCGGCGACATCCGTTGGCGAAGCAGCGTCCGTGCACACGGCACGCACCACGGCCGCGAGCGACGATACCCTCCCCGTCACCGCACGAGACCTCACCGCGGTCGACAACTCCTCTGGAGACGCCGCGCCGCTCATGCTGAGCCTGCTCGCCGAGGACGGAGCGACGGAAGCGCCGCTGATCGCGGGCAGCCAGTCGCAGACGGTGGCGACCGAGACCCTGGCCGGATTCACCGCGGACGCCTGCGCCGAAGCAACCAGCGACGCGTGGCTCGTCGGCGGCTCAACCGATGTGGGCCGCACGAGCCTCGTGCTGCTGAGCAACCCCACAACCGTGCTTGCCACCGTTGATATCAGTGTGTTCGGTGAAGCCGGCATCGTCGATGCACCCGGAGCAACCGGCATTCTCGTGCAGCCGGGCGAGCAGCGCGTCGTGTCGCTGGCCGGCCTCGCGCCGAACCTCAAGTCTCCCGTCGTGCACGTGCAGTCGAGCGGCGGACAGACGACGGCCACGCTCGAGCAGAGCAGCATTCGCGGCATTGAACCGGACGGCGTGGAGCTCATCGCTCCGTCGACCGGTCCGGATGTGCGCCAGCTCATATCGGGCGTGCGCCTGTTGGCGTCACCCGCGGCCGAAGACAACGGCACGGATGCCGGAGTGCCGGAGGGGACGCCGAGCGTGCGCGTTCTCGTCACCGGCATTGAGCCGGCCACCGTGCAGGTCGGCGTCGTCAGTACCACCGCGGGCACGGCAGGAACGTCGACCGAGGTGCAGCTGGAGCCCGGCATCGCCACCGACATTCCCCTGCCGTCGCTCACCGAGGGAACCTTCTCGATCGAGGTCACGTCAGACCAGCCCGTCGTGGCCGCCGCACGCACCGAAACCACGGGCACCACCAGCAAGGACTTCGCGTGGTTCACCGCCTCGGAGGCCCTCGCCGATGACTTTCTGTTGAGCGTCGCACCCGGCCCCGGTCCGGTGTTGCACCTCTTCAACCCCGCCACGACGGGTGCCCGCGTCACGCTGGCGCCGGAGGGCGGTGCCCGATTGACCATCGCCGTGCCCGCAGGCACGCCGGTGGACGTGCCCCTTCTCGCCGGCACGAACTACGCGGTATCCGGGCCCGACGCCGTCGTCGCCGCCGTGGGGTACTCCGGCGACGGCGCACTCTCTTCCTTCGCGGTACGGCCGGCCGGTCCGCTCGCGGCACCCATCACCGTCTACGTGCACTGATCCGCCCGCGCGGCCGGTCGCCGCGCGGCGACCGGCCCGACTGATACACGATCTGGCCCTGTGGATAACTCCCCAGGCGTTCCGGAGTGTTCTACATTGACCGCATGCGCGCTTCTACTCGTGGGTTTGTGGCCGGTTCGATGGTGATGGCGGCGATGACCCTCGGCGGATGCGCCGCTGCCCCCGTTCCCGTATGGACGAACGACCCCGACCCGGTCGTCGCTCCGGTCTTCGCCTCGAACGACGAGGCCCTCGCCGCGGCCGCGGCGACGTACGGGGAATACCTGGCGCTGACCGATGAGATCAACCATGACGGCGCGACCGATCTAAATGTGATCTCCCACCTGGTGACACCTGAATATGACCCGGTCGTGCGGGGTGCACTTGCGGGGATACGCGAGAGCGCGCGCAGGACAACGGGTGCGTCTAGTTTCGACACCGTTTCGCTCGCTCGGTACCATGACGACGCGGTCGGTCGCGCTTCGGTGGCCGTGTATCTGTGCATTGACGTCAGTCAAGTCAGGGTTCACGATGCGCACGACGCGGATGTGACGCCTGCGAACCGGGGAGACCGGGTCGCCTTCCGAGTCTCATTTGTTTCCAGCGACAAGAACGCGATTGATCTCCTCGTTGACAAGGAAGAACCATGGTCCGGCGCCGACTTCTGCTAGCAATTCTTGTGGGGAGTCTACTCGCGCTTGGGCAGGTCTCGGCCGCGCTTGCCGACAATTGTGTAGCCGGCTCCGTGCAAGTCGAAGTCTGCCCAGTCAGGGGCGCGGTTACCGATCACGGGACGGTCGACCTGTCTGCCGGTTGGAACACGTCGACTCCCGGCACGGGGGCGTCCGGCGGCTCGCGCGGCGGGGGCCAGGAGGGCGCGAGTCGTGGCGGCGATCAGAACCGCCCAGGTCAGAGCGGCCCAGGTCAGGGCGGCGGCGGGAACGCGTCGGGTAACGTCACCGTCGCGCCGCCCGGTTTCGTCCCGGCGAGGTTCGGAATCGGCGGGTCCTTCGGCGCTCCGGATGCGGTGTCCGCGATCCCGGTGGCGGTGGTGCCGGGTTGTGCGACGTGTACGGCACCGACGATCACCAGCGTGAGCGATCTTGCGGGGTTCGCCCCGCTCGCCCCAACGCAGTCCATGGAGCCCAACGGGGTGGCCCTGGTGGGATTGGCGGCGAACTTCGTGGGTGCGGCATCCGTTCATGAGGTGTCTGGAACGTTGCTGGGCAGTGCGGCGCAGGTTCGGTTCACACCGGTCGCGTTTCACTGGGATTTCGGAGACGGTGGCCGGCTCACGTCGGGGACCGGCGGCGCGACGTGGGCGGACCTCGGCGTTCCGGAGTTCTCGGTCACCGACACGAGCCACATCTATGACGTGCGCGGGGATGTCGTGGCAGGCGTCACGGTGGAGTACCGGGCGCAGTATCGAGTGGGCGGTGGCTCGTGGACCGCGGTGGTCGGCACGGTCGCGGCGGCCGCACCACCCTTACCGGTGGCCGTGCGGCACATCAAGACGGTGCTCGTGGCTCACGACTGCCTGCAGAATCCCGCCGGCATCGGCTGCTAGTGCTCAGTGATTGCGGTGGTCGACGAACGACATTCGCGGGCCGTGCCGAGGCTTCTGCGCGGTGCCGCTGGCTTGCAGCAAGCGCACGACCCGATAGCGGTGAGGGCGCCACTTCTCCATGGCCTCCACCATCTGCTCGTCGGTGAAGGGACGCCCGAACAAAGAGTGCCCAATGACGTCGGACAGATGATAGTCACCCACTGACAGCGCATCGGCATCCCCGAACGCGCGCTGCGCAACTTCCGCGGCCGTCCACGCTCCTATGCCCGGCACGGCACGGAGGCGAGCAGATGCATCCGCTGCGCTCAGCAGTGTTGCGGCCTCGAGCTGGCGGGCAAGGCCGAGGCACTCCTGCACGATCCCGGCGCGACGCGGATCGACGCCTGCCTTGTGCCATTCCCAGGACGGGATGAGCTGCCAGGCGCGATTGGCCGGGACGACCATCATGTTCAGGGGCGCCGGCCCGGGCGCCGCCGTGCCGTAGGCGCGAACAAGCCGGCGCCAGGACGCGGTCGCCTGCACCCCGACCACTTTTTGTTCAAGCACGGCAGGGATAAGCGACTCCAACACCCGGCCCGTACGCGGGATGCGCAACCCCGGCCAGCGTCGGTGCGCGTCACTCAACCGTGCATCCCCGGGCCGGAAGGTCGAGGGATCGTCGAGGGCGCCGACCATCTCCGGCGCAGCCTCCACCGCGGCACGGGCGCCGGGTCCCCATGACTCGCACCGAATCGTGTGCAGTCCGGACTGGGTGAAGCGCAGCGACGCCGGCCCGTCGTGGGTGAGCGTCGTGCGCCACACGGCGCCGTCGCCGGCCACTGCGTGCGTGGGGTCTGACATGCCATGGCGCAGGCTCGAGAGAGTGAGCACGAGATTGGTCGCAAACAGAGCTTCCCACGTGGAGGAAGCGTCGGCGTGCGGCGGGGAGGCGAGCATATGTCCTTCGAATCGTCCCTTCAAGAATAGGCACCGGCGGCGAAATAGCACGGCCTCGACCCCCGCAATAACGGACGGACTGCCACCCGGCGTGAAAGACTGAATCCACACAATTACGACTTCTGGGAGCCATCTGTGACCATCACCACCCCCGCGAAAGCGGAGGTCGCCGTCATCGGCGGCTCGGGACTGTACGAGCTCTTCGGCTCGAGCCTGTCCACCACGCATGAGATCGACACGCCCTACGGAACGGCGCAGGTCACCGTCGGTGAGCGCGCGGGCCGCACCGTCGCTTTTCTCCCGCGGCACGGTTCCGGGCACAGCGAAGCACCGCACCTCATCAACTACCGCGCCAACATCTGGGCTCTCGCCTCGGTCGGTGTGCGCGCCATTATCTCGTCCGCGGCCGTCGGCGGCGTGAGCCCGGAGTACCCGCCGGGAATGCTCGTCGTGACCGACCAGTTCATCGACCGCACCACCGCGCGCGCCGACACCTTCTTCGACCAGGGATCGGTGCAGCACCTGGCCGCAGCAGACCCGTTCGACCCCACCCTGCGACGCATTGCCATTGAGGCGCTCACAGTGCTCGGCGAAGACTTCTCTCCCACAGGTACCGTCGTTGTCATCCAGGGCCCGCGCTTCTCGACCCGCGCAGAATCCACCTGGTTTCGTTCCATCGGGGCGCACATCGTGAACATGACGCAGTATCCCGAAGTGGTCCTCGCCGCCGAACTCAACATGGGCACCGTCAACCTGTCCTTCGTTACCGACGCGGATGCCGGACTGACCCCGCTCGAGGCGACCGAAGCCGTCTCGGCATCGCTCGTGTTTCATCGGTTGAGGGCGGCGCAGCCGCGCATTCTCACGGCGATCGACGCGATCCTGCGTGGACTGCCCGAGAACTTCGAGCCGCGAGAACTCGTCGCCAGTGCCGAGGTGAGCGCCGCGTTGGCTCGCGGCGTTGTGCGCCCCGAGGCGGTACCGGCCGGTTTGGCCACAGAATGACGCATCTTCTCGTCACGGGTGGCGCCGGATTCATCGGTGGCGCCATCGTGGAACAAGCCCTTGAACGTGGCTGGCGCGTGCGTGTGCTCGATTCGCTGCGCGCCGATGTGCATGGAGCGCCGCCCGCGATGGACGCGAGAGTGGACTTCATTCACGGTGACGTCACCAACCCCAACGATGTGGCGGACGCCCTCGCCGACGTCGATGTGGTCTGCCACCAGGCCGCCAAGGTGGGTCTGGGCGTCAACTTTGCAGACGCCCCCGACTACGTCACCAGCAACGAGGTGGGTACGGCCGTGCTGCTCGCGGCAATGGCTGTTGCCGGGATTGATCGACTGGTGCTGGCCTCGTCGATGGTCGTTTACGGCGAGGGGAGCTACGTCGGACACCACGGCCCGGCCCGCCCCGGACCCCGCCGCGCGATCGACCTCGATGCCGGCCGCTTCGACCCGGTCGACGAGGTTACCGGGGACCGCCTGCACCCGGCGCTGATCTCCGAAGATGACCCGCTTGACCCCCGCAATGTCTATGCCGGTACGAAGCTCGGCCAGGAGTACATCGCGACCTCGTGGGCCCGAGCAACCGGCGGACGTGCCATCGCGCTGCGCTACCACAACGTCTACGGTCCGGGCATGCCTCAGAACACGCCCTACGCCGGTGTCGCGTCGCTCTTTCGCTCGGCGTTGGAGCGCGGTGAAGCCCCCAGGGTGTTCGAGGACGGCGCCCAGCGCCGCGATTTCGTGCACGTGCGCGACATCGCATCCGCTAACCTCGCCGCGATCGATTTCACTCGGGATGCCACGGAGGCCCTGTTTCGCCCGTTCAACGTGGGCAGCGGAACCGTGCACACCATCGGTGAAATGGCCGAGGCGTTGAGCTCGGCGTCGAACGGTCCCGCTCCCGTGGTCACGGGGGAGTACCGGCTCGGCGACGTGCGCCACATTACGGCGTCATCGGAGCGCGTGCGCCGGGAACTGCAGTGGATGCCCGCCATCACCTTCGAAGACGGCGTGCGTGAGTTCGCCTCGGCCCCGCTCCGCGCCGCCGTGCAGCACTAGCGCGCCGCAGCCGGGGATCCCTCCAACCTCGCCCGTGGTTGCTAGTTCAGGAGATCCTCGGGCTGGTGCCGGCAGATCCGCGTCGTTCCGGCACCTCCGCGCCCCGCGGGAGCGGATCTCCTGAACTAGGAACCGTGCGGCCGGGCGGACGACGGGCGGGATCAGCCGGAACCGGGCGGCAGGGCGGACGCCGGCGGGATCACGCGGGGGCGACGGGCAGCAGGACCTCGAAGCGGCATCCGTCGGCGGTGTTCAGAACCGAGACTTCTCCGCCGTGCGCCCGCACAATGCCCTGCACGATGGCGAGGCCGAGGCCCGCGCCGCCCGTCGGCAGTCCCGACTCGGCCGGTGTTCGCGGTCCACTGGCCCTCCACCCGGCTTCGAAGACCCGTGGGAGGTCGTCGTCAGGGATGCCGCCCGCAGAATCGAGCACGGCGATCGACGCGAGCGCGTGGTCGTGGCGGGTGGCCGAGACGACAATGCGGCTGCCCGGCGGCGAATGCTGGATGGCGTTCATCACGAGGTTGCCCACCACCCGGGACAGCTCTCGCGGGTCGGCGTGAATGGACAGGCCTCGCTCGCCCTCGAATCGCAGGTCAAGCCACTTCGCGGTCGCCACCGGCGCGAGTTCCGCCACCGCGTCGCTGATCAGGTCGTAGAGCGGCACCTGCTCCAGGGTGAGGTGAAGCGTCCCTGCGTGAATACGCGATAGTTCGAACAGGTCGTCGACCATGCCGGTGAGCTGGTCCACCTGACCGCGAATCTGCCGGTAATACCGCTCCGGGTCGGGTGCCATGCCGTCTTCGAGCGCCTCGGCCATCGCTCGAATTCCGGCGAGCGGCGTGCGCAGGTCGTGCGAGATCCACGACACGAGTTCTCGGCGGCTGGCCTCGACCCGCACTTCGAGCTCTCGAGCCTCGGCCAGCCGCCGTGCCGTGCGGGCGAGTTCGGCGCGCACCTCGGCCAGCGGCGCCGAGTCGGTGTCGGCGGTGACCGTCTGTGACACCGAATCCTCCGCCACATGCCGAGAGCGGATGCGCCGCGCCGCCACCACCAGCGCGCCCAGTGCCAGCACGCTCAGCAGGCCCGCGCCGACCAGGGCGACGGTGGCGACGCTCGCCAGATCGCCCGGTGTCATTCTTCGGACCCTGCCGCGGGAGCGGGCGCCACGGATCCCTCTGGCGGCGCGCTGCCCTGGCCGCCCTGTACGGGGTCGAAGCGGTAACCCACACCCCACACCGTGTTGAGCAACAGCGGATGTGCCGGGTCGGCCTCGATCTTCTCGCGCAGGCGGCGCACGTGCACGGTCACCGTGGACAGGTCGCCGAATTCCCAGCCCCACACCGAACGGAGCAGGTCTTCGCGGCTGAACACCGTGGTGGGGTGTCCGATGAGGTGCGCGAGCAGGTCAAACTCGCGGCCGGTGAGCACGAGCGGGATGCCGCGCAGCCGCACTTCGTGTGCCGCGAGGTCGAGCGTGAAGTCCCCGGCCGAGATGACGCCCTCCGGTGTCGGTTCCTGGCCGGTGCGGCGCAGCACGGATTGCACGCGCAGCACCAGTTCGCGCGGTGAGAACGGCTTGGTGAGGTAGTCGTCGGCGCCGGCCTCCAGGCCCTCGATGCGGTCTTCTTCCTCGCCGAGCGCGGTGAGCATGATGACCGGGATCGACAGCGACGCTCGGATTCGCCGGCAGACCTCGATTCCGTCCAGCTGGGGGAGCATCCGATCAAGAATCACGAGGTTGGGCCGCATGTCCTCGGCGTGCCGCAAACCACTGGCACCATCGGAGGCCTGATTCACCTCGAACGCGGCCGCGCGCAGGTAGCGACACACCACTTCGGACACCATCTGGTCGTCATCGATCACGAGAATGCGGCGCCCGGCAAGCGGATCGGTGCGCACGGATCCGGAATGCGGGGTGAGTGTCACCCTCTCAGGATAGGTCAGACGCTGCCGCCGACTGCGGGCGCATTCGGCTTCCGTGCCGGGGCTTACAGCGTTTCACCAGATGTTCCCACCTAAAGTCGATCTATGACTCAGACAAGGGTAGATGTGGTTTTTCCCTGCCTGAACGAAGCCGGCGCCCTCCCGTGGGTGCTCTCTCGGCTGCCGGAAGGATACCGGGCCATCGTGGTGGACAACGGTTCAACGGATGGTTCCGCCGACGTTGCCCGGGAGCACGGCGCCCTGGTGGTGAACGAGGCCCGTCGCGGCTTCGGCGCCGCCGCCCATGCGGGGCTCCTGCACTCCACCGCCCCGGTCACGGCGTTCTGTGACGCCGACGCGTCCATGGACCCCCGCGATCTGCCGCGCCTCGTCGATCCGATCGAGGCTGGAACCGACGATTTGATGCTCGGGCGCCGCCGTCCCACCACCCGCGGCTCCTGGCCCGTGCACGCACAAATAGCAAATACCTATCTTTCCTGGCGACTGCGCCGAATAACCGGTGTGAGCATCCATGATCTCGGCCCGATGCGGGCCGCCCGGCGCGAAGCGCTACTGACCCTCGACCTGCAAGACCGTCGCAGCGGATACCCGCTCGAAATGTTTCTGCGGGCGGCGGACGCACACTGGCGCATCCGGGAGGTCGACACCCCCTACGCCCCGCGGGTGGGGCGCAGCAAGGTGACCGGCACCGTTCGTGGAACAATCACCGCCATTTCCGACATGTCCAAGCTGCTGCGGGAGACCCACTCATGACCGTTCTCGTTGTCATCGCCAAGGAATGCCTGCCCGGCCGGGTCAAGACCCGGCTGCACCCGCCGCTCAGCCTGGAGCACGCGGCCCTGCTCGCCGCCGCGAGTCTCGATGACACGCTCATCGCCGCTGCGACTCTGCCGGCCACGCGCCACGTTCTTGCGTTCGACGGCGACGTTGCTCCGGCCACAGCCACCGGCTGGGAGATACTGCGGCAGGTGAGCGGCGGCCTCGACGCGCGTCTCGCCGCCATTTTCGACTCCTTCGACGAGCCCACCGTGCTCATCGGCATGGACACCCCGCAGGTGACCGCCGAGCTTCTCGCGCCCGTCTTCGACACGGCCGTCGACACGGATGCCTGGCTCGGCCTCGCCGAAGACGGCGGCTTCTGGGCGCTCGCCATGAACAAGCCGGACGGCTCCCTGATCCTCGGGGTACCCATGTCCCAATGCGACACGGGCGCGCACCAGCTCGCCCGCCTCACGGATGCCGGCCTCCGGGTGAGCCACCTGCCGCCGCTCGTGGACGTCGACACGATCGACGACGCACATTTCGTCGCGTCCGAGGCCCCGAACGGGCGCTTCGCTGCTACTCTCGCTACAATTCTGGCCGCAGCACCGATTTCTGCCCCTCTCGACCCGTTCCTCGCCCAGAAGGGATCACGCCGATGACGCTCACTTCAGCTCGTGGCTATCGGTCGCCCGCGCAGACCGACGCCACCTTCGGTGCCGGAGGCGCCGAACCGTATGCCGAGGCCCTGCTCGGCACCTCACACGTGCTGTACCTGCACGGCGTGCGCTCGCCGGACAGCTCCGCCCCCGCCGCGATGAATGCCGCCCGGTGGAGCGCCGATGCCGACGACACCGACCATTCGCTGCTGATCGGCGCTGCCTCCCCGGTGCTCGACATCGGTTGCGGCCCCGGCCGGATGCTGCGCGCGGCGTCCACGCTCGGCCTGTCCGCGGTGGGCGTTGACGTATCAGCGACGGCCGTGCGGATCGCCATCGCCGCCGGGCTGACGGTGCTCAACCGCTCCGTGTTCGAACCCATCCCGCTGGAGGGTACCTGGGGAACCTTGCTGCTCGTCGACGGCAACATCGGCATCGGCGGCGACCCTCGCGCGCTGATGCACCGGTGCGCCGCCCTGTTGGCGAGCGGAGGTGTTCTCGTCATCGAGGTGAGCGCCGACCCTGATCAGGAGCTCAGCTATGAGGGCACCCTCGAAGACGCCCAGGGGCGCCGCAGCGCCCCGTTCCCGTGGTCCGAAATCGGGGCACGGGCGCTGCGACCGCACGCCGAAACAGCCGGCCTTCGCTTGGTTCAGGAGTGGCGCGTGTCCGGTCGTTCATTTGTGCGCTTTGCGCGCGAGTAGAGCCACCCGGCCAGGCCCGCCGTCAACACGGCGAGCACCAGCCAGAAGACGGCCAGGTTGAGCCCGTAGTTGAGGGGCAGAACGGTGGGGTTGGCGCTCTTGTAATTGACGGCCACGATCACGGGAACGACGACGAGCGACACGATCGAGCCCACCACGATGAATCCCTGAATCACGACGACGACGGTTGCGCCGAGCCGCTGGCCGCCGCGGCGCAGCAGAACGCCGATCAGGAACACGATCGGGGCGAGAATCGCGTCGTGCAGAATGATCGCGGCGATGATCCACAGGGCCACGCCGGGCAGCCGCGTCACCCGCACCGTGTCGAGCATCACGTAGGCGCCCCAGGCGAGGAGAGCGACGCCCAGGCCGATCAGCCCCAGACGGATGCCGCGCATCAGGCGTGTCTCGTGGGCCTCCGGCGCTCGGCTGCCGCTGCCGGTTCTCAGCTGATCGCTCATGCGTCTATTGCCTCGATTCGGCTGAGCCATTTGGTTTGCAGCACACCGGGACGGCCCGGCGCGATCATACGAGCCGGGTAGCCGTGTTCCAGATGGAGGGTCTCCCCGTTGAGCTCAAGTGCGACGACGGTGAGCGGGTCGCGCACGTATTCGTAACCCATCTGGGTTTTGCTGAAACTGCCGCGTTCTTCAAGGCTGATCAGACGGAACGAGGTGCCGGCATCCGCTCCCACCGCGTCGGCGAGGTCCCGGAGACGAACGCCGCGCCAGGTGGCCATCTGGCTCCACCCCTCGACGCACGCGATCGGCAGTCGCACCTCCGTCTGTTCCATGGCGAGCAGTTGCGCGCGCGTGAACGTGTGTTCCGTCCCTGCGGAGACGACGGTCAGCGCCCAGCCGGCGTCCATGGCGGCGTCCGAAACCTTGGCCTGCGTGGAGGTGCGGTTCACGGGGACGCCCTGCGGGCCGACGCCCTTCTTGCGCGGGGCGAACACGTTCGCGGCGTCGAGGGGGGTGACGGTCTGGCCGGCGGTGAGGCCCACGACCGCGGTGGCACTGACGGCCACGGTGGTGAGGAAGCCGCGCCGACTCACCCTGCTGCGGCTGGCGGGGGTCGCATCAATGTAGTCGAGCAGGCGTCCGGTGACGCCGGTGGGGCGAGTGCCGCCCCACCGGCGTACTTCTTCGAGATTCTTTGACCGATCCGGGGACGCGGCTTCGGAGAGGTTCTCGGGTTCGCTGCCGTCCGGCGCCTTGCGCCAGTAGCGGGTGATCAGCGGGAGTTTCATGCCGATGTGAATGACCAAGAGACCGATGAGCACCCAGCCGAGCGCGAAATGCACCTGACGGAACGGGAACGGCCACGGGTACCACTGGTAGGTGTTGAGCAGGCCGATGGCAATCTGTACGAGCGAAATTCCCACGAACAGGGCGATGGACGCGCGTTCGAGAAAATTCCAGAACGACCTCACCGGCGGCCAGGCGAAGAGCGCCGGAAACACGATGTAGAGCTTGGCGAGCAGCAGCGGCAGGCAGGCGATGCCGGCGATGATATGCGTGCCCTGGGTGAACTGATACAGGTAGGCGGGGCGCGTCGCGAAGTGCATGCCGGGGAGGGGCTCCTGCAAAAAGTGGCTGTACAGCCCGGTGCCGAAGCAGATGAGGAAGGCAGCGCCCAGGAGTCGCCCGATGACCGTGGCCATCCGGGGGTTTCGCACCGGCGACGCCAACGCTCGCTGGGCCTCGTACATCAATCGCCGCATGTATCCAGTTCACACCACTTGCGCGTGTCAGGAGGGCCGTAATCATTACGGTTGGGTGACAGGGCGTATGCACGGCGCCGGGTGTACCCGCCGACGCCCGAAGTCGGCGAGTATTGCAGGGTGCGAATTGTTCTGGTTTCTGTGCTCCTGCTGCTGAGCACTGCCCTCACCGGATACACGGTTCTCAGCTACGACAATTTTCGGCCGAACCCGGATTCGGCCGCGCTTATGGCCTGCACGGGAGGGCTGTGGCTGTTGTTCGTTCTCGCTCTGCTGGCGTTGCGCGGGGTCAGCGGGCGAGCCGTGGTGGTGCTCGTTCTCGTGGGTTCGGTCGCCATCGGTGGTGCCGCCATGGTGGGCCCGCCGAATACCAGCACCGATTCCGCCCGCTACGCCTGGGATGGCATCGTGCAAAATGCCGGCATCTCGCCCTACGCGTATCCGCCGACGGATGAACGTCTCGACGACCTGCGCCCCGAGTGGCTGTTTCAGGAGCCGGTCGTCAATAAGCGTGGCGACGCCGTGTGCCCGGGAGAACGCATCCAGCGTGCGCACAAGGACCAGTCCGGTGACCTGTTCTGCTCGGCGTTGAATCGCTCGAACGTTCCCACGATCTATCCGCCGGCGAGCGAAATCTTCTTCGCCGGGGTCCGAGCCGTCACCGGACCGAGCGCCCGGTACTGGCCGCTCCAGCTCGCCGGACTTCTGTTGAGCGTGGGCACGACGGTGATGCTGCTGCTGGGGATGAAACGCCGGGGCATTGATCTTCGCCGCGCCGCCCTGTGGGCGTGGTGTCCTCTGGTGGCCACGGAGGCGGTCACGAACTCCCACGTCGACATGCTCGGCGTGGTGTTCACGCTCGCGGCCGTGTTCTTCGTCAGTTCCGGGAGCCACTGGCGGGGCGGAATCATGCTCGGCGTCGCGATCGCCACCAAGCTCATCCCCGTCATTGCCGCACCTGCGATGCTGCGTCACCGAGGGTGGAAGGTGATCATTGCCTCGATCGTCACCTTCGCCCTGCTGTACGTGCCCTATGTGCTCGCAACGGGCATCAGTGTGCTCGGGTATCTGCCCGGGTACCTCAGTGAGGAGGGCTATCAAGACGGCTCGCGCTTTGCCCTGATCTCTCTGTTCGCTCCGGGCGAGTCGGCCATTGTCGTCGCCGGTGTGCTGCTCGTCGGGATCGCCTTGCTCGTGTTCTTTCTGACCAACCAGGCCGAGCCGTGGGTGGGTCAGCTCGTGATGATCGGCAGCACCTTGCTCATCGTCAGCCCGCGCTACCCGTGGTACGCGCTGCTGCTGCTGCCGTTCGTTGCGCTCAGCGGTCGGTGGGAATGGCTCATGGTGCCGCTTGCCCTGAGCCTGCGCCTGCTGGAACCAACGCCTGAGGTCACCCAGATTGCGATGGCGCTGGCCGCAATCGTGATCGTGGCCGTTTCCCTGCGTCGCGCCGGCCCGGGGGCCACCGGGCGTTTGGTGCGCGCACCCAAGGTCTGGTTGGACCGGCGCGCTTCGGCCAGGTCGTCAGCCGGTCGCGTCTAACGAACGAAACGCAGCACGTTGGTGCCGGTCAGATTCCATTCCTGATCAACGTGCAGCCCGAGCGCGGCGAGCTTCGTGGTGATGCTCGGACGCCAGTCCTGCTTGTCGCTCGTGACGAGCCACACTTCGTCTTGACCGTCGATTCGATCTGTCACCTCGGCCAGGGGATATTGCGTGGCCCAGAGCGTGCCGGCGTCGGCGCCCGGGGTCTTGAGCTTAACGTCGACGAGTCCCGTGAACGCATCCGGATACGCGAGGGCGATCAGGCGGCTGTTGGCTGCCGGGTGGTGTCGCACCGGGCCGTAGATGACGGCCCCGTCGGTCGGGTGCAGCGCTCGTTCACTGGCGACGAGGGCGGCGACCTCGCTCCACGATGAATTCTGCTTGGCCTGCGGCATCCGCTGGGCAACGTACTGGGGTGCGGCGAGTGCCACCAGCACGGCGATGGCGAGCACTTGCGGCCAGGTGCGGCGCAGGGAGCCGAGGGCGATGCCCATGAGCAGGGCAACGGCGGGCGCGCCGAAGGTGAGATACCGCGGGGAGTAGAGCGGGGAAATCAGCAGCGAAACCACGATGAGGCCCAGCGTCGGAATGACGATCCACGGCACGGTTACGGCTAGGAGGCTCGGCATGGCAGACACCGGTCGCTCACGCGCGCGGTCGCGCCGGGCATCGTGAACGAGCACCCCCAGCCCGGCAAGAACGAGGGTCCACCCGGCCACGGCGAACGCCGGATTGAGGGCAAACCACTGCCACACCACCACGTCGTTCAGCGTCTGTCTGCCGACCGGCGGAATCCAGCTCACCTGCTTGCTCTGCGCAGAGACGGCCAGCGCGAAGGGCACGAGCAGCAGGGCGGCGCCAGCGGATGCCGCGAGCCAGCCGAGCAGGCCGGCGCGGCGCCCCGCCGCGGGCGAATCGGAACGCCGCCGGCTGAGCCACGTCCAGATGGCGGTCACACCGTGGGCCGCCACGAGGAGTGCGAGGTAGAGGAAGACCGCGGTGCTCACCACGGCGATCGCGAAGTAGAGCGCCCACCAGCGGGCGCGCACCGCGCGGGGTGCGCCTCCGCGGCGCCATGCGGCGAGGAACACCAGTGTGAGCAGAACGGCCAGAGTCGTGCCGAGGGCGAAGGACCGGCCCTCTTCGCCGGCCCAGGTGATGCGCGGCAGCACGCTGAAGGCGAGGCCGGCGAAGAGAGCAGTGCGGCGGGAGGTGAAGGATCCGGCGAGCCACACGATCAGTGCGGCGGCGAGGCCGGTGAAAATGGCGGAGGGAAGACGCAAGGTGAAGGGTGAATAGGGCACGAGGTCGAACCACACGTGCATGGCCGCGTAGTACACGCCGTGCACGAGGTCGACGCTGCCGAGCAGGCGGAAGAGCTCGGGCCAGCTTCGGGTCGACGAGGTGATGGTGGCGGCCTCATCGAACCAAATGGACGGAACCCAGGAAAATGCCGCGGCGATGAGAAAGGCGACGGCGCCCACGACCACGGCGTCGCGCGTGCGTGTTCCGCCGAATCGGCGGGGCGTCAGCGCGCGAAGAGGCCGGGCGGTCTCGGGAGATGCCGTCATGGTCTTGTCCTTGATATGGGTGCGAGAGAACTCACCCCCGAGAGTAGCCCGATGCAGCTGACACCTGGCCGGGTGTGGGGTGTGAAAGAGGGGCCCGTCGCGTGTGCGACGGGCCCCGTGGGGGTGGTGCGGGTTACTTGGTGGCGACGGTGATGGTCGCGATGCCGACGAGGAGCTGGTCGGCGACGGCGTCGGTTTTGAATGTGGAGTTCAGCAGTCCGGCGGCGTCAGCGGAGATGTGCACCGTGGTGCCGGTGAGGATGGCGTTGTCGCCGTCCATCTCGAGGGGCTTGAGGGTTCCACCGTAGAGGTCGAAGAGCAGAACCTGCGTCGCGGCGGACTCGCCGTTGACGCTCACGTCACCGAACAGTTCGGAGGTTCCCGGGTCGATCGTGAAGTTGGTCAGTTCGACAACCGTGTCACCGGCGGTCAGTGAGAAGCCGGACCCCTCGTGCTCGAGCGAGCCCTGCACGTACGGGCGCACGGTGCCGTTCGGGTCGAAGTAGTCCACGTTTCCGCCGGTGATGGGGAAGTGCAGGCTGCCCTCTTCGAGCGTCGCGTCCCCGACGGTGCCCGGCGTCAGGCCCAGGCTGCCGAGGGCGGCCGCGAAGTCGGCGTCAAGCAGAACCGCGGTGTCCACACCCGAGAGGCTGGGGATCGAGGCGAGAGGCGCTTCAGCGGTCGGGGCGCTGGACGAGCTCGACCCGGAACCCGACTCGGCGGTGGCCGTGGTTCCGGTGGAGCAGGCGGCGAGGCCGGCAACGAGAATTCCAGCGGAAGCGAGGCTGATCATGGTCTTGGAGAATGTACGCATGAGGTGGGTGTCCTTGTCTGAGTTGCTGTGATTGGTGGTGGTGATGAGGTCTGCATGGTGTTCGGTCTCATCCCCGAAAAGGTTTGGAACCCACACGTTCCGTTACCATTCCGTTACCAGACACAGCAGCCAGCCCGTCGCACACGGCGCAATCATGCGGCAGTGTCGTCCATGCATCCGCCGCGAAGCGCCGCCGACCGGCCCGGCTCGAGGCGACTTGGGTGTTCTAGAAGTGGCGGAAGCGATCGGGAGCAAGCTCCCAGGGATCCTTGCCGAGCAGTTCGGCGATGCCGCGGAACACGCAGGTCTCAATAATCATGCGCTGGTGCACCTCGTCGTTGCTGTGCAAACGAGAAAGGCGCTGAATGGGCAGCCGGTAGAAGATCACTCGACGAGATGCGGGGGTGACCATCCACCGTTCGACGCCGACGTCGCTGACCACGGAATGCGGGCCGGCGGCAACTTCGAACACGGCGTCGGCGAGTTCCTCGGCCCAGACGCCGCGCAGGTAATCCACCGTCGACGTCACCGTCAGCTCAAAGAGGTCGATGCGCGTGCGTAGCGGCGGCAGAAAGGGGCCGGTGACCGAGCTGCGCACGCCGCGTCCATGACGGTCGCGACCGCGACCGCGAACCGTGGGCTCGGGGATGGCGGACCGGCGGGATCTGGACATGCGCCCATCCTACTTCTGTCGGTGTGGGGCGTGCCGGTCGTGCGTGCCACCGCATTCGGGCGTGACATCGGACAAGCCGCCGCGCCAACGACAATGCGTCCCCGCACGAGGTTAGCCTGAGGGCATGTCTAATCGGCCGTGCTCTCGAATCGCCTGCGGCGAACCCTCCGTGGCCACGCTGACCTTTGACTATGCCGATTCGATGGCCGTTCTGGGCCCGCTGTCGATCGACCACGACCCGCACAGCTTCGACCTGTGTGATCGTCACTCGGCGCGGACGGCCGCGCCCCAGGGGTGGCAGCTCGTGCGTCACCGCGTCTTCACCGACCAGGCCGAGGCGGAGGGCTCCGCGATCTGACGGGGCCGTCCTCCTGCGGGGCCGTTCCGCAGAGAAACCGCGCTAGACGGTTACGCCGTGTAGTGCGTCGACAAGCGGGGCGAGTTCGGGTGCCTCGCGTGCGGCGGCCAGGGCTCGTTCCAGCGCCGCGTCGTGAACGGGGCGGGCCGTGAGCAGCAGCGTCTCGCCCGCGAGAGTGAGCTCGGTGTAGATTCCCCGACGATCGTCCGCGCAGAGAATGCGCGTGAGCAGGCCACGGTCCTCGAGCCGATTCACGAGCCTTGTCGTGGCGCTGCTCGAGAGCGCGGTTGCACCGGCGAGCTGCTGCATGCGCATGTGCCAGCCGTCCTGGCGACTCAGAGCGTCCAGAACGGTGTATTCCACCACCGACAGGGCGGCGGATGCCTGCAGTGCGCGCTCCAGTTCGGTTTCGATCGCGGCGTGGAGGGCCGCGAGCGTGCGCCATCCCTGGGCGCGCAATTCGACGGCGTCGTCTCTGATGCTCATGGTTGACTCCTCTGTGCTTGCGCCGATAGCGGGCGTGTGCAACTATATAAACCGCGCTTGCAATAGCCAGCGTACGCGGCATATCGTCCGCGCACCACTTTCTTTGGAGTCTTTCATGCCGATCAGTCTTATTGCCCTCGCGCTCGGAGGGTTCGGCATCGGGCTCACGGAATTTGTGATCATGGGGCTGCTGCCCGAGGTGGCGGCAGATTTCGCCGTGACCCCGGCCGTCGCGGGCTGGCTCATCTCGGGATACGCACTCAGCGTGGTTGTCGGCGCCCTCGGCCTGACGGCCGCGGTCACCCGCTTCTCCCGCAAGCGGGTGCTGCTCGCCCTGATGGTGCTGTTCATCGTGGGAAACATGATTTCGGCACTCGCGCCGACGTACGAGCTCATGCTCACCGGGCGTATCATCGCGGCACTGTGCCATGGTGCCTTCTTCGGGATTGGCTCCGTCGTGGCCGCCGGCCTGGTGCCGGAGCGCAAAAAGGCCGGCGCCATCGCGATCATGTTCACGGGACTGACCACCGCGAACGTGCTCGGCGTTCCCTTCGGCACGCTCCTCGGCCAGGCTCTGGGCTGGCGCTCCACGTTCTGGGCGATCACCATCATCGGTGTGGTCGCGCTCATCGGGCTGGCCGTTCTCGTTCCGGCCACGCCCCCGGCGCCAGCCGGCGGCTTGCGCGGTGAACTCCGGGCCTTCCGCTCCTCGCAGGTGTGGCTCTCACTCGGCGTCACCGTTCTGGGCTTCGGTGGCATGTTCGGTGCCTTCACCTACATCGCCTTCACCCTCACAGAGGTGTCCGGTTTTGCCGCCGCAACCGTGCCGTGGCTGCTCGTTCTGTTCGGCGCCGGCTTGTTTGCTGGAAACGTGCTCGGGGGCAAGGCCGCGGACCGCGCCCTCGATCGCTCCCTGCTGGTTCTGCTGGCCGGCCTCACCCTGGTGCTCCTGTTCTTCGCTGTCACCGCCACCAACCAGATCGCCACCCTCGCCTCGCTCGTGCTGATGGGCGGCTTCGGCTTCGGAATCGTTCCGGGTCTGCAGATGCGTGTGATGCGCTACGCGCCAGGGGCGTCCACCCTCGCGTCCGGTGCCAACATCGGCGCCTTCAATCTTGGCAATGCCCTCGGGGCTTTCCTCGGCGGTACCCTCATCACCATGGGCGGCGGATACACGGCTCCCATCTGGGCCGGGTCCGGTGCCGCGTTCCTCGCCGCCGTGGTGATGTTCGTAGCCGCCCGCCGCGCCCCCGCCGTCGCCCCCGCCGCGGTTTCGGCCGCCGTTCCCGAACCGGCGCTGATTTAGAGATCGACTTCTGCTTCGGGCGGATGCCCGTGGCCGGAGACCCGACCCGAGGGCTCGCGGCGACGCCATCCGTCATTTTCCCTCGCCATCGGGACGGAAACTGGCAAGATAGGGCCATGACTGTCGCCTCGCCGTCCACGTCCGCTGCCTTCCGGTACAAGATCGCCGACATTTCGCTCGCGGAGGCGGGTCGGCACCAGCTGCGTCTCGCCGAAAACGAGATGCCGGGCCTGATGGCCCTGCGCACCGAGTTCGGCGAATCGAAGCCGCTCGCCGGGGCCCGCATCGCCGGCTCGCTGCACATGACCGTGCAGACGGCGGTGCTCATCGAAACGCTGGTGGCACTCGGCGCTCAAGTGCGGTGGGCGAGCTGCAACATCTTCTCCACCCAGGACGAAGCGGCTGCCGCCATTGCGGTCGGCCCGACCGGAACGGTGGATTCCCCGGCCGGCGTGCCCGTGTTCGCCTGGAAGGGGGAGACGCTCGAGGAATACTGGTGGTGCACCACCCAGATCTTCGACTGGAGCGATGAGGCCGCCGTGGCGGGGGAGACGTGGACGGGGCCGAACCTCATCCTCGATGACGGGGGAGACGCCACCATGCTCGTGCATACGGGGCGCGAGTTTGAGCAGGCCGGTGTCGTTCCCGCCGATGCGGCCTCCGACAGTCAGGAGTATGGCGTGATCCTGGCCGCCCTGCGCGTGTCTCTGGCTTCCTCGTCGGATCGCTGGACAAGGGTTGCCGCGGATCTGCTCGGCGTTACCGAGGAGACCACCACGGGAGTGCACCGATTGTATGAGCTCGCTGCAGGAAAATCCCTACTGTTCCCGGCGATCAATGTGAACGATTCCGTCACCAAGAGCAAGTTCGACAACAAATACGGCATCCGTCACTCGCTTCCGGACGGCCTCAACCGCGCGACGGACGTGCTGATCGGCGGCAAGGTCGTGTTCGTCGCTGGTTATGGGGATGTGGGGAAGGGAGCCGCCGAGGCGCTCAAAGGCCAGGGCGCCCGAGTGATTGTGAGCGAGATCGACCCGATCAACGCGCTCCAGGCCGCGATGGACGGGTTCCAGGTGGCCAAACTCGAATCCGTGGTCGACGAGGTGGACATCTTCGTGAGTGGCACGGGAAACTTCAACGTCATCCGTACCGAGCACATGCTGCGCATGAAACACCTGGCCATCATCGCCAACGTGGGGCACTTCGACAACGAAATCGACATGGCCGCCCTCGAGGTGCTGGCCGGAGCCGAGAAAGTACAGATCAAGCCACAGGTCGACGAGTGGCGGCTGCCGAGTGGGCGCAGCATCCTTGTGCTGTCCGAGGGACGGCTGATGAATCTGGGCAACGCCACCGGGCACCCCTCGTTTGTCATGAGCAATTCCTTCACGAATCAGGTTCTCGCCCAGATTGAGCTTTACTGCTCACCGGAGAAGTATCCGGTGGGCGTGTACGTGCTGCCCAAGTACCTCGACGAGAAGGTGGCACGTCTGCACCTGGACGCGCTCGGCGTGGAACTCACCGTGCTCTCGCCCGAACAGGCCGAGTATCTCGGTATCCCCGTCGACGGTCCGTACAAGGTCGACCACTACCGCTACTAGCCGACGGATGCCGGGGGGCCCGGGGGTGCGGCGCGCCCGGGATGTGGGGGGATTGGGGGTGGATTTGCGTGGCCTGGGGAATGGCCGTAATGTCTTCTAAGTCACCCCACAGGTGCGGAAAGCTGCTTAGCTTTTCGGCCTCATGCGGGACCATCTCGAAGCCGTGAAGACAGCCGTTGTTCATCTTGTATGAACGTTGTCTCGTGGTTAGAATTGTAAGTCTCCCATCTCGCTGGTTTCCAGGTCTGAGTCGTGGGTTTTGTGGTGTGCTTCGGCGGCTGCGAAACCGGCGTTTCGCTCGACTTGACAGCGGCGAGCAGGGTGGCTAACTTAGACAAGTTGCCTCAGCGAGAGTGCCCGTTAGGGTGTGAAGCTGGGTGCGTCCGATCCTTGAGAACTCAACAGCGTGCACAATGTCAAATGCCAAATACCTCGTGGTTGTTGTCCCGTTTCTAGCGGGTACGCAGCCGGGAGATTCCTTTGGAATATGAAGTGAAAGTCGTGGTTTCGATCACGCAAAATAACAAAAGCAAGTCAGTAATGATTTGTTCTTGCTAGTTTCAAACTTGCATCTTGTTCGCCTATTCCGGCGACTTGGTGCACTAGATGGGCACTCGATTTCGGTTGGGTAGCTATTCAAACATTTACGGAGAGTTTGATCCTGGCTCAGGACGAACGCTGGCGGCGTGCTTAACACATGCAAGTCGAACGGTGATGAGGAGCTTGCTTCTTTGATCAGTGGCGAACGGGTGAGTAACACGTGAGCAATCTGCCCTTGACTCTGGGATAACTGCGGGAAACTGTAGCTAATACCGGATACGACCTTGGAAGGCATCTTCTGGGGTGGAAAGAATTTTGGTCAAGGATGAGCTCGCGGCCTATCAGCTAGTTGGTGAGGTAATGGCTCACCAAGGCGACGACGGGTAGCCGGCCTGAGAGGGTGACCGGCCACACTGGGACTGAGACACGGCCCAGACTCCTACGGGAGGCAGCAGTGGGGAATATTGCACAATGGGCGCAAGCCTGATGCAGCAACGCCGCGTGAGGGACGAAGGCCTTCGGGTTGTAAACCTCTTTTAGTAGGGAAGAAGTGACTGGGTTTTCCTGGAAGTGACGGTACCTGCAGAAAAAGCACCGGCTAACTACGTGCCAGCAGCCGCGGTAATACGTAGGGTGCAAGCGTTGTCCGGAATTATTGGGCGTAAAGAGCTCGTAGGCGGTTTGTTGCGTCTGCTGTGAAAACCCGAGGCTCAACCTCGGGCCTGCAGTGGGTACGGGCAGACTAGAGTGCGGTAGGGGAGATTGGAATTCCTGGTGTAGCGGTGGAATGCGCAGATATCAGGAGGAACACCAATGGCGAAGGCAGATCTCTGGGCCGTAACTGACGCTGAGGAGCGAAAGCATGGGGAGCGAACAGGATTAGATACCCTGGTAGTCCATGCCGTAAACGTTGGGAACTAGATGTGGGGACCATTCCACGGTCTCCGTGTCGCAGCTAACGCATTAAGTTCCCCGCCTGGGGAGTACGGCCGCAAGGCTAAAACTCAAAGGAATTGACGGGGGCCCGCACAAGCGGCGGAGCATGCGGATTAATTCGATGCAACGCGAAGAACCTTACCAAGGCTTGACATATACCGGAAACGGCTGGAAACAGTCGCCCCGCAAGGTCGGTATACAGGTGGTGCATGGTTGTCGTCAGCTCGTGTCGTGAGATGTTGGGTTAAGTCCCGCAACGAGCGCAACCCTCGTCCTATGTTGCCAGCACGTAATGGTGGGAACTCATGGGATACTGCCGGGGTCAACTCGGAGGAAGGTGGGGATGACGTCAAATCATCATGCCCCTTATGTCTTGGGCTTCACGCATGCTACAATGGCCGGTACAAAGGGCTGCAATACCGCAAGGTGGAGCGAATCCCAAAAAGCCGGTCTCAGTTCGGATTGAGGTCTGCAACTCGACCTCATGAAGTCGGAGTCGCTAGTAATCGCAGATCAGCAACGCTGCGGTGAATACGTTCCCGGGCCTTGTACACACCGCCCGTCAAGTCATGAAAGTCGGTAACACCCGAAGCCGGTGGCCAAACCCGTAAGGGATGGAGCTGTCGAAGGTGGGATCGGTGATTAGGACTAAGTCGTAACAAGGTAGCCGTACCGGAAGGTGCGGCTGGATCACCTCCTTTCTAAGGAGCACGTGCAATCCCGTCTGTATACAGCGGAATACGATTGCCAGTCATACGGAAACGAACGTTTTCGATGGCGCTCATGGGTGGAACATTGACATTGATGTAAGAACGGCCAGTTCGGTTCAAGTACGCTTCTTCGGAGGTTGGAAAAGATTGGGGTGGAGAGACTTGCATGAGCACGCTGTTGGGTCCTGAGGGACCGGAACGGATCACTTCGGTGGTTTGGACCTTCCTCTGGACTTCTTGTTGTGGGCATTAATCGCCGGCTTCGAGGGGTACCGCCCGTACTTTGAGAACTACACAGTGGACGCGAGCATCTTAAATTTGTGGGACTTCGGTCCCCAAATTACAAAGATCTAAGCAATTAGATCATTGGTCAATTTCTGCCGCGAATTTATTCGTGGCACCAATCGATTCAAACTCATGTGATTTCAAATTTTTAAGAGCAAACGGTGAATGCCTTGGCATGTAGAGCCGAAGAAGGACGTAGTAATCTGCGATAAGCCTCGGGGAGTTGATAAACGAACTGTGATCCGAGGATGTCCGAATGGGGAAACCCCGCCAGGCCCGTGAGGTGACCTGGTGACTCCCGCCTGAATATATAGGGCGGGTAGAGGGAACGTGGGGAAGTGAAACATCTCAGTACCCACAGGAAGAGAAAACAATAGTGATTCCGTTAGTAGTGGCGAGCGAACCCGGATGAGGCTAAACCGATCATGTGTGATAGCCGGTAGGCGTTGCATGGTCGGGGTTGTGGGACTTTTCAGCTGATTCTACCGAATGGCAAGGGTTAGAGCGTTGTATAGACGAACAGGATTGAAAGCCTGGTCATAGAGGGTGCGAACCCCGTAGTCGAAATGCAGCAATCACCCGAAGAGTATCCCAAGTAGCACGGGGCCCGAGAAATCCCGTGTGAATCCGTCAGGACCACCTGATAAGCCTAAATACTCCTACATGACCGATAGTGAACAAGTACCGTGAGGGAAAGGTGAAAAGTACCCCGGGAGGGGAGTGAAATAGTACCTGAAACCGTTTGCTTACAATCCGTTGGAGCCAGTCTGATTCTGGTGACAGCGTGCCTTTTGAAGAATGAGCCTGCGAGTTAGTGATATGTGGCGAGCTTAACCCGAGAGGGGAATGCGTAGCGAAAGCGAGTCTGAATAGGGCGATTCAGTCGCATGTCCTAGACCCGAAGCGAAGTGATCTATCCATGGCCAGGTTGAAGCGACGGTAAGACGTCGTGGAGGACCGAACCCACTTCAGTTGAAAATGGAGGGGATGAGCTGTGGATAGGGGTGAAAGGCCAATCAAACTTCGTGATAGCTGGTTCTCTCCGAAATGCATTTAGGTGCAGCGTTGCGTGTTTCTTGCCGGAGGTAGAGCTACTGGATGGCCGATGGGGCCCAAAAGCTTACTGACGTCAGCCAAACTCCGAATGCCGGTAAGTGAGAGCGCAGCAGTGAGACGGTGGGGGATAAGCTTCATCGTCGAGAGGGAAACAACCCAGACCACCAACTAAGGTCCCAAAGCGCGTGCTAAGTGGGAAAGGATGTGGAGTTGCACAGACAACCAGGAGGTTGGCTTAGAAGCAGCCACCCTTGAAAGAGTGCGTAATAGCTCACTGGTCAAGTGATTCCGCGCCGACAATGTAACGGGGCTCAAGCACGCCACCGAAGTTGTGGCATTGATATTTTTGGTTAGCCGCACCCTTGTGGTGTTGGTTCAGCCGTGTTGATGGGTAGGAGAGCGTCGTGTGGCCAGCGAAGCGGCGGTGTAAACCAGCCGTGGAGGCCACACGAGTGAGAATGCAGGCATGAGTAGCGAAAGACGGGTGAGAAACCCGTCCTCCGAAAGATCAAGGGTTCCAGGGCCAGGCTAATCCGCCCTGGGTAAGTCGGGACCTAAGGCGAGGCCGACAGGCGTAGTCGATGGACAACGGGTTGATATTCCCGTACTGACGAAAAACCGCCCAAGCTAATCCAGTAATGCTAAGTATCTGAATCCCCTAGACCGATCCCTTCGGGGTGAGGCGTGGGGCCTAGCGTACGACCCTATTCTGGTGCGGTTAGCGTATTAACAGGTGTGACGCAGGAAGGTAGCTGAGCCGGGCGATGGTTGACCCGGTCTAAGGATGTAGGGCGAACGATAGGCAAATCCGTCGTTCATATAGCCTGAGACCCGATGGGTAGCCCGTAAGGGTGAAATCAGTGATCCTATGCTGCCGAGAAAAGCATCGACGCGAGGTTTTAGTCACCCGTACCCCAAACCGACTCAGGTGATCAGGTAGAGAATACTAAGGAGATCGAGAGAATCGTGGTTAAGGAACTCGGCAAAATGCCCCCGTAACTTCGGGAGAAGGGGGGCCTGAGGCGTGAACGGACTTGCTCCGGGAGCGTTCGAAGGCCGCAGAGACCAGTGGGAAGCGACTGTTTACTAAAAACACAGGTCCGTGCTAAGTCGCAAGACGATGTATACGGACTGACGCCTGCCCGGTGCTGGAAGGTTAAGAGGAACGGTTAGCCGCAAGGCGAAGCTGAGAATTTAAGCCCCAGTAAACGGCGGTGGTAACTATAACCATCCTAAGGTAGCGAAATTCCTTGTCGGGTAAGTTCCGACCTGCACGAATGGCGTAACGACTTCCCAGCTGTCTCAACCGCGAACTCGGCGAAATTGCATTACGAGTAAAGATGCTCGTTACGCGCAGCAGGACGGAAAGACCCCGTGACCTTTACTACAGCTTGGTATTGGTGTTCGGTGTGGCTTGTGTAGGATAGGTGGGAGACTTTGAAGCTTGGACGCTAGTTCAGGTGGAGTCATCGTTGAAATACCACTCTGGTCATATTGGATACCTAACTTCGAACCGTGATCCGGTTCAGGGACAGTGCCTGGTGGGTAGTTTAACTGGGGCGGTTGCCTCCTAAAAAGTAACGGAGGCGCCCAAAGGTTCCCTCAACCTGGTTGGCAATCAGGTGTCGAGTGTAAGTGCACAAGGGAGCTTGACTGTGAGACTGACAAGTCGAGCAGGGACGAAAGTCGGGACTAGTGATCCGGCAGTGGCTTGTGGAAGCGCTGTCGCTCAACGGATAAAAGGTACCTCGGGGATAACAGGCTGATCTTGCCCAAGAGTCCATATCGACGGCATGGTTTGGCACCTCGATGTCGGCTCGTCGCATCCTGGGGCTGGAGTAGGTCCCAAGGGTTGGGCTGTTCGCCCATTAAAGCGGTACGCGAGCTGGGTTTAGAACGTCGTGAGACAGTTCGGTCCCTATCCGCTGCGCGCGCAGGAAATTTGAGAAGATCTATCCCTAGTACGAGAGGACCGGGATGGACGAACCTCTGGTGTGTCAGTTGTTCCGCCAGGAGCACCGCTGATTAGCTACGTTCGGAATGGATAACCGCTGAAAGCATCTAAGCGGGAAGCCAGCTTCGAGATGAGATTTCCATCCCTTCGGGGGAGAGGCTCGCAGCTAGACTACTGCGTTGATAGGCCGGATGTGGAAGTGGGGACTAAAGACCCATGAAGCTGACCGGTACTAATAAGCCGATAATTTGATAACACTCAGTTTGAAGAAGCTGCTTTAGCGTCCACTATGTGGTTCTCGATGTACGGTCGAGAACAACCGCTTCTACGGAAGCACTATAACTAAAAAATATAGGTTCGAAACACGCATCACAGGTGTTTCGGCGGCTATAGCAAGAGGGAAACGCCCGGTCACATTCCGAACCCGGAAGCTAAGACTCTTTGCGCCGATGGTACTGCAGGGGGGACCCTGTGGGAGAGTAGGACACCGCCGGACTTAACTTAGCAACACACTAATGGCCACCCCGCACGGGGTGGCCATTTTTGCGTTAACCCGCCCGGTGCCGCCGGTGCCGCGGGTCGAGGCGCGAGAATCGAGACCAGGTGAGACGCCCCTGAGAGTGGAGTCGGGTCTGAGAACGGGGTGCGTGGTCTCGATCGCTCCTTCGTCGCGCCTCGACCAACGCAACCGCGGCCGGCTGGTCGAGACCGTGGATCCCGCGGGCGGCGACGCTAGCGGCTGGGAAAGTCGTGGGGGAGACCGTGCAGCACCGGCGCGAGACGCTCCAGGCGGCCGCGCTCAAGCATCAGGGCGGCGTACTCGCGGTCACGGCGCACCGCGGCGACAGCGATCAGGAACGCCTCTGCCGGGGCGGCCGGAACCGGGGAGACAAACGGTGTCACCTCGGCGGCCAGCGACGCGGCGAGGCGCTCCCGGGTCGCCGGGGTGAACTTCGCCGACTGCCGGAGGAACTGCGCCACCCGACGCGCCAGCGGGTCGGGCAAGCGGGCCACGTCGACGGTCTGTGCCCACTCGAGCAGCGGCACAGGAACCCCGGCGACGGGCGCCGAATAGGCGGGCACCCGCTCGTGCTGACTGTACGTGCCGGCTAGCAGGTCACCGAGACGTTGGGACCGCGCGTTCAGCAGCCCAACGGTCGCAGCGAGACCGCCGAGGGTCATGAAGATTTCCAGGATTGCGGTGAGGGCGCGGATGAAGGCATGCCGCAGCGAGATCGCGCCGCCGTCCACGCGCACGATTCGCGCGCCGATGGCGAGTTTGCCGAGGGAACGGCCGCGGGTGGCCGTCTCAACTACCATGGGCGCAACCACAAGGGACACGACGAGGCTGGCGATCATCACGGCCTGGGTGAGTGCCGGATCCGCCGCGTCGCCGAGCACGTACAGCACGGACAGAATCAGCACGGTGAACAGAATGCCGTAGGCCACGACGTCAATGGCCGCGCCCGCTCCGCGAAGGATGAGGTTGGCCGGGAGCACATCAAGTGCGACAGCCTCGCCCGTGAGAAGTCCCTCAGTGGAGCTGTCGGAGCCGTCGTGGGCCGGGTCAGTGGACTGAACGGTCTGCACCATGTCTACTATTGAAGCAGATGGATCTCGACGCCTACACGGCAGCACACAAACAGGAGTGGAGCCGCCTCACAGAGCTTGGCTCACGGCGCCGGCTTTCCGGCGCCGAGTCCGACGAGCTCATCGAGCGCTATCAGGCGGGCGCGACGCACCTGTCTGCCATCAAGACGACCGCGGGGTCAACGGTGCAGGGCGACCGCCTGTCCGTGGCGTTGTCCAGGGCGCGGTTGCGATTCACCGGAACCAGCGCCAATCTGTTGTCCCTGCTTCCCGAGTTCTTCGCCCTGCAGCTGCCGGCGGCCCTGTACCGGATTCGGTGGCTCACCCTTGCGGTGGCTCTCGTCACCGTCGTGGTGGCAGGGCTCTATGCGCTCTGGGCGCTCAGCGACGTGCAGGTGTTGGCGAACCTCGGCACGGACGAACAGTTGGCGCAGGTCGCCAACGAGGACTTCGTGGGGTACTACTCGGCCAACCCCGCGGCATCCTTCACTGGTTTGGTCTGGACCAATAACGCGTTCATCGCGGCACAGTGCATTGCGTTCGGAATCGTGGGCGTCTATGTGCCCTTCATCATCCTGCAGAACGCCCAGAGTCTGGGACTGACCATGGCGATCATGTTTTCGCAGGACAAGGGGGACGTCTTCTTCCTCTATATTGCTCCGCACGGCCAGCTAGAACTCACGGCCATCTTCGTGGCCGCCGCGGCGGGCCTGCGTATCTTCTGGGCCTGGATCGCACCCGGCGCCCGCACCAGGGGGCAGGCTCTCGCGGAAGACGCCCGAGCCCTGTTCACGGTGGCCATTGGCCTCGTTCTTGTGCTGTTCGTGTCAGGCATCATTGAGGGATTCGTCACACCAGCGCCGTGGCCCTGGCCGGTGAAGATCGGCATCGGAACCCTCGCGCTGGCGGCATTCCTCACCTACATGACCGTCGTCGGAGGGCGTGCCACGCGTCGGGGCGAGACCGGCGACCTCGGGGAATACGAGGCCGGAAGCACCCGCATCTACTCGGCGTGATATCCGCGGCCCATCGAGGCAGCGGCCTGGCGCAAGCCCTACAGGCGGCCGGTGGCCTTGAGCAGGATGTACCGGTCGGCGAGTGCAGGCGGCAGATCGGCCGGCGAACCGGTCACGACCTCCCCGCCAAGCCTGCGAATGGCGGCGGAAACCCGGGACACATCGAGCATGGCCCGCTCGGCCGCGGCCGCCCGGTACACCTCGGTGCGGGTTGACCGTTCCTCGACGGCCGCGGCCGCGACGGGATCGGTCACGGAGGCGACAACGACGGTGTGCCGCGCGGTGAGCTGGGGAAGTACCGACAACAGCCCTGTGGATGCCCCGGCGGCGTCGATCGAGGTGATGAGCACGACGAGCGCGTGCTGGCTCGTGATGCTGCGAACCTGCGCCGGAACGGCGGCCCAATCCATCTCGATCAGCTCGGGTTCGATGAGCGCCATCGAATCGACCATCTGCGACAGCAACGCCGCGCCCTTGGCGCCGGCCACGCGACCGCGAACGCGACGATCGAACGCGAGAAAGTCAACGCGGTCCCCGGCAGGGTCGGCGAGAGCGGCCAGCAGCAGACTGGCCTCAAAGGCGGTGTCCAGGCGAGGCTCATCATCGACGCGCACCGCCGAGGTGCGCGCCGTGTCGATGAGAATGACGACTCGTCGGTCACGTTCGGGCCGCCAGGTGCGCACCATCACATCGTTGCGCCTGGCCGTGGCGCGCCAGTCGATCGAGCGCACGTCGTCGCCGCGCACGTACTCACGCAGGGAATCGAACTCCGTACCCGGACCGCGCACCATCACGCTCGTGCGGCCGTCGAGTTCCTTGAGCCGCTGGATGCGGGAGGGCAGATGTTTGCGGGAATGGAACGGTGGCAGCACTCGGATGAGGCCCGGCGCATTCAGCGTCGCCTGGCGGCTCCACAACCCCAGCGGACCGTGGCTCCGTGCCGTCACCTGGCCGACCCGACGCTCTCCCCGCCGAAACGGCGTCAGCGTGTTCGCCACGCGTCGGCGTTCGCCCGGCGGGATCGAAACCGCTGATCGGTTGTTGCCGGCGCCGGCCGACGGCTGCCAGGCATCCCGGATCACCGCGTGCAGGTGACGGCGACCGGCGTTCGTGACGAAGAGTTCGCTTGTGACCGTTTCGCCCAGACGCACCCTTGAGGGCAGCACGCGTTCGAGAACCAGGCTGCGCGGGGATGCGGCCAGAAGCAGATCGAGGCCGCCGACCAGGACGGTGGCGAGGAACCACAGTCCCAGCACCGCGAATCCGCGCGCGGGCGTGTCGCCGAGCAGCACCACGGGGATGATGCCGAGCGCGAGCAGAAGCACATATCGACCGGAGAGAGTCATGGGCTAGATCGGAACCTGCACCTGCTGGAGCACGCCGCGCAGGATCGCATCGACTGAAACACCCTCGAGCTCGGCCTCCGGCTGCAGCACCATGCGGTGGCGCCACACCGGCAGCACCATCGCTTGCACGTGGTCGGGCGTGATCGACTCATAACCGCTCAGCCAGGCCCACGCCTTGGCCGCCGCGAGCAGGCCCGTGGTTCCCCGGGGGCTCACACCGAGCTTCACCGATGGGCTGGCGCGGGTGGCACGCGCGAGGTCCACGACGTAGGCGAGCACGTCAGCGCTGGCCCCGACGGATGCCACGGCCGCCTGGGCCGCCGCCAGCTCGGCGGCGCCGAGAACAGGTGTAACGCCCGCACCGGCAAGGTCCCGAGGGTTGAAACCGGCCGCATGTCGCCGCAGCACCTCCACCTCGTCGTCGCGCGCCGGAACATCCAGAACCAGTTTGAGCAGGAACCGGTCCAGCTGCGCCTCCGGCAGCGTGTAGGTGCCCTCGTACTCGATCGGGTTCATCGTGGCGGCCACGATGAACGGGACCGGCAGCGGGCGCGTGGCACCGTCGACGCTCACCTGGCGTTCCTCCATCGCTTCCAACAACGCCGACTGTGTCTTCGGGGGAGTGCGGTTGATCTCGTCGGCGAGCAGAATGTTGGTGAACACCGGCCCGGCCCGAAACTCGAATTCTCCGGACGTGGCGTCATAAATGAGAGAGCCGGTCACGTCGCCTGGCATCAGGTCCGGCGTGAACTGGATGCGTTTCGTGTCGAGGTTGAGGGCGTGGCTGAGCGTGCGCACGAGCAGCGTCTTGGCCACGCCGGGAACGCCCTCCAGCAGCACGTGGCCTTTGGCGAGCAGAGCGATGATCAGCCCCGTCACGGCGCCGTCCTGCCCCACGACGGCCTTGCCCACTTCGGCACGAACCCGGGTGAGTGACTCGCGCAGTGAATCGGTGCTGAGGGCGCTGTCGGGAGTGATCATGAGTCCATTCTGCCGTGAGGCGGGAGATCGGGAGATGCCGGGGCGGGAGGGGGAGACGGCCGGGACGCCGGGTTCGGAGACACCGCGGACCTCGTCGTCCGTTCAATCTCCTGGAGGCGGTTGGCCAGGCGCAGCAGATCGGCGTCACCGGTCGGCTGCTCCTGCACGAGCGCATCTCGCACCTCGGTGACGGCCAAACCGGTGAGCGCGGCGACTCTGTGCACCACGTCGTCCAGGCGCGCGCGGCGGCCGAGCCCGACCTGACCGGCCAGGCGCTGCACGGTGCCGATGCGCAGAGCGTCGAGGGCGCGCAGGCGCGTGCTTCCGCGGGCGTAGAGCCGTGCCCGCCCCTCCATGGTCTCGCTCGCCTTCACCGTCACGGGCAGATTCTCAGCCACGAGCGGCCCGAAGCGACGACCTCGCCAGAGCGCCGCCGCCACGGCGACGAGTCCAAGCAGGATGAGTGCCGGTGTCAGCGCCCCGGGAGCGAGCTCGGCGATCGACGGCGGCCCCGTGCGTGGCACGTCGGCCAGCGTCGGCAGGTACCAAACGACGGTGTCGGTCGCTCCCAGCAGGTTCAGGGCCAGGGCCGCGTTGCCGAAGTCGGCGATCGCCTCGTTGCTGAATACGGTCGCGTCGGGCACGAGCGTGAGCGACCGGTCCGCCGCGGATCGCTCGATCATCGAAAAGGTGGTGTCGCTGCTCGGGAAGCAGCCGGTGAGCGTGGCCCCGGATGCCGCGACGCCCTCCGGGATGCTGAGCGTGCCTCCGCCGGGCGAAAGCGACCCCGCCCGCGTCGCCGCGGGCACCGAGCACTGCGCGGCGAGAGAGTCCGCGGCCGACAATCCACCGAACCCGACCTCGGGCGCCAGCGCCTGCAGGCCGGCGAAGTTGGGTGCGGCGACGACCGTGCGCGTGGCGAGGGACCCCATCGCGGTGAGTGCCGCCGCGTCCAGGAAGTTCCCGTTGTCGAAGAAGAAGAGTGTGGCGGCATCGGCGGTGCGGGTCGCCGCACGTGCCTCGGCCAGGGTGTCCGCGGTCACGACGGTGACCCCCTGCTCCCGCAGAACCGTGGCCAGGGCCATGCCACCGGAGGGTGCGGCGCTGTCGGCGGCGAGCCGGCGACCGGCTGCGGGGCCTCCGACGAGCAGGGTCACCGCGAACGTGACCAGAACTGCCCCCGTGGCGGCGATGACCCAGAAGCCGGATCGACGCACGGAGGTGCGCACCGTGGGTGTGACGGCGGTGGCCGCCGAGTCGTGCAGCGGATGCCGGTCGGCGGTGATCGACCCGCTCATGAGTCGTCCCGCGCGGTGATGATGCCCGACTCAGAGGCCGGCGCGAGCCGGGTGGGTGTGGCGGTGCGCAGCTCGTCCGCAAGCGCGTCGAGGGCGCGGAAGTCGGCCTCGGCCCCCGACACGCCCAGATAGCGCACCCGGTCGAACACATCGGCCGCGCGTGCAAGCCGCGAGCGTGCCGCCGGAAAAGTCGTCGCGGCGCGCTCGGAGAAGCCGTGCGCGGTCGTCCCGGGCGTCACACTGACCACGGTGCGTTCGAAGAGGTCGGCGGCGATCGCCCGGAACGTTTCCTCGGCGGCCAGGCTCCAGTCGCGCGCTTGTGCGGCGGTCTGTGCGGCGCGACGCATCTCGGCGGCGCTGCGCCGGTCGTCCGCGCCGAAAAGGTCGGCGCTCGCCCTGGCACGTCGCCGATTGCGCCTGGGGACTCCGAAGATCAACCATGCGGCCCCGATCGCGACGAGGACAACGGCGATCACGACGGCGGGCAGCCAGCTGGTCCACCCGGCGCCGTCGGGAAGAGTCAACGACCCGAGCCAGTCGAAGAACGCCTGTGACAAGCGGTCGAACCAGGTGGGCCGAGCCGCCTCGTATCTGGCGTTGAGAAGTTCATCCTGCAACCAGCGTCGCGCCTCTGGTCCGTCTGGCGTCACCGGAATATCTGCCGGTGCCCGGAGCACGCGGCCGATCATGCCTGGGGTGGGGTGTGGACGGTGAGGTACGGATCCCCGATGACGGAACCGGCCTGCCGAGCCTCGACGAACCGGGCAAGTTCCAGGTCGAGGCCCTCTTTGCGCATTCGAAGGTCGAGATAAATCAGCGCGACCGTCGCGGAGGTGATGACGGAACCGACGGCGCCCGCCACGAACGTGACCAGGATGACGCCGGCATAGGAGATGAAGGCGGGAATATACGCATCGACGGACGCGGTCGGGTCGACCAACGACATCAGGATGGAGAACACCAGGGTGAAGGGGGTGGTGACGATTTGCACCAGCAGATTCACCGCGATGGACACGAGGGCGAGTACCCCGAACGTGCGCCAGAAGTAACCGCGGGTGAGCGACCACGATCGTCGGATCGCGGCCCCCATGGTGAGCCGCTCCAAAACAATCAGGCTGGGCACCACGGATGTCTTCGTCGCGATCCAGACGGTGACCGCGAGCAACGTGAGCCCACCGATGACGCCGGTGACGATGGACAACACCAGTCCGAGTGTGTCTCCGAGCGCCGCGAGCAGCACGATCGCGAGAACGAGGACGGCGAGGCCAAGGATCAGCGCCGTGAGTACGAGCAGGGTCCAGAGCACCAGCTTCCACAGGCGCGGCCGTGCCGTACGCCACAGGCGTCCCAGCCGAAGCTTTTCTCCGAGCGTCGCCCGGGCCACCTCCGTGACGATCACGCCCTGAAGCACGGCGGCGGCGATCACGCTGAGAAAAAGGGGCACGAGAGTCGACAGCAGGATGATCACAAGCCCGCCGGATTCGATCTCCGCCTGCTGGTCGGACGGCGCGCTGGCGACCCGGTTCGCCACCCAGTACGTGACGGGCAGCACAACAGAGAACGTCGCGAGCAGCACAATGCCCTGAATGATCAGGGCACTCCCGAATGTCGCACGGGGGTTGCGCCGCAGCACTCGGAACGGAGCGAACAGAAGGGTACCGAAACCGAGGGGGCGCAGCGGGATGAGGCCCGGCTTCGGCGGCGGCGTCCAACCCGACGGAGGGCCGCCGAGCGGGGCGCCGAGCGGGGCGCCGACGGGCGGGGGAACGGGCGCGCCGGTCGGTCCGCCACCCGGAAGCCCGGTAGGCGGGCCATACTGGGGTGCCTGCGGGGGCGCTGGGAACGTGGGTGGTTGCCAGTTCTGCGGGTCGGTCACGAGTCCCATGCTGGCACACCTCGGTTGGGAGCGCGTTTTTTGGTCTCGCTCGACTATTCTGGAGACCGGAATGAACTACTCACCGGGCAATCCGCAGCTTCAGGGGGGCGGCGACGTTGAGGCGTCGAAGCCGACGAAACGCACGATGATGGCAAAGAGAGAACAATGACCTCACGTATTTTGGTCGTCGACGACGACACCGCGCTGTCCGAGATGATCGGCATCGTCTTGCACAGCGAGGGATTCGAGCCAAGCTTCTGCGCGGACGGGGCGCTGGCTGTTGAGGCTTTTCGCACGACCAAGCCCGACCTGGTTCTACTCGACCTGATGCTGCCCGGCATCGACGGAATCGAGGTGTGCAGCCGCATCCGTGCGGAGTCCGGCACACCGATCATCATGCTGACCGCGCGCACCGACACCACAGATGTCGTGCGCGGTCTGGAATCCGGCGCCGACGACTACATGGTCAAACCGTTCAACCCCAAAGAACTCGTGGCTCGGATTCGCACCCGGCTGCGTCCCACGCCCGTCGTCTCGACCCTCAGCCTGCAAATCGGTGACGTTGTCGTCGATGCCGCGGGCCATGAGGTGAAGCGCGGCGATCGCAGCATCAACCTGACCCCGCTCGAATTCGATCTGCTGCTGGCCCTGGCATCCAAACCCCAGCAGGTGTTCACTCGCGAGATGCTTCTCGAACAGGTGTGGGGTTACCACTACAAGGCGGACACGCGCCTGGTGAATGTGCACGTGCAGCGGCTCCGGGCAAAGGTCGAAGAAGACCCCGACAACCCGAAGATCGTGATGACCGTTCGCGGTGTCGGCTACCGGGCCGGCGCGGTCGGCTAGGTCCTTTGATGGCTCTGACACCGGGTGCGGACGTCACGTGGCGTTCGAGAATGCAGGCGAGGAACTGGCGGTCCTGGCCCCGAGCCGTCGTCACGTCCTGGCGCGCGTCCCTGCATTTTCGTACCGTCACCATTTCGGTTGTCCTGTCGGGGATGGCCATCCTCGTGGTCGGCGTCTACATGTCGGTGAGCATCGGCAACGATCTGTTCCAGTCGAGACTCAATCAGGTGTTGCTCGACTCGAACCGGGCCACGAACGCCGCGCAGGGCATCCTCGACGCGTCAGACGCGGTGGATCGTGTACAGGTTCGAGCGCTGGTCGGCTCGGCGCGCACGTCGATCACCGCGGCGTCCTCAAGCCGGCTCATCGCCGTGCTGCGCGTTCCCGACCAGGAAGCGTCGACCGTGGCCCCGCAGGACTCGTCGACCTTCGGGGAGGAAACGGGAGTTGTCTCGAACGAGCTGCGCGAGGCCGTGCAGGCGAGTTCCGACGAACAGTTTTGGCAGTCCGTGACCCTCACCGACGACCTCGGCACCGAGATTCCCGGCATCGTCGTGGGGTCACAACTGACCGTTCCGGTCGCCGGGCGGTATGAGCTCTACATCGGCTACAGCCTGCAGGATTCGGAGTCGACGTTGCTCTTCGTGCAGCAGACACTCGGCGTCGCCGGCGTCGCCCTCGTGCTGCTGATCGGCGGTGTCAGCTGGGTGATCGTGCGTTTCGTGGTGACGCCGATTCGGGTCGCCGCCGAGACGAGCGAGAAACTCGCCCGCGGCGACCTTGAGGTGCGCATCCCCGAGAAAGGACAAGACGTCATCGCCACCCTCGCCCGGTCCTTCAACGGCATGGCCGACAGCCTGCAAAGCCAGATCCAGAAGCTTGCCGACCTCTCCGAGGTTCAGCAACGCTTTGTGTCGGATGTCTCCCACGAGTTGCGCACACCGCTCACGACCATCCGCCTCGCCGGCGACGTGCTCTACGACCAGCGCGCCAGTTTCCCGCCGGCGACCGGACGCACAGCGGAGCTCCTGCACATGCAGGTGGAACGTTTCGAGGTGCTGCTGAGCGACCTGCTGGAGATCAGCCGGTACGACGCCGGATCCGTCGAGCTGGAGAGCGAGCCGACCAACCTCGTGCACCTCGCGGAGGACGCCGTTGACGGGTTGCGCAGTCTCGCCGAGTCCAAGGGCAGCGACCTGAGGCTCGTCGCCCCCGGCGGGTACCTCAACGCGGACGTGGACCCCCGTCGCATCCGTCGTATCCTGCACAACCTGATCGGCAACGCCATTGAGCACGGTGACGGCAAACCGGTGGTCATCTCGGTCGACAGCAACAGTGATTCGGTGGCGATCGCCGTGCGCGACTACGGGATGGGCATGAGCCAGTCCGAGGTGGCGCACGTGTTCGACCGCTTCTGGCGGGCCGACCCCAGCCGCAAACGCACCATCGGGGGCACGGGCCTTGGCCTGTCGATTGCCCGCGAAGATGCCACCGTGCACAATGGTTGGTTGCAGGTCTGGTCATCACCCGATCACGGCGCCTGTTTTCGCCTGACCCTGCCGCGTTTGTCCGGGGGAATGCTCACCGCGTCACCGATCCCACTTCCGCCGACCGATGCCACGTCAACCCTCGGCGAGCTGGGGCCCGAGCACGGACTCACGGAGGGAACGCATGCGTAGAGCATCCAGTCGCAACGTCGGCCGCGCGCTCGCCGCTATCGTGGCCGCCGTCATCGTCCTGACCTCGTGTTCCGGGATCCCGCGGGACGGAAGCGTGCGCGCGGGACAGGCCGACATCGACGACGAGAGCCCGGCCCAGGTCTTCTTGCCGTCCGGCCCGCAGCGGGACGCCGGCGTGGACTCGATCCTGCTCGGCTTCATCGACGCGGCGTCAAGCCCGGACAGCAATTACGAAATCGCCCGCGAATTTCTCACCACCAGCTTCAGCTCGGAGTGGGACCCGACGGCCGGCGTCATCGTGGATGACGGCATCGGACGCATTGTCACCTCCCAGGACGAGCAGACGATTCAGGTGACCGTGACACCGATCGCGGTGCTGAGTGCCGCGGGGGAGTACCGGGAGTCCGATTCAACGCCCGTGCCGCTTAGTTACGAGTTCGTGCAGGTCGACGGACAGTGGCGCATCCAGTCCGCCCCGAATGGAACGCTGATCGACGAGACCACGTTCAACGACGTCTTCAGCGCATCCGCCCTGTACTTCTTCGACCCCGGCTTCGATACGCTCGTGCCCGACCTGCGCTGGTTCCCACGCGGAGCGTCCGCTCCGACCAAGATCGTCAACGCCGTGTTGAGCGGGCCCAGCGACTGGCTCGGGGGCGCCGTCGCCACGGCGTTCCCGGCCGGGACGAAGCTCACCGCCGACGCCGTGCGGGTCGTGGGCCGCAGCGCCATGGTCGATCTCAACAGCGAGGCGCTCAACGCGGACCGCGTCACCCTGGAGCGGATGAAGGCGCAGCTCACGGAGAGCCTGCCATCGGGAATGAGTGTGAGAATCACGATCGACCAGAACCCGCAGGACATCGCTGACCTGGGACCTGCCGTGAACCCGCGCGTCGACGCGCGGGCGTTGATCCTGCGTGACGGAAACTTCGGGTTTCTGGCCGCGAGCGGACAGTCTCTGACCGCGGTCGAGGGTATTTCAGCCGCCATCGTGGGCCTCGCGCCCACCGCGGTCTCCCTGGCGGCCGGCCAGCAAACGGCCGTCGCCCTCGCGGCCGGCGGGGTCTGGCGGGTGAGAGCGGGGAACGATCCCGTGCTGGTCGACTCACGTGCAGGCCTGATCGCACCGTCGATTGACACGGACGGGTACACCTGGTCGGTGCCGATGAACGAACCGAGCGACATCGTCGTGACCGCCGCCGGTTCGGCCGCGGTCAGTGTGGCCTCGCCCTGGCCGGAAGCCACGACGATCCAGGCCTTGAAGGTCTCCCGCGACGGCACCCGCATTGTCGCGGCGTACACGATCGGCGCCGAGCCCCGACTGGCCGTCGTGGGGATTCTTCGCAAGGACGGGTTGCCGGTCGGGCTCACCGCGCCGCTGCAGCTCATGGCCGACGCGACGCCCGCCCTTGACGTGGCCTGGGTGGATGAATTGACGGTGGCCTCGCTCAGTACCCTGGCGGCCGGGGCGAAACAGATCACCGCCCGGGAGATCGGTGGCGCCAGTGTCGTACTGGAGTCGCCCCCGGACGCCGTTGCGCTCGCGGGAAGCAACTCGCTGCGCGACCTTCGCGCGATCACCTCATCCGGCGGCCTGCACGTGCAGCGGGGCGTGGGCTGGCAGAAACGCCTCGACGAGGTGACGGTGCTCGCCACGCAGCAGGGCCTCAACAAGTAGAGGTCCTCCCCACCCCCTGACTGTGCACCGTGGCAGGACCGGGACGCACGGGCGCGGCGCCGCAGGGCACCATGGCCAGCATGCGCGGCACAGCACTGATTGCAGCACTGCCTGCGGCGCTTCTCGACGCCTGGGCCGTTCTCATGCCCACGGAGTGCGCGGGGTGCCGTGCCGTCGATCGCGCGCTGTGTTCCGCCTGCCGGCACGGCCTGAGTCCCCAGGTGCACGAGGCGAAGCGAGAGGGGGCCTCCGTCTGGTGCGGTCTCGATTATTCCGGTGTGGTGCGGCACGTGATCGGGTCGTACAAAGACGGCGGCAGAACGGATGTCGCCGGCGCGCTGGCCACGCCCCTCCGGTTGGCCGTGGCGGCCGCTCTCGACGCCGCGCCTCCGGCATCCGCGGCGGGAGTGCACCTCGTCGTTATTCCGTCGTCTACGGCCGCCTGGCGCACCCGAGGATTCCATCCCGTCGAACTGATGCTGAGACGCGCGGGCCTGGCCAGCACCACGGCGCTGCGCACGGTCGCGCCGGTGGCCGACCAGGTGGGTCTCGGCCGGGAGGAGCGCGCCGCGAATCGACGGGGGTCGCTCCGGGCCATTCGAGCGCTAGACGGGTTCACCTGCATTGTGGTTGACGACATCCTCACCACCGGTGCCACCGTTCTCGAGGCGCGACGCGCCGTCATGGACGCGGGCGGACAGGTTGTCGGGATGGCCGTTCTGGCGGAAAGACGGCGACTCCATCCGGTAACCGAACGTCCGCTGAAAACCGATTGACAAAAGCGGTGACTTATCGGGTCCGCCCGGCTACGGTTGAAAACACAGGCGCGCAATGATCGCCCATATACCGGGCGATCCGCCAGATCAGGAGGTCGTCATGGAAACTAACATCGTCGGACGAAACCTAGGGATCACTGATCGCTTCCGGGAATATGCCACGGAAAAGGCCGAGAAGATAGCCGGTCTTGCCGACAAGGCGCTCGCTCTCGAGATCAAGGTAAGCCGTCACCACGAGAAGAACGGTGCCGCGGTCGGAAATGATCGGGTCGAATTGACCCTCATCGGTAAGGGTCCTCTGGTTCGGGCCGAAGCTGACGGCTCCGACAAGTACGCGGCGTTCGACATTGCATTGGGGCGTTTGCTCGAACGCGTACGCCGCGCGAAGGACCGTAAGAAGGTTCACCGAGGCGGGGCGCACCGGCCCACGTCTCTGCAGGAGGCCGCGTCCGTCGCCTTCAGCGTGATCGACATCGTTCCGGCCTCCGGCGAGACCCTTGAGCGTGTTCGTACCGGTACAGCTCCGATCGTGTCCCCGGACAGCGTCGATGACGACGCCAATGCTGAGGCCGAAGCGGAAGAGGAATACTGCCCCGTCGTCATCCGCCGTAAGGTTTTCGCCGCGGCGCCCATGACCGTCGACGACGCTCTCTACTTCATGGAGCTCGTCGGGCACGATTTCTACCTGTTCCAGGACGCGGAAACGCACCGGCCGAGTGTGGTCTACCGCCGCAAGGGATGGGACTACGGCGTCATCGAACTCGACGATTCCGCGGCTGAATTGCGGGAGGCCCCTGCTGAAGCCGCTGTTCGGAGTAACTGACCACCTGGCATTGCTATAGTTGCCGGTTAGGTCGGCGTTCCGGCGTCGGCCGGACGACAGGTGATGGCTGCGCGGGGTGAAAACACTGCGCAGCCACACACCGTGACGACTACTGGAGTGCATTCGTGGCCTCAATTTTGGAAAAGGTTCTTCGTGTTGGCGAAGGGCGCGTTCTTCGGCGCCTGGAAAACTACGCGAAGGCGATCAACGCGCTGGAGGATGACTTCAGCCACCTCACCGACGACGAACTCAAGAACGAGACCGTCACGCTGCGGGAACGCTATTCGGCCGGGGAGTCGCTCGACGACCTGCTGCCCGAGGCCTTCGCCGCCGTGCGTGAGGCGAGCAGTCGCACCCTCGGGTTGCGTCACTTCGACGTTCAGCTCATGGGTGGCGCCGCGCTTCACCTCGGCAGCATCGCCGAGATGAAAACCGGTGAGGGCAAGACGCTCGTCGCCACCACGGCCGCGTACCTCAACGCCATCACGAGCCGGGGCGTGCACATCATCACGGTGAACGACTACCTCGCGAGCTACCAGAGCGAGCTGATGGGCCGCGTCTTCCGTGCCCTCGGCATGACGACCGGATGCATCGTCTCCGGCCAGACGCCTCCTCAGCGTCGCGAGATGTATGAGTGCGACATCACATACGGCACGAACAACGAGTTCGGTTTCGACTACCTGCGCGACAACATGGCGTGGCAGGCCTCCGACATGGTGCAGCGCGGGCACTCCTTCGCCATCGTCGACGAGGTCGACTCGATCCTGATCGATGAGGCACGGACGCCGCTCATCATTTCGGGTCCGGCATCCGGCGAGGCAAACCGCTGGTTCACCGAGTTCGCGAGTCTCTCCAAAAGGCTCGTGCCCGACGAAGACTTCGAGGTCGACGAGAAGAAGCGCACCATCGGTGTGCTCGAACCCGGCATCGAAAAGGTCGAGGACTACCTCGGCATCGACAACCTCTACGAGTCGGCGAACACGCCGCTCATCTCATTTCTGAACAACGCCATCAAGGCGAATGCCCTGTTCAAGAAGGACAAGGACTACGTCGTCATGAACGGCGAGGTGCTCATTGTTGACGAGCACACCGGCCGAATCCTGATGGGACGCCGCTACAACGAGGGCATCCACCAGGCCATCGAAGCCAAGGAGGGCGTCACGGTCAAGGCCGAGAACCAGACCCTGGCGACGGTCACGCTGCAGAACTACTTCCGCCTGTACTCGAAGATTTCCGGCATGACCGGTACCGCCGAGACCGAGGCGGCCGAATTCATGAGCACCTACAAGCTCGGTGTGGTCGCGATCCCCACGAACAAGCCGATGCAACGCATCGACCAGGCCGACCTCATCTACAAGAATGAGGAGGCGAAGTTCAACCAGGTGGTCGAGGACATCGCGGCCCGTCACGAGAAGGGCCAGCCCGTTCTCGTGGGGACCACGAGCGTCGAGAAGAGCGAATACCTCTCCCGGCTGCTCGCCAAGAAGGGCGTGCGCCACGAGGTGCTCAACGCGAAGAACCACGCCCGTGAAGCCGCCATCGTCGCGCAGGCCGGACGCCTCGGATCGGTGACGGTCGCCACGAACATGGCCGGTCGTGGAACCGACGTGATGCTCGGCGGCAACGCCGAGTTCATCGCCGTGGCCGACATGCACGCCAAGGGCCTCAGCCCGGTGGATACCCCCGAGGAATACGAGACGGCCTGGGACGATGTCTTCGAGGCCGTCAAGGACACCGTGCGCGAGGAGGCCGACAAGGTCATCGCGGCCGGAGGTCTCTACGTGCTCGGCACCGAGCGCCACGAATCCCGCCGCATCGACAACCAGCTGCGTGGACGCAGTGGCCGCCAGGGCGACCCGGGCGAGAGCCGCTTCTACCTCTCGCTCACGGATGATCTCATGCGCCTCTTCAACGCCGGCGCCGCGGAAAGCCTCATGGGTCGTCAGGGCGTGCCCGACGACATGGCGATCGAGTCCAAGGTCGTCAGTCGCGCCATCCGCAGTGCCCAGGCGCAGGTGGAGGGACGCAACGCCGAGATTCGTAAGAACGTGCTCAAGTATGACGACGTGCTCAACCGCCAGCGCGAGGCGATCTACGGTGACCGTCGTCACATCCTCGAGGGCGATGACCTGCACGAGCGCACCCAGAAGTTCCTGGAAAACGTCATCGACGAGGTGCTCGACGTACATGCCGGTCAGGGCAACGGCGATGACTGGGACTTCGACGCCATGTGGGTCGAACTCAAAACGCTGTACCCCGTGGGCATCACCATCGACGAGGTCGTCGCCGAGGCCGGGGACAAGGGACGGATCAACCGCGACTTCATGCGCCGCGAGATTCTCTCCGATGCCCGGCAGGCCTACCAGCGCCGTGAGGAATCACTGGGTTCTCCCGCCATGCGTGAACTCGAACGACGCGTCGTGCTATCGGTCATTGACCGTCGCTGGCGCGACCACCTCTACGAGATGGATTACCTCAAGGACGGCATCGGCCTGCGCGCCATGGCCCAGCGTGACCCGCTCGTTGAGTACCAGCGTGAGGGCTTCGCCATGTTCCAGCAGATGATGGGTCAGATTCGCGAGGAGACCGTCGGGTTCTTGTTCAACCTTGACGTGGAGGTCACCCAGGGTGCCGGAGCCGTATCGGCCCCGGTCGTTGCGGCCAAGGGCCTTGCGCCCGCCGATCAGGCAGACGCGAAGCTCAGCTACACGGCGCCGAGTGATTCCGGCGGAGTGGAGGTGCGAAACCAGCGCGGCCAAATCCAGCAGGCGGCGACGGATCGTGCGCGCCGCACCACCTCGGAGAGTTCTGCTCCCGCCGCCGAAGCCCCGGCCGAACCGACACCGGCCCAGCGCGGTGCCTTCGGCCAGCGCGACAGCTCCGACGCGGCACCCGTGAACCGGGCCGAGCGTCGTCAGGCCAAGAAGAAGTAGCGCCCGCGCGGGCTTCTCTGCCGCACGCGCCGGAACACCCGTCGCCCCCTTCCGCCTCCGCGGGACGGGGCGATGCGTGTCTGTTCGGAGTACGTTGATTCGGAGTGCGTTGATTCAGAGTACGTTGATCGCGCTCGCCCGCCACCGGGAGCCGACGGTCTCCAACCTCAGGGCCACGCACTGCACGCGAGCCCGGCCGTGAACCATGACCACCGCCTCAACGACACCGGGGCGGGGCTCGAAGATGTGCACGCGACCAATGGAAATGTTGGGCCGCCGGGCGGTGCGCCCGGTCACCGCCCGCGCCCGCGCGGAGAGCACAACGCGTCTCAGCAGGTGTTTGTAGACATCGTCGCTCACCCATCGGGCGAGCTGGTCGAGTTCACGCGCCCCGGCAAGAACCTCCATCACTCCGCGCGTCAGGTTGATCAGCAGCGGCTCCGGGTCCGGCAGGGGCTCACCGTGCGCGGGGAGGGCGTCGGGTGCTGGCTCTGGATACAGGCTCATGACTACTCCGCTGTGGGTCTGGTGCCCGGGGTGTCTCCGTGGCGATCACTCAACCAGTCAGAGCTCCGGCTGTCCAGCGCTTTTATCCCCTGTGGATAACCCGGTGACACCGCAAGCGGCGGGTTAGGTTCGTCCTGTGCGCTGGGACAACCTCTTTGACGACCTTGAAGGTCAGCTCGAACGCGAGCTGACGGCCGAGGAGAGCGACCTGCGTGCGGAGGAGGAACGGCATCGTCGCGGGCGACTCACCCTGCGATCACGTCTACTGAGCCTGAGCCTCGGTGCGGCCGGCCCGGCAGTGATCCGGGTCGTTCTGACCACCGGAGACACCCTCGTCCTACGGCCAGCAAGCTTTGGACGGGACTGGTTTACGGCGGACCTCTTCGCCGCGGACGCCTCGAACTCCGAGCGGGCGGCCGGGCTGCCGAGCAGCACGCCGCGGGGTGTTGCCCAGTGCGTGGTGCCGCTGGCCGGTATCGCCGGGCTCGCGCTCACGGCCGACCAGGTGGAACGGTCCCTGGGCCCCGAATCCGAGTCGCCATCGGCCGCGCGCTTGTCGGACCGTATCGGGCTGTCCTTCGTGCTGCGAGACCTGTGTCGTCGCCGAGCCGGCCTCGAGCTGCACACGCGGACAGGCCTGCTCACCGGCACGATCGATCGGGTGGGGCGCGACCACCTCGACCTGGCCGTTCATCCTCCGGGGACGCTGCGCCGCACACCGTCGGTGGAGCACTACCGCGTCGTCCCCGTGGACCACCTGGTGTTCATCCGGCTGGTCTGAGCGCCGCCCCCGCCGGCGGCCGACTATGTCCGCGGGTCGGTACGCGATGGGGGACGTATGACGCGACCTCCCGACAACTCCGGAATGTTGCCGAAGTCTGACTGTTCCCACAAGGAAAGCCGTCGCGCCTCTTCATACTTCGCTTCGATGTACGACTCGAGCATGAAGCGCTCGACCCGCCACACATGCGAGGGGCCGATGCGTATGGCCGGCAATTCGTTGCTGCGCACGAGGTCAAGCGCCTCGGCGGGCGTGATGGCCAGGATTTCGGCGGTGTCCGACAGAGTCAGAAAACGCCCCAGTGCGGTTGCGTCTGAATCGTCCATGCGTCGATTATCCGTCGAACCATCCCGCTTGGGTGGAAACAATTTGCCCTGTGGATAAGTCTCACGCCGCGCCCGAACCCGGGCACGATAGAGCGAGCCGGCAGGCGGTGACAAGGAGTGAGGACGCGCATGACCAACTCGGCAGGCACACGCACACGAGCACGACTCTGGTTCGACCCGCGATTCGGCATCGGCCTGGTACTCGTCGCGGCATCCGTTGCGGGGGTGGCGGCAATCGTCACGACCGCGGACCGCACAATCGAGGTGTACCTCGCATCGTCCGCGCTCCTCGCGGGTGACCACATCGATGCCGGCGACCTGCGGGTGGCGCATGTGCGGCTCGGGGACTCCGCGCCGAAGTACCTGACGCCGGGGCGCCTGCCGTCCGACGGTCTCATCGTCACGCGCACGGTGCAGGCGGGTGAACTGGTACCGGCCGGCGCGGTTGGAACTGTCGTGGGGGCATCCACGACGAGTGTTGTTGTGATGGTGCACCCGAACCTGGCCGAGTCGATTGAGCCGGGGTCACTGGTCGATGTGTGGTCGGCTCGCAAAATCGCCGCCGCCCAGTACGCCCCGCCCGGTGTGCTCGTGCCATCGGCAACGGTGGTGCGGGTGATCGCGGCGGCCGGTCTGATGGCTTCGTCGGAGGGACAATCGGTGGAGATTTTGGTGCCGAAGGGCATCGTCGGACCGGTGCTGGAGTCGATTGCCAACGGTGACGTCGTCTCCGTTGTGGCGATCGACACGCCGCTGGACGAGTCGGCCGCCGGCAGTTCCGGTACGCCGCAGACGCCAACGCCGAGCGCGACACCCGACGGCGCCGCGACCGGGGGGAACTGACCGTGGCCGCGCTTGTACTCGTGCTCGACCGGCACACCGAAGACCGCCTGCTGGCAGACATCGTGGAGCACGGCCACTCGATCCTCGCCCAGGTGCGCACGGCCGCCGAGTTCGTGCCCTCCCTCCCGCAGGTGCGTCCGGATGTTGTCGTGGTGGGGGCGCGGCGTGAGTCGCTGACCGGGGAGCTGCTTGCCGCGTGTGACACGCGGGGCATCCGAGTGATTGCGCTCGCCGCGTCCGACCGGGATCGGCGCTACGCCGCCACGCTCGGATTGCTCGAAGTGCTCGATGCCGCGGTGGGCTGGCCGGAAATTGATGCTCTGGTGCGCTCCGGGGTCGTGGTGCCGCTGCGCGTCGGCGACCGCGCTCATGCGGGCGGCACCCCGCACTCCGGACGCGTCGTGGCGGTCTGGGGGCCCACGGGGGCGCCCGGTCGAACGTCCCTGGCCATCAACATCGCGGCCGAGATCGCCGCGGCCGGGCACACCGTCGCGCTGGCCGACGCCGACACCTACAGCGGGTCCGTCGCGGCGAGCCTCGGGATGCTTGACGAGGCCCCCGGATTCGCCGCGGCCTGTCGTCTGGCCGGATCGGACAGCCTGACTCAGACGGAGTTCGAGCGCATCGCGCAGCGCTACAACTCGCCTCAGGGGGCCTTCTGGGTGCTCACCGGAATCGGTCGGCCTTCGCGTTGGCCGGAACTCTCGGCGGAACGCGTGACGCGAACGATTGAGGCGGTGCGGCAGTGGGTGGACTACGTCGTCATCGACACGGGGTTCAACCTGGAGAGCGACGAGGAACTCTCCAGCGATATTTTCGCGCCGAGACGCAACGCCGCGACGGTGACGGCTCTGCGTGCCGCGGACCACGTCGTGGCGTGCGGGCTTGCCGATCCGGTGGGCATGGCCCGGTTCCTGCGTGCCTGGAGCGACCTGACCGACGTGATCAGCGACACCGCGGTGAGTGTCGTGATGAACAGGGTGCGATCCAGTGCGGTGGGTCTCGATCCGGCCGGGCAAGTGGTCGGTGCCCTACGTCGCTTCGGTGCCATCGAGTCGCCCGTACTGGTGCCGAACGACCAGGCCTCGCTCGACGTCGCCGTTCTCACGGGGCGCACACTGCGCGATGCCGCCCCGAAGTCGCTCGCGCGGGCGAGCATCCGTCGTTTCGTGCTGGCGAAACTCGTCACTGCCCCGGTAGCGGTCGAGCCGCGCCGGAGACGCGCCCGGTCCCGGGATCGTGCCCTCGCTGCACGCTTGTGACCGCCGCACCGGCACATTCGGCGGCAAGAACCGTGGCGCCCGCCGCGCGTGGAGAGCCCGTCAGTCCTGCAAGGGAATGACCTCGAGCCCGCTGTGCGGGCCGGTCACGACGAGGACCCGGCCGGCCCTCACACCGGAGAGGGCTGCCGTGACCTCGTCGACCGTCGGGCCTTCCGGGTTCGCCGGTCCGGAACGCTTCCACACGGTGACCGGGGCGCCGGTCGCGTCTGTGATGGCCTGCGTGAGAAGATCCGGCTCGGCACCGGTCACGAGGATGACCCGGCCGATGGGGCGCTCCGGCGTGGGCGGGGCATTCGATCGATCCCGCCGCCAGACGGCGAAGTGGTAGCCGGCGGCAAGGCCCGTGGCCACGAGCAGCCCGAGCGGCGCGCGCATCCGATCCACCACGCTTGCACCGGTCGTGTCCCCGAGCGCGAATTCGAAGAGGCGATAGCCGATGACGAGCAGCGTGATGATGGCCACCACGGCGCTCACGCCGAATACCAGGATGAGGTAGAGCCGTCGCCCGGTGTTGCCGGCCTCCGACGGGTCAACGGCGGCGGTCGGTTTCCAGGACACCCACCACACCGGGCCGCCGACGAGGAGGGCGCTGATCCCGCCGAGTAGCAGCGTGCGGGCGTCTGAGCCGACGAACACGGCCGTGAGGCTCGCGAGGAGGGCGTTGACGACCACGCCGAGGCCGGAGGCCGCGGTGATGAGTCCCACGCCGGAGGTCACGAGCACCCTGGCGCGTCGCGTCGCTGGTGAGCGAAGCCGGGACTGGGCGCGGTGGTAGTTCCAGACCAGGGCGCCGAAGCCCGCTGCGGCCACGGCCACGCCCAGGGGCTCCAGCATGAGTGCGATCGGCTCAGTGCGATCAAACGCCAGGCGAAGCAGCACGAACAGTGTGGTTGCGGCCCCGGCGACGGTGACGACGGCGGCCAGAACAATCCCGACGGCGACGAGCGCGACGTCTGCAAGCCCCCCACGCAGGCTGCGGGCATCGTCGTGGATCCAGAACCACCACCAGACGGCCAGGCCGCCGAGGCCCCAGATCAGGGCCTGCAGGGGGGAATGCCACCACGGCTCGCCAAACGAGGCGGTAGCAGTGACCATGGTTACGGCAGCGTCGATCAGCGCTCCCAGGGATGTGACGCCGCCGCCGAGGCCGAGTAGCAACCCGAAAACCGCGCCGAGAATCGGAGCCACCGTCGTCAATCGGGTGGGCCCCTGTCGCGTGTGCCCGCTCATCCAGCGGTGCCAGGCCCACACGGCGGCCCAGACGACTCCCGTCGCCACCAGTCGTGGTTGCCCGTCGCCGCGCACGAGCGACGCGGCGGCGGTGAGCAGGCTCACGCTGAAGGTGATGAGGGCGACGGTGCTCATGGCGGCCACATACAGGCCCCAGGCGACGGAGGCGCGTTCATCGCCGCCGATCCGGCGCCACTGAACCCACCAGAGCACCGCGGCGAACGGGCCCGCGATCAGGGTGAACGCGAGAGAGCGGGCGAGACCGGAGACGTCGTTGGAGGCGATCACGTTCCCGGAATCGAGGAGCCGTCCGAGCAGCCCGCTCATCCCGATGGCGGCGATCACGACGAGGGCGAAGAGCAGAATGAACACCACCACCCGGCGTGCGGAGGGCTGGGCGGTCGTGCCGGGTCCCGACTGTCCGACTCGAGCGGATGCGCGAACGCCGATCACGATGCCCGCGCCGATCACGAGGATCACGCCCACCAGAACAATGCTGCCTATCATTCGATCACCTTCGGGTTCGGGCAGATGGTGAGTTCCCAGGGGGCGTTGTCGATCAACCAGGAACCGTCGATTCGGACCAGGTCGACGATGGCGTCGGTCTCGTAGTCGGAACCCCCGAAAGGTCCGCTCCCGTACGACGTCGTGATCGACACCTTCACATCCGCGGTGTCGTCCCGAATCGTCGACGACATCAGGCTGATGCTGATGTTGTCCGCCGAGGGGCGCTCGACCCTTTCGCACGAGTCGAGGGCGGCCTGGCTGAGATAGCGGGCCGCGGTCTTCTCGTCACCCGCGAGCACGGCAGTCGCGTACCGCTGAACCGTGCCTTCCGGCGTTGACGGGTCGAGCAACTCGGGCGCCCCGCGGGAGAAAACGACCGCCAGGGCCACGACGACGAGCGCCCCGATGATTCCCAGGATGACGACCAGCATCCGGTCCGGTCGTGCACGTGTCTCACTCATGTCTACAGGATGGCCTATCCCGAGCCTCGATGGGGAAAGTGAGGCAATCGCTGGCCTAGGCTATTGATCGTGTCGACGCTCAGTGATCTCGTACTCGCCCATGGCCACAGCTCGGCTGAAGACGTGGACTGGCTGCACATGCTCGTCGCGGACGGCCAGCTGCTCGCCGACCTTGCCTTCGCCGATATCGTGGTGTGGGTCCCCACCGAGAGCGGCAGCTTCGTGGCCGTCGCCCACGCGCGCCCGTCGAGTGCCGCGACACTGTTCTACCGCGACTTCGTAGGACAGAACATCAAGGTCGACTGGCGCACGCAGGTGACCGAAGCCTTCGAAACAGCGAAAATCGTCGACACAACCGTGCCGGATTGGTACGAAGAGACGCCCACCCGCGTTCGAGCCATCCCCGTGCTGCGCCGCCTGAGCGTGACGGGCACCGAGGTCGCGCCCGTTCCGGTGGCCGTGCTCACCAGACACACGAACCTGAGTGAGTCGCGCACGCCGAGCCGCCAGGAGCTCACGTTCAACGACTGTGCCAACGACCTGTTCGACATGATCGCATCGGGTGATTTTCCCGATCTCGGCGCACCGACCGGCCCCCGTCGCGGCGCCCCGCGCGCCTCCGACGGGCTGATCCGCGTCGACGTCGACGGGCTGACCACCTTCGCAAGCCCCAACGCGCTCTCCGCCTTCAACCGCATGGGATTCGCCGACGAGCTCGAGGGAGAGTCCCTTGCCGAGGTCACCACAAGCCTGCTCTCGGGCACCGGGACCGCCGTGGTCGACGAATCGCTGCCGCTCGTCGTCACCGGCCGTGCGCCCTGGCGCACCGACATCGAGTCCCGCGGCGTGACCGTCTCGCTGCGCGCCATCCCGATCCGCAATCATGGCCAGCGCGTTGGCGCCATCGTGCTGTGCCGCGATGTCACCGAGCTGCGGCATCAGGAACGCGAACTTATCACAAAGGACGCGACCATTCGGGAGATTCACCACCGGGTGAAGAACAACCTGCAGACTGTCGCCTCCCTGCTGCGCATCCAGGCACGCCGCACCCAGTCCGACCGCGCCCGCGAGGCGCTCACCCAGGCGATGCGCCGGGTGGCGGCGATCGCAGTGGTGCACGACACGCTGTCGGAAGGGCTGAGTCAGATTGTGGACTTCGACGCCGTGTTCGACCGGGTGCTGCTGCTCACGGTTGAGGTCGCATCCGCGCACAATACGACGGTGCACCCCAAATCAACGGGCACCTTCGGTACGCTGCCCAGTGCCTATGCCACCCCGCTGGCGCTCGTGCTCACCGAACTCGTGACCAACGCCGTGGAGCACGGGCTTGCCGGCCGCGAGGGCGAGGTCTCCATTGAGGCGCAGCGCACCGACGAAACCCTCACCGTCATGGTGCGCGACACCGGTTCCGGCCTGCCGGAGGGTAAGGTCGGGTCCGGGCTCGGGACCCAGATCGTGCGCACCCTCATCCAGGGCGAGCTCGGCGGCACGATCGACTGGCACACCATGATGGGTAGTGGCACCGAGGTCACGATCGAGATTCCCCTGCGCTTCATGCGCGAGGGGTAACAGATGCGTGCTGTGCGCCGGGACCAGCCGCACGGCGCGCTCGGCGCGCGTTGCTACTTCAGGAGATCCGCGACCGGCACCGCCCGGCAGCCCCGAAAATCTGCGGCAGAACGGATGCCGACGGCCGGATCTCCTGAACTCGCGACACGGACGGCGGGGTGTCGGGGCAACACAAAGAGCCTGCGTCCACCGGTCAGACCGGGGAGCGCAGGCTCGAAATGCGTGGTGCGGGTGCTGCGGTGCCTAGGAGGCGCGGCGGGCGCGTGCGGCGCGACGCTTCAGGGCGCGACGTTCGTCTTCGCTCAGTCCGCCCCAGACGCCGGAGTCTTGTCCGGTTTCCAGCGCATACTGGAGGCACACCTCAGTGACGTTGCAGCGAGCACACACCGACTTTGCCTTCTCGATCTGGTCCACAGCGGGTCCAGTGTTGCCAACCGGAAAGAAAAGCTCCGGGTCGGCGGTGAGGCAGGCAGCTTTATCGCGCCAGTCCATATAGATGCTCCTTTATTGCGGGGTGCACGGCCGAATGGCCAGATTTGCAGGGCTCGGCCGGTTGCAGGAAAAAGCTCAGATCTAAACACATAGAAAAGCTCACGTCCCTGTGAGCGTCAACCGGACCTCAAATATCGTCCCATAATAGGGGTGTCAAAATCAATACTTTGGGATGGAATGAACCTGTGAATCAGCGTGAAGAGCCAGATCAGGACCCGTTGACTCGTGGTCGACCGCACGAGAGCGACCTGGCGCGTTCGCCCGGGCTGACGGTCTTCACCGCCCTGCTGGCCGTCGAGGCCGTGGTGCTTTGGATTCTCGCGGGCTGGCTCGTCGTCGAGCTGCTCACGCAGACGCCGGCTTCACTCGGCGGCGGGCTGGCGATCATCGGTTTGGCCGCGCTGGCCGCCGTGTGGGTGAGCGCCATCACCGTGGGCGCCGTACGCCGCCGCCCGTGGATCCGCGGCGGTGCCATCACCTGGCAACTCGTGCAGATCATGGTGGCGGTCGGTTGTTTTCAGGGTCTGTATGCGCGCCCCGATGTGGGCTGGGCCATTCTGCTGCCGTCACTGGTGGTTCTCGGGCTCGCATTCACCCCGAAGGTCGTCGCGGCCACGAGCCACCCGGTCGAGTAGGGTCAGGCGTCGATGCCGAGCTTCTTCCGCAGGCTCGCGACATGCCCGGTCGCCTTCACGTTGTACAGCGCGAGCTGCACGATTCCGGCCTCATCGATCACGAACGTTGACCGCAGCACCCCGGTGACGACCTTGCCGTAGAGGTTCTTTTCTCCCCAGGCGCCGTAGGCATGATGCGCGTCGAGGGCGGTGTCGCTCAGCAGCGGAAAGTTGACGGCGTCATGTTCTTGAAAGTCCTTGAGCTTGCCGGGCGTGTCCTTCGACACGCCGAGCACCTGGTAGCCCGCCGACGCGAGCGACCCGAGACTGTCGCGGAAGTCACAGGCCTCAGTCGTGCATCCGGGCGTCATGGCCGCCGGGTAGAAGTACACGACGACCTTGCGGCCCGCGTAGTCGGCGAGCGACACGGATGCCCCGTCCTGGTCGGTCAGGGTGAACTGGGGGGCCGTGTCGCCGGCTGTGAGGCGCGTGGATTCCGTCATGACTCCACGCTAGCCGGGTATTCCGGGCGGCGCCGCGTCGGCGCCGCGCCCGAAATGGGTCGTCGCTGCGCCCGTTACCGTGGCGGCCACCGATTCGGGGCGCGTCAGCGGGCCGGCGCGAAGGTCGCGAGGAGCCGCTGGAGCGAATCCAGCCGCACCCGTCCGGTGTCGCCGAGTTCACCGGCCTCCACGGCTTCGATGATCGCGCAGTCGGGGGAGCTCGGCAGGTGGGTGCAGCCGCGCGGACAACGTTCGGAAATCAACGCGAGGTCGGTGAACGCCTTGAGGATGTTGGCCGTGTCGATGTGCCCGAGACCGAAGGACCGCACGCCGGGGGTGTCGATGACCCAGCCGCGGCCGGCATCCGTTTCGAGGCGCAGGGAGACCGTGGACGACGACGTGTGCCGCCCGCGCCCGGTCACGGTGTTCACCACACCGATGGCGCGGTTCGTGCCCGGCACAAGCGCGTTCACGAGTGTTGACTTGCCGACCCCCGAATGCCCCACGAAAACCGTGTCATGGCCCACGAGAGCGGCGGCAATGGCCTCAACAGGCATCTCGCCCTCGCTGCTCTGGAATACCGGCAGGTCCAGGCCGGCAAAATTCGCCAGAAAATCGCTCGGGTCGGCCAGGTCCGTCTTGGTGATGCAGAGAATCGGGGAGACGCCCGCGTCGTACGCGGCCACGAGGTAACGGTCGACCAGGCGGATGCGCGGCTCCGGGTTGGCCGCGGCGACCACGATGAGCATCTGGTCGGCGTTGGCCACGATCACACGTTCGACCGCGTCGGTGTCATCTGCGCTGCGGCGGAGCAGGGTGTCACGGTCGACGATGCGCACGATGCGGGCAAGCGTGCCCTCATCGCCGGTGGTGTTTCCCACAATATCGACGCGGTCGCCGTTGACGACGGCTTTCTTGCGCAGCTCGCTCGCGCGGGCGGCCGTGACGCGTCGTTCCGTGGGCAGGTTCTCGTCGAGCATCACGGTGTAGCGACCGCGGTCCACGGTGAGGATGCGCCCGGTCAGGGCATTCTCGTGCTGAGGACGAGTCTTGGAGCGCGGCTTGGTGCCCTTTCGCCCGGCGCGTACCCGCACATCAGACTCGTCGTAGAGAGGCTCGTCGTCGTCGGGCGTTGACCACCAGGCGTCCGCGTCAGGCTCGTGCATTTAGAGCTGGGCCTCCGGCAGCATGGCGTGCCACAGCTCGGGGAATTGCGGCAGCGTCTTGGCGGTAGTGGCGATGTTGTCCACGAGTACGCCGGGAACGGCGAGCCCGATCAGGGCGCCCGCCGTGGCCATGCGGTGGTCCTCATAGCTGAGCCATTCCCCGCCGGTGAGGGGACGCGGTTCGATGCGCAGGCCGTCGGGCAGTTCGGTGACGTTGCCGCCGAGTCGGTTGATCTCGGTTGCGAGCGCCTCGAGGCGGTTCGACTCGTGGTGTCGCAGGTGTCCGATGCCGGTGATCGTGCTGGGGGAGTCGGCCAGAGCCGCGAGGGCCACGAGGGTGGGAGCGAGCTCGCCGCCCGCTCCCAGGTCCAGTTCGACTCCGCGGATGCCGCTGCCCGCGGTCACCGTGAGGCGATCGCCGTCGAGGGTCACCGTGGCGCCGAAGAGCGGCAGCAGCTCCTGCAGGTGCGCGCCCACCTGGGTGGTGTATGCGGGCCAGCCGGACATGGTGACGCTGCCCCCGGTGACGAGCGCGGCCGCCAGGAACGGTGCCGCGTTGGAGAGGTCAGGTTCGATGTCAACCTCCGCGCCGCGGATGGTGCCTGGCTCGACCACCCACTCGCCGACCGTGGGGCTGGTGACGGTGACTCCGCGATTGGCGAGGGTGGCACGGGTCATCTCGATGTGCGGCAGGCTCGGCAGGCGCTCGCCGGAGTGATGCAGGTGCAGGCCCTGATCGAAGCGTGAGGCGGCCAGCAGCAGGCCGGAGACGAACTGGCTCGAGGTGCCGGCGTCGATGGTGACCTCGCCGCCGGCAACGGCTCCCCGGCCGTGCACCGTGAAGGGCAGGGCGCTCCGGCCGTCGTCGTTGATGTCGGTCCCGAGGTCGCGGAGGGCGGTGATCATGGTGGACATGGGACGCCGGCGGGCCCCGGCATCGCCGTCGAAGGTGGTCGGGCCGAGCGCGAGCGCGGCGAGGGGCGGCACGAAACGCATAACGGTTCCGGCGAGGCCGCAGTCCACCGTGGTGGAGCCGAGTAGTTCTTCGGCCGGGGTGATGCGGAGGTCGCTTCCGAAGGCGCCTGTTCCGGGCACAGCCTCGATCGTGGTCCCCATCTGGCGGAGCGCATCCACCATGAGATCGCTGTCGCGGGAGTGCAGGGGGCTGCGCAACAGGGACGGGGCGTCGGCGAGGGCCGACAGCACGAGCTCGCGGTTGGTCAGTGACTTCGACCCGGGCAGGGACACGGTGCAGGCGAGCGGTGCGGCGGCCGTGGGCGCCGGCCACCAGGCATCCGTCTCAACGGGCACATTGTCGCCGTAGGGATCGAATTCTGGCTTGGAATATCTGGAGATCAACATCGGTTATCAGAATAGTCGGGTTATGACGCAACGGAAGGAATCCATGACGGTGTCGATGCTGCTGGAGCGAACCAGCACCGCCCAGATTGACGGCCTAGAATTGCCGGTGATGACTTCAGACGCGCCCGTGGGTGCTGATCTGGCCGAAACGCCGGACGCAGCTCGCGAAAAGAACCGGAACCTGTTCGAAGAGCAGGCACTTCCCTTTATCGACCAGCTTTACGCGGCGGCCATGCGCATGACGCGCAACCCGTCGGATGCCCAGGATCTCGTGCAGGAAACATTCGTGAAGGCGTTTGCCGCCTTCGCGCAGTACGAGCAGGGCACCAACCTCAAGGCCTGGTTGTATCGGATCCTCACCAACACGTTCATCAACATCTATCGCAAGAAGCAACGTGAGCCGTACCAGGGCACGATTGACGAACTCGAAGACTGGCAGATGGGCGGCGCCGAGTCGACCACCGCGATGTCGGGGCGCTCGGCCGAGGCCGAGGCGATTGACCACCTGCCCGACAGCGCCGTGAAGGACGCCCTGCAGTCCATTCCCGAAGACTTCAGACTCGCCGTGTACTTCGCCGACGTCGAAGGCTTTTCCTATCAGGAGATCGCCGAAATCATGAAAACCCCCATCGGCACCGTGATGAGTCGCCTGCACCGTGGCCGGCGACTGCTTCGCGAGTTGCTGGCCGAGTACGCGAATGGTCGCGGACTCGGTACCGGGACCGCACAGAATTCCAGGAGCGCAAAATAATGACTGATTGTGGATGCGAGAGGGCCAAGGCCGAACTCGAGGAATACCTGCACAACGAACTGCGCAAGGAGGAGGCCGCCGACATCCGCGACCACCTCGCGACGTGCACGGACTGCAACAGCGAGCATCTCGTGGGGCTGACCCTCACCGACGCGGTGCAGCGAGCCTGCAAGGAGACCACGCCGGAGGACCTGCGCGACCAGGTTCTGCTGCGCCTGCGCTCCATCCAGTCGACGCACTGACCGGCCGTATCCCGGCGCGGTAGCCCGGGAAGGATGACGCCGGCCGAATCGGGCTGAATCGGGGAGGGCGCGGCCTGATCCGGTAATCCCCGCACGACGGCACCGAAAAGGCCCCCTCGCGAAACCGGAGTTTCGCGAGGGGGCCTTTTCGGTGTGTGCGTGTTAGAGGGTCAGGGCGTCGCGGATCAACGCCGCCTGCTCCGTGGCGTGACGCTTGGCCGAACCGGCGGCCGGTGACGCCGATGCGGTCCGCGAGAACAACCGCACCGGGCGCGGGCCCAGCTTGTTCGTCTCAAGGTAGAAGAACGGCCATGCGCCCTGGTTCTCCGGCTCGTCCTGCACCCAGGCGAGCTCCGCCGCCGGGTACTGGTCCGCCACATGCTTGAGCTCCGCGGCGGGAAGCGGGTAATACTGCTCCACGCGAACGAGGGCGATCTCGGGGTTCGGGTTCTTCTCGAGGTCGTTGATCAGGTCGTAGTAGATCTTGCCGGCCAGGAACAGCACGCGCTTGACCGCGCTCTTGTCCTGAATCCGAGCATCGTCAATGACCGGCTCGAACTTGCCGCTCGTGAGGTCTGCGACAGAACTCGTCGCTCCGCGCAGACGCAGCATCGACTTCGGGGTGAAAACGACGAGCGGGCGGCGCGGCCGCATGTACGCCTGGCGGCGCAGCAGGTGGAAGTACGACGCGGGCGTCGACGGGCGGGCCACGGTCATGTTGTTTTCGGCGCAGAGCTGCAGGAACCGTTCGATCCTCGCCGAGGAGTGGTCGGGGCCCTGACCCTCGTAACCGTGCGGCAGCAGCAGCACAACGGATGACCGCTGGCCCCACTTCTGCTCGGCCGACGACACGAACTCGTCGATGATCGTCTGGGCACCGTTGGCGAAGTCACCGAACTGGGCCTCCCAGAGAACGAGCGCGTCAGCACGTTCCACCGAGTAGCCGTATTCGAAGCCCATCGCCGCGTACTCGCTCAGCAGCGAGTCGTAGATCCAGAACCGGGCCTGGTTGTTCGTGAGGTTGGCCAGGGGCAGCCATTCCTGACCGTTGACCCGGTCGTGCAGCACCGCGTGGCGCTGAACGAAGGTGCCACGGCGGGCGTCCTGTCCGGCGAACCGAACGGGGGTGCCCTCGAGCAGTAGTGAACCCAGGGCGAGCAGCTCACCGAAGCTCCAGTCGATGCTGCCGTTGCGGCTCATGTCGAGGCGCTTCTGCAGTAGCTGCTGCAGTTTGTTGTGCACGGTGAAGCCCTCGGGCTTGTTGTTGAACGCGTCACCGATCAGGTGGATGACGGCCTCACCAACTCCGGTCGTCGCCGGTTCGCCGGCGGCCTCCTCCTTTTCGATCGCGCGCTTTTCGGCTTCGGCCTTCGCCGCGATCTCCGGGGTGATGATGGGGATCGACGAGGTCTGGGCGGCGTGCGTCTCCATGAAGGCGCGTTCGAGGCGGTCCTGGAAGTCGCGGTGTGCGGCCTCGTACTCCTCCTCGGTGATGTCGCCACGTCCGACGAGCGCCTCGGTGTAGAGCTTCCGAACGGAACGCTTGGCTTCGATCAGGTTGTACATGAGCGGCTGCGTCATCGAGGGGTCATCGCCCTCGTTGTGCCCGCGGCGGCGGTAGCAGATGAGGTCGATGACCACGTCGCGCTTGAACTCCTGGCGGTACGCGAACGCCACCTCTGCGGCGCGTACGACGGCTTCGGGGTCGTCGCCGTTCACGTGCAACACGGGCGCCTGGATGGTCTTGGCGACATCCGTGGAGTACACCGAGGACCGCGCGTCGCCGGGCGTCGTCGTGAAACCGAGCTGGTTGTTCACGACGATGTGGATGGTTCCACCGGTGCGGTAACCGCGAAGCTGCGACATCTGCAGCGTCTCGAGCACAACGCCCTGACCGGCCATGGCCGCATCGCCGTGGATGAGGATCGGGAGAGTGGAGAACGTGCCCATCGGCTTGCGGTCCTGCTTGGCACGAACGATGCCTTCGAGTACGCCGTCACCGGCCTCGAGGTGGCTCGGGTTGGCGGCAAGCGAGACGGGGATCTCGACGCCGTCGTCACCGTGGAACGTGCCCGTGGTTCCGAGGTGGTACTTCACATCACCGGAACCGTGAACGGTGCGCGGGTCCTGGGTTCCCTCGAACTCGCGGAAGATCTCGCCGTACGTCTTGCCGGCAATGTTCGTCAGCACGTTGAGACGACCGCGGTGCGCCATGCCGATCGCGACCTCGTCGAGGCTGTGCTCGGCGGCACTCTGCAGGATGGAGTCGAGCAGCGGGATCGTGCACTCGCCGCCCTCAAGGCTGAAGCGCTTCTGGCCCACGTACTTCGTCTGCAGGAAGGTCTCGAAGGCCTCGGCCTCGTTGAGCTTGGCAAGGATACGCATCTGCTCGACGTGAGTCGGCTTGACGTAAGCCTTCTCGATCTTCTCCTGCACCCACTTGCGCTGGGCGGGATCCTGAATGTGCATGTACTCGATGCCCGTCGTGCGGCAGTACGAGTCACGCAGCACGCCGAGGATATCGCGCAGCAGCATCAGGCGCTTCTCGCCGAATCCTCCGGTCACGAACGACCGGTCGAGGTCCCAGAACGTGAGGCCGTGGGTGGCGATGTCCAGGTCGGGGTGCGAGCGCTGCTTGTACTCGAGCGGGTCGATGTCGGCCATCAGGTGACCGCGCACGCGGAAGGAGTTGATGAGCTCCTGCACACGGGCGGTCTTGTCGACGGCGCTCGCGAGGTCGACGCTGATGTCCGGTGCCCAGTGGATCGGCTCGTACGGGATGCGGAGGGCCGCGAAGATCTCCTCGTAGAAGTTGTGCTGCCCGATGAGCAGTTCGTGCACGATCTTGAGGAACTCGCCGGAACCGGCACCCTGGATCACCCGGTGGTCGTAGGTGCTCGTGAGGGTGATGGTCTTCGAGATGGCCAGGCTGGTGAGTGTCTTGACACTCGCCCCCTGGAACTCGGCGGGGTAGTCGAGGGCGCCGGCCCCGATGATGCAGCCCTGCCCCTTCATGAGGCGGGGGACGGAGTGAACCGTGCCGATGCCGCCCGGGTTGGTGAGCGAGAGCGTGGCGCCGGCGAAGTCATCCGCTGTGAGCTTGTTCAGACGGGCCCGGGTGACGAGGTCTTCGTATGACGAGAGGAATTCGCCGAAGGTCATCGTGTCGGCGCGCTTGATCGTGGGCACCAGGAGCGCGCGGGTGCCGTCGGGCTTGGGCATGTCGATCGCGAGACCCATGCCGACGTGTGCCGGGGCGATAACCGACGGCTTGCCGTTGACCTCGTCGTAGTACACGTTCTGACTCGGGAACATCTTGAGCGCACGAATCAGCGCCCAGCCGATCAGGTGCGTGAACGAGACCTTGCCACCGCGAGCGCGCTTCATGTGGTTGTTCATCACGATGCGGTTGTCGATGAGCAGCTTCGCCGGGATCGTGCGCACACTCGTAGCCGTTGGCACGGTGAGGCTCGCCGCCATGTTCGTGGCGAGGGCCTTGCCCATGCCGCGGAGCGGGGTGATCTTGTCTTCCACGACGGTGGCCTGGGGATCCGTCGCCACCGGCATCGGGCTGGTGACCGGGGCGTCGGCGGGAACCGGAACCGGGTTCGGGGCCCGTGAGGTCGTGCGCGCGGTCGGCTGGACCGACGCGGCGGGGGCCGCGACCGGGGCCTGCACCGCGGGCGCTGCCGGGGCGGGCGCTGCCGGGGCGGGCGCTGCCGGAGCGGTTGCTGCCGGGGCGGGCGCTGCCGGAGCGGTTGCTGCCGGGGCGGGTGCTGCCGGAGCCTGCCCGGCGGGAGGCGTTCCGGCATCAGCCGGAGAGTTCGCCGTCTGGTGGTAGCTCTCCAGAACGGGCCACCACGACTCGTCCACCGAATCCTTGTCGACGAGGTACCGCTCGTAGAGCTCGTCTACGAGCCACTCATTAGCTCCGAATTCGCCCGACGTCTTTTCATCAGAAGCTCCACCGGTTACCTGGCTTGACACCGTCCGATCGCCCACTCTCCGCGTTGATTTTGGATGTCCCTGACGATGACACTCGCCGGGTCAGTCTTCCTATCAAGCCTAATCCCATTACTGACGGCTGCGTTCCCCCGCGCCAGCGGCTAGCGTTCTGGTATGAGGTTCTATGGAACACCCCCCACCAGCGATCTGACGTACTCCGACGTTTTTCTCGTACCAGGCCCCTCGGACGTGACGAGTCGGATGGACGTCTCGCTCGCTCCCGGGGACGGTACCGGAGCCACGCTGCCGATCGTGTCGGCGAACATGAACTCCGTGACCGGCCCCCGCCTCGCCGCGACGCTGGCCCGTCGCGGGGGACTGGGCGTGCTGCCGCAGGACATGCACCTGCAGGACCTCGACGCGGCCATCCGCTGGGTGAAGGCGCAGTCGGTGCGCTTCGACACTCCCTTCGTTTTCGGTCCGGACGACACCGTGGAACAGGCGCTGCGTCAGGTTCCCCCGGTCGACGGGCAGGGACTGGTCATTCACACCGAGAAGGGCGAATACCTCGGCTGCATCGTCGCCTCGCGCCTGCGTACCGCTCTCGGCGACGCGCGACTGGGTGACCTGCTGCGCGGTTCCATGGCCTCGCTCGACGCTGACGACGTGGACGGGCCCCGCCGTGCCTTCGACCTGATGACGGACGCCGAGCTCGACTTCGCTCCCGTTCTGCACCACGGCCTGGTCGTCGGCACGCTCAGTCGCAAGAGCGCTCTGCGCTCCACGCTCTACGACCCGGCCGTTGATTCCCAGGGCCACCTGAAGGTCGCTGCCGCACTCGGCATCAACGGCGACGTGGCCGCGAAGGCCAAGGCTCTCGCGGCCGCCGGTGTGGACGTGCTGGTGATTGACACCGCGCACGGGCACCAGGCAGGCATGATTCGCGCCCTCAAGATCGTCGCCGACCTGAACCTGGGCCTGCCCATCGTGGCGGGCAACGTCGTGACGGCGGAGGCCGTTCAGCATCTCGTGACCGCGGGGGCCACCATCGTCAAGGTCGGAGTGGGGCCGGGAGCGATGTGTACTACGCGCATGATGACGGCCGTCGGTCGTCCCCAGTTCTCGGCGGTACTGGAGACGGCCGCCGCGGCGTCCGAACTCGGCGCGCACGTGTGGGCCGACGGCGGGGTGCGTTACCCCCGGGATGTGGCGCTCGCCCTCGCCGCGGGCGCGGCATCCGTCATGATCGGATCCTGGTTCGCCGGCACGACCGAGGCCCCCGGCTCGCTCAACACGGATGCGTCCGGTCGCCTCTACAAGGAAAGCTGGGGGATGGCCTCCACGAAGGCCGTGCAGAGCCGCTTCGACCGACTCGACGCCTACGAGCTGGCCCGCAAGACACTCTTCGCCGAGGGAATCTCCAGCTCGAAGATCTACCTCGACCCGCAGCGACCGTCGGTCGAAGACCTGCTCGACATGATCACGGCGGGCGTGCGCAGTTCGTTCACGTACGCCGGGGCGACGTCGGTGAGCGAGTTCCACGCCAAGGCGCGGGTGGGATTGCAGTCCGCGGCCGGGTACGACGAGGGCAAGGCGCTCCCGGTCTCCTGGTAGCGCAGTCGACTATAGTTATGGGAATAATGGACGACCCCCCAGCATCATCAGAACCCACACATAAACCTTCGCCCGTGAGCGACGGTGGTGACCGTGCTTGAGTGGATAATGCTCGGGTTTGGTCTGCTTCTCACCGTCGGCACGGGCATCTTCGTCGCGAGCGAGTTCGCGCTGGTCAACCTGGACCGCTCCGAGCTTGAGGCGCGCCGGGACCGCGGTGAATCGAGGCTCGGCCTGACCATCGCGGCCCTCAGAATCACGTCGACCCACCTCTCAAGCGCCCAGCTCGGGATCACCCTCACCACGCTGCTCACCGGTTATGCGATGCAGCCGGCCCTGACCACGCTGTTGTCCGGTCCGCTCACCGCGATTGGGCTGCCCGCCGTGACCGTGCCGGCGATCGCGACGACGGTGGCGATCATTGTCGCCACGCTGCTGTCGATGATCATCGGTGAGCTGATTCCGAAGAACTTCGCCCTTGCCCTGCCGATCCAGACGGCGAAGCTCGTGATCCCGGCGCAAACCGTGTTCACGACCGTGTTCAAGCCCGCCGTCCTGATGCTGAACGGCAGTGCGAACGGCCTGCTGCGTGCCGTGGGGGTCGAGCCCAAGGAAGAACTCTCGGGGGCGCGTTCCGCGGAGGAGCTGTCCTCGCTCGTGCGCCGTTCGGCGCAGGCGGGACTGTTGGAGAAGGACACCGCCACGCTTCTGCACCGCACGCTGCTTTTCTCCGGGCACACGGCATCCGACGTGATGACGCCGCGTCCGCGGGTCGCGGTCATTTCGCGCACGGCTTCTGCTCAGGACGTCATTGAGCTCACCCGCCAGACGGGGTACTCGCGTTTCCCCGTGATCGATGAGAGCGCCGACGACATCGTAGGCATCGTTCACGTGAAACAGGCCGTGGCCGTGCCGCGGCAGCGCCGCGCCGGCGTGCCCGTGTCGGCGTTGCAGACCGAAGCCGTTCGAGTGCCGGAAACGATGAAGCTCGACAGTCTGCTCGGCGACCTGCGCGGTCGCGGCTACCAGATGGCCATTGTCGTGGATGAGTACGGCGGAACGGCGGGCGTGGCCACCCTGGAAGATCTCGTGGAGGAGATCGTGGGGGAGGTCGCCGACGAGCACGACCGCACCAGGGCCGGCGTTGTGCGCTCGCCCGGTTCGATGACGTTCCCCGGTATGCTGCGTCCCGATGAGCTGCTCGAGCGCGCGAGCCTGAGCGTTCCCGACGACGGCCCGTATGAAACCGTGGCCGGATTCGTGATGAGTCTGCTCGGCCGCCTGCCGGTGGTGGGGGACACCGTGGCCATGGAGGGCGGGGAGCTGCGGGTGGAACGCCTCGATGGCCGCCGGATCGACCGCCTCCGGTTCACTCCGCTGGCGGCGGCGTCGGAGCCGGAGCGCGAACCTGACCGTGAGTCGAAGAAAAAGAAAAGGTATGCCAGGAATGCCGCCGGCAAGAACGACGATGAGAGCGAGGTGACGAAATGAGCGATTGGGCGGGAATAGCCTGGCTGGTTGTGCTGCTCGCAGCCAACGCCTTCTTCGTGGGTGCCGAATTCGCGGTCATCTCCGCGCGTCGCTCTCAGATCGAACCGCTTGCGGAAGCCGGCAAGCGCAGCGCCAAGACCGCGCTGTGGGCGATGGAACACGCCACTCTCATGCTGGCCACCACGCAGCTCGGCATCACCGTGTGCTCGCTGCTGATCCTCAACGTTTCCGAGCCGGCGATCCACCACCTGATCGAGGTTCCCCTCGAGTTGACCGGTCTGCCGGGGGAGGCCATCAGCACACTCGCGTTCCTCGTCGCCCTGGTTCTCGTGTCGTACCTGCACGTGGTCTTCGGCGAGATGGTGCCGAAGAACCTGTCGTTCTCCGTGCCCGACCGGGCGGTGCTCATCCTGGCGCCGCCCCTCGTATTCATCGGGCGCATCTTCTCTCCCGTGATCGTGGCCCTGAACGCCACGGCCAACGCCGTGTTGCGCCTTTTCGGAGTGCAGCCTAAGAACGAGGCGACGAGCACGTACACGCTCGACGAGGTTGCGACGATCATCACCCAGTCCAAGAAGGAAGGGGTGCTCTTCGACGGGACGGGGGCACTCACCGCCACTTTCGAATTCACCACCCGCAAGGTGCGTGACGTGGCGGTGCCGATCGACAGGATCATCAGCCTGCCGGAGTCGGCTACCCCGGCCGACGTCGAGAAGGCGGTCACCCGTCATGGTTTCTCCCGCTTCGTTCTCGTGAACGAGGCCGGCGACTCCACGGGTTACGTGCATCTGAAAGATGTGCTCGACATCGAGTCGGCGGAGTACCAGACGCAGATCCCCGGCAAGCGGATCCGTCAGCTCGCGTCCATCTTCGAGGACACCGATCTGGAAGACGCCCTCGCCACCATGCGGCGTTCCGGCGCGCACGTGGCTCGCTCGTTCACCGAACTTGGTGAAACCACCGGCATCCTCTTCCTGGAAGACATCATTGAAGAACTCGTGGGCGAGGTTCAGGATGCCACCCGCCGGGAGTGACACAGACGTCTATCGTGGGGGGCATGGCGAAACCCCGTAGGTGGCTGGAATGGAACGTCGACCAGGCGAGAGACTGGATTCGCGTTCCCGGCCCGGCAGACGACAAGTACACGCATGGCGTGCTCGGAATGCTCACGGGATCGAAGGACTACCCGGGCGCCGCCGTGCTCGGCGCCGAAGCCGCCGCGCGTACGGGAGTAGGCATGGTGCGTTATCTTGGCCCGCGGCGGGCCGGCGACCTCGTGCTGCAACGGCGGCCGGAGGTCGTGACGGTGGCGGGCCGCGTGCAGGCGTGGCTGCTCGGCTCCGGCCTCCTTGCGGACACGCGCAGTGACAGTGTCACGGGCGCCCTCGACGCGGCGCTCGCCGAGGGCCTGCCGACCGTGTGCGACGCTGGCGCCCTCGATCGTGTGACGGCCGGGACGGGCTCCCGCCGACCGATCGTGATCACCCCGCACTACCGCGAGCTCGCTGCCCTGCTCACGCTGCGCGGCGAAGGCGCAGAAACCGTCACCGCGGAACAGATCGCGGGCGACCCGGGCGAATGGGCCGCTCGCTCCGCTCGAAACCTCGGAGTCACGGTTCTGCTCAAGGGCGGCGTGACCCATGTCGCCGCCCCGTCCGGTGTCAGGCTCACGGTGTCACACGCGCCGGCCTGGCTGGCCACGGCCGGTTCCGGGGACGTGCTCGGAGGCATCCTTGGGGCGCTGCTCGCCACGAACGCCGAGCGAATCGCAGCGGATGCCGACGCGCTGCCCGCTCTGGCCGCCACCGCCGCGCTCGTGCACGCCCACGCCGCCGGACTGGCGTCGGCCGGGGGGCCGCTAGCGGCACTCGACGTGGCCGAGGCCGTTCCCGCCGTTATTCGCGCGTTGCTCGCGGTTCCCTCGGAGGGCCGGCACTAGGTAAGGCGGGCCAGTGGCGTTCGAGCCCCGACTCGATGACCGAGTGGCCTCTGTCGGAATGCCGGTTCTGGTGTGCGACTCCAGCCGAATCGAGCTAAGCCGCGGCCGGCGTCCCGCCCGCCTGGCCCAGCGGAAGCAGCCGCGGGATCTGCCGAACCAGGACGACCATCACGAGCAGCTCGACGAGGGTCTGCGTGACGACGACGAGAGGAGCGAGGTCGAACTTTGCGGGCAGGGCGAGCACGAGGGGGAGGACGACGAGCGAATTTCGGGTGACGCCGCTGAACACGATTGCACGGCGCCCGGGCACATCGAGCCGCGCGACACGACTGGCGATAGCACCCAGCGGGACCATGCTCACGGCGAAGAGGATGAAAACGGGCACGGCGAGGACCAGCGCGGTGATCTGTTCACCAACGCCGTAGATCTGTGAGGCAACGACGACAGCGAGTGTGAGCATCATCAGCGGCACCATCGCGCCCAGCACGACGTTCTGCACGATGTGCCCGGCGCGGGTGCGGGCCGCGGCCAGTTGGGTGAGGCCGGCGGCGGCCAGCGGGAGGAGGATGAGCAGCACGAACGCCTCGATGAACGGTTCGAGGTCGATGCTGTGGACGAACTCGGGTCCGATCATGAGCCACAGGTAGACCGGGAGCAGAAGAATCTGCGACAACATCAGCAGGGGCGCTGCGGCCAGCAGCCGGCCGTTCGCGCCGCCGGCGAGGCCGGTGAACACGATGACGTAGTCCACACACGGGGTCAGCAGCACGAACAGCACCCCAACCAGCAGGACGTGGTCGGCCGCGACGAACCGCGACAGTGCAAACACCACGATCGGAGCAACGACAAAGTTGACGACAAACACGGTGGCCAGGAATCGCCAGTCACGGAACGCCTGCCCGACCTTGGCGAACGGAACACCCAGGAACGTCGCGTACAACAAGCTCCCCAGCACCGGATTGATCGCCGCTGCCGACGGATGTGCCACGGCCGGGATCATCAGGCCCACGACGACGGCAAGCACGATGGCCGCGAGGTAGAGCGGCACCTGATGTCGTTCCAGCCACTCCACGCTCGGGTTCATGATCCCAGTCTTCCAGTCTTCCGGCCCTTCACCAGGTCACGGGCGAGGCGACGCCGATCCCGGCCGCTACAGTGATCAGGTGCCGCGCCCCCTCCTGCAACGAACCGTTCCGCTGTGGGGCGCGTTCGTGCTCGTGCACCTCGTCATCGTGGCCCTGGCACTGTTCGGACCGGGCAACGCGATCGGCGACATCGGGGTCGTCTATCGCGGCTGGGCGGACGGGCTGCGCACCGGCACGATCGTGGGCATCACGACACCGTTCGTCTACCCGGTACTTGCCCTGGTGCCGATCGCGGCCGCCTCGGTGTTGGGCGATGCCGCCTACGTCTACACCTGGTTCGCCCTCGTCACGGTGGTCGACGCGGTGGCCTTCCTCGTGCTCGTGCGGGGCCGGCGTGCCCGGCGCGTGCGGGCCGCGTGGTGGTGGCTGGCATTGCAGCTGTTGCTCGGCCCGATTGCACTGGCTCGCATCGACTCCATTACCGTTCCGATGGCGATCATCGGCCTGCTCTGGCTCGGCTCCCGGCCGTTCTGGGGAACCACCCTTCTGGTTCTCGCCACCTGGGTGAAGGTGTGGCCGGCCGCGGCGCTCGCGGCGCTCCTCGTGGCGTCGCCACGGCGCTGGCGGATGCTGCTGCTCGCGTCGGGCCTCAGCGTTGCGATCGTCTCTCTCGCGCTGGTCCTGGGCAGTGGCGCGAATGTGCTCAGCTTCATCACCGCGCAGACGTCGCGCGGCATCCAGATCGAGTCACCCGTCGGGGGCGCCTGGATGTGGCTGACCGCGCTGCACGTGCCCGGGAGCTCGTTGTACTACGACAGCGACATTCTCACCTTCCAGGTGCGTGGTCCCGGCGTGGCCGCCGCCGGCGCACTGATGACCCCGTTGATGGCGGTGATGGCCGGCGTCGTCGTGCTGCTCGGTGCCCGGGCCACGCGGGCCGGCGCGGCTTTCTCGACGGTCTTTCCCCCGCTGGTGCTCGCTCTCACGGCGACGCTGATCGTCTTCAACAAGGTGGGTTCGCCCCAATTCATTTCCTGGCTCGCGGCACCCATCGTCCTCGGGCTGGTGTGGCACGGCTCGGGCTGGCGCACGCCGGCTCTGCTCGTCGCCGGGATGGCCGCCCTCACGCAGGTTGTCTACCCCTACCTCTACGACTGGTTGCTCGTGGCGGACCCGGCGCTCGTGCTCGTGCTCACCGTGCGCAATCTGCTTGAGATCGTGCTGCTGGGGTGGGCGGCTCGTGACTTGTGGTCGTACGATCGCAGGAGCGAAAGCTCGCCCGCATCCGCCCGGGTGTCACGGCATTACTGAAGGAGTTCTCATGTTGGTCGCATTCTCGGTCGCCCCGTCCGGAGCCCAGGACGAGGAGGGGTCGGTGCACAACGCGGTTGCCGCCGCCGTCAAGGTGGTGCGTGACTCCGGGCTGCCCAACCACACCGATTCCATGTTCACGACCATCGAGGGCGACTGGGACGAGGTGTTTGCCGTGATCAAGGCGGCCACCGAGGCCGTCGGTGCGTTTGGGCCGCGCGTCTCGCTCGTGCTCAAGGCCGATATTCGTCCGGGCCACACCGGTGAACTCACCGGCAAGGTCGAGCGGCTCGAGGCCGCCCTGGGTTCGGACGCCTAGCTCCCCAAACCGCGGCCACTTGGAACCAGTGCAGAGCAGCACTGGGGGCCGCTGGCTGTGAAAGTTATTCCGAAACTCCCCAATAAATACATGAGCAACTCTCGCCTAAACCTTCGAATCGGGCTAAAATGGGGGTATGTTCACGACGGTGAAGTCCGGAGCTGAGATGGTCGCCCTGCTGGCGCAGGCCGACGAACTGGTCACGAATGCTCTGGCCGGGGTGCAGTTCGCGCTCCTCGACGACGACGCGGCGCTGGCCGTGTTGGGGGCGTTGGAGGCGGTGGGGCGACGGGTGGACGGCGGCCGGATCGGGTCCGCGGCGAATGTTGCGTGCCGGGCGGATGCGGGGTTGGGGCATGAATCGCTCGCGTGGAAGAACGGGTGCCGGGGCAAATTCGAACTGATCACCGGCGTGACGCGTATCTCCAGCAGCGAGGCGAAGCGGCGGATGCGGCTCGGCGGTTTGATCGCCGGCACCGCGAGCGCGGCGAGTGGGTTGCTGGGGCAGAGCGTTCCGGTGCGGCACCCCGCCGTCGCCGACGGCCTTGCCTCCGGCCAGCTGGGGGTGGATGCGGCGGAAGTGATCGTCAGCGTGCTGGAGCAGATCGGTTCCCGGGTGGCGGTGGAGGATCTGGACCGGGCCGAACGGGCTCTCGTCGCGTCGGCGACCGGGGCGATCACCGCGGAGACCGCGGGGCTGCCCGGGGCGGGGATCGCATTCGGCGCCGACCTGATCCGCGCGCAGGCGCACCAGTGGGAGGCGGTGCTTGACCCGGACGGCGCCGCCCCGAGTGATGACGAGCACGCGGCGACAAGCACGGTGGGGTTCGGCGTGCTGCGTAACGGGCTGTACCCGTTGCGTGGCGGGGTGACGCCGGACCTTCTCGGGGTGATGAACGGTGTCTTCGCCACGTTCCTCTCCGCGCACGCGGCGCCGGCGTTCCCCACCGCCGACGAGCAGGCGCGGATGGAGGCCGGGGAGCTCGTGCCCGGGGCCGAGGCGGCGGCGGTGGACGAGCGCACCGGTGGAGAGAAACGCGCCGACATCCTCCGTGCCGTGTTCGAGAAAACTGCGCGGGACCCGAAAACGCCCACTATGGCTGGTGCGGCGCCGGTGGTGATGGTGCATGTGAACGCTCGCGACCTGAAGACCGGCCGCGGCGTCGGCTGGATCGACGGGGTGGACGCCCCGATCAGCCTCTCCACCGTGCAGCAGCGCTTATGCAGCGGCGGGTACCAGCAGGTGGTCATCGGTGACGACGGACAGGTGCTGCACCTCGGCAGCAAAGAACGCTTCTTCAGCCCGGCGCAGCGCCGGGCGATCGCCGCCCGCGACGGCGGCTGCGTCATCCCCGGCTGCACCATCCCCGCCGCCTGGTGCGAGGTACACCACGTGATCCCGTGGCAATCCCACGGCGCGACCGACGTGGAGAACGGGGTGCTGCTGTGCTGGTTTCATCACCACAGCATCGACACCAACGGGTGGAACATCCGCATGGTCAACGGGCGCCCGCAGCTGCGCGGCCCCGTACTCTTCGACCCCACCCGAACCTGGCGGCCCGCCGCCACCCACCGGGCCAACACCCCCAGCACCGACCCACCCTGGAACAGATCGACGGCAGTTCGCCCCGGCCGCGCCCGACAGTAGGATGGCTGCCATGTCTGAGAGAACAGCCGAGCGTGAGGCTCCCGGTACGCGCGCCATCCGCTTTGAAGCGACGCTGCTGAGGATCGCCGACCGGCCCCTCGTGCGACTGCCGAAGGAGGCCAGCCTCGAGCTGCCGTCCCGCGGACAGGTCGCCGTCACCGGCACACTGAACGGCCACGCATTTGAAAGGGTGCTCGAACCGGATGGCATGCGGGGCCATTGGCTTGATGTGGACACGTCGCTGCAACAGGCCGTCGCTTTCAGCGACGGTGACACCGTGGAGGTCGAGCTCGATGTGTCCACGGCGTGGCCCGAGCCCGAAATGCCCGATGACTTCCGGGAGGCACTGGCCGATACTCCCGATGCCTCCGCCGTCTGGCGGGACATCACTCCGATGGCGCGCTGGGAATGGGTGCGGTGGATCAACGCGACCAAGAACATGCAGACGCGTCAGCGGCGCGTCGAGGTCGGTCTGTCGAAGCTACGGTCCGGCAAGCGACGACCCTGCTGCTTTGATCTCGCATCGTGCACGGACCCGGAACTCTCGAAGAGCGGCAAACTCATCGACGCCTGACGCGGGATCAGTCGAAGCTGAGGCTCAGCTTGCGGAGCAGGGTCGAGAGCCTGTCCTGCTCGCTCGCGGAGAGAGTGCTGAGCAGCGCCGCCTCGGCATCCACGAGGCGGGTGATGGCAGCGTCCACGCGGGTGAGGCCCGCGGACGTCATTCCCACGAGCACGCCGCGACCGTCGTGCGGATCGGTGTGCCGCGTCACGAGGCCGCGTTCGGCGAGGCCGTTGATGCGATTGGTCATGGTGCCGCTCGACACGAGTGTCTGTTGCAGCAACGCCTTAGGACTGAGCTCGTACGGTGCTCCCGCACGGCGCAGGGCGGAAAGCACGTCAAATTCCCAGGATTGCAGCTCTGACCGGGAGAAGGCCGTGCGGCGGGCACGGTCGAGATGCTTGGCCAAACGGGCGACGCGGGAGAGCACCTGCAGCGGGGCGAAGTCGAGATCGGGTCGTTCGCGCAGCCAGGAAACTACGATTCGGTCGACTTCATCATGGTCAGGCATTGGTCCATTATCCCGGGTGTGGCCGTGGGGGAGCGTGCGGGCCCCGTCATCTGGCACACTTGAGGGTGTCGTCACCTCGCGGTTGACGCGTTCCGCCGTGGTGTAATGGCAGCACGACAGCCTTTGGAGCTGTTAGGTCTAGGTTCGAGTCCTGGCGGCGGAGCATCTTTTCCACAGGTCGACATCCCCCCGTTACACACGCAGAGGACACCACCCCCGTGACAGACTCCCACCTCGCCATCATCGTGCTCGCCGCCGGACAGGGCACGCGCATGAAATCCAGTCTTCCCAAGCTGCTGCACCCGCTGGCCGGTCTCCCGATCGTAAGCCACGTTCTCGCGACGGCTCGCGCGCTTGAGGCGGCGCACGTTGTGACCGTCGTGCGTCACGAGCGCGATCGCCTCGCCGCCGTCGTCGCCGCGGAGCTGCCGGAGAGCCTCATTGTTGACCAGGACGACGTTCCGGGCACCGGTCGCGCCGTGGAGCAGGCCATCGCCGCCCTGCCCGCCGACTTCGACGGTGACGTGCTCGTGATCAACGGTGACGTGCCCCTGCTGGACGCCGCAACCCTGGCCGCGTTCATCGACGCGCACCGGGGGAGCGCCGCCGCCGGAACGGTGCTCTCCGCCTTTCCGGACGATTCGACCGGCTACGGACGCATCGTCCGGTCGGCACAGGGCGCATTCGACCGCATCGTGGAGCAGAAGGACGCCAGCGACGCGGAGCGGGCGATTGACGAGATCAACGCGGGCGTCTACCTGTTCGGGTTCGCGGCGCTGCGCGATCAGCTTGCCCAGCTGACCACCGACAACGTTCAGGGTGAGAAATATCTCACCGACGTGATCGGCTTGCTGCGTCAGGCCGGCGTCGAGGTTGCCGCGGTGCCCGTTGAGGAAGCCTGGCTCGTGGCCGGCATCAACGATCGTGCGCAGCTGAGCGATGCGGCCCTGACCCTCAACGAACTCATTGTGCGCGGCTGGCAGCTTGCCGGGGTCACAATCCAGGACCCGGCCACGACGTGGATCGATCTCAAGGCCACGCTCGCGCCCGACGTCACCATCCTGCCGGGAACGCAGATCCTCGGCGCCACCGTGGTCGAGACCGGTGCCATCATCGGCCCGGACACCACCCTGCTGGACTGCGAGATCGGTGAGAGAGCGGTCGTGAAGCGCACCGACGCCACGCTCGCGGTGATCGCGGCCGGGGCATCCGTTGGCCCCTTCTCCTATCTGCGGCCCGGCACGTTGCTCGGCGCCGACGGCAAGATCGGCGCCTTCGTGGAGACCAAGAACGCCACGATCGGTGCGGGGAGCAAGGTGCCTCACCTCAGCTACGTGGGCGACGCCGTGGTGGGCGAGGGCTCGAACATCGGAGCCGGAACCATCTTCGCCAACTATGACGGTGTGGCCAAGCACCACTCGAAGATCGGGTCGCATGTGCGCACCGGGTCGCACAACGTCTTCGTGGCGCCGATTACAATTGGGGACGGAGCATACACGGGTGCGGGCACGGTCGTTCGAAAGGACGTACCGGCGGGGGCGCTGGGCATCAACGTTGCACCGCAACGAAACATGGACGGTTGGGTTCACGCCAACCGCCCCGGCACGGCCGCTGACGTGGCCCAGGCCGACAGCACGAGCGCAACTGAGCGTCAGAGCAGTACCGAGAGCGGAGAATAAGTGTCTGAAATCAAGACCAGCGGCGACAAGCGACTTGTATTGGTCTCGGGGCGGGCGCATCCACAGCTTGCTGTCGACATCGCCACGGAGCTTGGCTCGGAACTTCTGCAGACCGACGCGCGCACCTTCGCCAACGGTGAGCTGTACGCCCGGTTCGACGAAAGCGTTCGTGGCTCCGACGCATTCGTGATCCAGTCGCACACGGCGCCGATCAACGAATGGTTGATGGAACAGCTCATCATGGTCGACGCCCTCAAGCGCGCCTCGGCGAAGCGCATCACCGTCGTCGCCCCGTTCTACCCCTACGCCCGGCAGGACAAGAAGGGCCGCGGCCGCGAGCCGATCTCGGCCCGGCTGGTCGCCGACCTGTTCAAGGTTGCCGGAGCCGACCGCATCATGTCGATCGACCTGCACGCCGCGCAGATCCAGGGCTTCTTCGACGGCCCCGTCGACCACCTGTTCGCGATGCCGGTGCTGCTCGAGCACTTCCGTGAGAAGCTCGACCCCGCAACCCTCACCGTTGTCTCGCCCGACATGGGCCGCGTTCGCGTGGCGGATATCTGGAGCGACCGGCTCGGAGTGCCGCTCGCCATCATTCACAAACGTCGCGACCCGCTCGTACCCAACCGCGTCTCGGTGCACGAGATCGTCGGCCAGGTCGAGGGACGCGTCTGCCTGCTCGTCGATGACATGATCGACACCGGTCGTACGATTGCCCTGGCCGCCGAGGCGCTGCGTGAAGCCGGCGCCATCGGCGTTGTCGTCGCCGCCACGCACGCCGTGTTCAGCGACCCGGCCGTCGACATGCTGCAGAACCCCGCCATTTCGGCTGTCGTCGTCACCGACACGCTGCCGATTCCCGAGGAGAAGCGTTTTCCGACCCTCACGGTTCTGCCGATCGCTCCGCTGCTGGCGCGTGCGATCCACGAGGTCTTCGACGAGGGTTCCGTCACCTCGATGTTCGACGGCGCCGCGTAACCCTCTCATTCTGCCCAGAGGGGCTGGTCATCGGTTTCGATGCCCGGCCCCTGTTTTGTGTGCGGCGCCGGACTAGTCCCGGCCGAGGACCTTCGCGAGCACCCGCCGAATCGCGTCGGCCCGGCTGACGAGCCCGTGGGTGCCGACCGGCTCGACGCTGGCGACGAGACGCCGCAGGCCGCTGACCCCGAGTGTCAGGGCTGAGGAGAGCACGAGCGCGCCCTGTGCATCCTGGAGCGCGAACTCCACCGTGTTCACATCGCCCCAGGCGTCCCATCCGGGATCGTCCGTCAGGTCCCGTCGCGCCGTCAGGCGCAGCCAGGCTCCCTCATGCAGAACGCGCGCGGAGTAGGTCACCCTCGCCCCGTCGATGTCGACGGTTCCCTCGGCCAGGAACATCCGTGCGCCCCACGGCGCGTAGTCCAGGAATCCCGCAAGCTCCGGAACGGCTGATTCTCCGGGCAGTGGCAGAACGACGGTGACCGTGAGCCTCAGCCGGGCGCCCTGCACCTCGGCGCCGAGCCGTTCAACGTAGCGGATGCCCGGCGCGTGTTCGGTCATGGCGGTGCACCCGGCATCCGCCGGAACCCCGGTCGGGCTCGCCCCGCTCAGGTAGGCGCGGGCGTCGCGGTATCCCATCGCGATGAGCGAATCGGTGCTGATGCGGCCGAGGAAATACTCCGGATCCAACGGCAACGGATGCTGCGGCTTGACCACGTGCAGCACGAAACGCCGCTCGGCCGCTTCCGCCTGCGCGAAGTCCGCGAGCAGCGCCCCGGTGGCGCTCATCTCGATCATGTGCACGTACTGCTCGAGCGGCCCATCCCCGTAATAGCCGGAATTGCCGATGCACCACACCAGCCAGATCTCCTCCGCGCCGCGACGGAGAGCCTCCGCCACGTTGGCATCGCGAATCCACACGGCATCGGTGTACACCACGCCGTCCCGGCGCAGCGGCGTCATGAAGATGGGCAGCGACATCCCTGCGGCGAGCAGCTCGGCGTCGACCAGGGCCGCTTCGAAGGCGATCGATTGCTTGTGCGTGAAGTCGGCCACGTTGAACGTTCCCGCAATGGTGGCTTGACGGATGCGTGCCACGTCAATTCCCAGCCCGGGGAACACCCGGTCCCGAATCCCGTCGGCATCCCCGAAGGCCGGAAGTGACCACGGCCCCTTCAGATACTCCTTCACGGGCAGTCCCGACGCGAAGTCGGCCACGTCGAGCGCGCTCCACCGCCGCACCATCTCGTCGGCGGGCAGCCCGGAGAGCAGCATCCCGGCTGTCAGGATGCCCCCACTCGTCCCGTCGATGTGGTCGAAGGTGAGACCCTCCTCGGCGAGGGCCTTGACCACCCCGGTCTGCCACGCCACGCGCATGCCCCCGCCGGCCAGAATCAGTGATCGTGTCATGCGCGGTCATCCCGGCCGGTGCGCCGGGCCCCGCGCTGCACGGCCGGTCGCAGCTGCGCCCAGTACAGGGCGAGAAGCCCGGCGGTTGCCAGATCGAACAGGGCCACGAGCAGGGCGATCGGGCCGAAGAGGTCGTTGGCAACGGCGATCGAGACGGCCACGACGGCACCGAGCTTCTGCACGCCCGCCCAGAGCACCACCTCACGGCTCGGCACGGGGCCGAGGAGCGACTGGGCGAGCAGGGCGCCCACCACGAGCATGAACAGCCCGACGGTGCCGAAGAGCTGAGCGGCCAGCGGTGTGGGGCTCGCGCCCAGCAGCGTCAGCATGCCGTGCGGTGCAAGAATCTCCGCGACGCCGGTGAGAGCCGTGATCAGACCGAGCGCCACCAGCACGGCCCGGAGCGGGTGTTCCCCCAGCCAATTGCGCACCGTCATCCACGGCGGCGCAACCCGCCCGTTCATGAGAACGCCGCCGCGAGCTGTCCCTTGTCGACGATGTACGCCACAATCACCAGCCACAAGAGGGTGGATCCGTAAAACCGCAGGTCGTTGAGCCACATCCAGCGCCGGAGCAGCGCACGCAGCCCGTCGACCCCGTCGTAGCTGCCGGCTCGAATCTTCTTGTTGATGGGGATGATCAATCCCTGCCCGACGTAGGTCAGGAAGACGATTCCCGCCACGCACGCCCAGCAGAACCACACCAGGGGACCGCCCCACTCCGACACCACGAGCACCCCGCCGGCCACCAGCATGAGCGGCACGATGACGGTGAAGAAGCGCGTGGCCGCGAGGGTGGGAATGGCGAAGTGCACCGGTTCGGTATCGGGGGTGAGCCCGCGCCAGGTGGGATACAGAAAGAACTTCAGCACCCACATGGTGCCCATGTACATCGTCGCCCCGAACAGGAAATACAGCGCGGTGACCAGCAGAAGCCAGCCGCCGACCCCTGCCTCGTTCATCTCGTCCTCACAGCTCTACGTCGTTGCCGCGTTCGGAGGCGTCCCGCCGCGGCGGTGTGAGCCACTGCTGGCTGTTGGTGAGGTGCACGACGCTTCCGAGTCCGTCACCGCGATGGCCGGACGCCGCGGCCTCGCCGGTGTCCGCGGTGAGGAACCAGCCCTCGTAGTGGTCGTCGAGCACGCCGTGCGCCTGTGGCATATACGCGGTGAAGAGCGGTTTGCGGGCCACATGCAGCGTCTTCAAGGGCTGAACGCCGGGCGCGTCGCCGAACACCAGCCGCGCCTGCGCGCGACGACCGAATGCGACATCCGCTTGCGCCTCGAAGTAGATGGAGGACTTCATCAGCTGGCCGCGGAAGGCGCAATAGTTGACCGCCGCGAGTTTCAGCGGGAGGTTCGTGCGCGGCGGACGTTTGATGTCAATCGTGCACCCATGCATGCCGTTCACGGCATACATCGCGGAGACCGTGGTCGGCGTCACGAGAAAATCCAGGTTGGCCTGATGCTTGGGCATGCCCCAGATGCCCTTGCCTCCCTTCACCGAGATCTCCGAGCTCACCGGGAGATCGACCACGTACTGGCCCGTGCCGAAGTGTCCCATGCGTAGTGCCGGCAGCAGCGGTGGGGCCGGTTTCGACCCGTGTGTCACCGCAATGGCGAGGGAGTACTCGATGTACTTGCCGATGTCGGTGGAGCGGTAGTTGACCACCGTGACGACGAGCAGTCCGCGGCCGAACCCGATCCCGACCGGATGCAGCTCCGTACCGGGCAGGAGACGCGCGGCGGCCGAACGACGGATGGGAAAGGCCGCCATTAGCACGGGGGAGTCGTCGGAATTGACCGGCATCGTGTACGGGATGCCGTCGACGAGCGCGTGCTGACCGGTGAGCCGCGTCTGACGCTCCGGTACGGGAGAGGGCAGGCGTCGAAGCGCGGCCTGGAGGAGACCCTGAAATGAACGGCCCAGGGCCGCGGTGACGGCGTTCATGATGCCAGCTCCCTTTCGATGATCGGATAGGTGTCCCGCCACGCGTTGACCCCGAAGAACACGTCGAGGTGCCCGTAGCCGGGCAGCAGGTGAAAGGCATCCTTTCCGGGGCGGTGCCGGTTGAAGAATTCGTAGCTGCGGCGTTGGCTTGCGGGTAGGAAGCAGCGGTTATCGGCCCCGGTGAGGAACACGAAACGCGCGTCGGTTTGCGGCGCGTTCGCCACGAGGTCGACGGGTAGCTCCGGGTGCAGGCCCGAATGGACAAGGTGTCCGGCGTCGAGGCACTTCTTCATCTGGGCGAAGAACGTCATCGGTGATTCCGCGAATTCGCCGGTGATCCAGTCGTGGGTGGCCTGGTCGAGATTTCGGTGTGCCCAGAGCGCCGGGTGCCCGCTGCCGTAGGTGAAGCTCACCATGCGGCAGACCGTATTGTCGCACTCGGGGTGGCTCGCCCGCACGAGGCCCCGCACGATGCGGGAGAAGTACCCGTTGGACTTGTAGCCCCACGCCGTGTTGAGGTACGGGCTGAATGCGTTCACGATGGGCGCGAGGCGGGTGATCTTGAACTGCGACAGGCGGGGAACGACGGGGTGCAGGGACACGGAGTTGGTGATGATCGTGTCGACCCGGGGAAGAAGGCCGGCAACGGCCGCCATCGTGAACGACGTGGATCCCTGACAGTGCACCACGGCCTTGAGCGTGTCGGCGCCCGTGACACGCAGGATATGCGCGACGGCCGTGGGATGGTCGTACACGGCTGCGTCGTCCAGTGTCCACGGCAGCGGGTCGAAGTCGATGGATGCGCGCCAATTGAACATCCACACGTCCCAGCCCTGATCGAGCAGGGCATCCACGAGTGTGCGTCTCAGGGGCGGACGGAACAGCTCCGCGCGTACGCCGGCGCCGTGCACGAGCATGACCGGCCCCCGCGGTGGGTGCCGGCCGACGCCCTCTGTTGTGACGTGCACGAGGGAGAGCGGCGCGCCGTCGGGAGCGGTGAGGGGAATGACCTCCGTCACATGGTCGGCGCGGGTGACGGGTGCGGGGGCGGCGAGTGGGGAGGTCATGCGCGGAAACCCTTTCGGGAGACGAGGATGGGTGCCTCAAGGAGTCGAGGCGTCAGGGGGGAGGTGGGGACGGGCCGCTTCTGACCGTTCGCGGCATCGACGAGGGTCCAGTCCCGGCACACGGTGTCGATGACGAGAGGAAAGATCTCCAGGTCGCCGTTACGGTGCAGTCGCATGCGCAGGAAGCCTTTGTGGTCTTCGACCGCCTGGCTGGACATCTGCCAGTTGAAGATATCTCCGGAGTTCTGGGTCAAGGTGAAGAGCGCGAACATTTCGGTTCCGAGCAGCGCTCCGCCTACGCTGACGATGGCCGCGGCGACGACGACGTTTTCCCCGCCCGACCAGGTGTCGGGCCAGGGGACCAGGAGCGTGAGGATCACCAGAGTGAGAAGGACGCTGATTTGGAATCCCACACCGGCCACCGCTGCGGCGGTGCGCGGCAGCCATCCGCGTGGAGACACGGCGGCGACGATCGAGAGCAGCAACACCACCACCGCCAGAATCGTGAGAACGCCGCTCACTTCGAGACGGCTCGTTGCGACGTCACCGTTCAGTCTCGGGGTTAAGGTGCTGCCCGGCTGCGTGATGCCGAGCGCCCAGACGAACGGCAGGAAGACGAGCAGGTGTACGGCACCGAGCAACGGCGGGAAGGAGGGATTGCGCCAGCCCAGCCAGAATCGGCTGAAGGGGTTGGCCGTGCGCGCGGTCATCCGCAGGGAGCCGGCCTTGTCCGGGTAGGTGGTGGGCGCCTGCCGGTAGTCGGTCCCCCGTTGGTCTTTGTCGCGCATGCGCGAGTGCGGAGAGGGGAGGGTCAGCTTGGCCGGCAACTGGTGTGTGGCGGCGAGGAAGGCCCCGCCGAGTCCGCACGTGATCAGTTGGGTGGGGCGAGGGTCCCGGCCGGTCCCTGGGTCGGACCGGCTCGAGGCGGTACGACGAGGCGCCACCTCTTCGTACCGCGTGTAGTGGTGCGAGTCGCCGCTGAGCCAGACGCGCACATGTGCGCCGGTGGGCCGGGACGTGCCCGTGTCGGGGTTGACGCGGTTGCGCAGAAAATGCCGGTCGAAATAGTGCAGCTGGTTGAACGCGTCCGGGTCGCGCGTCTTGGTGCGAACCCAGGTGGGCGACGCCGTGCAGAGGATGATCGCGTCTCCCGGGCACAACCGGTTGGTCAGCTGCTCCCGAAAATAGTTCAGCTGCGGTTCGTCCACGTATTCGCCCAGCTGGCTGTCCAGGCCGGCCAGCCACCACCCTCGGCCGAGTCGCAGCACGAAGTAGCTGCGCGTCTGAATGGTGTGCCAGGCCCCGAGTCGTCGCGGGCGGGTGAAGATGCGCAGAAACGCGCTGAGCCCGTCGTACCAGTCGTGGTTGCCGGGCAGGGCGAGCAGGCTCGGATGCTGATTGCCTCGGCGCAGGACGGCATCCGCTGGCAGGGCCGCGGCATAGGGGCCCAGTGTGCGGTTCTCGTAGCCGGTTGCCGACGCGGTGGGATACACCTCGTCGCCGCCGAGGATGAGCAGGTTTCCGCGCGGCAGGGTCGCGGTTAGTGCGGCGTCGTCGGGCGAGACCACGGACAGCTCATCCTGCCCGAGCAGCGACGCGACGCTCGCGGTGGCGTCGAAACCGTCACCGAGGTCTGCCGTGAAGTCGATCCACAGATCGCCCCGGGGACGTTCCCTCAGCCGCAAGCGGCGCTTGGAGAAGACCTCCTGCAGCTCCCGTTTGTCCCCGTAGTTGGCGAAGATTTCGGCGAGTACGACCTGCACGGCCGTGCGCAGCAGCTGACCGGGCGCGAGCCAGCGCACACGGCCCTCCGGCAGGAAGCCGAGATCCTTCTCGTGGCGAGCAAGACCGCGTCTCTTCATCGGAGCCTTCTTTCGTGCATGATCGGTTAGTTCGTGTCGAGGGGCTTCCGGGCCCTGAGGTAGACGCGCACGAGTTCGGCGAGGAACAGTCGGGCAAAGGCCCAGATCGCGCCGCGGCCGGTGGGACCGGTGACGCGGAACGTCGTCAGTTGCCGCGCGAGGGCCCACGGCGAGATGTGCAGGATCCCCGCGGCTCGAATGCCGTGCTCGGGGGCGAGGAACGCGGCCTGCCCGCTCAGGCCGGCGAGGGCTTCCGGCGGCGCCACGTGGCCGTCGAGCACGTGGGTGAAGAGGGTCGTCGTGTCCCGCCACGGCGTGAAGCCTGCCCGGTTGGTCACGTTCTTGTACCCCACGAGGGTCAGCGGCGTTCCCCCGACATCGCGCAACCAGAGCCGGTAGAGCATGCGGCGGCCTGTCGATCCTGCCGGCCGAACGAACAGGTTGAACCACCCCCGTTCCACGTCGAGGCGCCCGCCGAGCACATCACACATGACGTAACCGTCAGCGCGAGCCGGGTGCAGGGGATCCCGCGTGAACGCGGCGATGTCGGTTGCCGTGATGGTGAGCTCGAACATGAGATCGTGCCCGCGAATGCGGCCGGTGAGCGCACCCCGGGCCGGGTCGCCCACGCCCGTCGTCGCGGCGCCGCGCATCCGCTCCGTGAAGCTCAGTGACGTGGGCGTGAACGAGCGGGTTGCGGTGGTCGGTGGCGGACCCGGGGGTTCGGCGCTCGCCGCGGCCGGCGCGGCGGCCGCCGCACGTGAAGCGGATGCCGCCCATTTCGTGTCGAGCATATGCTCGCTGGCCCGGTCGGAGAACGCGGCGATCGTCAGGGAGGGATTCGCCCCCACCGGACCGGGCATGGCGGCCCCGTCGAGCACGTAGAGACCCGGGTAACCGAACACCTCCCCGAAGGGATCACAGACGCCCTCCTCAATGTGCCGAGCGGCGGGCGCGCCTCCGAGCGGGTGCACGGTGATCACCCGCTTGGCCCACCACAGCGGGTTATCTTCAAACCGGGCCTGCAGCGCCGTCGCAATCTCCGCCATGGTGGAGCGCAGGCGATCGTAGTAGCCGAGTGATGTGGCGAGGGTCCAGTTGATCTGGAGCCGCCCCTGGGAGAGCGTCATCACACCGTCGGGCACGTCACGGCCCATGCCCAGCAGCGGGAGTGCGCTCGCCGAGGCGTGCCCGTCGCCAAGCGCCGCGGCGAGGTCCCGGGAAATGTTGGAGCGCTGCCCGTGAAAGAGCCGGTTCAGAAACAGCTGCCAGGCCACGGGGCCCATACGGGCAACGACCTCGGGCAGCTGCGCCGTCTCAAGCAGCCAGTTCAGGAACCCGGGGTAGCCGGCGTCTTCGATGTAGAAGCCTCGCCCGGAGCCCCCGTCCACGGTGTCCGGCACGCGGATGGCCGTGGTGATCACCGGGCCGCGGTCGCCGGTGAGGCTGCGCACGCCGCCGGACTCGGTCTTCGCGTTGAGCAGGAGCGTGAGCAGGTCGCCGTTGCCGCTGAACCGGGTGCCGAGCAGCGGGCTGATGCCGGGAAGGGATCCCCGATTGCTCAGCAGCAGAAACGTGGAGCCGAACGTGCCGGCGCCGAGGATCAAACGTCGGCAGCGGATGCTCCGCACGGGCAGCCCGGATGTGGCGCCGGGGCGTACGGCCGCTGCCTCCGGGTCGTGCACCACATACCGCACCTCATAGCCGCCTCCGTCGAGGGGACGGAACCCGCGCACCTCGTGCAGCGTGCGGATGTCCGCATGGTGGTGCGCCGCGGCCGACAGGTACGTGTGGTCCAGGGTGTTCTTCGCCCCGACGTTGCAGCCCACGTCGCACTCGCCGCAGAGCAGGCAGGTGACCCGCCGGTGCCCGTGCAGGTTGCCGTAGGCCGCGTCGGGAATCTGCAGGTTCGGTTCGGCATCGGCATACCGGGTGGGACCGAATGTGACCGCGATGGGCGGTCTCTCGATGGGGAGGCCCAGTTTTCGGGCGGCCATCTCCATGGCTTGGGTCTTGGGCGTATCCCGGTACGGATACGGCACCGGGTTCAGCATCTCCTCGACGTGCGTGTAGTGCGGATCGAGGTCCGCTCGGTTGAACGCCCAGTCCTCGTAGCCGCCGCCCGGCACCGGTGATTCGCGCACGAACCACTTCTCGTCTTTGCGCAGCAGCACATTCGCGTAGATGAGCGAACCGCCGCCGAGGCCACTGGACACGATGCCCTCAAGTCCGCGGAAGGTCCACGCGTCGAACAGGCCGAACATGCCGGCGCTCGGGTCCCAGAAGTTCCGCCCCATCTGGGCGGGCGTTCGCGCGAAGCTGCCGGGCGGGTAGGGTTTGCCACGCTCGAGCACGACGACGGATTTCCCGGCGGCGGCCAGCCGGAAGGCGGCGACGGATGCTCCGAAGCCGGATCCCACGACCACGGCATCCACGAATTCCGAACCAGACGATGCGTTCGTCAGGGCCACCCCCTCGGGGACTTTCAGGCTCTGGCTTCCTCGGTCAGGCCCGCACGGGCCGGCGCACAACTCGCACCGGCATTTTGCTCAGTATTGTGCCACCGGGTCGACGAGTTGTCCAGCGCTCGGCACCAGGCGGCCCGGTGAGGCCTCAGCTGGGTTGGCCGGGCGCCACGGCGTGCGGTGCCGAGGGGATGATGCCGAGCTGGGTGACGAACGTCTCCCGCTCGTTGCGGTCGATGGCATAGCACTGCCAACCGAAACCGCCCTGCCCGCTGAGCTCGAAGCGAGCGTCGGCACCGGAGGAGAACGGGTAGTACCGGGCCACGTTGACGTTGCAGGCGCGGCTGGCGGTGTTGGAGGCTACGTTCACGGTGGTCAGCACGCCGGGAATGACGAGGGCCAGCAGGCCCAACACGACGACGATGCGCATCAGGCGCGTCACATGTTTGCTCCGCAGGGGGCGCTGGCGGTCATTCGGCTCATAGCCGGAGAGTTCGGGATAGTTGTCGCTCATGGTTCCGTCCAGTATTCCAGACGGCGCCGCCCGTACGACAAACGACGGAGATTCCGGGCGTCGCGCGCCTTCCGGATGGTAAGGCACTGCGGAGCGGGAATCCCCGTCGTTGTGACAAAGAGACGGGCGTTAGTGCGTCGACGCCTCGGTCTCGATCTCCGTGCGGTCGCCGGACCACAGGGTGTGGAAGGTGCCAGGCACGTCGGCGCGCTTGTAGGTGTGCGCCCCGAAGAAGTCGCGCTGACCCTGCACGAGGGCGGCCGGCAGGCGCTCGCTCGCGAGGGAGTCGAAGTAGCTCAGCGCCGACCCGAAGCCGGGAACCGGGATGCCTGACAGCGCGGCCGTCGAGACGATCCGGCGCCAGGCCGCTTCGCCGTCGGCAACGGCCTTGGCGAAGTACGGGTCGGCTAGCAGCGTCGGAATCGACGGGTCGTTCGCGTAGGCGTCGACGATGCGGTTGAGGAACTGCGCGCGGATGATGCAGCCGCCGCGCCAGATGGTAGCGATGGCACCCTTGTCGATGCTCCAGCCGTACTTCTGCGCACCGGCGATGATGGCATCGAAGCCCTGGGCGTAGGCGACGACCTTGGAGGAATAGAGCGCCTGGCGCACATCATCCTCGAAGGTGTGGCCGACCACGGAGATCTCCGGGCGGGCGTCGACGATGGCGCGAAATGCGACGCGCTGCTCCGGGTGGCTGGACACCGCGCGGGCGAAGACGGCCTCCGCGATGCCACCGACGGGTACGCCCAGGTCGAGGGCGTTCTGTACCGTCCAGACGCCCGTGCCCTTCGAGCCGGCCTCGTCGAGCACGATGTCCACGAACGGCTTGCCCGTCTTCGCGTCGACCTGACGCAGCACCTCAGCGGTGATCTCGATCAGGTAGCTCTCGAGGTCACCGGAGTTCCACTCGGTGAACACCTCTGCGATGGCGGCGGGGGAGTGCCCGCCCACCTTGCGGAGCAGGTCGTAGGCCTCGGAGATGAGCTGCATGTCGGCATATTCGATGCCGTTGTGGATCATCTTCACGAAGTGGCCCGCGCCGTCGGTTCCGACGTGGGTGACGCAGGGAACGCCGTCGACGACGGCGGCGATGGATTCGAGGATCGGGCCGAGCGTCTTGTACGCCTCCACCGAGCCGCCGGGCATGATGCTCGGGCCCTTGAGGGCGCCTTCTTCGCCGCCGGAGATGCCGGCGCCGACGAAATTGAGGCCCTTGGCGCTCTGTTCCTTTTCCCGACGGATGGTGTCGGTGAAGTCGGCGTTGCCACCGTCGACGATGATGTCGCCGGGCTCAAAAAGCTCCGAGAGCGACGTGATCACGGCATCGGTTCCGGCGCCGGCCTGCACCATGATGATGGCCGTACGAGGCTTCGAGAGCGACGCGACGAAGTCGGCGATCGTCTCGGAGGCCACGAAGCCGGCCTCGGGGTGCTCGCTCATGAGCAGCTGGGTGCGCTCGGGGGATCGGTTGTACACGGCGACCGTGTTCCCGTCGCGACTGGCCAGGTTGCGGGCGAGGTTCGAGCCCATCACCGCCAATCCGACGACGCCAATGTTTGCCTGTGTTGCACCGGTTTCTGACACGTTTGCTCCTTTGGGGCTGATATCTCCAGACCAATCTAAAGGTTAGTCCTTGGCCTGCGTGGCCCGCACCCCGGCGACTGGTCGCTTGACGGAGCGGACATAACGAGTATTGTTGATTCATGTAATCAGACTTATTGCGCACTCAGTGCACAATGGTCCGATGTAATGAAGCAACGGCCCATGTAGCGGAGCGTCAATGACTGATGAAATCCTGAACGAGACAGCCCACACCGTGTCTTCCCGGCCACCGATCGTGGTGATGGGAGTGCAGGGCTGCGGTAAATCGACCGTGGGTCAGCGCCTCGGCGACACCCTCGGGCTGCGTTTTGCCGACGGTGACGACCTACACAGCACCGAGGCTCGCGCCAAGATGGCTGCCGGGCATCCGCTCACCGATGTCGACCGCATCCCGTGGCTCACCCTCATTGCCGAAACGATTGCCGCGTCGCTCGCGAACGGCGAGCCCATCGTGGTGGCCTGCTCGGCGCTGAAGCGCAGCTATCGCGACCTGCTCCGCGGCATCGTGCCGACGCTCGTGTTCGTGGAATTGTTCGGCGACCAGGAGCTCGTCGCCGAGCGGCTGACGCACCGCAACCACGAGTACATGCCGGCCGCATTGCTCGATTCGCAGTTCGCCGCGCTCGAGCCGCTCGCGGCCGACGAGGCCGGGGTGCGAATCAATCTCACCAATACTCCCGACGAAATTGTCGACCTCGCTGCTGCCTTCCTGCAGTAACGGCACTCACCCGACCAAGAAAGAGATAGACCCGCATGACCGATCTTGAACTGAACTGGGTGTTGTCGACACCCGCGCTGCTCGGCGTTGCCGCCGGCGCCATCGCCCTCCTGCTCGTTTTGATCATGAAGTTCAAGGTTCACGCCTTCGTCTCCCTGATCATCGTGAGCATGCTGACCGCCGTTGCAACCGGCATTCCCACGGCGAGCCTCATGCCGACACTTCTCAGCGGATTCGGCGGAACGCTCGCAAGCGTCGCTCTGCTCGTGGGTCTTGGCGCGATGCTCGGTCGGATGCTTGAAACGAGTGGCGGTGCGCAGGTGCTCACGGACGCCCTGATCAGCCGGTTCGGCGAGAAGCGGGCCCCGCTCGCCCTCGCCGTGGCCTCCCTGATGCTCGGCTTCCCGATCTTCTTTGACGCGGGCCTCGTGGTGATGTTGCCCATCATCTTCGCAGTCGCCCGTCGCCTCGGCGGCTCATTCCTCGGCTATGCCTTCCCCTCGGCGGTGGCCTTCTCGGTGATGCACATCTTCGTACCGCCGCACCCCGGGCCCGTCGCGGCCACCGGGCTTCTCGGCGCCGATGTCGGCCTCGTGCTCATCTTCGGTCTGATCGTCGCCCTGCCCACCTGGTATTTCGTCGGTCACCTTTTCGGCCGCTACGTGGGACGCAAATACGACATTCCGGTACCGTCCATCCTGAGCGGAAGCACCGGCAACTTCGCCGAGTTCGAGTCGACGCCCAAGGTCGGAACCGTTCTCTCACTCCTGCTGCTTCCGATCGGACTGATCTTCCTCAATACCGGCCTCAACATGGCCGCCAGCGCGGATCTGGTCTCCCTCGACAGCCCGTGGGTACAGATCCTTCGAGCGTTCGGTGAAACCCCGGTCGCTCTGCTCATCACCGTACTGCTCGGAATGATTCTGCTCGGCTGGAAGAAGCGCAAGTCCGCCAACCTCGTGGAAGCCGTCGTCGACAGCGCGCTCGGCCCGGTGTCTTCCGTCATCCTCATCACCGGCGCCGGTGGAATGTTCGGTGGAGTGCTCCGTGCCAGCGGCATCGGTAACGCGATCGCCGAGTCCCTCGACACCATCGGGCTTCCCGTCATCGTCGCCGGATTCGTCATTGCCGCCGTGGTGCGCATCGCGCAGGGTTCGGCGACCGTTGCGTTGACGACAGCCGCTGCTCTCTTGCAGCCCGTCGTCATGAGTGACACGAGTTTCAACCCGGTACAGCTTGCCGCGATCGTCCTCGCGCTCGCCGCCGGTTCCGTGTTCGCCGGCCATGTCAATGACTCGGGTTTCTGGCTGGTCAGCCGGTTCTTCGGCATGGACACCAAAACCACGCTGAAGACCTGGACCGTGGGCCAGGCGCTCGTGGGAGTCATCGGCTTCGCGATCGCCCTGGCGATCTACATCGTGGCCGGGCTGTTCTAAACGCAGCCTAGTGCGGCTCGTCGGCCGCCCAGATCGAACTCATCTCGTCAGATGCGCGTTGCATGATGCCGAGCATGGCGGCCTGGGCGGCCGCGGCGTCGCCGCGCTGAATGGCGCTGGCGACATCGACGTGCATCTGCAAAGCATCGTTGTGAGGATGCTGCGGCATGAGCCCGTAGTGGGTTCGGCCGGTGAGAACCTCGGCCACGAGCGAGTTGAGTTTGGCGAACATCTCGTTGCCCGAACTCGCGAGCACCAGCCGGTGGAACTCGATGTCCAGAACGAGAAAGGCCGCGGGGTCGTCGGCCTGTCCGGCGGCCCAGAGCTTGCCGGCCAGGCCCATGAGCTCGCTCGCGTCGGCCAGGGGTGCCCTGGTGGCCGCCAGGCGCGCCGCTTCCGGCTCGATGGCGGTGCGCAGCTCGGTCAGGGAGCGCAGCTGGTTGCTCCGGGCCGGGGACGCCAGACGCCAGCGAATGACCTGAGGGTCGTAGAGATTCCAATCGGTCTCCGGCAGAATTTGCACGCCCACGCGACGGCGTGAGGCGACCATGCCCATCGAGGCAAGGACCCGAATAGCCTCGCGCACGACCGAGCGGGAGACGCCGTAGCGTTCCTCCAGCTCTTCAATACGAAAGACCGACCTCGTCGGCAGCTCGCCGGCGCAGATGGCCAGGCCGAGCAGATCGAGAATCTGGGCGTGCAGCCCGTGCAGGACGGAGTTGTCGCCGAGCGCCCGGGGGAGGGCGTCCAGTGAGTCGGGCTCCGTCGCCCTCGCCACTGCGTTTACGTTATCCGTCATGCCACACATCATATCGTTTTGGCAACGGTCTTGAATAAGTATGTTTTAATCGGTAATGTCTCTCATCGAGACAGATGTAAAGATGCATCGGTTGGGGATCTGTGTGACGACGCACAGGTCTGCGAATTGGAGACACAGTGAAGCGTCATTCAGTTATTCGCGTTGCGGCAATCGCCGCAGCGACAATTATCGCGGCGGGCACGCTCAGCGCGTGTAGCACCGGCGCCGCCGACGACGGAGCCTCCAAGACTCTCCGGGTTACCCTGGCGAACCACGTCTGGACCGATACCATCAAGGACAAGCTGCCCGAGTTCGAAGCGGCCACCGGCCTCACTGTGGAGCTCAGCCAGTACGGGGAAGACCAGCTGTCGGACCAGTACAACGTCAAACTCAATGCGGGTACCGACGAAATCGACGTCATGATGTACCGCCCGCTCCAGGAGGGCAAGCTGTTCGCCAAGAACGGCTATCTCGCCGACCTCAGTGACGACGTCGAGTCGAATTCAGACTGGGACTGGAGCGACTTCCAGCCGGGTCCGGTGGGGTCGACGACATATGAAGACAACGTGGTCGGTATCCCCATCATCACCGAGCAGGAAGTGCTGTACTACCGGAAGGACCTCCTCGCCGCAGCCGGCCTCGAAGTGCCGACCACCATGGTCGAACTCGAAGCCGCAGCCCAGGCCATCACGGAGCAGAACCCCGGAGTGGCAGGATTCGTCGCCCGCACCGGCAAATCTGCCGCCGTCACCCAGTTCTCGAGCTTTCTCTACAGCTTCGGTGGCGACTTCATCGACAAGAACGGCAAGTCCGGCATTGCCAGCCCTGAGGCCAAGGAAGCGTATGCGTTCTACGGCAAGCTCATTCGCGAGTACGGCCCCGAAAACGTCAGCACCGACATGAGCTGGCCGGAGGCAATGGCCATCTTCACGCAGGGCCAGGCCGGTTTCTACACCGAAGCGGACAGCCTCTACAAGAACGCAACCGACCCCGAAACCTCCAAGGTGTCCGATACGGTCGGCTTCGCACCGATGCCGGCCGGCCCCGGTGGCTCCGTCGCCTACAACGTGCCGTCCTGGGCGCTCGGCATCAACGCCGAATCGACCCACTCGGATGAAGCATGGAAGTTCATCGAATGGGCGACCAGCCAGGACCTGACCCTGGCTGTTCAGCAGGATGGCGTTCCCGGTGCCCGCCAGTCGGTGTGGGAAGACCCGGCCGGCACCTCAACCTACCCGGCCGACCTCGCCGCTGCGATCGCCACGAGTACGAAGAACGGTGTCGGTCATGACCGCCCGCTCGTCATCAAGGTGCCCGAAGCCCGCGAGATCGTCGGAGACCCGATCGTCGTCGCCATCACGGGTGGCGACTCCGACGCGGCGGCCGATGCCGCAGACGATGCCTTCCAGGGCATCCTCGACGACGAGTAGTCATCGAACGGCGGGGGCGGGCGACCGGCATCGGTTGTCCGCCCCCGCACCCCCATCCTTCTGAACGTGCAACACCAAGTGTGAGGTGAAAGATGACCACGATGGTCACCACCAAGCCCTCCGTGTGGAAAAACTATTCCACCTGGGCAAACCGGAATCGGAAGTGGCTCTTCGCCTCTCCCGCGATGATCTTCGTCGGCCTTCTTATCGCTGTTCCGCTGGGCTGGACCCTGTATCTCAGCGTGACCGACTCCGAAGGCTCCGTCCGCGCCAAGTCCAACCTGGTCGGACTCAGCAACTATTTTGAGGTTCTCACCGACATGGAGCGCTTCTGGCCGGCCGTGATGCGCACGTTCGTGTTCACCGGCGGATCACTCGCGATCGAATTGATCCTGGGCATGTGCATCGCACTGCTGCTCTGGCGTCCGTTCCGCGGGGAGAAGTGGGTGCGCGTGGCGATCCTGCTTCCCCTGGTCGCAACCCCGGTCGCCGTCGGCATGATGTGGCGCCTCATCTTCGACCCGAACATCGGCTTCGCCAACCAGCTGCTCAGCTGGATCGGAATTCCGGCCCAGCCCTGGCTCTCCGGCCAGTACACCGCGCTGCCCACCCTCATGTTTGTGGACATCTGGCAGTGGACACCGATGGTCGTGCTGATGCTCCTCGCCGGCCTCACCTCGCTCTCCGACGAACCCGATGAAGCAGCTCGCATCGACGGCGCCAACTCCTGGCAGCGATTCTGGTTCGTCACCCTGCCCTTGATGCGCGCCACCGTCGTCGTGACCATCGTGCTCCGCGGCATCGACGCCCTGAAGACCTTCGACCTCCTGTATGCGACAAAGGGCAAGGGCGGCGGCTCGTTCCACGAGGTCGAGACGCTCAACATCTACGCCTTCGGCCTGAGCTTCGACTACAACGACTACGGGATAGCGTCCACCGTGCTGATCCTGTTCTTCCTACTCATCATCGCGATCATGTGGGCACTCACCTACCGCAGAAAGGCGAACCGGTCATGACCACGACACTGCCCACTCGTCCCGTCACCGAGACGCCACGCCGGGTCGAAAACGCCCCCCGGCGTCGCAAACCGCGCGCCTACAAGATCTTCCGAGTGGTGGCACTCACCCTCACCGTGCTGCTGTTCATCGCCCCGCTGGTCTGGATGTTCATCTCGTCGCTCAAAACCAACGTCGACATTTACGACGCGAGCAAGACGATTTTCTTCACCCCGACCTTCGACAACTACGACAACGTGCTCGGGCGAAACAACTATTTCGGATTCATCTTCAACAGCTTCTGGGTGGCGTTCGCCTCCACCGTCTTCTCCTTGATCATCGGTGTGCCGGCGGCCTACGCGATGAGCCGTTTCACCATGCATCGCTCCGCGCTCGTCGTGCTCATGGCCCGAATCATCCCCGGCGTCAGCCTGCTTGTGCCGTGGTACTTCATTTTCGCCAACATGCGCATGGTCGGCGGATTCGGCGTGCTGATCCTGTCGCACATGTTCGTAGCCCTGCCGCTGATCGTGTACATCATGATCAGCTACTTCGACTCGACGCCTCTCGAGCTGGAGGAGCAGGCGCAGGTTGACGGCCTCACCCACATCGGAGCGTTCCTGCGCATCACCCTGCCGTTGTCGGTCCCCGGACTGGCGACCGCCGGCATCCTGTCGTTCATCTTCTCCTGGAACAACTTCATGTTCGCCCTCGTGCTCTCCGGAGCGAATACCAAGACTCTCCCGGTGGCGATCTTCAACTTCGTCTCGTACGCCAGCATCGACTGGGGGAGCCTGATGGCCGCGGCCGTCGTCGTCACCGTGCCCATCATGGTGATCGCCCTCTTCACCCAGAAATACATCGTGTCGGGCCTCACCGCCGGTGCAACAAAGGGATAAGCGTGGCGTCACCATGGCGCACCGTTGAGCACGCATCGCGTGTGGCTTTAGTGGCGCGAGCCTCACTATTCGCATCGAGCGCACAACCAAGGAGTCCCCTATGAAGATCGACAGAGCAGAAGTCATCGTCACGAGTCCGGACCGCAACTTCGTGACACTCCGACTCACCACCGACGACGGCCTGGTCGGTCTCGGCGACGCAACCTTGAACGGTCGCGAACTGGCGGTCGTGGCGTACCTGCAGGAGCACGTCGTGCCGTTGCTGCTCGGTGTCGACGCGCACCGCATCGAAGACACGTGGCAGTTTCTGTACCGCAGCGCCTACTGGCGGCGGGGACCGGTCACCATGGCCGCCATCGCCGCCGTCGACGTGGCCCTGTGGGACCTCAAGGCGCAGGCCGCGGGCATGCCCCTCTACCAGCTGCTCGGTGGTGCCAGTCGAGACAAGATCCTTGCCTACGGCCACGCTTCGGGGAGGGACCTGCCCGAACTTTTTGACTCCATCCGCAAACATCAGGCGCTGGGGTACCAGGCGATTCGCGTACAGACTGCGGTACCAGGGCTCAAGGCCGTCTACGGTGTTGCCGCTCAGACGCAAAAGAGCGGCAAGCGCTACGACTACGAGCCTGCGCAACGCTCGGCCAGGCCGGCCGAGGAGGATTGGGACACCCGGGCCTACCTGAGGCACTTGCCCACCGTGTTCGAGGCCGTGCGCGCCGAATTCGGTCCTGAACTCCCGCTGCTTCACGACGGGCACCACCGCATGACGCCCATCCAGGCCGCGAAACTCGGAAAGTCACTCGAACCTTATGATCTCTTCTGGCTGGAGGATTGCACCCCCGCCGAAAACCAGGATGCCCTGAGATTGGTGCGTTCGCACACCACGACACCACTGGCCATCGGTGAGATTTTCAATACCGTCTGGGACTACCAGACGTTGATCACGGACCAGCTCATCGACTACGTCAGGTCGGCCGTGACACACACGGGCGGTATCTCCCCCATGAAGAAGATCCTGGACTTCGCGGCGCAGTTTCAGATCAAATCCGGGATTCACGGACCCACCGATATTTCGCCGGTCGGGATGGCGGCCGCACTCCACCTGGACCTGGCGATCCACAATTTCGGAATCCAGGAGTACATGCAGCACGGCGACGCTACGAATGCCGTCTTCGACCAATCCTTCAGCTTCACCGACGGGTACCTGCACCCGGGCGACAAACCGGGGCTCGGAGTCGAATTGAACGTCGACGAGGCGGGAAAATACCCCTACCAAACGGCATACCTCCCGTTCAACCGCCTGGCCGATGGAACCATTCACGATTGGTAGCCCACCCCCGGCTACACGTTCGAACTGCGCGCGTTCGCCGAAACGTGTAACGTTGGGATTTGAACTTCGGCGAGGGATGTCGCCATCTGGGTTTCGACCCGCGGCATCCGTTATCGACGCGGCGGACGAGACTTTGGGCTTTTCCTCACGCTGACATGCGTTCGAGTTGAACACTGCACCAGACAACGACCAGGGCCCACGCGGTCCGCAAGGAGACACATCATGGCTACGAAGGCTAAAGACATCAACAAGGTTCAGGTTGACCTGCGCGAGAAGTTCGGCAAGGGCGCGGCCCGCAAGCTGCGCGTGCTGGGCATGATCCCCGCCGTCATCTACGGCCACGGCACCGAGCCGGTGCACGTGTCCCTCCCCGCCCACCGCATGGGGCTGCTGCTTCGTCGCGCGAACGCGATCCTTGACCTCGACATCAACGGCAAGAGCCAGCTCGTTCTCGTGAAGGATGTGCAGAAGGACCCGGTTCTCGCCATCATCGAGCACGTCGACCTCATCGTCGTGCGCAAGGGCGAAAAGGTTCAGGTTGAGGTTCAGGTGCACATGACGGGCGAGACCGCCCCGGGCACCCTGGCCGACTTCGACACCAAGACGCTCCTGCTCGAGGTTGCCGCCACGGACATCCCCGAGAACGTCACCGTCTCAATCGAAGGTCTCGAAGACGGCGCCCAGATCCACGCATCCGACATCATTCTGCCCGAAGGCGCCGTGCTCATCTCCGAGCCCGACACCCTCGTCGTCGTCGTGTCCACGCCGCGTGGCGAGGGCGAGGACGCGACCGAGGCTGCAGCCGAGGCCGCCGCCGCTCCCTCCGCGTAGTCATCCCTTTCTGGTTCCGTCGTAAGCGGAGGATTCCACTGGACGAGAATCTCTGGCTGGTAGTCGGGCTCGGTAACCCCGGGCCCGACTACTCCGGTAATCGCCACAATGTCGGCCAAATGGTGCTCGCGCAACTTGCCGAGCGCATGCGGGCGAATTTCAAGAACCACAAGACCGCGTCGTCGGTCGCTGAAGGTCGCAGCGCGCCCGGCGGCCCCAAGCTCATCCTGGCCAAGCCGAACACGTTCATGAACGTCTCTGGCGGACCCGTCGCCGCATTGCTGCGTTTCTACTCGCTGGCACCCTCGCACCTCATCGTCGTGCACGATGACCTCGACATCCCCTTCGACACCCTCAAACTCAAGGTCGGCGGCGGTCACGGCGGCCACAACGGTCTGCGCGACATCATCGCCGCCACCGGAACGGGCGATTTCATGCGCGTGCGCATGGGAGTCGGCCGGCCTCCCGGCCGACAAAGCGCCGCGGACTTCGTGCTGCACGACTTCACCGGCGCCGAGCGGGGCGTACTGCCCAATATCCTCACGGACGCCGCCGACGCGATCGAGCTCATCGCGACGGACGGTCTCACCGCCGCCCAGCAGCGGTTTCACGCCCCGTCCTGACGCAGCGGACACGGAGTCCGAGCGGGCGTAGACTCGACCGGTGATCCTTCAGGGCTTAATTGCAGCGCTCAAGCGCGCCTCCACGTTCGACAACGCCCTCACCTACGCGAGTCGGGACGCCGATTTCTCCCTCACCGAGGGGCTCCGCGCGCCTCTCCTCGCCGCCCTGCTTGAGCAACGTCACGATGAGGCCCAGGCGCTGTTCGTGATCACGGCGACGGGGCGCGAATCCGAGGCCCTGCGCGACAACCTTGCCTCCTTCGCCTGCGATGCCGAGATCATCGACTTCCCGGCCTGGGAAACCCTCCCGCACGAACGGCTGAGCCCGAGCGCCGAAATCGTCGGAAACCGGCTGCATGCGCTTCGCCGCATGCGCGAGTGGGAGGGTGCCCCGACGGCCGATCGCCGCCCTCTCATCGTTGTCGCCTCGGTGCGCGCCGCCCTGCAGCCCGTGGCTGACAACCTCACCGACTACGAGCCCATCGAACTGCGCGTGTCGGGGCGGGGGCACGACCTGGCGGCCATCGCCCTGCAACTGGTGAGTGTCGCCTACGCCCGAGTCGACATGGTCACCCGTCGCGGAGAGTTCGCCGTGCGCGGGGGAATCCTCGATGTGTTCCCGCCGGTTGCCGCGCACCCGTTCCGGGTCGAATTCTTCGGCGACGAGGTCGAGCAGATCCGCGAGTTCTCCGTAGCCGATCAGCGGTCCCTGCCGGAACCCGTCGACGTCGTGAGCCTGCCGCCGAGCCGGGAACTGTTGCTGAGCCCCGCCGTGCGCCAACGCGCCCGCGAAATGGAGCACGAATTCCCGAGCCTGTCGGGCATGCTCGCCAAGATCGCCGAGGGCATCCCGGTGGAAGGCATGGAGTCTCTCGCGCCCGCCCTCGTCGACCGCCTCGTGCCCGTGACGAACTATCTGCCTTCCCGCGCGGCGGTGGCCGTCATCTCGCCTGAACGCGTCGCCAGCCGCGCCATCAGCCTCGCCGAGACCAACCAGGAATTCCTCGGGGCGGCCTGGAGCGCCGCGACCGCCGGCGCCGACTCACCGATCGACCTGGCCTCCGGAGACTTCCTCACCCTCGGCCGTCTGCGTGAGAGCGTCACACACACGGCTCCGGGAGCGCCGGCATCGGCACACAGCTGGTGGACGCTCAGCTCGTTCCAGGCCGCTCCCACCGACACCGATGTGCCGTCGGATTCGAGGCAGGCTCGAGAACCGATTGACATCGATGACATGCTCAGCATCCGTATCGAGGCCGACACGGTCCCGAGCTTCCAGGGCAACGTCGAGGGAGCGGTCGGTCACGTCGCAAGCCGGCTGAAGGACGGCTGGACTGTCGGAATTGTGGCCCAGGGCGCAGGTCTGGTGGAACGCGCCGGCGATGTCCTCGCCGAACACGAGCTGCCGGCGCGCGTGGTCGAGGCCTGGCCGGACGACCCGGAACCGGGGATCGCCTACCTGCTCAAGGCAGGCGTCGACCACGGCTTCGAGCTGGCCCAGACCAAACTCACCCTGATCAGCGAATCCGAATTTTACGGACGCACCGCCGGCTATTCGCAGCGTCAGGTGAAAAAACTCGCGAGCCGACGCAAGAACGTCGTCGACCCGCTGCAGCTGAAGACCGGCGACCACGTGGTGCACCAGACGCACGGCATCGGCCGTTTCCTCGAACTCACCCAGCGCGAGGTGTCCAGCGGAGGACGCAACCCGATCAAGACGACCCGCGAATACCTGGTGCTCGAGTACGCCCCGTCCAAACGCGGGCACCCGGGCGACAAACTGTATGTGCCCACCGACCAGCTCGACCTCGTCAGCCGTTACGTGGGCGGCGAGGCCCCCGCCCTCAGCAAGATGGGCGGGAGCGACTGGTCGGCGGCGAAAACGAAGGCTCGCAAGGCCGTGCGCGACATTGCCGTGGAGCTCGTGAAGCTCTACTCGGCGCGCATGGCGAGCAAGGGCCACGCGTTCCCGCCCGACACTCCGTGGCAGCGGGAGCTCGAGGAGTCTTTCCCCTTCGTGGAAACCCCCGACCAGCTCACCACGATCGACGAGGTCAAGGCCGACATGGAACGGCCCATCCCGATGGACCGGCTCCTGTCGGGCGACGTCGGATTCGGCAAGACCGAAGTCGCCATTCGCGCCGCCTTCAAGGCCATCCAGGACGGCAAACAGGTGGCCATGCTCGTGCCAACGACCCTGCTTGTGAGCCAGCACATGGAGACGTTCAAGGAGCGCTTCGCCGGCTTCCCGGTACATCTGCGCGCCCTCTCCCGATTCCAGACCGAGAAGGAATCGAAGGAGACCATCACCGGAATGCTCGACGGTACCGTGGACATCGTCATCGGCACCCACCGCCTGCTGTCGCCCTCGATCATCTTCAAGAGTCTTGGACTTGTCATCATCGACGAGGAGCAACGATTCGGCGTTGAGCACAAGGACGCCCTCAAGAAGCTCAAGACGAACGTCGACATTCTCGCCATGAGCGCGACCCCGATTCCACGTTCGCTGGAGATGGCCGTCACCGGTATCCGGGAAATGTCGACCCTCGCGACGCCGCCCGAAGATCGCCACCCGATCCTGACCTTCGTGGGTCCGTACTCCGAGCGGCAGGTGGGCGCCGCGATCCGCCGGGAGCTGTTGCGCGAAGGTCAGATCTTCTTCGTGCACAACCGGGTCACGAGCATCAACCGGGTCGCCGCGCAGCTTGCCGAACTCGTTCCTGAGGCGCGCATTGCGGTGGCGCACGGTCAGCTGCCCGAGGCCCAGCTCGAGCAGGTCGTCGAGGACTTCTGGGAGCGCAAGTTCGACATTCTCGTCTCCACGACGATCATCGAAACCGGCCTCGACATCGCGAACGCGAACACGATCATCATCGACCGCGCCGACAGGTTCGGGCTGAGCCAGCTGCACCAGCTGCGCGGACGAGTGGGACGCGGCCGTGAGCGCGCCTACGCCTACTTCCTGTACGACGGCAACAAGCCGCTCTCCGAAACGGCGCACGACCGGCTGTCCACGATCGCCGCGAACAACGAGCTGGGCGCCGGTATGCAGGTCGCTCTGAAGGACCTGGAGATTCGCGGCGCCGGCAACCTGCTCGGTGGTGAGCAGGCCGGTCACATCGCCGGCGTGGGCTTCGACCTGTACCTGCGCATGATCGGCGAAGCGGTGAGCGCCTTCCGCGGCGACGTCGCCGAGGGACAGACCGAGCTGAGGCTGGAGCTTCCCGTCGACGCGCACATCCCGCACGACTTCGTCGACAGCGAGAGGCTGCGCCTCGAGGCGTACCAGAAGCTGTCGAGCGCGAGTGCCCCGGCCGCCGCGGCCGGCCAGATCGATCTGGTGCTGGACGAGCTCACCGACCGGTACGGTGAACCGCCGGTGAGCGTGCAGAACCTCGTCGCGGTGTCGCGGTTGCGCTGGCACGCGCAGCAGGCGGGGCTGAGCGAGGTCGTGGCGATGGGACCGAACCTGCGCCTGGCCTCGGCCGACCTGCCCGATTCGATCCAGATCCGACTGCGCCGCATGTACCCCGGGGCGAAGTACATGCCCACGAACGGGGCCCTCATCGTGCCGTTGCCGCGCAGCAGCTCTGACGCCCGCACGAGCGAGCCCGTGGACGACACCACGCTGATCGCCTGGACGGACACCCTGCTCGGTGCCATCTTCCCGCGGCCGTTGGAGTCCGAGACGGTGACGCCCGCCCCCGGGCGGTAGTCCTCCGCGCATCCGCCGGAACGAGACAGCACCCCGTTGGATAAACGGGGGTGCTGTCGTGGGGCGGTGAGGTGTCGCGGCTACTTGCCCGTCTCGTACACGTCGGGAATACCGTCTTCGTTGGCGTCGATCGCGTCTTTCTCGGCGATCTCCGCGTAGTGGCGGTTGCGACCGCGCAGGATGGCGGTGGCCAGCAGCGCGGCGAGCAGCGAACCGACCAGGATGGCCACCTTCGCGTGGTCGTCGTGAGGGCTGCCCTGGCCGAACGCGAGCTCGCTGATCAGCAGGGACACGGTGAAGCCCACACCGGCCAGCACGGCAACTCCGGTGACGTCGATCCAGGCAAGGTCGGGGTCGAGGGTGGCCTTCGTGGTCTTGGTGACGATCCACGTCGCCAACAACACACCGATCGGCTTGCCGACCACGAGTGCGACGACGATGCCGATGGCGACGGGGTCCGTGATGGCGCGTAGCATGCCCTCGGGGCCGCCGATCGTGACCCCGGCGGAGAAGAACGCGAACACCGGAATGGCGAAGCCGCTCGAGAGCGGACGCAGGCGGTGTTCCAGCGTCTCGGCGAGTCCCGGGCCGGCATCAGGGCCGCCGCCGCGCCTGCTGCGCATCACGGGAACGGCGAATCCGAGGAGCACACCGGCAACCGTCGCGTGCACACCGGAGCCGTGCAGGAGCGCCCACATGATGAAGCCCAGCGGGAGAAGAATCAGCCAGGCGCTCCAGTCGCGGGTGCCGAAGAAGTGCGAGAACGTGTGGGACAGGAACCAGTACAGGGCCAGCGGGACGAACGAGAGGAACAGGAGGGGGAAGGAGATTTCGCTGGTGTAGAAGAAGGCGATGATCGCGATGGCCAGGAGGTCATCGACCACGGCCAGGGTCAGCAGGAAGATTCGCAGCGCCGCCGGCAACTTGGATCCGATGACGGCGAGAACCGCCACGGCGAAGGCGATGTCCGTCGCGGTGGGAATGGCCCAGCCCCGGAGCGCTTCCCGGCCACCGTTCAGGTTGATCAGCGTGAAGATCACCGCGGGAACGATGACCCCACCGACCGCGGCCGCGACCGGGACGATGGCCCGGTTGACGCTGCGCAGGTCACCGGCGACGAACTCGCGTTTGAGTTCCAGTCCGGCCAGGAAGAAAAAGACGGCAAGCAGCCCGTCGGCGGCCCACGTGCCGAGGCTGAGCTTCAGGTGCAGCGACTCGAACCCGATCTCGAAGTCCCGCGCGGCGAAGTAGGCATCCGCAAGGGGGGTGTTCGCCATGATGAGGGCGGCGACGGTTGCCAGCAGCAGGATGCCGCCGCCGACGGTCTCCTTGCGCAGGATCGCGGAGATGCGCACAAATTCCGCATAGCCGCCTCGGCTGAAAATCGGGCCGAAGTTGGTGCTGCTACCGGACGGGGCAGGAGGGGGGGATTGTGACACTACGAATCCTTACGAGGTGTATGGCGCTACAGATTGACTACCGACCAGGCTTCCCGGCTCACCCCAGCCAGAATACACGAGGCCGCCGCGCCTTCGGGGCCGAATCGGGCCGGCCCCGACGGGTAGAGCCTACGATTGGATCGACGAAGGAGACGCCGTGACCGACGCAGCACCCACAGCACCCGACACCGCAGACGAGACCCCCGCGAGCTCTCTCGACACCCTGATCGCGACCGTCGCCCGCCTCCGCGGACCCGGCGGCTGCGCGTGGGATGCGGAGCAGACCCACGAATCCCTTGTGCGGTACCTCGTGGAGGAATCCCACGAGCTGCTCGAGGCGATCGAGTCGGGCAGTCGCAACGACCTGCTCGAAGAACTCGGCGACGTGCTCTATCAGGTGCTTTTCCATGCGGACCTTGCCGCGCATACGAGTGGCGAGAACTTCGATATTCAGGATGTGGCGCAGCATATGAACGCCAAGATGATCGGCCGGCATCCTCATGTCTTCGGTGACCTGCGCCTCGAGACGGCGGCGGACGTCACCGCGGCGTGGGACGGGTTCAAGGCCGAGGAGAAACCGGAGCGCACGAGTGTGCTCGATGGGATCCCGGTCGGCATGCCGTCGCTGGCCCTGGCCGACAAGGTTCTCGGTCGCGCCGAAAAGATCGGTTTGCTCGAGGCCGGAGACTCCTTCCCGCTCCCGATCGACAGTGAAGATCAGCTCGGGCCGCTCCTGCTTGCCATCGTTTCGACGGCGAGGTCGCAGGGCCTCGACGCGGAGCGGGCGCTGCGCGGAGCCCTCCGCGACCTGCAGGGCGAGATTCGGGAGGCCGAAGCCGCCATGTCCCCGAACACGGAACGCGCGGCCGACGTCGATTCCTTCGATGCCGGCATCGTCGCCCTGCCCAGCTCGATCCAGCATTAGGGTGCCCATGCTGGTGCATCCCGCCGCGGTGCGGGTAGCGTCACTGTATGAGCGAGACATCCTTCAACGCACTCCTGTCCACCCAAATCGGCAATGAGTTTGCCGCATCGCAGCAGTACATCGCCATCGCCGTGTGGTTCGACACGCAGGCGCTGCCCCAACTGGCCGGCCACTTCTACCGCCAGTCCATTGAAGAGCGCAACCACGCGATGATGCTCGTGCAGTACCGCATGGACCGCGACCTGGAGGTTGTGATCCCGGGCATCCCCGCCGTGCAGAACACCTTCGGAAACGCCGTCGAACCGATCGCCCTCGCCCTGGGGCAGGAACGCCAGGTCACAACGCAGATCGAGGCACTGTTCCGTGCCGCACGTGCCGACGGGGACGCGCTCGGGGAGCAGGCCATGCTGTGGTTCCTCAAGGAACAGGTCGAGGAGATCGCCTCGATGTCGACGCTCCTCACCATCGCCGAGCGCGCCGGCGACAACCTCTTCGACATTGAGAACTACATCGCACGGGAGACGGTCGGTGACGGGGGAGCCGAAACGGGCGCACCCGGGGCGGCCGGCGGCGCCCTCTGACCGTTGCCTGACCCGCACGAGCGGGGCGGCGTTACCTGACAGAATTGGGGCATGGCCTCACCAGTAACCCCGCCCCGTGGCATGCGCGACTTCCTTCCGGCCGACAAGGCCTCCAGGGAGCGTGCCCTCGGAGTGATTCGCGAGAGTTTCGCCCTGCACGGTTTCGACGAGATCGAAACCCCGGTCATGGAGGACGCCGCTCGTCTGCATTCCGGCCTCGGGGGCGACAACGAGAAGCTCGCCTTCGCGGTGATGAAGCGGGGCCTCCAGGCGGCGGATGTCGCGGCCGCCGTTGCAGACGATGACGTCCTGTCGCTGGCCGATCTGGGCCTTCGGTTCGACCTGACGGTTCCGCTCGCGCGGTTCTACGCCAGCCATCGCGCCGAACTGCCCGCCGTCTTCCGCTCCATTCAGATCGCGCCCGTCTGGCGTGCCGAACGCCCGCAGAAGGGGCGCTACCGGCAGTTCGTGCAGTGTGACATCGATGTGATCGGCGAGGCCGGCCCGCTCGCCGAGATCGAACTGATCACCGCGACCGCGGCGACCCTCGACAAGCTCGGGCTCGGCGGCTGTTCCATCCGCATCAACGACCGGCGCATCCTGTCCACGATGCTCGCCCACTGGGGCGTGGCCTCCGAGCTCACCGAGCGCGCCCTCATCACGATCGACAAGCTGGACAAGATCGGCGTGGACGGGGTCGTCACCGAGCTGGGTGCACTCGGAGTCGGCACCGACGGCATTGCGGAGGCGCTGGGCGCCCTCAACGGGATAGATGGTTCCGGCTGGGGCATCGGCGCCGCCAAGCCCGACTGGCTCGATGGGGCGGCCTTCGCTGACCTCGGCGCCCTGCGCCAGGCGATGCCGGGCGTGGACCTCGTCTTCGACCCGACCCTGGTACGCGGGATGGGCTACTACACCGGCACCATCTTCGAGATCTCGCACCCCACCCTCGGCTACTCGCTCGGAGGCGGCGGCCGGTATGACGGCATGATCGGACGCTTTCTCGGCACGGATGTTCCGGCGTGCGGGTTCTCGATCGGTTTCGAGCGCATCGTCGACCTGCTCGGTGCCGACGAGGCATCCGCCGCCAACGCCGTCGTGCTGGTGCACGACAAGGACGCAGATCCGGCTCACCTCGTGGCGCTGAAGACCTCCCTCGTCGCCGGGGGACTGCGTGTGCGGTTGGAACGGCGCACCAAGAACCTCAAGGCGCTGCTCGACCGGGCAGCCGAGGCCGGATTCGGCCGATTCGCATTCGTGACGGCCGGAACCGTGAGCGCCGCGGACCTGGACTTCAAGGCCCTCGGCACCTGAAGACACTGACGGTTTCGGCCACTGGCTTTGGATAGACTGACCGAGGATGACACCATCACCCCAAGCTTTAGGAGACAGTTGTGGCCCTGATTGAGGCAGTAGACGCACGCGAAATTCTCGATTCCCGAGGAAACCCCACTATCGAGGTCGAGGTCCTGTTGGACGACGGCACCGTGAGCCGCGCCGCCGTTCCCTCTGGCGCATCGACCGGAGTGTTCGAGGCGTACGAGCTTCGCGACGGCGACAAGGGCCGCTACCTCGGCAAGGGCGTGCTCCAGGCGGTTGACTCCGTCATCGAAGAGCTCGGCCTCGCCGTCGAAGACATCGACGCGACAGACCAGCGAGTCGTCGACATGGTTCTCAACGAAACCGACGGCACCGACAACAAGGAGCGCCTCGGCGCCAACGCCATTCTCGGCGTGAGCCTCGCCGTGGCCAAGGCCGCAGCGAGTTCCGCGGGACTGCCCCTGTTCCGCTACCTCGGCGGCCCGAACGCGCACACCCTGCCGGTGCCGCTGATGAACATCATCAACGGCGGCTCCCACGCCGACAACGACGTGGACATCCAGGAATTCATGATCGTTCCCCTCGGTGCCGACTCCTTCCGCGAGGGACTGCGCTGGGGCGTCGAGACGTACCACGCGCTCAAGGGCCTGCTGCAGTCCAAGGGACTCGCCACCGGCCTCGGCGACGAGGGCGGCTTCGCGCCGAACCTGCCGAGCAACCGCGCGGCACTCGACCTGATTGTCGAAGCCATCGAGATCGCCGGTTTCGTTCCCGGAAAAGACATCGCCCTGGCCCTCGACTGCGCGGCGAGCGAGTTCTTCGCCGATGGCGTCTACACGTTCGAGGGCAAGAAGCTCTCGGCCGAGGAACTGTCCGCGTACTACGCGGAACTGGTCGCCGCGTACCCGCTCGTGTCGATCGAAGACCCGCTGGAAGAAGACGACTGGGACGGCTACGTGCACCTCACGCAGCAGCTCGGCGACAAGGTGCAGATCGTCGGAGACGACCTGTTCGTCACGAACCCGGTGCGCCTCGCGAAGGGCCTCGAGCTGAAAGCCGGAAACTCCATCCTGGTGAAGGTCAACCAGATCGGCACCCTCACCGAGACCATGGATGCGGTGTCGCTCGCCCAGCGCAGCGGATACACCGCCATCATCTCGCACCGTTCGGGTGAGACCGAAGACACATTCATCGCCGACCTCGCGGTGGCAACGGACTCCGGCCAGATCAAGACCGGCGCACCGGCCCGCAGCGAGCGCGTGGCGAAGTACAACCAGCTGCTGCGCATCGAAGAAGAGCTCGGCGAGGCCGCGGTCTACGCGGGTCGCTCGGCTTTCCCGCGCTTCACGGCGTAATCGTTCGACAGCCGCGTCTCGACAGGCTCCACCGCCTCGACCGGCACGGCAACTGACAGAAGGGAGCTCCCGTTGGCCACCAGACCCACGGTCCGGGAGCTCCCGACCGCCGAACCGGCCGAAACGCCGGTCGGCGGCTGGCTGCGCGGCATCCACTTCTCCGGTTTCTCACTGGTGATGATGATCATCCTCGTGTTGGCGGTTGTCGTGCTCGCCCCGAGCCTGCGCACCTATGCCGAACAGCGCCAGCAGATCAGCGCCCTCAACGCGGCGGTGAGCGAGCAGCAGGCCACGGTCGACAAGTTCACGGCCGAACGGGAACGATGGAACGATCGCACCTACGTCACGACGCAGGCGCGGGACCGGCTTTCGTATGTGAAGCCCGGCGACATAAGCTTTCTGGTGATCAACGATCTACCGGTTCCCGTGGTGGGAGCCGACGCGCCGGCGACGGTGAGCACAGACATTCAAGACACAAAAATCGATTGGTTGGGATCCCTGTTCGCCTCCGCGATGACGGCCGGTCTTGCCCCGAAGGCGGCAGCGCAATGACCACACCACCGTTCGACCCGTTTACCGAAGCCGACATCGCCCTCGTGACCGCCCAGCTGGGACGCCCGGCCCGCAACGTCGTCGGCATCGCGGCCCGCTGCGTGTGTGGCGCGCCCACGGTCGTGGCGACCGCGCCGCGTCTGGCCGACGGCACCCCGTTCCCCACCACCTACTACCTGTGCCACCCCGCAGCCACCGCCGCCATTTCGCAGCTCGAGGCCACCCAGGTGATGAACGAGTACAACCAACTGCTCGCGGACGATGAGAGCGTTCGCATCGCCTACCAGGCCGCCCACGAGAGCTTTCTGGCCGATCGTGCACTGCTCGGCGACGTGCCCGAAATCGCCGGTGTCTCGTCCGGTGGAATGCCTGTACGCGTCAAATGCCTCCACGCTCTCGCCGGCCACGCCCTGGCGGCCGGTCCCGGGGTCAACCCGATCGGCGACCTCGCACTGGAACGCTGCACATGGACGCCCCTCGTGTGTGAGTGCATCGACTACTCGGCGGCGGATTCGGCAGCCGAGTGACGGGAGCGTGGCGACGGCTCGGCGTGGTGCTCGGCGTTGTACTGGCGGCCTCTGTCGTCGGCGGCTCCGTCGTTCTTGACGCCCCGGCCGCCCACGCCGACCAGATACGCGACCTGGAATACTGGCTCGCGGACTACGGTTTCTCCGAAGCGTGGAACACCACCCGGGGAGCCGGGGTGACCGTGGCCATCATCGATACGGGCATCGACGGCAGTGTCGTCGAGCTCAGCGGAGCCGTGATCGGGGGCACGGATGTCTCGGGTCTGGGCTCCAGCAATGGTCAAACTCCGGTGGGCGGCGACGCCCAGGACAGCGGACACGGCACGATGGTTGCCTCACTGCTCGCCGGTCGCGGCACCGGCGACGGAGCCGGTTTGATCGGAGTCGCGCCCGAAGCGACTCTCCTGTCGGTCTCCGTGGCCTTTGGCGAGTCGTCGTCCGCGGTGAGCAACGACGACCAGATCGCCCAGGGCATCCGTTGGGCCGTGGACAACGGGGCAGACGTCATCAACATGTCCCTGACCCGCAACACACTCTTCTGGCCGCAAAGCTGGGACGACGCCTTTCTCTATGCCTTCGAAAACGACGTCGTCGTGGTCGCGGCGGCCGGCAACCGTGGCAGCGGAACCACGGAGGTCGGTGCCCCGGCGACGATTCCCGGGGTGCTCACGGTCGCCGGTGTCGACCGCGACAAGACGGCCAGTTTTGACGCCTCTTCGCAGGGAATCACCATTGCCGTAGCGGCCCCCAGTGAAAAACTCGTGGGCGCGGTTCCGGGCGGCAGCTACGTGCTCTGGGACGGCACGAGTGCCGCCGCACCGATCGTGTCGGGCCTGGTGGCCCTGGTCCGCGCGGCGCACCCCCAACTGTCCGCGGCGGAGGTGATGAATCGCGTGATCGAGTCGGCGAATCCGAACGGACATGACACACCGAGCCCGATCTACGGAAACGGCCTGATCGACGCCACGGCGGCCGTCACCAGCTATGTGCCCCCCGCAACAGTGCAGACTCCGGCGGAACTCCTGACGGAGTGGATTCACCTGCATCGCCGGGCCGAGATTGCGGTCCAGCCCACCGAAACACCCTCGGTCGCGGCACCGGTCATGCCGAAGACAGACCCGGCGCTTCCCGCCCGGAACCTCGCCGCGGCGTGGCTCCCGAACCCCCTCACCCTGACCTATATCAGCCTGCCGCTCGCCGTCCTCGTGGGATTTGGTATCCTATTAGGATTGCTCGGCATTGGCGCCACTCGGCATATCAAGCGAATTCGCCGCAAATAGCCAGTATTTGCGCAAAATAATCATGTAGGAGGCCCACTCATCGTGCCCAAAATTCTCATTGTTGGTGGCGGCTACGCCGGTTTCTATACGGCCTGGAAGCTCGAGAAATGGCTGCGATCCGGCGAGGCAGAGGTCACCATCGTTGACCCGCTGCCGTACATGACCTACCAGCCGTTCCTGCCAGAGGTCGCCGCCGGGTCCATTGAACCGCGCCACGCGGTCGTCTCGCAGCGTCGCCACCTCAAGAAGACCAACGTCGTCACCGCCAAGGTGACCCACATCAACCACGCCGAGAAGAAGGCCACGATTACGCCGACGATCGGCGAGCCGTGGGACTTCGACTACGACATCGTCGTTGTCACCGCCGGTGCCGTGTCGCGCACCTTCCCGATCCCGGGCGTCGCCGACCAGGCAATCGGCCTCAAGACCATCGAGGAAGCGGTCGCGATTCGCGATCGCGTGCTGACGAACTTCGACAAGGCCGCCGCGCTTCCCGCCGGACCCGAGCGTGAGCGTCTGCTCACCTTCGTCGTCGTCGGTGGTGGATTCGCCGGTATCGAGGTCTTCGCCGAGCTGCGTTCCTTCGCGACATCGCTGCTCACCTCGTATCCCGAGATCAGCTTCGATGAGGTGCACTTCCACCTGATCGAGGCCATGGGACGCATCATGCCCGAGGTTTCGCTCAAGACGAGCCTGTGGGTCATCGACAACCTCGCCGCCCGCGGCGCACAGATCCACCTCGACACGCAGCTGTCCAGCGCCGTCGATGGTGTCGTCGAGCTCTCCACCGGAGAGAGCTTCGCAACCGATCTCATCGTATGGACCGCCGGCGTCATGGCGAACCCCACCATCGTGCGCCACACCGACCTTCCGATCGAGGAGCGCGGACGTCTGCAGGTGCGGGCCGACCTGCGCGTCGGAACCGAAGACGACTTCATCGTCGACGCGTGGGGTGCCGGAGACGTCAGCGCCGTTCCCGACCTCAGCGGTGGCGGAGTGGGCGGCAACTGCGTTCCCAACGCCCAGCACGCCGTACGCCAGGGCAAGCTGCTCGCCAAGAACATCGTGGCGGTGCTGCGTGGCGAAGGCCCCAAGGAATACCTGCACAAGAACCTCGGAGCCGTCGCCGGTCTCGGCGTCGGAATCGGTGTGTTCCAGTCCGGCACAATCGCGATCACGGGCCTCCCGGCGTGGTTCGCGCACCGTGGATACCACGGCATGGCCATGCCGAGCTGGGAACGCAAGCTGCGCGTCGTGTGGGGCTGGGTCAACAACTTCTTCCTCGGCCGCGACATCGTGTCCCTGAGCGCCGTTCAGACCCCCCGCGCCGTCTTCGAGGAATTCGCCTCACGCCCGAAGCCCCCGGCCGAGGCAGCTGCCCCCGCGGCAGCAGCGCCGCGGGCACCCCGTGCGCCGCGCGCCCCGCGCAAGCCCACGGCCAAAAAGGCCGCAAAGCCTGCCGAGGCGGGCTCCGCGACCCCGTCGGCGGCACCCGAGTCGGCCGAAACCGACGCTGTTGTGGAAGAGATCATCGCCGAGCGCGCCGCCGCCGAGGCATCCGCCTCGAAGTAACGCCCGTCACGGTGTGCGTGGCGCACCGTTTACGCTAGAAGCGTTCGAGAACGTTCGAACGCGCCCCCGTAGCCCAATCGGCAGAGGCAAACGACTTAAAATCGTTCAAGTCTGGGTTCAAATCCCAGTGGGGGCACCACCGAGAATCGACGGTCACCGGCCGAGGGCCTCGAGCGTTGCGATGATCTCGTCGCCGCGAGCGAGGTAATCCTGGAGTTTCCTGCGTCGCTCCAGCGCCTGCCCGATATACCCGTCGAGTTCGCCGCGGACGGCCGGCGTGCCTGCCGCGGTGTCGTCGCTGCGCAGGGTGGCGATGAGCTGCAGGATGCCGGCCATGTCTTCCAGCGAGAATCCCAGGGCCTTGATCTGCCGGATCAACAGGAGACGGTCCAGATCGTCGGCGGTGTAGAGACGGAAGCCGCCCTCGGACCGGCCGGAGGGCTTGAGCAGTCCGACGTCGTCATAGTGCCGAATCGTGCGCAGGGACATCGTGCTCTTCTCGGCCAGTTCGCCAATGTGCATGATCATGTTCGGCGCTTGCTCCGTTGTCATTCGCGGTTTCCGACTTTCTCTCGTGTCGACTCTACCCTTACGTTAGGGTAGAGTGCGTATCAGGCCGAAGTTTCACAGTAAGCCAGTCTTTCCACGTACTGCCTCCGGCGCTCGTGGCGCGCTCGTCGAAGAGCGAAATCCGCATCCCCGTTCTGATTCCGATCGGACGCTCGTTTACTGGAGATTTTCATGGCAATCGCCCCACGGCCAGGCACGGCCAGCCGCTACGCCCCCAATCCGTCCGTGATGACCGCGCTGCGGTCGCCGCGGTTGCTGACCCGGGAGGTGCTGGCCGGCCTCGTCGTGGCGATGGCGCTCATTCCCGAGGCGATCGCGTTCTCGGTCATTGCCGGCGTCGACCCGCGACTGGGATTGTTCTCGTCGTTCGTCATGGCGGTGTCTATCGCGTTCCTCGGTGGGCGCCCGGCGATGATCACCGCGGCGACCGGTGCCGTTGCGCTGGTGATCGCCCCGGTCGCCCGGGACTACGGCATGGAGTACTTCATCGCCACGGTGATCCTGGCGGGAATCTTCCAGATTCTGCTCGCGGTTCTGGGCGTGGCGAAGCTGATGCGCTTCATTCCGCGCAGCGTCATGGTGGGTTTCGTGAACGCCCTGGCCATTTTGATTTTCACATCGCAGCTGCCGCAGCTGCTGAGCGTGCCGTTCATGGTCTACCCGCTCGTGGCCGTGGGGATCATCATCATGATCGTGATGCCGCGCATCACCAAGGTCGTTCCGGCGCCGCTCGTGGCCATCGTGGTGCTGACCATCGCGACGGTCGTCATTGCCATCAACGTGCCGACCATCGGTGATCAGGGTGAACTGCCCACCACATTGCCGCAGTGGATTTTCCCGGACGTGCCGCTGACCCTCGAAACCTTCCGGATCATCGCGCCGTTCTCCCTCGGCATGGCCCTGGTCGGTATCCTCGAATCCCTGATGGCGGCCAAACTCGTCGACGAGATCACCGACACCCACTCCCGCAAGACCAGAGAGGCCTGGGGCCAGGGCGTGTCGAACATGCTCTCCGGCTTCTTCGGCGGGATGGGCGGTTGCGCGATGATCGGCCAGACGATGATCAACGTGAAGGCGTCCGGTGCCCGCACCCGCATCTCCACGTTCCTCGCCGGGGTCTTCCTGCTCGTGCTCGTTCTGGGTCTGGGCGACCTGCTCGCCGTCGTGCCGATGGCTGCCCTGGTGTCGGTGATGATCATCGTGTCGTACCTGACCTTCGACTGGCACAGCATCCGCCCCTCCACACTGAAGCGGATGCCCAAGAGCGAAACGACCGTCATGGTCGCCACCGTCATCGTCATCGTCGCCACGCACAACCTCGCCATCGGTGTTGTCGTCGGCGTGATCATCGCCATGGTCGCCTTCGCCCGCCGGGTCGCGCACCTCGTGACCGTCGAGCGCACCCTGCCCGAGGCGGCAGAGGTCCCCACCGCGCTGTACACGGTGGACGGGGCCCTGTTCTTCGCGTCGAGCAACGACCTGACGACGCAGTTCTACTATCACGACGACCCCGACCACATCGTGATCGACATTTCCGCGTCGCACATCTGGGATGCCTCCACCGTCGCCGCCCTCGACGCGATCACCACGAAGTACGACCGCCAGGGTAAAACCGTCGAGATCATCGGCATGAATGAGGCCAGCAGCAAACTGCACACCCGTCTCGGCGGCCACCTCGCCGGCGGACACTGATTCTGCCCTTTCGGGCGGGCTGTAAGCTGAATCTTTGTCCCGGGGCGCAGCGCCTGACGGACACCGCCGCGCGATGCGGCCGCTCGAAAGGAAACCATGAGCCTGATCAGGCTGAATGACGTCAGTGTTCGATTTGAAAAGACCCAGATCCTGCGCGAGGCGTTCCTCCGCCTCGAACCGGGTGATCGCGTGGGATTGATCGGCAAGAACGGGTCGGGCAAGTCGACGATTCTCAAGCTGATCCTCGACCAGGTTTCGCCCGACTCAGGCACGATCACGCTGGAGCCGGGCACCCGCGTCGGCTACTTTTCACAGTTCTCCGAGCTCAACGGTGCGTCGACGATCACCGACGTGCTCGACGCCCTGTTTGTCGACGTCAAGGCGGTCGAGGCGGAGCTCGCCGCCATCGATGCGGCGGTCGCCATCGATTCCTCCGCCGGCGCCGCTCTGGACGACCTGATCGCGCGTCAGGCCAGCCTGTTCGAGGACATGGACCGGCTGGACGGCTGGGACTACAAGCGCCACATTGACACGGCGCTTACGACGCTCGGCTTCGATCAGGCACACCGGGTGTGCGCCATCGACGACCTGTCCGGTGGATGGCGCAACCGCGCCGCCCTCGCCAAGCTCGTGCTCGAGGCGCCCGACGTGCTCCTGCTCGACGAACCGACCAACTACCTCGACGTTGCCGGTGTGGAGTGGCTTGAGGCCTGGTTCCGTGACTTCCGTGGCGCCGCCATCGTGGTCTCGCACGACCGCAAATTCCTTGACGCCATCGTCACACGCATCATCGAGGTCGAAAATTATCACCTGCACGAGTACCCCGGAAACTTCGGCGAGTACGTGGTGCAGAAGCAATTCCGACTCAAAACCCTCGATGCGCAGTTCGTGCACGAGTCAGAGCTGCTCGCGTTCGAGGCAGAGGGAATCTCCGACCGTCGCGAAGCCGCCAAGGCGGAAAGCCGCAAGCTCGGCAACAAGCTCGCCCACATCAAGAAGTCCAGGGCTCCCCGCCCCGTTGACCAGATCATCACCGAGATCTACGGGTCTCTTCACGTCAAAGACGCCCTGTGCCGGGTGGAACAGCTGAACAAGTCCTACGGGGACAAGGTGCTGTTCACCGACCTGACGTTCGAGATCCGCCGAGGCAATCGCATCCTCGTGCTCGGCCCCAACGGCAGCGGCAAGACGTCGTTGTTGCGGGTGCTGACCGGCGAGGAGCCCGCCGATTCCGGTTCCGTCAACTGGGCGTCCGGCGCGGGAGTCGTCTCGTACAACCAGGTTCTCGCCGAACTTGACGAGACCGACACGGTCAGTCACGCGGTCAACGCGATGCCGGGGAGCCTGGCCCTCATCGCCACACGCAAGTCGGTGAACCGCTTCCTCGCGATGTTCCAGTTTTCGGAGGCCGACCTCAAGCAGAAGATCGGCAACCTGTCCGGTGGGCAGCGAGCGCGGGTGGCGATGGCGCAATGCCTGCTCTCCGGCGCCTCCGTGCTGCTGCTCGACGAACCGACCAACCATCTGGACATGTCGAGTACCCAGGTGATGGAACGCGCCCTGCTGCACTTCCCGGGGGCCGTCGTGGTCGTGAGCCACGACCGCTTCTTCAGCGACAAAATAGCCAACCGGTATCTCGTCTTCGGTGCGGATGCGGCAGAGCCGGGAGAGATCGACGTTCGGGTCGCGTAGGACTGAGCGTTGCCGTTTCGGTGTCGCTCAGCTCAACCGGTCGAGGTAGCGAAGGATGATGCCCTCGCGCAGTGCCCACGGAGACACTTCCAGCTCCTCGGCCTTGAAGGCCGACATTGCCTCACCCAGCACGATGCCGCCGGCGACGATTTGGAATGTGCGATCCGCGGTGATTCCCGGAAGCGCCGGCCGGGCATCGGCCGGGATGCGGGCCAGCCGAGGGACCCAATCGTTGAGCTGTGCACGTCCGAGGCGCAGCCGATCGCCGGAACCGACCGCGTCGGACGTGGAGCCGGCCAGTCGAGCGAGCGAGCGGATGGTCTTGGACGAACCGACGATGTGGTGCGGCGCCCGGAGCGCGGAAAACTCGCCGACAGACTCCTTGAGCACCTTCGCGGCGTGATGCCGGAGCGCGGCGGCCTCGTCCGGCATCGGCGGGTCATGGTGCAGAAAACCGATGGTGGACCGGCCGGCGCCGAGCGGCAAGGACAGGGCGACATCGGGGACTTCCCCGGCACCGGATGCGATCTCGAGGGAACCCCCGCCGATGTCGAACAGGAGAATGTTCTCTGCCGACCAGCCATACCAGCGTCGAACCGCGAGGAACGTCAGTCGCGCTTCGTCGGCTCCGGACAGTACCTGGAGCGTGACGCCGGTTTCGCGTTCCACGCGATCCAGCAGCTCCGGTCCATTGGTGGCTTCGCGCAGCGCCGATGTGGCGAAGGGCAGGAGTTCGTCAATGTCATGCTGAGCGGCGAAGTCGGCCGCGTTTTGCACGGCCGTGAGCACGGCTGCGACACCCTCGTCGCTGATGGCACCGTCCGGCGTGATGTATCGCATCAGTCGCAGCACCGCTTTGTCGGCGGCCATCGGCACAGGAGGTGCGCCCGCGTGGGCGTCGACGATGAGTAGATGGACGGTATTCGACCCGACGTCGAGGACTCCTAAGCGCACATGTGAACGATAGCGCCTGTCAGAGTTGTGCGGGGGTCACGAACCGTTGCCACGCCCAGGCGCCCGCGCACAACGAGGCGAACACGCCGGCAGCCACCCAGAGCAGTGGTACCTGCCCGGCGCTCTGCCACACCTCGATCGCCGGGGACAACACGGCAAAGAGCAGCGTGAACGCGGCGACCATGAGGCCGGCCCACATCACGGGCGACCACGCGAGTACGCTTCGGCCGCTCGTGCGGCCGAGGGGCACGAGAACCAGCACAGCGGAACCAATGGACGCGAGCACCACCGTGTTCACGATTTCCGCGGCGAGAGTGCTGAGCAGCCCTGTGGTCTCCGGGAGTGCGCCGAGGGTGGCCCAGCCCGCAACCGAGACGGCGAGGAGGCTCGCGGCACGAACCGCGGCGAGCTGTCCACGCTGGACAATCGTCGGCCCGGCGGCAACCGTCACGCTGCCCAGAAGGCCGAACATGAACGCCGGGTGGATATCGAGCATGCGTGATCCGATCGCGGCGACGGCGACGAGCGCGAGGTAGCGCGGCAGAAAGGTGATGGTCGCGTCAATGTGCATCACCCGGGTGCTCCACCACAGGGGCACCACGGCGGCCGCGACGTTGACCAGCAGCAGTGCCACAATCACCGCGACGAGCAGACGCAGGTAGGCCGGCTGGGACAGCACGGGACCCGACAGCATCACCAGCGTGGCGGCGGCGACGAGCGCGGCCGCACCGAGAAGCCAGCGGTTCAACTGCACCGTGGGAGCGGTTTCGAATTCATCACGGGCTCGGTTGCGCCCCGCGATCGATGTGGCGGTCCACAGCGGACGTCCGCCCCGGGCACGGGAGATGGTTCCGGCCAGTAGTCGGGAGGGAACAGCCAACAGCAGCACCGCACCGAGGGCCAGAAGAACGGCCTGCAGCCACGGGAAGGGAGACGTCGTGAACGGCGACGAAACCGCAGCCGTGAACCGGGTGGGCGCATTCCACCGCCCGGCCTCCGCACTCGGAGCGGGAATCGCACTGGACGCCGAGGGGCTCGGCGAGGCGACCGGTGGGACGGCCTCATTCGTGGTGGGCGCGGACGGTGCCTCATCCGGGACAACGGTTGCCGCCGTTCCGCTCGGACTCGGGCGGGACGTCGGCGTGTGCGTGGCAGACGGGGCGCGCGGTGCCAGATACGACACCCTGACGGCGGGACTGCCCCGGCTCACATTCCCGGCAACGTCTTCCTGCACGGCCACGAGGGAGTACGACCCCGCGGCGATCCCACCGGCGGGGCAGGTCCACACGCCACCGCTGACGCTTGCGGTGCACACGGAGTAGGCGCCGGCAAACACAGTGACCGTCGCGCCGTTCTCGCCCGTGCCCCGGTAGGTCGTGCCCGTGACGGGTATCTGAGCCGCCGCCGCCGGGGCGGTGATGACCGGCGGACCCGGTCGGTCAACGTCGAACAATATCGCCACGACGGGACTCGCATGTGACGCGTTCTTGCCGCTGTAGTTGGTGTTCTGCCGTGCCGACACACTGCGGGACCCGCTCGACGTCACCCCGTCGAGATAGCAGGCCCAGGCGCCGGACACATCCGCCGTGGTCGTACAGTTGGCCGCGTTTGTCACGGTCAGGGTCACGGATGCCCCGGGGTGGCCGGTGCCGCGAACCAGGCCGTTCGAGACGCCACCGGTCACGGTGGGAGGCGCCAGGACCATGACCGTGATCTCGTGCGACAACGTCGAATCGCCCGTGACCACAACGCGCAGGGTCACCGCTGCGGAATTCGGCAGTGACGCCCCGGGGCAGGACCACAGGGGGGTGCCGTCGGGGGCGACGATGCACAGCGGATCGCCGCCGGCGGGGGAAAGCAGCTGTACCTCGGAGGACGCGTCGCGGGTACCGGACACGGTCGTGGTCGAACTGCCGACGAAATCCCCCGTCGCGGGGCTCGTGATGACGGGGTCGGTAATCGGGGTGGCCGTCGGAGTTTCGTTCGGCGCGGGGGTGGTGGTCTGCGTGGCTGTCGGGGTCGGGCTCGGAGCCGGGGTGGTGGCCGGTACGGACTTGCCGTCCGGTGACGGTGCGGCGAGCGCCCGGTGGGGTGCGCCGAGGGATGCCAGAGCGACGGCGAGCGTGACCAGAAGCAGCAGCGCAGCGCGCAGCATCCGGGGTCGCTGAGGCCGCGCCGCGGAGGCGATAGGTTTGCATGAGGTCAGGGGTCCCACAACCCCATTTGACGAGGCGAAACGGCTAAAGTCAACCGGGACCCGCGCGTCGATGACGGTTCATGACGTGCCGGAGGGATGCATCGGCAAAGGCTACCGATGGACGGTTTTCGACCGGGGCCCAACAGGGTCGAATTCGGCCACCATGCCCCGCACCGGGGCCTACTGTGAGGCAACAAAGATGGAAGCTGCGCCGTGATCATACGAACCGCACCGTGGCGCAATTGGGGACGCACGGAGTCCGTGCGTCCCGTGCGGATGGAGCGCCCGGCGACGGTCGGCGCGGTGCAGCGCGCGGTGCTCGCCGCGGCCCGCGCCGGCCTGCGCGTCAAGGCGGTGGGTGCCGGGCACAGCTTCACGGGAATCGCGCTCGCCCCCGGCGTTCAGCTCGACCTGCACGACCTCGCGTTGCCGGCCGGGGTCACCGGGGGAGCGGCCAGGATAACCGTCGATGTCGAGACGTCCAGGGTCACCGTTGCCGCCGGGTTGTCCCTGCACCGGCTGGCCCGGTCGCTGGCCGCGCATGGGCTCGCCCTCACCAATCTCGGTGACATTGACACGCAGACCGTGGCCGGGGCCATCTCCACCGGAACACACGGGACGGGTGGTCGGTTCCGGGGGCTCGCCAGCCAGGTCGTCGCGCTCACCCTCGTGGTCGGCGACGGGACTGTGCTGCGCGTGAGCGAGACCGAAAACGCGCAGCTGCTCCCGGCGGCTCGGCTCGGCCTGGGCGCGCTCGGGATCATCACCGAGGTCACGCTGCAGTGTGTGCCGAGCTTTGTGCTGCACGCCGTGCAAAAAACCGAAAACCTCGACGGCGTACTGGAAACGTATCTGCAGCGCTCGGCATCCGGCGACCACTTCGAATTCTTCTGGTTTCCGCACACCCCGTTCGCATTGACCAAGACGAACACCCGCCGCGCCGAGGCGGCACCCGGCGCCGGCACGTCCCGGGTGTCGCGCTGGATTGACGACGAGCTGCTGGCCAACGGCCTCTACCGGGCCGTGTGCGATATCGGCACGGCCGTTCCGGCGCTCGTGCCACCCCTGGCGCGTCTCTCGGCACGTGCCACCGGCAACCGCGAATTCACGGATGCGTCGGCGCGGGTATTCGCGACTCGCCGCACGGTGCGCTTCCGCGAGCTCGAGTACGCCCTGCCGCGCGACCGCGTCCCCGACGCCCTGCGCGCGGTGCGGGCCCTCATCGACGCCAGGGGCTGGCGCATCTCGTTCCCGATCGAGGTGCGCTGCGCGGCCGCCGACGACCTGTGGCTGTCGACCGCCAGTGGGCGCGACACCGGTTACGTTTCGGTGCACCGCTACGTTCGCGAAGACCCGGAAGACTACTTTCGCGCCGTTGAGCAGATCATGCTGGGGCACGGCGGGCGCCCCCACTGGGGCAAATTGCATTATCAGGGCGTCGACGCGCTGCGGGACCGGTACCCGCACTTCGATGATTTTCTGGGCGTTCGTGACAGGCTCGACCCGGAGCGTCGCTTCACCAACAGCTATCTGGAAAGAGTCCTCGGCCCGTGAGTATGCAGTCTGCCCGCACCATCCGTTCCAAGCCACGCCCGACGGCCTCCGAAACCCGCGACTGGCCCCACCGCACGGCGGAGCTCGGTGACCTGCTGCCCGAGGGATTCGTCATGGGCGTCTCGACCACCGCCTTCCAGGTTGAGGGTGCGGCCCGCGACGGGGGGCGCGGTGACTCTGTCTGGGACACCTTCAGCGCGTCATCCGGTCGGATCCGAGACGGGTCCAACGCCTCCATCGCCGCCGACCATGTGGGCAGGCTCCCGGAAGATGCCACGCTGCTGCGAGAACTCGGCGTCGACGCGTACCGGTTCTCCCTGTCGTGGCCCAGGCTCCAGGCGGAGGGGCGCGGCGCGCTGAATCGCAAAGGGCTCGCGTTCTACGACCGCCTGCTCGACGAGCTTCTGGTCGGCGGCATCAGCCCCACCGTGACGCTGTCGCACTGGGACACCCCGACGGCGCTCCGCGGCGGCTGGTTGAACCGGGACACGGCCGGGCGTTTCGCGGACTACGCCCACGCCGTGGGAGAGGCGTTCGGCGATCGCGTCGACGCCTGGGTCACCCTCGACGACCCGGCGACCGTCATGCTGCAGGGCTACGCGCTCGGGACCGACGCGCCGGGACACGCGCTGCTCTTCGACGCCCTGCCCGCCGCCCACCACCAGTTGCTCGCCCACGGCCTTGCCGTGCAGGGCCTGCGGGCAGCGGATGTGCACGGCCGGATCGGCATCGCGAACGCCCACTCGCCGGTGGAATCGTTGACGGACCGAGACGAGGACCGTTCGTTCGCGGACCTGTACGACCTGCTGCACAACCGGATCTTCGCCGACCCCGTGCTTCTCGGACGCTACCCGGACCCGCTCGAGCCCTTCGCCGCGGAACTGCGCGGACTGCTGGAGGCCGATCCGGCCGACCTGGCCGTGATCCATCAGCCGCTCGACTTCTACGGCCTGAACTACGCCGGCCCGTCCCGCATTGCCGCCGGCACCGGGCGCGCGATCTTCGTCGACGACCCGGCACCTTTAGTGCCGGCCTTCCCCTTCCACCTCGCGCCGTTCCGCGAATTTCCGGTCACCGGTACCGGCGCGGTGAGCGCCCCGGAGTTCCTCGGGGTCGCCCTGGCCGAACTCGGCGCTCGCTACGGGGAGCTGCTGCCTCCCGTGGTCATCACCTCGCTCGGGGCGGGCTACGTCGACCGGTCGGATGCGCGCGGCGGCGTGCACGACCCGCTGCGCATCGACTACCTCGGCGAACACCTGCAGGCCGCCGTCAATGCCGTGCGGTCCACGGGCGCGGCGGCGGGCGTTCGACTCACCGGCTGCTTCGTGCGCTCGCTCCTTGACGGTTTCGAATGGTCGGCCGGGTATACCGAGAGGTTCGGCCTCGTGCATGTGTCCTTCACGGATGGCATGACGACGCGAACGCCGAAGGACTCCTACCGCTGGCTGCAGAAGGTCCTGGCCGCTCGCTAACGGTGTCGGCGTGGTCGACACGGCCGGGGACGCGCCGATCCTGCGGGACCGACAGGCCGCCGTGAGCGCCGTGGGTGCGGCCTCCCATTTAGCTTTGAGTCTGGTGAGAAGCGGAGGGGAGCCTCAGAAGTCTTGGTTAGTATGGTGCTGCATCGCGTGGAAACTCCGGCGACCCCACGGTCCCGCAACATTCGCGCACAACCAGAGTCCTTACTCGGCTCAAGATACAAGGAGACGCTGCCATGGAATGGCTCATCCCGGTCCTGATCGTCGTTGCCCTCGTTGCCATTGCCGGCATCTACCTCTGGGCAACGTACAACTCCCTCGTGACCCTCAAGGTGCGAGTCGACGAGGCCTGGAGCGACATCACCGTTCAGCTGAAGCGCCGAGCCGATCTCCTGCCCAACCTGATTGAAACGGTCAAGGGATACGCCGCTCATGAGAAGGGCGTTTTTGAGAGCGTGACGAAGGCGCGCGCCGAGACGCTGTCCGCGCAGGGCCCCGCCGACGCATCTGTGGCCGAGAACCACATGCAGTCCGCGCTGAAAAGCATCTTTGCCGTGGCTGAGGCCTACCCCCAGCTGCAGGCGAGCCAGAACTACCTGCAGCTGCAGGGCGAGCTGGTCGACACCGAGGACAAGATCCAGGCCTCGCGCCGGTTCTACAACGGTGGCGTGCGGGAATTCAACACCAAGATCCAGGTCTTCCCGAACCACATGTTTGCCCGCAACCTCGGTTTCTCCGAACGTGACTTCTTCGAGGTGGCCGACTCCGCAGCGATTGCGGAGCCGCCTCGCGTGCAGTTCTAGTCGGGAGCGCACATGTATAGCGCGATAGCGAAGAACAAACGCAACACCGTTTTCATCATGTTTTTTTTCTTCGCGATCATCGCGGGGCTGGGCTGGTTGGCGAACGCGGTGTACGGACCGCGAAACAGCTACGGCATTTTCATCGCTGTGGTCGTGATCGCCGGACTGTACGTGCTCATTCAGTACTACGCCGCCGGTCGTCAGGCCGTGGCGATGAGCGGTGGGGTCAAGCTCACGAGCAAGTCCGACAACGTCCGGCTGTGGCGCACGGTCGAGAACCTGTCGATCGCTACCGGCATGCCCATGCCGGAGATCTACATCATCAACGACCCGGCGCCGAACGCCTTCGCGACCGGACGCGACCCCCAACATGCGATCGTCGCCGCGACGACCGGTCTGCTCGAGATCATGGACGACTCGGAGCTGGAGGGCGTCATGGCTCATGAGATGGGCCACGTGCGCAACTACGACATTCGGGTGTCGATGGTGGTCTTCGGCCTCGTCGTGGCCATCGGGTTCATCTCCGATATGTTCCTGCGTATGGCCTTCTTCGGCCGGAGCAATAACAGCAACGGCAACCCCGTGGTCATGGTCTTCGGTCTGGTCGCCATGGTGGTGGCACCGCTCATCGCCACGATGGTGCAGCTCGCGGTTTCACGGCAGCGCGAATACCTCGCGGATGCGACGGGCGCCCTCACGACGAGGCACCCGGATGCCCTCGCCAGCGCGCTGAACAAGCTCGGCGAGTACAGTCGGCCGATGCGCAAGCAGAACACGTCGATGGCACACCTATGGATTGCGGATCCGCTCAAGCCGGGCGCGATGGCAAAACTGTTCGCCACGCACCCGCCGATCGCAGATCGGATCGAGCGCCTCACGACCATGGGTCGCAAGTTCTAGCAGAGCCGAGGGCGCCCTCAGCACGCGACCGGCCGTCGGCTGAATGTCGGTGGCTGCTGTCACACTTATTTCATGACAACCACCATCGAAGGTGTTTTCGTTGGTTTGACCGGGTCGCTGGCCCGATCGAACATAGCCGCGGCGTCATTCGCGGAGCTCTCCGACGATCAGTCGGAGACCACCCATCGGGCCATCGCCCGCCTCTCCCGCGAGGTCGCCAAATATTACGCACTGTCGGCGGCGAATGTCGCCGCCCGCTCCGACTGGCAGCTCGGCCGCGAGGGCCTTGCCCGGAAGAAGGGCTACCCCAGCGCAGAGGACTACCTCCAGTCCCTGGGCGGAGGCGGCGGCACTACGAAGGCGGATACTCGTCGTCTGATCGAGGCCGGCACCATGGCCACCGAAGCCGAAACCGCCCGGGCCCGGCAGGAGCAGGCCGACCGGCTGGCCCTCGCTCACCCGGACGCGCCGAGGGTGGAGGTGCACGTGCCATGGTTCGCGCCGCTCGGCACCGCGGTCACCGACGGAACCCTCAGCACTGAGTCCGCGACCGCGATCCGCCGGGGCCTCGGTGAACCGGCGATCGGGGTGACGGAGGAGATGCTCACCGACGCGGTTGTCAGCCTTATCGCCCAGTGCCGCACCGTGAACGCGGACCAGGCGGCGAAGGCGGCCCGGCAGTGCCGGGACTCCATTGATGCGGCCGGAGTCGCCTCCCGGGCCGACGCCATGCGCGCCCGCCAGTACCTGCGGGTGTGGGACAAGCCCGACGGCATGTTGCACGGCACCTTCGAACTGGACCCGGAGAACGGCGCCTACTTCACGGACTTCCTGCTGCAGACCACCGGACCCCGCACCGGCGGACCGAGGTTCGTGGAGAAGGGCGAGAAGGAACGCGCCAGGCGCATCATCGACGACCCGCGGTCCACGGACCAGATCGCCGCCGAGGCACTGATCGAGGTGATCAAGGTCGCCGCGGCCGCCGACCCCGGCACCCTCTTCGGCCGAATCCGCCCGTCGGTGAAGCTCGTCGTCACTGCAACAGGCACTCCAGCACCGACACCCTCGCGTGATATCTCGGGCGAACTGGTTCTGGCAGACGGGTTCATCGAAGGAACCCCGGACGCGGTCCCGACGACGACCATCGACCGGTCGATCTGCAACGCCGGTTTCATACCGGTGCTGTTCAGGCGGGACGGCACCGTGCTGGATGTAGGCAGGGAACAGCGCCTCTTTTCAGCTGAGCAACGCGCGGCCCTGGCACTTCGCGACGGCGGGTGTCTCTGGCCCGACTGTCACCGCCCGCCCAGCCACTGCGAAGCGCATCACCTGCACGGTTGGGCGGACGGCGGCGGACTCACCGACCTCGACGATGGCATCCTGCTCTGCGCCCGCGACCACCTCCGCCTGCACAACGACGGGTGGCAGATCACCCGCATCGGCACCGGTAGCGGCTTGGAGCACTGGTTGATCCCACCATTGGCCGCCGACCCGACCCGCACGCCCATCAGGCTGGCTGGCACATCAGCGCTCAAGCCGCGGTCGCCACTCCGGCTCCGCTCCTGAGAACGCGCTCACGCGCGCAGGGCGTGCGTGAGCGCGGGCGCGAGCGTTCCTCGGGGCGCGACCACAATGTCGCTCAGGTTCTGCCAGGCGGCGGCCTCGCGCAGAACCGGGGCCAGTCGTTCCGCGGTGTCGGCGGGCGCGCCGGGTTCGGTCCAGGCCGCCTGCACACGCAACACCCCGGCCTGGCGGTCGTTCTTGAGATCAACCCGCCCGACGATGGCCTCGTCGAGTAGAATCGGCAACGAGTAGTATCCGAAAACGCGCTTCGGTTCCGGGGTGTAGATCTCGATCCGGTAATGAAAGTCGAACATGCGCAGGGCTCGCGCTCGTTCCCAGACCACCGGGTCGAACGGGGAGAGCACCGTCGCCGCCTGGATTCGTCGGGGCAGTCGCGCGTCCCGATGGAGCCAGGCCGGCGCGGACTTCGTTCCCCATTCCGGTACCGCCACGGGCAGGAGCTCACCCGAATCCTCCAGCTCGTGGATGGCCTGCAGGGCGGGAGTCCCCTTCAATCGAAAGTAGTCGGCGAGGTCTTTGGCGGTGCCGATCCCGTGAGACCGCGCGGCCATGCCGATGAGCTCGCGGTGCGCATCCGCTTTCGTCACCGTTCGACCCAGCAATTCGGGGGAGTACACCTGCTCCGGGAGACCGTAGACCCGCTCGAACCGGTGGCGACCGGCCGCGGCGACATCGCCCCACCGAAACAGGGTTTCGAGACCGATCTTCACGTCTGACCAGCCCCACCACGGGCCGCTGCGCTTGTTCGCGTCGTGCTCCACGTCGCTTGCTCGCATTGGGCCGTTGGCGGCGAGTTCGGCGAGCAACCAGTCCAGCATGGGGCGGTGGGTGGCGGCCCAGGAGTCGGGTGTTTTTGCGGCGAGCGAACGGTACTGCTCCATGCGCCAGCGAAACAGGGGCCAGGTATCCAGCGGCAGGTACGACGCCTCGTGCGCCCAATACTCCGTGAGACGGGCGCCGGGGCCCGTCGTGAGCCGGTCAAGCTGTGCCTTGTCGTACGAGCCGAGCCGGCTGAACGCGGGCATGTAGTGGCTGCGCTCGAACACGTTGACGGAGTCGATCTGCAGCAGGCCGAGGCGGTTCACGAGTGCATGCAGCTGACGGATGCCCGGAGTCGTCGCCGTGGACCGAGCCCCGAAGCCTTGCGCCGCGAGGGCGACCCGGCGGGCGAGAGCGGCCGAAACTGTGTGCACCATCCTTCCGACACTAGCCGCACCGCGCTCGGGGAGCGTCGCTCGTCGTTAATCCGGCGTTCAGGCTGTCCGCCCTCGCAGGAAATCTTGTCTTCGTACTCTCTGGAAGGTCGCGGCGATACCCCGATGCGACCACGATCACATCGGAGGACCTTGACCATGAAACGCACGTTGACGGTTGCGCTGGCTGCCACGGCCGCGCTCACCCTCGCACTCTCCGCCTGCTCTAACACCCCCGCGCCCGCTCCCGGCGGCGTCGATGCAGCCACGGCGACGACTCTCACGGCGTTCGGTGACCCTGCGGGACTGGAAGCCGCCGCGAACGCCGAAGGCGCCCTCAACGTGATCGCGTTGCCCCGCGACTGGGCCAACTACGGGGCTGTCCTGGACCGCTTCACCGAGAAGTACCCGGAGATCACGATCAACGAGGCCGCGCCGGACGGTTCAAGCGCCGAGGAGATTCAGGCCGCCGACAACCTCAAGGGCCAGGACACCGCCCCGGACGTCTTCGACCTGGGCCTTGCGGTGGCGGTAGCCAGCACGGACCGGTTCGCGCCGTATCAGGTAGCCACATGGGCGGACATCCCCGATGCCCTCAAGGAGGCCAGCGGACTCTACGTGGGCGACTACGGCGGATACATGGCCGTTGGATACGACCCCGATGCGGTGCCCGCGCCCGAGCAGCTCTCCGACTTGCTCGGAAGCGATTACAAGGGAAAGGTCGCCATCAACGGCGACCCGACGCAGGCGGGAGCGGCCTTCGCTGCGACGGGACTCGCGAGCGTGCAAAACGGCGGTTCCGTCGACGACTTCCAGGCCGGAATCGACTTCTTCTCCGAGCTGAACGAGGCCGGCAACTTCCTCAAGGTCGACCCGACCCCGGCGACCATCGCATCGGGCGAGACACCGGTGGTCTTTGACTGGGACTACCTCAATGTGGGCTACGGCGCCTCGCTGCAGGGACAGCGCAACTGGAAGGTCGTCGTGTTCCCCGGCACGGGATACGCCGGATACTACAACCAGGCCATCAGCAAGGATGCCCCGCACCCGGCAGCGGCGCGCCTGTGGCAGGAGTTCCTGTACAGCGACGAGGCCCAGAACCTCTGGCTGGCGGGCGGGGCACGTCCGGCCAGGGCCGAAGCCATGGCAGCGGCCGGGACCATCGACGCCGCCCTCTTCAACGCCCTCCCGAAGACCCCGGAGACGACCGTCGTGCCGACCGAGGAGCAGAGCTCTTCGGCCGCGACCCTGCTCGGGGAACGGTGGGCGGCCGCTGTCCAGTAGGGTCCGTGGAACGGCAGCGGCCCTCGGGCTGCTGCCGTTCGCGGTATACGTGCTGCTCTTCCTGGGCCTGCCTACGCTGATCGCCCTCGGCACGGGCTTCGTCGACGCGGACGGGACCTTCACCCTGTCCACGGTGGCCGCGTTGGGCGACCCCGTGGTGTTGTCCACGTTCGCCAATTCCTTCTGGCTGTCCGCCCTGACGGCGGTGGTCGGGGCCGGCATAGGATCCATCGCCTGTTACTCCCTGCTGGGCGCACGGCCCGACGGACCGTTGCGCGTCATGGTCGACTCGCTGAGCGGCGTGCTGGCCCAGTTCGGCGGGGTGATGCTCGCCTTCGCGTTCGTAGCCACGATCGGCATCCAGGGCATGATCACCGTCTACCTTGAAGACACCGTGGGCGTTGACCTCTTTGCGAACGGGGTGTGGCTCTACGAGACGCCCGGCCTCATCCTCCCGTACATCTACTTTCAGGTTCCGCTCATGATCATCACCTTCCTGCCGGCGCTTCAGGCACTCAAACCGCAGTGGGCGGAGGCCAACGCCACGCTCGGCGGGGGAACACGGAGCTACTGGCTGCATGTCGCATTTCCCGTGCTGGCACCGTCCTTCTTCGGAAGCCTGCTGCTGCTCTTCGCCAACGCCTTCTCCTCGTACGCTACGGCCGCGGCCCTCGTCAGCCAGGGATCCCAAATCGTTCCGCTGCAGATTCGGGCCGCCCTGACCAGCGAGACGCTGCTGGGACGAGAGAATCTCGCCGGCACCCTGGCACTCGGGATGGTTCTGGTGATGACGCTCGTCATGAGTGCGTACTCGATATTGCAGTCGCGGGCATCGCGGTGGCAGCGATGAGCGGCAGACGACCACCGGCGCACGCCCCGTCTCGCCGCACCCGCACGGCGATTCTGACTGTGATCGGCGGCGCATTCGCCGTGCCCATCGTGGCGATGGTTGAATTCACCCTGCGCGCGGGGCTTGACGGCGGCCACGATCCAAGCCGATGGACCGCTCTGTTCCAGGGCATCCTGTCGGGCACCTACCGCCCCGTTCTCGTGGCCCTCGGCAATTCGGTCACCCTCGCGATCGGAACCGTTGCCCTCGTGCTCCTGCTCCTCGTGCCCACCATGCTGCTGGTGCATATCCGATTCGCCCGCTGGCGGCGAGTGCTTGAATTCATCTGCGTCCTGCCCATCAGCATCCCGGCGATCGTGCTGGTGGTGGGCCTGGCGCCCGTCTACGGGGGTGTCTCGCGGGTCCTTGGCAGCGGGGTGTGGACCCTTGCCTTCGCCTACGGCATCACCGTGCTGCCGTTCGCCTATCGGGCCATCCAATCGAACGTGGACGGCATCGACGTGAAGACGCTGAGCGAGGCCGCCCGAACGCTCGGAGCGAGCTGGCCGACAACGCTGCTCAGAGTCCTCGTTCCCAACCTGCGCCGGGGCATCCTCGCCGGTGCCTTCATCGCCGTCGCGGTGGTACTCGGCGAATTCACGATCGCATCACTCCTCAACCGTGTGAACCTGCAAACCGCCCTCGTGGTCGTCAGCAAGACGGATCCCTACACGGCCGTGATCCTGTCTCTGCTCGCGCTCGGAGTCGCGTTCATCCTCCTGCTGGTGATCGGTCGCCTCGGAACGGCGCCCCGCGTCCCACGAACCCCTCGTCTTCGGAAAGGCACCCCATGATCACCGCACCAGCTCTCGTCCGAACCACCCGGGCTGCGTCGGCCGGCACCGTCGTGGAATTCGCCGGTGTGCGGAAAGACTACGCGGGCCACCCGGCGCTGGCCGGTTTCGACCTCACGTTGCACGCCGGTGAGTTCGTCGCCCTGCTGGGCCCGAGCGGCAGCGGAAAAACCACCGCGCTGCGCGTGCTGGCGGGACTCGAATCCATTGACGGCGGCCGCATCACGATCAACGGCGACGATATGTCGTCGCTGCCCACCAACCGGCGCGATATGGGAATGGTCTTCCAGTCGTACTCGCTGTTCCCGCACCTGAACGCCGGCCAGAACGTGGAATTCGGGCTGCGCATGCGCAAAGTCAAGCCGGGGGAACGACGTGCGCGCGCCGAGGCTGCCCTTGACCTCGTGGGACTGCACGAGCACGCCACACGCTTCGCGCACGAACTTTCGGGCGGGCAGCAACAACGCGTCGCCCTGGCCAGGGCGCTCGTGACGGAACCCCGCGTGCTGCTCCTCGATGAACCGCTGTCGGCCCTGGACGCAAAGGTTCGCGTACAGCTGCGCGAAGAGATCCGGCGCATCCAGACCACCCTGGGCATCACCACCCTGTTCGTGACCCACGACCAGGACGAGGCCCTCGCGGTGGCTGATCGCGTCGCGGTGATGCGTTCCGGAACCATCGAGCAGGTGGGTACGCCCGAGGAACTCTACGGGCGGCCGTCGAGCCCGTTCGTGGCGGATTTCGTGGGACTCAGCAACCGCCTCGCCGGCATGGTGCGGCACGGCTTCGCGGAGGTCTTCGGGGTGCAACTGCCACTGCTGGATCCCGCGACCGCCGACGGGGCGGTGACCGTATCGGTGCGCCCCGAAGATGTGGAATTTGCCGACGCCGGCCTGGACGGTGTCGTGCAGAGCTCGAGTTTTCTCGGCTCGCTGCGGCGCACCACCGTGCGGCTGGGGGACAATTCGACGGTGTTCCTGCAGCATGCCGCACGCATCCGGCCGGTCGCGGGGGAGCGGGTTTCTCTCAGGTTGACCGGGGCTCCCGTGTCGGTCGAGGCCCGCGCGCCGCAGGCGGTCCTAGAATAATCGGGTGACGGAATCTTCGGGCAAGTCGAACACGGGCAGACGCCTCGTCACGCGCGCGCGTGCCGAGCCGGATGTTCCGCTCCAGCCGGTGCAGCGGACATCCGCTGACGGGGTCGACGACAACATCCCATCTGGAGTGCGTTTGGCAGGGGCCTGGTCGTGGCGCCTGCTGGTCATCGCCGCCGCGATCGCGGTGCTGATCTTCCTCATTATTCAACTTCGACTGATCGTCATCCCGCTCCTCGTGGCGGTACTGATTTCGGCGCTGCTGGTGCCCGTTGTCACCTTCCTGGTGCGACACCGCTGGCCGAAGGCGCTCGCCGTCTCCACGGCCATGATCGGCACACTCGTGATCGTCGGTGGACTGATCGCCCTCGCCACGACCGTGATCGCCGAGGGGACCGGCGACCTTACCGTCCGGCTCAGCGAGTCCTATACCAATTTCAAGGCATTCCTGTCGGCCCCGCCGTTCAATCTCAGCGAAACCGACATCAACACGTACCTGCAGCAGGGACTGACCGCCCTGCAGAACGATAGCCAGGTGTTCATCAGCGGTGCACTGTCGGTGGGAACCACCCTCGGACATCTGCTCACCGGCGTGCTGCTCACACTCTTCAGCCTGGTTTTCATCCTGATCGACGGCAAAACCATTTGGGCGTGGCTTGTGCGCCTCTTCCCCAAACGCGCGCAGGTTGCCGTGAATGGTGCCGGCATTGCCGGCTGGACCACCCTCGGAAATTTTGCGAAGGTACAGATTCTCGTGGCCTCGATCGACGCCGTCGGCATCGGGCTCGGCGCCGCTCTGTTGGGCGTCCCCCTGGCCGTGCCGATCGGCATCCTGGTTTTTCTCGGATCCTTCATTCCGATCGTCGGCGCGGTGGCGACCGGATTCGTCGCCGTTTTCATCGCCTTGATCTTCAACAACTGGGTGACCGCCCTGCTCATGCTCGGCGTTGTGCTGCTGGTGCAGCAGGTTGAAGGCCACATCCTGCAGCCGCTCATCATGGGAACAGCGGTCAAGGTGCATCCGCTCGGTGTCGTGCTGGTCGTGGCCGCCGGCGCGCTGCTGGCCGGTATTCCTGGGGCGCTCTTCGCGGTGCCGATCGCCGCCGTGCTCAACGTCATGACCTCCTACCTGTCCGGCGGGAGTTGGCGTCACGGGACGGAGTCAACCGCGGCCACAACGAGTTCCACTCTCTGGCGCACCGTTCCCCGACGGCCCGGATACCGGCAGCGCTCGATCCAGATCAACCACGGAAAGAACTGAAAATGACAGAACTCACCACTGCCGGACCGAGCCTGGCCGACTTTGAGGCCGCACGACTCGTTGTGTCCCGGGTGGCCGATGTGACCCCGATGGAAAGCTCACGCTACCTCGCGGACCAGCTCGGTGCACCCGTGCACCTCAAGTGCGAAAACCTGCAACGCACCGGGTCATACAAAATCCGGGGTGCCTACAACAGGCTGTCCAAGCTCACCGCCGAGGAACGCGCGCACGGCGTCGTCGCCGCCTCGGCGGGCAACCACGCACAGGGTGTCGCCTTCGCGGCTCGAGAGCTCGGCATCAAGGCGACAATCTTCATGCCCGTCGGTGTTGCCCTGCCCAAGCTTCAGGCGACGCAGGCGTATGGCGCCGACGTCATCCTGCGCGGCCATACCGTCGCGGAACCGCTGCTCGCGGCCGCCGAGTACGCGCGCGAGACGGGCGCCATCCTGATTCCGCCGTTTGACCACGCGGATGTCATCGCCGGCCAGGGCACCCTGGGACTTGAGATTCTGGATCAAGTGCCCGACCTGGAGACCGTGGTGGTGCCTATCGGTGGTGGGGGACTCATCTCCGGGGTGGCGAGTGCCGTGAAGCAGGCCGCCGCCCGCGACGGCCGTCGCATTCGGGTGATCGGCGTTCAGGCGGAGAATGCGGCCGCGTATCCGCCGTCCCTGGCCGCGGGCGAGCCCGTCGTGATCACCATCCTGCCAACCATCGCCGACGGTATCGCCGTGGCCAAGCCGGGAATGCTCAACTTCGACATTATTCGCGACGTCGTCGACGAGATCGTAACCGTGAGCGAGGACGACACCGCACGCGCGCTGCTCGTGCTGCTGGAGCGCGCCAAACTAGTGGTCGAGCCCGCGGGAGCCGTGGCCGTGGCGGCGATCCTGGCCGGCAAGATCACGCCCGCCGGCCCGACCGTCGCCATCCTCTCGGGCGGCAACATCGACCCGCTCCTGATGCAGCGTGTCATCAGCCATGGGCTCGCCGCATCGGGCCGATACCTCACCCTGCGCATTATGCTGCCCGATCGCCCCGGACAACTGGCACGGGTATCCGAAGTCCTGGCACAGGTGCACGCGAACGTCATCGAGGTGCTGCACACTCGCCACGGTGTTGGGCTGCAGATCACCGAGGTGGAGCTCGACGTGAGCGTGGAGACCCGCGGACCGGAACACCGTGAAGAGGTCGTCGACGCGCTGCGCGCGGCAGGCTTTTCCCCGCAGATCGACTGACCTGCGGCTCGCCCGTTAACGACAGCGGCCGTTCGAATCTGATCAGATTCGAACGGCCGCTGTCTTGTGGGCAATGCGGCAGTTAGCCGCTGAAAGTCTCCACGTTGAAGATCTCAACGGAAATCTTTTTGCCGCTCGGGGTGTCGTAGCTCGTCTTGCCGCCGACCGCGAGGCCGAGGATGGCCGCGCCGAGGGGGCTCTGCTCGCTGAACACGTCGAGATCGCTGCTTCCGCCGATTTCGCGACTCCCGATGAGGAAACGGCTCGACTCGCCGGCGATCGTGGCCGTGATGACGGTGCCGGGAACAACCACGCCGGTGCTTTCGGGAGCGTGTCCGACTTCGGCGTGACGCAGCAGCACGGTGAGGGTGCGAATTCGCGCCTCCATCTTGCCCTGCTCCTCCTTCGCGGCGTGGTAACCGGCGTTCTCCTTGAGGTCGCCCTCTTCCCGCGCGGACTCGATCTTCTTCGCGATGTCATCGCGCCCGAGGGTGCTGAGGTCAGCCAGTTCCGTAGCCAGACGGTCGTGTGCTTCCTGCGTTAGCCAGGTGACCGTTGTGTCGGTAGTCACGGTTCATCTCCTTCATTGAGCTCGGCTGCACGTCACCCAACCATGAGTTGTGAGGTGCGCAGATATAGGCTTCGCCCCAACTCAGTCGGGGCGAATATCCCATTTTAGGTCAGCCAACACTTGTAAATCAAACCAGTGTTGCTCAGGTCGGTTGTGCGCAGGACCTGGGTGAATGAGCGCGTGTACAGCGTGGATGGCGGCAGGTCGACGACCTTCCATCCCACGACGGTGAACGATTCGTTGAGGGCCTGCACGGCGCAGCTCGCCGCGGAATTGACCGGCATGGACACCTCAAAGGTGACGCTCACGCTGTGCTCGTCGATGATGGTGTGGCGGGTGTCGCGGGCCTCAATTTTCTCGGAGGCGCCGTCGAGACCGGTCCAGACGACCCAGGCGATCAGGACAACGGCAAAGACTCCGCCGAGGCCCCAGAGCAACCGCTTGTCTCGGCTGCGCGTGGCACGGGTGCGACCGTATCGGCTCTCCAGGACGGAGTTCGCGGGCTCCGTTGTGGCTGACGTTGCCGGCTTAGCGGACACTGGCGATTTCACACTCCCGGATCAACGATTAGGCTTAGAACCTAAGGTTATCCGGCATTCCTGAGGAGTATGGTGACGCTACGACTTTTGGCAGTGCACGCGCATCCCGACGACGAGTCGAGTAAGGGCGCCGCGACGTACGCCCATTACACGAGCCTGGGCGCCGAGGTGCTCGTGGTGAGTTGCACCGGCGGTGAGCGCGGAAGCATTCTGAACCCGGCCGTGGTCGGCAACGCCATGGCCGAACGTGATCTTCCCGGACTGCGGCGTCTGGAAATGCGCCAGGCGCAGGAACACCTGGGCGTGCAGCACCGCTGGCTGGGTTTCGAGGATTCCGGAATGAACGACGATGGGTCCGTTCCGGCAAGCTCATTCGCGGGAATCCCGATCGAGTACGAGACCGAACCGCTCGTGAAAATCATCCGGGAATTTCGGCCGCAGGTCCTTGTCACCTACGACGAAAAGGGCGGCTATCCGCACCCCGATCACATTCGCTGCCACGAGGTGTCGATTGCCGCGTACCGTGCGGCCGCTGACCCCGACCGATTCCCGGATTCGGGTGAGGCGTGGCAGATCGACAAGCTCTACTACGACCGAATTTTCAACCTTGAACGCGTCGATGCGATGTACCTCGAGTTGAGCGTTGCCGAACCGGACTCTCCGCTGCTCGAGCCACTCGGTGCTGCGCGTGAGTGGATGAAGGACTATCCCAAACTGGCGACGACCCACGTGCCGATCGGTGAATTCCTCGAAGTCAGGGACGCCGCGCTCTTGTCGCATACGAGCCAGGTGTCGCCGGAGAGCAGCTTCTTCTTCTGGCCCAATGAACTGGTTCGCAAGGCCTGGCCCTATGAAGACTTCCAACTCATTGAATCGAAAGTGGAAACCGCTATGCCTGAATCCGACCTGTTCGCCGGCGTGGAGCGCACGACGTGAACCCGGTAGCTCTGCACCTGGGTTGGCTCCTCGCAACCCCCACACCCCTTGAGGTCGACCCGAACACGGTGACCCCCGGTGTCGTGGGATTCTTCGCGATCGCGCTGGTGGCCGTTGCCACGATTTTTCTCGGGATGGACATGGTGCGCCGCATCCGTCGTACGACGTATCGGGAGGAGATCAAGGCCCGCCTGGCCGCCGAGATAGCGGAGCGGGACGCCACCACCAAGCCCGAATAGGGCGTCATCTACGGGTACAGCGGGTGCACGGCGATCATGGTTATCGCCACGAAGTGGCACAGGAAAGCCACGACCGTGAGGGTGTGGAAGATCTCGTGGAAGCCGAACACCCCCGGGATCGGATTGGGCTTCTTGAGGGCGTAGATGACGGCACCCACCGTGTAGCAGAGGCCACCGACGAGGATGAGCGTCATCATGGCCGCGTTGGCCGTGAAGAAATCCGCGATGAAGATCAGCGCGCCGTAGCCCAGGAGCAGGTACAACGGAACGTACAGCCACCGCGGCGCGTGGATCCAGAAGACGCGGAAGGCGATGCCCAGGACGGCACCGGTCCACACGATCGTGAGCAGCAGGGTTGACTTCTCGGGTGCCAACGCCAACACCGTGATCGGCGTGTACGAGCCGGCGATCAGGAGAAAAATGTTCGCGTGATCAATGCGTTTGAGTACGATCCGGGTGAGCGGCTTCCAGTTGAACCGGTGATACAACGCTGAATTGCCGAAGAGCAGCATGGAACTGAGCACGAAAACGGCGGAACTCCACTTGGCGGCCGGTCCATTGGCAATGATCAGCAGAACAATGCCGGCAGCGATGGTCACCGGGAATGTGCCGGCATGGATCCACCCGCGCCAGGTGGGCTTGACGTCTTCGGGATGAGCATCCGCGGCGTCCATGAGCGGCAAATTGGGGATGTCGTGCTCGAGTGCCATAGTCCCAGACTACGACAGGCGCCCCGGTCATTGCCGAGAAACCGCTCGGATAGGACTAGCGTGACTGTGTGCAGAAACGCCAGCCTCCCTCGTTCCGTGGACTCCTTTATCGGTTGTACCAGCGTCGACTCCGGCGCGGGCTCACCCCGGACCAGATGCCCCGCCACGTCGCCATGATCATTGACGGCAATCGCCGCTGGGCCAAGCAACTCGGCTTCGACTCGGCGGCCCATGGCCATCGCGCCGGTGCCGCGAAAATGCGCGAATTCCTCGAGTGGTGCGATGACCTCGGCATCTCGGTCGTCACGTTGTACCTGTTGTCTTCCGACAACCTCACGCAACGGCCGAGCGACGAACTCGCCGACCTGATCGAAATCATCGCAGAGCTCGCCGAGGAGCTCTCCCACTACCGCAACTGGCGCGTTCAGCAGGTTGGGTCCCAAGTGGGGCTGCCCGAGCCGCTCACGGCCGCCCTGGACGCCGCGCAGGCCCGTACGGCGGGCAAGAAGGGGCTGCACATCAATCTCGCTGTCGGGTACGGAGGGCGAACGGAGATCACCGACGCGATGCGCAGCATCGTCGAGACGCACCACGCCCACGGCGGCACTCTGGAAGACCTGGCGGAGACACTGACGCCGGAGCTGATCGGTCAGCACCTGTACACGACCGGCCAGCCAGATCCCGACCTGGTGATCCGTACCTCAGGAGAGCAGCGACTCAGCGACTTCCTGCTCTGGCAGAGCGCGCACAGCGAGTTCTACTTCGTGGAGGCCCTCGGTCCTGACCTGCGCCAGGTCGATTTTCTGCGGGCACTGCGTGACTTCGCGAAACGGCACCGTCGCTTCGGCGGCTGACGCCGCTCGTTTCCGTAGCCGGCCCGTCTCGCTGGGCCCCGATCGAAAGGTGTGTGCATGAGCGCTCTCACTCGATTCACTGACGGTTTCACCGAAGAACCCGGATACCTGGACTATGCCCGCGTCGGTCCCGTCTCCGCTGCCGTCGCCGCGGAAATGCATGGGCAGACCGAGGTGCTTGCGCGCGCCCGGCATGGCAGCCTCGATCATCTTCTGGACCAGGACAGGTTGGCACGTGAGGCCGTGGCCCGCACGACCGGGTTTCGCCCGGACCAGGTTGCCCTGCAACCCCACACATCGGCGGGGCTGATGCACGCGATGTTCGGACTCACCGGGGGCGTGCTGCTGTCGCCGGGCGATTACCCCAGTGTTCCCTTCGCTGCGGTGCGAGCCGCCGAGGCACTGCACGTGGTGTCTCCGGTCTGGCTGGAGACCCAGGGCGCACGGGTGACGCCGGGCCGGATCAAGGCCCAGCTCACTCCTGCGATCGCCGCCGTCGCGGTCTCTCTCGTGGACCCGCGCACCGGGCACCTTGTCGACCTCGAAGGCATCCGGCAGGTCATCGGTGACCGGTTGCTGTTCGTCGATGCCATCCAGGGCTTTGGTGTGGTCGACGCGCCCTTCGAGGTCGCGGATGTCGTCGCCTCCGGCGGTCAGAAATGGACCAGGGCCGGGTGGGGGACCGGTTTTCTCGCCATGAGCGACCGTGCCGTCGATCGGCTGGTGCCGGTGTTCTCCGGACATGTGGGGACGGACGTGGAGGAGCCCTGGGACGAAGTCACCCCACCGAGCGCGGGCGCGCGGGCCTTTCGCGTGGGGCGCGGCGACCCGATCGCGGAGGCACGATTTGCGACCGCGCTCGGCGAACTGGAACCCGTCGGAGTGGCCGGGATCGCCGCCGCCGTTACCGCGAATGTCACGCAGGTCATCGACATCGCGGACGAGTTCGCCATTCCTGTCGTCTCGCCGCGCGACGAGCGCGAACGGGCCGGCATCGTGGTGATCGAACCACCGACGGAGCAGCTGACCCTGCTGCAGGCCAGCCTGCGCAACCATGGTGTGACCGTGACGGCTCGCGGCGGAACCATCAGACTCAGTGTGCACGCGGCCCTGCACGGCGACACGCTCGACATGCTTCGCGGCGCATTCACGTCGTATTCGACCGCCGCTACGTACTGACACTTGGCCGCAGTGGCCGCCGCACACGTGAACGTCTGGTTTCGAAATGGCGTGTCCTATTCCTTTTCTGCCCTGAGGCCCGTACGGTCAGTTTCATCAGGCATGAGGCCTGATCGAGACGGCCACCCGCACGGCTCGACAAATGCTTGTGGCCGCTCGCCAAGTTAAGATCGCGTCCAGTTAGGCGCATGGTGGGAGTGGTCATGATCGCTAATCGAACCGAGTTCCAGTCTTCTGACCGAGTGGCAAGCACAACCGAGCAATCCGAGCGCACCTTTGTGCTGGATACGTCGGTTCTGCTGAGTGATCCGAAGGCGATCTTCCGTTTTGCCGAGCACGCCGTTGTCCTTCCCGTCGTGGTCATCTCCGAGCTTGAATCCAAACGCCATGACCCGGAAATCGGGTATTTCGCCAGGCAGGCCCTGCGCAACCTCGACGACCTGCGGCTGAAGCACGAACGGTTAGATTTTCCGATCCCCGTCGGAGACGGCGGAACCCTTCGGGTTGAACTGAACCACTCGAACATGTCGATCCTTCCCTCCGGCATGCAACTCGGGGACAACGATTCGCGCATCCTGGCCGTGGCCCTCAACCTCGCCAAGGAGGGAGTCTCCGTCACCGTGGTGTCGAAGGATCTTCCCCTACGCGTCAAGGCCGCCTCCCTCGGCCTCGCCGCGGACGAGTACCGTCACGAACTCGCAGTGGACTCCGGCTGGACCGGCATGGACGAGATCACGCTCGGCTCGAACCAGATCAGTGAACTGTATGAGAAAGAGTCGCTGCAGACGCGGCTCGTGCAGGATATGCCAATCAACACCGGTCTTGTCATCCACTCCGATCGGGGCTCCGCCCTCGGACGCGTCACAGGCAAGGGAGAACTGAAACTCGTACGCGGCGACCGGGAACTGTTCGGTTTGCACGGCCGTTCGGCCGAGCAGCGTCTGGCCATCGACCTGCTCCTCGACCCGGAGATCGGGATTCTCTCCCTCGGCGGCCGCGCCGGCACGGGCAAGAGCGCCCTCGCCCTCTGCGCCGGGCTGGAGGCGGTGCTGGAGCGGCAGCAATACCGCAAGATCATGGTCTTTCGGCCGTTGTACGCCGTGGGCGGGCAGGAACTCGGGTTTCTGCCGGGTGATCAGAGCGAGAAGATGGGTCCCTGGGGACAGGCTGTCTTTGACACGCTCGGAGCGCTCGTGTCAGAGAATGTGCTGGAGGAGGTGATGGAACGCGGAATCCTGGAGGTTCTCCCGCTCACCCACATTCGAGGTCGATCGCTGCATGACGCGTTCGTGATCGTCGACGAGGCGCAGTCCCTCGAGCGCAACGTGCTCCTCACCGTACTCAGCCGGATCGGGCAGAATTCCCGCGTCGTTCTCACCCACGACGTCGCCCAGCGGGACAACCTGCGCGTGGGTCGATTCGACGGCGTGGCGTCCGTGATCGAGACGCTCAAGGGGCATCCGCTCTTCGCTCACATGACACTGACGCGCTCGGAACGCAGCGCCATTGCGGCGCTGGTGACGGAGATGCTCGAAGGGAACGAGGTCTAGGCGGCCCCGCCGGGGCGGCGAATCGCCCGCTCCTCAGCTCAGACAATGACACAACTCAGGCCCTCCCCGAAAATGCGCTCGGGAAGGGCCTGAGTTGTGTCATAACTCGACACCCCGCGGACAATCCGTCGCCCCGGCTCCCACAAGACAGTGGGAGGGAGGGACAGAAGGTGCCGCGAGGGGGGAGGGTTACCGGGGCTGGGGCGGGCGGGTCATGCTCAGCACGTCGAGGGCGCTGTCGAGCTGCTCGAGGGAGACCTCGCCGCGCTCGACGAAGCCAAGGGCGATGACGCTTTCGCGAACCGTGAGACCGTCGGCGACGGCCTTCTTTGCTACCTTCGCGGCCGCCTCGTACCCGATTACGCGGTTGAGCGGAGTCACGATCGAGGGGGACTTCTCGGCAAGGGCACGAGCGTGCTCGACGTTGGCCTCGAGTCCGTCGACGGTCTTGTCGGCGAGCACGCGCGTGGCGTTGGAGAGCAGACGGATCGACTCCAGCAGGGCGGTACCCATGACGGGGATCGAGACGTTGAGCTCGAACGAGCCGGACGCGCCGGACCAGGCGATCGTGGCGTCGTTGCCGATGACCCGCGAGCACACCATGAGCACGGCTTCGGGGATGACCGGGTTGACCTTGCCGGGCATGATCGAGGAGCCGGGCTGCAGGTCGGGGATGTTGAGCTCGCCGAAGCCGGTGTTGGGGCCGGAACCCATCCAGCGGACGTCGTTGCAGATCTTGGTGAGGCTCACGGCGATGGTACGCAGCGCACCGGATGCGTCGACGAGACCATCGCGGTTCGCCTGCGCCTCGAAGTGGTCGCGTGCCTCGGTGATCGGAAGCTCGGTTTCGGCTACGAGAAGCTCGATCACCAGCTGAGGGAAGCCGGCGGGGGTGTTGATCCCGGTGCCGACGGCGGTGCCGCCGAGCGGAACCTCGGCGACGCGGGGGAGCGCGGTACGAATGCGCTCGATGCCGAGGCGAACCTGGCGCGCGTAGCCGCCGAACTCCTGGCCGAGCGTGACCGGGGTGGCATCCATGAGGTGCGTGCGGCCGGCCTTGACCGCGCCCTTCCACAGTTCGGCCTTCGCCTCGAGGGACACGGCGAGGTGGTCGAGCGACGGAATGAGTTCGTCGATGAGTGCGCTCGTGACCGCGATGTGCACGGAGGTGGGGAACACGTCATTGGAGGACTGGCTCGCGTTGACGTGATCGTTCGGGTGAACGGGGCGGCCCAGGCTGCGCGTCGCGAGTGTCGCCAGGACCTCGTTCATGTTCATGTTCGAGGAGGTGCCGCTGCCGGTCTGGTAGACGTCGACCGGGAATTCACTGTCGTACGTACCCGTGGCGACTTCATCGGCCGCCGCGGCGATCGCGTCCGCAATGTCCTGGTCCAGAACACCGAGCCGGGCGTTGGCGAGGGCCGCGGATTTCTTGATGCGCGCCAGAGAGGCGATCTGCGCGGATTCGAGCGTCGAGCCGGAGATCGGGAAATTCTCCACGGCCCGCTGGGTCTGGGCGCCATAGAGCGCATCCTGCGGAACGCGAACCTCGCCCATCGTGTCGTGTTCGATCCGGTAGCCGGCGTTTACGGAGGTGTCCACCACTGTATGCATTACCTTTCGGTGCTGATTGAGTTTGGAGCTATGCGCTTCGGTGCGCGTGTCGGGGTCGGCCGGTCTGATCGACCTGATCGATCAGATGACGCCGACGATGATGTGCGGGTCGGCGTTGCCGACAAGCAGCCGGTAGTTTGCGCCGACGATAGCCAATGTACCTTCTGCGATGGCTGTGCTGATCACTTCGGAGCGCTCCAGCAGCTCGGCGACCGTGTCGCGCAGGTGTTCCCTCCCGACAACGCCGGCATCCAGCGTCTCCGGATCGACGAATCCGGTGACGGCCGGTCCGGCGACGCGGCGCACGGCCGGCACGATCTTCTCGATGATGCTGTGAATATGCACGGGCAGCGCGGGCGCGTTCTCGGTCTGTGAATCTATTGCGGCGCTGACAGCCCCGCATTTGTCATGGCCGAGAACAACGATGAGCGGAACGTGCAGAATCTCCACCGCGTACTCGAGTGAGCCGAGGACGGAGTCGGAGATGATCTGGCCGGCATTGCGCACGACGAAGAGGTCGCCGAGGCCCTGATCGAAGATGATCTCCGCCGCGAGTCGGGAATCGCTGCAGCCGAACAGGGCCGCGTGCGGCGTCTGCCGCATCGACAACTCGGCGCGACGGTCGACGTCCTGGCGGTGCCGCGGGTTTCCGGCCACGAAACGTTCGTTCCCGTCGCGCATCTCCGCCCAGGCTGCGGGGGGTGTCAGTCGATCCGGCATAGGCTCACTCAGCTCACTCACTGGTTGTTGGCGATGGATGCGGCCAAGGCGCGGGCCAGGACCGTGAACTCTTCGGTGGGTGCGGTGCCGATCAGCAGGTAGGTGCTGGATCCGGCCGTGGCCACGAGGGCCTCCTCGAAATTACCGCGATCGGCCGACGGGGCGGAATTCCGGTACATATCCCAGACGATGCCGTCGATCTCCACCGCGTCGACGGGCGCCTGCGACAGCAGCTGCTGAGCCAGCCAGGTGGGGTTGGCGTCGATGGCCTGGCTGAAGCCGATGAACTGCTTGTCGGGAGTGATGACGCCGAGGTACCAGGACGAAACCGCGTTGATGGTGCGCCATTCGGCGGCGTTGGTCGACCACCCGTCGGGAAGCACCGGAACGACAAGTGGCTCATCGACGCTCGGCTGCAGCTGCGCGGCCACGGCCGCAAAGTCCACAGAACGGTCCACCGGTGTGTCGTTGCGCGGTACCAGCAGCACGATCAGCAGCACGGCGGCCACGGTGACGAGGAGAGACAACACGAGGTTGTTCACGGTTTTGCGCGCCCGGTACAGGCGAGAGTTCTCCGCCTTGCGATCAGCGGTCTCCTGCGCTGTCTCCGGGCGGCCGAGCTCGGCGACCACCCGCGGTGCACGAGGGGATTTGCTCACTGGCTGCCATCGCTCTGGCCGCCGTCGGCGGTGCCGTGCTGACCGGCGCGGGCGGCGTCCAGACGAGCCTTCGCGCCGATCAGCCACGACTCGCAGCGCTGCGCGAGCGCTTCGCCGCGTTCCCAAAGCGCGAGCGACTCTTCGAGGGTGTTCGACCCCTGCTCAAGCTGGTTGACGACGCGAATGAGTTCGTCGCGCGCCTGCTCGTAGCTGAGCTCCTGGAAGCTGGTGTCTTGTGCCGGCTGGGTCATGAGATCCATTCTATTTCGTCGGTGTTGTGCCGGCGGACGTCTCGGCGCCGGTGGATGTGGCCGTCAGGGTTCCCTTCGCCACGGTGATGCGCAACTCGGCGCCGACGGGCGCCTCGCCCGGCGCCTGCAATACCGCACCCCCGGAGACCTGCACGATTGCGTACCCGCGGTCGAGGGTTCCCTGCGGGGAGAGCGCCCGCAGCTGGGAACGCAGGTCAACGATGGTGGCCCCCGCGCGCTCCACGATGCGGTCCGCGAGCTCGGCGCCCCTGGCCACGTAGCGGGTCAGATCCTCCGACCGGGAATCGATGATCCAGGCGGAGTCGGAAAGCACCGGGCGTGACCGCAGCTGGGACACCCGATCGACTTCCTGGGAGAGGATGCCGGTGAGTCGGGTACCGAGCCGGGCGCGAGCCTGTTGAACGCGGTTGAACTCATCCGTGACATCGGGGACCACGCGCTTGGCGGCATCCGTCGGCGTGGACGCACGTAGGTCGGCGACTTCGTCGAGCAGGGGGCGGTCGGCCTCGTGCCCGATGGCGCTCACGAGCGGTGTCGCGCACGCGGCCGCGGCGCGAACGACGCCCTCGTCGCTGAAGGCGAGCAGGTTCTGAAAGTCGCCGCCGCCGCGGGCGACGATGATGACGTCGACGTCCGGGTCGGCGTCAAGACGCGCGATCGCGGCCGCGACTTCCGCGGCCGCCCGGTCACCCTGCACGATGGCGTGCGCCACACGGAAGGTGACGGCGGGCCAGCGCAGCTGAGCGTTGCGGATGACGTCTTTTTCCGCGTCGGAATCCTTGCCGGTGACGAGGCCGATGCAGTGCGGGAGGAAGGGCAGCGGCTTCTTGCGGGCGGCGTCGAAGAGGCCCTCGCTTGCGAGTTGCTTGCGGAGGCGCTCCAGGCGCTCCAGCAGGTCGCCGAGGCCCACGTGCCGAAGCTCGAACACCTGCATGGTGAGTGTGCCGCCCTTGATCCAGTAGCTGGGCTTCACGAGGGCGACGACGCGGTCTCCCTGCTTGAAGTCACCGGTGAGCCGCGAGCGCACCGACGACCAGATGGTGAAGCTCACCGTGGCCTCTTCGGTGAGGTCTTTGAGCTTGCCGTAGACGTTGCCGCCGCTGGCGCCCCACTGCGTGATCTCACCCTCCACCCAGACGCTGCCGAGGCGCTCGATGTAGCCGCGAATCTTGTTCGACAGCAGCGCGACGGGCCACGGGGTCTCGACGGTGGCGGGAGCGGTGCCGCCGGCCGATGGTGCCGGCGTCGTACCTGGATTGGTCGTCGTGCCCGGATTAGTCAATGCGGCTTCCTCCCACGGGGTGTCCAGTCGTCGCACGTAGACTGGCCAGGTGACCACAAGTACAGAGCAAACCGTAATCGGCCTCGGCATGCCTCGGATTCCGAGCGCGCGCAACAGGCTCAAGGATACCCCCGTCGTCGGACACAAGCGGGTGTTGCTCGCCGCCCCACGCGGCTACTGCGCCGGAGTCGACCGCGCCGTGATCGCCGTCGAGAAGGCGCTTGAGCACTACGGCGCCCCCGTGTACGTGCGCAAGCAGATCGTGCACAACATCCACGTGGTGTCCGAGCTGGAGAACAAGGGAGCCGTCTTCGTCGAAGAGGTCGACGAGGTTCCCACCGGCGCGCATATCGTCTTCAGCGCGCACGGTGTGTCCCCGGCCGTCGTGAACGCCGCGGCCGAAAGGGGCCTGCAGGCCATCGATGCCACCTGCCCCCTCGTTACCAAGGTGCACCGCGAGGCCGTGCGTTTCGCCCGTGACGACTTTCAGATCCTGCTGATCGGCCACGAGGGTCATGAAGAGGTGGAGGGCACCGCGGGCGAGGCCCCGGAACACACGACACTGGTGGGAAGCCCCGACGAAGCCGACACGGTTGAGGTGCGCGACCCCGACAAGGTCGTCTGGCTCTCGCAGACCACCCTGAGCGTCGACGAAACCATGGAAACCGTGCGTCGACTGCGCACTCGGTTCCCGAACCTGCAGGACCCGCCGAGCGACGACATCTGCTACGCCACGCAGAATCGTCAGGTCGCGATCAAGAAGGTCGCCACCGACTCGGACCTCGTCATTGTGGTCGGCTCCGCCAACTCGTCCAACTCCGTTCGGCTCGTGGAGGTGGCGCTGGAGTACGGCGCGAAAGCCGCCTACCGGGTGGACTTTGCCAGCGAGGTGAAGCAGGAGTGGCTCGACGGCGTGCGCACCGTGGGTGTTACGAGCGGGGCATCCGTGCCGGAAGAACTCGTGGATGAGCTGCTTGAGGCGCTGAGTGACGCCGGGTACACCGACGTGGAGCCGGTGAAGACGGCGCAGGAAGACCTGATTTTCTCCCTGCCCAAGGAGCTCCGCAAAGATCTGTCGGGCGAGACGGATCCCCGTGCCATCGGTGGTCGGGCACAGCCCACCAACTAGGCGTTTCGCGTGCGAATCACGGCTTAATCCACGAGCCCGTCCGGCCCGCAGTGCGGGTCGGACGGGCTTGAATGGTGCAGGTTGTTAGAGCCACTTCTCCGCGAGGTGCTCGGCGATCACGCGGCGAGCCGTTCCCGAACGCGAGCGCAGCACGATGCTCTCGGTGCGGATCATCGGTCCCTTGCGACGGACGCCGTCAACCAGTCCACCGTCGGTGACGCCGGTGGCGACGAAGAACGTGTTGTTGCCGCGCACCATGTCGTCGAGCTCGAGCAGTTTGTCGATGTCGAGTCCGGCCTCGACACCCCGGGCGCGTTCCGCGTCGTCCTGGGGCGCCAGGCGACCCTGCATGTACCCGCCGAGCGCCTTGAGGGCACACGCCGTGGTGATGCCCTCGGGGCTGCCGCCGATGCCGACGCACATGTCGATGCGTGTCTCGTAGCGGGCCGCGTTGATTCCACCGGCGACATCGCCGTCGAGCATGAGCCGCGTTCCGGCTCCCGCGGTGCGAATCGCATCGATCAGGCCGGCATGACGCGGACGGTCGAGTACAGCGACGGTGAGTTCGCCGACGGGCTTCTTCAGCACCTGCGCGAGGTCGCGCAGGTTGTCGCCAATGGACTGGTCGAGGCTGACGACGCCGCGTCCCGCGCCGCCGGTGACGATCTTGTCCATGTAGAAGATGGACGAGGCGTCGAGCATGGTGCCTCGGTCGGAGACGGCGATCACCGAAACGGCATTCTGGCGCCCGGCGGCGGTGAGGCTCGTGCCGTCGATCGGGTCGACAGCAATGTCGCACGCCGGTCCGCGGCCGTTGCCGACGTGTTCGCCGTTGAAGAGCATGGGGGCTTCGTCTTTTTCGCCCTCACCGATGACGATGAGACCGTCGAAGTTGACGGTGCCGAGGAACACCCGCATGGCGTCAACGGCGGCCTTGTCGGCGGCGTTCTTGTCACCGCGGCCGATAAAGGGCACGGCTCGGATGGCGGCGGCTTCGGTTGCGCGCACGAGTTCCATTGCGAGGTTGCGGTCGGGGTGCTGATACAGGGTGGCAGTCTCGGTGCTGTTCACAGAAGGTCCTCCCGGACGTTGATCGACATCAGTGGAAGCGGATGCACGGTGGATCGCGCAAAGGAGTCCGCGAACTGAGCCTATCGCGCCGCGGTCCTAGCTAGACTTGCCCGGAAACCCGCACACTTTCGAGGAGATGTTATGCCCATCGCAACCCCCGACCAGTACGCAGAGATGCTGGACAAAGCCAAGACCAAGGGATTCGCCTACCCGGCGTTCAACGTGTCTTCGTCACAAAGCATCAACGCAGTCCTTCAGGGCCTCACCGAAGCAGGCTCTGACGGCATCATTCAGGTGACCACCGGCGGCGCCGACTACTTCGCCGGCCACACCGTCAAGAACCGCGCCTCTGGCGCTCTCGCATTCGCACGCTTCGCTCACGCGGTCGCCGACAACTACCCGATCACCGTGGCCCTGCACACCGACCACTGCCCGAAGGGCGCACTCGACGACTTCGTCATGCCGCTTATCGTTGCCTCCGAGGCAGAGGTGAAGGCCGGCGGCAACCCGATCTTCCAGTCGCACATGTGGGACGGCTCGGCCATCGCGCTCGATGAGAACCTCGAGATCGCCAAGGATGTCCTGAAGCGCGCCCGCGGCATCAACGCCATTCTCGAGGTTGAGATCGGCGCCGTCGGCGGCGAAGAAGACGGTGTTCAGGCGGACGCGAATGAGAACCTGTACACGACCCTCGACGACGCCGTCAAGATGGTCGAGGCGCTCGGCCTCGGCGAGCAGGGTCGCTACATGGCGGCCCTCACCTTCGGCAACGTGCACGGCGTGTACAAGCCGGGCAACGTGAAACTGCGCCCGGGACTGCTCAAGGAGATCCAGGCCGGCCTGTCCGCCAAGTTCGGGCGCGACGCGCTGCCCCTCGACCTCGTCTTCCACGGCGGTTCCGGATCTACGGATGCCGAAATCGCGGAGGCCGTCGCGAACGGTGTCGTCAAGATGAACATTGACACGGACACGCAGTATGCCTTCACCCGCTCGATCGCCGACTACATGTTGAAGAACTACGACAGCGTGATCAAGGTCGACGGCGAAGTGGGAAACAAGAAGGTCTACGACCCGCGCGCCTGGGGCAAGATCGCTGAGTCGGCCATGGCTGCACGAGTGGCGCAGGCCACGAAGCAGCTCGGTTCCGCTGGTCACTCGAACAGTTAGCCTTTAAGCACCAGATATTCACTACCTCCCCGCGTGGGGAGGGGCAGGAAGGTTCCTTGTGGCCAGCGACAGCACTTCGGATGACAACACCCGTGACCGGCGTCCCAAGCCGCAGTTTGGGGAGATGGCTCCGGAGGGCTGGGTGTGGGAACCGCCGACAGACCCGGCGCTGAGCGAGGACCCCCCGGCGGGGTCCCCGCTCGCCGGGCCGCCGCCGGCCACGGCCGCCGCGACGCCGGTTGACGTGACAGCTCGCCCCGGTCTCGCCCCGATGTGGGACCGGCCGGTGACGCTCGGGCTGCTCGTGCTCGGGTTGCTCGGCACGTTCCTGTCGATCTCGATCCTGAATTCGCTGCCCCAGGCGGTCCAGATGGTCTACACACAGGAGGGACTCGGCACGTACTCGCCCGCCGACAGTGTGAGCAGCATCCTGCTGTTCGGCGGCATTGCTCAGGGCCTGTTGTGGGCGATGACGGCCGCCGTGTCCATCCTGCTCCTGGTTCGCTCCCGCCGAGCGTTCTACGTTCCGCTCATCGGCGGCATCCTGTCGCTCGTGCTGATCTTCGCCTTCATGGGCGCCGTGCTCTCGGGGGATTCAACCCTGCTGGACTCGATCGCCGGCACGCGCTAGCCGCCCTCAGTCAGGCCCGCACGTTCGCGGGCGCCTCGTAGGCGGCGTCGTCGAAGTCGGTGTCGTCGAGGTCTGACGTCTCGAGCTCGGCCACGAACTCATACGCCGTGAGTTCGCGTGGTGTTTCTTCGATGGCCACGAGCGGCGCGAGCACCTTGGACTCGTCGAGGGCATTGAGCTTGCGCGCGGTAGGCAGCACCTGGCGTTCCATCGACCCGACGAAGCTGTTGTAGTCCTTGACGGTGCGTTCGATCGACCGCCCCAGCTTCTCGATGTGCGCCGCCGTCGTGGCCAGCCGGGAATAAAGCTCCCGACTGAGGTCGAAGAGCACCTTCGCGTCCTGGGTGAGCACATCCTGCTGCCAGCTGAACGCGACCGTCTTGAGCACGGACCAGAGCGTCACCGGGGAGGCCAGGGCCACCCGCTTGCTGAACGCGAACTCCATGATCGAGGGATCGGCTTCGAGCGCCGACGAGACCAGTGATTCGCTCGGGATGAACGCGATCACCATCTCGGGGGAGGCGTCGAGGCCCTGCCAGTAGGCCTTGCTGCCGAGGGTGGTGATGTGATCTCGGACGGCCTTCACGTGGGCCTTCATGAGCACGTCGCGTTGCGCGCCCTCCGTTCCGGTGGCGGCCCGCGAGATCTGGCTGGCCTCCAGGAAGGCCGTGAACGGAACCTTCGCATCGACCGCGATGTTTTTGCCGCCCGGCAGATGAATGACCATGTCGGGCCGCCCCGCGCCCGCGTCGGAGGTGATGCTCGTCTGCAGGTCGAAGTCGACCCGTTCGATCAGGCCGGCGGCCTCGACGACGCTACGCAACTGGGTCTCGCCCCATACGCCGCGGGTGCTGTTGGACCGCAAGGCCGAGGCCAGGGTTTCGGCTGTGCTGCGCAGGCGTTCCTCGGATTCGGTGGCGGATCGCAGTTGCTGGCTGAGTTCGCCATGCTGGAGGGTGCGCTGCGCCTCGAGCTCCGCGACCTTGTGTTGCATGTCTTGCAGGCTCGCCTTCACTGGGGCGAGGGCCTGCAGCACCTTGCTCTCCTCACGTTCGCGTTCGGTGCGGGTGGCCTCGTCGAGGTGTTGGCGCTCGACGAGTTCGCGGTACTGCTGCCTGGCCTCCGCTATCTGCGCTCGCAGTCCCTCTGCCGTGGCGTTCTGCGAGGCGAGTTCCTCGCGAAGCACCGCCTGCACCTCAGCCTCACGAGAACGCGCCTCGGCCAGAGCGACCTGATGGCGCGCCTCGACCACCTCGGGTGCGATCACCGCGGCAGCACCCGACCCGGCATCTGTGGCCCGGCTGCGGCGCTGCCGGATGGCGGAGGTGGCGAGGGCGCCGAGGGCCGCGCCCACGAGAAGGCCAACAATGAGACTCAGCACGATTTCCATGTTCAAAGTCTGCCAGCGACCACCGACATTGCCGGTGTGGCGTGCGGGAGCGCCGTGGAACGGTCAGTTCAGGGCCATGGGCCCGTGCGTTGCGGCGTGCTGGCGGGTGGCGACGGGACCGATGGCACCCACCTTAACGCGGGTGACGTGGGCGAGCTGTTCGAGTGTTTTCACGTCGTGCCGCTGCGCCGCGTGCACGATGATCGCGGCGCAGGCCTCGGCATCCGCGAGAGCGTTGTGGTGCGCGAAATCTTCATAGCCGGCGGCCAGGGCGGCCACGGGCAGGCGGTACGAGTCGAGGTGGTAGGTGCGACGGGCCACCTGCAGGCTGCACACGTAGTTGAAATCGGGAATCGTCTGTCCGGTGACCGTTGACGCGGTCTTGATCACGCCGAGGTCGAAACCGGCGTTGTGGGCCACGAGGTGGTCGCCGCCGGCGAAGGCGACGAGCCGGGGGAGCTGCTGGGCCCAACTGTCGGCTCCGACGACGTCGGACGGACGAATGCCATGAATTTTGATGTTCCAGTGCTGGAATTGGTCGTGCCCGGTCGGGGGTTTGATCAGCCAGTAGTCGGAGTCGACGACGACGCCGTCGTGCACCTTGACCAGGCCGACTGAGCACGCCGAGGCACCCGACGAGTTGGCGGTTTCGAAGTCGATTGCGGTGAAGTTCAGCACGGTCTCATCGTCTCATGCACCCCTGACAACGCGGGGGGAGGCTCAGCCGGTAGAATCGACTCTCGTGGCTCTTACTATTGCAATCGTCGGACTGCCCAATGTTGGCAAGTCAACCCTCTTCAACGCGCTCACCAAGAACAACGTGCTCGCGGCGAACTATCCGTTCGCCACGATCGAGCCGAACGTCGGAATCGTGAACCTCCCCGATTCCCGTCTCGCAGCGCTCGCGTCGATCTACGGGAGCAAGGCGCTGCTGCCGGCCCCCGTATCGTTCGTGGACATCGCCGGAATCGTGCGCGGCGCCAGCGAGGGGGAGGGGCTCGGCAACAAGTTCCTCGCCAACATTCGCGAAGCGGATGCGATCGCCCAGGTCATTCGTGGATTCTCCGACCCCGACGTGGTGCACGTCGACGGAGCGGTCAACCCCGCCGGCGACATGGAGACCATTAACACCGAGTTGATCCTCGCCGACCTGCAGACCCTGGAAAAGGCCGTGCCGCGGTACGAGAAAGAGGTCAAGGGCCGCAAGCTCGCCCCGCTCGTGCTCGAAACGGCGCTCAAGGCCCAGGCCATCCTGGATGCCGGTCAGCCGCTCTCGTCCGCGAAGCTCGACGTCGAGCCCATCCGTGAGCTCGGCCTGCTCACCACCAAGCCGTTCATCTACGTGTTCAACGTTGACGAGGCCGTGCTCCAGGACCAGGCCAAGCTCGATACCCTCGCCGCCCTCGTCGCCCCGGCCAATGCCGTGTTCCTCGACGCGAAGCTCGAGTCCGAGCTCAGCGAGCTCGACGCGGAAGACGCCGCCGAGATGCTTGCGTCAACCGGCCAGGCCGAGAGCGGACTCGACCAGCTCGCGCGCATCGGCTTCGACACCCTCGGGCTGCAGACGTACCTGACGGCGGGGCCGAAGGAAACCCGCGCCTGGACCATTCACAAGGGATGGACCGCCCCGCAGGCCGCCGGCGTCATCCACACCGACTTCCAGAAGGGCTTCATCAAGGCGGAGATCTTCTCCTTCGAGGACCTCATGGAAGCCGGCTCGATTGCCGAGGCTCGCTCCAAGGGCAAGGCCCGCATCGAAGGCAAGGAATACGTCATGCAAGACGGCGACGTGGTGGAGTTCCGCTTCAACGTCTGACCGCAGCATCCATTGCCCATGGCCTACGCGAGGTGCCAAGAGTGGCCCCTTGGGCCGTGGCGAAGGGGTTATTATTGGCCCTTCGCGAAACGAAGGAGATCATCGTGCCTGTCATTGCCATCGTCGGGGCCGGACCGGGACTCGGCGCAGCAGTTGCGCGACGGTTCGGTCGCGAAGGCTTCTCAATTGCCCTGATCGCCAGGAACCAGTCGAAACTCGACGCCATGGCGGCGGAGCTCACCGCTGCCGGATTTACCGCGAGTGCTTATGCTGCGGATGTCCTCACGCCGTCCTCGCTCGAAGACGCACTTGCGCGTGCCGTGACAGAGCTCGGGCCCATCACGGCCTTGCAGTACAGCCCGCTCCCGTCGCGGGACTACCTGAAGCCAGTGCTCGAGATGACTCCGGAGCTGGCGCTGGAGGCACTGCAGTTCTCGGCCGTCGGGCTCATCCACTCGGTGCGTGCGGTCTTGCCCGCGATGCGGGAGGCCGGGAGCGGCAGCATCATCATGATCAACGGCGGCACCTCGGTGAAGGCCCGCGCGGGCTTCGCCGGCACCTCGGTCGCCTTCCCCGCCGAGAGCGCCTACGGGGAGATGCTCCACGACGCTCTCGAGGCTGAAGGCATCCGCGTCAACCAACTGGTGATCCCGGGCGGCATCCCTCAGCTTCAGCTAGCCAACGGCATCGACGGCGTCGCTGATCGCCTCTGGGAGCTCCACGCCGTGGCCGGTCCGTTCCGCACCATGCTCATCCCGCTTGAGGACGGCCGGGAGTAGGGCCAAAGACGCCCGTTCCTAGAGCGGTCTGCACCCGGCACTGGACGATGACGCTCGACGCCGCGAGGCGCTCATGTGATCGATCTGTAGACCGCCAAGGAATTCAGGATGCGAGTTGGCTGCCCCGCGTGAGGGGCTTCGCAGCCGCCTTGTGTCCGGAGTTGCTGGATGCCGCCGCTCTTGTCCTCACGTCGATGGAGGACCAGACGACATCAGTCGCCGGAGCTGACTGGCAGACGGGCCGATTCTCTCCGTATGGTCACGGTATCGAGCCGCGGGTCACTGATGAGTCGGCGATGAATTGGCCCTGCGCTCGCAATGATGAGCGAGTCGGGGTAGAGGTTCGTGCCCCAGGCGAAGAAGCCCGAATCGTCGTTCCCGAATTCGGGAATCCGATCGGAAGTGGCCGTCCGCACCATCTGCTGAACGGTCAGGTCGGAGCGAAGGAAGTCATGGCCGAATTGACGAACAGCTGGGCTGTCTGGCGTGTCGTGGACATCGGAGTAGCCCTCCCAACTCAGGCAGTGCAGCACAGCGTCCATGGTCATCTGCAGCACGAGGGCATCGGTCAGCGCGCGTGCAGTGAGTCCGTCGAGATGCCCTCTCGCGGGTATCGGTGGCGCTGTGGCCACGGCAGCGGATGCCGCGTAAAGGTCCCACACTTCGGCCCACTCGATTGAGCCCGTCAGCTCAATTCCGTCAGAGAGAAACGAAGACCACCGTTGCGCCCCGTTGTTCGCGTCGATGAGGGGGAGAAACAACCGCAGTATGGGAAGAGCGGAATATCGATCCGGCACCAGATCGCGCGCAAACTCGATATCACTCATCGTCGTTTTGGTCCCTTTCACTCTCCAGCGGCGCGTCGGCGCAATCCCACCGGTCATACGTGCAGGGTATCGTGCGGATCGAGCAGTGCGCCGGATCAGCATGCACCGAGGTGACGTAATCCGGTGGAGTTCCGCTTCAACGTCTAGCCCAGTCGTGGCAGCGTCCTTCTAGAGTTCCTTCGTGAGACCACCGTCAATGCGGAAGTCGGCGCCGGTGTCCAACGGGTTCTGGCCTGCGACGCGGCGACGGATGACGTACTCGGCTACCGTGAGATTGATCACCCAGGCTGCACCCATGAACACGGCCCGGGCGCGTTCGTTGGTGGGGCCGAAGATCATCGATTCGGGAATGAGGACCAATGCCTGCGTGCCGGCCCCCACTCCGATGGCGTAGGCGCGGGTCATCCACCGGCTGTGCCGGATGAAATCTCGCCGCACAATCCCGCGAATCCCCAGCCCGATGCTTGCCACCATCGCGGACCCGAAGAGCAGCCGAAAGCCGAGCAGGAGCGCGCCGTCCCCGGGCGGGTGCGGGTAGAAGACCGCCATCCACAAACCAGACAGGGCGGCGATCAGGCCGGCGGGGATGAGAAGGCGTCCGCTGACCTGATGCCAGCGGCGTCTGCGGCGTCGCAGCGCCGGGACGAATTGGAGCGCCCCGAGCAGACTGAAGGCGGTCACGCTCACGACGTGCGTCACGATGGGCACGGGGGAGTCGAGGAACCGGGCGTTCTGCGGGGTGACGACGTGCCCGCCCGTCAGCTCGGTGAGTCGGGCCGCCCCCGCCAGCACGGGGATGAGGCTGAGGAGGATCAACCCGGTCGGCACAATCCACTGCGCTCGAGGACTCTGCGCTCGAGGACTCTGCGCTCGAGGATTCCGCGCTCGAAAAGTTTGCGCTCGATTGTCGCGGGGTGTCCCGGTAGCGGCGGGGTGCTTCGTCACAGTTTCCTCACCTCAGAACATTGACGGAGACCAGTGTCATGCCGAGGTCGCCGACCCGCCGGAGCAGCCCGTGCAGGGCGGACTGATCGATGACCGGGCCCGTGAGGGTGGTCGTTCCATCGCTCTCGATGGTGAGTGTGAAGCCCTCGAACCAGTCGCTCCACGCGGCATCGAGCTGTCCCTGGAGGCAAATCTCATACCGGCCCGCTTCATCGTGTTCGCGTGGCGTCGTGTGATCTTCACTCATCGCTCTGTGCCTTTCGTCTCGCACGGGATTTGCGTGGCGGTTCAGATCGCCGGTGTCCGGTCGAGGCGGGAGCCGTGGCCGGAGGGAGCCGGCCGTGTTGCGTTTTTGCGCTGGTCCGACCACAGGGAGAACCCGAGCCAGATCAATGCCAGGCCCATCGGGATGGCGGCCATTCGCTCGAGGGTGTGCGGGAGCAGCGCGCCGGCAATGGGCGTCACCGCGGCGGCGGCGATCAGAAGGATGCCGGCTCCGCGTGACAGAACGCGGGCCCGTACGATGGCGATGCCAAACAGGATGGCGCCGACGACGTAGACCGCAGCTCCGACCAGGGGGAGCGCGGCGAGAGGGCCGAGGTCGGTCACGGCCGGGTGCCGGCCGAAGAGTCCGACGAGGTCCTCGGCGAATTGCGGGGCATCCGCCACAACCAGGGGCGCGATAAACGCCTCCGCGAAGACGAAGGCCGATTGCAGCACGAAGAAGAGGCCGAACACCGCGTACCCGATCAGACCGAGCAGCCCGAACTCTCGAACCTGGCGGAGGTAGATTCCCGTGAGCCCGATCATGGCGAGCACGGCCATGCCGAAGCTGAAGCCGTGTACCGTCACCCACGCCTGGGTGGCGAGGGAGGAAACCTCGTCGGCGGGATGAAAGAACTGGATGACGATGTAGATCAGGCCGGACAGGGCGGCGGCTACGGCAGCGGCCCGAGTGAGCGTGGACGGTGTGATGGTCATGGTTTCGTCTCCGATATCGTCTCGTCGTCCGGTGGGTTCCTGACGACAAGGCGAATCTACGGAGTCATGTGGTGACGGGGCATCACCCGACGTGGTGATCACTGTGGTGATTGTGCGGTGGTGATGGGGTCGGTCGAGGCCCGCCCTGTTCGGATCCGCTGATCGGGCTAGATCACGCCCAGCCCTGTCGCGCGGCTGACCGCCTCCGAGCGGCTGTTGACGTCGAGCTTGCCGAAGATGTGCCGGGTATGGGTGCGCAGGGTGTTGAGTGAAACATAGAGTTCGCGGGCGATCTGGGGACCGCTGAGTGCGGTCGCCAGCAGCCTGAGCACCTGCAGCTCGCGCGCGCTCAATGCTTCCGGGATGCCGCGGATGTTGACCACGTCGCCATCCGTCTGCCCAATGGCCCGGCCGAGTCGACGCACGTAGTCCGGGCGGATTCGCGCGTCGGCGGCCGCGCGGAGCAGCGCAGCCAGGGGCGCACCTTCGTCGGCGAAGAGTCGGATGTAGCCTTCCGGCTCGGCCAGGGCGAGCGCGCGTTCCAGCCGCGGCAGGGCGCGGGTAATTCGGCCATCCGCTTCATTTGCAAGGCACTGCTGGATCAGAATCTCGATCACGCTCCCGGTACGGTCGCCCGCTTCGGCGGCGGCGAGTAGTCGGTCGAGCAACCCGGTGGCCGCCCGGAGTGTTTCCTCCCGCGGCTCGGCCCGGTGCTGGGCGATGAGCAGCTTCACCAGGGTGATGTGCTCGAACTCGTGCACGTAGCTCAGGTCGTCTTCTGCGGTCAGGCCCTGGTCGCGGGCCCAGTCTCGGGCTTCGTCGAGCCTGCCCTGTTCAACCCAGATCCGAGCCTTCATCGCGGCGATCGGGCGTACCTCGGGGAAGAAGCCCCGCCGGTAGAGGCCCCCAGCCGTCGCAAGCAGATCAAGGGCGGCGTCGAGTTGGCCGACGCTCTGCCGGATTCGCGCCATCACCAGGAACCGCCGATGACGATTCTCGTGCGACGACGCCGGCTCGCCCAGTGCCTCGCTCGTCGCGAGGTGTTCGGCGGCAGAGAGTGGTTCGTTGCGCTCGCGGAGCAGATCAGCGATGCCGACGTGCAAGTCGGCCGTGGACTGCGGCGGCGGCTCGCCCTGCTCGGCTGCCCGCTGCAGGGCTTGCTCGTAAGTCTGGTGCGCTTCCCGCAGCCGGCCCTGCGCGGTGAGGATGTCGGCTAACACGACCGTCGTCCCGAGAGCGTCGGCCACATTGCCCGCCAGATGCAGACGGGTTCTGACCTCGCCGAAGGCCCGAAGTCCGCCGTCGAGATCGCCGGTCGCCCAGGACGCCAGCCCGAGGAACCCGGCGGCAGCGCCGCGCCCCAGATGATCGCTGGGCCCGGAGAGTTCCAGGGCCTGCTCGGCGTATGTCACCATGGCGGCCACATCCCCGCGCGCTTGTGCCGCGGCTGCCCGATAGACAGCGATCGTCACCGGGAGCGTTCGAAGTTCCTCGCCGGCGACCGAGTCGTGCGCTGGCGTGCCGTCATCCGTCTTGGCCGCCAGCGCCCGCTCTGCGACTCGCAGTTGGGGTTCAACGGCCGCCACGTCACCGGAGACGAGCGACGACCACGCACGGTAGACGCCGAGCACGGGCCTGCGGTCGATGACGTCCTCCGGCAGCAGCGTGAGCCAGCGGAGGAGAGTGGCATCCTGCCTGCTCTTGCGAACCGACGGCACCAGGCCCTCGACCAGCCCTGCCGCACGCCCGAAATCCTTCGCGGCCAGCGCATGCGTGACGGCGTCCTCCGGCAGGTCATTCTGCTCGTGCCACTCACCTGCGAGAGCGTGGAGGTGCGGTATTCGATCGGGTTGATCCCTCAGCAACCGCGCTCGCAGCACATCCGCGAAGAGATGGTGATAGCGGTACCACTGCCGCCGGTCATCCAGCGGAACCAGGAAAAGGTTGTCCCGTTCAAGCGATTCCAGTACCTGGCCGCTCCCCGACTGCCCGGTGACGGCATCGCAGAGGGGCCCACAAAGCCGGTCCAGTACGGCGGTGCGAAGCAGAAAATCGCGCACGTGATCGGGCTGGCGCTGCAGAACCTCTTCGGCGAGGTAGTCGATGACGAAGCGGTTACTGCCCGTGAATCCGCGGATGAAGGTGGAAACATCCGTGAGTTCGCGCATGGACAGGGCTGCCAGCTGGAGGCCGGCGATCCATCCTTCCGTGCGCTTGTCGAGAGCGACGACGTCGTCGGCGGAGAGTTTCGGCTCCACCATCTGGTTGAAGAATGTTGCGGCCTCGTCGGGTGTGAAGCGCAGGTCCGCCGCACGCAACTCGGTGAGTTCGCCGCCGGCGCGCAGTCGCGCTATCGGGAGGAGCGGATCGGAGCGGCTCGCGATGACCAGGTGGAGCCGCTTCGGAAGACGCTCCAGCAGGAACGCAATGGCCTCCCGGATCCACGTCGCTTCGATGAACTGGAAATCGTCGAGAACCAGAATGATCTCTTTCGGGGCCTGTGCGATGTCGTTGATCAGGGACGTCAACGCCGGTTCCCACGAGGCCAGTGGGAGACGCAGTGCTTCTGAGCTGAGAGCGGGATCTGCCCGCTGAAGGGAATTCACGAGATAGGTGAGGAAGCGGGACGGATCGTTGTCACCCGCGTCGAGCGATAACCAGCCGACGCCCAGATGTGGATCCCGACCCTGGGCATCTGCCACCCACTCGCTGAGCAGCGTGGTCTTGCCGAAACCGGCCGGTGCGGAGACGAGCGTCAGCTTGCGGCCTGCCTGGAGGCCCTCACGCAACCGCCCGACAAGACCCGGTCGAACAACGGCCTGGGGCCGAGGGATCGGGATGAAGAGCTTGGTGCTGAGGATCGGCATCGCCATGACCTCATCCTAAGGACCGAGGCCCGCCAGACGGTCTGGTGCGGGGCCGAAATTCGAGCGGAGGGCGCGAGCTGGTGGCAGGCAATTCGCGATCAGCTTCGACCTCCTGATGGATCGGATGAGGCCCGGGAAATGATCCCGGGCCTCCCTCATCCTGAACTCAGGCGTTCGTTCTGCGGTCTTCGGATCCTTCCTTGACCTGCAGCATCGGATCGCCCTCGCTCTTCACCTCGATGCGGCGAGGCTTGGCGGCCGCGGTTACCGGAATCGTCACGGTCAGTACGCCGTTGTTGTAGGTGGCGCTGATGTTGTCCATGTCGATGCCCTGACCCAGGTTCAGTTGCCGGAGGAACGAACCGGCCTGACGCTCGCGGGTGAGCCATTTCACGTTCTGGTGGTTCGCCATCGTGCGCTCGCCCCGGATGGTGAGCAGCTGGCCGTCTACGTCGATGTCAACCGATCCGGGGTCGATGCCCGGCATGTCGGCACTCAAGACGTAGTGGTCGCCCTCCCGGAAGAGGTCCATCGGCATGACTCGCGGTCCGCGGTTATCCATGAGCGCTGAGGCCACACGGTCCAGCTCGCGGAACGGGTCGTAGTTCATTGCCATTGTTGTGTCCTTCCCTCGGGCCGACGCTCGGATCATCGATCCGAGTGTCCGGTCCAATCTCAAGGTTGAGTCCGAGTGACTCAACTACGACCAATTTAATGACGCTCGGCGCGGTGCGCAAGGGATGAGGGGCCAGGGAGTGTTCGCGGTCAGCGAAGGCGACTCACGCAGCACACGCCAGAGCGCTGCTAGCGTTTTTGAATGACCACTAAGGCCCCTCGGGCTCCCCTCCAGATCGGCACCAGCTCCGTTCCGCGCACCGTGGGACGGATCGCGCTCGGGCTTGCCCTCGCATTCGCCGGAACCACCCATCTGACCGTGGCACGGGACGAATTTCAGGCGCAGGTTCCCGCATGGGTGCCGGTGGATCGCGACCTCGTCGTTCTCGGTTCCGGAGCTGTCGAGATCACTCTCGGAGTCGCGCTGCTCGCTGCTGCGAGGCACCGCGTGCTGGTCGGGTTTGTGGTTGCCGGCTTCTTCATCGCTGTTTTTCCCGGAAACATCTCGCAGTATGTGACACGTACCGACGCATTCGGGCTCAACACCGATCGAGAGCGATTCATCCGGCTTCTTTTCCAACCGCCTCTGGTGGTGTGGGCGCTGTGGTCCACCGGCGCGTGGCAAGCGATCCGCCGCGTGTGGCAACGTCGGGTGCGCTGATAGCCAGCCGGTGATCGGGGTATGAGACTGGTGAGCATGATCATCCGCCCGCACAACAACCCGCGACTCGACAGCGAACGCAAACTCACGGTTCAACCGGAGCTGTTCCTCGTCGGCACAGTGGACGGTGCCGTGATGGCAAGCATCATGGCCGGATACGACGGACACCGTGGCTGGGTCAATTATCTGGCGGTGTCGCCCGAACGCGGGGGAGAGGGAACGGGCCGGCCTGATGCGCGAGGTGGAGCGGATGCTCACCGAGTGCGGGCCGTCGAGAGACGACCAACGCTGGGATCGAGCCTGTTCTGATCAAGGGAGCGTGCGGAGTCGGTGGCAGAATGGTGGCTATGACGCTGCACATCACGGGCGATGACGCCGCCGACACCCTCCTGAGCGAAGACCCGTTTGCCCTGCTTATCGGAATGCTCCTCGACCAGCAGATTGCCATGGAGACCGCCTTCGCCGGGCCGGCCAAGATCCGCGACCGGATCGGCGGGCTCGACCCGAAGATCATCGCCGAATTCGACGCCGCTGCCTTCGCCGAGGTATTCCGCACGTCGCCCGCCGTGCATCGGTACCCGGGATCGATGGCGGCGCGAACACAATCCGTGGCCGAGGCGATCGTGCGCGACTGGAACGGGGATACCGCCTCCCTCTGGACAAACGGCTCTCCGGACGGCGCCGAAATCCTCCGCCGGCTGAAGGCGCTGCCCGGGTTCGGTGAGCAGAAGGCCAGGATCTTCCTCGCCCTGCTGGGAAAACAGCGCGGTCTCACGGCAGCCCGCTGGCGAGAGGCGGCGGGTGCGTACGGCGAAGACGGATGCTTCCGCTCGGTGGCCGACATCGTGGACGCCGACACCCTTGCGCGCGTACGCGAGACAAAGCAAGCAGTAAAGGCGGCAGCCAGGAAGGCCTAGCTCACCACATCAGGGGCGTGTCTCTGCCACACCGTGGAAATAGAGCACAATGCCCCCTATTCCTCCGGGGCGGGTCGGGGTCTAATTGGCGCATGAAAGCAGGAACCGACTCCGCAACTCACTGGCCCGTTATCGCCAAGGATCTCCGTGGCCTGGCCGTGGTCCCGAACCTGGTTGACTACGAAAAGACCTGTGCAGAATTCAGCTGGGAGGATGCGCGGCAATCGCTGTCGGGCCTGCCAGACGGGCGCGGGCTGAATATCGCCTACGAGGCCGTCGACCGGCACGCTGCCGGAGCCCTCGCGGAGCACGAGGCTCTGAGGTTTGTGCGGGCCGACGGGAGCGCGCACTCGCTCAGCTATGCCGAGCTGGCCGAGCAGACCGGCAGGTTCGCCAGCGTGCTGCGCGGACTGGGGATCGAACGCGGAGACCGCGTGTTCTCGCTCCTCGGTCGCCGGCCGGAACTGTACATCGCCGTGCTCGGAACCTTCAAGAACGCCAGCGTCTTCTGCCCGCTTTTTTCCGCCTTCGGCCCCGAGCCGGTGCGCCAGCGCTTGCAGCTCGGTGGCGGTCGTGTCCTCGTCACGACGAAGGCCCTGTACCGCAGAAAAATCGCCCGGATCCGCGCTGACCTTCCGGGCCTCGAGCACGTGCTCCTGGTCGACGCCGAGGGCGAACCGGAGCCGGAAACGCACGACCTTGCGGCTCTGATGCGGGCCGCGCCGCCGTACGGACCGATCGCGACCACCCAGCCTGAGGACATGGCGCTTCTGCATTTCACGAGCGGCACCACCGGCACTCCGAAAGGCGCGATCCACGTGCACGAGGCCGTCACCTGCCACTACGCGACGGGCCGGTTCGCCCTGGACCTGCACGCCGATGACGTCTACTGGTGCACGGCCGATCCCGGATGGGTCACCGGAACGTCCTATGGCATCATCGCTCCGCTCGTGCACGGGGTGACCGTGATCGTCGACGAGGAGGAGATGGACGTCGACCGGTGGTATTCGATTCTCGCCGAGCAGCGGGTCACGGTCTGGTACACCGCCCCGACCGCGCTGCGGATGCTCATGAAAGCGGGCGCGGATCGCGCAAGCGCCCACGACCTCTCGGCGCTGCGCTTCGTGGCGAGCGTCGGCGAGCCCCTGAACCCCGAGGTCGTGGTGTGGGGAGAGGAGGCGTTCGGGCTGCCCGTGCACGACAACTGGTGGCAGACCGAGACCGGCGGCATCATGATCGCGAACTACGCCGCAATGCCCATTCGGCCCGGTTCGATGGGTCGCCCGATCCCCGGAGTGACCGCAGCCCTCGTGCAGCGCGACGCCGACGGAGAGCCGGTTGTCGTCGATGGTGCCGCGGTGTTGGTGACCGAAGCGGATGCCGTGGGCGAGCTCGCCCTGCGACCCGGCTGGCCGTCGATGTTCCGCGGTTATCTGAATGAGGAGGCACGCTACGAGCGTTGCTTCGTGGGCGGCTGGTACCTCACGGGCGACCTGGCCAAAACAGACGTCGACGGGTACTTCTGGTTCGTCGGCCGGGGCGATGACGTGATCAAGTCTTCCGGTCACCTGATCGGCCCGTTCGAGGTGGAGAGTTCGCTCATGGAACACGAGGCCGTGGCCGAGGCCGGAGTCATCGGTGTTCCCGATCCGGTTGCCGGCGAGGTCGTGAAGGCCTTCGTTGAGCTTCGACCGGGGTGGGAGGCCTCGGAAGCCTTGCGACTGGACATCATCGGGTTCACGCGCAAGCGTCTCGGCGCCGCCGTGGCTCCGCGTGAGGTGGCTTTCACCGACGCGCTGCCGAAGACGCGCAGCGGCAAGATCCTGCGTCGGCTGCTCAAGGCGCGCGAGCTCGGCCTGCCGGAGGGGGACACATCCACGGTGGAGGTGAACCGATGACTGTTCCTCCCAGCGCCGACGAGGCCGGTGCAGATGAAGCGCGCGCCGAACGATCACGCTTTCTTCTCCAGCAGATGCTGCGCGTCCGCCGGTTTGAAGAGAAATGCGTGGAGTTGTACAGCGCGGCGAAGATTCGCGGCTTCATGCACGTGTACATCGGCGAGGAGGCGGTCGCGGCCGGGGTGCTCGCGAACCTCACCCCCGAGGATGCCGTCGTCGCAACCTACCGCGAACACGGGCACGCGCTGCTGCGCGGGGTGTCGGCCGGGGCGATACTGGCGGAGATGTACGGCTTCGAGCAGGGATGCTGCCGGGGGCGTGGCGGATCAATGCATCTGTTCGACCAGGCCACACGCTTCTTCGGCGGCAACGCCATCGTGGCCGGCGGGCTGCCCCTCGCGGTCGGGCTCGCCCTCGCCGACAAGATGGCGGGCCGGCCTCGCGTCACCGCGTGCTTTTTCGGTGAGGGGGCGGTCGCCGAGGGGGAATTCCACGAGAGCCTCAACCTCGCCGCGCTCTGGCAGCTGCCCGTGTTGTTCTGCTGTGAGAACAACCTCTACGCCATGGGAACGGCCCTCGCCCGCTCGGAATCCCAGACCAACATCGCCCTGAAAGCTGCGGCCTATGAGATCCCCTCGTGGCAGGTCGACGGCATGGATGTGCTCGCCGTCGACGACGGTGCGCGTCGTGCCGCCGATGCCGTGCGCAACGGCGGGGGCCCGCACTTCCTCGAGCTGCGCACCTATCGTTTTCGAGCGCATTCGATGTACGACCCGGAGCGCTACCGCGAGAAGGCCGAGGTCGCCCAATGGGTGGGCAGGGATCCGATCGACCACTTGCGCACGTCACTTGAAGACTCGGGCGGGCTGTCCGCCGAGCAATGGAACGACCTGCAACAGGACGTGGACGCCGAGATCGCCCAGGCGGTCGAGTTCGCCGAAGCCGGGACGCCCGAACCCGTCGACCAGCTGACCCGATTCACCTACAGCGACGGGAGCGCGTCATGAAGACGACGTACCGGGAAGCCATGCGGGAGGCCATCCGCGACGCAATGCAGCGCGACGACCGAGTCTTCCTGATGGGCGAAGACGTCGGGGAATATGGCGGATGCTTCGCGGTGAGCCTCGGACTACTCGAGGAATTCGGCCCGGAGCGAATCCGAGATACGCCGTTGTCCGAGTCGGGCTTCGTCGGTGCCGGGATCGGAGCGGCGCTCGGCGGCATGCGCCCGATCATCGAGATCATGACCGTCAACTTCAGTCTTTTGGCGCTCGATCAGATCATGAACAATGCCGCCAGCCTGCAGCACATGTCGGGCGGGCAGTTCAACGTGCCCGTCGTCATCCGCATGACCACCGGCGCCGGGCGACAGCTCGGAGCCCAGCACTCGCACAGCCTCGAGGGCTGGTATGCGCACATACCCGGGTTGCGAATACTGACGCCCGCGACCCTGGCCGATGCCCGCGGCATGCTGTGGACGGCGCTGCAGGATCCGGACCCGGTATTGATCTTCGAGCACGGCTCCCTGTACAACACGGCGGGTGAGATCGACGACGATGCCGGCGCCGTGGACATCGACACGGCCGTCGTGCGCCGGGCAGGGAATGACGTGTCGCTCATAACCTACGGAGGTACGCTGCCGACCGTTCTGGCAGCGGCGGAACAACTCGCCGAGGAGGGCATCGACGCGGACGTGCTCGACCTGCGCACGCTGCGGCCCCTCGACACCGGGGCCATCCTCGCCACCGTTGCGAAGACACACCGCGCCGTCGTCGTCGACGAGGGCTGGCGCAGCGGAAGCATTTCCGCCGAGGTCAGTGCGCGCATCACCGAGAACGCTTTCTTCGACCTGGACGCCCCGGTCGGCCGGGTGTGCAGCGTCGAAGTGCCGGTGCCATTCGCCCGGCAACTCGAGATGGCCGCGCTGCCGTCCGTGGAACGCATCGTCGACGCCGCACGTGAAGCGGTGGGGACCCATGGGTGAATTTCGGATGCCCTCCCTCGGCGCCGACATGGAAGAGGGCAAGATCGTGGAGTGGCTCGTGAAGCCGGGAGACTACGTGCATCGCGGAGATCTGGTGGCCGTTGTCGACACCGACAAGGCCGACATCGATGTTGAGTCGTTCGAGGAGGGCGTGATCGCCGAACTGCTCGTGGACATCGGCACGACCGTGCCGGTGGGAACAGCGCTGGCCCGGATCGTGCAGACCCCGGCTGCCGGAGCCGAGCCCGCGGCATCCGCTCCGACGAAGCACCGCCCCGCGGCGACGACGCCTGCTGCGCCGGTATCTCCCGAGTCTCCACCGTCACCGAGGTCAGCATCACCGAAGCTGCCGACCGTCTCTCCGCTGGTGCGACACCTCGCGCACCAGCTCGGCGTCGACACCCGGAACGTGCGCGGAACCGGTGCGCAGGGCGCCCTGACACGCGACGACGTGGAGCGGGCCGCAGCCTCTGATCAACCGCAATCGCAGCCGGCGCCCGTCCCCGCGCAGGCTCCCGCTCGGGTGCGTTCCTCGCCGAGGGCCCGGCGGCTGGCCGCCGAGCTCGGAATCGATCTCCTGACCGTGTCGGGCACCGGCCCGCAGGGGGCGATAACCGAATCGGATGTGCGTGCGGCGCCCCCTACCGGGGCAGCATCGCCCGCCGATGTCCGGAAACCGGCGGCCCAGACTCCGGCGGCCCAGACTCCGGCAACCCAGACGCCCGCAGCCCCGGACGAGCCCACCCGGAAGCCGGCTGGCGCGAGGGCTGAGAGCCTGCGCCGGGCGATCGGAACGCTGATGGCGCGCTCCAAGAAGACCATTCCGCACTACTACCTCAGTACGACCATCGACATGGGCGCCGCGCTGGAGTGGATGCGCGCAGCGAATGACCAGCGGGCGATTTCGGCGCGGCTGGTGCCCAGTGCGCTGATGCTCAAGGCGGCGGCGCTCGCCGCGGCGAAGGTACCGGAAATGAACGGGTTCTACACCGACGACCGGTTCACACCGAGCTCGGCGGTGCATCTGGGCGTCGCGGTGGCCCTCCGACACGGCGGGCTCGTCGCACCGGCCATCCACGACGCGGACGCCCTCAGCCTCGACGACTTGATGGACGGGCTGAAAGACCTCGTCGGCCGTGCGCGCAGCGGGCACCTGCAGCGTGCGGAGATGGCCGACCCGACGATCACGGTCACCAACCTCGGAGATCTCGGGGTGGACGCGGTCTTCGGGGTCATCTATCCGCCCCAGGTCGCCCTGGTGGGCTTCGGCGCGGTGAGCGAACAACCCGTCGCGCGCGGGGGCCTCCTCGGGGTGCGGCCCGTGGTGACCGCCACGCTGTCTGCCGATCACCGGGTCAGTGACGGCCTCCGTGGCGCACGCTACCTGGCCTTGATCGCCGAGCTGCTGCAGAAACCGGAGGAATTATGACAGAGGATGATGCCCGCGCGGCCGTTCGTGCGGCGATCGCGCTGATCGCGCCGGAGATCGAGGAGGCCGACCTGAACGACGACGCCAGGCTGCGCCAGGACCTGGAACTCGACTCGCTCGACTTTCTCCGGCTGGTGGAAACGCTTGCCGGGCAGACCGGTGTCGATATCCCGGAGAGCGACTACACCCAGGTCGCCACCGTGGCCGGTCTCGTCGCCTACATCGCGTCTCGATCCTGATCTGGATCGGGCCCGAACGGGCTCACTGGAGCGCCAGAATGCCCGTGAGCACGTCCTCCGGAACCGCCCCGACTCGCGACCGGCGCTTTCGCAAACGGGGCCTGAGGACCCATCATGGTTACCATGCCCTTTTCGCTCGACGCCCACCCGGGCCTGCACCTTCTGGCGCAGCCCGACAGCCTCCGGGCACGTGTGACCGACGCCCTGAGGGAGTCTCTCATCGCCGGAACCATGCAACCGGGCCGCATCTATTCGGCTCCCAACCTGGCGGAGGTGCTCGGGGTGTCGGCCACCCCGGTGCGCGAAGCCATGATCGACCTGGCCAGGGAGGGGCTCGTCAAACCCATTCGCAACAAGGGCTTCCTCGTCATCCAGCTGCTCGACCAGGACCTCGACGACCTCAGCGAGTTGCGGGCGTTGATCGAGGTCCCCACGATCGCCAGGGTAGCGGCCGTGATCACTCCCGAACAGGTCAGGGACCTGCGCCCGCTGGCCGGGCAGATCAACGCAACGGCGATATCGGGCGATATCAGTGAGTTCATTCGCGTGGACACCGCCTTCCACCTGCAACTTCTGGCCGTGGCCGGCAATCGCCAGATCGTAGAGGAGGTGCGGCGCCTGCGAAATCTGTCGCGGCTCTACGGTCTGGGACCGTTGGCAGCGTCCGGCGAGCTGATCGCGACTGCCCAAGAACATACGGAGCTGCTCGACGTGGTCGAAGCGCACGACGTGGCGGGAGCAAAATTGCTGATGGAGCGTCATATCAGTCACATTCGAGGTGTGTGGGCCGGTCTCGACGAAGGCTGATTGTCGCGGCGAAAAAGAGGGCTGATTCCGCATTTCCGGCAGGAGTCGAAGTGTTTCGGTTTGGTAACCAATGTCCGCTCACGTTGCCCTCTGCAATGTGAAATTGTACCGTTTAGCTCTAGCGGCGGCGACGTTGAAGCCGCCTTTCGCAAGTCCTAGAGGGGGATATGGTGCCTGAATCAAATCTGCCTAAGCAGATGGTCAGCCTCAGAGGTGTCTCCAAGAGTTACGGCGACAAGAACGTGTTCAGCAACATCGATCTCGATGTCGCCGCCGGTGAAGTCACGGCCATCATCGGCCCCAGTGGCGCCGGAAAAAGCACCCTGCTGCGCTGCATCAACCTGCTCGAACTTCCCGACGAGGGCCAGATCACCATCGGGGACAAGACCATCAAGGCCGGATCCACGGCCACCAACAAAGAGGGCGAAGAGCTTCGCCGCAAGGCCGGCATGGTCTTTCAGCACTTCAATCTCTTCCCGCACATGAACGTGCTGCGCAACGTCTCGTTTGCTCAGGAACGGGTGCTCAAACGCAGCCGCAAGGATGCGGAGGAGCGGTCGCGGCTGCTCCTCGACAGGGTCGGACTGGCCGATTTTGCCGACGCGTACCCGGCCCGCTGCTCCGGCGGCCAGCAGCAGCGCATCGCCATCGCCCGTGCCCTGGCGATGGATCCCGAGGTCATGCTGTTCGACGAACCGACCTCGGCACTCGACCCGGAGGTTGGCCTCGAGGTGCTCGCCGTCATGCGCGAACTCGCCGACGAGGGCATGACCATGATCGTGGTCACCCACGAGACCAATTTCGCCCGCGACGTGTCGGACAACCTCATCGTGATGGCCGACGGCAAGATCATCGAGCAGGGCGACCCCGGTCAGATCCTCTCCGATCCCGAACACGATCGCACCAAGCTGTTCTTGCGTGCTGTTCTGGGTCGGTAGGCGTGCAACACCTGCAAGCAGTGCTCCTCGGCGTGCCGATGACGCTGCTCATCACAGTCGCCGCCGTTTCGATCGGAGTCGTGCTGGGGGTACCCCTGGTCGTCGGCCTCCGGGCCAAGAACTTCCTGGTGCGGCTTGTCTCCCGTGGCCTCGTCGATCTGATTCGTGGCATCCCCGCGATCGTGTGGCTGTTCATCATCTACTTCGGCGTGAGCATCGGAGCCTTCCGCTTCGATTCCACGATGGCCGCGATCGTCGGCCTCGGCCTCATCTCCGCGGCCTACTTCGCTGAAATCTACCGCGGCGGCATCTCGGCCGTCGACATGGGCCAGTGGGAGGCCGGAAACGCCCTCGGCGTCAATCGCTGGACCACATTCGGTCAGATCATCGGCCCGCAGGCCTTCCGGGTGTCCGTTCCGTCGATGACGAGCTACGCCATCAGCCTGTTGAAGGACTCGTCGATCGCCTCCACCATTGGCGTCACGGAAATCGTCTTCTACACGACCCAGGATGCGCGGTCCAACGCCGGAGGCCTCACCGTGTACATTCTCGCCGCCGCCATCTACCTCGCCCTGAGCGTTCCGCTGGCCCTGCTGGCACGGCGTCTTGACGCCAGCCTGAGAAAGAAGGTGTCTCGATGAGTGTCATCGCGGACTGGATCGAGTGGCTGCCCGCACTGGCCGGCGGCCTGTGGCTCAGCGTGCGCATCACCGCCGTCAGCCTGATCGTCGGCCTCCCGATCGGCCTGCTGCTGGCCGTGATGGCCTCCAGCCAAAACCGGATGGCGCGCATCGTCTCGGTCGTGATCGTCGAAATCGGGCGCGGCGCACCGGCGCTGGTCGTCCTGCAGCTGTTCTACTTCGGTCTGCCCAGCGTGGGCATCACCCTCACCTCATTCGTGGCGGCCGGCTCGGCCCTCGCGCTGACCACGGCGGCATTCACGAGTGAGATTCTGCGGGCCGGACTGCAAGCCGTTCCGCCGGGGGAAGTCGAAGCCTGCAAGACCCTCGGCGTTTCCCCGCGCGATACCCTGCGCTTCGTAGTGATTCCCCAAGGTCTGCGCATCGCCCTGCCCGCGCTGATGGGCTTCAGCATCCTGATCTTCCAGGCCACATCGCTCACGTTCACCATCGCGGTGCCCGAGCTCCTGAGCCAGGCCTACTCGATCGGCGCAACCACGTTCAACTACCTCAGCGTGCTCGTGCTGGCCGGCCTGCTCTACGCCATGATCACCATTCCGGCATCCTGGCTCGTCGTGAGCACCGAGAAGAAAATGTCCCGTCACCTCAGCTACGCGCGGTGACCCCATCCTTACCCTCTGCACCAGTTCAACAGCACATTCAGTTCCACAACACAGTAGGAGATTCACATGAAGAACTTGAAACGTAGCTTTGCCGGCGCCGCACTGGTGACCGGACTCGTCGCAAGCCTCGCAGCGTGCAGCGCCGCCGAAACAACCAACGTCGCCGATGATTGCGCACCGGATTTCGATTTTTCCACCGTCGAATCCGGCGCTCTCACCGTGGGAATCACCGAAATCCCCCCGTTCAGCTACACCGAGGACGGCGACGCGACGGGCATTGACGTCGACATCGTGTCGGCCTTCGCCGAATCAAACTGCCTCACCGTTGATTACGTTCCGGTCACCTACAGCGCAGCGGTCACGGCCGTCGAGAGCAAGCGCATCGACCTCACCATCGGCGACTGGTACCGCACGGCCGCTCGCGCCGAAATCGTGAACTTCACGGCTCCGAACTACCTTGACGAGTTCAGCGTCATCTCCGAGTCCGGCATCACCACGGTCGAAGGTCTGGTCGGGGAGAAGGTCGGAACAGTCGATGGGTATCTCTGGGTCGACGACCTGCGTACCCTGCTCGGCTCGGAGCTGCAGGTCTACCCGTCGAGTGTTGAGCTGAAGCAGGACATCGAAGCCGGACGCATCAGCGTCGGCGTGGATGCCTTCGGCACATCGCTCTACAACTTCGGTGACACGGACTACCAGGTGACCACCGTAGCCCCCGACGAGCGCGTTCTCGCGACCGTTGAGGCCGCTCAGACCGGCTTCCCGTACACCCAGGACAACGCCGACATGGGCACCGCCCTGGATGCCACGATCGACGAGCTGCACGCCTCGGGCGGAATGGTCGACATCCTCGAAAGCCACGGCCTGCCGGCATCCGCTGAAGACGTAGGCGAGCCGCGCCTGATCGAGTAATGACGCGGCAGCGATGCCGCTTCAGCAATACCGTATTGATTAACAGCGCCACACCCGAGAACGGAAGCACATTATCTCATCGACAACACCCGCGATCGCGCTCATCACCCCCGATCAGGTGAACGAGGGCCTGTCGATGAAAGATGCCGTTCTTGCCCTGGCGACGGCGTTGCGTGCGGGGCTCGACCCGCACGCAACGCCGGCCCGCGGCAACATTCCCCTGGACCGCGGGAGCTTTCTCATCATGCCGGGAGAATTCGGCGACTACGCCGGCGTCAAGATCCTCACCGTCGCCCCCGAGAACCCGGCCGCGAACCTGCCGCGGATTCAGGGAAACTACCTACTTTTCGAGTCGAACACGCTACGCCCCGTCGCGCTGATCGACGGCATCGCCCTGACCCTGCTGCGCACTCCGGCCGTTTCCGCCCTCGGTGTTGACCTGCTGGCCGCCGCGGACGCCTCCACCCTGATCGTTTTCGGCACCGGCCCCCAGACGCTGTACCACGTGCGTGCCGTGGCCGCCGTGCGACCGCTCACCCGGGTCACAATCGTCGGCCGCTCCGCCGAGCGCACCGACGCGGTCGTCGCAACGCTGCGATCCGAAGGCTTCGCCGCCTCGGCCGGATCCGCCGCCGATGTCGCCGACGCGCAAATCGTGGTGTGCTGCACCAGCGCGAGCGAACCCGTCTTTGACGGCGCCCTGGTGCGTGACGACGCGGTCGTCGTGGCGATGGGCTCGCACGATCCTGCCTCCCGAGAGACCGATGACGCGTTGGCCGCGCGCAGTCGGGTGTACGTGGAAGACGTCGACACGGCGCTTCGCGAAGGTGGCGACGTGGTCATCGGCATCGAGCACGGCTGCATCGACCCCGCCGACCTGGTCACCCTCTCGCAACTGGCCGTTAACGGCCCCGAGCCGCGCACCGGCCCGGCCCTGTTCAAGACCGTCGGCATGGGATGGCAGGACCTGATCATCGCCAGCGCCCTGCACGCCCACCGCGACGACGCCGCTCAGTAAAATGCCGGATTCGACGAGTCCCGGCTCAGAGCCCCCAACGACGGTGACTGTCATCGGCGGCGGTGTGATCGGACTGACCTGCGCCCTGCAGCTGGCCCGCGCCGGGTTCGCGGTGACCGTCGTCGCGGAGGACGCGCCGGAAGACACCTGTTCGGCGGCCGCCGCCGCCATTTGGTTTCCCTTCGAAGCCGCCCCGAAAAAGGCCGTCATCGGCTGGTCACGCGAGTCATTCGTCTACTTCGAGGCGTTGTCCCACGACGCCGACTCCGGGGTCACGATGAACCCGGGCATCGCGCTATATCGCAGCGAACCCCGCCGGGACTGGTGGACCGCGGCCCTCGAGCACCTCCGCGACGCGCGCCCGGACGAGTTGCTGGGCGGGGCGGCGGCGGGAACGGTATGCACGATGCCGTTCGTGAAGATGTCCACCTACCTGCCCTGGCTGCAGGAGCAGTGCCGCGATGCCGACATCCGTTTCGTGCAGGAACGCGTGCAGACGCTGCACGGCTTCGACCCGGAAAGCGACTGCATCGTGGTCGCGGCCGGTCTCGGGTCAGCGGAGCTGATGCAGGACGAGGAAATGACGCCCATCCGCGGGCAGGTGGTTCGACTGAGCAATCCGGGCCTCACGGGCTGGATCCTCGACGATGAAAACCCGCACGGGATGCTCTATATATTCCCCCGCGGTGATGACGTGATTTGCGGGGGAACCGCCGAGTCCGGGTCCTGGGACGCCAATGAAGACCCCGCGACGACGCTGGCGATTCTGCGGCGCGCCCGCGCACTGGTTCCGGCCCTCGACGACGCCGAGGTGTTGAACGCGAAGGTCGGCCTGCGCCCGTTCCGGTCCGCAACGCGCGTGGAGACCACCGAGCACGCCGGGCGCACCGTGGTCACCTGCTACGGACACGGGGGTGCGGGCGTCACGATGAGCTGGGGCTGCGCCGATGAGGTGGTGCGTTTGGTGCACGCGCAAACGCAACAGGCCTGACACAGGTGTAATCTCAGGACCACATGACCCTCAATCCGAATGTGCGCTTCTCCGCTGCCGCAGTCTCTGTCCCCCGCAGCCTCACGCTTGGGCGCGCCTGAGGTGACGGACCTGCCGATGTTCCCGCTGGGGTCCGTTCTGTTCCCCTACATGCCGGTTGAGCTGCGGGTGTTCGAGGAACGCTACCTGGTGATGCTGGCCAGGGTGCTCCAGGCGGAGCCCGCAGAATTCGGCGTGGTCCTGATCGAGCGAGGGCAGGAAGTCGGCGGAGGCGAGCATCGTTTTCGCTACGGCACGGTCGCCCGGATCACCCAGGTCGGCGCAGACGAGAGCGTCGTCGCCTTGCTCGCGCAGGGCGAACGCCGCATCGAAGTGATCGAGTGGCTCGCGGAAGACCCGCATCCGGTCGCCCGGGTGCGCGAGATCGCCGACCTGGAGTGGGACGACAGCCTGCTTCCCCTTCGTGAGCAGGCCGAGACGATCGTTCGCCGTGCGCTCGCCCGCGCGAGCGAATTCGTGGACCAACGGTGGGCCGCAGACGTCGAGCTCTCCCACGACCCGGTGGCCGCCGTCTGGCAACTTGCGGCGATCGCGCCGGTCGGTCCTCTTGACCAGGTGGCCCTGCTGCGGTCGACGACGACATCGGCTTTGCTCACCGCCGTGATCGACCTGACCGTCGCGGCGTCGGTCACGCTCGAAGACGAGTGGCCGGGTGACTGAGCCGGAGGCGCAGTCGAAGGGAACGCCGGAGTCAATGAGAACATTGGAGTATGACCGGAACACTCGTGGCCAAGGGCCTGGCCGGCGGGTACTCGCACCGCACACTTTTTGACTCGCTCGACCTGACGGTCGCACCCGGCGACGTCATCGGCGTCGTGGGTGTGAACGGCGCGGGCAAGTCCACGCTGTTGCGTCTCCTCGCGGGAATCCTGCGACCGCAGGAGGGCTCCGTGAACCTCGTGCCGACGGATGCCTTCATCGGCTGGTTGCCGCAGGAGCACGAACGCCTGGCCGGCGAGAGCGTGTCGGGCTTCATCGCACGGCGCACCGGCTGCGCCGAGGCCACCCTCGAAATGGACGCTGCTGCGTCCGCTCTCGGCGACACGTCGGCACGGACCGATGGCCAGGACCCGGCCGATGTCTACTCGGCGGCGCTCGACCGCTGGCTCGCGAGCGGAGCGGCCGACCTTGAAGACCGACTGCCCGTTGTGCTCGCGGAGCTGGGGCTCACCCTGGGATCCGACGTTGCCGGCGACGCGCTGATGACGTCGCTCTCGGGAGGTCAGGCGGCGCGCGTGGGCCTCGCCGCCCTGCTGCTGTCGCGGTTCGACATTGTGCTGCTCGACGAACCCACCAACGACCTCGACCTCGACGGGCTCGAGCGGCTCGAGTCGTTCGTGCGCGGTCTCCGTGGCGGTGCGGTGCTCGTCAGCCACGACCGCGAATTCCTCGCCCGATGCGTCACTCGCGTTCTGGAACTCGACCTCGCCCAGGGCGCGAACCGGGTGTTCGGCGGCGGCTACGACGCGTACCTCGAGGAGCGCGAAACCGCCCGCCGGCACAAGCGCGACGACTTCGAGGAGTTCGCGGCCAAAAAGGCCGACCTGGTGGGGCGGGCCAGAACACAACGCGAGTGGTCGAGCCAGGGCGTACGCAACGCCATGAAGAAGGCCCCCGACAATGACAAGATACGACGCAAGGCGTCGACGGAATCCAGCGAGAAGCAGGGGCAGAAGGTGCGCCAGATGGAGAGCCGCATCGCACGCATGGACGAGGTCGACGAGCCGCGCAAGGAGTGGCAGCTCGAGTTCACGATCGGCGCGGCCCCGCGGTCGAGCGCCGTGGTGTCAACGCTCGCGGCGGCCGTCATTCGGCAGGGCGATTTCACGCTCGGTCCGGTGTCCCTGCAGGTGAACGCGGGGGAACGCATCGGGATCACCGGGCCGAACGGCGCCGGCAAGAGCACCCTGCTGCGTGCCCTCCTCGGCCGGTCGACACCGGACGCCGGTACGTCGAGCCTCGGCGCCAGCGTACGCATCGGGGAAATCGACCAGGCGCGGACCCTGCTCGTCGGGCCCGAACCGCTCGCCGAAAGTTTTGAGGCCCTGGTCCCCGACCTCACCGTGGCGGAGGTGCGCACCCTGCTGGCCAAGTTCGGGCTCAAGGCCGACCACGTGAATCGTCCGGTCGATGAGCTGTCGCCCGGCGAACGGACGAGGGCCGGTCTGGCGCTGCTGCAGGCGAGGGGAGTGAACCTGCTCGTTCTCGACGAGCCCACGAACCACCTCGACCTGGCGGCGATCGAACAGCTCGAGCAGGCGCTCGACTCCTATGACGGCACGCTCCTGCTCGTCACGCACGACCGGCGGATGCTCGGCAACGTCCGAATGGACCGTCACTGGCACGTGGAGGCGGGTCGGGTCAACGAACAGTAAGCTCAGCGCATCCGGGCCCCATATAACCGGAGACTTTCGCGACACGCGGCCTCGGGTGGCGTGTCGCCCCGGCGTGTCTCAGAAACTCCGGTTTTAGCGCGGGTTTTAGCGCGGGCTAGCGGGACTGGCGCTTCTTGCCGACGCGCGGGGCGCCCTTGACGGCGGGCGTACGGCCCTTTCCCTTGGAGGCCTTGGCCTTGCCTCCCGGCGGGCGGGGCGGCGGGGCGTTCTTCTCTGCCTCGTAGTGGATGTCCGACAGGAGGGCCGCGCCGGCCTTGGTCAGCCGGGTGACATCGGTGCTGCGATCGAACAGAGCCTGACCGAGTTCTGCCTCCAGGTCCTTCACCGACACGCTCACCGTCATGCGCGGCACGTTGAGGTTTTTCGCCGCGCGAGTGAAGTTCAACTCCTCCGCGACGGCGGTAAAGTGCTGGAGCTGGATGGTGTCCACGAAGAGCCTTTCAGGAACCCGCGATTGTCGAGGGTCACTCAAGGCTACGCGTCCGACATGAGAATTCGGTCACACGCCCACATCTCGGTGCCGCAACGCAACGGCGGTTGCCCCGGCCAGCAGGATCGAGATTGCCAGGAGAAGCACGACGACACCCCAATTCGCGCCCGAGCTGAGCGGATTGTGGCCGAAGGCCCAGTAGTACGGTGAGAGCCCGTGCAACCATTCCACTGTGGCGTTCTGATTTCCGATCGCGTTGAACGTGTAGCCGATCACCGCCACGCCGGCGCCGCCTCCGATGCCCCAGATGCGCCGGCCCGTCAGAGCGCCGCACAAAAGTGCGACCGATCCGCTCAGCAGCACAAGCCCGCCGAACAGCATCCCGGTGCCGAGCAGATTATACGGGTCGATCTCCAATTGCGCCGGGCCGTTCCACAACCACACGAGTGCGCAGGTGAGCGCGGCCAGGCCCAGAACCTTCACCGCCAGCGCCGCAAACCTCGCGAGTGCGACCTGCACCCGCGTCACGCCGTGGGCGAGGGTGAGTTCCAGCTGGCCCGATTCTTCGTCGCCGCCGAGGGCAGACGCGCCCCAGCTGATCGCGGCGATGCTCAGCAGAACGAATCCGATCAGACCGAAAAGAGTGGCCTGCGCATAGCCGGGACCGGTCCCGATCTGTTCATAGTTCATGGTGCGGGTGAGTTCCGCAGGCATGCTGTCGATCAGGTCCTGCATCTGCGAGTTCTGGTTCATGCTCGGAAAGAGCGGCAGATAGAGCGACGCCGCGGCGGTGAGCCCGAGCGACCACCCGATGAGCGATCGCCGGCTTTCGCTGAAGACCTTCCCGAAGACGGGCAGCCGCGCCCGGCGCAGCTCGGGCGTGCGCCCCGCGCCGCGCGGTCGAAGCACCGGTGCCGTCATGACCGAGCCCCCGCCGGCACGGCATCGGATGCCGCCGGTGCGGAGTACAGGGTGAGTACCGACTCTTCCAGATCGGGTTCTTCCAGCACGAGGTCGGTCACCTGCAGGACGGCGATCGCCTGCACGAAGGGCCGGACCGCACCGCTCAGGGTGGCCGTGGCCGTGGCCAAGGCGGCCGAGTCGACGGTGCACGCCAGGTCGCCCACACCAGGCACGGCGGCCAGGACCGCGGTGAGTTCCGCGGCGCCGACCCCCGACGCCGACATGCGCAGGTGGCGGATCGCGGTATTGCGCAGCTCGTCGACGCTCGCGATCGTGACGATGCGGCCATCGCGGAGGATCGCCACCTCGTCGGCGGCCTGTTGGATCTCGCTGATCACGTGGGAGGAGAGGAACACGGTCTGGCCGGCCTCGCTGGCCTCCTGCACCAGGCTCAGAAACTCCTGCTGCATCAGCGGGTCCAGCCCGCTGGTGGGTTCGTCGAGAACGAGCAACTCCGGTTCATGCATGAATGCCTGGATCACGCCGAGCTTCTGCTTGTTTCCCTTGGAGAGCTTGCGCACCGGAGCGTCCAGGTCGAGCCTGAAGCGGTCGGCCAACTGTTCGATGCGCCCCTCGCGCACCGGCCCGGAGATATCGGCGTAGTGCCGGAGCAGTCGCCGGCCGCTGATCCGACCTTCGAGAATCAGGTCCCCGGGCAGGTACCCGATGCGGTGTCGGAGCTCCGGGCCGGCGTTGCGGGAATCCGTGCCGAGCACGGTGGCCGTGCCCGCGGTGGGACGAATGATGTCGAGCAGGGTGCGCATCAAGGTGGTTTTGCCGGCGCCGTTGGGGCCGATGACCCCGAAGACGCTGCCGCGGGCAATCGTGAAGCTCACGCCCGCGAGCGCCACGTTCGTACCGAACGATTTGTCGAGGTCGCGCACCTCGATCGCGTGCGGCGAGGCGTGTGGTGCGCCGTTGCGCGGGGCCGGTCCGGCATGGGTCATGGTGGGGTTCCTTCTGGTCGCAAACAATAGTCACGACCGTAGTTGGCCCGGCGCTATCGGGGTAGGGGCTTTCGCCTCGGTCGGCGGCCCGGTGGCGATTTCACTGCACAACGTGTGTGTTGGTCGGGGCGGGTGCTGTTGGCGGAGCGGCAACGTCTGGCTTGGCGACCACTACCGGGTATTGGGCCGTGATCTGAACTTTTCGTGACGGGAAATGCGTCAGAAAGACCCTTGCGGTGATGATCGCCGTGCCGGGGGCGATGGCGCTCACCGTCCCGCCATCGATCGTGGCGACGGTTTCGTCGTCGGAGGACCACGCCACAGTGTCGACGACGGCCGACGTGCCGTCGTTGTAGGTTCCGATGGCGATGAGCGTGAGGTTCTGACCCGGCTGCAGGTTGTGCATGATCGGCTGGCGCAGGGCACCGAAGGGTCCCGGGCTGATGGTCAGTCCGGTGAGGACACGCCGGTCAACGACGACGCTCGCCGTGGCCTTGAACTCACCCAGTGTGACCGAAACCGTGGTGTCACCCGCGCTGACTGCCGATGCGATTCCCTGGTTCGAGATCTGTATGACCTTGTCATTGTCGGAAGTCCACGCGGGCGTGCCCGTCAGCAGGCTGCTCGACCCGTCGCTGAAGTGGCCGAGAACGCTCAACTCCTGCTCCATTCCCTCAACCAGCGAGATGGCTTCTGGTGGCAGGATGCTGATGCTCTGGAGCGTGGGGGAGGAGGTTGCGCTCGGGGTCGCGGTGTTGGGGCTGGTGCTGGGGCTCGACTCCTGGGTCGGTTCGGACGAGGGTGTCACCGGAGTGGAATCGGAGGCGTTCTCCATCAGTGCCCGGGCCGCCGGATGATTCAGTGTGAGGGAACCGGCGATGACGAGCCAGACCACCGTAACGGCCGTGTACATCATCCAGACGCGCGCGCGGTAGCGCAGCATGCCGCGCTTCAGCGCTCGCCTCACCTCCGCGGGGTGCGCGTGGGACGCCATCGCGGCATCCGCGAGCAGCCTGCGTCGGAGTCGGGCGTTCATGAGTCGTCATTCGACGCGTCGGGGCGAGCGAGCCGTTCTTGTGCGCTACGGAGGCCGGTCGTCACCGCGGCGATGGGCTGATTGGTGAGTGACGCGATCTGAGCGAGGGGCAGATCGGCGAATTCCCGCAGCACCACCAGGATGCGTGCGGCGACCGGCAGCTCAGATAGCGCGCTTTCCGGCGCTGCTCGGCTGCCGACGCTCGGTGCGCCGGCCGGGATACGGTTCCACTGGGACTGTTTTGTCAGCAGCCGCACGAATTCGCACAGTACGTAGTCGCGCAGCGCGGGGGTGACCGGGCCGCGCCACAGAGCTGCCGTGCGCGCCCAGGCCGCCTCGAGCAGCCGGGTCGCCACTTCCGGATCGTCGCACATCAGCTGGGTGTACAGGCCGAGATCACCGCGCTGCTGGGTGAACGCGGCCTGCAACTCGGTGTCCCGGTCGCGCAGCGCCGTCGATACCCTGACGCCCATGGGAAAGCCGAACTCCACCTGCTTGATCACGGGAAAGGCCACGGCCGCGAGCAGCGCGACCGCCCCGAGGCCGAGCAGCACCAGACCCATCAGGTCGCGGAGCAGGATTCCGACGACGACCAGGCCGACGGCCAGCACCGTGAGGATGATGCGGGAGGGTTGAAGGGCGGAGGAGATGCGCCGCGCCGGCACCTCACACATGGGTGCCCCCGGAACGGTGACTGGTGCCGCGGTGGTTGTCTGCCATGTCGACGTGCCCTGCGCCTCAAATGATCGTCTCGACTCTGTGCCGACAGCATAGGCCCGTCGGCCTCGTCCCGCAGGCAATGACCAGCGCTGCCGGTGACACCCGGCAGCGGCGGGAGTATTGTGTCTGCACAGTTACCGCTGGGAACTCGGGAAAGAGGTGCAACGTGAGCGTTGTGCGATCGACCCTGTCCAGTCTGGTTTCGGTGCTCGCCGACGCGGTGGCACCCGACAGCGTCGGGGTGGCTGACGGCGGCCCTGTTCCCACCGACCCCGTGATCGTTCGCGTGATCACCGTGGATCGCATCGGTCGATCGCGTCGGGACGGTCCGGTGCTCGATCTCGAACTCGGTGCGGCCGTGGTCTGCACCGGGCCGCGCAGCATCGAACACGTCGAGCAGATGCTCGGCGCCGTCGAGAAGAGCGCACGCTACGCCGTGAGCTCCCTGGATCCGGCCGAGACCGGCGGCGGAACCGGCCTCGGGTTCATGGTGCGGGTGCCCGTGACCCTGCGGCTGAGTGAGCCGGAGGGCCCGCCGATCCTCGAACCGTTGCAGCTCACCACGGTGATCGGACGGTTGTTGCGCGGCATCGTCGTGGGGCCGGACGGGCACGGACTCCCCGGGGCGAGCATCCGCTCCCGCTCCTCGGCGCTCGCGGTCGTCAGTGATGGTTCCGGCGCATTCTCGTTGCTCTCCACCCCCGATGCCGTTCAGGACTTCATTGTCGAATACCACGGGCAGTCACTGGCGGTGACGGCACCCGTTGACCCCACGCTCACCCTGGCCTGGGCACCCCAGTAACCGCCTCGGCAACACTCAATGAAAGGAGAACAACATGCCCAACTATCTTGCTCCGGGCGTGTACGTACAGGAGGTGCCGAGCGGCGCCCGGGCGATCGGGCAGGTGAACTCGAGCATCGCCGCATTTGTGGGCGTGGCCCCGGATGCCAAGGCTCGACTTGACCAGACGGTCGTGCTCGACAACTGGACGCAGTTCGTGGATATCTTCGTCGGCACGGCGACGGTGGGAACGCCGCTGTCCAATGCCGTCTACGGATTCTTCAACAACGGAGGCGGACGGTGCTACGTCGTGAACATCGGCACCGGCGGTAGCCTTCTCGGCACGGCGGCGAAACCCACCGGCCTGCGCAACCTGGAGAAAATCGACGACATTTCCATCGTCGCGGCGCCCGGCTACGCCGATGCCGACTCGTACGCCGCCCTCATCGAGCACTGCGAACACCCGCTGCGCCAGGATCGGGTCGCCATCCTCGACGCCGTGGAAGACTACGGTCCCGACGTCTCGGCGCTGACCCGGGTGGCGACCTCCGGCGTGCCGAGCAAGAACACGGCGAGCGACGGGGAGGACACGCAGTTGTCGCTCGGCCCGCCCCAGTCTCCCGGCGGCTATGCCGCGATCTATGTGCCCTGGCTGGTCGTGGTCGATCCCGTTTCCGGGATCAGGGTCACTCAGCCGCCCTCCGGCCACATCGCCGGGGTCTGGGCACGCGTCGACGCGAGCCGCGGCGTGCACAAGGCCCCCGCGAACGAGCCCATCCAGGGGGCTCTCGACCTCCGGCAGCGCATCAGCCGCGGCGAGCAGGAGGTGCTCAACCCGGCCGGGGTCAACTGCATCCGCTATTTTCCGGGGGAGGGCATCCGCGTGTGGGGTGCGCGCACCAAGGCCCCCGAGGCGAGCGAGTACCGCTACGTACCCGTGCGGCGGCTGACCAACATGATCAAGGAATCGATCGAGGAAGGCACCCGGTGGGCGGTGTTCGAACCCAACAAGGACGAGTTGTGGCGATCCCTGCGCCGGGACATCGGCAACTTTCTCACGAATGTCTGGCACGACGGCGCCCTGTTCGGCACAACCCCGCAGCAGGCGTTCTTCGTGAAGTGCGATGCGGAGACCAACCCGCCCGAGGTACGCGACGCCGGTCGGCTCGTGACGATCATCGGCCTCGCCCCGGTGAAACCGGCCGAATTCATCGTCTTCAAACTCATGCAATCGGTGGATACCACCGAGATCGAAAACCTGGGAGGCTGACATGTCTGACGCACCTACTCCACCACCGCAGGCCGCAGCACCGCAGGCGCAGCCGGGCAACGTCGTCGATCCCTATCGGGCGTACAACTTCAAGCTCGTGATCCAGACCGTGGTGCAGGGGCACTTCACCCGGGTGGACGGTCTCGGCGTCAAGATTCCGCGTCTGCTGTGGCGGGAAGGCGGAGACAACGCGGCCGTGCGTACGATGCCGGGGCCGGTCGAGTACCCGCCGGTGACGCTGCGCTACGGCCTGACCGACTCCAAGGAGCTGTTGCAGTGGCTTTTCGCGGCCGTCGACGGCCGGGTGGAGCGCCGCAACGTGTCGCTGGCGATGCTCAACGACGCCGGAACGACCGAAGTGCGACGCTGGAACCTGATCGGCGCGTGGCCGTGTGAGTGGTCGGGTGCACCGCTGGACGCCCTCGGCAAGGAGCTGGCGATCGAGTCGCTCAGCCTCGCCTACGATCAGCTGAAACTCGACGATGCTCCCGCGACGCCGCCCGCTTAGCCGGCTCGCCGAGGCCGTGCGCACGCTCACCCGCGTGTGGCACCCGACCGACGCGTCGACGAAGCGCCCGGCGGATGCAGTGGTGCGCCGTCCGATCGTCGGCACCGGCACCGACGCGGGCGACACCGATTCGTCGTTGTCGTGGGTCGCGGATCCGGACGGTGCGCCGGACCACTGGCTGCGCCGGATTCGGGAGGCGTCGCTCCCGCCGGCCGCGCGCCCGGGCCGGCACCAGGCGGACCGGGCGGCGCCGGACCCGAGGCAGCCCGAGTACGTCGGGCCCGATCCGGGCGACGGGTCACGTCCGGAGAACCCGGCGGAACGCCATGCGGCAACCGGTCACTCGGCAACAGGTCAGGCGGCAACTGGCCATCGGGCGTCAGGTCATCCGACGGTCCTTCCGACGGACGTCGATCCGCCGGGCGTGCCTCCGGCGCCTGCGGGGCCGCACGGAGATGCCCGCCGTGGTGCTCCCTGGGTCGGGGAGGTCCGTTCGGGCTCTCCGCGACCGGAGTCCAGGGTGCGCGCCGACACGCCGTCGAACGTCGGCGCGGATCGCCCCGCGGACACCGTGGCGGCGGCCTCGTCCAACGATCGCCCCGCGGCGCGCCTGCGCCTGCGCCGGTCAGCCACTCCACCGCCGACACCAGCGCCCACATCGCCGCCGGCCCGCGGCGCGGCAGACGCCGACCCCCGGGATGCGCTCACCGGAGCACCCCGCCGCATCGTGCTGAGAACGCCCGGCGCCCCGTCGACCTCGGCTCCCGCGGGAGCGGTGTCCCGCGCGTCGACGGCGCCGAACGCCCACGACGGCGACCGCACGGCAGCTGTGATCCCGCACACCCCTCCACCCACGACCCCGGCGCCCGCGTCCCCGAGCGGTGCGGCTCGAGAGACCGTCGGCATCCGTTCCTACGGTGCCCGGGGGGAACCGCGGCCGGGGTTCGACGTTTCCGCAGCCGCAGCCCGGCGCGGACCGGCTCACGACGGCTCCCCAGACGGGTCGCCGCGGCCCTCGCCCGCCGACGCGCGAGCGCTCGCCGCGGGTGCCCCGGCGGCGACCCACCCCTGGCCGGAGCTGTCCTCGCCGCGCCCGTTCACGGTGAGCGGGGCCAGCGCCGAGTCGGTCATCCGCGAGGTCACCCGGGCGCGGCGCCTCGCCGAGGAGCAGGCGAGCGTGTGACATGGAACGGGTCGCGTTTCTCATCGAAGACACCGGGGAACACTTCGGATGCCTGCTCAACCCGGAAACGGTGGTGATGTCGCGCACCGCGGGCGTTGAGCCGCGCCGCTCCGCCGGTGGTCGCCTGACCGGCGCGGGACTCGCCGACGACCCCCTGCACTTCACCGGAGGCGGGCACACCGAGCTTCGACTCGACCTGGTCTTCGACGTGGACCTGGCGCCCCAGAACGTGACCGTGTCCGACGTGCGTCAAATGACCCGCCCGATCTGGAAACTCGCCGAGAACTCCGCCGAGGTCGACAAGAAACGACGACCGCCGTCCGTTCACTTCCTGTGGGGACGGGCGTGGGACATGCCCGGCATCGTCACCGAGGTGGCCGAGCGCTTCGATCGGTTCGCGGCGGACGGTTCCCCGCTACGGTCCTGGATGCGGCTCGTGTTCGTGCGGGTGGGCCAGAGCGCCGACGAGGAAGGGGGCGAAAACTTCGAGCTCGCGCAGCGCCTGCCCGTTGTTGACCTGACCGCCCCTCCAGTGGAGACCGTGGCGGTTCCGGGAGACGGCGGCGTGGAAACTCTCGCCCCGGATTCACCTCTCGCCGATGTGCCGAGGCCGCTGACGCCCACCCGCGAATACGGCATCCTGTCCATGCTCGCCTACGGCACACCGCTGCTCACCAAGGCCATCCTCGAATTCAGCAACGTCGATGACCCCTTTCACTTCAGCGGGAGGTTGTCCCTTCCGCCATTCGGAGAGCAGCCGCGATGAGCGACGTGCAGGGGCTGCCCGACATCACGATCACCCTCGGCCGGGACCGGCTCACGGCGGCGGAGGCGTCCTCCGTGGCGACGATCGAAGTCACCGCCGCGCTCGCCCAACCCGCCATGTGCCGCATCAACTGGGTCACACTCGATGCCGGGCGCCGGGTGAACCCGGCGCCCGGCGACGCCCTCCGAGTGGAGATCGCCGGTGTGCGCCGGGCGCTGTTCGTCGGTGAGGTCACTGTGGTCGAGCACAGCTACGCGGCCGACCTCTCCGAAGAAATACGCGTGCGGGCCTACGACGCCCTGCACCGACTGCGGAAACGACAGTTCACCCGTCTGCACGACAACGTCGATCTCAACGGTCTCGCCACCGCGCTCTGCGCCGGAACGGGGCTCAGCGTGGTGGGCGGAAACGGGCGGCCGGGACCGGTCTACCAACTCGCCCGCTCCGACCTGAGCCTGCTCGTGGAGGCGAGCCGCCGGCTGGGACTCTACCCCGTGGTAGACGAGGGAACCCTTCGGCTTGTGGACCTCACGGGTGAGGGGGACCCCATCGACCTGCTCCTCGGGTCGTCGTTGCATTCCGCCGAAGTGGAGTTGAGCCAGGAACCGGCGTTCTTGAGCACGGTCGTCACCGGTTGGAACCCGGCGCAGGCCGCCGAGGTGTGGGGAGACTCGACCGACAATCGGGCCAGGGCACGGGTGCGCGCCGACGCCGCCCCGCAGAGCGTCGGGGGCGGCGGCGCCCTGCTGCGTCAGAACGACCCGCTGGCCGACGACGCCACGGCCGCCGACCTGGCGCAGGCCGAACTGGACGTGCGGGCAGGCGGCGAAGTGACCGGTGTCTTCGTGGCCGAGGGGGATCCGCGCATCCGGGTGGGCGGCCGAATCAGGATCAGCGGCGTGGCCCCGAACTTCGAGGGAACGTACACGGCATGCCGCGTTGTGCATTCGATCGCGGGAAACGGATATGAGACCACCGTTTCCACGACGCCGCCGCCGGTTGCGCCGGCCACGGCCGGTACCCGAGCGGCGGACGTGACGACGCTCGGCCTCGTCATCGAGGTGGACGACCCGGAACAGCGCGGCCGGGTGCGCGTGGATCTGGCGGCCTTCCCCCATGTGAGCACGGGGTGGGCGCCGGTGCTCACCATGGGGGCCGGAACCGGCAAGGGAGCAGTGCTGCTACCCAACGTCGACGACACCGTGCTTGTTCTCCTCGCAGCGGGCGACCCCAACGACGCCATCGTGCTCGGTGGTCTCTTCGGGCCGGAGCAGGTGCCCGATGCGGACCTGAGCGGAGAACGCGGGCGCCGGTTCACGCTGGCGACCGCCGACGGGCAGCGCGTCGTGCTCGACGGCGCGGCTCGCAGCATCCGCGTGGAGGACGGCCACGGCTCGTCCCTCTCGCTCACCCCCGAGCAGTTCCTCATCCACTCCGCGACCGACCTCACTATCGAAGCACCGGGGCGCGCGTTGCGAGTGCGCGCCAGAACCGTGGATTTCGAGGAGGCGACATGAAGATTCTCGTGCAGAAGGGGGTGCTGCGCTGCGGCCACGACGGTTCCGTCGTCAACGAGCCCTCGCAGGAGTGGGTGGCGGTGACCGGTTCCCCCGTGCTCGTGCAACCCGACCCGCAGGGGCGCAGCATCAACGGATGCCCCAATGTCGGCCTCAACATCAAGCCCTGCAAGGCCACCCTCGTGGTGGCGAAGGGGTACTCCACGTTCGTGCGGATCGGCGGCCTGGCCGTGTGCCTGGACACGGTGGAGGGCTACACCGACGGAACCCCGCCGGGCGCCGTCAAATACACGGTGCGCTCGCCGGGCCAGGGCTTCGCCCGGGCGTCGACATGACCGCCGCCCGGTATCGCGCAATCGCCCTGGTGCACCCCGACTTCGATGTGTCGGCCGGCACTGCGGGGCTTCGTCTCACGCCGGACGGTCGACTTGCCACCGTCTCGGCCGACGCGTCCGTGCGCCAGGCGGTGCTGTTGCTGCTGAGCACGAGACCCGGCGAGCGGGTGAATCGACCCGATTACGGCTGCCACCTGTTCCGGCTCGTTTTCGCCCCGGGAGACGACACCACGGCCGGGCTCGCCATCCACTACGTTGCGAGCGCCCTGCGGCGGTGGGAGCGACGCATCGACGTGCTGTCGCTCGACGCAACGTGTGCACCGGACGACCCTGCCCTGCTGGAGGTGCGCCTCCGCTACCGGGTGCGCGCCACGCAGAACGACGACGAGGTCGCCGTGGCGGTGCCGCTCGCGGGCCCATCCGGCAGCACCACAACGAGGAGGAGCCCGGAATGAGCATCCCCGTACCCAACCTTGACGACCGCAGCTTCGTCGAACTCGTCGACAGCGCACGCGAACGCATCCGCCAGGTCGATCCCGACTGGACGGACCTTTCGGTTCACGACCCCGGAGTGGTGCTCGTGGAGGCGTTCGCGCACCTGACCGACCTGCTCATGTACCGGCTCAACCGGGTGCCCGAGAAGCTGTACGCCGTGTACCTCAACCTGCTCGGCACCTCGGTCTATCCGCCGAGTGCCGCCTCGGCCACCCTGCAGTTCACCCGGGTCGCCACGGACGGTCCCGACATTCTGATTCCTCGGGGAACCCAGGTGAGTCCGCCGCCCGGGATTCCCGGTGCCGCGCAGCCGGTGTTCACGACGGTGGCGGACGCCGTGCTGGCGGCCGGCACCCAGAGCGTCAGCGTGGACGCCGTGGATTCGGAGTTCGTCGATGCCGCGCTGCTCGGGGTCGGGACCGGCCGTCCCGGCCAGGTCTTCGTTCTTCCGGGCGCCCCGGTCGTATCCGGAGACGGCCTCAACATCGGCATTGAGGTGCCGGAGGGTTCCAGCCTGGCCAGCGGCGAGGCCGTACTCGTCGACGGCCGGCCGTTCCGCTTCTGCCGCGAGGTGGATGCCTTCGCCGATGCGACCCCGGGGGAACCCGTGGTGCGCGTCGACCGCACGTCGGGAACGGTGATCTTCGCCTGGTGGAGCGATCGGACCCCGTCCTCGCCGCCCGTGGTTCCCTCTCCGGGCGCCCAGGTTCGCGCGTGGTTTCGCGCCGGTGGCGGCGAGCGGGGAAACGTTCCGGCCGGTCATCTCACGGTGCTGCGCAGTTCCCTGCCCGGGGTGCGGGTGAGTAATCCCGAGCCGGCGACCGGCGGCCGCGATCAGGAACCCCTGGCCGACGCGCTGCAGCGTGCCCCGCAGGATTTTCAGGCCCGCGATCGAGCAGTGACGGCCCGCGACTACGAGGTGCTGGCGTCTCGGCACGGCGGGGTCGCCAGGGCCCATGCGCTGACCCGTCTGGACGTGTGGTCGTTCGCCAACCCGGGGGAGGTGGGCGTCGTTCTCGTACCACAGGTGCCGGTCGCGTCCCGGGTGAACGGTGCGATCGGTCTCGAGCAGCTCGATACGCAGGGCAGGGAAGACGTGCGTGCCGAGGTGGATCGCTATCTGAGGGACCGCGCGACCATCGGTGCCACGCCCGTGGTGCGCTGGGCCCGCTACAAACAGGTGCTCGTCGACGCCCGGGTCGTCGTCCGCCCCGATGAAGACCCGCTCGCGGTGAAAGACCGTATTGTGCGCAGGCTCAACGAGGCCATCAACCCGCTTCCCGGCGGCACCTCGGGAACCGGGGTGGGCTTCGGTTTCGGGTTCGGTCGGCCGTTGCATGCCTCCAACCTGTACCGGGCGATGGAGGAGGCCGAACCGGGCGTGCGGTACGTCGACCGGGTGAGGCTGGAGCTGAACCAGGTCCCCGACTCGGAGGCCGCCTCCCTCGTCCAGGCCGAGGGGCAGGCGGGAACCTGGTTCGCCGCCCAGGACGACGTGCTGTTCCGCACCACCAATTTCGGTGACGGGTGGGAGGCGTGCGCCCAATTCGCCGGCGAAAACGTTCGCTCCATCGTTCCATTCAAGGTGGCCAGGGGAGCTGCGACGGCACACCCGGGCATGGTCGCCGTCGCCACGGACCACGGCGACGGGTCGCGCGTATACGTGAGCGACGATCTGGGCGAAAGCTGGAGCCGCCGGGCCGAACTGGGCTTCACCCTCGCGGACCTCGCCTGGGTCGATCGGACGGGACGGCCCGTGTTGCTCCTCGCCGGAGAAAAGGGCCTCTACGAGCTGGGCGATGCCCCGGGCGCGATCCCCGTGCAGAATCTCGTGGATCCAACCCAACCAGACCGTGGCTTCTACGCGATCGACTCCTTCACGGATGTGCGCGGACAGACCGGCGTGATCCTCACGGCCGAAGCGGCGGCCGGCGTGTGGCTGTCGCCCCGAGGTGGGGCGCCCGAGTCGTTCCAGCGCGTGCGGTCCGCGGGGGAGGACATCCGCTGCCTCGCCGTTCAATACGACGGGCCGGCCACGTACCTGTGGCTCGGCCGGGCCGTTCCGGAGGGCGGTGGCACGGGGTGCGCCCGCCTGCGCATCGACGACCTCGCCCGCACCACGATTGACGCGGCGCTCCTGGCCTCGTGGGAGGAGCTCGGAGCAGGGTGGAGCGGCGGAAGCTGTTGGGGCGTGCACATCACGGGTGATGCGGCATACGCCGCGACGCAGAGCGGCGGGGTGCTGCGGCTTCCGCTTGCCGCAGGGACCACACGCCAGTGGGACCAGCGGGACGTCAACTGCGGACTGCCGCTGCGCGACCGGGCCCGTTTCCACCCGGTGCGGTCGGTGTCCGGCGCGCTGCGGGACGACGGGAGTTCCCTCGTGCTCGGTGCCGGCCCCGCGGGAATCTACCGGTCCACCGACGACGCGACCACCTGGCACAGCTGCACCGCTCGTGTCGTCGACACGCTGATCACCCTGCCGCCCACCTGGCTCTTCTGCTCGGGGGATCACCGCATTGAGGTGGTGCGTGCCCGTGACTGACACCACGCCGACGCGCCCCGTGCTCACGGAATCGCTGATGCTGAGCATCCTGCCCGAGGTGTTTCAGGTATCGGTGGAGCAGAGCGCACCGCTCCGCGCGCTCCTCGCCGTCACCGCCGATTTTCACGCGCCCGTGCTCGACGTGCTCGACTCGATCGACACGGTCGTGCACCCCTATCGTGCCCCGACCGGGCTCATCGGATACCTCGCCAGCTGGGTGGACCTGGACTGGCTGACCGGCCAGGGCCCGAGTGGGGGATCCGTCATTGACGCGGCGCGGGAACGTGACCTGATCGCCAACGCGGCCGACCTGTCGGCGACTCGAGGGACGCCGGCGGGGCTCACCCGGATGCTGCAGCTCGCCACCGGATGCCACGGATTCGGCGTCACCGACCGGCCTGGGGATTTCCATGTGGTTGTCACGGTCCCGGCCGCCGCCGCCGATCAGATCGACCTCGTGCAGCGCATCGTCGGTGCCATGAAACCGGCGCACATCACCCACGAGATCGTGGCCCCGGCGCCGAGTGACGGCGGGGCGCGCTGATGGCCGAGAACAACCGCAGACCCCTCATCATCGCCGGCGTCGTCGCCGGTATCGCCGTGCTGGTCTTCGTCTTCGGCGTGAGCCTGGGCGGCGGCGATCGGCCGGCGGACGGCTCCCTGCCCTCCCGCCTCACCGGCATCGCTCCGGTCGCCCCGCTCACGACGGCCGACCTGCTGCTCACCGCCGGTCGGTGCGCCATCGCCGGGCAGCAGATTACCGTTCAGCAGGGATGTACGTTCAGTATCGCCGCCTTCGGGGGAACCTTCGACCTCGGCCCAGTCACCAAACGGGGAACGCTCGAGGTGGTGTCGGCTCCCAGCACCGTGACCGTGAGTATGACGATCGAGGGAACGGATGCCGCCCAGAAGCTCGACCCCGGCGCCACCACCGACCTCACCATCGGCCGGGCCGGCGGCTCCCTGAGCCTGACCTGCCCGGGCCTCGCTGCCTGCCGCCTGCACTTGAGCGCGTCATGAAGCACCTGTCGATGACGCTCAGCTCCGCCCAGGTGATCCTCGTGAACGACCGGGGCACCGTGACGGCATCCGTCCACAATGCCTCGTCGACCGCGGAGCGCGTGGTGCTGGGCGTTTTTCCTGCGGTCGGCGACGCCAACCCGCCGGCGCCGCAGGCCACCGTGCCGGAACCGCAACGCACCCTGGCCCCGGGCGTGACCGAACAGTACGAGGTGGATTTCATTGCGACCGGAGCGGCCGCCGGCACCCACGTCTTCAAGCTCATTCCCTACTCGGCCGACGACGCCCCTGAGGACTATGCGGAACTCGGGCGCACCGTCGAGGTTGTCGTTGCCGACAAGCCTCCTCCGCCCCCTGCGCCGCGCCGTTGGTGGATTCTGCTGATTGCAGCCGTGCTGCTCATTGCCGCCGTCACCGCCGTCGTCATCCTGACCAGAGGAGACACCCCCACCCCCACCCCTTCGCCGTCGGTGACGCTTGAGCTGACCGGCATCTCGCCGGTCTCCGGTACGTACAATCAGATCACCGTCGTGCACCTGCAGGGCAGGTTCGCTGAGCCCACCACCGTCGTTGACCTGAACTTCGGTTCGGAATTCACGGCAACTCGGGTCAGTGGCACCGACTACACGATTGTGATGCCGGCGACGGCACAGCCGCGATCCCTCATGCTCTCGGTGGAAAGCGCCGGCCAGCAACTGGGGACCGCCGCATTCGAATACACGGCGCCCATCGTGATCACCCCGAACTTCATCGGTTTGCGCGTGGCAGAGGCACAATCGTTGGCGGCGGCGAACGGCTTGGCCCTGCAGGTCATTGCCCGCGGGTTCAGCGACACGGTAGCCGATCAAGACCCACCCGCCGGCCAGCCGGTTCCTGCCGAAAGCATCGTCCGAGTCACGCTCTTCTAGATCCTCACATGTTAAGGAGTACCCCATGAAGAAGATCTCCATGACCCTCAGCTCGTCCACGGTCGAGCTGACACAGGGAAAAGGAACGATCACGGCGTCCGTCACCAACGCGTCGGCCGCGCCCGAACGCGTGGTGCTGGGCGCCTTCCCGGCCGGGGCGCCCAATTCTCTCCCCGGATCGACCGGGGCAACGATCGCGAATCCGCTCCGCACAATCGAGCCCGGTGCGACGGTGCAGTACGAGGTGCAGTTCAACACGGCCGGCGCAACGCCAGGCACCTATGGGGTGAAACTCATCCCGTACAGCGCCGATGAGGCGCCGGAGGACTATGCCGAGCTCGGTTTCGTCGTGCAGATCGTCGTTCCGGAGGTGGCGCCCGTGGTCGCCCGAAAGTTTCCCTGGTGGATCCTCGCCATCGTGGGCGCCGTCGTGATTCTCGGTGGCGCGGTCACCGCCTTCATCCTCACCAGAGAAGCTCCGGCGGAGCAACTGTCGCTGAGCTCGTTCACCCCGTCTCAGGGCGGCATCGAGGGCGGCACCACGGTGATTCTCGCCGGACGCTTCGGTGAATCCACGATCGTGACCGTGGGGGAGACAGCAGTCGCCACGACCCGGGTGAGCGACACCGAGGTGACCTTCAGCACCCCGCCGGCCGCGCAAGCCGGCCAGGTGCCGCTGACGGTGGACAGCGACGGCCAGCAGCTCGGCGTGGCCATTTTCGAGTATGTGGCTCCCCAGCCCACGGATGGAGGCGGGGTCATCATTGACCGGTTCTGCCAGGTGAATCCATCGAGGTGCGTGTTCTGGGATCAGAAGCTCTTCACAGAGAAGTTCGACACCGGCGAGATCCTGAAAAACCTGCAGCTCGGCCAATGAGACGTCGCCCCGCCCCGTCGCGCCCCCGCAAAACCGGCCTTTCTGAGACACGCCGTGCCGGGCATCCGTCTAACACGGCATGTCGCGAAATGACCGGTTTTGCGGCACCCACGCACTAATCAGTGACGGAACCGGTTGCGCGAATGGCGTTGATGATCGCGGGGATCGACCCGATCAGCATGATCAGTGCCCAGACAAGCGCGACCACGCCCGTGACGATGCCCCAGAACTGGTCTCCGATGGCCACGAACACCCCCGGAAGGAACCCATGGATGAAGCCGAGCACGAGCTGCAGCACGACCGACAGCAGCACGAGCACGACCAATCCGGTGACGCGCAGGAAGCGCGGTTGAGCGAGCACAAGCAGCACCCCGAACACGATCTTCAGGAAGAGCAGGGCGCCGAGAACCGCGGCCGCCGTCCCGGTCGGAAAGGAACCCCAGATCGCCACGTACACGGCCGTCCCGAAGGGAATGGCAGCAAGCAGCCCGATCATGAGGAACAGCTTCACGACCGCCACGATCACCAACACGAAGCACATGATGATCCACAGAAACGTCACGATCAGCGTGACGATCCCCTGGATCCGGCCATAGACCCGCAACGACAGGATCAGACTGAGCCCCAGCATCCCCACCGTGAACAGCAACAGGCCATCGATGAGCGCGAGGGAGGCAATGCCGGATCCGGGCGGGTCTGCACCGTTGGCGGAATTCACCGCCTCCACCCCGGCCGGAACGCCGAGGTTCTGCGCCACGTCCGCCCCGGGGGGAATCACATTGGCATTGATGACGAAGAAGGACAGGCCGAGCTCAGCCAACACGACGAGCGTCGCCGCGACGATCGCCGCGATGAAGAACCCTCGGCGCAGCCCGTCGGCCGCTCCCGCGCGCGTGACGCCTCCGAGTGCCCCGTGCACTGCAGCCATGATGCGCCCATCACCCCCTCCCGGGGCCGTTCGAGGTGGCCGGTTTCAGCGGGAATACTATCATCGGTCACCCGGCCGGGTGAGTGCAGGCGGTAGGCTAGCCCTCAACAACCAGAACTGAACACTGGGCCATCAAGGTCGATGCGGGAGAGTTCGACGTCTCAGACGAGCGAACACCGAAGGAGCAATCCTCCCCGACAATCTCTCAGGTACGCGTACCGCATCGGACTGGCCACTCTGAAAAGTGAATTGAGCGAAGCGAAATCTAGCCGTCAATTCCGCCCATGGTGAAAGTTGTGCCCGCGTGGCACGGTGAAGCTCTCAGGCAGCAAAGACAGAGGGGGAGTTCCCTCGAGGCTCAACCGAGCCCCGGTGAATATGTCCGGCCTCGGCCGGCCTGTCCAGGAGAACTCATGACCTCGGTCGATCCCCTCGCGGAAGCGCGATTCTCACCCCTGCATCAGGCTCACGTCGATGCGGGTGCCAGCTTCACCGATTTCGCGGGTTGGCAGATGCCCGTGCGCTACTCCAGCGATCTGGCGGAACACCACGCGGTGCGCAACACCGCGGGAATCTTCGATCTTTCCCACATGGCCGAGATTCGCGTGACAGGTCCCGACGCGGGTGCCTACCTCGATTACACCTTCGCCGGCCTGCTCTCCGGGATCGCGCTCATGCAGGCGAAGTACAGCCTGCTGCTCACCGAGGGCGGCGGCATCATCGACGACGTCGTCGTGTACCGCCTCGGCGACACCGAGTATCTGGTGGTCGCCAACGCGGGCAACCGGTTCGCGGCGTTGGAAGCCATGCAGGCGCGGGCGGCGCGCTTCGATGTGACCGTGGCCGACGAAAGCGACGACATCGCGCTGATCGCGGTGCAGGGGCCCGAAGCCCGTGACATCCTCAACGCGACCACCGGATTCGCGGCCGGCGGCGACATGATTGCGCTCCGGTACTACCGCGCCATGAACGGTGACTTCAGCGGGACCGCGCTCTTCATCGCCCGCACCGGATACACCGGCGAAGACGGATTCGAACTGTACATTCCGGTCGCCCAGGCGCCGGCCCTGTGGGACGCCATCGTCGCTGCCGGCGAAAACCGCGGACTGGTGCCCGCCGGACTGGCGAGCCGGGACACCTTGCGCCTCGAAGCCGGAATGCCGCTCTACGGGCATGAACTCACCCGGAACATCTACCCCGCGCAGGCCGGCCTCGGTCGCGTGGTCAACCTCGCCAAGGACACCGACTTCGTCGGACGCACCGCCAGCGAGGAAGGACCGAGCGCCACCGCCCCGGTGCTCGTCGGACTCATCGCCCAAGGCAAGCGCGCCGGCCGCGCCGGATACGGCGTTTTCGCGACCCCCGACGCGGTCGACGCGGCCGGAGAGATCACCAGCGGCGCCCTGTCCCCGACCCTCGGGTACCCGATCGCCATGGCGTACGTCACGCCCGCACTCGCGCGCCTCGGTACCGAGGTCTACATGGACGTACGGGGCACCCGCATTCCCGCCACCGTCGCATCCCTCCCCTTCTACTCGCGCAAGAAGTAGCTTTCCCCTCTTCGAAAGGTTTCCCATGACTGACAAATCCGAACTCCAGTACACCGTCGAGCACGAGTGGGTGCTCATCGAAGGCGACATCGCGACCGTCGGCATCAGCGACTACGCCGCCGAAAAGCTCGGCGACGTCGTCTTCGTCGAACTCCCCGACGTGGGCAGCACCGTCACGGGAGGAACCGTTGTCGGCGAGATCGAGTCGACGAAGTCCGTCGGCGAATTGTTCGCCCCCGTCAACGGCACTGTCACGGCCACCAACTCCGCCGTCGTCGATGCCCCGGAGCTCGTGAACAGCGACCCGTTCGGCGAAGGCTGGTTGCTGAAGATCACCTTCACCGAGCTTCCCCCGCTGCTCACCTACACCGAATACTCCGCCCTTACCGGCGAATAATCCATGGAGACGCTCAACGTGACAGATGCCCCCGCCCAGCAGGCAGCCGGGTCGCCGGCCTTCTCCCAGCGCCACATCGGCACGGATGCCCCCGCGCAGTCCAGGATGCTGGCCACACTCGGCTATGACTCGGTCGAGGATCTCGTAGCCGCGGCAATGCCCGGCTCGATCCACTCCGATCTTTTCCGCACCGAGGGCGACAGCGCCCTGCCCCCCGCCGCGACGGAGGCGGAGGCCATCGCGGAGCTGCGCGTCATCGCCGACCGCAACACCGTGAAGCGGTCCATGATTGGCCTCGGCTACTACGACACGTTCACGCCCGCCGTGATCAAGCGCAACGTCTTCGAAAACCCCAGTTGGTACACCGCCTACACGCCCTACCAACCGGAGATCTCGCAGGGTCGGCTCGAGGCGCTCATCAATTTCCAGACGATGATCGCCGACCTCACCGGCCTGAAAACCGCGAACGCGTCGATGCTCGATGAATCCACGGCCGTCGTGGAGGGCATGCTGCTGGCCCGCCGCGCCGCGAAGGGCGCCAGCCGCCGCTTCATCGTGGACGCCGACGCGCTGCCGCAGACCCACGCGCTGCTCGAAAACCGTGCGCACGCGCTCGGCATCGAGCTCGCCGTGCTGCCGTTAAACGAGAGCACCACCGCGGACGAGCTCGGGGACTACTTCGGTATCTTCGTGCAGTACCCCGCCGCGTCCGGTCGGGTCTGGAACCCCGAGGGAGTGATCGCCCTCGCCCACGAGCAGAAGGCCATCGCCGTCGTGGCCGCCGACCTGCTCGCCCTCACCCTGATCACGTCGCCGGGCGACCTCGGCGCCGACGTCGCGGTGGGCACGAGTCAGCGATTCGGCGTACCGATGGGGTTCGGGGGACCGCACGCCGGCTACATGTCCGTGCGCAAGGGACTCGAACGCCAGTTGCCCGGCCGCCTCGTAGGCGTGAGCGTCGACGCCGACGGGAATCCCGCCTACCGCCTAGCCCTGCAGGTGCGGGAGCAGCATATCCGTCGCGACAAGGCGACCTCTAACATCTGCACCGCACAGGTTCTGCTCGCCGTGATGGCGGGCATGTACGCCGTGTACCACGGACCGGACGGCCTGAAGGCCATCGCCGAACAGGTACACGAGCGGGCGGGCACGCTGGCCGGTGCCCTCCGCTCGATCGGTGCCGACGTGGTGCACAGCGCATTCTTCGACACCGTTCGGGTGTCCGTTCCCACGGGCGCCGCCGCCGTCGTGGCCAAGGCAGCGGCTCGCGGGTACAACGTGCACCAGGTAGACGGGACCACTGTCGCGGTGTCCGTCGATGAGACAACCATGCCGGCCGATGTGTCTGCCGTGGTCGGTGCTTTCGGCGGCGGCGATGCCTTCGGCCACGTCGATCTGCCTGCCGTGCAGCAGGGACTCCCCGCCGAACTCACTCGCACGAGCCCGTACCTCGAGCACCCGGTCTTCAACACGCACCGTTCGGAGACGAGCATGATGCGTTACCTGAAGCGCCTCGCCGACGCCGACTACGCGCTCGACCGCGGCATGATTCCACTCGGTTCCTGCACCATGAAGCTCAACGCGGCGAGTGAGATGGAGGCGGTGAGCTGGCCGGAGTTCGCCGGACTGCACCCGTTCGCACCGCGTGCCGACGTGGAGGGCTACCTGCAGCTCGTTCGCCAGCTCGAAACCTGGCTGAGCGACGTGACCGGATACGAATCCGTGTCGCTGCAGCCGAACGCCGGGAGCCAGGGTGAACTCGCCGGCCTCCTCGCGATCACCGCCTACCACCGCTCTCGCGGAGAGGGCGCACGCACCGTATGCCTGATCCCGTCCAGCGCCCACGGCACCAATGCGGCATCCGCTGCCCTCGCCGGCATGCGGGTGGTCGTCGTCGCCTGCGACGACCTCGGCAACGTCGACCTCGACGACCTGCACGCCAAAATCGCTGAGCACGCCGATGACCTGTCCGCCCTGATGATCACCTATCCGTCGACCCACGGCGTGTTCGAGCACGAGGTGGCGACCATCTGCCGCGCCGTGCACGACGCCGGCGCACAGGTGTACGTCGACGGCGCTAACCTCAACGCCCTGCTCGGCTTCGCCCGCTACGGCGATTTCGGCGGCGATGTCTCGCACCTCAACCTGCACAAGACGTTCTGCATCCCGCACGGCGGCGGCGGACCGGGCGTCGGTCCGGTGGCGGCCAAGGCACACCTTGCTCGGTTTCTCCCGGGGCATCCGCTGGCACAGAGCGACGAGCACTACCTGCTCGCGGCAGACGCAACGCCGGGCACCGTGCATCACGAGGGTGGGCCCATCTCGGCCGCGCCCTACGGAAGCCCGAGCATCCTGCCCATCTCCTGGGCCTATGTGCGCATGATGGGCGCCGAGGGTCTCAAACACGCCAGCGGCGCTGCGGTGCTCGCAGCCAACTACGTGGCCAAGCGTCTCTCGAGCGCCTACCCGCTGCTCTACTCCGGCGACAACGGCCTCGTGGCGCACGAGTGCATCCTCGACCTTCGTCCGCTCACCGCGGCGACGGGCGTGACCGTCGATGACGTGGCGAAACGCCTCATCGACTACGGCTTCCACTCTCCCACGATGAGCTTCCCGGTGGCTGGAACGCTCATGGTCGAACCCACCGAGAGCGAAGACCTCGTCGAGATTGATCGCTTCGTTGAGGCGATGCTGGCCATCCACGCCGAAGCGGATGCTGTTGCCGCGGGTGTGTGGCCGGCCGAAGACAACCCTCTGCAGGGAGCCCCGCACACCGCACAATCGGTGATCGAGGGGGAGTGGGCGCACGCCTACGATCGGGCGACCGCGGTGTACCCGTTGCGCTCGCTCGTCAGCCACAAGTACTGGCCTCCGGTGCGTCGTATCGACAACGCCTTCGGCGACCGCAACCTCGTGTGCGCCTGCCCGCCGCCGGAAGCCTTCGAAGAGTAGTCGCGAGCAGCAGCCGCTACCCCAGGGCGAAGCTCCTGGCCTGTCCGGGTGAGAGTGTGGCTTCCTGGCCCTCCACCCTCACCCGGATGGGTGTCGCCCCGCCGGGAAGTAGGTGCAGGCGCAGGGTGCCGCGCGTGAGGTGCAGCCGGATGGGTTGTTCGCGGTAGTTGATCATGAAGTCGACCGACCCCAACTCGTCGGGCAGCACCGGGTGCAGCCACAGCATGTCGTCGCGGATCTCGAGCCCGGTGTAACACCGCACGATCATGTCCACCGATCCGGCCATCGCGCCGAGATGGATGCCTTCGTGGGTGCTGCCGCTCTGCAGGTCGCCGTGGTCGCATTCGAGGGCCCGCTGGAGGAAGCTCCACGACTGGGCGCGATCGCGTCGGGCTTCCACCCAGGAATGCACGACGCTGCTCAGGGTGGATCCGTGCGTGGACCTGGCGAGGTAGAAGTCGAGCGTGCGTACCACCGCGTGTCGCGGAAACGCGTAGCCCATGTCGTGCAGCAGCCCGCGGAGCTCCTCGGCGGAGAACAGGTACAGGAGCATCAACGCATCCGGCTGCTTGGCAAGCCGGAAGTTGTTGGTGCTGTCACCCTCGGCATTGAGAATGAGGTCCAGGCGACCGAGGGACCCATACCGGGCCCGATAGGCCTCCCACTCGAATTCAGGCAACGCCTCGTAGCCTTGGAACTGGCTCAGGATCCCGTCGGCGTGAAAAACCACTCGAAGTCGATGACGCATGCGGTCCCACCGCTCCACCTCGCCCGCGCCCAACCGCAATGTGTTCCACAGCGGCCCGCAGTGGTGAGTTCTCAGCAGTGCCACGGTCTCGACCGCTCTGCTCAGCGTCCAGGCCACCATGACATTTGTGTAGGTGTTGTTCAGCAACCCGGCGCCCGGGTTGCCCGGCGGTCCGTCGTGGAACTCGTCCGGGCCCATCACGCCCGCGATGTCGTACCGGTCCGCTCCCGTGTCGAGGACCGCGAGACCGGAGAAGAACCGAGCGACCTCGAGGAGAAGCTCCGCGCCCTGATGGATGAGGAAATCGATGTCGCCGGTCGACTGGTAGTACTGCCAGACGCTGTAGGCAATCGCCAGGCCCACGTGCCGCTGGCGGTGGGAATGGTCGGGCATCCACTGGCCGTTACGGGTGTTGAAAAGCGCGTTGGGGGTGACTTCGCGTCCGTCGATGCCGCTCTGCCAGGGGAACATGGCGCCGGACTGTCCGATCTGCCGCGCGGCGGCCCTCGCCTCGCCCAAACGACGGTAGCGGTAGCCGAGCATCGCCCGGCTCAGGTCGGGACGACGGAGGGTGAGAATGGGGTAAACGAACATCTCGTCCCAGAAGACGTGGCCGCGGTAACCCTCGCCGTGCAGGCCGCGAGCGGGCACGCCGGCGTCGAGGTCGGCATCCACTGCTGCCACCGTCTGGAGCACATGGAACGTATTGAGGTTGAGCGCCAGGGAGGACCGGTGACCGTCATCGAGACGCACGGCGAACTCGTCCCACAGCACATGCCATTCCCGCTCGTGCGCCGCCAGCAACTCGACAGGCTCCGGCAGTCGCTCGAGCCAGGTCAGCACGGCCGCCGTGGGGGATGCGATGGCCCGGTCCCGGGATGTGCTGACCACCACGACCTTCTCCACCCGAACCGGTCGCCCCCGGTGCATGTCCAGGTCGAAGGTGTGAGCGACCCAGCCGTTCTCCGTCAGAGTGTCCCGCTTTGGATCGCGTCGCCGTCCGCCTTCGAAGACCCGGGTGCGTGCCGCGAGCGAGATGTGAATGTCGGACTGGCTGGTTTCCACTTCCAGCAGGATGGTCTCGTCCCCGACGCCGACCGCTTCGCGCGGCACGAGGTGCCGTCCGGCGAGTGACCGATCGGCGGCCACATTGCGATTGGCCACGCGCCCGTCGAGGGCCGAACGAATTCCCAGCGCCCCCGACCAGTTCACGGCCTCGAACGTCGTCTCGAGCACAGCAACGTGCGGTGCCGCCTGGGAGACGAATCGGCGCGACGAAACGCGGGTGATGCGGCCGCTCCGATCGCGGAAGCCCATATGGCGGGTGAGCGTGGCATGTTTGAGGTCGAGTTCCTGCCGGTAGTCCGTGAGGTCGGCGCTGCCGGGGTGCAGCCATTCCCCGTCGGCGATCCGAAAATGGAGCGGCAGCCAGTTGGGCGTATTTACCATGTGTTCGTCTTCGCGGGTCTCGGAACCGATCACCGTGCTGAGTCGGTTGTAGACGCCGGCGAGATAGGTGCCCGGATAGTGCACATCATTCGCATCGCATTCCGGGGCGGCCCCGCGGGTGCCCCAGAATCCGTTGCCCAGCGTGCAGAGCGCCTCCCGCACGCCCTCCGACCCCGGGTCGAATCCGTCGTACCGCAACAGCCACGGATCCTGGTTCTCGCCGGGAGCGGACAAGTCGAGGTGCCTGAGGTCGGCGAGCACGATGTCGGCGCCGGCCGCACGTAGGCGATCGTCGGATCCCGTGCGGTTCACCCCGACAACGAGCCCGAATCCGCCCCTTTGGCCGGCTTCGACGCCCGCGACGGAGTCTTCCAGCACGGCGGCGCGGGACGGAGTCACGCCGAGTCGCCGGGCGGCTTCGAGAAACAGTGCCGGATCCGGTTTTCCGGGCAGGGACAACCGAACGGCATCGGTGCCGTCGACGCACACATCGAACGCGCCCGTGGCGCCCGCTGCCTCGAGCACCTGGGCGCTGTTGCGGCTGGAGGTCGCGATGGCCGTGGCAATGTGCGATTCGCGCAACCGGCCGGCCAGGGTGAGGGCGTCCTCGAACACGGCGACGCCATCGGCGGCCAGGATCCTGTCGAAAATGGTTTGTTTGCGGGCGGCCAGTTCGGCGACGGTGTGGGGTGCGCCCGGACCTGCCGGCCCGTCCTCCGGAAGTCTGATTCCCCGTGAGGCCAGGAACGTGCGAATGCCGTCTTCCCTCGGACGCCCGTCGACGTAGCGCAGGTAATCGTCCCTCGGATCGAACGCGTGCGCCGCCTCGCCGGCCAGGGCCGGCAAAACCTCGTCGAAGAGCGCCTGCCACGCCCGCGCGTGCACGGCGGCGGTGTCGGTCACGACACCGTCAAGGTCGAAGATCACCGCGTCGTAGGAGACGGGTTCCGACGGCACGGAAGGAAGGGATGTCACAGCAGGCCCTCCTCCCGATCGTGACCCCACGCTACTCGCAGCACGGGCGAGGTGCGAGGCAGGATCGGACACACGTCAGGCGGGAGCGAGCAGTCCGGGCCACCACGCGAGCGCGAGCGGATAACCGACGAAGGACAAGATGTCGAGCAGCCAGTGCGTGATCACGAGCGGCATCGTGCGCCCCCAGCGCGTGTAGCACCAGCCGAAGACGACGCCCATGGCTACGTTGCCGAAGAACGGGCCGATGCCCTGGTACAGGTGGTAACTGCCGCGCAGCACAGCCGACGACACGATGACGGTCCACGTCGACCAGCCCAGCTCCCGCAGGCGCCGGTAGAGGTAGCCGATGACGATGACCTCCTCCACGAGCGCGCTGCGCAGCGCCGAGAAGACCAGGATCGGGATCGTCCACCAAAACGTGTCGAGCGGCGAGGGCACGACTGCAACCGTGAAACCGAATGCCCGACCGGCGAGGTAGAGGCCCAGCCCTGGAATTCCAATGGCGAGCAGCAGGCCGCCGCCGCGGAGCAGATCCCGGCCCGGTTGGGTCAGATCCAGGCCCAGGTCTCGAAACGGGTTGCGTCCCGGGCTCCAGAGCAGGTAGAGCACGAGCGCCACCGCCACAAGCCCGAAGGCGATGCCGAGGAACTGATACGTGAAGTCGAGCCATTCCCTCGGCGACTGCGAGCCGTTGAGCGTAGCCGACTGCTCAGACAGGGGCGTGGTGTCGCTGAGCCGCGCCACGATCGAGACGATGGAATAGACGGCGGATGCTCCGAGCGATAGCCCGAGGACGATCCCGATTTCCCAGTAGAGCCGGGCCGTGCGCGGGCTGCGGGAGGAAAGGATCATGCCCTCATCCTGCCAGTGCGAAGCGTGCGACGACATGGGCTCGGAAGGCGGTCAGGTGCAGGGTTTGCTGCTCAGACCCGCTTTCATGCACAAAATCTGTATTTTTCGTCGATTCGGCGCAGAAAATGGTCGTCGAATGTTTCACATAGATAACGGTTCTCGCGCAGATGACATTTTTGCGCGATGCCCCAATTAGGGTCGACTTAACCAGAACGCCGGCGCGGTCACAACCTGCGAGGCGCTCACCTTTTTCACTGGAGGAAAATTGAGAATCAAGAGACTCGGCGTCGTTGCCATCGCTCTCGCGGCCGTGGGGGCGCTTACGCTTTCCGGTTGTGCCGGAGACTCCGGCAGCTCCGCGCCGACCGATGCAACCGCTGTCATCACTGCGAACGGTTCAGAACCCCAGAACCCGCTGATCCCGACCAACACGAACGAGGTGGGCGGCGGCAAGATCCTCGACTCCATCTTCGCCGGCCTCGTGTACTACGACGCCGACGGTGCCCCCGTCAACGATGTGGCCGAGTCGATCACGACCGACGACAGCACGGTATACACCATCAAGATCAAGCCGGGCCTGACGTTCACCAACGACGAACCGGTCGATTCGAACAGCTTCGTGGACGCCTGGCAGTACGGCGCTTTGCTCAGCAACGCCCAGCTGTCGAGCTACTTCTTCGAGCCGATCGAAGGCTTCAGCTATGACGAGGACAGCCCGCTGACGGGCCTCAAGGTCATCGACGACACGACCTTCACGGTGACCCTCACCTCCCCGCTGGCCGACTTTCCCCTGCGCCTCGGCTACTCGGCGTTCCTGCCGCTGCCCGCATCCGCCTGGGACGACGTCGACGCCTTCGGCGAGAGCCCTGTCGGCAACGGCCCGTACATGCTTGCCAGCCCCACGGCCTGGAAGCACAACGCGAAGATCGACCTTGTGGTCAACCCCGACTATGACGGCGGTCGCACGCCGAAGAACGGCGGCCTGACGATCGTCTTCTATGCCGACCAGGGAGCGGCTTACGCCGACCTGCTCGGTGGCAACCTCGACGTCCTCGACGCACTGCCGCCGAGCGCCCTCGCCACCTTTGAAAGCGACTTGGGCGATCGTGCCATCAACCAGCCTGCCGCGGTGTTCCAGTCCTTCACGATTCCGGAGCGCCTGCCCCACTTCGACGGTGAAGAGGGAACTCTGCGCCGCCAGGCACTCTCGATGGCGATCAACCGTGACGAGATCACCAAGGTGATCTTCGAGGGAACTCGCACCCCGGCTTCCGACTTCACCTCGCCCGTCATCGACGGATGGTCCGACTCCCTCAAGGGCGCCGATGTGCTGAAGTACAATGAATCAAAGGCACAGGAACTCTGGGCCGAGGCCGATGCGATCTCCCCGTGGACCGGTACCTTCCAGATTGCCTACAACGCCGACGGTGGACACGCGCCCTGGGTCGACGCCGTGTCCAACAGCATCAAGAATGTGCTCGCAATCGATGCCGCCGGTGCACCGTACCCGACCTTCGCCGAGATGCGCACGCTGATCACCAACCGCACGATCGAGACGCCCGCCCGCAGCGGTTGGCAGGCCGACTACCCGAGCCTGTTCAACTTCCTCGGACCGATTTACGCGACCGGGGCCGGTTCCAACGACGGCGACTACTCAAACCCGAAGTTCGACAAGCTGTTGAACGAGGGCTCCACCGAAACCGATCTGGACAAGGCCAACGCCATCTTCCAGGAGGCACAGGAGATCCTGCTGCAGGACCTTCCGGCCATCCCTCTGTGGTACTCCAACGTGACCGGCGGTTTCGGAACGGACGTGCAGAACGTGGAGTTCGGCTGGAATTCCGTGCCGCTGTACTACGAGATCACAAAGGGCTAATTCGCGCCTAAGATCGGGTGGAGGCGATGGCGCGCAAGCGTCATGGCCTCCACCTCTGACATCCTTGTCGGCCGCGAGGCGCATGCCTCGCGAGAGTAGTCTTGGCACGGCTGGCCTCTTCGGGCTCCGTGCCAACCACAGTTAGGGTTCAGATCCCGTATGTTCACACCCACCGCTCCGGAGGCATAGGCGCCGCATGACCGGATACATCTTTCGACGTGTTCTTCAGGCGATTCCCGTCTTCCTGGGAACGACATTTCTCATCTACTTCATGGTGTTCGCCATGCCAGGCGATCCGATTCTCGCCCTCTTCGGCGATCGATCGCCCAATCCGTCCGTTGTGGCTCAGATCCGAGCCCAGTACCACCTGGACCAGCCCTTCATAACCCAGTACTTCATCTACCTGGGCGGCATCCTGCAAGGCGACTTCGGACTGACCTTCTCCGGTGAGCCGATCAACGAGGTTCTCGGCCGGACCTTCCCGGTGACCGCCCGACTGGCCGGTCTCGCGCTCGGCTTCCTCGCGATCTCCGGAATCCTGGTGGGGCTCGTCTCGGGCCTGCGCAAGGGCAAGCTGTTCGATGCGACGTCTCTCGCCGTCAGCCTGTTGCTGATTTCCCTGCCGATCTTCGTCATCGCCTTCGTCGCCCAGTTCATCTTCGGCATCCAACTTGGCTGGGCGCGCACCACGGTCGGCAGCGGAGCTCCGATCCAGGATCTGATCCTGCCCGCGGTGGTGCTGGCCAGCGCCAGTTTCGCCCAGATCATGCGCCTCACCCGAGCGTCCGTGATCGAGACGGCTGGACTCGACTTTGTGCGCACGGCCTACAGCAAAGGGCTCAGCCGTCGCCGCGTCGTCCCGGTGCATATCCTGCGGAACTCGCTCATTCCCGTGGTCACGTATCTCGGAACCGACTTCGGAGTTCTCCTGGTCGGGGCCACGATTACCGAGGGTATTTTCAATGTGCCCGGCGTGGGAAACACACTGTTCCAGGCGATCAAGCGCGGTGAAGGCCCCACGGTCGTGTCATTCGTGACCGTCATGGTGCTGCTTTACCTCGTCGTCAACCTGTTGGTAGACCTGCTGTACGGTCTGCTCGACCCAAGGATTCGCTATGTCAAGTAATGCACCAGACGGCGCGTCGGCCGGCACGGGTTCCGACGGACGTTCGACGACCCACTTCGTCGCGTCCCTCGACGAAACACCGCTCGTCGAAACCGATACGGTCCAGGTTTCGGAGAAACGCAGCAACCTGTGGATCGACGCCTGGCGGGACCTTCGGGTGCGCCCGATCTTCTGGATCTCCGCTTTCCTGATCCTGCTCGTCACCGTCGTCGCGATCATGCCGTGGCTCTTCACCCAGACCCCGCCCAACAGCAACTGTTTTCTGAGCAATAGCAACGGCGGTCCGGCCCCGGGGCATCCGCTCGGCTTCACCAAGCAGGGCTGCGACATTTACTCCCGCATCATCAACGGCACGTCGACGTCGTTGTCGGTGGGCTTCATCGTGATCGTGCTCACCACGGTTCTCGGAATCCTCTTCGGCGCGTTCGCCGGGTTCTATGGCGGCTGGGTGGACTCGATCCTGTCCCGGCTGGGCGACATCTTCTTCTCGATCCCTTACATCCTGGCCGCCGTGGTCATCATGTCCGTGCTGAGCCAGTACCGCAGCGTCTGGAGTATCTCGCTGGCCATCGGGGTGTTCGCCTGGCCGCAAACGGCACGCGTATTGAGATCCGAAATTCTCCGGGTGAAGAACGCCGATTACGTGATGGCGTCCACGGCGCTCGGGCTGTCGAGATTCAAGATCCTGCTGCAGCATGTCCTCCCCAACTCGATCGCACCAGTCATCGTCATCACGACGATTTCACTGGCCGCGGCCATCGTTGCCGAGGCGAGCCTGTCCTTTCTCGGGGTAGGCCTCGGCAGCGACATCATGTCGTGGGGGAACGACATCAACAATGCCCAGAATGACCTGAGAACGGCGCCGCAAACGTTGATCCTGCCGTCCATCGCCCTCTCCCTGACCGTGTTTGCCTTCATCTCGCTCGGCGAGGTTGCGCGAGACGCACTCGATCCGAAAGCGAGGGCACTGCGATGAGCCAGCCACTCCCCACCGACAGCCGCGCCGGAACGCGCACCATGGACCAGCCCCTGCTGGAGATCCGCAATCTCGAAGTCGGGTTCCAAACCCAGAACGGCTTCGTGAAGGCGCTCAACGGCATCGACCTCACCCTGATGCCGGGGCAGACCCTGGCCATTGTGGGCGAGTCCGGATCGGGCAAGTCCACCACGGCGCACGCGATCATCAACCTGCTTCCAGGGTCGGGCCGGATCACCCAGGGCGAAATCTTGTTCGAAGGTCGTAACCTGGCATCCCTGGGCGACAGCGAGATGGAGAACGTGCGAGGAAAACTCGTCGGCTTTGTTCCGCAGGACCCGATGTCGAACCTCAACCCGGTCTGGAGCATCGGCTTCCAGGTCGAGGAGGCGGTTCGTGCGAACGGAATCGCGAGCGGCAAGGATGTGAAGAAGTACGCCATCCAGGTGCTGAAGGAAGCCGGGCTGGCCGACGCCGACAAGCGCATGCGGCAGTTCCCGCACCAGTTCTCCGGCGGGATGCGTCAGCGTGTGCTGATCGGTATGGGACTGTCCTCCCGGCCCAAGCTCCTCATCGCCGATGAACCGACGTCAGCACTTGACGTCACCGTGCAACGCGTGATCCTCGACCATCTGGCTACGCTGACCCGCGATCTGGGCACCGCCGTCTTGTTCATCACGCACGATCTCGGCCTCGCGGCCGAACGGGCGGAACAGCTCGTGGTGATGTATAAGGGACGGGTCGTGGAGTCCGGTCCGTCGAAGGAGATCCTGGAGAACCCGCTGCACCCGTATACGCAGCGTCTCGTCGCCGCGGCTCCCAGCCTGGCCTCGCGCCGGATTGTTTCCGCGGGCCAAAAGCTGAGCGAGGCGGACTACCACCCGCCGACATCGGCGCGCGGAATGGACCTCATCAAGGCCGCAGAAAGCCGGGCGGCGAGGTCCGAGACGGCGCGGGCCGACGATTCGGCGATCGTCGTCGAGTCGCTCACCAAGGTGTACAAGATTCGCGGGGCGAAGGGGGAGGGGCGCCATCTCAAGGCCGTCGACGACGTCTCCTTCAGCGTCCAACGTGGAACAACGATGGCGCTGGTTGGAGAATCCGGCTCCGGAAAATCCACCGTCGCAAAGCTCCTGTTGCGCCTCGAGGACGCAACCCAGGGCAAGATCATGATCGACGGCGCGGATATCGCGCACCTCGGTGGTCGTGAACTCCTGTCCCTGCGGCGCAAAATGCAACCGGTCTTCCAGGATCCGTACGGCTCGCTCGACCCGCTGCGCAACATCGGCAACACCATCGCCGAACCGCTCATCGTGCATGGTGTGGGTGATCGTCTCTCTCGGCGCAATCGGGTGAGCGAACTTCTCGACCAGGTGGCGCTGCCGGCGAATCTCTCGACGAGATATCCGAACGAACTGTCCGGAGGCCAGCGCCAGCGGGTGGCCGTGGCCAGGGCGCTCGCCCTCAAACCGGAGATCGTCATCCTCGACGAGGCCGTGTCGGCCCTTGACGTGCTCGTGCAGGCGCAGATTCTCAGCCTGCTTGCCGAGCTGCAGACGGAGCTGGGCCTGACCTATCTCTTCATCACTCACGACCTGGCGGTGGTGCGAGTCATCGCCGACCAGGTGTGCGTCATGAAGAGCGGGCGCATCGTGGAGTCCTCGTCCGTTGACGAGGTCTTCGACAATCCGCAGCAGGAGTACACGCAGCAACTGTTGGCCGCGATTCCCGGAGCAAACTTCGAATTCGGGCGGTAGCCCGCCCGCCGCACAATTCAGGCCCGACCGAGTAGCGTTCTCGGTCGGGCCTTCTCTGTGGGTACCGCCCGCCGGCGATGACGCGACGCGGCACCGCAACCGGAGCGCGAGCCATCCTCATTCCCAGCCGGCGGCGGGTAGGGTCTTATTCAATGAGAACCAGATCCGCCGTCGTCTGGGTCGTTGCGGTCTGCCTCCTGTTCAGCGGATGCACGGCCTCCACTGCCGAATCCGGACTCGACAAGGGGGCCTCCGTCACCGTGGCATCCGCCGCGGCCTTCGACTCGTACAACCCGGCGACGACCTACGGCAACTCCGCAGCGAACAACAGCGTCGCCGCACTGACCAACGACTGGTTCGCGTCGGTGGACGACACGCCGAAGCTGGTGCCGGACGAGCGCTTCGGCACCTCCGAAATCGTGTCGGAGGATCCCCTCACCGTGAAATACACCGTCAACGCCGGCGTTGAATGGTCCGACGGCACGAGCGTCGACGCCGCAGACCTGCTGCTCGACTGGCTGGCGAATTCGCGCGCCCTGGACACGCCGGGATTTGTGCCCGGTGATCTCGCCGACCCGCAGACGCATGAGATCACCGCGGACCTGCCGCCGGACACCGTGTACTTCGACTCCGGCGCCCAGCCGAGCACCGGACTCGGACTCGTGCGCGACGTGCCGACCATCAGCGACAACAATCGGGCGATCACGATGGTCTACACCGCTCCCTATGCGGACTGGCAGCACGTGTTCCCGCGGGCGCTTGCGGCTCACGTGGTCGGCCAGAACGCCCTCGGGCTGCACGACAACGCTGCGGCGAAATCGGCGGTGATCGCGGCCATCGACTCCGATGACCGGGCCGCGCTGTCTGAGCTGGCATCGTTCTGGAATTCCGGATTCAACTTCACCGAACTCCCCGACGACCCGGAACTGCTGCTCAGCACCGGCCCGTACACGATCTCCGGCATGCGGGCGGGGGAGTCCGTAACACTCACCGCGAATCCGCAGTACACGGGATCACGCAAGCCGTCGATTGAGACCGTCGTTCTGCGGCACATCGCCGACCCGCTCGCGGCCGTGCAGGCTCTGGGCGCGGGAGACGTGGACGTCATCGCCGCACCGGCGACAAAACCGGTGCGCCGGGCACTCGCCAACCTCGACGCGGTGACCACGATGGCCGGCTCCGCGGGAACCTACGAGCACATCGACCTGCAGGCCGCCCAATCCACGAGCGGTGTCTTCGCCGACGTGCGCGTGCGGCAGGCCTTCATGAAGGTGGTGCCCCGACGGCAGATTCTCGACGAACTCGTTGCTCCGGTCGCCGGGGACCGGGCGGTGCTGCGCGACTCGCAGGTGTTTCTCCCGGGAACCAGCGGCTACGCGGCCTCGGTCACGCGCAACGGCTCCGCCGCCTTCGCGGACGTGGACGTGCAGGGTGCGCGTGCCTTGCTCGCGCAGGCCGGCGTGACCGACCCGAGCGTGTGCATCCTCTATGAGGCGAGCAATCCGCGCCGAGTGCAGGAGTTTCGACTCATCAAGGAGTCCGCAGCCCGTGCCGGCTTCGCGGTGACCGACTGCGGGGATGCGAACTGGCGGGAGCTTCTGGGCGCGTCGAATGCCTACGATGCCGCTCTCTACGGCTGGTCGACTCCCTCTCTTGCGGTCTCCGGACCGAAGGCGGCGTTCGCCACGTCCGGAGTCAACAATCACTCGTTCATCTCGAACCGCGAGATCGACGCCGTGGCGGCGCGCCTTGATACCGAGCTGAACCCGACGGTCCAGGCCCAGCTGCAAGAGAAACTCGACCGGCTGCTCTGGGACCACGCCTACTCCATGCCGCTGTTCGATCTGCCGACAGTCACGGCGCACAGCACGCGCATCGACGGAGTCGCCCCGTCGATCCTCGCGCCCCACCTGGAGTGGAACCTCCCGCAGTGGACCGTCGTCGACCGGCACTGAAACGAGTGCCTCGGCCCGGCAGATTAATCGGCGTGGAGGGCCGTCGAGGCTTACTCCGTACGCGGGTTAGGGCGTCGGGGCGAATCATACGATAGGCTCGTACTTTGGGTCTGACTGTGGCCCCACACATCCACTTCGTCGCCAGTGTTACTCTGCGGCATTCATTCTTCGTAAGGATCTACTTTTATGGCGATTGCTACGCGCAATAACCTCCGAAATGTTGCCATCGTCGCGCACGTTGACCATGGCAAGACGACGCTGGTCGACGCGATGCTCAAGCAGACCGACTCGTTCGCGGACCACTCACACGTTGAAGAGCGTGCGATGGACTCCAACGAGCTGGAGCGCGAAAAGGGCATCACGATTCTCGCCAAGAACACGGCGGTTTCCTACAAGGGCATCCACGCCAAAGAGGGCCCCATCACGATCAACGTGATCGACACCCCGGGCCACGCCGACTTCGGCGGCGAGGTCGAGCGAGGCCTGTCCATGGTTGACGGCGTCGTTCTGCTCGTTGACGCGAGTGAGGGCCCGCTCCCGCAGACACGTTTCGTGCTGCGCAAGGCGCTTGAGGCCAAGCTGCCCGTCATTCTCCTGGTCAACAAGACCGACCGTCCCGACGCGCGCATTGACGAGGTCGTGGCCGAAAGCCAGGACCTCCTCATCGGCCTCGCCAGCGACATGGTCGACGACTTCCCCGACATCGACCTCGATGCCGTCCTCGACGTGCCTGTCGTGTACGCCTCTGGCCGCAACGGCGCCGCGAGCTGGAACAAGCCCGAGGATGGCACGCTGCCCGACAACGATGACCTGGAGCCGTTGTTCGACGCGATTCTCCGGCACGTCCCGGCACCCGAGTACGACGACGAGCACCCCCTGCAGGCGCACGTCACCAACCTCGACGCCAGCCCGTTCCTCGGCCGCCTCGCACTGCTGCGCATCTTCAACGGCACCCTCCGTAAGGGTCAGACCGTTGCATGGGTGCAGAAGGACGGCACCGTGTCGAACGTGAGGATCACCGAGCTGCTCATCACGAAGGCCCTGGACCGGTTCCCCACCGAGAGCGCCGCCCCCGGCGACATCGTCGCCGTTGCCGGTATCGAGAACATCACCATTGGTGACACGCTCGCCGACCCCGACGACGTGCGCCCGTTGCCGACCATCACGGTCGACGACCCGGCCATCTCCATGACCATCGGTACCAACACTTCGCCCCTCATGGGCAAGATCAAGGGTCACAAGCTGACCGCGCGCATGGTCAAGGACCGCCTGGACCGCGAGCTCATCGGTAACGTCTCGCTCAAGGTCGTCGACATTGGACGCCCGGATGCCTGGGAGGTGCAGGGTCGTGGAGAACTGGCCCTCGCCATCCTCGTCGAGCAGATGCGTCGTGAAGGCTTCGAACTCACCGTCGGCAAGCCGCAGGTCGTCGTCAAGCGCATCGACGGAAAGGTGCACGAACCGTTCGAGCACCTCACCATCGACGCGCCGGAAGAGTACCTCGGCGCGATCACGCAGCTGCTCGCCGCTCGTAAGGGTCGCATGGAGAACATGGCGAACCACGGCACCGGCTGGGTTCGCATGGAGTTCATCGTTCCGTCGCGTGGCCTGATCGGTTTCCGCACCCAGTTCCTCACGGACACGCGCGGCACCGGCATCGCCAACACGATCCTGCACGGCTACGAGCCCTGGGCCGGAACCATCAGCACCCGGACCAACGGTTCGATCGTGGCAGACCGTGCCGGGGCCGTCACACCGTTCGCCCTCATCAACCTGCAGGAGCGCATGTCGTTCTTCGTGCAGCCGACCTCCGAGGTTTACGAGGGCATGGTCATCGGCGAGAACTCGCGCGCCGACGACATGGACGTGAACATCACCAAGGAAAAGAAGCTGACCAACATGCGTCAGTCCAGCTCCGACACGTTCGAGTCGATGACACCGCCCAAGCAGCTTTCGCTTGAGCAGTGCCTCGAATTCGCTCGCGAAGACGAGTGCGTCGAGGTCACCCCGGCTGCCGTGCGCATCCGCAAGGTAGAGCTGACCGCGGGCGCCCGCTCACGCCAGGTCTCCCGCGTGAAGAAGCAGGACGCGAACTAACAGCCCGCAGTACACACACAGAACCCGCAGCCTCGGCTGCGGGTTCTGTGTGTGTGCGGGGCGGGTATGTGCGAACATTTTCGCGCCACCCCGCGTGCGGCGCGGCGAAATGCGGCGCGTCGCGAAGAACTCCGCGTTGCGTCGGGCGCTGCCGGGGCGATCAGGCGAAGAGCGGCGCTCCGACGTAGCTGCCGGTCCCGGCACCGGGAGGCACGACGAAGAGTGCGCTGGCCACGTGCTTGACGTACTCGTTCATGGCATCGTTTCGGGCGAGGCTGGACTGCACCGTCGTGAACTGTTTCGGTGTGCGCTGAAAACTGATGAAGAACAGCCCCGCCTCGAGCCGGCCCAGGGCGTCGTTTCCGTCGACGAAGTTGTAGCCGCGGCGCAGCAGTTGGGTGCCGCCGTTCTGAGCGGGATGCGCCAGACGCACGTGGGAAGCCTGGCCGATGAGGGGCTCCCCGTCGCGGCCCGCGGTCGTGAAATCGGGTTCCGTGAATTCGGTTCCTCCAGACAGCGGCGCGCCGGCTCCCTTGGTGCGCCCGAAGACCGCCTCCTGCTCGCGCAGGATCGTGCGGTCCCAGGTTTCGATCGTCATTCGGATGCGACGGGCCACGAGATACGACCCGCCCGCGAGCCAGGATTGTCCGTCACCGCCGGGCACCCACACATGCTCGTTGACGGCGTCCGGTTCTTCGGCCTTGATGTTGGCGATGCCGTCTTTGAAGCCGAAGAGATTGCGCGGAGTGGCCTGGCTCGTGCTCGTGCTGGAGGTGCGCCCGAATCCGAGCTGCGACCAGCGAATGACCGCTCGTCCGAACGCGATGCGCGAGAGATTCCGGATGGCGTGCACGGCAACCTGCGGGTCATCGGCGCAGGCCTGAATGCACAGGTCACCGTCACTGAATGCGGGGTCGAGGTCGTCGCCGGGAAAGTGGGGGAGCGCCGTGAGGTCGGCAGGGCGGCGGGAGCTGATGCCGAAACGATCAACGCCCTCGGCGGTGTCGAACAGCGTCGGACCGAATCCGAACGTGATGGTGAGTCCGGCGGGAGGGAGGCCCTGTGCCTCGCCGGTGTCCTGCGGGGGCGCGTCGTACGAGCCGCTGACGGCGCCGAACTCGCCCACATCCTTGCCGGCGGTCATGGCGGCCGCGGCCGCGGTCCAATCCTTGAGCAGGCCGATGAGGTCGCTGCGGGTCGCATCGGCGGCGAGGTCGAACGCGGCGAAGTGCAGTCTGTCCTGCGCGGGAGTGACGATGCCGGCCTGATGCGTGCCGTAGAACGGATACCGGCCCGATGCGTCTCCGGCAGAACCATCAACGGCGGCGGTGACGGCCCGGTCGCCGGCGATGCCGAGGCCCACGCCGGCCGCACCCGCACCGGCCAGGCCCAGCAGGCCACGCCGGGTGAGGCCGCGCGCGGCGGCGGGCTCACCGTCCGGTCCCGCGGCGGCGGTCGGATCGGTGGATGTCGTCGGTGCGGGGGCCGGCGACTTTCGGGTGCGGCCGATCACAGGACCAGGGCCGCCGTGAGCTGGTTGAGCGGCTCGCCCAGGGCGTTCACCTGGTCGGCCAGGGCGCGAATGTCTGCGGGGGTCAGGTCGGTGTAGAGCTGGAATCCTTCTCCGACGCGCTGGGCATCGAGCAGGCCCTGCAGGGCCGTGAATTCCTCGTCAAGGCTGGTCGCGAGGTCGGGGTCCTTTTCCACGAGCAGGTCTCGCACGCCGGCATAGAGCACGGCGGCGCCGTCAATGTTGGCCTGGAAATCCCAGAGGTCGGTGTGGGACCAGAATTCTTCCTCGCCCGTCACCTTGCCCGTTGCCACCTCGTCGAGCAGACCGATGGCGCCGTTCGCCTGCTGGGAGAGGGTGAAGCTGATGTCCTGGACCTTGGAGTCGAGGGTGGCCGTGTCGGTCACCAGAAGGTCGGCCAGGTAGCTGCGCTGCTCGGGCGTGTACGCTGCGAACCCGGCTTCAGCCTCGGCCGGCCACAGGTCCTTCTCGATGGCGTGCCAGCCGGTCCATTCCTGGCCCTCTTCCAGGTCCGCCTCGCGCAGGTCGAGCTTGGGGTCCAGGTCGCCGAAGGACTCGGCAATCGTCTCCACCCGCTCCCAGTGGGCGCGTGTGGGCGCATACAGGGCCCGCGCCGCGTCGTCGTCCTCAGCCACGTACGCGGCGGCGAAGGCCGTCGTCCCGGTCAGCAGCTGGTTGACCTGATCCTTCACGTACGAGGCGTAGTTCGTGTTGGCGACGTCGATCTGCGCGGCCATATCCACCGTGGGGGCGCCGGCCGCATCGGAGTCGGACACGGTGAATGCGGCCTTGTCGATGCCGTCACCGACCATTCCCGGCTTGCAGGCCGTGAAATAATCTCCGGCGGACAGCTGAACCACCAGATCGCGGCTGAGCCCCGGGCCGATGTTCTCGACCTCGCCCTTGATGCTCAGCTCATCAGAGCCGAGCAGATAGAACTCGGTGACCTGGTCGCCGGTGTTCGTGACCGTGAACACGACGGTTCCGGCCGGAGCGGTATCGGCCGAGACGCTGCAGTCTGTCGCCGAGCTCGTGACGGTGAGCTTCTCGTGCGCGGTCGACGAGTCGTTGGCGACGCATCCGCTGAGGGCGAGCGCGGCGATGGCGCCGACGGAAACGACGGTGAGGGCACGGTGAGGAAGACGGGTGCGCATGGGTATCCTTCGGGAGGGTGTGGCAGTCGAGGTCAGCCGACGAGGGCGGGCGCTCGGGCGGGCTGCGGTGCGGCAACCGGCGGGGTGTGGCCCCGACGGCTCCGCACAACGAAGAGGGACAGGGTGGGCACGGCGTAGGCCAGCCAGGCCGTGAGCTCCAACCAGGTGGTGGCCGGCGAGAAGTTAAGAGTGCCCTTGAGCAGGGTGCCGTACCAGCTGCTCGGGGGGACGATCGCGCTCACGTTGAACGCCAGGCTGTGGAGGCCCGGCAGAACGCCGGCCTCCTGCAGGTCGTGCACGCCGTAGGACAGCACGCCGGCGGCGACGACAATGAGAATGGCGCCCGTCCACGTGAAGAACCGGGACAGGTTGATGCGCACCATGCCGGAGTAAATGAGCCATCCGAGCGCGACGGCTGTGAGGATGCCGAGGGCGGCTCCGAGCAGTGGCAGGGCGCTGGACCCGGTGGCTTGCACGGCGGCCCAGAGGAAGACGGCCGTTTCGATGCCCTCGCGGCCCACGGCGAGAAACGCCACTACGACCAGGCCGAGGCCGGAGCCCACCAGATGACGGTCGATGCTGCCCTGCAGGTGACCCTTGAGGTCGCGTGCGGTGCGCAGCATCCAGAAGACCATCCAGGTCACGAGGCCCGTGGCGATGATGGAGAGCGTGCCGCCGATGACCTCCTGCGCGGTGAACGACAGCCCGTAGGTGCCGAACGTGAGGAGCGCGCCGATGCCGAGCGCGAGCAGCACGGCGAGGCCGACGCCGAGCCAGATGCGCGGCAGCACGTCCTTGCGGTCGATCTTCACGAGATAGGCCACGAGGATGGTCACAATGAGGGCGGCTTCCAGCCCTTCACGCAGGCCGATCAGGTAGTTTCCGAGCACGTCACATCCAGGGGTCGCATCCAAACAAGAACAATTGGTAAGGCTAACCTTACCTTCCAACTCTAGCCGCGCAACCCGATCATGTCTAGTTATGATCTGTGAAGGTGAATTAGTACTCATTCACCGGAACCAGCGGAGTCTCATGGTCATGTCCGGCAGTAGCGAACGCATCGTCTTCGTTCACGCGCGTCCGGGCGACGAATCGTGGCTGACCGGGGGCACAATCGCGCGCCTGCATGGCGACGATTCGCCATCCCTCGTGGTCTATGAAACGACCGTCGCCGACACCCGGGCTCTCGAAGCGGCCCTGGCCGATCTGGGATCACGCGAGTGGCGGATGCTGCCGGTCGCCGACCCGGACTCCGAGGAGACCCGAGAGGCGCTCGCCGACGCAATCGTCCACCAGTGGGCCACCGCTGTTGTCGTCGGGGCCGTCAGCGACGAGCTGCGCGAGGCCGCGACCCGCGTCACGCACGCCGCCGGACTGCCCCTGTTTCTCACCCGAAGGCTCCCCGATGCCACCGAGGAACGCCTCCTGGCGATTGACATGCACGATCAAGTCCCGCAGAAACTTCGCGCGCTGACGCACTACCCGGAACGGTGGAGCGTGCAGGATGACGCGGTGACCCCGGCCGACGGGGGCACCGTGACCGTGACCGGCACCGAAGCCTATTCGCGTCTGGATGCGCCCCGCCCCGCTCCCGACGCCGACCCGCCCCCCACCGTGCTGCACCAGGCTCTCTCGGCGGGCGGGGGTGTCGTGGCCGGGGTGGCCTTCGGCGTGCTCGGAACGCTGTCCCACCAGTCGACCCTGCGTGTGGGTGCCGTGGCGTTCCCCCTCGGCCTCATTCTCGCCATCGTGGCTGTCACGGCGCTGCTCGTGGGACTGCGACTGGTCTCGGGCGGCCGGATGGTCGTGCTGTTCTGCGCCACCGCGCTGCTCCTGACCATATTTCTGCTGTCGCTGCGCGGCGCCGGAGGATCCGTTCTCGTTCCGGCCGGGCTGACCGGCACCCTGTGGACCGTCGTTCCGGCCCTTGTCGCCACGTTTGTGCTGGCCTGGCCGCGAATCCCCAGCCGAAAATAGACGACGGCCCGCCGTGCGGGTTTCGACTTTAGCCGCAGGCGTCATCCGTCGTAGACTGAAGGCCTGCTCTCGAAGGGACCTGAATCAAGTGACGTATGTGATTGCGCTGCCGTGCGTCGATGTGAAAGACCGTGCCTGCATCGACGAATGCCCGGTGGACTGCATCTATGAGGGCGAACGCTCGCTCTACATCCACCCCGACGAATGCGTCGATTGCGGTGCCTGCGAACCGGTGTGCCCGGTCGAGGCCATCTACTACGAAGACGACCTCCCCGAGCAGTGGGCCGACTACTACAAGGCCAACGTCGAATTCTTCGACGACGTGGGATCGCCCGGAGGCGCGGCCAAGGTCGGCGTAATCGCCAAGGACCACCCGGTCATCTCCGTGCTCCCGCCCCAGGTCCAGCACTAGAGACCCGTGCTCAAGCCGCTCCCCGACTACCCGTGGGACCAGATGGATCCCTTTGCCGCGCGGGCTCGCGCCCACCACGACGGCATCGTCGACCTGTCGATCGGGTCACCGGCCGACGCGACACCCGAGATCATCCGCCGGGCCCTTGCCGAGGCAACGGATGCGCACGCCTACCCGCAAACCACCGGCACACCCGAACTGCGACGCGCCATCGTGGCCTGGTACGCCCGCCGCCGCGGCGTGACGACCCTCACCGAGCAGAACGTTCTGCCGACGATCGGATCCAAGGAACTCGTCGCCCTGATGCCCTTCATGCTGGGTTTGGGGGAAGGGGATACGATCGTGCACCCGCGCGCTGCGTACCCCACCTACGCGATCGGGGCCGCCATTGCCGGCGCGAACGCGCTCGCCTCCGATGATCCCACCCAGTGGCCGGAATCGACCAGGCTCGTGTGGCTGAACAGCCCGGGCAACCCGGACGGGCGGGTGCTCAGCGTGCCGGAGCTTCGCGCCGCCGTGCGGCGCGCCCGTGAATTGGGCGCCGTCATCGTGAGCGACGAGTGCTATGCCGAACTCGGCTGGGATGCGCCGTGGGACACCGAGCCGATACCCAGCATCCTCGACCCTCGTGTGATCGACGGGTCGATGACGAACGTGATCGCGATCTACTCGCTCAGCAAACAGTCGAACATGGCGGGTTACCGGGCGGCCTTCGCCGCGGGGGACGCCGACGTGCTGGAACGTCTGCTCACCGTGCGCAAGCACGCCGGCCTCATGCTGCCGGCACCGCTGCAGTCCGCCATGATCGCCGCTCTCGGCGACGATGAGCATGTGTCGGTGCAGCGGGAACGTTACCGTTCCCGCCGTGCGGTGCTACTGCCGGCCCTTGAACATGCGGGGTTCCGCATCGACCACAGCGAGGCCGGGCTGTATTTGTGGGCCACCGAAGGGCGAGACGCCTGGGATTCCATTGCCCGGTTGGCCGATCTCGGGATCCTCGCCGGCCCCGGCCCGTTCTACGGTGACTTCTTCGCGGACCACGTGCGTTTCTCGCTCACCGCACCGGACGAGCGCATCGCCGCGGCCGCGGCGCGTCTTCGCGCCTGATCCGCGGCGTCGTCCCGCAACCCGGTGGGCTGTGGAACATGCCCAACGAAACTCCCGAAGTCTTGGTGGATGCAACAGTAGGCGGCTGTGCCCCTTAAGCTGTATCCGGAACGAGTTTGCCGGGCGCGCTGTGCGCCGGGTCGACGACCGGCACCATAGGCAGCGAAACTCAGGGAGGCTCCGTGACCAACGTCGCGCAGCAAACAATATCCAGCGAATCAGACCAGACGGCTGTTGAAGAACCGCAGACGGCCACTCTGACGTACCCGGAGGGCACGGCTGAATTTCCGATCGTGCAGAGCATCGACGGCGCGTCGAGCATCGATATCTCAACGCTCACCAAGAAAACGAGCCTGACGACCATCGACTACGGTTTCGTCAACACCGCGGCGACCCGCTCGGCCATCACCTACATCGACGGCGACCAGGGCATCCTGCGCTACCGCGGGTATCCAATCGAACAGATCGCACAGAACTCAAGCTTCCTGGAGACCGCGTGGCTGCTCATCTACGGCGAGCTGCCCACCCCGCTTGAACTCGAAAACTTCGACGATCGCATCCGTCGGCACACACTGCTGCCCGAAGACATGCGTCGCTTCTTCGACTCGCTGCCGCACAAGGCCCACCCGATGAGCGTGCTCGCCTCCGGCGTGTCCGCCCTGTCGACGTTTTACCAGGACTCGCTCGATCCGAAGGATCCGGAGCAGGTCGAAATTTCGACCATTCGTCTGCTCGCCAAGCTGCCGGTTATGGCTGCGTATGCGCACAAGAAGAGCGTCGGGCAGGCATTCATGTACCCCGACAACTCACTGAGTTTCACCGACAACTTCCTGCGACTCAACTTCGGCAACATGGCCGAGCCGTACGAGGTCAACCCTGTCGTCAGCCAGGCGCTCGAGCGCCTCCTCATGCTGCACGAAGACCACGAACAGAATGCATCCACCAGCACCGTTCGCCTGGTGGGTTCCACCGGCGCGAACCTGTTCGCCTCGGTGTCCGCCGGCATCAACGCCCTGTTCGGTCCGCTGCACGGTGGCGCGAACGAGGCCGTCCTGAAGATGCTCGGCGAGATCCAGGCGTCCGGCGAGGGCGTCGAGAAGTATGTCGAACGCGTGAAGAACAAGGAGCAGGGCGTCAAGCTCATGGGCTTCGGACACCGCGTCTACAAGAACTTCGACCCGCGCGCCACTCTGGTGAAGGAAAGCGCCCACGAGGTTCTGGCCGCCCTCGGCATCAAGGATGACCTGCTGGACATCGCGCAGGAGCTCGAGAACCTCGCGCTCAGCGACGACTACTTCAAGGAGCGCAAGCTCTACCCCAATGTCGACTTCTACACGGGCGTCATCTACAAGGCCATGGGCTTCCCCACGCGCATGTTCACCGTGCTCTTCGCCATGGGACGCCTGCCCGGCTGGGTCGCGCACTGGCGCGAGATGAACGAAGATCCGGCCACCAAGATCGGGCGCCCGCAGCAGCTGTACGTCGGCTCGGGCGCGAGGGACTACCCGCAGCACCGCTGATCCGCGGGCCCCCGGCCCCTACTGGCCGGGGAGCAGCGTCAGCGTGTCGGTGGCGCTCGTGCTGAGCGCCTTCGGGGTGAACGGCCAGGGTCTGGTCTTGTTCCGCTGCCACAGTGGCGTCTGGTCAACGTAGTTGGGGTGAAAGGCGTGTCCGGATGCGCCCGTGAGGTTGATCCAGACGGACTCGTCGAAGTCCGCGAGGCTGATCACCTGACGCATCGACGGGACCCAGTCCACCTCGTAGCCCACAGTGGCGTCTGAACCCTGCGCGTTCACGACCGAGGAGCCGCCGCCGAGCTCGTACGGGCCGCGATTCAACAGCCATTCGATCGGTGCGATGCCCGATTTACCGAGGCTCTGGTTGGTGAGTTCGAGGGTGTGCAACTGACCCCAGTCCCAGGCCGACACATCGTCGCCCATGCGCTCGATGCCCTCGTCTGCGGCGTCTTCGAGCACTCGTTTGAGCATGCCCGACTGGTTGACCGTGCCGAGGCGCTGGTTGGTCCACCAGGGCGACGACGGCTCGGCCAGCAGACGCGTCACAACGGCAAACGAACGGTCACCGCCGGTCATGCCTGTGCCGTCCGGGAGCGTCCCGTTGAACGTCTCCTCCAGCAGGGTGTGCCATACGAGGTTGAAGTACCCGGCGGCCGCGCTGTCAGCGGCCACCGTGAAGTCCCAGCCCTCGAACAATTTCTGTGCCTCGGCGGCCGTGCCGTCCACGGGGATGGCCTGCAGCGTGGGTACGAGTGCCGCGGCAATCGCGCTGTACTCGTCCGCCTGGATCTCGCTCATCAGATCGACCGTGAACGGGGTGCCCGCCGCGATCAGGGCGGTGAGACGCTTCGTGATCTGGTCGGCCCGGTAGCCGAGGTCCCAGTCGGCCGTGATCAGGTACGGGTAGTCGGGGCCCACGGCCGCGTTGTTGGCCGCCACGATGTATCCGCTCGGGGGATTGAAGACCTGCGGCAGCTCGCCGAACGGGATGTACCCGCTCCAGCCGTATTCGCTCGTCCAGCCCGGCACCGGGACCGTGCCGTCGCCCGTGAACCGGATCGGGATGACCCCGGGGGCCTGATAGCCGATGTTGCCGTCGACGTCCGCATAGACGAGGTTCTGCGAGGGAACGTCGAAGTTGGATGCCGCCGCGCGGAAGCTCTCCCAATTCGTGGCGCGATTAATCGCGAAGATGGCGGATGCCGTGTGACCGGGAGTCAACGCCGTCCACTGCAGCGACAACTCATACGTCATGGCAGGGTCGGCGGTGTCCGGTGCCGCGGCGATGCCGGCGGCCTCCGGGAAGTCACGGGCAATGCCGGGAAACTCACTTCCGGCGAGGCCGCTCACGATGGGCCCGTGCTCCGTGGAGCGAATGGCGATCTTCACGCCGGGGCCGCCTGCGACGGAGATCTTCTCGTTGCGCACGAGCAGCGGTTTCGCCACCCCGTCGTACTCGTAGGTGTCGCCGGTGACCTTCTCCACGTACAGATCGGCAACGTCCGGTCCGAGGTTGGTGAATCCCCAGGCCACCCGGGAATTATGGCCGATCACGACCCCGGGCAGGCCGGAAAAACTGTAGCCGGCCACGTCGAAGGGGCACTCGGCGGAGACGGTGCTGCAGCGAAGCCCCACCTGATACCAGACCGAGGGCATCGCCGGCCCGAGGTGCGGGTCGTTGGCGAGGATCGGTTTGCCGCTATCGGTGAGGCTGCCGGACACGACCCAGGAGTTCGACCCGATCTCTCCGCCGTCGGGGCCGAGCAACTCCGGCACGGACGCAAGCGAGGTGCGGAGCGACGCGAGCGCCGCACTGTATTCGCCACCGGCGGCGAGCGCGTCCGCTGCGGTCTCGGTGGCGTCCGTCGCGACGGTCGCCGCCGCGGTCGCGGGCACCGCGGGTGGACCGTCAACGATGGTGGGATGGGTGTCGTACGGGTACGACGGATGCAGTTGGGCGATCTGGGCAGGATCGAGCGTGGTCGTCAGCTGGGCGCGGTCGATCTCATCTACGAGGTTGGAACGCAGGTCCCATGCCATGGCCTTGAGCCACGCGACCGAGTCGGCGGGGGTCCACGGCTCCGGCTCGTATCCAGGGTTTTGCACCGCCAGCACCGCGTACTCGACCGACACGTCGGCGCCGCGGTGCGTGTCGAGGTAGGCGTTGACGCCGTCCGCGTACGACTGAAAGTACGCGAGCGTCTCCGGATCGAGCAGCGCTACCTCTTCTTCGGCGATGGCGCGCCAACCGAGCGTTCGCACGAAGGTGTCGGTGCCCACCTGGCTCTCCCCGAAGAGCTCAGACAGTCGCCCGGCCGTCACGTGGCGGCGAAAGTCCATCTCCCAGAACCGGTCCTGGGCGTGAACGTATCCCTCCGCCAGGAACAGATCGGTGGCCGTCGTCGCGGTGATCTGGGGGATGCCCGCATCGTCGCGCAGGACCGTGACCGGAGCGCCGAGCCCGGCAATGTTCACCTCACCGGACAGGGTCGGAAACGACCTGGTGACCGTCCACACCCCAAGTCCGGCGACGACGAGAACGATGGTGAGCAGCACCCCGAGAACCGCGAACAGTCGTCTCAGCCGGCGGTGCCGTTTGCTGCGCGGAGCGTCGGTGCCCACATCACTCCCTCGTGACTCATTGTGCGGTGGTGCATTCGTGCCGGGTGAGCCTGATGTGGGCTCGGCTTACCCGGATGCTACTGGATAACAGCCCCGCGTGACGATGGGACGGCCGGATCAGGCGTGCAGGGCCTCGTTGAGCGCGATGCCCGTGCCGCTGCGGGCGAGTGCCTCGACCGCGCCGGAGACGGAATTGCGGCGGAACAGCAGGTTGGGCACGCCGCTGAGTTCGACGGCCTTCACCGTGCGGGGCTGCCCGTCGTTTCCGCGCGGTTCGCCGACCAGCACGACCTTGGTTCCGGCCGTCACATACAGACCAGCCTCGACGACCGTGTCGTCGCCGATCGCGATGCCGACGCCCGAGTTGGCGCCGAGCAGGGCCCTGGCGCCGATGGAGACGCGCTGGGTGCCGCCGCCGGAGAGCGTGCCCATGATGGACGCACCGCCGCCGATGTCAGACCCGGCGTTGACCACGACGCCCTGGGAGATGCGTCCCTCGACCATGGACGACCCGAGTGTGCCGGCATTGAAGTTGACGAAGCCCTCATGCATGACCGTGGTGCCGGGGGCCAGGTGGGCGCCGAGGCGCACCCGAGAGGCATCCGCGATTCTCACGCCGGCCGGCACAACGTAGTTGAGCAGCGGCGGGAACTTGTCGATTCCGGTGGCGGAGATACCGGCGCGCTGCAGGGCGGGGCGCAGCCGGGCGAAATCGGCCGGCGTCATGGGCCCGGCGTTGGTCCAGACCACGGAGGGCAGGTGCCCGAAGATGCCGTCGAGGTTGATCGTGTTGGGCGCGACGAGCAGATGCGACAGCAGGTGCAGGCGCAGGTACGCGTCGGAGGTCCCCACGGGCGGGGCCTGCAGGTCGATCTCCACCGTGACGGCCTCCAGCCGAACCGCACGGCGCTCGTCGGGTCCGGCGGCCTCAGTCAACTCAGCGGGAACGATCCACCGGTCGCGGTTGGCGGGCAGTTCACCGAGCTGCGGGGACGGGAACCACGTGTCGAGCACGAGCCCGTCGGACGCGACCGTGGCGAGGCCGTACCCCCAGGCATTGACGGGGGACGTGGATTCAGACTCGCGGGTAACCATTCCTCTAGATTAGTAGGGTGTCTTCTCTGCCTTCGAATCTTGCCCACACGCCCGTAGCCCTCGACCTGGCCGGTTCGAGCATCGCGCTCACCCGTCAGATCTGTGACATCGAGTCGGTGTCCGGCAATGAGAGGGCGCTCGCCGATGCGATCGAAACCGCCCTGGCCGGTTCCGCGCACCTCGAAATCATCCGCGACGGTGACACGATCGTCGCGCGCACAAACCTCGGCCGTGCCCAGCGGGTCGTGATCGCCGGTCACATTGACACCGTGCCGCTCAACGAGAACCTCCCCACCCGGTTCGAGACGATTGACGGCGTGGAATACCTGTGGGGACGCGGCACCGTGGATATGAAGGCGGGTGTGGCCGTGCAACTCAAGCTCGCCGCCGAGCTCGTCGAGCCCGGCGTGGACGTGACCTGGATGTGGTACGACCACGAGGAGGTCGCCGACGCCCTTAACGGCCTCGGCCGACTCGCCCGCAACCGTCCCGACCTGTTCGAGGGCGATTTCGCCATCCTCGGAGAACCCACGAACAGCGCCGTCGAGGGCGGCTGCAACGGCAACATTCGAGTCGAGGTGCGTACCTTCGGGCTGCGCGCGCACTCCGCCCGCGCCTGGGTCGGCGACAACGCCATCCACCGGGCCGCGCCCATTCTCAATCTGCTCGCCGCGTACGAACCGCGCCAGGTTGAGGTGGAGGGCCTCGTCTATCGTGAGGGCCTCAACGCCGTCGGGATCAGCGGCGGTATCGCCGGCAACGTCATTCCCGACGAGTGCATGGTGCACGTGAACTACCGCTTCGCACCGAGCCGCACCGCCGACGAGGCCGAGGCCCACCTGCGTGAGCTGTTCGCCGAGTTCGACGTGACCGTCGTCGACCGGGCCGAGGGGGCCCGGCCCGGTCTCGACGCCCCGCTCGCGCAGGAGTTCCTGCTCGCCGTCGGCGGGGAGGCCATGCCGAAGTACGGCTGGACCGACGTCGCCCGTTTCTCCGCACTCGGCGTCCCCGCCGTCAACTACGGCCCCGGCGACCCGCTCAAGGCACACGCCGACGACGAGCGCGTCGCCGTCGACCAGATCACCGCCTGCGAAACGGGTCTGCGGTCGTGGCTGAGCGCATCCGCTCGCTGAACGGACAACCCGCCGCCGGACGGCTGACCGGCCGCGGAACAGACGCTCCACAACGCTTGCCGGCCACATGGCGGGCACGCTACCGGCTCACCCCATGGTGGGTTCGAGTGCTGTGCGTTTGGGCGGTGTCCCGCGTTGTGACGACCACGCTGATTCTGCTGCTCGCACGAGTGCAGGGCCAGAACGCCTGGACGGGCGCGAACCCCAACTACGTGGACTTCGCCAACATGTGGGACGGCCGCTGGTACAACATCGTTGCAGTGAGCGGGTACCCCGCGGTGTTGCCACTCACCGCCGAGGGACAGATCGGCGAGAACGCGTGGGCGTTCATGCCGGGCTACCCCGGGGTGGCCCGGTTGCTGATGATCCTGAGCGGGCAGGACTGGGCGCCGGTCGCGGTCTTCGTTTCTGTGGCTTTCAGCCTGGGAACGGCGTTGTTGTTCTACCGGCTGATGAACCGCGTCCTGGACTCGTCCACGGCCATGTTCTCGGTCGTGCTGTTCTGTGTCGCCCCGCTTTCGCCCCTGCTGCAATTCGGCTACGCCGAGTCGATGTACCTGTTCTTCCTCACGCTCGCGCTGTACCTGCTGCTCGAACGTCGGTACGCGCTGTTATTCCCGGTGATCGCCGTGATGGCGCTCACCCGGCCGAGCGGGCTCGCCTTCGCCCTCGCCCTCGGACTGCATGTCATTGTGCGCTTCGTGACTCGGGCGAGGGATGCGTTCGAAGCCCGGGAACGGTTGATCGCGGTCTCCGTCGCCGTGTTCAGCGGAGTCATGGGCCTCGCCTGGCCCGTCGCAGCGTGGGTCGTTACGGGCAGCATGACGGCGTACACGGATACCGAGCTCGCGTGGCGGGCACCGTACATCGGGTACCAGGAGCTGGTGCCGTTCACGGCGTGGTTCCAAAGCGGCGTCTGGTGGCTCGGTTCGCCGCGAGGGATTGTCGTGGTCATCGCCCTGATCGTGCTGTTCGCCGCGGCGATGTTCCTGCCCGCCGTTCGCCGGCTCGGGGTGGACCTGCGCTTGTGGGTGGCCGGCTATGCGCTGTACCTTCTGGCCGTGTTCTTTCCGCAATCGAGCACGTTCAGACTGCTGATGCCGATGTTTCCGCTGCTCGGCGCCGTCGCGGTGCCCCGGCATCCGGTCTACCGAATCGGTATCGTCCTGCTATTTGTTGCGGGACAATGGGGGTGGCTGTTGATCTGCTGGGGAGTAGACGGTCTCGACTGGACGCCGCCATAAGTTGTCATCCGGCGTCGACGAGTTGGGCAGATTTACGTCTCGGGCCGCAATGGTCGATAATAGACATATACAAAGACGAATGAAAGGGGAGTTCATGGCGGCCATGAAGCCACGGACCGGAGACGGGCCAATGGAGGCTGTAAAGGAGGGGCGCCTGATCATCGTGCGTGTACCGCTCGAAGGTGGGGGTCGACTTGTCGTCTCTGTGAACGACGCCGAGGCCAAGGAACTTCACGACGCGCTTGCCGGGGTCGTCAACGCGGTCAAGTAGCCTTACGCGAAACGGCTGCACCGTCCTGTTCTCAGGATGATGCAGCCGTTTCGTTTTGCCCTACGCGCGCAGCTTGGTGATCTGAAGCAGGCCGTCGCCGACGGGGGAGAGTGCGCTGATCACCGCATTCGACGACGCAATCTCGCTGAGCAGGGTGCGAAAACCCGTGGCGACATCGTCGCGCTTGGCCGGGTCCGCCACGCGTCCGCGCCACAGTGCGTGGGCGACGAGCACGGTCCCGCCGGGCCGGGCGAGGCGCAGCCCATGTTCCACGTATTCGATCACGGACTGCGGGTCCGCGTCGATGAAAACGATGTCGTAGGAGTTCTCGTTCATGCGCGGCAGAACGTCGGCGGCCCGACCGGTGATGAGTCGCACCCGGTTTGCGGGGACTTTCGCCTCCAGAAAGTTCACTTTGGCGTGCTGCAGGTGGTCGACCTCCGTGTCGATCGACGTCAGCATGGCCCCCGGTGCGCCCCGGAGCAGCCACAGCCCGGACACACCCACCCCCGTGCCGACCTCAAGGACGCTGCGGGCCCCTGTGGCGGCGGCGAGCACCGCAACCTGAGCTCCGACGGACGGCGCGATCGCGTCGATCCCCAGCTCCAGGGACTGCTGCCGGGCCTTGGCCACGGCTTCGGACTCCACGACAGAGTCGTCGGAGAATTTCCAGTTCAATACGATGTCAGACAAGTTCACTCCAGTTGATGAATAGGTCAAGACTATGGCCGCAGTCGTCATGGTCGGTGGATGCCTCGCCGAGGGATATTCTGGGGTTATGTTCGGTTTGACGTTTGAGAAGATCCTCATCATCGGGATCATCGCCGTCTTCCTGCTCGGACCCGACAAATTGCCGCACTATGCGGCTCAACTGGCCCGCCTCGTGCGGCAGCTGCGCGACATGGCCAATGGTGCCAAGGAACGCATCCGTGACGAAATGGGCCCGGAGTTCGACGAACTGGACTGGAAGAAACTCGATCCGCGCCAGTATGACCCGCGCCGGATCATTCGGGAAGCCCTCACCGAAGAAGAACCGCTCAAAGAGCAATCGGCGACGCTGTCCCGGGCGAGCCCCGCCGCCGCTTCCCTCCTCGGCACGGCCGCCGGCACCGCGGCCCTCAGCCCGCTCACACGGGCCGCCGCCGAGCCTGCCCCCTACGACGCCGAGTCCACCTAGAACCGACTGGCCTTGGGTTCTACCGGGCAGCTGCCCGGTTCGTTCAGGCGCGTGGTTTCAACGGCGACCGCGGCTTCAGCAGTGATGCGCTGACCAGCCGGATCGGCGCGCAAGTCGGGTTGGCGGCCGTTGTTCCCGCCCCACGTCGAGCACGGTGCCGTCCCTGCTGAACAACACCGGTACGAAACCCGTGTTGCAGATCGACCGGTCGATCGTGGTCGTCGGAATCGCGTCCGGGGTTCCTTCGATGAACCCGTCTGCCAGAACCAGTTCGCCCGAGGCGCCACGCGAGGGTGTCGGTGCCGAAGTATCTGTCGCGGTGACGACAAGCTTCGCGGAGGGGCGGATGCGGCCGAACAGGGTGCCGGGGTCGGCGTCCGCGGCGACCTTGATCACCTCGATCAGGGCCTCGGCGGCGATCTGATCCGTTGACCGCGGGTCGTCGATGATCCGTTGCGCCCGCTCCTTCTCGGTCTTCTCCACAAACCGGGGTCCGCCGGTGCGGGGGCCGGTGATCTGCAGCAGGAAATCCGTGAAGTAGGCACCGTTCTCCGGGTCCAGTTCGAAGGTGCCGTGCAGCATACCGTCGGGCTTGTCCCAGACCCGCAGGTGCTGCCGGGCGCGCATCGCGTCGGCCCGCGAGGCGACACCGGCGGCATCGATCTGATCTCGGCAGTGGCGGGCTGCCTTCGCAGCCTGGTCGGCGTTCCGGGTGCGGCACTCGGCGATCAGGTGCACGACCGCATCGGTGAGCAGGCGCTCCGTGACCCCGATAGCCGGTTCGCCGAGGCCCCGCCGAATCGCCGTTGCGCACTCGGTGGTGAGGGTTCCGTCGGTGACCGCGGCGCCGAGCGGGGCGAACCAGGGCACGCGCACCTCGACCGGAGGCGCCTCCGGGTGCGTGAGGACCAGGCGATCGGCTAGCTTCTGGCGTTCCCGGGCGGTTTCGGCTTCCGTGGCCATGGTGCCGGCCTCGATCAGGCGGCGAGTATCGGCCTTCGTGGTGCCGCCGCCTCCGCCGAGCGCCTGCACGTGGTCTTCGGGGCTGGGGTAGCCCTTTTTGCGGGCGAGGCCCTCGCGGCCGAGCTGCCAGTCGGAGCGAACGGCGACGATCGCCGCCGACAAAGCGAGGTACGTGGCGACCTCGCGGGAGAGCCGGGCGATGGCCCGGTGGGTGTTCTCCGACTGATCGTCGGAGAGCTCCGCGAATGACCCCGCGGATATACCCGACCGGGCCAGGGACCCGGTCAGATCAACGAAAAACACCGTCAATGGTGGTTGTCATGAGAGCAGTTTTGCAGCAGCCACCGACATTGAGACCGGTGCGGGGCAGCAGGACGCACCCGCGGCGGCGGCCCGTCACGCTAGGCTGCCAGTCACGTGAGCACTCCAGAGAATCGGGCTGCAGATGAAGCATCCGGCAGGATTCGCGGTGCAGTTGCGGCTTCGGCCGAGCGATCCGCCGTATCCGTTCGTGCCCGCGGTCTTCGACGAGTCCCGGCCACGTCCCTTTGACCGCACCTTGCGCCTCGCACTCGCCATGCGCGGCGGGGTGAGCCTGGCCGTGTGGATCGGCGGCACCGTCGCTGAGCTGGACATCCTGCGCCGCCTGCGACTTGTGCGCGGGTCGAGCGGCGTTGCCGCCTACATGCTCGTCGCCGACCCCGGCGCCGCGACAGCCGATCACGTGCTCGACGCCCATGTGCTCGCACGTGCCGGCCGTTACGCGCGCCTGCTCGTCGATCGTGGCTTTGACCGGGTGGAAGTGGATGTGCTCGCCGGAGCCAGCGCCGGCGGGCTGAACGCCGTCACGTACGCGGCCGCGCAGCGCACCGGCGCGGCTCCGGACGAGATGCTGCACACCTGGGTCGCCGGTGCCGCCATCTGGCGACTGCTGCAGCGGGCGGGGCTGCGTCCGATCCTGGCGCCGCTGCGGGGTGACGAGTACTTCGCGCGCGCGATGAACGACGCCCTGACCGCGTACTACGACCCGGACCTGACCGCCGGCAGCGCAGCTCATCGCGCCGACCGGCTCGTGGTCGACCTGTCGGCGACGATCCTGGACCGGGAAGACGGGCCCGACCGGGGTACCAGGGAGGGACGCGGACACTTTCGTTTCGTGGGAGCGGCTCATCCCGACAAGCCCGACGAAAGCCCCGCTGCCGAGTTGGACGCCGAGCTGAAGGAACACGGGCGTGCGATCCCGCCGTTCGGATCGCCGGGGCGCGAGGAGAACCTCGCCCGTCTTGCCTACGCTGCACGGTCGACGTCGTGCATTCCCGGCGGGTTCGAACCGGCATTGGTCGTCTCGGTCGCCACCGGCGCGACGCCACCCCCGCACGGTCGCATCGACATGAGCTTCGCTTTTCACGCCCACCGCACCGGCCCCGACGTGCCGTTTCGCATTATCGACGGCGGCCTCACCGACAACATCCCGATCGACCGCGCCTACCGGGCGATTCGGAATATGCCGTCAACGGTGCATTCCCGGCGCGCGCTGATCTATCTCAACCCGGAAGGCCCCCTGTCGGTTCGACCGCACGTTCCGGAGCCGTACGACGGAATGTTGCCGTCATCCGAGCTCGCCTATACCGATATACCGCCACGCACCGACCGGATCTCCCTGCCGCTCAACGTCATCGGGGGCGCGCTCTCCATCAGCTTCGGGCGGGAATCCGGCGACGCCAAGGTGGAGACGCTCGACGATTTTCGACGGGAGCTGATCCTCGAGCAAGGACGCGACCAGGCCCTGGCCGTGCTGGTCGCGGACCTGACTCGTGTGGGCACGGATGCCGCTCTACGCACCTGGGTTCGGTACCGCGCCTCCACCGATCTGGACCTGCTGATGCGGGTACTCCTCGACCCCGCGGTCTGGCAGCTCGGCACCGACCTCCCGACCCGCGCCGTTGTCACGGCCCTCGAACTGCGGCAGTTGACCGCCCTCGAAGCGGACATGCTGGCGCGCTACGACGAGCTCGCGGCCCAGGGCAGCGAGCAGCAGCTCCGCGACACCCCGGTGTGCTCCGGGCCGGAGGCGCTGCATCAGGCGGCACTCAACCTGCTGTCCTGGATCCAGGCCCTCGAGCGGGCACGGTTCGAACAGGTCGCGCACACGGGTATCGCGCTCGACGGGGACGGTTTTCCGACGCTCGGCGACGTGCGCGTCGCGGTGTACGAGTTGCTCGATCGGGCCGAACAGGAACGAGACCGGGTACTCGTCCGCGTGGTCGCCGCCGTCAACGGACTTCCGGCCACGGAGGGAGCGGACCGCATTGCCGAGGTCGTGCGGGCCGAGTGGCTGCGGCCGGGGCCGGTATCGCCCGGGTGGGCGCTGCTCGACCGGATAGTGCCCGTGCTGCAACAGATACCTGAAGGGGACCCGTTGATCGCCTCCAGCCCCCTGTGGGCGCAATCGCCGTGGCGGGGTCTGTCGCAGCGAAGGGGCCTCCGGGCCCTGGACACATGCGCGTTCACGGCCGCCCGGGGGATCCGCGAGCCCCTGGATGCCCTGGACTTCTGGAGCGTCTCCGCCGACGAGCGTCCGGCACATCACCGGGCTTTCATCGCCCTGCTGCGCGCTCAATTGCGGGAGGGGCTGCGGGTGGCACTCGCACTCCCGGCCAGTCAGCTGCAGGCGGAGGTCATCGACTCGCTGCTGAGCGACACCGTGCTGCGACCGGTCTCCAAGCTCAACGGGGGCCGGCTGCTGAACCTCTCCGGTTTTCTGAGTGCCGAATGGCGGCTGAACGACTGGTGGTGGGGGCGATTGGATGCCGGAGCCGGAGTTGCGCGCTTTCTGCGTTCCCTACCCGTCGACGCGCCGCTGCCGCCCGACGACAGCGGTGATGACGATTCGGTGTTGTTCGTGCAGGACGAAATTCTCCTCCAGGCGGAGGTGCACCAGGACTGGGCGCCGGTGGGCGTCAGCAGCCCCGGCCACGTGCGCACCCCGGACGAAATTAGGGCGGACCTGTCCCGCGGAGCCGATTCGCTCGGTAACCTCGAGCCGGGGTACCGCGTGGCCGTCGCCTCGCGCGCGGTGCGCGCCGCCTCCCGGGCACTGACGCGGTGGGGCAGCCCGGTGTGGATGCACGTCGTCAACTGGCTGCTACGGCCCGCCGGTGTGCTGGCTCCGGTCGTTCTCGACCTGCCGAGAGCGCTCGCCGTCGCGGCCGTTCTCGGAGCAGCCCTCGCCGTTTCCTCCAGCGCCGCCGGACCCCCCGGTGCCTTCGGCGGCGCCCCGGGGGTCTCGATCGTGCTGCTGATCCTGGCACTGCTCTGCGCCGCCCTGGCCGCATACCGCAGCGTGCGTGCGTTCACGCAGTGGGCGACGATCATTGACATTGTGCACGGGCTGGACGCCGCTGCCGGAACGGACCGCGTCAGCGAGGTGCGGCGGCAGCGTCACCTCGCGATCTTCTGGGCTGTCGTCGGCCTCGGTGGCGGCAGCGTGTACGTCGCCGCCGGGCTGCTGGCCTACCCCGGCATGATCGACACTTCTGCCGCCGTCGTGCTGGTACTGGCCGGCTGCGGCGCCTTCGTCAACGTGGCCGCGCGGGTGGGCACCCTGCCGCAGTCCAACGGCTATCTGCTGCGGGACACCGCCCTCGGTGTGGCCGGGCTGCTCGTGCTGCTGATCATTCCGCTCGTTTCCCCGGTGCTCGGCGGATGGATCGCGACTCTCACGACAGAGCCCGGGGCGCTGCTGGTCGCCGTGAGCATCGCGCTGGTCTCGCTCATCGTGAACTGGGGCTGGCAGGCCGGCTGGCATGCCGCGGGCCCCCGGGTCGCGCTGACGCGCGCTGTGGCGGTCGTGTCGTGGCTGCTGCAGGCATCCGCGGCGGGGGGCGCCGGGTGGCTGGCGGCGGCGACGTTGCTCGGCCTGCCGGGCTGGAGCGAATCCGTGGTGCTCTCGGCCGGGGGAGTCGCCGGTGCCATGTTCGTCAGCGGTACCGTTCAATGGTGGCTCCCGGGTCTTCTCGCGTGGTTGCCACAGTACGAACCGCACGATCTCACGCGTCGCGTGACAGAAAGGTAGGGACCGATGTCGACCAAAACACCGAAACCGGTTCGGGTGCCCAGGGCCGCCTATGAGCGCGAGCTCCGCCGCCTCCAGGCCGAACTGGTCACCATGCAGCAGTGGGTCAAGGCATCCGGCGCCCGGATCGTGGTGATCTTCGAGGGACGGGATGCGGCAGGCAAGGGCTCGGCGATCAAACGGATCACGGAGTATCTCAACCCACGCATTGTGCGGATCATGGCGCTCCCGATGCCCAACGACCGTGAGCGCGGCCAATGGTACTTTCAGCGCTACATCGAACACCTGCCGGCAGCAGGCGAGATCGTGCTCATGGACCGGTCCTGGTACAACCGCGCCGGTGTCGAGCGCGTGATGGGCTACTGCACGAATGATGAATACCACCGCTTTCTGCACCAGGCACCCATTTTTGAGCGGATGCTCGTCGAAGACGGCATCCTGGTCGTGAAGTACTGGTTCTCCGTGTCCGACCGGGAGCAGGAGCGTCGCTTCCGTTCCCGGCAGAAGGACCCGATGCGCCGGTGGAAACTGTCGGAAACCGATGTGCTCTCCATCACCAAGTGGGTCGACTACTCCAAGGCCAAGGACGACATGTTCGTGCACACCGACATCCCCGAGGCGCACTGGTGGGTGGTGGAGAGCGAGGACAAACGGGCGTCCCGGCTCAACGTCATGAGCCATCTGCTCTCGCTCGTTCCGTTCGAGCGCACCGACCCACCGAAGATCCACATTCCCAGCCGCCCCAAGGCCGTCGACTACGATCGGCCCCCGCGCGAGGAGATGAACCCGGTGCCGGACATCGCCGCCCGGCTCGTCCCCGACCCGGACGAGAAATGATCAGCGCAGCCTGAGGCCTTTCAGCACCCGCGCGAGCAACAGGAGCGGGCCGGCGAGCGTTCGGAATTCGTGCCCTGAGCGGGGAAGCTGCAGCAGCCCGTTGGCCCCAGAGATGGTGACGGCATCCACGAAGCGCCGGAGGCCTTCCGGGCCGTTGCGGCGGCCGAGGCCCGAGCGTTTCACTCCGCCCATGGGCGCGTCAACGGAGGAGAACGAGCCGCGGTATCCCTCGTTCACATTCACGCTCCCGGCATCGAGGGCGGCGGCGACGCGCAGGCCGCGGCGGCGTGAACCGGAGAAGACGGAGGCGTTCAGCCCGAATTCGCTCCGATTCGCCGCCTCGATCGCCTCCCGCTCGGTGTGCACGATGGAGACTGTGACGACCGGTCCGAACGTTTCCGCAGCGAAACACAACATGTCGGGGGTGACGCCGGTGAGTACCGTTGGTTCGTAGAAGTACGGTCCCAGGTCGGGACGGGCCAGGCCGCCGGCGAGAACGGTTGCACCGTGGGCGACCGCGTCGTCCACGTGCCGGGTGACCCGGTCAAGCTGCGCCTGCGTGGCGAGGGAGCCGACATCCGCGCTGTAGTCGAAGCCGGCCCCGAGGGAGAGGCGCCGGGTGGCGGCCACGAATTCACGCAGGAACGGCCCGGACACGGCCCGGTGCACGTAGATGCGTTCAATCGAGACGCACAGCTGGCCGAGTGAGGAGAAGCAGGCGTACACCGCATCGTCGGCGGCCTGGATCGCGTCGACGTCGTCGAGAACGAGCAGGGCATTCTTGCCGCCGAGTTCGAGCGAAACGCCCGTCACCCGGTCGGCGGCCTGACGGGCAACCCGGATGCCGGTCTCCGTTGACCCGGTGAAGCACACGTAGTCTGCGTGCTCGATCACCGCGCCGCCGATCTGTGGACCGTCGCCTGTCACGACGGCCCAGAGGTCGGCGGGGACTCCCGCGTCAATGAACGCGGCCCGCAGGGCGAGAATGCTCAGCGCGCCCTGGTTGTCGGCCTTCTGCACGACTCCGCAGCCGGCGGCGAGGGCGGGGACCACATCCATCGCGGCGAGGGCCAGCGGGTAGTTCCACGGGGTGATGATTCCCGCGACGCCCTTCGGCCGGTACCGTACCCGCGTGCTGACCACCAGGGGAATTCCGGAACGGCGACGCTCGCCACGCAGCACCCGCCCGGCGCACAGGGCGTTGTACCGGGTGACGCTCGCGGCTTGGAAGATCTCTTCGAACGCCTGGCCGCGGGTCTTTCCGGTCTCGGTCTGCAGGGCATCGAGCAACAGTTCCCGGCGGTGCAGGAGCAGGTCGTGCGCGCGCAGAAGCACGCGGCGCCGGGCGGTGAACCCGGCCTTGGCCCAGGACAGCTGTGCCTGGCGGGCGCGGGTGTAGGCATCCGTCACGTCGCTGTGTTCGCTCACCGGAAGCTCGTGCAGCACCGTTCCGGTGAACGGGGCCAGCACCGCGGCGGTGCGGCGACGGGACGAGGAGATCTGGCGGTCGAGGGCGGCGATAACGGGCCTGCCGAGGGACGAGTGCGACATAGCGTCAGTCTAAGTCGACTGCCGCGGCCGCTCCACCGGCCATGGTGGCTACAGCGGAGTGATGCCGAGGCTGCGACCGGAGAGACCGCGACCGCGGGTGGCGAGGCGCGTGGCGACGGCGGTGATGGCCACCGCGGCGGGGTCATCGGGGTGGGCGATGACCACGGGGACCCCGTCGTCGCCGCCGCCGCGCAGGGCGACGCTCAGCGGAACCAGCGCCAGAAGCGGCACGGGAGTGTCCTGCCCCGTTGAGAGCCTCCCGGCCACGTCGGCGCCGCCGCCCGAGCCGAAAAGCTCGAGCACCGTGCCGTCAGGCTGGGTGAGGCCGCTCATATTCTCGATGACGCCGTAGACCGTCTGCCCGGTCTGGCGGGCGACGATGCCGCTGCGCTCGGCCACGTCGGACGCGGCGGGCTGCGGGGTGGTCACCACGATGACCTCGGCGTGGGGGAGAAGCTGGCCCACGGTGATCGCCACGTCGCCCGTACCCGGCGGAAGATCGAGCAGCAGAATGTCCAGGTCGCCGAAATACACGTCGGTGAGGAACTGGTTGATCGTGCGGTGCAGCATGGGCCCGCGCCACGCGACGGCCGCCGAGGCGTCGTCAATGAACATGCCGATCGAGATGACCTTCACGTCGTGACTGATCGGCGGCAGGATCATGTCGCCGACCTGGGTGGGTTTCACGGCGAGACCGTCGTGCACCAGCCCGAGCAGACCAGGAATCGAGAAGCCATGCACGTCGGCGTCGACGATGCCCACCCGTAGCCCCTGTCGCGCCAGGGACACGGCGAGGTTCGCCGTGATCGTCGACTTGCCGACACCGCCCTTGCCGCTGGTGATCGCGTACACCCTGGTGAGCGACTCCGGGCCGAACTGGAAGACACGGGCCGCCTTGCCGCCGCGGAGCTTCTCGGTGAGCGCCTCGCGCTGCTCGCGCGTCATGATGCCGACCTCGATGCTCGCGTTGCCGGCGCCGGCAACGGATTCCGCCGCCGCACGAACGTCGCTCTCGATCCGCTGCGCGGCCGGGCAGCCGGCGATCGTGAGCAGGATGCCCACGGTCACGTGGCCGTCGTCCGCCACGGTGACACCGGACACCATGTCGAGTTCGGTGATGGGCTTGCGGATTTCGGGGTCGGTCACTCCGGCCAGTGCGCCGAGCACCCGGTCGGCCGTGGGGAGCGCGTCAGTCAAGAGCGCGGCGTCCGCGGGGCGTGCGCGGCGGGGTGTCGTCGGGCTCGGCGTCAGTGTCGGGGTGTCGTTCCTCGAGGGTCTCGACGAGCGCCCGCAACTCGCTCTTGATGAAGTCCTTCGACACGAGGTCTTTCAGGGCGATGCGCAGGGCAACGACCTCGCGGGCCAGGTACTCGGTATCGGCCAGGTTGCGTTCGGCCCGTTGACGATCCTGTTCGAACTGCACCCGATCGCGGTCATCCTGGCGGTTCTGCGCGAGCAGGATCATCGGGGCGGCATACGATGCCTGCATCGACAGCACGAGGGTCAGCGCAATGAAACCGAGCGAGATGGAGTCGAATCTCCACGCCGCCGGCGCGAGCGTGTTCCACGCAATCCATGCCACGGCGAAAACCGTGAGGCCGAGCAGAAACCATGGAGTGCCCATGCCTCGGGCGATGGCCTCGGTGAACCGTCCGAACCGGTCGCTGCGCGGAGCACCGCGGTACCGGCCGACGAGCGGCGTCGTGCGCAGCCCCTTCGGCGCATCGAGTCGGAGGTCGGACCGGCTAGCTCTCGCCATGTGCGCTTCTCCGTGTCCCGGGCAGCGGAATGCTGCCCGTCTTCAGGTCGTTGCGGGCGGCGGCACGTCGCCCGATGTCGTCGTCGCTGTCCTGACTGCGCCAATCGTCCGGCAGCAGGTAGTCGAGTACGTCGTCGATGGTGACGACTCCCACCAGGCGGTGGTTGTCATCGACGACCGGCACGGACACGAGGTCGTAGCTGGCGAGGATGCGGGACACCTCTGCCGCGGAGGTGTCGGCCCGAACGGGATCGAGCCCCTGGTCGAGCAGGGTGCCGAGTCGCTCGTGGGGCGGGTAGCGCAGCATCCGTTGGAAATGCACCATGCCGAGGAAGCGGCCGGTGGGTGCCTCGTAGGGCGGCAGGGTGACGCAGATCGCGGCGCCGAGGGCGGGTGCGAGGTCGTGGCGGCGCACCCGTGCCAGTCCCTCGGCCACGGTGGCGTCGGCGGAGACGATGACAGGCTCGGTGGTCATCAGCCCGCCGGCCGTGTCCGGAGCGTAGCTGAGCAGAAGACGAACGTCGTCGGCCTCTTCGGGTTCCATCAGGTCGAGCAGCTGCTCGCCGCGTTCCTCGGGGAGTTGGGCGATGAGGTCCGCGGCGTCGTCGGGCTCCATCTGGTCGAGCACGTCGGCGGCGCGCGCGTCACCGAGCCTCGTGAGGATGCTGACCTGGTCGCTTTCGGGCATCTCCCCGAGCGCGTCCGCGAGACGGTTGTCGGGCAGTTCACCGGCCACCTCGAACATCCGCTCCCGGGGCAGGTCGAGCAACGTATTGGCGAGGTCAGCAGGTTTGAGTTCCGAGTATGTCGCGATCAGTTGCTCGGCGGACTGCGCCTGGCCGAGAGTGACTTTCTCGTGCACCTCCGCCCACGTCGTGAACGTCGTGATGCCCTTGGCGAAGAGGGACGCGCTCGTCTTGGGTCGGCGCACGAAAAGCTGGCTGATTTCCCACTCGGATTCGGTGCCTTCCCGAATCGCCACGTCTTCGATGGTGGCTTCGCCGCTGCCGTCATTGAACGTCACCTTGCGCCCGAGGAGCTCGGCAATCACCCGGACCTCACCGCCGCGCTGCTCGAAGCGACGCACGTTGATGAGGCCCGTGGTGATGACCTGGCCGGAGCCGATACTGGAGACCCGACCGATGGACACGAACACGCGGCGCTTGCCGGGAATCTCGACGATCAGACCGACGACGCGGGGCGGATGACTTTTTCGATAGACCACGAGAACATCGCGCACCTTGCCGACACGGTCTCCCGCGGGGTCGAAGACGGTGCACCCGGCCAAACGGGCAGCAAAAACTCTGGTGGCACTCACAGTACAAATGTAGTCTCTGTGCGGCTGATCACCCGCTGCAAACCCCGATGCGCCTATTTGAGGGGACTTGTGTGCACCAGAGACGGGTACTCTATCGCCCGTCGTGGAGCTTCGTTCCCTGTGTCGCGTGTGATTTGCCCGCCGTTTTTTGGACCGGGTCGGCCGCGGCAGGCTCGGGGATACCCGTCGTTTCGGGTGTTTCGGGTGTTTCGGGCGGTTCGGGCACGATTTGCAGGCCCGTGGGAGTGTTGGTGAGCCGGGCAAGCACTTCCAACCAGTTTCGATTCAGGTGCGGATCCTTGCTGCCGTAGAACTCAAACTGCAGCGGAACGGACGGGTTCAGCCAGACGGAATTGCGACCGCCGCCCGACTCCGGCGTGTTGGTCCAAGTGAAGGTGAAGCTCTCGCCTCGCCGGAGCTTCGCCGTGATGACAATTTTCAGGTGCGCCAGCACACGATCATCGAACTCGACCGCCGTTGCCGGCGAACTGTACATGAACCTGCCCATTGGACTCCCAAATCCCACGCCCCCGCCAGACTGCCGGCGGACCACCCACGATATTCATGCTGACTTCCTTGGCAGTGCGCATAATACAACACAATGCGCGAGTTGACGAGGCCGACGAACAGATCAAAGAGCTGGTCAGCGCTCTGACATGTGCGGCCGGACCGTGGAAGAATGACGGCATGAGCAATCAGAGTCCCTTCGGGCGCGGCGGCAAACTCCTTCCGCCGGCGCTGCCCACCGGCGAGGTCCTGGCCACCTATGGGACCTACGCCGAGGCGCAGGGCGCGGTCGACACGCTGGCCAAGCTCGACTTTCCCGTGAAGGAGCTCGCCATTGTCGGCAACGACCTGAAGAGCGTGGAACGGGTCACGGGGAAACTCACCTACGGCCGTGTCGCCCTCGGGGGAGCGGCAACCGGCGCGTGGCTGGGGATTTTCTTCGGGCTTCTCTTCTTCATCTTCTCGCCCACGGGATCGAGCCTGGCCTTCGTGGCGGCGGCGCTGCTGATCGGTTCGGGTTTCGGCATGCTGTTCGCTCTGGTGAGCTACGCGGTCAATCGTCGTCGCCGGGACTTCACCTCGACCATGCAGGTCATTGCCGGAAACTATCAGGTCATCGTGGGCGCGGAACGGCTGAACCGGGCTCGCAACCTGCTGAACGGCCAGGGAGAGAGCGTTGTTCCGCCCGCGGCGCACCCCTCCGACCCGCCGCTCGGCCCGCCGGCCGAGTAACTCCGCGCCCGATTTCGGTGGCCGCTACGCCGGCTACCGTAGCGGCCATCCCATTCGGTAGCGGTGGTGGCGGTTACGCGCGAAGTCCCCGGATCCAGGCCTCCACGGCGTCCGCGGAACGCGGGATGGCCGCCGACAGATTCTCCGCGCCGTTCTCCGTCATCAGGATGTCGTCTTCGATCCGCACGCCGATTCCGCGGAACTCCGCCGGCACGGTGAGGTCATCGGGCTGGAAGTAGAGTCCGGGTTCGATGGTGAAGACCATGCCGGGCTCGAGCACGCCGTCCATGTACATGTCGCGGCGCGCCTTGGCGCAGTCGTGCACGTCGAGACCGAGGTGGTGGCTCGTGCCGTGCACCATGTACCGGCGGTGATGACCGTTGTCCGGCAGGAGCGCCTCCTCGGCCGTGACGGGCAGCATGCCCCACTCCGCGGTGCGGCGGGCGATGACCGCCATGGCGGCGGCATGCACGTCGCGGAAGATGGCGCCGGGGACGGCGACGGCGAATGCGGCATCCGCTGCCTCGCGCACGGTCTCGTAGACGAGGCGCTGCACCTCGCTGAAGGTTCCGTTCACCGGCAGCGTGCGCGTGATATCAGCGGTGTAGTAGCTGTCGAGCTCGACGCCCGCGTCCAGCAGCATGACGTCGCCCGGGGTGACGGGTCCGTCGTTGCGGGTCCAGTGCAAGATGCAGGCGTGCGGGCCGGATGCCGCGATCGTGTCGTAGCCGACGGCATTGCCGTCGCTGCGTGCGCGGGTGTTGAACACGCCCTCGACGAGACGTTCGCCACGGGAATGCGTGCTCGAGCTCTGCAGATCGCGCACCACGTCGTCGAAGCCGCGCGCGGTCGCGTCGACGGCGAGGCGCATCTGGTTGATTTCCCAGGCGTCCTTCACCAGACGGAGCTCAGAGACGGCGCGGGCGAAGTCGTCGTCAACCTCGTGCAGCCCATTCACTTCGATGCTGAAGGCGCTGTCGCTGGCGTTGACACCGAGGACGCGTTCGGCCGCATAGCGCAGTCGGCCTTCATCCACTTCGAGGGTGAGGGTCGGGTCGGCCTCGCGAACCACCACGGTTTCGCTGTCGATTATCGCGAGGATGCCCGCCAGATCGGCGATGCCGCGGACGGTGACGGCCAGGTCGCTGGAGACCTGTGCGATGGACGGGCGCGGGCCGATCCAGAATTCGCCGATGTCCGGGTTGGCGTAGAACTCGTCGGAGTCGCGACCCGCGCGCTCACGGAAGTAGACGGTGGCATCGTGCCCCGTTGCCCCGTTCGGCTCCAGCACCAGTACCGCACCGGGCTCGGAGTCGCTGCCCCAACCGGTGAGGTGCGCAAAGCCCGAGTGCGCTCGGAACGCGTAGTCGGTGTCGTTGGAGCGCTGCTTGAGGCGACCGGCCGGAATGATCAGGCGCTGTCCGGGGTACTGCGCCGAGAGACGGTCACGGCGAGCGGCGGCATAGGCGGCCTGCTCGCGGGCTGGGGGAAGAACTTCGGTTCGTTCGGCCCAGCCGGAGGAGATGAATGCTTTGAAGCCCTCGGAGCCCGGTGTCGTGGACCGGTTCTCGTTCGAGCGGGTGGGCGGGGTGATCGCGGTTGCGGTGGTATCGGCCATACGCCATTCTCGCACTGTCGCCTGACCGCCGCACGGGAATGGCGCGGCCTACGGGCTGGTGACCGTCGCGACAATAGGCCGGTGATCGCTTCCCGCGGAATCGAGGGACGTGATCACGCTCATGTCCGTGACGGTCCAATTCGAGCTGGCCAGTATGTGATCGATGGGGCTGCCGAGGAGCGCGGGGATCTTCGTCGTCCAGGTACCGACGGCCCCCGACCCGGCGGACAAAGCCGCGTCGTGGCAGTCTCCGAGCACGGCGCCGTTGTCCGATCCCCGTCCGCTCATGTGATCAATCGTGGCGTTGAAGTCGCCGGCCATGATGATGTTGTCGTTCTGGCACTGCTCGGCGAGCCAGTCCAGATCAGACCGCCAGTTGGACATCTCGAATTCGATCGGTGCCACGGCGTGCACGGCCACGATCGTGGGTCCGGTGCCGTCGCTGGGGGTGGCCACCACGGTGGGGAGCACGTTCGTATTGCCGGGAGGGCCGGAACCCGCCTCATTCGTCACGGTATAGTCGCCCAGATCGGGGCTGATCAGCAGCGTTGTGGAGCGCGCCTTGGAGATCTGGTCGAAGGCGAGCGTGTGCACCCACATCGGCCGTCCGCCGTCACGCATGGCCTCGGCGACGGCGATGCCGGCCTCCTTCGTCGTCTCCGGCAGGGTGATGACGTTGGCCTCCTGCTCGAGGGCGAGGCGCGCGATGGTCGCGGCGCCCGGGGCGTCGCCCAGCGTGTTCCAGCTGAGCACGGTCACGGACTCCGACGCCGGCGCTGCCTGCGCGGCGGACTCCGTGCCGAGACCCCGCGACGTCAGGATCCCGACGTTGGCCACACCGAAGAGCAGGGTGAGCACGATGAAGACGGTCATGGTGCGCCGCCAGGGCCGGAATCGAGCCAGCACGAGCAGAACGAGAACCAGGATCCCCGCCGCCACCACCGCAAGGCCGCGCAGCGACACGGCGTGTGCGATCACCCATGTGTTCTGCAGCCCGAAGGCCTGCGGCCACACGAAAACGAGCAGGACCGCGGCCACGGCGGCCACGATCAGGAAACGTACGATGCGCGTCAACATAGGTGAGGCCATGTTAATCGCGCATCCTGACAGAGTGCCCGGCCGCCCCGGTCGAGGTCCCACAACCGGGGCCCCGCATGCCGCCAACTAACATGGGGTCATGCCAGTAGCTCGTCCGTTTCGAGGTCCCATCGATTTGCACACGCATTCGAGTGTGTCGGACGGCACAGAAACCCCCGCCGAACTCATGCATGCCGCCGCAGAGGCCGGCATCGGCACGGTCGCCCTGACGGACCACGATTCGACCGCCGGGTGGGACGCCGCGACCGCCGCGGCGCGCGCCGAGCAGATCACCCTGATCCCGGGCATGGAATTCAGCACCCGGGTCGACTACTCCAGCGTGCACCTGCTCGCCTACCTCTTCGACCCGACGGATGTCGGCATCGTCACGGAGATTACGCGGATCCGCGCCGCTCGACTGACGCGGGCCGAGCAGATGGTGCAGCGCATCGCCTTCGACTACGCCATCACCTGGGACGATGTTCTCGCACAAACCACCCGCGACGCCACAGTGGGTCGACCGCATATCGCGGATGCGCTCGTGGCTCGCGGCCACGCCCTCACGCGCAGCGACGCCTTCGCGGGGATCCTGCACTGGAAGTCCGGGTACTACCAGCCGCACTATGCGCCTGACCCGCTGCGCGCGGTCGAGCTCGTGCGCGCCGCCGGGGGAGTGCCCGTGATTGCGCACCCCGCGACGAGAGGCGCCGCGGATGTCATCCCGGAGGCCCGCCTCGCCAGGCTCGCGCGGGCCGGACTGTTCGGTCTCGAATTGGGACATCGGGAGAATCGTCCGGGGGCGACCGCGCACCTGGCCGTACTCGCCGAGAAGTACGGCCTCTTCATCACCGGGTCGAGCGACTACCACGGGACCGGCAAACCCAACCGGCTCGGCGAGAACACGACGACGCCCGAGGTGCTCGAGCGCATCATCGATCAGGGTCGTGGTTCCGCGCCCCGCTACGCTTGACGGGGGCCGGACACGCCAACGCCGCCCCGCCGCCCGTGCGGGCGAGACGAGAGCGGCGTCGGTGACGTGCGATGCGGCTGCGGTGGACCCTTAGACGGTGCCGTCGGACTGGGGTGAACGACGACGGGTGCGGCTGCGGCGCAGCGGTGCGTTGTTGCCGTCGTGGTGTTCGGCGCCTCCACCGTCATGGGTGCCCGCCGCGGGCGTCGCGGCCGGGGCGTTCGGGTTGGTCGTTGAGCTGACGCGCGTGCGCGACCGGCTGCGTGCGGAGCGGTCGGCGCCGTCCTTCGCGGGGGCACTGTCGGTGCGGGGAGCGCCGCCGCGGGCGGCATCGCCACGGCCCGAATCGCCACGACCGGCGTCGGTGCGACCCGAACCCGACCGGGATCCGGAGCGGGCAGCGCCGGATCGAGTGGATTCGCCGCGGCCTCCACGGCCTGCGGATGCACCGGCGGCGACGTCCTTCACCGGAGTGGCGCGCAGACGGCCCTTCGACCCGGCCGGGATGTTCAGGTCGGTGTAGAGGTGGGGTGACGAGGAGTACGTCTCCATCGGCTCCGGCTGGCCGAAGTCGAGGGCCTTATTGATGAGCGACCACTTATGCATGTCGTCCCAGTCCACGAACGTGACGGCGATGCCGGTCTTGCCCGCACGACCGGTGCGGCCCACGCGGTGCAGGTACGCCTTTTCATCTTCCGGGATCGTGTGGTTGATGACATGCGTGACATCTTCGACGTCGATACCGCGAGCGGCAACATCCGTCGCGATGAGGATGTCTTTCTTGCCCGCCTTGAACGACGCCATCGCGCGCTCGCGCTGTTCCTGGTTCAGGTCGCCGTGCACGGCGGTGGCATTGAAACCGCGGTCGCCGAGTTCTTCGACGAGCTTCGCCGCCGCCCGCTTCGTGCGGGTGAAGATGACGGTCTTGCCGCGGCCCTCTGACATGAGAATGCGACCGATGACCTCGTCCTTGTCCATGCTGTGCGCACGGTAGACGAGGTGTTCGATGTTCGCCTGCATGAGGCCCTCATCGGGATCGCTCGCGCGGATGTGGATCGGGCGGTTCATGAATCGGCGAGCGAGCGCCACGATCGGTCCGGGCATCGTGGCCGAGAACAACATCGTGTGGCGGTCGGGCGGCGTCTGCGCGAAGAGCTTCTCGATGTCGGAGAGAAAACCGAGGTCGAGCATCTTGTCGGCCTCGTCGAGTACCATCTCCCGCACGTTGGCGAAGCTGAGCAGGCGCTGGTTGGCGAGGTCGAGCAGGCGACCCGGTGTTCCGACGACGATCTGTGCGCCGGCCTTGAGCTGCTCGATCTGACCTTCGTAGGCCTTGCCGCCGTAAATGGAGACGATCTTTGTCTCTCGGTTGCGGGCGGCGAGTTCCAGGTCTTCAGAGACCTGAACGCACAGCTCGCGAGTGGGCACCACGATGAGCGCCTGAACGCCCGATTCCGGGTTCAGTCCCAGCCGTTGGATGACCGGAAGCCCGAACCCGAAGGTCTTGCCGGTTCCGGTTTTGGCCTGCCCGATGATGTCCTGGCCGGACAGCGCCAGGGGAATGGTCTGGGTTTGAATGGGGAACGGTTCGAGGATTCCCTTGTCTGCGAGGGAGTCGACCATGTCCTGGTCGATATTGAGTTCGGAGAAAGTCACGAATGTATGCCTGTCATTAACTAGAACGGGGGTGCGCTCGTCTTCTGTCTCGGGCACCGGTCACCGATCCTTGCCGGCGACGTAATTCCACCTTACTGCGCGGGGTGTACCGCAGCCACAGGCGCGCGGTCGTATGCTGGGTTCGTGGTCACGTGGTTCGGTCGGCGCCCGCAGCGCGTGGAGGTCCCCCGGCTCACAGCCCGCGGGGTGGCACAGTCGAGCGTGAAAGTGGACATCGCAACCCTGACGCCCGACCTCATGCATTTTCTCGGCCAGGCGGCCTATTTCGAGCTCGGCGAGTTCGAAAGCCTTGCCCGTGCCGTCGCCACCGCGCCGAATCTGGCGGCGAAGGAAGGCCTCAGCGCTGCCGCCGGCCGTGCGCTTTCCAAACACCACGGCCTCATCGCCGAGATTCGCCGCCGTGGCACGGAACCCGACGTGGCGATGGCTCCGTTCGTGCCGGCTCTCGACCACTATCGCGCGCAGAGTCAGGGGTCCGACTGGCACGAGCTCCTGCTGAGCTGCTACCTGACCGGCGGCCTGCTTGAGGACTTCTTCGTGCGACTGTCCGACGGGCTTCCGCGCGACGTGGGTCCCCGCATCGCCCAGTTGCTCGGCGAAGACTCGGGAACGACCGTGCTGGTGCACGAACTACAGGCGGCCATCGCCGCCGACGCCGCTCTGGGCTCACGGCTGGCCATGTGGGGTCGCCGCCTCGTGGGCGACACACTTCTCATCGCCCGCTCGGCCATGCCGGTGTGCGAACCCGACGTCTCAGCCGAGTCGCGCACCGAGCCGGTGTTCACGGAGATCATCGCCGCCCACACGCGTCGGATGGACGGCCTCGGACTCACCGCTTAGCCGTACGACGCGAGCCGAGCCCCGGCGACGCGTCGAGTGGGCGGCGAGGGTGCCGTCAGCTTGCGGGGGACCCTCCGGGCGCGCCGTTGTTCATGCGGGCATGGAGCATATCGAGGTCGGCCTGGTTGCGTCGCCGGGCAAGCACGATCGCGATGGCAGCGGATGCCACGGCCGAGACGATGAGGGACACCCACCAGATTGCGCCGCCGTCCCACTTCCAGCCGAGCCAAGTGAGGCCCACCCAGACCGCGGCGGCGATGACCGTGCCCAGGGCCGGCACGAGTACCGACCCGTGGGTGGAACGGCCGGGCAGCAGGTAGCGCGCGGCGAGTCCCAGAAGCGTGCCGCCGAGGGACACGAACAGCAGTTCCATGCGCTGTTAGGCGACGAAACCGACGTGACGGGACTGCTCCGAGCCCAGCTCCACGTAGGCGAGACCGACCGTGGGGATGATGTACACCTTGCCCTTGTCGTCCTTCAAGGTCAGGTAGCCGGTCTGAGCGGCCAGCGCGGCCGCGACCGCTTCCTCGATCTCGGCTGCGGGCTGTGAGGTCTCGAAACCAATCTCACGGGGAGAGTTGAAGATGCCAATGCGGATATCCACCAGATGAGCCTTTCGTTGCGTAATGGTCAGGTTACGACAGAACGGCACGCCTGCCCGACACCGTTCACTGTCGGCGCAACCAGATACCGTTGAAAACGTGAACACCTCCCGCCTCCCCGACACCGTTGAGTCCGAGGACGCATCGACGGCCGGTGTCGTCACCCCCCGGCCGATCACCCCCGATGCCTCGCAGCAGGCGGCGATCGCGCTGCCCGACGGCCTGTCGTGCTCCGTCATCGGTGCGCCGGGAACGGGAAAGACGAGCACCCTGATCGAGCTCGTCGCCGACCGCGTGCTCGGCCGGGGCTATTCGCCGAGCGAGGTGCTCGTGCTCGTTCCCACCCGCACCGGCGCCACCACCCTGCGAGACCGGCTCGGCCTCCGTCTCGGCGTCCCCACGAACGGCCCGCTCGCCCGCAGCGCCAATTCGGTGGCCTTCCAGATTGTGCGGGGCGCCGAGGCCGTGTCGGGCGGACCGGCGCCGACCCTGCTCACCGGCGGGGAGCAAGACCAGATCATTGCCGAGCTGCTGCAGGGGCACCTGGACGGTGCGGCGTCCGCACGCGAAACCGATCAGGCAGGGACGACTGCCGGGCCGGACTGGCCCGAAACGCTCGGTCCCGACGTGCGTCGCCTGCGCGGTTTCCGCACGGAGCTGCGCGACCTGATGATGCGCGCCGTGGAGTACGGAGTAACGGCCACAGCGCTGGCCCGGTTTGGTGAGAGCGAGCAGCGTCCGGAGTGGGTGGCGGCGGCGGAGTTCATTCGCGGCTACGAGGACGTGAAAGACCAGACCCGTCCGGGTCAGTACGATTCGACCGAAATGGCCCAGTTCGCCGCCGCCATCGTGGCCAAGGCCCCGGCCGGGGCGGCGGGCGAAGGCGTTCTCGGGGCGCTCGCCGGGCTGCGCCTCATCGTGCTGGACGACGCGCAGGAAGTCACCCAGGCCACCCTCACGCTGCTGGCCCGGTTCGTGGACCGCGGCGTGACGGTCATCGCGTTCGGTGACCCCGACATCAGCACCGGATCCTTTCACGGCGCCCACCCGGATGCCCTCGGGCGGCTCGGTGCCTACCTCGACGCTCCGGGGTCTCGCGCCGCCGGCGACCCGGCGCTCGTCGGCCCCGCCCTCGTGCTCTCCACGGTGTACCGCCACGACGACGGGATCCGTGACGTCGTGCGCGAGATCAGCCATCGCATTGGCACCGCCGCGGCCGGCACACAGCGCGCGGCCCGCAGCGCGTCGAGCGCGCTTCCCGCGGCGAACGCTCCCCGACAGGTTCCGGCAGAGCAGGCAGAGCAGGCAGAGCAGGCAGCCCCGGCGGACCCCGCACCGGGCAATGACCGCGTGCACACCGTTGTGGTGGACAGCCCCGCCGAGCAACTCGCCGTGATTGCCCGGCGGCTGCGGGACCGGCACGTGCTTCACGGTGTGCCGTGGGGACGCATGGCGGTAATTGTGCGCAGCGGCTCCCTCGTCCCCTCGCTCTCCCGGGGCCTCGCCGCCCTGGAAGTGCCCACGCAGGTGTCGACAGCCCAGACCGCCCTGCGCGACGACTACGCGGTGCGAGCGTTCATCCTGGCCCTCGAGGTAACGCTCGGCCGTCAACCGCTCGGCGCCGAGGCGGCCGTCGAGTTGCTGCGCGGACCGCTCGGCGGACTCGACCCGATCACCCTGCGCCGGCTGCGAGCCGCGCTGCGCCAGCAGGAGCTGAGCAGGTCGCTCCCCGGCGACGAGCAGGGCTCCGCCGCCCCCGTCCCTCCGCCCGGTCGTGACCGCACATCCGACGAGCTGCTCGCCGCGGTGTTCACCACCCCGAGCCTGCTCGCGGCCATCGACAACCGCACCGCCCGTCGCGCCGCAAGCTGCGCCGCGAGTCTGCGCCAGGCCGCGATCGAGAACGCCGCGGGGGCCACGATCGAGGAGCTCCTCTGGGGCCTCTGGCAACGCAGCGGCCTCGCGCGGGAGTGGAAGGAGCAGTCCACCGGAACCGGAATCGTCGCCGACGAGGCCAACCACAACCTCGACGCCGTCGTGGCCCTCTTCTCGGCCGCGCAGCGCTACGTGGAACGCACCCCCGGCGCTCCGCCGGTCTTGTTCCTCGAGCACCTCGTCGACACGGACGTTCCCGAAGACACGCTCGCCCCGCGGTCCCTCGGCGACGCCGTGGTGGTGGCGACCCCCAGCGGCACCATCAACCGCGACTTCGAGATCGTGGTGTTGGCCGGGGTGCAGGCGAATGTGTGGCCCGACCTGCGCATCCGTGGATCCCTCCTCGGCGCCGGCGATCTCGCCGCGCTCGCCGGTCACGGTGACTCGGCCGCGGGCAACGATCCCCGCCTGGAGGTGCTGCATGACGAACTGCGCATGTTCGCCCAGGCGGCGAGCCGTGCCACCAACGAACTCATCGTCACGTGCATCAAGAGCGAAGAAAACGAACCGTCCGCTTTTCTGCGCCTGCTCCCGCCGCCCGAGACGGCCGGCGACGATCCCGACGACCCCAGCCACTACCCGCTGTCCCTGCGCGGTCTCGCCGGTCGGCTGCGCGCCGACCTCACCAGGGCCGGCTCGCCGGAGTCCGCACACCGAAGCGCTCGGGCCGCGGATGCCGCGGCGACGCTCGCCCGACTGGCCGCCGCCAACGTGCCGGGAGCATCCGTCACCGAGTGGTACGGCCTGAGCGAACCGAGCACGGAACGGCCGCTGAATGACCCGGACGCGGGCGACGACCCCGTGCGCGTCTCCCCGTCCCGGATGGCGGCGTTCGAGACCTGCCCGCTGCACTGGCTGATCGGCCAGGTGGGCGGCGGCACGTCCAACACGGCGGCGAATCTCGGCACGATCATTCACAAGGTGATGGAGGAGTCCACCGCCCGCAGCCCCGACGCGCTCTGGCAGGGCGTGGAGGAACGCTGGAACGAACTGCAGTTCGACGCCGAATGGCAGTCGCGGGTGCAGAAGGTCGAGGCGCGCGCACTCACCGACCGCCTCGCGTCGTACCTGCTCGACTTCGAACACACCGGGGGAGCGCTGCTCAGCGCCGAAGGCAAGTTCGCGCTGCCCGTCGACGGCGCCGTGCTCTCGGGAACCATCGACCGGGTGGAGCGCCTGAGCGACGGCCGGGCGGTCATCGTCGACCTCAAGACCGGCAAGGGTGATCCCACGAGCGACGCCGGAGTCATCGACCATCCCCAACTCGGTGCCTACCAGCTCGCCTTCACCGAGGGTGTCATCGAGGGGATACCGGCCGACATGTCGCTCGCCGGCGCGCGACTCGTGATCGTGTCTTCCGGCACGGCCAAACAGAACTACCGCAATCCCACCCAGCCGGCGTTCGACCCCGAGCAGATCGAGCAGTTCCGGGCCCGAGTCGGAGCCGACGCCGCCGGCATGGGCGCGTCCACGTTCCTGGCGGAGATCAGCTCTCACTGCCTCGACCCCCGTTCCTACGGCTCGTGCCGCATCCACGTGATCAAGCAGGTAAGCACATGACCCCGCACACTCCCGCCGGCGACCCGGTCTCGGCACTGCAGATTGCCGCGGCACTGGCGCTGCCGCCGCCCACCGTCCAACAGCAGGCGGTGATTGAGGCGCCACTCACGCCCACGCTCGTGGTTGCCGGCGCCGGCAGCGGCAAGACCGAGACCATGGCGAACCGGGTGCTGTGGTTGCTCGCGAACGGCCACGCCCGCCCGGATCAGATTCTGGGGCTCACGTTCACGCGCAAGGCCGCCGGTGAGCTGTCCGAGCGCATCAACAAGCGCATCCTCGAACTGGACAAGGCCGGTCTGTTGCCCACGCACGAGGCCGCAGAACCGGGCGACAACGTCGCCGACGCGGGCGACCTCTTCAACACGCCGAGCGTCTCCACCTACAACTCGTTCGCGAGCCGGCTGTTCACGGACAACGCGCTGCTGCTCGGCCGCGAACCCGAGTCGGTGCTGCTCAGTGAGACCTCCGCATGGCTTCTCGCCCGTCGGGTGGTCGTCGAACACGGCGATGGCCGCCTCGTGCCCTTCGGCCGCAACGTCGACGCCGTCACCAATGCCGTTCTCGGCCTCAGCCGGGCGCTCGCCGAGAACCCGCCGGACTTCGTTCCCGGTGCGGCCCGCGCACCCCACGATCTCACCGGCTTCGCGTCCGGTTTCGGCTACCTCCGCGATCTGCCGTATGGCAACCCGCGCAAGAAGATTCCGTACGCGTCCGTCGAGGATTCGCTTGCGGCCGTTCTGCCGATCGCGGTGCTCGCGGAACTCGCCGCGCGGTACAGCGACGAGAAGCGTCGGCTCGGCCTGATCGAATTCTCCGATCAGGTGGCCCTGGCCCTGCAGGTGTGCCAGAAGGTGCAGGCCGTCGTGGACCGTTACCGCGACCAGTACCGCGTGGTGCTCCTCGACGAATACCAGGACACGTCCGTGCTGCAGACCGAGCTGCTGCACACCGTCTTCGCGCGGCATCCGGTCATGGCCGTCGGTGACCCGCATCAGTCGATCTACGGATGGCGGGGGGCGAGTTCCGCGAACCTGCTCGGCTTCTCCCAGGACTTTGCGGGTGTCTCCAACCGGCAGGCCCCCGCCATGAGTCTGTCGTACACCTGGCGCAACCCGGTCAGCGTGCTGGACGCGGCCAACGCTCTCGTCGCGCCGCTCAGCGAGGCGCTGCGGGCCCGGCCGGACGGCATCCAGGTCGACACCCTCAAGGTGCCGGCGGGAAAGATGACCGGAACGGTGCAGGCCGTCATGGCCGAAACCATGGTCGACGAGGCCAATGCGGTCGCGGCATGGTTCGCGCGGCGGCTGCCCGCCGGCAGTCAACTCTCCGGTGCCCTGCTTTTTCGCGCGCGCAAAGACATGGAATTCTTCGCCGAAGTGCTGCGCGAGCACGGGGTGCGGGCGCATGTGCTGGGCCTCGGCGGTCTCTTGTCCACGCCGGAGGTTGCCGACGTCGTGAGCGCGCTGCGCGTCGTGCACGACCCGGGAGCGGGAAGCGAACTCGTGCGTCTGCTGAGCGGCGGACGCTTCCGGATCGGGGCGCGGGACCTGCAGGCCCTCTCCGCGGTCGCCGGGTGGCTCGCCTCTCACGACTGGGCGCAGCAGGCCGTTCCGCGGGAGATCCGAGACAAACTGCGCGCATCGGTTGCCGTCGATGAGGGGGCATCCCTGGTCGACGCGCTCGACTTTGTGGCGACCGCCTCGGAGACCCACGGCCAGCTGGCCGCCTTCAGCGAGGACGGTCGTACACGGCTGCGCGCCGCCGGGCGTCAACTGGCCTGGCTGCGGTCCCGCGCCGGGCTGCCGCTGCTCGACTTTGTGCGGCTCATCGAGCAGGAGCTGCTGCTCGACGTGGAGCTTGTGGCGAACGAATCCAACGGGCTCGGCCTCGCCAATCTCTATGCGTTCCACGACACGGTGTCCGCCTTTCTCGACAGCGACGAGCAGGGCACCCTCGCCAGCTTCGTGCGCTGGGTGGGTCGCGCCGAACGCTCTGACGACATGGGTCCTCGTCTTGAAGTTGCGGAGGAGGGCACGGTGCAGTTGCTCACCATCCACGGCGCCAAGGGACTCGAATGGGACTTCGTGGCGATTCCCAACCTCACCGAGAAGAGCCTCCCCGCGCAGAGTCGGGAGACGAGCGGATGGATGCGCTTCGGCGAGCTGCCCTATGCGTTTCGAGGCGACCGCTCCGAACTGCCCGAGCTGGAATGGTGGGACCACGAGACCCAACGTTCCTACGACGACGCCTTCACCCGGTACAAGGAGGAGCTCGGGGTACGGCACGACGACGAGGAACGCCGACTGATTTACGTGGCCACCACGCGGTCCCAACAGGAGCTGCTGCTCAGCGGCTCCTTCTGGGGCGGTGGCACCACCCAGCGCAAACCCAGCCGGTACCTGCTCGAGCTCGCCGAGGCCGGGCTCATCGCCGATGTGCCCGAGTGCAGTGAGACGGACGAGAAGCCCGACAAGGATCAGGGCGGGACCGAATCGTGGCCATTCGACCCGCTCGGCACTCGCCGACCGGTCGTTGAGGCCGCCGCAGAGCAGGTGCGCGAGGCGCACGGCGACCGGGAGACCCGGTGGACGCACATCGTGACCCTGCTCCTGGAGGAGAGGGCGCTGCGGCTGGCCGGCATCGCCGACGCCCCGATCCCCACTCGAATCCCGGCGTCACGGTTCAAGGACTACGTCGACGACCCGATCAAGGTGGCCGCCGCGCTCCGGCGCCCCATGCCGGAGCGACCGTACCGGGCCACGCGGCTCGGGACCTTGTTTCACGCCTGGGTCGAACACCGGGCCGGTGGTGTGGACTCCGAGGATCTCATCGACTCGTCCTCGTTCGAACGCGACGGACTCGACGGATTCGACGACGACACGTCAAGCGATGCCGCGCTGCCCCAGGACTGGGCCGCGGCCGAGCACGCCGCGCTCGAGCGACTTCAGCGCACGTTCGAGCGGTCCCCGTGGGGAGATCGCCGCCCGGAAGAAGTGGAGATCGAGATTCACCATCCGATGGCCGGGCAGGTGTTCGTCTGCAAGCTCGACGCGGTGTACCGCACGGACACCGGCTATCAGGTCGTCGACTGGAAGACCGGCCGTGCGCCCACGGACGCCGCCGACCTCGAGCTCAAGCAAACACAACTGGCGCTGTACCGACTCGCGTACGCGCGGTGGAAGGGAATCGACCCGGAACTCGTCGACGCCGTCTTCTACTTCGTGGCGGACGACGCCATTGTGGCGCCGGATCGCATCTACTCGGAGGACGACCTGATGCGTGCGTGGTCGTCGGTCGTCGCGCCGGAGCCGGCATCGGTGTCGGGCAGCGTGATCGGCCCGGTCGCGTCGTCACCGGTGAAGGACCCGCCGGACTGATCCGACTCGGTCCCGGCGTCGTCGTCGCCGTTCAAGCGTGCGAATTCGCCGGAGTCAAGATCGGCGAAGTTGTAGCTGTCGGTGTGCATCGACGCGTCCTGGTCAGGCGCGCGTGGCGGCCGCGGGGTCTTGTCGAGCATTGTTTCCACATCGCTGACTCCGAGAATCGGCCCGGTGTCGGGAGACAGCGGATGCGTGGTGTGGCTGTGCACCGTTTCCACGAGACCGTCAAGCATCACGACGGCATCATCGACGATGGACTGGTTGCGCGTGGCGGTGCCGTGCAGCAGCCACTGCGCCAGCTCAAGCTCCGCGTACAACATGGCGCGCTGGGTGATGCGGGAATCACCGATCTGCCTGGCCGTGGTGTACGCGACAATGGCTGTCTCCGCGGCGTCCCCCCGAGCGGACAGCAGCCAGTGCAGGTCGCGGGCGGGGTCGCCGACGCACAGGCCGGACCAACCGAGAACTCCCGACACGGAATCGTCGGTGATCAGGAGCGATTCGGCCGACATGGTGCCGTGCACAACGGTCGGGGCGAACTGCCAGAGCGCGTCGTCGTCCGTCGCCGTTTCCCAGCGACGCAGGAGCGCGGCCGGCAGGTAGCCGGTGTCCGCGGCCTGGTCAATGACGTCGATCACCGCGGTGCGGCATTCTTCCGCACTCTGCTGCGGGAGACCTGCCGTGTTGACGAAGGCGGTGGGGAGTCCGTGGATGGCGGCGATCGCGCGACCGATCGACCCGGCAACACCGTCATGGCTCGTGAGCGCGTCGGCGTCGAACATGTCGCCGTCGAGCAGCTCATAGACGATCGCCCGCGTTCCGGAGACCGGCGTCTGGCCCACAAAAGCGGGAACGTCAAATGGCAGGCGACTGCGGTTGCCCGCCGTGAGCGCGCGCAGGGCAATGAGGTCGGCCGACTGCTCGGTTTCGGCGGCCTGCGTGTTGGGAACGCGAATGATCAGCGTCCGGTCGTCGGTGCACACGATGAGTGCCGAGTCGAACAGCCCGTGCGCGCCGGAGCTGTGGCGACGCGTGCGGGCGACGCCGAGTCCGGAGACGGCGGAAGTGGCCAACGCGGCTAGAGTGAGATGAGATCTGGCCATGCCTCCTAGGTTAGGTCGACTTGCCCCCCTGCGGTTGTTCGCCACGCCTCCACAATACTTTTAGCGCCAAACCGGAGAATTCACCATGTCGTTCGCTTTCACGACGCGGCTGCCGCTGTCACGACACGCGGTTGATCGTGACCACATCGAGCGCACCACTCCGGGGCTCTTTGACACGCTCTGGGCGGATGCGTCGGCGCGTGTGTTCGTGCTCTGGCACGGACGTGCGCTGCTCACCCTTCCCCTGCCACGCGGGGAGAGGTCGGCATCCGTGCGGCCGAGACTGCAGCTCGTCGCCCCCGACCGAATCCCCGCCGACGCCCTGCGCGTGTATTTGGGCCGGTCACTGGCCGATGACGAGCTGGAGTCGGCCGGAACCCGGCTCGCCGCGGTCACGCTGAGCGACGATCAAGCCGCGGCCCTCGAGCCCGACGAGACGCGGTGGGTCGGCCTGCGCGCCGTCGTCACGGACCTGTCCGACCGGGACGCCGGGCTGTTCACCGAGGCACTCGGCGTGCTCAACTGGCACGCCTCCCACGCGCATTGCCCGCGGTGTGGCAGTGAAACAGCGTCGGAGGACGGCGGCTGGGTGCGGCGCTGCCCGTCGTGCGGCAACCAGGTCTTTCCCCGCACGGACCCCGCCGTGATCGTCCTGATCACCGACGGGCAGGACCGCCTCCTTCTGGGGTCGAACGCGCTCTGGGAGAACAACCGCTACTCGCTCCTGGCCGGTTTTGTGGAACCGGGGGAACCGCTCGAAGCGGCCGTCGTGCGCGAGATGTTCGAGGAATCCGGACTGCGTGTCACCCGCCCGGAGTATGTCGGTTCGCAGCCGTGGCCGTTCCCGGCCTCGATCATGTGCGGCTTCACGGCCCGGCTCGCCGACGACCAGCTCGCCGACGATCTCGTTCCCGACGGCCAGGAGATCCTGGACCTGCGCTGGTTCACCCGTCAGGAGCTGCGGGACGCCTCGGAGTGGCTGATTCTCCCCGGACCCTCATCCATTGCCCACGCCATGATCGAGCGGTGGCTCAGCGGCGTGCCGAGCGGTGCGCAGGCCCCGACGCCGTGACGATCACCGAGGAATCCCTGCTGGCCGGACTCGACGACCAGCAACGCGTGGCCGCGGAAGCGCTCGTCGGCCCGGTGTGCATGCTGGCCGGGGCGGGTACCGGCAAGACCCGTGCCATCACGCACCGCATCGCCTACGGGGTGATGAGCGGCGCCTACGCGCCCAACCGGGTGATGGCGCTCACCTTCACCTCCCGGTCCGCCGCCGAACTGCGCGGTCGCCTGCGACAGCTCGGCGCGGGCGGGGTCGCGGCCCGTACATTCCACGCCGCGGCCATGTCCCAACTGAACTACTTCTGGCCGCATGTTGTCGGGGGAGTCGCCCCGCGCATCCTCGACGGTAAGGGGCGGCTGCTCGGCCACGCCGCCGAGGCGCTGCGACTCAAGCTCGATACCGCTACACTCCGTGACCTGGCGGCAGAGATTGAGTGGCGCAAAACCAGCGGAATCGGCATCGACCAGTATGCCGCCGGAATCGCCTCCCGCACGCTGCCCGGTCGGCTGGATCTCGCTCAGGTGGTGGACCTGCAACTCACCTACGAACGGCTCAAGGATGAGCGCAAGCAGATCGACTTCGAGGACGTGCTGCTCGCCATGGCGGGAATGATCGAGGCAGAGCCCTCCGTGGCCCTGCAGGTTCGTGAGCAGTACCGGTTCTTCGTCGTCGACGAATACCAGGACGTGTCGCCCCTGCAGCACGACCTGCTCATGCTCTGGCTCGGCGACCGCCGCGACCTGTGCGTCGTCGGCGACGCCAGCCAGACCATCTACTCCTTCGCGGGCGCGCGCAGCGAGTACCTGCTGGAGTTTCCCAAACGCTTCACGGATGCCACGGTCGTTCGGCTGGAGCAGAACTACCGTTCCACGCCAACCATCGTGGCCGCGGCCAACCAGCTCATGCGCGGACGTCCCGGCGCACTGACGCTGCACTCCACGTCGGCGGGGCCCGGCATCGACCCGCAGGTGCGCGACTACTCCAGTGACATGGCGGAGGCGCGTGGCGTCGCCCAGCAGATACTGGACCTCATCGAAGCGGGCGCGAAACCAGAAGACATCGCCGTGTTGTTCCGCGTGAACGTGCAGGCCGCGCTGCTGGAAACGGCCCTCGGAGACGTGGGCGTCAATTACCAGATTCGCGGGGCCAAGCGGTTCTTCGACCTGCAGGAGGTGAAGCAGGCGGTCATGTCACTGCGCGCCGCATCCGTGTCGATCATGGGGGAGCCGCTGTTCAAAAGCGTCAGTGACGTTCTCCGGTCACTGGGCTGGAGCCAGACGGCGCCCGAGGCGCGCGGTGCGGTGCGCGACCGCTGGGAATCCCTCAACGCGATCATGGGACTCGTTGACCAGGCGGCCCCCGGAACAACGTTTCGCGCGTTCACGGACGAGCTCATGGAAAGGCAGGCCGGGCAGCACGAACCGACGGTGGCGGCCGTCACCCTCGCCACGATGCACTCGGCGAAGGGTCTCGAGTGGGACACGGTTTTCGTGATCGGTCTCAGTGAGGGCCTTGTGCCGATCAGTTTCGCGAGCACCTTCGAGCAGATCGACGAGGAACGTCGCCTGCTCTATGTGGGCATCACGCGCGCCAGGAAGCGGCTCGGTCTGAGCTGGTCGAAGGTCGGAAATCAGCAGCGATCCGGTCGGGAACGGTCGCGTTTTCTGGCAGAGCTTGGCACCCGCACCGCTCGTGCGCCAGGTGCACGCGGCGCCTGACCTCACCGGTTGCGGCGTCGATGATGATCGAGCCGCCCAGCATCGAGGTGGGATGCGCGGCCCGGTTCTCCAGCGTGTCGTGTGCGAGTGCGGCGACGCGGGCGGCGACCTCGATGGAGAGCCGTGGTGTCTCCGTGGCGGCGGTGCGGCGCACGAGCTGGCAGGCGAGGGCCGGCCAGGCCGGGTCGAGTTCGACGTGCGCGAGCTCCACGCACACGAGGCACGGCCCTGCTCCCGGGTGCACGAGCGGCCCGATGCGTACCCCGGCGTCGCCGTAGATCACCGAGAGATGCGGCACGTCCCGGCGCAGCCAGCGAGTGTGGCGATCCGGTTGCAGCACATAGTGCCCGATGAGTATGGCGAGGGACGGTGGCAGGTTCGACGGCGGCGCGGCCGGTGCGTCGACGAGCCCGAGGTCCCGCAGCAGAACGCGAAGGCGCTCCGCGGTCGGCCCGGCTCCGTCGACAACCACGGTCGGTCGGTCATGCTGCGGGCCGGGCGTGCTCTGCTCGACGAGCGCCGGCCCAAGCTGTTCGATCAGCCGGGTGACGGAGACCGCGGATGCTCCGGCTTCTCGTCCCAGCAGCAGCGCCGCCGAGAGGGGTACTCCCGCTTGCAGGCCGGCGATCACCGACTCCAACGCCGGCGTGACCCCGGCCACCACGAGCGCCGGACGGTCGATGCCGACCTGAATCGTGTCGGGGGTGCGCCACACCAGCGGGAGGCTGGGGTTGAGCCGGAGGATCATGACACGATGATGCACCCCGCCGACGGCGGACGGCAGTTATCCACAGGGCCGGGCGCGCCGATCGCCCCGCCGTTTCACGGAACGCGCGAAACGGCGGGGCGACGGGTGCTGCGCGCACGAGGGACCGTGCGCCGGGAATGCCCCCGCGGCTGTGTCGGCTAGTACTCGATGACGACGCGACCGTCGATCTTGCCGTGCTTCATCTCATCGAGAACATCGTTGACCTCCGCGAGTTTGCGGGTGCTCACCGTGGGATGAATCTCACCGCGTGCGTAGAAGTCGAGGGCCTCTTCCATGTCCTGGCGGGTGCCGACGATCGAGCCGCGGATGGTGAGGCCCTTGAGCACGATGTCGAAGATCGGGGCGGGGAAGTCGCCCGGCGGCAGGCCGTTGAAGACGATCGTTCCGCCGCGACGCGTCATGCCGATCGCCTGACCGAATGCTGCCGGGTGAACGGCGGTGACGAGTACGCCGTGGGCGCCCCCGGTGGCTGCCTGAATCGCGGCGATCGGGTCTTCGTTGAGCGCGTTGACGGTGACCTCCGCGCCGTGCTTGCGCGCGAGGGCCAGCTTGTCGTCGGCGATGTCGACGGCGGCAACGCGCAGCCCCATGGCCCTGGCGTACTGAACGGCGACGTGGCCGAGGCCCCCGATTCCGGAGATGACCACCCACTGGCCGGGACGGGCCTCGGTCATTTTGAGGCCCTTGTACACGGTCACTCCGGCGCACAGCACCGGAGCGATCTCGATCGGGTTGGATCCGGCGGGGATTTTCACGGCGAAGCGGGCGTCGACGAGCATGTACTGGCCGAACGAACCGTCGACACTGTAGCCGCCGTTCTGCTGCGTCTCGCAGAGGGTTTCCCAGCCGGTGCGGCAGTACTGGCAGCTGCCACACGCCGACCAGAGCCAGGCATTGCCGACGCGCTCGCCGAGCTCGAGGTTGGTCACGCCGGCGCCGAGGGCGACGACCTCGCCGACACCCTCGTGGCCGGGAATGAAGGGTGGGCTCGGTTTGACCGGCCAGTCGCCTTCCACCGCGTGCAGGTCGGTGTGGCAGACACCGCTGCTGATGAGCTTGACGAGGGCCTGCCCGGGGCCGGGCTCCGGAACGGCGACCTCTTCAATCGTGAGGTCCTGGCCGAACTCGGTCACGACCGCAGCGTGCATGGTGGCGGGCGTTCGCGTCGACTCGTAGCGAGCCTTGAACTCGTCGGTGGCAGCGTTCGCGGTGGGCTGAGCGTAAATAGTCATTCCCTGGCTCCTTCGGTTGGGACGTCTCTGTCCGTCTTCAAACCGTAGATCCGCTCGGGTTGCACAAACGTTGCGAGGGGGTTGCGACGGCCGGTGTCGGCCGTCGCAACCCCCTCGCAACGTCAGGCGTACCGGTTACTCCTCGATCGGGCGCTCCGTGCCGTCATCACGGAGCAAGTCTTCCAGGGCGCGATCGAGGTCGTCGAGTTCCGGTGCCGCCCCCGTCGACGCGCTGGTGAGGCGTGCCACGAGCGCCTGGGGATCATCGATGTCGTCCGAGGACGGCACAATGTCCGGGTGGGCCCAGAGGGCGTCGCGCGCTTCGTTGCCCACAGCATCCGTGATGCCCTGCCACATGGTCGCGGCCTCACGCAGCCGGCGAGGGCGCAACTCGAGCCCGACGAGCGTCGCGAACGCCGACTCGGCGGGCCCGCCCGAGGCACGACGCCGTTTGACCGTCTCCGCAATGGCATCCGCTTTCGGCAGGCGACTGGTGGCTTCGAGCGTGACGACGTCGACCCAGCCCTCGATCAACGCGAGCATGGTTTCGAGGCGGCCGAGGGCCTGCAGCTGGGCGTCGGATTTCGGAGGGATGAGCGACCCATCGACCATCGCCTGGCGCAGTTCCTCGGGGTTGGCGGGGTCGAATCCGGCAGCGAGGTCTTCGAGGCGGCTCGAGTCGATCGTGATGCCGCGGGCGAACTCGGTGATAGAGCTGATCAGGTGCAGGCGCAGCCACCGCGCGTGGCGGAAGAGGCGGGCATGAGCCAGTTCGCGAACGGCGAGGTAGATCTGCACCTGGTCATCGGGAACGTCGAGCCCCGCACCGAACTCGGCCACGTTTTGGGGAATGAGCGCGGCCTGCTGCTCAACCAGAAGAGGGATCCCCACGTCACCGCCGGAGACGACCTCGCTGGAGAGCTGACCGACAACCTGTCCGAGCTGCATGGCGAACAGCGTGCCCCCGACGCTGCGCACGATCTGGCTGGCGTTGGCGATCATCGCCTGCATCTCCTCCGGGGCCTGCTCGGAGAGCACGCGGGTGAGGGAATCGGCGATGCTCGTCGCGACGGGCTCGGCGAGCTGGGTCCACAGCGGCATGGTGGCCGTGACCCACTCGCGGCGGGTCATCAGGCGCGGTTCCACGGTGAGCTCGGCAACGGAGATGACGTCGTCCAGCCACAGCGCGGCGACGTGAAACGCCTGCATGAGTTGGGTGTGCTGCTCTGTTGTGGGGGAGAGCTGGCCGGTGGCGGCGCGCTCCTGTCCCTGGGTGAGCGCAACGTCCCAGTTCACGCCGGTGGAGCCCTGACTGGAGTTCATGGCGCTCTGTAGTTGTTTCATGAGAGCGGCCAGGCTGGCGGGGTCGCCGGCGAGTCCGGCCGCTCCCGCGAGTTGGCTTGGGTCGATGGACGACTTGCCCGAGAGCATATCCCGCAGCATGTCGCGGAATTGATCCTCGGGATTCTGACCTTCATCGGGTCGGGAGTCTTCAGCCACTTCAGGCACCTCTCAGTTACGTACTTCTACGCTAGTGCGAGAACCTTCCCGGAACTGGGAAATGGCCTAAGGTAGAGGGTTCGGGTGTCCGCCTGTCGCGAACAGGCCCACCTGGCGAATCACAACCGAAGAGACGGAAGGTACGCGGTGGCGCTTTTCACCGATGACTCCAGTGCACCGCACCGGCGCGGCGGGTTGAAGGGCTGGATCGTTCTCGGCGTCGCGCTCGTGGCCGGCATCGCCCTGGGCGTGGTCCCGTCCCCGTACGTGATCGAGCAGCCGGGGCCGGTGTTCAACACCCTCGGTACGGCGCCCAACGCCGACGACGTCGAAACCCCGTTGATTCAGATCGACGGTGAGCCGGTGTATCCCACGAAGGGCAGCCTCGACCTGCTCACCGTGTCCCTGTTCGGCAACCAGGACAGCCGGCCGAGCTGGTTGGCCGTGGCGGGAGCCTGGCTGGACCCGAGCAAGGCCGTGCTCCCCGTGGATCAGGTCTTCCCCGTCGGCATCACGAGCGAGCAGCGCGATACCCAGAATCAGGCCGCGATGGTCAACTCCCAGCAGGACGCGATCGCCGCCGCCCTCACCCATCTGGAGTACGACTACCCGACCACGGTGACCGTGGTCGGTCTGCCGGACGACTCCCCGGCGACCGGGCTGCTCGCGGCCGGCGACGTGGTGACGAGCATCGACGACACGCCCATTCGCAGTATCAGCGAGCTGCGCGCGGCCCTGCAGACGGCGGGAACGGATGCCCCCGTGGTTGTGGGGCTCACTCGGGACGGAACGGCCGCGTCGGAATCCGTGACCCCGGTGCTCAGCGACGGCAGCGTCGTGCTCGGCATTGGTGTCACCACGAACTATGTGTTCCCGTTCACGGTTGAACTCGAACTGGACCGCGTGGGCGGTCCGAGCGCCGGCATGATGTTTGCGCTCGGGATCATTGACAAGCTCACCCCCGGTGAGCTGCAGGGCGGCGCGAGCGTGGCGGGCACGGGCACGATCGACCAGGCCGGAACGGTCGGACCGATCGGCGGTATCCAGCAGAAGCTGTATGGGGCGAAGGATGCCGGAGCCGACTGGTTCCTGGCTCCCGCCGAGAACTGCGATGAGGTCACCGGTCACATCCCGAAGGGCCTCACCGTCTTCTCCGTGGAGACGCTGGACGACGCAGTCGCGGCCCTTGATGTCGTCCGCACCGGAGGCGACGCGGGCAGCGTTCCGACCTGCCCGACAAAGTGATGTGAATGCTGCTCAGCGCCATTTCGGTGAATGGGCCTGACGGGGTTTACTAGGATGGAATAGTCCCTGATCCCACAGAGCATGAGGCCAATTCGTGACATCTTCGCCCGACAGCGCTCCCCGACGGAGCCGAACCCCGCTCGCCATCACGGCAGCGATCATTGCGGGGTTGGTGATCCTGTTCTTTATCTTCGCCGGACTGTACACCGATGTGCTGTGGTACGACCAGCTCGGGTTCCTCAGCGTGTTGACCACGCAGTGGATCGCCACGGCGGCACTATTCCTTGTCGGCTTCGTCGCGATGGCCGTGGCCGTTTGGATCAGCATCCAGATTGCGTACCGCAAGCGCCCGGTCTACGCCAAGCTCAACTCGCAGCTTGATCGCTACCAGCAGGTGATTGAGCCGCTGCGTCGTCTCGCGATGTACGGCATCCCCGCCCTCCTTGGATTGTTCGCCGGTGTCGCCGCCGCAACCCGTTGGCAGGTTGTGCTCATGTGGCTCAACCGCAGCGAGGTAGGCCGTCAGGACCCGCAATTCGGCTTCGACATCTCGTTTTATCTCTTCGACCTGCCGTTCTTCCAGGCCGTACTCGGCTTCGCGTCGGCCGCCATTCTCATCTCGGCGCTCGTTGCTCTGGCCACGAGCTACCTCTACGGTTCGATCCGTATCAACGGTCGCGACGTCATCATTTCCAAGGCCGCGCGCGTGCAGATCGCGGTCACGGCCAGCGTCTACCTCCTGCTGCAGGCCGTGAGTATCTGGTTCGACCAGTACTCCACCCTCACGAGCGAGGGCAGCCTCATCACAGGTGCGAGCTACACAGACGTGTTCGCGACAATTCCCAGCCGTGCGATTCTCGCCGGCATCGCCGCCGTCGTTGCCTTGCTCTTCATTGTCACGGCCGTCATCGGCCGCTGGCGTCTGCCGATCATCGGCACCGCGCTGCTGATCATCTCGAGTCTGCTGATCGGCTCGTTGTATCCCTGGGTCGTTCAGCGCTTCCAGGTGGACCCGAGCGCGAAGGCGCTCGAGGCCCCGTACATCGAGAAGAACATCAACCTCACCCGTGATGCCTACGGCCTGGCCGACGTCGAGCAGATTCCGTACAACGCGACCACAACCGCAGAGCCCGGCGCGCTGCGCACCGACGCCACGACGACTGCCAACATCCGCATCCTCGACCCGGCACTGGTGAGCGATTCCTTCGGCCAGCTCGAGCAGTTCCGTCAGTACTACCAGTTCCCGTCGAACCTCGACGTCGACCGGTACATGATCGACGGCAAATCACAGGACACCGTCGTCGCCGTGCGTGACCTCAACCTCAATGGCTTGAACGCCGGCAACACCTGGGTCAACTCGACGACCGTGTACACGCACGGTTACGGTATCGTCGCAGCGTACGGCAACCAGCGTTCGGCCGATGGCCAGCCCGTATTCCTGGAGTCGGGCATTCCCACCTCAGGCGCGCTCGGCGAGTTCGAACCACGCATCTACTTCGGCGAGACCTCACCCGAGTACTCCATTGTGGGCGCGCCCGAGGGCACGGACTCCATTGAGCTCGACTACCCGTCGGGATCCGACGGAGCCGGCCAGACGTACACCACATTCTCCGGCGACGGCGGACCCAAGCTCGACAACCCGTTCAAGCAGCTCATTTACGCGCTCAAGTTCCAGTCGGAGCAAATCTTCCTCGCGAACGCCGTGAACGAGAAGTCGCAGATCCTCTACGATCGCGACCCGGTCACGCGCGTGCAAAAGGTTGCCCCGTACCTGACCCTCGACTCCGAGGCCTATCCCTCGGTCGTCGACGGCCGGGTCAAGTGGATCGTCGACGGGTACACGACCTCCGCGAACTACCCGTACTCCACGGCCGTGAGCCTGAGCGACGCGATCACCGACACGGAGACCCCGCCGCAGCCATTCGCGCTCGACAGCATCAACTACATTCGCAACTCGGTCAAGGCGACCGTCGACGCCTACAGCGGCGAGGTCACCCTCTACGCCTGGGACGACAAGGAGCCCATGCTCCAGACCTGGCAGAAGATCTTCCCGTCGACTGTCAAGCCGATGAGCGAGATGAGTGGCGACCTGATGAGCCACGTACGCTACCCCGCGGACCTCTTCAAGGTGCAGCGCGCAATCCTCGGCCAGTACCACGTGACCGATCCCGGGTCGTTCTACTCGAAGGATGACGCCTGGATCTCACCGAACGACCCGGACTCGCCGGCGTCGAACCCCACCCTGCAGCCGCCGTACTACCTCACCATGCAGGTACCCGGCCAGGATTCGCCGTCGTTCTCGCTCTACACGACGTTCCAGCCTGAGGCTACCGGGGAATCGAGCAGAAACGTGCTCTACGGCTACCTGGCCGTTGACGCGGATGCCGGTCGCACCGACGGTGAGCGTGCCGACGGTTACGGAAAGCTGAGGTTGCTCACGCTGCCGAAGGACGGAACGGTTCCCGGCCCCGGGCAGGTGCAGAACGTCTTCAACGCCGACCCGACCGTGTCGACCGAACTCAACCTGCTGCGCCAGGGCTCCTCGACGGTGCTCAACGGAAACCTGCTGACCCTCCCGGTAGGTGGCGGACTGCTGTACGTGCAGCCCGTCTACGTGCAGTCCACGGGTGAGACGAGCTACCCGCTGCTGCAGAAGGTCCTGGTGGCCTTCGGCGACCAGATCGCATTCGAGGACACGCTGAATCAGGCCCTGGACGTGTTGTTCGGTGGTGACTCCGGTGCAAGCGCCGGCGACACGACCGTGCCGGTGACCGAGAATGACACGTCAACGGAGAGTCCGACCGACGGTGAGCCCACGGCGACGCCGCCGGCAACCTCGACCGGGGACCCGGTCACGGACGCGCAGCTCAAGGACCTGCTGGCGACGGCCAACACCGCGTTGACCGACAAGCAGGCCGCGCTGGCCGCCGGTGACTTCGCCGCATTCGGCGTCGCCGACAAGAAGCTGTCGGAGACGATCGCGAGCATGCTGGCCTTGCTCGGCGAGTAGCGTTCGCTTCTCACCGCGAGCCCTCACCCGATACGGGTGGGGGCTCGCAGTGGTTAATCGGGCACGTGGTCACGGAACGCGCTGACATGAGGTAAATTGGTACATGCAGCGCGGGGTGGAGCAGTTCGGTAGCTCGCTGGGCTCATAACCCAGAGGTCGTAGGTTCAAATCCTGCCCCCGCAACCACACGGAGGGCCGGTTCAGCAGAAATGCTGAACCGGCCCTCCTTTTTTTGCGCCTCCCGGCACTCAGGTGTTTTCGGCAGAACGCCTTATGGCTGCTGCGCACGTTCGTCTGGGGTAGGGCGGAGCCCGTCTCGTCACTACGAAGTCGAACGCAAACGGCGTGTCAGACGGGACCAACCAGGCAGCGTGGGCGGCACGGTCATGCGGTGACGGCCTAGCCGTGGGTCTGACGGAGTAGTAGGTTCGCGCCGACGGTGACCGGCGGCATGAGACGGGTTGGAGACAAGAATGGGCGAGAGCAGCGCGGTATGGTTCGACGACATCGGTATGGACGACGTTCCTCGCGTCGGCGGAAAGAACGCCTCGCTCGGGGAAATGGTGCGTGCCCTGGCTTCGAGCGGTGTGCGGGTGCCGGACGGCTTCGCGACGACCGCGAACGCGTACCGGGCGTTCATTACGGCCAACGGGATCGAAGCCGCGCTCCGTCGGGAGCTGGACCTGTTCCACGCCGGAGAACAGAGCCTGCGCACAACCGGAGAAAGCCTGCGCGAGCTCTTCCGCGGTGGAGAGTTCCCCGTCGATACTGCCGAGGAGATCCGCGCCTTTTACCGGGCCCTGGGCGAACGCGCGGGACGCCCCAATCTGGCGGTGGCGGTGCGCAGCAGCGCGACGGCGGAGGACCTCGTGGATGCCAGCTTCGCGGGTCAACAGGAAACCTTTCTCAACGTCACGGGGGAGCGGGATCTGCTCGACGCCTGCCGTCGCTGCTTCGCGTCGCTTTTCACCGACCGGGCGATCAGCTACCGAGAGCTGAAAGGCTTCGACCATCTTGATGTGGCATTGTCGGTCGGGGTTCAGCGCATGGTTCGATCGGATGTCGGCGGATCCGGTGTGATGTTCTCCATCGATCCCGACAGCGGATTTCCCGGTGCCGCCGTGATCAGCGCCGCCTGGGGACTGGGCGAAACGGTGGTGCAGGGCGCCGTCGAACCGGACAAATATCTGGTGTTCAAGGCGCTGCTGGAACATAGCGACCGGATACCGATCATCGAGAAGACGCTCGGGGCGAAAGACCGCAAGATGGTCTACGCGGCGGGCGGCAGCGCGCGTACCCGTACCGTCGACACGTCGGAGCGGGAGCGACGGTCGTTCGTGCTGAGCGACGTGGAGATTGTGCAGTTGGGACGCTGGGCGGTGATCGTGGAGACGCACTACGGGCGGCCGATGGACATGGAATGGGCCAAGGACGGGCTCAGCAATGAGATGTTCATGGTGCAGGCCCGACCCGAGACCGTGCAGTCGCAGGCGAGCGGCACGACTTTTTCGGTGAGCAGGCTCACGGAGACCGGGCCGCTGTTGATCTCCGGCGTGGCCGTTGGCGAGAGCATCGCCAGTGGGAAGGCCTGCGTCATCCGGGACCCCGCCGACATCGAAAACTTCGTCGATGGCGCGATTCTCGTCACCGAGATGACCGACCCGGACTGGGTGCCGATCATGGCGCGGGCAGCGGGCATCGTCACCGACCACGGTGGCCCGACCAGCCACGCGGCAATCGTCAGCCGGGAGCTGGGCGTCCCGGCCATCGTCGGCACACGTACCGCCACCGAGACACTTACCGACGGACAGACGATCACCATGTCGTGTGCCGAGGGCGACCAAGGCAACGTCTACGCGGGCTCACTCGGCTTCGAGACCGAGACGATCGACCTCGGCGCGGTGCCGACGACCCGCACGAAGGTCATGGTGAACATCGCCAGTCCGGTCGCCGCCTTCGAATGGTGGCGCCTGCCGGCGGACGGTGTGGGCCTGGCCCGGATGGAATTCATCATCAACAATCTGATCAAGGTGCACCCGATGGCGCTCGTGCATCCGGAGCTCGTCACGGACCCGGTGGCCGTGCGGCAGATCGGCGAACTCACCCGCGGCTACCCCGACCCGGCGGAGTACTTTGTGCAGACACTGGCCCTCGGAATCGCGAAGCTTGCTGCCCCCTACTATCCGAACCCGGTGATCGTGCGCATGAGCGACTTCAAGACCAACGAGTACGCACACCTGATCGGTGGGGAGTCGTTTGAGCATGCGGAGGAGAACCCGATGCTCGGCTTCCGGGGCGCATCGCGCTACTACGACCCGCGGTACCGGGAGGGATTCGCCCTCGAGTGTCAGGCGATCCGACGAGTGCGCCAACAGATCGGTTTCACTAACGTCATCGTGATGATCCCCTTCTGCCGCACAACAGCCGAGGCCGACAGGGTACTTGAAGCGATGGCCGGGAACGGGCTGGTGCGTGGGGAGAACGACCTGCAGGTGTACATGATGTGTGAGATCCCGGCCAACGTGATTCTCGCGGAGAAGTTTGCGCCCCGGTTCGACGGCTTCTCCATCGGCTCCAACGACCTGACGCAGCTGGTGCTCGGTGTCGACCGTGACGCGGAGGACCTCGCCGCCCTCTTCGACGAGCGCGACGAGGCGGTGAAACGGATGATCAGTCAGGCGATCGAGAAAGCGCATGCCGCCGGAATCAAGGTGGGAATCTGCGGGCAGGCGCCCAGCAACTACCCGGACTTCGCGGCATTTCTGGTGGGGGAGGGGATCGACTCGATCTCGCTCAACCCGGACAGTTTCCTGAAAACGGTGACCCGAATAGCCGCTGCCGAGGCCGGGCACGACACGGACTGACGCCGGGAGGCAGAATCTTCTGCGTATGCTCTTGATTTTCGGCCATAGACGGCATAAATTCAGAGAAAGCAGTGGCCGTGGTTACGCGTTCTTTCAGGGTGTGCTAAATTAGTTCTTGTAGCGCGGGGTGGAGCAGTTCGGTAGCTCGCTGGGCTCATAACCCAGAGGTCGTAGGTTCAAATCCTGCCCCCGCAACCACAAGAAGGGCCGGCTCAGCAGACATGCTGAACCGGCCCTTCTTTTTTGCCATCTGCCGGATGATCGCCGGCCCCCGTGATCGACAGGTCGACACACTCGTCCGAACGCGCCCACGCGGGAAACGTTCCTCGCCGGTGCAGCGCGGCGCCGCGGTCCTGGCGAGCCCCGTCCCGCCATCCGTGCCGATGGACCGCTGTAGCTTGACAAACGACTCAAAATCAGAGATCGTGTAGGAAATACGATCTACACGACGGAGTGATGTATGCGTTACACAGCAGAAACCTGGCCCATCACTGCAGCACTGCTGCAGTTCCCCGGAACCGATGCGCTGGGCAATACCGCCCAGACAGCACCCGCGAGTGTTTGGGCCGAGGTCTTCCGCGAGGTCAAGGAAGCCGGCTTCGCCAACGTCGATCTTTTCGACTCGTGGATTCGCCCCGGTGACCTCTCCTCCGCGCGTCTGGACGAATTGAAGGACACCGCGACGCAAGTGGGAATCGGTGCCCCGGCGATCTCCGCCATTCGACGAAGCGTTATCGACGAGGCCAACTGGGAAGATAACCTGGCCTACAGTCACCGCACCCTTGAGGCCGCTGCGCAGCTCGGCTGCGAGGTCGTGTCGTTCGGCCTGCATCAGGCATTGACAGCCGAGCAGCGCAAACAGCTGTGGTTCTGGACCGTCGAAGGCCACCACGACCCGGTCGGCGACACCGAGGTGTGGGGCAAGGCCGTCTCGCGGCTGAAGGAGCTGGGCAATCACGCCTCCGAACTTGGTTTGCTGCTGTCCCTCGAGCTCTATGAAGACACGTACCTCGGCACCGGGGATTCAGCCGTGCAGCTGGTCCAGGACATCGGACTGACCAACGTCGGTCTCAACCCCGACCTGGGCAACCTCGTGCGTTTGCACCGCCCGATCGAAGCCGTGCAGGAAATGATCGCCAAGACCGTTCCCTACGCAAACTACTGGCACGTGAAAAACTACAGCCGCGACGAAGACCTCGCGCGTGGTCACTTCACCGCTGTTCCGGCGCCGATGGAGACCGGCGTGATCAGCTACCGGGAGGCGTTCCGCACGGCACTGTCCTTCGGCTTCCAGGGGATCATCTGCGCCGAGCACTACGGTGGCGACGGTCTCAGCGTGTCGGCCACCAACCAGGCGTACTTGCGCGAGAAGATCCTGCCCAAGACCGAGGACTATGTTCTTGGCGCCCCGCTGGTGGCTCAGGGCCGGCAGACTCCGACCGCGGTCTCGGCTGCCGTCTAGCCACCCGAACCATCCGGCGGGGGCTGCCGTATCGCAGCTCCTGCCCCCATAGATCAGTGCCGTCGTCGCTCACGCTCTGCAGTGTGGGCGTGCGACCGGGCCCAACCTATTCAATGAGGAACTATGACACGGATATTTGACGATCCCGCGGCGTTTGCCGATGAGGCACTGGCTGGTTTTGTCGCGGCCAACCGACGTTACGTGGCCCCGGTCGACGGCGGTGTCGTGCGCGCCACCGAAATGAACCCCGACCAGGTCGCCCTCGTCATCGGGGGAGGGTCGGGACACTACCCCGCCTTCGCCGGACTCGTCGGCCAGGGGCTTGCCGCCGGCTCGGCCTGCGGCAACATGTTCGCGTCGCCCGCGGCCGGTCAGATCTACCGCGTGGCCAAGGCCTCACACGCCGGTGGCGGCGTGCTTCTGAGCTACGGCAACTATGCCGGCGACGTGCTTCACTTCGGCCAGGCGCAGGACCGCCTGAACGCCGAAGGAATCCCCACCCGCACCGTGGTCGTCACCGATGACATCGCGAGCGCTGCGCCCGCCGAAATCGAGAAGCGGCGAGGTATCGCCGGTGACCTCACCGTCTTCAAAATCGCAGGGGCGGCGGCGGATGCCGGCCTCGACCTTGACGAGGTCGAGCGACTTGCCCGCAAGGCAAACTCGCTGACCCGTTCCCTGGGTGTGGCCTTCGACGGTTGCACCCTGCCCGGTGCCACGGAACCGCTCTTCAGCGTTCCCGCCGGCCAGATGTCCCTGGGATTGGGCATTCACGGTGAGCCCGGAATCTCGGACCACGACCTCCCGACTGCGAGCGAACTGGCTGAACTGCTCGTAGGCCGCCTTCTCGCCGAGAAACCGGAGGGTGCCGGAACCCGCGTGGTTCCCATCGTCAATGGTCTGGGCACCGTCAAATACGACGAGCTCTTCCTGCTTTTCGGCAAGATCGAAACCCTCCTGCTCGAGGCCGGTCTTGACGTCGTCGAGCCCGAATGCGGCGAACTCGTCACGAGCCTCGACATGTCGGGCCTCTCCCTCACCCTGTTCTGGGTCGACGACGAACTCCTGACCCTGTGGAACGCGTCCGCGGACACCCCCGCCTTCCGCCGAGGCAATGTGGCCGCCCGTCCACAGCGCACCGTCGAGCAGGTCGTGGATGCGGGCGTGGGCCCGGTGGCAACGGCGACGGAAGCCGCCGCCCGGCTCGGCGTCGGAGCCTTCGCCCTGCTGCAGTCGGTGCAGTCCGTCGTCGTGGAACACGAGGATGAACTGGGTCGCCTTGACGCGATCGCCGGCGACGGCGACCACGGAATCGGCATGCGCCGTGGAGTCGACGCGGCCGTGGACGCCGCCGAACAGCAGCTCGGGGCCGGAGCCGGCGTCGAACGGGTGCTCGTCGCCGCCGGTGAGGCCTGGGCAGAGAAGGCAGGGGGAACATCCGGTGCGTTGTGGGGAGCGGCCGTGTGCGCGTCTGGACGTTCACTCGGAAACCGAGAGTCCTACGGCCGCGCCGATGCCCTCCCCGTCGCCGAAGCCTTCAGCTCCGCGATCACCGATCTGGGTAAGGCTGAACTCGGCGACAAAACGATGGTCGATGCGCTCGTGCCGTACGTTGCCGCGTTCGCGGCCGGACTGCGGGATTCGGTATCCGTGGAAGACGCCCTGACGGATGCGGCTGCGGCGGCCGTGGAGGCCGCCGCCGTCACGGCCGCGCTCAGCCCTCGTCGCGGACGCGCCCGGCCCCTGGCCGAGCGGAGCATCGGCCATCCAGACCCGGGCGCCGTCTCCTTCGGGCTGATCGCCGCGGGGATGGCCCGTGCCTACGCCACCTTCACCGCATCAGAGACCACGACCGCACACACCACCACCGCAGCATCACCAACAGCAGAGGGCGTAACAGCATGAGCGACAAATGGCGCATCGTCATTGCAAACGACGAAGCCGGCGTTGAATTCAAAACGGCGCTGAAGCAGCTAATGGAATCGGATGACCGCGTCGAATTCGTCACCGACATGGGAGTCGGCGACAAGGACAAGACCGCCTACCCGCACATCGCCGTGAACGCGGCGCGCAAGGTTGCTGCGGGGGAATTCGACCGTGCACTGCTGATTTGCGGCACCGGGATGGGTGTCGCGATTTCCGCCAACAAGGTTCCCGGCATCCGGGCCGTCACGGCACACGACAGCTACTCCGTCGAGCGGTCCGTACTCAGCAACAACGCCCAGGTCCTGACCCTGGGCCAGCGTGTCATTGGCCTCGAACTGGCCAAGAAGCTCGTCACCGAGTGGCTCGGCTACCGGTTTGACGACAGTTCCGCCTCGGCCGAGAAGGTCGCTGCGATCGCATCCTACGAAGTGAAAGAGAGCTAGACATGACACACACAATCGCAATCGTCGGATCCGGTTACATGGGCGGCGGCATTGCCCAGGTTCTGGCGCTCGCCGGTAACCAGGTCTACCTCGCCGACGTCTCGCTCGAAGTGACCGAGAAGAACTACCAGCGTCTCATCGACGAATCGAAGGACTTCGTCAGCGCCGGCCTGTTCGCCGAGGGATCGACAGCCCTGCTCGAAGCCAACCTGCACGTGTCGGCCACGGTCGAGGAAGCCGTCGCCAACGCCGACTTCATCGAAGAAGCCGTGCCCGAGGTGCTTGCGATCAAGCACGACATTCTCGCCCGCATCAGCGGTGCGGCTCGCGCCGACGCGATTATCGCCTCCAATACCTCCACCATCTCGATCGGGGACATGGCGACGGCCGTCACCAACCCCGAGCGTTTCCTCGGTGTGCACTTCTCTAACCCGTCACCCTTCATCCCCGGCGTCGAGGTCATCCCACACTCCGGAACCGGCAGCGACGTCGTTGACCGTGCCCGCGAAATCGTGCACTCCACGGGCAAGCAGACCGCCGTCGTCAAGGACGTCACCGGCTTCGTGCTCAACCGCCTGCAGTACGCGCTCTTTCACGAGGCCACGCAGCTCGTCGAAGAGGGCGTCGCGACGGCGGACGACATCGACACGCTTGTGCGCACGACCTTCGGCTTCCGCCTGCCGATCTTCGGCCCGTTCGCCATCGCCGATATGGCAGGCCTCGACGTCTACAACTTCTGCTACAAGTCGCTGCAGACCGAATTCCCGGAGCGTTTCGCGACGCCGAAGATCCTTTCCGACCTCGTCGACGCCGGCAAGCTCGGTACCAAAACGGGAGCAGGCTTCCTCGACGTTCCTGCGGAGCGTACGGCTGAGCTCATCGCGTACCGCAACAAGGCCTACGTGGCGATGCAGAAGCTGATCGACGAACTCGGTCCGGCACCGCTGCACTAGGTCGCACCGTACGAGGAGATCCGCACCGTGCCAGCATCGATGACCGCCCCGACCGGGCCACAGGCCTGCCTTGTCGGGGTGAGCACCAAAATGTATCTGGGCTACCAGGACAGCCTGGACTGGCTCACCGCCGTGCGAGCCGTCGTGGCCGCGCGCAGCCCACTGCCATCCGGGCTGACGGTCTTCGTTGCTCCGTCGTTTCCCGTGTTGGAGAGCGCCCGGCGCATTCTGGCCGGCAGCGGCGTGCTGCTGGGCGCGCAGAACTGCAGCGCGGCGGGCGGAGCTCTCACGGGTGAGGTCAGCTCGGCTCTGCTGGCCGAGCTGGATGTGCAGCTTGTCGAAATCGGTCACGCCGAACGCCGACGGCTGTTCGGTGAAACGGATGCCGTGGTCGCGCTCAAAACGGCGGCTGCAGCGGCCGCCGGGCTGACACCTCTGCTGTGTGTGGGGGAGACCGAGCGCGGTCTCCCCGCCGACGCCGCCCGCTTCTGCTTTGAGCAGATTGCCGCGGCGCTCGGGCAGACGGTGTCGCTTGATGATGTCGTGGTGGCCTATGAACCGGTCTGGGCCATCGGCGCAGCCGACCCGGCGCAACCCGGCTACGTGAACGATGTCGTCGCCCAACTACGCGAGCTCCTGCTGCGGCGCAGCCAGGCGCACACCGGCCGCCCACGCATCATCTACGGCGGAAGCGCCGGGCCGGGCCTCTTGCCTCAGCTCGACACCGTCGACGGTCTCTTTCTCGGCCGGTTCGCCCACAATCCCGCCGGGCTCGGTCAGGTGCTCGACGAAGCCATCCGACGCGCCGACCGCTAGAAGCAGCCCGCCTTCCGCGGGCGACTCCATGGGTGCGCTGACGCCCTCGACGTCAGGAGTGAAGGCGCAGTGGTGACCGAGGCTTCAGCGGTGATGTGTTGGCGAGGCGGATGGGTGTTCGGGTGGGATCGGCGGTCGCGGGTGGGATTAGCCAATAGTCCATGCCGGTTCCAGTGCCCACTCGGGTGATCTCCCACCCGTCGTTGTGCAACCGGAGATGATCTCGGGCGCAGAGCAGGATGCCGTCATCCAGGTTGGTGAGGCCGCCGTCCGCGTGCCAACCGTGCAGGTGATGCGCTTCGCAGTGGCTGGGTGGTCGGTGGCAGCTGGGCCACGTGCACCCGCCGTCCCGGAGCGCGAGGGCCGCCCGTTGCGCCTGCGTAAAGAGTCGTTGTTCGCGTCCGACGTCGAGCACGGCGCCGTCCCTGCTGAACGACACCGGTATGAAACCCGTGTTGCAGATCGACCGGTCGATGGTGGTGGTCGCGACGGCGTCCGGCGCTCCTTCGATGAACCCGGTGCGGAGGGTCTGGCCCGATGCGGGACCGGGTACCGGTTCCTCGGTCACCACAAGCTTGACGGAGGGGCGGATCCGGCTGAACAGGGTGCCGGGGTCGGCGGCCGCGGCGACCTTGATCACTTCGATCAGGGCCTCGGCGGCGATCTGGTCCGTGGAGCGGGGGTCGTCGATGATGCGCCTGGCGCGTTCCTTCTCGCCCTTCTCCACGAACCGGGGTCCGCCGGTGCGGGGGCCGGTGATTTGCAGCAGGAAGTCTTTGAAGTAGGCGCCGTTCTCCGGGTCCAGTTCGAAGGTGCCGTGCAGCATCCCGTCGGGCTTGTCCCACACCCGCAGGTACTGCCGGGCGCGCATGGCGTCGGCCCGGGACGCGACACCGGCGGCAGCGATGGAATCCCGGCACTGCCGGGCCGTCTTCGCCGCCTGATCCGCGTTCACGGTGCGGCACTCGGCGACCAGGTGCACGAGTGCGTCCGTGAGCATGCGCTCCGTGACCCCAATGGCCGGTTCACCGAGGCCCCGGCGGATCGCGGTCGCGCACTCGGTGCTGAGGGTTCCGTCGCTGACGGCGGTGCCGAGCGGTGCGAACCAGGGCACGTGCACGTCGCGTGGCGGGGCCTCCGGGTGAGCGAGGGCCAGCCGGTCGGCCTGCCCCTGTTGTGCCCGGGCGGTTTCGGCTTCGGTGGCCATGGTGCCGGCCTCGATGAGGCGGCGGGTGTCGGCCTTCTCCGACTGATCGTCGGAGAGCTCCGCGAATGACGCCGCGGATATACCTGACCGGGCCAGAGCCCCGGTCAGTTCAACGAAAACACCGTCAATGGTGGTTGTCATGAGATAAGTGTGACAGGCACCACCGACATTGACCGGGGGCGCCCTCGGCGCTCAAAGCGTCATCATCGGGATGCACGTGCAGCGCCGGGTACACGCACGACTGGCCCGCACCCCGGGATCGGGGTGCGGGCCAGTCGTGCGTGTGCGTCGCGGCTATCCGGCCACGGACGGCAGGAAGAGCACGAGCTGCGGGAAGGCGATCAGGATCGCCAACACCGACAGCATGGCCAGGTAGAACGGTGGCATGTTGCGCAGCAGCTCATGCATGCTCACCTTCCCGACCGCGCACCCCACATACAGCACCGTGCCGACCGGCGGCGAAATGAGGCCAATACCGAGCACGAGGGACATGATCACGCCGAAGTACACGGGGTCGACCCCGACGGAGATGACGATCGGTGCCATGATGGGCGCCAGAATCACCATGGCCGGGGTGAGGTCCATGACGACGCCGACGAGCACGAGCATCGCGCACAAGAGGATCAGCATCACGTAGGGGTTCGTGGAGAAATCGCTCGCCGCAGCCACGAGCGTCTGCGGGACCATCGACTTGGTCAGCAGGATCGCCACGGGTGTCGCCAGTGCGAGCAAGAACAGCACCATTCCGGAGAGGCGACCGGTGCGTATCAGAATCGGCCACAGATCGCGCACTCGCAGCTCTTTGTAGAAGAACAGGGAGATCACGAGGGAATACACGACGGCCGCGACCGCGGCCTCAGTGGCCGTGAAGACGCCGCCGAGGATGCCGCCGATGATGATGACCGGCAGCAACAGTCCCAGCCACGCCGACTTGAAGGACTTGGCCAGGGCTACGCCGGAAAACTTCTGGCGGCTGGCCCCGCCCGTGGCCCGCCGCGAGGTGAGGTACGTGGCGATCATGAGGGCGATACCGATGAGGATGCCCGGGATGATGCCGGCGATGAACAGGGCGCTGATCGACGTGCCGGTGACGATTCCGTACAGAATCAGCGGAATCGACGGAGGCACGATGATGCCGATGACGGCGGACGACACAGTGATCGCGGTCGCGTGACCGGCCGTGTAGCCCTGTTTTTTCATCGGCGAAATCATGATGCCGCCGATGGCGGACGTGTCCGCGACCGCCGAGCCGCTGATGCCCCCGAAGAACATGGATGCCGCGACGTTGACCTGTCCGAGCCCGCCGGCCATGAAACCGACCAGGGCCTGGGCGAAATCTACCAAGCGGGTGGCGATGCCACCACGACTCATGATCTCGCCGACCAGCACAAAGAATGGGATTGCCAATAGCGGGAAGCTGTTCACACCGTTGGTTGCCTGCTCCACCAGGAGGGCGGCGTTTTCGCCGCTGGCGACCATCATGACAACGGCGGCGAGGCCGATGGCGAACGAAATGGGTATGCCGACGATGATTCCGACGAACAGTACCCCCAGGAATATCCACAGCATGGCTAGCTCATCTCACGGGGATTGGTTTTGCGAAAGGCTCCGGCCATGCGGTAGGCCGTGACCATGAGCATGACGATGGCGCACACCGGGACGGATGCATTCACCCAGATGAGGGGAACGCCGAGCAGCGGCGAGTCGCCGAGGGAGAGGGACATGACGCGCTGGGCGCTCACCAACAGTGCCACGAGCACGACGCCGATGAGAAGTTCCTGCAGCACGATCACCGGCCGCTTGAATGCGTGGGGCAGTCGGGTCACGACGAGGTCCACGGCGATGTGTTCGCCGTGGAGGTGGGCGAGGGCCGCTCCCAGGAAGATGACCCAGATAAAGAGGAATCGAGACAGCTCATCGGAGGTCGCCAGCGAATTGTGGAAGATGAATCGACCCACGACGTTCACCGCGACCGTACCGATGAGCACGGCGAGCAGCGTCACCATGACGAACCGGAGCGCGTTGTCGATCAGGCGGAACGGCACCGGCATGGCCTTGCGAGCCTGGCGCTCGGTCTCGGCCAATTCATCCTCGAGGGACAGCGTGTCACCCGGATCGTCGCCGGGTTGGGCTGTCTCATCAGCTTTTTTCGCCATGATTCCTCATTTCTTGTGGCAAAACGAAAATTTCTTGTGGCACACGAAACAGGAGGGGGCGACCGGAGTCGCCCCCTCCTGTAGCTGGTGAGCTAGCGGGCTTCGATCTGGTCTTGAACGCTTTTCACGAGCTCGGAGCCGATCTCGGGCCCCCAGGTGTCGTATACCGGCTGGGTAGCGTCCTGGAAAACCTTGAGCTGTTCGGGCGACAGGTCGGTGATTTCCATTCCGCCGGCGGCAAGTTCAGCCTTCGCGAAGTCGTCGTACTCGCGGTTGATGACCCGGTCGTAGTCACCGGCGGCCTTGGCCGCCTCCTGCACGATTTCCTGATCGTCGGCGCTGAGGTCGTCGAACATCTGCTGGCTCATCATGATGAGGAACGGCGTGTACACGTGACCGGTCTGAGAGCCGAATCCCTGCACCTCGTAGAACTTGGAGCTGTAGATCGTCGACCAGGGGTTCTCCTGCCCGTCGACGACGCCCTGCTCGAGCGCACTGAAGACCTCACCGAACGCCATGGACGTGGGGTTGGCGCCGAGCGCCTTCCAGACATCGATCTGCAGGGCATTTTCCATGACTCGCAGGTCCAGGCCTGCGACATCGGCCGGCGTCTCGACGGCATTCTTGCTGTTGGTCAAGTTGCGGAAGCCGTTGTCGGCCCACGACAGGGCCTTGATTCCGGTTCCGTCGAAGCGAGCCAGCATTTCGTCGCCGATGGGGCCGTCGACCACTGCGTCCGCGTCCTCGGCGGTCGGGAACATGAACGGCAGGTCGAAGACACGCAGCTCGGGCACGAGGGTTGTCGCCGCAGACGTGGACGGGTAGGTCATGTCCAGCGACCCGGACTGGAGCGCGGACATCATCTCCTTGTCGTCACCCACCTGGCTATTGGGGAAAATATCGACGGTGAGACGGCCGTCCGTGCGCTGGTCCAGAATTTCGCCAAAGTACTCTACGGAGAGGTACTGCGGCGACGTGTCGTTGAGGCCGATGCCGAACTTGATCGCGTGCTCGTCACCCTCAGCGACGACGTCGCCCGTGATTTCCGGGGGTGCCGACAGGTTCGGGCCGCTGGTGGTGGAATCGGTGTCGGCCTTGGCGACGTCGCCGCCGAAGCCTCCGCTGCAACCGGTGAGAACGAGCGCACTCACCAAAACGATTCCCCCAGGGATAAGGCGTCTCCGTAGGGTGCTGCCTCTTCCTCGCAATACTGGCGTCTGCTGGGGGGACTGGCTGGTTGATTTGCTCATGAATTCACTCCATTGTTCAGATCATGTTTCCTATAGGGTGCAGGATATTTCCTAGACTGTCAACTCGGTCATCCGACGCTCGGCGGGGAAAACACGCGCCGTTCGGCGGGCTAGAGTTTGTGCATGGCCGTCAAACCCGAAAAGCATCGCACCGTCAACAGGCAGGTGTTGGCCGACCACGTGTATGAGGAAGTCTTCGCCTCCCTGATCGATGGTGATCTGGAAGCCGGTGCGAACATCAGCATTGATGGCCTGGCCCGGGAGCTTGATGTGTCGCCGACCCCGGTGCGGGAGGCTCTGGCGCGCTTGGAGGCGACCGGGATGGTGCGTCGAGTCGCGCTCAAAGGCTACCGAGTGGCTCCGGTGGCTACGATCGAGGAACTTGCGGAGCTCATGGATGCCCGGCTGGTCATCGAGCCGGTGACCACCCAGCGCACCTGCGAGCGTCTCACGCCGCAAATCTACGCCGCGCTTGAGCGGACGATCGAGGATCTGCGTCGCGCTCCGCGGGGAGCCTCTTTTGCGAACTTCCGAGAGTACTGGGAGGCCGACCAGCGCTTCCACCGCCTCATTGCCGAGCACTGTGGTAACCAGTTCATCTCCTCGGCTTTCACCGCCCTGGGCGCTCAAAACCAGCGTTTTCGGCTGTTTAGCGAGCTCGGCGTGACCGATGCGGAATTTGCCATAGCCGAACATTCGGCAGTTCTTGAGGCCTTCGCCGCGGGAGATCCGCTGCGGGCCAGGCAGGCCATGTGCACGCACCTTGAAGGGGTTAAACGGCGCGCCCTCGACGATATGTCGGGGCACCGCCCCGAGTGACCCTGTAGGGGCTGCCCGCCGCGGGCGGGGGCTGGAATGCGCGCCGTGTGAGTGTTGATCGGGAATGGCACTTGCCCAACCCTATGCTGGATCGCCCCGCCCTGTGGCGTTCACGCGTGCGCGTTGCCAGTGACGTCAATGCGAACGGACCGCCATGCCTCGTGGCTACGAGGCATGGCGGTCCGTTCCTGCGCTGCTGGATCAGTGCATGTACATCCCGCCGTCGACGTTGAGCGTCTGGCCGGTGATGAATCCGCTCTGGTCGCTGATCAGGAATTCCACCGCAGCGGCGATGTCGGCCGGAACGCCGACACGGTCGACGAGCAGTCCCTGCACGAGTTCACGCTTGCGGTCATCACTCAGCGTTCCACCCATGATGTCGGTGTCAATGGGCCCGGGGGCGATGGCGTTCATGGTAATTCCGTGCGGGCCCAATTCGCGCGCCACTGCACGCGTCAGGCCGATGACGCCGGCCTTCGCGACGGAGTACGGAGTCTTGCTGTAGCTGCCGCCGCCGATCTGGGCGGACACCGACGACAGGCTCACGATCCGGCCGACGCCATTCTTCACCATCGTCTCGGCGACTCGGCGCGTGGCGTAGTGCACGCCGTTCAGGTTGACGTTGAGCACACGATCCCATTCGGCCGCGTCGAGATCGAGGTAGGGGATCGGCGAGGCGACGCCGGCGATGTTGGCGAGCGCACAGATCTGAGGCAGGGCCGCTTCCAGCTCGTCAATGGCGCGGCGAACAGATGTCTCGTCTGTCACGTTGGCTGCGGCGCCGGCTGCCTGAACGTTGTAGGTCTCCTGGATCTCGGCAGCGAGTGTCGCGCAAGCCTCAGCGTCGAGGTCGATGATGCCGATGTTCCAGCCCTGGGCGGCGAGGTGCAGCGCTGTCGCCCGTCCGATTCCGCGCGGCGATGCTGCGCCGGTGACGATGACTGTTTTCTCTGCGGGGAAAGTTCCCATGTTGATCTCCTGATGCGGTTCGGGATGAATAGTGGTTCGGGATGAATCTGCGGTTGCTGGCAAGAACTAGGGCACCTGGACGTCCTCTCGCCCGTCATCGCCGGCATCCCCGGTCATGCTTGCCGGCAATGCGATGAAGTGCCGCGGGGAACGCCCTATATAGAGGTAGGAAGCATGTGCGCCGAGACGGCGTGCCATGCCTCGCTTCCCCGGGTCGCACAGGCATGCGCCGCGACGCGATTGGGAGGTCACCGGGCATCCCACCGATCGCGGTTCTGCGCATGCATCCAACGGCCAGGAAGCGAGCCTGTCGACCGCGCCGGCGCGCGCATCAGGGGCGCCCTGGCCCGCGGGTTCGGTGAACCGCCGGACTGTCGTCGGTGGGGCGATTCGCTCGACTCATGATTCGTACTCCGCTGTCTAGATCATGTTTCCTACAGGATCTAGGATATCGCGGGCGCCGTGAATAGCAAAAGCAGCGCCGGGCCGTCGAACAGGGCCTAGAGCGTGGCGGTGTCGTCGCGGAAGAGCTCCTGCACGATCGCATGGTCACGGGCGCCCAGATCGCGTTCCACCACCTCGCTGAACAGCTCTTCGAGCAACGACAGAAGTGGGGCCCGGGCGCCGGCCTCATCCGCGGCGCGGTGCGCGTGCCGCAGGTCTTTGAGCTGGTTCAGTGCGCTTCCGCCGAGAGAATACTCGCGGCGCAACAGTTTCTCGCCCTTGAGGTCGAGCACCGCACTGGCTGCGAGCCCGCCGCCGAGAATCTCCGCCAGACAGTCCACGTTGAGGTCGCTGCGCGCCGCCAGGCTGAAGGCCTCGGCCAGGGCCGTGAGTGTGCCGGCCACCACTACCTGGTTGCATAACTTTGCCAGCGAGCCGGCGCCCACCCCGCCCATGCGTCGGATGGTCGTCCCGATCGATTCCAAGACCGGTTTGACCTCGAGAAAATCGGCCTCGCTGCCGCCGACCATGATGCTCAGGGAACCCTCGCGGGCACCCCGGTCCCCGCCGGACATGGGGGCGTCGAGCACCGCGATGGAATAGGGCTCGAGTTGTTCGGCCAGGCGCCGCACGTCTGCGGGTGAGGTCGTGCTCATGATCACCAGGCGTGCACGCCGGGAGCCCCACGCGGCCAGCGTGGCCTCGTCGAGGAGGGCCTCCAGCTGCGGAACGTCCGGCAAGACCGAGAGGATGATGTCGGCGGCGGCATCCGCCGGCGTGGACGCGACCCGGGCGCCGCGGGCACCGAAGGGAGCCGCCGTTGCGGCCGTTCGGTTCCACACCGTGACCGCGGCGGGGGAGGCGATCAAGTTGTCTGCGATGGGCGCCCCCATCGGCCCCAGCCCGATCACGCTGACGGTGGTCTGTTTCATTCGGATCCCCTCGCTCATGTGTTCTCCGGCGCGAATCGCGCGTGCGACACTCACGCTCGAAGGATGGAATCCTATTTTATCCGCACCCACCGCCCGTGGGTTACGCCGGCCAGATGCAACGCCCGGCCGGCAGTCCACTAGCGTTGCCTCATGAGCACTGACGCCAAGCTGGCCATCGTTCGTCAAGGCGTCACCTTCTTCGAGGAGCAGCTGAACACACTCAGCGATGCCCGACTCGACGAACCCTCGCTGTTGCCCGACTGGTCGCGCCGCCACGTGGTGGCACACGTCGGGTACAACGCGCTGGCGATCGCGCGGCTCGTGTCATGGGCGGAGACGGGCGTCGAGACCCCCATGTACGAGAGTCGAGCGGTCCGCGACGCGGAGATCACCTCCGGGGCGGCGCTTCCCGCCGACGCGTTGCGCAAACTCAGCATGCACGCCGGCATGCTTCTTGACAGTGCCTGGGCGAACCTGCCGGAGGAGAAATGGACGGCCGAGGTGCAGACCGCACAGGGACGCACGGTCCCGGCCACGGAAACGATCTGGATGCGCACGCGTGAGCTGTGGATCCACGCCGTTGACCTCGGCACGGAGGCCGGCTTCACCGATATTCCCCCCGGAGTCCTGCGACGCATCCTCGCGGACATCGTTGACGCGTGGACAACCCGCGGCGAGCACGTGGGCCTGCAGCTGAAGCAGTTGGACGGCGAAGGGCTGGTGCTCGGTGACCGTGATGGGGCAGATCCGCTCGTCGTCACGGGGGACGTGGCCGCCCTCACCCAGTGGGCAGCCGGCCGCCCGGGCGCAAACGTAACCAGCAACCGCCCCGGCACTCCGGTCGCTCCACGCTGGCTCTAGGCGCCGAGGCGGTGCACGGCGGCGACGGCATCGTGAACGGATGCGGCGGCCTGCTCGATCTCGTCGGCCGAATTGCCTGCCGACAGGGTGAACCGCACCGCCGTCTGCGCTACGTCATCGGCGTAGCCCATGGCCGTGAGCACGTGCGACGGTTCTGAGCTGCCCGCCGCGCACGCCGATCCGCTCGAGCACACGATTCCGCGCCGCTCAAGCTCGAGCAGCACCGCCTCGCCGCTCGTACCGGGAAAGACGAATGACGCCGTACCGGGCAACCGTTCCGCGGGGTGTCCGGTGAGCCGGGCGGTGGGCGACCGGCTCAGCACGGTGGCGATGAACGCGTCCCGCAGCGTGGCGACCCGATCCGCCGTCTCGCTGCGCTCCCGAAGGCTGAGCTCGAGCGCCACGGCGAAGGCCACCGCGCCGGCGACGTTCTCGGTGCCGCTGCGTTTGCCGCGTTCCTGACCGCCCCCGTGCAGCAGGGGCTCCAGGGGCAAGCGGCCGCGCACGAACAGTGCGCCGACCCCGGGGGGCGCACCGAGCTTGTGACCGGAGAGGCTGAGCGCATCCACCCCGAGGGCGGTTACATCGAGCGGCAGCCAGCCGCCTGCCTGCACGGCGTCGGTATGGAACCGCGCGCCGGCCGCGCGGGCGATTCCGGCGAGCTCGGCGAGGGGCTGTACGGTGCCGACCTCGTTGTTGGCGTAGTGCACGGAAACGAGGCGGGTGTTCGGGCGGAGGGACTCGCGGAGGTCGTCGGCACGCACCCGGCCATGGGCGTCCGTGGGCAGCAGCGTGACCTCGAAGCCGTGCAGCCGGTGCAGGTAATCGACGCTCTCCAGCACGGCCTCGTGTTCGATCGCTGTCGTGATGAGGTGGCCGGGCGCCTCGGTGCCCAGGCTGCCGAGGGCGAGGCCCTTGATCGCGAGGTTGTCGGACTCGGTGCCGCCGCTCGTGAAGATCACGTCCCCGGCGCGGGCGCCGAGGGAGCGCGCGACGCTCCGCCTGGCCTGTGTGAGCGCGGCGGCGGCCGCCTCACCGACATGGTGGTGACTTGACGGGTTGCCGAAACTGCCGGTGAGGAACGGCCACATGGCCTCCAGGGCCTCTCGGCGCACCGGTGTCGTCGCCGCGTTGTCGAGATAGATCACGCCGAATCAGGCCTCGGTGTGCAGCACGACGTCGAGCCCGAGGTCAAGCGAGTGCACGCTGTGGGTGAGGGCGCCCACCGAGATGATGTCGATGCCGGATTGGGCGATGCCGCGCACGGTGTCGAGGTTCACCCCACCGCTCGCCTCCACCAGGGCCCGCCCGGCCACGAGTCGCACGCCGGCGCGCAGGTCAGCGGGGGAGAAGTTGTCGAGCATGATCGTGTCGATCCCGGCGGCCAGGACCGCCTCGATCTGGTCGAGGCGGTCGACCTCCACCTCGAAATGGGTCGTGTGGGACAGTCGCCCGCGCACGTCGCGCAGCGCCGTGGTGAGGTCTTGTCCGCCCGCGGTGATCACGGCTAGGTGATTGTCCTTGGCCATCACGGTGTCCGACAGGCTGAACCGGTGGTTTCGGCCGCCGCCGTCCCGCACCGCGTGGCGCTCCAGGGCGCGCAGGCCCGGGGTGGTCTTGCGGGTGTCCACAATGCGAGCCGCGGTGCCGACCGTCTCGGCGACGTATCGGGCGGTCAGCGTCGCGATTCCGCTCATCCGCTGCACGAAGTTGAGTCCGATGCGTTCGGCCTGAAGCACCCCGCGCGCCGGGCCGGTCACCTCGGCGAGCACCGTGCCGGCGTCGAAGGCGTCGCCGTCGGCCACGAGCAGCCGCACGACAACGGCAGGGTCCGTGAGGCGGAAGGCGGCGGCGAAGACCTGTCCACCGCTGAACACTCCCGGTTCCCGGGCCTGCAACTGGGCGGTTGCCACGGCAAGGCGGGGAATGAGCACCTCGGAGGTGAGGTCGCCCCACGGGGCATCCTCGGTGAGGGCGGCCTGCACGACCAGGTCGATCGCGTGTGTGGTCAGCATGCAATGGCCTCCCTGGCCGTGGTGTCCGGTGCGTGGGGTGGGGATGTGCGCGCGAGCAGGGGCGACGGCCGGTGGGCGACCCATGACCGGGAACGGGCCAGATCGGTGCGCGTGAGCGGGTAGTCCGCGCGGTGGTGCGCTCCGCGCGATTCGGTGCGGGCGAGGGCTGCCTCTACGGCGAGCCGGCCGAGGTCGAGCAGGTTGCGATCCTCGAGCTGCCGCACGTCGGCGTGGGCGGGGTCGCTGCTCCGCCACCCGGCGAGCGTGGTCGCCGCCTGCTCGAGGCCGGCTCCGGAACGGTGCACGCCGGCGCTGTCCCACATGACGTTCTGCAGGGCCTCGCGCGAGAACGCCGGTGCGGTCGCCGCGACGACGTTCTCGGCGGGGTTCAGGCCGACGGTGGCCCGGGATCGCGCGCCGGACACCACGCGCGCCGCGTCGTGGTCCGGCGAGGAACCCGTCTGCAGCGAATCGGACAGGGCGCGAACGGCCCGATCGGCGAAGACCGCGGCTTCGAGCAGGGAGTTGGACGCGAGCCGGTTGGCGCCGTGGGCGCCCGTACGGGCAACCTCACCCACGGCGAAAAGTCCGGGCAGGGTCGTGCGACCCCACACGTCGGTCACCACGCCGCCCATCCAATAGTGCGCGGCCGGGGCCACCGGAATGGGTTCGAGGGCCCAATCCAGTCCGGCGCTTCGGCACGCCGCCGTGATGGTGGGGAATCGTGACTCGAGCAGGTCTCGGCCGAGGCCGGTGGCGTCCAGCAGAACCGGTTCGCCGTCTTGCTGGGCCATTTCGCGGGCGATGGCGCGGGCGACGATGTCGCGAGGGGCGAGTTCCTCGCCCGGAATGCCGAGCATGAATCGGTCCCCGCGTCGGTTGCGCAGCACGGCGCCTTCTCCGCGCACGGCCTCCGATACGAGCGGGCTGCCGGCGACCGCGAGGGCGGTCGGGTGAAATTGGTAGAACTCCAGGTCCGCGACGGATGCCCCCGCTCGCCACGCGGCGGCCACGCCGTCGCCGGTGGCGACGCTGGGGTTGGTCGTGTGGCGGAACAGCGTGCCGGCACCGCCCGTGGCGAGGATGACGGCGTCCGCGCGTATCTCTTGTGCCGGGCCCTCCGGGCCGAGCACGCTCACGCCGACGACGCGACCCGATCGCACGGAAAGATCGATCAGCATCGTCTGCTCACGAATGACCATCGCGGTGCCGGCCGGTGCCGCGGAGCCCGCGGCACGCTGGCGCACGGTCGCGACGAGGGCGGCCTGGATGGCGGCCCCGGTCGCGTCTCCTCCGGCGTGCAGCACCCGGGAACGCGAGTGCGCGGCCTCGAGCCCGCGAGATATTCCCGATTCGTCATGGTCGAAGTCGACGCCGAATCGGATCAGGTCCCGCACCCGGGCCGGGCCCTCGGCGCAGAGAACCTGAACCGCGTCCTCGTCGCACAGGCCCGCGCCCGCGCGCAGGGTGTCGAGCATATGCGCCTCGACCGAGTCGTCCGGAAACAGGGCGGCGGCGATGCCGCCCTGGGCATACTTCGTGTTGCTTTCGGGGAGTGCGGCCTTGGTCACCAGCGTCACCCGGTGGCCGGCATCCGTCGCGCGCACGGCGGCGGTGAGCCCGGCGAGGCCGCTGCCGATCACCACGACCGAGGCCATCAGGCTTGTCCGGCGACGAGGCGGTCGGCGTCAGCGGCGGGCGCGGTGACCGCGAGGGGCGGCCGGGCGGCCAGCATCCGTTCCAGGGCGATCTGGGCGTACGCGGCAACGTCGTCGGCGACCTCGATGCGGTTGAGCACCTCGGCGGGTCGTTCGCTGGTGCCCACCAGACCCTCAAGCACCCACGCCAGGTAACCGGCGTGGATGCGGTACATCGTCGAACACGGGCAGACCACCGGGTCGAGGCAGAAGATGGTGTGCTCGGGGTGCTGGGCGGCCAGGCGCTGCACCAGGTTGATCTCGGTGCCGATCGCAAACGTCGACCCGGCGGGAGCCGCGGCGATGGCCTTGCCGATGAAGTCGGTGGATCCGGCGGAATCGGCGGCATCCACGACCGCCATCGGGCACTCCGGGTGAACAACCACCTGAACCCCCGGGTGCGTCACGCGGGCCTGGGCGATCTGGTCCACCGTGAACCGGCGGTGCACGCTGCAGAACCCGTGCCACAGGATCACGCGGGCCGCATCGAGTTCGGCGGCGGTGCTGCCGCCGAGTGCCTTCCGCGGGTTCCACATCGGCATCTGCTCGAGCGGCACCCCCATGGCCTTGGCGGTGTTGCGTCCCAGGTGCTGGTCGGGGAAGAACAAGACCCGCTGGCCGCGTTCGAACGCCCACTCCAGCACGGTCTGGGCGTTCGAGGAGGTGCACACGATTCCGCCGTGTTCACCGCAGAACGCCTTGAGGGCGGCGGAAGAATTCATGTAGGTGACCGGGATCACAGGAACACGGCCGGAGGCATCCGGTTCGGTGCCGTAGAGGTCTTCTAGCTGTTCCCAACATTCGGTGACCGAATCGAGGTCGGCCATGTCGGCCATCGAACAGCCGGCGGCGAGGTTGGGCAGAATGACGGCCTGCTCCGGACCGGACAGCAGGTCGGCGGTCTCGGCCATGAAGTGCACGCCGCAGAAGATGATCGCCTCGGCCTGCGGGCGACTCTTCGTCGCCGTCGCAAGCTGGAAGGAATCGCCCACGACATCGGCGTGCTGGAGCACCTCGTCGCGTTGGTAGAAGTGACCGAGAATGACCACACGGTCACCGAGCGTCGCCTTGGCCGCACGGATGCGCGAATCCAGCTCCTCCGGCGTGGCCCGACGGTAGTCCTCGGGCAGTTCGCCCTGGCGGGGCGACCCGGTGGGGATGACGTCGCCCATCGAGGAGCCCGGCCCGTAGGAGGGCGCGACGGAGTCGAATTCCCACGGGTCGGTGGCCAGATCGGGGCTGCACGTGCTGCCGGCGGCGGCGCCCGTGCTGATGAGCTGGATGGTGCGATCGACCGACGGGTTCGTCATGGCGTTCTCCTGAGTGCTGGGGGACTGCTCGTTCGGGAAATGCGGGTCTGGCGGGTGGTGCGGTTCAGGCGTGCGGGGGAGCAGGTGCCCCGGAGGGACCGTGGTCGGAATGGGCATCCGAGCCGTCGTATCGGTAGAGCCGGGCCGGGCGATGCCGTGCGCCGGCAACATGCCGACCGGTGTCGACGAGGGTGCCCGAAGATTCCACGGTGCGGCGAAAGTTCGCGGGATCCAGCGGTTTACGCAGCACGGCCTCATGAACTTCGCGAAGCTGGGTGAGAGTGAACGTCTCGCCGAGAAAGGCATGGGCGATGCGTGAGTACTCCACCTTGGTGCGCAGCCGCCATAGGGCGTATTCCACGATCCTGTTGTGGTCGAAGGCCAGGCCGGGAAGCCGATCGGCGGCGAACCAGCGCACATTGTCTCCCTCGGCGGCCCTGGCCGCTTCGTCGGACTGCACCAGCGCCCAATAGACGATGGACACCACGCGGTGGCCCGGTGAGCGGCCGACGTCCCCGAACGTGTACAGCTGTTCGAGGTAGGTGGGAGACAGGGACGTGGTTTCCTGCAGCGTTCGTGCCGCCGCGTCCGCGAGCTGCTCCGCATCGGGCAGCCATCCACCGGGGAGTGCCCACTGGCCCTCGTGCGGTTGTCTGGTGCGGCGAACGAGCGGCAGCCAGAGCGTCTTCAGGGTGGAGGCGTCGTCCGGGCGCAGGGCAAAAATCACCGTCGACACGGCCAGCGTGGCGTGATTTTCTGCGGTCATGAGGGACGTCCCGGCGGTAAAGGTCTAAGTGACTCTAACTATTGCGGTAATTCTATAGCGGAACGAGCGTCGCCGAAACCAGTCGCGCCGTCCTGACGAGGCACCAGGGCCCCCAGGCTACTGTTGCGGGGCCGTCTCTGCGGGCGTGCGGGAACGCCGCACGCCCATGCCGGTCAGCCCCCAGATGGTGACCCGCATCATGGCCTCCAGCACGATCCGACCGCTCATCTTGGACGAGCCGAGCGTGCGCTCCACGAATGTGATCGGCACCTCCACGACCGTGAGCTGCGCGCGAACGGCGTGCAGGAGCATATCGATCTGAAAGCAGTATCCGAGGCTCTCGAGGCTGGAAAGCTGCATGCTCTCCAGTGCATGCGCCGAATACACCCGGTATCCGCCCGTCACGTCGTGCTGGGGCAGGCGCAGCAGGGCGCGCGAGTAGATCGAGCCGCCGCGGGACAGCGCGCGGCGGTGCCAGGGCCAGTTCTTCACGGCCCCACCGGGTATCCACCGAGAACCCATGACGACGTCGGCCGTGGCGGCGGCGGCCAGCAGCCCGGGAAGCTGCTCGGGGAGGTGCGACCCGTCGGCATCCAGTTGCACGAGCTGGTCGTAGCCGTGCGAGAGCGCCCAGCCGAAGCCGTCCAGGTACGCCGCTCCGAGCCCGGTTTTCTCCGTACGATGCAGAACGTGCACGCTGTCGTCGGCCGTGGCGAGTGCGTCGGCGAGGGCGCCCGTGCCATCGGGTGACGCGTCGTCAACGACGAGGACATGGGCGGAGGGAACACTCGAGCGAACCCGGTTGACGATGAGTCCGATGTTTTCGCACTCGTTGTACGTCGGAATGATCACCAGGGTGTTGGCCATGAGCTACCTCGTCATTTCGAAAGTGGTGGTGCGATTGACCAGTATGGTCTGGTCGACTGGGAACTCCTGTGGATTGCGTACTGTAATCTGCGCACCCGCGACGGGTCCGTGATTCTCATGATCCCTCGACTCGACGGCTAGGCTGGCGGCATGGCTGATGCGTACCCCCGCAATGACTCACCGCGTCCCGAGACCGAGACCGAGAGCGGGGTCGGCGTCGCCGTGGCACAATTTCGCCCGGGCACCGATGAACCAGCCAACCTCGCCGAAATGCGCGGCCTCGTTGCCGTTGCGGCGGGACGCGGCGCAAGCCTGGTCGTTTTTCCGGAGTATTCGGCGTTCTGTGAGGTGCCGCTCGGCCCCGCGTCGCTTGCCGCGGCCCAGCCGCTGGACGGCCGTTTCGTGTCGGCCATCGGAGACTTGGCGCGCGAGTTCGCCGTGTTCATCGTCGCCGGAATGCTGGAGGCGACCGATGATCCCACGCGCTTCTCCAACACTCTCGTCGCCGTCGACCCGAGCGGCGTGCATGTGGCGACGTATCGTAAACTGCACCTCTACGACGCCTTTGGGCAGCATGAATCCGGCGTGGTGCTGGCCGGTGAGATCGGGCATCCCGAGACCTTCGAGGTGCGTGGCCTGACCGTGGGGATGCAGACGTGTTACGACACGCGCTTTCCCGAGGTCACGCGGCGGATCGTGGATGCCGGAGCCGACGTCGTTCTGGTTCCGGCCGAATGGATGCGCGGTCCGCTCAAGGAGCACCACTGGCGCGTGCTGCTCACCGCGCGGGCGCTCGAAAACACGGTGTACGTCGTGGCCGCCGATCAGGCGCCGCCGATCGGCGTCGGCCAGAGCATGATCGTCGACCCGATGGGGGTCGAGATCGTTACGATCGGTGAGACCACCGACGTTGCCGTGGGTTGGTTGTCGTCGGAGCGCATTGCGGCGGTGCGCGCCGTGAACCCGGCACTCGCACACCGCCGGTTCGGGGTCGTACCGCGGTAGCTGCCGACTACCGCATGCTGGCCTTTGTGGCACGCGACGGTGCCGCGGCACGAATGTTTGTTGCCGGTTCGGTGCGCAAGGCCTTGTCGGGTTCCACCGCGGAGTTGTCTTCGCCGGTGACGATCAGTCCTTGCGAACTGTTTGCCGAGCGGGTGAGCTGGGCGATCCAATGCGGGTTGATGCTTGGCGCGTGTCCGCCGGAGAACTTGAAATACAGCGGGATCGAGGGATGCAGCCACGCGGAGCTGCGACCATCTCCCACAACGGCGGCGTCACGCCAGGATAAGAGAAAACTCTCGCCGCGGCGCAGCTTCTGAATAATGACGAGCTGGAGGTGCGCGAGCACCCGGTCATCGAATTCCACTACAACTCGGTCGTAAGTCAAGGAGCCCATGAGTTGCCTTCCGTCGTCACGCATGGTGCCGGGACGGTGAAAGCGGTGCTAAACACGTGCACACAACCGGATTGTATTAATTATCCCCCTTACGAGGGACGGAGAGCAAGCGATTACCGTATCTGGCGGCGTATTGGCAGACCGAGCGTGCGCACAATATCGAAGGGCCGTTCAATATGACCGAAGTGTCCGGCGCCGGTCACGGTCACCAGACTGAAGTCCGAGATCACGCGGCTCAGAGTATCGCGATCCGACGCCGCGATGAAAACGTCCCGGTCACCGGCGCAGGCTCGAACCCGGCAGTTGATGCGCGACCACGACGCGACGGCGTCGTAGCTACCGGCGCGAGCCGATGCCAGACTGAAACCGCGGGGCCGTACCTCGACGGCGAGCGCGGCAATAACGGAGGCGGGCACCCGGCCCGGATGGCGAAACAGCGGGGACACCACGGCACGCAGCAGATGCAGGCGGGCAAGACCGACGACGAGGGCGCGGCCCCACGTGCCGGCGAGGCACAGCATCCGCATCACCTGAAGAAGAGTCGTGAAACCGGGGAGCAGGCCGAACCGGAGCACGGGATGGCGCACGCTGTCGATCACGGAGAAGGTGGTGGCGGAAATGAGCCCGACCGACACGGTGGCGCCGGTCTCGGCGGCGGCGAGCTCGAGGGCGATGAGGCCGCCCATGGAATGACCGACCACGGTCCACCGGCTGTACCCCAACGCCCGGGCGATGTCAGCGACGGTGGCGGCCATCGTCTCGATCGTGAGTTCCGCGGTGTCGGCGGGCAGACCAGAGTCGCCCCAACCGGGAAGATCGGGAATGATCAGGTCCGTCAGGTCGGGGTCCGTCGGCGCCCCGTCGCCGTGCTCCGCGGCCCGGAGCAGGGGAGTCCACGTCGTCCAGGACCCGGCTGCGCCGTGCAGGAGGATCGTGGCGGTGTCGCTGTCGGTGCGGCGCCCGTGCCGCACCGACACCGAGACCGCCCCGAGCCCCAGGCGCATGACACTCGTCGTCAGACCGAAATGACGGGCATCCGCGTCGAGTGGAAAGGGGGCATACCGCGTCGTCAGGTCCGCTTCCGGTCGCGCGGTCGTGCCTGGCCGGGTGGCCGCACCTGCGCGGCGGCGGGGGCTGCGGGAAAGAACGGTGGTCATAAGACTGGTTCGGCGCGCACCGGCTTCCGGATTGGCCCGCATTGAACACGTGCTGACACGGCGCATTCTCAGGGAGGAATAGTGCGTGCCGGTCGATGTTGCACCTGAAACCGACCGACCGACAGAAAGAGATCCGCTGTGAATTTGTTTTCCCCCACCACCCTGGGCGAGCTGCGCCTGACCAATCGCCTGGTCATGGCGCCTCTCACCCGCACCCGATCGGGACAAGCCGGCGTTCCCGGCCCGATGGTGGCCGAGCACTACGCCCAGCGCGCGTCGCTCGGTCTGATCGTGTCCGAGGGCACCTACCCGAGCCACGCCGGGCAGGGTTTTCCCGGCCAGCCCGGCCTGGTCACGCCCGAGCAGATCGAGGGATGGAGGCAGGTGGCTGCCGGGGTGCACGCGGCGGGCGGCCAGATCGTCGCCCAGGTGATGCACGCGGGCCGGGTGACCCACGAGGGCACCACCGGCGGACGCACCGTGGTCGGCCCGAGTGCCATCGCGATCAACGGCCAGACGCACACCTACGATGGCAAGCAGCCGTACCCGGTTCCGCATGCGCTCGCCGACAGTGAGATCGCCGGCGTGGTCGAGGAATTCGTGACGGCGTCTCGCAATGCCATCGCGGCGGGACTCGACGGCGTCGAGATTCATTCCGCAAACGGATACCTGCTGCACGAATTCCTCTCGCCCGCGTCGAACCAGCGCGAGGGCCTGTACGGCGGTTCCCCGGAGAACCGGGCTCGTTTCGTGGTCGAGGTCGTGACCGCGGTGGCGGACGCGATCGGTGCCGGACGCGTGGGCCTGCGCATTTCCCCGGAGCACAACATTCAGGACGCGCTGGAGACGGACAGCGCCGACGTGCTCGCGACCTACGGCGCCCTGGTCGACGCCCTCGCCCCGCTGGACCTCGCCTACCTCAGCGTGCTGCACGCCGAGCCCACCGGTGCCTTCGTGCAGGAGCTGCGCGCCCGCTTCGGCGGAGCGGTGCTGCTCAACAGTGGATTCGCGCAGATGACAAGTCGTGACGAGGCCTTCGGGCTGATGCGCGACGGTCACGCCGAAGGTGTTGTTGTGGGCCGGCCGGCCCTCGCGAACCCCGACCTGGCCTATCGCTGGCAGGAAGACCTGCCGCTGAACAGCGCCGACGCCACGACCTTCTACGGCGCCGGCCCCGAGGGATACACGGACTACCCGGCCCTCGTGCGCCGCTAGCGCGTCGCCAGAGCGGCCAGTTGCGACGCGCCCCGCTCGAGCACATCGACCTTCTTGCAGAAGGCGAAGCGCACGAGGGGGGTGTAGTCGGCCCGGTACCGGGGAGAGCAGAACGCGGTCACAGGCACGGCGACGACTCCGGCCAGTTCGGGGAGTTTCCGACAGAAGTCCCCACCGTCCCTGTACCCGAACGGTGTCGCATCCGCAATGATGAAATAGCCGCCCTGCGGCTGGCTGATCGTGAAGCCGGCTGCGGTGAGGCCGCTCCCGAGCACGTCGCGTTTGGCCCGCAGATCGGCGGCGGCTCCCACATAGTAGGAATCGGGCAGGTCCAGGCCCACCGCGATGGCCGGCTGAAACGGCGCACCGTTGACGTAGGTGAGGAACTGCTTGACGGCGAGGATCGCGGTCACGAGCACAGCGGGGGCGCTCAGCCAGCCGATCTTCCAACCGGTGACACTGAATGTCTTGCCGGCCGATGAGACCGTGATGGTGCGTTCGCGTGCCCCGGGCAGGGTGCTGATCGGAATGTGCGGGCCGTCAAAGGTGAGGTGCTCGTAGACCTCATCGGTGACGATGAGCGCATCGTGATGGTGCGCCAGCTCCACGATGAGGGCGAGGGTTTCGCGGGGAAGCACGGTCCCGGTGGGGTTATGGGGGTCATTGACGATGATCAGGCGGGTGCGGTCGGTCACCGCGGCCCGGAGGGCATCCAGATCCGGTTGAAACTCGGGGGCACGCAGCGGCACGGTGCGGTGGATGCCGCCACCGAGGGCGATCAGTGCGCCGTAGGCGTCGTAGAAGGGCTCGAACGTGACCACTTCGTCGCCGGGTTCCACGAGCGCGAGAATTGTCGAGGCCAGGGCCTCGGTCGCCCCGGCGGTGACGAGCACTTCCGTCTCGGGATCGATGGTGTGACCGTAGAACCGCTGCTGGTGGCGGGCGATTGCCTCCCGCAGCACCGGCATTCCACGCCCGGGCGGGTACTGATTGACGCCGTCCGCGATCGCCTGTCTGGCTGCCTCGCGCACCTCGGCCGGCCCGTCCTCATCGGGAAATCCCTGACCCAGGTTGAGAGCACCGGTCCGAGCTGCGAGCGCACTCATTTCCGCGAAAATGCTGGCAGCAACGCTTCCGTCCGCGGCGAGGAGGCCCGCTCCGGCCGCCGTTCGACGCCATGCTCCTGTGATGCTCATCGTATTGTTCCCATGCAATAAAGCTACGTCATCGCGTTCGCGCTACTCTGACGATGACGAATTACGCGGGGCATGAATTGCCTGATCCCAGCCCCGAGCAAGGTCACGGTGTCATCATTGAATGCTCCCAGCCTGTCCATACCAAACATTCAGGTTTGGGCGCGAAGCTGGCGTTGCTTGGAAGGAGCACCCCATGACCGACAACACCAAGGATTCTGGTAACGACGTTCCCGAACCTCGCGACGAGACAGCGTCATTCGCCGTGAACGGTTCCGGCGAGGCAGCGACCACCCCTCCCACTACCAACCCGGATCCCATTGTCAGTGCGGATTCGGCGCCCACCGAAAACGTCGCTGCGGCCGAAGCGGCGCAGCCCACGGTGCACCCCTCCTCCGCCGGCGGCGCACCCGCCCCCGGCGCCTCGGCTGCCGGCAGCCCGGCAGAGACTTACCCCACGGCGGCGTACCCCACCGACGCGTTCGGACGTCCGGTCGCAGCGTCGGCCGCCGGTCCGTCCGGTCCCGCCGGCCAGGGCTACGCCACCGACGGCTACGCCACCGCGTACCCGGCCACGGCGGCCCCGAGCCTCGGCAAAGACACGACCAAGCGTCGCAACAGCGTCGGCCTGATCGCGGCGCTCGCCATCGCGGCTCTCGTCGGCGGCGCATCCGGCGCCGGCATCTACGCACTCGCCGATTCCGGACGTGAGACGGGCGTATCGACCAGCCAGACGTCGGGCGCGGCCAATGTCGTGGTGAACAACACCGAGAGCGTGAATGAGATCACCGCAGTGGCGGCGAAGGCCTCGCCGAGCGTTGTCACCATCGAGGTCAGTAGCGGACAACAGGGCGGCTCCGGGTCCGGCGTCATCCTCAGCGCCGATGGCTACGTGCTCACGAATACACACGTCGTCACCCTCGACGGTGCTGTCGGGGACGCGACGATTCAGGTGAAGAGCAACGATGGGAAGCTGTATGCGGCGACCGTCGTGGGCACCGACCCGATCTCCGACCTCGCCGTCATCAAGCTCACCGACGCCTCTGGACTCACGCCGATCGTCATGGCTGACTCGTCCAAGATCAATGTGGGTGACACTGCCATCGCGATCGGTGCGCCCCTGGGTCTTGCCGGCACGGTGACGAACGGTATCGTGAGCGCTCTCAACCGCAGCATCACGGTGGCGTCGTCGGCGGCCCCGACGACTCCGGACGCCACGACGCCCGACGACGGCGGTTCCAGCCCGTTTGATTTCTGGAACTTCGACATTCCGAACCAGGACGGCACACCGCAGCAGCCCCAGGCGCAGAAGGCGACGGGCAGCATTTCCCTGCCGGTGATCCAAACGGATGCGGCGATCAACCCCGGCAATTCCGGTGGCGCCCTGCTGAACAGCAAGGGGGAGCTCATCGGTATCAACGTGGCCATCGCCAACGCCGGTGACTCGAGCTCGGCCGCAGGAAGCATCGGCGTCGGATTCTCGATTCCCTCCAACTTCGCCCAGCGCATCTCCGAGGAACTCATCACGAACGGCACGGCGACCCACGGCCTGCTCGGTGCGAGCGTCTCCAACCCCACGAGCGCCTCAAGCGACACGGTGGGTGCGCTCATCGTCAAGGTCTCGTCCGGCGGAGCGGCCGAAAAGGCCGGACTCAAGAACGGTGACGTGGTGACCAACTTCAACGGCCTGCCCATCACGGACCCCAACGACCTGACCGCGCAGGTGCGCGCGATGCCGGCCGGTGGAACGGCCGACCTCACGTACGTGCGTGACGGAAAGACCGCAACGGTGTCGGTGACCCTGGGCGAGCTCGCTGGCTAGCCGCGTCGCTCCTTCCACCCATGTGCGCCGTCGGCCTGTCCGGCGGCGCACGCGTGTGTGCGGGGGCCGATGCGTGTGCGAGCGCCAATGATAGGCTGAATCGCCTACCCAACTACCGGAAAGCGGGCTGCCGCGTGCGTCAAAGTGGTGACCAACTCCTACCCGGGGTCTCATACGTCATGCCGGTGCTCAACGAAGTGACGCATGTGCGCGCCGCGGTGATGAGCCTGCTGCATCAGGACTATCAGGGCCCGTTCGAAGTGACCCTGGCCCTCGGCCCGAGCCTCGACGGCACGACCGAACTGGTCGAAGAGATGGCCGCCGTGGATGCCCGCATCCGCATTGTGCCCAATGACGTGGGTTCCACTCCCGCCGGCCTCAACACCGCCATCAGGGCCTCCCAATACGCGGTCGTCATTCGAGTCGACGCGCATTCCGTGCTGCCCCCGAACTATGCCCGCATCGCCGTGGAAACTCTCGAACGCACGGGCGCCGACAACGTGGGCGGAATCATGGACGCTCAGGGCGGCACGCCGTTCGAGAAGGCGGTGGCCCGCGCCTACGGCGCCCGCATCGGCCTCGGAGGCACGCCCCACCATGTGGGTGGCAAACAGGGCAAGGCCGAGACCGTCTACCTGGGCTGCTTCCGAACCGAGAGCATCCTTAAGGTCGGTCTCTTCGACGAGGGCGTCAAGCGCGGCCAGGACTGGGACCTCAACCGGCGCCTGCGCGAAGCCGGGGGCACGGTGTGGTTCACCCCCGAATTGCGGGTCGTCTACCGACCGCGCCCGAGCGTGTCACGGCTGGCCCGGCAGATGCTCTCCACCGGGCTGTGGCGTGGTGAACTGGCCAGGCGCTACCCCGCGGCCAACGGCATCCGCTACTTCATTCCGCCGCTGATGGTGCTGGGCGTGGCACTCGGTCTGCTTCTCGGGATCGGCGGCGTCGCGCAGGCCCTCGCCGGGGCGACCCCCTGGCTCCTGCTCGGTCTGATCGTTCCGATCGGGTACGCTCTGATCGTCGTCGCGGCGACGTTGACGGTGGCTCGCCCCGACGGGTTTCGTTCGGCGAGCCGGTTTCTCGTAGTCTTGCCCTGCATTCACTTTTGCTGGGGTGCGGGATTCGTACTCGGATTCCTCAAGCTCACGAGCAACATCACGGCACACACGGGGAGATAACCACATGCAAGCCACGCCCAACTCGGCTCGGCCCACGTCGATCGCCGAGTTGCGACGGGTGGCCCAGCCGCCAGAGGTTCGTCTGCGGGCCAACGCGGAACACTGGACGGCCAGCCTCTACCTGCGCAACCTGTCTCCGTACATCACCTGGATGCTGCTGAAAACGCGCATCTCGGCCAATGGTGTGACCGGACTGATGATCATGATCGGATGGTCGACCGCCGCGGCCCTGCTCATCCCCGGCATTTGGGGTGCCCTGCTGGCCCTCGTGCTCGGCCAGCTGCAAATGCTCATCGACTGCTGCGACGGCGAAGTCGCCCGGTGGCGCAAAACATCCTCACCGGCCGGGGTGTTCCTCGACAAGGTGGGGCACTACTCCACCGAGGCTCTGATCCCCATCGCGCTCGGTTTTCGTGCGGCGATGTACCCGATCGAAGCACCCGAGGACTTGCTCTGGACGAGCCTCGCGCTCCTGTTGGCACTCATCATCGTGCTCAATAAGGCGCTCAACGACATGGTGCACGTCGCGCGCGCCAATGCGGGTCTCCCGAAGCTCGCCGACGCGCACGGAGAGAGTGCCCCGACCTCGAGCCTGCTGAAGCGCGTCCGGCGGCTGGCACGTTTCCTTCCCTTCCATCGGTTGTACCACTCCGTGGAACTGACCATGGTGATTTTCGTCGCGGCGCTGTTGGGCCTCGTCATCGGCGAACCAACCGCGGACCGCGCGCTGCTCATCGTGCTGGTTCCGCTCGCCTTCCTGTCTTTGATCGGGCATTTCGTTGCGATCATGGCGTCCAAGCGTGTCCGTTCCTAAGGCAGGGGGGCGTCCCGAGGTGGCAAAGCTGCCGACCGTCGGCGTCGTGGTGCTCTCTCAGGGGACCCGGCCGGCGGACCTCGAGCGCGGCATCCTGAGTCTGTTGGCGCAACAGGGCGTTCAACTGGACGTGGTCTGCGTGGGCAACGGATGGGAACCTGCCGGGCTGCCGGGCAACGTTCGAACGCTCGGGCTTCCGACGAATCTCGGAATCCCCGCCGGACGCAACCGCGGTGTCGACCGGGTCAGCGGTGAGTACCTCTTCTTCCTCGACGACGACGCGAGCATTCCCGACCCGCATTTTCTGCGCCGCGCCATCGACAAGCTCCGGGCCGATCCGACGATCGGTCTGCTCCAGCCCCGCGTGGTCGACCCGGAGGGCCTCGCTTCCCCGAGGCGCTGGGTGCCGCGCATCCGCAAAGGCGAAGCCAGCGAGTCTAGCGCCGTGTTCTCGGTGTGGGAGGGCGCCGTGCTGCTGCCCCGTGCCGTCTTCGACGCCACCGGCGGCTGGGCGGAGCCGTTTTTCTACGCCCATGAGGGCATCGAGCTCGCCTGGCGGGTGTGGGACCAGGGTCTGCGCGTCTGGTACGCCGGTGACCTCGAAGCCAATCATCCGTTCATGCATCCGACCCGACATGCCGCGTACTATCGCCTGAACGCCCGCAACCGCGTGTGGCTGGCCCGGCGCAACCTGCCGACGGTGCTCGTGCCCGTGTACGTGGCATCGTGGACGCTGATCCAGCTGCTGCGCTGGTCTCGCAACCCCACAGCACTGCGCGCCTGGTTCGGCGGCTGGCGTGAGGGCTGGCGAACCGACCCGGGGGAGCGGCGCGTGCTGTCCCCGCGAACGGTTTGGCGCATGACTCGCGCCGGACGTCCCCCGATCGTCTGACCCTTCTCGAAGGGTAGGCTTAAGCGGTGGGTATTCAGAAAGATGTCAGGCGCGCCGTCAAGTTGGTCAGGGACGTCGCAGCGTCCCGGAAAGCTCAGCGGTATCTCGCCGATGCCCGCGAGCCGTTGCCGGAGAACCACTTCAAGATCGCCGTCTACTTTGCGGACGGCCCGGTGAACATGTATCAGATGCGCCAGTGGTACAAACCGTTGCTCGAACTCGCCGAGACCTGGCCCGTGGTCGTGTTGAGCCGCACCGGCGGCGGATCCTTGAAACTCATGAAGGAATCGCCCCTCCCCATCGCCCACGTGCGCACCGTGCGCGACCTGGAACGCGTGATCCACGAACAAGACATCCGCATGGTGTTCTACGTCAACCAGAATCCCCGAAACTTTCAGATGATGCGCTACGGGCGCATGTGGCACGTTTTCATCAATCATGGTGAGAGCGACAAAATGTACATGGTCACGAACCAGTTCAAGGCCTACGACTACTCACTCGTCGCCGGGCAGGCGGCCCTGTCCCGGCTGGGCCGGGTGCTGTGGAACTACGATTTCGACAACCGGGCCATCACCATCGGGCGACCACAGGCCGACCACTTCAGCGGGCCGCTGCCCTACACGCCCGATGCCCGCCAGGTCGTGCTGTATGCACCAACGTGGGAGGGCGACCGACCCGCCGCGGCGTACGGGTCCATTGCGACGCACGGCGTGGCGCTCGTGACGGCCCTGCTGAAAACCAGCACCCACCGCGTGATCTACCGGCCCCACCCGCGCAGCGGCGTGGTCGACCCCGCCTACGATGCGGCCAACAAGCGCATCATCGCGGCGATCGCGGCGGCGAACGCGAAAGACCCCGGCGCCCAGCACGTGCACGACACCGGCCCCGAATTGGGCTGGCAGTTGTCGGCCGCAGACGTGGCGATCGTCGACATCTCGGCCATGGTCTACGACCGGCTGGCCGCCGGTAAGCCGCTCATGATCACCCGCCCCGTCAACCCTGCCGCCCTGATCGATACGAGCGGCTATCTCTCGGATTGCGAGTGGCTCGACGCGGGGGCGTCCACCGAAATCGCGGAGGCTCTCGACGCACTCGCGAACAACACGACCGCATCGGCCCGGCTCGAGGCCTGGGTGCAGCACTACTTCGGTGACACGTCACCCGGCGCCGCCACGGCGCGACTGCATGCCGCCGTGGCCGCCCTGATGACCGAATGGGACCGGCATTCCGCCCTCCATGATGGTGATGCGCTCTTCGACCTCACCGAATCGGCCTCGGTCGACACCTCAGAGGTCTAGAGCGCCGGTCTGGCCGGGGTGGACTCGCCCGCGGTTGCGGGCAGGCCCACGGTGCGCTGCAGATGAGCGAGGATCTCGCCGCGAGAGACGGGGGCGTTCTCGTTCGAGAGGAGCACCTTCGCGCAGATGCCATCGGTGATGGCGACCAGGGCCTCGATCACGACGGGGTCAGATGTGTGGGTCGCGGCGGCGCGACCGACGAGGTCCGGCCACTTGGTGGTGAGGGGTCGCAATGCCGGACGACGTGCGGCCATCAGGACCATTTCCCGCTCGGCCAGTGCCCGGCCCCGTCCGGTTCCGCCGACGTCGGCGAGGAGAGCCGCGATTGCCTCGAGCGGAGAGAGCCCGCCGTCCAGCAGGCTCGCATACTGCAGGTCGTACTCGTCGCTGGCCCGTGTCAACGCGGCGACGAGGAGGTCGTCCAGGGTCGAAAAATAGTAGGCCACCAGGGACGGGCGCACGTCGGCTTGCGCGGCGACCGTGCGGTGACTGACACCGGCCACACCGTGTGCCTCGATGACCCGGAGCGTGGCCGCGATGATCGACAGCTTTCGATCGATGCCGCGGGCGATGCGGCCGTCCGTCGGCGGGCGGTCGGTGCTCTCAGGCGATCTCATGCGTACCGCCGTGTTCCAGGGCGACGACTCCCGCGATGACCAGCCCGATTCCCGCCACTTGCAGCCAGGTTAGGTGATCGCCGAGGAAGAGGGCACCGATCGCCGCGACGAGGGTCACCCCGGCGGCGGCCCAGATTCCGTAGGCGACGCCGATGCCCATGCCTTGTTTGAGTGCCAGGGACAACAGAAAATAGGCGCCGAGTACGCCGACGACCGTGACCACCGTGGGCACGAGTCGGGTGAAGCCATCGGAATATCGGGTGGCGATGGCTGCCACGACCTCGGCCGCGATTGCGGCGGTGAGAAACACGTAGGCCATCAGGCTCCCTCCGACCGCGACTGCAGATTTACTGAACGAACGTTCAAATAGAACGATGGTTCAATCTTATCGACGCATCAACCCGCCGGAAGCAGTGAGCCGGTTTAACTACGGCGGGGGACGCCGACGTCGGGGGAGTAGCGCGCGTGCTCCGTTGCGGATTCCGCTCAACGCATGCGTCGGCCGAGTGGCCGCCGGGTCTCGGGCCAACCGCAGGGTCGGTGCCAACTCGGCGCGAAATTCGTGCGGGGCGGGGCCGAACGCGAGCCGCGACGAATGCACCACCCTTTTGCCGAGCAGATGGTTGCCGGTGCCGCCGATGACCGCCCCGACGCCGAAGGGAAGCGCCTTGCCGAGCAGGCTCGCGCCGCCCTTGTGCGCGAACTGGCGGATGAAGACGCTCTTGAGTTTGTCGGTCAGCGGTCCGAGCAGGGTGTGCGGCAGGCTGCTGGTGATGAGCTCTCCCCAGTAGGTTGTCCGTGCACCGCCGCCGGTGAGCTGTCCGGCGAGCTGGCGGACCAGCTCCGATCCCTCCGTGCCGAGCATCATCGTCATCACGAGCGCCCGCGCGCGATCCGGGTCGTTGATGGCGATTCCGTGCACTTCACTCACGGACTGCGCGAACAGGGCTGTGGCCTCGAGAAAGCCGGCCGTCTCCACGCCGGAGAGCGCCAGGGTGATGCCGGTACCGACACCGGGAATCACGGCCGTCGCGCCGACGGCGGCTCCCCCCATCGTCGTGGCCGTCAGGTAGCGCCGTTCAAGAACCCGAATGATGGCCTCGGGCGTCGCCTGGGGGTTGTGACGCCGGATGGCTCGGATGTGGGCCAGCACGGCGGGACGGTGCACTGCCAGGATCCGGTCAAAGCCGCGGACGAATCCGTGAGGAAGCTGGCCGTCCTGTGGGCTGCCGCCCGTCGGCAAGGGGAGCGGCGGGGGTGTTGCGGACATGAGCCCTCCTTCGCTGTTCGGTTAGAGCATACGTGCCCCGCGCGGGGTCTGGTAATGCCGAGTTGGGTCCGGTAGACAGGACGTATGGCTGATCTGACCTCCGACGCAAGTCGAATATTAGGGCTTCGACTGCGTGAGCGCCGCGTGGCGCTCGCACTCAACCAGGAGGATGTGGCGCTGGCCGCCGGGATCAACGTGTCCAACTACGCCCGCATCGATCGGGGTCATGGGAATCCCACGTTCCACACGCTGCTTCGCCTCTCCCGTGTGCTGGGACTCGATCTCAGTGTGCTGCTCTCCGACTTCACAGCGGACGCTCCGACCGGACGGGGTCGCGGGAAACATGCGGCTCAGGTTCGCTTGACACCGTACTCGTCGTTGTAGCGAGCGAGCACGTCCTCGATGGGGCCGTCCAGCACGAGGTCGCCCTTGTCGAGGTACAGCCCACGTTTGCAGAAGCGACGAAGGTCGCGTTCGTTGTGCGAGACGATGAACAGGGTGCGCCCACCGGCGAGCAGCTCTTCGATGCGGCGGTAGCACTTCTCCCGGAACGCCTTATCGCCGACGGCCAGTACTTCGTCGACGAGGATGATGGGTTCTTCGAGCCGGGAAATGACGGCGAAGGCGATGCGAACCTTCATGCCGCTCGACAGATGTTTGTAGGGCGTGTCGACGAAATCGGCGATCTCCGCGAAGTCGATGATCTCGTCAAACCGCGCATCGATCTGCTTACGGGTCATGCCGTGCAGCCCCGCGGTCAGGTAGACGTTGTCCCGAACCGTCAGATCGTCCACGAAGCCGCCGGTGATCTCGATCAGCGGCGCGACGCCCTCGGTGACCTTCACCACACCCGCATCGGGCAGGACGACCCCGGTCACGAGCTTCAGGAGAGTCGATTTGCCCTGGCCGTTGCGACCCACAACGCCGATCGCCTCGCCGCGCTGCACGGAGAACGTCACATTCTGCAGCGCCCAGAACTCGCCGGGTCGGCTACGGCGGCTGCGGGCGGCGAAGAGATCCTTGAAGTTGCGGCGGCCGCGCCGATTGCGACGAAAACGGATGCCGACATCCGTCAGCGAGATCACGGGAAGGGTGCTCGGCAGCGTGGAGACGGGAGCGGCCACTAGATCTCCTTCAGAACCGCGCGCTCGGTGCGCGCGAAGACGAACAGGCCCAGGGCCAGAAAGGCAACCGACATGGCGCTGCCGACGCCGACCGAGAACCAGTCGAGCTGGTCGGGAAAAAAGGCGGAGCGGTACAGGCTGAAGATGCCGCTCAGCGGGTTGAATGCCGCCCACATGTGCAGGTCGCCGGGAAGGTCGCGGGTGCTGTAAATGATCGGGGAGGCATAGAAGAGAAAGCGCAGGATGAGTTTCACGGCGCGTTCGAGATCACGGAAGAACACCACAAGGGGAGCCACCAGCAGGCCGACGCCCGCAGTGAGGATCACCTGGAGAACAACGGCAAGCGGAAACAGCAGAACGCCGGCGTTCAGCTCGGCCCCGTAGACCACGGCGAAGAGCACGAGCACGGGAATCGCGGCGACGAATTCAATGCCCTTGGACAACACGAGGCGATTCACCCAAATGGTGCGGGGTATGCGCGTCGACCGGATCAGCTTGGCCTCGCGCAGGAAGGCACGGGTGCAGTCGGACACCGCACCGTTGAACCACATCCACGGCAGCAGGGCCGACAGCAGAAACACGATGTACGGCGACTCGCCCACATCGCGTTCGAAGACCTGGGTGAACACGAACCAGTAGATCCCGGCCATGACCAGCGGGTCGAGGATCGACCAGAAGTACCCGAGCGCCGAGGTGGAGTACCGTACGCGCAGGTCTCGTCGGGTCAGTAGCCACAGGGAATGCCAATACCGCGCGAGCGGGGTGCGCTGCTGTGGGGGCACCGTGGCGAAACTACTATTCACGCGCTCTATCGTAGGTGAGCGAATGCGACCGTGTGTTCACGGCGCATCCGCTCGCTCGCCCAGGCGGCACGAGGTGCTGGTTAGACGAACAGGTTGGCGCGTTCGAGGTCTTCGGCGAAGTCCACCTCAACGGCGTAGAAGTCGGAGATGTTTACCGGCTCCACAAGCATGCTGTTCTTCTCGATAGCCACCTCGATGCCGCGTTCGAAGTAGTCCTGGTCGCCAACCTTGGCGAGCTGGCGCATGAGAACGGCCTTGTCGGCACCGGAGACGTAGTTGATTCCGACGGCCTCACCGAGACCGTTCTTGACGGTCTTGGACAGCTCCTTGATGTAGCCCTCGGCGCTCGTGGTGTACTTCACTTCCTCGTCAGACACCTTGTCGGTGTTGACCATCACGAAGGACTGGTCGCGAGCCATCATGGCCGCGGCGCGGTCGAGAATCGCCGGGTCGAAGACTACGTCGCCGTTCATCCACAGCACGCCGCCGGGGGCCGACGCCTGAAGGGCACGCAGCAGGCTCTTGGACGTGTTCGTCTGGTCGTACTCTTCGTTGTACACGAAGGAAGCCTGCGGGAACGCCTCGATGATGTGCTCGAGCTTGTAACCGACGACGATCGTGACCTGGGCTGCTTTGCCGAAGGCGTGATCGATGTTGTCGAACTGCTGCTGCATGATCGTGCGACCGTCGTTGAGTTCGGTCAGCGGTTTAGGGAGCGAGCGGCCGAGACGGCTGCCCATTCCTGCCGCAAGAATTACAATTTGGGTATTCACGATTATCTCCTCGAGATGGATCGGGCGACCCCGAATGCCTCTCAAAGAGAAGAATTTGCTCAGGGTTCACCCACAAGTTTCTGTAAAGACACACCGTTATGCCACCCTCATCTTACCCAATTGCTTCGAGAATGGGGAAGTGTGCCCGATTATGGGACCATGCTGTGACATTCCAGCGGGCTTTTTTGCCGGCCATTTTGCGGCGATGTCGTATCATCACCTCTCAGTCAGATTGACCTTGGTAGGTTAAACGGGTGACCACTGTCCCGCCCAACTCCGAGCCCGACGGGCAGTCGTCAGGCGCGCGCAGCCCCGGCCGTGCCGCGGCCGATTCCTCGCCGTTTCTGGCGGATGCTGTTCCCGCCTTCCCCGATCCTTCCGCGGCCGTCCGGGCGGCCCAACCGGCCACCGTGCGCAAGTCCCCGGTGCGCAAGCCTGCCACAGCGCGCAGCACGACACCGCGACCGAAGCCGCCGGGATCAGCGACCTCGGCGCCGGGCGACGCCACCTCGACGGCGGTGCCGCGCACGACGGGCACGCCCACGCGCGTTCCCCGGACGACGCCGTTCGGCACCCCGCTGGCCGATTCGGCGCAGCCCGAAACAGGTACGGACGCCCCCTCGGAGTCCCCGACGCGGTCCGGTGCGGCCAAACCGGCCGCCGCAAGACCAAGCGCCGCAAGACCAAGCGCCGCAAGACCAAGCGCTGCAAAACCGGGCGCTGCAAAACCGGGAACCGCGAACCCGGCCGCCGCCGGTACGAACGCGGCTCGGACCGCCGCGGCCACCAGGACCGCTGCTGCCCGGTCGGCGTCCGCAAAAAAGGCGGCAGCGACCAGGGCCGCCACGAAAGCGAAGGCGTCGGCCGCTGCGGCGGCAGCTGCAGAGCCCGCCGTCGAGCCGCAGCATCCCCTCCCTGTCCCGCCGTCCGCGACACCCGCGTCCGCGAAGCCGCCCGCGATCGCAACGACGACGCCGGCTGTCCCGGTCGAACGCCGCGCAGACGCGGCCGCGCCCCACAGGCCCGCGGCGGATTCGCCCGCCACGAGGGCGCCGCGGCCGAACACGAGCCGCGCGTCCAACACGTCAGAGGCGCCCGTCGTGCTCTCGGTCGTTGGGCTGTCCAAACGCTTCCGTCAGAACGTCGCCGTGTCCGGAATCGATCTTGAGGTTCGCGCCGGCTCCTTCTTCGGCATCGTCGGCCCGAACGGCGCCGGCAAGACCACCACCCTGTCGATGATCACCGGGCTGCTGCGCCCAGACCACGGCTCGGTGCACGTGAATGGCATCGACGTGTGGAAGAAGCCGCGCGAGGCCAAACGCACGATTGGGGTGCTTCCCGACCGCTTGCGTGTCTTCGACCGGCTCACCGGTGCCCAGCTCCTGTACTACTCCGGCATCCTGCGCGGACTCGACAACGAGACGGTACGCGCCCGGTCGGCCGACCTCACCGCGGCGTTCGGGCTGTCTGACGCCGTCAACCGGCTCGTCTCGGACTACTCCGCCGGCATGACCAAAAAAATCGCCCTGGCGTGCGCCATGATCCACTCCCCGCGACTGCTGGTGCTCGACGAGCCGTTTGAATCCGTCGACCCCGTGTCGGCCGTGACCGTGACGGAGATTTTGCAGAAATACGTGGCGGGAGGCGGCACGGTTGTGCTGTCCAGCCACGGAATCGACATGATCCAACGGGTGTGCGACAACGTGGCCGTCATCGTGCACGGTCAGCTGCTGGATGCCGGAACCATCGATGAGGTGCGCGGGGACAAGTCCCTGGAAGAGCGCTTCGTTGAACTCGCCGGAGGGCGCGAAGAGTCGGAGGGTCTGGAGTGGTTGCACAGTTTCTCGGACTAAAGCTCCGACTGCTGTCCAACCTGTTCCGTCGCGGCCCGGGGCAGATCGCGGGAGTGGTGGCGGCCCTTGTCTATGCGCTCGCCCTGGCGGTGGCGCTGCTCGTGTCGCTCGTCGGCCTCCGCACGGTCGGTGAACTGGCGCTGATCCGCGACGCCTCCACGGTGTCCGGGTCGATCGTGGTTCTCGGCTTCCTGCTGCTACCGCTCGCGTTCGGCACCGAAGACGGCATGGACCCCCGAAAGTTCGCTCTCCTCGGACTGCCCAACCGGCAGATGTCGCTCGGGCTCGGAGTCGCCGGCCTCCTCGGCCTTCCCTCCCTCACCCTGACGATTGTGCTGCTGGGGACGGTCGTGACCTGGTCCCGGGGCGCTCTGGAAACCCTGCTGGCCGTCGTTGCCGCCGCACTGGTTCTCGTCACCTGTGTTCTGGTGTCCCGCCTCAGCATGGGGGTCGGTGCCCTCGTCCTGTCCACGCGTCGATCCCGGGAGTTCACCGGCGTCGGCGGCATCGTTTTGCTCGTGATCATCGCACCGGTCGTTCTCCTGGTGGTCAACTCGAATTGGGGCCGCAGCGGGCGCGCACTGCTGGACGACTTGTCCGCGATCCTGGGCTGGACGCCACTCGGCGCGGCCTGGGCGGTTCCCGGGGACGCGGCCATGGGCTTGTGGGGAACGGCGGGGTTGAAGCTGCTCGTGGCCGCCGCGACGGTCGGCGTGCTGTGGCTCGCCTGGCAGGCAGTCGTCGCCCGACTCATCCTGACGCCCGGACGGGACGTTGTCGTGCGCGAGCACACGCCGCTCGGCTGGTTTGATCGCTTGCCGCACGGCCCGACCGGGGCCATCGCGGCACGAAGCCTCACCTATTGGGCGCGCGACTCCCGCTACTGGATTTCCTTCCTCATGATTCCGATCGTGCCGATCATTGCGGTGACTCCGCTGGCCATTGCCGGTGTACCCACAACATGGCTCGCTCTGCTGCCCGTGCCGCTCATGTGCGTCTTTCTGGGCTGGACGATCCACAACGACGTCGCCTATGACAGCACCGCGATCTGGTTGCACGTGGCGTCCGGCACACGCGGCATCGCCGATCGAATCGGGCGGTTGCTCCCGACTCTGTCGATCGGCATTCCGGTGATCGGCCTCGGATCTGCGCTGAGCATCTTCCTCTACAACGACTGGGCGGTTCTCCCCTCCATGCTCGGGGTCGCCACGTGCATATTCCTGTGTAGTCTCGGATTCGCCAGCTTCGCCTCGGCGCGGTTCCCCTACCCGGTGGCCAAGCCGGGCGACAGCCCGTTCGCCCAGCCCCAGGCATCCGAATCGTCCTCGGCGCTCACCCAGAGCCTGACCTTCGTCGGACCGATCATTCTGGCCCTGCCCGCCATCGCCTGTGCCTACCTGGGGCTGACGAGTGACCCGATGTGGCACTCCACCGCGCTCATGGTCGGCGTGGGGACCGGCCTCGTCGTTCTGATCCTGGGCGTGTGGGCCGGCGGCCGCGCCTTCGAGCGTCGTGGTCCCGACATGCTCGCGGCGGCCCAACGCGCCTGACCCGCCCTGCCCTGACCTGCCCCGAGAAGCACGGCGCGGATTACACTGGACTCATGACTGATATCTTCCGTGCGAGCATTGCTGAACCCGGCCAGCCCGGGGGAGGAACGTCCACCCTCGACCGCGAATTGGAAGAGCTGCTCGAGCAGGAGCAGATCGAGCCGGGCGACCACGAACGGTTCTCGCACTACGTGCCCAAAGACAAGATCCTCGAGTCGGCCATCACCGGCAAGCCGGTCAAGGCGCTGTGCGGCAAGAAGTGGCTGCCGGGCCGCGACCCCGAGAAATTTCCGGTGTGCCCCACCTGCAAGGCCATCTGGGAGAAGATGAAAGACAAGTAGCCGTCGGCGCCACGCCCGGCGCCACGCCGGAGGGCTAGCGGTAGACCGTGGGGATGACAGCCTCACCGCGGCCGAGGCGGAACGCCTCAATGGGCAGTTCCCGCAGAACCGTCGCACAGTGCTCGCGGGCCAGCACGGTTCCCGCCGCACCCGTGTACCGGTCGTCGACGACGCCGTCCGTGATCAGCGGAACGAGCAGCGCACGATCGCGGGCTCCCGCCTCGATCGGGTCCGCGTTGAGCGGCGTCTCGTCGGGTTCCGCGCCGAGCAGCACGGTTTCCTGCTGGGCGGTGCCGTGCGCATCCAGGCGGCGCACGGCATTCTTTCGCCCGCCGACCGACACCTTCGAGGCGGAGGACTTGGCGACCGGGATCCACTCCGTGTCCGGACTGCGGTGCGCGACAAGCTTGTAGACCAGACCCGCGGCGGGTTCTCCGGAGCCCGTGACAACGGATGTTCCCACGCCGAACGCGTCCACCGGGGAAGCCGACAGCGCGGCGATGGCAAATTCATCGAGGTCGCTGGTGACCGTGATGGTGGTGTTGACGGCGCCGAGGGAGTCCAACTGGGCTCGGGCCGCGGCAACGACGGTGGGCAGATCCCCGGAGTCGATGCGGATGGCGCCCAGCTGCGGTCCGGCGACCTTGACGGCGAGGGCGATCCCCGTGGGAACGTCGTAGGTGTCCACGAGCAGGGTGGTGTCGGTGCCGAAGGCAGCGACCTGCGCGCGGAACGCCTCCTCCTCGCTGTCGTGCAGGAGTACGAAGGAATGCGCCGCCGTGCCCATGGTGGGAATACCCCAGGTGCGTCCGGCCTCGAGGCTGCTCGTCGCCGCGAAGCCGGCGATGTACGCGGCGCGCGCGGCGGCGACAGCGGCATGTTCGCTGGTGCGGCGTGACCCCATTTCGGCGATGGGTCGCCCGAGGCTTACGGACACCATCCGGGCGGCGGCGCTGGCCACGGACGTGTCGTAGTTCAGCACGCTCAGGATGATGGTTTCCAGCATCACGCCCTCGGCGAAGGTGCTCTCCACCTGGAGCAGGGGCGAACCCGGAAAATAGACATCGCCTTCCTGGTAGCCCCAGATGCTGCCCCGGAAGGAGTAGTTCGCAAGAAAGTCGAGGGTGGGGCGGCGCACGACCGCGTTCTCCTCAAGCCAGCTCAGCTCGGAATCCTCGAATCGAAACTGACGGATGAGGTCCATGAGACGCCCGGTCCCGGCGACGATGCCGTACCGCCGCCCCGTGGGCAGGCGGCGCGCGAAGGCCTCGAACATGCACTCCAGATCGGCGCGTCCGCTCTGGATCGCGGCGTCAACCATGGTGAGTTCGTAGCGGTCTGTGCGGAATGCGGGGGACGGAGTCACGGCAAAAGCCTATCCGTCCGCGCTGTCCGCTGTTGCGGGCCGGGCGACTAGGCTGGATCGAGTGACTGACGCACCGATTGGAATCTTTGACTCCGGAGTGGGCGGCCTCACGGTCGCTCGGGCGATCAAGGACCAGTTGCCCAACGAATCCCTGCTGTATATCGGCGACACGGCGCATTCGCCCTACGGACCGAAGAAAATCGCCGACGTGCGCGGATTCGCGCTCGATGTTCTCGACGACCTCGTCGCGCAAGACGTGAAACTGATCGTCATCGCCTGCAATACGGCGTCGGCGGCCATGCTTCGAGACGCGAGAGAGCGGTACAGCGTGCCCGTGATCGAGGTCATTCAGCCGGCCGTGCGCCGGGCCGTCGGCACCACCCGCAACAAGCGGGTCGGGGTGATCGGCACCAGCGGAACGGTGAATTCCCGGGCGTACAACGATGCCTTCGCCGCGGCCACGGACATCCGCCTGTTCAGTCAGGCCTGCCCACGCTTCGTCGAATTCGTGGAGGCCGGTGTCACCTCGGGCGCCGAGGTGCTCGCCGTCGCCGAGGAATATCTCGCACCGCTGCGCGATGCGGACGTCGACACGCTCGTGCTCGGCTGCACGCACTACCCCTTCCTGCGCGGCGCGATTTCCTACGTGATGGGGGACGCCGTGACCCTCGTGTCCAGCGACACCGAAACGGCCAATGACGTGTACCGCGTGCTCGTGAGCCAGGGCCTCGAACGCCAGGTGCGAACGGCCCCGACCTACCGCTACGAGGCCACCGGCGCGAGCGCCGACGATTTTCTGGACCTCGCACACCGGCTGCTCGGACCAGAAATTTCCCGGGTCAACCTGATCGAAACGGGTTCCCTCAGCCTCAGCGACCTCAACGAGTTCGCCGCCCTGCACCCGCACACCACCCTCAAGGAGACCCCGTGAACGACCTCTTGCGTATCGATGGACGCACCAACGACCAGCTGCGCCCCGTAACGATCGAGCGCGGCTGGAGCGACCAGGCCGAAGGTTCGGCACTGATCTCCTACGGCCGCACCAAGGTGCTGTGCACCGCCTCGTTCACCAACGGTGTGCCCCGTTGGATGTCCGGCAAGGGCAAGGGCAAGGGATGGGTCACCGCCGAATACGCGATGCTTCCCCGTTCCACCAACTCCCGCATGGACCGCGAGTCGGTCAAGGGCAAGGTCGGCGGGCGCACACACGAGATCAGCCGCCTGGTCGGGCGCAGCCTGCGGGCCGTCGTGGACATGAAGGCCCTCGGCGAGAACACCATCGTGCTGGACTGCGACGTGTTGCAGGCCGACGGCGGTACGCGCACCGCGGCCATCACCGGCGCCTACGTGGCCCTCGCGGACGCCCTGGAGTGGGGCCGTGAGAAGAAATTCATTGCGCAGAAGGCGCAGCCGCTCACCGATAGCGTGTCGGCCGTGTCGGTTGGCATCATCAAGGGCGTGCCCATGCTGGACCTGGCATATACCGAGGATGTGCGTGCCGACACCGACATGAACGTCGTGGTCACCGGCCGCGGCAAGTTCGTGGAGGTGCAGGGCACCGCGGAAGCCGCGCCCTTCGACCGCAGCGAACTCGACACCTTGCTTGACCTCGCGCTCGGCGGCGCCATCACCCTGACCGAGTTTCAGAACCGTGCGTTGGAGGGCTGACCCGATGCAAATCGTGCTGGCCACGCACAACGCCCACAAGGTCGACGAGCTGCGGCGCATTCTGGAGCCGCAGCTGCCCGGCATTGAAGTGCTCGCGTACGACGGACCCGAGCCGATCGAAGACGGCGCGACGTTCACCGACAATGCGTTGATCAAGGCGCGGGCCGCCGCGGCCCACACCGGCCTGCCGGCCATCGCCGATGACTCCGGCATCTGCGTCGACGTGCTTGGCGGCTCACCGGGCATCTTCTCCGCGCGCTGGGCCGGACCGGCCCGCGACTCGGAGGCGAACGTGCGGCTCCTGCTGTCGCAGATCAGCGACATCGCCGACGACGACCGGGGAGCGCACTTCACCTGCGTCGCCGCCCTGGCCCTCCCCGACGGCACCGAGCGTGCCGTGTCCGCCGAGTGGGCGGGGCAGCTGCTGCACGAGCCGAACGGCACCAATGGGTTCGGATACGACCCCATCTTCCTCCCGGACGGCTACGCGATCTCCGCGGCGGAGCTCTCCGCCCATGTGAAGAACCAGGTCAGTCATCGCGCGATGGCCTTCGAAGGGCTCATCCCCGTGGTTCGCGAGGCTCTGGGCGGATAACGGGCAGTCGAGAATGGCATTCATTCCCAACTAGCGGCCCGGCTGGCATTCATGCACCGGCCCACCTAACGTGGAGACATGGGTCATGACCACGCGCACGCCTCGGGGTCGAACCGTACCCGCCTGTCCCTCGCGATCGGCATCATCGGGCTCGTTCTCGTGGCCGAAATCGTGGGCGCCGTCCTCAGCGGTTCGCTGTCCCTGTTGGCCGATGCCGGGCACATGTTCTCCGATCTGCTCGGTCTGGTCGTCGCCCTCACCGCCACGATCGTCGCGGCACGACCGGCGACGGACCGGCAGACCTTCGGCTATCAACGAGCCGAGGTCTTCGGCGCGCTGATCAACGGGCTGATTCTGCTCGGCGTCGCCGTGTTCGTCGTGATCGGGGCGGTGGAACGGCTGTTGAAGCCCGCGGATGTTGAGGTTCTCGGCGGTCCGATGCTCGTCGTGGCCATCATCGGCCTCGTCGCCAACATTGCCGCGTTGCTCCTGCTGCGCCCGGCGGCGGCCGGATCCATCAATATGCGCGGGGCCTACCTCGAGGTGCTCGGTGACGCGCTCGGTTCGGTGGCCGTGATCATCGCGGCCACCGTCATTCTGCTCACCGGTTTCGCCCCAGCGGATGCGATCGCCTCGCTCGTCATCGCGGCGATGATCGTGCCACGCGCCTTCGCGCTGCTGCGGGACGTGGTGCGCGTGTTCAGCGAATCGGCACCGGCCGACACGGATGTGGCCGAAATTCGCCGCCACCTTGAGGCGGCCGCCGGCGTCGTTGCCGTGCACGACGTGCACGTGTGGGCGATCACGAGCGGCGCGCACGTCTTCACCGCGCACATCGTCGTCGAGGCGGAGGTGCTCGCCGAGGGCGGCGCCGGGGCGCTCCTCGACGAGCTGTCCGAGTGCTTGTCGACGCACTTCGACGTGGAGCACTCCACCTTTCAGCTGGAGCCCGCGGAACACGCCGACCACGGGCACGACCACATGCATCCCTGACCCGGCACGCCTCGGCCGGTGCGCCTGCTTGTGCTAGACCTCCGGGCGGTCCATCAGCGCGATGCGCGCCGCACGACGGGCCTTGACCGTGGACTGCACGTAGTGAAAAAGCGTCGGTATGAGCGTGATGACGACGGCGCCGAGCAGAATCAGGTCGATGTAACTCGTCACAAAGTCCGCGACCGGTGGGATGTAGCCGAGGAAGTAGCCGGTGTAGGTGAGCCCGGTACCCCAGGCCAAAGCGCCGATCAGGTTGTAGAGCGTGTATTTGCGGTAGTTCATTTTGCCCACGCCGGCGGCAACCGGGGCGAACGTGCGCACGACGGGCACGAACCGGGCGACGATGACGGCCACCCCGCCGAAGCGCACGAAGAACGAATTGGTGCGCTCCACGTTTGCGATGCTGAACAGGCCGGATTCCTTGCGTTCGAAGACGTGCGGCCCGAACTTGTGCCCGATGAAGTATCCGGCCTCGCCACCGAGGAACGCGGCCAAACCGATGGCCAGAGCCACCCACCAGATGTCGATGGGGATCACTCCCGCCGCGGGAAAGGCGAGCAGGCCCGTGATCACGAGAAGGGTGTCACCGGGCAGCAGAAACCCGACCAGCAGACCGGTCTCGGCGAAGACGATGGCGCACACGACAAGCAGGGCCCACGGGCCGGCCGAATTGATAATCTGGTTCGGATCCAGCCAGGGAATCAAGGCGGTTTGAATCACAGGTGACTACTCCAGTTGACGACGTCTCAAGGATGAGCCGTCGTGGCCCAGAGTACCGCGTTTGATCGATAGTTCGCCCGCAGGACGGCCCTTGCGGTGGTCTGTAAGCAAAGCACATCCGACCTCGGTGGGAAGCCGACGCCGCCGGCATCGGCGCCGGGTGATGAAACTCTAGGCCGCGCTGAGTAGCGCCGCGAGTTCCTCCAACGCATCTTCTCCGGTCATGTCTCGAACCAGCAGCGGCAGTTCGGTCATCGGCACGGTAGGGAGGTGCCCACGGAGCTCGTGGAGACAAGCATCTTCGCGTTTCCTGCGTTCCGCGAGGAAGGCGCCGGCGTCAGCAGGGGAGCGGCGGTTGACCACAAGGGCTGTGACGTCGACGCCCAAATCGTGCAATTGACCGACGATGTCAAGGGATTCGGCAACCGGCATCTTTTCCGCGACGGTCACGACCACGAAGCCCGTGATGGTGCCATCGGTGATCGTCGTGCTCATGCGCGCGAACCGGTCACGGCGGGCGATCAATGTGCGCCGCAGCTCCGAGTCGGCTGCGGCCTCCGGGTCTTCACCGCCGACAATTCCTCGGGCCGCCGCGGCGAATCGGTCCGATCTGGAGCGGCTGGCGAGCAGCGATTCCGTCCACCCCGTCAACTTCTCCGGCAGGCTGAGCAGGTGCAGCGTGTGGCCCGATGGCGCCGTGTCGAAAAGCACGAGGTCATAGGCGTCGAGACCATGGTCGATGAGCTCGGCGATCCGTTCGAGTACGGCGGACTCGTGGCTGCCCGGCGCGGTCTTCGCCAGCTCGAGGTGCGCCTTCGCCGAACGGTGCAGCCGCTCGGGCAGGAGCTTCATCATCGTGGCGCTGACCACCGTGAAATGCCGCTCGATGGTGGCGCGCGGGTCTATCTCAACGGCGTCCACGTATCCATCGGATGCGGTGAAAACCCGTGCGGCGGCATCCGACAAGACCGTGTCCCAGATATGTCCGAGGTTGTGTGCCGGATCTGTGGAGACGAGCAGCACCCGTCCGCCGTTCCGGGCACGAGCAAGAGCCAAAGCGGATGCCACGGAGGTTTTGCCCACTCCGCCCTTGCCTCCGACGAAGAGCACTTTCCGCTCGCCGGCGAGTGTCAGCAGCATCCGATGTGGTCCAATGGTGAGCGGGGGATTCCTATCCGGCGATGCCAGGCATGGAAGTCCTCCCAGAGGGCGGGCATGAGTTCGGCGGTGTAATACGCGGCCGGGTCGGGCACGCCGAGAGCCTCGCCCAGGACAGCAATCATGAACAGGTCGTCTTCGGCCTGCTGCTCCCGTTTGAACATTTGACGGTACGGGCCCACGTAGAACTCGTGCAGGCCCTCCCAAAACGCGGACCAGCGCCGGGAGAAGATCTCCCGGCGCCGGCCAATCTGCACAGGTTCCATCTAGTTGGACGTCGCCTTGGTGCCGATCAGATCCACGTTCGCGTCTTCGTCTTCGTCTTCGTGTTCGGGAACCATTTTTTTGGCGTTGCGCATTGCCATGATCGCTTCGACGGCGACCCACACGCTGGCCACGATGATGATCACGTCGAGCGAGAAGAGCATCCAATCCGGGTCGCTGGGATTCATGAAGCTGCCAAGCTGCACGATCGCTGCCCAGAATGCCATGACGAAGAGGATCACCAGCGGTATCAACGCCGCGAGGGGGTTGCGTCCCTTGCGGATCAGCATGACCGCGATGATCGACAGGGTCAACGACGCCATGAGCTGGTTGGTGGTTCCGAACAACGGCCAGATGCGCAGGCCGCCCTCGCCTCCGAGCCCCTGGGAGAACGTCAGGCCGAGCCCGAGTGCCACGACGATGAGGGTCGCCGTGATGTTGCCGATCCTGACCTTGAAGGTGACGCCGACTTCCTGGACCACGAAGCGCAGCAGCCGCATTCCGGTGTCCATCGTGGTTGCGGCGAACAGCACGGCCATGGTCGCCAACAGCGTGGCGCTCAGTGATGCCGGCAGGCCGATGCCGTTCTGCATCAGCGTCGAACCGCCCTGAACGAAGGCATTGACTCCGCCTGAGCCGAACGAGCTGTAGATCTCATTCCACTCGGCAACCGACTTGAATCCACCGACGACCGCGAGGATCGTTCCGAGGGAGAGCAGGCCCTCACCGATGGCGCCGAAGTACCCGACGAAACGAGCATCCGTTTCCTTGTCGAGCTGCTTCGACGTGGTGCCGGAGGCCACCATGCCGTGGAACCCCGAGATGGCGCCACACGCAATGGTCACGAACAGCAGCGGAATCATGGCTGGTGTGCCCGCGGGAAGGTTCATGTTGATGGCGGGGGCGACGATAGCCGGCGGTGTTGCGGAGAACAGCGTGGCCAGCAGAACGGATCCGAACAACAGGATCAGGCCGACGAAGAGCTGCACACCGTTGATGTAGTCACGCGGCTGCAGGAGGACCCACACCGGCAGAAGCGACGCGATCGCCCCATAGGCGAACAGAGCGACAATCCAGAATGTGGCGGGCGACATGCCCAGCGTCGATTCGGGGAGCACCACCGGCATCTTGTCGCCAAGCACGATAAGCGCATAAAGCGCTGCGACGCCGACGACGGTAACGGGCAGCAGATGCCAGCGAAGCCGGTACACCGCCACGCCCACCAGAAGGGCGACGACAATCGCGCCCCACACGGGAATGACCGCTCCCGGTGTGCTGATGAGGAGGTTCTTGATGACGACGGCGAATGCCGCGATCACCATGAGCAGGACCAGGAAAATCACGACCAGAAACAGGTTGGCCCCGCGTTTTCCGATGTATCGGGTGGACAGGCCGCCGATGGAGCGTCCCTTGTTACGCGTCGAGGCCCACAGCGCGCCGAGGTCGTGCATCCCGGCGAAGAATACGGTGCCGAGGGTCACCCACAGCAAGGCGGGGAGCCAGCCCCAGATCACGGCAATCGCAGGTCCGACAATGGGGGCAGCTCCGGCGACGGAGGTGAAATGATGGCCCCACAGAATGAACTTGTTCGTGGGTACGTAGTCCACGCCGTCTTTGAGCTCGTGAGCCGGGGTTACGAAGGTGTCCTTGAGCTTGAAGACCTTGCGCGCGAGAAACTTGGAATAAACGAAGTAGCCGGCCGCCATGACGGCCAGACCGATGATCATCAGAACTAGGGAACCCAAGAAGTTCTCCCCCTCTTTGCTAAGCCACTGCAGACGGCAGCGTCCGCCAGTGGGATTGGACCGACACAAATTTTGCGCTTGAGGACAAAAGGATGCCAATCAGACTTCCCGAAGGTATCAGGTCTGACCGGAATATTTCAATCCGAGCGGGACCCGGGTGAGTGCGGCAGAGGTTGCGCGGCCGGACGACCGCCGCCGACCCGCATTCGGGTAAAAAAATAGGCCGGACAACCAATATCGGTTGTCTCGACCCATTTCCCCAACGGACGTCCGGATTTCTCCGAACGTCCCACGGTGCGGGAGAGGGGACTTGAACCCCCACGCTCGAAAGCACAGGATCCTAAATCCTGCGTGTCTACCAATTCCACCACTCCCGCAATTACCGTGCCAGTCTACTTTCATTACGCCGCCGTCACTGCGCGACGGAGCGACCCATCAGCACATGGGCGAAGGCCGCCGTCTGGGAGCGCAGGGCGTTGACGACGGCTGCGACGGCGGGTTGCCGCAGTGAATCCGGTCGCAAGACCATCCAATACGGAAGCTGCTCCTTGAAATCGTCGGGCAGCAGGCGCACGAGGTCGCTGTGCTGGTCGGCCATGAAACAGGGCAGAAAGCCGATGCCGGCCCCCGCGCGCGTCGCCTCCACGTGCACGAACACGTTCGTCGAACTGATCGAGTCTTGCATCTGCGGCACGATGCGTCGCGGCGCATCGAGGTCGTCCACCTGCAGCATCGAGTCCACGAAATACACGAGCGGATGTGTGCAGAGCTCGGCGATGCTCTGCGGGATGCCGTTCTCCGCGAGGTAATTGCGTGAGGCGTACATGCCGAGCATGTAGTCACCCAGACGAAAGGCCTCGGCCCGGTGCACCTGAGGCTCACCGACGACCACCTCGATGTCGAGGCCGGAACGGTGTTGCAGGGCGCGGCGGGTCACGGTCACGATCTCCACTCGCAGTTTGGGATTTCTGCGCTGCAGATTGGCGACGGCCGGCGCGGCGATATACGCGCTGAAGCCGTCGGTGGCGGAAATTCGCACGACGCCGGAGAGTTGCGGCGCCGCTCCGAGCGGCGTGGCGAGCAGGGCCACGGCCGATTCCACGTTTTCGGCCGCTTCCACGGCGCGGATGCCGAGGGCGGTGAGTTCCCACCCGCCCACCGTCTTGGACAGAAGCCGGCCGTCGAGCACCTTCTCGAGCGCGGTGATGCGCCGCGAGATGGTGGTGTGGTTCAGGCCCAGGCTTTCGGCGGCGAGCGTGTACCGACCCGTGCGCGCGACTGCGAGCAGAACGAGCAGGTCATCGGGGTTCGGGGGCGATTGTGACGCGGACAGAAATGTCATATCTGCAATTATGCACACAGCGTGTGTCGAAGTGGTTCTTGTTGCACGTCGAGGTGACAGGAATACTCGGTGAAGGCGTCTGCGTCATGCACCCGCGCCACCACCCACACCGTGCCGGCCCCTGGGCCGGCCCATCCCGTGTCAGAGACGACACTGAAGGAGACTGACATGAGCGTCAATCAGCAAGTTGGGGGCGCGAAACCCGGTGCAGGCAGCACGGGGAGCGGCGACGTCACCGAAACCTCCGGACTCAAGAAGATTGTGGCCGCCTCGATGGTGGGGACCGTCGTCGAATGGTACGAGTTCTTCCTGTACGCCACGGCCGCGAGCCTCGTGTTCGGCAAGGTCTTCTTCCCGAACGCGGGCAGCGAGTTGGACGGCATCCTCGCCGCCTTCCTGACCTACGCGGTCGGATTCCTCGCCCGCCCGCTGGGCGGCATCGTCTTCGGCCAGATCGGCGACAAGCTGGGCCGCAAGCACACGCTGCAGCTCACGATCGTTCTCGTCGGCGTCGCGACCTTCCTGATGGGGTGCCTGCCCGGCTTCGACAGCATTGGCTACTGGGCGCCCGCACTCCTCATCGCGCTTCGCTTCATCCAGGGCTTCGCCGTTGGCGGCGAATGGGGTGGCGCCGTGCTGCTCGTCGCCGAGCACAGCCCCAACAAGTCCCGCGGTTTCTGGTCCAGCTGGCCGCAGGCCGCGGTTCCGGTCGGTAACCTGCTGGCAACCCTCGTTCTGCTGGCCAGCTCCGCGCTGCTGACCCCCGAGGCGTTCCTCAGCTGGGGCTGGCGCGTCGCGTTCTGGCTCTCCGCCATCATCGTCGTCGTCGGCTACTACATCCGCACGCACGTCAGCGAAGCTCCGATCTTCCTCGAGACTCGCGCCCAGGCCGAGGCCCAGAAGGCCGTCAACTACGGTGTGCTCGAAGTTGTACGCAAGTACCCGCGCGGAATCCTCAGCGCCATGGGCCTGCGTTTCGCTGAAAACATCCTCTACTACATCATCGTGAGCTTCTCGATCGTGTATCTGGTCACGGTGCACCAGTACGACACCAGCAAGCTGCTGTTCGCCCTGCTCCTGGCCCACCTCGTGCATTTCCTCGTGATCCCGCAGGTCGGGCGCCTCTCCGACAAGGTCGGTCGCAAGCCCGTCTACCTCGCCGGCGCCGTGCTCGGCGCGACCTGGGCACTGTTCGCCTTCCCGATGTTCGACACCGAGAACCCGGTTCTGATCATCCTGGCGATCACCCTGGGACTGTGCTTCCACGCCCTGATGTACGCCGGCCAGCCCGCGATCATGGCCGAGCTGTTCCCGACCCGGATGCGCTACTCCGGTGTATCGCTTGGCTACCAGGTCACGTCGATCCTGGCCGGTTCGATGGCGCCGATCATCGCCGTCGCACTGCTCAAGCAGTTCGACTCCTGGGTGCCGGTCGCGATCTACCTCGCGATCGCCTGCGCGATCACGGTCGTCGCCGTGCTCACGCTCAAGGAATCCAGGGGCTCCTCGCTGCGCGAGATCGATGCCATCGACGCCCGCAAGCACGGACTGCCCACGGCCGTACCGGTCAAGTAGCAGCACCATCCGCTACCCCCTTCGAGAGGCGAATCATGACTGACACACTCCCATCACCACTCACCGTTCACCGCTCCGGCCCGCTCGCAGGCAAGCGAGCGATGGTCACCGGGGGAGCGAGCGGAATCGGCGCCGCAATCACGCGTTCGCTCTCAGATCAGGGGGCCCACGTGATCGTGGCCGACATGGACGCTCACGGGGCGGCCGCGCTCGCCGAGGAGGTGGGCGGTTCGAGTTGGGCCGTTAACCTGCTCCGGACCGAGGAGTTCGGCGAGCAGGGCCTGGCCGCAGCGATGGACGGCGTGGATATCCTCGTCAACAACGCGGGCATCCAGCGGATCAGTCCGATTCAGGACTTTGACCCGGGCGACTTTCGTCGCATTCTCTCGCTGATGCTCGAGGCCCCGTTCCTGCTCATCCGGTCGGCGCTGCCGCAGATGTATGAGCGCAACTTCGGCCGCATCATCAACGTGTCGTCGGTGCACGGACTGCGGGCGTCACCGTTCAAGTCCGCGTACGTGTCCGCCAAGCACGGGCTGGAGGGACTCTCGAAGGTCACCGCGCTGGAGGGTGGCGAGCACGGGGTGACGAGCAACTGCGTGAGCCCCGGGTATGTGAACACGGCCCTCGTGCAGAAACAGATCGCCGATCAGGCCCTTGCGCACGGCATCCCCGAGTCGGAGGTGCTGAGCAAGATCATGCTGACCGAAAGCGCGATCAAGCGCCTCGTCGAACCGGACGAGGTCGGTTCCCTCGTGGCCTGGCTCGCGTCGGATCACGCGGCCATGGTCACCGGCTCGAGCTACACGATGGACGGCGGCTGGTCCGCACGTTAATCGCCTGGCTGGTCGCTAGTTCAGGAGATCTGACGGCCGGCATCCGCCCGCCCCTGTCGTTTCGGGGGTGGGCGGTGCCGGCGGTCGTGTTCGTCCTGAAGTAGCGACGGGAGTGGCGAGCCGACGCGCCTTCGCGCACACCAGGTCAACCTGTCGAAAGGCACCCCGAGTGCAGTCGGGAGCCTCACCTGAGACGGGTATACGTTCAAGGCATGGTCGAATCCCCGCCCATTGATCGCATCACCGTCGACGACCTGATGTCGCTGGTTTCTGAGCGTGGCCCCACACCCATGCAGGTCGGGGCGGTGTTGATGCTTGATGCACGGGCCGGCCTCGATCCGGCGCGTGCCATCGCCCGCATCGGACAGTGCGTCGCGGCGGTACCGCGCCTTCGGCAGCGGCTCGAGAACACGCCGTTCGGATGCGGCCGGCCGGTCTGGGTGGATGACCCCTTGTTCGAGGTCACCAATCACGTGACGGCGATCCCGTGCCCGCCGCCCGGCGGCGAGCCGGCGGTACTGGGCCTGGCGGCCGAACTGATCGGCTCCCGACTGCCGCGGGATCATCCGCTCTGGGCGGCGATTCTGGTGACCGACACGACACCGGGCGAGGCAGCCCTGATCCTGATCTTCCACCACGTGCTCGCCGATGGGATCGGCGGGCTGGCTGTTCTCGCTGCCCTCGCCGACGAGGGCAGCGAAGACGGCGTCCGAGAGGTGGTCCACCCCGGGTTTCCGAGGCCGGGCCCGTCGACTCTGCAGCTGGCCGTGGATGCCGCGCGGGGACGCATCCATTCGCTGCGGCGGATGCCGCAGACGGTTCGCCGGATCGGCAGTGCCGTGGCCGAGTTGCGCCCGACGGCCGGGGCGGGCGCGGCTCCCACATCGCTCAACCGGCCGACGGGGCCCCGGAGGGGTTTCATCGGCATCCGGGTCACGCTGATCCGCGTTCACCGTGTCGCGCACGCCCACGGGGCCACGGTGAACGACGTTGTACTCACGGCCGTCGCCGGCGCCCTGCACCATCTGCTGGCACGTCGCGGCGAGCAGGTCGACACGATCGTGATTTCGGTGCCGTTCTCCGCCCGGCGTCAGGCCAGCGCGGGCAACCTCGGCAATGACAGCGGAGTGATCCCCTTGGCGATCCCCGGTGCCGGCGACCCGACCACGCGGCTCAAAGCGGTCGCCGAGCTCACTCGCAGCGCCAAGCAGAAGCCGCCCGGCGCATCCACGGCTCTGCTCGGCCCGGTGTTCCGGGTGCTCGCCCGGGTGGGCCTGTACCAGCGCTTCATCAGCCGGCAACGGATGATCCACACCTTCGTAAGTACGCTGCGTGGGCCCGAGTCCCAACGGTCACTGTTCGGCTGCCCGATCACCGGGATCCTCCCGCTGAGCGTGCCGACCGGGAATGTGACGGTGTCGTTCGTGGTGCTGTCTTACGCGGGCGACGTCGCTGTGACGATCGCCGCGGACCCGCTGGCCTGCCCGGACCTCCCGGCGCTGCGGGAGTTGCTTGCGGAAGAGTTCGCGACGCTTGAGCGGCGGAGCGGGTGAGTTACGCGTTCTCGTCGCTGCCGCGAGGACGCGCGACGTAGTTGGTTGCTAGTGCCGGCGGTCGTGTTTGTCCTGGAGTAGGGACGGGTGCGGGAGGTACTGGCGCGAACGGGGCTGTGGATAACTCGGTGTCGGACGGGGAAGTGGGGCATCATGCACCCATGACTGAGGCCGTTCGCATCATTACCGAGCAGGTGCGGCTGCGCGTGCGCCGTGATGGCGTCGACCTGGCGGCCGACAACGCGCTCGCCGAACAGTACGTGCGCGACGAGGTGCGGCGCTACAGCGAACGCGCCCTCGGCGGTTCCCTGCCGCTGCTCGCCGACGAGCACCAGGCGACACGGGAGGTCGTCGCCTCGCTCACCGGGTTCGGAGCGCTGCAGCCGTTCCTCGACGACCCCGACATCGAGGAGGTCTGGATCAACGGGCCGGCGCGGGTGTTCGTGGCTCGGGACGGCGTGCCGGAGCTCACCACGCTGCTGCTCAGCGAACGTGAGGTGCGTGACCTCGTCGAGCGGATGCTGCAGGCCTCCGGCCGGCGTGTCGACCTGTCCTCACCCTTCGTCGATGCGTCTCTGCCCGACGGGTCGCGACTGCACGTCGTGATTCCCGACATCACCCGCAAATTCTGGGCCGTGAACATCCGCAAGTTCACCCGCCGCATCCACGACCTGAACCAGCTCGTGGCGCTCGGTTCGCTCACCACCCAGGCCGCGGAATTCCTGCGACTGTGCGTGCTGTCCGGCCAGAACATCCTCGTTTCCGGGGCCACGCAGGCGGGCAAGACCACCATGCTCAATGCGCTGCTCTCGGCCACCCGGCCAGGCGAACGCATCGTGACGGTGGAGGAGACGTTCGAGCTGGACCTCAGCGCGCGAGACGTCGTCGCCATGCAATGCCGCCAGCCGAGCCTCGAAGGCACGGGGGAAATCACCCTGCGGCGCTTGATCAAAGAGTCTCTGCGCATGCGACCCGATCGACTCATCGTGGGGGAGGTGCGGGAGGCCGAGAGCCTCGACCTGCTCATCGCTCTCAACAGCGGGCTGCCCGGCATGTGCAGCATCCACGCCAACAGCGCCCGGGATGCCCTCTCGAAGCTCTCGACGCTGCCGTTGCTGGCCGGCCGCAACATCGACTCCTCCTTCGTGCTGCCCACCGTCGCGGGATGCATCGACATTGTCGTGCACTGCGAAATCGACCGACACGGGCGCCGCCGGGTCACCGAAATCATCGCGCCGAGCGGGCAGCTCGCCGGGCCGATGATTGAAGCAAGCCCGATCTTTCTCTCACCCGACGGTCACCTGCAACCCACCGGTGGGCATCCCACGAAGCTGGCGAAGTTTCGGGCGAGCGGCCTCGACCCGACCCAGGTACTGCGGCATGGTGCCGCATGATCATCGCGCTCGGCTGCCTGCTCGGTGCCGGCCTGGTGCTGTTGGCGTCGCCGCTGATGTGGCCCGCGCAGGCCAGGGCCGGGTCCAGCGCGCCCACCCTCGTCGGTCGCTGGCGCACCCTTCTCGCGCAGGCGGGCCTGGGCGCCGTGCCGCTCGGTGTCTTTCTGGCGATCTCGGGAGTGGTTGCGCTTGCCGCGACCGGACTCGTGCAGGGCCTGTTCGCGGTGAGGGCGCTGTCGGTTGTGGCCGGAATTCTGGGTCTCGTGTTGCCGTCGCTGGTCGTGTCGTGGCGGGCGCGGGCTCGTCGCCGGGCGAATCGCACGGTCTGGCCGGATGTCGTCGACCACCTCGTGTCGGCGCTGCGCTCGGGCCTGGCGCTTCCCGATAGCGTGAGCAGCCTCGCGCTGTCCGGGCCGGCGCCCACGCGCAGTGCCTTTGCGCAGTTCGAGCGGGAATATCGGGCCACCGGTAATTTCACGTACTGCGTCGACGAGCTCAAACGCAGCCTGGCCGACCCCGTCGCGGATCGCATTCTCGAGACCTTGCGCATGGCGCGGGAGGTGGGCGGCAGCGATGTGACCGTGGTGCTGCGCAACCTCGCGGCCTGGTTGCGGCAGGACGCCGCCATCCGCTCGGAGGTAGAGGCTCGGCAGTCGTGGATTGTGAATGCCGCGCGTCTGGGCGTGGCGGCGCCGTGGATCATCCTCGTGCTGCTGGCCTCGCGGCCCGAAGCCGCTTTCGCTTACAACACTCCGGCGGGCACCGGGGTGATCGTCGGTGGACTGGTGATCTCTGTTGTGGCCTACCGGGTGATGGTCGCGCTCGGGCGGCTGCCCGAGGAACATCGCTGGTTTCGCTAGGGGCAGGTCCGCGCGGTGTGACGTCGATCGCAGCGATCCGACGGCCGGTGAGCGTCGTGGCGGCAGGGTGCTGCGTGCTGCGTGCTGCGTGCTGCGCGATGCTGAAATATCCTCAGAATCAACCTGTGGATAACTGCTGATCACTTGCGCTATCGCGGCATCATGCATCCATGATCGTTTCCGGCACCGAGAGACGCGGGCGGCGCGGGTGCTGCCCGTGACGACCTCGCTGGGCTGGGCCGTGCTGCTGGGCACCACGCTCGGGGTGGGGTTGTGGTCGCTCGTGAGCCTGATGCCGAGGCTCAGTCGACCACGGTTGGCGGATCGGGTCGCGCCGTACATTGTGGATGTGTCGGCCGAGGCGCGGGCGTTCGTCAGCCGGGTGTCTGTGGATCCGATTCCGATTCTCGGCACCCTGTTTTCGCCGGCATTCGGGTGGCTCAAACGCGGGTTGTCCAGTGTTCTCGGTGGAGCGGAGACGATTGAACGACGCCTGCGGCAGTCGGGGTCGAGCCGGACCGTCGACGAGTTCCGTTCGGGCCAATTGGTGTGGGGGCTCGTCGCCCTGGCGGGTGGGGTGGTGCTCACCGCGGCGTTGCCGGCGGTGCGAGCGCTGCCGCTGGTGCTTCAGCTCAGCCTGCCCCTGCTCGCCGGTTGCGGCGGGGCGCTCGCGCGGGAGTGGCTGCTGCAGCGCGCCGCCACCGCTCGGCTCGCACGTATGCGCAGCGAACTGCCCACGATCCTGGAATTCCTCACCCTGTCGCTGTCCGCGGGCGAAGGAATCCTTGATTCATTGCGACGCGTGTCGGGCACGAGTTCGGGGGAGCTGTCCCGGGAATTTGCGGGCGTCGTGACCGAGGTGCACACCGGGGTGCCGTTCGCGGTGGCTCTGCAGTCGCTGGCGCGCGGCATCCGGCTGCCGGAGGTGACGCGGCTCGTCGACCAGATTACGGGAGCCCTCGACCGCGGCTCCCCACTCGCCGAAGTGCTGCGGGCGCAAGCGCAAGATGCCCGCGACCAGGCCAAGCGGGTCCTGCTCGAGATCGCCGGCAAGAAAGAAGTCGCGATGCTCGTGCCACTGGTATTTCTCATTTTGCCGATGACCATACTGTTCGCTATCTTTCCCGGGCTCGTTGTCTTGCAGTCCGGCTTCTGACCGTTCCATTCGACCGTGATTCCTCAGGAAAGCAGACGATGATGTCCCAGCTCATGCGCCGCCTTGCAGTTCGCCTCACCGATGAGAGGGGCGATGTTCCCGGCTGGGTGCTGATCACCCTCATGACGGCCGGGCTGGTGCTCATCATCTGGGGCCTCGCCGGTCCCGCATTGAGCGGTGTCTTCGAGCAAGCCATCTCACGGGTCAGCGGCATCTGAGCGGTGATCGCCCTGAAACGGATGCTCCGCGCGGTGCGGGCGCCCACCCGAGCCTCCTCGGAGCGCGGCTCAGCGGTCGCCGAGTTCGTCATGGTCGCGTCGCTTCTGACCGTGCTCACGCTCGGGGTCATGCAACTTGCCCTCGCTCTGCACGTGCGCAACACCGTGCTGGACGCGGCAGCCGAAGGCGCTCGCTATGCCTCTCTCGCGGACAGCAGCCTGGCGGAGGGAACCGCGCGCACGCGTGATTTGATTCAGATCGCGGTGGGACCGGCCTACGCGCAGGGGATCACGGCGAGTTACGGCTCCGATGCCGGGGTGCCAACCGTGCAGATGCGCGTTGTCGCCCCGCTGCCGCTTCTGGGTTTGATCGGCATCAATCGCGGGTTGGAGGTCGAAGGCCATGCGGCTCGGGAGACGGCGGGGGAGTGAGCGCTCCGGGTCGTCCCACCTGAGACTCCTGCGGTCGAGGCGGGCCCAGGCGGCCCGGAGCCTCGTGGCCGACGATTCCGAATCCGGCTCCGCCGCACTTGAATTCATCACCGCCGGCATGATCCTGCTGGTACCGCTGGTCTATCTGGTTGTCGCAATGTCGGCATTGCAGGGCGGGTCGCTCGCGGTCGAGGGCGCGGCGCGGCAGGCCGCGCGGGTTTACGTGGGCTCGCCCGATGAGGAGACCGCCAACGAGCGGGCCGCCCGCGCCGTGCACTTCGCCCTGATGGATTACGGCCTCGACCCGGACGCCGCTGCCGTGGTCATCGATTGCACGGCTCCCGCCGGCGGATGCCTCACCCGCCAGAGCGCGGTCACCGTCACCGTGCGCATTCGGGTCACGCTGCCGCTCGTGCCCGACCTGCTCGCGCTGCCGAGAGCGGCGAGCATCCCGCTGGAGGCCACCGCCACGCGTGTTGTGTCGCGCTTCTGGGGCACGCGATGACCCGCCGCGACCTCGGCGCGGCAAACGAGGAAGGCTCCACCCTGCTGCTCACCATCTTCTACGGGTTCGTGTCGCTCGCGCTCATCCTCGTGGTCGTCGCCGCGACGTCCCTGTACTTGGAACGCAAACGCCTGTTCACCCTCGCAGACGGCGCGGCGCTCGCCGGGGCGGAGGCCTTCCAATTCGGCGCGATCGAACGGGGAACCACCGACGCCGACCGCGCCCTCGACGCCGCCGAAGTGCGGGGCGCCGTCGCCGACTACCTCGCCCTGCCGCACGAAGACTTCGAGGGCCTGACCATGTCTCAGGCTCTGTCAAGCGATGGTCACAGCGCCACCGTGTCGCTCAGCGCCTGGTGGAGGCCACCCGTCCTGACCCTTTTTGTCCCCGACGGCATCCCCGTCGAGGTGACCGTGGTTGCCCGCTCGGTCATGTGGTAACAATTCTGATGATTCTGGTGTATGCTGCACAGAACGCGTACTTGGCATTGTTGCTTCTTATTTTGTAAGGAGCATTTTTCTTTTTGTGTGTTCCTAATTCCATTCCAGCCCCGGACCCTGGTTGGTGTACCGACGCTTCGTCGTCGCTCATCCGGTGTGGTCGCCAGCGGGTGTTATGTGCCACCGCGCGGCTCCCCTCCTGGACGGACCGTTTCACTTCATGAATCCGCTATTGGATGCAGTTCTCGACGTTGAGATTGTCGAACTGCTCGATTTTGACACTAATTTTCCCTGCGAGGGCGTGCATCACGACCGCGGCCTCAGCGGACACGACCCGGCCGAGCCCGGCAGCTACATGGTCATCTCACCGTGCTGCGGCCCCAAGGTCATCCAGTGTTCCTCACGGGTCGTTGCCATGCGCAATTCCGGGGTGCTGTACTGCGGCATCTGCAAGAAGGAACACCTCACGAGCGAGTACAGCTTCATCCCCCTCCCCGACTAGAAACGGATGCCTCACCGCACTCGCCCGTAGCCACTACGCTCGATAGCGCACCTCCCCGGTGCAGGGGAGGACGTGCGGTGAGCGACAAACGCGACCGATTGAATGGCGCGGGCGCCCAAATCGCCACCGAGGTCAGCATCAACTTCGGCTCCAGCCTGGCCGGCCTGCTCATTCCCGTCGTGGGATCACCGGTCGTTGTCGCCGCGCGCCAGATCGTGATGGTCTGTGTGATTCTGCCGTTCTACCGGCCCAAGCTGTCGAGTCTCAGCTGGCGCCGCGTGTGGCCGGCACTCGCGCTGGGTGTCGTGCTCGCCATCATGAACGTCACCTTTTACCAGGCCGTCGGCCTGCTCGGACTCGGCGTGGCGGCGACGATCGAGTTCCTCGGCCCGTTCGCCCTGGCCCTGGCCACGTCCCGTCGTCCCCTCGACTTCGTGTTTGCCATGGCGGCAGGCGGCGGCGTGTTTCTACTCACCTGGTCGGACGGAACGCTCAGTCTGCTGGGCATCGTGCTCGCGCTCACCGCGGCGGCGGCATGGGCCGCGTATATCCTGCTCACCCGGCGCGTCGCCGCCGAGTTTCCGGGGTTGGAGGGAATTACGATTGCGAGCCTCGTCAGCCTGGCCCTCGTGGTGCCGCTCGCTCTCGTCACCGTGGACTTCAGCCGCCTCGACTGGGGCGTCATCGGCCTGCTGGCACTCATCGGCGTGCTGTCGTCGGCGTTCCCGTACACGGTCGACACGTACATCCTCCGCCGGATCACCCCGCGCCTGTACGCGATCATCACGAGTTTCGGCCCGGTGATCGCCGCGGGGTTCGGGGCGCTCGTGCTCGGCGAATCGTTCACGCTGCAGCAGCAGATCGCCATCCTGGTGGTGTGTGTGGCCGCCGGTGCCGCCGTCGCGACCCAGCGTGAGGATCGTCCGCGGTCCGACCTCGAGCTCACGGCCACCGCCGTCCCCTAGCGGAACCGCGAGGGGACGGCGGCGCGCTACTCCACGAGGATGCCGAGGTGCGCGGCGAGTAGCGGTGCCAGCAGCGACAGCTGCGCGTCGTCGATCGTGGCGCCGCGGAGTCCCTCGAGGCCGTGGACGGCACCGAACTCGCTCGAACGCAGGTCCACGTCCTTGAGCTTGGCACCATTCACGTCGAGCGTGCCGATATGGCAGTTCTGCAGCTCCAGCCGCTGCACGGACGCGCCGCCGAGATCGAGCTCGTCGATGATGCAATTGGAGAGGAGCACATCGGTGAGGGTGGCGCTGCGCAGGTTGACGAAGTCGAGCTTGGACCCGTCGATGTGCACCGAACGCATCTGCGCCTCGTAGGCCTCGACCGAGCCGAGACGCGCATGGTCGACGCGCACGTCACGCCAGGTGGAGCGGGGGGCACTGAACACGGGAGCGTGCAGGTCTCTGGCCTGCACCTCCGAGAACGTCACGCCGCGCAGTTTCGTTTCGGTGAACGTCACGCCCACGAACTCACACTCGCGAAACGAGGCGCCGGTGAGGTCGCGCGCGGTCAGGTCGCAGCCGCTGAACCGTTCGGCTTCCCGGTCGTCACCGCGTTGCAGCTGCGATCCATCGTTGTCGGCGAGATCATGCAGCCGAATCGGGTCGATCGTGGCGCCGCGGAGGCGCGAACGCGCCACGCTTAGTCAGCGACGATGGGTTCGAGTACGAACACCGGAATCGTTCGCTCCGTCTTGGCCTGGTAGTCCGCGTAGTCGGGGAACGCCGCAACCGCGCGCTCCCACCACTGGGACTTCTCGTCGCCGGTCACTTCACGCGCCGTCATGTCCCACTTCTGCGTGCCGTCCTGCAACTCCACGATGGGGTGATTCACCACGTTCGCGTACCAGACCGGGTTTTTAGGACTGCCGCCCAGGGACGCGACGGCGGCGTAGCTGCCCTCGTACTCCACACGCATGAGTGGTGCCTTGCGCAGTTTGCCGGACTTCGCGCCGAGCGTCGTCAGCACCACAACGGGCATGCCGCGCAGCGTGGTGCCTTGGGCTCCTCCGGAACTTTCATAGAGGTCCACCTGGTCACGCACCCACTGGGCCGTGCTTGCTTCGTATTCTCCAATGAGGGGCATACCGGAGCGAACAGCGTGAGCGTCGGCATTATTCCGCCGGCCCTATTCCGCCGGTTCAGGCGGCCGTCGCGACGAACAGCTCGCACCGCGCGTCGTAGTAGGCGTCGGTCACGCCCTCGTGGCGCATGCCGATGCGTTCGCACACTCGCTGCGATGCCAGGTTGTGTGGGTTGGTCACCGCCACGATCCGGTCTAGACCGTGCGCGAAGGCGTGCCGCAAGACTGCGGATGCCGCCTCGCTCGCGCAGCCTTTGCCCCACTCATCCGGATGAAAATGCCAGCCGATCTCCGTGTCGCCTGCCCGATCACCGTCCACATTCGTGGTGGACGCCGGAATGTACTTGAGCAGAACTGTCCCGAGCAGCTTGCCGCTGTCGGACTCGGTCACCGCCCAGACGCCGCGCACGCCGTCGTCGAGGAGCCGCCAGGCCGCGAGGCGATCGAAGGCATCATCGATGGAGGTCATCAGCCATGGCACGACGCCGATGTAGCGCTGCACGTCCCAGCGCGAGTAGACATCCAGAAGAAAATCCGCGTCGGTGACAGTCCACGGCCGCAGCAACAGCCGATCGGTGCGGAGCAGGTGCATGGGAATGCCTATCGCTGGCGGAACGGGCGGCTATCGAGGCCGGTGGGGAGCATAGCGCGGAATATACCTATACAGAAGTATGGCCCCCACAAGGCCGAGCACGCCCATGGCTCCGCTGGCGATGGACAACGTCGCGACTCCGGTCAGGCCGGCGATGGTCAGCGGAGCGGCCGCGCTGCCGGCATCCGCGGTGAACCGCCAGGCCCCGAGGAACGCGGCCGGACCGATCTGGGGCGCCAGGTCGGCGCCGAGCGTCATGAGCAACCCGCTTCCGATGCCGTTGGCGAGGGAGAGGAACATGGCGATGCCGATGAACCATTCCACGTTCGTGGGCAGATCGTGGGTGAGGGCGAGCACGAGATGACCGGCGGCGAGACCCACCATGGACGGCACGGCGCTCCACAGCCGCCCGAACCGGTCCATGATCTGGCCGCTCACGTAGAACAGGGCGAAGTCGATGCCGCCCGCGATGCCGATGATGAGGGCGGTGTGCGGCGCGCTGATGCCGATGCTCACCGCCCAGAGCGGGAGCATGACGGTACGGCTGGCGCGCATTGCCCCGACGAGAGCGGCGCCGGTGCCCAAACGTACGAGTACCGCGCTGCTGTCGCGAATGGTGGCGAACAGCCCGGGGGCGCGCAGGGTGGCGGGCAGGCCGACCGCGGCAGGACCGCGGGCGGGGCGTTCGCCAAACGTGGCAGCAGGGTCGGGCAGCAGAAACAGGATGACGGCCGCGCCCAGCGAGCACGCGATGAACAGCCAGAACGCCGATCGGGTCGACCCGGTGACATAGATGAGCCCGGCCGCCAGGATCGGGCCGATGAACCAGCCGGCGCGAAAAACACCGCCGAGGGTGGAGAGCGCTCTCGCCCGGTACACGCGCGGCACGTAGCTCGCCATAAAGGCATGCCGGGCGAGGGCGAAGACGGCGGTGGCGATGCCGATGAGAAAAATGCCGACCCCGAGCACCCACGGGTTGGGCGCCACGAGGCAGACGAGCACGGACACGATGGTGAGCAGCGACGCCCACAGCATGGCGTTGCGCTCGCCGATGCGGGAGACGATGGCTCCGCTCGGGATATCGCCCACCAGTTCGCCGAGCATGATCATGGCCGCGATGAAGCCGGCAACGGCGAGGGTGGCACCGAGATCATTGGCCACGAGCGGAATCAGCGGGATGATCGCGCCCTCTCCGACCGAGAAGAGCAGGGTCGGCAGAAAAGCAGCCAAGGCGACCGACCGCAGGCTGAAGGGGCGCTCGGCGTTACTCATCGGTGTCGATGCTACGCCTGCCCCGCCGGGAAACCGCCGGTTCGCGCGCCAACCGGGCCGGGTAGGCTGGAGCCCGACATGATTGACTTGAACTTCTCGGAGCAGATCGCCGCATTGCGGACCACTTTTGGCGATATTCGTTCGGTGGTCGACGTTGAACGGCTGCGCGCCGACATCGCCGAGCTCAGCGACGAGGCCGGTACACCCGACCTCTGGAACGACACCGAACACGCGCAAAAGGTCACGAGCGACCTTAGCCACCGGCAGAGTTCCCTCAAGCGCATCGAGAGCATCGACTCACGCCTCGACGACCTCGAGCTGCTGGTCGAGATGGCCAATGAGGGCCAGGGAGACCAGGACTCGGCCGATGAGGCGGCGACCGAACTTGCCAGCCTGCAGAAGCTGCTGGGCGAGCTGGAAGTGCAGACCCTGCTCAATGGCGAGTTCGACGAGCGCAACGCCGTCATCACCATTCGCGCCGGCGCCGGGGGAGTGGATGCCGCGGACTTCGCCGAGATGCTGCTGCGAATGTACCTGCGCTGGGCGGAACAGCACGACTACCGTACGAGCGTGCTCGACATCAGCTACGCCGAAGAGGCCGGCATCAAATCGGCCATCGTTGAAGTTGACGGCACTTACGCCTTCGGCACCCTGAGCGTGGAGGCCGGTACCCACCGGCTCGTGCGCATGAGCCCGTTCAACTCGGCCGGAAAACGCCAGACGTCGTTCGCGGCGGTCGAGGTCGTTCCCTTGATCGAGCAGACCGAATCCATTGACGTGCCCGACAATGACATTCGGGTCGACGTTTTTCGATCGAGCGGTCCCGGCGGCCAGTCGGTGAACACCACCGACTCCGCGGTGCGCATCACCCACCTTCCCACCGGAACAGTGGTGAGCTGCCAGAACGAGAAGAGCCAGATTCAAAACCGCGCCGCGGCCATGCGCGTGTTGCAGTCCCGGCTGCTCCTGCTCGAGCGCGAGAAGGAAGCGGCGACCAAGAAGGAACTCGCCGGAAACATCACGGCGAGCTGGGGCGACCAGATGCGCAGCTACGTGCTCGCGCCGTACCAAATGGTCAAGGACCTTCGCACGAACCACGAAGTCAACAACCCTACGAGCGTGTTCAACGGTGACCTGGACGGCTTCATTTCCGCGGGCATCCGCTGGCGCAAACGGGCGCCTCAGGACTGATAGCGCGCAATAGGTATGTCGCTGTGGCAAATCGGCTGTGGCCTGCCTAGGCTCAAGAGGCCATGATTCGATTTGATCACATCACCAAGAAGTATCCCGGTACCACCCGACCGGCCCTGAACGCTGTCGACCTCGAGATTCTTCGCGGCGAATTCGTGTTCCTTGTTGGCGCGTCCGGCTCGGGAAAATCGAGTTGTCTGCGCCTCGTGCTGAAGGAAGAGAAGCCCACCAGCGGCAGCATTCACGTGCTCGGCCACGACCTGCGCTCCATCTCCAACCGCAAGGTCCCCTACTTTCGCCGCAACCTCGGTGTGGTGTTCCAGGACTTCCGCCTGCTGCCGAACAAGAACGTCTTCGACAACGTGGCGTTCAGCCTGCAGGTGATCGGCAAGTCCCGCGGCTTCATCCAGGAAGCCGTACCCGACACGCTCAAGATGGTGGGGCTGGCCGAAAAGGCGCTTCGCCTGCCGCACGAACTCTCCGGAGGCGAGCAGCAGCGTGTGGCGATCGCCCGAGCCATTGTGAATAAACCGCAGATCCTGCTCGCCGACGAGCCGACGGGAAACCTCGACCCCACCACGAGTGCCGAAATCATGGCCCTGCTGGCGAGCATCAACGCCGGCGGCACCACGGTGATCATGGCCACCCACGAGGCCGGCATCGTCGACAAAATGCAGCGTCGAGTGATTGAACTCGAGGACGGCACGATCGTGCGCGACGAGCGTGAGGGCGGATACGCCACGGCTGCGATCCCGACCATTCCCGGAGCGGCGCATCCCGTGGCTCCCGGGTTCGCCGCCCCCGTGCACACGGACACCGTGCTGGCACCCCCCGCGGTCGCAACCCAGGCACCGTCCCGCGAGGCGATGTTCTTCCCACCGGCGCCCCCGGTGGCGCGTGACCCGGAGACCACGCCCGAGCCCGAGCCCGCGCCCGTCCCCGCGCCGGAACCTGTCCCCGAGCCCGAGCCCGAGCCCGTCCCCGTGCCGGAACCCGTCCCCGCGCCGGCTCCCGAGCCGGCACGTCTGTCTGATTTCGATCGACCGGCCGTTTCCCCGCCCGCCGACGGCGCCGAGGAACCCGCCGACGACGAGACCGCGGCCGACGAGACCGTCCCCGCCATGACGCGCCCGATTCTGCCGGTTACCCAGCACGACGCACCCGAACAGCTCACCCTGGCCGAGAAGCTCGGACTTCGTGCCCCGGGTGAGAAACCCGACCAAACCGGCGAGCAGAACGTAGGCCCCACCCGATGAGACTCGCACTCGTACTTTCTGAGGCAGCGAACGGCCTCCGCCGCAACGCCTCCATGGTGGTTTCCGTCGTGCTCGTCACGTTCATCTCCCTCACCTTCGTGGGCGCCGCCATTTTGATGCAGATGCAGATCGGCCAGATGAAGAACTTCTGGTACGAGAAGGCGCAGGTGGGCATCTACATGTGCACCGACGTGTCGTCCGGTGAGACGTGCACCGGGGGCGAAGCAACCCAGGAGCAGATCGACGCGGTCGAGGACCAGCTGAAGTCCCCGACCCTCGCGCCGTTCGTGGACAAGTACTACTTCGAGACCCACGATCAGGCGTTCGAGAACTTCCAGACGCAGTTCAAGGGCAACCCGGTCGCCGACTATGTGTCCCCGGACCAGCTCAACCAGACGTTCTGGGTGAACCTGAACGACCCCTCGCAGTCTGACGTGCTTGTGGAGAGCCTGTCCGGCCAATCCGGTGTCGAGAACGTGGCTGACCAGCGCAAGTACCTGGACCAAATCTTCTCCGTGCTCAACGTCGCCAGCTACACCGCTATCGGGATCGCGGGGCTCATGCTTGTGGCGGCGGCGCTGCTCATCGCCACGACCATCCGCTTGTCGGCATTCTCGAGGCGGCGCGAGTTGGGCATCATGCGGCTCGTCGGAGCGTCGAACCGGTTCATTCAGACCCCGTTCATTCTTGAGGGCGTGTTCGCGGCTCTTCTGGGCTCGCTACTGGCCGGCGGTGCCATCGTGGGCATCGTGCACTTCTTCGTGCAGGGGTACCTCGGGATAAGACTCACCGGATTCTCACTCGTTGGCATGGACGATGCGGCGCTTGTGGTGCCGATTCTGCTGGTGGTCGGTGCGGTCCTGGCCGCGTTCTCGGCCAACTTCGCGATCACGCGTTACCTCAAGGTCTAGCCCCGGGCCTGCTCGCGCTAGACTGATGGGCTGCCCCGCACACGCGGGCCGCTCACGTATTGGAGAAATTGTGCCCAGGGAAAGTGGCGAGAAAGTTGTAGCGTCCAACCGCAAGGCGCGCCACGACTATTCCATCGGTGACACGTACGAGGCCGGAATGGTCTTGAGCGGCACCGAGGTGAAGTCGCTGCGCGCCGGTCGAGCCTCACTCATCGACGGCTATGCCTTCATTGAGGGCGGCGAGATGTGGCTCGATGCCGTGCACATTCCCGAGTACTCGGGCGGCAGCTGGACGAACCACCCGCCCCGGCGCAAGCGCAAACTCCTGCTGCACAAGCAGGAGATCATCAAGATCAGCCATAAGACGAAAGAGGGCGGCTACACGCTCGTTCCGCTGCGCATCTACTTCTCGAACGGTCGCGCGAAGGTGGAGATTGCGGTAGCGAAGGGCAAGAAGGAATACGACAAGCGTCAGACCCTGCGGGAACGCCAGGACAAGCGTGAGTCGGATCGCGCGATGTCGGCCCGTCGCCACCTGGGCGACTAACTGGTGCCACGGCCGTGCGTGCGGTAGAGCTGTGCGTGCGGTAGAGCCGTGCGTGCGGTAGAGCCGTGCGTGCGGTAGAGTTAAGGACTGCGAAAGCAGTTTGGTAATTCAACAGCGTGTGACAACCACCTCTTCATGGGGATGATCGGTTTCGACATTGTTTGCGCAATTATGAGAAGCGGGTCGAGGATGCAGGGTTATCTCGTAAACGATCTCTGCAAAACAATAAGTGCCAATTCAAACCGCACTGTCTCGCGTTCCGCTTTCGCCCTCGCGGCCTAAGTAGAACCACATTGAGACCGTCAGACTGGGAATGCTCTCTACCCGGATCCTGACGTCAGCTAGAGAGATTGCTTCTACACTGAGCCCCGGGGTGTAGAGGGACTTAAACGAAGGCTGGGCCTGTCGGAGTAGATGCCAGTGGCAAATTCCGGGGCCGAGAAAGCGATTTCACTGGATACACCCGTAGAAGGCATATGACCACAACAGTGGACCGGGGTTCAATTCCCCGCATCTCCACCACTGGTGGTTGTCACACGCAGTTGAATTGCCAGCAGGCGCAAGCCGGCAACACAAGGCCCGGAACGTTATCGTTCCGGGCCTTGTGCGTGCCCACTGTCCCACCGTCCCGCCGACTGGTACTTTGGGGCGCACCGACGTGCCGGGAAGGAATGGGTTGGCTGCCAGGATGCTGCGGCGCTGGGTGCCGGGGATCGACACGGCACGCAGCTACCAGCGCGCGTGGCTCGTTCCGGATCTGCGTGCGGGCGTCGTGCTCACCACGCTGCTCATCCCGGTGGGCATCGGCTACGCCAAGGTCGCCGGCCTTCCGCCGCAGGCCGGTCTCTACGCCACAATCATTCCGCTGCTCGCCTACGCCGTGTTCGGTCCGTCACGCATTCTCGTGCTGGGCCCGGACTCGGCCCTGGCGCCGATCATTGCCGTGGCCATTGTGCCGCTCGCCCTCGGGGACGGTGATCGGGCCGTGGCCCTCGCCGGGTTGCTCGCGATCATGGTCGGCGTGATCCTGCTCCTTGGCGGCATTCTGCGCCTCGGGTTCATCACGGACCTGCTGTCCAAGCCCCTGCGGGTCGGTTACCTGAACGCGCTCGCGGTGTTGGTGATCATGTCGCAGCTGCCGGCACTTCTGGGTTTCCAGGTGACGGCCGATACCCCCGTCGGAACCGCGGTCGGCGTCGCCCGGGGCATCGCCGCCGGCGAGGTGCAGCTGACCGCGACGCTGATCGGCCTCGGCGCATTGCTGGTCATTGTCGTGCTGGCGTGGCGCAAGGCCCGCGTGGTGGGTGTCATCGTGGCCGTCGTCGGCGCAACGACGCTCACGGCGGTGCTGGGTCTGCAGAATGACCTTCCCGTCGTCGGGGCGCTGCCGCAGGGAATCCCGGCGCCGGAACTCGGCGGCCTCCGCTGGAGCGACGTGGGGGCCCTCGTCGTGCCGGCGCTGGGCATCGCCCTGATCGCCTTTGCCGACACGGCCGTGATTTCGCGCTCGTTCGCGGCGCGACGGGGCGAGAGCGTCGACGGCGGCCAGGAGATGACGGCCGTCGGTCTGGCCAACATTTCCGGCGGGCTGCTCGGCGGGTTTCCGGTGTGCGCCTCGTCCTCACGCACTCCCGTTGCCGAGCAGGCGGGGGCGCGGTCGCAGCTCACGAACGTGGTCGGAGCGCTGCTCATCGTGGCCTTCATGCTGCTCGCGCCGGGCTTGACCGCGTACCTGCCCTCGGCCGTCATCGCCGCCGTAGTGATCGTCGCTGCGGCCGGCCTCGTCGACGTGCGCGGATTCTTCGCGCTCGTGAGAATGAGCAAGATCGAGGCCGCCCTGTCGCTCGCGTCCTTCGCCGGAGTACTCGCCGTGGGGGTGATCGAAGGAATCGTCGTGGCGATCGTGCTGTCCCTCGGTGCCTTCATCGCCCATGCCTGGCGCCCGTACCGCGCCGAGCTCGGCCGGGTGAGCGGCGTGCGCGGCTACCACGATCTCGCCAGGCACCCGGAGGGCGAGCGGCTCCCGGGCCTCGTCATCGTGCGCTTCGACGCCCCGCTGTTTTTCGCCAACGGCGGCATGTTCGATGACTTCGTGCGATCCACGGTCGCCGGCGCCGGGGACGGGATCCACACCGTCATTCTGGCCGCCGAACCCATCACCGAAATCGACACCACCGCGATCGACGAGCTCATTGCACTCGACGATTTTCTCGCATCCCACGGCATCACCCTCATCTTCGCCGAGATGAAGGGGCCCGTGAAAGACACGCTCCGGGAGTACGGGTTGGGCGACCGGTTTCGGCCCGAGCGATTTGCCGGAACCGTCGGCGCCGCGGTTGACGCGGCGACCGGAACCCTGCGCGGCGACCTCGAGGGCACCGACTGGGACGATGACGCCTGAGCCGTGAAAGGCCCGGTGCTAGTCTGGCGCCACCAAGCGGCCCAGGGTGGAGAACCATGCACAGTACTGAAACGCCAGGCCAGGAGCGGCTGCTCGTGGTTGATCTGGACCGGGTCGATGCCGATGCTCTCGCGCTGGTGGGCGGCAAGGCCGCCAACCTCGGAGTGTTGATCCGGGCCGGGTTCGCCGTGCCGCCCGGCTTCTCACTGACCACGGATGCGTACCGGCTCAGCGCCGCCACCACCGCGCTCGACCCCGTGCTGCAGGCCCTGCGTGCAACGGACATCGACGATGTTCCCCACCTCACTCGGCTCGCCGGCGAGGCCCGCGCCATCGTGTTGGCGAGCGCGGTTCCCGCCTCGGTCGACGAGGCCGTGCGGCGCGCCTATGCGCGCTGGGGCACGGACGAACCCGTGGCGGTACGGTCGTCGGCGACCGCCGAGGACCTTCCGACGGCGAGCTTCGCCGGCCAGCAGGACACGTTCCTCAATGTGGTGGGCGGCGACGCGGTGGTGGAGGCGGTGCGTCGCTGCTGGGCCAGTCTGTTCACCGACCGGGCGGTGGTGTACCGGGCGCAGAACGGCATCCGTGACGTGGCACTGGCCGTCGTCGTGCAGCGCATGGTGCAGGCATCCGTCGCCGGCGTGATGTTCACCGCGAATCCGGTGACCGGTCGACGCCGGGAGACGGTGATCGACGCGAGCGAAGGCCTCGGCGAGGCCGTGGTATCCGGCCTCGTGACCCCAGATCATTTCGTCGTGGCCAGCGAATCCGGGACCATTCGTTCACGGCAGCCCGGTGACCGGCGATCATCCGTGCGGTCGATGCCGGGCGGCGGCACCGAACAGGTCGACCAGGAGGGCTCCGGGGCGGCCTGCCTGGACGACGCGCAGGTACGCGCGATCGCGGCCCTGGGGCGCCGGATCGAGCAGCACTTCGCGGCACCGCAAGACGTGGAATGGGCCATCGACGCCGACGGGATGTTGTGGGTGACGCAATCCCGGCCGGTGACCACGCTGTACCCGCGAGCACCCCGAACCTCGAGCCATCCGGGTCCGCGTGCCTACCTGTGCCTCAGTCTCGCCCAGGGCCTCACCCGCCCGATCACGCCGATGGGTCGCGCAGGTTTTCGGGTGATCGCATCCTCCATGGCACGGATGGGCGGGGTCGTCGTGGCCGATCCCCGAAACGGCCCCGGCGCGTACACCGAGATCGGCCAGCGCATGTTCCTGGACGTGACGCCGATGCTGCGCAGCCGCATCGGCCGCGAGATGATCGGCCGGGCCCTCGGAGTGATGGAGGCACGGTCTGCGGTCGTGTTCGCTGCCGTCGGTGCCGATCCGCGCTTCTTGGTTACCGGCCGGTCGCCCTTCCCCGTGGTGAAGCGCTTCGTGCGCGTGGCCGCCCGCATCGGTGCGGTCCCGATTCTCGTGCGTGCGGTGCTCTTCCCGAAGGCGGCGCTGCGGCGGGCCGAGCAGGTGGGGGAGGTGTTGGAACAGCTCTGCACGATACCGCCCGGGTCCACGCCGCGGGAACGACTGGACCACGCCGAACGCATCCTCGGCAGCATCTTTCCCCTGGTTCCGTCCGTTTTGCCGGTGGCGGTGGCGGGATTCGTCATGCTGGCCGCCGCGCGCTCGCTGCTCGGGGCGTCCGCGGCGCCGGGGGACCTGCAGGGCGTGCTGCGCGGGCTGCCCCACAACGTGACCACCGAAATGGATCTGGCGCTGTGGTCCGTCGCGCAGACGATTCGCCGTGACGAGGCGTCCCTCGCGCGGTTCGAGGCCGCGCCCGTACGGGAATTGGCGGAGGAATACGAGGAGGGCACGTTGCCGCACGCGGCACACGACGCGGTGACGCTGTTCCTCGCCCGCTATGGGCACCGGGCCGTCGCCGAGATTGATATCGGCATGCCTCGCTGGAGCGAGGACCCCACGCATATCGTGGGGATGGTCGCCAACTACCTGCGGCTGAGCGACCCCGAGCTCGCGCCCGACCGTCAGTTTGAGGCCGGCGCGACCGCGGCGGAGGCCACCGTCGCGAGGCTCGTGGCCACGGCTCGGCGCAGAGGGTGGCTGCGCGGGGTGCTCGTGCACGCCGCGCTGCGCCGGGCGCGGTTACTGTGCGGGCAGCGGGAACTGCCCAAGAACTACATCGTGCACATGATCGGCGCCGCACGCGGCCAGCTCCTGCTGGTGGGTCGGGAACTCGTCGACCGCGGGCTGCTCGCCGCCGCCACGGATGTTTTCTGGCTGAACCTCGGCGAGGCGCGGCTCGCCGTGCACAGCGGGGAAGACGTCCGGGCGCGAATCGAGGAGCGGCGCGATGACTACGAACGGGAGATGCGCCGCCGTCACGTTCCCCGGGTGCTGCTCTCCGACGGCACCGAGCCGGAAGCCCTGCCGGGGACGGCGCACCACAACGATCCGAACACGCTGCTGGGCAGCCCCGCATCATCGGGCACGATCACCGGTCTGGCGCGGGTGATTCTCGATCCGGTGGGCGCCCACGTCGAACCGGGGGAGATTCTGGTGGCACCGTCCACCGACCCCGGTTGGACGCCGCTGTTTCTCACCGCCGGCGCCCTTGTGATGGAAATGGGCGGTTCCAACTCGCATGGCGCCGTGGTCGCTCGGGAGTACGGCATCCCGGCGGTGGTGGGTGTGGCCGATGCGACCCTGCGCATCGTCACCGGTCAGCGGGTGACCGTTGACGGGGCCGCCGGAACGGTCACCCTCGGCTAGGGGTGCATACTGCTCAGCCCGTGAGGTTCACCGTGAAATTGTTGAAGTTCCCCGTGCACTTCTCGCGCATGCCCACCCGGCGCGAGTCGGTCGAACTTGTGTTGATGCACCAGTCGAACACCCGCGGCGGAACGAACTCCGTGAATTCGCCGGCCCACTCAGCCCCGTCAGCAGCGTGCGCGTAGTAGTACGAGCACGCGTTCAGCGCTGTGAGGTCACCGCCGTACACCACCGAGGTTTGACCCGGCTCGATGCGCCACCATCCCTTCTTCTCCCAGTTGCCTCCGTCGCTGCAGTTAGGGTGGTGCCATTCGAACATGACCCAGACGGTTCTCGAGTACCTGTTGCAGAACGCAAACATGTCAGCTCTCCCGTCGCTCTTCGGCGGAGGCCGTGTCGCGCGGATGCGCCCGGTCGCGCCGGACCGTGTCGTCCAGTCCTTCGGGCGAGCCGGAGTCCGTTTCCTGACCCGATGCCGCTTCGTCCTGCCCAAAGCGTGCCGATGTGTCTACGTCCGGACCGCCGAAGTCTTCGACCGGGTCCACACGCACGTATTCTTGCCCACTCGCCATCAGCGTTTTGCTCCTTCTCTCACGTGGCCCCTCTGGCCAGTGACAGTGAACTCCGCGCTGCGTTACCGGGACGTTATTCGGGGCGGGAGAAGGCTTTCCAGGCGCGGTGAAAACGCGCCACGGCATCCGCTGCCCGAAGCTCCTCCCGGGTGTACAGGCGACCATAGCTGAAGGTGGGCTCGCCGTTGCGGTGCGCCTGCTCGGTGAAGCGGGTGAGCAGAAGGTCACGGGCGATCACGCTGTCCTGGTGCTCGCCGAGGATGCTTTGCAGCTTTTGTGCGTCGGCGGCCAGACGTTTGGCGCTTTTGCGCCGCACGGGCAGGGCCGTTTCTGCGGCGTAGCGGAGGCGTTTCGCGCTCTTGCGCACCTCGTGCAGGGCGCGGTCGTGCTCCGGGCCGGCCGGTACATGTTTGGCCGCGCGTACCGCGGTGCGCACGCGTTTCCAGTCGCGCGCGAGCAGGCCGGGCACCACCGTGCGCGCCGAGGCATAGGCGAGCCTGGTAAAGCGTGGCGCCGCGAGTAGCTCGTCGAGCTCGTCGAGCAGTCGAAAGTAGCGGGTGCCGTCGAGCACCGACTGAAGATCGCCTCGGGCGGCCTCCGTTCGGTCCGCGAACTGCGCGGCAACGCGTTCGGCGACCGGACCGAGCAGCAGCTTGGCCGGCTCCTTCGCAATGAGCTTCAGCAGGCGGGCTTCCTGCACGTGCTCGTCTCGGGCGCGGCCGAGCGAGCGCGCCAGCCATTGCAGTTCTGCCCGCAGCCGGGTGGTGGCTTGCTCGTCGGTGAACAGGGGAGCGTACGTGGCGAGGGCGGTGCGCAGGCGGCGGGTGGCGATTCGCATCTTGTGCACGGCGTCGGGCTCGTCTTCACGCACTCGGGGGTCCTGCTCGGTGAGTGCGGACACCTGTTCGTGCGTGTAGGCAAGCAGAACTCCGGCCGCGGCGCCGGACGAGGTGGCCGCCGGAACGCCGGCCGGCTCAGCCGGAAAGCCGTCGCCGAGCGCCCGCCCGAGCTTGGAGGCATGCACCGAGGGGCGGATGCCGTCGGCGGCGAGCAGCTCGCGGCTCGCGTCGAGCAGGGAAGCCGGGCCGTCGACCAGCTCGACCTCCCATTCACGCCAGGCCGCATGCTGGGGGCTCGGCACGAGCCGGTCGGCCTCCACGCGGTCGTCGCAGACATCGGCCAGGGCCTCGCCGTCGAGTCCGCGGAGCCGGTGCACGATGCGCCGGGTGCGCAGCAGCACGACCGCCACGAGAGGGCGGTCGCGCACGTGCACCCGCACGAGGCGTACGAGCGATTCGGGCACCGTGGCGGAGTCCCCGGTCAGCGGGGCGTGGATCTCCTGCCGCTCACCGGCGTCGATCGGCAACTTGAGGTGCCAGCCCGCATCGTCGCCGCCGGCGCGACGCCGCAGGGTGATGTGGTGGGCGGCGAGTACGAGGCTCTCGGTGTCGAAGTACACCGCCTCCAGGTGATGCTCCGTCGGCGGCTCGACGGTCTTCACGCCCGGCAGATTCCGCAGCGTCGGCAGCGTCGCCTGCTCGTCGACGTCAAACTTCAGTTCAATCTCACGTCCGCTGGAAGTGTCCACACGTTAGCCTATCGCCGGGGCTCCGCCGGTGGGGATGTTCTCCGGCACCGATGCCCCGGTCGCACGCGTTACGCGGCCGGGTCGGTTCCGGCGAGCCACAGGTCCGGGCCGAAGACCTCATAGTGAATGTGCTTGGCCGGCACGCCAGAGGCCAGGGCCTGCGAACGGATCTTGCGCATGAATGGCAGCGGCCCGCACAGGTACATGGACGCGTTCGCCGGCAGGGTCACACCGTCGAGGGACATGAAGCCGGCGTGCGACTCCTCGGTGGGCTTCTCCAGCCACAGTTGCATGGTGGCGTCGCCCAGGTGGGCGACGTCGGCGTTCATCTGGTCGCGCAGAGCCCACCGCTCCATGGTGCTCTCGGCGTGCAGCACGAGAACCTCACGCTTCGAGCCGGCGTCGGCGAGCGAGCGCAGAATCGACGCGCTCGGCGTGCAGCCGATTCCGGCGGAGGCCAGGATGAGCGGGCCGTCGTCTTCGGTGAGGGTCACGTCGCCGCAGGGGTGGGAGAGCGTGAGCTGGTCGCCGACCTGCACGTCGCGGTGCAGGGCGGGGGAGACCTCGCCGTCGGAGTCGAGCTTGGTGGTGAAAACGCGCACGTCCGTGCCGGTACCGGCCGAGAGGGTGTACTGGCGAACCTGGCGGATGCCGTCGGGCATCATGACCGTGACGCTCACGTACTGACCGGGCTTCGACGCGGACACGGGGGTGTCGTCGGCGGGAACCAGGGTGAACGTGAGCGCGTCCGTGCCGGCCGCTTCCTTCTTGGTGACGGTCCACGGGTTGAGGGCCTTCGGGCTGGCGAGCCCGGCGTACAGTTCCGTTTCCTGCTTGATCAGGGCGTGGGCCATGAGCCAGTACACCTCGGTCCAGGCGTCGGCGATCTCGGCGGAGATGACGTCGCTCAGTTCGTCGGCGATGGCCTCGAACAGGTACTTGTAGACGATGTCGTACTGCTCGGGGCGGATGTCGAGCGATACGTGCTTGTGCGCGATGCGGGAGAGCATGATCTCGGGGGCGCTGTCGGGATTCTGCACGAGGTGGCTCGCGAACATGGCGACGCTGCCGGCCAGGGCCTGCTGCTGGGTGCCGTTCTTCTGGTTGGACCGGCTGAACAGCCCGTCGAACAACTCAGGGTGGGCGGTGAGCATGCGGTGGTAGAAGTTTTTCGCGATGGCGGGCATCCGCTCGCCGACGATGGGGAGGGTGGCTTCGATGATGGGTACCGACTGGACCGAAAGCATGGGGACTCCTTTGTGTGGGGACGATCCCAAAAGTAACATTTCATATGCCGAATTACGGGCCTAGTTCTACGATATGTAGAAATTGGGGTCTTAAGTCCCGGACGCTCGGGTGAGCAGCGTGACGGGCGCCGGGCCGGACGTGCGGCTGTGCAACATATCCGCGATCACGAGGTCGTCGAGCTCGCTGTAGAAGGCCTCACGCGCGCGGCGCAGCGCGCCGCGCAGCTGGCAACCGGCAATGAGCGGGCACGTGCCCGCGTGGGTTTCGCAGCCGGCGAGGTCGAGGCGGGTGTCGAGCTGGCGCAGCAGCCATCCCACCGTGGCCGTTCTTCCGAACGCGCTGATCTGCACGCCCCCGGTGCGACCCCGCACCACATCGACCATGTCGAGTTCACGCAGCCGGCTGATGGCCTTGGTCACGTGGTTGTACGGGGTCGCGACGCCCTCCGCAATGGTACGGCTGGTGACCAGCGCCGGGGTGGGCTCGGCGGCCAGTACCATGACCACCCGCAGGCAGACATCCGAAAAGGCGGTGATTCGCATGACCTCAGACTACGGCCGAGTGCGGGCGGGCCCCGAATGCGGGAGAATAGCGCAGGTGACGATGGACTCCGGGGCGATATTTGAGGTAATCCGTTTTGTGGACCTCGCCGGGGTGCTCGCCAACGCCATCCTCGGCGGTGTCGCGGCCCGATCCGCTCGCCTCGATATCGTGGGCTTCGTCGTTCTGGCCATTATGTCGGGCCTCGGCGGCGGCATTATTCGCGACACGCTGCTGCAGCAGGGACCGCCCGCGGCGCTCACCGACTCGGCGTATCTCATCACGGCGGTTCTCGGAGGGGTGATCGCCTACTTCGTCACCTTCAACGGGCGGTGGTCCCGGCGCCTGCTGATGCTGCTCGACGCGCTCGCCGTGGGATGTTGGTCGGCCGTGGGCGTGCAGAAGGCACTCGACGCCAACCTCGGCTGGCTGCCGGCGATTCTTCTCGGCATCACCACGGCGGTGGGTGGTGGCATGGTGCGCGACGTGATGCTGCTCAAGGTGCCCACCATCTTCGGTGGCAACACGCTGTATGCCACGAGCGCAGTGCTCGCGAGCGTGGAAATGGTGATCATGAGCAAGCTCGGGTTTGTGGCGCTCGGCACGGCGGTGGCCATTCTGAGTGGCGCGGTGCTGTCGCTTCTCGCGCGCCGCTACGGGTGGGTGCTGCCCACCGGTTACGCCCTCCGCATTCCCAAACCGATCTTTCTGATCAATCCGCGGGCCTGGCGCGAGCGTCGCCGCAGCGCTAAACGGCGTTTCGACCTCGAATAGCGCCACCGCTTTCCTGCCCGCCCGCTTTCCTGTCCGCCCGGGTTGCGAACCGCGTCTATTGCGGCGCGATGGCCGCCGGGTTGAGCGCCGCAAGCGTGGCCTCATGCAGCAGACCGTTGGTGGCCAGGGCGTTTCCGTGCCAGACGCCCGGTTCGCCGCTCACCGACGTGAACATGCCACCGGCCTCCTGCACGATCGGGGCGAGCGCGGCCATGTCGTAGGGTTGCAGGTCGAACTCGCCCACGATGTCGAGGTGCCCCTCGGCGAGCAGCATGTACGACCACATGTCGCCGTAGGCGCGGGTGCGCCACACCTGGCGCGACAGGCTCACGAGGGAGTCGAGGTGCCCCGCCTGGTCCCACTGCTGAATGCTGTTGTAGCTGATTGATGCCGCGGCGAGCGAATCCACGCCGGACACCTGCAGCCGGGTGGGCGCGGCGTCGGGCGTGCGTTCGTCCGTGGACCAGGCACCGCCGCCGAGGTGGGCCCACCAGCGTTTGCCGAGGGCGGGGGAGCTCACGACTCCGACCGAGGGGACGCCGTCGATCGCCAGGGAGATCAGTGTCGCCCAGATAGGGATTCCGCGCAGAAAGCCGGCCGTGCCGTCGATCGGGTCGATGATCCACTGCCGCTGCGTGGAGCCGGCGGTGCCGAACTCCTCGCCGAGGATTCCATCGGCCGGGCGGTGCGTGGCGAGCAGGTCGCGGATGGCTCGTTCGACGGCCTGGTCGGCATCCGTTACCGGGGTGCGGTCGGGCTTCGTGGTCACCACCAGATCGAGCGCGGTGAAGCGGGCCCGAGAGATCGCATCGGCGGCATCGGCGAGGTCCAGGGCGAGCTGCAGGTCCTGGGCCAAAGAGAAGGTTTCGGGCGTAGTTTGGGCGTCGGTCACGCTCTCTAGGATAGTAATTCTGAGGCAGGACACGCGGGCGGCGTCTCGATTGGCGCCCGGACTATTTGGGGTGTTAGGGTTGAACGTTCCCGCAGGTCGCCCTGCAGAAATAACACGCACCTCTAGCTCAATTGGCAGAGCAACTGACTCTTAATCAGTGGGTTCCCGGTTCAAGTCCGGGGGGGTGCACCACGCTACGACAAGCAAGGCCCGAATCGCGCAGAGCGCGGTTCGGGCCTTTTTTGTGTGCTCGCCGGCTCGCCTACGCGGAGTCGCGCAGTACCAGGCGGGTGGGCATGATCGTACGGAGCGGCACCTGGTCGTCCGTGTCGCCGGCGAGTCGGCGCAGCAGGATGTCCGCCATCGCGAAACCCATCTCGTCCGAGGGCTGGCTCACCGTGGTGAGCTGCACCGGACCGGACGTCGCCGCGGGGCTGTCATCGAATGACACGACGGCCACGTCCCGCGGGACGGAGCGGCCGCGTGCGTGCAGCACGGCCAGTGCGCCGGTGGCCATCAGGTCGCTCGCCACGAACAGCCCGTCGACGTCGGGGTACCGCTCGAGCAACCGTGCGGTCGCGGCCGCCGCGCCGGCAGCCGTGAAGTCGGCGGATTCGACGGCATCCGTTGGCATTCCGACGCGTTCCAGGGTGCGGAGAAAACCGCTCAGTCGGTCGATGCCGGCCGGCATGTCCAGGGGGCCGGTGATCGAGCCGATTCGGCGCCGGCCGATGTCGATCAGCCGCTGGGTGCCCGTTTCGGCGCCGGCCGCGTTGTCGACGTCGACGAAGTACGTGTTCGTGCCCGTGATCGTCGCCGGCCGGCCACCGAACACCACCGGCATCGTGGTTTCGAGTTCTGCCACGAAATCGTCACCGGTGTGGTGCGAGATGATCAGCGCACCGTCGACGTTGCCCGAGCGCAGGTAGCGCATCGTCTTGTGCCGGGGATCGCTCGACGCGACGAGCAGGTTGAGCGTGTAATCGCTCTCGTCGAGGCGCCGGGTGATGCCCTGTACGACGGCGGCGAAGTACGGGTCTCCGAAAAACCGGGTCATGTCTTCGGGCACCACGAGCGCCACGGCCTGGGTCTGGTGGCTGGCGAGCGAGCGGGCCGCGCGATTGGGCACGTAGTTGAGTCGTTCGACGGCCGCCGTAACCGCGGCGACGATGTCCGCCCGCACCTTGGGCGACCCGTTCACCACCCGGCTCACCGTGGCGCGGGACACGCCGGCCTCCTCCGCCACCATCTCCAGGGTCGGCTGCGAGGGACGCGTCTGGCGCACACCGATAGTCATCTGCTCAGTCTATTTGCGCCCGCCGCGGCTGTCAGCCGCGGGGGAGGACGCGGGAGCGGATGATGTCGGCGTAGGCGAGCCCGCTGTCTTTCACGGTGCGTTCCTGCGTCGCGTAATCGACGCGCACGATCCCGAACCGCTTCTCGTAGCCCCACGCCCACTCGTAGTTGTCCATCAGAGACCAGTAGAAGTAGCCCTTGACGTCGACGCCCTCATCGATCGCGTCGAGGACGGCGCCCAAATGGCTCGTGAGAAACGCCGTGCGCTCACCGTCGTGCACGCCGCCGTCGGGGGCGACGACATCGTCGTAGGCCGCGCCGTTCTCGGTGACGTAGACGCTGGTTCCGGCCGGGGCAGCGTACTCGGTGTTCACGCGCAGCAGGAGCTCGCGCAGCCCGTCGGGCTGCACCTCCCATTGCATCGCCGTCAGTGGCAGCCCCTGCGGGTGGTTGTACACGCCGTCGGCGGCCGGAAACGGGGAACCGGTGGGTCGGCCGGTGGGCGCCTCTCCGACAAGCGGATGCTTCGCCGGCCGGTCGCTGAGCAGCTCGCCGTGGTAATAGTTCACGCCGAGTGTGTCGATGGGCTGGCTGATCTGGGCGAGGTCGCCGTCATGGATGTGGTCCTCGAGTCCGAGACCGGCCACATCCGCGAGCAGGTCGTCGGGGTAGGCGCCTCGAAAGATCGGGTCGAGGAAGAAACGGTTGAACTGGCCGTCGATGCGGCGCGCGGCATCACGGTCGCCCGCGCTCGCCGGGTCGACCGGCTTGGCCACGGTGAGGTTGAGCGTTATGCCCAGCTCGAGGTCGGCGTCGCGTTCCCGGAGCGCTTCGATGGCGAGCCCGTGGCCGAGCAGCAGGTGGTGCCCGGCGGCGAGGCCGTCGCGTTTGCTCTGCCGTCCGGGTGCGTGCACGCCGGCCGTGTAACTGAGGAAGGAGGAGCACCACGGTTCGTTGAGGGTCGTCCACACGCCGACGCGGTCGCCGAGCGCGTCGTGCACGTTGAGGGCGTAGTCCCGAAAACGCAGGGCGGTGTCGCGGTTGGCCCAGCCGCCCTTCTCCTCGAGCGCCTGCGGCAGGTCCCAGTGGTACAGCGTCAGCCATGGCTTGATGTTCGCGCCGAGCAGCTCGTCGACCAGGTGGGAGTAGAAGTCGACGCCGTCCCGGTTCACCGGTCCGCCGTCCGGCTGCACCCGGGACCAGGACGTAGAGAACCGGTAAGTCTGCAGGCCCAGGTCTTTCATCATCGCCACGTCGCCCTGGTAGCGGTGGTAGTGGTCGCAGGCCACGTCTCCGTTGTCGTCGTTGATCACGGCGCCGGGGACGCGGCTGAAGGTGTCCCAAATCGAGTCGGTGCGCCCGTCTTCGTGAGCGGCGCCTTCGATCTGGTACGCGGCCGTGGCGGCGCCGAAGAGAAACTCGCGGGGGAAGGAGCGTGCATCCGTTGTGTTCATGTTGATTTCTTTCGTGAGAGTTGCGTGTGCGTTTGTCATCCCTTGACCGCGCCCTGCATGATGCCGGCGACGAGCTGCTTGCCGAGGAAGATGAAGACCACGATCAGCGGGATGATCGACAGCACGACGCCGGCGAGCACCAGCGAGTAATCGACGTAGAAGGCGGCCTGCAGTTGCTGCAGTGCCACGGGGAGGGTGGGGTTTCCCGGGCCGAGCACGATGAAGGGCCAGAAGAAGTTGGTCCAGGTTCCGATGAACGTGAACAGGGCCAACATCGCGGCCGCCGGGCGGGCGGCCGGGAGACCGATGTGCCAGAAGCTGCGGATCATGGAGGCGCCGTCCACGCGCACGGCCTCGATCAGCTCGTCGGGCAGGGCATCGCGCAGGTACTGGGTCATCCAGAACACACCGAACGCGGTGACCATGGCGGGTGCGATGACGGCCCAGAGGCTGCCGGTCCAGCCGAGCTTGGCCATGATGATGAAGAGGGGCACGATGCCCAGCTGGGTGGGAACGGCCATGGTCGCGATCACGAAGATGAGCAGTCCCTCCCGTCCGCGGAACTTCAGCTTGGCGAAGGCATAGCCGGCCAGGGTGGAGAAGGTCACGACGCTCAGCGAGACGGCGGTGGAGACGATGATGCTGTTGCCGAGGGCCTTCCAGAACGGGATGCTGTCGATGACGGTCGCCGCGTTGGCCAGGAAGTTGCCGCCCGGGATCCACATCATGCCGTTTTTATTCAGCGCCGCGGCATCCTGGCTGCCGATCAGGAAGGACCACCAGATCGGAAAGGCCGACCCGAGCAGTACCGCGATCAGGATTCCGTAGACCCAGATTCCGGGCCGGCGGTCGTGGCCGCCGATGATGCGCTTACTCATGAGATGCCTTTCGAACGGATGCGCATCTTGCGATCGGCGGAACTGGCGATGCGCCGGGTGATCACGAAGTTGAGAATGGCGATGACGATGATGATCAGAAACAGCAGCCACGCCACGGCGGAGGCCCGGCCGAAGTTGCGCTGGCCCCAACCGAGTTCGTAGATGTAGAGCGTGAGCGTCTGCCACTGCCGGTTGGCCCCGCCCTGGCCGGCCTGGTCGAACATGCGGGCCTCGTCGAAGATCTGCAGGCCGCCGATCGTGGAGGTCAGAATGACGAAGATGATGATCGGGCGCAGCAGCGGAATGGTGATCGACCAGAAGGTGCGCAGTCGGTTGGCACCGTCGATGATGGCGGCCTCGTAATAGTCGCGGGGGACCGCCTGCATGGCGGCCAGGAAGATGAGGGTGTTGTAGCCGGTCCAGCGGAAGTTCACCATCGTGGCGATGGCCATGTGGCTGGGGAGCACGTCAACGTGCCAGCGGATGGGCTCCAGCCCGAGGCTCATGATGCCGCTGTTGATGAGGCCGTAGCGGTCACCGAACAGGTCGTTGAAGATGAGCGCGACTGCAACCGGCGCCACCACGTACGGGAGCAGCACGCCCATGCGCCAGAAGGTCTTGCCGCGCAGGTTGAAGTCGAGTACCCCGGCAATGGCGATGGCCGCGATGACCTGGGGAATGCTCGAGAGCAAAAAGATGCTGAACGTGTTGCGCAGCGATGTCCAGAAGTAGGGCTGCGAGAGAACGGTGACGAAGTTCTCCAGGCCGACGAAGTCGCCCTGGCCACCGATGAGGTCCCAGTCGTGTAGCGACACCCACGCCGTGTACAGCAGGGGGAACAATCCCATCACGCCGAAGAGAAGAAAGAACGGCGAGATGTAGAGGTACGGCGAAAAGCGCACATCCCAGCGGCTGAGCGTGTGGCTAAGGGCGATGCGACGGATGCTGCGGGCATTGACCTCGACGGCGGCGGCGGTAGTCATGGATAATCCTTGCGTCTGTGTTCTGTAGTCGAGCGGGGGGAGACCGGGGTCTTCTCCGCAGTCGTTGGCTGAGGCCGTCGGGGTCGAGTGACCCCGACAGCTTCAGACCGCACGGCGGCTGGTTAGCCGAGCGCCTTCACGTCAGAGACCCACTGGTCCCACGACTCGTCGGCGGTCATGGTGCCGTCCTCGACTCGGGTGAGCGCCTGCTGCATCGCGTCGTTGATCGGGAAGTAGTTGATTCCCTTGAACGGCGTCACGTCGACGGCCGCGGCGCGGTTGGCCAGAATCTCGCCCGTCGGTGCGTTGTTGAAGAACTCGTTCGTCGCGCCGAGCAGTTCATCGCTCTTGAGGGCGTCTACCTGGCTCGGGAACGTGCCCTTCGACGCGAACGCCTTGAGCTGCTGTTCCGGGGCGGTCAGCCACGCGGCGAGCTTGGTGGCTTCTTCCTGGTGCTCGGACTGGTTGGGAACAGTCAGGTACGAACCGCCCCAGTTGCCGCCGCCGCCGGGGAACGTGTCGGCGATGTCCCAGCCGGTGACGCCTTCGGCGTTACCGGAGATGACGCCGAGCATCCAGCCCGGGCAGAGCATCGTGGCGAAGCCGTCGTTCTGGAAACTCGCGGTCCAGTCGTCACTCCACTGGCTCATGTGCGCCGACAGGGTGCTGCTGGCAGCGAGAACGCTCGTGTATGCCTTCTTCACCTCGGGGTTCTCGGTGGCGATGACCGTTCCATCGGACTTCTCGTAGGCGTTGGGAATCTGGTTGACGACGCCCTGCCAGGTTGCCCCAGCGGAGTCAAACCACGGCGTGGTAGCGCCGGCGGCGGTGAATTTCTCGCCGGCGGCGTAATAGCTGTCCCAGCTGTCACCGAGAAGCGTGGCAACTTCGGCGCGATCGGTGGGAAGGCCGGCCGCGGCGAACAGGTCGGAGCGGTAGCAGACGGCCTCCGGGCCGATGTCGGTGCCGTAGGCGATCAGGCGACCGTCGGCGTCGGTGGCCGCTTCAGACTTCCAGTCCAGCCAGCGATCCTTGACGTCGACCGCGGACAGGTCGGCGAACTGGTCGGAGTACTCGAGGAGCTCGGGCAGCCAGTCGACCTCGATTGCTTCGACGTCACTCAGGCCGCTGCCGGCGGCGAGGCGGGTGGTGAGGTTGTCGCGGGCCGCGTTGGAGGTGGCCGCCTTCTTGTGCGTGATGGTCACGTTCGGATTCGCGGCCTCGTACTCGGCGAAGAGGTCGTCGTAGCCGAATTCGTTGAACGTGGCGACGGTCAGTTTCACCTTTCCGTCCGAGGACTGCTCCGAGCCGGAGCCGGCCGAACAGCCGCTCAGAACCAGTGCGAAGGTTGCTGCTCCGGCGACGGTTGCTGCAAGTGTGGTGCGCGGGAAACGCTTCACGGTCACTCCCTTGTGTGCGTGTAGTGGAATGTGAGAGCGCTCTCTCTCGATGCTGTGAGAGCGCTCTCACAGGTGATGTTTACTTTAGGACACGCTCGCGCGGAATGTCAAGAGAGCGCTCTCACACATTGCCGGGCGTGCTGGTCTGTCGAATGTTCCCGGTGCCGCTACCGTGGACTCAGACCGAGCAAGGGAAGCCAGATGTCGGAAGCCGCACTTGACCCCATCTCGTCGATCGCGCCGCTGCTCGCCGGTCGGGCCGCCGCCAGTCAGCGCTGGTCACACCTGATGTTCCTGCACTGGCGCGTCGACGCCGAACTGGTTGCGCCGCTTCTGCCGGCCGGGCTGGTTCCCGACGAGTTCGACGGCACGAGCTGGGTCGGCTTGATACCGTTCGTGCTCGATCGCGCCACCGTGTTCGGCGGCCCGCCCATCCCGTATTTCGGCACGTTCGTCGAAGTCAACGTGCGGCTGTACGCGGTGGACGTGCAGGGCCGCCGGGGCGTCGTCTTCGTGTCGCTGGAAGCGTCTCGCCTCGCGGCCGTGCTCGCCGCGCGCGCCCTGTTCTCGCTTCCGTACATGTGGTCGCGCACGAGGCTTCAGGTTGCTCCCGGTCACGCCAGGGGTCCGCAGCTGCGCTACACCGCCCGGCGCCACGGCTCGGCGGTGGCGCACTCCGACATTGTGCTGCGCCCGAGCACCCGGCCGGTCACCGGCGACCCGCTCGCCGACTTTCTGACCGCGCGCTGGGCCCTGTTCACCCGCCGGCGCGGGCGCACCGTGTACCTGCGCAATCGGCATGACCCGTGGGAGCTGTTTCAGGCCGACCTGATGCGGCTCGACGACACCTTGCTCGCCCTGGCCGGTTTTCCCGGGCTGACCGATCGACCCCCGGATTCCGTGCTCTATTCGCCCGGGGTCACGACCTGGTTCGGCTCCGGCGGTTGAGCGCCGGCGACGACGCCGAAACCCGACTATCGCCCCAGATCGTGCCGCACATCATCCCTGGTGAGCGGATGCTGATGCCGTGCGGGCAGAGGCCGACCAGTTTCCGCTGCGCATAAGGCTCCCGCGAGAGCACGGAGCGGCCTGCGCGCCGTACGGTGGAGACACCGTACTGATTCGCCAGCTCGATCCGTCCCAAGCCCCGAAGGTCGCGCCATGCCCCTGCTGATCACCGCCACCGAACTCGCCCGGGAACGGGCCGCCTCCGACACGCTGCGAATTCTGGACGTGCGGTGGAGGCTCGACCGCCCGGACGGGCGACCCGCGTACCTCCAGGGGCATATTCCGGGAGCGGTATACGTGGATCTGGACGCTCAGCTGGCGTCGCACGGGGCGCCCACCGCCGGTCGGCATCCGCTTCCGACGCGTGACGCCCTCCAGGACGCGGCCCGAGCATGGGGCATCAACCCGGGCGACAATGTCGTGGTCTACGACGACCTGAACAACTTCTCGGCGGCGCGGGCCTGGTGGCTGCTGACGAATGCCGGCCTCGGCAACGTGCGGCTGCTCGACGGGGCGCTGCCGGCCTGGACTGCCGCCGGTTTCGAGCTGGCCGCCGGGACGGAACCGGTCACCCCCGGCGAGGTCGAGCTCGGCTGGGACGAGCTTCCGGTGGCGACGATGGACGAGATCACGAACTTGACTGAGACCGGAGTGCTGCTCGATTCCCGGGCGCCCGAGCGCTATCGCGGAGACGTCGAACCGGTCGACCCGCGTGCCGGCCACATTCCCGGGGCACGCAACGCGCCGGCCACCCACAACGTCGACGCCGATGGCCGGTTTCTGCCCGCGGAGCAACTGCGCGAGAAATTCCTGGCCGCGGGGGTGCAGGAGGGGCACCCCGTCGCCGTCTACTGCGGCTCGGGTGTGGTCGCAGCGCACAACGTCGTCGCGCTGACCCTGGCCGGATTCGTGCCGATCCTCTATCCCGGGTCGTTCAGCCAGTGGTCGAACCACGCCGACCGCCCCGTGGCCGTCGGACCGACGCCCGGGGGCGACGCCGACTGACCCGGACGCCGACTGCACGTCCGACCGATCGGCGCCCTGGACCGACGCCGGTCAGGTCGCGGGAGTCGCTATGGTGTCGGCGGGCGAGCATCCGCAGGAACGCCGAATGACGAGTTCCCCTTCGAAGCGCCGGTGATCGTGCGGGGAGGGCGACGTTCCGGTGAGCTGGGCGACGGCCGCGGCGCCCATCGACAGAACGGGCTGACGGAGCGTGGTCAGCGGCGGCCAGGAATACTCCGATTCCGGTGACCCGTCGAACGACACGATGGCCAGGTCGCCGGGAACATCCACACCCGCCTCGTGCATGGCACGCAGAGCGCCGACGGACTGCATGTCCGAGCTGATGAAGACCGCATCCGGCCGCTGCGTGAGGGCGGCGAGTTCGAGACCGGCCGCGTATCCTCCCGGGCGGGTGAACGGGGAGAAGAATGTGGGTCCGGGCTCCAGCCCGGACTGCGTCACCACGGACCGCCAGCCGCGAAAGCGCGCATCGTCCGGCTGCGCCTGGCCGATGAAGGCGATGCGCCGGTAGCCGTGGTCGACGAGGTGCTGGGTGGCCACCCGGGCCCCGGCCTCCAGATCCATGCCCACGGTGAGAGCATCCTCGAGTGAGGTGTCGTGGTTGAGTAGCGCCCACCGGATGCCGGCCGCCTGGAGCGCCGCCACGTCGGTTTCGTCCACAGCGGTGGCGATGAGCACGCCGTCGACCTGGCGCGAGGCGAGCGACTGGAGGTGCTGCAGGGTGCGCCTTTTCGTGTCATCGGAGTTGACGATGAGCACTTCGTAGCCGGCCGGGCCCGCCGCGGCTTCCACCGCCTGGCAGAGTTCGGCGAAGAACGGGTTGGAGCTGTCGGGAACGATCACCCCGATCAGGCGGGCCGAGCCCATTTTCAGTGCCCGGGCCGACGCGTTGGGGGTGTATCCGAGCAGGCGCACGGCCTCGCGCACGCGGGCGGCCGTCGCCGGGGCAACGGATGACCCGCCGTTGAGCGTGTAGCTCACCACGGCATCGCTCACCCCGGCGTACCGTGCCACGTCTTTACGTGTGACTTTGCGCGAGCTTGCGGCCGGCAGTGACGTCATGGGCTGAGGCTTTCGATTGCTGTTCGGGTAAACGGGAATGAGGTGGGTGGTCCTGAGGATACTGCCCACCGGGGGAGGAGCGGGGTCGATGGCCGCGCCCCTGCCCCGGTCAACGGCCGGGGCTCAAACCTCGGCGGCGCCCACGGGGGTTCCCGCGAACTCCGGTGCCGGGCCGAAGTCGTGGATGGGAAGTCGCTCCCCGTTGTTGAGGGCCGACTGGTGCGCGATGATGCCGGGAAGCGTGAAGCGGGCGGCCACCCACGCGTTCACCGGGGGCAGCGTGCGGGTGTTCACTGCTGTCACGAAGTCGTCGACGAGGAAGTGGTGGCTGCCCTCGTGTCCGTTGTGCGTGCCTTGGAACTCGACCGGGAGACGGTCCGTTTCGTGCACCGGGGCGTGGCCCGACACGAACGCATCGCGGAGCGCCGGAGCCACGTGGGCGAGCGACGGATCATCGGCCTCCATGGTGGCGTCCGTCGCCAGCAGCTCCGACACATCTTCGACACCGGTCTTGTCCTGCCAGAACGCTACCGTGGCGAGCTGCTCGAAGCTGCCCTCGGTGCCGAAGTAACGAAAACGGCTTTCGCGGATGTGCGAGGGGTACCCGACCCGGCGCATCTCGTTGATGCGCATCGATCCGCCGCCGGCCAGTTCGAACAGGGCGGTGGCGTTGGAGAAATCGTTATTGAACATGCTGACCTCACGGTCGAACACACCGTCACCGCGGTCGTCGCGAACACCGATGCAGCTCACACTCGTGGCATAGGTCGGGATCGCGCCGAGCACGCCGCCGATGGAATGCGTCGGATAGAGCATGGGCGGGTAGCTCGCGGTGCGCTTCCAATCCTCGCCGCCACTGTACTGATACGCCTCATAGAAGCCGAGGTCCATGTCGTGCACGTAGTCACCCTCGGCGTAGAAGATGCGACCGAACTTGCCCGCACGCACCTGGTTGCGGGCGAAGATCGTGGCCGGGTTGTAGAAGCTCGTCTCGCCCATCATGTACGTGAGGCCGGTTTCGCGAACCGCCTCGATGATGGCCGCGATTTCGTCTTCGGCAATGGCCATGGGTACGGCGGAATAGACGTGCTTGCCGGCGCGGAGCGCCTGGAGCACGAGGGGACCGTGCGTCCAGCGTTGCGTGAAGAGCGCGATGGCGTCGATGCCGTCGTCCTCGAGCAGAGCCTCAAAGCTTGCCGCGGTTCCATCGAGACCGACACGTTCGTTCAGCTCGACGGCGCGTTGCGGGAGCACGTCGGTCACCAGCACACGGGATACACCCGGGTGCAGGTGGAAGAGGGAAGCGAACTGTCCGGCGAACTGTCCGGCGCCCACAATTCCAAGGGAAAACGTCATTGGTAATCCTTTCTCAGGCCGTCCGGAGCGTCCCGGAAGGGTCTAGGCGCTGAGTCTGCCAGCAAAAGTTACGCGAGTCAATGTTTAGAGAATTCCGTTTATTTTTCTTGCAATCCAGTATTTACTCGGGTAACTTTTGACAAACGTTTCACCTGGTTCCGCCCGACGGAACTAGCGTTATATCAGCGCCACACCTACTCCAACGAAGGAATGACAATGAAGTCTCGCGTTGCACTCGTCGCGACAGCCTCTGCCCTGCTTCTGGCAGCATCCGGTTGCAGCTCCTCCGCCGGAGCCTCCGGTGACAGCCTCGAATTTCAGACCCAGGTCAGTGTCGACTCCAAACTGATGGCTGCCCTGCAAGAGGTCACCGCCAAGTTTGAGGAGGCCAACCCCGAGGTGTCCGTGGATCTGGTTCCGGCCGGCACCAACTACGAATCAGACATGAAGGTTCGGCTCGCCGCCGGCAACGTCCCCGACATTCTCGCCACCCACGGCTGGTCGCTGCTGCGCTACAGCGAATTCCTCGAACCATTGCAGAACGAGGCGTGGGCCGGCGACTTCAACCCCGACCTGGCCTCCGCGATGAAGAACGACGAGGGGGAGTTCTTCGCCTTCCCGGTGGACACCGACGTGGCCGGCATCCTCTACAACGGCGATGTGCTCGACGCCGCGGGAATCGACCCGGCATCGATCGCCACCTGGAGCGACTTTGCGGACGCCGCCGATGCGGTGAAGGCCGACGGCGCCATCCCCATCACGGTATCCGGCAAGGACGGCGGGCCGGCCGGCAACGTGGCCGACTGGATCGCCCCCGGCGGGTACGACGACGCCCAGCTGGACGAGCTCACTGCCGGCACCTTCGTCGACCAGCCCTATGCAGACATGCTCAACATGGTCGACGACTGGCGCGATGCCGGCTACTTCAACCCCGACTACTCCTCGGCCACCGCCGACGACATGGCGCGGGCCCTCGCCGAAGACCGCACCGCCTTCGTCTTCTCCCAGAACGCGACCGCGAACAACGCCCTGCAGTACAACCCGGATGCCGATCTCGGCTTCATCCCCGTTCCCTCGCTGAACGGCGACGCCCCGTACCTCATCGGCGGAGAGATGAACGCCTACGGCATCTCGAAGACGAGCGATCATCTGGACGACGCCAAGACGTTCCTCGCCTTCCTCGCCCAGCCGGATAACGCCAGCATCCTCGCCGAAGCGGCCGGGAACCTGCCCGGCCTCACCAGCGCCACCGCGGATCTCGGCGCCCTGCAGAGCAGCTTCGATAGCTTCATGACCAGCGGCGACGTTCCCCTCGTGCCGTACTTCGACCGGGTCTACCTGCCCAACGGCATGTGGAACACCATGGTCACCACGACCGACTCCATCATCACCGGTCAGACCGGTGTCGACCGTGCCGTCGACCAGATGCGCAGCGACTTCACGAGCCTCGAAGCCCAGGGGAACTAAAACCCGTGACGATACTCAAGGCTCGGCCCGTGGGGCGCCCACGGCCCTTCAGGTCGGCCGTCGGTGGGCCCGGCATCAACCTGCTGTACGTGCCGGCGATCGCCCTTCTGGCCGTCTTCACGATCTATCCCCTGATGAACGGCATCATGCTGTCGTTCACAAACTGGAACGGTTACAGCGCCGCACGCTCCAACGTGGGTTTCGACAACTACGTGCGGCTGTTCAGCGATGAGACGTTCCGTCTTGTGCTCGTGAACACGTTCATCTACGGCATCGGCTCGACCGTCATCCAGCAGATTTTGGGGCTGGGACTGGCGCTCGCCCTTGATCGCAAGATGCGCGGGCGCAACATTGCCAAGGCCATCGTGTACCTGCCGGTGCTCGTGTCTCCCGTGGTGATGGGCACCATGTACTACCTGCTCTTCCAGTACAACAACGGCGCGTTCAACGACGTGATGGTGGGGCTCGGCGGCGAACGCGTCGCCTGGCTCAGCGACTCCGGCGCGGCCGTCGCCATCATCGTGGTCATCAACTCGCTGCAGTTCGCCGGCATCTCGATGATCATCTACCTCGCGGGCCTGCAATCCATTCCGCAGATGTACCACGAGGCCGCCACGATGGACGGAGCGTCACCGGTGAAACAGTTCTGGTACGTGTCGCTTCCGCTGTTGCAGCCGGCCCTCGCCACGAGCGTCGTGATCAACCTGATCGGCGGTCTGAAACTGTACGACGTCATCGAGGTGATGACCGGCGGTGGCCCCGGCTACTCGACGAACTCGGTCTCCACCCTGATCGGGGTGTCCTACTTCGACAATCAAAGCGCCGGGTACGCCTCCGGCATGGGCGTGGTGCTATTCATCATCATTGTGCTCTTCACACTCGCCCTGAACACCCTGCTCAACCGACGCCGTTTGGAGCAACAATGACGACCACCGCCCCGATGATCAGCACCGCGCCGCCAGAGGCACCGTCATCGCTTCGAACACGCCCGAGCCGGGTGCCGGCATCCGTGCACACCCGCCGCCGCGTCGTGGGTGTCGCCATCGGCACGCTCGTCTTCATCGTGGTGCTGGTGCAGCTGCTGCCGTTCTATGTGGCGCTGACCACGGCGCTGAAGGAACGCACGGACCTCTCCTCACAGTGGTCGTTCCCCACGATCAAGCTCTACCTCGGCAACTTCGTCGCCGCCGTCGAGAGCGGAAATATTCTGCAGGCGATCGGCAACAGCGCCATCGTCACCGTCATCTCGACTCTGATCGTCTGCCTGCTGGGCGCCATGGCGGCCTACCCGCTGGCACGCCGCCCCACCCGGCTGAACAATGGGATCGCGCTCGTGCTCCTCGGGCTGATCATGGTTCCGCCGCTGAGCATCCTCGTTCCCCTGTACACGATGCTCAATCAGATGGGTGCGATCAACACCTACTGGGGCGCCATCCTGGTAATGGTCGCCACCCAGCTGCCGCTGAGCATCTTTCTCTACACCGCGTTCATGCGCTCCCTGCCGATTTCGGTCGAGGAAGCGGCGACCATGGACGGGGCCAACCGGCTGCAGGTGCTCGTGCAGATTGTGTTCCCGATGCTCAAACCGGTCAGTGCCACCGTGGTGATCCTCACCGGAGTGGCCGTCTGGAACGAGTTCGCGCTGTCAGGCTACATCCTCACCTCGCCGCAGATGCAGACGATTGCGCCGGCCATCGCCTCGTTCTTCTCGGTGCAGAGCAGCAACCTGCCCGCCGCGGCGGCTGCGTCCCTGCTCGCCGTGCTGCCGGTGCTCGTCGCCTACCTCTTCCTGCAGAAGTTCTTCATCAAGGGAATGGTCGCCGGAGCCGAGAAGTAGCCGCGTCAGGTGAGCGCCGGGATGATCGCCCCGGAAAACACCTGCCAGGCCAGCGCGGTCTTGGCCACGAGGCTCAACGTGATGTACGCATGCTCGCCGCGCAGGTAGTCCCGCCAACCGCCGATCTGGCGGTACTGCAGCCACTGGTTGACGGCGAACGTGTTGAAGAACAAGAACAGCGAAATGATGATCCCGTAAACGAACGCCGGCGGCGACACCTCACTGGTGGAGCCGGGGGCGATGAAGTAGATCAGAATCACGATCCACGGCACGACGCCCACCATCGACCCGAAGATGAAGGGCAAAAGCCGGCGACTGCCCGGCGTCTCGTACTTCTCCTGCAGCGCGCCGAACAGAATCATCGCGGCATTGACGGCGAAAATTGAGAACAGCGCCGCGATGTCGGTGATACCGGTGATCTGCGCGATCAGCCAGATCATGATCGACGAGCTCAGCGCGTACTCAACCCAGCGAAAGTAGTTGTGGTTCTGCTTCAAACCTGCCGAGTAGCGGGGGAAGAACCACGGCGAGGAAATCAGGAAGTGGAACAGGGCAGACAGGGCCAGGAACGCCGCGACGCCGATGCCCACGTTGATATCGAACAGGATCACGCGTTCGGGCGCGACGGGAAAACCGGGAGGCCCGGCCAGGTAGTCGGCGGTGACGGGGAAGGTGACCTGGGTGCTGAGCAGGGTCAGCACGTAGGCAAAGCCGGCCGCCTGTAACAGATGCAGGGCGCCGGCGACGATGTTGTACGTTCGCAGGCGGGAGATCTGTTGGTCCGTGGAGCGAACCTTGCGTGCCATCGGAAACTCCTTCACTGTTCATGCGGCAAACGAGTGCGGCGGATTACGCACACCGTAGCACCACAGCTCAGGCGGACTCGGTCACGGGACCACCACGATCTTGCCCAGTGGCTGTATTCCCAGGCCGGTGGTCGCATTGCTTCACCCTTCTGACTGATGAGTGAATGAGTGATAATTGTCAGTCGCCCACACCGCGACCGAATCCCTTCAGGAGACCTCATGACCATCACCACCGCCGTGCTCATCACGGGAACGTCTTCGGGCATCGGCCGCGCCACCGCCGAGCGGCTCGCCGGCCGCCCCGACCTCACCGTGTACGCCACCGCGCGCCGCGTCGACACCCTCGACGACCTCGCCCGCGCGGGTGCCCGCATTCTGCCGCTGGACGTCACCGACGAAGCGTCGATGCAAACCGCCGTCGACGTGATCGAGGCCGAGCACGGCGCGGTCGGTGTGCTGATTAACAACGCCGGCTTCGGCACCTACGGCACCATCGAAGAGACCGACCTCGACGCCGTACGCGCCCAGTTCGAGACCAACGTGTTCGGCCTCTCCCGCATGACGCAGCTCGTGCTGCCCGGGATGCGCGCGGCCGGAGTGGGCCGGATCGTGAACGTGGGTTCCATGGGCGGCCGGATGGTCTTCCCGGTGGGCGGCTACTACCACGCAAGCAAGTACGCGGTCGAGGCGCTCACCGACGCGCTGCGTTTCGAGGTGGCCCCGTTCGGTATCAGGGTGAGCCTGATCGAACCGGGACTCATCCGTACCGCCTTCGGCGCCGGCGTGGCGAGCAGCCTCGCGCGCAGCGCCGCACCGTCGGGCCCCTACGCCGGCCTGAACGAAGCCGCCGACAAGCAGATGGCCGCCTCCTACGGCTCGACGCTGCTCACCGCCTCGCCGGATGCGGTCGCAACGGTGATCGAGAAGGCCGTGCTCTCCGCCCGGCCGCGGTCCCGCTACCTCATCACCCCCACGGCGAAGCTACTGGTGCACAGCCGCCGGCTGCTCGGCGCGGCCGTCTTCGACGCGTTCCTGCGGATGCAGTTCCGCAGCGACACCGGCGCGGCGACCTCGTCCGGCGCGGCGCGCAGCACCCGCGCCGGTTAGGAGCGCGACGCAGAATCACCGGGCTCTTGTCGGACGCTCCGCGCCGTGCAAGGCTGCCACTGCCGCTTACCCAGCCCAGGAGGTTTCGCATGTCCCGCGTCGTGCATTTTGAGATTCAGGCCAACGATATTGACCGCGCCAAGGCGTTCTACACGGCGGTGTTCGATTGGTCGTTCGAGGACTACAGCCAGATGACCGGCTCTCCCTACTGGGGGATCGTCACCGGACCCGACGAGGCAGCCGGCATCAACGGCGGGCTGCTGCAACGGCCCGGGCCGGCGCCGGCCGTGGGGCAGGGCATCAACGCGTATGTGTGCACGATCGAAGTCGACGACTACGACGAGACCGAGCGGCGCATCCTGACATCGGGCGGGCAGGTCGCCCTGCCGAAGACGGCCCTGGTGGGCATGGCCTGGCAGGGCTACTACCTCGACGTGGAGGGCAACACCTTCGGCGTGCACCAGCCCGACACGAACGCGGCGTAGCGGCGCCGGCTCACCGAGCACACGGAAGGGCCGGGGACACGACGATTGTCGCTTCCCCGGCCCCTTTGTTGTTCCGCGAGTTACAGTGCGGGCTCGGTGACGGTGCTGCTCTGCAGCGTGACGGCCGTCTGGGCCATCAGGCGGCCGTTGATGGATGCGCCCGTGTTCAGGGCGATCAGGGTCTTGCTCAGCACGGTGCCCTCGAAGTGGGCGGTGGTGCCCACCGACACGGAACCGGCGGTCTGCCAGAAGACATTCTTGGCCTGGACGCCGCCCGCGAGGGTCACTTTCTTGGCCGAGGCCTGGGTGATGTCGCCGGAGATCTGGAAGATGAAGACGTCATTCGGACCGCCGACGAGCTTCACATCGTTGGAAATGGAGACGTTGGTGCTCCACTTGTACAGACCCGGCTTGAGGGTGAGCCCGCCGATCTCGCCGGCGCCGAGGTTGACGAAGTCCGGGTTCGTGCGGCCTGCGGCGTCGGTGTACGCGGTGCCCATGTCGCCGACGGCGGTCGTGAGGAGCGTGGCATCCGTCACCTTGCACGCCGGGCCGGCGGCATCGACGGAGAATATCGTGCCGGTCACCTCCGGGCAGGTGAGCAGGGTGGCGGCTCCCGTGATCGGGCTCGACCCGACGTTGCCCGTGACGGCGGAGGAAGGGACGTTCGTGACGCCGGTCTGCGACAGGATCGCGAACGTGCCCGCGACGCCGAGGTTCACCGGGGCCTGGGGGATCGGCTCTGCGACGGCGGCGGCACCGCCGAAGCCGATGCTGCCGATACCGACGACGGCGACGGCGAGCGCGGCGGCCAGAAGGCGTTTGCGTGAGGTGGAAAGCTGCTGGAATGAGGTCATGGTGTGTTCCCTTTCAATGAACCGCAGGACGCGGTCTCGGGCAGGGCCGCCGTGGGGCGGTCGCCGATGCTGCTCACCGGGCTTCTCAGCATTGACTGGCTTCGCTTCCGGCAGAGTTCACCCAAGAGAACCCCCGGCCCCACATCCAACAGACGTCCACCACGCACAAGACTTGTACGCCCCACGGGACCGGTTCCAACGAAGAGAATCTGTCTACCCCCACACTAGGGGGCAGGGGGGTCTCCCGCCGCCCTATTTGACGGATGCGCGGTGGTTGACCGAAAGACTCGTGTGGGGAAGGCTGCGCCCGCCGAATCTGGGCGAATTGGCCCTGTCGCAGTGTGCCGATCGGATCTAACATAGCGCTGTGGACGGTCGCGTCAACCAACACATACCCAGCACAGGCGGTTCGGCATCGTCGGTGCAGGATTCCTCCCGCGTGAGCGGCGTCGTCCAGGCCTGGCAGGGGCCGAACCCATGACGATGCTGGCGACGCTCGACCAAGGTCGCGTCGACATCGATGAGCGCGCGGTCACCGACCTCGCGAAACTCCTGCACGGCGAGCTGATTCGTCCCGGCGACGCGGCCTATGACCAGGCCCGTCAGGTGTGGAACGGCTCGATCATTCGATTCCCGGGTCTGATCGCGCGCTGCGTCGGCCTAGGCGACGTGATTGCCGCGGTGCGCTTCGCACGCAGCAACAACGTGCTGGTGGCCGTGCGCGGCGGCGGGCACAGTTTCCCCGGATACTCCGTGTGCGACGACGGACTGGTCATCGACCTGTCGCCGATGAACGGCATCCGGGTTGATCCGGAGACGCGCACGGCGCGCGTGCAGGCCGGCGCGCTGCTCGGCGATCTCGACCGTGCCACGCAGGTGCACGGCCTCGCCGCGCCGTCGGGAATCGTGACCCACACCGGTGTCGCCGGGCTGACCCTCGGTGGCGGCCTCGGCTGGCTGATGCGCAAGTACGGGCTCGCCATCGACCAGCTGCTGTCGGTGAGAATGGTGACCGCCGACGGCGGGTTCGTGCGGGCGAGTGCCACCGAGAACCCGGACCTGTTCTGGGGCGTGCGCGGGGGTGGGGGCAACTTCGGGATCGTCACCGAGTTCGAGTTCCGGCTCAATCCGGTTGGGCCGATCGTGATGGCGGGGCCGGTCTTCTGGCCGGGGGCCGACTCGGCGAAGCTACTGCGCTTCTACCGCGACTGGTCCGCCGAGGCGCCGGACGAACTGATGACGATGGTTGTGCACCGCCGAGCACCCTCGGTCCCGTGGATTCCAGCCGAACTGCGTGGGCAGCCGGTGGTCGGTGTGGTCAGTTGCTACGCGGGGCCGGTGGATGAGGGCGAAAAGGTGATCCGGCCGCTGAAGGCGTTCGGCTCCCCGGTGCTGGACCTCTGCGGGCCGAAGCCGTTTCTCGAGCATCAGTCCATGTTCGATCCCAGTTACCCGCCGGGTTGGTGGTACTACATGCGCTCCTGCGATGTCGCTGAGCTCACCGACGAGGTCATCGACATCACCGCCCACCACGCGGCGAAAATCATCTCCCCGCTGACCGCGTTCCCGATCTGGCACGGCGGGGGAGCGGTATCCCGTGTGGGCGACGAGGAGACCGCCTTTCACGGGCGTGTGGGCGGCCACACGTTCAACATCAACGCCGCTACCGAAAACGCTGAGGGCTTCGAGGCGGAACGAGACTGGGTGCGCAACTTCTGGACGGACCTCGCGCCATTCCACACCGGCGTCTACGTGAACTTCCTCATGGACGAGGGCGAAGAGCGCGTGCGGCAGGCCTACGGCGAGGCGAAGTACACCCGCCTCCGCGCACTCAAGCGCACGTGGGATCCGGACAACTTCTTCCGGCTGAACCAGAACATCCTGCCCTCCGGGCCGTTCACCTCACCCTCCTGACGCAAAGCGCACTTCTGCGGCGCGGCAGTCGCCATCCGCTCGAACCAACCCCACTAGATTGAGCACAGGGGATGGGGGAACGATGAATACAGACGAACCACGCATGGGGGAGCAATTCGCCGCTCAAGCCGTGATCGACGAGCTGCTGCGGCACCAGGCCGGCATGCCCGACCGAACCGGGTTCGCCCGGCTCTTCGGCTACTCACCGCTCTGTGCCGAGAGCGTGAGCTGGTACCTCGGCGCGAAAGGGGAAATCGAGGTCGGCCGAATTCTCGCCACCCTGCCGGCGGAATGGACGGTATTCCACGCCCTCCCCATCGGGAAGAAAGGCGCCGACATCGACCACCTCGTGATCGGCCCCGGCGGCATTGTCACGATCAACACCAAGAACCACAGCGGCAAGCCCATCTGGGTGGCGGAGCAAACCCTGATGGTTTCCGGCCGCAAACAGCCGCACATCCACAACGCGGAGTTTGAAGCCGACCGGGTCACCAAGCTGCTTCGTGAGCGGATGCCGCATCTCCCCGACGTCCACGCGGTGATCGCTCTCGTCAACCCCAAATCGCTGATAATCAAGAAGCGGCCGCGGCGAGTGACGGTGCTCGCCGCAGCGGGCCTTCGGCGTTGGCTAACACGGCTCCCCGTCGTTCTGACGCCGACCGACCTGGCGGAGGCTGTCGCTATCGTCGACAGTCCCACAACCTGGTCGCCACCGACCACACCGGCGACCGAGAACCTGATGGACCGGTTCGCCGCCCTCGACCGGCACGTTCGTGCGGCGCGGGTGAGGCGCACCGGCTGGAAGGTGGCGTCCTTCGTGGGCATCCTCGGCGGCTTCGTTCTGCTCGGACCGCCCCTGTCCGCCGCGCTGGTCGAGCTGATGACGGCGGGGCTTCGGTGAGCGGCCGCGATCACTACGGTGTGCTGGGCGTGCCGGAATCGGTCGCCTTCACCGAGTGACGCTCACCCCGGCCCCGGCCCCGGCACTGTCGGTGGCTCGCCCGCCGTCACATTCACGCACCACTGATCCAAGGGAACCTTCATGAACCTCACCCCCGCACAGAAAGACCGCGCGGCCGGTGTTCTCCTCGGCATGGCGGCCGGCGACGCCCTCGGCGCCGGATACGAATTCGGGCCGTCGCTGCCCGCCGGAACCGCCGTGCACATGGCTGGCGGCGGCGGGTTCAACTGGGCGCCGGGGGAGTGGACCGACGACACCTCCATGGCCGTGCCGATCGCCCGCGCCGCCGCGTCCGGCCTCGACCTCCGCGACGACGCGGTTCTCGACGGCATTGTCGGCGCGTGGGTGGACTGGGCTGCCACGGCGCCCGACGTGGGGATTCAGCTGCGCGCGATTCTCTCCCGCACCGAGCCGACGGCATCCGCAGTGCGCCTCGTCGCCAAGGCGCACCACGAGCGCAACGGCCGCAGCGCAGGCAACGGCTCGCTCATGCGCACCGCCCCGGTCGCCCTCGCCTACCTCGACGACCCGGTCGCGTTCGCCGAGGCGGCCCGGATGCTCAGCGACCTCACCCACTACGAAGCGGATGCCGGCGACGCCTGCGTGCTCTGGAGCCTGGCCATCCGGCACGCCGTGCTTGAGGGCGAGCTCGACGTGCGCGTCGGCCTGGCCGCGCTGCCCGTCGAGCGCCGCGAGTTGTGGGCGACGCGCATCGCCGCGGCCGAGACGGCCGAGCCGCGGGACTTCAAAGACAACGGCTGGGTCGTGCAGGCGTTGCAGGCGGCGTGGTCGGCGATCAGTACCACCCCGGCGACGGATGCGACGCACCTGCGCCTCGCCCTCGACGCCGCCGTTCGCGGCGGAAACGACACCGACACCGTCGCGGCGATCGCCGGCGGACTGCTCGGCGCGCGCTGGGGCGCATCCGCCGTTCCCGCCGACTGGCGCCGGATCATGCACGGCTGGCCCGGACTCACCGGCGCCGATCTCGTGCGCCTCGGCGGCCAGGCCTGCGGCGACCCGGGCGCCGCCACCGACGCGAACAAAAGATGGTTCGACTACGCGCACCTCGGTGACGTCTCGACCCTGGTGCGGCATCCGCACGACGACGGCATCTGGCTCGGCGCCGCCGGGGCGCTCGACACTCTGCCGGCCGAGGTGGATGCGGTGGTCTCGATGTGTCGGGTGGGTACCGCGCAGGTGCCCGCGCGCATTCGGCACCACCTGGAGGTGCGACTGATCGACAACAACGACCCCGCGCAGAACCCCAACCTCGACTTCGTGCTCGCCGACACCGTTGGCGTGATCGCCGCGCTGCGGGCGGAGGGGCGCACGGTGCTGCTGCACTGCGCGCAGGCGCAGAGCCGCACCCCGTCGGTCGCGGCCCTGTATGCGGCGCTGCACCTTGGTATCCCGATCGAGCGGGCGCTCGCCGACGTCGTGGCGGCCCTGCCCGCCCCGGCACCGCAGCAATTTCTGCTCGAGGCCATCGCGCGTCTGGGTGCGACGACGGAGGACGCGGCCGCGTAAGCGGCGCTGGGGGCCCCGCCCTGCCGCACTATCGCCTGGTCGCCAAATACAGAATGAGAGAGACCGCGGCGACAGATCCCACGAGCCCGCCGACGATGAGTCCGATCATCACGCCGGGCGTCGTGTATCCCATCACGGTCAGCGCAATGAGAGCAGACACCACAAGCACGAGGAAGGCCAAGATGAAGCCGACCATGGCCCGCAGCCATTCGTGGGCCGATGCGTAGAACCGGCCGGTGCGCGAGAGCACGATAACGCGCAACGCAATCACAGCGACGGCCTGCCAACAAAGGACCGCGAGCACACCCCACGTGACGGCCGGAACGGTGAGCAGCGAGACTTCCGGGAACACAGTCACGACGCTCTGCACCGCAGCGGGGAACAGCCATACCTGCGTGACGACAGACAAGACCAGCGAAACGATAAGAAGCGCACCCAGCGCGATCGATGTTCCACGACGCATCTCTACCCCAGTGCTGCTTGGTTACCCCCCCCACAATTGCCCTGCTGCCCAACCTAGTCGCGACACGGGGGGCCATGTGGTGTCAGACAGTCGCGCGGCCAGGTGTCGTTCGACGGCCGAAGCGCGGCCGAAGCGCGTCCGAGGGCCCGTCTGGGTCAGTCGACCAACGCGGTTTGCGCTTCGGCGCGCGAGGCCACGCTGCCGGCTGGGGTGAGGAGATCCTCCAGCTGCGAGGCGGGCACCGGTCCGGACAGGTAAAAGCCCTGGGCCTGGTCGCATCCGTAGCGGGCCAGCCCGGCGAACGTGCGGAAGTTCTCCACGCCCGCCGCGACCACGGGCACGGCGAGGCTGCGTGCCAGCGCCACCGTCGACGCGACGGTGGCGGCCGCCCGCGGGTCGTCGCCCATCGGGATCGCTAAGGACAGATCGAGTTTGAGTTCGTCGATGGGCAGGTTCTGTACCTGTGCCAGCGAGGTGTGAGCGGCGCCGAAGTGGTCGATGGAGATACGGATGCCCCGTGAGCGCAACCGGGCCAGCGCGGCGCTCGCGCGGTCGAGGTCGCTCATCACGCCGTCGGCGTTCACTTCCAGCAGCAGCAGGGCCGGGTCGAGGCCTCGCGCGTCGATCAGGCGGGCGAGGCGCGTGGGCAGGTCGGTGTCGAGCACCGCGCTCGCGGCGATGTTGACCGTGACCGATAGGTTCCGGCCCTGGGCCGCCCAGACCGCGGCCTGGTCAAGGGCGGCCTCGAGTACAACGTGGGTCAGGTCGCGCATCAATGCGGCGTCCTCGGCCAGACCGAGGAAGGCATCCGGCCGCAACATCCCCAAAGCCGGGTGATTCCACCGTACGAGCGCCTCGACGCCGCACACGGCGCCGGTAGTCAGATCGACCTTGGGTTGGTAGTGCAGAATCAGCTCGCCGCGGGTCATGCCGGTGCGGAGCTCCGACAGAGTGGGCAGTCCCGACCCGGCCGGCGAGTCATCGGGCGTGTTGTGTCGTCCAGTGGTCGAAGCCTTGGCGGCGTACATGGCGATGTCGGCCGTGCGTAACAGCACGCTCAGGTCGGTGCCCTGCTCGGGGAACATCGCGATTCCGATGGTCACGCCGCACCCGACCGTGTTGCCCTGCAGTTCGAACGGCTCGGCGATCACCGCTTTCATGGCTCTGGCCCTGGTCACCGCCTCGGCGTGGTCGCAGTCGCGCAGATGAATGGCGAATTCGTCGCCGCCGAGGCGGGCCAGCAGATCGCCGTCGCGCAGTTGGGCGCTCAGCCGCTGGGCGACCTGAATCAACAGCTCGTCGCCGATATCGTGTCCGAGCGTGTCGTTGACCACCTTGAATCTGTCCAGATCCAGTAGGAGCAGGGCACTGCGAGTGCTCTTGCTGGCGGCCAGGCGGGTGGGGAGGTCTGTGTTCAGTGCGCGCCGGTTGGGCAGCCCGGTGAGTTCATCCGTTGTTGCCTGGCGCAGCAGCACCAGCTGGCGGAAGGCGAGTGGGATCGTCGCCATGACCAGGGTTGTTCCGGCCAGGACCACCGCGAGCGTCGACACGGTGATCTGGCTGGCGAGCATCAGGATGACCAGCCCGATTGCGGTCGCCACAAGCGGTACGGAGAGTGCCGAGAGGCTGATCCGCGGAGGCTTCGACTCGCGCTCCGGCAGTGCGGTGCCGGCCACCCAGAAAGCGATCAGGGCATGAGCGGTGGCCCAGCCGGCATCCAGCGGGGTTCCCACCGTGAACGTGTCGGCAGACAGCTGTAGGGCGTAAATCGTATCGGCCGCGGTGAAAACGATCAGCCCGAGGGCGAAGAACCACCAGCGACGCCCGAAGTTCAGTCCTTGGAGGGATGCCATGCCGGCGATGGCCGCCACGATGAGCATGTCGAGGAAGGGGCTGAGGTACGCCACGACGACGCTCGAACTCTGCGGCCCGGCGAGCAGTGAATCGATCACGGGACCGAGAATGACGGCGAGCAGGGCAGCCGCACCCAGTGATCCCACGGCTGCGTCCAACAACACGGACCGCGTCAGCCCCGGAAGCTTTCGACGGGTGAGCACCAGGAGCGCTGCCAGCATGAGGGGGTAGAAGACGATGGTGCCGGCATCCGCCACGTAGGGGAATGTCGGAGCTGTTTCCGTGAGGAGAAAGGCGAGCCCGTACCAGGTGAAGCCGAATGCGCTGGCCAGCAGTGCCGCTGCGGCGAGCATGGTTTCAGGTCGTCGAAAACGGGTTCGTACCACGGCCACCACGCACACGGTGGAAGGGAGCCACGTGACGAGCAGTTGCAGAGCGCCGCGCGCCGCCAACGGGGCTGACTGCGGCATGAGCATGGCCGCAAGGAACGCGACGAGGACGATGCCCATCGTCCAGACAAGCCAGCCTGCCCGGCGGTTCGAGCTCGCGGCGCGGCCGATAATGACGCGCGATCGATGATCCGCACTCGAGGTTAACCGCATCGCCGCCCTTACTTCCGGGTCTCATCCTATGGTGCGACGACGCGTGATCGGGTGTTGGGATGGTCGCGAAGAGACACGGCGTGGAATTATCCGTTCGTGATGTGCACGGTGACGGCGTGTGCGGCGCGCCGCAGCCACGGGTCGGCGTCGCTCGCCCACCGCGCGAGGGCCGTGACGGCACGGGCGCGATTGGGCCCGCTCAGGTTTTGCACGAGGGGGAGCACCACGTCGTGGGCGAGTGGATCCACGAGTTCGGGCAGCCCGGCGCCGCGCAGAAAGCCTTCGATACGGGTGAGGTCCGTGTTGTCGAGTCGGGTCACGTGGTTTTGCAGCAGCACTATTGCCGCGAGGCGGCGCTCGAACACGGGAACGTTCCACAGCTCCGAGGTGAGCGCGGTCACTTCGTCGTGCGACATGTTCTTGTAGCGGCGGCCGAGGTCGCGGATGGTTCCTCGCACCGCCCCTACGGATGCGCCATAGAACTCCAGCGCGTCCCCGAACCGGGCTTCAGCGTCGGCCGCCCGCTCCCAGGTTGCTTCGTTCTGCAGCGTGCGATCCACGAAGTCGCCGGCGTCGCTCATGTTTCCATTCTGCAGGTGCTGATCGGCATCCCAGCATCCGGCGACGTCTCGCCGTGTCGCCGGGCGCCCGGCGACGACCGGCCTATTCGGTCGTCGCCGGGTGGAATGTCGGGCTTCTATCGCCGGTAGTGCGGACCGTCGTGGCCTTTCGGGGCGGGAACCGGCGGCCGCCCTCCTCGACGCGGTCTTCTCCTCGGGTCCACAATTCCCGGTGGAATGAAGTAGACCTCGTTGTTCTTCACGACGACGTCCCATCCGTCCCGATGCATTCTGTGGTGACAGGCCGTGCAGAGCATCACAATGTTGTTCATGTTCGTCGGCCCGTCATGCGCCTTGAACCAACGGATGTGATGCCCCTCGGTGTAGCTCGGCGGCCTATTGCACCCCGAGGTGGCGCACCCGCCGTCGCGTTCGGCGGCGGCAAGCTTCTGCGCCCGGGTGAAGAGTCGTTTCCCGAGGCCGAAGTCGAGAACTTCGCTGTTGCCGCCGAGGACCATCGGGATGATGCACGCATCCGCGGCCATCTTGCGCGCTGTTGAGGCGGAGATCGGCTGTTCGATGCCGTCGAGTTGCGCTTCGCCGAGACCCGACTGCAGGGATTCCAGCGTCATCCGCACGATCACCGTCGTGTGATCGAGCGGACCCAGCCCTTCCGTGCACGACAGAGCGTGGCGCACGATGTCGACGAAGGCGTCGAAGTTCAACTGCTGGATGGTTCGGCCGTCTCCAAGATTCTCGTGGCCGTCGCCGCACCCGTCCGGATCGTCTTTGGCTTCGAACCGGGGTTTGCGCAGCTCGGCGCTGACCATCCCATCGATCGCGGTGTCGAAGAACGCCGCCGCCACCGGGTCCGCGTCGAGCACATACCGTTTCATGCCGTTGGGCTGCACGATCCGCGTCAACCCCCGCCGCGAGACCAGGACTTCCTCGCGGGGTTCCACCCCGTCCACGTCGAGGGCGTCGCGGTAGCGCACCGCGAGCTTCCGCACCGAATCCACCGGGTTTGTAGCCGCGAACTCCACGAGCTCCTTCTCGGCCGTCACCAGGTCGTCGGTCGTGGCCCGCGGGGCCGCCTGGCCGAGGTTCGCCGTGATGAACAACGCCGAATCCACCGTCAATGCCCCCGCCATCAGCGCCTCGGCCACCTCGGGGTACTCCGGCGGCAGGTGCTCGCCGATCAGGCTCATCCGCGGCCGGATGGCCACCCCTACGCGCACGAGCCGACCGGCCTCGGCCATGGAAATATGGCCAATATCCGTCAGGGCCGCGGCGGCGTTGCGGTTTCCCGTGCGAGTGGAGATCCCCGAATCGTGTTCGAACCGGTCCTGCAGCTGACCGGCCACCTGCGCCCGCAGCGCATCCAGCTGCCGCCCGCTCGCAAACACCGCGTCAGCCACCTGCAGCAAACCCGCGTCGGTCATCCGCTTCAGGTCTAACCCGGCATTCGGCGCATCACCCGAGCCCACCCCACCACCCAGGGCGCGCAGGAACACGCTGGCGAGTGCCGTTGTGCTCTCTACCAGCGCATCCGTTGAAGTGGTCATAACTGAATTCTTCCAGCGACCACCGACATTCAGGCCCCTGAAACGGCCCTGATCGGGTATTTATGTGGAGAACTCACAAAGTTTTTGCCTGTGGAGGACGAGCGTCAGCTCAGCGGTCCGCTCACCAGCACCCCGGAGTCCGCGCGCTCCAACCGACCCGACTTGATCGCGCTGGTGAGTGCCGCATCGAGGAGCACTCCTCTATCGCCTGGCGCCCGCCGAACAACGCCCGCGCCTCCCTGTTCACCACGCCTGCCGTCAGGAGATATCCCCGGACAGGGTGTGAAAGCGAGGAGAATCGACGGCAATCCTAATCAGCCTAGGAGCCACGCGAAACATACAATACCGAGAATTCCCAGAATCATGCCGCCAATGGCGCTTCGCCGCCCGGCCGCTCGGGGCCCGAGGTCGATCAGCCCGAATGACTTTGACAGCCCGATGCTGGAAAAAACAATGCCCAGAATGCTGAGGATGGCGAACGGGTTGAAGATGAAACCGACGAGTGCAAGCACAACGCCGGTATAAGCCATCGGGTTGTTTCGACGCAGTTCGCGATCCTTCTCCTTGCGTGTCATCCGCGAGTTCGCAGCAGGCTGCGGCAGCTGGGCCGCGACGGGCCTGCGGGCCATCGGAACGTACTCTGCCGCCGTGGGCGTGACGAGTGCCTCGACCGGCGCGAGCCCCCGTGGAGGCGACTGCGGTGGTTCCGCCCAGGTGGTTCCGTTCCACCAGTGAAGCTGTGGCCCTCCGCTGGGGTCTGGATACCAACCGGGTGCTGGAGTGGTCAATTAAAAGTCCCTTGTTCTCGCGGCGGGTGCTTCGCCGTGCCCAGGCTAGTGGATCCCACCGCCGTGCCCCCCTGGTGAACCCACGCACGCGCCTCATCGGCCAACAGCTTGCGCGCCGCCTTGAGCTGCGGCCACGGGCGTGGCACATCGGTGAGGTTCAAGGGCGGGCTCCAACCGGCGAGCACGCCGATTTCGAGGGGGCGAAGCGCCGCGCCGTCGGGCTTCGCCCAGACGGCGAGTGTGAGGTTCTCCCTCATCCATTCGGTCAAGCGCGCGTCTCCGTCGGGCTCCACCTCGAAATTGGAGAAGTGACTGGGCTTCGCGGTATTGCGTGGCACGGCGTGCAGGCCGAGCGGATGCCGGAGAAGCGCGGCGAACGAACGTCGAACCGTCGACGACCCGGTCTTGCCGGTGGCGAAGTGCGTCTTGACATCCCGAGAGGCGAGGCTGCGCTCCGCCTTGCCGACGTACAGAGGCCCGTCGCGATCCTCGATCCCGAGCAGACGCCAGATCGCCGACTCGGCGTGCACGGCATACAGCCCTGCCCGATGGGGAACATGATCGCTCTCCGCGGCGATGCGCTGGCCACCGCCGCTGAGCGCGGTCATGGCGGCGGCGACGTGATCGGCTTCGCTGCCCATCAGCTCAGCGGTCCGTTCACCAGCACCCCGGAGTCCGCGCGCTCCAAGCGACCCGACTCAAGCCCGTAGAGAAGCGCCGCGTCGAGGCGCACGCCGATTGCTTCCGTCACCCGGCGCCCGCCGAACAACGCCAGCGCCTCCCGTTTCAGCTCGCTATCCTCCATGCCCGCAGCGGACGCCGCCGTGTGGAGCATCGCATTCGCGATCTCCACAAGCGACACGTGATCGATGAGTCGCACACCGCCGAGGGGCGTGCGCCGCGCCACGAGCCAGCTGGCCGGGTCGATCTCCGCCGGCCAATAGAACGGCTCGTCGGTGCTTCGCCGCAGGTCGGCGGGTACGCAGCGCAAGATCGCAGCCACCCGCGCCTGCGCTACCCGGTCGAGTCCGAACTCGCTCGCCACGAGCTTGGCCATGCGTGCGCTGTGCACGGGACCCTCGGCCGCAACCACGGCACGAATGCTCGCCTGCACCCGGGCGGATGAGCGCGGCAGCTCGTCGAGCACGCTCACCGACCCGCGGCGACTCGGCTGCCATTCCACGAACTTGACGATCAGCGGGTTGACCGGGGCGGCAACGGCTGTGCTCCGAGGCAGGGAACGGATGCCCGCCGCGGCCGGCCTCTTCGGCGTACTGACGACAGGCTCCGCCACCACCGCGGCAGCCGGTGCGGAATCACCCACCGGAGCGGAAACCCCCGCCGCCGCCGAGGCCACCGCCTCAGACAGGCGCGCCAGCGTCTCGTCGCGCTGGTGCAGCCATTCCGGCAACCACACGCGCTCCACGCTCGGCCAGCGCATCAGGCCCTGCAGCACGTCGACGGGCAGGCCGTCCCGGTCGGCGACCGTGCGGCGTGCGCGCCAGTTCGGTCCGTCGAGTAGTACGGCCACCAGTGGGCGGTTGGGCTCGGCGGCATCCGCGATGCTGATGTCCACGCGAAAGTCCGACAGCCCCACGTCGGTCTGAACGGCGAAGCCGAGGCCCCGCAGTTCGGCGGCGATATCGTCGCGGTGACGGTCGGTCACCGATTGGCGCCGCGCGTCATCGTGCATCACGGAGGCACCCTGGTCGGCCATCTCGAGGTAGGCCTTGAGGTGCTTGATGCCCACCGAGCTGGTGTCCTGGGCGCGCAGGGCCGCGGGGTCGAAGCTCGCGAACAACACGACCTGCCGCCGTGCGCGGGTGATCGCCACATTCAGGCGGCGTTCACCGCCCGCACGCGACAGTGGTCCGAAGTTGAGCGGCACGACGCCCTTGTCGTTCGCGCTGAACGCGATCGAGAACAGGATGCTGTCGCGTTCGTCGCCCTGCACGTTCTCGAGGTTCTTCACGAAAAGGCCGTCGGGTTCGTCGAGCGCGCGTTCGATGCGTTCGTCGTCGCTGTCGCGCAGCATGTTCTCGATCAGGTCGCGCTGTTGGGCGTTGAAGGTGATCACACCAACCGAGGGCGATTCCGCGGGCGAGGCCCGAAAGCGGCCCTGAACGTCCGTCACGATGGCGGTGGCCTCCACCAGGTTGGTGCGCAGGGTCTTGCCGCGGCCGCCACGCTCGAACTGTCCGTTCACCCGCACGAGGGAGACGCCGTGCCCGTCAACCGCGGCGCCCGAACCGAACGGCGCCGGGAACGATGACAGCCGACTCTCGTAGTAATAATGGTTGCTGAACGCGATGAGCGATTCGTCCTGGCTGCGGTAATGCCACGACAGCCACTTGCTCGCGACCCCCGCATGCACGCACTCGGTGAGAATCGATTCCTCGTCGACGACGACCTCCGGGGCCGTGTCCACCTCGTCGTCGATGCTCGCGCTCGCCTCGGCGAAGCTCGTCGGCGGCATCTGTTTGCTGTCACCCACCACCACAACGGATGCCGCGCGCCCCATGGCACCGATGGCATCCGCCACCCGAATCTGCGAGGCCTCGTCGAACACGACGATGTCGAACAGGTCGGCCTGCGCCGGGAAGAACCGCGCCACGGACTCGGGACTCATCAGCGTGCACGGCATCACCTGGGTGATGAGGTCGCCGTAGTTCTGCAGCAGGGCACGCACGCTCATGCCGCCGCGCTGTCGGTCGAGCTGGCGGCGCAGACCGCCCACCTGCCCCGAGAGCACGGTCGTGTCGAACCGGCGCAAGGCCAGTACCTCGGCCGGGATGGCGCGAGGCAGCTCGGCGCGCACGAGACCCGTGCTCGACGTGAACCGGCCGATGGTCTTGTTGTGTGCGGCCATGTTGAAATCTCCGAGCGCGGTGGCGTCTTCGCGCTCGACGATGGAGGTGATCGCCACGCCCTTGTCGAAGGCGAGGGCGGCATCGTCGGCGGGGATACGGCCGGCCAGCAGGGCGGCGCGCGCCTCGGTGAGGTTGCTGCGCACGAGGGGTTCGAGGTGACGCAGGAGGCCGAGCCAGCGTTCGAGGGCCACGGGCTGGGTCGCCTCGAGGTTGCGCGCGGCACGCGTCGCAGTCCACCGCGCGGCGAAGCCGAGGTCGCCGGCCCACAGCGTGAGGGTCGCGGGCAGGAGATCGGCCGCGGTGGTGAGCTGTTGCCACGCGTCGGCGAATGCTGCGAGCTCGCTCTCTCCCGCGTTCACGGCGCTCGCCGCGTAATACTCGCGCAGGTCTGTCACGTCCGCGGTGCCCGGAGGGTTGAGGGTGTCGCCGATCCAGCCGAGCCAGGTGAGATCGGCTGCCAGCTTCTCCGCCTGCTCGGTGATGAACGGGTTCCAGCCCGCGTCGACGAGCGGTGTCGGCAGCTTGAGCGCGGCGTCGCGCACTCTCGCGGCGGCCGCATACGAGGCAAAGAGGGCGCCGGTGAGTGTCGACAGGGTCTTGAGCGGCACGGATTCCGAGGCGATCGTGAGCTCGTCGGCAAAGAGCGCCAACACGGCGCGGCGCCTCTTCTTGCGCCCGAAGAACCCCGACTGATCGGCGGCGACGGCGGCGGCGTGAATGGCCGGCACATCACGAGCGAGCACGGTCGGCTTCACCGACGCAAGCCACTCGGGCCGCGACGCCGTCACGACCGCGAGTTCCTTCTCAATCGCCGAGATATACGTCTGCCAATCGTCGCGATGCAGGGCATCGATGATCGGCAGCGGGTAGCGCGGCGCTCCCGCGAGGTCGCTCCATTCGCGCATCAGGTCCGCGGAGTCGCAGCGGTTGAGCGCCTCGAGGCGGAACCCGGCTGCCTCGGCGGCGGTGAGTGCGCTGTCGAAGGCGCGGGCGGCCGCGTGGATCGGCGCGGCGTCGAGCGGGTGGGCCGCGCGCTCGTCCACGAAGCCCCACGGGTGCGTGGGGCTGGGGCGCGCCAGGTCGCTCACCTCGGGCAGGCGGCGCAGCACCTGGCGCAGCTCCGCGAAGGCCTCGGGGGTGCTGCCGGCGACGAGGGAGGCTGGGATGTCGAGGGCGGTCACGTCGGCATCCGCTGCGAGCTCGTGAGTGCGGGCGCCGTACAGCGACAGGCCGGCGGCGTTGGCCTCGTGCAGGCGATCGGCGTAGCGGGCGAGGCTTCCGCGGCTCGAGGACGCGGCCTCAACGTTGGTCTGCAGCGCGGCCGTGTCGGGCTGGATATGCAGGTCGAGGGCCGCCTTGATCTGGGCGCGCACCGCGGCCGGCCGGGCGCTCTTGTCGTGCAGGTCGAGGGAGAAATCGCCCAGGCCCACGCTCTCGAGGCGTTTCTTCACCACGTCGAGGGCTGCGCGTTTCTCGGCCACGAACAGCACGCGTTTGCCGGCGGCAAGCGATCGGGCGAGCAGGTTCGTGATGGTCTGCGACTTGCCGGTGCCGGGCGGGCCTTCAAGAACGAACGTGCGCCCATGCACGGCTTCGGCCACGGCCTCGAGCTGTGAGGAATCGGCGGGCACGGGCACCGTTCCGCCGAGCTCGTCGAGGTCCAGGGCGGATGCTCCGGTGACCGGGTCGGCGTACGTGGCGGTGGGGGAGTTGATCAGGTGCGACACCAGGCTGTTCTGCGAGAGGGTTTCCCAGTTCTCGTCGAGGTCTTTCCAGAGCCGGAACTTCGCGAACTGCAGAATCGACAGGTCGACGCTCTCCTCCACCCGAAACGGCAGCCCGGCGGCGGCGATGGACTCCCGCACAGCGGTGAACGCGGCGTGCAGGTCGATGCCCGATGCGTCCTCCGTGGGGTTGGACAGCCCCGGGATCTCGAGCCCGAAGCTCAGGCGCAGCTTCTCGAGCAGGCAATAGTTGGGCGTGGAGGCGCCGGCCTCGTCGATCGTGAGCTTGTAGGAGGTGCCGCGGCTGGCGCTGGTCATGTTCACCGGAATGAGCACGAGCGGTGAGCGCAGTTCGCGGTCGTTGAAGGTCCAGTGCAGCATGCCGAACGCGAGGTAGAGGTTGTTGGCGCCGGTTTCTTCCACGATCGTGCGGGCCTTGTTCGCCAGGTAGCGCAGCTTGCTCGTGTACGACGCGGAGGTGATGTCCACGAAGATGCTCTTCTTGTCGGCGAGCATCATCTCGCGCACGTCTTCGGGCAGGTCGCGCCCGAAGCGGATGCCGCGCACCTGGTCGATCTTCGGCACCGCGTCGGAGGGCACGAGCGTGACCGGTGTGGCCGCGCTGATCGCGTCTTCGAGGCGGGCCACGGCTGGTGCGGGAACGGCGAGGGAGTAGCCCGACCGGTCCGTGTAGTTGATGAGCTTGTTGCGCAGGCTCAGGTCGAGCAGGGCGTTTTTCCACTGGCTCACCCGGGTGGGCACCGTGGCCGCGTCGGGCGTCGCATCCGTCGCCGGTGTGCCGTAATAGGGGTCGATGGCGCGGCCGGCGGCCGGCTGGTACACCGTGACGGTGACCTCGCCGTCGGCCGCGTTTGAGCGGCTGGGCAGCGGAAAGATATGGCTTTCGCGGGCCTGGCGAATGTCGGTGACGCCGAGGAACTTGTCGAGACCGGCGGCGAGGTGCACGGTGTGCGGGATGCGGCGGGCCTCGGCGAAGGTCTTCGATTGGGCTCCGCCGGTGACGGACGTGGTCTCAATCAGTCCGATCACGCCGAGGTCGACGAGGTTCACGATGTCGGCGACGTCGGTGATCGCGATGGCGCCGAGCGAGGAATCGATGCGCCAATAGCCGAGAAAGATGTGGCCTTCGAGCAGCCAGAGTGTGGAGTTGAGGCCGGCCTGTTCGAGGGCGGCAGCGAGGGTCACGGTGGTGTCGAGGCAGGTGCCGAGTCGGCCCGCGAGAACCTCTTCGGGCGTGCGGATCTTCTGCCCGCTGTTGCCCCAGCTGGCCGGCGGTTCGGCGTAACGGATGTCGCGGGCCCGCATGGCGTCCCAGACGGCGGCGACGGTGTCGTCGACGCGCTGCCCGCTCTCGAGCTGGTAGCCCGACAGCGCGGAATCTCCCGTGCGCGTCTGGAGCAGGTCCGAGGCCTCGCTCAGCAGCGGCGCGATCGTGGCCGAGTTGGGCTGCACGTGGGCGGCGAGAAGTTCGAGGCCGAGGTGCAGGGGAGTGGCGACCCACTGGTTGTGGGCGAGAATCTGTACGTCAACGGATGCCTCGGCGAGCAGAGTTCCCGCGCTGTCGCGCAGGGTGGCACGAATCAGGCCCGGGCGCTGCTCCTCCACGGCGAGCATGCGCGCCGGGTCGAGGATCAGGTCGATCGCGCGCAGAATGGTGGACTGCTTCTCGCCGAGGTCGGCGAGCAACACCTTCGGGCCGCCGAGCGAGCCGTCGGCGGTGACCACGTCGACCTCAAGCGAGGCCCCGCGCGTCTCGCCGCCCAGGTTCTCGATCACGATCTCGTCCACAATGGGCACGCGGCAATGTGCCATCGCATAACTCAAAAACGGTACCGACTTAATGGTGAGCGAGGCTCGTTGGTCGAGCCTGTCGAGACCCGCCGCGCCCGCCCCAAGAACGCCACCATCCCGCTGGTCGAGCTTGTCGAGACCTCCCGCCGCCTCCGCTCCCGCCGGCACCGCCGCCACCACAGGCAACACACTCGCCTTAACCACCCCCATCGCATCCGCCTGCCCGTCAGCGCCCACCGCGCGCAGCAGCAGCTCCGCCGAATCAATCGCCCGATACGCCGTCTGCGCCGTGAACTCCTGGTTATGTGCCCACTGGTTCCGAACCTCGCGCAGCTCGCTCGCGTACGTCTGGCCCTGGCGCGGCAACTCCTGGTCAAAGGGAAACCCCAGCTCGCCAACCCGCTCGGTCATCGCGCGCAGCAGCAGCGACAGGTCCCGCGGCGAGTAGATGCCGCCGCGTCGCCCGGCGAGCTGATCCTTGCGCTCAAGCACGGTCGTCCACGACACTTCCGCCGGCAGCTTCGCTGCGAACACGCGCTCCACAAACGGTTGCAGCCCCTCGACCAGCAGCCCCAAGGCGTCGCCGACCTTCGCGTGGTAATCGATCTCGCTCACAGAATCCCCTTATTCCTTGCACCATTGCAGCGGTGACGACCTTGTCACCGCACCCCGTCCGTTCGTCGAATCGTGGCACGCACTGTGCCCGAGCCTATTCCCCGCGCTGGACTATTGCGCCGAAGCGCTAGCTGGTTGCAGCTCCAGGCGAAGATTCTCACCTCCCTCCGACTCCTCTCCAGCGAGCATCCTGACCAATCGAGTCCTCCATGACGTCACAGTCCCGACTGTCGCTTTTCGCCCTCGCGCGATGAGCGGGTCGGGGGCCCCGCCGTCCATGCTTCGATGGAGCTGCGTAAGATCGGATCGTGTTCACCGACGCGGCCCGAGGTCTGAAACATCCGACGCAAATCGACGAACGCCTGCGCATGCTTGAAGGAGTCGACACCGTGCAGCCGCTGCGAAAGTGGACGGCAGATTTGGTTGCCCGCCGCGGCGCTCGAGAACCGAATTTTCTTGTGCCGCATTTCGATCCGGCCGGGGCGGGTGTGGACGCCCGGGTGTTGTTCCTGCTCGAGGCCCCGGGACCGATGACTAACGCCTGCAACGCGCGGCCGGGCTCAGGATTCATCTCGGTCGACAACAACGACGGTACTGCGGCGACCGCCTGGACCCTGCGCAACGAGGCAGGTCTCCACGAAGGTGCGCTGCACTGGAACATGGTTCCGTGGTATCTCGGGGTCGCCAGCCGCAAACCGACCTCGAAGGAGCTCAAGCAGGGTGGCGGCGAACTGCTCACGCTCTTGTCCCTCCTCGGAGAGCTACGGGTAGTCCTGCTGTGCGGCCGAGCGGCGCAGCGCGGGTGGGAGAGGCACGTGGCGCCATTCATCGGCGACGGGCTGACTGTGATCGAGACGTGGCATCCGTCGCCGCTTGCGATGAATCAGGTTGGCAAGCGTGGTGCGTTGAAGGCCGCTGTCGAGCGCGCGGCTAAGATCGCGCACTCGACACGATAGATCGCTGGGATGCGACTTTCTGGTTGGAGGTGAGGTGCTCTCCTCCGTCGGACGGGAATCCACCTTCGCGACCAACTGCAAAGATGAACGACCTTGATAGTCGCCGTGATAGAACTGTGGACTTCAGCGGTCACCCGCAGCGGCGGCAAGCTCCGACCCGATGGCGCTGGCTAAGCTGGAATTACGCATCGACAGCTGAGCATATGGAGTGCACCTTTGAAGAAGAGAATAGATGTCGTGGGTGCTGTCCTCACTCGGGGCCATACAATTCTCGCGGCACGGCGTAGTTCGACAATGTCGCTGCCCGGTATGTGGGAGTTTCCCGGGGGCAAGATCGAGCCGAATGAGTCACCGGAGCGGGCGCTACTCCGTGAACTCGAAGAGGAGTTGCTCTGTACCGCAGAGATTGGTGAGCACGTCGAAACTACAGAGCACGAGTACGACTTCGGCATAGTCATCTTGACCACTTACTATTGCTCACTGATTGGGGTGGAACCGCGTCTGACCGAGCACTCAGAGATTCGGTGGGTGCAGGCGTCCGAGCTCGACCAGCTCGATTGGGCTCCTGCCGACATTCCCGCCGTGGAGCGAGTCATGAAGGACTTTCGGGTGTGAGCGCCACTAGTCGTCAACTGACAATTGACAACACCTTTGGCTTTCTTGACGCGCAGGTCAAGGCTGACCAGGTGTTCCACCCCATGCTCGTTTCAAACTCCGACGGCAACACTATGCTCCGAGCGATTCGTGATGAGCTCAAGCGCTCGAGGCACTTCGTGTTCTCCGTCGCATTCATAACGCCGAGTGCGATAGCGATGCTCAAACAGGCGATCCTCGATTTTCAAGGATCCGGCATCATCATCACCTCTACTTACCTGGGGTTCAACTCGCCGGCCGCGTTTCGTGAGCTCCTCAACCTCGATGGCATTCGCGTTTTCGTGCATCCCGACTCTGCTGCCGGGTTCCATGCCAAGGGTTATATTTTCGAGCAGGAAGCAACCACCACTGCGATTGTGGGTAGCTCAAACCTGACCGAACGTGCGCTCCTTCAGAACCACGAATGGAACCTTCGGTTTTCGGCACTTCCCGACGGCGACATCGTGCAGCAGCTCCACCGCGCTTCGCAGGCACATGTCGATGCCTCGGTTGCACTGGCAGAAGAGTGGATCGACGAGTATGAGCTGACCTGGTCGGCGCAGGTCCGTGAGCTTGCGTCCGGAAACAAGCGGATCGAGGAATCTTTCGATCTGCCGCCAAGTGGGGTCATTCTTCCAAATGCCATGCAGATCGAAGCGCTCGCAGAGATCGCGGCGCTACGCGACGCGGGAGAGAACCGCGGAGTGGTAATTTCCGCGACCGGGACTGGGAAGACCATTCTCTCTGCGCTCGACGTTCGCGCATGCGCCCCCAAGAGAATGTTGTTCGTCGTGCACCGCGAGCAGATCCTCGACCGTGCAATCTATGAGTTTAAGCGAGTGCTGGGAGCCCCGGACAGCGATTTTGGCAAATTTGTGGGGGCAAAACGAGAGATCGATCGTCGGTATGTTTTCGCCTCTATCCAGTCACTCTCGCGGCCAGAGAATCTTGCGGCGATTCAGCCTGATGCCTTTGACTACGTTCTGATCGACGAAGTCCATCGAGTCGGTGCCGAGAGCTACCGAAGGGTCATCGATCACCTGGAGCCGGCTTTCCTGCTTGGGATGACAGCAACGCCAGAGCGCACCGACGATTTCAACATATTTGAGCTGTTTGGCTACAACGTGCCATACGAAATCCGTTTGCAGAAGGCGCTGGAAGCGGACATGCTGGCTCCTTTTCACTACTACGGCGTCACCGACTTCCAGATGGAGGACGGTGAAGTCATCGATCACCTGACGGATCTCAACAGGTTGGTTGCCTCCGAGCGCGTTGACCATCTCGTGACGACAATCGAAAAGTATGGTCATGCAGGGATGACAGTTCGGGGGCTGATCTTCTGCAGCACGAACGCTGAGGCGGCAGAGCTTTCAGCGCTTCTCAACCTCCGCAAAGTTCATGGAAGCCGGCTTCGAACTCGCGCGCTCAGCGGGAGCGACTCGGTTGACGAGCGCGAGCTGGCTGTGCAGATGCTGGAACGCGGCGAACTGGACTACATAGCCACCGTTGACATCTTCAATGAAGGGATTGACATCCCCTCGGTCAACCAGGTGGTCATGCTCCGGCAGACGCTCTCGAGCATCGTATTCACTCAGCAGCTGGGACGAGGGCTGCGTAAGGCTGCGGGCAAAGCCCACCTGGTCGTGATCGACTTCATCGGCAACTACGACAACAACTACCTGATTCCCATCGCCTTGTTTGGTGACAGCAGCCTCAACAAGGATTCGATTCGCAAGAAGATAATCGATGCCCAGGAAGCCGGAGCTATTGCGGGACTCTCGAGCGTCAATTTTGACGCAATCTCGAGGGAGAGGATCTTCGCGTCTCTCGCGACAACAACTCTGGACAGTATGACGAACCTCAAGAAGTCCTTCGTCGAGTTACAGAACCGGCTGGGCCGAGCTCCGCTACTCCTCGACTTCGCCCGCTTCGAGCTTGTCGACCCTACCGTCATTGCGACAAAGCAAAGGAACTACTGGAGGTTTCTCAACAAGGTCGGAGCGATCGACGCGCGGGCGGGCGCATACGAAGAGTCAGTCTTGACGTTCCTCTCCGGAGAATTACTCAACGGCAAACGGCCCCATGAGCTGCTGCTTCTCAAAGAACTTCTGTCGCGGACTGGCACACTTGGGGTTGAAAAATTCAGGAGCATTCTCGAGCAGAGTGGGCTGACAGCCGATCCAGAGACCCTCATTTCCGTGCTGGCCGTGTTGAGCCTGTCATTCTTCACCGACGCGGAAGTCGCCAAGTACGGAGCCGCACCGATCGCGACCCTCAGGGACGGCGCGTACGACCTCAGCGAGAAGTTTTTGACTGCGTGGAACGACGAGCCGATCTTCCAAGACCACGTCTGGGATGTCTTGGAGACAGGGCTGTATCTTGCTCGACACCGATACAAGTGGACCGGCGAGCTTGAGGTGGGCCAACGATATTCCCGCAAAGATGTTTGCCGACTGCTCAATTGGAAGTCGAACCAGCAAAGCACGATTTACGGATACAAGGTCGACTTTGACTCGAACAGCTGCCCCATTTTTGTCACGTATCACAAGGGGTCCGAGGTCTCCGAGAGCACGCAGTATGAGGACGAGTTTCTCAACCCGTCAACGTTGACTTGGTTCACCCGTAGCAGGCGCACTCTTGCGAGTCGAGAGGTGCAAGCGATTGTTGACAACCAACTTCCGCTCCACGTGTTCGCAAAGAAGGACGATGCAGAGGGAACCGACTTCTATTACCTCGGCAGGGCGACATCTCAAGGCGCCCGCCAGACGAAAATGGATGGAGATAGCGGGAGCGGGCTTGATGTCGTCTCAATGACGCTGGATCTGGAGAGCCCGATTGAATCCAGCCTCTACGAGTATTTTGCAGCCCGAGCTTTGGGCGTCTAATTCTGAGCCTGCACGCGAACGTTGTGGGAGTAGACGTATAGGTGCCCATGACGCCTATGTAAGGCAGGCGCGTCTGCCCCGTCGCTACAGTGAGACGACCACCTCGTCCGATTTAGGAGCATCAAGCCCGCACACGGCTTCGCCGTCATCGACTTCGAGACGACCGGGCTGTTCCCGGGCGGTCACGACCGCGTCATTGAGGTCGCCGTCGTGTATGTCAGCGCCGAAGGTCACGTCGAAGGTCAATGGGAGACGCTGATCAACCCGGGCCGCGACCTCGGGCGCCAAGACATCCACCGCGTACGCGCTGCCGACGTCATGAACGCTCCCACTTTCGACCAAGTCGCCGGGGAACTTGTCGCGCTGCTGGACGGCCGCGTCATCGTCGCCCACAACGCCGGCTTCGACACCCGATTCCTGCTCGCCGAACTCGCCCGCGCCGACCATCCCGTCATCGGCCCGGTGATTAGCCTCTGCACCATGCAGCTTGCCCGCGACCTGCTCCCCGGCACCGGCCGGTCACTCGCGGACTGCTGCGCCGCCTACGACATCGACCTCACCGGCGCCCACCGCGCCTCCGTCGACGCCTACGCCACCGCCCAACTGCTGGCCAGCTACATCGCCAGCGCCGCCGACCCGAGCATCCGGGCCGACTCGCTCGAGCGAGCAGCCGACTACCGCTGGCCGAGCATGTCAGCAGCGACGCGCCCGTGGTATCCGCGGCCCGACTTTGCACGGGAACAAACGGCATCCACTTTTCTGGCACGCATCAGCACCCGCCTACCCGAAATTACCGGGCCGGCCGAGCACCAGGACTACCTCGCGCTGCTCGATCGTTGCCTGCTCGACCGGCACCTTTCCGCCCATGAAGCCGAGGCACTCGTGCTGCTCGCCGCCGACCTGGGCCTCAGCCGTCATCGGTGCGAGCTTCTGCACAGTGAGTACTTCACCGCCCTCGCCCGAATCGCCTGGTCCGACGGTATTCTCACCACGGATGAGATGGCTGACCTCGTCGACGTCGCCAACTTGCTCGACATTTCAGCCGATGCGCTCGACGCGGCCCTCGACCAGCCGGACCCGTCGCCCGTCGTCGTGACCAACGCGCACTTTGAACTACACCTCGGTGATCTTGTTGTGCTCACCGGCGATATGGCCCGGACCCGCAGCGACTGGGAGTCGGAACTCTTCGGCCGTGGCTTCGCCCCGAAAAGCGCCGTGACCAAGAAGGTGGCCTTGTTGGTCGCCGCCGACCCTGACTCGCTTTCGGGCAAGGCCCGAAAGGCCCGGGACTACGGAATCCCCATTGTCGGAGAGGCCGCTCTGGCCCGACTGGCGAGTTCGTTTCCGCTGACGCGGTAGGCGATTCGCGGCCAGTCGGCACGCGGGGGCACCGACCCGCCGACGACACCTGACCAAAGAAGGCCAAGATCGGAACGACCGGCACGCGCCCCTTGCCGTGCAGGCAGATCTGGGTATCAATCGACTACAAGAGTGCGGGAAAGTGGAGACGACGACGTCGGGAGCTGCTCATGTCGGGTAAAGGCACACAGGATTCGCCGAAAGGGTCGGGCCGGGGCGGCGCGGATCAGCGGCGGGCCTCGTCGTCGGGCGCACCGCCGGAGCATCCGGAGAAGATCCGCAACGTCGCCCTGGTCGGGCGGTCGGGCGCCGGTAAGACCATGCTCGCCGAAGCGTTACTCGCGGCCACCGGGGCCATCACGCGGCTCGGCTCGATCGTGGGCGGCAACACGGTGAGCGACTCGGACCCGTCCGAGATCCACCAGCAACGATCCGTGACGCTGTCAGTGCTGCCGCTCGCGGTCGGTGAGATGAAGGTGAACCTGCTCGACACCCCAGGCTACGTCGATTTCATCGGCGACCTGCGCGCCGGGCTGCGGGCAGCGGATGCCGCACTCTTCGTCGTCTCGGCCGTCGACGGCGTCGACGCGGCCACCACCGCGCTGTGGGCGGAGTGCGAACGGATCGGCATGCCGCGGGCCGTCGTGATCAGCCGGATCGATCATCCGCGGGCCGACTACGAGGCGGTGCTTGCGGCGTGCCAAGACGCCTTCGGCGCGTCGGTGCTGCCGCTGTACGTGCCGATCCGCAACGCCGGCGCCATCACCGGGTTGTTGGGTGTGCTGTCCGGCACCGTCTCGGAGTCCGGCGCGGGCGCGGTTCAGCCGGCGCTGCGGCCGGCCACCGACGCGGAACGGGCCGACGCCGAATCGGCGCGGGCCGCGCTGATTGAGGGGATCATCGCCGAGAGTGAGGACGAAACCCTGCTGGAGCGCTACCTCGGCGGCGAAGACATCGCCCTCGAGACACTGATCGCCGATCTGGAGATCGCCGTGGCGCGCGGTTCCTTCTACCCGGTGCTGGCGACATCCGCTGAGACCGGGGTGGGCCTGACGGAACTGCTGGAGGTACTGACCGGTGCGTTCCCCTCGCCGGTGGAGCGCGCGCTGCCATCGGTGACCGACCTGGACGGCAAGGCCGTGCGGCGGCTGAGCTGTGATCCCAACGGACCGCTGGTCGGCGAGGTGGTGCGCACGACCATCGACTCGTTCCTCGGTCGGGTCTGCCTGGTGCGCGTCTTCTCCGGTACCCTGCGGGAGGATTCCCTGGTGCACATCGGCGGCCACGGGCTCACCGACCGGGGCCACCAGGATCACGACAGCGACGAACGCGTCACGCATCTGCAATCCCCGCTGGGGTCCACCCTCCGGCCGGTTCCGTATTGCGTGGCGGGGGACATCTGCGCGCTCACCCGGCTGACGAGCGCCGAAACCGGCGACACCGTGAGCGACCGGGAGAAACCGTTGCTGGTCGAGGCGTGGGAGATGCCGGAACCGCTGATGCCGGTGGCCGTGCAGGGCGTGGCGCACGGCGATGACGACGCGCTTGCCAAGAACCTCGGCAAGGTCGCGGCCGTCGACCCGACGCTGCGGGTGGAACGCAACGACGAAACCCACCAGCTGGTGCTGTGGTGCATGGGCGAGGCGCATGCCGAAGTCGTGCTGGACCGGCTGCGCGCCCAGGGAGTGAACGTGCAGACCGTTGACGTGATCACCCCGCTGCGGGAGACGTTCGCCACTCCGGCAACGGCCAAGGGTCGCTACGTGAAGCAATCCGGCGGCCACGGACAGTTCGCGATCTGCGACATCGAGGTCGAACCGCGGGAGCGCGGGGCCGGGTTCGAGTTCGTGCACAAGATCGTCGGCGGCGCGATCCCCGGCCACTACATCGAGTCGGTGGAGAAGGGCGTGCGAGCGCAGATGCAGCGGGGCGTGTTTGCGGGGTTCCCGGTTGTGGACATCCGCGTGACCCTCGTGGGCGGCAAGACGCACAGCGTCGATTCCTCGGATGCCGCGTTCCAGGCCGCCGGAGCGCTCGCGTTGCGAGAGGCCGCGGCGACCAGCCGGATCCAGCTGCTCGAACCCGTCTCGGCGGTGACGATCAGCGTTCCCGACGCCCACGTGGGCCCGGTGATGATCGACCTGTCCACCCGCCGGGCCCACACGACCGGCACCGTGTCGGTCGGCGGCGAGCGCACCGAGATCAGCGCCGAGATTCCGGATGCCGAACTGCTGCGGTACGTGATCGACCTCCGCGCCCTGACCGCGGGCAGCGGGCGATTCCGGCGCAGCTACCTGCGGCACGACCCGGTGCCGGCGAAAACGGGGTCTTCGGCCGTGACCGATTGAACGGCCGGCCCGTGCCCGGGCGGCGGCCGTCGTTTGGGCTGCAGGGTCGGGGTAACAGGTTCCGCTACACACACTGACGAGGAGCGATCGACAATGAGCACAGTGACCTGCGACATCGGGGTCTCCACCGACGGCTACGCGGCCGGCCCGAACCAGAGCCTGGAGAACCCGCTCGGTGACGGCGGCGAACGGCTGCACCGGTGGATGTTCGAACGGCCCGCCGAGAACGCCGCGGAGATTGCGGCGATCGTGGAGGCGGGCGCCTACATCATGGGCCGCAACATGTTCGATCCCGGCCGCGGCGAGTGGGACATGGAGTGGAAGGGGTGGTGGGGCGATGATCCGCCGTACCACGCGCCGGTGTTCGTGCTCACGCACCACCCGCGTGCGCCGCTGGTGATGGACGGCGGCACGACGTTCTTCTTCGTCACCGACGGCATCCACTCGGCGATGGAGCAGGCCCGCGCGGCCGCGGGGGAGAGGACGGTGTCGATCGCCGGCGGGGCCTCCACCGTGCGGCAGTACCTGTCGGCCGGGCTGATCGACGAACTGCGGCTGCACATCGCCCCCGTGGTGCTGGTCGCCGGCGAGCCGTTGCTGACGGGGCTGGACGACCTCAAGCTGGAACCGGTCAGCTCGGTGGAGAAGGAGCTGGTCACCCACGTCACCTACCGGGTCGTGCACTGAGCGGGGTTCGCCCCGCCGGAAACTCCTCTGTCGATGGTCTCGAGTCCGCCGCAGGCGTCGGCTCGGCGGTCCTGGTGCCCGGACGTGATGACAATCCACTTGCGCCGGGCGCTACGGTTGGCGAGCCAAGCGCAATCCCACCATGCAATCGAAAGCGAATAATCACAATGGAAACAGCTGCAATCACCACGTGGACATTTGTCTCTGAAGTTGCCATTCCGTCGGATATCGAGCCGATGCTCGTCGCCGGTGAACACGCGGTTGCCGCCTATAAGACCTTTAGAGATAGCGCGGTTTTCACCAATAAGCGCCTCATCGTGCGGGACGCCCAAGGAATTACTGGCAAGAAAGTGGAACTCTACTCGTTGCCGTATTCCGGCATCAATATGTGGTCATCGGAGAATGCCGGCACTCTCGATTTCAATGCCGAAATCGAGCTATGGACTCGCGCCGGGCACATCAAGATCAATGTGGGAAAGAAGGTCGATGTGCGCAAGCTCGACAAACTGATTGCTGAGGTTGTGCTGAACGCGGACTAAGGAGCCTCAGGGCTCGACCCACGCATCCGCTCCTCGCACGACAGTAACTGGGCGCTCATAAAACTGTTCGCTCGGAGGCCAACCATTGGCATCCGACTCATGTCATGGGGGCGACGGCAGCACACGCCGGGTCAGAGGTCGACGTGGATCACGACCGCAGCGGTATCGCCGACTGCGAGGCCCTGCTGGGCGCGCACCGCCTTTTTCACGGGAAGGATGTAGGTGTCGCGCGTGCTGTCGGGGAAGACCGACGTGGTCCACTCCGTGTCACCGATCGACACCGCGACGGGAATCGAACCGAAACCTCGGCGCGGTTTCGTGGACCGCTCGCGAATCTCGTCGGTCACATCGGTCGGCAGGCTGAGGAACACCCAGGATGTGGACGATGTCCACTCCCACAGCACGGCGTCAAAACTAAATGTCACCATCCCGCGAGCGTACCGACTCGTGTCGGCCGAGCGCCACCCGCGAGAACCGGCCGCGGGCATCCGTGGGAGCATGACGCATGCCCAATTTCGTGAGCGAGATCGTGTACCAAACCGTGCAGCAGGACAACGCCTGGTCGCTCACGGGCGGGGGATGGCTTGTGCTGGCCCTAGTGAACGCGGGCCTGGCCGAGCAGAAGAACCGCGCGCGGCTGGCCTGGTTTCTGAGTTCGCTGCTGCTCGGGCCCATCGCCACGTTCCTCATCGTGGTGTGGGAGCCGGTGACGGATCCGCCGCCCGAGCCGTTGCACGTGTTCTCGCGACTCGAAGACCGATACCTCACCCTCGCCTTTCTCGCCGCGGTGCTCACGTTGGGCACGGTGTTTTTCGCGATGGTGGTGGGCAGCTGGTACCTGTGGGTGGCCGGCAGCATCCTCGCCGGGCTCCTGGTGGTGTTCATCGTGCGCTATCGGCGGGCTCGCGCGGAGCGACGACGGGTGGCCCGAGCTCACGTGGATGTCGCGTGAGCGCCGCGGGCACGGACGTGGGCTACTAAAACCGGGGAAATTCGCTACACGCCGCCGCGGCGGGCAACGGATGCGGCGTGTCGCCGAAAAGACGGGTTTTAGCCGGGCGCGACCGCGGCCGACGGGAAGGTCGGGAATCAAATCACCCCGGGTCGACGTTGCCCCAGTCATGAGAGCCATTGTGTACAGCCAGACCGGTGACCCGTCCGTGCTTCAGCTCGCCGATCGGCCGGTGACCGAACCCGTGGCCGGTGAGGTGCGGGTGCGCATCGTGGTGAGTGGTGTGAACCCCACCGACTGGAAATCGCGCCGAGGCTCGGCGCCGGGGCAGGCGCTCGCGTTCGACGACGTCGTGCCCGGTCAGGATGGCGCCGGCATCGTGGAAGCCGTCGGCACCGGCGTGCAGCACGTCGGCGTGGGCGACCGGGTGTGGACGGCGCTCGCCGCATACCAGCGCGCCAGCAGCGGCACCGCCCAGGAACAGTCCGTGCTGCCCGCCGAACGGGTCTTCCTGCTGCCGGCCGAGGCCAGCTTCGACCAGGGCGCGAGCCTCGGGGTGCCGGCGATCACGGCGTACCGCGCGTTGACCGTGGCCGAAGACGGACCGGACCGACTGCATCCCGGCGCCCTGGCCGGCAAAATCGTGCTCGTGGCCGGTGGGGCCGGCGCCGTCGGGCACGCGGCCATTCAGCTGGCCCGCTGGGCCGGGGCAACTGTCATCACGACCGTGAGCGGGCCGGCGAAGGCGGCGCTGGCCACCGCGGCCGGCGCGCAGCACGTGCTCGTGTACTCCGACGCCGACATTGTCGACCAGATTCGCGGGATCGCACCGTATGGCGTCGACCTCATAGTCGAGGTCGCCCCGGCGCAGAACGCTCCGCTCGACCTCGCCGTCATCCGCAACCGCGGGTCGATCGCCGTGTACGCCAACAACGGCGGCGACCAGGTGACGCTCGACGTGCGCCGGCACTTCAGCCTCAACGTGCGCTACCAGTTCGTGCTGCTCTACACGGTGGGCGCCGACGTCATCCAGGCGGCGGCCGCGGCCATCAACGCCGCGCTCGGTGACGGCGCGCTCGCCGTGGGGGAACAGGCCGGGCTGCCCCTGCACCGTTTCGACCTCTCGCGCACCGCGGATGCCCACGCCCTCGTTGAAAGCGGAGCGGTCGGCAAGGTTCTGGTCGACGTCACGGCCGAGTAGGGGGGCCTCGGCGACGAGGTCGGCGGCATCCGGTTGAGCCTAGATGTCGACGATCTCCTTGCCGAGCGGCATGAGTGACACCGGGATCAGCTTGAAGTTGGCAATTCCGAACGGGATGCCGATGATCGTGATGCATAGCGCGATGCCGGAGATCAGGTGCTCGAGGGCGAGCCACCAGCCGGCGAGCAGCACCCAGATGACGTTGCCGAGGAACGACCCGACACCGGCGCTGGGCAGGGCGACCACGGTTTTGCCGAACGGCCAGAGGGCGTAGATGCCGATGCGCGCCGCCGCGATTCCCCAGGGGATGGTGACGATGAATATGAACATGATGAGCGCCGCGAGCATGTAGCCGAGGAAGAGCCAGAAGCCCGAGAGCACGAGCCAGATGATGTTGAGGAGGGTCTTCATGATGGTTCCATCATCTCAGGTTGCGGTGCGCGGTCGTCGGGCCGTCGGTGCCATCGTCTCCCAAAACCGGTGAAACTGAGACACGCCGGTCAATCGGGCCGATCGACCCGGCGTGTCTCAGAAACACCGGTTTTCGGGGGTGGGACCATGGCCGAAAGCCGTTCCCTCGAGTGGGACATGCACCCCTTCCACAGAGCCGTGATGCGGAATACAGTTCCAGTGCCTGCCCAGTGACGATTTGTACATCGAGATCGGAGCCCTCATGCCTGCATCCGCTTTGCCCGCCAGCGGCGAAAACCCCCGGGACGGCGGCGGCGCGAAGACCTGCGATGCGAGCGGCATGGCCGAGATCCATCGGATGTTCCGGGCCGGGTTCGGCGAGGGCCCCGCGCTGGTCGAGGGGGTCGCCGACAACGACGCGTCCCACGCCGAAATCGTCGGCGACTACCTGGCGATGCTCTCCACCGGACTGCACGGTCATCACGAGGGTGAAGACACGATGCTGTGGGGCCGCCTCGAAAGCCGCGCCCCTACCTGCGCGGCGCACGTCGCCCGGATGAAGCAGCAGCACGCCGAGATGCTCCGGCATCTCGGGCACCTCGACGAGAGCCTTCCGGCCTGGCGGGCCAGCGGACGGGCGACGGATGCGGCATCCGTTGTCACGGCGCTCACCGGCATCAACGCGGCGCTCGCCGTGCACCTGACCGACGAGGAAACGCACATCGTGCCCGTGATGGAGACCTCGCTGACGCCCGCGGATGTCGACGCTCTCTCGGAGCACGGACGCAAGGCCACGCCGAAAGGCAAGACGTTCATTCAGCTGGGGGTGATCCTCGCCGCCCAACCGGATGGCGGTGACGTGTGGCTGCGCAAGAACCTGCCCGCGCCGGTGCGGGTGATCTGGCGGGTCGTTGGCCGGCCGAGGTACAAACGGCATCGCGCGGCGCTCCTCGGAGCCCGCTGACATGGCTGTCGTAGCGTGTGAGTACCGGCAGCGGTCCGAGATGAATATCCTGTCGGTATGACGACCTCGCGTAACCACGACTGCGAGTCCGACAACGTGATCGATCTGGCGGCCTTCAGAGCGAGGTTCGACCCCGCGGCGGCTCGCACGGCGACGCCAACGGTGGCGCCTGGCGCGGAAGATGCTGCGGCGACAATCGGGGCCTTTCGGTCCAGTCTCCTGGCGCCGCTCCCGCTGAAAACGTCGCCCGCGAGGCCGGTGCAGGTGCGCATCCGCGTGCACATCACCGATTCACACCCGCCGATCTGGCGGCGCCTCACGGTTCCGTCGACTGTGACCCTCGACGTGTTGCACGACGTGTTGCAGACCGCTTTCGGCTGGACCGACAGCCACCTGCACCGCTTCGCGCTGCCCGAAGACCCCTTCGGCCACGAGACGCAGGGGATTCTCACGCCCTTCGATGTGGAGGAGGGCGACGAGGGCGTGCTGGAGAGCGAGCTGCGCCTCGACCAGTTTCTGGCGACGCCGGGCGATTCGCTGCTCTACACCTACGATTTCGGCGACGACTGGGAGCACATGATCACCTGTGAAGAGGTGCTGCCCCTGCCGGCGACGGATGCCGCGGTGCGCTGCATCGACGGCGGCCGCCGGGGCCCGGCCGAAGACGTGGGCGGGATCCACGGGTGGGAGCATCTTCTCGCGGTGGCCGCGGGAACGGTGACCCCGGACTACGAGGAGTTGCGGGAGGTCGCGTCGGAGCTGGGCCTGAACTCGTTCGTCGACGAGATTGATCTCACCGAAATCAACCGCGGTCTGGACCGCCTCGCGGGGTCGGAGGCGGCGCTCGCCTGGCTGCGCCGGCCGTCGCACAGCGGCCCCCTGGCCGTTCTCGTGGCGGGCCTGGGGCAGGAGGCGCAGCGGTACCTGGGCGGGTATCTTGCAGCCGCGAACGTGGGGGAGCTCACCGAGATCGAGCAGACCGAGGCGGCGGCGGCCACCGCGGTGATCCGCGCGTTCCTCGGGCAGGTGGGTGACGGCATCCGTCTGACCAGTGCCGGGTATCTCCCTCCCGCACGCGTGCAGGCGCTGATGGACGAGCTCGACCCCGACAAGACATGGCAGGGCGAGAGGAACAGGGAGGCGCAGACCTACCCGTTGTTGTTTCTGCGAGAGATCGTGACGCGGCTGGGTTTGGTGCGAAAATACCGGGGCGAGTTGCTGCTGACCAAGCAGGGCTTGCAGTTGCGTGACGCACCGGTGAAGCTCTGGCACCATCTTGCCGCACGCCTGCCCGTGGAGCGCAGCGATTACGGCAAGGACTGCGGGCTGCTCCTCGTGCTGCTCGTGGCTGCCGGGGAAGCCGGTTCCTGGGATCGCACCCGGGAGTCGCTTGACCTGCTGACCGCGATGGTGGGCTGGAGTGTCGGCGGGCGTGGTCGCTACGGGAACGACTCCGCGCTGGGCGACGCGGCGGACACCCGAAGTGTGCTCAGCTGGGCGGCATCGGGCAGCCTGCTGCCGAGACGGGGCGCGGCATCGCGGGGGCTCAATACGGATGCCGCCCGTCGGCTCGCCCGCGCCGCGCTGACCACATGGGTGTAGCGGCTCTGTACCGCCGCGACCCGACGCCGTGGCCCGATGGTGGGCGGCCTTCTGGGCGGGTCCGTCACGGGTCTGGCCGCCGTGTCCGCGGCGTAAAACCGGTGATTTCGCAACACACCGGGGCATCCTGACCGATGTGCCCGGGGTGTCTCAGAAACCCCGGTTTTAGCCCGCGGGGTGGGCCGCACGGGTGAGGGGGTCCACTTGTCTCGGCACCGCCGCGTCCGCGGCGTAAAACCGGTGATGCTCGCGAAACGCCGTTCAGACGGGCAGCGGATGCGGTGAGTCGCGAAAATCACCGGTTATAGCCCGCGGGGCGGCACGCACACGCGGTAGTTCACCCTTCGCCGGCGAGCCCGGTCACCAGGTGCTGTAGCGACTCCTGCAGGCGACGGAACGGGGCGGGCTTCAGTGTCACGGTTTCCTCGTGCAGGTACACATCGCGGCGGATCTCGAGCATGACCGAGTGCACGCGGGCATCCGTTCCGTAGTGCTGCAGCGGAACGTAGGCGCCGGCGAACGGGCCGTTCGGGAGCAGCTGCAACGGGGCGAAGGCATCCGTCACGGCGCGCACGAGCTGGGTCGGGGTGTGGAAGTCCTCGTAGCCGAGACACAGCTGCGGGCGCGGCTGCTCGGCGTGCAACTCGTAGGCCAGCGGATGCTCGGGGTACGAGTGCACGTCAATGATCACGGCCCGTCCGTGCTGGCGGAGCGTGGCGTTGACGAGGTCGGTGAACGCCGCGGAGTAGGCGTCGAAGTGCCGCATGAGCGCCGGCCGGTCGGCGCGGGCCAGGTCGCGGATCCGTTGCCCGCGGGAACCGTGCGTGTAGAGCACGCCCATGCCGACGCTGTTCATCTCCTCGGTCTCGTCGGGGAAGCGTTCCACGTCGACGGCGAACCGGGACACCTCGTTGATCACGGAGCTCGCGCCGGTGATGCCCCCGACGAGCACGTCGGTGAAGTGGTCGGTCATGATGTTCTTCTCGGCCTCCAGCTCGGCGGCGGAGACAACGTACGCGTCGAGGTGATCGGACGGAATCAGCCGGCCGCCGTGCGGGGCGTGCAGAATCACCGGCGAGTTCGCCGACCGGTCGGTGACGCGAAAGTACGGGGACGTCATGGGTGTGCTCCTTCGTGGAGGCGAGGCCCCCATCGACTTGCCCGCTGCGGATGCCGTGGGCCGGTTCTTCCCCTGGGGCACCCCGGTCGATGGACGGGGTTGCCGTGCAGCCAGCCAGGTACTGAACGCTGCAACTCGGGAACCTGTGTCGAACCTACCTGACGGCGCCGACATCCGCGCCTAGGCCGCGCAAATGGGACCGTGGAGCGTTGTCGCGGATGCCGTGGCGCGCGCCGCGGGGCGTCTAGCTCTCTACGACCTGCTTGAGCGAGGACAAGCCCTTGGTCAGGTCGGCGCCGATCATCTTTTCCATGTTCATCATGAGGCCGAAAGCGCGCGAAGCGACCGTCTTCGGGCTTGTCAGGGTCCACACGACCGTGGTGGCGCCGTTGTGCTCGGAGAGCGAGAAGTGCACGGCGCTGCGGGACTTGAAGGGTCGCGTGAAAGCGAGGTCCACGTCGACGGCCGTGGGCGTGATCGCGGTCGCGGTCATCGTCCCGGCGCCGGCCTTGCGATTACCGTCCCAGGCGTAGGTCGCCCCGACAGTTCCCTGCACGCCGCCATAGCTGCGTTTCAGATCGGGGTCCATGCCCTCCCACGGAGACCACTTGACCCACCGGCCGAAGTCGGCGACGTAGGGGTTGATCGTGTCGACGGATGCGTGAATCACAGTCGATCGCTCGATCGTGGTGTAGCTGGTCATCTCTTGGCTCCAACGCTATAAAGTTATGCACCCATTTTAGGCCAGCGGCCGGCATACTGACCGTCGCTAAACTCATGCCATGGTGACATATTCTAATCCCGGACCGCTCGCCTTCGACGCCGTGATTCAGCGCTCTGACGCGTCGGGCTCGGCGGGATTCGTGAATTTTCCCTGGAGCGTCTCCGAGTTGTTCGGAGTGAAGGGCCGGGTGCCGGTGAAGGCGCGCTTCAACGGCATCGACTATCGCGGATCGCTTGTCACCTATGGCGGGCCGGAACACATGCTCCTCGTGCTCACCGAGGTGCGCCGGCAACTCGGCCTGGACGCCGGAGACACCGTGCACGTGCAGCTTGAACTCGACACCGAGGAACGCCGGATCGAACTCGCAACCGACAGCCGCGAGGCGCTGGAGGCCGCCGGGCAGCTGGATGCCTTCACCGGCATGAGCTACAGCCAACAGCGCGAATTCCAGCTGTGGATTGAAGATGCGAAGCGACCGGAGACCCGCGCCCGGCGCATCGAGAAGATGACCGGGCTGGTCACCGAGGGCAAGAGCCTCAAGTAACCCGGGCTAGCGGCGCCAGCTGTACTCGTTCTCGGGACGACCGGGGGTGCCGAAACGGGGCGCGCGCAGCACCGGGCCTGAGTCGGCCAGAAACTCCAGGTAGCGCCGGGCCGTGACGCGGGACATGCCGAGCGCCTCGGTCACCTCGCTCGCCGACACGGGGGAGCCCTGCGCCTTGAGATAGTCCGTCACCCGCTGCAATGTGTCGTCGGCGAGGCCCTTGGGGCGCGGCACGTCCGTGGGGGAGCGCAGGCTCGCGAACGCCTGGTCGACATCCGTCTGCGTGGTCATGCTCGACGCCGACCCCAGCTGCTGCCGAAAATCACGGTAGCTCACCAGTTTCTTCGCGAACGTTGCATACGTGAACGGCTTGATCAGGTATTGCACCACCCCGGCCGCGATCGCCCCGCGCACGGCCTGCAACTCCCGGACCGCGGTAATCGCAATGATGTCGGTGGCCAGCCCGGCCGAACGGATGCGTCGACTCACGTCGAGCCCATGCAGATCGGGCAGGTTCATATCCATCAGCACCAGGTCGATCGGGGTGCCGGCGGCGGCCTGCAGGGTGAGAATGCGCAGCGCATCCTGCCCGGTGCCGGCGGTTCCGGCGAGCACGAAACCCTCGAGGCGGCCCACGTAGGCGGCGTGCGCCTCGGCGGTGAGCGGCTCGTCTTCGACGACGAGCACGCGAATCGGCTGGTTCATGTCGGCGTTCCCTTGGGTAGCCCGGTGTCCCGTGGGTACAGGTCGTCGTCGGCCGCGGCGTCGGCGGGCGGGTCGGCGGGGGGCCCGGCGGCGATCAGTCCGGCGGTCGTCGTGGGGATGGTCACCGTGAAGACGGCGCCGTCGCGGCGGCCCACCGTGAGGGTTCCGCCGAGGCGCGCCACGGCCTGACGCACGAGCGCCAAGCCGAGCCCGCGACCGTAGCCGGCACTGTCCTTGGTGCTGTAGCCGAGCTGCATGACGCGCTCGGCGTCATCCGCGTCGATGCCCGGCCCGCTGTCGGCGACCTCAACGGTGACGCAGTCGGGGCTCTGGGTCACGCTGACGGCCACCCGGCGCGGCGGTGGGGCGGATGCCGCCGCATCGAGCGCATTGTCGATCAAGTTGCCGAGCACGGTCACCAGGTCGTGCACCGACAACTCGGAGTCGGAGATAGTGCCCTCCGCTGCCACGGTGAGGGCGATGCCGAGCTCGTTCGCTTGCGCCGCCTTGCCCATGATCAGGGCGCTGATCACGGGTTCGTCGACCGAATTGACGATGTCGTCGGTGAGCTGCTGGCTCAGTTCCAGGTCGGTCGTGGCGTAGTCGAGCGCCTCCTGGGTGCGGCCGAGTTCCATCAGCGACACGATTGTATGCAATCGGTTGGAGTGCTCGTGCGTCTGCGCACGCAGGGCGTCGGACAGGGTGCGCATGGACTGCAACTCGGTGCCGAGCGTCTGCAGATCGGTGTGATCCCGAATCGTGGCGACCGAGCCGATGCGCGCCGGTTTGTTCTTGCCCGTGCGCGACGGCGCCTCCGCCGGTTCCTGGCTGACAACCAGCACCCGGGTGTCGGTCAGAAAGACCTCGTCCTGGGTGCGGCGTCCGCTCTTCAGCAGGGCACCTAGTGCGGCCGGAAGCTCGAGTTCGGCGAGCGGCGTGCTGGGCCGGTTCGCAGCGTCCGGCGGAATGCCGAGGAGGCGTGCCGCCTGATCGTTGTAGAGCACGAGCCGGCCGCTGAGATCCACCAGCACGAGCCCTTCGCGCACCGAGCGCAGCACCGAGTCATAGTAGACGAACAGCTGCGCGAGCCGCTCAGGCCCCCAGCCGAGCGTCACCCGCCGCAGGTAGCGCCCGAGCAGCAGGGACATCAGGAAGCCCGCCGCGAGCAGGCCGAGGGCGAGGACGAGCAAGGCCGGCAGCCGGGCATTCAGGGCGAGCGCCACATTGCTCGTGGTGACTCCCGCGGCCACGAGCGCCACGACCGTTCCGTTCCCGTCAAGGACCGGAACGACGGCGCGCACCGACGGCCCGAGAGTGCCCGTGCTGATCTCCGTGAATGGCTGTCCCGCCAGGGCGGGGGCTCGGGCGCCGGAATAGTCATTGCCGATTTCCGCCGGGTTCGGGTGCGTCCACCGCGTGCCATCGGGAGCCATGATGGTGATGAAATCGAGATCAGCATCGGCGGTGACCTCGATCGTGTACGCCTGCAACAGGGCGCTCGGATCGGCGGAGCCACTGGCGTCGAGCGTGAGCGGGTTGTCGGCGATCGTCGTGGCGATCGACAACATCCGCGCCTCGGTTTCGTCGTAGCTGTGATCACGGGCATCGATGAAAAGTGCGGTGCCGATGAAGCTCGTGAGCACAACAACCGACAGTACGTGGGCGACAAGCAGCCGCCGGGCAATGCTCCATTCGCGGCTCACAGATCTCGCCTCTCCAACGCTGAACAGTACCTACCCGTGAACAGTATGACCGCAAGCTCGGCGAATCGCAGCGCGTCGACCAGTGTGAAGCCATCAGGATCAGCCGGGCCCACGCGTGTGCCGATCGAACCAAGACAAAGGAGTCTGACATGGCGTCATCCCCCCGACCGGCCAAGCCGCGCAAGCGCATCGACCGGTCCCACTATCTCTACATGGCGGTCATCGTCGCCGTGGTGCTCGGCATCGTCGTCGGCCTCGTCTGGGGCGGCCCGGATGGCTTCGCCGTGAAGCTCAAGCCCATGGGTGACGCGTTCGTCAGCCTGATCAAGATGATGATCGCGCCGGTGATCTTCTGCACGATCATTCTGGGCATCGGCTCGATCGCCAAGGCGGCGACGGTGGGCCGGGTCGGCGGACTCGCCCTCGGGTACTTCGTGATCATGTCCACGTTTGCACTCGGCATCGGGCTCGTGGTCGGCAACCTGGTGCAGCCCGGATCGGGCCTGGACCTCTCCGATGCGAACTACGTCGCCTCGACGGCTCCGGAATCGAACTTCATCCTGAGCATCATCCCCACGACCCTGGTCTCGTCACTCACCTCCGGCAGTATCCTGCAAACCCTGCTTGTGGCCCTCATTGCGGGGTTCGCTCTGCAGCGGATGGGCCCGGCCGGCGTACCGATTCTCAAGGGCATCGCGCACGTGCAGGCCCTTGTCTTCCGCGTGCTCATCATGATCATGTGGATGGCGCCGCTCGGCGCCTTCGGTGCCATCGCCGCGGTCGTGGGTTCCACCGGTGTGCAGGCGATCGTGAGCCTGTTCACGCTGATGGCCGCGTTCTACGCCACCTGCATTGTGTTCATCGTGATCATCCTCGGCGGACTGCTCAAGATCGTCACCGGCGTGAACATCTTCAAGCTGATGCGTTACCTCGGCCGGGAATACCTCCTCATCGTCTCGACATCCTCGTCCGAGGCGGCCCTGCCGCGACTCATCGCCAAGATGGAACACCTCGGCGTATCGAAGCCCGTCGTGGGCGTCACCGTTCCCGTGGGCTACTCCTTCAACCTCGACGGCACCGCAATCTACCTCACGATGGCGTCACTGTTCATCTCCACCGCCATGGGCAAGCCGATGAACCTCGGCGAGCAGGTGGCGCTGCTCCTGTTCATGATCATCGCGTCGAAGGGGGCCGCCGGGGTCTCCGGCGCCGGCCTCGCCACGCTCGCCGCCGGCCTGCAGTCCCACGCTCCTGACCTTGTGGGCGGAGTCGGTTTCATCGTCGGTATCGACCGGTTCATGAGTGAGGCGCGGGCGCTCACCAACTTCACCGGCAACGCGGTCGCCACCGTGCTGATCGGAACCTGGACGAAGGAAATCGACCGCGTGCAGGTGGACCGGGTGCTGGCCAAGCAAGACCCATTCGACGAGACTACGATGGCGGCACACCACTCGTTCGAGGCTCCCGTCGATGTGGACGCTCAGACGCTCTCGGAGGCACGCATTCCGGCAGCGATCGGTTCCTAACCTCCCACGAAATGGGGGTGTCACGGGTAAAAACCCCCGGCGGCGCCCCCATTTCGGTGACTCGAAAAGTACCGTGTGCTAGAATGGGGGTCATGGTCTCACGACCCCCAAACCAGAACGCGACTACACTCTTCCGCCGCTTCATCTGCGACGGAATTGACGTGGACGTATGGTGCGGCCCTGACGGAAGCGATCCCATGATCGCCCCAGCCCACGCCCGAACGTCGGCGTCCGGCCGGTCACGACCCACCCGTTCGACAATAGCGAGTACCCGATAAGGCGACCGCGAAAGCGTCCCGTCGGAGTGCACCGGAGAACTTTGACCGAAACCATTGCCGTCAAGGCAGAGCACCTGTACAAAGCATTCGGGCGTAGGCCCAACGAGATCGTCAAACAGCTGGCGGCCGGAAAAAGCCGCGCCGAAATCTCACACCTCGGAGTCGCAGCCGTCATCGACGCCTCCTTCGAGGTTAAAAAAGGCGAGATCTTCGTGGTTATGGGCCTGTCCGGCTCGGGAAAATCCACGCTGATCCGCATGCTCAACGGGCTGTGGGATGCGACATCCGGCAGCGTCACGGTGGGCGAGACCAACATTGCCGGCATCTCCGACACCGAGCTGCGCGACGTGCGCCGCAAGAGTGTGTCGATGGTGTTCCAACATTTCGCCCTGCTGCCGCACCGCACCGTCATCGACAATGTGGCCTACGGCCTGGAGATTCAGGGCATGGGCCGCGAGGCACGCCTGGCCAAGGCGCGCACCATCATTCACCTGGTCGGGCTTGACGGCTGGGCAGACCGCCTGCCGTCCGAACTCTCCGGCGGAATGCAGCAGCGCGTGGGCCTCGGCCGCGCACTCGCCGCCGACACCGACGTTCTGCTGATGGACGAGGCGTTCTCCGCCCTCGACCCGCTGATCCGGCGCGAAATGCAGGAACAGCTCATCGAGTTGCAGGCCGAGCTCGGCAAAACCATCATCTTCATCACCCACGACCTCAACGAGGCCATGTTCCTCGGTGACCGCATCGCGGTCATGCGTGACGGCCGCATCGTGCAGATCGGCACGCCCGAAGAGATCCTCACCGACCCGGCCAACGACTACGTTGCCCAGTTCGTGCAGGACGTCGACCGCGCCCGGGTACTGACCGCCGCCAGTGTGATGGAACCGGTGCGCGCCGTGGTCACGACCAGCGGTGGTCCGCGTGCGGCGCTTCGCGTGATGCGCGAATTCCAAACCTCCGTCGCCTTTGTGCTCAACCGCGACAACAGCTTCGTGGGCGTCGTACGCGACAGCGACGTGCTCAAGCTCGTGAAGGCGGGCGAGACCGACCTGCGCACGATCATTCTCGGCCATGCGGTCTCCGTTAGTGAGGACACGCCCCTCGTCGACCTGGTTGAGCCCTCGGTGGAAAGCGCCATGGCGATTGCCGTCGTCGACGAGAAGAAGCGCCTCCTCGGCGTTATTCCCCGGGTCACGCTGTTGGCCGCGCTCGGCAACGTCAGTACCAACACGGGCAGCCTGCCGACGATCGAACCGCGTTCGACAATCCCGCTGAGCGTTCTCGATGAAACCCTGGACGAACTCGCTACGGAAGGATCTGCACAGTGAACGACTTCCGCATACCCCTCGGCACCTGGGTAGAAGGGTTCGTCGACTGGGTCACCGCCACCTTCGGCTTCTTCTTCGACATCATCCGCACCATCTTCAAGGGCGCCTTCGAGGGCATTGACTTTCTTCTGGTCGCGCCGCCCTTCTGGGTGATCATCATCCTCGCCGCCGCGCTGGCCTATGCGACCCGCGGGTTGAAATTCGCGGCCGGCACCATTATCGGGCTGACCCTGATCCTGGGCGTCAACCAGTGGGAAAACGCGATGGACACGCTCGCCCTGGTGCTCGTCGCGAGCATCATCGCGATCGCCATCAGCGTTCCGCTGGGAATCCTGGCTGCCAAGTCGTCCGGCGCGTCGGCCACCATCAGGCCCATACTCGACTTCATGCAGACCATGCCGGCCTTCGTGTACCTGATTCCCGCGCTGATCCTCTTCCGGATCGGTGTCGTTCCCGGGATCGTCGCGACCATCATCTTCGCGATGGCACCGGGCGTGCGTCTCACCGAGCTCGGCATCCGCGGCGTCGACCCCGAGGTCGTCGAAGCCGGACAGGCCTTCGGTGCGTCCCCGTGGCGCATCCTGCGTCAGATTCAGCTGCCCCTCGCGACGCCCACCATTATGGCGGGCATCAACCAGGTCATCATGCTGTCCCTGTCGATGGTTGTCATCGCCGGCATGGTCGGCGCCGGTGGCCTCGGCGCAGAGGTCGTCGGTGCCCTCAACCGGATCGACGTAGCCCTCGGCTTCGAAGCCGGCCTCGCCGTGGTGATCCTCGCGATCTACCTCGACCGGCTGACCGCGGCGCTCGGTAAGGGTGACACCCCGCTCGGCGGCTACCTCAAGGCACGCAAGCGTCGCCAGCAGATCGCGGCGTTGGAGGCCGAAAAGGCTGACCAGCCGGCGCGATCCGAACCGGCCACAGCCGGAACGACGGCCCGAGCTTAACCCCAGACTTCACGGGTGCACCCGCATCCGTGGCGAAATGTGCGGATTCCGCATGCACCAGGAAGTATCCCGGTCGCCCGCAGCAGGGCGACAAGAAAGGAAAGACACATGAACACCCGTTCACGTACCCTTATCGCCATGGGAGCCATCGGGCTCCTTGGTTTGACCGGCTGCGCCTCAGGCGAGACCGACTCGACGGTCGGCGACGGCAACACGGACAAGAAGGACATCACCATCGCCGTCTTCAACGGCTGGGATGAAGGAGTCGCATCCTCCGAGCTGTGGAAGGCCATTCTCGACGAGAAAGGCTACAACGCAGAGCTCGCCTATGCGGATGTTGCACCCGTATTCTCCGGTCTGTCCACCGGAGACTATGACTTCACCCTCGACGTGTGGGCGCCTGACACCCACGCAACCTACATCGACGAGTACAAGGACGGCATCACCGACCTCGGCGCGTGGAACGATGAGGCAGCGCTCACCATCGCGGTGAACGAGGACGCCCCCATCGACTCCCTGTCCGAGCTCAAGGAGAACGCCGACCTGTTCAACAACCGCATCGTCGGTATTGAGCCCGGCGCCGGCCTGACGAAGGCCGTGAACGAGAAGGTCATCCCGGGCTACGGCCTGGAAGACATGGAGTTCCTGACCTCGTCAACGGCAGCCATGCTCACCGAGCTGACCGCCGCAACGGATAACGGCGAGAACATCGTCGTCACCCTGTGGCAGCCGCATTGGGTTTACAGCGCCCTCCCCATCAAGAACCTTGAGGACCCTGAGGGAGCGCTCGGCAACGCCGAGAGCCTGCACGCGTACGGCAAGTCGACCTTCAAGGACGACTTCCCGGAGGCCGCCAAGTGGCTCGGCGACTACAAGATGGACCTGGACCAGCTCGGCTCGCTCGAGAAGGCCATGTTCGTCGACTACGACGGCGACGACTTCGGTCCGATCGTCGCGAAGTGGATCGAAGACAACCAGGAGTACGTCGACTCGCTCACGAGCTAGTCACCTGATTATCTGAGGAAGGCCCGCGTCGATGACGCGGGCCTTCCCTTGTGTCCACCGGCATCAGTGTCGGTGAACCACGAAGGGCCCGCGTCGACGACGCGGGCCCTTCGTGTAGCTTCAGGTGGTTCTAGAGTGCCTGAAGTTCGCTGATCTGTCCCAGCCAGTCGTCGAACAGGGCGTCGTCCAGGTCATCGAGGCCACGCAGCTTGAACTCGCGCATCTCCGCCGAGCCGCTCGCATTGAGCCTGCCCGACGTGTCCTTGATGGCCTGACCGCGCCAGAACAGCACGGTGACAAACGTGGGGTACGCCTTGAATCCCGCAACCGGAACTCCGTCATCCAGCCACACCGGATGCCCGTGCCACAGCTCCGTGTACGTCTCCGGCAGGCCCACATCCAGCTTCGCCCGCAGTGCGACGACGACGCTGGCCAGCGGCTCTTTCTGCTTCTCGACATAAGCGGCGATGGTCGTTGCCGCCGGAATGGGGGCAGTCATGGGCGGGAGGGTGGAAGGCGTGGGGTCCAGCGTGGATGTCAGGTGATCCTCTTTCGTTAGTGAATGGTTATCCACTAACACCCTGTCATGAATTCGCCCTCGGACTCTGACCGTGTACTCAGGATTGCTTTGTGAGCTCACGCTCGTCTGGTGCCTGTCGCGCTCTGTGGTGCGTTCATAACGCCGGACGGGCTCCTAGACTTGGAGGGCTCAGTCTCTATTGAAGGGTTGCAGGTGCCCGACACCGTTCCATCGCCCATTCGCGCACGCCGCACCCGGTTTCGCCGCGTTTTCGCCTCCCGGCGTGTGCTCCTCGTGGCGTTCGCCTTCTCCGTGATGGCCGACCCGGTGTCGTCCGTGGCGTACGCCGTTGAGGCGGCGCTGCGGGCCCTCGGCGGAGACCTGTCCCTGCTGCTCGCGACGATGGGCCTCGTGGTCGCGATCATCGCTCTCGTCATCGTGAACTACCGCCAACTGATCAACCGCTATCCCAAGGGCGGTGGGGCATCCGCGGCGGTCGGTGAGGCCTTTGGGGACGGCTGGTCGTTCATCCCGATCGGGGCACTGGTCGTGGACTTCGTGCTGACGATCGCTGTGAGCGTCTCGGCGGGAGCATCCGCTGCCATCGCCTACTTTCCCGGCCTCGCGCCGTGGCGGATTGAGATAGCGATCGGCTTGCTGCTTGTCGTCGCCACCGCCACGCTCTTCGGGCACCTCGGTCGCATCATCTTTGCCGGAATGACGCTCACCTTCATCGTGCTGACTGCACTGGTGTTGCTCTATGGGCTCGGAGTCACACCGCAGGCGATCGGAACGATCACCGACACCCCGCCCCACATACCGATCGTGGCCGTGCTGCTGGCGTTCCCGGTGGCCATGGCCCTGGCCACCGGGGTCGAGGCCCCGTCGACGGCCATCGCCGAGCTGGGCCAACTCGACGACGCCGGCCGGCGGCGATTCGGGGGACTCACCCTGTGGCTGACGCTGGGCGTTGTGGGCACGGTCACTGTCGGACTCGCCGCGGAACTGGTGCACCTCAGGATCGGGATTCCGGGGCCGAACACGACCCAGATCGCTGAGTTGGCGAGGGTGGTGGCACCGGCGCCGCTCTTTGCGGCGTTCCAGCTCGCCACCGCACTATTGCTGCTCGCGGCCGCAAGCTCCGCGTTTCAGGCCGGGCCGGGGATGCTCAAGGCGCTGGCGCGGCATGCCCGAGCGGATGGCCGTCTCGTGGGGATTCTGCCGGCCGTTCTGGCGCGCACCAACAGTCGGCACACCCCGATCTGGGGCGTGGCGACATTCGCTGTGCTGTCGGTCGTGATCGTGATCATCGCGGGTGCCAGGGACCAGAGCCTGGTCTTGTTCTATGCCGTGGCCGTGTTCCTGAGCTTCCTGGGCGGGTTGCTGGCCATGGCCAGGTTCTCGTTCCGGGAGAGGCGACGGGCCTCGCTGCTTCTGAACCTTGTGGGAGCCGTCGTGGTGCTGTTCACGCTGGTCATGAATTTGTCGCGCGGCCTGCCGCTGATCAGTCTCGCGGCAGCGCTCGTCATCTCGACCATCCTGAACCGCATCTGGGTGCGCTCGGGCCGGCCGGAGGGCGTGCGCAGCATCCAGGCCGCCAGCACCACCACGTCAACAGGGGCGGCCAAGCCCTCCAGCAACGCCGCGCCCTGAAGCCACGCGTCGCCGACGACGGATTCGCGGTCACGACGTCGGCGACTCGGCAGATTCCTCCCACATCGTGCTCGCCGCGCTCGGTGCTTCGTGCTCGGTGCGACAGTGTGCTCGCTGCTCGCTGCTCGCTGCGTGGTGCTGGGTGCCGGGTACTCAGCAGCGGATCCGAGTCGAAAGCGGCGAGCGTAATTCCAGCGGTGATGCACCCGCCAGTCGAATGGGCGTGCGGGTGGGGTCGGCGGCCAATGGTGGGATCAGCCAATACTCGGTGCCGGTGCCGGTGCCGGTGCCGGTGCCGATGCGGGTGATCTCCCAGCCGTCGTTGTGCAACCGGAGATGATCTCGAGCGCAGAGCAGGATGCCGTCGTCGAGATTCGTGAGGCCTCCGTCGGCGTTCCAGCCGTTGATGTGGTGGGCTTCCGTATAGCTGGGTGGTCGGTGGCAGTCCGGCCACCTGCAGCCGCCGTCCCGAAGCGCCAGGGCCGCGCGTTGCTCAGCTGAAAAGAGTCGCTGTTCCCTGCCCACATCCAGCACGCTGCCGTCTCTCCTGAACAACACGGGGATGAAGCCGGCGTTGCAGATCGACCGGTCGATCGTGGTGATCGGTACCGCTCCCGGTGCTCCCTCGAGGAACCCGCTTGTCAGAACCAGTTCGCCCGAGGCGCCAAGCGAGGATGTCGGTGCCGGAGTATCTGTTGCAGTTACGACTAACTTGACCGATGGGCGAATGCGGCCGAACAGGGTGCCGGGGTCGGCGGCCGCGGCGACCTTGATCACCTCGATCAGTGCCTCGGCGGCGATCTGGTCCGTGGAGCGTGGGTCGTCGATGATGCGCCTGGCGCGTTCCTTCTCGCCCTTCTCCACAAACCGGGGGCCGCCGGTGCGGGGTCCGATGATCTGCAGCAGGAAGTCCGTGAAGTAGGTGCCGTTCTCCGGGTCCAGCTCGAAGGCGCCGTGCAACATACCGTCCGGCTTGTCCCACACCCGCAGGTACTGTCGGGCGCGCATGGCGTCGGCCCGGGACGCGACACCGGCGGCATCGATGGAGTCCCGGCACTGCCGGGCCGCCTTCGCGGCCTGGTCGGCGTTCCCGGTGCGGCACTGGGCGATGAGGGCGATGACCGCGTCGGCGAGCATCGCCTCCGTCACCCCGATGGCGGGTTCTCCGAGGCCTCGACGGATGGCGGTCGCGGATTCGGTGCTGAGGGTTCCATTGGTGACGGCGGCACCGAGCGGAGCGAACCACGGCACGTGCACCTCGACCGGCGGGGCCTCCGGGAACTCCCGCGCCAGCTCGTCGGCCTGCTCCTGCCGATCCCGGGCGGTTTCGGCCTCGGTGGCCATGGTGCCAGCCTCGATCAGGCGGCGGGTGTCGGCCCTGGTGCCGCCGCCACCGCCCAATGACTGCACATAGTCCTCTGCGGAGGCGTAGCCCTTCTTTCTGGCGAGGCCTTCCCGGCCGAGCTGCCAGTCGGAGCGGGCGGCGACGTTCGCCGCCGACAACGCGTAATACTTTCCGACCTCCCGCATGTGTCGGGCGATGGCCCGGTGGGTGTTCTCCGACTGATCATCGGAGAGCTCCGCGAACGACGCCGCGGATATGTTTGATCGGGCCAGCGACCCGGTCAAACCAGCGAAAACACCGTCAATGGTGGTTGTCATGAAATAAGTGTCACAGGCACCACTGACACTGACACTGACACTGACACTGACACTGACACTGGGCCGGCGCGATTCGAGCGGTCGAGTTTGTCATCGCGCCGGGGTGCGGACGCCCGAATCGCGTTCAGCAGCGCTGTGGCCAGGAGGGCGCAGCAGCCACGGGTGCGGTTAGACCTGAAGCCCGGCGGCCTGCCGTTCGCGAAACGCGATCATGTTCATGCGGTTGCCGCAGCGCACGCTGCAGAAGCGCTTGGAACCGTTGCGGGAGAGGTCGAGCACCAGGCCGGTGCAGTCATCCGCTTCGCAGAGTCGTAGGCGGCCCATTTCGTCGCTGCGGATCACGTCGATGAGGGCCATGGCGGCCTCGACGCGCATGCGTTCGCCGAGCGGTGCCTCGGGAACCGTCGCGTGCAGGTGCCAATCAGAGGCGTCGTGGCGTTCGAGCTGGGGGAGGGCGTTGGCCTCGCGCAACATGCGGTTGACCTCGGGCACGGCGCCGTCGCGGTCGAGGGTCCAGACCCGGCGCATCAGGTCGCGCGTCTGGCGCACGTCGAGCAGCTCGGCTTCGTCGCCGTCGATGCGGCCGGTGAACGGGATGGGGGCGAGCAGGGCCGCGAGATCGGCGACCGTCTCGAGCTCGTCGCGGCCGCTCGGGGATGCCCCGGGGTCGCTGTTTCCAAGCGCCACCATGAATTCCAGAGCTTCCTCGGTGTCAGGGGCAAAATGCAAGTTGACTCCTTATAGCGCCGGTTGTAGTGTCAGTGGCATCAGCCAGTTTAGACCATGACCGGCTCGAGCGAAGGGCACGGCATGAAGCTGGCAACGATACCCGGTGGGTTGATCATCGCGGTGATGGCCGCGATCTCGTTCGGCACGTCCGGCGCTCTCGTCAAGCCCATGCTCGAGGCCGGCTGGTCGCCGACCGCGGCGGTCACGGCGCGTGCGCTGACGGCCGGGATCGTGCTGCTGCCGCTCGCCCTGATCTCGCTCCGTGGGCGCTGGGCCGCGCTCTGGCCGGCACGGTGGCGGGTGCTCGGCATGGGCATCGTGGGCGTCGCGGCCACGCAGCTCGCCTACTTCGCCGCGCTGCAAACGATTCCGGTCTCCACCGCGCTGCTGATTGAATTTCTCGCCCCGCTAATTCTGGTCGGCTTCGTCTGGGCGACGACCAGACGGATGCCCCGCCGCACCGTTCTACTCGGATCTGCCCTCGCCGTGGCCGGTCTCGTGCTCGTGATCGGTCCCGGCGCGATTCGCGCCGTCGACCCGGTTGGGGTGCTGTTCGCGTTCGGAGCGGCGATTGCCTGCGCGGTGTTCTTCGTCGTTGCCGCCCGCCCGGCGCAGGGACTGCCGCCGATAGCGCTCGCGGCGTTTGGGCTGCTGGTCGGCGGAGCGGCGCTCGGGCTGCTCGGCATCACAGGGCTGCTGCCGTTCACCGCATCATTCACTGACCTGTCGCTGCTCGGGGCGGAGACGCCCTGGTGGGTGCCGCTGCTGGCGCTTGCGCTCATCAGCACAGCGATCGCCTACGCCTCCGGCATCACCGCGGCGGGGATACTCGGGTCACGGCTTGCGTCGTTCCTCGGACTGCTCGAGGTGATATTCGCGTCGCTGTTCGCATGGCTGCTGCTCGGCGAACTGCTCACGCCGCTGCAACTGCTCGGCGGGCTGCTCATCCTCGGTGGCATTGCGGCCGTTGGCGAGGAGCGGGTGGAGCTCGCCGCCGAGTCCTTGCCGCCGGAGGAGCCCGGACAGCACCATGCGGAACCCAACGAAACGGAGAACGACGCCCCGACCGGCGCCTCCGAGGAGGCACTGGCCGTGGCATCCGCTCCCGCGAACCACCTCAGGCGATCAGAACCGGGGCCGGATCGTTGATCGTGGGCGGGGTCAACACGACCTCGAGGGCGTCGGCTCGACTCAGCGAACCCGGAAAGTTGTAGCGGGCGAAGCGTCCGCTGGGGTCATCCGGCGTCTGCGGCACGGCGATGGACGATCGACGCACGACCTCGGCCACAATTGCGGTGACTGCCGCGGAGGGAACGTGGCCCGTCCTGCCGCGCAGGCGAACGGACGCCCGTGGGCCGCCCGCGGCACCGAATCGGAGCGTGAGCACGCGGGTCTGGGTGCGCCGCCGGTCGACCAGGTCCAGCCGGGCCCACGAGATGTCTGCCAGGGCAGTGACCCGTCGCCCCGCACGCATCTCATCCGTATCGAAGTTCACCCATGGCTGCGGGTAGCGCAGCCGCTGCACGAGGTAGAGCACCACGAGCAGCGGCAGCACAGAGCCGAGGGTGATCAACAGGCCCCACCAGACCGCGATATCCAGGCTTTGAGCGACCAAGGATCCCAGGTTGAGCGGCAGGATGGCCACGAGCACACCGTTTAGCGGAGTCGCGGCGAAGGCGCCCCACCAACCCGCCCGGTCGAGTGGCAGCCATCCCGACGGAAGTGCCGTTGAGTTGTGCGCGCCCGTTTCGCTCATGCGTGCAACCTACCAGCGGCCGTCCGCGTCCGCTGGATGGGGACCGGCGGCGAAGACCGAGGCATTCGCCGTCAGCGGGTGAGTGGAAACGCGTTGGGCCGGGGTTACTGCGCGGGAGCCGCGGCGGTGGGACCGGTGCCCAGAATGTCGATGACGAAGACGAGCGTGTCGGTGCCGCTGATGCCGGCATCGGGCTGACCGTCGGCGCCGTAGCCGTCCGCCGGGGGGATGATGGCGAGCACCTGGGAGCCCACCGTCTGGCCGACGAGGGCGGCGGCGAAGCCCGGAACCACGTTGGCGGTCGGCAGGGCTGCCGGGCCGTCGGTCTTCCACGACGAATCGAACTCTTTGCCGGTTGCCCAGAGCACGCCGGTGTATTCGATCTGGGCGGTGTCTCCGTCAGCGACAGGCACGCCGTCGCCCTTCTTGAGCGTGGCAATGGTCAATTCGCCGGGAGCCTCGGTGTCGGGGATCGCGATCGTGGGTGCACCGTTGTCGGCGAGCGTCACGGTCGGCAGGCCGTCGGCAACGGGCTGGTCCACGCCGTTGGCCTTGGCCGGCTGAATCGAGTTGATGTCGATGACGAAGACCATCGAGTCCGTGGCGCCGAGGCCGAGGTCGGTCCAGCCCTTGTCGCCGAATCCGTCGGAGGGCGGCATCACGGCGACGACCCGGTCGCCGACGACGGAGCAGTTCACGGCTCGTACGAGTCCGGGAACGTAGTTGTCGGCCACGGTGAGGGACACCGACGTGGCTTCTGCGCCGTATCCGGTGGAATCGACCTTGTCACCCGTGGCGCCGTCGAAGGCCGAGAACGACACGTTCACGACCGAACCGGCCTTGGTCTTCTCGGTTCCGGTACCCGCGATCGCGACGGTGCGCTCGGTCGCGGTGGTGGTGACGGGCGCTTCCATCGTCACGGCCGGCTCCACGCCGAAGTCGCCGGTCACGTCGATGGCGTCTGAGACGCTGCCGGCATCGGTGCACTCTGAGGTGGGAGACACCGTGCGGTCGGCGGTCGGGGCATCGGAGCCGTCGGGGGCGTTGCTGCTGCTGCTGCCGCTGCAGGCGGTGAGAACCGCCGTGAGGCCGAGCGTGGTGACAAGAAGGGCAAGTTTTTTGGACACGGGGCTCTCTCTACGCGAAGGATGTCTGCGTCAACACTCGCACGCCCCGGCTATGAGGTCGCTGAGTCCCGGCGGCGCGGCGACTTCAGTCGTCGAGCCCGCGCGCGGCGAGGGCTTCCCCGAGGGCGTCCGCCGCGTACAGCGACCGCACCACAACGGGGACGGCGAGGGCGAGCAGCGAGCCGCGGGTTCCCCTGGCCTTCCTGGCCTCGAGCACCTCGCGCACGATGTCGGTGACGAGCGGAATGCAGCGGATGGTCAGGGCCACGAGCAGCCCGATCCGCTCGGAGTCGACCCAGCGGGAGAACGGCTTGAGCAGCCTCTCACAGGCCTCGAGCACGGCCGTGACCGTCGTGGTCATGGTGAAGAGGGCCGCCAGCGTCACGGCGAGCAGCAGCCGCCCGGCCATGAGCGTGGCGACGACCCACCCCGCGAGCAGTCCCTGAACGGGCACCGCGATCACCAGGATCCACAGGATCGGAGCGATCTGCGCCGCCGCGGCCCGCACCGGCACACGGGAGCTCAGCACCAGCACGAGTACGAGCGCGGCGGTCACGCCCAGCATCTGCAGGTCACGGGTCGCGCCGAGCACCACCACGAAGATCGACAGCAGCAGGAGCTTGAGGAGCGTGGGTGCCCGATGCACGAAGGAGGTGCCGGGGCTGTAGAGGCCGATCACGGGTGGCCGTTCATGACACCAACGCGCGGTACGCCGACAGGGCCTCGTCGGGCCGGGCGTCTGCCACCACGGCACCCTCCTCGATCACAATCACCCGGTCGAAGTCCTCGAGCAGCTCGAGATGGTGAGTGACCATGATCACCTGTTGGCCGAGCGTCGCCACAAGCTCGGAGATCCGACGAGCGTTTCGGGCATCGAGCAGAGTGGTCGGCTCGTCGGCCACGATGATGTCTGGCTCCGACACGAGCACGGAGGCCAGGGCGAGCAGCTGCTTCTGACCGCCGGAGAGGCGATGCGCGGGATGCTCGGCGTGGGCGGACAGGCCGAAACGTTCGAGGGCGGCCGCGGTGCGCTCCGCGATCTGCTCGGCGCCGAGGCCCCGGCGGCGCAGCGTGAACGCCACGTCTTCCTGCACGGTGGGCATGACGATCTGATTGTCGGGATTCGTGAACACGAATCCCACCCGGCGGCGCACGTCCTTGCCCCGTTTGGCGACGTTGAGCCCGTCGACGGTGACCGTTCCGCTGTCGGGGGTGACGAGTCCGTTGATCATACGGGCGAGCGTGGATTTACCGGAGCCGTTGGCGCCCACGATGCCGATGCGCTGTTCGGTCAGGCGCAGGGTCACATCGCGGAGCACGGTTCGGTCTCCGAAGGCGTGGGAGACTCCGGTCAGCGTGACGATGGGCACCGGGCTACTCGGCCGTGGCCGCGGCGGTGGCGGCGGCCGGGTCGGGAACGGTGGCGACGGGGCGTTTGGCCGGCAGGTCGATCAGTCCCGGATACGCGCGGTGCACCTGGCGGGCCACGAGAACCGTGACGACGACCTTCAGGATGTCCCCGGGCAGGAAGACGACGTTGTTCGCGGCGGCGACCCAGAGCGGAAGCCCGAGGTTGAGTGCGAGTACGGGGATGCCCAGCAGGTAGACGGCGACGATGCCGCCGAGGGCCGTGGCGCCGAGCGCCTTCCACAGCGGGTACCGGGGGAGAAGACGGCGCGTGAGGTAGCCGATGACGACCACGCCGAGCAGCCAGCCGTAGAGATAGCCCGCCGAGGGGCTGATCGTGAACGCGGCGAGGCCGCCGCGACCGCCGGAGAGCAGCGGCAGTCCGGCGAGGGTCAGCAGCAGAAACAGCAGCACCGCGAAGAAGCCCTTGCGCGGGCCGAGAACGGCGCCGGCGAGCATCACCCCGAGTGTTTGAAAGGTGATGGGAACCGCAACCGCTCCGATCGACAGCGCCCCCGGGAGCCCGAGGGCCGCGATCAGGGCGGCGAAAATGGCGATCTGTGCGAGATCGCGGGAGGAGAGAATGCGTGCTGACATGAGTCTCAATCTAGAATCCGGCGACCGCCCGATTCCAGAGAAAACCTCCAAAGAATGCGAACGGAGTTTGTACGCGCCCCGGGTCAGTGCGAGATTTTGCGAATGGGGGAGCCCTCGCCGGCCGCGATCGCGTCGGCGGCACGCACAAGCGCCAGGTGCGACAGCGCCTGCGGCGTGTTTCCGGCCTGATGCCCGTTCGCCACGTCGTATTCCTCGGAAAGCAGTCCCACATCGTTGACCAGTCCCACGAGACGATCCATCAGGGCTATGGCGTCATCGAGTCGGTTAGACGTGGCGAACTGCTCAACCAGCCAGAACGAACAGGCCAGGAACTGGTTCTCCCCGGGCGACAGCCCGTCGACCGATGCGGAGGCCGGGTGCGGTGTGCGGTATCGCAGCAGCAGTCCGTCACGCATGAGCTCGGCCTCGATCAGCGCGACGGTGCCGAGCATGCGTGGATCGGTGGGCGCGCAGAAGCCGACCTGAGAGAGCACGAGCAGCGACGCATCCACCTCGGTGCCGCCGAAATACTGCGTGTAACTGTTGCGGTCCGCATTGAATCCGCGCGCCTCAATGTCGGCGCGCACCTCGTCACGCAAAGCGATCCAGCGATCCAGCGGACCGGGCAGCCCGAACTCGGTGATGCCCCGCACTGCTCGGTCGAAGGCCGCCCAGACCATCACCCGCGAGTGCGTGAACTCGCGCGCCACCCCGCGCACCTCCCAGATGCCCTGGTCGGGTCGTTGCCAGTTGGCTTCAAGAAACTGCATGAGCGCCCGTTGCAGCGGCCAGGAGAATTTGGTTTCGCCCACTCCGGAAACACGAGCGGCATGCAACGCCACCATCACCTCGCCGATCACGTCGGACTGGAACTGGTCGACGGCGCCGTTGCCCACGCGCACCGGACCCGCGCCGCGGTAGCCGGGCAGGCTGCTGAGTTCGCGCTCGGGCAGGTACCGCTCGCCGGAGAGGCCGTACAAGATCTGCACGTCGTTCGGGTCGCCCGCGATCGCCCGGAGCAGCCAGGACCGCCAGGCCTCCGCTTCCGCCTCATACCCGTGGGAGAGCAACACCTCGAGGGTCAGCGACGCGTCGCGCAGCCACACATAGCGGTAGTCCCAGTTGCGTGAACCGCCGAAGTCTTCGGGGAGCGACGTCGTGGCGGCGGCCACGATACCGCCGGTGGACTCGTGGGTGAGCGCCCGCAGCACGAGCATCGACCGCAGCACCTCTTCACGGTACGGACCCTGATCGGTGCAACGAACCGCCCAGCCGGCCCACCAGTCCGCGCTGCTGCGGTAGGCGGCATCCACGTCCACGGCGTGCGGCGTGTGTCGCTCGGCGGGGTACCACGTCATCTGCACGTCCACGGTGTCGCCGGCCGACACGGTGAAGTCGGACACGTGCCGGTGGTCGGCGGCCTGCAGGTGCGGCCCGCGAATGACGACGGCGTCCGGGCCGGCCACCGCGATGAGGCCGTGTGTGCTCTCGTTCGTGAGCTGACGCACCCAGGGGACCGTGCCGCCGTACCCGAACCGGATGCGCAGTTCCTGTTTCATCGCGACGGTTCCGGTGATGCCGCGCACGCGACGCACGAGGTCGGCGCGGTTGTCGCCGTGGGGCATGAAGTCCTGAACCTCGACGGATCCGGTGTCGGTGGTCCAGACCGTGGACAGGATGAACGTGTCGCCGAGGTACGAGCGGGTGACCGTGGCATTCGGTTCGGCCGCGGCGAGAAGCCACCGACCGTGGTTCTCGTCACCGAGCAACGCGCCGAACATCGACGCGGAGTCGTAGCGCGGCAGGCACAACCAGTCAATGCTGCCGTCGAGGCCTACGAGTGCCGCCGTGTGGCAGTCGCTGATCAGAGCGTAATCTTCGATGTTCAGTGCCATCAGACCATAGTGCCATCACCGATGGGAGTCGGCTGGGTGTTGGGTGAGTCCCCGCCGTCAGGCGACGAGTCGCGACTGCTCCGAAGCGGATGGTTGGGCGGAGGGCAGCTGCACCGGGCCGGTGACCGTGGCGCGGGCGGGTTCGGCCCACACCGAGATCGGCGCCGGGGTCCAGGACAACGCGGTGGGCTCGATGACGGCTTCGTCACCGACGACGACGGTGCGTGCCCTGGCCAGGCGTCCCGTCTTCGCGGGAACGACCGCGGGGGCGGCGGCGATGGCTGCGGCCTCGACGACGGCGAGTTTTGCCGTCTCGACGTGGAGGGCGGCGGACAGGTCGCCGGCGATCTCCGCGGCCTTCAGACCGTGGAAGAACACGTCGGTGTCATCGGCGCTGCGGGGGACCAGGGTCCACAGACCGTTCACACCCACCAACTCGCCGATTTTGTGGTGCAGAAGCTCCAGAACCTGTTCGTCGCTCAGGGCCGGCGCGGGTACCGGGGTGGGTACCGGTGCCGACACCGCCAGTGCGGCGGCAACACGACGACGACGACCAAACATGCGAGGCCCCTTTCAGGCGAAAACTGCTCGTCTCCATACTCGGGCACAGGCAGTCTCAGACCGGCCAGACACGCCGGGGAACCGGGGGTTTACTTCTCGATCTGGCGTTTGTTGGCGTCCTCTATCACGTTGCCGATGGCCACCACGGCGCTGAGAGCCCAGCCGAGCCACAACATGGTGAGCCGCCAGTCGCGGGGGCCGTTCCGGGTCGCCTGGACGGTGTTCCACCCGCCGGCGATCACGCCGATCATTGCACTGTTGAAAATGAATTTTCGCATCAAGACCTCCGCGGCCCAGAGTACCGGTCAGACGCGGCGCCGGGCGAATCTCCGGGTGTGGTCCCACTTCGGGCGAAGTCGAGCGTTTCCCGCAACAGGGTGAGCCGCTCATGCTCGCTCGTCGCCTTGCGTGTGTTGATCTCGGCGACGATCGCCCCCGTCCAGTGCGCCTTCGTGAGCATGGCGAGCACCTCGGCCACCGGCTCGTTGCCTCGGCCGGGCACCAGATGTTCGTCGAACACCTTGCCCTCATCGATGGACCCGGTGCCGTCGCAGAGGTGCACGTGGCGAAGCCGGTCACCCAGCGCGGTCGCCATATCGAGGCTGTCGTAACCGCTCAGGGCGCAGTGCGAGAAATCCAGCGTGACCGCGTCGCAGTCCATGGCGGTCGTGTCCCACGACGGTGCATAGGCCCGGAGGCTGCGGCCGCCCCACGTCCACGGAAACATGTTCTCCACGGCGATGTCGACGCCCGAGGTCTCCGTGATCTCGCGCACGATCTGCAGAAACTCCTCCGCGTACCCGGCCTGCCAGCGAAACGGCGGGTGCACAACCACGGTCGACGCCCCGACATCCTTCGCCAACTGCGCCGAGCGTTCCAGCTTCACCCGCGGGTCCCGGCCCCAGACGAAGTGCGTCAGCAGCAGAACCGGCGCGTGGATTGAAACGATGGGGAGCTCGTACCTGGCCGACAGGTCGAGCAGCGACGCGGCATCCTGCGTGCCCTCGTCGCGGGTGACCATCACCTCGATGCCGTCGAAGCCCGCGAGCCTGGCCAGCCGAAAGGCCTGCTCGGGTGGGAGCGGGTAGACGCAGGTGGTGCTCATGCCGATGCGAATCATTGGCGTCAGCATAGTCGCCGTGAATAACCGGTGGATGAACCGATGAGGAGCAATATAACCAGGCAAATTCGGGGTCCCTGATATTGTCGTAGGGCCGCACAGGCGATCAACCAGGTGTGCACTTGGGTGCACTCGGAACGGATGCCTCATTTCTCCCTCAGCCGAACCAGCAGCCCCGATCGGTACCTTCACGTTCGTCGTAGTTTCGAACCGTCTTCCCGTCGATTTTGAGGAAGCCCCGGACGGCCGAATCACCTGGCGCACATCTCCGGGCGGACTCGTGACCGCGCTGGAGCCGCTCATGCGATCCTCCGACGGAGCGTGGGTGGGCTGGCCCGGCGTTGCGGACAGGGACCTCGATCCTTTCGAGAACGACGGCATGTCCCTCGTGCCGGTACGCCTCAGCAGCCAGGATATCGAGGAGTACTACGAGGGCTTCTCCAACGACACCCTCTGGCCGCTGTATCACGACGTCATCGCGCCGCCGAGTTTTCACCGCGAGACCTGGGAGACCTACGTCTCCATCAACCGCCGCTTCGCCGAGGCCGCCATGGCCGCCGCCGCCGAAGGCGCGACGGTCTGGGTGCACGACTACCAGCTGCAGCTCGTGCCACGGATGCTGCGCGACGCGCGTCCCGACCTCGTCATCGGCTTCTTCAATCACATTCCGTTTCCGCCATACGGCATCTTCGCGCAGCTGCCGTGGCGCAAACAGATCCTGCACGGATTGCTCGGCGCCGACGTCATCGGTTTCCAGCGACTGGCCGACGCCGGCAACTTCTCCCGCGCCGTGCGCCGCCTCTACGGCTACTCCACCCGCGGTGTCGTCATCCAGGTGCCTACCGAAACAGGCCACACCCGCCGCGTGATCGCCAAGCACTTCCCGATCTCAATCGATGCGGCCGGGTATGAGGAGATGGCTCGGCGTCCCGAGGTGCAGGCCAGGGCCCGGCAGATTCGCGAGGACCTGGGCAATCCGAAGACCGTGATGCTCGGTGTCGACCGCCTCGACTACACGAAGGGCATCGGACACCGCATCAAGGCCTTCGGCGAGCTGCTCGCCGACGGTCGCCTGAGCGTGGAAGACGTTACGCTCGTGCAGGTCGCCAGTCCCTCCCGGGAGCAGGTCGGCAGCTACATGGCCCTGCGCGACGAGATCGAACTCGCCGTGGGGCGCCTGAACGGCGATTACTCCACCATCAGCCACACGGCGATCAGCTACCACCACCACGGTTACCCGCGCGAAGAGATGGTCGCCATGTTCCTCGCGGCGGATGTGATGCTCGTCACCGCCCTGCGGGACGGCATGAACCTCGTCGCCAAGGAGTACGTGGCCGTTCGCTACGACGGCGACGGTGTTCTCGTGCTGAGCGAGTTCGCCGGCGCCGCCGACGAACTGAAGCAGGCCATCCTAATCAACCCCCACGACATAGAGGGCACGAAGGATGCCATCGTGCGGGCCATCGAAATGCCGCGCCGTGATCGCACCCGACGTATGCGCGCGCTGCGGCGCCGCGTTTTCGACCACGACGTCGCCGCCTGGTCGGCATCGTTCCTGAGCGCGCTGAGCGGGGGAGCGGCCGTGAAGGCCGGGATCTCCGAGGAGCTGGGCTCCGCCCTGAGGGAACTGGCCCGGGCGGAGACGCTGCTCGTTGCCCTGGACTTCGACGGCACGCTGGCCCCGCACGTCGACCAGCCCGACGATGCCCGTGCCGTGGAGGGAACCCGCGAGGCCGTGCAGCGCCTGCTCGACCTGCCCGGGGTGCGGGTGGCATTCGTGTCCGGCCGGGCGCTCGTGAGCCTGCAGCACGTCGCCCAGCCGCAACCGGACGTGCTGCTCACCGGCTCCCACGGCATCGAGATGAAACTGGACCATCCCGACATCGAGCTCAACCTGGTGTCGGCCGAACTTGAGCAGCTCGACATTCTCGCCCGGGTGCTCACGGGCATCTCCGGCTCCGTCGAGGGCACAACCATCGAACGCAAACCGGCCGGAATGGCCCTGCACACGCGCCTCGCCACACCTCAGAACGCGGAACGCGCGCAATCGGAGGCCCGTCGGGTGCTCGGAGACGAGTTGCCGAGCCTGACCGTGCGTGAAGGCAAGAACGTGCTCGAATTCTCCGTGCGGTCCAGCACCAAGGGCGATGCGCTGCAGCTGCTCCGTGCCCACACGGGAGCCGACCGTGTGCTGTACGCGGGCGACGACGTCACCGACGAGGACGCCTTTGCCGCTCTGGGTTCCGACGACGTGGGGATCAAAATCGGCGTGGGACCCACGCTGGCCGGTTACCGGGTGCGCAGTCCCAGTGAGGTCACGCAGCTGATCACCCGACTCGCGGACCTGCGCGGCACCCGGGAATGATGACCGGCGAGACGTTCTAGACTCTGAGCATGCCTGAGATCGATATGAAGCCCCGGAGCCGCGACGTCACCGATGGAATCGAGGCAACCACGTCTCGTGGCATGCTCCGTGCCGTCGGGATGGGAGACGCAGACTGGGACAAACCCCAGATCGGTATCGCGAGTTCCTGGAACGAGATCACGCCGTGCAACCTGTCCCTGGACCGGCTCGCCCAGGGCGCGAAGGAGGGCGTGCACTCCGGTGGTGGCTACCCGCTGCAGTTCGGAACCATCTCCGTCTCCGACGGCATCTCCATGGGCCACGAAGGCATGCATTTCTCGCTCGTGTCCCGCGAGATCATCGCCGACTCCGTCGAGGTCGTCATGCAGGCCGAGCGCCTCGACGGATCCGTGTTGCTCGCCGGCTGCGACAAGTCGCTGCCCGGCATGCTGATGGCGGCGGCTCGCCTCGACCTCGCCTCGGTCTTCCTCTACGCCGGCTCCATCGCACCGGGCTGGGTCAAGCTGTCCGACGGCACCGAAAAAGACATCACCATCATCGACTCCTTCGAAGCGGTCGGAGCCGTCAAGGCCGGCCGGATGAGCGAGGAAGACGCCAAGCGCATCGAGTGCGCCTTCGCCCCCGGCGAGGGTGCCTGCGGCGGCATGTACACCGCCAACACCATGGCGAGCGTCGCCGAGGCCCTCGGCATGAGCCTCCCCGGCTCCGCATCGCCGGCCTCGGCCGACCGCCGCCGGGACTACTTCGCGCACCGGTCCGGCGAGGCTGTCGTCAACATGCTGCGCCTCGGCATCACTGCCCGGGACATCCTTACCCGCAAGGCCTTCGAAAACGCGATCGCCGTCGCCATGGCCTTCGGCGGTTCCACGAACGTCGTGCTGCACCTGCTCGCCATCGCCCGCGAGGCCGAGGTCGACCTCACCCTCGACGACTTCAACCGCATCGGCGACAAGGTTCCGCACATCGGCAACCTCAAGCCGTTCGGCAAGTACGTCATGAACGACGTCGATCGTCGCGGCGGCGTTCCCGTCGTCATGCGTGCGCTGCTGGAGGCCGGTCTCATCCACGGTGACGCGCTCACCGTGACCGGAAAGACCGTCGCCGAGAACCTTGCCGAGATCGACCCGCCCGCCCTCGACGGGGAGGTGCTGCGCACCCTTGACAACCCCATTCACAAGAACGGCGGAATCACGATCCTGAAGGGCACGTTCGCGCCCGAGGGCGCCGTCGTGAAGACGGCCGGCTTCGACGCCGCCGTCTTCGAGGGCCCCGCTCGCGTCTTCGAGCGGGAGCGCGCGGCCATGGACGCCCTCACCGAGGGAAAGATCTACAAGGGCGACGTGGTCATCATCCGTTACGAAGGCCCCAAGGGCGGCCCCGGCATGCGCGAAATGCTCTCGATCACCGCGGCCATCAAGGGTGCTGGGCTCGGCGCCGATGTACTACTGTTAACCGATGGTCGATTCTCAGGCGGCACAACCGGACTGTGCATCGGCCATATAGCACCCGAAGCAGTGGACGCTGGTCCAATTGCATTCGTGCGCGATGGTGATCTGATACGGGTCGATATCGCAGCTCGCACGCTTGACCTACTGGTCGACCCTGCCGAGCTCGACGCTCGCCGCGACGGCTGGGCCCCACTGCCCGCCCGTTATACTCGCGGCGTTCTCGCCAAGTATTCCAAGCTTGTGCATTCCGCCGCTGAGGGCGCAATCACCGGCTAATCAGACTCTCCACTCGTTACCGACTTAGGGACTCGACCTCATATGACCACGGAATCCTCTCCCGTGCCTCTGCCCGTACCCACTGCGCCGCTGACTGCTGCGGAGCCGGAGATCCTGACGGGCTCAGGGGCCATCATCCGCACGCTTGAACTTCTCGGCGTGACCGACGTCTTCGGCATTCCCGGCGGCGCGGTCATTCCGCTCTACGACGAGCTGATGAGCCAGACCAAGATCCGCCATATCCTGGTGCGTCACGAGCAGGGCGCCGGCCACGCCGCGCAGGGCTACGCCTCCTCGACCGGTCGTGTCGGTGTCGCCATCGCCACCTCGGGACCGGGGGCGACGAACCTCGTCACGGCGATTGCCGACGCCTACATGGACTCGGTGCCTATCCTGTGCATCACCGGGCAGGTCTTCTCCACGTCGATGGGAACGGATGCCTTCCAGGAGGCCGACATCGTGGGAATCACGATGCCGATCACCAAGCACTCCTTCCTCGCCCGCACCCCGGAAGAGATCCCCGCGGCGATTGCGGCGGCGTACCACATCGCATCGACCGGGCGTCCCGGTCCGGTGCTCGTGGACATCACCAAGGACGCCCAGCAGAACAAGGCGCCGTTCATCTGGCCGCCCAAGCTGGACCTTCCCGGGTACCGCCCGATCACGAAGGCACACGGCAAGCAGGTGCAGGCCGCGGCCGCGCTGTTCGCTGCGGCCGCTAAGCCCGTTCTCTACGTGGGCGGCGGCGTGATTCGCGCCCACGCCTCGGCCGAACTGCTCGCCCTCGCCGAGACGACCGGCGCGCCGGTGGTCACGACGCTCATGGCCCGCGGTGCCTTCCCCGACTCGCACCAGCAGCACCTCGGTATGCCCGGCATGCACGGGACCGTTCCGGCGGTGCTCGCCCTGCAGGAGGCGGACCTGATCATCTCGCTCGGTGCGCGTTTTGACGACCGGGTGACCGGCAAGATTTCGGAGTTCGCGCCCCACGCGAAAATCGTGCACGTCGACGTCGACCCGGCAGAGATCTCCAAGATCCGCACGGCCGACGTACCCATCGTCGGCGATGCCAAGGACGTCATCGCCGACCTGACCGTGGCCTTCACCGAGGCCTCGGCGGGAACCGAACGCAATACGAGCGCGTGGTGGACGTACCTCAACGGCCTGCGCGAGGAATTCCCGCTCGGCTATTCCGAACCCGCCGACGGCCTGCTCGCGCCGCAGTTCGTGATCAAACGCATCGGAGAGCTGACCGGCCCGGAGGCCGTGTACGCCGCCGGAGTGGGACAGCACCAGATGTGGGCCGCCCAGTACATCAAGTACGAGCGTCCCAACGCGTGGCTGAACTCGGGTGGAGCCGGCACGATGGGCTATTCGGTACCCGCCGCGATGGGCGCCCAGGTTGCCAACCCCGACCGTGTCGTCTGGGCGATTGACGGTGACGGATGCTTCCAGATGACCAACCAGGAGCTCGCCACCTGCACGATCAACCAGATCCCGATCAAGGTCGCGATCATCAACAACTCCTCGCTCGGAATGGTGCGGCAGTGGCAGTCGCTGTTCTACGACGGACGGCATTCGTTCACCGACCTGAACACGGGTCACGGCACCGCGATGGTGCCCGACTTCGTGAAGATGGCCGACGCGTACGGTGCCCTGGGCATCCGGGTCACCAGCGCCGACCAGGTCGATGACGCGATCAAACTCGCCCTCGCCACGAACGACCGCCCCGTCGTCATCGACTTCGTGGTGAGCCGGGACGCCATGGTCTGGCCGATGGTGCCGCAGGGCGTCAGCAACAGCTATGTGCAGTACGCCAAAGAGCACGCACCGACCTGGGAAGACGAATAATCATGACGAGTCACGTTCTCAGTCTTCTCGTGGAAGACAAGCCCGGCCTGCTCACACGTGTCGCCGGCCTGTTCGCCCGACGCGGGTTCAACATCGAGAGCCTCGCCGTGGGTCACAGCGAGATCAAGGGCCTGTCCCGGATCACCATCGCCGTGGACGTCGACGACGTTCCCCTGGAGCAGGTCACCAAGCAGCTGAACAAGCTGATCAACGTCATCAAGATCGTGGAACTCGACTACGCGCAGTCCGTGCAGCGTGAACACCTGCTGATCAAGGTGCGCGTCGACAACACCACGCGTTCCCAGGTGCTGGAGGCCGTCAACCTGTTTCGTGCCCGCGTCGTCGACGTCTCCACGGATGCCCTCGTGATCGAGGTCACCGGTGACACCGGCAAAACCCAGGCTCTGCTTCGCGTGCTTGAACCGTACGGAATTCGGGAGCTGGCCCAGTCCGGGCTGCTCGCGATCGGCCGCGGTTCCAAGTCCATCACCGAACGAGTCTTCAAAAACTAGGTCCCGACACACTCGACTGCCGAACTGTTTCGGCGATCGAGCGAGTCGGGGCGAGACCACAACAACAAGGAGAGAAACACATTGTCTGAGATTTACTACGACAAAGACGCTGACCTGTCGATCATCCAGGGCAAGAAGGTAGCCGTCATCGGTTATGGCTCCCAGGGACACGCCCACGCTCAGAACCTGCGCGACTCGGGTGTCGAGGTCGTCGTCGGCCTCAAGGAAGGATCGAAGTCGATCGCCAAGGCGGAAGAGGCCGGCTTCAAGGTTCTCCCCACGAACGAGGCCGCGGCCTGGGCCGACGTCATCGTCATCCTCGCGCCCGACCAGGTGCAGCGTCACCTGTACGCCGCCGACGTGCTGCCGAACCTGGCCGAGGGCAAGGCCCTCGTCTTCGGACACGGCTTCAACATCCGTTTCGGCTACATCGAAGCGCCTGAGGGCGTCGACGTCATCATGGTCGCCCCCAAGGGACCGGGGCACACCGTGCGCCGCGAGTTCGAAGCCGGCCGTGGCGTTCCCGTGATCGTGGCCGTGGAGAAGGATGCCTCCGGTGCCGCCTGGCCGCTCACCCTCAGCTACGCCAAGGCGATCGGTGGACTGCGTGCCGCCGGCATCAAGACCACCTTCACCGAGGAGACCGAGACCGACCTGTTCGGCGAGCAGGCCGTTCTGTGCGGTGGCGCGTCGCAGCTGATCCAGTACGGCTTCGAGGTTCTCACCGAGGCCGGCTACCAGCCGCAGGTCGCCTACTTCGAGGTGCTGCACGAGCTCAAGCTCATCGTTGACCTGATGTGGGAGGGCGGCATCGCCAAGCAGCGTTGGAGTGTCTCCGACACCGCCGAGTACGGCGACTACGTGTCCGGCCCGCGCGTCATCGACGCGAGCGTCAAGGAGAACATGAAGGCCGTTCTCGCCGACATCCAGAACGGCGCATTCGCCGACCGGTTCATCAAGGACCAGGACGCCGGAGCACCGGAGTTCCTCGCGCTGCGCAAGAAGGGCGAAGAGCACCCGATCGAGGCCACCGGCCGCGAGCTGCGCAAGCTCTTCTCGTGGAACGCGTCGACCGACGACGACTACGTGGACGGCGAAGCCGCCCGCTAGGCGACGCCCGGTAATAGCGCTCAGCACGTCAACGACAGGGTCGGCCGTTCTCGGCCGGCCCTGTCATTGCGTTCGGCACGGTCCTGAACCTGAGCGCGATCGACCCTGACGGGCGCGCACCGGGCGGTCGAGTCGTTCGGATTTCTCGTGAGCCCCGCGGCGGTCGCCGTGGCAAAGCACGGCTGCCGAACGTTCGAGGAACATCCGGTGAACAGACGCCGAAAGCGCTCCGGCCTCGGGACGGGCGCCCCCAGACTTGAGGGCATGAGTCCCTTCAATAGACGTGATCTGCTCCGCTCCGCCGGCGTCCTCGCCTTCGCCGGGGTCGCCACCACGACGGCGCGCAGGGAGTCGGCCCAGGCCGCCTCGCCAACGGGTGCAGCCGTTCCAGGCTTCCAGCACGGCGTTGCATCGGGGGACCCGCTGCCGAGCAGCGTGCTGCTGTGGACGCGAATCACCCCAACGACTGAAGCTGTGCCGGGGTCGGGCGTCGGCCCCGACGTCACCGTGAGGTGGGAGGTGGCCGAGGATTCGGGCTTCCTCCGGATGGCTGCCCGCGGCTCCGTGCGGACCGGCCCCGAGCGCGACCACACCGTCAAGGTCGTGCCGGGCGGGCTGCGGCCCGGCACCGCGTACTGGTACCGCTTCATCGCGGCCGGCGCGACGTCGGCCACGGGCCGCACGCGCACCGCACCGGCGGCAGGGGCCGCCGTGGATCGGCTGCGCATGGGTGTGGTTTCCTGCGCCAACTGGCAGGCCGGGCATTTCTCGGCCTACCGCTATCTCGCAGACCGCGGCGACCTGGACGTCGTGCTGCACCTCGGCGACTACCTGTACGAGTATGCCCCCGGCGAGTATCAGGCCAGGGATGTCGTCGTGCGATCGCATGATCCGGCGGTCGAGATGACCACGCTCTCGCACTACCGACGTCGCCACGCCCAGTACAAGACTGACCTCGACCTGCAGGCGTTGCACTCGGCGGTACCGTTCGTGGTGACCTGGGACGATCACGAATTCGCCAACGATGCCTGGTCGGGCGGAGCGGAGAACCACACGGAGGGTGCGGAAGGCACCTGGTCGGCCCGCCGGGCCTGGTCCCAACAGGCGTATGCGGAATGGATGCCGGTGCGGTTTGAACCGGGCGGGCATATCTATCGTCGCTTCGAGTACGGCTCCCTGGCCAGCATCTCCATGCTGGACCTGCGCACCTACCGCAGCCAGCAGGCGTCCAGCGTCGTCGACCCAGCGATCGCCAGCCCGGCGCGCACCCTGACCGGTGACGCGCAGATGGCCTGGCTGCTCGACGGCTTCTCCTCGCAGAACACCCAGTGGAAACTGATCGGCAACCCGGTCATGATTACGCCCGTGCGATTCCCCTCCACGCTCAGCGCGCAGGAAATCGGCGCGGTCGGGCAACTGCTCGGATCGACCACGATTGACGGCGTCCCCTACAACGTCGACCAGTGGGACGGCTATACCGCAGACCGGAGCAGAGTGATCAGCCACCTGCGGGACAACGCGATCACGGATACGGTCTTCCTCACGGGGGACATCCACTCCGGTTGGGCGTGCGACGTTCCGGCCGATCCCCTGACCTACCCGTCCAATGGCGCCTCCGTGGCCGCGGAGCTCGTCTGCACGTCCGTGACCAGCGACAATCTGGACGACATCATGGGGACGCCGCCACGGACGTCATCCGTTGCCGTCGAGGAAGCCTTCAAGGGAGCGAATCCGCACGTGAAGTATCTGGATTTCGACTCGCACGGATTCTCGATCCTCGAAGTCACACCGGGTGCGCTGCGGATGGACTGGTACGTGCTCTCCGAACGCACCAGCCGCGCAGCGACCAGCACGCTGTCCACCTCGTGGCAGGTTGCCGCGGGAACCCAATCCGTGAGCCGCGTTCTGTGAGCGCGTCTTCGGGTGGCGGACACGCCGGATTCCCGGGCTCCGACCGCCGCCAATTTCTGACGCTGGTCGCGGCCGGTGGAGCCTCCGTCATGCTCTCCGTCGCCGCTGGAAACGCCCTCCCGGCTTCCGCGCAACCGGCCGTCACCCCGGTGCAGTCCCCGCGCACTCGGGTGTATGTGCTGGTCGTGGACGGCTGCCGACCCGATGAGATCACGGCGGGACTGACCCCCCGGCTGGCGGCCCTTCGCACCGACGGAACCAACTTCCCCGGCGCCCGCTCGCTGCCGGTCATGGAGACGATCCCCAACCACGTCATGATGATGACCGGGGTTCGACCCGATCGATCCGGGGTGCCGGCCAACGCGATCTACGACCGAGCGGCCGGCGTCGTGAGGGACCTGGACCGCGCGAGCGACCTGCGCTTCCCGACGCTTCTCGACCGGCTCAGGGAGAAGAATTTCACGACGGGCTCGGTCCTCAGCAAACACTACCTCTTCGGTGTTTTCGGTGAACGCGCAACCTATCGTTGGGAGCCGTCCCCCCTCCTCCCGGTCACGGGACACGCGCCCGACACCGCAACAATGGACGCGCTGATCGCCATGGTCGACTCCGTGGATCCCGATTTCGTGTTCACGAACCTCGGCGACGTCGACAGGGTGGGACACGCCGATGTCACCGGTACGACGGTGCAGGCCGCCCGGACCGCCGCGCTGAAAGACACCGACAATCAGGTCGGCCGATTCGTGGACCACCTCGTCGCCGCCGGAACGTGGGAGAGCAGCGTGCTCATCGTTCTCGCCGACCATTCGATGGACTGGTCCATCCCGTCCAACGTCATTTCTGTGGACCGGATTCTCTCCGAACGCCCGGAGCTGCGCGCACAGATCGCGATCGCCCAAAACGGCGGGGCGGACCTGCTCTATTGGACCGGGCCGTCGGCGGCACGGGACGCCGGCCTGACCGAGGTTGGCACGCTCGTGGCGGCACACCCCGGCGTTCTGTCGATCGCGAACCCGGCCGAGCTGCGGCTGGGCGGGGAAGCGGGCGATCTGGTGGCGTACTGCCGGGCCGGCTGGCGATTCTCTGATCCTTACGTCGTCTCCAATCCCATCCCCGGCAACCACGGCCACCCGGCAACCGAACCGATTCCGTTCTTCGTGGGCGGCGGTAGTCAGAGGGTGGCCACCGGGGTGTCTTCCCAGCCCGCCCGCACCATTGATGTTGCGCCCACGGTGGCGGCGCTGTTCGGGCTCACCGCCCCCGCCGGCGGCTACGACGGCACGGCGCGGACCACGGCCTTCGCCACCTGAACCGCTCGCGAGCTGGAGTGGCCGGGAAGGTCTCGGCTGCGGCCTGCTCGGTGGAATTCCGAGGTGATTGGAACTCCGGGCGGGCGGGAGCATGACAGAGTGGGATCGGTCGAATACGACCGGTCCCACTCTTTTTGTGAGCCAGAGGAGCGGCATGACCGTGACAGACCCGGGTTCTGGAACCGCCGAAGAGCGCGGCGTACATTGGGCGGGCCGAACCGCCGCGCGTATCGCAATGGTGGGTGTCGTCGTCTACGTGCTCGTCGACATTGTGTTGCAGTTTCTTCCGCCGCACTACAGCCCGATCAGCGAGGCAGAGAGCAATCTCGCGGTCGGCCCGTACGGCTGGATCATGAACCTGAACTTTGTCGGACGCATGCTCACCTGCCTCGCCGCCGTGGTGGCGCTTGCGGCCCTCGGCGGCACTGGAATTCTGCGCCGCATCGGGCTTGGGCTTTTCGTTCTGGGCGGCGTCTGTTCCGGGATCCTCGCCTTCTTCCCCACCGACATCCATGCGCCGGGCAAGCCGGGCCTCGCGGCGGAGTCCTCCATCGGCGCCGTTCACCTGGCTGTGGCCAGCACTGGTTTCGTGGCGGTACTGGCCGGAATCTGCATTCTCACCGTGTGGTTGTCGACCAGCGGGGTGGTGCCGCGAGCGCGCCCCGTCGCCCTCGTTTTCGCCGGCGTCGGCGTGGCGGGTGTCGCCTTTCTGGCGCTGACGATCGCCCTGTTTCCCGGTGTGCTGGGCCTCGCCGAGCGCGTGTGCCTGCTGGGAATTCTCGGCTGGGTTTTCGGCGTGTGCCGCGTGATCGCGGTCACCGGCACGCCGCGGCCGCCGCAGTAACGCCGCAGTAACACGGCCGGGTATTCACTGGCGCGATGACGTCGAATCCATCAGGCTCCTCACCTGCTGAGAACGGAGCCGCGGACGAGGACCTGCGAGGTGTCGTCGCGGGAACCGTGCTGTTGCCCGGCGACGCCGGGTACGACGAGGCCCGGCGGGTCTGGAACGGCATGATCGACCGGAGGCCCGCCGCAGTCGTGCGGGCGGCTTCCCCGGCCGACATCGCCCCGACCGTGCGATACGCCCGGGCACATGGCCGGCCGATCGCCGTTCGCGGCGGCGGCCACAACGTCGCGGGCAATGGAACGGTCGAGGGCGGCATCGTGCTCGATCTCGGGGCGCTGAACGCCGTGGACGTCGATGAGGAGACAGGCGTGGTGCGGGTCGAGGGCGGAGCGACGCTCACCGATGTGGACTGCGCCACCCAGCCCCACGGCCTCGCCGTGCCGGTCGGTGTCGTCTCGGGCACCGGCGTGGCGGGGTTGACGTTGGGCGGGGGAGTCGGCTGGCTGACGAGGGCCCACGGGCTGAGCATCGACAATCTCATCGCCGCCCAGGTGGTCACCGCGTCGGGAGCGATCGTGCGCGCGAGCAGCGGCGAGAATTCGGAGCTTTTCTGGGGGCTTCGCGGGGGAGGGGGCAACTTCGGCGTCGTCTCCTCGTTCACGTTTCGGGCGCATCCGCTGCCCGAGAAGGTGTACTCCGGCAACCTCATCTACCGCCGGGACCGCTGGCCGGCTGCTCTGCGAGCCTACGAGACCTGGACCCGCGATTTGCCGGACGCGCTCACCTCGATCATCTCCTTCTTTGTTCCGCTCGCGGACTGGGAGATGGGCGACGAGCCGCTCATGCTGGTGGGGTTCGAGCGGCTCGCTGCCATCAAACGCCGGTACGACCCGGACAACCTGTTCCGGCTCAACCACAACATTCCGCCCGGCCACGCCGGAGCGCACGCCGCAGCAATGCCGCAGTAACGCCGCAGTAACGCGGGCGGGTATTCACTGGCGCGATGATCGCGAAGTATCGTCGCCGGGCCGGCGTCATCACGGTGGCGGTCGTCGTCTGGCTGCTCGCGGGGTGCGCCGGAAACCCGACGGGAGGCTCGTCCGCCGACCCGGTGGCGGACAGCGCCGACCAGCTGCCCGGGCCGGTCGGCCCCGACGATCCCGGGGCGGGGGAGCCTGCCGCACCCGGTTGGCTGCCGATCGGCCCCGCCGGACCGAACGATCCCGCACCCGAGAGCTGGTACTCCCGGCTGCAGAACAAGGACTGCGCGGGGCTGGTCAATCTCAATGCGGACACCTCGGCGCTGTGGACGGCCGCGATCACGCTGTGCGCCGCCGTCGTGAACCAAAACGCGGACGACTGGGCACGGGGCGCGGGACAACTCGCGGCCGTGCCCCGCCCCGCCGCAGCCGACTGCCTCGAAATCGCGGCCTACGAGACCCTGAGCGCGCTCGTCGCGTTCCGGCAGGCTAATCCCGACGTGCCGATCAACCCCGCCGCACCCGCGACGACCGCCTGCCCGGCTGGCGTGACCGGGTTGTCGACGCAGGGCGATTTCGTGACGGACACCGGCCCCGTCTGCACGAGCGGCGGCGCGAGCATCCGCCTGCTGGGGCGTCTCGTTTCGGTGACGGAGGTCACCGTGGGGTCGCACCGTGTTCCGGCACATCTGCGGGCGGAGAACACCGTGTTCTTTGCGGCCCCGGCGGTGGATGCTCCGGGCAGCATGACAGTGACCGCTCGCACCACCGGCGGTACGGTTCCCGGGTCGGCGACACTGGAGTACACGAGCGACTCCGGGCAGGCGGTGGACGGCCCGTGCTCGACGGTCGACACCGGCACGGACCCACCCGTCGATACCGGCCCCACGGCAGACCCCGACCCGCCCGTCGGCACGAATTCCGACGTACCTGCGGACTCGAACTCGGACGGCACCGGACAGGCGGGCTGATGCGCTCGACAGGGGCACAGGGCCGGGCGATGAGGGAGGGACCCCCTGCGGTCGGTCCCGACGCCGGCCGTCCCGGCCCCGCCCTCCCCGGCCCGAACGGCGCTGACCTCGGTGACCCGTATTCGGACCCACCGGGCTCGCCCGCCGCTCCCGTTCCGACCGGAACGCCGCCCGTCGTACAACCGCCGATCGCGCGTGCTGTGGCGGTTGTGTTGGCAGTCGGCCCGCCCGTCACCCTCATCACCGCCCTGCTCTTCTACTTCGGATGGGCGCGCGCCGACACGCAGGCCAAGGCGATGGGACTGGACGTGAGCCTGTTCGGGTACACACCGCAGGACTACATGCTGCGCAGCGTGACCTCGCTGTTCCTGCCGATCGTGGCCCTGCTGGCGGTGGTCATGGTCTCCGTGTCGACCGATCGGGCCCTGCACCAGCGTGTGCACGCCGGGCGGGGCAACGCCGCCATCGCCCGCGGAGCCCAGATCGTGACCGCGGCCGGTGCCGTGGGGGCAGCCGGCATCGCCGTGGCGCTTCTCGTGCTTCCGGGCGACACCCGGATCGTGGGACCGTACGTGTTGGCCGCCCTCGTGTGGATCGTCGCCGCCGCCGTGCGCCTGCGGCGCCACGCGCTCGGCGTGCTCACGGGGGAGCAGCAGCGCGTCGTGGACACGACGCTCGTGATCGCCCTGATCACCATGTTGCTGTTCTGGGGCACGACCGATTTCGCGCAGACCGTGGGGCGGGGTCTCGCCGCCAACTACGAGCAGTCGGTGCAGGCCCTGCCGCACGCCGCCGTGTACAGCACGGGGCGGCTGTCGATCGACGTTCCCCATGTGACCGAAACCGACGTGGGCACGGCGGAGGCCCCTCTGTACCGCTACATCGGGCTTCGGCTCCTCGTCGTGAGCGGGGGCCGCTACTTCTTCCTGCACGATGGCTGGACGCTCAGCGACGGAACGGTCGTGGTGCTTCCCGACAACGACAGTGTGCGCGTCGAATTCGGCAACTGACGCGATTGCCGGGTAGTCGCCAAAGGAACGTAGGGTAGACCGGGTGTGCCGGAGCCGGTGCAGCACCTCACGACGACGTCAGGACCCCAGTACATGAGTTCCAATGGAAATACCGGCGACGGTCTCGCCGTCGCCGATCCGGCCGTCGCAGACGGGCCGCTGCCCAAGTGGAAGATCGTCGGACCGGGCCTCGTGGTCGCGGCGACAGGTGTCGGAGCCGCCGACATGGTGGCCACTCTCGTCGCCGGGTCGCGATACGGGTACGCCCTGCTGTGGGCGGTCGTGCTCGGCGTCATCCTGAAGATCGTCCTCGTCGAGGGCGCCGGTCGCTTCACGCTCGCCACCGGCAAGACCATCTTCGAGGGCTGGCGCTCCCTCGGAAAATGGACGACCTGGTACTTCGGTCCGTACATCATGCTGTGGGGCTTCGTCTACGGCGCCACGGCCATGTCGAGCGCTGCGCTGCCGCTCGTTGCCCTGTTTCCCGCGATTCCGCTGCCCGTCTGGGCGGTCATCATGGGACTGGCCGGTCTCACCATGGTGTGGTTCGGCCGCTACGCGATCTTTGAGAAGGTCACGGCCGTGCTCGTGGGCATCATGTTCGTCACCGTCGTGGGACTCGCCGTCATCGCCGTGCCGGACGTTCCGGCGATGCTCCGCGGCCTCGTGCCGATGATTCCCGACGGCGGCGTGCTCTACACCCTCGCCCTCGCCGGCGGAGTGGGCGGCACCATCACCCTCGCCGCCTATGGCTATTGGCTGCGCGAAAAGGGCTGGTCCACGCCCCGCTGGATGCGCGTCATGCGCATCGACAACCGGATGGCGTACGTGATGACCGGGATCTTCGTGATTGCGATGCTCGTGGTCGGTGCCGAGGTGGTCAGCGCGGCCGGCGTCACCCTCAGCGCGGGCGACAAGGGCCTCGTCGATCTCTCGACGGTACTCAACGAGAAGTACGGCGTGGTGGTCGGCACCGGATTCCTGGTGGGTTTCTGGGCGGCATCCTTCTCGTCCATCATCGGCGTGTGGAACGGCGTCAGCCTGATGTTCGCCGATTTCTGGGGAAACATGCGCGGCAAGCCGTCGGGTCACGCCGACACCCGCGTGGGCGGAAAGTACTTCAAGTTCTACCTGTTGTGGCTCACCTTCCCGCCGATGATCCTGTTTCTGTTGGGCAAACCGATCGGGCTGATCCTCGCCTACGGGGTGCTCGGCTCGCTGTTCATGCCCTTCCTCGCCATCACCCTGCTCGGTCTGCTCAACGGCAAACGCATCCCGGCGGAATGGAAGAACAAGCTGCCCACCAACATCGCCCTCGTCGTGTGCGCGCTGATGTTCATCGTGCTCGGCGTGCAGCAGCTCGTGACCACGGTGGCGCCGCTCGTCGGCGGGTAGTCTCCGCGCGTCGCGGAGCGGGATATTCTGGGGGGATGAATGCCAATCGGGACAATGACGCACTGAGCTGGGGCGGCGAGAACGACCCCACTCTGGACCAGGGGACCGACGCTCTTCCCGAAGGATGGACCGTTCCGCGCGGCGCCGAACCGGCAACACCCGGCCGGGAACGGGCCGCCACGACGCGCGCACCCGAACAGGCGGATGCCGCGGGCTCGGTGATCCTGGTCGTTCTGGGCATCCTCGCCGGTTTCTACCTGCTCTACACCGTGGGCTGGTTCATCGGCGCCTCCCGCATCGAAAACCCCCTCTCGAGCGACCCGGTGAGCGGATTCATGTTCTCGCTCGGCGTCTGGCTCTCGGTGGCCGCACCCCTGCTGTGGTTTGCCGCAACGTTTTGGCTCACCCACAACCATCCGCGGGCGCGGCTCGTCTGGCTGATCCTCGGTGTCGTCGTGCTGGCACCCATGCCGTTTATCTTTGGAGCGAGCGCATGACCGATCACACCGGCGACCGCACCGACCGCACCAACGGCCGTGACAGCATCGAGGCCCCGCGTACCGGTGCGATCACGCCTCCCGGCACATCCGTGCGCTCACCCCGGCGCACGCCGCACTGGCTCGCACTCACCCTCGCCATCGTCTTCGGGCTGTTCTACGCCTACGACGTGTGGGAGGCGCTCGGCAACATTGTGGGCGTGAGCCTGGCCGCCCAGAGCCTCGACACCACGCTGAGCGGTTTCGGCTGGGTCGTGCTGCTCTGGGGCATTGCGATGCCCGCGGTGGTTTTCGCCGTGGCCTTCTGGATGGGCCGCCGGCGCGCCGCGGCCATTCAGGCGCTGCTCTACCTGGTGGGCCTGACCGTCGTGGCCGCACTCTCCCTCGACCTGTTCGTGCTGTTCGGCGTCGGGCGTCTCATCGTCTAACGACTCGCGCGCGGCGGCATCGGCCCGCACGATGGGCGTCCGCGGCCGGTCATGAAACGTTACGTGCTCATCTGCGCATACTGCAGCCAGTAGGCTTGTTCTGCTTGGCGCCCCTGGTTGCGCCTCCCTTTATTTACGCACTCTAAGCAATCTAAGGAACCGATTTAGTGTCGAAGCCCGTAGTCTTGATCGCCGAAGAACTGTCCCCCGCCACCGTCGATGCCCTCGGGCCGGACTTTGACATCCACCAGGTCGACGGCACGGATCGCTCCGCGCTCTTCGCCGAGTTGGCCACCGCGCACGCCGTTCTGCTGCGCTCCGCCACCAAGATGGATGCCGAAGCAATCAAGGCCGCGCCCCTGCTGAAGGTCATCGCGCGCGCCGGGGTCGGGCTCGACAACGTCGACATCAAAGCGGCCACCGCGGCCGGCGTGATGGTTGTCAACGCTCCCACGTCCAACATCATCTCGGCCGCCGAGCTGACCGTCGGACACATTCTGAGCCTCGCCCGGCACATTCCGGCCGCGAGCGGCGCACTGGCCGACGGCCAGTGGAAGCGCTCCAAGTACACCGGCGTCGAACTGTACGAAAAGACGATCGGCATCATCGGCCTCGGCCGGATCGGTGCCCTGATCACCGCGCGCATGCAGGCCTTCGGCACCAACGTCATCGCCTACGACCCCTACATCACCTCGGCGCGCGCCCAACAGCTCGGCGTCACCCCGGTGACGCTGGAAGAACTGCTGGAGCGTTCCGACTTCGTGACGATCCACATGCCGAAGACACCGGAGACCACGGGAATGATCGGTGAAGAGCAGCTGAAACTCATGAAGCCGAGCGCATTCGTGATCAACGTTGCCCGCGGTGGACTGATCGACGAGGATGCCCTCTTCGACGCACTGACCGCCGGCACCATTGCCGGCGCCGGACTCGACGTGTTCGTGAGCGAGCCGCCCACGGATTCCCGTCTGCTCGGCCTCGAAAACATCATCACGACGCCGCACCTCGGGGCGTCGACGGATGAAGCGCAGGAGAAGGCCGGCGTCTCGGTCGCCAAGTCCGTGCGCCTCGCGCTGTCGGGCGAGCTCGTTCCCGATGCCGTCAACGTGGCCGGTGGTGTCATCGACTCCTACGTGCGCCCCGGCATCCCGCTGGTCGAGAAGCTCGGACAGGTCTTCTCCGGCTTGGCCGCGCACAGCCCGCTCACGAGCGTCGACATCGAGGTTCGCGGTGAACTGGTCGAGTACGACGTGAGCGTTCTCAAGCTTGCCGCGCTCAAGGGCATTTTCACGAACGTCGTCAGCGAGACCGTATCCTACGTGAACGCGCCGCTCCTGGCGGAGCAGCGCGGCGTCAGCGTGCGCATGATCACCGACCCGGAATCGCCCGAGTACCGCAACGTGATCACGCTCCGCGGCGCCCTCGCCGACGGTTCGCAGGTTTCGGTCTCCGGAACCCTGACCGGCACCAAGCAGATCGAGAAGCTCGTCGAGATCAACGGCTACGACATCGAGGTTCCGTTCGCGAAGAACCTCATCGTGATGCTGTACACCGACCGCCCGGGAATCGTGGCCGTGTACGGTCGCGAGTTCGGCGACGCGCAGATCAACATCGCCGGCATGCAGATCGCCAGGGATGAAGCCACGGGCAACGCGCTGAGCGTGCTCACCGTCGACACCGAGGTGCCGGCCGGCCTGCTCGCATCCGTTCGCGAAGCGATCTCGGCCGAGATCATGGTGGAGATCGACCTCACCGAGTAACACTCACGCGATGTGGCCGGGGTTCGCCCCGGCCACACCGCGCGTTCGGCGACGATCAGTCGCGTGTGTAGAGCCGTGCCAGCACCGTGAGCAAACGGTTCATGCTCTCTGCCTCCGCCGCCACGGCGGGTGCGGAGGGCATTCCGGCCAGTGACGAGTTGCCGTACAGGCCGTCGCTGACGAGCATGATGGCCAGGGCGGTGTCGTGGTCGCCCACGGACTCTTCGATGACGCTCAGCCAGCCCCGGCGGATCTCTTCGAGCACGGCGATCGCCCGCTCGTGGCGCCCCTGGGCGAGGCGCGTGGTGGCGATGAACGATCGGTCGAGGGGGCTCCCCATGTTGACCGAACCGCGAATCAGATAATCGACCGGGCCCGCCACCGCGGTGCGGATGTTCTCGGTGTCGGTCGCGGCGGCCTCGAGCAGGCGGCCGAGCTGCGCCTCGACGAGCGCGTCCTTCGACGCGAAGTGGTACAGCAGGCCTCCCTTGGAGACCCCGGCGGATGCGGCCACGGCGTTCAGCGTGGCGGAGCGCTCCCCGCCGTCGATCAGTAATTCCTCGAAGGCGTCCAGAAGCCGGTCGCGGGTGGACGCGGTGGGGGACATGGCTTCAGGATAGTCAACCGGATTGGGAATCATTCGTCCACTATACCGTCCAGACGGTACAGTAGAAGAGTCCCGGCAAACCGCATACAGAAACGAGCCCGATCGTGTCGCCCACCGCATCCGAACCCACCACCCGCGGGCCCGTCGCCTTGCGCACGGCGTCACCCCCGGCCTCGTCCGGATCGGTGCGCCGATGGTGGGCTCTTGCGGTTCTGATGCTTCCGGTACTGCTCATCTCCATCGACAACACGGTGTTGAACTTCGCCCTGCCGGCCATCTCCCGGGCGACCCGGCCGACCGGAACGCAGCTCCTGTGGATGGTCGACATCTACCCGCTGGTGCTCGCCGGGCTTCTGGTGGCCATGGGAAGCCTGGGGGACCGGGTGGGGCGCCGGCGCGTGCTGCTGATCGGCGCATCCGGGTTCGGCCTCGTCTCGATCGGCGCCGCCTTCTCGCCGACGATCGAATGGCTGATCGTGGCCCGCGCCGTTCTCGGCTTCTTCGGCGCCATGTTGATGCCGTCGACGCTGTCCCTGTTGCGCTCCATCTTCACCGAGCGCGACCAGCGCCGCCTCGCCATCGCCATCTGGGCCACCGGCTTCGCCGCCGGAAGCGCGCTCGGCCCCGTTGTCGGTGGGGTGCTGCTCGAACACTTCGCGTGGGGCTCGGTATTTCTGCTGGCCGTTCCGCTGCTGCTGCCCTTGCTGGTGCTCTCCCCGTTGCTGGTTCCCGAATCCCGAGACCCGCATCCAGGCCGGATCGACGTGCCGAGCATCGCCCTGAGCCTGGCCACCATGCTGCCCATCGTCTATGGCATCAAGGCGATTGCGCAGGACGGGATCACACTGTTGTCCCTTCCCCCGCTGCTGATCGGCCTCCTGATCGGGGTGCTCTTCGTGCGTCGTCAGTTGCGGCTCCCGGTACCGATGCTCGACATGAGCCTGTTCCGCACCGGGGCGTTCAGCGGCGCCGTCGTGGTCAACCTGCTGTGCGTGACGGCGCTGGTCGGATGCCTGTTCTTCGTCTCCCAGCACCTGCAACTCGTCCTCGGCCTCTCGCCACTGAACGCCGGCCTGGTGCTCGTGCCCGGGCTCGTTGCCATGATCGTCGCCGGGCTGCTCGTGGTGCCGATTGCCCGTCGCGTGCGGCCTTCGCGGGTCATTCCCGTGTCCCTGCTCGTGTCGGCGGCCGGCTTCGCCCTGATCGCCCTCAGCGGCGGAACAATCGACTCCGTGGGAATCGTGATCGCGTTCGTGCTGTTGGGAGTGGGCATCGGAGCGGCCGAGACCGTGTCCAACGAACTGATTGTGGCCAACGCGCCGGCCGCGAAGTCGGGCGCGGCATCCGCCGTCTCCGAAACCGCCTACGAGCTCGGGGCCGTGCTGGGAACGGCGATCCTCGGCACGATCCTCACCGCCTCATACCGATCGGCGGTGCAGCTGCCCGACATCCTGACCGCCGCCGAGCGCCACGCGGCGGGGGAGACCCTCGGGGGCGCGGTCTGGGTGGCATCCGTCCTGCCCGCCGATGTGGGCGCCGAGCTGCTCACCTCGGCGCGCCACGCCTTCGACAGCGGCGTGGGGTTGAGCGCGTGGATCGGCGTCGCGCTCGTGCTCGCCGCGGTCGTCGTGGCGGCCACGGCGCTGCGCCGAGCACGGTAGGTCGGTTTCGCGGAGTGTCTCCTCGGACTTTTCGGGAACACGCCGCGGCGCGTTGCCGCTGGAGCGGCGTGTTGCGAAATAGTCCGAGGAAGCGTGCCTCCTCCACAGGGGGCCGCGGCGGCCCACGCGCAGATCGCCTGCGTCAGCGCCCTGCGGCGCGCGAGGGTCTGTACGGGCCTCGGTCATGAGCTGCATCTGCGGCGTGCACGCCACGCCGCATCGAGCCGCGCCGTCGAGGGCTGCGGCGTGCCGGTTCGGGTGCACTGGACCGACCTGCGGTTCGGCGATGCCGGACGGTCGTGGCTGGTCTCGCCGATGAACGCCCTCTGGCAGGCCATCCATTGCCTCGATGAAGAGAACGCGATCGCCTGCCTCGAGTCCGCGGTGCACGAGGGCTACGTGAGCGTCTCCGAGGCTTCCAGGCCGACCGAGATTGGGATCTGATCGCGGAAGGCCTCGGGCGGCGCACCCTGCGCCTTACTCATCAGCATGTGATGTTCGAGTGGCCGACGACGCTCGCCATCATCGAACGCGTGGTGTCCGACGCGAAACGCGCTCGGCGCTCCGGCTGCGGGTGAGGCGGGTTCAGAGGTCGTCGATGGAGTTTTCTTTGCGGGTGACCTTCTGGCCGGTCTCGGGATCTGCGATCGTACGAACCGTGCTGCTGCTGTTCCGGCGGCGGAACATGAACAGCAGGCCGATGATGAAGATGAGCGTGCCGGCGGCCATCAGGATGTAGCCCACGAGGTCAAGATCGATCCACGTGACGCTGACGTCGAGCGCCCACACAAGAATTGCGCCCACGACGAAGAGGAAAATGCCGAAGCCGATACTCATGATTCCTCGATTCGATACGGTGTTCTTGTTTTGTTGAGCATAGTCGCAACTTTGCGCGCAGTAGGGTTTGAGTACAGGTATTTCTCAGACGCTCGGAGTCGCATGTCTCGTAGAATCAAGCTCGCCGTAATTCCCGGAGACGGGATTGGCCCGGAGGTCATTGCCGAGGCCGTCAAGGTTCTCGATGCCGTCACGGCCGCAGAATCCGTGGAATTCGACAAGACCTCGTTCTCGCTCGGCGCCGCACGGTTCCTTGAGACCGGTGACGTGCTCACGCCCGAGGATCTGGCCGCCATCGCTTCGAACGACGCGATTCTGCTCGGAGCCGTGGGCGGTGCGCCGGGGGACCCCCGCCTCGCCAACGCCAACATCGAGCGCGGCCTGCTGCTGGCGCTGCGCTTCTCGCTCGATCACTACGTGAACCTGCGCCCGACGGTGCTCTTCCCCGGCGTGCCGAGCCCGCTCTCCGCACCGGGAAACGTGGACTTCGTCGTCGTGCGCGAGGGGACCGAGGGACCCTATGTGGGCAATGGCGGCGCCATCCGTCAGGGAACCCCGCAGGAGGTCGCCAACGAGGTGTCCGTCAATACCGCGTTCGGCGTGGAGCGCGTCGTGCGCTACGCCTTCGGCGTCGCGGCCGGCCGTGCGCGCAAGAAGCTCACCCTCGTGCACAAGACGAATGTGCTCGTTTTCGCCGGCAGCCTCTGGCAGCGCACCGTCACCGCGATCGCCGCCGAATTCCCCGAGGTTTCGGTGGACTACCTGCACGTCGACGCGGCGACGATCTTTCTCGTCTCAAACCCAAGTAAGTTTGATGTCATCGTCACCGACAACCTGTTCGGCGACATTCTCACCGACCTTGCAGCCGCCATCAGCGGCGGAATCGGTCTCGCCGCCTCCGGAAACATCAATCCGGAAGGCCGCTTCCCGAGCATGTTCGAGCCGGTGCACGGATCAGCACCGGACATTGCGGGCAAGCAGCTCGCCGACCCGACCGCAGCCATCCTCTCGGTCGCGATCATGCTCGATCACTTCGGCCTCACGGACGCCGCCGCCAGGGTGAACGCGGCCGTCACGGCCGATCTCGTCGCCCGCACCGACGGCACCACCTCCGGGTCTCGCAGCACCGCCGGCGTCGGCGATGCCATCGTGGCCCTCCTCACTCACGAAGGACTCGCATGACAGACACAGCGCCCACCACAACGGCCTACCCGCTTCAGTTCTCGCTTGTGCCGTCGACGGTCAAGCGCGATCAGGGCGACCGGGAGAGCATCCTCGCGGACCCCGGCTTCGGCAAGAACTTCACCGACCACATGGTGTCGATCGACTGGACCGTCGACGACGGCTGGCACGACGCCCGGGTGACGGCATACGGCCCGTTGCAGCTCGACCCCGCCTCGTCGGTGCTGCACTACGGCCAGGAGATCTTCGAAGGCCTCAAGGCCTACCGCCACGCCGACGGTTCCATCTGGACGTTCCGCCCCGAGAAGAACGCCGAACGCATGCAGCGCTCCGCTCGCCGCCTGGCGCTGCCGGAGCTGGCCGTGGAGGACTTTATCGAGTCCATCAAACAGATGATCGCCGTCGACGGCGAGTGGGTTCCCTCGGCGCCGGAGACGAGCCTGTACCTGCGGCCCTTCATGATCGCCAACGAGAGCTTCCTCGGTGTGCGCGCCGCTCACCGCGTGGGCTACTACGTGATCGCGAGCCCCGCCGGCGCGTACTTCGCCGATGGCGTGGCACCGGTGAAGATCTGGCTGTCCACCGAGTACTCCCGCGCGGGCCGCGGGGGAACCGGCGCCGCCAAGTGCGGCGGCAACTACGCGGCATCGCTTCTGCCGCAAATGGAGGCCTACGAGAACGGATGCGCCCAGGTGCTCTTCCTGGACGGTGAGACCGGAACCCGCATCGACGAGCTCGGCGGCATGAACGTCTTCTTCGTGTACGGCAACGACCGTCTCGTGACGCCGAAGCTCACCGGGTCCATCCTCGAAGGCGTCACCCGCGACAGCATCATGCAGCTCGCCCGCGACCGGGGCATGACCGTGGAAGAACGCGAGGTGACCCTCGAGGAGTGGCGGGTGGGCGTCGAATCCGGTGAAATCACCGAAATTTTCGCCTGCGGAACCGCTGCTGTGGTCACCCCGATCAGCCAGGTCAAGGGTCACGGCGTTAGCATTGGAGATCCCGATGCCCCGGCCGGAGAGATCACCATGGCTCTTCGCCGGGAGCTCACCGACATTCAATACGGCCGCATGCCCGACCGGCACGGCTGGCTCACCAGGCTCGACGCCTAGCGTTTCGCCCAGAACGGACCCTATGAAGATTGCGCGTTTCAGCCACGAAGGATCGATTGCCTTCGGCATTGTTGACGATGACGAACTGGTGGTGCTCACGGGTGACCCGATGTTCGCCGGCTACGACACAACCGGCGACCGGGTCGACCTCGTCGACGTGAAGCTGCTCGCGCCGGTGATTCCGCGCTCGAAGGTCGTCGTGCTGCGTGAGGGTTCGGGCCAGGAAGGCGCCAGGCCCTCCTTCGCGCTGAAGCCCAACACCGCGGTCGTGGGGCCGGGTGATCCCATCGTGATCCCCGCCCAGTCCTCGGACGTCACCGTCACGGGCGCGCTCGGCATCATCATCGGAACCTTCGCCAAGAACGTGTCGATCGCCGAGGCTCCCGGTGTCATCTTCGGGTACACCGTCGGCGCCGATGTGACCGCCCGTGACCTCGAGCAGCAGCCCGACCAGGCCGCGACCGCGTCGGCCTTCGACTCGTTCAGCCCGCTGGGCCCGATCATCGACACCGAATACGACCCCGCGACCGCCGTCATCCATGGGCGCATCAACGACGGCCAGTTTCAGAACAGCTCGGCGGCCGTCATGGAGCACAGCGTGGCCGAGATCGTGTCGTTCGCCTCGAGCATCTTCACGCTTTTGCCCGGCGACGTGATCCTCACGGGTGTGCCGGGAAGCTCGGGAACGATCGAGGCCAACGATGCCGTGCAGATCGAGATTCCCGGTATCGGTGTGCTCGTGAACTCGGTTCGCCCGGCCTGACCCGCTTCTCCGGCGGCTGACCCGGGGCCGGTGTGAGCGGTGCCCGGGGTCAGACGGTCGGCGCGGCGGGTTCGGGAAACCAGGACTGGATCTGGTCGAGCGCCGTCGCGAGCAGCGCCACCGACTCGGTCGCGTTGACCCGGGCCATCAGCATGGCGCTCATGGCGAGCGACGCGAGCGTTCTGGCACGCTCGGGCGCCCGCTCCGCGGCGGACCCTCCCGACGCGCGGCCGGCGGCACCGAGGGCGTCACGCAGGGCAGTGGTCAGCTCCGAGCGGTACGCCTCGACGATTTGGCGAGCCGGGTCGTCGTGGCTGGCCAGACCGGCGGCGCAGTTGACGAGCAGGCACCCACGGCGGGGGGAATCTTCGGGAAGCATGGACACCGCCGAGCGCAGTTCCTCGAAGTAGGCGACCAGCGAGGCGCGGTCGCCTCCGGCCCCCGTGAGGATGCGCAGGCGCGGCCGGATCACGGTGTTCTGGTAATCCTCGACGGCGGCGTCGAAGAGGCCGCGTTTGCTGCCGAAGGCGTGATAGAGGCTGGAACGTTTGAGTCCGGTCGCGCCTTCGAGATCGGCGAGGGAAGATGCCTCGAAGCCCTTGTCCCAAAAGAGGTCTCGAGCCGCCTGCACGACGGTCGTGCGCTCGAAACTCTGCATCCGTCCCATGGCGTTTCCTCCGCTTTTGCTGTGAGTGGTTTTGTGTATCGGTTGGTACACAATATATATTAGACCATCCGTTACAAAATAGCAGAGGAGCCCCCCATGGCCTCGTCCACCACCAGCACCCAGATCCAGCTCGCCGCCCGCCCCACCGGCTGGCCGACGGCCGACGACTTCAGCAGTACGCGCATCGACCTGTCCGATCTGGCCGCCGGTGAGGTTCGCGTCGCCAACGAGTTCATTTCCGTTGACCCGTACATGCGTGGACGTATGAACGACGCCAAATCGTACGTTCCCCCCTTCGTGCTGGACGAGACCATGACCGGCGGAGCGGTCGGCCGCGTCGTCGCATCCGCCTCGGACGCAATCACGGTCGGCGACGTCGTCGTGCACCAGTTCGGCTGGCGCGACCTGGTGCAGGAGGATGCCGCAGGCTTCCGCGTGGTTCCCGAGCTTCCCGGTGTGCCGCTGTCCGCGTACCTCGGCGTGCTCGGCATGACCGCCCTCACCGCCTACGTCGGCCTGCTTGATGTGGCCGAGTTCAAGGAAGGCGACACCGTCTTCGTCTCCGGCGCCGCCGGCGCCGTGGGCAGCATGGTCGGCCAGATCGCTCGGCTCAAGGGCGCGAAGCGCGTCATCGGATCGGCCGGCTCCGCCGAAAAGGTGGCCCTGCTCACCGGAAAGTACGGCTTTGACGCCGCCTTCAACTACCGCGACGGCGACATCGCCGGCCAGCTCGCCGCCGCCGCTCCCGACGGCATCGACGTGTACTTCGACAACGTCGGGGGCGAGCACCTCGAGGCCGCTCTGAACAGCTTCAACGGCGGCGGACGCGCGGCCCTCTGCGGCGCGATCTCCATCTACAATGACACCGAAGAAGCCGTTGGCCCCCGCAACATGGTGAACATCGTCGGCCGCGGGCTGACGCTCAAGGGCTTCATCGTGGGCAACTACGTGCACCACTTCGCCGACTTCTCCGCCGACATGGCAGCCTGGCTGGCCTCCGGCGAGGTCGTCTTCGACGAGACCGTCGTCGACGGCATCGACAATGCCGTTGACGCGTTCCTCGGCCTCATGCGCGGCGAGAACACCGGCAAGATGGTCGTTCGCACCAACCCCTGAGCGCCCGGCCCCGCCGCGCCTCCCCTCACCTATTCCGACCGCACCAATCTTTGGAGAACATATGAATTCCGTACTTTTCGTCGTCAGCGCCGCTGAACACTGGACCCTCAACGACGGCAGCCTGCACCCGACCGGGTACTGGGCTGAAGAGCTGGCCGAGCCGCACAGCCTGTTCAGCGAGGCCGACTGGGAGATCACCATCGCGACGCCGAACGGCGTCGCCCCGACCGTGGACGCGGGCAGCCTGTCGGCCCAGGCCGCCGGCGGCGAGGACCGCCTCGCCGCTATCGTTGCGTACCTCGACGTGATCAGCAGCGAGGTCAACAACCCGCGGTCGATCGCGGACATCGACGTCGCCGACTACGACGTCGTCTTCTACCCCGGAGGACACGGACCGATGGAGGACCTCGCCGTCGACGCCGTCTCCGGACGCATCATGACCGAGGCCCTCGACTCCGGTCGCATCCTCGGCGTGCTGTGCCACGCCCCAGCCGCGCTGCTGGCCGCCGTGCGCGACGACGGCAGCTGGCCCTTCGCCGGGTACACGATGACGGGCTTCACCGACGAGGAGGAGACGCTCGGCGGCCTTGCTCCGAAGGCGCCGTGGCTCGTGCAGAGCCGACTGGTTGAACTGGGTGCCGACTTCGTTGCCGGGGACCCCTGGGCCCCGCACACCGAGATCGACCGCAACCTCTACACCGGCCAGAACCCGGCATCCTCCAGCATGCTCGCATCCGCGATCATCGCTGAGGTGTCCGCCCGCGTCTAACCCGCCGCTCGCACACAATCACCCTCGTTCCGTCTCGGAACGGGGGTGTTGTGGTGGGTGGGCGCGTGCGGCGCCGGGAAGCGCGCCGTACGGCGCCGCCCGGACGCTCAGCGACCCAGCGCGGCCAGGACGAGCGAGACGTCGTCCTCATCGTTCCAGAGATGGAAGGCCACCCGGGCGCGCCCGGCGCGTCCGGAGGCGGTGAGCCCCGCGGCCCCGAGGCGGGCCAGGTCGTCGCCGTCCCGGTCCGGCCAGCTCAGGATGGCCTGACCCTGCCGGTCGATGCCGAGTCCGTCGCAGAGCGCGTCGCCGAGGCCTACGGTGTGCCCGCGCACGGCGGCGAGGTCGAGGCCGCGGAAAAGCTCGAGGGCGGGTTCGGCGCCCACCCAGGCGGGCCAGACGGGGGACACGTCGAAGCGGCGGGCATCCGCTGCGAGGTTCATGTCGGGCCCGTAGCAGGAACCCCACACATCGTCGCCCGCGTACCACCCGGCCTGCACCGGGCGGAGGAGGGCACCGAATGCGGCCGTGACGGTGAGGAAAGCGACGCCGCGCGGGGCGCACAGCCACTTGTAGCTGTGGCAGATCGTCGCGTCGAAGACCGACGCATCCACCGGCATCCACCCGGCGGCCTGGGTCGTGTCGCTTAGGGTGAAGGCGCCGTGGGCGTGCGCGGCAGCCGTGATCGCGTCGACGTCGGCGATGGCGCCGGTGGCCGACTGCACAAGCGAGAAGGCGACCAGCCAGGTGTCGGCTCCGACGCTCGTGGCCAGGTCAGCCACGGGCACGTGCCGCACCGTGACGCCGCGGTGCGCCTGCGTCAGGAAGGGGAAGACCATCGAGCTGAAGTCCCCGTCGACGCAGAGCACCTCGGCTCCGTCGGGCACGCTCGCGGCGACCATGGCGGCGATGACCGATGTTTGCGAGCCGATGGCCACGGCGCTGGACGAGACTCCCACCAGCGCGGCGTAACTCGCGCGAACGCGCTCAACGAGCGCGCCATAGTGTGCGGCGCTGGCGTCCCCTCGCGCCCATCGCTCGCTATCGGCGCGCATGGCCTCCAGGGTGCCCGCACTCGGGAGGCCGAGCGTGCACGCCGCCAGGTAGCCCCGGGCGCCGGCGAACTGTGCTCGGGCGTCGCTCAGGCTGAGAGTGGGCACGGAGGGTGGGACGGCGGCGGTGGTCATGGGTCCAGCCTGCCCGAACGCTATTCATTCATCTACGGGCGACATTCAATGACCTGCATAAGCGCAGGTTATTCTTTGTTCATGTCGCTCACTCCCGTCCCCGGCCGAGACCTGCTCGACGCCCGCGCGCTCCGCGTCGTGCGGGCGGTACAAGAAACCGGATCGATCACGGCCGCGGCGCTCGCACTCGGATACAGCCAGCCGGCCGTCAGCCAGCACCTCGCCCGGCTCGAGACCCGGCTCGGAATGCCGGTCGTCGAGCGGGTGGGCCGCGGCGTGCGATTGACCGAGGCCGGACTGGTGCTCGCCCGGCACTCGCGGGCCGTGGAGACGACGCTCGAAGCCGCCGCGGGGGAACTCGCGGAGCTCGCCGGGCTGCGCTCCGGTCGGGTGCGGATCGCCGCGTTCCCGTCGGCATCGGCGGCCATCGTGCCGGGTGTTCTCGCGCGCATGAAGCAGCGGCATCCGGGAATCGCCGTCACCTACCGGGAGGCGGAGCCGCCCGAGGCTGTCGCCCTGGTGCGCGACAGCAGTGTCGATCTCGCGTTGACCTTCAGCTATCCGGGCGACAGCGCCGACCCGCATGGAGACAGCGCGCAGGGGTTGCGGGTGAGCGAGCTGCGGCACGAAGAGATCCGGGTCGTGCTGCCGTCGGGCCACCCCGCCGCGTGCCGGGCCGCGGTCGATCTGGCCGACCTGGCCGGGGACGACTGGATCGGCGGGTGCCCGCGGTGCCGCGGTCATCTCCTGGAGCTCTGCGACCGGAACGGGTTCGCCCCACGCATCGTGTGTGAAACCGACAACGTGGCCGCGGTTTTCGGCCTCGTGGAGAACGGAATCGGCGTGGCCATTCTCCCCATCCTCGCCATCGAATCCGTCGGTCCCCGTTCGGGCGTGGCGATTCGACCCACGACGAGCCTCGACCATCGCACCGTGCACGCGGTCACCGCCGCCGGGGCGGAGCGGATCCCGGCCCTCGCCGCCACTCTCGCGGCCCTGGCCGCCGTTGTGGCCTCCGCCCCGGAGCAGGGCGGTGGCAACTAGAATTGACATTAATGTCTGAGACAACTGCGCACCCGTTTTCAACCGCCACCGGAACCGACGTTCGAGTTCGGTTCTGCCCCTCACCCACCGGAACGCCCCACGTGGGTCTGATCCGCACGGCCATGTTCAACTGGGCCTACGCGCGTCACACCGGCGGCAAGATGATCTTCCGCATCGAAGACACGGATGCCGCCCGCGACACCGAGGAGAGCTTCGACCAGATCGTGGACGGACTGCGCTGGCTGCGACTTGATTGGGACGAGGGCGTCGAGGTCGGCGGTCCGCACGGACCGTACCGCCAGTCCGAGCGCTACGACATCTACCGCGACATCATCGCGCGCCTGGTGGAGTCCGGCCACATCTACGAGAGCTTCGCCACCGGCGTCGAGATCGAGGCCCGCAACATGTCCCTCGGGCGCGACCCGAAAATGGGCTACGACAACTACGAGCGCGATCTGACGGAGGAGCAGAAGGCCGCCTATCGCGCCGAGGGCCGGTCCCCGGCACTGCGGCTGCGCGTGCCGGACACCGAGCTGTCGTTCGACGACCTCGTCCGCGGCCAGATCACGTTCCCGGTGGGTTCGTTCAGCGACTTTGTGGTGGTTCGGCCCAACGGGCATCCGCTCTACCCCTTCGTCAACCCGGTCGATGACGCCCTGATGGGAGTGACCCACGTGCTGCGCGGCGAGGACCTGCTGTCGTCGACACCGCGCCAGATCGCGCTGTACCACGCGCTCATCGACATCGGAGTCACCAGCTTCGTGCCGCGCTTCGGGCATTTGCCGTTCGTGCTCGGTGACAAGAACAAGAAGATGTCCAAGCGCGAGCCGGAGTCGAACCTGTTCCACCACCGCGACCGCGGCTTCATTCCGGAGGGACTGCTCAATTACCTGGCGCTGCTCGGCTGGTCGATCTCGCACGACCGCGACGTGTTCTCCATCGAGGAGCTCATCGCCGCGTTCGACGTGGTGAACGTGAACCCGAACCCCGCGCGATTCGACCTGAAAAAGGCCGAAGCCATCAACGGTGACCACATTCGCCTGCTGGCCGCCGACGATTTCGCCGCGCGCATCGTGCCGTATCTCGCCGAGGCGAACGTGCTCACCGAGCCGCTCAGCGACGCCGACCGGGCCGTTCTCGTGCAGGCGGCCCCGCTCATCCAGGAGCGCATTGCGCTGCTCGGCGAGGCCCCGGCCATGCTCGGCTTCCTCTTCGTCACGGCCGACACGCTCGTCTATCAGGCGGATGCCCTCGCCTCGCTCCCGCAGACGGCCGCGGAGATCCTTACCGCGTCAAGCACCGCCCTGCGCGCCCTGCCAGCGGGGGAGTGGGCAACGGACCGGGTGCACACCGTGCTGAACGAGGTTCTCCTCGAGGGGCTCGCCCTCAAGCCGCGGGTCGCTTTCGGTCCACTTCGCGTTGCCGTCTCGGGCCGCAAGGTGTCGCCGCCGCTGTTCGAATCGATGGAGATCCTCGGTCAGGTCGAAACGCTCGCCCGCCTCGACCGTCTCGCCGCGCACGTCGCGGCACAGGTGCCGAGCGTCTAAGAACGTCCGCACCGGCGAACACGCCGGTGCGGAACGTTCGTTTTGTGGAGTGTGGCTTCGGTAGGTTAGAGTGGACCACGGCCCGGTCATAGATCAGGCATTGGGGTATGGTGTAATTGGCAACACGGCTGATTCTGGTTCAGTTGTTCTTGGTTCGAGTCCAGGTACCCCAGCTTTTCTCCCGCGATTATTCGCGGGAGTTTGTGCGTTAACCCGCCCGGCCGATCGGGCAGCTTTCGCCCGTGCGCCCCAAACCGGCTCAAGCGCGTGCAATCGCGGCGTCATGAGCCGTCTTGGGGCGCAGGAGCTGGGAATTTACGGAGGCCACGGGCTTTCGTGCATCACGGCGGACTTTCCCCGGCCATAGTGGAGAGATGATGCACCTACCCAAACTCTGGTTGGCGGCAGCGTCTGCCATCGTTGTTCTTGTCGGCTGCGCGCAGGCTCGCGGTGGGGCTGAGACGCCCGCGGCATCCGCGCCTGATCCCGCGGACGTGGCGGCACTGGACAGTCGGCTGGGGGGCATTGACGCTGCCGTCACGAAATGGCGGACGGCACCGACGCTCGAGGCCGCTCACAGCGCCGCCGAAGCGGCCGCGAACCTGGTGGTCGGGCCGAACGGTCCGGAATACGGCGATCGCGACGGCGACGGCGTCATCGGTGGAGAATCGGCCGCGGGAATCCTGCCCGGGCGCGACGGCACTCCCGAAGGCCTTGCCACCCCGCTCGCCGTGAACCAGTGTGTCGTCAACGACGTGCTCGGTGGCGACTGGACAGAACCGACCGTGGAGTGGGACACAATGCTGTCCGCCATTGCGGCGTGGGAACCGGACAACAACACCATGCCCTCACTAGCCAGCCATCCGATGCGTATCGTGGGATGGGCCACGTTCACCCTGGAATCTAGTTCCCTGGACGACGCCCACGAATACGCCGGACACGTCAAGCTGCACGTCGATGTCGCGGCGCGCGCCCTCGACTGCTGACGGCCCGGCGTTGAGTCGACCGCGGTGCTGAACGGATCGACTACCCGTTCTCGCCGAGAACCCGGATCTGTTCTCGGTACTGTTCGGCTGTGATCTCGCCGGTGGCGTATCGTTCGTCGAGGATCTGCCGCGCCCGGCTCCGACCGGGTGCCGGCCCCGTCACGCCGGATCCTCCGCCGTGGCTGCCGGCTCCGCCGAACAGGCGTACCAGCAGCACGACAAGCAGCACGATCCCGACCAGCACGAGCAGCCCAAACAGGGCAAAAAGCCACGTCCAGCCCATGTCCCAACCGTATCCCCACATCATGCGAGCTCCTGTGTCTGGGCGCTGTGCGCCCATCAACGCCATGGTACCCCCAGAGGGTATTCTCGCGTCGAGATGCGCACAATACCCGCACGGGTATACGGTGGGTAGATACCAGCGCACGCCGACCCGGCACGCAGGCCTGACGCGTCCAGGTCGGCAGACAGATCGTCGGATCGTTACGCTTCGAAGACGCCCGACCACCGATCGACACTCACAAGGAGCCCCATGACCTACGCACACACCATTACGCTCTCCACGCCGTTTGACGACGCCGTTCGGCTGACCAAGGAGGCCCTCGGCGCCCAGGGCTTCGGGATTCTGACCGAGATCGACATCAATGCCACGTTCGCCGCGAAGCTCGGGTCTGACGTCGCCGCCACCGTGGGCGAGTACCTCATCCTCGGAGCCTGCAACCCGCCGCTCGCCCATCGCGCGATCACCGCGGACCCCCAGATCGGGCTTCTCCTGCCGTGCAACGTCGTGATCCGCCGCGGCCCCGGAGCCACGGAGACGGTCGTCCAGGCCATCGACCCCGCAACAATGGTGCAGCTCAGCGGCCAACCCGGCATCCAGGCCGTCGCCGACGAAGCCGACACCCGCCTGCGCGCGGCCCTCGGTTCGGTCCAGGCCGCCGCCGCACAGTAGAACGGATGCCGTCGCCAGCACCCCGAGGGTGTCGGTGCCGCCGCTAGATCCCCAGAATGAGAGTCTCGCCCGAGGTGGGCTCACCGGCGGCGCGCGCAAACACGTCAAAGCCGGCCTGCACGGCATCCATCTCGGCGGGGGAGAGCTTCTCGAGAACCAGGGAGATCTCCCTCCGGCGCGAGTCGGTCACCTCGGCGTATACGCGTGAGCCGTCGTCCGTCAGGGAAATGATGACCTCTCGGCGGTTGTCCGGGCTGGTGGAGCGCGCGATCAGCCCGCCCGCGACCATGCGGTCGGCGAACCGGCTGAAGCTGGACTGATTCGCACCCAGGTGCAGGGCCAGCTGGCCCATCCGCATCGACCCGAAGTTGGACAAGACCACGAGAACCCGAAATTGGGGGAGCGTGACGGTGTCCATCACGGGCGCCAGTGACCGGGCGATGACGCCCAGCAACGCCCGTGATGCCGTCAATGAGCTATCGAGAACGGCATCACTGTGACGCTTGGTTCCCGGATTCCCGGGTTCCCTGGGCGAGGCGGCGGTCGTCTTCATGCTTGCCATCCTACAAATATTGCCGCGAATCATGCATTCGACGGGCACGCGGGTGGGCGGTCACACGCCCCCGGGCTGCGGCACCGCCGGCGCGGTATCGGACCCGGGTCCGGACAGGATCCGCAGCACCGATTCCTGGCTGAGCCAGCCGTGCAGGAGGCCGTCCGCATCGGCGACGGGCACCCCGGCGCTGGCCGAAGACTCCAGCACCGCGTCCAGGGCAGATTTGAGGCTCGCCGCGGGGCGCACGGTGGCGGGCATCTCGGCGACGGCGGACAGGCGGATGCGGTCCTTGTCCTCGTCATTGCTGAGAACTTCCGCGAGGATGTGCACGGTGACGATGCCGCCGAGTCGGCCGGACGCGTCGGTGACCGGCAGTGCCGGGTGGCCGGAGGCGAGCAGCCGGCGGGCGCCTTCCGCGACGGTGAGGTCCTCCGGCAGTGAACGCACGGACGTGTCCATGACCGCGCTGACGAGCGTGCTGCGTAGCGCCTCGGTGCCGGGGTGGCGGTTCAGGTCGACGCCGCGTCGACGCAACTTGAGCGTGTAGATGGTGTCGGGGCTGAGCACCTTGGACACGCCGGTGGCGACAACGATGGCCAGCATCAGCGGCAGGATGATGGAATATTGCCCGGTCAGTTCGAACATGATGATGACCGCGGTGATCGGGGCGCGAGCGGCACCGGCGAACACGGCCCCCATTCCCACGAGGGCGAACGCACCGACCTGGCCCTGGAGATCGGGATTGAGCAGTCCGGCGATTTCCCCGAACGCCGCACCCAGCATCGCGCCGATGAACAGTGAAGGGGCGAAGACACCGCCGGAGCCGCCGATGCCGATGGTCAGGCTCGTCGCGATCATCTTGCCCACGAGCAGCACCACCAGGAAGCCGATTGTGTAGGTGCCGGCGACCCCCGCCTGCAAGACGGGGTATCCCACCCCGTACATCTGGGGCAGCACCAACAACAGCAGGCCCAGCAGCAGCCCGCCGGCGGCCGGGCGCAGCCACGCCGGACCGCGCCAGGCCCAGTCGCAGAGGTCCTCGATCTTGTAGAGAATGCGCGTGAAGCCGATGCCCGTGACCGCGGCCAGCAGCCCCAGCAGGATGAAGAGGGGGTACTCGGCGGCTGAGGTGATGGTGAAGGCCGGCAGGTCCAGGAAGGGGTCGTTGCCGAGGATCGCCCGACCGATGATGGATGCGGTGACCGCCGAGAGCGCAACGGCGCCGAAGTAGCCGGCGGCGAAGTCCGCGAGCAGGAGCTCCAGAGCGAAGAACACACCGGCAATCGGGGCGTTGAACGTGGCGGCGATCCCTCCGGCGGCACCGCAGGCGACCAGCGCCTTCACCCGGGATTCCGGCATCCGGAAGACGCCGGCCAGCCAGGAGCCGAGCGCGGAACCGATCTGTACGATCGGGCCCTCGCGCCCGACGGACCCGCCGGAACCGATGCAGATGGCCGAGGCGAGACCTTTCACCACGGCCACCCGACCCTTGATGCGACCGCCGTGCTGGCTGACCGCGTACATGACCTCGGGGACACCGTGGCCGCGGGCCTCCGGGGCGAAGCGCTGCACCAACGGGCCGTACAGAAGCCCGCCGACAACGGGGGCGAGCACAACGAACAGGCCGCCGGCCCAGGGCAGCCACGGGTGCGCCGGGTGACCCTGGGTGGCGGAGTAGTCAGTGGTTCCGGTGAAGATCTGGGTCGCGGTGGTGATCAGCGAGCGGAAAGCCACCGACGCGAGCCCCGCACCCGCGCCGACGACCACAGCCATGAGCGCCAGCTCGTACGATGTGCCTCCCAGCCGCGGACGAGTGAGCATCCCCGCGCCGGGTACGAACCAGCGCCGGGGGCGGTCGTCGTGGGCGGTCACGACACGTCGCCCATGCATGAGTCACTGCAATATATGTAGTACGGCACCTATGAACGCTACCACCAGCCGTGGAGCGGCGAAGCCGGGGGCCCGCTTGCTTAGAGCGCTCGCAGAGTGCGTCGCAGCAACTCGGACGTGGACGCGAGCGTTTCGGCCCGTTCCGCGCCCTCCGCGCAGGTCCAGCGCGTGGCCGTGTAGCGCATCACGCCCAGCATCGCGTGGGTGAGAAGATTCGCCTGGTCGCGCAGCTCGGTCTCGTCGCCCCCCGGTCCGGCTTCACGCCGGCGACGCAGGAAGATGAGCTCCCCGACCTCGGCCGTGATCTTGTTCATCCGGTCCATCTGCTTGAGCAGCAACTGGGGGTTGGTTTCGAACAGTCGCATCCGGTCGGCGAACAGCTTCTCGTCGCGACCGACGATTATGGTGCTTGCGGTCACGAGCGCCAGGACTTCGACCAGCAGGTCCGGCCCGTCTGCCGCGATGAAGGACCTGGCCTTGCCCTCATCGATGGCGGGCGGTTCGGCGCCGAGGACGGCCGCTTCCTTCGTCTTGAAGTAATTGAAGAAGGTGCGCTGCGAGATTCCGCTCGCCTCGCAGATCATGTCAACGGTGACGCGGTCGAAGCCGTGCTCGAGGACGAGGGAAACCGCATTGCGTTCCAGCCGTTGCCGGGTCGCCCGATGTTTCTCCTCGCGGAGAGTCGTGGTCATGGGTTCTCCTCGTCCTTCGATTCTATTCGTAGCGCAAGGACTCGATGGGGTTGGCCTTCGCCGCTCGCTGGGCGGGGAGGGTGCCCGACAGGAAAGCGATTGCCATCACCAGCAGGATGATGAGTGCCACGGAGAGGGGTTCGAAGAGCAGGATATTGAGCCCCGGGAGGTCGGCCAGGAGGCCGGTGGAGAGAACGTTGCTGAGGATCGACCCCGCTCCGATGGCGACCCCCGCACCGAGCGCGCTGCCGAGGAATCCGATCACGATGGCTTCGAGACTGAACAGCATGTAGACCTTGCCGCCGCCCATTCCCATGGCCTTCATCAGGCCGATTTCCCTCGTGCGTTCCTGCACGCTCATCAGCAGGGTGTTGATGATGCCGAACGCGGCGGCGATGAGCGCGATTACAGCGAAGGCATTGAGCACGCCGACGATGCCGGTGATGACGGTCTGCACCGTGCCGAGCTGGTCGGCAACCGTGTTGGCCCTGTAGCCGTCATCGGCGAGGGTCGCCTGCAGTGCGAGCACGGCGTCGGGGGAGAGGCTGTCGTCGAAGCGCGCCGTCGCCCCGGCGTAGCGGGCCGCCCCCGTGTCGATACCCGCCGACTGTACGGTCGCGAGTTCGGTGGTCAGGGCGGCGTTCGCTCCGGCTCCGGAGGCGAGGATGCTTTCGAGAGAGACGCCGACGACCGTGGCGTCCACGGTCTGCTGCGCGCCGAGCACGTCGGTGATGCCGATCTGCACGGTGGAGCCCACGGCTGCCGCGTCGGACGGGAATCCGAGCGGCGTCACATAGCTGTCGGGAAGGATGATCTGCAATTCGCTCGACCCGTGGTCGAGCTGTGCCCCTGCCGTGAGGTCGGCGGTGGTCACGCCGGAGGCCGCGTTGATCGTGAACTCGTATTTCGTGCCGTCATCGGCGACCACGTAGTCGGGTGCGAGAGCACGGATCGGGTCGACGGACTGGATGCCGTCCGTGTCGGAGATGGTCGCCAGGTCGGCGTCAGACAGCGCGGATGTCGCGCCGGGAGGGCCGAAGTTGCCTCCGGCCGCTGCGCCGGACGTGGCCGGGTCGTACTCGACGGGTCCGGAATCGGCCGGAGCGTCATCCGCTTTCGGCGTGACGATGAACACATCGGCGGCGCCGAGGGAGCCCACCTGCGTGTCGACGTATTGGGAAACGCCGGCGCCGACGGCGGTGGTGATCGTGAGGGTGAAGGCTCCCACGAAGATGGCGAGAACCGTCAGCGTGGTGCGTAGTTTGCTGCGAAAGGTGTTCGAAATCGCGGTGGCGACGAGGTCGGTGACTCTCATGCCGCACCTCCTGTGTTGTTGACGGCGGCGTGCGCGCCAGTGTGAGCGGGGGACGACCGGGTCTCGTTGAAGATGACGCCGTCGCGGATGTAGATCTGGCGGTCACAGCGCGCGGCGAGTTCTTCGTCGTGCGTGACGATGACCAGCGTGATGCCCTGCTCGCGGTTGAGGTCGAACAGGATGTCTTCCACGACGCGGCCGGTCGCCGTGTCGAGGTTGCCCGTCGGCTCGTCGGCGAAGATCACCCGAGGGTTGTTGACCAGGGCGCGTCCGATGACGACGCGCTGCTTCTGGCCGCCGGACAGCGTCGTGGCCTTCTTGGCGGCCTTGTCGTCGAGTTCGAGCTGACGCAAGACTTCCATGCCCCGCGAACGGCGAGCCTTGCCGCCGATGCCGGCAATTTTCAGCGGCAGGGTCACATTGTCGAGAACGCTCACGTTGGGAGTCAGGAAGAACTGCTGGAAGACGAAGCCGAATTCCTTGTTGCGGAGCTCATTGACGTCCCTCCTGGAGAGGGCGTCGGCATCCTGGCCGGCCACGTGCAGCGTGCCGGCGTCGGGCGCGTCCAGCAGTGCCAGCAGGTGCATGAGCGTGGACTTGCCGGATCCGCTTTTTCCGACGATGGCTACGGTTTCGCCCGGCGCCACCTGCAGGGAGACTCCCTTGAGGGCGTCGAAGCGACTCGCCCCCGACCCATAGGATTTCTCCAGATCGCGCGCATCGATTACCCACTCGGCTTGCATGGTGCCCCGTTCTCAGTTGTGTGTCACCGCGGACCGGTGTTTTGCAGTAACTGCACTCTAAATTGCAGAAGCTGCAAATATGCTGAGATCGAGGGGAATTCAACCGGAGTTCACCTACAGGTCGAGCACATCACCCGGCTCAAGCGGGAAAAACGTGCCGCCGCCCTGTTCCGTAGCGGCCTTGATGCGCGCGTTGGACAGGTCTTTTCCCGCACGGGAGAGCACCATCTCGTGGGTGGGAAAGCTTCGCTGCGGCCGCACGGCGAGAACATAGTCGATGACCTCGCTGATCTTCAACCAGGGGGCCCCGGCGGGCACGGCGAGCGTCGGAACGTCGACGTCGGCGGGAATTGTGAAGGAGTCACCGGCGTAATACAGCTCATCGTTCACGAGCACCCCCACGTTGTCGACAACGGGGATGGACTCATGAATCACGGCATGGGTGCGGCCGAAGAAGCGGAGCGAGAACGGACCGGCGGTCGCCGTGTCGCCGTCACGCACCACAGTGATGTGTGGCGTCGGACGGTGCGGCTCGTTCTCATCAGCGGATGCCGCGGCGACGGCCGCGGCCACAGCCGTCGCGACGCCGGCGGGGGCGTAGACGGGCACGTCCTCATTCATCTCAAAGATGCGGCGTAGTTGCGCCAGGGTCCAGTGGTCGGGGTGTTCGTGCGTGATCACGATGCCCGCGGCGCCCGCCGTCTCGGTCAGTGCCGTGGTGAAGGACCCCGGATCGATGTAGAGCTTCTGGCCTCCGACGTCGAGGATGAGGGCGGCATGCTCGAGCTTGGTCAGTTTCATGACCCGAGCTAATACCCATTCAGGCGCGCGCGCAACAGGGATCAGCCACTCGTTCAGCCGAGGGTGCCCTCGGTTTGGTTGCGCACAAATCGTGTGGCATACTCATAAAGTTGCAAAAACGGCCCCATCGTTTAGCGGCCTAGGACATCGCCCTCTCACGGCGGTAACGCGGGTTCGAATCCCGCTGGGGTCACCATCGCCCGGCTCCCTTCCCATGGAAGGGGACCGGGCTATTTCTTTGTCCGCGGCACCGGGACATCCAACCTTTCCCGTCGGTGCACGCGGCCGCGCCCTGTTATGATTTCCGGAGCGAAGGGGAGTATCCCTAAGGGCCCGATCGGGCCCTATGTCGTGATCGTCAATACGGGCTCCACAGTTGCAGCCCCGGTCGCGGTGGTGTTGCTTCCCCAGGAGGCGACGCGGGAGAGACTTTCGGGTTCAATGCCGTTCTCGGCACCCCGTCATTGTGAAAGGCCCCCGTGGAACTCGCTCTCCCCATCTGGTTTGAAGCCGGATCGCTCATCGTGCTCACGCTCATTCTCGTGGCCGACCTCCTTCTCGTGTACAAACGCCCCCACGTCCCCTCGATCAAGGAAGCCACGCTCTGGGTGGCCTTCTACGTGGGGCTGGCACTCATCTTCGCGATGCTGATGCTGATTCTCGGCGACGCGGAGCACGCCGGACAATTCCTCGCCGGCTGGCTGACCGAATACAGCCTCAGCATCGACAATCTGTTCGTCTTCGTCATCATCATGGCGCGCTTCTCCGTGCCGAGGAAGTACCAGCAGGAAGTGCTCATGGTGGGCATCATCATCGCCCTCGTGCTGCGCGGAATCTTCATTCTGCTCGGAGCCCAGCTCATCGAAAGCTACAGCTGGATTTTCTATATCTTCGGGGCCTTCCTGCTGTATACGGCCATCCGCCAGGCGCTCAACAACGAGGAGGAGGACGAAGACCAGGAGAACGGCTTCATCCGCCTGCTGCGCCGCAGAATCAGGATCTCGTCGACCTATGACGGTTCCAGGGTGCGCACGCTCGTCGACGGCAAGAAGATTTTCACCCCGATGCTCATCGTCTTTCTGGCCATCGGCACCACCGACCTGATCTTCGCGCTCGACTCCATCCCCGCGATCTTCGGCATCACGACGAGCCCGTTCATCGTTTTCACCGCGAACGTCTTCGCGCTGATGGGACTGCGCCAGCTGTACTTCCTGTTGGGCGGGCTCCTGGAACGCTTGGAATACCTCAAGTACGGCATCGCTGCCATCTTGGCCTTCATCGGCGTCAAGCTCGTGCTGCACGCCCTGCACACGAACGAGGTCGCCTTCATCAACGGTGGCCACGGCGTGGAATGGGCCCCGGAAATCGGCACGTGGACTTCCCTGGGCGTGATCATCGGGTCGATGGCCCTGGCCACGATCGCGAGCCTCATCAAGGCGCGTCACGACGCCCGCACGCGCGGCCACACCCTCTCCGAAGAGATCTCCGAGCCGATCGAGCACTAGAACACCCCGTCGACTTGGTACGGTTATTGCTGCCGTCCACCAGGACGCACGACGACGCCGCGTTCGAGTACGAGAGTGTTCGAACGCGAGAAGGATGCGGGTCAGCTTGGGAACTCTAAGGTGCACGCTCCCGTGACCGGTGTGAGCGAAATCACTCTTCCGGGTGGTACCGCGGTATGCCGCTACAGCGCGCGCACCGACGTGGGACGCGTGCGAAAGATCAACGAGGACAGCGTGATGGCGCAGTCCCCGGTTTTTCTGGTCGCCGACGGCATGGGCGGGCACGCGCAGGGCGACGTGGCAAGCCAGACCGTCGTGCGCGTCTTTGACGAACACATCGAACGCGATGTGCCGTCCACCCCGGAGAGAATCCTCGACGCCATCCATTCCTCCAACGACGCGGTGCGCGACCTCAGCGCCGTCGATGACTACGGCGCCGCCGTCTCCGGCACAACCCTGGCGGGAGTGGCGCTCGTGGACGCGGGCGACGACGTGGGCTACCACTGGATGGCCTTCAACGTGGGAGACTCCCGCATTTACACCTGGGACGGAGACGAACTCCACCAGCTCAGCGTCGACCACTCGGCGGTGCAGGAGATGTTCGATGCGGGCCTGATCACGCTCGAGGAAGCCGAAAAGCATCCGGAGCGCAATGTGATCACCCGCGCCATCGGCGCGGACGAGTACGTCGATGCCGATGTGTGGCTGCTGCCGGCATCCGGTCACCACACGTTCCTGGTCTGCTCGGACGGCCTCACCAAGGAACTCGAACCCGGCGAAATCGCGGAGATCCTGAAATCACACGCCCCGAGCGACGAGGACGCCCGTGACCTCGCGGATGTGCTCGTGGACGAGGCCCTCGAGCGCGGCGGCCGCGACAACGTGAGTGTCGTGTTCATCGAGGCCCGCTACGACGTCTGAAACCGGTTCCGACGGGCCCTGTCGCATGCAGCCGGGGCCGCCGAAGTGTTACCCTCTAGAAATGCTGGTAGGTCGACTTCTTCTTCTGTGCCGCGGCGAGACCCAACTCTGAGGCCTCTCTCGTCGCGGCGTTCAGCGTCGGCTGCTATCTATTCGTGAGGAAGACGCACAGACATGACGACAGACACCACCACTCCTACCGCTGCCCCGCGAACCCTGGCCGAAAAGGTCTGGGACAACCATCTCGTGGCCAAGGGCGAAGACGGTACGCCCGACCTGATCTACATCGACCTGCACCTGCTGCATGAGGTCACGAGCCCCCAGGCCTTCGACGGCCTGCGCCTCGCCGGTCGGCCCCTGCGACGCCCCGACCTTACGATCGCCACGGAGGACCACAATACTCCGACGCTCGCGATCGACAAGCCGATCGTCGACCTGACCAGTCGCACGCAGATCGAGACGCTGCGCCGCAACTGCGAGGAATACGGGGTTCGCCTGCACTCCCTCGGTGACATCGAGCAGGGCATCGTGCACGTCGTCGGACCGCAGCTCGGACTGACCCAGCCCGGCATCACCGTGGTCTGCGGCGACTCGCACACGTCCACCCACGGCGCCTTCGGGGCGATGGCCCTCGGCATCGGCACGAGTGAGGTGGAGCATGTGATGGCCACCCAAACACTGCCGCTCAACCCGTTCAAGACCATGGCGATCACCGTCAACGGCACCCTGCGTGAGGGCGTCACCGCCAAGGACATCATCCTCGCCGTCATCGCGCGGGTCGGGACCGGCGGCGGAGCCGGCTACGTTCTCGAATACCGCGGTGAAGCCATCCGCTCGCTGTCGATGGAAGCCCGGATGACGATTTGCAACATGTCGATCGAGGCCGGCGCGCGCGCCGGAATGATCGCACCCGACCAGGTCACCTACGACTACCTCGAGGGGCGCGCCCACGCGCCGCGCGACGCCGACTGGGACGCGGCCGTGGCCTACTGGGACACACTCGCGACCGATGACGGTGCCAGCTTCGACGCGGAAGTCATCGTCGATGCCGCCGAGCTGGAGCCCTTCGTAACGTGGGGCACCAACCCCGGCCAGGGAGTGTCGCTGAGCGGCTCCGTGCCCGACCCGGCCACGATCGACGACGCCAACGAGCGTTCCGCGGCCGAACGAGCACTCGAGTACATGGATCTCACGGCCGGAACCGCCATGAAAGACATCCACGTCGACACCGTCTTTCTCGGCTCCTGCACCAACAGCCGGGTCGAAGACCTGCGTGCCGCCGCGGAGGTGATTCAGGGGCAACGCATCGCCGATGGCGTGCGGATGCTCGTGGTTCCCGGCTCAGCCCGGGTGCGCATCGAGGCCGAGGCCGAGGGCCTCGACAAGATTTTCACCGATTTCGGTGCCGAGTGGCGCTTTGCCGGCTGTTCCATGTGCCTCGGGATGAACCCCGACCAGCTCGCACCGGGGGAGCGCTGCGCCTCCACCAGCAACCGCAACTTCGAGGGCCGTCAGGGCAAGGGCGGTCGCACGCACCTGGTGTCGCCGCTCGTGGCCGCAGCAACGGCGATCCGCGGCACGCTCTCCGGACCGTGGGATCTCTCGCAGCACGCCACCTCGGATGGAGACAAGTAATCATGGAAAAATTCACGAGCGTCACCGGCATTGCCGTCCCGCTGCGCCGTTCCAATGTCGACACCGATCAGATCATTCCTGCCGTCTACCTGAAGCGGGTCACGCGCACCGGATTCGAGGACGCCCTGTTCGCCGCGTGGCGTTCCGACCCCGAATTCGTACTCAACCAGAAGTCCTATGCCGGCGGACGCGTTCTCGTGGCGGGCGCCGATTTCGGCATTGGATCCTCCCGCGAGCACGCCGTCTGGGCCCTGCGCGACTTCGGTTTCGACGTGGTGCTGAGCCCTCGATTCGGCGATATCTTTCGCGGTAATGCTGGTAAGCAAGGCCTTTTGGCCGGGCAGATCACCGAGGAAGACGCCGAGACCCTGTGGACGGTGATCGAGTCGGACCCCGGACTCGAACTGACGGTGGACCTCGTGTCCCGAACTGTGCGTGTCGGCGATCTCACAGTCTCGTTTGTCATCGACGAATACACTAGATGGCGGCTGCTCGAAGGTCTCGATGACATCGGGTTGACCCTGCGCGACGAAGCGCGAATTGCAGAATTCGAATCGGTGCGGCCGGCGTGGCTTCCACGCACGCTCCCCGCACTCTCTCCACAAGGCAGGTAATTTTGAGCACACTCACCAACGACGCGCAGCCTGACGCCGCGCTCGACGAGTCAGCGCAGAACCGCGGCAGCGGTCAGAACCACGGCGCCGCCGTGGGACTGACCGCCGACAAGGTCACCATCCGTGGTGGCATTCCCCTGGTGGGGCGCATTGAAGTCAAGGGCGCGAAGAACCTCGTCACCAAGGCCATGGTCGCCGCGCTTCTGGGCGAAACCCCGAGCCTGCTCAAGGACGTGCCCAACATCAGTGACGTGCGCATCGTGCGCGGCCTGCTCGAGGTACACGGCGTCAAGGTCACCGAGGGCGACCAACCCGGCGACCTGATCCTCGACCCGGTCGACGTGGAAAGCGCGCACTTCGCCGCCATCGACGCCCACGCCGGTTCCTCCCGCATTCCGATTCTGTTCTGCGGACCGCTGCTGCACCGTCTGGGTGAGGCATTCATCCCCGACCTCGGTGGCTGCCGCATCGGCGACCGCCCGATCGACTTCCACCTCGACGTGCTGCGCACGTTCGGTGCCGTCGTGGAGAAGCAGCCCAACGGCATCCGCATGTCGGCGCCCAACGGGCTCAAGGGCGCCAAGGTCGAACTTCCTTACCCGAGCGTCGGCGCCACGGAGCAGGTGCTGCTCACCGCGGTGCGTGCCGAGGGCATCACCGAGCTCAAGAACGCCGCCATTGAGCCCGAGATCATGGATCTCATCCACATCTTGCAGAAGATGGGCGCCATCATCACGGTCGACACCGACCGGGTCATCCGCATCGAGGGTGTCGAACGGCTCGACGGGTTCACGCACCGTGCCCTGTTCGACCGCAACGAGGCCGCGAGCTGGGCCGCCGCGGCCCTGGCAACCGAGGGTGACATCTTCGTCGGCGGCGCCCGCCAGCCCGAGATGCTCACGTTTCTCAACGTGTTCCGCAAGGTCGGCGGTGCCTTCGACATTCACGACGATGGCATCCGCTTCTACCACCCGGGCGGAAACCTCAAGCCCGTCATCATCGAAACGGATGTTCACCCCGGCTTCATGACGGACTGGCAGCAGCCGCTCGTCATCGCTCTTACCAAGGCGCATGGCACGTCGATCGTGCACGAGACCGTGTACGAGCAGCGGTTCGGTTTCGTCGACGCGCTGCAGGACATGGGCGCCACGATCCAGATTCACCGCGAATGCCTCGGGGCGCACCCGTGCCGCTTCGGCCAGCGCAACTTCAACCACTCGGCCGTCATCACCGGCCCGACGAAGCTTCACGGCGCCGACATTGTGGTTCCCGACCTTCGCGGCGGCTTCAGCCACCTGATCGCGGCGCTCAGCGCCGACGGCACATCGACGGTCAGCAACGTGGGCATCATCAGCCGCGGGTACGAGAATTTCATCGCCAAGCTGCAGCTTTTGGGGGCGGACTTCGATCTCGAAGGATAATGGGTCTGTGCCAGACGACAACCCCGACCACAACCCAGCCGAGAAGAGAGCCGCAGTTTCACCGTCACCGAGTTTTTTCCGATCGGAAAAGAGCCGCCCCTCGGCGTTTTGGATCCTCGCCGGAATTCTGCTGCCCACGATGAACGCGGCCGCGCGCTTCAGAATCGTCGACGGCGATAAGTTCCCCCGCACCGGAGCGTTCGTGCTCGCGCCCAACCACTACAGCGAAATCGACCCCGTGGTCATGGGCGTTGTGTCGTGGAAGCTCGGACGCCAGCCTCGGTTCCTGGCGAAGGCATCCGTCTTCAACATCCCCATCGTGGGACGGATCCTGCGCAGCTCGGGCCAGATTCCCGTGCAGCGCGGCGGGTCGGTGCGCGGCAGCGAACCGGTCAAGGCCGCGCAGCGGCTCGTGGAACGCGGCCAGATGGTGGTCGTGTACCCCGAGGGCACGCTCACGCGTGACCCGGAGCTGTGGCCCATGCGCGGCAAAACCGGTGCTGTACGGATCGCCCTCGAGCAGGGCATCCCCATCGTGCCGGCCGCGCACTGGGGAACCCAGCATGTGATGGAGCGATACTCCAAGAAGATCAGCTTCTTTCCACGCAAGACCATCTCGGTGAAGATCGGCGACCCGGTCGACCTGAGCGCGTTCCGCGAACGCAGCCTCGACACGGCAACGCTCAACGAGGCCACGGCCGTGGTGATGAGCGCCATCACCGGTCTGCTCGAAGACCTGCGGAGTGAGAAGGCCCCGGTCAAGCGCTGGAACCCGGCCGAACACAATCAGAAAGAGACCGGCCGTTTTGAAGCCTAAGATTCTACCCGGCACCCGCGTTGCCGTACTCGGAGCGGGCAGCTGGGGCACCACCTTCGCGAAGATCCTCGCCGACGGCGGAGCCGATGTCGTGCTGTGGGCCCGCCGGCCCGAACTCGCGAAGGAGATTTCCGAGGCGCGTCGCAACAGCGACTACCTGGCCGGAATCAACCTCCCGATCGGGCTGCGCGCGACCTCCCGACTCGACCTGGCTCTCGCCGGCGCCGAGTACGTGTTCGTCTCGGTGCCAAGCCAGTCCCTGCGCGAGAACCTGATCCTCGCCGAGCCGTTCCTGGCGCCCACCGCCGTGATCGTGTCGCTCATGAAGGGCGTCGAACGCAGCACCGGCATGCGGATGAGTACGGTGATCGAGGAGGTGCTCCCGATCGCGCCGGAACGCATCGCCGTGATTTCCGGGCCGAACCTGGCCCTCGAAATCGCCAAGGAACAGCCGACCGGCGCCGTGGTGTCGTCGATCAGCCTCGAAACGGCGCAGGCCGTGGCGAAGCTCGCCACCAACAAGTATTTTCGTTCGTATGTGAACACCGACGTCATCGGCACCGAATTCGGCGGGGTGTTGAAGAATCTCATCGCCGTCGCCATCGGAATCGTCGACGGCGTCGGGTTCGGGGAGAACACCAAGGCCTCGATCATCACGAGAGGACTCGTGGAGATGACCGATTTCGCGGTGGCGTACGGCGCGCACCCGGAAACACTGTCCGGCCTGGCCGGGCTCGGTGACCTCATCGCCACCTGCCAGTCCCCGCTGTCGCGCAACAACACGGCCGGGCGGCTTCTGGGGCAGGGGTACAGCATCAACGATGTGGTCAAGCAGATGCAACAAACCACGGAGGGGCTCGCGTCGGTCAAACCGGTCCTGGAGCTCGCCGCGGCCAAGGGGGTCGCCATGCCGATCGTCGAACAGGTTCGCCAGGTGCTCGACGGCACGCTGAACCCGCGGGACATCGCCCCGCACCTCACCACAGATTCCAGCGAACCGCAGGGCGAAAGGACGAATGATGGACAAGCTCACGGTAGTGCTGCTCTTTGGGGGGCGTTCAAGCGAACATTCGATCAGCTGCGCAACGGCGGGCGGGGTCCTGGCAGCGATTGATCGCGATCGCTACCGTGTCATCCCCGTGGGCATCACGCGCGCGGGTGCCTTCGTTCTCGAAGAAGACGACCCGACGAGGTTCGTCCTCGACGGCTCGGCACTTCCCGAGGTCGTCGACAACGGCAGCCGGGTGCAGTGGCCGGACAGCACGAGCAGCCGGGAACTGACCGTCACGGATACCGACGGCTCACGCTCGCTCGGCACCATCGACCTGGTCTTCCCCATCATGCACGGACCGTTCGGTGAGGACGGCACCATCCAGGGCATGCTCGAACTCCTGGGCCTGCCCTATGTGGGCTCCGGCGTGCTGGCCTCGGCGCTCGGCATGGACAAGCACTTCACCAAGACCGTGTTTCAGCAGGCCTCCCTGCCGGTTGCACCATGGCGCACCATCACGGCTGACGATTGGGCCGACGCCCCCGGCATGGCTTACGCGGCGCTCGAAGAACTCGGCGCACCCGTGTTCGTCAAACCCGCCCGCGCCGGGTCAAGCGTGGGGGTCAGCCGGGTGTCCTCGGCCGAGCAACTCGCCGACGCGATGGCCGTTGGTCTCGCCGAAGACACCAAGGTGCTCATCGAGGCGGGCCTCAGCGGCCGCGAACTCGAGGTCGCGGTGCTGCAGGACCGACCGGGGGAACCGGCCAGGGCATCCGTCGCGGGAGAGGTGGTCGTGACCGGCCGCGACTTCTACGACTTCGAAGCCAAATACCTGGGCGCGGGGGGCGTCGAGCTCGTGTGCCCCGCCGTTCTCAGCCACGACGAACTCGCCGAGATGCAGCGGATGGCCATTCGCGCGTTCGACGCGATCGACGGCGCCGGACTCGCCCGGGTGGATTTCTTCCTCACGAGCGACGGCTGGGTGATCAATGAGATCAACACCATGCCCGGATTCACGCCGATCTCGATGTTTCCGAGCTGCTGGCTGGCAAGCGGCTACACCTACCCGCAGCTGATTGACGAGCTCATCGCCGTCGCTCTCGCGCACGACAGGCACGGCTCCTAAACGCCGCAACGCCGGCCGGGCCGACTACCGTTCGACGTCGACCCATTCGTGACCCTGCGTCTCCAGCTCGGCGCCTCCGGCCGTGACGGCGGCCACGATGGCGGCGAGCCGCGCGGAGTCGTCGTCGGCCAGATGCAGCACCGCCTCGGGCCCGTAATCGGTGCCGAGGACGAGGACCCCGCGTTGGCGCAGCTCGGCCTCGATGCGACCGGCATCCGCGTGGGACAGGGCGAGCGTGAACCGTTCCCGGCGTTCGCGTTCCACGACGAGGCCCAGAGCCTGGGCCTTGTCGATTGTGGTCAGAACGGCATCCGAGTAGGCGCGCGCGAGGCCGCCGGCGCCGAGAAGGGTGCCCCCGAAATAGCGCGTGACCACAGCCACGCAGTCGACGAAGCCGCGTCCGGACAGCGCCTCGAGCATGGGGCGACCCGCGGTTCCCGACGGCTCGCCGTCATCGTTGGAGCGGCGCACCTGGTCGGGCGAGCCGGTGGGTCCGAGCACGAATGCCGAGCAGTGATGGCGGGCGCCCCAGTGCTCCTTGCGTGCCCCGTCGATCGCCGCGCGCGCGGCATCTTCTGTCTCGGCTCTGACCAGGCGGCACAGAAATCTGGATCGCTTCACCTCGATCTCGGCGTCAACTCGGCTGCCGGCGCCGCCGTGCACAGTGAGATCGGGCATACGCCCAGTCTCCCGCATCCGCTCGAGGCGCGCGCACCCGGCAGGGCCGCGTGACCATAGGCGGCCCTCGGCCGGACGGTGCGTGCGGCCCGGACGGCTGGTCACGCAGGACGGCCGGCGACGCCGGCGTCCGCTACGGGGCTGTGGTCGGGGTGGGAACGGCCACATCTTCGGCGCCGACACATGCCGCCGTGGCCGCGATGCCGGAGACGGCGCTGGCCAGGTCGACGAGCGTGTTGGTGCCGCTGACGGCGGTCGAATCGATCACGACTTCCACGGCGGGGTCGCGGCCGTAGGTCGTGTACCGGTACCGGGGCGCGTCCGAGTCATCTTCGATCCAGTCGATGCCGTTGACGCTCAGGCAGGGCAGCGTTGTCGGCCCGGGAACCGGCACGCCACAGTGGAGCAGCACCGTTGCCGGGTCGCCCCAGGCGCCTGTTGCCTGCGCGTTCGTCTCGCGTTCGGGCTGATCGGATACCGCCTCCGGCAGGTGCACGATGACATCAGCGCAGGCCGGATTCGCGGCGTCGGCCGCCGGCTCCAGGGGAACGGCGGCCGCGCACCCGGCTAGCAGGAGCGTGCCGAGGACCAGGGTAGCGGCGGCGGCGGAGCGCACGGCCGTGGATCGGGGAATCATCACATTCAGGCTACCGTTTGAAGCATGATAATTGCTGCCGACGAGAGTGCACGTTCGACCGAGACGCTCAACGATGTGAGCGAGATCGCAGTGCTGGAGCGCATCTTTCCCCGGCTCCCCGCCTCCTCCGCCGAGCTGCTCGGCCCGGGAGATGATGCCGCGGTCGTCGCGGCCCCCGACGGCCGTTTCGTCGTGACGACGGACATGATGATCCAGGGCCCGGACTTTCGGCTCGCCTGGTCAACGCCTCGCGATCTCGGGTGGAAGGTGGCGGCCACGAACCTGTCCGATGTTGCGGCCATGGGCGCGCGACCGACCGCCCTCGTCGTGGCGATCGCCGCCCCGCCGTCGACGCCCGTCTCGGTGCTCGAGGGGATCGCCGACGGGCTGCGGGAATGCTGCGAGGCGCTCGCTCCCGGCTGCGGTGTCGTGGGCGGCGACCTGTCCGCCTCCGACGCCCTCACCCTCGCCGTGACGGCGTTCGGCGACCTGGAGGGGCGTGCGCCCGTCCGACGATCCGGCGCGCGCGTCGGCGATGTCGTGGCGCTGGCCGGACGACTGGGGGAGGCGGGGCTGGGCCTCGAGATCCTGTTTCGCTTCGGCGTGGACGATACCGGTGTTCCCGACGCCGACCGGGCCCGAGCAGCGAAGCTGCAATACCCCGAACAGATCGCCGCGCAGCTCACTCCCGTACCGCCGCTGGAATGCGGCCCCGCCGCGGCTCGCGCCGGGGCGACGGCGATGCTCGACGTCTCCGATGGCCTGGCGATCGATGCCGGCCGTATCGCTCGCGCGAGCAACGTCGGCATCGACTTTGCGTCCAGCGCCCTCGGTGCACGCGTGGAGGTTGCCCTCGGCGGAGGCGAAGACCACGGTCTGCTCGCGACGTTCCCCCCGCAGGTGAGCCTCCCCGACGGATTCCGCGCCCTCGGTTCCGTCACCGCGGCCGCGGGTGAGGTGCTGGTGGACGGCGAACCGCACACCCAGGGCGGGTGGGACCCCTACCGCGGCTGGGACGGCCAGGCCGGGTGACTCGCCGAACCCGGCCAGAACGATTGTGGCGTAGCCCCTGGCCGGGTGCGTATCGATGAGGCCGGGGCGTCCGTATGACTCTGATGCACCACCGAAGGCGAGCACATCCATCGGGCCCCGGCCAATGTCGGTGGCTGCTGTCACACTTGTTTCATGACCACCATTGACGGTGTTTTCGTTGGTTTGACCGGGTCGCTGGCCCGATCGAACATATCCGCGGCGTCGTTCGCGGAGCTCTCCGATGATCAGTCGGAGACCACCCATCGGGCCATCGCCCGGCTCTCCCGCGAGGTCGCCGCCTACCTCTCCCTGTCGGCGGCGAACGTCGCCGCCCGCTCCGACTGGCAGCTCGGCCGTGAGGGCCTTGCCCGCAAGAAGGGCTACCCCAGCGCAGAGGACTACGTTCAGTCCCTGGGCGGAGGGGGCGGCACCACGAAAGCCGACGCCCGCCGCCTGATCGAGGCCGGCACCATGGCCACCCAAGCCGAAACCGCCCGGGAACGCCAGAAGCAGGCCGATCTGCTGGCTCTCGCTCACCCTGAGGCCCCGCCACTCGAGGTGCATGTGCCGTGGTTCGCTCCGCTCGGCGCCGCCGTGACCGACGGAACCCTCAGCACCGAATCCGCGACGGCGATTCGTCGGGGCCTCGGTGAACCGGCGATCGGGGTGACCGAAGCGATGCTCGCCGACGCGGTCGTTGCCCTGATCGCCCAGTGCCGCACCGGGAACGCCGACCAGGCCGCGAAGGCCGCGCGGCAGTGCCGGGACTCGATTGATGCCGCGGGTGTCGCGTCCCGGGCCGACGCCATGCGCGCCCGGCAATACCTGCGGGTGTGGGACAAGCCCGACGGCATGTTGCACGGCACCTTCGAACTGGACCCGGAAAGCGGCGCCTATTTCAAGGACTTCCTGCTGCAGATGACCGGCCCCCGCACCGGCGGACCGAGGTTTGTGGAGAAGGGCGAGAAGGAACGCGCGCACCGCATCATCGACGACCCCCGCTCCACGGACCAGATTGCGGCCGAGGCACTGATCGAGGTGATCAAGGTCGCCGCGGCCGCCGACCCCGGCACCCTCTTCGGCCGCATTCGCCCGTCGGTGAAGCTCATTGTCACTGCGACAGACTCTCCGGCACCGACACCCTCGCGTGGTGCCTCGGGCCACCTGGATCTGACGGACGGGTTCATCGAAGGAACCCCGGACGCGATCCCAACGACCACCATCGACCGGTCGATCTGCAACGCCGGTTTCATCCCGGTGCTGTTCAGCAGGGCCGGCACCGTGCTCGACGTCGGACGGGAACAGCGGCTCTTCACGCAGGCGCAACGCGCGGCCCTGGCACTTCGACACGGCGGGTGCAGGTGGCCGGACTGTCACCGTCCACCCAGCCACTGCGAGGCCCATCACCTGCATGGGTGGAACGCTGAGGGCGGACTCACCAACCTCGATGACGGCATTCTGCTCTGCGCCCGAGACCACCTCCGGTTGCACAACGACGGGTGGGAGATCACCCGAATCGGCCCCGAGTATTGGCTGACCCCACCCGAGGCGGCCGACCCCACCCGCACGCCGATCCGGCTGGCCGGCAGGTCACCACTGACATCGGGGTCGCCGCTGCACCGACAGGCCTGAACCAGCACCAGACGCGGTCGTTGACCCGGTCTCCAGTTTGCTCGGTGCCTGGCGGCCGAATGCGCCCGGTTCCATCGCCGCGTGGCCACCTGCGCGGAGGGCTAGTCGTGGGCGGGCTCGATCGGGCCGGCGTACCAAACCGTGGTGTCGCCGTAGTCCTTGCGCCGCTCGAATTCGAGGCCGGGACCCCACTCGGGCTCGGGGGAGCGGGAGCTGCGTTCAACAATGACGAGCGCATCCTCCGACAGGAGCGGTGCGAGAGCGGACAGGTTGTGCGTGAGTTCGGTCTCGCCCAGGTCGTACGGCGGGTCGATGAACACCACGTCGAACCCGTCGGGCGTCGCGGCCAGAAAGGACTGCACGGACTGTGCGGCCACCTTGACCGTGAGATCAGTGCCCTTGGGTGCCGCGCGCTTGACCGCGTCGCTGTTCTTGCGGCACATTTGCGCGGCGCCGAAGCCGTTCTCCACGAGCGTCACCGCGCGAGCCCCGCGGCTGGCGGCCTCAAGGCCGAGGGCTCCCGACCCGGCGTACAGATCGGCCACGCGGGTGCCGGCCAGGGCATCGCGGGCGTCGAGGGCCGAGAAAATCGCCTCCCGAACGCGGTCGCTGGTGGGGCGCGTACCGGACTTGGGAACCGACAGGGTGAGGGAGCCGGCAAACCCGGAGATGATTCGCGTCATAATGCGCTAAGCCTACGTTGCACGTGCCGTCGAGGAGGCTGTCGGCGGTCACGCCTACGATTGAGTCATGACCGGATCGAGTGAGTCCACCTTCACCCTCGACACCTCTCTCGTGCTTGCCCTGGGCAAACCGACCGCCACCGCCCTCACCAAGGCCTTCGGCATGCTCACCGTGGCCGACCTGCTCGGGCACTACCCGCGTCGCTACGTGCACCGCGGTCAGGTCGACCCGGCCAGCGGGCTGTTGCCGCTGAACGAGTACGTCACCATCACCGCCGAAGTGGTCTCGTCCACGCAGAGCGAGATGAAGAACCGCAAGGGCTGGATCGTGTCCGTCAAGATTCGGAACGGTCAGGGAACGCTGTCGCTCACCTTTTTCGGCAAGACCCGAATGGACTGGCGCACCCGGGAGCTCGCCCCCGGCGTGAAGGGAATCTTCTCCGGCCGGGTCTCCGAATACAACGGCGCCCGGCAGCTCGCACACCCCGTGTACCGCACATTTGACGGTGAGCGTGAGGAAGCCGAAAAAGACCCGGAAAACCAGCGGCTGCAGCGACCACTCATCCCCATCTACGCCGCCACGGCCTCGGTCACCAGCCTCATCCTCGAGCGCTCCATCGACCTCGTGCTGCCGCACCTGGGCGATATCGACGACCCGGTGCCCGACGCGCTTCGGCTCCAACGCGGCCTGCTTGGTCACAAGCAGGCGCTGCAACTCATTCACCGCCCGGAGCTCCCCGAGGAGTGGCAGGCCGCCAGGGACACGCTGCGCTTCACCGAGGCGTGGGTACTTCAGGCGGCCCTCGCGCAGAAGCACACGAAAGCGCGAGAGCAGCACACCACCCCGCGACTACCGGCGCCGGGTGGTTTTCTGGAACGCTTCGACGCTTCGCTTCCGTTCGTGCTCAGCGTGGACCAGGAGATCGCGGCGGCCGAAATCGCCGTCGAGCTCTCCGACACGGCGCCGATGAACCGGCTGCTCCAGGGCGAGGTTGGATCCGGCAAGACGGTGGTTGCCCTGCGGGCGATGCTCGCCGTGGCCGAAAGTGGCGGCCAGGCCGCACTGCTCGCCCCCACCGAGGTGCTCGCCGGGCAACACCTTCGCTCCATCACGGCGATGCTCGGGCCCGAACTCGCTGCCGAGCTGATGCCGACGCTGCTCACGGGCAAGCTGCCGGTCGCCGAGAAACGCAAGGCGCTGCTTCGGGTGGTGTCCGGGCGCTCACGCATCGTCATCGGCACGCACGCGCTGCTGAGCGACAACGTCACTTTCTGTGACCTGGGCCTCGTCGTCATCGACGAGCAGCACCGCTTCGGCGTCGATCAGCGGGAAACCCTGCGGCTCAAGGGCAGCCTGCCGCCGCATGTTTTGGTGCTGACCGCCACACCCATTCCGCGCACCATTGCGATGACCGTCTTCGGCGACCTGGACGTGAGCGTCATCCGTATTCTGCCCACCGGGCGCCAGGGCATCACGACTGTTGTTGTGCCGCTCGCCGAGCACCCCGACTGGTTCTGGAACATTTGGAAGCGCATCGGAGAAGAACTGGCCCTCGGGCGTCAGGCTTTCGTGGTGTGCCCGGCCATCGCTCCGAAGGAGGTGGAGGAGGGAGCCGAGAGCGTTGCCCTTCCTCCGGAGGACGCGCCGAAGGCCCTCACCAATGTGGAGACCACGCTGGCCGGTCTGCGCGGCACCACCCTGCTGCGGGGCCACCGCATCGAGGCGCTGCACGGTCGCATGACGAGCGAGGAGAAGGACCAGACCATGCGCGCCTTCGCGGCCGGGGAGATCGACGTTCTCGTTGCCACGACCGTGATCGAAGTGGGTGTGGACGTGCCCAACGCCTCGGCGATGGTGGTGATGGACGCCGATCGATTCGGTGTGTCGCAATTGCACCAGCTGCGGGGGCGTGTGGGGCGCGGGGCGGTGCCGGGTCTCTGCCTGCTGGTGACCGACGCGGCCCTCGGCGGGGTGTCGCGGGAACGCGTGGACGCCGTGCAAAGCACCCTCGATGGCTTCGAACTGGCGGACCTGGACCTGCGGCTGCGGCAGGAGGGCGACGTGCTCGGCGACACCCAGTCCGGCGTGAACTCAAGTCTGCGGTTCCTGCGCGTCGCCGTCGACCGGGACATCATCGAGGCGGCCCGTGACGCTGCGTTCGAGCTCGTCCGCGGCGATCCCGAGCTGCGCACGCACCCCGCGCTGCGCGATGCCGTCGGCCGCCGCCTCGATGAGTCGGAACGCACCTGGCTGAGCAAGAGCTGAGGCTCCGGACGCTGTGATCGGCCTCCCTTCACGGCCCCGCTTACGGCCACCCTCGAGGGGCGCTAGGGTATTTATATGCGCAGGATCGCCGTCGTACCTGGTTCATTTGACCCCGTCACCCTTGGTCACCTGGATGTGATTGATCGCGCCGCCGGCCTCTTCGATGAACTCCACGTTCTCGTCGTGCACAATCCCGACAAATCGGCCTTGCTCCCCATCAGCCAGCGGGTCGCGCTGTTGGAGCAGGCGATCAAAGAAGCCGGGCTTCCCACCAACATCGTCGTCGCGTCGTGGAGCGTCGGCCTGCTCGTCGACTACTGCATGGATGTGGGGGCGAGCGTGCTCGTTAAGGGTGTGCGCTCCCAGATCGACGTGACCTACGAAACACCCATGGCGATCGTGAACCGCAACCTCGCTTCGGTGGAAACCGTGTTCCTGCTGCCCAACCCGGCCAACGCGTACGTCTCCAGTTCGCTTGTGCGCCAGGTGGCCGCCCTCGGCGGGGATGTCGCCCCTTATGTGCCCCGGGCCGTCGCCGACTACCTCCAAAAAGCCACCGTATGACCCCTTCCTCATCCCAGGTGCCCACCCCGACCGTCGCCGGATCGCGCGTCGTGGTGGGCCACGGTCGTGAGGAAATCGCATCCGCTCCCGAGGAGCCCCCGCTCTCGCTGCGCGAACTGCAGTCCGCGGGCGAAGCGATCAGGCGCAACGTGGAGCGCGTCATCGACGGTAAGAACGCCGCCGTGTTCACCGCGCTCACCGTTCTCCTCGCCGAGGGGCACCTGCTCATCGAGGATGTGCCCGGCGTCGGCAAGACCATGCTCGCCAAGGCGCTCGCCCGCTCCGTCGACTGCACGGTCAGCCGCATCCAGTTCACGCCGGACCTGCTGCCCTCCGATGTCACCGGCGTCTCCGTGTACAACCAGGCCGATCGCCACTTCGAATTCAAACCGGGGCCGGTCTTCGCCAACATCGTCATCGGTGACGAGATCAACCGGGCGAGCCCCAAGACACAGTCCGCTCTGCTGGAATGCATGGAGGAACGCCAGGTCACGGTCGATGGCACGACGTATCCGCTCGCGCTGCCCTTCACCGTGATGGCCACACAGAATCCCCTCGAAATGGAGGGCACCTACGCCCTCCCCGAGGCCCAACGGGACCGCTTCATGGCACGCATCTCCATGGGGTACCCCGACACGGAGTCCGAACTCGCGATGCTGGATTCCCGAGACACCAGCAGCCCGCTGACCCTCATCGGTGCCGTCGTCTCCGGAGCGGAACTCCGTGCCATGATGCACGCGGCGCGGGGCGTGTTCGCCTCGGCCGCAGTGAAGGAATACGCCGTGGGTATCGTTCGGGCCACTCGAGACGATCGGGACCTGCGGCTGGGAGCAAGCCCCCGGGCCACCCTTCAGCTTATTCGCGCCGCCAAGGCCCAGGCGGCACTGTTCGGGCGCGGCTATGTGCTTCCCGACGATGTCGACTCCCTGGCCGTGGCGGTGCTTGGCCATCGGCTCGTGCCCACGAGCCGTGCCCTCGGCCATCACCACCAGGACAGCGGGCCCCTCATCGAGGAGGTCATCCGCCGGATCCTGGCGGCGACCGTTGTGCCGGTCGGCACCCCCGAGCGTCCCTGACGGCCCGCATGCGCCAGTTCGTGCTTCCGTCCTGGTCCCCGCGGCTCACTCGCCGCGGGTGGATCTTTCTGGTGTTGGGCGCGGTGCTGGGGCTGTACGCGGTCCTGATCGACCAGCGTGACCTGCTTTTCATCGGCGCCCTGCTCGTGAGTGTTCCCGTGGTGGGACTGGGCTACGTGATGATTCGGCCGCGACAGGTGCAGGTCAGGCGCACCTTCCGCCCGCCGATCCTGCCGGCCGGCGGAGACACGGTCGTATCCTTGCGGCTGCGCAACCTGTCATTCCGGCCGCTGGACGGTGCAAGCTGGCGTGACCCGATACCGCCCGGCATGGGCATAACGGGCGTGCCCGCATCCACAGACCAGTTGCTCCCCGCCCTTGAACGGTATCGGCCGGGGCCGGAGACCGGGCCGGACAGCGTGCGGCTCGAATACGCGCTGACTCCCCGCCTCCGCGGCGTATACGCCTTCGGGCCGTTGCTGCTCGCTCGCAAGGACCCCTTCGGGCTCGCCGTGCGCGAACACCCCGCCGGCCATCGGAACGACCTCATCGTCACGCCGCGCGTGACCCCCCTGGAGACAAGGGGTGTCTCCGTCACCCGCAGTGACGGGTCGGTTCGGGATCTGCTTCGCTCGCTCAACCCGATGTCCGACGAACTCATCGCTCGCGAGTATCGGCCCGGCGATCCGCTCCGCCGCGTGAATTGGCCGGCCACCGCCCGCCACGGTGAAATCATGGTGCGTCAGGAAGAGCAGCGCAGCAACCCGGAGGCGCGCATCATCCTCGACACCACGCTCAACAACAACAGCGCGGCCGAACGCGCCAGACGCCTGGACCAGGCCTTCGAGCTTGCGATCGAGTTCGTCGCATCCATCGGGGTGTATCTGCTCGACGCCGGTCTCAAGGTGCAGCTCCTCGAGACCGGTCCCAGTCAACTCGTACCCGGATCCGGGCAAAACCTCGGGGGACTCGGCGGCGATGCTCCGCTCGTGTGCAGCGCACCGGGCGGGGACCGCGAACTGCTTGAGGGACTCGCGAATCTTGTGCCCGTTGCGCCGGCCGCCGACGCCGGTGCAGGGGTGGGCCTCAGCGGCTCCCTGCCGACCTTTGCGGTTATCGTCGCCCTGTCCGAAGCGGATGCCCTTGTCTTAGCCGGCATACGAGGCCGTTGCGAGCCGGCGGTCGCTTTTGTGCTCGACCCGGTGAGCGCCGTGGCCCGGGCCGTGCTGCGGGACGCCGGGTGGCGCTGCGTCGACTTGGGTGCCGCTCGGGACATCCCGTCCGCGTGGGCGAGCGGTCTGAGCGGCCGAGTCGACGCGGGGGAGACGTCGGGGGCCGACCGTGACTGACACAGGCAACGCGGCCGTCGTCGGTCGCGGGAGAATCCCGTTCCGCCGCGCGGCAGGTGAGATGCCCCGGGTTCGCGGAGACGCCAACTGGCCGATCGTGCTGACCCTGCTCGCCCTGCTGGTCGTGTCGTGCGGGGCGCTCGGGCCGCTGCTGCGGGGAACGGCCTGGTGGTGGGTGATGGTTGCCGTGGCGATCATCGTGCTTCTTTTGAGCGCCCTGCTCCCCACCCTGCGGATGCCTCGAACCATGGTGCCGCTCGGACTGCTCGGCGGTCTCCTGCTCACCCTCACACTGTTCTTCGGTGCGGGCACCGGACTGCTGTGGATCCTGCCGACGCCCGCGACCCTCGGCGTGTTCTCCGGGCTCGTGGCGACCGGGGTGGAGTCCATCGTGCAGCAGAGCGTGCCGGCCCAGGTGACCGACGGCATCCTCTTCCTGCTCGCCGCCGGCGCCGGCCTCATCGCCGTGCTGATGCACGCGCTGGCCGTGACGCTGCGCACCCCGGCGCTCGCCGGGGTGCCGGTGCTGGTGCCGCTGCTGGCTCCCGGCATGATCGACGCCGGCCCGCCCAACATCATGGCCCTCGTTCTGACATCCGCGGTGTACCTCGGTCTGCTCCGCGTGGACGTGCGGCAACGCCGAGCCGCCGCCACCACCAGTACCGCGGGCGGTGGCTTGGTCGCCCGGGTCTTCGTCTCACCCGGCCACCGGCGAGTCGTGCCGGTGTGGGGAACCCTGTCCGCGGGCGCCGTGACGCTTGCCGGCGCGCTGGTCCTCGGGGCGGCCGTGCCGTCCGTGACCGGCATCGAACCGCGCCCCGGCGTGAACTCGCTCCTCTTCGGAAGCGGGGTCAGCCCGATGATCAACCTCGGTCAGGACCTTCGACGCCCTGAACCCGGGCCCGTTCTGCACTACACGAGCACGGCCGAGAAGCGTTCGAACTTCACGCTGCTGACACTCGACTCCCTGATGGGAGACACGTGGACCGCGCGGATTGACGGAGTCCAGGGCGGCAACAGTGACAACAGCGTCGAGAACATCGACCGCCCCCACGGGTTGTCCGATGAGATCGAAACGACCCGCGCCGAGACATCCGTCGTCATCGACAGCGTCAACACGCGGTGGCTCCCGGTGCCGGCACGGACCGTGAAGGTGACCGGGCTCACCGGCGATTGGTATTGGGACACCCGCACGCGGGCTATCGCGACCACCGACTCGAGCACCCTCGGACAGAAATACATCGCCGAGGCCCTCGAGGTGCAACCGACCGCCGCACAGATGCGTCAGGCCGGCAGCGCCTTCTCGTCGGAGCTTGCTCGCAACCTGGACGTGCCGAGCGACATGCCCGTGATCATCGAGGAGCGGGCCAGAGAAGTGACCGCCGGGACCACATCGTCCTATGACGCCGCGGTGGCGCTGCAGAACTACCTCAACGGCGACACCTTCACCTACGACACGGAGGCGCCGGTCGAGGAGGGCTACGACGGAGGGGCGCTCGACGTGGTCGCGGTGTTCCTGGAAAAGAAGCGCGGGTACTGCGTGCACTTCGCCTCCGCGATGGCGAGCATGGCGCGTGCGCTGGAGATTCCCTCCCGGATCGCCCTCGGGTACCTCCCCGGAGTCGCCTCACAGGACCTCCAACAGGGACGCGGCCGCTACAACGTGGATTCACATGACCTGCACGCGTGGCCGGAACTGTACTTCACCGACGTGGGTTGGGTGCCGTTCGAGCCCACGCCGGGGCGTGGAACCGTGCCGAATTACGAAGAATCCGCCGCGACCGACGCGATTCCCGGCGCGACGAACGAAACCGTGCCGGTGCCATTGTCGCGAGATCAGATGGACCCCGGCTCCGTCGACGTGTCCATGTCCGGTTCAGAGTCCGTGTCGACGCTTACGACGAGCAACGTGGTGTTGCAGTTGGTGGCCGTCGCCCTCGGGCTCCTGCTGCTGCTTCTGGTGCCCGCCGGGGTGCGAGCGGCACAGCATCGGGCGCGTCGTCGTCGCATCCGTTCGGGCGCCCTCGCCCGCCGGCAAGCCCTGGAGACGGCGTGGGGAGAAGTCTGCGACACGGCCCTCGACCATGGGATCGAGGTCAGTGTGACGGAGACGCCCCGGACTCTCCGGGACCGTCTGTGCGCGACTCTGGGGGAGGAGGCCGTGGCGGCGGCGGTGCTGGCCCGTCTCTGTGAGGCCGTGGAACGCGCCCGGTACGACCGGGGGAGCGACACGGGGGGCCGGGATGAGCCCGGCACGGTGGGCGAGGCCGTCGTTCTCAGTCGGGAACTGGGCGAGCTCACCCGAATGATTCACGTGTCGGCCCGGCGCGGCGCCCGATGGCGTGCTGTTCTCCTGCCCCGATCGTTGTTTCTCGTGCTCGTGCTGCAATTGAACGGACGCTCGCTGCGGAACGCGTAGAATGGGGCTGGTGACCAAGTTCAAAAAAACGCCGTACACGGTAGATGTGCGAGACCTCATTAACCGCCCGGGCACCATGCACGAGCGTCATCTCGACATTGTCGTGCCCGAAGAACTCGGTGCCGGCCTCGTTTCGGTGAAAGCCGGCTCTGCTCTCGGCGCCGATCTTCGCCTCGAAGCCATGCACGAGGGCATTCTGGCGACGACCACCGTTGTCGTACCAGCCTCCGGCGAATGCGGACGATGCCTCACTGACATCGAATTCCGCGTCCGAGTCGAGTTTACGGAGCTTTTCGGTTATCCTCAGGAAGAAGCTTTTGAGTTTGAGGTTGTCGACGACCATATCGACATTGAATCTCTCGTCAGGGACGCAGTGGTTATGTCACTGCCGTTCCAGCCATTATGTCGGCGTGACTGCGCGGGTCTTGATAGTGAGACCGGCCAGCGCCTGACTGAACCACCGGAACTCGAACCGATAGAGGCGCCTGATCCCCGGTGGTCTGCGCTTGCGGGATTCCAGGCTTCCACAGACATCAGCACGGATGACGACATCCAGGCTGAAACGCATAGAGAAGAGAAGTAGTCATGGCAGTTCCGAAGCGCAAGATGTCGCGATCCAACACCCACTCCCGTCGTGCACAGTGGAAGGCCACCGCGCCGACCCTGGTGAAGACCATGGAAAACGGCAAGGTCACCTACAGCCTTCCCCACCGCGCAAAGGTCGTCACCGACTCCGCCGGAACCGCGCTGTTCATGGAGTACAAGGGCCGCAAGGTCGCCGACGTTTAAGTCGTTCCACCCGGACAGAGTCGAACAATGACGAATCCAGGAGCCGAGCGGTCGTCACTCGTGGCGACCCTCGGCGTAGAACTGCGTGCGGACCTGCTTGAGCTGGCGCTGACGCACCGCTCATTCGCGTACGAAAACGGTGCCATCCCCACCAATGAACGCCTGGAATTCCTGGGCGATTCCATTCTGGGGCAGGCGGTGACCGTGATGCTGTACCGAACCTACCCGCACCTCGACGAGGGAAACCTGGCCAAGCGCCGGGCCAGCCTCGTCTCGACGGTCGCCCTCGCAGAAATTGCCAGGGGTCTCGGGCTGGGCGAGTACGTGCGGCTCGGCAAGGGAGAAATCCTCACCGGCGGGCACGACAAGTCGTCGATTCTGGCCGACACGGTCGAGGCGCTCATCGGTGCCGTGTATCTCGATCGCGGCGGCGACGTGGCGACGGCTTTCGTGCTGCGTCTCATCGAACCGCTGCTGGCGAACCCCGACCACTTCGGTGCCTTGATGGACCCCAAGACGAGCCTGCAGGAACTTGCCGCGGCTCGTGGCGTCGGCGCGCCGTCGTACACGGTGACCGAAAGCGGTCCCGATCACGCGAAGGAATTCATCGCTCGCGTCGACCTGGGTGATGCTTTGTCCGCCCGGGGCACCGGTACGAGCAAGAAGTACGCCGAGATGGCCGCCGCGCGCGAGGCCGTCACCCTGCTCACCGCGCGCTGACGTCGTGCCGGAACTTCCCGAAGTCGAGGTGGTTCGGGCCGGTGTCGAACCGGCCGTGACCGGTGCCGTCGTCGCCGGAGTCGAGGTCTTTGACGCACGGTCCCTGCGCCGGCACGATCCGCGCCCCGGCTCGTTCACGGAGCAGCTCGTCGGCCGGCGTATCCTCGGCGCCGTGCGCCGAGGCAAATTCCTGTGGCTGCCGCTCGACAGCGGGCGCGCGCTCGTCGTGCATCTGGGAATGAGCGGGCAGGTGCTGCTGCGCACACCGGGCTCCATGGTCGACCGTCACCTGCGCATCCGTCTGTTCCTGGAATCGGTACCACCGCGGGTCGTGCCGCCCACAGCGGTTTCCGAGGGCGCGGCCGGTGAATTATGGTTCGACTTCGTCGACCAACGCATATTCGGCAGCCTCGTCGTCGACGCCATGGTTCCCACCGCGGACGGCGCCGCCGGGGGCTTCGCCGGCGCGGGGACCGGGCCGTGGACCGATCTGGTTCCCACTCAGGTGGCCCACATCGGCCGGGATCCGATCGATCCGGCCTTCTCCGACCAGGCCTTCATCGCCGGCCTCGCACGGAGGAAGACCGGGCTCAAGCGGGCGCTGCTGGACCAGACTCTCATCAGCGGAATCGGCAACATCTACGCCGACGAGGCCCTCTTCGCCGCTCGGCTGCACTACGACAGCCCGACCGCCTCGTTGTCTATCGTGCAGGCGACCGAGCTGCTGGCCGCACTACGCGCGATCCTGCACCGCGCCCTCGGTGAAGGCGGAACGAGTTTCGACGCGCAGTACGTGAACGTGAACGGGCAGTCCGGGTATTTTGCGCACAGCCTCGAGGTCTACGGTCGGCAGGGAACGCCGTGCTCCCGCTGCGGAACCACGCTGGTGCGGGAGTCGTTCATGAACCGCGGGTCGCACCTGTGCCCGAACTGCCAGGTGGTCGCGTCATAGTGTGACGCGCTTCCACGCGCCCTCGTAACCCAAGGGCGTGAAGCCGAGGGTCTCATTCACCGCCAGCATGTGTCGGTTCTCCTCGGCGTTGAACGTGATGACCGACGGATGCCCGGGGTACAGGCGGGCAAGATTCTGCAGGTTCGCGACCTTCAGCAGCATGCCCAGCCGATGCCCGCGATGTTCCCGCAGCACCAGAGTGTCTTCCTGGCCCACCGCGCGGTCGGGTTCGACCGGAACCGAGAGCTGGCTGAAACCGGCGAGTCGACCGGTGGGTTCATGCAGCGCGGCGGCGGTGAGCATGGTGCGCGGCCCGGCGGCCGACAGGTTCTCCAACGCGACCAGTCGCTCCTCGGACCAGATATCTTCGGGTTCCTCCAGCCCGGCGGTCGGGGCATCCGTGCTCATGCGCGTGTGCAGCAGCGCCATGTCGTGCTGCCAGGCCGTGGGGGTCTGCTCGGTCCACAGCTGCACCGTGTAATCGGGGCCGGCGTGCGCGGCCGCGTCCTCGGCGAGGTCGGTGAGCGCGCGGGCACTCACCGGCAGCGTGAGCCGGCTGGCGCGTTCGACCTGTTCGAGGGCGAAACCACGGCGCAACAGAAACTGCACCTCCGGGTTGTGCAGCGGAACCGACCCCAGGCGCGTCGGCGCGGTCAGCTTTTCGCCCGGCGCGTTTCGAGACACCGCATAGGTGACCTGCACGGAACGATGTTCGCCGCGGGCCATCGCGTCGAGGTGATTCACGAGTGCGGTGCCGATGCCGCGGCGCCGAAACGGCGGCAAGACCTGCACGGTGAACCACGAGAAGCGTTCCGCCGGGTCCGAGAGTGTCTCGTAGACGCCCCGCCCCACGACCCGCCCCTCAACCCGCACCACGAACAAGCGCATGGGATCGTGCGCCTGGTTGAGCCAGGCCGGCAGGTCTTCCTCGGCCGACGTTTTCAGGTCTGTTGTGCCGTACCCCTCCGCCTCGCTCACATTGCGCACCTCGGCGGCCGCCGCGAAATCGTCCCACCCCGCGTCCCCGGGGAACTTCGGAACGGGCACCTCGTCAATGGTCGGTCGAACGTCGCTCATGCCGCACAGAATAACCGGGCTCGACCCCGCCGTCGAGCCTCACGGCTTGTGTCGGTGGCGTCGAGTACCGTTTATACGGGACGCCCTGCTCACAGGCAGGGGCGGTACCGACAGCGTCAAGACACGACAAATCGCGGGAGGTGGAACGGTGTATCTGAAGAGTCTCACCCTCAAGGGCTTCAAGTCCTTCGCCCAGTCCACCACGTTCGCGTTTGAACCCGGCGTCACCTGTGTGGTCGGGCCCAACGGTTCGGGCAAGTCGAACGTCGTCGACGCCCTCGCCTGGGTCATGGGGGAGCAGGGCGTCAAAACGCTCCGCGGCGGCAAGATGGAAGACGTGATCTTCGCCGGCACGTCGACGCGCGGACCGCTCGGCCGCGCGGCCGTGATCCTCACGATCGACAACTCCGACGGCGCTCTGCCGATCGACTACTCCGAAGTGACCATTTCGCGCACCCTGTTTCGCAACGGCGCGAGCGAGTACGCGATCAACGGCCGCAACTGCCGCCTGCTCGACGTGCAGGAGCTGCTCAGCGACTCCGGGCTCGGCCGGGAGATGCACGTCATTGTGGGACAGGGGCAACTTGATGCCGTGCTGCGGGCGACCCCCGAGGAACGGCGCGGGTTCATCGAGGAGGCTGCGGGGATTCTGAAACACCGCCGCCGCAAAGAGAAGACCCTGCGCAAGCTTGACGCCATGCAGACCAACCTCACCCGGTTGAGCGACCTGGCCGGGGAAATTCGACGCCAGCTCAAACCACTCGGACGCCAGGCCGAAATCGCCCGCCAGGCACAATCCATTGCCGCGATCGTGCGCGACGCCCGGGCTCGCCTGCTCGCGGACGAGGTCGTCACGCTGCGCACCGCCCTCGACCAGCATGGGCGCACCGAAAAGGAACGCCACTCGGAACGCCTCGTTCTGCAGGAACAGCTCTCGCAGACCGGGAACCGGGTGCAACGACTCGAAGCCGCTCAGATCGGCGATGCCGTCGACCGGGCTCGCAGCACGAGTTTCGCACTTGAATCGGCGCAGGAACGCCTGCGCGGACTGTTCACCCTCGCCAACCAGCGGCTGGCCCTGCTCGGTTCACAGGGCGAAGTCGGCAGCACCACTCCCAGCGTCACTCCGCGTGACCTCGAGGCTGCGGCCGCCGACACCGTGCGCCTGCGCGGGAGGATCGAGACCGCGGATGCGGCATGGCTCGCGGCGAAGGCCGCCAGCGCACACGCTCGCGCCCGACTCGATGCCCTCGACGAGCACATCGCCGCCCAGGCTCTGCTCGTGTCGAGCCATGACCTTGAGGTGTCCCGGCGAGCCGGCAACACGGAGACCGCCGCCTCCCGGCTCACGGCGGTGCGCGGTGAGGTTCTGCGGCAAAACAACGCACTCGACGCCGCACGGGAACGCCGCGTGCAGGCCGAGGCGCAGCTGGCCGAACTCGGTGCCGCCGACGACGACGGTGCCTCGGACGACGCCGCCGCGGAGGGGAGCGCCGAGGCACTCGAACTCGCGCAGGGCGCGGTACAGGTCACCCAGGCGGAGGTGGAGCGGCTGCGCGCCGACCTGCACGGACACGAGCGGGAGCGCGACGCGCAGGAGGCTCGCCGGGACGCATTCACCCTGGCCCTCGACCAGACGGACGGGTCGTCGGCGCTTCTCGAGGCCGGCCTCCCGGGCATCCGCGGCCTGGTCGCCGAGCACGTTCGCGTGCAGCCGGGCTACGAGGCAGCCATTGCGGCCGCGCTCGGTTCGCTCACCGAGGCGGTGCTCGCGGACACGTGGGAAGCAGCCGTTGACGCCATCGCACTCGCGTCTACCCGGGAGCTCGGGCGGGTGGAGCTCATCGTGGCCGGTGCCCCCGGTGCCCCCGGTGCCCCCGGTGCCGATGGTGACCCCGGTGCCGACGGTGACGCCGAGCACCCGACCGCGCCGCCCGCCGACCACCCCGGGCTGGTCGCGGCCGCGGCTGTCGTCGACGCGCCGGCCGGCGTGCGGCGCCTGCTCGCCACCACCGTCATCGCCGACGACCTCGGCACGGCCCGAGGGGCCCGCGCGGCCCGGACAGAACCGGGTGCCCCCGAAATCACCGTGATCACGCGAGCGGGCGAGGTGCTGTCCGCCTGGGTTCTCCGCGGCGGAAGCGGCGCGGCGCGCAGCCGGATTGAACTGGTCGCCGATCGCGACACCGCCGCGGACAAACTCGACGCGGTGACGGCACACATTCCTCGGGTGACATTCGAACTCGCCGAGCAACGTACGCTCCTCAAGACCCGGCAAGACCAGGTGGCGGCCGCACGCGCCGCCCTGCGCACCCGCGAAACCGCCCAGGCCAAACACGCGGAACGAGTGAACCGGGCGACCGTGCAGGTTGAGGCGTCCCGGGCCGACTTCGATCGCTTGCATTCCGCCCGCGACGTCGCGTCCCGTTCCGTCGCCGCCGCCGAATCCGCCGCCGAGCATGCGGCGGCCGAACTCGCGACGGCGCAGGCCCGGCCCCGACCGGTGCTGGACGCATCGGCGCGGGATGCGCTCTATCGCGAACTCGAGGCCGCGCGTGAAACCGAGGTGGAGGCGCGCCTCACCGTGGACACGGCCCGGGAACGGGTGCGGTCGAGCGAGGCGCGGGCCGCTTCGCTCGCGCGCCAGTTCGACGCAGACCAGATCGCGGCCGAGGCCGCCGCGCGGCGCGCGGTGATCCGTCGACGCCAGCTGGATGCCGCGTCGGCCGTCGCCGCCGAACTGCCCGCCGTTCTCAGCGCCGTCGACCGCTCGGTCGACGAGTCCCGGCAACGACTCACCGCCGCGGAGGCCGAGCGCACCAGCCAGAGCACGGAGCTGTCTGCCCTGCGCCAGAGCGAGAACGCTCTGCGTGAGCGCCTTCAGTCCGTCACCGAGAACGTGCACGGCCTCGAACTGCAGATCTATGAGAAGAAGCTCCAACTCACCGGACTTCTGCAGCGGGCGGGAAGCGAGCTGGGTCTCGTCGAGTCGGTGCTGGTGGGCGAATACGGGCCGGCCGAGCTCATTCCGGCCGATGACGGCGAGGGCGACCCCGCGCCCTTCGACCGCGGCGAGCAGCAGACCCGGTTCGCGGCCGCCGAGCGCCGGCTCGGACAGCTGGGGCGCGTGAACCCCCTCGCCCTTGAGGAATTCGCCGCCCTCGAGCAACGGCATCGTTTTCTCACCGAGCAACTCACCGACCTCACCAACACGCGCACCGACCTGCTCACGATCATCGCGGAGATCGACGGAAAAATGGAGACCATCTTCGCCGATGCCTTCGAGGACACCAGGGCGGCCTTCGCAGAGGTGTTCCCGGTGCTCTTCCCCGGCGGCAGCGGCAGCATCTGGCTGACCGACCCGGACGCGCTGCTCACGACCGGAATCGAGGTGTCGGTGAAGCCCGCCGGCAAGAAGATCGAGCGGTTGTCGCTGCTCTCCGGCGGCGAGCGGTCGCTCGCCGCTGTCGCGCTGCTCATCGCGATCTTCAAGGCCAGGCCGAGCCCGTTCTACATCATGGACGAGGTGGAGGCGGCCCTCGACGACGCGAACCTGGGCCGCCTGCTCACCATCTTCGAAGACCTGCGTGAGAGCAGCCAGCTCATCGTCATCACGCATCAGAAACGCACGATGGAAATAGCGGATGCCCTCTACGGCGTCTCCATGCGCCAGGACGGCGTCTCGGCGGTCGTCGGCCAGCGCGTCGGGCGCGAAGCGGTCCCCGTCGCCTGATCTCGGCCGCCGCCAAGGCGCACGAAGTAGCGTGGCACCATGGACATCATTCGGTATCGCGACCTCTCATCCACGCCCTGGCGCAACGGGGGCGGCTCCACGCGTGAGGTCGCGTCGTTCCCGATCGGGGCGGACGACTTCGACTGGAGAGTCAGCATTGCCGAGGTGCGCGCGGCGGGTGACTTCTCGGTGTTCCCCGGCGCCGATCGAATCCTGACCCTCATCGAGGGAGAGCTTCTCGTTCTGACCGTCGACGGTGTCGAGCATGCCATGGAGAAGAACCGTCCGTTCCGGTTTTCCGGCGACAGCGCCACCAGCTGCGTGCTTCCCGTCGGGTCGGCAACGGCCCTGAACGTGATGGCGCGGCGAGGCACGGTCAAGGCGTACCTGTCAATCGTGGAACTGTCCAAGACACGCGCCCACCCCGTCTTCGACGACCAGTTCGGACTGCTGCTGCAGGGAAACGCGGTGGCGACGGCGGATGCGGCCGACGGCGTCGTGAGCGAGAAACTGGGAACGCTCGACACCGTGCGCGGAGGCGACCCCGCCCCCGAGGTGCTCGGCCGGGGATTCCTCGCCGTTGTCACCCTGGAATCCGAACCCGCCTGACCAGCCACACCCGCGCGCGGAATCGACCCGGTCAGCGCGAGGCGACGCCGAGCAGGTCGTGCGTGATGCTGGCCGCCGAGCGAGCGCCCGCTCCGGCCGCGATGATGAGCTGTTGCGGGCCGGGAGCCGTCACGTCCCCGGCCGCGTAAATGCCCGGCAGGCTCGTGCGGCCGTCTCGATCCGTGACGAGGTGGCCGGAGGCATCCATATCGGGATTCAGGTTCGCCAGAAAATCCACTATCGGGTGCCACACGGGACGCACGAAGCCTCCCGTCACGAGAACGCGGTCTCCGCCCTCGAGCCGCACCGCGGTGAGGCTTCCGCGATCACCCTCGAGTTCGTCGATCGCGCGTCGCTCCACCCGGATGCCGCGACGGCCGAGGTCAGTCTCCTCTGACGAAGTCAGGCGGGCGACGGCGTTCGTGAACACGGTCACCGCGGGACTCCACTGCGCCACGAGCAGCGCGCGCCGATACAGGTCATCGGTTTCGCCGATGAGCGCGAGCGGCCGGCTGCCCATTTCATACCCGTCGCAGGCGACGCAGCTGAACAGACTCATGCCGTAGAAACCGCGGATCCCGGGGACTCCCGGCAGGGTCTCCCGCAGCCCCGTTGCCACGAGAACCGAGCGGCTGTGCACGGTGCGTGACAGTGCGGGCGTACGGCCCGCGACTCGGGTGAGAAAACGTACAGCGGAGTGATCGACATCCGTTTCGGTCTCGACGGACGCAACGGAGGAGCGCCGCAGCACCTCGGCCTCCGGGTAGCGTTCCACCTCCTCGCGGGCGAGGCGACGCAGTTCGTGCGGGGGCACGCCGTCGCGGGTGAGAAAACCGTGCGACACCATCGTGGCAGCGTGCCGCGGGCGGTCACTGTCCACAACGAGAACCCGCATGCGAGCCCGGGTGAGGTTGAGGGCGGCCGACAACCCGGCCGGGCCGGCACCGATGACGACAACGTCGTACGGCTCGTCGGAGGCGCCGGCGTCGGCGCGCGCCTCACTCACCGGTTGCACCCTGGGGCGGGAGTGCGGAGATGACCGGGTGGTCCTTGGCGATTACGCCGACCTTGGCCGCGCCGCCGGGCGATCCCACGTCGTCGAAGAATTCGACGTTGGCCTTGTAGTAGCCGGCCCACTGCTCGGGGAGGTCGTCTTCGTAGTAGATGGCCTCGACCGGGCACACCGGTTCGCAGGCACCGCAATCGACGCATTCGTCGGGGTGGATGTAGAGCGAGCGTTCGCCCTCATAGATGCAGTCCACCGGGCATTCGTCGATGCAGGCACGGTCTTTCACATCGACGCACGGCAGCGCAATCACATACGTCACGAGAAGACCGCGGCATCGGCGCGGGCAATGTGCACCTGCTCCTCGCGTTCGACGACCTTCACACGGTCGCGCGCGGCCGCGTGATTGTCGCCGAGGGCCTTCTCGTGCGCGTCGAGGATGAGCCACCCCGGCCACGTTGTGACGGGCACGCCGCGCTCGGCGAGCAGGCGCAGGATCCCGTCGCCGTCCGTCTGGCCGGCCGGTTCCGCCAGAGCGGGGGCGTCCTCCATGAGCCGGGTGATGGTTTCCAGCGCATCGCCCTTGGTGTGGCCGATGAGACCGACCGGGCCGCGCTTGATCCATCCGGTGGCATAGAGGCCGGCCATCGGGGTGCCGTCCGCGTCCAGCACGCGCCCGCCGTCGTTCGGGATCACACCCCTGGCCTCGTCGAAGGGAAGCTCGGGCAGCGCGCTGCCCCGGTAGCCGACCGCGCGATACACCGCCTGCACCGGGTAATCCACGACAACGCCGGTGCCGCGCACGCCACCGTCGCCGGTGGGTTCCGTGCGTTCGAAGCGGATGCCCTCAACCCGACCGTCGCCGTACACCGCGAGCGGAGCCTGCAGGAAGTGCAGGTGCAGTCGACGCGAGGCGCCGGTCGGCTGCCGGGTGAGCCAGCTCTCGAGCGTGCGCGTCATCACCTTCACCTGGTTGTTCGTGGTGGCGAGCGCCCGGGTGTGCTCATCGAAGACGAAGTCCTCCTCGTAGACGATCACGTCGACGTCGGGTACCTGCGCGAGTTCGCGCAGTTCGATGGGGGTGAATTTCACCTGGGACGGTCCGCGACGCCCGAAGATGTGCACATCCGTCACCGGCGAACCGGCGAGACCGGCGTACACGTTGTCGGGAATGTCCGTGCTGAGCAGATCCTTCGGGTGCTTGGCGAGCACCCGGGCCACGTCGAGGGCCACATTGCCGTTGCCGATCACGGCCACGTCGGTGGCGTCGAGCGGCCAGCTGCGGGCCACGTCGGGGTGTCCGTCGTACCAGGACACGAAGTCGGCGGCACCGTAGGAGCCGGGCAGGTCGATGCCCGGCACGGTCAACGGGGCATCACGAATGGCGCCGGTGGCGAAGATCACGGCGTGGTACTGCTTGCGCAGGTCGTGGAGGGACACGTCGACGCCGTAGGTGACGTTGCCGATGAAGCGGATGCTGCCCGAGTCGAGCATTTCATGCAGGGACGTGACGATGCCCTTGATGCGTGGGTGGTCGGGCGCGACACCGTAGCGGATCAGGCCGTATGGGGCGGGAAGCGCGTCGAAGAGGTCGATGGCGACGGACCCGCCGGCATCGTGCACGGCCTTGTTGAGGATGTTGCCGGCGTAGATGCCGGCCGGGCCGGCGCCGATGATGGCGACGCGGAAACGGAGCGGGGAGGTTATGGGGGCGCTTTGCATGATGGCCTTTCAGGTGACGGCAGGAGGAGCGTGGGGGTGGGGCGCCCGGGGCGTCAGCGCTTCCCTGCGGGGGCGAGGCCGCGCCGGCGCAGCAGGTGACGCTCCAGCGGGGCGAAGAGCACGAGCTCTACGAGGATGCCGACGAACAGGATCACCACGATGGTCGCGAGTACGCCGGGCAGGTTGGCCAGTTCGCGGCTCTGGTCGAGCATCGAGCCGAGCCCGAACCCGAGCGTGCCGCCCGTGGCGATGATTTCGGCGGCCATGAGCGAGCGCCAGGCGAAGGCCCAGCCCTGTTTGAGGCCGGAGAAATACCCGGGCAGGGCCGCGGGAAGAATCACGAGCGTGGCCAGTTGCACGCGGTTCGCGCCGAGCACGGTGCCCACGCGGCGCAGCTGCGGCGGAACGTGATCGATCCCGGCGACCAGGCCGTTGGCGATCGACGGGACGGCGCCCATCAGCACCACGAAGTACACGGTGGCGTCGGTGAGACCGAACCAGATGATCGCTGCGGGAACCCAGGCGACGGAGGGCAACACCTGCAGTCCCGAGAGCAGCGGGCCCAGGGCGCGGCGCACCGGGCGGCATTCGGCCAGAAGCAGCCCGATGGGGGTGCCGATCGCGACCGCGATCAGGAACCCTATGCCGCCGCGTTCGAGGCTCGTCAGCACGGCGAGCTGCAGCCGCCCGTCCGCCCAAAAATCGCCGACCGATCCGAGCACGTCGAGGGGACCGGGAATGAGATCGGGTCGTGGCCGGGCGATGAGGATGTAGGCCTGCCAGGCCACGATGAGTCCGAGGATCAGCAGAACGGGGGGAAGCACACCGTCGACGGCCTGCCTGATGCGGCCGCGGGGCACGACGGGCACGGCCTGTAACGCGTCCAGCCCGGAGGTGAGACGGCGCTCGTCGGCGTCGGCGCGCTGCGCTCCCCCCGCAGAACTGCCGGCACCCTGCGTCGGCAGGGAGGGCGGGGCCTCTGTCTTAAGCGACATTGCGTCGAATCTCCTGTCGCAATTGGGTGGTGATCTCTTCCCCGAGGCGGGCGACGTCGGGGGATTCGATGCGGCGGTCGGCGCGGTCATCGATGTGCCATTCGTTCACGATGCGTCCGGGCCGGCTCGACATGAGCAGCACCCGCTGTCCGAGTCGGGCCGCCTCGCGCACGTTGTGCGTGACGAACACGATGGTGCGGCCGGTTTCGCGCCACACGCGTTCGAGTTCGTCGTGCAGCAGGTCGCGGGTGATGGCGTCGAGGGCGGCGAAGGGCTCGTCCATGAGCAGCACCTTGCGGTCCTGCGCGAGGGAGCGGGCGAGGGCCACCCGCTGGCGCATGCCGCCGGACAGCTCGTGCGGACGTTTGTGGCCGGCATCCGCGAGATTCACCAGGTCGAGCAGCTCGAGCGCGTCGCCCCTCCGGCGCTGTCGGGGCACGCCGCGCAGCTTGAGCGCGAGCTCCACATTGCGAGAGGCGGTGAGCCACGGGAACAGGGCGGACTCCTGGAACATCACGGCCGCGTTCCCGCTGTCGACCGTCACGGAGCCGGAGGTGGGACGTTCGAGCCCCGCGATGATGTCGAGCAGTGTGGATTTGCCGCACCCGGATGCCCCGAGCAGGCACACGAATTCGCCCGCCTCGATCGTGAGGTTGATGTCGTCCAGCACGAGCGGTGCGGTCGGGCCGAACCGTTTGCCGAGCGAGTCGATCCGGATGGCGGGGGGCGCGTTCATCAGGCCGCCGTCACAATTCCGGCGGCGAGGGTCGCGCCGTCCTGCGGGTGGATTACGAGGAACGCGCCGGAGCGACGGTTGACGGCGTAGTCCTCAATGGGAAGCTCGCTCGCCAGCCGCAGCACGGCGCGGCCGATGTCGTTGATCTCCAGGCCGTGATCCGCGTCTCCGGCCGATTCGAGGGCGAGCGTGTCCAGGTTCAGGCGCCCGGTGATCTCGGGAATCATCGCCTGCACGAGCGCCGTTCCGAATTTCACCAAGACGCGGGCTCCGGGGCGCAATGCTCTCGGGTCGAGCCAGAACAGGTCCGCGGTGATGTTGCGGCCGAGCGCGGGGAGCGTGTCGACCGCGGCGATGACGGCTCCGCGGGCCACATCGAGATCATCGTGCAGTCGCAGGGCCACCGATTGCGGGGCGAAGGCGACGTCGAGCTCGGTGCCGGCGAAATCGATGCCGGTCACGACGCTCGTGCCGCCGCCGGGAACCACGGTGACGGACTCGCCCACGCGAATCGTGCCGGAGGCGATCTGGCCGGCGTAGGCACGGTAGTCGCGGAACGAGTCGTCGACCCCGGGGGCGACGGCGCCCTGGGGACGCAACACGAGCTGCACCGGAAGGCGGAAGTCTTCCACCTCGCTCTCCACCTCGTCGGCGGCCGGCAGGGTTTCCAGCAGTTCGAGCAGGCTCGGCCCGGCGTACCAGGGCGTGCGCGCCGAACGATCCACGACGTTGTCGCCCTCGAGTGCGGACACCGGGATGACGTGCACGGCGGCGACGCCGAGTTCGCTCGTCACGGCGAGCACGGAGCGTTCCACCTCGCGGTATGCGGCCTCGTCATAGCCCAGCAGGTCGATCTTGTTCACGGCCACGATCACATGCGGTACTCGCAGCAGCGCCACCACGGAGAGGTGTCGGCGGGTCTGCTCGAGCACTCCCTTGCGGGCGTCGATGAGCATGATCACGGCATCCGCCGTGGTGGCGCCGGTCACCATGTTGCGCGTGTACTGCACGTGCCCGGGGCAGTCGGCCAGGATGAACGAACGGTCGGCGGTGGCGAAGTAGCGGTAGGCCACGTCGATGGTGATGCCCTGCTCGCGTTCGGCGCGCAGGCCGTCGGTGAGCAGCGCGAAGTCGATTCCGCCGGCGGTCCCGCCGAAGCCGCGCTCCGTGGAGGTGCGGGTGACGGCGTCGAGCTGATCGGCGAGGATCGCCTTCGAGTCGTGCAGCAACCGGCCGACGAGAGTGGATTTGCCGTCGTCCACGGAGCCGGCGGTGGCGAAGCGGAACAGCGTCGCGTCGGGAGTCTGGGTGGTCATGCGAAACCTCAAGCCTGTCGTGGAGGGGCGAGCCGTGGAGGGCGCCGCCGGGATTGTGGAGCTGTCGTGGGTGGGAGCCTGCGGCCCGGGCGACTGTGTCATCGTCATTGTTTGCCGAGCCCGCCGGCAGAGACGGGGGCGCCGCCGGCTTCGGCGATCACGGCGTTGAGCAGGCTCAGGTCGAAGAGTCCGTCGAGATCGCCGTCTTTTCCGATTCCGGCGGCCAGAGCGGCCCGGAGCGACATCGGGAATGTGGCGGCCAGCGGGTCGATGCTGAAGCGCACATGCTCGAGAGCCCGGTCGATCACCGGGTCGGGCAAGGCCTTACCGGTATCGGCGAGCAACTCCGCGTTGATCGCCGCGGCCGCCTCGGCGGGGTTGGCGTTCAACCAGGCCACGGATGCCGTGTGGCCGGCGAGCAGCGCGCTGACGGTCTCGGGGTGGTCGCGCAGAAAATCCTTGCGCACGAGCAGCACGGTGGTGGGGAAGTCCCCGTCGTCCCAGAGGCTCGCCTCGTCGACGAGAACGTGGGCTCCCGCTTCCAGCACGAGGCGGGACACCCACGGTTCGGGCAGCCAGGCTCCGTCGATTTTGCCGGCCTGGAACAGGGACAGCGTGACGGAACTGTCGGTGGGGGACACGTTCACGTCGCCCCCGCCGGTCGTGCTGGTCGTGTACCCCTCGTCTGCCAGCCAGGAACGCAGCGCCACGTCCTGCGTGTTGCCGAGCTGCGGGCTGGCGAGCGTGGCGCCGGAAAGGTCGTCCGCATTCGTGATGCCCTCCCGCACGACGAGGGCGGCGCCGCCGGTCGTGGCGCCGGCCACGATCGTCGCCGAGGCGCCCCGGCTCTGAATGAACGTGTTCACGGCGGGGCTCGGGCCGATGTAGGCGGCATCGATCGCGCCGGCGCTCAAAGCCTCCACCGCCGCGGGTCCGGCGCCGAAGATCTGGGTGGAGAGCGTCGTGTCCCCGAGGGCCTCGGTGAAGAAGTGCTTCTGCATTCCCACGAGGGCCGGCGCGTGGGTGACGTTGTCGAAGTAGCCCAGGCGCAGGTCCGCGGCCGGACCCGGCGCGGGGACCGGGGTCGCGGCGCATCCGCTGAGCAGCAGGGCGCTCGCGGCCAGCAGCCCGGCGGCGCGGCGGGTGATCGTCGGCGTCACTAGAAGTACCCTTCCTTTTTTCGGTCCTCCATGGCTGCCTCGGAGATGCGGTCGTCGGCGCGGGTGGCGCCGCGTTCCGTGATGGTGCTCACGGCGACCTCGCGCACCACGTCTCCCACGTGGGCGGCGTCGGAGTCGACGGCGCCGGTGCAGCTCATGTCGCCGACCGTGCGGTAGCGCACCGTGCGCCGCTCCACCGTTTCGGTGGGGCGGGGTTCGCTGACGGGACCGACCGCGCGCCACATGCCGTCGCGACGGTACACCTCACGTTCGTGGGCGTAGTACAGCGGCGGCAGGGCGATGTTCTCCCGCTCGATGTAGCGCCAGACGTTGAGCTCGGTCCAGTTGCTGATCGGGAACGCGCGCACGTGCTGGCCGACGGTGTGACGGCCGTTGTAGAGGTTCCACAGTTCGGGGCGCTGGTTGCGCGGGTCCCACTGGCCGAACTCGTCGCGCAGCGAGAGGATGCGTTCCTTCGCCCTGGCCTTGTCTTCGTCCCGGCGGGCACCGCCGAAGACGGCGTCGTGGCGACCGGCGGCGATGGCGTCGAGCAGCGGCAGCGTCTGCAGCGGGTTGCGGGTGCCGTCGGCGCGCTCGGCCAGCCGGCCGTCCGCAATGTAGGCCTCGACCCGGGCGACCTCGAGGCGTACGCCGAGACGTTCCACGGTGGCGTCGCGGAAGGCGAGCACCTCCGGAAAGTTGTGCCCGGTATCGACGTGCAGCAGCGAGAACGGCACCTTGCCGGGCCAGAACGCCTTCGCGGCGAGGTGCAGCACGACGACGGAGTCCTTGCCGCCCGAGAACAGCAGCACGGGGCGTTCGAACTCGGCGACGACCTCCCGGATGATGTGGATCGCCTCGCTCTCGAGCACGTCGAGTTCGGAGAGTCGGTGGGCGGATGCCGGCGGGGTCGCGTCGGGAGTCGGCGTGCCTGGCGTCTGAATGACGGTGGCTGAGGTGCTCATAGGTGGAGTCCGCATTCTGTCTTCTCGAGGGTGGCCCAGCGCCCGGAGCGCGGGTCGGCGCCAGCAGCGACGGGTTGGGTGCAGGGTGCGCAGCCGATGGACGGGTATCCCTGGGACAGGAGCACGTTCACCGGGACGCGGTGTTCGGCGGCGTAACCGAGAAGTTCGTCATAGGTCCACGCGGCGACGGGGTTCACCTTCACGAGGCCGTTGCGTTCGTCCCACGTGATCAGGGGCGTGCCGGCGCGGGTGGGCGCCTCGTCGCGGCGGACACCGGTGAACCAGAGTTCGTACCCGGCGAGCGTGCGCTGCAGCGGCTCGACCTTGCGCATGGCGCAGCAGAGGTTCGGGTCGCGGGCGAAGAGTTCCGCGCCGTGTTCGGCGTTCTGCTCGGGGACGGTGCTGAGCGGCAGCACATCCACGATCGTCACGTCGAGGGCCGCGTCGACCGCGTCGCGGGTGGCGTAGGTCTCACCGAAGTGGTACCCGGTGTCAAGGAACAGCACGTCGACGCCGGGGACCTGCACAGACACGAGCTGGGGGAGAACGGCGTCGGCCATGGAGCAGGCGACGGCGACGGAGTCGGCGCCGAAGTTGCGGGCGACCCAGGCGATGACCTCGGTGGCGCTCGCCTCGGTGCCGTCGGTGCGCGCCAGGTCAGCGGAACCCTGCTCGGCGAGGGCCTTCAGGAGCTCGGTCGATCGACGTTGCGGCAGCACGCGCGCGGGGGCGGGCGGCGGAGTGGATGCGGGGGTGTTGAGGTTCACGGCAGGGCTCATTTCAGGGCCTCCTCGTCGGCGCGGTGTGACCATTCGGCGAAGGTTTCGTCGGTGTCGCGGTCGGCGAGGAAGCGCAGCACGATGCGTTCGACGTAGTCGGCGAGATCGTCGGCCGTCACCTTGAGTCCGCGCACGGTGCGGCCGAGGCCCGCCTCTTCGCGCTCGGGGGAGGAGAGGCCGCCGCCGAGGTGCACCTGGAAGCCGGGGGTCTGGCCGCCGTTGCCGTCGGGGAGCAGCTGCCCCTTGAGGCCGATGTCCGCGGTCTGGATACGGGCGCAGGAGTTCGGGCATCCGTTCACGTGCAGGCTGATCGGCTGCGGCACGTCGATTCCGGCGAGCCGTGTCTCGAGCGAGGCGATGGCGTCCGTTGCGGTCTGCTTCGTCTCCACGATCGCGAGCTTGCAGAACTCGATGCCGGTGCAGGCGATCGTGGACCGGCGGAACAGGCTGGGCCGGGCGGCGAGGCCGAACTCGTCGAGGGCCGTGATGAGCGGCTCCACGTGCTCTTCGGCAACGTCGAGCAGCACGAGCTTCTGGTGCGGTGTCGTGCGCAGCCGGAAGGATCCGTGCTCTTCGAGCAGGTCGGCGAGGCCGGTGAGGAGTGGGCCGGCGACCCGGCCGACGAAGGGGGCGACACCGATGTAGAAGCGGCCGTCCTTCTGCTTGTGCACGCCGATGTGGTCGCCCTGGGCCGTGGGGCGCGGGGCGGCGGGACCGTCGGGCAGGGCGTACCCGAGGTATTCGTCTTCGAGCACGCGACGAAACTTCTCGGTTCCCCACTCGTTCAGCAGGAATTTGAGGCGGGCCTTGCCGCGCAGGCGGCGGTAGCCGTAGTCGCGGAAGATGGATACGACGCCGCGCCACACCTCCGTGACCTGCTCGGGTGCGACGAAGGTGCCCAGGCGTTCGGCGAGGCGGGGTGTGGTGGACAGGGCGCCGCCGACCCAGAGGTCGTAGCCCACGCCGAGCTCGGGGTGCTCGAGCGCGATGAGGCCGATGTCGTTGATTTCGTGCACGACGTCCTGGCTGGGGTGGCCGGTGATGGCGGTCTTGAACTTGCGCGGCAGGTTCGCGAACTCGTCGGTGCCGAGGAACTTGTGAGCCAGTTCGGCGATGGCGTCGGTCGGGTCGATGAGTTCGTCGGCGGCGATGCCGGCGACGGGGGAGCCGAGGAAGACGCGCGGCACATCGCCGCAGGCCTGGGTGGTCTCCAGTCCCACGGCTTCGAGGCGGCGCCAGATTTCGGGCATGTTTTCGACCTGGATCCAGTGGAACTGCACGTTCTGGCGGTCGGTGAGGTCGGCGGTGTCCCGGGCGAAGTCGCGGGAGATGTTGCCGATCACGCGCAGCTGGGCGGTGGTGAGCTGGCCGCCGTCGATGCGCACCCGCAGCATGAAGTATCGGTCTTCGAGTTCGTGCGGCTCGAGCGTCGCCGTCTTGCCGCCGTCGATGCCCGGTTTGCGCTGCGTGTACAGGCCCCACCAGCGGAACCGGCCGTGCAGGTCGGTGGGGTCGATGGAATCGAAGCCCTCTTTCGAGTAGATCCGTTCGATGCGTTCCCGCACGGCGATGCCGTTGTCGATCTGCTTCCACTCTTCGTTGCCGTTGAGCGGTGCGGTGCCGTCGATCTTCCACTGGCCGTTCGGGCGTGACGCCGGACGTGGTGCTCGTACCTTTTCGGTCTCGGTCACGTTCTGCGACACGGTGGCTCCTTTCGATGGGTGCCCCGACGTGCAGAATCTGTGCACAGAGCGCCCGGGTTGCGATAGATGAAAGCTACCGAGGCCGCCGCGCTCGCGCCACGCGTCCGGTCACGCCCGGTCACGCAAGGTAGTGCGGCGTCACACTCGGGCGTCGCGCGCCGGCCCGGCGTACGCTGGCGTCACGATCTCTGCGCGAAAAAGGTCTCTACAGCGCGGTTACCGCGTCCGTGTACCGGCTCGCGACCACGTCGACGAGCTGCACCGGCGCCGGACCGAGGGCCGACAACAGGGGCTGCGTCACGGCATCCGCCCCCGCCGCCTCGGCCAGCGACTGAAAGTAGCCGGGCGCGAGCAGGTAGCTGCTCACGACAATGCGCCGACCCGGATGTGCGGCGCGTGCCTCGGCGACGGCGTCGGGCAGCCGAGGACTCGCCGCCGAGAGAAAACCCACCGCCACGTCGCGGGCGAGCAGCGCCGCCAACTGCGCGCGCACGTCATGGCAGTCGGCCACGGCGCGAGCGTCACTGGAACCGGCCACGGCGAGAACGATCACGTCGTCGTCGGTGATGCCGGCCTCGCCGAGGCGCAGCCGCAGCAGGTCGATGAGGCGGGCATCCGGGCCGAGGGCAACGGTGAGCGTGACAGGCCGGTCGGTCTCCGCCTGCACGGCCTCGGTGAGGTCGACATGCACGTGGTAGCCGGCGGACAGGAGCAACGGTACGACGACGACCGCGCGGCCGGGTTCGATCGCGCCGAGGGTCGCGGCCGGGTCGGGCTGCTGCACGTCGACGTACCCGAGCCGCACGTCGAAGGCCGGGTGCGCGTCGGCGACGGCGCGCATGAGCAGGGCGGTGGCGGCCTGCCCCTCAGTCGACGAGGTGCCGTGGGCGAAACCGGCCAGCACGGGCGAATTCGAAATGGTCACGCCTCCATTGTGCCGGGTGACCGCCCCGTTTCGGGTGTCCTCGGTAACGCGAGGCCGTGCGCGCCGTAGGCTAGAGGCATGGCAGAACGCACCCCTTGGTCACTTTCCGGCGCTCTGCGCGGCATGTTCGCGAAGAAGACGATCGATGCCGAGACCTGGGATGACCTTGAAGACGCGCTGATCCAGGCCGATTTCGGCCCGGACGTCACCGAGGTGGTCGTCGCCGATCTGCGCGCCAAGGTCGCCAAGTACAACACGACCGACCCGAAAGACCTGCAGCGGATGCTCCGGGAAGGCATCGAGGAACGGCTCTCCCGTCTCGACTCCACCCTCACCCTCAGCGAACGCCCCGCGGTTGTTCTCGTCGTGGGCGTCAACGGCGTCGGCAAAACCACGACCATCGGCAAGTTCGCCAAATTTCTGAACACCTACGGGCGCAGCGTCGTCGTCGGCGCAGCGGACACGTTCCGCGCGGGTGCCGTCGATCAGCTGGCGACGTGGGCGGACCGTGCGGGGGCGCAGATCGTGCGGCCGCAAGCGGTGGGCCAGGACCCGGCATCCGTTGCCTTTCAAACGGTCGAGAAGGCCAAGAACGAAGGCATCGAGATCGTCATCATCGATACCGCCGGACGGTTGCACACCAAGGGCGGCCTCATGGATGAGCTCACCAAGATTCGCCGCGTCGTGGAGAAGCAGGCGCCGATCGCCGAGGTTCTGCTGGTTCTCGACGCGACGACGGGCCAGAACGGGCTCGCCCAGGCCGAGGCGTTCATCCAGCACGCCGGCGTGACCGGGCTCGTGCTCACCAAACTTGACGGTTCCGCTCGCGGCGGCTTCGTGCTTGCCGTGCAGGAGCGCACCGGGATCCCCATCAAACTCGTGGGGCAGGGTGAGGGCATCAACGACCTCACCGGATTCACTCCGCACGTTTTCGCCCAGAAACTCATCGGCTAGCGTGATGGCCCGGCCCCTGACCTTGCAGACAATCTAGAAAGCGGACGACATGACTATTGAGCACGATTTCTTCGGAATTCTCGGCAGCGACGATGCGGGCGAGGTGTACTGGTCGGAGACGGCCGAACTCGGCGACCAGGACATTGAGGTCGACCTCAGCTCGCCGACCGAGGACGACGTGGCGGCCGAGGCGCTCGACATCGCCGCCGCGATGATCAACAACATCGAGGACCTCGACTCCGCCGCGCGAGAGTCGCTCGTGGCGGAGCTCACCACGAAGGCCACGCCCACCTCCACCTACATCGACCAGCACGTCGACGAGATGGACCCGGAGGCGCTCGCCGACGCGATCATCTGGGACTCCGGTGACCAGCAGATCGACTTCCTGCGTTCGCTCCGCCTGCAGCGGGTGGGATTCCACCCGCACCACACCGGCACCGACGAGCACTTCGCGCTGCTGGAGTACTCGATCAGCCCCGATGACACCGACTCGCTGCTCATCGTGGCGATCGATGTCAACGGAGACACGGTGCAGATCGCGATCGAAAACTAGCCGGCACACCGCCGCTCACGAGGTCGTGCGCGGCAAACCTGCACCTGCGCCCGCGATACCGGCCGCGCCTGCAGTTTTGGCCCGCGTGACGCGCCGCGTTACTGGATGGTGCCTTTGGCCGGGTCGCCGAGGGGCACGTTGCCGGCGATCGTCACCTCGGGCGGGGCGGTGAGGGCGTCGCCCATGAGCCGGTTGAGCTCGGCTATCGCCTCACCGGCAGCGTGGGCGGCGAGATCGTCGGGTGTGCTCCACCGTTCCACCACGATCAGCCTGGTCTGATCGGTGTGCAGGGCGTAGAGCTCACAGCCCGCTTCCTCGTGCACGAGGGGCGACGCACCGGCGAATGCGTCGAGGGCGTCCTGAACGCGGCCGGCCTTGGGAACGAGGGTGGCGATAACGACAACCGACATGCAATCTCCTGACGTGTGCTGATCCCGGTGAGGGCTGCAATCAGCATGCCACGCTGATTTAGGAGGCCACTCCATCCCGTAAACTGAATGCATCATGGCTACTTTTGGAAACCTCTCAGATCGCCTGGCCGAGACGTTCAAGAATCTCCGCACCAAGGGCAAGCTCAGTGCCGCGGATGTTGACGGCACGGTTCGTGAAATTCGACGCGCGCTGCTCGACGCCGACGTTGCCCTCGAAGTCGTCAAGGACTTCACCGGACGCGTGCGTGAGCGCGCCCTCGGTGACGAGGTCAGCAAGGCGCTCAACCCGGCGCAGCAGGTCGTGCAGATCGTCAACGACGAACTGGTCACGATTCTCGGCGGCCAGCAGCGTCGCCTCGAATTCGCCAAGAAGCCGCCGACGATCATCATGCTCGCCGGCCTGCAGGGTGCGGGTAAGACCACCCTCGCCGGCAAGCTTGCGAAGTGGCTCGCCAAAGACGGGCACACCCCCGTTCTCGTCGCCGCCGACCTGCAGCGCCCCAACGCCGTCACCCAGCTCGAGGTCGTCGCGGGGCAGGCCGGAGTGGCCGTCTACGCGCCGCAGCCCGGCAACGGCGTCGGCGACCCGGTCAAGGTCGCCCGCGACGGCGTGAAGTTCGCCCAGCAGAAGCTGCACGACGTCGTCATCATCGACACGGCCGGACGCCTCGGAGTCGACGCCGAGCTGATGAAGCAGGCCGCAGACATCCGTCGCGCGACCGATCCCGACGAAGTGCTGTTTGTGATCGACGCCATGATCGGTCAGGACGCCGTCGCCACCGCGAAGGCCTTCCAGGACGGCGTGGACTTCACGGGCGTGGTGCTCACCAAGCTCGATGGCGATGCCCGCGGTGGTGCCGCTCTCTCGGTTGCGTCCCTCACCGGCCGACCGATCATGTTCGCGTCCACCGGCGAGGGCCTCGACGACTTCGAACCGTTCCACCCCGATCGCATGGCCGGCCGAATCCTCGACCTCGGTGACATCCTCACCCTGATCGAGCAGGCGCAGGGCGCATTTGACGAGGACGAGGCCCGCAAGGTCGCCGAGAAGTTCGCCACGGACACCTTCACCCTCGACGACTTCCTCAGCCAGATGCAGCAGCTGCGCAACATGGGCTCGATCAAGAAGATGATGAGCATGCTTCCCGGCGCCGGTGCCATGAAGCAGCAGCTCGATAATTTCGACGAGGGCGAGATCGTGCGCACCGAGGCGATCATTCAGTCGATGACCAAAATGGAGCGCACCATGCCCAAGCTCCTCAACGGGTCGCGGCGGATGCGTATCGCCAAGGGTTCCGGGTCCACCGTCACCGAGGTCAACCAGCTCGTTCAGCGCTTCGAGCAGGCCGCGAAGATGATGAAGACCGTGGCCAAGGGCGGAACGCCCAACATTCCCGGCATGGGACCGATTCCCGGCGCCGGGTACGGGGGCAAGCCCAAGGCGCAGCAGAAGAAAAAGGGCTCAAAGTCGGGAAACCCGGCCAAGCGCGCGGCCGAAAACGCCGCGATCGCCGCGGGCGAGAAACCTGCCGCACCCGGCTCGACGTCCGGCGGCTCCGGATTCGGCCTCGCCGGCGGCGCCACCGCGCAGCCGGGCAAGGGTAAGGCCGGCGGGCCGAGCGAAGAAGAAATGGCCGCCTTGCAGAAGATGCTCGGGCGCTAAACTCGCACCACGTCAGCTCTGCCCTACCAGGGAGGTCAGCTCATGCCCGTGCACTCGAGACTCACCATGACTGGGACGTCGCGACAACGTCGCGGCGTGGGCGGAACCTTCCTATTGGGCATGAGCCTGATCGCGTTCCTGGCGGCCTGTGCATCACCGACGTCCTCCGACGCGGGGCAGACTCCGACTCCCACGGCCCCGCAGAGCATTGTGGGCACCTGGGTCGTGAACCCCGACCAGACGCTGGCGACGACGCCGTTTCTCACGATCGCGGAAGACGGCACGTGGACCGGGTCCGACGGATGCAATGTGGTGCGCGGCACATGGGAGGTCGCCGCGGACGGCACCCTTGTGACAACATCCGGGCCGAGCACGCTGATCGGTTGCGACGGCAAACCGCTGCCGGCACTGTTCTCCAACGCCACGAGGGCCACCGTCGACGGTGACAGTCTCGTGCTGCAAGATGAGTCCGGCGAGGTTGCGACGCTCGTGGCCGGCCGGGAGCCCCTCAAACACGTCGTCACTCCCACCGATACACCGACAAACTAGGCGAGTTCATGACCCCCACAACACCACGTCCTGTGCGCCTCGGAGTGCAGATTGCTCCGCAGCACGCCACCTACTCGAAGATCCGCGACACGGTCGAAGCCGTCGAAGGACTCGGCGCCGATGTCGCCTTCAACTGGGACCATTTCTTCCCGCTGAGCGGCGACCGGGACGGCCTGCACTTCGAGTCGTGGACGATTCTCGCCGCCTGGGCGGAGCAGACGTCGACCATCGAGATCGGCGCGCTCGTGAACTGCAACAGCTACCGCAACGCGGACCTGCAGGCCGACATGGCCCGCACCATCGATCACATCAGCGGCGGACGTTTCCTGTTCGGCACCGGTGCCGGCTGGTTCGAGCGTGACTACGACGAGTACGGCTACGAGTTCGGCACCCCGGGCACCCGCCTCAATGCCCTCGACGACAGCCTCAACCGCATCGAGGCGCGCTGGGCGAAGATCAACCCGGCGCCCACCCGCCAGATTCCCGTGCTGATCGGGGGCGGTGGCGAGAGGAAGACCCTGCGCATCGTGGCCCAGCATGCGGACATCTGGCATTCCTTCGCCGATCCGACCGTGCTCGAGCACAAGCTCGGGGTGCTTGGCGAGTGGTGCGAGAAGGTCGGCCGCGACCTGTCGGAGATCGAGATCTCCACCGAGCTGCGCGGCCGCACGGTGGCGCAGGCCGAAGAGCTGTACGAGCTGGGTGCGCGCCTGTTCACGATCGGCGTCTCCGGTCCCGATTACGACCTCGCGCACGCCGTGGACTGGCTGGCCTGGCGCGACTCGAAGAACGCCCAGGCGCCCGCCACCCCGAGCTGACGCCGCGCTGGTCGAGGCGCGAGCCGACGCCGCGTTGGTCGAGGCGCGACGGAGGAGCGATCGAGGCCGCGTGAGGTGGTCCTCGGGCGTGGCTGGGCTGGGTGTCTCGCTTGGTCTCGATCGCTCGCGCCTCGACCGGCGGTTCCCCCGAGACGCGCCTCAGCGCAGGCCGTGCTCGAGTTCGCGGCTGAGCGCGGCCACGACGGCCGGCAGGCGGCCGCCGGCCTCCGCCGCCACACGGAGCTGGCGCTGATAACTGCCGCCGTTGTCGATGATCTCATGCAGATCCAGGAGCTCGCCCAGGCAGCCCAGACGCTCGGCGACGGGGGAGAGCGTGTCGATGAGGAGGCGCACGTCGTCGGTCACGAGCCGTTCGGCCCCGGCGGCGTCGAGGATGATCTCGGCGTCGAGCCCGTAGCGGGCGGCGCGCCACTTGTTTTCGCGCACGAACCACGGCTGCATGGTAGGTACCGTCTCGCCGGCGTCGAGCCTCGTCGACATCCACTCGACCAGGCACTGGATGAGGGCCGCGATCGCGCCGAGTTCCTGCGTCGTTGACACGCCGTCACAGACCCGCACCTCGATCGTGCCCCAGCGCGGAGCCGGTCGGATGTCCCAGCGCACCTCCGTGACGTCGTCGATGATTCCCGTCGTGGTCATGTCGTCGACGTAACTTTCCCAGGCCGCCCAGTCGGGCAGGTCCCATGGCAGGCCGGCGGTGGGCAGCTGCTGGAACATCTGCGCGCGGTTTGAGGCGAAACCGGTGTCCACGCCCGCCCAGTACGGGCTCGACGCGGCGAGGGCCTGCAGGTGCGGAATGTAGGTGAGCATGCCGTTGAGAATGGGCATGACCTTGTTCTTGTCTTCGATGCCCACGTGCACGTGAATGCCCCAGATCATCATGTTGCGCCCCCACCACTGCGTACGATCAATGAGCTTGTGGTACCGCGGCTTGTCGGTGATCGCCTGGTCGTACCATTGCCCGAACGGATGCGAACCACTGCAGATGAGGTCAACGCCGCGGGGAGCAACGACCGCGCGCACCTCGGCGACCTGGCCGGCCACATCCGCTACCGCGCCGCCGACGCTCTGGTGCACTCCCGACACGACCTCGATCGTGTTGAGCAGCAGCTCGCCGGTGATGGTCGGGTGCCGGGACCCGTCGGGGCGGCGCAGGGCGTCGAGCACGTCGTCGGCTATCGACACGAGGTCGCCCGTGGTGCGGTCGACGAGGGCAATCTCCCATTCGATGCCCACAGACGATCGGCCCGATCGGGCGAATTCAAGTGCCACTCTTGCTCCTTCAGACGCGCGCGAAATGTACCCGCCATCATACGATTATCACAAAGGGTAAAAGTCTGGCAGAATGATCAGTCGAGATCACTATGCCCCGCCCTCTATCCCGGTGTAGGAAGATCCTCTAGAAGCTTATGCCGAGTGTGCCCCCACGCTCACGGCCTCAGGTTCGCCAAACATCGAGATAACACTGGAGAATTGTGGCTGTCAAAATCCGTCTGAAGCGCATGGGCAAGATCCGTGCACCGTTTTACCGCATCGTCGTTGCCGACTCGCGCACCAAGCGCGATGGTCGTGTCATCGAAGAGATCGGCGTCTACCACCCCACGCAGGAGCCCTCGGTCATCGAGGTCAAGTCTGAGCGTGCACAGTACTGGCTGAGTGTCGGCGCACAGCCGACCGAGCAGGTTGCGGCCTTGCTTCGTCTCACCGGCGACTGGGGCATCTTCAAGGGTGACAAGGACGCCAAGAGCACCGTCAAGATCAAGGAGCCCAAGGCTGCCTTCGTCGCCGACGAGAAGAAGAAGCCCGTCCTGCGCCCCAAGGCCGAGAAGCCCGCGGTCAAGGCCGACGAGTCCACCGAGGCTGCCGCAGAGGCAACCGACGAGACCAAGGCGTAAATCTTGCTCGCTCCCGCACTTGAGCACCTCGTCAAGGGGATCGTTGATCACCCGGACGATGTGCACGTTGCTGAGAAGAACTCTCCCCGTGGTGAGGTTCTTGAGGTTCGTGTGAACCCCGAGGATCTCGGCCGGGTCATCGGCCGTGCGGGTCGCACGGCCAAGGCCCTGCGCACTCTCGTAGCTGCGCTGGCCGATGGCCGCCGCGTTCGCGTTGACGTCGTCGACACCGATTCCTAGGGTCTCCCATGAATTCGGTCGACGACAGTACGCAGACGCGCAACCAGCTTCGGGTGGGGCGACTCACGAAGGCCCACGGGCTCAAGGGAGCGATCAAGCTTGAACTGTTCACGGACGACCCGGGACGACGTTTCGTCCCGGGTGCTGTGTTCACCCTCCAGGTGCCCACCGGTACGCCGTGGCACGGGAAAACCCTTGAACTGGTCGAACTTCGCTGGTACAACCAGCAGGCCGTCGGTTTCTTCAAGGATGTTCCGGACCGCACCACCGCGGAGACCCTCGCCAAGGCGATTCTCTGGATCGAGTCCGACGCGGCTGAGCAGTCCGACGAAGAAGATGCCTGGTACGACCACCAGCTCATCGGCCTCGCCGTGATGCGCGACGATGTGAAGATCGGCACGATCTCCCGCCTTGAGCACATGCCCGCGCAGGACCTGCTCATCGTCAAGACCCCCACCGGCGACGTGATGATCCCCTTTGTGAAGGCGATCGTTCCCGCCGTCGATGTGAAGGCCGGAACCGTCACGATCACCCCGCCTCCCGGACTGCTCGAAGAGCTTCCCGAGCAGGCGGATGTTGCTCACACCGAGGCCGCACCGGAAACGGATGCCGACGCATCCGTCGACGAGCCGGCCTCTGATGAGCCGGAAGCCGAGAAAGACTGACCGGCACCGACCTGTCACCGATCGCCCATCCCCACCGGGGGTGGGCGTTTTGTGTATGCACCGCCACGCGGCGTCGCTACACGTTGAGTCGGTAGCCGCGCTTCACGACCGTGGCCACGAGCCCTGGAACGCCGAGCGTTTGGCGCAGGCGGCTGAGCGAGACCTCCATGGCATGGTCGTCGACCGGGCCGGGAAGCGCCAGGGTGAGATCGTCACGGGACACCACGGCGCCGCGCGCGGCAACGAGCGCACGCATGATGGCGAGGGCCGTCGGCGGCAGCTGCACCCGCTCGTCGCCGATCTCGATGACGCACCCGCGCAAGGCCAGCGGGCCGTGCTGCGTTTGCACCCGCAGGATCGCGTTCTGCTCCAGATGCTCGCAGACCAGCCGGATCAGGGCACCCATGCGAAAGCGCGTGGGCTGAATGGGAATGATTCCGGCGGCCTTCAGCGGGGCGGCCGTCACCGGGCCGACGGCGGCGGCGCACACCTGGCTTTGCAAAGCCAACACGAGTTGCGGGTACATGCTCATGCCCTCCGCGGCGCCGAACAGGGCGTGCACCGACGGTGCGCTCGTGAACGTGACGCAGTCCAATTGGCGGGCGCAGATGGCTTCGACGAGTTTGTAGACCCGATCGTCGGTGTCATCCACGGCGATCCAGCGGTACGGGGCGACGATCAGCACGTTCCGGTGCACGGCCCGGAGTCGGTCGAGTTGTTCCTCGTCGGTGAACCCGTGTACCTGAATCCCAATGGTGAGCCCGGCCGGGTAGTCCTCCAGAACCTTGGTGACCAGGGACGCGGTGGTCTCGGAATCGCTCATTCCCGCATCGTTGAGGCCCGCCGCGCGGATTCCTCCGCGTGCCTTGGGACCGCGGACGAGGATCTTCGTGTCGGAGAGTGCCTCGGTGAGGGCGTCGCCGAGCCCGTCGGCCTCCGCCACCTCGAACCAACGCCGCACGCCGTAGCCGGTCGTTGCGAGGAGCACGTCCGGCCGGGCCGCGATCATGGCCCGGGTGTCGCCCTGAAGCGGGCCGTCTTCCTGCGAGTGCGCAATCCGCAGCGTCGGCGCATGCACGACGCGGGCGCCGCGGCGTTCGAAGGCGTCGATCAGGTCGCTCGACCGGCGGTCGCTCGTGACGCCGATGCGGAAGCCCTCCAGCTGGGTGGGTTGAAAGGCGGCCGTCGACAGTTCGGGGGACTCCGCCGGTCCGGCCTTGTCGGAATGGTTCGGGGGCCCTGTGCGATCTGTAGGCATCAGGCCGCGAACTCGCCGGCCCGGCTGATCAGGTCTTCCGCGCTCGTGTCGCCCGTGAACGCGAGGCGCACAACCTCCCCGATCACGAGTACGGCGGGGGAGGTGACGCTCGCGCGTGCCGCCTCGCCGAGGATGGTTCCGAGGTTGGCGATGGTCGTGCGCTGGGTCGCGCTGAAGCCGCGCTCGATGATCGCGACCGGGAGGTCCGCGGTCATGCCGTGGCGCAGCAGACCCTGGGTCAGGGTGGGCAGCGTGCCGACGCCCATGAGCACCACGATGGTGCTGCCGAGGAGCACAAGGCCCTCAAGCTCGTTCTCGGTCAGTGGCGCGTGACCGGAGATCACCGTGAAGGCATGGCTCATGCCGCGATGGGTCAGGGGGATGCCGGCCGCTGCGGGGACCGCGATCGCGCTCGTGACGCCAGAGACGACGGTCACGGGGACGCCGTGGGAGTGGCAGGCGAGCACTTCTTCGCTGCCGCGGCCGAAAATGTACGGGTCGCCGCCCTTGAGCCGAACGACTCGGGAGCCGGCGAGGGCGTGGCTCACGATGAGCCTTTCGATGTCGCCCTGGGGGATGGCGTGGTTGCCCGGAAGCTTGCCCACGTCGATCAGGCGCGCGTTCGGTGCGAGCGCCCGGAGATCGTCGGTCGGTGCGAGACGGTCGTAGAGCACGACCTCCGCCTCGCGAAGCGCCTGCGCGGCGGCGAGGGTGAGCAGCCCGGCCGACCCCGGGCCGCCACCGACGAGGGTTACCCGTCCGGGCTGTCCTGACTCAGGGGCGTTCATCTTTTACTCTCCTCGGACTGGTATGCGGCTTCCACTGAGAATCACCGTACGTGAATCTGCTCGCTCTTCGGCAGTGGCAGGACGCATTTGGTCACGTTCGCTCACGAGGGCAAGGCTCGGGTCGGCCGTGGTGGGGGCGTTCACGAAGGAACGGAACCGGCGCAGCCGCTCCGGGTCCCCGAGCGTCGCGGCCCACTCGTCCTCATAGTTGTCGACGTGTGCGGCCATCGCCTCCTCCAGCTCGGCGGCGAGACCGAGGGAATCATTGATGACCACCTCGCGCACGTGCTCGAGTCCGCCGTCGAGCTCCTCCATCCACCTGGCCGTGCGCTGCATGCGATCCGCCGTGCGGATGTAATACATCATGTAACGGTCGATGTAGCTGATCAGTGTCCTCTCATCCAGGTCGGTGGCGAGCAGCTGGCCGTGGGAGGGCTGGAACCCGCCGTTGCCTCCCACGTACATGTTCCAACCGTTGTCGGATGCGATGATCCCGACGTCCTTGGCCCGCGCCTCCGCGCACTCCCTGGCACACCCCGAGACGCCGAACTTGAATTTGTGCGGGGCTCGCAGGCCCCGATAGCGCAGCTCCAACCGGATGGCGAGACCCACCGCATCCTGCACGCCGAAGCGACACCAGGTCGAGCCGACGCACGACTTCACGTTGCGGAGCGCCTTCCCATACGCCTGCCCCGATTCGAAGCCGGCGTCGACGAGAACTCTCCAAATGTCCGGCAGCTGTTCGAGGCGGGCGCCGAACAGGTCGATGCGCTGCCCGCCCGTGATTTTCGTGTACAGGTTGAAGTCCAGTGCGACCTGGGCGATCACGGCGAGCTTCGTCGGGGTGATCTCGCCGCCGGGGATGCGGGGGACCACCGAGTAGGTGCCGTCCTTCTGCATGTTGGCCATGGCCCGGTCGTTGGTGTCCTGCAGGGTCCCGCGGCCGGCGTCGAGAATGTAGGCCGTGTGCTGGCTGGCCAGGATTGACCCGACGGCCGGTTTGCACACGTCACAGCCGCGGCCCGTGCCGAACCGAGTGAAGATCTCCTCGCTCGAGGTGAGGCCGAGCACCCGCACGGATTCGAACAGTTCCTGCCGGCTCAGCTCGAAGTGCTCGCAGAGCGCGTGCGAGACGGTCTGGCCGGAGGCGATCAGCTCGGCCTCGAGCAGCTTTTTCACGAGGGGTACGCACGACCCGCACTGCGTTCCTGCCCTAGTGCAGGTCTTCAGCGCGCCGAGCTCGGTGCACGCATCGGTGTGCTCATCGCCCTGCACGGCGCCGCGCACGGTGCCGGCGGTCACCATGTTGCAGGAGCACACGAGGGCGTCGTCGGGGAGCTCGTCATCGGCCGGGGCCTCGGCGCCGGCGGCGGAGAGGTACGCGGCCGGTTCGCTGCCGAGTTCGCGGCCCACCAGGGGCCGCAGCAGGGAGTACGGGCCTGCGTCGCCCACGAAAATGCCGCCGAGGAGGGTTTTGGCGTCGTCGGTCACCACAAGTTTTTGGTACAGGCCGCGCGCCGGGTCGGCGTAGACGATTTCCAGTGCGCCCGGCGTCGTGCCGAGGGCATCGCCGAAGCTCGCCACGTCGACGCCGGAGAGCTTGAGCTTGGTGGCGTCGTCGACGGTCGTGAAGAGCGCCTCGCCGCCGAGCAGCCGGTCGGCGACCACCTCTGCCATGGCATTGGCCGGTGCCACGAGTCCCACGCACCGGTCGTTCCAGCTCGCCACCTCGCCGATCGCCCAGATCTTCGGGTCGCTCGTGCGGCAATCGTCGCCGATCGTGACGCCGCCGCGCGTGCCGACGCCGAGGCCCGAGGCGCGCGCCAGTTCGTCCCGCGGCGCGATGCCGATCGCGTAGATGACCATGTCCGCCGGGATCGTCGTGCCGTTGCCGAGCTGCAGGCCGGTGATGGCGGTGTCCTCGTCGTTCGTGAGCACGGTGCGCGCCCGGGTGCCGAGGTGCAGTTCGATGCCCTGGGCCACGATGAGGCGCCCGAGGGCCTGCCCGCCGCCCTCGTCAAGCTGCGCGGACATCAGCCAGCCGCCCGAGTGAACGATCGCCGATTCGGCGCCGAGCGCGTGCAGCCCCCCGGCCGCCTCCAGACCGAGCAGACCGCCGCCGGCCACGACCACCTTCGGCGCGCGGCCGAGCGACTCCCTGAGCGCGGCCAGTTCCGCGACGAGGGCATCGACGTCGTCGAGCGTGCGGTACACGCGAATGTGGGCGGAACCGGGCATGTCGGGCACCGGGGCGCTCGACCCGGTGGCCAGTACCAGTTCGTCGTAGCCGAAGACATGACCGGTCGACGTGGTCACCGTTTGCGCCGCACGGTCGATGATGTCGGCGCGCTCGCCGATACGCAAAGCGATGTGTTCGGCGTCCCAGACACCGCTCGGTTCGAGGGTGAGATCGACCGATCCGGCCAGCCGCCGGCTGAGCGCCACCCGGTCGTAGGGGAGGTGGGATTCCTCGGCCATCACCACCACCGAGAGGGCGTGCTCGGTGTCGCGAGAGTGCAGGGCATCGGTGAGGCGGTGCGCGGCCGGACCACCGCCGATCACGATCACGCGTCGCCGGGCTGTCTCGGGGGTGGGGTGAGTCGCAGAAGTCATCAGCATCCTTTCAGGGCTGATGCCGAGCGTATGGCGGGGCGGTTTCTCCGTCGTGTCGCCCGTGTATCCCGGAGAGAACGAAACCCCCACAGCATCCGTGCGTCGCTGTGAGGTGGGTTTCACTCCGGCGAAACAAACGGCGCTGCTGTCGGAAATACGCCCCGCGTAGCGTGAACGCCAACCCACCGCAGCAACCACGCACACTGACACTCGGGAGCGACATGACCCTCACCCTCACCCCCGCCGCGGCCGCGCCGAACGCTCCCGTCTGGGAACGTGCCTGCGCGGTGACCGATCTCGAACCGTCGTGGGGCGAAGCCGCACTCATGCGCATGAAGCAGATCGCGCTCTTCCTGCTGTCAACCTCCGAGGTGTACGCCGTCTGCCACCGCGACCCGCACACGGATGCCTATGTCATGGCCCGCGGAATCGTCGGCTCCCGCGGAGACCGGCCCACCATCGCGTCGCCGCTGCACAAGGAGGTGTACGACCTGGGCACGGGGGAATGCTTCACCGATTCGACCCTGTTCCTGCGCACCTTCCAGACGCGGATCGTCGGCGGATTCATCGAGGTCGCTGTGTAGGCATCCGCTCTTCTAGAATTTGAGTATGCGCATTGATATCGTCACCATTTTTCCGGAATTCTTCGATGTGCTCGACCTGTCGCTGCTCGGCAAGGCCCGCCAGTCCGGTTTGATCGAACTGGGCGTGCACAACCTGCGCGACCACACCCATGACCGACACCGCACCGTCGATGACACGCCGTACGGCGGCGGCGCCGGAATGGTCATGAAGCCTGAGCCGTGGGGTGACGCGCTCGACTCCATTCTCGGGGCGGCGCCCGCCGACGAGGAGCCTGGAGACGCGCACGGCCCCACCATCATCTTCCCGTCGCCGGCCGGTGAGCAGTTCACGCAGGCCACGGCCCGGGAGCTCGCCGAGGAGCCCCACCTCGTGTTCGGATGCGGGCGCTATGAGGGCATCGACCAGCGCGTCGTCGACCACTACGCCACCCGTGGGCGGGTGCGCCTGATCAGCCTCGGTGACTACGTACTCAACGGGGGAGAGGTCGCCGTGATGGCGATGATCGAAGCCGTCGGACGCCTGATTCCCGGTGTCGTCGGAAACCCGCAGAGCCTCGTGGAAGAATCCCACGAGGACGGCCTGTTGGAATACCCCAGCTACACCAAACCGAACGAGTGGCGCGGCCTGCCCGTACCCCCGGTTCTGTTGAGCGGCAATCACGCTGCGATCGCGGCCTGGCGACGTGAGCAGCAGCTGGAACGCACCCGGCGTGTGCGGCCCGACCTGCTCGTCGAGTCTGTGGACAGCTCCGCGTCGTAGCGACCGCTTTCTGCAATCGAAACTATAGGTGCTTGCTCATGGATCGTTCGAGCCACACGGACAGCCAGGTCGCCGGGATGGATATGGACGCGTAGAGCAGGCCGGCAGCGACAAAGACGGTCAGGTATTTGAAGGTGGAGGAACCGGTGGAATAGGCCTGGCTCATCAGCTCGGGAACAGCCACCGAGTAGGCCAGGGACGTGATCTGAAACAGCAACACGGCGAAGCCCATCAGGGACGGAAGTGCGATGCGCATCCCTTGCGGAATAATGACAAAACGCATCGTGTCCGCACGGCTCATGCCGAGCGCTTCTGACCCCTCGATTTCGCCTTCGGGTACGGCCTGCAGGCCTCCGCGGATGAGCTCCCCGGAGTACGCCGCCGTGGTCCAGGTGAGGGCCAGGCACGCGGAGGCAAGAGAGCTCAGGGTGATATTCGCGTTCGGCAGGCCGTAGTACATCAGCTGCAGCACGACCAGGGCGGGGGCGCCGCGGCCCACTTCGACGAAGAAGACCGACACGAAGCGGAAGAACCTGTTTTTTGCGGTGACGCCGAAGGCGAACACGAGGCCGATCGGCAGCCCGAACAACAGGCTGGCGGCCGTGAGCAGCAGACTGATGCGCAGGCCGCCCAGCAGGCCGGGCGCAAATGAGGCGAAATCCTCCAGGAACGTGTTCATCGCGTCACCGTCTTCCTCATGCGGATATCGATTTTGCGCGACAGCATTCCCAGCGGAACACTCAGCACGATGTACACGGCTGCGGCGACGAAGTAGACCGTGATGCTGCCGCCCGATTGTCGCGCGTAGTGATTGGACATGAACACGATTTCGGCCACGCCGATGGTCGAAGCGATCGAGGAGTCTTTGAGGAGACCGATGGCAAAGGTTGTATAGGCCGGGATTGCTGCTCGCCATGCCTGCGGGGAGACGATGCGCGACCAGACGGTGAAGGCGTCAAGTCCCAGCGCCGAGCTGGCTTCCCATTGGCCCGCATGCACAGCAGTGAGTGCCCCTCGAAAGATCTCCGCGAGGTAGGCAGCCGCAACGATACCCAGGCCCAGGACTCCGGCTTGCAGAGGGCTGAGGCGAATCGCGCCGACGGAGACTCCGTAATACAGGATGAAGAGCCAGACGACGGGTGGTATTCCTCGCAAAAGGTCGACGATGCCACGGCTCAGCAACCACACGATTCGACTCGAGCTCCTCAGCCCGGCAACGAGCGGGAGGGCCAGGACGGAGCCAAGCAGGAGCGCAAGGACCGTCACGAGAATGGTCAGCGGCAGGCCGATCAGAATGGCCAGCACCATGTCCACGGGTCACCGGTCCAGAACGGCCCGGAGGAACCGTCGGGTGCGATCGTGCTGTGGGTCCCGGAGAATTTCGCGGGGCGGGCCGCTCTCGATGATCCCGCCATCGGCCATCACGACGAGTTCGTCGGCGACGTTGGACGCGAAGGCCATTTCATGCGTCACAACGATCATGGTCATGCCTTCCGCCGCGAGTTCTTTCATCACCTCGAGCACTTCCACGCCGACCTCAGGGTCGAGCGACGAGGTGGGCTCGTCGAAGAGCATCACCCGCGGATCCAAGGCCAACGCCCGCGCGATGGCGATTCGTTGCTGTTGTCCGCCAGAGCACCGGGAGGGGTATTGATCGGCCTTGTCGGCCAGCCCCATTCGGGTCAGGAGCTCCATCGATTTGGCGTTCGCCTCATCCCGGGTCTTCTTCAGCACGCGTTCCTGGGGCAAGCTCACGTTCCGAAGCACGGTGAGGTGCGGAAACAGGTTGAAATGCTGGAAGACCATGCCCGCGCTGCGGCGAAGCGCCGCGAGATCCTTGGCACTCACCTGTTCGCCGGCGGTGAGATGGTGCCCGTCGATTTCTATTTCACCGCTGTCGGGCTGCTCGAGAAGGTTGAGACAGCGCAGCAGAGTGCTCTTGCCGGCTCCGCTGGGACCGATCATCGCCGTGACGGTCCCGGCCGGGATCGACAGGGAAACATCTCGAAGGACGACCGTATCCCCGTAGGCCTTGGCCAAACGGCGCACCTCGACGACCGGTTTCTGCACGGTGACCGGTGCCCGGTTCACGAGACGACCCGCTCGATCAGGGAAGGCGAGGCCTCCGTCGTGGGCCCCGCGGAGGTCGCGCGGAGGGAACTGATGGCGCTCATGGAACGGCCGGCCTTTCAAGGGGGAGAGGGAACGGGGGAGAGGGAAACCGGGGTGGCTACTGCACCAAACGCGGTTCTCCGGTTTCACCCGACGTCGCCGGAAGTCCGCTGGCCACGAGAATGGCTTCGATGGAGCCGTCCGTCTTCATGGTCGCGATGGACGCGTTGAGAGCATCCGTCAAGTCCGTGTTGTCCATCGTGTGCGGGAAGCCGATCTGCGCCGGTTCCTGCGAAGCAATGACTCGGCTGTCGGGGGCCACGCCCTTGACGACGGTGTCGGTCGCCCCGTCATACATGAGGGCCGCTGACCCGAACCCATCCAGACCCACCTGGATACGGCCGGCCGAGTAGTCGGCCTTCATCTCCACCGCGCTCGGGTAGATCGTGAGGTTGTCTCCCATCACGGTTTTCATGTCGGGCACCCAGAGGTAGCCGTCGACAGTCCCGACCTGCAGCGCTTCCATCGCAGCGATGTCTACGACGCCGTCGGCCGAGACGGACGCCATTTGGTCGGTATAGATGGGATCGGACAGGCTGACGATCGCGGCCCTGGCGGCTGTGCGGTAATAGCAGCCGATGGCCACATCGGCGCGGTCGCTTTGCACGGCGGGAATGGTGCCGGCATATGACGTGCTCTGGGTTGTCACGGTGAGGCAGTTGTTCTCCGCAAAAGCGTTCAGGATCTCGGCATCCACGCCGGACATCACACCATCGCTGGAGGACGAGAAGGGCGGAAATTCGGGTACCGCAACGGTCAGCGTTCCCGCCGTCACGGTGGAGAACTCTGATTCCGGAGTGCAACCCTCAGCGACGGCCGCCGGCCCGGCATCGGAAGAGCACCCCGCAAGAGCGGCGGCAAGAAAAGCGACCGAGGCGGCGGATGCAACTACTTTGTTCAGCTTCACGAGATCTCCTGGATAAACGAGTCGGGAACACACTGGGGTGTAATGTGTTATATATAACTGGTTGTCGATCACCAATGTGCACCGTTCCCGATGGTTTTGTCAAGAAGGATGTGAAGATTCTTCCGGCCGAATGTATGAGCCGGCTGCGGCGGTCAGGCTTGGTAACGTCGACATGTCCTGCTTCGTTGTTGTCGGCCTTCCCCAAGGAGAATCATGAGTGAATCACCGCCCCTGGCACGGGGGCTCTCCGGTGTCATACAGATTCGGGGGACACTGAAGGACGAGGCCATTTCGATCGTGCGACGTGCGCTCATGTCGGGGGAGATGGAGCCGGGGAAGATCTACTCCGCCAACTCGCTGGCCGTGCAATTGGGCGTTTCGAACAGTCCGGTCCGGGAGGCGATGATGGCCCTGAGCGAGAAGGGCCTTCTGGAAGTCGTGCGCAACCGGGGTTATCGCGTCGTCGAGATGACGACGCAGGATCAGCTCGAGGTCTATGACCTTCGCCTTCTCAATGAGGTACCGGCGATTGGCCGTACGGCAGAATTGGAGTTCTCGGAGCAGGACGTGGTGCGGTTGCGCGCGCTGGCGAACGCGGCCGTCACCCAGGCCGATCCCGACAACATGTTGGAGTTTCTCGAATCGGACCAGAGATTTCACCTCAGCCTCATCGAGATGCTGGGCAATCGCCGTCTGCTGGCCATCATCGAGAACCTTCGAGATCAGAGCCGCATCAATGACACCTACCGACTGCTGGAGCCGGGCCGGCTCCAGCACTGTGCGACCGAGAACGGTTTGATCCTCGAGGCGATTCTCGCCCACGATCGACCGCTCGCCGAGACTCTCATGACAGAACACCTCAACTACTCCAAACCCTGAGTGTGACGCGACAGCGGGGTCGGCGCGCAGCCGATCGGGGCGACAGCCTGCGCGCTGGGTCGCGCCTGGTGTGCCCGCGTGACCTCCCGATCATGCGCGTCTGAACGCCGTTCAGACGCGCATGATCGGTGCTTAGGCACTTTCGGAAACCCTCTGGTGCTTTCTGGTTGCATGTTATATATTATCGACAGCTAGAGAATTCTGCCCACGCACACCGCGTCGGGCACGGCACGGACGAAGGGGCGCACATGGAAAATCAGCTTGTTTCTCTCGGCCTTCCGGCGGGAACCCGTCAGCCCACTCGGGCCGACGTGGTGATCATCGGCGGTGGCATCATGGGTACGAGCATCGCCTTCCACCTCGCCGAGGCGGGCGTGAAGAACATCGTGCTCGTCGAGCGCTGCGAGTTGGGTACGGGCTCATCGGCGAAGCCCCTCGGTGGGGTGCGTGCCACGTTCTCCGACGCGGGCAACGTCATCCTCGGCAAGCGCAGCCTTGACGCCTACGTGGGATTTGCCGAACGGTTCGGCACAGACATAGGGCTTCAACAGGTGGGGTACCTCTTCCTGTGCCGCAGCGCTGCCGAAGTGGCTGACTGCGAACGAAGCACGGTGATTCAGAACGACCATGGCAGCAACAGCCGCATGATCTCGGCGGCGGAAGCCCGTGCGTATAATCCGCTCCTCTCTGAGGAGGCCCTGTTCGGTGCCTCGTTCTCGCCCCGGGACGGCTTCGCCGAACCGGCAAAGGTGGTCGAGGCATATGCCGAGGCCGCGATGCGACTGGGCGTGACGATGCTCAGCCACACGGAGGTGCTCAACGTCGAGCGCACGGGAGACCGAATCGTTTCCGTGGAAACGAACCGCGGAACCATCCGAACGGATGCCGTCATCTGCTGCGCCGGCGCCTGGTCGCGAGCCGTCGGCGACATGGTCGGCGTGACCCTGCCCGTGACGCCGGTACGACGCCAGATCGGCATGACCCGTCAATTCGTGAAGCCTCTGCCGACCCTGCCGTTCACCCTGGACCTGTCGACCACAATGTATTTTCACAACTACGGCAACGGACTGCTCCTCGGCATCTCCAACAGCGAACAGGAACCCGGTTTTGACCGCGACTTCTCCTACGAGTGGTTGCCGGAATTCAATGCCGCCGCCCGCATGTGCGCCCCTACGCTCGTGAATCCGGACTTGGAGTTCGGCTGGGCCGGCCTGTACGAAAACACCCCGGACCATAATGCCCTGATTGGTGCCTCCGACGAGGTGCCGGGCTTCTTCTATGCGACCGGCTTCTCCGGCCATGGCTTTCTGCAGGGCCCGGCGGTGGGGGAACTCATGCGGGATATCTTCCTGGATCAGGAGTCCTTCATGGACCCGAACGCGTTCAGCGCCGACCGGTTCGGCCTGGCCCGGCAGCTGCACGAAGTACACATCATCTGATGCACGCCAAATCCTGCCCGACTCGAACCCCGTTTGCACCGAAAGGACACGTGTCATGACCTTCCTGGAACCCTGGGAACTACGAGCAGAGTTCGCACGCCGGTTGTCGGAGCTCTACGGCCGTGAAGTGCCGGCCTACAACACGCTCGTCGCCGTCTCCGCCGACGTCAACCGAGATTTTCTGCGGGACCACGGCGCCGACGCCGAGAGGCTCGGCAGTATTTCACGGGTCACCGCCGAGCGCCATGGCGCGATTCGTCTCGGCTCGCCCCGTGAAATGCGACAGGTCACCCGCATTTTCGCGGCATTCGGCATGTACCCCGTCGGATTCTATGACCTGAGGGACGCGTCATCGAGCGCCGTTCCCGTGGTCTCCACTGCCTTCCGTCCCGTGGCGCCTGACGAGCTGGCGCGCAACCCCTTCCGGGTGTTCACCTCGATGCTGGCCGCCCAGGATCCGCGCTTCTTCACCGCGGAACTGCAGCGTCGGCTTGCCGAATTTTTGGATGCCCGGGAGCTGTTCAGCCCGCAGCTGCTCGCGCTCGCCGACACCGCCACGGCACAGGCCGGGTTGACGCAGGCGGATGCCGCGATGCTGCTCGACCTCGCCACGCAGGCGTTCTCGCTGTCGGCGGAACCCGTGGACTTCGAGTGGTATCAGACCCTCGAGGCCGTCTCGGCTGTCGCCGCAGACATCGGCGGCGTCACGAGCACGCACATCAATCACCTCACGCCCCGGGTGCTCGATATCGACGACCTGTACCGGCGCATGCAGGCGCTCGGCATTGAAATGATCAGCGAGATTCAGGGTCCGCCGTCGTGGGACGGTCCGGATGTGCTGCTCCGACAGACGTCGTTCCGGGCACTGGCGGAGAGCCGCAGCTTCCGGTATGCGGACGGGAGCGTGCGCGAGGGGCACCTGAGGGTGCGATTCGGTGAGGTGGAGGCGCGCGGCCTGGCGCTCACGCCGGCCGGTCGTGACCTCTACGACAGTCTGGTGGCCGAGGTCGATGTCTTGCTGGCCGCCGAGCCGGGGGCCGCCACCCGGGTGGAGGTCGCCCGTGAGGTATGGACTCGTGGCTTGCCGGCAACGGAGACGCAACTCGCCCTGCAAGGCCTGGCCTTCTTCACCTTCCGGTTGGATGATGCCGCACTGGTCGGTCATCCGCTTGCCTCGCCCGTGACTCTGGCAGAGCTGATCACGGCCGGCATCGCCGTTCCGCTACCGATCGTCTACGAAGATTTCCTGCCCCGGTCCGCGGCGGGGATCTTCCAGTCCAATCTCACGGATCAGGGCACGAAGGACGACGCGCAGACCGGCACCGACTTCGATATTGAGCGGATGTCCGAGATCGTCGGCACGACCGTGCTCGACCCGAGCACGCTCTACCGACACCAACAACAGGTGTCGCTCGATCGTTTGGCGGCCGACCTTCACGTTGTCATCGAAGTCTGATCTCATCCCCTCCTGTCCCTCCATCGCACCGATCAGCAAAGGAAACCTAGACATGTCACAGTCAACACTCCACCGATCAACCGTCGCCACCGCCGTCGAAACCGCCCTCGAGGCCTGCGGCGTTGACCTGGCCGCTCTGGGAGGATCGCATGAAGCGCGATCCTCCCTGACCGGCGAGGTGCTCGTGACCCTGCCCCGTGCCACGGAAGACGACATCAGCGCGGCCATCGGTGAGGCGCAGGAGGCCTTCCTGACCTGGCGTGATGTGCCGGCACCGGTACGCGGGAACCTGGTCAAGCGGTGGGCGGAACTGCTCCAACAGCACAAGACCGATCTCGCGACCATTGTCACGGCCGAGGCCGGCAAGGTCACCTCCGAGGCTCTCGGCGAGGTGCAGGAGATGATTGACATCTGCGACTTCGCGGTCGGCCAGTCCCGTCAGCTCTACGGCAAGACGATGCCGTCGGAACGTCCGGGGCACCGACTGATGGAAACCTGGCATCCGCTCGGCGTCGTCGGTGTCATCTCGGCCTTCAACTTCCCGGTGGCCGTGTACTCCTGGAACACGGCTCTCGCCCTGATCTGCGGTGACACGGTCGTGTGGAAGCCGTCGGGGATGACGACCCTCAGCGCCCTGGCCGCGCACACCCTGTTGGCCCGAGCGGTAGCGGATGTGGGCGCACCCGCGAACGTGCACAAACTTCTGATCACCGACCGAGAAGGTGGGGAACAGCTCGTCGACGATCCCCGTGTCGCCCTGATCTCCGCTACCGGGTCAGTGCGCATGGGGCGAGAGGTGGGGCCGCGGGTCGCACAGCGGTTCGGGCGTGCGCTCCTGGAGCTCGGCGGTAACAACGCCGCCATCGTCACCGAGTCGGCGGATCTCGACCTGGCCCTGCGCGGCATCGTGTTCGCGGCCGTCGGCACGGCCGGCCAGCGCTGCACCTCGATGCGTCGCCTGATCGTGCATGATTCCGTCGTTGACGCCCTCACGCAGAAGCTCGTCGCCGCCTACGGCACGCTGCGCATCGGGAGCCCTACCGCCGCACACACGCTCGTGGGGCCGATCATCAACGAAGCGAGCTTCGACGCAATGCAGGCGGCGCTCACGGCCGCCGAGCTGCAGGGCGGAACGGTTCTGTGCGGCGGTGCACGGGTGCTGCAGGAGGAGTTTCCGGGCGCTTACTACGTGGAACCCGCGATCGTGAGCATGCCGAGGCAGAGCGACATCGTTCAGAACGAAACCTTTGCCCCGATTCTGTATGTGATGACCTACACGGAATTCGATGAGGCCATCGCGCTGCAGAACGGGGTTCCCCAGGGGCTCTCATCGGCCATTTTCACCAATGATCTGATCGAGGCCGAGCACTTTCTCGCCGTGGGCGGGTCGGACTGCGGAATCGCCAACGTGAACATCGGCACGTCGGGTGCGGAGATCGGTGGCGCCTTCGGTGGCGAGAAGGAAACCGGTGGAGGCCGAGAGTCCGGTTCCGATTCGTGGAAGTCATACATGCGCCAGGCGACGAACACGATCAACTATTCCGGACTGCTTCCGCTCGCGCAGGGCGTGAAGTTCCTCTAAGCAGTGCCGCGGTGCCCGCCTCATACGAGGCGGGCATCGCAGATCCGTGCCCAGCTGTAGATCGGCCCCGCCGATACGAAGGAGAAAATGCCGTGTCCACAATCTTCGAGTCGATGGATGAGTGGGGCCCCGAGAAGGTCGTGGTGGTCAGTGATGCCAAGACCCGGATGAAGGGGGTGCTGGTCATCGACAACACGGCGCGTGGCATCGGAAAAGGCGGCACGCGGATGCAGCCGACGGTGAGCGTGGGGGACATCTCCCGCCTGGCCCGGGTGATGACATGGAAATGGGCAGCCGTGGATCTGTTCTTCGGCGGGGCCAAGGCGGGCATCCGTGCGGACCCGCATTCTCCCTATAAGGAGGAGATCCTGCGGTCCTTCGTGCGAGCGCTGCGCAATGAGGTCCCGCAGGAATACGTCTACGGCCTGGACATGGGGTTGACCGAGAACGACGCCGCCATCATCAACGATGAGCTGGGAGATCGCGGCGCTGCGGTCGGCACGCCGTTCGACCTCGGCGGTATTCCCTATGACCAGCTCGGCATCACCGGCTTTGGGGTGGCCGAGGTCGTCGATGAGGCGGCGGCGGCCGTCGGGCTCGCGGGTAAGCGTGTCGCGATTCAAGGCTTTGGGGCGGTGGGCCATGCCACCGCCGAACGTTTGCATCACCTCGGGTACTCGGTTGTGGCCATCAGCACGGCGCAGGGAGCCATCCACGACCCTGCCGGGCTGGACATTCCGGGCTTGCTGCGGCTGCGCGCCGAGGTGGGGGACGCTCTTGTGTCGAGCGTTCCGGAGTTGGCCATTGAGACCGGCACCGAACTCTTCGTGGATGCGGACATTGTGGTGCCGGCGGCGCTGCAGGACGTGTTGACGGAGGCGAACGTGTCGCGTGTTCGCGGCAGACTCCTGGTGGAGGGGGCAAACCTGCCCACGAGCGCGGGAGCGCAGAAGATGCTGCGCGAAGCCGGTGTCACGGTGGTGCCGGACTTCATCGCGAATGCCGGTGGTGTGGTCAGTGCGGCCTTCGCCATGGATGCTCGCTATTCCGCATTTCGGCCGCAGACCGAGCAGATCTTCACCTCCGTGTCGGCGAAGCTGCGAGCCAACACGATGTCCGTGTTGGAGGAGGCGAATCGCCGGGACCTCACAACACACGAGGCCGCGACGAGGTTGGCGCAGAGTCGAGTTCGGGCGGCGATGGAGCTGCGGGGCAAGGTCTTGCCTTTCTAATGTCGCTGCCCGAACATCAGCGGGTGACAAAGCCGGTGTGTGCCCGGGTACCCGGAATCGAGCGGCATCCGTCGCTCACGCCACAGACAGTGCGATTGAAAGTTTCGCGCTCCTACAGAGAAGAGCAATATTGTGAAGATAGTCGTCATCGGTGCCAGCGGCCACGTAGGTTCGGCCGTCGCGGAAGCCCTCAGCATCCGACACGAGGTGATCGCGGCATCCCGTGCCACCGAACCTGCGGTGGATGTGACGGACGAGGTCTCCATCGCGGGATTTCTGGATCGCGTCGGCGAGGTGGATGCGATCGTCTCCTGCGTCGGTTCCGTCCCGTTCAAGCCGCTCGGTGAATTGGGCCGTGACGACTACGCTTCCGCCTTCACCGGAAAGGTGCTCAGCCAACTTGACCTGGTGCGCCTGGGCGCGCCATCTGTGCGCGACGGCGGTTCGATTACTCTTACGTCCGGCATTCTGGCACGGGAGCCGATCGTTACCGGGGCCGCCGCAGCGATGGCGAACGGGGCGGTGGAATCCTTTGTGATCTCGGCGGCAACCGAGCTGCCGCGGGGTATCCGACTGAACATCGTGAGCCCCACTGTTCTCGTGGAGGCGACGGGCTACCACTCAACATTCCCGGGTTTCGTACCCGTGGCGGGTGCGATCGTCGCCCAGTCGTACGTGAAGTCCGTTGAAGGGGCGCAGACGGGGCAAATCTTCACAATCGACTAGGCCGCACGTCGCAGCGGGTGGGGAAGAGGACACGTTGCGGCGTCAGGGGGGCGCGCCACGGTGCCGTTAGCCCACAGCGAACGCCGGGCAATCACACAGTGCGCGCGGATAGTCTGGAGGCGTGTTCATACGCCGCACCTTCTTCCGTTGGCAGTTTCCTGCCGTTCTCGTTCTGCCGCTCTGGCTGCTGATCGGCTCGTCGATCTTCGGAACGGGCGGCTGGGCGGTGCTCGGCATCTTCTTCGGCGCCGTGCTGCTCGGCCTCGGCCTGCTCGTGGTGACCCTGCTCCTCTTTGCCCGCCGCGAGGTCCGCGAGGAGCGCGCCCTGTCGTGGATCGACGTGGGCGTGCTGGGCCTCTGGCATGCCCTGATCGTTGCACTAGGGCTTGCCTCCGACGCCACCGGCTGGTTGTCCGTGGTGGTCATCCTGGTCGGCGTCGGTGCGTTCTGGTACGCCGTGTGGGCCCTGTTCAGTGCCGCCCGCAAGCGCGTGCGGGCCATGCTGGACCTCATCGAGCAGACGGCGGCCGGCACCGCTCCGACCAGCCCGCTAGCGTCCCCGCCGACGAAACCCCGGACGGAACCCGGCACATCCACGGGCTCTCCCTTCGGCCGTAGCAACGACCCCGAGGTCATCGTGATCAAGGAACAGCCGCACGACGCTCCCTAGCCGGGCGGAACGCGCCCGGGATTTTTGCGGCAGGACCGGGAATGTGACAGAATAGGCGATTGTGCCGCGGCAAGTCTCTGCCACAGGGGAGCTGCTTCAAATCGGCACACATCTACCTACTGGTTGCAGGTGTTTCGCGTTACGCGTTCCCCGCACAACCCGTGTTCGACCTGTGGCGGATACAGAGAGCGACAAGCTATGCATATTCTCGACTTCGTGGATGCTCCTTCCCTGCGTAAGGACATCCCCGCGTTCCGCGCCGGCGACACCGTCAAGGTTCACGTAAACATCATTGAAGGCACCCGCTCTCGTGTCCAGGTCTTCCAGGGCATCGTCATCGGCCGCTCGGGCGAAGGCGTGCGCGAGACGTTCTGCGTTCGCAAGGTCAGCTTCCAGCGCGGCGTCGAGCGTACCTTCCCGGTGCACTCCCCGATCATCGACCACATCGAGGTCGTCACCCGCGGAGACGTCCGACGCGCGAAGCTGTACTTCCTGCGCGACCTGCGCGGCAAGAAGGCCAAGATCAAGGAAAAGCGCTAGTCATCACCGATTAGCCCGGGTTTCACCGGATTCTCTCCTGAGCTCCCGATCACGTAAACTGATCGGGAGCTCAGGCGGTTTAATGACAGAAGAAGCGGTACCCACGCGAAGCATTCGCCTGGGATCATCACACTCACATGCACATTCCGGACCGCGGAGAACCAGGAAGCACAGCGTCCTGCTTTTCATTCGGGACCTCATCATCATCTTTGTTGTTGCCCTTCTCATCTCCTTCCTGATCAAGACGTTTCTGGTCAGATCGTTCTACATCCCGTCCGGATCGATGGAAAACACGCTCCAGGTCTACGACCGGATCATCGTGAACCAGCTCGAGCCCCGGTTCATGCCCATCGAACGCGGCGACGTGATCGTGTTCCGCGACCCGGGCGGCTGGCTCCCGCCGCAGGAGGCCATTGAGCAGAACCCCCTCGTCGCGAGCGTGGACTGGGTCATGTCCGTGGTCGGACTCTCCGCTCCGGACAGCAACGATCACCTGATCAAGCGGGTCATCGGTCTGCCCGGCGATCATGTGGTCTGCTGCAACGCGCTCGGTCAGATGAGCGTCAACGACGTGCCCCTCTCCGAGCCGTATGTGTTCCTCCCGCCCGGTGAGACCATGGCCTCCAAAGATGACTTCGACGTCGTGATCCCCGCAGATTCCCTGTGGATGATGGGGGACAACCGTTACAACTCGAAAGACTCCCGGTACAACGGCGAAACCCCGGGCAAGGGATTCGTGCCGATCGACCACGTGGTCGGTCGTGCCCTCGTGATCAGCTGGCCCCTCGCCAGATGGTCGTGGCTCGACGACTACCCCGACACGTTCCGCGGCGTGAAAGACGCGGCACCGTAGTGGCCGTGTCTGACCCGGACCTCGATGTGGAACGATCCCTGCTGGCCAACGGAGCACGGTTCGTCATCGGCTGTGACGAGGTGGGCCGCGGCGCCCTGGCCGGACCCGTCGGCGTCGGATTCGTCGCCATCGATGCCGCCGTCACCCCCATTCCCGCCGGTTTGCGCGACTCCAAGATGCTGAGCCAGCCCAAACGCGAACTGCTCGCACCGCTCGCCGCCGCATGGGCGCAGTACTCGGCGGTCGGCCTTGCCTCTGCTCAGGAGATCGACGAACTCGGCATCATCGCCTGCCTCGGCCTGGCCGGCAAGCGTGCTCTGGCCGAGCTGCACGCCTCCGGGGTCGACATCACCGCCAGCGTCGTGCTCCTCGACGGCAGCGATGACTGGCTCAACAAGGCCCTCAAGACCCCGCTGACCGTGATGACGCGCATCAAGGCCGACCGGGACTGTGGATCCGTGGCCGCGGCATCCGTGATCGCCAAGGTGCACCGTGACCGCCTGATGATCGAGGCGGACGCCGTCTCTCCCGGCTACGGATGGGCGGGCAACAAGGGATACGGCAGCGCCGAGCACATGAACGCGATCGGCCGGCTCGGCGCGAGTGAACTGCACCGCAAATCATGGCTGAAGATCACGGCGTAGGATTGGGGCACCATGGAAGAAGACGAATTTGAGGACTACGACCGCGAGGTCGAGCTGGCCCTGTACCGGGAATATCGAGACGTGGTCGGCCAGTTCCAATACGTCATTGAAACGGAACGACGGTTCTACCTGGCCAATGACGTCGAATTGGTGCGCCGGGACACGGAACACGATTTCTACTTCGAACTGAACATGAAGGACGTGTGGGTGTGGGACGTCTACCGCTCCGACCGCTTCGTGAAATCAGTACGAGTACTCACATTCAAAGATGTCAACGTGGAAGAACTCGCGTCGAAGGAGTTTGAGCTGCCCAAGGAATTGGCGCTCGACGAGTAACGACGCACGAGCAAGAGTCACCCGACGCGGGCATCCCGCGCGGTGAAACCAACGAGGGTTTAGGAATACAGCGAGTGAATGAGTCAACAAATCGTGCCCGGCAAGTGTGGATCGGTCGGGAGGCGATCGCCGAGGCGATGATTCCCCTCATCGGCCGCTTGTATCGCGAGAATAACGTCGTCACAAGCGTGTTCGGTCGCGGCCTGATCAACAAATCGGTCATCGGCCTGCTCAAGGCTCACCGTTTCGCCCGTCATATCGCGGATGTCGAGCTTCCGCTCGAAGAGACCCTCCCGGTGCTGGAGACGCTGCTGCGCCTCAACCTCGGCGCGGCCTCGATCGACCTGGCCCGCCTCGCCATCGGTTACCGCAAGGATGCCGAGGAGCTCTCGCTCGAAGAGTACCTCCGCGCCGAGCTCGCCGGCATCGTCGACCAGCACGGCCTGGACGAACGCACCAGCACCGACGTTGTGCTCTACGGCTTCGGCCGCATCGGGCGTCTGCTCGCCCGGATCCTGATTGAGCACGCCGGCGGCGGCCAGGGCCTGCGCCTGCGCGCCATCGTCGTGCGCAAAGGCTCGGAAAATGACATCATCAAGCGCGCGAGCCTGCTGCGACGCGACTCCGTGCACGGTCCCTTCGAGGGAACCATCACCGTCGACGAGCGCAACAACACGATTCTCGCCAACGGAACGCTGATCCAGGTGATCTACTCGAGCGACCCGTCCACCGTGGATTACGAGTCCTACGGCATCCACAACGCGGTCGTCGTGGACAACACGGGTCGCTGGCGCGACGCGGACGGCCTGTCCCAACACCTCAAATGCCCCGGCGTCGCGCGGGTGCTGCTGACCGCTCCGGGCAAGGGCGCGCTGAAGAACATCGTGCACGGCATCAACCACGCCACGATCACCGACGATGACACGATCGTCACCGCGGCATCGTGCACCACGAACGCCATCGCCCCCGTGCTCAAGGCCATCAACGACCGCTTCGGCATCGTGGACGGTCACGTCGAAACCGTGCACTCGTTCACCAACGACCAGAACCTCATCGACAACTTCCACTCGGGGGATCGTCGCGGACGCTCGGCCGCCCTCAACATGGTGATCAGCGAAACGGGCGCGGCCAAGGCCGTCGCCAAGGCCCTGCCCGAGCTCGTCGGAAAACTCACCGGCAACGCCATCCGGGTGCCGACGCCCGACGTGTCCATGGCGATCCTGAACCTCAACCTGGAAACAGGCACCGACAAAGACGAGGTCAACACCTACCTGCGCACCATGTCGCTGCACTCCGACCTGCACAAGCAGATCGACTACATCGACTCACCCGAGGTGGTCTCCAGCGACTTCCTCGGATCGCGCCGCGCCGGCATCGTCGACGGTCTCGCGACCATCGCCAACGGCACCAAGGTGATCCTCTACGTCTGGTACGACAACGAATTCGGCTACAGCTGCCAGGTCATCCGCGTGCTCGAAGAAATGGCCGGCGTGCTGGCCCCGGCCTTCCCGAGCGCCATGGTCGAAGAGCTCGAAGCGGTTCTGTAACTCCGGAGGCACCGTCACCCCGGCGGCGCTGAGCCAGGGCGGCCCCGGGTCAGCGCGGCTCGCAGATGACGACGGGGATGTCCCTGCTCGTCTTCTGCTGGTACGCGCCATACCCGGAGTACTCGGCGACGATGCGGGGCCACAGCTCCGCCTTCTCCGCCGGGGTAGCCGTGCGCGCCCGCATCGGGAGGGTCGCGCCCCGCACAGTGAGCTCGACATCGGGCTGGTCCAGCAGATTGAGGTACCAGTTCGGATGCCGGTCGTCACCACCCTTGGACGCGACGAGAACATAACGCCCGTCGCCGTGCACCGGCGCGGTCAGCATCGTGGAGCGTCGCTGACCGCTCGACCGGCCCGTGGTGTGCAGTTCGACGGCCGGCATCGGACCGATCGTCCAACCCCAGCGACCGCCGGACAGGAACAGAATCGTGCGGTGCACACCGTTCATCGCGTGCATGCTCAGGTCCGTGACGGTGTGGCGAATGCTCATGCCCCGATCGTACGTGAGACGCCTGCTGCCCGGCCGCGAGCGCCGACTCAGACCGCTACGTTGGAACCATGACGACAGCAACGATGCTCAGCTCGATCCTCCGCGATGCCGGTTCGGACGCGCCGTACGCCGACAGCGCACCGCTCACCCTGGAAACCATTCCGGTACCCGAGCCACGCCGCGGCGAGCTGCTGGTGAAGATCGAACGCGCCAGCCTCTGCCACTCCGACCTGTCGGTGATCAATGGCTCCCGCATCCGCCCGCTGCCGATGGCACTCGGACACGAGGCCGCCGGAACCGTGAGTGCCATCGGTGCGGATGTCGATGATGTGCGCATCGGCGACCATGTCGTGCTCGTGTTCGTGCCGAGCTGCGGGGACTGCCGTGCCTGTCTCGCCGGCCGCCCGGCGCTCTGCCACCGCGGCGCCGAGGTGAACAACACCGGGGACCTGCTGCACGGCGACGCGGTGTTGCGGTCGGAGGCGGGGGAGCGGGTGAACCACCACCTCGGGGTCTCCGCCTTCTCCCAATACGCCGTCGTCGCACGCGAATCGGCCGTCGTGATCGCCGCCGACGTGCCGTTCGACGTGGCCGCCATGTTCGGCTGCGCGGCACTGACCGGCATCGGCGCCGTGCTCAACACCGGGCAGCTCGTGGCCGGCCAGTCTGTGATCGTCTTCGGGCTCGGCGCCGTCGGACTGATGGCCGTCATGGCCGCCGCCCAGGTGGCGGGCACGACCGTGATCGCCATCGACCCGCTCCCCGAGAAGCAGGCCCTCGCGCTGCGGTGTGGCGCGACGGCCGTCGGCGCGCCCGACCAGGCGGCCGCCCTCGTCACCGAGCACGCCGGCGACGGCGTCGACCTCGCGATCGAGGCCGTCGGCAACTCCCGCGTGATGGAGGCGTGCCTCGGTCTGCTGACCCGCGGCGGCGCGCTCGTCTCGGTGGGGTTGCCTCACCCCGACCAGACGATCACGACCTCGGCCCTGCAATTCGCGGGCACCGGCCGACGCCTGCTCGGCTGCTACATGGGTGATTCGGTACCCGACCGGGACATTCCGCGCTACCTCGACATGTGGCGGGCGGGAACGCTGCCGGTGGAGCTGCTGCACACCGACACGCGCCCAGTCAGCGAGCTCAATGAGAGCCTCGACGCTCTCGCCGAGGGCCGGGTCGTGCGCCGCCTCTTCACCCTGGACTGAGAGACGCCGGAGAACGGGCACTGGATGGCTGCCGCACCAATCGCTACCGCGCCGGGCGACGAACCCCTGACATGACCTCTCACCGCTTTTTGCGTTCCTGGCTCATCGCAAGTGTCGTCGGCGCGGCGGTGGTCGCGGTGATGGCCGCGTGCGCGCCCGCGCCCATTCCGGCGGTGCAGGCCTTCCCCGACGGGCCGACGGTCGCGTTCTACGGTGACTCCTACACCCGGGGGACGGGGGCCTCCGACCCGTCGAAACGCTGGTCGAGCCTGATCTCGACCGTACGCGGCTGGAACGAGGTGAACCCGAGCGTCAACGGCCTGGGCTTCATCAACAAGCGGTCAGGCGCGCCCGGGACCGGCCTCGTGCAGCAGGTGATCGACGCGAAACCGGACATCGTCATGGTGACGATGGGACTCAACGACAACTTTTCCATGCCGGGCAAGGCCGACGCGATCGAGGCGGCCATCACAACCGACCTCAGCACGCTCGCGACGGCCCTGCCCGAGGCGCGCATCGTCGTGGTGGAACCGTTCTGGTACACCGACGAACGGCCGAGTTCGGTGGCCACGATCATCGGCTGGGTGAGGGATGCGGCCGCGGGCGTCGGCGCGGACTACATCACGGGCGCGTCGCACTGGATAGACGGTCACCCGGAGTGGATGTCCGCCGATGGCCTGCATCCCAACGACGCCGGCTACGCGGCCATGGCCACGCGGATGGACGCCGAGCTGAGCGCCCTCGGGTTGTAGGGCTGCGGCCGTATCGCACGGTGCGGATGGTCCTCCCCAGCCGTTGACGCGCCGGGAATCCCACCGATGCCACCCGGGCGTGCCCGGTTCGCTTTCGCACCGGCCACTCTGGTGGCCGGAGGCACTCGTGGCACGCAAAGATCAACTCGGCAGGTACGGCGAAGACTGTGCGGCCGCGTACCTGGGCGCCGCAGGGTACCGCGTGATCGCACGCAACTGGCGGTGTCCCGACGGCGAGGTCGACCTGATCGTCGAACGCGACGAGCAGGTCGTCTTCGTGGAGGTGAAGACGCGCAGCAGCGCAAGCTTCGGGCATCCGTTTGAGGCGATCACCGCGAAGAAGCTCGCCCGAATGCGGCGGCTGGCGGGCCTGTGGTGCTCGCAGGCGGAGGTGTGGCCGAACCGCATCCGGGTGGACGCCGTCGCGGTGATTGCCGAACGGGGGCGGGAGCCCGTGATCGAGCACCTGCGGGGCGTGTTCTGATGTCGCTCGCGCGCACCCATGCGGTGGCCCTGCTCGGGCTCGCGGGTGCGATGGTTGAGGTCGAGGCCGACATTTCCGCGCAGCTTCCGGCGATGGTCCTGATCGGGCTGCCCGACGCCGCCCTGTCCCAGGCCACCCAGCGGGTGCGCGCGGCAGCGACGAACTCCGGGTGCCCGCTCACCAGCCACCGCCTCACCGTCGCGCTGTCCCCGGCCGCCCTGCCCAAACACGGCGCGGGATTCGACCTCGCCATCGCGGTCGCGTGTCTGGCGGCCGACGGCGTCGTGTCCGCTGAATCGGTGGGATCGGTCGTGCACTTCGGGGAACTGGCCCTCGACGGGCGCCTACGGCCGACCCCCGGAATCCTCCCCGGCGTCGCCGCCGCGGCGCGGTTCGGACACCAGACCGTCATGGTGCCCAAGGGCAACGCGGAGGAGGCCGCGCTGGTGCCCGGCGTACGGGTTGTCGGTGTGGCCTCGTTGCGGGACGCGGCGATCTGGCACGGCGCGGCCCTGACGGCCCGGCCGGTCGAGACAATCCGCCCGCCCGACGACCCGCCCCTGCCGGGGACAGAACTCGATTTGGCCGATGTGATCGGCAACGACGACGCCATCCTGGCCCTGCAGGTCGCTGCCGCGGGCGGTCACCACATTTTTCTGCTCGGCCCGCCGGGCGCAGGCAAGACGATGCTCGCCGCGCGTCTTCCCGGGCTGCTGCCCGACCTCGGCCCGGCCGCATCGTTGGAGGTCAGTTCCCTGCGCTCGCTCAGCGAACGGGGGCTCGGCGGGGCGTTGATCACCCGACCGCCGTTGGAGGCGCCCCACCACACCATCACGGCCGCGGCGATGGTGGGTGGCGGTGCCGGGCACATTCGACCGGGGGCCGCCGCGCGCGCCTCCAACGGCGTGCTGTTCCTCGACGAAGCCCCCGAGTTCGCCTCTCCTGTGCTCGACGCCCTGAGGCAGCCGCTCGAATCGGGAACGATCAGCATCCACCGCGCCAACGCCGTCGCGCACTTCCCGGCCAGGTTCCAACTCGTGCTGGCCGCCAATCCTTGCCCCTGTGGGCAATACGGTGCCGGCGACCTCGAATGCGCGTGTCCGCCCAACGCAAGACGCCGGTATCTGGCGCGCCTTTCCGGTCCGCTGCTCGACCGCATCGACATCCAGCTCGGCGTCAAACGCATCACAGCGGCCCAGCTGCGCCTGGCCACCGACGCGGTGCGCATCCCAAGCGCCGTGGCCCGCGGCCGGGTCGCCGACGCGCGCGGTGCGGCAGCCGACAGGCTCCGCGACACCCCGTGGCAGGTCAACTCCGAGGTCCCCGGGCCGTGGCTGCGTGGCCCGGGCACCCGACTCGATCTGCGCACCACGGCGGGGCTGGACCGGGCTCTCGAACGCGGCGGAATCACCATGCGCGGCTACGACCGCGTGTTGCGCGTCGCGTGGTCCATCGCCGATTTGGAAGGCGCGGCCCGCCCGGGCAGCGAACACGTGGGGCTCGCGCTCTACCTACGAAAGGGAATGACGCCATGAGCATCTTCGGATTGCCCGAGCAGCGGGTGCGGGCACTCGCCGAGACCGTGCACGGCGACGCCGGAACGAATGCCGGGACCGGGAGTGCACTGCACGGCAGCGCAGGGCACGACAGCGCAGCGCGAGACACCGAAGCGTTGAACTCCGAAGCTGATGACGGGTGGGCAGAGGTGTTCGCGCGTGCCGCCTGGACCGGGATCGCCGAACCCGGAGACGGCATCGCGGGACTTGTCGTCGGGGGCCTCGGAGCGAGCCTCGGCCTCACCGCCGTCGTCGAGGGCTGGGCGCCGGCGCGGCTGGCCGCGCTCCTGCGGGAGTCCGGCGTCGACGATTCCGACGACGAACTCGGTACGAGCCTTGAACAGGGTCTGTTCCGCTGGCGCCCGCGCCTCAACTCGGCGGACGTCGAGCGGTCCCTGCAACTGGCCGCGCGCGTCGGTGCCCGGCTGCTGCTGCCGCGCGACGAGCTGTGGCCGGTCGGGCTCAACGACCTGGGTGCGCATGCCCCGGTCGCGTTGTGGTGGCGGGGCACGTGGGCGGCCCTGGCCCGCCTCCCACACTCGATCGCCCTCGTCGGTGCCCGCGCGGCAACCGGGTACGGCGAGCACGTGGCGATGGAGGCGGCCGCCGGACTCGTCGACCGCGGCTTCGCCGTTGTGTCCGGCGCCGCCTACGGCATCGACGGGATGGCGCACCGGGCGGCTCTCGCGAGCGAGGGGATCACGGCGGCCTTTCTCGCCGGGGGAGTCGACCGGTTCTACCCGAGCGGGCACGACGCCCTGCTCACACGCATCGCCACCGACGGTGTGGTGCTCTCCGAACTCACCTGCGGTTCGGCACCCACAAAGTGGCGGTTTCTGCAACGCAACAGGCTGATTGCCGCGTCGAGCCTGGCCACGGTGGTACTGGAAGCCGGCTGGCGATCCGGGTCGCTCAATACTGCCGGGCACGCGGCCGCCCTCGGCCGTCCGCTCGGTGCCGTACCCGGGCCGGTCTCCTCGCCCACATCGGCCGGTTGTCACCGGCTGATTCGAGAATTCGATGCCGTGTGTGTCACGACGGCCGCCGAAATGGCCGAACTCGTGGGGGAAGCTTCGGTTCCGCTGGACCTCACCGGCCCCGACGGCGTCCCGGGCGACTCTGACGGGAGAACCAGCGACCAGGTGCGCGTGTTCGACGCCTTGAGCGGGCGGTCTCCGCGGGGACTGCCCGACATCGCGCGCCGGGCCGGGCTGTCGGTGACGGCCGTGCGCGCGGCGCTCGGCGCCCTCGATGTGGACGGCGCCGTCGGCGAACGGGAGACCGGCTGGGTGCGAGCGCACTGACTCCGCGCCATGCCGCCCGCCGCCGCCCTCATGTCGGTACCAGGCCGTAGTCTGGTCGAACCGACGAGAGGCACCCCATGTCAGGCATACAACTGGGCCAGTATCCGGCCGCGAGCCATCTCATTGCGCACCTGAGCGACACCCATTTTCTCGACGACGAGGCGCTGCTCTACGGCACCGTCGACACCGACAGCCGGGTGCACCGCGCCCTCGATCAAATCGACCGGTCGGGACGACACCCCGATGCGATCGTGATCACCGGTGATGTTGCCGACCGAGGCGAGGCCGGCGCGTACCGGCGGGTGCGCGACCTCGTCGAAGCCGCCGCAAGCGGCTGGGGGTCCGAGATCGTGTGGGTGATGGGTAACCATGACAAGCGTGATCTCTTCCGATCGGAGCTGCTGCGCAACGAGCCGGCCGACGCCGCCGCCCAGCATCCGGGCAGCCCGGTCGACCGGGTTGTCGACGTGAAGGGGCTGCGCATCATCTCCGTCGACACGAGCGTTCCGGGATACCACCACGGTGAGCTCTCGGATGCCCAGCTGTCATGGCTGGCCGAGGAACTGCGTGACCCCGCGCCGCACGGCACCCTGCTCGCCCTGCACCACCCGCCCATCCCGACGCCGCTCGCGCTGATGACCGTGCTCGAGCTGCGCGCGCAGTCCCGGCTGGCCGACGTGATCCGCGGCACCGACGTGCGGTCGATCCTCGGCGGGCACCTGCACTATTCCACCCACGGCCTGTTCGCCGGAATCCCCATCTCGGTCGCCGCGGCCCTGTGCTACACCATGGACTTGAGCGCCCCCGAGCGTGAACTGGTCGGGGTGAACGGCGCCCAGTCCCTGAACCTCGTGCACGTCTACGACGACCAGATCGTGCACTCCAACCTGACGATCGGACCCTTCGACACGGTGACGCGTTTCCCCGCCGCCTACCTCGACAGCATCGAGGCGATGGCGCCCGCGGAGCGCACCGAAACGTTCTCCCGGCAGGTCTGAGTGCACACCAACGACCCGTCACCGATGTCGCTCGAGGCGGCCATCGACCGCTTTCTGCTCTATCTCGCGGCGGAGCGCGGCTATTCGGAGCACACCGTGCGCGCCTACCGCACCGACCTGACGCAGCTTTCGGTCTTCGCCGCGACCAAGGCCGGCGGCGAAGCAGCCGACGTCACGCTCGAACTGCTGCGGGAATGGCTCTGGGCCGGCACGCAGGCGGGACTGGCGCGCGCCACCCTGGCCCGCCGGTCCGCATCGGCTCGAAGTTTCACGGCCTGGCTGTCACGCTCCGCCGACGACACGGCAGACCAGGGCGTGCGGCTGCGCTCACCCAAGCCCGGGCGAACGCTTCCGCGGGTGCTGAACCGCGGCCAGACGGACGAACTGCTGGCCCGGCTTGAGGAACGAGCCGGCGGGGGAGACGCCGTTGCCCTGCGGAACCTCGCCATCGTGGAACTTCTCTACGCCTCCGCCCTGCGCGTCTCCGAACTCGTCGGTCTCGACGTCTCCACCGTCGACCTCAACCGCCTGACGGTGCGGGTCACCGGCAAGGGCTCCAAGGAACGCGTCGTGCCGTTCGGCGTGCCCGCCCAACGTGCGGTGTTGCGCTACCTCGGTGAGGGCCGACCGGTCCTCGCCGCGGCGGCCCCCGCGGCCGCACCCGGCAGTCGCGATGCGGCGGATGCCCTCTTTCTCGGCACTCAGGGGCAACGGCTCGGCGTGCGCGGCGTATACCGCCTCGTCGCCGCCCTGCTCGGCGACATTCCCGGCAACGGGCCGGCGGGCCCGCACGCGCTGCGGCACACGGCCGCGACCCACCTCCTCGACGGAGGGGCTGATCTGCGCGCCGTGCAGGAATTGCTCGGCCACGTGAGCCTTGGCACCACACAGATCTACACGCATGTCTCGGCCGAGCGCCTCAAGCACAGCTACCGGCTGGCCCACCCTCGCGCCTGATTCGGCAGCAACACGGCCCGCGGCAGCCCGCCGAGAAACCGGAGCGGCGACACGTAGAGTCCGTGCTCACGCACGCCGAAGTGCAGGCAGCGCCTCGCGCAGTGGCCTCCGGCCGCCAGCATTCCCACCTGCTGCCCGGCAGCCACACGATCGCCCACCGTCACGACAGCATCGACCGGTTCCACGCTTGAGATCAGGTCGCCGGCGTGGGCGATGGACACCACGGGCCGGTCCGCGACGACTCCCGCGAACGAGACGACGCCGGCGCTCGGAGCGAAGACCGCCGCGCCACGTTCGGCGGGCACGTCGATTCCGCGATGACCGGCCACATACGGGGTGAGCGGTGCGATGAATCCGGCATCAATCGTGTGGGGCGGCGCGAGCGGCCAGGACCACGGCGTCGCCGCGGCGGTGGCGGACGCGAAGACGACCAGGACCAGCGGCGCCAGCAGCGCAATGCGAAACGACCGTGCTGTCCCCTTCCGAGTGAACATGGCCCCACTCTGCCCGGTTGCTCGGCCGGGCAGACGCCGGGTGCCGTGATCGGTGCCGTGCGGCCCCGGCGGCAGCGTGTGGAGGAGACGACATGTCGAGACGGATGCGCGCAACGCCGCGCAATCCGGTGATAAGCTACTCCAAGCAGCGCCTCGTGCGCTGACTACGCGTGCCCATCAGGCCGCCATGTCCCATCGGTCCCCGCATCTTCGAAAGCACCATCTTCGAGAGCAGGGGCGGGCGTGTGCCGGGCACCAGGAGCGAAGATCGACCGATCCTCGCACAAACCGATTGGCGTTTCGTGCACTCATGCACGCGCGCCGGACAAGGAGAACGGCTCATGGCCGTCGTAACCATTCGCCAGCTGCTCGACAGCGGCGTGCATTTCGGGCACCAGACCCGCCGTTGGAACCCGAAGATGAAGCGCTTCATCTTCACCGAGCGCTCCGGCATCTACATCATCGACCTGCAGCAGTCGCTCGGGTTCGTTGACAAGGCCTATGACTTCGTCAAGGAGACTGTCGCCCACGGCGGAACCGTCCTCTTCGTTGGCACCAAAAAGCAGGCGCAGGAGTCGATTCAGGAACAGGCGACGCGTGTCGGCCAGCCCTACGTCAACCAGCGCTGGCTCGGTGGCCTGCTCACCAACTTCCAGACCGTTTCCAAGCGTCTGGCCCGCATGAAAGAGCTCGAAGAGCTCGACTTCGAGGACACCGCCAAGAGCGGCTTCACGAAGAAGGAAATGCTCATCAAGAAGCGCGAGCTCGTCAAGCTGCACAAGAGCCTCGGCGGTATCCGCAACCTCACGAAGACGCCGTCGGCGCTGTGGGTTGTTGACACCAACAAGGAGCACCTTGCCATCGACGAGGCGCGCAAGCTTGGCATCCCCGTCATCGCGATCCTCGACACCAACTGCGACCCCGATGACGTTCAGTACCCGATCCCGGGCAACGACGACGCCATCCGCTCCGTCGGCCTGCTCACCCGCATCATCGCGGACGCAGCAGCCGAGGGCCTCATCCAGCGCCACGCCAAGCCGGAGGCCGAAGTTGAGCCCCTCGCCGCATGGGAAGCAGAACTCCTCACGGGTTCCGACGAGGCTGCTGTTGAGCCCGCCGCTGCCGAGGCCGTTGTTGTTGAGCCCGCCGCTGCCGCCGAGGCCGTCGTTGCTGAGCCCGTTGTAGCCGAGCCCGTGTCGGCCGAGCCCTCCGTCACCATCGCCGACGCCGTCGGCGACGCCGACGTTGCAGCCGCACTTGCCGCTGCCGCTGACGCTCCGGCCGAGTCCGCAGAAGAAACCAAGTAAGGAACCCGGTATGGCAAACTTCACACTCGAAGACGTCAAGGCTCTCCGCGAGAACCTCGGCACCGGAATGGTCGACACCAAGAACGCCCTCGTTGAAGCCGACGGCGACATGGAGAAGGCCATCGAGATCCTGCGTCTCAAGGGTGCAAAGGGCAACGCCAAGCGCGCTGACCGTTCCACCTCTGAGGGCCTCGTCGCCGCGAAGGAACTCGGAACCACCGCGTACATGATCGAGCTCGCGTGCGAGACCGACTTTGTCGCCAAGGGCGGCAAGTTCGTCGCCCTCGCCGAGAAGGTTCTCGACGCGATCGCAGCCGCCGGAGCGACCACGGTCGAAGCCGGCCTGGCCGCGACGAGCGGAACGCAGACCGTCGCGGACCTGATCGACGGTGAGGCAGCAATCATCGGCGAGAAGTTCGAACTTCGTCGCGTGGCTGCCGTTGACGGCGAGCAGTTCTCGATCTACCTGCACAAGACCAGCAAGGACCTGCCCCCGCAGGTCGGTGTGATCCTCGGATACGCCGGAGCAGACGCCGAGACCGCTCGCAGCATTGCGCAGCACATCTCGTTCGCCAACCCGGAATACCTCTCGAGCGACGATGTCCCCGCGGACGCCGTTGAGACCGAGCGCAAGATCGTGACCGAGATCTCGAAGAACGAAGGCAAGCCGGAGGCGGCACTGCCCAAGATCGTCGAGGGACGCGTCAAGGCCTACCTCAAGCAGGTCGCCCTGCTTGAGCAGGACTACGCAAAGGACAACAAGGTCTCGGTGAGCAAGGTTCTCACCGACGCCGGACTGACCGTTGCCGGCTTCGCCCGGTTCAAGGTCGGCGCGTAACAAATAACGAATGGAGATCGGATTGCGCAAGCGATCCGATCTCCATTGGTGTGTGTGCCCCAGGTACACCCGGTAGTTTTGAATGACATCGTACGAAAGGTCTCGCAGCACATGATTGACACGGGCAAGAAGCGCAGAGTTCTTCTCAAACTTTCCGGCGAGGCATTCGGCGGAGGCGCCGTCGGCGTCAACCCCGATGTCGTGAGCTCGCTTGCTCGGGAAATCGCCGAAGGCGCCAAGCAGGTGGAGGTGGCCATCGTTGTCGGTGGCGGCAACTTCTTTCGCGGTGCGGAGCTGTCGCAGCGCGGGATGGACCGCGAGCGTGCCGACTACATGGGCATGCTCGGCACCGTCATGAACGCGCTCGCGCTGCAGGACTTTCTGGAGCAGGCAGGGGCGGAGACACGTGTTCAGTCCGCGATCGCCATGACCCAGGTCGCCGAACCGTACATTCCCCGCCGTGCGGAGCGCCACCTGCAAAAGGGCCGCGTCGTGATCTTCGGCGCCGGCGCCGGACTCCCGTACTTCTCCACCGATACCGTCGCCGCCCAGCGGGCACTCGAGATCGCGGCCGATCTCGTGCTCGTGGCCAAGAACGGCGTCGACGGCGTGTACTCCGATGACCCCCGCACCAACCCCGATGCGCGCAAAATCGACCAGATCACGTACCAGGACGCCCTGCAGCGGGGCCTGAAGGTCGTCGACTCGACCGCGTTCAGCCTGTGCATGGACAACAACATGCCGATGCAGGTCTTCGGCATGGCGCCTGAAGGCAACGTGACGGCCGCGATTCTCGGCGCCGACCTCGGCACCCGCGTCTCCAACTAGAATTCTCATACCCACCGAAGAAGGAGTCACCGTGATCGCGGATGTTCTGTCCGATGCCACTGCACGTATGCAGAAGGCGCTTGAAGCAGCCAGAGACGACTTCGGGACCGTGCGCACCGGGCGCGCGAACCCGCAGATGTTCGCCAAGATTCTGGTGAACTACTACGGCACGGCAACGCCGCTCGAGCAGCTCGCGTCCCTGCAGAACCAGGAAGCACGCACGCTCCTGATCGCGCCATACGACAAGAGCGCCCTGCGCGACATCGAGATCGCCATTCGCGACACGCCCAACCTCGGCGCAAACGTCGGCAACGACGGTGTGACCATTCGGGCGACCCTGCCGGAACTCACCACCGAGCGCCGTAAAGAGTTCGTCAAGATCGTCAAGGCGAAGGCCGAGGATGCCCGCATCTCCGTGCGCAACATCCGCCGCAAGGCCAAGGACGAGCTCGAGGCGCTCAAAAGCGACGTCGGTGAAGATGAAGTCGGGCGCGCCGAGAAGGAGCTCGAACTGCTCACCAAGAGCCACGTCGACGGTATCGATGAGGCCTTCAAGCGCAAGGAAGCCGAACTCCTCGAGATCTAGGGGCGGGCTCATATGACGGATCAGCCGGACGACCAACGCCCGCCCAAACGCGGGCATGGCGTCAGCCGTGCCGAATTCAAGGCTCAGGTCAAGGCGACCAGGGGCGATTTTGAGCGACAGGTGCAGACGACTCGAGCCGACTTCGAACGCCAGGTGCAGGCGACGCGTGCGCAGCTGGATGCCACATCGGAGCGCATCGAGGCGCGCACCGGACGCAACCTGATCCTCGCGATCCTGATCGGGCTCGTGCTCGGCGGGGCGATGCTCGGCAGCCTGATCTTCATCAAGGATCTCTTCATGATCTTTGCGATCGTGATCATCGGGTTCACGTCCTTCGAACTCGCCCAGGCCCTGCGCCATGCGGGCCGGAACGTGCCGCGGATCCCCGTGGTGATCGCCGCCGTCGGCGTCGTGCCCGCCGCCTTCTACCTCGGTTACGAGGGTCAGTGGCTGGCCACGCTGGCCGGAATCCTGCTCATCGCGCTGTGGCGCCTGGCGCTGGCCATCCTGCCCGCGCACCGCGCCGCTGCGCGCGCTGTGCTCGGCGATATGGGCGCCGCCGTGCTCATTCAGGTGTACGTCGTCTTCCTCGCCTCCTTTGCCGTTCTGCTCGTGGCCCAACCCGAGGGACAGTGGTGGACCCTCGCCTTCCTGCTCCTCGTCATCACCGCCGACACCGGGGCCTACGCGAGCGGGCTCAACTTCGGCAAGCACCCGATGGCGCCGCTGATCAGCCCGAAAAAGACCTGGGAAGGCTTTCTGGGGGCGGCACTGGCGTGCATGATCGCCGGTGTGCTGCTCGCACAGTTCATGCTCGGGCAGCCGTGGTGGTTCGGACTGATCTTCGGCGCCGTCATCGTTCTCACGGCAACGTTCGGGGACCTCGCGGAATCACTCATCAAACGCGATCTCGGCATCAAAGACATGAGTTCCTGGTTGCCCGGCCACGGGGGATTCCTGGACCGGCTCGATTCGATTCTGCCGTCTGCCGGGGCCGCGTACGCCCTGTTCCTGATCTTCGCATGAGCCGCAGATTGTCGGCCACATGCTGAGTAGGGGAGAATGACGTCGTGAGCACTATATTTCCGCGTTCGGCCAAGAAGACCCTCGGTTACAGTCTTGTGCAGGTTGAAGATTTCCTTGCCTCCGCACGTGAGGCCTACGACGCGAACGATGGCGACGTCGCCCTCACCGCCGAAACCATTCGGCACACGGCCTTCGCCATGCAGAAGGGCGGCTACTCGCCCCAGCACGTGGATGCTGCGCTCGAGCGACTCGAAGACGCCTTCGCCGCCCGGGAGCGCGAGCGTGCGACCGGAACGCAGGCCGAGGAGGCCCGCAGCGAGGAGGCGCGCGCGCTCTCCACCGCGCTGCAGAACCGACTCAGCCGGCCCCGCGGGCACCGATTCTCCCGCACGAGTCTGTTGAGCGTTGGCTATCACCGCTCCGACGTCGATCGTTTCACCAACAAGGTCGTCAAGTACCTCCGGGACGGCATGCCGTTGAACGTCGATGAGGTGCGGACCGCTGTGTTCCGTCCGGAACGCGGGGGATACCGCGAGGCACAGGTGGATATTGTGCTCGACGGTGTCGTCGACGTGATGCTCTACCTGCGTTGACGTCCGCCTCGGAAGCACCGCCCGGTTAGGTCGATCACGACTCATGGGCTAAGGTCGGGAAACATATGGGCAGGCATCTGAGCGTCATCGAACCCGTCGCAGTCACGACTGGGACCGCGCATCGCAGAACCCGCAAGCCGGTGAAAGCGACGCACTTTCTCTTCGGATTCGTCGCCGCCTTCGCCTTCGTGCTCGTGACCGTCGTCGATCCGTACTCCGGCGCCACGGCATCCCCGTACTTCCAGGTGGCCGGCGACGCGGGAGACCGCTACGACGGTGATTCCACCCAGACGCTGGGCGCTTCCGGCGCCTACACGAACACGGTGACGCGCGACGGCTTCACCGTCACCGAGATCGTGAAGCCCGAACCGATCCCCGAACCGGTTGTCATCGCGTCCACGCCCACACAACGCACCGCCACCCCGGCGCCGGCAGCGGCCGTTCCCGATCCCGGTTCCGCGAAGGCCATCGCCTACGATGCCGTCGCAGCACGCGGCTGGGGCGAAGATCAGTACAGCTGCCTCGTCTCCCTGTGGCAGAAGGAGTCCGGCTGGCGCGTGAACGCCACCAACAGTTCCAGTGGCGCCTACGGCATCCCGCAGTCGCTCCCCGGCTCCAAAATGGGATCGGCCGGCGCGGACTGGGCAACGAACCCCGCAACGCAAATCAGCTGGGGCCTCGGCTACATCACCGACCGGTACGGCAGCCCGTGCGGCGCCTGGTCGAAGTCGCAGGCGTCCGGCTGGTACTGAGCCTCGACCGGCCGCACGGGGTGTGCGCGCCGCAATAGACTGAACCCATGGCCCGCAGCAACCGACCACGCGGTCGCAAACCCGTCACCCCCGACGAGGACGACAACGGTTTCAGCCATGTGCTCGAGGGCTGGCGCCGAAGCGAGACCCGCCGTGACGGCCTCTGGAACGTGCAGCCCATCCCGGCCAAACAGGCGCTCAAGGCCTACATCTGCCCCGGCTGCTCCCTCACTGTGGAACCCGGCGTCGCTCACATCGTGGCGTGGCGCGGCGACGGCGTGCTCGGCGACGCCGCCGACATCGCGAACCGGCGGCACTGGCACTCACACTGCTGGAGAATCAAGTAGACCATCACCGGCACAGGAGACATGCGCATGACTGATTCGCCCGCCGTACGCCCGCAGCACGACCACGACCCCATCGAGGTGCGCGGCGGCGTGGAACTGCCCGCCGTGCGCGAACACATCGAACTCACGACGGCTGACGGCCTCACGCTCGTCGGCGAACTGGCCGTGCCGACGAACCGGGCACCGGTCGCTACACTCGTCACGCTGCACCCGCTGCCCACCGCCGGCGGGTTCATGGACTCCCACATTCTGCGCAAGGCGGCGGGTCGGCTGCCGGCCCTCGCCGACCTCGCCGTTCTGCGCTTCAACACGCGCGGAACAACATCGCCGGCCGGAACAAGCGATGGAAGCTTTGACGACGGAATCGGCGAACGGGCCGACGTTGCCGCGGCCATGCGGTTCGTGGCCGAACGCGGCCTGCCCAATCCCTGGCTCGTCGGCTGGTCGTTCGGCACCGAACTCGCCCTCAAATACGGCCTGGAACACCCGATCCTGGGCGCCATCCTGTTGTCCCCGCCCCTGCACCGGGCGACGGATGCCGAACTGGCCGCGTGGGCAGACCAGGATCGTGTTCTCGTGGCCGTCATACCCGAACACGACGACTACCTGCAACCGGACGAGGCGCGCGAGCGCTTCGCCTCCGTGCCGGCGACGCGCTTCATCGCCGTGGACGGCGGCAAACACCTCTGGGTGGGGGAGAACATGACCCGCCGTGTTCTGGACGAAATCGTCGCCGTGGTCAATCCCGCGGCCCTGCCCCTCCCCACGGAGTGGAACGACCCGGGCGACGCCTGACGGGGCTACAGCTCGTTCTGGCGAGGAATGATGACCTGTTTGACGATGAGGATCGCTGACGCGGCCACCGGGATCGCGATCAGGGCGCCGAGAATACCGAGCAGGTTGCCGCCGGCCAGTGCGGCGATCACCACGACGGCGCCCGGAACCGACACGGCACGATTCATGATGTTCGGGCTCAGAACGTACGCCTCGACCTGCATGTAGATGAGGTAGTAGATGGCCGCCACAAACGCGGTCAGCGGCGAACTGCCGATGCCGGGAATCAGGCAGGTGGCGACAATGATGACGGATCCGGTCAGCGTGCCCACCAGGGGGACGAGCGAGAAAAGAAAAGCGATGAAGGACAGCAGCGCCGGGAACGGCGCGCCGATGATCGACAGGAAGATGAAGCTCAGCACGCCGTTGATCGCCGCGAGACCTGCCTGACCGACCACATACTTGCCCACCGAACGGGAAATCTGTTCGCTCAGGTCGGTGAAGCGGTCCCGCTTGGATGCGGGAACGAGCAGGTACATGGCACGTTTCATGCTCCCCAGCGAGGCCGTGAAGTAGAGGGTGAGAATCAGGATGATCAGTCCACCGAACAGACCGGCGACGAGGGCCAGGCCGGATTGCACGATCGTGTTCGTGATTTCTTTCAGGTTGCTCCCGAGGAAGTCCGTGATCGACTTCACGATGACCGGAACGTCGAGGGTCGGATAGTTGCGCTGCACATCCTCGATGAAGGACGACGTGTTCACCGCGGTAATGAGGTCGGGAATGATCTTCGACAACTTCGCGACCTGGTCGACGATGATCGGCACGATCGCGAAGATCACCCCGGTCATGACCCCGACGACCGCGCCGAGCACGGTCAGGATCGCCGCCCACCGCGGGAACCTCTTCTTTTCCAGCCACGACACGGCGGGGTCGAGGCCGAGAGCGAGAAAAAGAGCCGCTCCGATGTAGGTGATGATCGTCTGCAGGGTGATCACCGACGTGATGATCAGCAGGCCGAGGCCCACTCCCAACGTTCCGACGAGGCCGAAGCGAAATGCATTCTGAATCTTCACGCTGGGGCTCCCGCACCGTTGCTGATCGTTGCGACCTAGTTGTCGTCGCTGCTCACCCGCTCGGCTTCCGTGAGTACACCGCGCAGGCTCTCAAAGTATCCTGCAACGGAGTCGCGCTCAATTCTGATCTGGGCGAGTCGGTCTTCCGCATCCGACAGGAGGCGTTTCGCTCGCGCGTCCGCCTCAGCGACGACAGCGGCCGCCTTGTCCTTCGCGGTCTGCAGAACGAGCGCGGCCGCATCCTCCGACTCTGTCTGCAGCGTTCTGGCCGTCGCGCGGGCGCCGGTGTCCAGCTCGCTGTTCAGTGCGCGCAGTTCGGCCACCCGCGCCTCCGTTTCGGCCAGTTGGCTCTCGGCGGCGGCCTGGAAAGTGTCGGCCTGGGTGACAGCGGCCTCGTGACGTGTGAGGAGCTCCTGCTCGGCCTCATCGCGATCGTGGGTCAGCTCCACCTGGAGATCGGCGCGCGCCTGGGCGATTTCACGCGCGAGGGTCGCCGCTTCGGCCGTTGCCGTTTGTCGTGTCACGGCAAGCTCGCTCTCGAGCCGTGCGCGCGCGTCGGCGATCTCGGCCTGGAGCGCCGCACGATCCTCCGACTCCTGACGGGTGAAGTCCGCCCGCAACTGGTCGATTTCTCCGGTGAGAGCGGCTCGCGCCAGGTCGCTTTCCTGCGTCAGGGCGATGCGCGCACGTTCCGTTTCGTCGGCGAGGGCGATACGGGTTTCTTCGGTCTCTCGGGCGACGGTCGCGCGCTGCTCCGCGACCTCGAGCGCGACGGCCGCGCGGGCGGCCTCACTTTCGGCGGTGAGTCCCGCCGCGATCTCCTGGGCCGCTGTCGTTTCGCGGTGCGCGAGCATGCGCAGGTCGGCCGCCTCCCGTTCGACTTCGGCGCGGATGGCGGCGACCTCACGCTTGAGCGTGGACCGGGCCTCCGCACCTTCGGTGGCGGCGTCGCTGCGCAGGAGCGTGGCCTGGCTCTTCGCGTCCTCGGTCAGCTGGGCGTATTCGTCCTGGGCGCTGGCGACGATGTCGTCGGCCTGAACTCGCACGTCGTCGAGTACGCGGCGCGCCCGAACGTCGGCGTCGGACAGGGTACGGGCGGCCTGCTCGGCGGCTTCCCGGCGCAGGGTGTCGATCTCGATGGAGGTGGCGGTACGCAGCCGGGCAGCGTCATTGTCCGCCTGGGCGATGACGCGCGTGGACTGCTCTTCGGCCACGCGCAGCGTGTTCTCGAGTCTGGCGCCGAGGCCGGAGAAGGTGGGGCTGCCCACTTCTTCGATCACGGCGTTGAGCTCATCGATCTGAGCCGAGAGCCGGCGCACCTCTTTGCTCGACTCGGCGCTGTGGGTATTGGCTTTGATCAGGTCGCGGCGAAGCCCCTGAATGGCCTTGGCAACCTCGTCCTTGTCGTAGCCACGGAAGACCTGGGTGAAGTCAGATTCGTCGTTGGGCACGGTTCTCCTCAAAAGTCGGGCTTCAACGTGACTTACGTCGGGCGCGACGCAAGTCCATGAAACCGATCCAATTTTAGTCTGCCTCCATCGGGCTTCGGCTGCACAATCCGCGTTCAATCGCCGAAGTGACTATTAGGCACCTTTCAGGAGAACCCAGTATCGTTGAAACCCGTGTCTGTTGCCGTCGGACCCGACATTGGTGCGGGCATGCCCGACACTGACCGTTCGGCAACATAGAAGGGTGATACGTGCGTTTTGTTCTTGCCATCGTGGCCTTCGTTCTCGCGGCCGTAATGATTGTTTTCGGTATCGCGCAGCGAACAATTTTTCTTGAACCGTCGACGAGCTCGCTGACCGCCAGCACCGCCGGTACATCCGCGTACACCATCATTGATTCCTCCGCGCTGGCGGCTCTGCCCGGCAACCAGTCCATTCGCGTCAGTGGAGCGGAATCCACGTTCCTGGCCTACGGCCGCACCGCGGACGTCACGGCCTGGATCGGCGGCGACGCTCATGCCGTCGTGAGCCTTGACGACCAGACGCACGCGCTCACCGTCACCGAAGTCGAGGCCGTCGAGCCGGAGGCCGACACCCCGGCCGAGGAGGCGCTGCCGGCCGTCGACCCGGTCACGAACCCGGCCGGCTCTGACCTCTGGCTGCAGGAATTCTCGGGAGCGACTTTCCTGACCAAGAACCTCAACCTGCCCGCGGGCATGTCCGTCATCGTCGCCTCCGACGGTTCCGCCGCGGCCCCGTCCGAAATCAGGATGGCCTGGGCGGTCGACAACTCCACTCCGTGGGCCGGCCCCCTTCTGGTCGGCGGCGCCGGGCTGCTGCTCGTTGGTCTTGTTCTGTATGTCCTGGCGCTGCTGCACCTGCGTCGTTCGCGTCGTCCTCGCCGCAACGTGCCGCGCGGGCCCCGGATGCCGCGTCTCCCGCGCGCGCCGCGCCCGAAGGCGCTGAAGGCGGGGGACATCACCGGTTCCGGCGGTGCGAACTCGCGGTCCATGATCGCCGTGGTTCCGATGCTGCTCATTTCCGGGCTTGTCCTCAGCGGATGCTCCGCCGATTTCTGGCCGGCGGCGCCCCCGGCGACAACCGCCGGAGTGAGCCAAACGCCGACGCCCACCCCGACCCCCGAGTCGACCGACGGCACCGCGGCCGCGACGGAGGTTCCGCCGGCGGCGGCGACGGTGCCACAGATCGAGCGCGTCGTCACGAAGATCGCCGCGGTGGCCGCCGACGCGGATGCCAACCTGAACGCGGACGCGATTGCCACCCGGTTCACGGGAACGGCGCTGGAACTGCGCCTGAAGAACTACACCATGCGCGGCGTGGATCCCGAGATCGCGGCCCCGGCCGCCATCGGAACGCCGCCGCTGTCAGTGACGCTTCCGCAACAGTCCGATTCGTGGCCGCGGGTCGTGATGACCGTGCTGGAGCAGGACGACAAGACCATTCCGCCGACCACCCTCATCCTTCGGCAGGAAACGCCACGCGCGGACTACCTCGTGGAGTACGCGATCAGTCTTGAGGCGAAGGCGCAAGTTCCGCACGTGGCGCCGGCGTCCATTGGCGCTCCCGCCATCGCCCCCGACAACAAACTGCTGCTGCTTCCGCCCGATCAGGTCGCCGCGGCTTACGCCGACGTGCTGCTCCAGGGGGAGGCGAGCCCCTCGTGGCCGCTGTTCCAGACCGAGGGCGACGATTTTCTGGCCTCATTCGTGCAGAGCCGCGCCGACCACATTGCCCAACTGGCCGTGACGGCGACGCTGGCCTTCCAAACTGCGGCAGGTGATGGGCGCACGGTGGCCCTGGCCACCAACGATTCCGGCGCGATCGTCGCGGTCAACGTCAACGAAACGGAGGTCGCCACCGTGGTGAACGGGGAGGCCGTGGTGAACTTCAACGACGCCGGGAGCAAGGCCCTGTCCGGCGTCACGTCCTCGGCGAAGGGTATCCAGAAGGTGTTGAGCGACCAGCTGCTCTTCTACGTTCCCGCCGCCGGCTCGACCGACAAAATCACTCTCCTGGGGAGCACCCAGGGACTCATCTCAGCCTCGGAGCTTCCATGACAAATGCACCCCTGTCCGGATCGAACCTACGCGGAGCCGTCGACCTCTCGTCGCTCGTGAACAAACCGGCCGCCACCGGCCCGCAGGGGGCCGCCGCGGCCACGCCAGGCACCTCGGCGTCACCCGAGGGCACCGTCACCGTGCCGAGCCTTGTGGTCAATGGCACGGACGCGAACTTCGGGGAGATCCTCGAGCTGTCCAACACGGTTCCCGTGCTCGTGGACCTCTGGGCCGAGTGGTGCGAGCCGTGCAAGCAGCTGACACCCGTCCTGGAGAAGCTCGTCGCCGACTATGCCGGCAAGTTCGTGCTGGCCAAGGTTGACGTGGATTCCAACCCGCAACTGTCCACGGCCTTCCAGGCGCAATCCATTCCGACCGTGGCCGCCGTGATCAACGGTCAGCCCGTGCAGTTGTTCAACGGGGCGCTGCCCGAAGCTCAGATCCGAGAGGTGCTCGAGCGCGTGCTGGAACTCGCGGCGCAGCAGGGCGTCACCGGTACCGCGCAGACAACCGAGGTGGCACCCGAGGCCGAGGAGCCCGTAGAGGAACCGCTCCCGGCGCATCACCTGGAGGCGTACGAAGCCATCGAACGCGGCGACTTCGAGACGGCCAGGGCGGAGTACCGCATCGCACTCGCCCAGAACCCGAACGACACCATGGCGGTGGCCGGCCTGGCCCAGGCAAGCCTGCTCTTCCGCCTGCAGGGCAAGACCCTCGACGAGATCCGCGGGGCAGCGGCCGCCGCACCGCAGGACCTTGAGGCCCAGCTGCTCGTGGCCGACCTCGATCTGTCCGGCGGGCACGTCGATGACGCCTTCGACCGTCTGCTGACGCTCTTTCCCGCTCAGGACGCCGCCGGCCGCAACAGCATTCGGGAGCGCATCCTGGAGCTGTTCGAGGTCATCGGAAACGAAGACCCCCGCGTGGCCCCCACGCGCAAGCGACTCACCGCGCTGCTCTACTGACCCGAGTACGAACCGGACGCGCTGGGCGTCGACCCGCGTCAACCGGATACGGCCCCGCCCTGGCGGGGCCGTATCCGGTTGCGACCGACTAGCGGCGCAGCTTGAGCCAGAGGCCGGCGAGCGGCGGCAGCGTGACGAGAGCGGATGCCTCACGCCCGCCCCACGGCTGCCCGGTGGCCTCGACGCCGCCGAGGTTCCCGACGCCGGAGCCGCCGAAGTCCCCGGCATCCGTGTTGAGAATCTCCTCCCACTGTCCGGTGGCGGGCAGGCCCACGCGGTAGTCGGTGTGCGGTTGCCCGGAGAAGTTGAACAGGCAGGCGATCGGCTGGCCGTCGTGGTCCCAGCGCAGGAACGTCACGACGTTCTGCTGTGCCGCGTCGATGTCGAGCACTTCGAAGCCGCCCGGGTCGTTGTCGCGGGCCCACAGGCTGGCGTTGTCGCGGTACGCGCGGTTCAGGGAACCCACCAGGTTGAACAGCCCGCGGTGAGCGGGCTGGTCAAGCGTCCACCAGTCGAGGCCGCGCTCTTCGCTCCACTCGGATCGTTGTCCGAATTCCTGGCCCATGAACAACAGCTGCTTGCCGGGGTGCGCCCACATGAATGCCAGGTACACCCGCACGTTGGCGAGTTGCTGCCAGGAGTCACCGGGCATGCGGCTGATCAGCGAACCCTTTCCGTGCACGACCTCGTCATGGCTGATCGGGAGCAGGAAGTTCTCGCTGAACGCGTACACGAAGGAGAACGTGATGTCGTTGTGGTGGAAGGCGCGGTACATGGGGTCGACGTGCATGTACTCGAGCGAGTCGTGCATCCAGCCCATGTTCCACTTGAACCCGAAGCCGAGTCCGTTCTGCGATGTCGGCGCGGTGACCCCGCCCCAGTTCGTGGATTCCTCCGCGATCATGACGGCGCCGGGGTTGCGCTTGTAGGCCGTCGCCGTGATCTCCTGCAGCATGCTGATGGCTTCGAGGTTTTCGTTGCCGCCGTATTTGTTGGGCTCCCACTGGCCGTCCTCCCTCGAATAGTCGAGGTAGAGCATCGAGGCGACGGCGTCGACGCGGAGCGCGTCAATGTGGAACTCTTCGAGCCAGTACAGGGCGTTCGCCACGAGAAAGTTGCGCACCTGCGGGCGGCCGAAGTCGAAAACGTAGGTGCCCCAGTCCATCTGCTCGCCGCGACGCGGGTCGGCGTGCTCGTACAGCGCCTGGCCGTCGAAGCGGCCGAGGGCGAAGTCGTCTTTGGGGAAGTGCCCGGGAACCCAGTCCATGATCACGCCGATATCGGCCTGGTGCAGCCGGTCGATCAGGTACCGCAGGTCGTCGGGCGTGCCGTAGCGGCTCGTCGGCGCGTAGTACCCGGTGACCTGGTAACCCCAGGACCCGCCAAACGGATGCTCGGCGAGCGGCATGAATTCCACATGCGTATACGCGAGCTCGTTCAGGTACCCGATGAGCTCATCCGCAAGATCGCGGTAGCTGAGGCCCGGGCGCCAGGATCCGACATGCATCTCGTAGATGCTCATGGGTCGGTCGTGCGGGTCGGTGGCGGCGCGGGCGGTCATCCACGCGGCATCCGCCCATTCGTAGGCGGATGCGGTGATGACCGACGCCGTCATCGGGGGGACCTCGGCACGCCTGGCCATCGGGTCGGCCTTCTGCACCCAGCCGCCGGAGGTCGTGAGCAGTTCGAACTTGTAGTTGGAACCGACACCGAGACCGGGAATGAACAGTTCCCACACACCGGTGCTGCCCATGTTGCGCATCGTGTACGTCGCGCCGCCCCAGCCGTTGAAATCACCGATCACACGCACGGCACGGGCATTCGGAGCCCACACGGCGAAGGCGGTACCGGAGACGGACTCGTTCACACCGACGTGCTCCCGCTGATGGGCGCCCAGAACGTCCCAGAGACGTTCGTGGCGGCCCTCGCCGATGAGGTGGAGGTCGAGTTCACCGATGGTCGGAACAAAGCGGTAGGGGTCGTCGCTGATCCACGGCGCCGCTGAGGCGTAGCGCGCCTCGAGGGTATAGTCCTGGAATCCGACGGTGCTCACGCCCTGCCAGACGCCGTAGCCGACGTGGGCGAGTTCGACGTGGGCTCCGGTGGACAGGATCGCCACAACCTCCGTGGCGAGCGGGCGCAGCGCGCGGATGACGACGACGGGGTCGCTGACGCCGGCCTGCGCGATGGAATGCTGGCCGAGAACCTCATGGGGGTTGTAGTACGTGCCGGCCGCGATCGATTCGAGTACGTGGGTCGCCACGGGCTCCACGGTGGCGGCGGTCTTCTTCTTCGCTTTCTTCTTCGTCACGGCGGGCACGGCCGCTGGCGCTTTCGCGGTCGTCTTCTTCCGGGGATTTTCGGTCATGCGCTTGCCTTTCCTGGCGTCTGGCTCAACACCCGCAGGATGTGTACCGGTTCGGTGAATGCGTCGAGTCGAACGAAATTATCGGCGGACCAGGTCCAGATCGCGCCGGTGATGAGATCGCAGACCTCGAACGTTGTGCCCGGTTCCCGCCCGAATCGGGTCACGTCGAGGTGAACCATGCTCTGCCGCACGGAATGCGGGTCGACGTTCGCGACGACGATGATGGCGTCATCGGCCCCGGTTCCCGTCTCGGCGGCGGCGAGGTACTTGCTGAACACCAGAATGGAGTCGTCGTCACTCGAGTGGATGTCCAGGTTGCGCAGCTGTCGGAGCGCGGGGTGCTCCGACCGGATGCGGTTGAGCCGGGTGATGTACGGGGCCAGGGACGTGCCGCGCGCCGCGGCCTGCGCCCAGTCCCTCGGCCGGTACTCGTACTTCTCGCTGTCGATGCTCTCCTCGGCGCCGGACCTGGCCACATTCTCGAAGAGTTCGAAGCCGGCATAGACACCCCAGGTCGGGGCGGCCATGGCGGCGAGGGCCGCACGGATCTTGAACGCCGCGGGACCGCCGAATTGCAGGTACTCGGTGAGAATATCGGGCGTGTTGACGAACAGGTTCGGGCGCAGGAAGTCCGCCGTCTCTGTGGCGAGACCGGTGAAGAACTCCGCGAGTTCCGTCTTCGTGTTGCGCCAGGTGAAGTACGTGTACGACTGCTGGAAGCCGACCTTTCCCAACGCCTGCATGAGAGCGGGGCGGGTGAAGGCCTCCGCGAGGAAGACAACGTCCGGATGCTCGGCGTTGACCTCGCGGATCAACCACTCCCAGAAGTCGAGGGGTTTCGTGTGCGGGTTGTCGACGCGGAAGATGTTCACCCCGAGCCCGATCCAGTGCCGCAGTATGCGCAACGATTCGGCGCGGATGCCGTCGGGGTCGTTGTCGAAGTTGATCGGATAAATATCCTGATACTTCTTGGGCGGGTTCTCCGCGAAGGCGATCGTGCCGTCCGGCAGGGTGGTGAACCACTCCGGGTGCTCGGCCACCCAGGGATGATCGGGGGAGGCCTGCAGGGCGAAGTCGAGGGCCACCTCGAGCCCCAGCTTGCGGGCGCGGCCCACGAAGTACGTGAAGTCTTCGACCGTGCCGAGGTCGGGGTGGATCGCGTCGTGGCCGCCGTCGGCCGACCCGATCGCCCACGGTGACCCCGGGTCGTGCGGTCCGACGGTGAGCGAATTGTTGGGTCCCTTGCGGAACGCGGTGCCAATCGGATGGATCGGCGGCAGGTAGAGCACGTCGAAACCCATGGCGGCGACTCCCGGCAGGCGCTTCGCGGCCGTGCGGAACGTTCCGCTCTTCCACGAGCCGTTCGCGGCCTGCCTGGCGCCCTCGGAGCGGGGGAAGAACTCGTACCAGGAGCCGACGCCGGCGCGGGTGCGTTCCGCGATGACGCTGCGCTCCTCGGAGTACGAGTCCAGGCCGGCCAGCGGGCGAGCGCGAATGAACGCGAGAAGCTTGGGGTTGTCGACCGCGGCGAGCCGCACGGCGAGGGGCTTCGCCGTGTCGGCGAGAAGCTTCGCCGCGGCCTGAAACACGCGTCGTTCCGGCGCGGTACGGGCTGTGTCGGTGCCGGCGGCGCTCATCAGCTGAGCACCGATGGTGAACATCAGCTCGACGTCGACGCCCGCGGGAATTTTGATCCCGGCATTGTGCTGCCAGGTGGCGAAGTCGTCCGCATACGCGCGCACGCGGTAGGTCCATGTTCCCTGGCTCGTCACGGGAACCCGCACCTCCCACCGGTCGGTGCCGGCTGCGCCGAGAGCCATCGGATGCGCTGAGGAGGTGCCGTCGGGTGCGGTGAGCACCAGGGAGACCCCGATCAGGTCGTGCCCTTCACGGAACGCCGTGGCCGCAAACGGCACAACCTCACCCACGAAGGCCCTTGCGGGCCACAGATTGTCGTTCAACTGGGGCGAGAGATCGAGCACGGGAATTCGGCCGATGACGGTCTGCTCATCGCGCGTGCCCGATGTCGTCTGCGGAAGGTCTCTGGGTCCTGCTGTCTTAGCCACATCTTGACCGTAGCGTGAAAATTTGTCGTATGCGCGAGATCGGTTACACAACGACGCACTCCGCACCTAGGGTGTATCTCGTGAAGGCGATACGTAAATTTACCGTCCGTGCCGTACTACCCGAGGCGCTGGCCGCTCTGGAAGAGCTGGCCGGCAACCTGCGGTGGTCCTGGCATGAGCCCACCCGTCAACTTTTCGAGCACATTGCCCCGGAGCTGTGGCGCGAGATCGGCACGGATCCCGTGGCGCTGCTCGGCGCAGTGGACCCGGGTCGCCTCGACGAGCTCGCCGGCACGCCCGAGTATGTCGCTCGGGTCAACGCCATGCGGGTGGACCTGCGTAATTACCTCGAGAAGCCGCGCTGGTACCAGTCGCTGAAGGGGCCGAAGCCGGCCGCCATCGCGTATTTCTCACCGGAGTTCGGCATTGCCGCCGCCCTGCCGCAGTACTCCGGCGGGCTCGGTATCCTCGCCGGCGACCACCTGAAGAGCGCGTCCGACCTGGGTGTTCCCCTCGTGGGGGTGGGCTTGTTCTACCGCGCGGGTTACTTCAGCCAGGCCATTTCTCCCGACGGCTGGCAGATGGAAAGCTACCCGCTGCTCGATCCCGATGGGCTTCCGCTGTCGGTGCTGCGCCGCGCCGACGGTTCCGCCGTGCAGGTGTCCCTCGCCCTGCCCGACGATCGCACGCTGCACGCCCGTGTCTGGCAGGCGCGCGTCGGCCGCATCCGTCTGCTGCTGCTGGACACCGACATTCCGCAGAACCCCGACGACCTGCGCCTCGTGACGGACCGGCTGTACGGCGGCGGGGGAGAGCACCGTCTGTTGCAGGAGCTGTTGCTGGGTATCGGCGGCGCGCGGGCCGTCAAACTGTGGAGCACGATCAGCGGGCACCCGGAACCCGAGGTGTTCCACACCAACGAGGGACACGCCGGATTCCTCGGCTTCGAGCGGATCTCGAGCCTCATCGGCGAGGGGCTGAGTTTCCCGGAGGCCCTGCAGGTGGCGCGCGCCGGAACCGTGTTCACCACGCACACGCCCGTGGCCGCCGGTATCGACCGGTTCGAGCGGCAGCTGGTGCGTCGCTACTTCGAAACGGATCTGCTGCCCGGCGTGTCGGTCGATGACCTGTTGAACCTCGGCGCCGAGAGCTATGACGGCGGATCACCCGACGTCTTCAACATGGCAATCATGGGTCTGCGCCTCGGTCAGCACGCCAATGGTGTGTCGAAGCTGCACGGCGAGGTGAGCCGGCGCATGTTCAACGGGCTCTGGCCCGGGTTCGACGCGACGGAGGTGCCGATCGCCTCCATCACCAACGGTGTGCACGCGCCCAGCTGGACGGACCCCACGCTCCTCTCCCTCGCCGAGAACCGCCTCGGAACGAGCGACACCACGGCCGCCGACTGGCTGTCTCCGGAGGTCACCGACCAGGACCTGTGGTCGGTGCGCGGCCAGATGCGCCTGCAATTCGTGGAGGACGCCCGTCGGCGCCTGACCAGCGCATGGCTGGACCAGAATCCGGGCGGCCTGCCGCCGGCGTGGATCGGCCGGGTCTTCGACCCCAACGTGCTCACGATCGGCTTCGCTCGCCGAGTGCCGACGTACAAGCGACTCACCCTCATGCTGCACGATCCGGAGCGACTGCGGGCGCTGCTGCTCGACCCCGAACGGCCGATCCAAATCGTCATCGCCGGCAAATCACACCCCGCCGACGAGGAGGGCAAACGTCTGATCCAGAAGATCGTGCAATTCGCCGCCGACCCGGAGCTGCGCACCCGCATCGCCTTCCTGCCCGACTACAACATCGGCATGGCCCAGCTGATGTACCCCGGAACCGACGTCTGGTTGAACAACCCGCTGCGCCCGCTGGAGGCCTGCGGTACATCGGGCATGAAGGCGGCGCTCAACGGGGCCCTCAACCTGTCGATTCTGGACGGCTGGTGGCCCGAATACTACGACGGCAAGAACGGCTGGGCCATTCCCTCCGCGGACTCCGCCGACGACTCGGCCGAGCGTGACCGGCTCGAGGCGGAGGCGCTCTACGACCTGATCGAACACCACGTCGCCCCCACGTTCTACGAACGCAACGGCGACAACGTGCCGGAACGCTGGGTGGGCAACATCCGTCACACTCTCGCCACCCTGTCGCCCGAGCTCAGCGCGGACCGGATGGTGCGCCAGTACGTGGAGCGCATGTACCGCCCGGCGAGCCGCTACGAGCGGCTGCTCTCCGCCAACAATTACCGGGCCGCGCGGGAGCTGGCGGCGTGGAAGGCAAAGCTGGTCTCGAAGTGGAGTGGCGTCGCCGTGACCCACGTGGAATCCGGCGGAATACTCGCCGTGCCCCAGGTCGGCGATGCCCTGCACCTGAGGGCGCACGTACACCTGAATGGGCTGCTGACCTCCGACGTCACCGTTGAGGTGGTGTACGGCCGCAGCTCCGGCGCCGACGACCTCAAGGACACCGCGAGCCAGGCGCTCGCGCCCGCCGCGGCATCCGAGTCGGCCGACGTTCCGGGAACGCCCTTTGGCGTGCCCACCCTGTTCACCGGAAAGGTGCAGCTTGATCGCGCCGGTGCCTTCGGCTACACGGTTCGGGTGGTGCCGCGTAACGCGCTGCTCGTCAGTGCGGCCGAGATGGGTCTCGTCGCCGTCGCGACCTGACCGTCGGCACCCGACACCCGGAACCCCGGGTGTCGGTCAGGACGTGCCCGTCGCGGCCTTCTTCGCGCCGGACGCGGGAACGCCGGCATGCGCCCGCAGGAGCTGCATCGACGCGCCCGCCATCACCAGCGGCGAGCCCGGTTCGTGCTCGATCACGGCGTCGCGCAGATCGTCATGGCTGGAATCCCACAGGAGCGTGTACGAGTCCACCCCCGGGTGGGCGGGAAGCGTCACGGTCGCTTGCTGCTCCCGAGCATGCACCACGAGCAGGATGCGGTTGGACGCCTCGTGTTCGGGAGTGCTTGCCGCCATGTACTGCAGGGTGCGGGCCTCCGGAGAGTTCCAGTCGTCGTCCGACATGGACTGACCGTCGCTGTTGTACCAGTCGAGCTGGCTCGCGCTCAGCGTCGTCTCGCCGAACCGGCCGAATTTCACGGGCCGAAGCGCCGGGTTCTCACGCCGCAGCTGAAGCAGGCGCCGACTCACGCGATGCAGGTCCTGCTGCCAGTCGTCGAAGTCCCAGTTCAACCAGGTGAGCTCGCTGTCCTGGCAATAAGCGTTGTTGTTCCCGCGCTGGCTGCGCCCGAACTCGTCACCGGCGGTGATCAGGGGGATGCCGGCGGACAGCAGGAGCGTGCCGAGCAGGTTCCGCATGGCCTTGCGGCGCGCGGCGAGGATCACCACGTCGCGGGTGGGGCCCTCGACGCCGTGGTTGAAGGAATTGTTGTTGCCGGTGCCGTCGCGGTTGGACTCCCCGTTGCCGAGGTTGTGCTTGGTGTCGTAGGCCGTGAGGTCGGCGAGCGTGAAACCGTCGTGCGCGGTGATGAAGTTGAGGGAGGCGAGCGGTCCGCGGTCCGTCGCGAAGGTGTTGCTTGACCCCGCGACACGCGTGGCGAAGCGTCCGATCCCGCTTCCGGCGCTGCCGGACTGCCGCAGGCTGCGTATGTCGCTCAGCCAGAAGTCACGCATGCGGTCACGGTAGCGGTCGTTCCATTCCGACCAGCCGGACGCGAAATTGCCCGTTTGCCACCCGCCCTGGCCCACGTCCCACGGTTCGGCAATGAGCTTGGCCCCCGCCAGCTCCGGGTCATCCCGAATGCCGGTGAGCAACGGGTGCTCGGGGTCGTACACGACGTCCTCGTCGCGGCCCAGGGTCACCGCGAGGTCGAAGCGGAACCCGTCGATCTGCACCTCGTTGGCCCAATACCGCAGGGAATCCATCACCAGACGCCGGGGGACTTCGTGGCCGAAGTTCACGGTGTTTCCGCACCCGGTCACATCGATGTACTGGCCGGATTCGGTCTGGCGATAGTACGTGGAGTTGTCGATGCCGCGCAGGCTCGTCACCGGCCCGTTGGGGCCCTCCTCCGCCGTGTGGTTGTAGACGACGTCCATGATCACTTCGAGGCCGGCCTCATGCAAGCGTTTGACCATGTCCTTGAACTCTCGCAGCACGGCCTCCGGGCCGCCGGATTGCGCGGCCTGGGTGGCGTAGTCGGCGTGCGGGGAGAAGAAGTTGAGCGTGTTGTAGCCCCAGTAGTTGATCAGCCCCTGCTTGATCAGGCGTTGCTCGGAGACGAAGGACTGCACGGGCAGCAGCTCGACACTCGTGACCCCGAGGTCGGTGAGGTACGCGATCGTGGATTCGTGCGCGAGGCCCGCATACGTGCCGCGGAGGGCCGCCGGAATCTTCTTGTTCAGCCGGCTGATGCCCCGAACGTGCGTCTCGTACACCACCGTGTGGTCCAGGGGCACGGCGGGCTTGGTCACGCCGCCCCAGTCGAAACGGTCGTCGACGACGGACGACTGCCAGGTGTCGGCACCGACGCGCACCAGGCCGCGTGAGTAGGGTTCGAGCAGGGTTGTTTCCGGGTGAAACGAATTTCGAGGGCCGACGGGACCGGATACGCGAATGCCGTAGCGGCGACCGCTCGACAGGGTGCGGGATTTCACGGACCACACGTTGTGGTCGTCCCGGCTCATCGGGATGCTTCTGATGATCCAGTTCGGGTCGGTGTCGTCGAAAATGCACAGTTCCATGGCATCCGCTTCCGCGGACCATACGCGCAATTCGCCGCCATTGGATGAAATTCGTACGCCGAGATTGCGCAGCGGATCGGCGTGAGTCATGCAATCAAGAGTAATCAGTGCGGACGGGGTGCTCCAACCACAGCCGGAACTAGAGTTGACAGGCTGGGACACCAGTAGAAAAGAGGGACCAGATGGTCGTCTACCTCGATCACGCGGCCACGACGCCCGTGCTTCCCGCCGCTATCACCGCCTACGCCGAGACCATGGCCGTCGTCGGCAACCCCGCATCCGTGCACAGCCAGGGCCAGAACGCCAAGCGCATGCTGGAGGAGGCCCGCGAACACATCGCCGCGAGCGTGCACTGCGACCCGATCGAGGTCGTGTTCACCGGCAGCGGCACCGAGGCGATCAACCTCGCGATCAAAGGCCTGTTCTGGGCTCGAGCGCCCAGGCGACGCATCCTGGTCGCCGAAGGCGAACACCACGCGACCCTCGACAGCGTGGAATGGCTCGCCGAGCACGACGACGCGGTAGTGGAGTGGATTCCGCTCGACACGCTCGGGCGTATCGACGTCGCGACCCTCGACGCGGCCATCGCGTCCAACCCGGCGGATGTGGCGCTCGTCACGGTGATCGCCGCCAACAACGAGGTCGGCACGGTGCAACCGCTCACCGAGATCGCGGCGCTCGCCGCCGCCCACGGCATCCCCGTGCACGTGGACGCCGTCTCGGCCTACGGCTACCTGCCCGTCGACTTTTCGGCGCTGAGCCGCGCCGGGGTGAGCGCCGTGAGCCTGTCCGCGCACAAGATCGGCGGACCGGTGGGCGTCGGAGCGTTGATCCTCGGTCGCCGCACCGTGGTCGTTCCGCTGCTGCACGGCGGCGGACAGCAGCGCAAGGTGCGCAGCGGCACCCAGGATGTGGCGGCCGCGGTTTCGTTTGCGGTCGCGGCATCCGCCTTCGGCGCCGGCCGGTCGGACGAGCACGCCAGGCTTTCCGGCCTGCGGGACCGGGTGATTGACGGCGTTCGGCGGATCGCCCCCGCCGCCATTCTCAACGGCGACCCCGATCCGGCCGGGCGCCTGCCCGGCAACGCTCACTTCAGCTTCCCCGGTTGTGAAGGCGATTCCCTGCTGTTTCTGCTCGATGTGGCCGGCGTTTCCGTGTCGACCGGGTCTGCCTGTCAGGCGGGCGTTCCGGAGCCGTCGCATGTGCTGCGGGCGATGGGACGCTCGGAGCTCGAATCCCGTGGTGCGCTGCGCATCACGCTCGGTCACACGAGCACGGAGGCGGACGTTGACGCCCTGCTTGCCGCCCTCCCCGCCGCCCACGCGCAGGCCGTGCGGGCCGGAATGTCGGATCGGGTGACGAGAGGATAGTCACCCCGGCCGTCAGCAGCGACTACACTTGTCCGGTGAAGGTTTTAGCAGCAATGAGTGGCGGTGTTGATTCCGCCGTGGCCGCAGCCCGTGCGGTCGAGGCGGGACACGAGGTCGTCGGCGTGCATTTGGCGCTCAGTCGAATGCCGGGAACTCTGCGCACCGGAAGTCGTGGCTGCTGTACGGTCGAGGACTCGATGGACGCCCAGCGTGCCTGCAACATCATCGGCATCCCGTACTACGTGTGGGACTTCTCCGAGCGCTTCAAGCTCGACGTCGTCGATGACTTCATCGCCGAGTACGCGGCCGGACGCACCCCGAACCCGTGCATGCGCTGCAACGAGAAGATCAAGTTCGCCGCCCTGCTCGAAAAGGCCATCGACCTCGGCTTCGACGCCGTGGTGACCGGCCATTACGCCAGCATCGTGACGGACGCCGACGGCAACAAGGAGCTGCACCGCGCCGCGGCCTGGGCCAAGGACCAGTCCTACGTGCTCGGCGTGCTCACCGCCGACCAGATCAACCATTCCCTGTTCCCGCTCGGTGAGACACCGTCCAAGGCCGAGGTTCGCGCGGAGGCCGCCGAACGCGGTTTCTCCGTGGCCGACAAGCCGGATTCCTACGACATCTGCTTCATCCCCGACGGTGACACGCGGGGCTGGCTGGGGGAGCGGGTCGCCCCGGAAACGGGCGACATCCTCGACCGCGAAGGCCAGAAACTCGGCGAGCATGCGGGTGCGGTGGCCTTCACCGTGGGACAGCGCAAGGGACTCTCCATCGGCACCCCGGCCTCTGACGGCAAGCCCCGGTTCGTGCTTGAGGTGCGCCCGATCTCCAACACCGTCGTCGTCGGGCCCAAGGAGGCGCTCGCGGTCAAGGAAATCGCCGGAGACTCCTACACCTGGGCCGGGCTCGCCCCCGCCACCCCGGAGATCGCCTTCGACTGCCACGTGCAGATCCGCGCGCACGCCGACCCGGAGCCGGCCGTCGCGCAGCTCGTGCACGGCGCAGACCGGGTGGAACTGAAGATCACTCCCGTCGAGCCCCTCACCGGCGTCGCCCCCGGACAGACCGCCGTGCTCTACCTGGGCACCCGGGTTCTCGGCCAGTGCACGATCGACCGCACGGTCAGCGCCGTTCCGGTCGGAGCCGCCGCGGACGCTCCCGCCGCGGACCCTGCCACGCCGGCAGCGCCAACGCTTGACGCGTGAGCCGAACCGTGGCGCAATTGACGAATGAGTGAAACCGCCCCCGACGATTCGCTGTCGGATGCCGCCGCCACGGCCGCCACCCTGACCGAGCGAATCCTCGCCGCGCGGGACGCCTACTACGACCGGAACGAACCCGTCATCGCCGATGCCGAGTACGACGATCTCGTGCGGCGACTCGAAGAACTCGAGCGGCTCTTTCCCGAGTTGCAGAGCCAGGACAGCCCCACCCAAACCGTCGGCGGGCGCGCCGAAACCACGCTCTTCGACCCGGTGCAGCACGCCGAACGCATGCTCAGCCTCGACAACGTGTTCTCGATCGACGAGTTCCTCGACTGGGCCGCGAAGGTCGAACGCGATTCGGGTCGATCCGTGCACTACCTGTGCGAGCTCAAAATCGACGGCCTGGCGATCAACCTGCGCTACGAGAATGGAGTGCTCGTCACAGCTGCCACCCGCGGCGACGGTGTGGTCGGGGAGGACGTGACCGAGAATATCGACTTCGTGCCCGGAATCCCGCGCCGACTGACCGGCACCGGGCATCCTCCCCTCATGGAGGTGCGCGGGGAGGTGTTCTTCCCGGTCGAATCCTTCGCCGAGCTCAATGCTGCCCAGGTCACGTCGGGTGAGCGCCCGTTCGCCAATGCCAGGAACGCCGCGAGCGGCTCCCTGCGCCAGAAGGCATCCACGAAGACGCCCGCCCAGCTGGTCCTGATGAAGGCCCGGCTCGGCCGACTGCGCATGCTCGTGCACGGCATCGGCGCCTGGGAACACCCGGCCGCCACGTCCCAATCCGAGGTGTACGCGGTCCTGGACGCTTGGGGCCTGCCCACCAGCGAGTATTTCCGGGTTACGCCGAACCGGGAAGAGGCCGCAGAGTTCATCGAGTATTACGGCGAGCACCGGGGCCGGGTGTCCCACGAAATCGACGGCATCGTGATCAAGATCGACGAGCTGGACCTGCACGCCGAACTCGGCGCGACCAACCGGGCACCGCGATGGGCCATCGCCTACAAATACCCTCCGGAGCAGGTCAACACCAAGCTGCGCGACATCGTCGTCAGCGTGGGACGCACGGGACGCGCCACACCCTTCGCGGTAATGGACAAGGTGCGCGTGGCCGGGTCAGAGGTTCGGCAGGCCACCCTGCACAACCAGGATGTGGTCAAGGCCAAGGGGGTCCTGATCGGGGACACGATCGTGCTCCGCAAGGCGGGCGATGTGATCCCCGAGGTGCTCGGCCCCGTCGTGGAGCTGCGCGACGGTACCGAACGCGAGTTCGTGATGCCGACGAACTGCCCGGAGTGCGGCACGCCGCTCGCTCCGGCCAAAGAGGGCGATATCGACCTGCGCTGCCCGAACGCCCGCAGCTGCCCGGCTCAGGTGCGTGGCCGCGTCGAACACATCGGTTCCCGCGGCGGCCTCGACATTGAGGTGCTCGGCGAGGTCGCCGCGGCCGCGCTGACCCAGCCCACCGTTCCGGCGCAGCCGCCCCTTCCCACCGAGGCCGGCCTGTTCGATCTGCAACTGAGCGACCTCCTCCCCATCCAGGTCACCGTCCGCGACGCCGAAACCGGTCTGCCCCGGGAAGACGCGGACGGCAGCGACAAGTTGCGCATGCCCTTCAGCCGAAACCTGACGGCCGCCGAGAGAAAGAACGGCCTCACCGGACTGCAACCGTCCGCGAGCGCCACGAAACTGCTCGCCGAAATCGACCGGGCGAAAACCAAGCCGCTCTGGCGCATCCTCGTGTCGCTGAACATCCGCCATGTCGGACCGGTCGCCGCTCGGGCCCTGGCCGATCACTTCGGTTCCCTCGACGCGATTCGGGAGAGTGCGGCCGCGGACCTCGCGATCGTCGACGGCGTCGGCGGCATCATTGCCGACGCGGTGGTCGACTGGTTCCAGGTGGATTGGCACCGGGACATCGTGGATGCCTGGGCCAGGGCCGGCGTGCAATTCACCACACCCGGACATCCCGGACCGGGCGGCGCATCGGCCGCCGGCGGTGTCTTGTCCGGCCTGACCGTCGTGGCCACCGGTTCCCTCGACGGGTACACCCGGGACGGAGCCCAGGAGGCGATCATCGCCGCGGGCGGCAAGTCCGCGTCCAGCGTCTCCAAGAACACGGACTTCGTTGCCGCCGGACCGGGGGCCGGATCCAAGCTGGCCAAGGCGGAAACCCTCGGGATTCGTATCCTCGACGCCGACGAATTCAAGATTCTGGTCGAACAGGGGCCGAACGCACTGTCGGAACCAATACCGTCCTAGCCTCGCATTCTAAGGGCCGTCCGCGCCAATTGGGCTGGCTGGGCTTCTTTTTTCGTCCGTGTCGCCGATATGCTGATCTGGATATATATGTGCGCGCCGTGCGCGCACCCGGCAGCGGCACAGGCGAGGGGACGAAGCGCTGTACGACATGGTGGCAGTACTCATCTCGCTTGCCTTGGGGGGCCCGTTCGAGAGTGCCGCCGCGCCGGAGGCCGTGCAGGTCGTTCGCGTCGACACCGCCGCCGGTCACCTGCCCGCCCAGGCGCTCAGCGCCGAACCATGGATCGGTCCCCGGTCGGAACCGGTGTGGCTGCAACTGTCATCGTCGGCGGGCTCCTCCGTCGACATCGACGGCACGGCGCGCGCCGGCCGCAGTACGCGCGGGATGGTCGTGCTCGACGGGATTGCACGCCTGACCCCCACCGAACTGCGCACGTTCGCTTCCGTCAACCCCACCGCCATCGACACGATCCTCGCCGCACCTCCGGCCGCGACCGACGTCACTCGCTGGTGGACGCAGCTCGACGACACGTCACGCCACGACCTTCAGGGCGATCTTCCCCGCCTGGTGGGCAACCTCGACGGCATCCCGCTCGTGGACCGAGGTCAGGCCAACGCGCGGTACCTCGGGGAGGCGGTGGCGAAAGCCACGGCACAGCTCACCGGCGCATCCGGCCGAACCATGTCTCCGTCCGTGACCCGGGAACTGTCGGTCATGAAGCAGGTTCAGCGGGCCTTGGTGCATCCGTGTCAGTCGCCGACCCGAACCCTGGTGCTCCTGGACCTCACGGACGGCGGTCGGGCCGCGATCGCGCTGGGAAACCCCGACACCGCCGACTACGTCAGCTACCTGGTGCCTGGGATGAACTACGGCGTACAGGAACAGCTCGTCAACTGGTCCGACACGGCCGACGCCCTCTACGCCGAACAGGTCAGCGTGCTGCGAGAGCAGGCGATCACCTCCCGTACGGCAATTCCCAGTGTCGCCACGATCGCGTGGATCGGATACGAAACGCCGAGCGTCTTCAACGTCGGCGGCCTCGACCGAGCCGAGGCCGGCGCCGACTTCCTCGTGGACTCCTGGCAGGGTATACGCTCCACCCGGGCCGAACACGAACCGTTCCTGTCCGTCTTCGCTCACTCCTACGGCACCCTGGTCTCCCTCGAGGCGCTCGCCCGCGGCTCCGTGCAGGTCGACGCCCTCGTTCTGGTCGGCTCGCCCGGCAGCGCCATCCAATCGATCGACCGGCTCAACGTGGCCGACGGCAACGTCTACGTGGGGGAGGCCGACTGGGACCCGGCCGTGAACAGCGGATTCTTCGGCAGCGACCCCGGAAGTGCGTCGTACGGAGCCCACACGCTCGGCGTGGACGGCGGCGTCGACCGGCAAAACGGTCGAAAACTCAACAAATCGTGGGGCCACAACGACTATTTCACCCGGGGAAGCGAGTCGCTGCACAACATGGCGGTGATCGGAACGGACCAGGCGGCACTCGTCACCAACGCCTCCGAATAGAATTAGGCATCCACGTCTACAAAAAATCGGAGTTCCATGTCTGAAATCACGGCCGAGCAGGTTGCCCACTTGGCAAGCCTTGCCCGGATCGACCTCAGCCCCGAGGAGATCACGAATCTCACCCACGACCTGGGCCAGATCGTCGACTCGGTCGCGAAGGTGTCACAGGTCGCCACGGCCGAGATTCCCGCAACGAGTCACCCCCTCCCGCTGACCAACGTCTTCCGCCCCGACGTCGTCGTTGCATCCCTCACGGTTGAGCAGGCACTCTCTGGTGCCCCCGACCGTGACGGCGACAAGTTTCGCGTTCCCGCAATCCTGGACGGAGAATAACCATGACAGATCTGACCAGGCTCTCGGCCGCCACCCTCAGCACGCTGCTCACCGACGGTGCCGTCAGCGCCGTTGAGGCCACCCGCGCGCACCTCGACCGCATCAGCGACGTCGACACCGACCTGCACGCCTTCCTGCATGTCTCCGGGCCGGCCGCGCTCGCCACCGCTGCCCGCATCGACGCGCAGCGCGCGGCCGGGGACACTCTCGGTCCGCTCGCCGGTGTGCCGATCGCGATCAAGGATGTGCTCGCCACCCACGACATGCCGACGACCGCCGGGTCGAAGATTCTCGAGGGCTGGGTGCCGCCCTACGACGCCACCGTCGTCGCGCGCCTGCGCGCCGCGGGCCTCGTGCCCCTCGGCAAGACCAACATGGACGAATTCGCGATGGGGTCCTCCACCGAACACTCCGCCTACGGCCCGACCCGCAACCCCTGGGACCGCGACCGCATCCCCGGCGGATCCGGTGGCGGCTCGGCCGCCGCGGTGAGCGCGTTCGAAGCGCCGCTCGCCCTCGGAAGCGACACCGGCGGATCGATCCGCCAGCCCGCCGCCGTGACCGGTTCCGTCGGAGTCAAGCCCACCTACGGCGGAGTGTCCCGCTACGGCGCCGTCGCGCTCGCGTCATCCCTCGACCAGGTCGGCCCCGTCTCCCGCACCGTCTACGACGCGGCGCTGCTGCACGACGTGATCGGCGGGCACGACCCGCTCGATTCCACCTCGCTCACCGACTCCTGGCCGTCCATGGCCGCCGCCGCGCGAGCGGGTCTGGCCGACGGCGCCCTCAAGGGCGTGCGCGTCGGCGTGATCAAGGAACTGTCGGGTTCCGGCTTCCAGGCCGGCGTCACGCAGCGGTTCACGGAAACGCTCGCGCTCCTCGCGGCCGCCGGCGCGGAAATCGTGGAGGTGTCTGCTCCGAACTTCGAGTACGCCGTGGCCGCGTACTACCTGATTCTTCCGGCGGAAGCGTCCAGCAACCTCGCGCGCTTCGACTCCGTGCGTTTCGGAATCCGGGTGAACCCGAACGAGGGATCGCTCACCAGCGAACGCGTGATGGCGGCCACCCGCGAGGCCGGCTTCGGCCCCGAGGTGAAGCGCCGCATCATCCTCGGCACCTACGCGCTCAGCACCGGCTACTACGACGCCTATTACGGCAGCGCGCAGAAGGTGCGTACGCTCATCCAGCGGGACTTCGACGCCGCCTTCGCGCAGGTCGACGTGCTCGTTTCCCCGAGCGCTCCGACCACCGCGTTCAAGTTCGGTGAGAAGCTCGAAGACCCGATGGCGATGTACCTGAATGACGTGACGACGATTCCGGCGAACCTGGCCGGCGTGCCGGGAATGAGCCTGCCCATCGGCCTCGCGCCGGAAGACGGCCTGCCGGTCGGGTTGCAGATCATGGCCCCCGCGAAGGCGGATGCCCGCCTCTACACCGTCGGTTCGGCCATCGAACAACTGCTTGAAGCCGGCTGGGGTCACACCATGCTCGACCAGGCACCGGAGCTCACGCTCGCCACCAGCACCAAGGGAGCTCTCTAATGGCGAAAGCCGAATTGATGGACTACGACAAGGCCCTCGAACTGTTCGAGCCGGTGCTCGGCTTCGAGGTGCACGTGGAGCTCAACACCAAGACCAAGATGTTCTGCGGCTGCGCGAACGAATTCGGGTCCGGCGCCAACACCAACACCTGCCCCACCTGCCTCGGACTGCCGGGTGGCCTGCCGCAGGTCAACCAGAAGGCGATCGAGTCCAGCATCCGTCTGGGCCTCGCGCTCGGCTGTGAGATCGCCGAGCACTCTCGGTTCGCACGCAAGAACTACTTCTACCCCGACACGGCGAAGAACTTCCAGACCAGCCAGTACGACGACCCGATCTGCCACGACGGGTCGATCACCATCGAGCTCGAAAGCGGACGCCTCGTCACCGTGGACATCGAACGCGCCCACATGGAAGACGACGCCGGCAAACTCACCCACAAGGGAGGCTCGACCGGCCGCATCCAGGGCGCCGACTACTCCCTCGTCGACTACAACCGTGGCGGCGTGCCGCTCGTCGAGATCGTGACGCAGATGATCGAGGGCGCCGAACACGACGCCCCCGAAATCGGCAAGACCTACGTCGCCGCCATCCGCGAAATCGTCAAGGCCCTCGGCGTCTCAAACGCCCGCATGGAAGAGGGAAACGTGCGCTGCGACGCGAACGTCTCCCTGCGTCCCCGCGGCTCCGACGTGCTCGGCACCCGCACCGAAACGAAGAACGTCAACTCGCTCCGCTCGGTCGAACGTGCGGTGCGCTACGAGATCCAGCGTCAGGCCGCGGTACTTTCCAGCGGCGGCACCATCACCCAGGAGACGCGTCACTGGCACGAAGACACCGGTGTCACGTCGGCCGGCCGCCCCAAGAGCGACGCCGACGACTACCGGTACTTCCCGGAGCCCGACCTCGTGCCCATGGCGCCCTCACGCGAATGGGTCGAAGAGTTGCGACTGACCCTTCCGGAACCTCCCGCCGCGCGGCGCAAGCGCCTGCAGGCCGCCTGGGCCTTCACCAACCTCGAGTTCCAGGACGTCGTCAACTCCGACCTGCTCGACGCCGTCGAAGCCACGGTCGCCGCCGGGGCATCCGCCCAGGCGTCACGCAAATGGTGGACCGGGGAGGTGGCCCGCCTCGCGAACGTCGCCGGTGTGGCCGCCGACTCGCTCGTGCAGCCCGAACAGCTCGCGGCGCTCATCACGCTCGTGGAGGCCGGAACCCTCACCGACCGCCTGGCGCGCCAGGTGCTCGAGGGCATGATCGCCGGAGAGGGAACGCCGGAGGAGGTCGTTGCCGCCCGCGGACTCGCCGTCGTCTCCGACGACGGGGCCCTCATTGCCGCCATCGACGCCGCACTCCAGGGGCAGCCGGACGTGCTGGCCAAGATCCGCGACGGCAAGGTGCAAGCGGCCGGCGCCGTCATCGGTGCGGTCATGAAGGCCATGCGCGGCCAGGCCGACGCCGCCCGCGTGCGCGAGCTTGTGCTCGAACGCGCCGCGGCCGTTGAGCCGGGCGCCGCCGACTAGGACAAGAAGATGTGGAAGAAACGCGACCCAGAGGCGACCGGCGGCAACTTCGGTGTCGGTGTGCAGGTCATCGTGCGCCTCGATCGCGAGCGATTTCCTGACTCCCTCACCGAGGACCCGATCGGCGTCATCGTCGCGCCCGGGGAGTTGACCGGCTCCTCGTTCTACGTCCCGACGACCGCGCGCGAGGCGGTGTGGCTGGTGGCGTTCGAGGATCCGTTCTACGGACTGGACGGCTCGGGGCCGCACGAGTCGGCGAAGGTACCGGAGAGCCGACTGGTCGCGGCACCCGAAGCATGAGCGACGCGCCCACCTTCGGCGAACCCGCGCCCAGCACACGGACTCCCGCCGACATCCGTCGCTGGCGTCAGTACCTGGCCGACGAGCTGGCGGAGGCCGCGGTGTACCGCGACCTCGCGGCACGCCGAACCGGGGAGGAACGCGCGATCCTGTTGAGCCTCGCCGAAGCCGAAGGGCGGCACGAAGCGCACTGGCGCAGGCTGCTGGGCGAGCATGTGGGGCCGGCGCGTCGCGGCGCCCCGCGCACGCGGCTGCTCGGCTTTCTGGCGCGCCGCTTCGGGTCCGTGTTCGTGCTCGCTCTCGCCCAGCGCGCGGAGTCCCGCTCGCCGTACGACAAGGACCACGACGCCACGAGCGCCATGGCCGCCGATGAGCGCATCCACGAGGAGGTCGTTCGCGGTCTCGCCGCGCGCGGCCGCAAGCGCCTGTCGGGCAGCTTCCGCGCCGCGGTGTTCGGGATTAACGACGGACTCGTGAGCAACCTCGCCCTCGTGCTCGGCATCGGAGCAACGGGGGTTCCCGCCGCGACGATTCTGTTCACGGGTCTCGCCGGGCTGCTGGCCGGTGCGCTGTCCATGGGCGCCGGCGAGTACGTGTCGGTACGCTCTCAGCGCGAGCTGCTGGAGGCCTCGAGCCCCACCCTCACGACGAAAAACGTTCTGACGCACCTCGACGCCGCCGCGAACGAGCTGACCCTCGTGTACCGGGCGCGGGGCATGTCACCCGAGAAGGCGGAACTGCACGCGCGCCAGGTGCTGAGCACCGCCGACGTCGCTACGAATCCCGCGGAGGACGCGGACACGCGCTCCGTGATGCCGGTCATCGATGAGCACGAGAGCATCGGGACGGGTCTCGGCGCCGCCGTGTCGAGTTTCTGTTTCTTCGCCTCCGGAGCTCTGCTTCCCGTGCTTCCGTACCTCTTCGGGATGACCGGCCTGGCCGCCGTCATCGTGGCCGCCGTGCTCGTGGGTCTGGCCCTGCTCGCGACCGGCGCGGTCGTCGGGCTGCTCTCCGGCGGCCCGCCACTGCGGCGCGCGCTGCGTCAGCTTTTCATCGGACTGGCCGCCGCCGGCGTCACCTACGCGCTCGGTTTGGCGTTCGGCACAACGGTTGGGTAGCGTGCTGACGCTCGTGTGGGCGCAAAGCCGCAACGGCACCATCGGCCGCGACGGCACGTTGCCGTGGCACGTGCCCGAGGACCTCGCGCACTTCGCGCACCTCACGCGCGGCGGAAACGTGCTGATGGGACGAAGAACGTGGGACTCGCTGCCGGCACCGTTTCGCCCGCTGCCCGATCGACGCAACATCGTGCTCACCCGCCAACCCGGGTGGACCGCGCCCGGAGCATACGTCGCCCACACGCTCGACGAAGCCGCGACTCTGACCGCCGGCGGGGACCTGTGGGTGATCGGCGGGCGGCGGATTTTCGATCAGTTTCTGCAGCGCGCCGACCGGCTCGAGGTGACCGAGATCAATGCCGACGTGCACGGTGACACCCTCGCGCCTCCGCTCGACATGCGTTGGCGTGTCGACGGCTCCGATCCCGTCATCGGCTGGCACACCTCCCGCACCGGGCTCGAGTATCGTTTTCTGCGCTACACCCCGGCCGCGCACCCGGACTAGAGTTTTTGCATGGGTAAGCAGGATGGCAGCGGGCGTCAGGTCACGACCGCGCCCATCGACGACTCCACGGCCACCATCCTGCACATTGACCTCGATGCCTTTTTCGTGTCGGTTGAGCTCCTCGACCACCCGGAATACGCCGACCGGCCGGTGATTGTGGGGCACCGTTCCGGTCGCTCCGTCGTGACCGCAGCGAACTACATCGCCCGACGCTTCGGGGTGAACTCCGCCATGCCGATGGCGCTCGCGCTGCGCAAATGCCCGCAGGCCGTGGTGCTGGAGCCGCACATGAGCGCCTACAAGCACTACTCCGACCGGGTGATGAGCATCTTCGATGACATCACCCCGCTCGTCGAGCGTCTCGGCATCGACGAAGCGTTCCTCGACGTGGCCGGTGCGCGCCGGCTGCACGGGTCGCCGGCCGTGATCGGCGAGTTGATCCGCGCCCGCGTGTTCGCCGAGACCGGCCTGGTGTGTTCGGTCGGTGCCGCACACACCAAATTCATCGCCAAACTCGCCTCCGGGCTGGCCAAACCCAACGGGCTCCTCGTCGTACCCGTCGACGCCACACTTGACGTTCTCCATCCGTTGCCCGTGAAGGCGATGTGGGGCGTCGGCGCCACGACCGAGGAGGCTCTCGTGCGTCTCGGACTGCGTACGATCGGCGACATCGCCCACACGCCGCTGCCCGTGCTCCAGCGTGCCCTCGGAGAAGCGTCCGGCAGCAAACTCCACGAGCTGTCGTGGGGGAGGGACCCGCGCTCGGTCACAACCGAACGCGAAGAGAAAAGCATCGGCCACGAGCAGACCTTCGAGTACGACGTGACGGACGCCGCGGTGCTGCGCAGCGAACTCCTGCGGCTCGCCGACGCGGTAGCCGTGCGCCTGCGGCGGGGCGGCCTGGTCGGGCGGCGGGTCGTGCTGAAACTGCGCTACCGGGACTTCAGCACCGTCACGAGGTCGCGCACGCTCGCCGAGCCGAGCAATGTGGGGCGCCGCATTTATGAGGAGGCCGTGGCCGCCTTCGAGGTGCTCGCGGCATCCGGCATCCGGGTGCGGCTGATCGGCGTGCGGATGGAGCAGCTCTCGCCGGCGGACAGCCAGGGCCTCGCGTTGTGGGACCCGGACGAGGACTGGCGGGGCGCCGAGCTCGCGGTGGACACCGTGACGGCGCGGTTTGGGCGCGGCATGGTTCAACCGGCGTCTCATATTGCGCCGAGCAGGGAACCGAACCCGGGGTAACCTGTTGGCATGACTAGCCTCCCGGAAAAGCTCGCAGAACTGTCCCGTACCGCCGGCGTGAAGTCCGCCTATGGCGAACCGATCCAGATCGACGGGGTCACGCTCGTGCCTGTGGCGATCGTGCAGTACGGATTCGGCGGCGGTGACGCGGGCGAGCAGGGATCCGGAGGTGGTGGCGGCGGCGGCGCGCTGCCGATCGGCGCCTACGTCAAATCCGCCGGAACGGTGCGATTCGAGCCGAACGTCATTGCGCTGCTGACCGTCGCCATTCCGTTCATCTGCGTCACCGGCCACGCACTCAACCGCATCATCCGCGCCCTGAAGAAGTAGCGCGGCCACGGCCGCGGCCGCGGCGGCGAAGCCACCGCGGCCAGTGCCAGGTGCCACGCACCGGGAGGCCGCGCGCGATGCGCCGTCGCCGAATCAGCGACGCACGCAGCAACACCAGCATGAGCATCGCTGCGACGAACACAACCAGCATGCTCAAAACCAAAACCCCATTCCGTGAGTCTAGGCGGCAGGTTAGACTGGGCGTGAACACGGGAGTCCGGTCAACCGGGCTGAGAGGAAGCTGTAGAGCTTCGACCGTCGAACCTGATCCGGATCATGCCGGCGCAGGGAGACTTCTCGTACCCGTGCCCCACTGAGTCATCCATCGATGATTCATCCTCGGAAAGGGCACGACAATGCACGCACCATCAGCAACCTTCGGCACGACATCATCGACAGCGGCCACCCGCCGCAACTATCGCTGGCGGGTCGTGGACATCGTCGTCGCGAGCGTCATCGGCGTCGCGAGCGGCGTCATCTTCTGGGCGTGGGGCTTGGCCTGGTCACCGCTCAGCAGCCTGCTGGCCTTCGCTCCCGGCCTCGGCGGTCTGCTCGCCGGCGGGTGGCTCTTCGCCGGGGTTCTCGGCGGACTGATCATCCGCAAGCCCGGCGCGGCCCTGTACACCGAGGTCATCGCGGCGGTCGTGTCGATGCTCATCGGAACCCAGTGGGGCTTCGCCACGCTGATCTGGGGCGTGCTGCAGGGACTCGGCGCGGAGATCGTGCTCGCCCTGTTCTTCTACGCCAACTACCGACTGAGCGTCGCCCTGCTCGCCGGTGCCGGGGCCGGCCTCGCCGTCGCACTCCTGGACACGACCATCAGCTACGCGGCGCTCGACCTCGGATTCAAGACCGCGTACTTCGTCACGGCAATCCTCTCCGGCATCGTGCTCGCCGGCCTGCTCTCCTGGCTGGCCGTGCGCGGGCTGGCCCGAACCGGGGCCCTGAACCGTTTCGCCAGCGGCCGCGAGGCGATGCGTCCCGCAGGCGCAGCACCGGCCGCCCGGTAGCCGATGTCGGCCACCACATCGAGCACCACCCCGGTCAGGCCCGCCCGCATCACCGCCCGCGGCTGGGGATGGCGTCACGCCGGCCGGGCCCGCCCCGCGGTGTCCGCTCTCGATCTCGACATCGCACCGGGGGAGCGCGTGCTGCTGCTGGGACCGAGCGGGGCGGGCAAGAGCACGCTCATGCATGCCCTGGCCGGCGTGCTCGGCGACGAGGAAGACGGGGATTCCGCCGGTGAGCTGCTCGTCGACGGTCGGCGGGCAGCGGATGCCCGCGGTCGAGTCGGTCTCGTGCTGCAGGATCCCGACTCGCAAGTGGTGCTCGCTCGAATCGGCGACGATGTCGCCTTCGGGTGCGAGAACCTGGCCGTTCCGCGTGCCGAGATCTGGCCGCGCGTGCGAGCGGCCCTCTCGGACGTCGGACTCACCCTGCCGCTCGACCACCCCACCTCGACGCTGAGCGGGGGCCAAAAGCAACGTCTGGCCCTTGCCGGCGTGCTCGCCATGGCACCCGGGCTGCTGCTGCTCGACGAGCCGACCGCCAACCTCGACCCGCACGGCGTGGTCGAGGTGCGGGACGCGGTCGTCCGCGGACTGGATCGTTCCGGCGCAACGCTGGTCGTGATCGAGCATCGCGTTGCCGTGTGGCAGCACGTCGTGGACCGGGTGATCGTTCTCGATCCGGCCGGCGGTGTCATGGCCGACGGCCCCACCGAGGACGTGCTCGCCCGCGAGGGTGACCGGCTGTCGAAGGCCGGCGTCTGGGTGCCCCAGGCGGCGCTTCGCGCCCCGACCCGCCTGCCGCGTTCCGCGGTACCGCCGGAACGCCTGCTGCGCGCCGACACGCTCTCCGTGGGCCGGGTTCCCTTCGCCCGTCGCGCCGCCGACGTCGTCGCCCGCGACCTCAGCCTGGACATTCACGAGGGCCTCGCGACGGCCGTCACCGGCCCGAACGGCGCGGGCAAATCCACGCTCGCGCTCACCCTCGCCGGGCTCCTCGCGCCCGCCGGCGGCACCCTCACCGCCGCACCCGCACTCGCGAACGGCATCGGCGATCGACCGGTGCGCTGGCGCTCCCGCGAGCTGCTGACCCGCATCGGCACGGTCTTCCAGGACCCGGAGCATCAGTTCCTCGCGGCAACGGTGCGCGACGACCTGATGATCGGACCGCGCGCCCTGCGCCTGAGCGGGCCGGAACAGAGCGCTCGGGTCGACGAACTGCTGCAGCGGCTGCGTCTCGACCACCTCGCCGACGCGAATCCGTTCACCCTGTCCGGCGGAGAGAAGCGCCGCCTGTCGGTTGCGACCGTGCTGGCCACCCGACCGCGCCTGCTGGTGCTCGACGAGCCCACGTTCGGTCAGGACTCCCGCACCTGGCAGGAACTCGTGCTTCTGCTGGCCGAATTACTCGACGAGGGCACGGCCCTCGTCGCCGTCACCCACGACCAAAATTTCGTCGACACCCTCGCCGACGTGACCGTCGTGCTGCCCGGAACGCTCACCGCCGGGTCGCTGGTCGACGCCTCATGAGCCTGATGACCCCCACGATCCGGCCGAGCGTGGTCGCCCGGCTGAACCCGGTGGCGAAGCTCGCCGTCGCCCTGATCGTGAGTTGCTCGCTCCTGTTGTCGATCGACTGGATCTCCGCAGGAGTGGCGCTGCTGCTCGAGGGGGTGCTATTGCTTTGGTGCGGGCTCAGCGCTCGGCAGTTCTGGCTGCGCACGGCACCGCTCTGGATGGCGGCGCCGCTCGCGGCCATCACCACCGTGATGTACGGCCAGGATTCCGGCGCCACGCTCTGGCACCTCGGCTTCGTCAGCGTGACCGAGGGATCGGTGGCATTGGGGTTGGCGATCGGTCTGCGGGTGCTCGCCATCGGACTTCCCGGTATTGTGCTTCTCGCCACGACGGACCCGACGGACCTCGCCGACGGTCTGGCACAGGTGCTTCGCCTTCCCGCCCGTTTCGTGCTCGGGGGACTGGCCGGGTTGCGGCTCGTGGGAATGTTCATTGACGACTGGCATTCGCTGACGCGCGCGCGGCGCGCGCGCGGCGTGGGTGACGGTGGCGGGCTGGGCGGTGCCGCGCGACGTTTCGTGGGGCCGGCCTTCGCCCTGCTGGTGATTTCGGTGCGTCGGGGGAGCAAGCTGGCCACCGCCATGGAGGCGCGCGGATTCGGGTCGGACGAACCCCGCACCTGGGCACGACTGTCGGTGTTCGGAGCCCGCGACGTCGTTCTCGTTGCCATGGGCTGCGCCATCGCGGGTATCGCCATCGGCGTGGCCGTGTGGGCCGGAACGTGGACCTTTGTCCTCTGACTCGGCGGCGACGGCACTGCTGGCTCCGGTGCTCGCGGCGCTGCGCGGGGCGCCGAAGACCGCGGTCGTGTTGATCGACGGCCCCAGCGGTGCGGGCAAAAGCACTCTCGCGGATGCGCTCCGGCTCGCGTGGCCCGGCGGCCGGGGGCCGACGCTCGTGCGACTCGACGACATTTATCCGGGATGGGGCGGGCTCGACGCCGCCAGCGCGCACCTCGCCGACCGAGTGCTGCGGCCGCGCCACGAGGGGCGTCCCGCCGCGTGGCAGGGTTACGACTGGGCGCGGGAGCAACGGGCGGGGTGGACCCCTGTTCCCGCCGACCGTCCGCTCATCGTGGAGGGGTGCGGCACGCTCGCGGCGGCCCATGTGGCGCTGAGCGACATTCGCGTGTGGATCGGCGCGGACGATGCCGTGCGCAAGGCCCGTGCCCTCGCCAGGGACGGCGACCTGTTCCGGGAGCACTGGGATGAGTGGCAGCGGCAGTGGGAGGCCTATTGCACGCGGGAGTCCCCGGAGCGCTCGGCGGGCATCCGCCTCGCTGCCCGATGACGGGGATGTTACCTGGAATCGAGGAGCGCGGTGATGAGGGGCACCGGGTGCAGCAGGCGCCAGCCCGCGCCCGGGGCGGAGATGGTGCGGTCGAGTTTGAGCGTGGACGAGGCCTCGCCCGCCGTGCTGTCTACCGTCACGCGGCCGATGATGGTTCCGGCCCGGCCCGTTGTCACCGGGTCGAGGTCGATCGACGGTTCCACGGGCGGGGCGGCCTGCCACGCGAAGGTGTTCCTGGTGAGGCCGACGGTGGCGGACGAGGTCGCGCCCCATGCCGTGTTCAACCGCACGTAGGGGTCGCCCTGGTTCAGAATGGGCAGCTCGGTCACCCCGTCGGTCGCGCTCGTCATGAGTGCGGCGAGGTCGGCGTCGAGGGTGGTGTAGTCGGGTTCGCCCACAATGGCGCCGGCGAAGACAAATGTCTGGTCGCCGCTCTCCACCCTCGCGGTGAACAGAAAGCACACCCCGGCAGCGTCGGTGTAGCTGCGGGAGATGCCGGTGATGCCGAGTTCGGGAAGGTATGCGGTTGTGTTGTCGATGCCTCGACGGTCGGCGAGAGCGGATGCCGGACTCGCCAGGATCGCCGCGATCACCGGGTCGCCGGCGGCGAGCCCGGCCAGTGCGGCGAGGTCGGTTCCCGTGCCCGCGCTCGCGTCGTGCAGGCCGGTGGCGTCGACGACGGCGGTGTGGTCGAAGCCCTGCTTGGCCAGCCAGGCGTTGGCCGCCTCGACGTAGGCATCAACGGACCCGAATGCCCAGCGTGCGATGGTGTCGGCGTGGTTGTTGCTGGAGCCGAGCAGCATGGCCTGCAGGAGTTCCTGCTCGCTCCAGACCTCGCCCGCGAACACCGTCACGGCGCGTGACCCCTGTGCGGTGTAGTCGAGGTAGCTCTGGTAGTCGGCCGTGCTGAGGGTTACGGCGGGACCGGGTTGCCCCACCTCGACGGGTTTGGCGTCCAGCACGACCAGGGCCGTGATGACCTTCGCGATGGCGGCGAGGGGCAGTGGTGTGGTGCTGCCGGCTGCGGCCATGGGGGTGAGGGGCACGGTCGGCGCCACGATGGCTCCGGAGTCGTCAACCGTCAGCGCGGTCACGGCGCTGGAGCCGGCAGCGGGCAGCACCGGGGGGCTCACGGTCGCGGCCGAGGCCGGGGGAGGGAGCAGCGTGGTGGTCGCGGTAGGCAGGGGACCCAGCAGTGTGAGCGGGCCGTAGACGCCGATGGCGAGAATGGCCACGGTTCCCACCATCACACCGATGAAACGGCCGGGGCGGAATCTGCTCATGCACCAAGGGTAACCCGCGGGCGGCTACGCCCAGCCGAGCTCGTGCAGCCTGTCGTCGTCAATCCCGTAGAAGTGGGCGATCTCGTGAACGAGGGTGATGTGCACCTGGTCGCGCAGTTCGTCCTGATCGGCGCAGATGGCGAGGAGCGGTTCGCGGTACAGCACTATGCGGTCGGGCATCTCGCCGAAACCGTACTGGCCGCGCTCGGTGAGGGCGACGCCGTCATAGAGTCCGAGCACATCGAGTGTGCCGTCTTCGGGCCGGTCCTCGACGACGAAGATGACGTTGTCGAGGCCGTCGACCATGTCATCGGGGAGCAGGTCGAGCTCGTCGACGACGAGACGTTCGAATTCGGACTCGTCGAGGTGCAGCATCCGCGGGGATACCGGTCATGAGGACCGAAACTACATGGGGTGAGTAACGGGGATTGAACCCGCGACCTCCTAGACCACAACCAGGCGCTCTGCCAACTGAGCTATACCCACCATGCGTCCCTCACTCTTGCGAGCAAGGGCAACTCATGAAGTCTATAACACCGCGGGACCGAAGTTCGACACGACGTCGTCAGATTGTGTTTTTGCCTCGTCGCTCGTGGGCCCGGGGTCGGACACGAAGACGGTCTGGCGGTAATACGCGAGTTCCCGAATCGATTCGAGAATGTCGGCGAGGGCGCGGTGGCCGCCGTCCTTGGCCGGGGCGTTGAAATACACGCGCGGGTACCAGCGGCGGGCGAGCTCCTTGATGGAAGAGACATCCACGTTGCGGTAGTGCAGGTGCTTGTCCAGACGCGGCATGTACCGGGTGAGGAACGCGCGGTCGGTGCCGATGGAGTTTCCGGCGAGCGGAGCCTTCTGGTCCTCGGGTATGAACTTGAGGATGTACTCAATCACCTGAAACTCGGCCTCGGCGGCGCTGACGCCGTTCGGGATCTCGGTGAGCAGCCCCGAGGTCGTGTGCATGTTGCGCACGAAGTCGCCCATGTTTTCGAGCGCCGAGGCGTCGGGTTTGATGATGATGTCGAGCCCCGGGTCGATCACGTTGAGGTCGTAGTCGGTGATGACCACCGCGATCTCCACTAGTTCGTCTTTGTCCAGGTCGAGACCGGTCATTTCACAGTCGATCCAGACGAGCCGGTCCTTGCTTTTTATCATGGGGCAAGTCTAACTGTGAGCGGTTCCGCGCTTGATTCGCACAGGCGCCCGGGGGCCGCAAACGGTAAACTGAAGTCGACGATTTCCGCTCACGAAAGAGACTCGATGCAATTCACCCTCTATTCCGCCGCATTCTGCGAGCCCTGCGCTCAGACCAGGGCCGTATTGAAGGAGGCGCTGCGTCTCATTCCCACTGCCAGCCTGGTGGAATTGGATGTTGCGGCGCACGGCGAAGAGGCGGAGGCCAACTTCATTCGCAACACTCCCACGGTGGTCATTGCGAAAGAAGACGGCACCGAGGTGTATCGGGCCCACGGGGTGCCGTCCCTCGACCAGGTTCTCGTGGGGGCCGCCAAGGCTCTTTAGTCGGGGGCGGGAACCGACACGAGGGCGCGGATGGTCGATCCGACTGACGACGTCGCTTCCGTCTCGGGCAGCCGTCCGGCGCGGATCTCGGTCGACGCGCCGTGCAGAATCGAGAAAAAGCACGCGGTGAGCCACACGGAAGACTGGTCTGTTCTGAAGGATCCGTCCTTCTGACCGCGTTCGATAAGACCACGCACTCGCAGCATCGTCTGGTCGTGATGATCGCGGATCCTGTCGATGCCGAGTTCCTGTTCGGCGGCACCGACCAGGCCATGGACGCGTTCGATGATTCGCCACGACGACGTTACGAGCAGATCGAGCGCGGCGAATGGAGCCCCGTCGAGGGTGAGGCCGCTGAGCCGCTCGTTCACCTCACGCATGGTGACTTCCACGATCGCCTCGACGAGGTCTCTGCGGGAGGAAAAATGGCCGTACAGCGTCACCCGGCCGACACCTGCGAACTGGGCGATTTCGGCCATGCTCGCCCGGGGGTTTGCGGCCAGGCACGTCACGGCAGCGTCCATGATCGCTGCACGATTGCGTTGAGCATCGGCTCGAAGGTTGCGTTCTGCCGGTTCTGCGGTCATGGTCACAACCATATCTCAAACGGTGATGTACGGATTATTCCGGGGTGACGAGCCTGCGCGTCGGAGGGCCTGGCGACCCGGGACACCGACGATGTCCGGGTCTCTGGGGTACTCCGGTAGAATCGACAAGCCACCTGCCCCCGTAGCTCAGTGGATAGAGCAGCGGCCTTCTAATCCGCTTGTCGTAGGTTCGATTCCTACCGGGGGCACCAGAATTCCGGGCATGCGCACATGGCCACGCACCCGAGAGCCTCACCGGCGGTCCTCTCCAGGCCGATCAGTGCCGCAGGGCGTTCATCGAGCACCGTGCCGGAGCGGTGACCGTGGCTTCAGCGGTGGCGTGCCGACCAGCCGAATGGGCGTGCGGGTCGGGTCGGCGGCCAATGGTGGGATCAACCAGTGCTCCAAGCCGCTACCGGTGCCGATGCGGGTGATCTGCCACCCGTCGTTATGCAGGCGGAGGTGGTCGCGGGCGCAGAGCAGGATGCCATCGTCGAGGTCGGTGAGTCCGCCGCCGTCCGCCCAACCGTGCAGGTGATGCGCTTCGCAGTGGCTGGGCGGGCGGTGACAGTCGGGCCAGAGACACCCGCCATCTCGAAGGGCGAGGGCCGCGCGTTGCGCCTGCGTGAAGAGGCGCTGTTCCCTGCCTACATCCAGCACGGTGCCGTCCCGACTGAACAACACGGGGATGAAGCCGGCGGTGCAGATCGACCGGTCGATGGTGGTCGTCGGGACCGCGTCCGGGGTTCCTTCGATGAATCCGTCTGTCAGAACCAGTTCGCTCGAGGTACCCCGCGAGGGTGTCGGTGCTGGAGTGCCTGTTGCAGTGACGACGAGCTTCACCGACGGGCGGATTCGGCCGAAGAGGGTGCCGGGGTCGGCGGCCGCGGCGACCTTGATCACTTCGATGAGTGCCTCGGCGGCGATCTGGTCCGTGGAGCGTGGGTCGTCGATGATGCGCTGCGCGCGTTCCTTCTCGCCCTTCTCCACAAACCGGGGGCCGCCGGTGCGGGGTCCGGTGGTCTGCAGCAGGAAGTCCGTGAAGTAGGCGCCGTTCTCCGGGTCCAGTTCGAAGGAGCCGTGCAGCATCCCGTCGGGTTTGTCCCACACCCGCAGGTATTGCCGGGCGCGCATGGCGTCGGCGCGGGAGGCGACACCGGCGGCATCGATGGAGTCCCGGCACTGGCGGGCCGCCTTCGCCGCCTGGTCCGCATTACCGGAGCGGCACGTCTCGATGAGGCCGACGACGGCGTCGGTGAGCATCGCCTCCGTCACCCCGATCGCCGGTTGTCCGAGGCCCCGGCGGATCGCGGTCGCGCACTCGGTGCTGAGGGTTCCGTCGCTGACGGCGGTGCCGAGCGGTGCGAACCAGGGCACGTGCACGTCGACCGGCGGCGCGTCCGGGTGTTCAACAGCCTGAGCCTCGGCCTGCTTCTGGCGGGCCCGGGCGGTTTCGGCTTCGGTGGCCATGGTGCCGGCCTCGATCAGGCGGCGAGTATCCGCTTTCGTAGTGCCGCCGCCACCGCCCAGGGACTGCACGTAGTCCTCGGGACTGGGGTAACCCTTCTTCCGGGCGAGGCCCTCGCGGCCGAGCTGCCAGTCGGAGCGGGCGGCGACGTTCGCCGCCGACAGCGCTAGGTACGTGGCGACCTCGCGGGAGAGCCGGGCAACGGCCCGGTGGGTGTTCTCCGACTCATCGTCGGAGAGCTCCGCGAACGACGCCGCGGATATACCCGACCGGGCCAGGGACCCGGTCAGTTCAACGAAAACACCGTCAATGGTGGTTGTCATGAGATAAGTGTGACAGCGACCACTGACACTGAGGAGCTCCGGGAAGCCATCGAACTCCAGCGTCGCATGGACCCGTCCCGCGCCCGTCGAACTGTGCGTCAACCGCCGCCTCGGCCGATGCGTGCCGCGTGTGCGGCCGCGGGCCTCGGAATCATTGTTCCGATAGGCGGGCCCTACTGGCGGGCGTTGAGCAGGTGGATCACGAATCCGACAACAAGCTGAAAGCCGATTCCGGTCAACAGGCGTGACTTGGCCTTCTTGCCCGTCTTCGCCGTCGCGTTCGCCGGGCCGACCGCCTTGCCGAGCAGGCCCTTGAGCCAGCGCGGTGCCTCGGGCAGCGTGTAGCGGTCCATGCCGGGCGGGTCATCGTCGCGGTCGTTCATGCGTGCGCGTCCGTTCTGTCGAGAAACCCTTACTCGACGGTACCGCGAGAAGCGTCGCTGGGGAAGATGGCGTGCGAACGCGGCGTGGCAAGAACATGCAAGTCATAGTAATTAGTTGCACTTCCTAGTATATTGGCCTCATGCGCTCACCAGGGTGGTGGCATGAAGGGTAGGAACTCAATGGTTCGCGAATTGACGCATTTCATCGGTGGCCAACATGTCGCCGGAACATCCGGACGGTTCAGCGACGTTTTCGATCCGAACACCGGATCGGTGCAGGCCAGGGTGCCGCTCGCCGGCAACGCGGAAATCGACGCGGCCATCATCAACGCCGAAGAAGCCCAGGTGGCCTGGGGTGCGTGGAACCCGCAGCGCCGTGCGCGCGTCCTCTTGAAGTTTCTTGACCTGGTGGCCAAGGACATGGATTCCCTCGCCCGTCTGCTCTCCTCCGAGCACGGCAAGACCGTCGCCGACGCGCGGGGCGACATTCAGCGTGGCGTGGAGGTCATCGAGTTCGCCGTTGGAGCACCGCACCTGCTCAAGGGTGAATACACCGAGGGCGCCGGCACCGGAATCGACGTCTACTCGATGCGCCAACCGCTCGGCGTGGTCGCGGGCATCACCCCCTTCAACTTTCCGGCGATGATCCCGCTCTGGAAAATGGGCCCGGCGCTCGCGGCAGGCAACTCTTTCATTCTCAAGCCCTCCGAACGCGATCCCTCCGTTCCCTTGCGCATCGCCGAGCTGTTCCTCGAAGCGGGACTGCCCGCCGGCGTTCTCAATGTGGTCAACGGTGACAAAGAAGCAGTGGATGCCCTGCTCATCGACGAGCGGGTCAAGGCCATCGGCTTCGTGGGGTCAACCCCGATCGCGCAGTACATTTACCAGACCGCCGCGGCGCACGGAAAACGAGCCCAGTGCTTCGGCGGTGCCAAGAACCACATGATCGTGATGCCCGACGCCGACCTCGACCAGGTTGCCGACGCCCTCATCGGTGCCGGCTACGGCTCGGCGGGGGAGCGGTGCATGGCGATCTCCGTCGCGGTTCCCGTGGGCAAGGAGACCGGGGATGCACTCGCCGCCAAGCTCACCGAACGGGTGAAGGCGCTGACCATCGGTCATTCGCTCGATGAATCGGCGGACTATGGACCCTTGATCAACCGGGACGCGGTGACCCGGGTGTCCGCGGCGATCCAGGCCGGCATCGACGCGGGCGCCGAGCTGATCGCCGACGGCCGCGGCCACGAGGTCGCCGGCTACGAGTCCGGATTCTTCCTCGGCCCGACCCTGTTCGACCACGTCACGACCGACATGGAGCTGTATCAGGAGGAGGTCTTCGGCCCGGTGCTCATCGTCACCCGAGCCGACACCTATGAGGATGCGCTCGCGCTGGCATCCGACCACAAGTACGGAAACGGAGTGTCGATTTTCACCCGCGACGGCGACACCGCCCGTGACTTCAGCGCCCGCGTGCAGGTGGGTATGGTGGGTGTCAACGTGCCCATTCCGGTGCCGATCGCGTACCACACCTTCGGCGGCTGGAAGAAGTCGGGATTCGGTGACCTCAACCAGCACGGCCCCGACGCGTTCCGGTTCTACACCAAGACCAAGACGGTCACATCGCGCTGGCCGTCCGGAATCAAAGAGGGAGCGAGCTTCGTTATGCCGCTGATGCACGAGTGATGTCCACTCTCACAGAAGAACAACAGGCCATCGTCGAGGCGGTTCGAGACTTCTCCCGGTCGGAGCTGGCCCCGCACGCCGTCGAATGGGACCAGAACAAGCATTTCCCGGTCGACGTGCTGCGCCAGGCCGGTGAAATCGGACTCGGCGGCATCTACGCGCAGGACGACGTGGGCGGATCGGGGCTGAGCCGCAGCGACGCCGTGCTCATTTTCGAGGAACTCGCCAAGGGTGACACCACGATTGCCGCCTACATCTCCATTCACAACATGGTGGTGTGGATGATCGACAGCTTCGGCACCGACGAGCAGCGGCACCAGTGGGTCCCGCGACTCGCCACCATGGAGCACCTCGGTAGCTACTGCCTGACCGAGCCGGACGCCGGTTCGGACGCGGCCGCACTCACCACGTCCGCTGTGCGGGACGGGGACGACTTCGTACTCAACGGGGTCAAGCAGTTCATCTCGGGCGCCGGCACGTCGGCCGTGTACGTCGTGATGGCTCGAACCGGCGCTGCCGGGCCGAAAGGCATCAGCGCGATCATTGTGCCGGCGGATGTCGATGGCCTCTCTTTCGGACCCAACGAGAAAAAGATGGGCTGGAACGCACAACCGACCCGGCAGGTGATCCTCGACAACGTTCGGGTGCCGGTCGCAAACCTGTTGGGCCAGGAGGGCGGCGGATTCACGATCGCCATGAAGGGCCTCAACGGCGGTCGAGTGAACATGGGCGCCTGCTCCCTCGGCGGCGCCCAGTGGGCGCTCGACCAGACCGTGCGCTACGTGAAGGAACGCAAGGCCTTCGGAAAACTGCTCGCCGAGCAGCAGTCTCTCGTCTTCACCCTCGCCGACATGGAAACGGAGCTGCAGGCCGCCCGTGGCCTGCTGCAGCGCGCGGCGCTCGCCATCGACGATGACGACTCGGATGCCGCGTCACTGTGCGCCATGGCGAAGCGCTTCGCGACGGACGCGGCGTTCACGACGGCGAACTCGGCGCTGCAACTTCACGGCGGTTACGGGTACCTGTCCGAATACGGGATCGAAAAGGTCGTCCGCGACCTCCGTGTGCACCAGATCCTCGAGGGGACCAACGAGATCATGCGCCTCATCGTGGGCCGAGCACTCCTGGAGGGACCCGCATGAGCGACGCGCCGATGCCGGAGCCCGAGGTGCTCGTCACCCGTGAGGGACGGCTGGGACACCTGACCCTGAACCGGCCGCGAGCCATCAACGCCCTGACCCACCCCATGGTGACGCTGATGCAGTCCGCCCTCGACGAGTGGACGCATGACGACGCGGTGCAGACGGTGCTGCTGACCGGAAGCGGAGACCGCGGGCTCTGCGCCGGCGGCGACATCGTGTCGCTCTACCGCGATGCGGTCTCCGGTGACGGGCAGGAATCGGCCCGGTTCTGGGCCGACGAATACCGGCTCAATGCCACGATCAGCACCTACCCCAAGCCATACGTTGCCCTGATGGACGGCGTCGTGCTCGGTGGAGGTGTCGGTGTGTCTGCCCACGCGTCGCACCGGATCGTGACCGAACGATCGAAGATCGGTATGCCGGAGACGGCGATTGGATTCGTACCCGACGTCGGCGGCAGCTGGCTGCTCTCCCACGCCCCGGGGGAGCTCGGCACCTACCTCGCCCTGACCGCGAGAATGGTGGGCGCCGGGGACGCGATCGCACTCGGCCTCGCCGACACCTTCGTCCAGTCGCGCCGTATCCCCGAACTGATCGCGCTGCTCGCCACGACGCCGGCCGACGACGCGATCGCTCTGGTCAGCGAACCCGCCCCGGCGTCGCCGTTGCTCGCCGATCGGGCTTGGATCGACGCGGCTTTCGCCGGGGACGATGTCGGCCGGATCCTCGAGCGGCTGAGCGTCGCACCGACCGATACCGCCCGGGACACGCTCGACCTCGTCGCGGCGAAATCACCGACGGCGCTCGCCGTGACCCTGGCCGCCCTGCGGCGGGCGGCGCACCTCGACTGCCTCGAGGACGCGCTGCGGCAGGAGTACCGGGTGTCGGTTCGCGCGTTCTTCGCGCCGGACTTCGCCGAGGGGGTGCGAGCGCAGGTGATCGACAAAGACCGCACGCCCCGGTGGAACCCGGCGACCCTCGACGAGGTCGACGCCGACTCCATCGCCGCCTTCTTCGACCCGCTCGGCGATGCCGAGCTGAACCTCCCCGACCGCTCCGGCTCGCTGCCGCTACAACGACGTAGAGAAGAGACCCCGAAATGACCACCTCGATCGCATTCCTCGGACTGGGCCACATGGGTGGCCCCATGGCCGCCAACCTCGTCACCGCCGGCTACACGGTGACCGCCTTCGATCTCATGCCCGCAGCCGTGAGCTCGGCTCGGGAGGCGGGTATCACGGTGGCCGACACCGCAGCTGATGCCGTGGCATCCGCCGACATCGTCATCACCATGCTGCCCGCCGGTCGCCACGTCATCGCCGCCTATACGGGCACCGTCGAGGAACCGGGCCTGCTTGCCGTCGCACGGCCCGGCACGCTGTTCATCGATTCCTCGACCATCGCCGTCGATGATGCCAGAGCGGCGCACGACCTCGCGGTCGCTGCGGGCCACCACCATATGGATGCACCGGTCTCCGGCGGCGTCGTCGGCGCGGTGGCCGGCACGCTCGCCTTCATGGTGGGCGGCTCCGACGAGGACTTCGCGACGGCACTGCCCGTGCTCGAGGTGATGGGCAAGCGCATCGTGCATTGCGGCGGATCCGGCCTGGGGCAGGCCGCCAAGGTGTGCAACAACATGATTCTCGGCGTCTCGATGATCGCGGTGAGCGAGGCGTTCGTGCTCGGCGAGAAACTCGGCCTGAGTCACCAGGCGCTCTTCGATGTGGCGTCGAACGCCTCAGGGCAATGCTGGGCGCTCACGACGAACTGCCCGGTGCCCGGCCCGGTGGAGACGAGTCCAGCCAATCGCGACTTCACCCCCGGTTTCGCCGGCGCGCTGATGGCCAAGGACCTGGGGCTCGCCGAAGAGGCGCTCGCGTCCACGGGCGTGCAGGCCCAGATGGGGTCACTGGCGAGCGCGATCTACCAGCGCTTCGCCGAGGGCGAGGGTGCAACAACCGATTTCTCCGGGATCATCAACGACATCCGGGACCGCAGCTCGGCTGCGGGCACCGCCTGAGTTATCGCGGTTCCTAGTATTTAGTAGCACTTCCTTGTACATTTGGCAGGGTCGAGACCCGAGGAGCGTCGCATGAAAATCGTTGTACTGGTGAAGCAGGTCCCCGACACCTGGGGCGAGCGCCAACTGAATCCCGACACGGGACGGGTGGATCGCGACGCGACCGACCGCGTGATCGATGAGATCGGCGAGCGGGCGCTCGAGGTGGCCCTCACCTATCGCGACGCCCACAAGGGCACCGAGGTCGTGGTGCTCTCCATGGGCCCCGCCTCCGTCACGGCGGCCCTGCGCAAATCGCTCTCCATGGGCGCCGACTCCGCCATCCATGTGCTCGACGACGCACTCGTCGGCGCCGATGTCGGCTGGACCGCGAGGGTGCTGGCCGCCGCGATCACCCGCGCCGGATGCGATCTGGTCGTGGGCGGAAACGAATCCACCGATGGGCGCGGCGGCGTCATTCCCGCCATGATCGCCGAGCACCTCGGCCAGCCGCACCTCGGCTACCTCAACACCGTTGAACTGACCGATGCGCAGGTCGCCGGCGAGCGCACGACGGAATCCGGTCTGGTGCGGGCGCACTGCCCCCTGCCCGCCGTCATCTCGGTCACCGAGTCCCTTCCCGAGGCCCGGTTTCCCAACTTCAAGGGCATCCTCACGGCCAAGAAGAAGCCGCTCGAGGTGCTGTCGTTGGCGGACCTGGGCCTCGACCCTGCCTCCGCGTTCGACGGCCAGGCACGGTCCCGCGTCGTGACCACCAGCCCCCGGCCGGCGCGCAGCGCGGGAACCATCACGGTTGACACGGGCAACGCCGCCGTGGAACTGGCCGACTTTCTTGTCGCCGAACGTCTGATCTAGTCGAAGGAACCGCACATGACGAATATCCTGACTCTCATCGACCTGTCGGCCACCGGCGCCATTGAGAATACGGCCGCCGGCCTTCTCGCCGCGGCCGGGCAGCTCGGCACCCCGGTCGCCGTCGTCGCCGTCGCCCCGGGAGACGGAGACGACCTGACCGAAAGCCTCGGCCGCCTCGGCGCCGAAGCGGTCTATCTCGCCGAAAGCGACGAACGCGGGACCGTGTTTCTCGGAGCCGAAACGGAGGCCCTGACGGCCGCGGCGGCCGTGTACTCACCCGTGGCCGTTCTGCTCGCCGGCACGGCGGACGGCCGCGAGGTTGCCGGACGCGTGGCCGTGCGCCTCGGCGCGGGTCTCATCGTCGACGCCGTCGGCCTGCGCACCGCTGACGGGGCGATCCTTGCCGAGCATTCCGTTTTCGGCGGCGCCTACACGGTCGAGTCCACCGTGGACGGAGGACCGGCCGTGATCACGGTGCGCCCCGGCGCGAGCGATGACGAGGCCACGCCGGTCAGTCCCACCGTGACCCGCGCAAGCGTGTCGGTGACGGCCTCCCGCTACGCGAGAATTGACGGCATCGAGAACACGGGAGCGGTGTCCGCCCGTCCCGAACTCAGCGGCGCTACGACGGTCGTGTCCGGCGGGCGAGGCCTCGGCTCCAAGGAAAACTTCGCCCTCGTCGAGCAGCTCGCCGATGCTCTCGGGGCGGCCGTCGGCGCGTCCCGTGCGGCCGTGGACGCCGGCTACGTCGCGCACTCGGCCCAGGTCGGCCAAACCGGTGTCACCGTGTCACCCCAGCTGTATATCGCACTCGGCATCTCGGGTGCCATCCAGCATCGGGCGGGCATGCAAACGGCGAAGACGATTGTCGCGATCAACAAAGACCCGGATGCGCCTATCTTCGACGTAGCAGATTTCGGCATCGTCGGCGACGTCTTCACCGTCGTGCCGCAACTCATCGATGCCCTCCGCGACCGCGCCAAGTAGCGCGTCCGGCGTCGCTGCGCCACACCGTGAACGATCGATTCGAAAGGCCCTGGTCCCGTGACCCGCTCTCCCGCACCCGTTGCGACCCGCAAAAAGTGGTCCAAACTCCTGTGGATGATCCCGGCCGCCGTCGCGGCGCTTGTGCTCGTCGTACTCGCGGCCCAGTGGGCCCGGGACCTGGCCCCTGTGCGCGCGTTCCTGGAGCGCTATCCGGGGGAGTCCGAGTTGCCTGCGGATGCTCCGGTGGGGTTTCCCGCCTGGCTCGCCTGGCAGCACTTCCTCAGCTCATTCCTTCTCCTGCTGATCATTCGCACCGGGTGGACGGTGCGCACCAACAAACGCCCGCCGGCGCACTGGACCCGCAACAACTCGGGACTGCTGCGCACCAGGAACCCGCCGACACGCATCAGCCTGGACCTGTGGCTTCACCTCAGCCTCGACGTGCTCTGGGTGCTCAACGGGCTCCTGTTCTACGTGCTCATCTTCGCCACCGGCCAGTGGCTGCGGCTCGTGCCGATTCACTGGGACGTGTTCCCGAATGCCCTGTCGGCGGCGCTCCAATACGCATCGCTGCGCTGGCCGACCGAAGACGGCTGGGTCAACTACAACAGCCTGCAGCTGCTCGCCTACTTCACCGTGGTCTTCATCGCCGCACCGCTGGCCATTGTCAGCGGGCTGCGCATGTCCGGCGCGTGGCCACGCGGAGCCACCCGGGTGAATGCGATCTACCCCATGAAGCTGGCGCGGGCCGTGCACCTGCCCGTCATGATCTTCTTCGTCGGCTTCATCGTCGTGCACGTGACCCTGGTTCTGGCCACCGGCGCCCTGCGCAATCTCAACCACATGTATGCGGTGCGGAGCGATGACTCGTGGGTGGGCTTCTGGATCTTCGTCGCGTCGCTCGTGGTTATGGTCGTCGCCTGGGTTGGTCTCCGACCGGTGGTGCTGCGCCCGATCGCGGCGCTGACCGGCTCCGTCACCCGGCGCTAGCCCGCATGCACGGTACCGTTTAGGAATAGTGAAAGGACTGCTGGTGACATCTCTACCGATGGATCCCATCGCGGAGGCCCGGCGTCAATGGCTTGCGCACGGCTGGGACGACGCCGCCGACGGCATGGCCGCGGTAACGAGCATCATGAGGGCGCAGCAGCTGATGCTCGCCCGGGTGCAATCAAGCCTGAAACCCTTCGGGCTCTCCTTCGCGCGTTTTGAGCTGCTCGCCCTGCTGGCGTTCAGCCGGGGCGGCGCGCTGCCCATGGCGAGCGCCAGCGCGCGCCTGCAGGTTCACCCCACCAGTGTCACGAACACCGTCGATCGGCTCGAGCGTGACGGCCTCGTGCGGCGCGAACCACACCCCACCGACGGTCGCGCGACCCTCGTGGTGCTCACGGAATCCGGACGGACGCTATCGTCGGAGACCTCGGCTCGGCTGAACGCCGAAGTGTTTTCGCAGCCGGGCCTGTCATCCGACGACGTCACCGGTCTCGTGCGCATTCTGGCGCGCCTGCGCCGTGATGCGGGGGATTTCAGCGATCCGACACCGAACCCGACCCCGCTCTCCGACTGACCCAAAAATACTAGGAAGCCCTAGTTATTTCTCGACCTCGCCCGCTAGATTGGGCACTGCGGCAATGCTGCCGCACAATCTGCATGTGTTTCCCAGGAGTTGAAAACGGATGACCAACCTCACGCCCCGCACGTCGACAACCAGCACGGCAAACTTTCGAGCGGCCAGAGACCAGCTCATCGGGCTGCGCGACGACCACGGCCGAGCGGCGACGGAGTTCGTGTGGCCCGACGTCGGCCAGGCGTTCAACTGGGCGACGGACTGGTTCGACGTCATCGCGGAGGACAACGACAAGATCGCGCTGTGGATCGTCGAGGAAGACGGCAGCGAACAGAAGATCAGCTTCGCCGACATGGCCCGTCGCTCCGATCAGGTGGCCACCTGGATGCGTCACCAGGGCGTGCGGCGGGGCGATCACGTCATGCTGATGCTCGGCAACCAGGTGGAGCTCTGGGAGGCCATGCTCGCGATCATGAAGCTGGGGGCGGTCATCCTGCCCACGTCCACCGTGCTCGGCACGGCCGACCTCGCCGACCGCGTCGCCCGGGCCAACGTGAACCATGTGCTGGCCAATATCGGTGACACCGAGAAGTTCGCGCAGATCCGCGGCGACTACTCACGCATCTGCATCGGCGGCGAGACGGCCGGATGGGCGCGCTATTCCGAGGCGTATGCGTCGCAGGCGGAGCCATTGCCGACCGTTGTCGACTCCGGGGACCCCTCGCTGATCTACTTCACGTCGGGCACCACAAACAAGCCCAAGATGGTGCTGCACACCCAGACGTCCTACCCGGTGGGACACCTCACCACCATGTACTGGCTCGGTCTCCGCCCCGACGACGTGCATCTCGCCATCAGTTCCCCCGGCTGGGGCAAGCACGCGTGGAGCAGCTTCTTCTCACCCTGGATCGCCGAGGCCACCGTCTTCGTCTACAACTACGCGAAGTTCAGCCCGAAGGCGCTCCTGGCGCAGCTGGATCGCGCCGAGGTCACATCATTCTGCGCCCCGCCCACGGTGTGGCGCATGCTGATCCAGTCCGACCTCGGGGTCCGGCCACAGAGCCTGCGCGAGCTCCTCTCCGCCGGGGAGCCGCTCAACCCCGAAGTGATCAAGCAGGTGCAGCTCTCCTGGGACCTCACCATTCGCGACGGTTACGGGCAAACCGAGACCACCGCCATTGTGGGTCACGGCCCCGGTTCCACGATGAAGCACGGTTCGATGGGTCTTCCCCTGCCCGGCGTTGTCATTGCCCTGATCGATCCCATCACCGGGGCGCTCACCGACGAGGGCGAAATCTGCCTCGACCTGGCACACACCCCCGTGAACCTGATGGCGAGATACCACGACGACATCGAACGCAGCGCCGACGCGATTCGCGACGGGTTCTTTCACACGGGCGATGTCGCTCGACGAGACCCCGACGGCTGTCTCACCTTCATCGGACGCACCGACGACGTCTTCAAATCCTCCGACTACAAGGTGTCCCCGTTCGAGGTCGAGAGCGCGCTGCTCGAACACCCCGCCGTGGCCGAGGCGGCGGTGGTGCCTGCCCCGGACGCGACCCGGCTGAACATCCCCAAGGCCTACATCGCGCTTGCCGCCGGGTGGGAAACCAACGCCGACACGGCCCTGGCCGTTCTGCGGCACGCGCGCCTGAACCTGCCGCCCTACATGCGTGTGCGCCGGGTAGAGTTCCGCGAGCTGCCCAAGACCAGCTCGGGAAAGATCCGCCGGGTGGAGCTGCGCCTGCGTGAGGAAGCGGCGGCTGCGGCGGGCACGAAGCTCTCCGAGGAATGGCGCGACGACGAATTTCCCGAGTTGAAAAGCCAGGACGTGTCCGAGGCCCGCTGAGTCCGCAGACCGCGCGGCCGTTGGTAGATTGAGGCATGCGAGAACTTCAGGCGCGAATCATCGCGGACCTCAACGTGTCATCTACCATCGACCCGGCCGGTGAAGTGCGCCGCCGTGTCACCTTTCTCAAGGACTACCTGCGCAGTAGCGGCGCGACCGGATTCGTGCTCGGTATCAGCGGGGGCCAGGACTCCTCGCTCGCCGGGCGCCTGTGCTCCCTGGCCGTCGCCGAACTCGCGGCCGACGGACAGGATGCCACCTTCATGGCCGTTCGTCTGCCCTACGCGGTGCAGCACGATGAAGAGGACGCCCAACTGGCGCTCGACTTCATCGTTCCCGACGAGCTCGTCACCTTCAACATCGAGCAGCCGGTGGTGGGCTTCCAGGAGCAGTTTGCCCAGAGCACCGGAACCACCATGTCCGACTTCACCAAGGGCAACGTCAAGGCCAGAGCCCGCATGATCGCCCAATTCGCCCTGGCCGGTCAGCGCGGCTTTCTCGTGGTCGGCACGGACCATGCGGCGGAAGCCGTCACCGGTTTCTTCACCAAATACGGCGACGGCGGCACCGACGTTTTGCCGCTGACCGGGTTGAACAAACGCCAGGGCCGCGCCCTGCTCATCGAGCTCGGCGCACCGGAACGGCTTCACCTCAAGCTGCCGACCGCAGACCTGCTCGATCACAATCCCGGCCAGACCGATGAAGCGAACCTCGGCCTGAGCTACGAGAACATCGACGACTACCTGGAAGGCAAGCCGGTGCCCGAGGATGTCGCCGACGCCATCGAGCTGCGTTATCGGTCGACCGTGCACAAGCGCCGGGTTCCCCCGTCACTCTTCGACGACTGGTGGCGTTAGCCACCCGCCGCTGATGCTCGCCTGAGCGGCGGGCACAGAACAGGCCCGACCACCGGTGGAAACCAGCGATCGGGCCTGTTGTGATCGAACGGCGCTCGCCTTACGCCGTTGGTGCCTGCGGCGACGAGGACGCGGCGGAGCGGTTGAGCGTGTCGGGGGAGCGAACCGCGAGGGCGTCGACATCATCGAGCAGGCGCTGGGTGTCGACAGAGGCGGAGGCGGGGGCGTACGGAGCGGGAGCCGCGCCGGTGTTCAGCGGCGTCGCGGTGATGGGGCCGTAGCCCTCCGCACCCGAGGTGCTCGCGGTGCTCGTTGCACCGGCGGTGCGGCCGGCGCCGTACTGGTCGTGGTGCTGCTGAGCAACCCACGCGTCCTGCTCGGCCAGCAGGCTCTTGTCGGATTGGGAGTTCTGCATGACCCAGCGGTCCAGATCGCCCTGGAAGATCTTGCGTGCTCGCGCCGGACGCTTCTGCCAGTCGATCAGGCGGTCGCGAAACTCAAGCAGAGCCGGCTCAAGCTGGTACCCGAAGGTGGCAGAGGTGCGCTTGAGTTCGGCGAGCTGGTGGGCCGACCAGTTGGCGGCGACACCGGAACCCTTCACCGGCAGCAGTCGCACCTGAATGTCCGCCTGTCCCACGGCCCGGTCGCTCATGACCTGCTCCTGCGGGGTCAGCGAATTCCAGACGGATGCCTCCGTCGCGGCATCCACCAGGGTGGCGATGGCAGCCGTGCGGATCTCTCGATCACGCTGGTCAATCAGGCGGCGAATCGTCGCGCGAAAGATCAACGCGGTGATCACACTTGCGAGGACGATCGCGATAATGAAGAGCACCGCGCTGAAAACGACGGGCTCGGTGCTGGCGGCCGTAAGCCAAGATACAAAGTTATTCCACAGGTCCATGAGCCGCACTTTACCGGTGAGAATCAACGAAACTGTGCAACCGTTCGGCGTGCCTTCGTGATTTCATCGAATCAGCGAAAACAGTCCGTCGCATCGTCCAGGCGGCAGAATGAGCCGAGGTTCACCATTCGGGAGGCGAAGACGAGGCGACGGGCACAAAACCGGTCGCCGTCGGCATCCGTTTGCCGCTCGATGTGACCCAGAACGGCGCCCGAGCGATTCAAAACCCGCCAGAGCCCGGTTCGCACCGGTACCAGGGACAGGGTGGCGGTGCGGGGAGAAATCTGTTCGATCATGTCTGCCTCCGGGCTGGTCGGCCGTGCGTCTTCTTCGAGGCTAAGGAGACCCGCCGACACTCGGTGACCGCAGAAGGTGAATCTCACAGTCAATTCCATCGAGTTCCCGGTGACATTGGATGTGGAATGCCTGATCGGGCCGTATGGAACGGCGTCCGGCGGCTATCACAGCACGGTCGCGCACGTTCCGGACGCCGGAACGTGTCTTCTCGGCGTCACGCGCCAAATAGACTGGTGAGCACTATGGCCGAATTTATTTACTCAATGGTCCGCGCTCGCAAGGCGATCGGAGAGAAGCTTATTCTCGACGACGTCACCATGTCGTTCTTCCCTGGCGCCAAGATTGGCGTTGTGGGTCCGAACGGGGCCGGAAAATCCACCATCCTCAAAATCATGGCGGGTCTCGACACCCCCAGCAACGGCGAGGCTCGACTCTCTCCCGGGTACAGCGTGGGCATCCTCATGCAGGAACCACGCCTCGACGAGACAAAGACCGTGCTCGAGAACGTGCAGGAGGGTGTCGGTCCGATCAAGGCGAAGATCGACCGCTTCAACGAGATCAGCCTCGCGCTCGGTGAACCCGACGCCGATTTCGACAGCCTGCTCGAAGAGATGGGCCACCTGCAGGAGGCCATCGACGCAGCCGACGCATGGGACCTCGACTCCCAGTTGGAGCAGGCGATGGACGCCCTCCGCACGCCGCCGGGCGACTATTCCGTGGCCAACCTCTCCGGAGGCGAGAAGCGCCGCGTGGCGCTGTGCAAGCTTCTGCTGCAGAAGCCCGACCTGCTACTCCTCGACGAACCGACCAACCACCTCGACGCCGAAAGCGTGCTGTGGCTCGAGCAGCACCTCGCCCAGTACCCCGGTGCCGTGCTCGCCGTCACTCACGACCGGTACTTCCTGGACCACGTAGCCGAGTGGATCGCCGAAATCGACCGCGGTCACCTGTACCCCTACGAGGGCAACTACTCGACCTACCTCGAGAAGAAGCAGGAACGTCTGGCCGTGCAGGGCAAGAAAGACGCCAAGCTGTCGCGTCGCCTCGCCGATGAACTCGAATGGGTGCGCTCCAACGCCAAGGGCCGCCAGGTCAAGTCGAAGGCGCGTCTGGCCCGCTACGAGGAGATGGCTGCCGCGGCCGAAAGCACGCGCAAGCTCGACTTCGAAGAAATCCAGATCCCCGTGGGCCCGCGCCTCGGCGCCCAGGTCATCGACGCGAAGAAGCTGAAGAAGGGTTTCGGCGAGCGTGTGCTCATCGACGGACTGTCCTTCACCCTCCCGCGCAACGGCATCGTCGGCATCATCGGCCCCAACGGTGTCGGTAAGACGACCCTGTTCAAGACCATCGTCGGTAAGGAACCGCTCGACGCCGGCGAACTGAAGATCGGTGAAACGGTCAACATCTCCTACGTCGATCAGGACCGCGGCGGCATCGACCCGGAGAAGACGCTGTGGGAGGTCGTATCCGACGGCCAGGACTACATCCAGGTCGGAAAGACCGAGATTCCCTCGCGCGCCTACGTCTCCACGTTCGGCTTTAAGGGCCCCGACCAGCAGAAGAAGGCCGGTGTGCTCTCCGGTGGTGAGCGCAACCGCCTCAACCTCGCGCTCACCTTGAAGCAGGGCGGCAACCTGCTGCTGCTCGACGAGCCCACTAACGACCTCGACGTCGAAACCCTGGGTTCGCTCGAGAACGCCCTGCTGGAATTCCCGGGTTGCGCTGTGGTCATCACACACGACCGGTGGTTCCTCGACCGTGTGGCAACGCACATCCTCTCCTACGAGGGGACAGAGGACGACCCGGGCAGCTGGTACTGGTTCGAGGGAAACTTCGAGTCCTACGAGCAGAACAAGATTGAGCGTCTCGGCGCGGACGCGGCCAAGCCGCACCGTTCCGCCTACCGCAAGCTCACCCGCGACTAGGGCTGGCGATGAAGCTGCACGTACCGATTCGGCTGCGCTGGTCGGACCTGGATGCCTACGGTCACGTCAACAACGCGGAGATGCTGCGCCTGCTCGAAGAGGCACGCATCATCGCGTTCTGGGTGAACGATGACACCGGTTCGACCGCCGTCGGCGCGAGTACGGCGGTGTTGGACGGGCGCCCCGGCGCGGCTACGCTCACCCTGATCGCGCGTCAGGAGATCGAGTACCTGGCGCCGGTTCCGTACCTGCGCGACCCGATCGATGTGCGGCTGTGGATCGGCAAGCTCGGGGGAGCGAGCCTCGACGTGTGCTACGAGGTGTGGGGCCCCGCGGGAGTCGGCGAGGAGAAGCTGTACGCGCGGGCCAACACCACGATTGTTCTGGTGGATGCCGCCAGCGAGCGCCCGCGGCGCATCAACGATGTCGAGCGCACCGCCTGGACGCCGTACCTCGACGAGCCGATCGTCTTCGCCCGCCGCTGAGCGCCCGGCCGGGAGACGAATCCCGGGCCGCGCACCGAGCGCGAGCGCTATGCCGTCATAACAGATGTGCCGTTCACGGTGACCGCGACGGACGGCAGGGCCCGGGCGGCCGGTCCCTCGATCACCTCGCCGGTTTCCGCGTTGAAACGTGACCCGTGGCAGGGGCACGCGAGTTCCTTCGCCTTCGGGGCCACGATGCAGCCTTGGTGCGTGCACACCGCGCTGAACGCGGTGACGGTGCCCGATTCGGGCTGCGAGAGCACGATCTGTTCGCCGGCCACGTCGACGACGATGGACCCGCCCACCGGGATGTCGGCCAGCGTGGCGATTTCGGTCGGCGTGTCATTGCCGGCGGGAGCGGAACCGGTGCCGGTGCTGCACCCGACCAGGCCGACGGTCGCGGCCGCCGCGGCGCCCGCACCGCCCCAGACGATCACGGTACGACGGCTCAGGCCGCGCGGGTCCAGGTTCGTTGCGGGGCTCATGATGGGTGTCACTCCTCGTTTTTTGGAACTCGAATCATGCCCTCCTGGGCCACGGTCGCCAGGAGCACTCCCTCGCGGCTGAAGATGCTGCCGGTGGAAAGCCCCCGCCCGCCCTGGGCGGAGGGGGAGTCCTGCACGTACAACATCCATTCGTCGACCCGGCCGAATCGGTGCCACCACATGGCATGGTCGAGGCTGGCCACCTTGAGCCCGGGCGTCGACCATGGGGTGCCGTGGCGACGCAGCACCGGTTCCATGATGGAGTAGTCGCTCGCGTACGCCAGGGCAGCGCGGTGCAGATCGGGGTCGTCGGGCAGGGGCCCGAGGGACTTCATCCACACGGCCTGCTTGGCGGTGTGCGCTCCGTCCACGGCGAGGTAGATCGGCGATGGCACGTGCCGCATATCGAACGGGCGTTCGCTGGCCCAGTAGCGGGCCACGGAATGATCCACCTGGGCGAGGCTGTCCGCGGCGGTCGGGAGAGATTCGGGGTCCGGCAGGTCGGTCGGCATGTCGATGTGGTGTTCCAGCCCCTCGTCGTCGTCCTGGAACGATGCGATCATCGACAGGATCGGCAGCCCATTCTGGTAGCACTGGGTGCGGCGGGTCGAGAAGGACCGCCCGTCGTGCACGCGCTCCACGGAGAAGGTGATGGGGTGATTCACGTCGCCGGGACGCAGAAAGTACCCGTGCATGGAGTGCACGTGCCGGTCGTCGGGAACGGTGCGCATGGCCGCCACGAGCGACTGGGCGAGAACCTGGCCTCCGAACACGCGGCCGAGCGGCATCCATTGCGAGGGTCCGGTGAAGATGTCCTCGCTGGTGCGGGCACCGGTGTCGGTGAGGTCGAGGGCGGCCAGCAGGCCTTCCATGGGCTTGTGCAAGGGGGCCTCCTCAGGCGTACGCCGCGAGGCGGTATGAAAGGAATGGGTACCTTGATAGTTTAGAAGCAGATGAGCCAGTCATTTTCTCTTTCAGATTCCCTGTCCCTTGGTGACCTCCAGGTCTACCTCGCCCGTGCCGCCCGTGTTCAGAGCGGCAGCGTGCACCTGATCGCGTCCGGCAGCGTGCTTGCCGTGTACACCGGCATCCTGTACCCGCGGGGTTTGCTGGACCGCAGCACCACCGTGCTGGGGCTGCGCACCTTCGCCCTCACGGAGCCCGGCGACTTCGACCGCGTGGTGCCGGTTCGCGGCCTGCTCGAACGGATAGCCCGCCTCGAATCAGACGGCCTCACCTCCGACGTGCCCGTGGTCGTGCCGCTGCCGATCGAGTCCGGAACCGCGACCTGGGCCGGTATCTCCCCGCCCACGAGTGGCTGGCTGGCGACCGGCGAGGCGGATGCCCAGGTGTTGCGTGCCGCCGCGCACGCCGGAATCGAGGAGGTCGCGGCTGCCCTTCCCACGGGTACCGGTGAGCAGATCGTGGAGCGGGTGCGTTCGGAGATCTGGGGTCGCCCGATCGACGGCGTCGACGATGTCCCGGCGGGAGCTGCATTCGCGGCGTTCAGCCTGGGCTTCCTCGGTGACGAACCGGTGCGCGTATTGGAAGCGGGGCCGTGGATCCGACTGACCACGAGTCGCGGCCACGTGCTCGTGCGCCGCAAGCGCTAACGGGCGCGGCCGGGCAGCCCACAGCTCTACGAAGACGGCAGGGCCGGTGCCGCCGGCATGCCCTGCGTGGCCAGCAGGGCCGCCCACACGTCCGCGCGCGCATGGAACGTGCCCAGGTCGCGGCCGAGCAGCTGCTCCGCCTGTGTGATCCGGTTGCGCACGGTGTGACGGTGCACCCCCAGCGCGGACGCGGCGGGACCGAACTGACCGTTGCATTCGAGCCACGTGCGCAGCGTCGCCAGCACCGCGGTGCCGTGCTCGGCGTCATGGGCGGACAGCGGTTGCAGGGTTGCGCGGCCGACTTCCGAGGCGTTCGTCGTGGCCAGGAAGGCCAGCACGCCCTGACGGGAGATCACGTCGAAGGCCGTGACGCCCGGCGCACCCTCGTGGGAGCGGTCCAGGGCCTGGTGAGCCTGAGCGAGCGCCCGCGGCAGTGACCGGCAATCCACCGGGTCGGACAGTCCCACATGCAGGCCGAACCCGACGAGGTCATCGAGGAGGGGCCCGGCGCTGGAGTCGACGCAGGCCACAACCCTCGTGCCCAGACGCGCGTAGAACAGGTTCCCGCCGCCTTCCTCCGCCCGGAGCTCCAGAAATTCGGTGATCGTGTCCAGCCGTTCCGCGGCCGGGTCGGTCACGGCGATCCGTACCGGTTCTCGGGGGAAGGCGCCCCAGAGCTCGGTCGCGATCCCGCGGACAAGGTCGATCTGGCCGCCCAGCAGGGCCTGCAAGAGTCCGGAACGGAGTCGGTCGCGGGCGTGGCCGAGGGCGCTGTTCTGCTCCAGGGAGAGACCGGCGAGCGCGATCACGCTCGTCACCACCTCCTGGCTGGCCGGGTCGAGCTCGGTTCGTCCGCCGAGCGCGAGCACCCCGCGCAGCTGATCCCGCCGTCCCAGGGTCTGCAGGTTGAGCGTCTCGCCGGCGACGCTGACGGTGAGGCTCGCGCGCTGCCCGCGGCGGAGCATCTGCGCGGCCTCGCGCCGAGCGTGGTCCAGGGATTGCCGGGATGCGGAGCTGGAGGCGTCTCGGGGAAAGACCCGGTCGAGTGCCCCGCGGGGATCGAACAGGGCGACCCAGTGTCCGAGTTGGCGCGACAGCTCGCTCAGGGTGGCGCTGAGGCCGTCCGGGCGCAACGCGGCGAGTGAGATGGCGCGTTGGGCGGCGAGCGTCCAGGTGTCCCTGGCGAAGCGGAGCTCGGCGACCAGTTCTCCGGCGGCACGGGCCACGGCGATGAACGGCGTGCCGTAGGGGACCTCGACCAGGGGGATGCCCCGGGCCGCGCAGGCCGCGACGAGCGCGTCCGGCGTGCCGTCGCGTACGACCTCGGTGCCGAAGCCGAGGCAGGCAATGCCGAGGTCGGCCAGTCGGTTCACGTATTCCGGGTAGAAGGCATCCGTCACCGGGTCGAGGCCGAATTGACGCCCGGTCGTGAGCAACATCTGTCCGGCGGAGAGGAACGGGGTCGGGTCGGACAGGTCGGAGCTGTGCACCCAGTCTACGGGCCGGTCCAGCGCCCCGGCCGGGAGGTCGGCCTCTGCGATCAGCAGGCGCAGGTGCAGGCTGGGGTCGGCCAGCAATCGGTGCAGCGGGGGCAGCAGCGGCGGGGCCACGGATGACGTCATGCCTCGATTGTACAGATTGGCTAAGCAGAGATCACTCGATGTACAAAGTGGCACGGCGGGGTGGGGGCTTCGCTGCTTAGCATTACGCAATTGGCATTGTCGACGGAGCGCGGCGATGCACCTGTAGCGCAGAACTGGAGCAGCCATGACCCTCGTCGAAACCCCCACCGCGTGCACCGTGCCGCTCGGCGGCCCGAGTCTTCCGCAGGAACGCCGCCTGGTGACGAGCATCCCGGGCCCGAAGTCGCAGGCCCTGCAGGCGCGCAAGGCGCAGGCGGTCTCGGCCGGCGTGGGAGTCACGCTGCCCGTCTATGTGGTTGCGGCCGGCGGCGGCGTGGTCGTCGACGCCGACGACAACTCGCTCATCGACCTCGGCTCGGGCATCGCGGTCACCGGGGTGGGTAACAGCGCGCCCCGCGTCGTCGCGGCCGTCGCGGCCCAGCTCGCGCAGTTCACGCACACCTGCTTCACCGTTGCCCCGTACGACTCGTACATCGAGGTCGCCGAGGCCCTCAACCGGATCACGCCCGGCGATCACGAGAAGCGCACCGTGCTGTTCAACTCCGGTGCCGAGGCTGTGGAGAACGCCGTCAAGATCGCCAGGCACTTCACGCGCAAGCAGGCGGTCGTCGCCTTCGACCACGCGTACCACGGCCGTACCAACCTCACCATGGGACTGACGGCGAAGAACCAGCCGTACAAGAACGGATTCGGCCCCTTCGCGCCGGAGGTCTACCGCGCGCCCATGTCCTACCCGCTGCGCGACGGCGGCTTGGACGGCGTCGTCGCGGCCCAGCGCGCCATCCTGCAGATCGAGAAGCAGATCGGTGCCGACACGATCGCCGCCGTCATCATCGAACCCATCCAGGGGGAGGGCGGGTTCATCGTGCCCGCCCCCGGATACCTGCCCACCCTGCTCGCCTGGTGCCGGGACAACAACGTGGTGTTCATCGCCGACGAGATTCAGACCGGTTTCGCCCGCACCGGCCACATGTTCGCAAGCGAGCACGAGGGGATCGTTCCCGACCTGATCTGCACCGCCAAGGGCATCGCCGGCGGGCTGCCGCTGTCCGCGGTCACCGGCCGGGCCGACATCATGGATTCCCCGCGCGCGGGCGGCCTCGGCGGCACCTACGGAGGTAATCCGCTCGCGTGCGCCGCAGCGCTGGCCACCATCGAAACGTACGAGGCCGACAACCTGGTGGACCGCGCCACCGACATCGGCCGGCTCATGGGCGATCACCTGGGCGCGCTCGCCGCCACCGACCCGCGCATTGCGGAGGTACGCGGACGCGGTGCCATGATCGCGATCGAGCTCGTCGACGCGGCCACCGACGAGCCCGACGCCGCCCTCACCGCTCGAGTGATCGCCGCCGCCCACGCGGAGGGCGTGATCCTGCTCGGCTGCGGCACCTACGGCAACGTGATCCGCTTTCTGCCGCCGCTGAGCATTCCCGACGATCTGCTGGTCGAAGGCCTGCGGGTGGTCGGAGAGGTGCTCTCCCGCGAGAGCTGACCGGCGGTACCGCCACAGACGACTGGCGTTCATGATCCCGTCGGGGATGATGAACGCCAGTCGTGCGTGCGAACCTATTCGTCGAAGGTATTGACCATGGCGTGCGCCGCACGGTCCAGGTAGTCCCAGAGGGTTTCACGCTGCAGAGGCGGAAGATCGCACAGGTCAACGGCGACCTTCATGTGACCCAGCCACCGGTCACGGGCATCCGGGTTCACCTTGAACCCGTGATGGCGCTGGCGCAGCCGCGGGTGTCCACGCTGCTCGCTGTACGTGCCGGGGCCGCCCCAGAACTGCTCCAGAAACATCACGAGGCGTTCCTCGGCCGGGCCGAGGTCTTCCTCAGGGTACATCGGCTTCAACACCGGGTCCGTGGCCACGCCGCGATAGAACTCGTGCACGAGCTTTTCGAAGAAGGCACGTCCGCCGACCTGGTCGTAGAAGGTCGGAATCACCGCCGCACCGTTTTCACCATTGCGGAGGTGTACGCCGGCTGGTTCATTCGTCATCGCGGATCTCCGGGTCGGGGGCGGTGTGCGCGGTCGGGAGGGGCTTCTCCGGCGCCTTCACGGGCGCCGCGTCGGCCTTCGTCTTCGGCTTGCGCGGTGCGCGCGGCGGGCGCTTCACCGCAACGGGTGCCGTGCGTGCGTCGGCGACGGCGTCGGGCACGGCCGCGGCCGCTTCCTCCGCGGCGTCGACCGTCGTCACCTCGATGGCTTCGGTATTGCCGAGGGTGCCGTCCTGTCCGGTCATCACCACGCTGTTCAGCGGGGTGAGTGACACGCCCATGCCGTCGAGCGCCTTCTTCAGGTGCAGGCGCAGGTCGCGGGCGAAGTCCCACTTGACCGCAACGCGTGTCTTGACGACGAGCCTGGTCACCAACGCCTCCGCGGTGATGGATTCGAGGCCCCAGATTTCCGGCTTCTCCAACATGAAGGCGCGCCACTTGCGGCTCGAGGCGAGCGCGGTGGCGACGCGCAGGAGCTCGGCCTGCACAGCCTCCACGTTGGACGAGTACGGAATGGCGAGGTCGATGATGACCCGGGCCCAGCCCTGGGACATGTTTCCCACGCGCAGGATCTCACCGTTGCGCACGAACCACAGCGTGCCGTCGATGTCGCGAACCTGCGTGATGCGAATGCCGACGTTCTCGACCACTCCGGAGGCGAATCCGACGTCAACAATGTCGCCGACGCCGATCTGGTCTTCCACGACCATGAATAGGCCGTTCAGGATGTCCTTGACGATGTTCTGCGCGCCGAAACCCAGACCGGCACCGATCGCCGCCGTGAGCAGCGCGAACGAACCGAGTATGTTCTGGTTCAACGTCTGCACGATCATCAGCGTGGCCGTGATCAGAATAAACACGTTGACAATGTTGGCGAGCACCGAGCCCAGGGTGCGAGAGCGCTGCACCACCCGCACCGCTGCCAGCGGAGACACGCTCAGTGCCTGAGTGTCCTCAACCTTTTGCGTCTTCTTGACGCCGGAGACGATCTGGCTCACGACGCGGCGAATGACGAATTGCAGCACCCACCGGACGGCGAAGGCGAGGACGATGATGGTCACGATTATCGCCATCTTCTGCCAGGCGGTGGTCCAGGCTTCCGAGGCAAAGAAGTTGGCCACGACGGCCCAAAAGTTTTCCATATTGATTACAGTCTACGCAGCCGACCAAGCACCAACCTGAACGCTGCGCAGCTTGGACCCCCACCCCGCATTTACGACAGAGACGACGAAGAGTGACCGGAACGCGTCAACTCTCCGTCGTCTTCGAACGGTTCGAGCGGTGGGGTTACCGGGCGTCGCGGGCCTGCACGGCGAGCGAGCGCTCCACACCGGCCAGGTTTTCCACCACGAGGCGGCGCAGGGCGGCCGGCTCGGCGTTGGCGTCAAGCCAGGCGTGCGTCGCATCGGCGAGGGCCTGGCTGTTCAGCGGCGACGGGTAGAGGCCGATGACGAGCTTCTCCCCAATGGAGAAGCTGCGTGCCTCCCACACGGACTGCAGCATGCCGAAGTACGTCGCCATGAAGGGCTCGAGCAGCGCCGAGTCGTTCACGCGCAGGAATCCGGCGGCCGTGGTGCGCACGATCGTCGTCGCTGCCGTGTCCACATCGATCAGCGAGGACCAGGCGGCGAGTTTTGCGTCCGCGGTGGGGATCGCCGCCCGGGCGAGAGCGGCGGACTGGGCGCCGGTGGCCGTATTGTCGTCGGTGAGCGCCGCATCGACCTCTGCCGCGGTCGCCCGGCCGCCGGCCACGAGGGCGGTGAGCAGCTCCCATGACAGGTCGGTGTCGATGGCGAGTTCCGGCAGCGTTTCGCTGCCGGAACGCAGGCCCGCGATGTGCTCGAGCTGCTGATCGGTTCGGGCGATGGCCGCAAAGAATTTCACGAACTGGAATTGGGCGTCGCTTCCGGCCGCGGCTCCTTCCGCGAGCGCCCACAGGGCGTCGGCGACCTCGGTCACGACGGTGGCGCGGTGCGCCTCGGCCACATAGGAGGACGCGGTCAGCACAAGCTGGCCCAGAACGGTGCGCAGCGTCGTCGACTCGGTTTCCGTGGCGACGTTGTTGAGGACCAGACGTACGAAGTCGCGTGCGCTGGTCTCGGCGTCGCGGGTGGAGTCCCAGACCGAGCCCCACACGATGGCGCGGGCGAGGGGGTTGTCGATCGCGGCGAGGTGCTGAAGCGCCACGGCCTGGGAGGCCTCGTCGAGGCGCACCTTGGCGTAGCTGAGATCGTCGTCGTTGAGCAGAACCAGGTCGGGGCGCGCCTTCCCGACGAGCTCGGCGACATCCGTTCGTTCACCGTCAACGTCGAGCTCTATCCGGTCGGTGCGCACGAGCTTGGCCGATGCATCGAAGTTGTAGAAGCCGATCGCGAGTCGGTGCGGGCGAATCGTCGGGTAGTCGGCCGCGGCGGTCTGCAGCACAGCGAAGCTCGTGATCGTTCCCGCCGCATCCACGGCGATCTCCGGGCGCAGGGTGTTGACCCCCGCGGTCTCCAACCACAGCTGGGCCCACTCGGTGAGGTCGCGGCCGCTGGAGGCTTCCAGCTCGACGAGCAGGTCGCGCAGCTCGGTGTTGCCCCACTGGTGCTTCTGGAAATAAGACCCCACGCCGGCGAAGAAGGCGTCGATTCCCACCCACGCGGCGAGCTGCTTGAGCACCGAACCACCCTTGGCGTAGGTGATGCCGTCGAAGTTGACCAGCACGTCGTCGAGGTCGCGGATCGTGGCGACCACGGGGTGCGTCGAGGGCAGCTGGTCCTGCTTGTAGGCCCAGCTTTTCTCCATCACGGCGAAGGTGGTCCAGGCCTCGTGCCATTCGGTCGCCTCGGCGGTGGCGATCGTCGACGCCCACTCGGCGAAGCTCTCGTTGAGCCACAGGTCATTCCACCAGGTCATCGTGACGAGGTCGCCGAACCACATGTGGGCGAGCTCGTGCAGGATCGTGACCACGCGACGTTCCTTGATGGCGTCGGTGACCTTGGACCGGAAGATGTACGACTCGGTGAAGGTGACGGCGCCGGCGTTTTCCATGGCGCCGGCGTTGAACTCCGGAACGAAGAGCTGATCGTACTTGTCGAACGGGTACGGGAAACCGAACTTCTCCTCGAAGTACGCGAAGCCCTGCACCGTCTTCTCGAAGATGTAGTCGGCATCCAGGTACTCGGACAGGCTCTTCCGGCTGAAGATTCCGAGGGGGATGGTTCGACCGTCGCTCGAGGTGAGTTCGCTGCGCACGACGGCGTACGGTCCGGCGACGAGGGCGGTGATGTAGCTCGACATGATGTGCGTGGGCTCGAACGCCCAGGTGGCGGTGCCGGGTGCGGCCGGTGTGGGCTCCGGGGTGGTGGAGTTGGACACGACCTGCCAGGCCTCCGGTGCGGTGACGGTGAACGCGAAGCTGGCCTTGAGGTTCGGCTGCTCAAAGACGGCGAACATCCGACGCGAGTCGGGGACCTCGAACTGGCTGTACAGGTAGACCTCGTTGTCGACCGGGTCGACGAAGCGGTGCAGGCCCTCGCCGGTGTTGGTGTAGACGGCGTCGGCGACGACGGTGAGCTCGTTCTCGGCGGCGAGATCGTCGAGCTGAATGCGGATGCCGTCGCTGACGACGGCCGGGTCAAGATCCACGCCGTTGAGTGTGACGCTGTGCACCGTACGCGTGATGGCATCAATGAAGGTGGAGGCGCCCTCGGTGGCCGCGAACGTGACCGTGGTGGTGCTGGAAAACAGCTCCGGGCCGGTGGTGAGGTCGAGGGTCACGTCGTACGTGTGGACGCTGACGAGCGCGGCGCGCTCCTGAGCTTCGACGCGGGTGAGGTTTTCTCCAGGCAACGGGTTCTCCAATTCGGTTTCACGACTAGTGAGCATGCGGCAGCGCTTCTGGCGCAATTTGCACATGTTTATCCAGAGTATCCGTGATTACTGTGGGGGCATGAGAAGGAGCACCGATCCGCGGGCGTCCACACCCGATCGTTACCGTGACTTCGCCGAGGTTGAGGCGAGAGGCCTCAGCGCCTGTTATGAGGAATGGGCCGCCGGCGTCGCCCGCGATCCCACGGTGCTGGCATTGATCGACCGGCTTCCCGCTGCGAAACGGCAGCCGAACCTGGTCTTCAGCGCGGCGCGGTTCTGCGGCGCGCACGCGGGCCCCTACTCCGAGTTTGCGCGGTGGCTGCCCGCCCACTGGTCGGAGGTGGAGGCCGTCTGCCTCACCCATGCCACCCAGACCAATGAGGCCGGGCGCTGCGCGGCGCTGCTTCCGGCCCTTGCGTCGCTCGGCGGACCGCTCGCGCTCATCGAAGTGGGGGCATCCGCCGGACTCTGTCTGCACCCCGACCGGTACAGCTACCGCTACATCACCGCGGGCAGAGCCGACCGGATGCTGCACCCGGCCGCCGGACCGAGCCCTGTCGTACTGGACTGTGCCGTTTCCGGCCCGGTGCCGATTCCCGAGCAACTGCCGGAGGTGGTGTGGCGCGCGGGCATCGACCTGAACCCGCTCGACGTGACGTCGCCCTCCGATGTGGACTGGCTCGACGCGTTGATCTGGCCGGAGCACGATGACCGTCGCGCTCGACTGCGGGCCGCCGTTGACGTGGCCCGGCGGCAGCCGGTGGAGATCGTGCGCGGCGACCTCAACGCCGAGCTCGCGGCGCTCGTGGCGCGCGCCCCGACCGGGGCGACGGTCGTGGTGTTCCACACCGCGGTGCTGGCCTACCTCACCGAGACCGATCGGGAGCGATTCGCCGCGCAACTGGCCCGGTTGCCGGTGCGCTGGCTTGCGAACGAGGGACAGGGCGTTGTTCCGGGGGTGCTGGAGCGGCTCGCGATGATGCCGCCGGAATCATCCGCCTTCGTCCTCGCTCTGGACGGCGAGCCGATCGCCCTGACCCAGCCGCATGGCCGGTCACTGCAGTGGAACGCGTGATCGTGGAGCGGGAGGCCCTGCCCCTAGACTCGAGTAAGACGGTGGGGTATCACGGGGGCGTCGCGCGCAGTCTCAGGTCCCGGCCCGCACTTTCCGGCTCGTGCGATTCGAGAGGCACCCATGTATCCGCTCAGTGCACGCGCTGCTGTTTTTCCGCCGGAGTCAGACGTATCGGAGGCTCTGCTGGCCCGCGCCCACGCGGCCACCTCCCAGATCTCCCTCATCACCGACGCTGAGCAGAACATTCTGCACGCCAGTGAACGGTTCACGGAGATCACGGGCTACATCAGGGAGGAACTCCTCGGCAGGAACTGCCGTTTGTTGCAGGGGCCCGGCTCCGACCCCTCGGTCGTTGCCCTCATCCGCTCGACGCTGTCCGCGGGCCAGGACTTCCACGGTGACATTCTCAACTACCGCAAAGACCAGACCCCCTTTTGGAACGGGCTGACGGTCAGTGCCCTGCGCGACGACGCAGGCACCATCACCCATTTCGTGAGTGTGCAACGAGACATCAACACGCGGGTGGCGCTGCAGGAAGAGCTCCGGGTTCGCGCTCTGCTCGACCCGATCACCGGGCTGGCAAACCGTCGTGCTCTGAATGAGTACTTCGCCGTCCCGCGCGACCGGCGGGGTGTGGCGGTGGCCGTCATCGATGTGGACGATTTTCGCCTGGTCAATACTTGCTTCGGCCGCGACGGTGGGGATGACGTGTTGCGAGAACTGGGCAGCCGCCTGGCCGGGCTTGTGCGCGACGGGGACTTCCTGGCGTGCGCCGGAGGCGACGAGTTCATCATGGTCTTCGAGAGCATCGACGAGGCGCAGTTGCGCCTGGCCGTCGAGGGCCTGCACGCGGCCGTCGAGACATCGTTCACCATCGACGATGCGACGGCCACCGTGGGGATGAGCCTCGGCGTTGCCCTGTGGACCGGCGCCGACGCCGACCCACGATCGCTGCTCCCGGCGGCCGACCGTGCTCTTCAGCGCGTGAAGGCGGAGACGAGAACACCAGCACAGTGGTGGGAACTCGACCGGCCCCGGGAGACCGACGCGCGCCTGGTGGCCAACCCGACCGCGCGGGCAGCGTTGGCCGCGCCCGTGCGGCACTCCGAACAATCCCACCGCGACGCGCTCTTCTCCGGCGGACTGAGCATGTTCATGCAGCCCATCATGGACCTGCGGACCGGAACGATCAGCCGGGTCGAGGCCCTCGCGCGGCTTATCCTGCCGGACGGCAGCATTGTGCCACCCGACAGGTTCCTCTCGGCGCTGACCGACGCCGACCTGGACGAGCTGTTCCGTCTCGGCCTGACCGAATCCCTGGACCATCTGGCCCGGTGGGACACAGTCGGATTCGGCGTGGATCTCTCCGTCAACGTGTCTCCTTCGACCCTGCGCAACCCGGAATGCGTCGGGTGGATCGAGACCGCGCTGCTCAGGTGCGGCATCGCACCACACCGCCTCGGGTTGGAGCTCTTGGAGACTCAGGACCTGACGCGGGACGCCGTGGCGCAGCGGGCGGCTATCAACGCGCTTCGGGCTCTGGGCGTCACGTTAGCCCTGGATGACCTCGGTTCCGGCCACAGCACGCTCCAACGGCTATCCGAGCTTCCATTCGACTCCATCAAGCTGGACCGAGGCCTGCTGGCGGACATCCTCACCAAACCGGTCGAGACACTCAGTTTCATTGCCACGCTCACCCAGATGGGACGAGACTTCGGTGTGAGTGTGGTGGTCGAAGGGCTGGAGAATCTCGCGCTGAGCGAGGCCGCGACCGTCCTGGGGGCCCCGTTTGGGCAGGGCTACTATTTCTCCCGGCCGATGCCGGCCGGTGACGTGCCGGCCTGGGCACGAGACTTCGAGATCCCGGTGCAGATCGAGAGCTGCCAGACTGCTCTCGGCGCGCTGGCATACCACTGGCAGTTCCAGCGGTGGGGATCACCGCATCCTCTGGCGGAAGCGGAGTGCCCGCTGACCTCCTTCCTGCACCAGTACGCTCCACACAGCGATTGCCGTCAGTGGCACACGCTGCAGCACGACGCGGAACCCGACCATGCGCCGTCCAGCAGCCGACTGGGCGAATGGCTGGTCGGCCTCGTCCGCGCCGAGTAGCTGCGATCGTCTCGCGAAGGCGACCGCGTCGGTGCTTGTCGTGTGAGCACAGTGCACCACGACATCTTCGTCCGCCCGGCGTAGGCTCGAAATTGAGGGAAGGGCCAACGTCATGTCGAACGCGACTCCGAGCAACTGGAACGACAAGATCATTGCGGAATTCCGGGCGAACGCCGGCCGAGTCGGCGGCAATTTCGAGGGTGCACCGCTGCTGCTGCTGCACTCCGTGGGCGCGAAGTCCGGCGCCGAGCGGGTGACCCCCATGATGTATCGCGCCGTCGGTGAGGCCTTCGCGGTCTTCGCCTCCAAGGCGGGCGCCCCGACGAGCCCGGCCTGGTTCCACAACCTCGTGGCCACGCCGGACGCGACGATCGAGGTGGGCACGGAAACCCTGGCCGTTCAAGCACGCGTCGCATCAGGCGAGGAGCGTTCCAGTATTTGGGAACAACAGAAGGCGGCCTACCCCGGTTTCGCCGACTATGAGAAGAAGACGAGCCGCGAAATCCCGGTTGTCATACTCGAGCGACGGTGATCCGGCGCTGATCTACCAGGTGCCGGGCTTGTAGTCCTTGAGGAAGACACCGCACAGGTCTTCGCCGGCCTCGCCGCGCACGATCGGGTCATACACCCGCGCGGCGCCGTCCACCAGGTCGAGGGGAGCATGGAAGCCCTCCTCGGCGAGACGAATCTTCGTGGGGTGCGGCCGTTCGTCCGTGATCCACCCGGTGTCCACACTCGTCATGAGAATGCCGTCGTCGAGCATCTCCTTCGCGCTCGTGCGGGTGAGCATGTTGAGTGCGGCCTTGGCCATGTTGGTGTGCGGGTGCCCCGGACCCTTGTACCCACGGCCGAACACGCCCTCCATTGCCGACACATTCACGATGTAGGTGCGCCGGGCCGTGGATGCCGTGAGCGAGGTTCGCAGGCGGCTCACGAGCAGGAACGGCGCGGTCGTGTTGCACAACTGCACCTCCAGCATCTCCAGCGGGTCGACGTCCTGCACGTTGGCCGTCCAGCTGTTCACCTCGTGCAGGTCGGGGACGAGCCCGCCGGCGTCGATGGCCGTGCCGGCCGCGTGCTGCTCGAGAGAAGAGGACCCCGGGGCCAGGGCGAGCCTGGTGAGGTCCTCCGCGGTGAGTGCGCCGGAACCTGCAGCCGCGGCGAGCAGCGGGTGCCCGGATACGGATGCCGCGAGCGCGAGCGGGTGGGCGTCATTCGTATGGCCGAAGGAGACGATCTCGGGCAGGGGGCCGTCGGGCAGCGGAGAGTCCTCGGCCTCCACCAGCGGCGAGTATGAGCCCTTGGAACGGCGCACGGTCTGTGCGGCGTTGTTGATCAGAATGTCGAGGGGGCCGGCCGCGGCCACCGAATCGGCGAGCGCGATCACTTGGGCCGGATCACGCAGGTCGATGCCCACGATGCGCAAGCGGTGCAGCCAGTCGCCGGCATCCGGCATGGCGGCGAAACGACGCACGGCGTCCCGCGGGAAACGCGTGGTCACCGTCGTGTGTGCGCCGTCACGCAGCAGCCGCAACGCGATGTACATGCCGATCTTGGCGCGGCCGCCGGTGAGCAGGGCGCGTTTGCCGGTGAGGTCGGTGCGGGCGTCGCGCTTGGCGTGACTCATCACCGCGCAGCTCGGGCACAGCTGGTGGTAGAGGGCGTCGACGAGGGTGTACTTCTGCTTGCAGATGTAGCAGGCACGCGGCACGAGCAGTTCACCGGCCGAGGCGGCGGAGGTTCCCAGTGAGAGCTGGTCGCCGCGCGTCTCGTCGTCGATGCGGGTGCGGGCGCCCGTGGCGGTCGCCGCGATCACTTCACGGTCGGCGTCTTTGATCGCCGCGCGCTTTTCGCCGCGCCGAGCCATCTTCACCGACTTGAACATCTTCGCGGTGGCCTGGCGCACGGTGACGAAGTCGGGATCTTCCGGGTCGATGTCGCTCAGCGACGCGAGCACGCGCAGCGTCGTGGCCATTTCGACCGGGTCGATGCCCGCCGGCTCGAACTCGGGCGAGTCTGCGGGCGCAGTCATGGTGTCTGCGGCGGGTTCAGGCTCGGTGATCATCAGACAATTCTATGTCGGCGACGCTCGGTCGCGCGCAGCTGACCTGCCCACGGGCCCCAAGGGGTCCGCCCTCCGCGGTCGGGCACGGTCCGAAGGAGAGCGGCCGACGAATATAAGGTGAAGCCATGACTGATTCCGTGAAATTCTGGTTCGACCCCGCGTGCCCCTGGGCCTGGATGACCTCCCGCTGGGTGGATGAGGTGGCGCGCCTGCGTGGCCTCGACGTCGACTGGCGCGTCATGAGTCTCGCCGTGTTGAACGAAAACAACGACATCAGCGAGGGATACGGCGCGTTCCTGCCTCGCGCGCTCAAATACACCCGGCTGGCGCAGGCCACGCAGGAGCTGCACGGCCAGGTCATGGTGAAGGCGCTGTATGACGCGCTCGGAGCCGAAATTCATATCGGCGGCAACACGAACGCCGACGAGGTCATCGCCCTCGCGCTCGCCGCGGTCGGCCTGCCCGCCGGCTTCTCGGCCTACGCCGACAGCGACGAGTACGACACCCAGATGCGCGCGAGCCACTTCGACGGCATCAACCGCGTGGGCCAGGACGTCGGCACGCCCGTCATCGCCATCAACGATGTGGCATTTTTCGGCCCGGTCGTCTCGCCGGCGCCCATGGGTGATCAGGCCCTCGCCCTCTGGGACGGAGTGGTCGCCGCCGCCAGTTACGACGGCTTTTTCGAACTCAAGCGCAGCCGCACGAGAGAGCCTATTTTCGACGTGTCGCCCTCCGCGGTCACCGCGGCTAAATAGACTGCTCATATGCGCATCCACATCGCCACGGACCACGCCGGTCTCGACCTCAGCCATCACCTGATCAAGTACCTGCGTGGCCGCGGCCATGAGGTGATCGACCACGGCCCCACCGCCTACGACCCCCTCGACGACTACCCGGCCTTCTGCATCAATGCAACGCAGGCCACGGTCAACGATCGCGAGCGGGGGATCGACGCCCTCGGCGTGGTCTTCGGCGGGTCGGGCAACGGCGAGCAGATGGCCGCCAACAAGGTGACCGGCGCGCGCGCCGCCCTCGTCTGGAATCTCAGCACGGCGAGACTCGCTCGTGAGCACAACGATGCCAACGTCATTTCGATCGGGGCACGCGAGCACACCATCGAGGAAGCCACCGCGTTCATCGACGCGTTCATCGCCGAGCCGTACTCCGATGAGGAACGTCATACCCGCCGCATTCGGCAGCTGGCCGAATACGAGACCACCGGCGACATCGCCGGCAAGGGTGTCGTTCAGTAACCGTGCCCGAGGGTCATTCCGTTCACCGCATCACGCGGCAGTTCCAACGCAACTTTCTTGGGCGCGCCGTGCGCTTCTCGTCACCGCAGGGCCGCTTTGTCGAAGGCGCCGCGGTGCTGGATGGTCGCATCATGACGGATGCTCGCGCCGTGGGAAAGCAGATGTTCCTCGAGTTCGACCACGAACTGTGGTTGAGGATCCACCTCGGCCTGTACGGGGCGTGGGATTTCTCCGGAAATCTGCTCCTCGACGCCACGATCGCCTCGGCGAACGGACGGATGGGGCAGACGAACCAGCACGGCACCGAGCTCGATTCCGCGGCGGACGGCGCTGTTCTGGACAGTGCCGGGGAGAATTCCCTGCACAGCATCGGCGCGCCCCGGCGTACCCGCGTGCGCATGTCGGAGCAGGAGAAGGAACTCAACCAGCTGGAGGTGTTTCCGCCGGAGCCGATCGGACAGGTGCGCGTGCGCCTGTTGACGGAGACGGTCTGCGCCGACCTGCGCGGGCCCACCGCCTGCGAGGTGCTGGATGCGGCCGAGGCCGCGGTGGCCGTGGCGCGACTCGGCCCCGATCCGGAGGTCGACAACAGCCTGGAGGCGGAAAACCGTTTCACCGGCGTGATCCGCCGCAAACCGACCAGCATCGGCAAGCTGCTCATGGACCAGTCGGTGGTCAGCGGAATCGGCAACGTGTACCGGGCGGAACTTCTGTTCCGGGCCGGCATCAACCCGCACGCCCCCGGCAACTCCCTGAGCGACGAAACGGTGCGGGCGCTCTGGCACGACTGGGCTCACCTGCTGCACATCGGCGTGGAAACCGGGCAGATGATGACCATGGACGACCTCGACCGGGCCGACTTCGTGCTCGCGATGCGCAACCGCGCCGACCGGCACTGGGTCTACAAGCGTGACGGCCTGCCGTGCCGGGTGTGCGGCACCCACATCGTGATTGAAGAGATGGCTGCACGCAAGCTGTATTGGTGCCCGTCATGCCAGGCCTGAGCGTGCTGCTGCGCAACGCCCGGCTGCCGGGCAGTGACGACATCGTGGATGTCGAGGTCGAAGGCGGCAGCATCCGTCGCATCGGCCCCCGGCAGCCTCGCTCCTCGGCGGAACAAACCGTCGATCTGGGGGAGCGGTGGCTGATTCCCGGCCTGTGGGATAACCATGTGCATTTCAGCCAGTGGGCCCAGGCGTCACGCCGCCTCGACGTGTCGGCGGCCGGCAGCGCGGCGGAGGCCGCGACCCTCGTCGCCGCCGGTGTTGATCGGGCGCGGGCGGGGGAGGCGGTCATCGGATTCGGCTACCGGGATGCCCTGTGGCCCGACGTGCCCACCCGCACGGTGCTCGATAAGGTGTCGCCCGGAGTGTCCGTGGTGCTGGTCAGTGGGGACCTGCACAGCTGCTGGCTGAACTCCGCCGCGCTGACCGAGCATGGCCTGCCGGGGCACCCGACCGGGCTGCTGCGAGAAGAGGAAGCGTTCGCCGTGGAGGGCGCGATCGACACGGTGCACGACGCCGTACTCGACGCCTGGGCCCTCGATGCCGCCCGGCAGGCCGCGAGCCGGGGAGTGGTGGGGATCGTCGACCTGGAAATGGCGTGGAATCTCGACGTCTGGCAGCGGCGCATCGCGGCCGGCGACGACCTGCTCCGGGTGGAGTTCGGCGTGTACAGCGAGCACCTGGCGCGCGCGGTCGACCGCGGACTGCGCTCCGGCGCGGCCATCCCCGGCACTGGGGGGCTCCTGACCGTCGGTCCGTTCAAGGTCATCACGGACGGATCCCTCAACACCCGCACCGCCCTGTGCTTCGCGGAATATCCCGGCATGGAAGGTCGCGAGCACTCATCCGGGGTGCTGAACGTTCCGGCCGATGACCTGCTGAAGCGGATGCGGCAGGCCGCGCAGGCGGGACTCCGCCCGGCCGTGCACGCGATTGGCGACCACGCCAACCGCCTCGCCCTGGACGCGTTCGAGCAGCTGGCGGCCGAGGGGCTGTCGACTCGGGGCAGTATTGAGCACGCGCAACTGCTCACCGCCAGCGACGTGCGCCGCTTCGCGCCGCTCGGTGTGGTCGCCAGCGTGCAACCGGAGCATGCCCTCGACGATCGCGACGTGGCCGACCGATTCTGGGAGGGCCGGACCGAGCGGGCGTTCGTGCTCGGGGATCTGCTCGCCGCGGGGGCCACGCTCGCCTTCGGCTCCGACGCGCCTGTCGCCCCCCTCGACCCGTGGGTGACCATGGCGGCCGCTGTGGGGCGCACCAAAGACGGTCGGGCGCCCTGGAATCCCGGGCAGGCCGTCTCCCGGCAGGCCGCGCTCGCCGCGTCGACGCGCGGCCGACACCGCATCACGGTCGGAGACGTCGCCGACCTCGCCGTGTGCGAGATCGACCCGTTCGTGGCATCCGTCGATGACCTGCGACGGATGCCGGTGGCCGCGACACTGCTCGCCGGCCGGTTCACGCACAACACCCTGTAGCCCATGCAGCACAGGAGATCAGAAAGCCGGCACGACATGAACGAGCTCAGCTCCGCCCCGCCACGCGCTTCGGGGGTGCGACGGCCGATCGCCACCCGGATCACCGTGGCTCTGGCCGCCGTCGCCTCGATGGCGATCGCCTTCGCGGGCTGCTCGGGCGATCCGGGCGCGGGGACCATCGATACCGTCGGCACGGTGGACTTCTCGAATCCGTTGCTCATCCCGCCGGTGGCCCCGTCGGTTGAGCTCGGCGACGGCTCCAGATCGTACGATCTCACGGCCGAGGCCGGCACGACCCAGTTCACGCCGGGGGTCGAGACCGACACCTGGGGGTACGACCAGAGTTTTCTCGGCCCCACCCTCCTGATGGAGCGTGGCGAGCATGTGCAGGTGAACGTGACGAACGATCTCGCCGAAGCCACTACCGTGCACTGGCACGGCATGGATCTGCCGGCCCGGATGGACGGCGGTCCGCACCAGCTTCTGGCGCCGGGTGCGAGCTGGAGCCCGGACTGGACCGTCGACCAGCCCGCCACCACGCTGTGGTACCACCCGCACGTGAGCGGGCAGACCGAGCACCAGGTGGAGATGGGGCTCGCGGGCATGATCATCGTCCGCGACGATGCGGAACGTGCGCTCAACCTGCCGCGCACGTACGGCGTCGACGACATTCCGGTCATGGTGCAGGACCGCCGGTTCGACGAGAACGGGCAGATGACCACCGATGTGCGCGGCTACATCGGCCCGATCGGCGACCGGGTACTGGTGAATGGCACGGTCGGGCCGTTCCTCGACGTGACCACGGATGTTGTGCGCTTGCGTCTGCTGAATGCCTCGGCGTCACGGGTGTATAACTTTGCGTTTGCGGACGAGCGCTCCTTCGACCTGATCGGCACCGACGGGGGGCTCCTGGCCGCCCCCGCACCGATGACCGGGATCCGCCTGTCACCGGGGGAGCGTGCCGAGGTGCTCGTCAGGATGGTGGCGGGGGAGACGGTGGACCTGCGGTCGACACCGCCGGAGCTCGGGCTGACGAACGGCGTCAGTGAGAAGAACGCCGGGGAGGACACCCTGGACGTGCTTCAGTTGCGGGCCGCCGACACCCTCACGGCGCAGGGAGAGGTGCCGGCGGCGCTCGTTCCTATGGTGCCCCTGTCCGCGGGCGACGCCAGCCAGACGCGCTCATTCGTGCTCAACGGCTACAACATCAACAACCGACTCATGGATATGGGACGCATCGACGAGACCGTCACGGCCAACGCCACCGAGGTGTGGACCGTCGAAAACACCATGCCGATGCCGCACAACTTTCACGTGCATGCCGTGCAATTCCAGGTGCTGCGCGTGGGTACCGGGCCGCCGCCGGCGGAACTCGCGGGGTGGAAGGACACCGTCTACCTCGAGCCGGGCGTGCGGTACGAGCTCATCATGCAGTTCGGGACCTCGACCGATCCCGACCATCCCTACATGTATCACTGTCATCTACTCGCCCATGAGGATGCCGGAATGATGGGGCAGTTCGTTGTGGTGAAGCCCGGTGAGTCGGCGGGAACACCGCCGACCGACCCGAGCGCGCAGGCGGAATAAATAAAGGACCGCAGCCCATGGGCTGCGGTCCTTCTCGTGATGCGGAGGGGATGACGGGAATCGAACCCGCGCCATCAGTTTGGAAAACTGAGGCTCTACCATTGAGCTACATCCCCAGGCCCATTTGTTGGGCACTCGAATATCGTAGTACAGGAATCAGGGTGCCGAGTGCCAGTTCCGGAGCTCGTTGCCATATTGCGTGCATTAGACTGACGGAGGTCAATCCGCTGGGCGTTGCTGCTGCATGCGCCAGGCGGTTGTCCAAGACGGGTTGAATCCGATCCGGGGCGTAGCTCAGTTTGGTCAGAGTGTCCGGTTTGGGGCCGGAAAGTCGCAGGTTCGAATCCTGTCGCCCCGACATTACCCGCAGCACACCGTTTCAATACACAGGAGAGTCCCGAGTGAAGTCCACGGTCGAAAAACTGAGCCCCACGCGCGCCAAGCTCACCATCGCGGTAAGCCCCGACGAGCTGAAGCCAGCCATCACCCACGCCTACGGGCACATTGCCGAGGACATCAACATCCCCGGTTTCCGCAAGGGCAAAGTACCGCCGCCCATCATCGACCAGCGCGTTGGCAAGTCGGCCGTGCTGGAGCACGCCGTCAACGAGGGTCTCGACGGTTTCTACCGCGCGGCCGTCGAAGAGCACAAGCTTCGCCCGCTCGGTCGCCCCGAGGCCGACATCGTCGCATGGCCGAGCGACAAGGACTTCTCCGGAGACCTTGAGCTCGCCATCGAGGTTGACGTTCGCCCCGAGATCGAGATCCCGTCCTACAAGGGACTCAAGCTGACCGTTGACGCCGTCGACATCACCGACGACGAGGTTGCCGAAGAACTCGACAAGCTGCGCGCCCGTTTCGGCACGCTCATCACGGTCGACCGCCCCGCCAAGACGGGCGACTTCGCCCAGATCGATCTGGTCGCCGCCATTGACGGTGTCGAGGTCGACACCGCGGCAGGCATCTCCTACGAGGTCGGCTCCGGCGACCTCATCAACGGCATCGACGAGGCGCTTGACTCGCTCACCGCCGGCGAGACCACCACGTTCAACTCCGACCTGATGGGTGGAGAGCACGAGGGCGAGACCGCCGAGATCACCATCACCGTCATCGCGGTCAAGGAGCGCGAGCTTCCCGCCGCCGACGACGACTTCGCTCAGATCGCCAGCGAGTTCGACACGATGGCCGAGCTGACCGAGAGCCTTAAGACTCAGGTCGAGAAGTCCAAGGTGTTCGGGCAGGGCGGCCAGGCGCGCGAGCGTCTGATCGACACGCTGCTGGCATCCGTTGAGGTTCCCCTTCCCACCGCGATCATCGAGGACGAGGTGAACCGTCACCTCGAGGGCGAAAGCCGCCTCGAAGACGACACTCACCGCGCTGAGGTCACCGAGGCGAGCGAGAAGACGTTCCGTCAGCAGATTCTGCTCGACACGATCGCCGAGGCCGAGCAGGTCAAGGTCAGCCAGGACGAGCTCACGCAGTACCTGATTCAGGGCGCCAGCCAGTACGGTATGGACCCGAGCGAGTTCGTGCAGACGCTCAACACCAACGGTCAGATCCCGTCGATGGTGGCCGAGGTCGCCCGCAACAAGGCACTCGCCATTGCGCTCGGCCAGGCCGAGGTCGTCGACTCCAACGGCAAGCCCGTTGACCTCGCCGAGTTCACCGCGCCGGTCATCGGTGCCGCTGACGACGCCGAGCCGACGGATGTCGCGGCCGAGGCCGTTGACGCCCCCGCCGAGGACGACGCCAAGTAACACCGCTCCACCAGCTTCACCGCGCGATTGCGCACCGGAAGGGCCGGATGTCGACAGACATCCGGCCCTTTCGGCGTTCACCGCGCCCGATCAGAGCGAAAAAGCCCCCAGATCGGGTCGACGGCTCCCGGGGGAGGCCACGCGCAATCTGCCGAGGGCGAACACGGTCATTTTGCCGTGGCCGCTCGGATACATTTATGAGGAAGCGACAACGAAACGGAGCACGATATGGCCGACCCGACACCCAACACCGGTGTTTTTGACCGACTGCTGAAGGACCGCATCATCTGGCTCGGATCAGAGGTTCGGGACGAAAATGCCAACGAGATCTGCGCCAAGATCTTGCTGCTTGCGGCCGAGGACTCGAAGCGCGACATCTTCCTCTACATCAACTCTCCCGGCGGTTCCATCACGGCCGGCATGGCGATCTACGACACCATGCAGTTCGTCCCGAACGACATCGTGACCGTCGGCATCGGCATGGCCGCATCGATGGGGCAGTTCCTGCTCACGAGCGGCACCAAGGGCAAGCGCTACATCACCCCCAACGCCCGCGTGCTGCTGCACCAGCCGTCCGGTGGATTCGGCGGCACGGCCGCCGACATCCAGACCCAGGCCCGGCTCATCCTCGACATGAAGCAGCGTCTGTCGGAGATCACGGCCGCCCAGACGGGCAAGACCGCCGAGCAGATCAATGCCGACGGCGATCGTGACAACTGGTTCAGTGCCCAGGAAGCCGTCGAGTACGGCTTCGTCGACCACCTCCGCGCATCCGCTTCGGATGTCACGGGCGGCGGCGGAACAGCCACCGAAACGACCAAGTAGTCCGCCGAAGCGAACAGGAAAGAAACTATGACTATCCCCACATTCGGTGGAACCGCCTCCAGCTCGATGGGTGTCTCGACCAACAGCATGCCCGAATCGCGTTATATCCTCCCCACCTTCGAGGAGCGCACGGCCTACGGCTACAAGCGCCAGGACCCGTACGCCAAGCTCTTCGAGGACCGGATCGTTTTCCTCGGCGTGCAGGTTGACGATGCATCCGCTGATGACGTCATGGCCCAGCTTCTCGTTCTCGAAAGCCAGGACCCTGACCGCGACATCACGATGTACATCAACTCTCCCGGTGGATCCTTCACCGCGATGACGGCGATCTACGACACGATGCAGTACATCCGTCCGCAAGTCATGACGGTCTGCCTCGGCCAGGCGGCGTCGGCCGCGGCAGTGCTGCTCGCCGGCGGTGCCCCGGGCAAGCGCCTCGCCCTGCCGAACGCCCGCATCCTCATCCACCAGCCTTCGGTCGGCGGACAGGGTGGCGGCCAGGCGTCTGACATCGAGATCCAGGCGGCCGAGATCCTGCGCATGCGCGTCTGGCTGGAGGAGACCCTGTCTCACCACTCCAACCGGTCCGTGGAACAGATCAACAAGGACATCGATCGCGACAAGATCATGAGCGCGGCGGATGCGCTGGAGTACGGCCTGATCGACCAGGTCCTGACCAGCCGCAAGAACGTCCCGATGCTGGTCAAGTAACCGCCGGGTTACGGTACACGCACAACATATGCGGGCGGCGCGTCTCCTTCGGGGGCGCGCCGTTTCGCATGTGTCGGCTTGCGCGCAAGTGTCGCAGGCACAGGCTAGGCTCGATTGCAGAGATACCGATGGTGGAGGAGGCTGACCGATGGCCCGTATAGGCGAAAGCGCCGACCTGCTCAAATGCTCCTTCTGCGGAAAGAGCCAGAAGCAGGTACAACAGCTCATAGCGGGTCCCGGCGTGTACATTTGCGACGAATGCGTCGAACTGTGCAACGAGATCATTGAGGAACGCCTCGCCGAAGCCGGTGCCGAAGAAGGCACGAGCGAATTCGATCTTCCCAAGCCGAAGGAGATCTTCGGCTTTCTTGAGGAATACGTCATCGGTCAGGAACCGGCCAAGCGTGCCCTCGCCGTTGCCGTCTACAACCACTACAAGCGCGTTCGGTCCCGCGCCACCCTCGCCGCCGCGGATGCGATTCACGACGACGTCGAAATCGCCAAGTCCAACATCCTGCTGATCGGCCCCACCGGCTGCGGCAAGACGTACCTGGCCCAGACCCTCGCCAAGAAGCTCAACGTTCCCTTCGCCGTCGCGGATGCCACCGCCCTCACCGAAGCCGGTTACGTCGGTGAAGACGTCGAGAACATTCTGCTGAAGCTGATCCAGGCGGCGGACTACGACGTGAAACGCGCCGAGACCGGCATCATCTACATCGACGAGATCGACAAGATCGCCCGCAAGGCGGAGAACCCCTCGATCACCCGCGACGTTTCCGGTGAGGGCGTGCAGCAGGCGCTGCTGAAAATCCTCGAAGGCACCGTCGCATCCGTTCCGCCGCAGGGCGGCCGCAAGCACCCGCACCAGGAATTCATTCAGGTCGACACCACGAACGTGCTGTTCATCGTCGCGGGCGCCTTCGCCGGCCTCGAGGACATCATCTCGAACCGTGCCGGCAAGAAGGGCATCGGCTTCGGTGCCCCGCTGCACGTCAAGGGTGACGACATCAACCTCTTCAGCGAGGTACTGCCGGAAGACCTGCACAAGTTCGGTCTGATCCCCGAATTCATCGGCCGGCTGCCGGTCGTGACAACCGTCACCCAGCTCGATCAGGTGGCGTTGATGCAGATCCTGACCGTGCCGAGGAACGCCCTCGTGAGGCAGTACCAGCGCATGTTCCAGCTCGATGGGGTTGAGCTGGAATTCGAACAACCCGCCCTGGAAGCCATCGCCGACCTCGCCGTACTGCGCAAGACCGGTGCCCGTGGTCTGCGGGCCATCCTGGAAGAGGTGCTCGGACCGATCATGTTCGAGGTGCCGTCGAGCGAAGACGTGGCCAGGGTCATCATCACCCGGGACACCGTGTTGAACAACGCCGCGCCCACCATGGTGCTGCACTCGGAGCTGCACGAAGACAAGTCCGCGTAGCGCGACGACGTCCGTGTGCCGGGGCGGCTGCCACACCCGCCGGCACTGCGCGTGCTCGCGGCGTGCCTGCAGGGCAGTCTCGCCTTTCACCGGTGCTTCGAGAACCATTGGTTCAGGCGCCGACGCGATGTCGGGCGTCGTTGTCAGTTCCGCGAGGATCGTCGACAGTGTGCTGAGGCAGCAGAATCCGGGTAGGTACCGGACTGCATCCCGCCTCAGATTCGCGGTCAATCACGGCTGCGTTAGTCCATCGCGGGCGGCGGCACCTCGCCGGTGTACAGGCCGTAGGTCGTTGTTGCGGCAGCGTTCGCGACGTCGGGATCGGCGCCACCCGCGACGTGCGCTCTGGCCCACGCATCGGCCGAGCCGCGCAGGAAGGACTTGCCCTCATCAGTCGCCAACCAGGCCTGGCCCTCCTCGGGCGAGATGCCCGCTGAACCGCCGCGGCGGAGGTAACGCGAGTGCCATGCTGAAAGAGCTCGGCGATAGCAATCTTCCTGTGGTGACGCTGTTTCCTTCCATCGGGAGGAGGAGCAGAATGTGCGTAATCGAGTATCAACGTCCACTGGGAGGGCGAATGAGCGACCTTGATGTGCGCGAACTATTTCTCCGGGCAATCACAGACAACGATTCGGCTGCGATGCGCGAGGGCCTCAAGCGTTTGCTCGGCCTCACAGGGGAGGGACTCTCACCCGACGCTGAGTATCTGCTACGTGACGAAGCCTACGTGATGGAGATGCCGCAGTCGGGCGAGCGCATCCGTGGACGTGAGGCCATGCGGGCAATGCAGGAGGCCTTTCCGGTGCCCCCTACGATCACCCTGCGCCGTGTCGTGGGGTCAGGGCAAATCTGGGTCGTCGAGGGGACGAATGACTACGCCGGAGACGTGTGGCATGTAGTGGTCATCCTGGAGTTCGCTGCAGACGGGTCGATCATTCGCGACACACGCTATTACACGCAAAAGTCGGAGGCACCCGGCTGGCGGGCTGAATGGGTGGAGCCCCTCGACTAGGCATACTGGACCGTCCCGGGTTTTTTATGCTGGAGGACCCCTAGAATCGGCCATATGGCACTCCTGTACAAGGCCGAGCTGCGGCCGTCAAAGATCGAGCTCATCAAAGGGTGGATGCCGACCCAGCCGTGGTTTGACGGTAAGGCGGGCTCAAGCTTGGCGAGCGTTGGCTCATTCCGCTTCGATGATCCCGATGGCGAGGTTGGCATCGAAACAATACTCGTCAGGGTCGAAGAAGGGCCTGTCCTGCAGGTCCCCCTGACCTACCGTGGCGCGCCGCTCGCGGGCGGCGACACCTGGCTGATCGGCACCATGCAGCATTCAGTTCTAGGCCGACGATGGGTGTATGACGCTACGGGTGATCCCGCCTATCTGCTGGCGGTTGCAACGGCCGCACTCACGGGTGGCCGCCAAGCCGAGCAATTCATCGACATTGACGGGGTGAGAGTCCTCCGAGAACCGACAGCCGACGTCGCTGGCAGCGGCAAGACCGACGGGCCCGTCCCGTCACTACCATCGGCCGGCACGGTGTCCACACGGCACGAGTTCGGCGCTACCGTCATAGAAACGGGCGCCCTGCGAATCGTCGTGGCCCGGCGTCTGGCCGCTCACGGGCCCCAGCCGCACGGCTCGAACTTGCTCGACCCTGTGAACAACCATGGGAAAGCGCAGATACTCACCGGCACGTGGAGAGACCAGCCGAATCCGCAGACGCTCGTTCAGGCCGAGGCACTCTGATCGCATGCAGCGAAAGTGGATATTTCCCTCCGCACGGGCATGATGACCGAATCTGGCGCGCTGTCCGTCGACGGTTTAGACGCACGTAACTCCATCACCCTCACGGGCCGTTCCACCTGGCCGAGCGCCGGCCTATATTGAATCCACTGGACTGAGGAGCGGCGACCCTGGCTTTAGTGGCGATGCGCTGACCAGCCGGATGGGCGTGCGGGTCAGGTCGGCGACCGATGGTGGGATCAGTCAGTAGTCCATGCCGGTACCGGTGCCGGTTCGAGTGATCTGCCACCCGTCGTTGTGCAGGCGAAGGTGGTCGCGGGCGCAGAGTAGGATGCCGTCGTCGAGGTCGGTGCGGCCGCCGCCATCCGCCCAACCGTGGATGTGGTGGGCTTCGCAGTGGCTGGGTGGTCGGTGCCAGTCGGGCCAGATACACCCGCCGTCCCGGAGCGCGAGTGCCGCGCGTTGCGACGCCGAAAAGAGTCTCTGTTCACGTCCCACGTCGAGCACGGTGCCGTCCCTGCAGATCGACCGGTCGATCGTGGTGGTCGCGACGGCATCCGGGGTTCCTTCGATGAACCCGGTGCGGAGGGTCTGGCCCGATGCGGGACCGGATAGGGGTTCCTCGGTCACCATGAGCTTCACCGAGGGGCGAATCCGGCCGAAGAGGGTTCCGGGGTCGGCGGCGGCCGCGACCTTGATCACTTCGATGAGTGCCTCGGCGGCGATCTGGTCCGTGGAGCGTGGGTCGTCGATGATGCGCCTGGCGCGTTCCTTCTCGCCCTTCTCCACGAACCGGGGGCCGGTGATCTGCAGCAGGAAGTCCTTGAAGTAGGCGCCGTTCTCTCCGCGAATGACGCCGCGGATATACCCGACCGGGCCAGGGACCCGGTCAGATCAACGAAAACACCGTCAATGGTGGTCATGAAACAAGTGTGACAGGCACCACCGACACTGGGCCGTGGCGGATGGCCACCCTATTTCGTCTTGGAGTCAGTGACCGATCGAGCGGGGCGGGTCCTCGTTGAGTCCGCGGCGCTTGAGCAGAGGCTCGATGCTCGCCGGGCGGCCGCGCCAATCAACGTAGGCCTCCAGCGGGTCCTTGCTGCCGCCCACGCCGAGTACCAGGCGGCGGAAGCGGTCACCGTTGGTGCGGGTGAGTCCACCATTCTCCGTGAACCACTCACCGGCGTCGGCATCGAGCACCTCGCTCCAAATGTAGGCGTAATAGCCGGCGTCGTATCCGCCGGCGAAGGTGTGCGCGAAGTAGGTGCTGGAATACCGGGTGGGTACGACGGGATTGTCGAGACCGACGGCCACCAGGGCCGCGGCTTCGAACTCGGATACGTCCGTGACCACCGTGTCGGCATCAATGCGGTGCCATGCCTGGTCGAGCAGAGCCGCGGCGAGGTATTCGCTCGTGGAGAAGCCTTCGTTGAAGGTCGCGGATGCCTGAATGCGGTCGACGAGGTGAGAGGGCATGGACTCACCGGTCTCGTGGTGCCGGGCGAAGTTCGCGAGAACCTCCGGCCACAGCATCCACATTTCGTTCACCTGACTCGGAAATTCGACGAAGTCCCGGTACACGTTGGTGCCGGAGAACTTGGGGTAGGTCACCTGAGCGAGGAGACCGTGCAGGGCGTGACCGAATTCGTGGAAGAGCGTCACGACCTGGTCGAAGCTCAGGAGGGTGGCTGCCCCCGGCGACGGCTTCGCGATGTTGAGGTTGTTGCACACGACCGTGGGCGTTTTACGGAGCGTCGATTGCGAGATGAGCGGGTTCATCCATGCCCCGCCGCGCTTCGAATCGCGAGTGTAGAAGTCGCCGATGTACAGTCCCGCGGGAGACCCGTCTTCATTCGTGACCTCGAAGACGCGGCACTCCGCGTGCCACCCGCTGAGATCCGGCCGCTCGGTGAAGCTCACACCGTAGAGCTTCCGGGCGGCGAAGAACACCCCGTCGCGCAGCACCGTCTCCAACTCGAAATAGGGGCGCATGGCGGCGGTGCCCACGTCGAATTTCTGCTTGCGCACCGCCTCCGTGTAAAAGGCCCAGTCCCAGGCGGCCAGTTCGAACGTCGCGCCGCTCCTGGCGACGGCCGCCTGCAGGTCCGCCTGTTCGACGTGGGCGTTCCGGGCGGCGGCGGGCGCCAACCGGCCGAGCATGTCCGCAACGGCCTCCGGCGTCTTCGCTGTCTCGTCCGCTGTGACGTACGCCGCGTGGCTGGAAAAGCCGAGCAGGCGCGCTCGCAACGCGCGCACGTGCGTGATCTCGATGACGAGCGCGCGGTTGTCGTTGACGCCGCCACGCATGCCGCGGGCCCGGGACGCGGCCAGTAGACGTTCGCGTACGTCCCGGTTGGTCAGATCCGCGAGGTAGGGGTGTGAGGTGGGGAGCACCAGGGTGAGCAGGTACTGGCCCGGGAGCCCGCGATCCGTGGCCGCCTGCGCTGCCGCCGAGATGTCACCGGACGCGAGCCCGTCAAGTTCGGCGAGGGTGTCCACGACGACGGCGAGGTCATTGGTGTCCGCCAGCAGGTTCTTCTCGAATCGGGTGGTGAGGGTGGACAGCCGTTTGTTGTACTCCCGCAACACCGCCTTGTCGTCGCGGGAGAGGCCGGCGCCGGCGAGGGTGAATTCCGTGAAGTACCGCTCCACGAGGTACTCGGCCTCCGCGTCGAGGCCCAACGAACCGCGCTGCTCGTGCAGGGCGCTGATCCGCGCGTAGAGCGCCGGGTCGAGACTGATCGCGTCACCGTGGGCCGCGAGACGCGGGGCGAGTTCTTCCTCGAGCGTATGGGTGAAATCGCTCGAGTCGGAGGAGCTCTGGTTGAAGAACACGGCAGCGACGCGGCCCAGGAGCGCTCCGCTGCGCTCCAGCGGCAGCATCGTATTGTCGAACGTCGCCTCGGACGTGTTCGCGGTGATTGCCGCGATCTCGGCGAGCTGCTCGGTGAAGCCGCGTTCAAACGCCGGGCGATAGTGCGCCTCCACGATCTCGAGAAAGGGCGGCAGCTGGTACGGCAAAGCACTTGCAACGAAGAAGGGGTTTACCGTTTCAACCATGTCTCCACCCTAGTTGGGCCGTTCCGTCCTAGGCTCGGGTCATGGCCCACCCAGATTTGTTCGCCGGTCCCGAATTCGATGACCCGGAGGTTGCCCCTCGCGAGGCGGTGCCTCGGGATGCCTACACGCACGGACACCACGAGAGCGTGCTGCGCTCCCACACCTGGCGCACTGTCGACAACTCGGCGGCCTACCTCGCACCCGAGCTGACTCCCGGGCTCACATTGCTGGACGTGGGCTGCGGCCCGGGAACGATCACCGTCGACCTCGCGCGCCGGCTCTCACCGGGCAGCGTCCTCGGAATCGACGCCTCGGAACAGATCGTCGCCTATGCCGAGGGCCTCGCCCTCGATGAGGCGGTGCACAACGCCAGTTTTCGGGTGGGAGACGTGTACGCCCTCGAATTCGCGGACGCCTCGTTCGACATTGTCCATGCGCATCAGGTGCTGCAGCACCTCGCCGATCCGGTGGCGGCCATGCGCGAGATCAGGCGCGTGCTGAGGCCCGGCGGGCTCTTCGCCGCCCGGGACGTGGACTACGGCGCCGTCGCCATCTATCCCGCGCTGCCGGGGCTCGAAAAATGGATGGAAACGTACCGCGACGTTCATTTCTGGAACGGGGGCAACCCGGATGCCGGCCGGCACCTCAAGGCGTGGGCGAGAGCGGCCGGGTTCGGCCGAGTGGCCGCGAGCGCCTCCATCTGGTGCTTCGCCACGGATGCCGAACGAGAGTGGTGGGGGGAATCCTGGGCCGTTCGCGCCACCGAATCGTCGTTTGCCGCGCACGCCATCGAATCCGGTGTCGCCGACCTGTCGGCGCTGCACGACATCGCGGCCGCGTGGCGCACCTGGGTACAGGACCCCGACGGTTGGTTCGCGATGCCGCACGGCGAAATACTCGCTCGAGACTGAGGCCGCTCACCCGCATGCCATTTCTGAACCACCTGCGCCGCTGGTCCGACGAGCAACCGGGGGAGACCGCGCTCGAGGTCGGCACCGACATGCTCAGCTACGCCGACCTGTACGGCAGCGCCGCGGCGCTGCTGCCCGAGACGGGTGTCCTGTCCACGATCGCGCTGCCCAACGGCGCGGAGTTCGCCAGGCGGCTGGCGGCCGGCGTGTCCGGCGACCGCCGCTGCGCGGTACTCGACCCGCGCTGGCCGGTGGCGCAGACGCTCGCCGTGCGGGAACGGCTCCAGGCCCTGGAATCCACGGCTCAGGTTCCGCCCGACGTCACGCGGCTCGCGGACGGGCCGGGCGATTCGGTCTTCCTGTATGGGTTCACGTCGGGAACGACATCGGTGCCGAAGGCTTTCCGGCGTACCCGCGGGTCGTGGCCGCTGCAGGTCAGCGTCGACCGGTTCGGCCTGTCCCGGCACGACCGCACGCTCATTCCCGGGGCGTTCTGCACCGGCCTGAGCCTGTATGCGCTCGCGGAATCGCTGCATGCGGGAGCCGCCGTGCTCACGATGCCCCGGTTCGATGTCGGAGACGCACTGGCGAGCATCCGCCATCGCGGTGTCACCCGGATCGTCGCGGTGCCGTCGGCGCTGCGGCTCATCGCCGCTCGGGGACTGGCGACGGCGGTGGGCGGGGCAGCGGTCACGAGCATCGTGAGCGGTGGTGCCCGGCTGGACGCCGACACCCGGCGGCTTCTGACGCGCTGGGCCCCCGCGGCCACGATCCACGAGTACTTCGGGGCCGCCGAGCTGAGCTTCGTGTCGTCATCGAGCCAGCTCCCGGGAACCGCCCACTGCGACGCAACGTCAACCGGCGTGGGCAGCGCGTTCCCCGGCGTCATCGTCGCCGTGCGCGACCCCGCCGGGCGTGACTGTGCTGCGGGGGAGCCCGGCACCATCGTCGTGCGCAGCGCCCTGGTGTGCGACGGGTACGCCTGGGGTGACGACGGGCAGGCGTTCCGCCGCGAGGGCGAGTGGAGCACCGTCGGCGACCAGGGCATGCTCGACGCCGACGGTACCCTGCACTACCTCGCGCGGGCCGCCGACATGATCGTCACGGGCGGGCACAACGTGTACCCGCACGAAGTCGAGGCGGTGCTTGAGTCCGTGAGCGGCGTCGACGCCGTCGTGGTGACCGGGCGGCCGGATGCCGCGCGCGGCTCCCGCGTGATCGCCGCCGTTCTCGGTGGCCCCGCACTGCGGGTGGCATCATTGCGCGCCGCCGCCGCTGGGCTGGCCGAGTCGAAGCGACCCCGGGAGTACGTTCGCCTGACCGAATTCCCGGTGACCCCGGCGGGCAAGATCAGCCGTCGCCTGCTCGGCCAGTGGATTGATGAGGGAGACCCCCGTGCCCAGCGACTCGACTGACGACGACCGTGAGCCCGTGCTCATACTCGCTCGCCGCACGCCCTTCACCCGCAAACACGGTGCCCTCGCGTCCGTGACCGCAGACGGTCTCCTGGCGCCCGTGCTCGCCGCGGTGGTCGCCGAATCCGGCATCAATCCGGCGAGCATCGACGACGTCATCATCGGCAATGCGGTCGGGGCGGGCGGCAACGTCGCCCGGCTCGCGGCGCTCCAGGCCGGGCTGCCGGTGACGGTGCCCGCGCAAACGATCGACCGTCAGTGCGGCTCGGGTCTGGAAGCCATCGTACTCGCCTGCCGGCTCATCGCGGCCGGCGCCGGCACGGCGTACCTCGCCGGCGGCGTCGACAGCACGAGCACCGCTCCGCTGCGTGCCCACCGGCTCACGTCCCGACCCGGCGCCCCCGATTTCTTCGACCGGGTGCGTTTCGCCCCCGACACGCTCGGCGATCCGGACATGGGCGTGTCGGCCGACGCCGTCGCCGAGAGGTGCGGCATCTCCCGGGCCCGTCAGGACGCCTTCGCGCTGCGCAGTCACGAGCGTGCCGTGCGCGCCACGGATGCCGGCGAGTTCGTCGAGGAGATCGTTCCGTTGACCACCCCCGCGGGGATCACCGTCTCCGCGGACCAGGGAGCGCGACGCACCATGTCGCCCTCGTTCCTGGCGCGGTTCGGGCCGGCGTTCTCAGCGCACGGCACCGTCACGGCCGGCAATTCCTGCGCCGACGCAGACGGGGCCGTCGTCGTTCTGGTCACCAATCGCACCACCGCCGCGGGGCTCGGCGCCGTGCGGATGCTGCGATTCGTCGACGCCGTCTCGGTCGGCACCGACCCGAACTACCTGGGTCTGGCCGGAGGAGAGGCCGCGCGCCTCCTCCTTGGCCGTCGAGGTGTCTTGCCGACCGCACTCGCCAACGTGGAATTCACGGAGGCGTTTGCGGCGCAGGCACTCGCCGCACTTGATGTCATGGAGGTGCCGGAAGAGTACGCCAATCGGCAGGGAGGGGCGATCGCCTTCGGGCATCCGTTCGGCGCCTCGGGCGCCTTGCTGGCGCTGCGACTCCTTCACCCGGCGCACGAGGAAAGGGACGGCGGGCTGTCGCTCGCGGCGCTCAGCATCGCGGGCGGCCTGGGAACGGCCGCCCTCTGGGAACGCATCGACGAACGCCGGGCCACAGGCACGGGCGCAGGCGCCGACACGGTCACCGGCACCGACGGTTAGATCCAGTCTTCGTCGTCCTCCACAGCCGTCGCCGGCTGGGTGATCGTCGCGCTGTCTTCGACGGCGTCGTAGTTGATGACGGTGCCGTCATCGAGCTCAATGACGGGTTTGCCTTCCAGCCAGGTCAACGTCCAACGCCAGGACGACGTGTCCGTGTCGAGCCCGGCGAGGTCGCCCTCAACCGCCTGGACAGCGATCACAACGACCTCGGGCAGGCCGCTAGGAAGGGGCGCGCCGAGCGCCCAGCGTGTTCCGAGCTGCATGGCCTAGACCTCGATCTCGTAGGTGACCCAGTCGGTGCGCGTGCCGACCTGGTCGTACAAGATCTGCGCGGTCGCGTTGTCGGCCGCCGTGATCAGGCGGATGCGGGCCATGCCCCTGTCCTTCGCATGCTGCTTCACGAAATCCATGATGGCCCGTCCGATGCCGGCACCGCGGTGGTCGGGTGCCACGAACAGGTCGTCCAGATACAGGCCGACGGTCGCGCTGAGGGTCTGCGGAACGGCACGGAAATGCGCCAGTCCCACGAACGTGCCGTCATCGTCGATCGCGACGGCCCCGGTCAGCGGGTGGTTCTTGTCAATGATCCAGCTCCACACCTGCAGAGCCTTCCCATCGGTGAGCTCACTCCCGTAAAACTCGCTGTAGCCCTCGAACAGGCCCAGCCATGAAAAGAAATCCTTGTCGCCCAAGGGGCGTACCTGTACTGACATCCGGTGCTCCTAACTTTCCGACACGGTGGCGAACACAATGTCAGTCACGGCCATTTCGCTGCCCTCAACAAAAACCAGTTCATCGATCCGACCCACTGCTTTGAGATCAGCGGCGGCCAGCTCAAGCAGGCCGACCTCCGGTGCCGTTCCTCTTATTACAGCAGATGAGATGATCGTTTTCGGGGAGGCTTTGGCATCGGTCTTGCCGCGCCGGATGCCGGTGAGGGCTCGGCTGGCCAGATCGAGGAGCGCAATGTTGCCGCGAGGCGACACGGCGTCCTCCGAAATGAGCTCCGAAACGATCGGCCACGGGGCACGATGAATGGATTCTTCGTTCGACCACGACCACGCTTCCTCGGTCGCGAACGGCACGAAGGGAGCGAACAGGCGAAGCAGCGTCGAGAGCGCGGTGCGAAGCGCCGCGACAGCGGAATCCTTGGCCGGGCCCGGCTCACCGTAGGCGCGTTCCTTCACGAGTTCCAGGTAGTCGTCGCAGAAGGTCCAGAAGAAGCTCTCGGTCACCTCGAGGGCGCGTGCGTGATCGTAGTTCTCGAACGCCTTCGTCGCCTGACCCACCACGAGGGCGAGGCCGGCGAGCATGCTCTGGTCCAGGGGTTCCGACACCGGGGCGTCGGCCTCACCGTCGAAGGCGAGAATGAACTTGCTGGCGTTGAGAATTTTGATCGCGAGGCGACGGCCGATCTTGATCTGCGTCGGGTTCTGCGGGTCGAAGGCCGCATCGGTTCCGAGGCGGGACGAGGCGGCCCAGTAGCGCACCGCATCCGAGCCGTGCTTCACGAGCATGTCGGCGGGGGTGACGACGTTGCCCTTCGACTTGGACATCTTTTTGCGGTCGGGGTCGACGATGAACCCGGACAGTGCCGCGTGCTGCCAGGGCGACGTTCCGTGCTGCTGTTCGGCGCGCAGCAGCGTACTGAACAGCCAGGTGCGGATGATGTCCTGGCCCTGCGGGCGCAGCGAGTACGGGAAGACCAGGTCGAAGAGTTCGGGGTCGCGCTCCCAACCGCCGGCGAGCTGCGGGGTGAGGGATGATGTGGCCCAGGTGTCCATCACGTCCACCTCGCCGACGAAACCGCCGGCCTGGCCGCGCTGGTCTTCGGTGTAGCCGGGAGCGGCGTCGGACGTGGGATCCACGGGGAGCATGTCGCGCGTCGCGACCACCGGGGCGTCGAAGATCGGGTTCGCGTCGGCGTCGAGCGGGTACCAGACAGGCAGGGGAACACCGAAGAACCGCTGGCGAGAAATGAGCCAGTCGCCGGTGAGGCCGTTGACCCAGTTCTCGTAGCGTACCTTCATGAATTCCGGGTGCCACTGCAGGTCGGAACCGTGCTTGAGCAGGCGCGCGCGCAGCTCCTCGTCGCGGGCACCGTTGCGGATGTACCACTGGCGAGTGGAGACGATTTCAAGGGGCTTGTCGCCCTTTTCGAAGAACTTCACGGCGTGCACGATGGGCTTGGGGTCGCCGACCAGCTCACCGCTCTCGCGCAGCAGGGTGACCGTGGCGGCCTTGGCGCCGAAGACGGTCTTGCCGGCGAGCTGCGCGTACGCGGCAATGCCGGCCTCGGACGTGATCACGTCGGGGGCGTCGGCGATGATGCGGCCGTCGAAGCCCATGATGGCTCGGTTGGGCAGGTCGAGTTCGCGCCACCAGATGACGTCGGTGAGGTCACCAAACGTGCAGATCATCGCGATTCCGCTGCCCTTGTCCTTCTGGGCGAGGTGGTGGGCGAGGATGGGCACCTCAACGTCGAAGAGCGGGGTGCGTACCGTCGTGCCGAATAGGTGCGCGTAACGCTCGTCGTCGGGGTGGGCGACGAGGGCGACGCACGCCGGCAGCAGCTCGGGCCGGGTGGTCTCGATGTCGATGACCTCCCCATCCGGCTGGTGGAAGGACACGCGGTGATAGGCGGCCGGCTGGTCTTTGTCTTCGAGTTCGGCCTGCGCGACGGCGGTGCGGAACGTGACATCCCACAGGGTGGGCGCCATGGCCTGGTAGGCCTCGCCGCGGTCGATGTTTCCGAGGAAGGCGAGCTGTGACGTGAACAGCGCCTCGTGCCCGATCGTGCGGTACGTCTGGTTCCAGTCGACGCTCAGACCGAGGGTGCGCCACAGTTCTTCGAACTGCTTCTCGTCCTCCTCGGTCAAAACCTCGCAGAGCTCGATGAAGTTGCGTCGGCCGATCGGCTGCTGGTCGGCGGCCTTGATGCTCTTGCCGTCTCCGCCCTGGAAGGGCGGCACAAAATCGTCGACGTACGGGAGGGTGGGGTCGCAGCGTACGCCGTAGTAGTTCTGTACCCGACGTTCGGTGGGGAGGCCGTTGTCGTCCCAGCCCATCGGGTAGAACACGTTCTTGCCGCGCATGCGCTGGAACCGTGCCACGACGTCCGTGTGCGTGTACGAGAACACGTGACCGATGTGCAGCGATCCGGAGGCGGTGGGCGGGGGAGTGTCGATCGAGTAGATCGAGTCCCTGGTCGCGATCTCACGGTCAAAACGGTAGGTGCCGAGGGCGTCCCACCGGCTCTCCCATTTGGCTTCGAGGCCTTCGAGTGCGGGCTTCTCGGGGACGCGGTCGGCGTGGGTCATAACTCTCCGGTTCAGTATATGCGGCACCGTGTCTTTGGTGAGGTGCCTGAATGTGCCCCTTCAATCTACCGGATGCCCCGTTGGGAGCGATATTCCTGCTGAATCCCCGAACGAAAAGACCCCGGCACCTTTTTCCTGGGGGGAGGGTCAAGGGGCCGGGGCCGTCGTTCGGAGTGGGGGAACTCCAATAACAACGGTAGAGGACATCGGCTGACAGGAGGCTGGAAATGGGGCGCAATTTCACACCCAGTGCGAGTGACACGCCAGACGCATGCCGTGCGGCCTACTCCAGCGTCAGCGTCGGAACGGCAGCCAGCAATTGCCGGGTGTAGGCCTGCGTCGGCGCTCGGAACACCTGACCGGCGGCATCCGTTTCGACAATGCGGCCGTGCTGCATCACGGCAACATGGTCGCTGATGTGCTGGATCACGCCGAGGTCGTGGGAGATGAAGATCATGCTCAGGGCGAGTTCCCGCTGCAATTCGTCGAGCAGGTCGAGAACCTGCGCCTGCACGCTCACGTCGAGGGAGGACACGGGTTCGTCGCAGATCAGGATCTGAGGCCGTCCGGCCAGGGCGCGGGCGATACCCACGCGTTGGCGCTGGCCGCCGGAGAGTTGCAGCGGGCGTCGTTCGTGCACGGTGCGCTCCAGGCCGACGCTGTCCAGCAGCTCGAGCACCCGGGGATGCGGCGTACCGCGTCTACGATGCCCCTCACCGGCGGCATCGCGCAGAATCCGGCCGACCGAGTGCCGGGGATCGAAGGAGCCGAGCGCATCCTGGTAGACAGCGCCGACGGTTGCCCGCCGCGGCCGTCGCTGCGCCTCGCTCAGGGTGCTCCACGCCTCGCCCAGCACCTCGACGCGTCCCTCGTCGGCGGTGGTCAGCGCGAGCAGCAGGCGCGCGGTCGTTGTCTTGCCCGACCCGGACTCGCCCACGATCCCGAGGGTGGTGCCCTGCTCGAGACGGAACGAGACGTCGTCGACGGCGTTGACCCGGCTTCCGTCCGGGCGGGTGAAGGCTTTCACGAGGCCGCGGGCCTCCAGCGCGATCCGGGGTGCGCCCGGAGCGTCGGGGGCACGACGTTCCCGGGTGCGCACGGTGTCGCCGTGCGCGGCGCGGTCTGCCGCGGTCGCCGGCGGCGCCAGGCGGGTGCCGCGCGGCTTGTCGCCGGGAACGGCGGCGATCATCCGCCGGGTGTACGGATGCTGCGGGCGGCGCAGCACGTCCCGGGTCGGCCCGGTTTCGATCAGTTCGCCGTCCCGCATCACGGCAACACGGTCGGCGATCCGGCTCACGACGGCGAGGTCGTGGCTGATCAGCAACACGGCCGTTCCTCGGCGTTTGATGTCGTCGAGCAGTTCGAGCACCTGGGCCTGCACGGTCACATCGAGTGCCGTTGTGGGTTCGTCGGCGATGAGCAGCGGAGGGTTCAGCGCGAGAGCCGCCGCGATGAGCGCGCGTTGTCGTTCACCGCCGGAAAGCTCCCCCGAGCGTTGCCGTACGCGCAGGCCGGGTTCGGGCAGCCCAACGGACTCGAGCAGTTCGATCACACGCCGACGGCGGGCGGTGGCCCCCATGCCGGTGTGCAGCCGCAGGGAATCCCCGATCTCCCGGCCGATGGGGCGCAGCGGGTCCAGGGAGACCAGGGCATCCTGCAACACGAGCCCCACGTCGCGTCCACGCCGTTTCCGCCAGGCAGCGGGGGAGAGGCCGAGCACGGAGCGGCCTCCGAGCGCGATCTCGTCGGCACGCACCGCCGCGTTCGCTCCGGCCAGGCCCAGGAGGGTGCGCGCCGTCACCGACTTTCCCGAACCGGATTCGCCGACGATGGCGAGGCATTCACCGGCGGCCAGCTGGAACGAGACGGACGTGACGACCTGGGCCGTGCCGAACGACACGCTGAGGTTGCGGACGGAGAGGGGGAGCGGCGACGCCGCGTCGGGGGGAGTCATCGCGGTCATGCGTGACGCAACCGTCGTTCGATGCTGCGGCCGAGCACCGTGGCGGTGACGGCGGTCAGCACGATGAACAATCCCGGGAAGAAGCTCATCCACCAGGCGGACGTGATGTAGGTGCGGCCCGCCGACAGCATGGCGCCCCACTCGGCGGCCGGCGGCGCGGCGCCGAGGCCGAGATAGCTGAGGGTCGCCGCCCAGACGATGGCCTGCCCGATGCCCAGAGTGCCAAGCACGAGCAGGGGCGTAAGGGTGTTCGGCAGGATATGGCGGGTCAGGATGCCGGCGCGGCCGAGCCCCTGCACGGTGGCCGCCTCGACGAAGGCCGAGGAGCGAACGCTCAGCACCTGGGCGCGGATGATGCGGGCATAACCCGGGGCCGTTGACAGGCCGACGGCGATCGTCGCGGTGGCGATGCCGGGACCGAAAATAAGAATGAACACCAGGGCAAGGAGCAACCCGGGAAAGGCGAACAGCACCTCGAGTAGACGGTTCACGGCGAAATCAACGGCACGGCCGAGCGTTCCGGCCAGCACACCGAGCAGGAGCCCCAGTCCCAGACCGATGGCCGTGGCGGCCGCACCGATCAGGAGGGAATTGCCGGTGCCGTGCACCACGCGGGTGTAGATGTCCCGGCCCGACTCATCGGTCCCGAAGCCGTGCGCGACCGACGGGGCCGTGAACGCGGACAGCGGGTCGATCGCGAGCGGGTCACCGGGCGCCACAAGCTGCGGTGCGATCGCGGCGGTGAGGAGGAACAGGCCCAGCAGGGCCGTGATCAGTTCCGTTGCACTCACGCGGCGGACGGCTCCGCCGAGGGCCCCCGGGGACGAGGCGACGTGGGCGCGAATCTCGAGTTCGCTCATGCCAGACGCAACCGGGGGTCAACGATTCGGGCGGCGACATCGGTGAGAACGGTCATCAGAATGTAGGCGAGCGACACGATCAGGACCACTCCGACGACGACCGGAACATCGCGCACGGTCACCGCGGTCAGCAGAGTCCGGCCGAGACCCGGCCGGGCGAAGATCGTTTCTACGACGACCGCCCCGCTGATGAGAGAGCCGAAGGCCCACCCGGAGAGGTTGACCGCCGGCAACGCGGCGTGACGCAGTGCGTGAATCCAGCGCACCCCGCGTTCGCTTTCCCCGCGGGCCCTCGCCGACAGCACGAACGGGGATTCCAGCGCGGTGAGCAGGGATTCCCGCATCAGCTGGCCCAGAAAGCCGGCGAGGGGAACGGCGAGGGTCACAACGGGCAGAACGAGTCCGGCCGGTCCGGAGGTGCTGATGGGCGGCAGAACGCCCCACCAAATGCTGAACACCACGATCAGCGACGTCGCGAGCCAGAAATGCGGCAGCGCCGCCGCGACGATTTCTAGTCCGGAGCCGATCCGGCGAGCGACGCCGCCGCCGCGCGTCGACCAGGTGGCGAGGCCGAGCGCCAGCAGCCACGCGAGGGCGAGCGCGAGCACCGCCAGGAGCAGTGTTCCGCCGATCTGACTCATCACCAGCGGTCCCACGTCCATGTTGAGCGCGTAGGAGCGGCCGAGGTCACCGGTGGCCAACCGGCCCAGCTGTGCGAGGTACTGCACGAGAAGCGGCTGGTCGAGGCCGTATTCGGCGCGAACCGCGGCAAGTGCCGCGGCGGATGCCTGCGAGCCTGGTCCGCCGAGAATCGCCTGCGCCGGGTCTCCGGGGATCAGGCGCACGGCGAAGAAGGTGAGTGTCGCCACGAGCCAGAGCACCCCGACCGCACCGAGCACACGCATGACCAGGCGCGCCGAGGGGGAGCGCGCCGGTACGCGGTGGGTGATGCGAGAGTCATCGGGCGCCGTGCGGCGGGGCATCGGTTACCGGTTCAGCCAGGCGTCGTAGAACGTGGGCGTCGACACGGTCGGCAGGGCGCGCGCGCCCTGCACGGCGGAACCGAGCAGGAAATGATTCTGCTGGTCATACAGGGGAAGAATGTAGTAGCCGCTGAGGATGAGGTCCTGGGCCTCGGTGTACAGCGACTCGCGCTCGCCTTCGTCTGACACCTGGGCCGCCTCGGTGAGGAGCTCGTCGATCCGAGGATCGTTGACCTGGGCATGGTTGGCGAAGTAGCCGCTCGGCGCCGGGACGATCCCCGCGGAGTCGTAGAGGATGCGCAGAACATCCGGGCCGACCTTGGTGTACGGGGCGCTCACGGCGTCATATTCATTGGCGCCGAGGGCGCCGTACCAGCTCGACAGGTCCATCGGGGTCAGCAGCACGTCGAAACCGGTCTCCTTGGCCGTCGCCTGGATTTGCTCGAACAGGGACTGCTCCGCGGGAATCGACTGGTTGGTGCTCACCGGGAACACCACAGACAGGCGAACCCCGTCCTTGACCCGGTACCCGTCGGAGTCCCTGGTGGTCCATCCGGCCTCGTCGAGGAGGTCATTGGCGGTCGCCGGGTCATACTCAAACAGGTCGGGGCGTTGCACGGCCATCGGTTCGACGCTCGACAGCGCGGAGGTGGAGCGTTCGGCGGTGCCCAGGAACAGACCGGACACGGCGTCGTCAACGTTGGCCGAGCGCACGAAGGCCTCGCGCACCAGCGGATCGTTGAACGGGGCCTTGCCGGAATTGAGCTCGATGCGGTTGGACGCGCCGGGGCGCGGGGCGTCGAGGTGCGCGGTCGTGTCGGTCTCCTCGGCCTGCGCAATCGTGTCGGGCTGGGCATTATCGATCACATCGACCTCACCGGCCTGCAGGGCGGCGTACCGGGATGCGGAATCCGGGATGAACCGCCACACGATCGAGTCGAGGTAGGCCGGTCCCGTATTGCGGGCGTCGCCGGGCGGGGAGGAATAGTCGTCGTTGCGCACGAGCATGATCGCGTTCTGTTTCACCCAGCTCTCCACCTGGAACGGGCCGGTGCCGATGGGTGCGGCGCAGTTGTCGTCCTGACTGCGCGCCAGGCCGGCGGGAGACTCGATGGCCAGCCACGGCTGCGACAGGGATTCGAGCAGCGCGCTGTCGGGTTCGCTCAGCACGAAGCGCACCACGTTCTCGGACACCGCCTCAGTCGACGCGACCTTGCCGAGCGCGAGGTAACCGGTGGAGGAACCCGTCTCCGGATCCTGCAGATGCGCGACGTTGGCCTGCACAGCCGCCGCATCCAGGGGCGTGCCGTCGGTGAACGACACTCCCTCCTTGAGCGTGAAGTCCCAGGACAATCCGTCGGCGCTCGGCTCCCACGAGTCCGCAAGCCAGGGAATGATCTCGCCCGACGAATCACGCGAAACGAGAGCTTCGAGGAACTGCCCGCTGACGAGCGCCTGAGGATAGTTGCCGCCGACGTGGGGGTCGAGGCATGTCGGCTCGGCATCGCCGGACGCGTAGGTGAGGGTGCCGCCGCGCACCGGATCTCCCACGGGCGAGGGCGCCGTGGTGCCGGAGCATGCGGACAGGAGGAGCCCCGCGGCGGCCACCGGGGCCACAACTCGAAGGGTGCGCCGGAGCGGACTGGGAAGAAGCATGTCGTCTCTTTCATCAGCCTGTCCGGCCGAGACAGGCGGTTTGCCAACGTTCACGGTGCGACAGTGGCCTCATCCATAGTAGGTCAAACCGGTTGAGGGGAGTTCTGAGCCACGGGGGCTGGATCCGACGCCGAAGACCGCGCGCTCACGTAGTGCGATCGGCGCCTGTCGTCGGCTAGAATCGGGGGAGAACGACTGTGATCCGGCCATCACCGGTGAGTCTTCGGCAGAACAGCAAGCGTCTTCGGACGGGCGCCCATTAGAGCCGAACGGGTCGGGCCCGTCACAGCCTATGAAGAAGCGGTCACTCCTGCAGGGGCATTCCTGATCGGGCGGTGGCAAGCGAGGTGGTACCGCGGCGACTCCCCACAGAATCGTTCGTCCTCGTGGCAACGGCCCAGTGCCCGTCCACCAGGAGAAAAACTTTGTATCCCAAGGCTCACACGTCCGGCCAGCAGGCCTCCGGCGCCGCCGCGTCAACCGGTGCCGCCGCCTCGCCCGGAGCAGGGGTTGTCCCGTCGCCGAGCTTTCCCGCGCTGGAGACCGAGGTGCTCGCATTCTGGAAGCACGATGGCACCTTCCAGGCGTCCATCGACAACCGGGAAAATGCCGAGGAGTGGGTCTTCTACGATGGCCCGCCCTTCGCCAACGGACTGCCGCACTACGGGCACCTGCTCACCGGATACGCGAAAGACCTCTTCCCGCGCTTTCAGACCATGCGCGGCAAACAGGTGCACCGCCGCTTCGGTTGGGACACGCACGGGCTCCCGGCCGAGCTGGAGGCCGAGCGCAAGCTCGGAATCACCGACAAGAGCGAGATCGAGAAGATGGGCCTCCAGGCGTTCAACGCCGTCGCGAGGGACTCCGTCCTGGAATACACCAAGGACTGGGAGGAATACGTCACCCGGCAGGCGCGGTGGGTGGACTTCGAGAACGACTACAAGACCCTCGACATCACCTACATGGAGTCGGTGATCTGGGCGTTCAAGCAGCTGCACACCAAGGGACTCGCCTACGAGGGCTACCGGGTACTGCCGTACTGCTGGCGCGACCAGACCCCGCTGTCCAACCACGAGCTGCGCATGGACGACGACGTCTACAAGATGCGTCAGGACCAGACGGTCACCGTCACGTTCCCGCTGGTCGGGGCCAAGGCCGAGAGCCTCGGGCTCACCGCCGTGCGGGCGCTCGCCTGGACCACCACGCCGTGGACGCTTCCGACGAACCTCGCCCTCGCGGTGGGCCCGGAGATCGTCTACGCCGTCGTTCCGGCCGGACCGAACGGAACCCCCGATGCCACCGTGCGCCGCGAAGAGATCCCGTCTGAGCGTTCCATTCCAGCGGAGGTGCTCGGCGCCGAATACCTGATCGCGATCGACCTCGTCGGCAACTACGCCAAAGACCTCGGGTACGAAAGCGCGGAAGACGCCGTCGCCGCGATTTCACGCACGGTCGGTGGGCGTGAACTGGAAGGCGTCTCCTACGACCGCCTCTTCGACTACTACGCCGACGAAAGCATCTGGGGCACGCAGAACGCGTGGCGTTTCGTGCTCGCCGACTACGTCACGACCTCTGACGGCACCGGCATCGTGCACCAGGCTCCCGCCTACGGCGAGGAGGACCAGACGATCTGCCAGGCCTACGGCATCCCCGTCATCCTCTCCCTCGACGACGGCGGAAAGTTCCTCCCGGAGATCACGGAGGTCGCCGGGCAACTGTGGAGCGACGCGAACAAGCCGCTCACCCAGCTGATCAAGGCCGAAGGCCGCCTGGTGCGCCAGGCCAGCTACGAGCACTCCTACCCGCACTGCTGGCGCTGCCGCAACCCGCTGATCTACAAGGCGGTATCGAGCTGGTTCGTGCGCGTCACGGATTTCCGTGACCGCATGGTCGACCTCAACCAGGACATCAACTGGGTGCCGGAGAACGTGAAGGACGGTCAGTTCGGCAAGTGGATCGGCAACGCCCGGGACTGGTCGATCAGCCGCAACCGGTACTGGGGTTCGCCCATCCCGGTGTGGAAGAGCGACAATCCCGACTACCCGCGGGTCGACGTGTACGGCTCGCTCGACGAGCTCGCGGCAGACTTCGGGGTGCGCCCCACCGACCTGCACCGCCCCTACATCGACGCCCTCACCCGGCCCAATCCCGACGACCCCACTGGGCAGTCGACGATGCGCCGCATCACGGACGTTCTCGACGTGTGGTTCGACTCCGGGTCGATGCCCTTCGCCCAGGTGCACTACCCCTTCGAGAACCGCGAATGGTTCGACAGCCACAACCCGTCCGACTTCATCGTGGAGTACATCGGGCAGACGCGCGGCTGGTTCTACCTGCTGCACGTGCTGTCCACCGCCCTCTTCGACCGACCCGCCTTCAAGAACGTCGTCAGCCACGGCATTGTGCTCGGCAACGACGGGCAGAAGATGTCCAAGTCGCTGCGCAACTACCCCGACGTGAACGAGGTCTTCGACCGTGACGGCTCCGACGCCATGCGCTGGTTCCTCATGAGCTCCCCGGTCCTGCGTGGCGGCAACCTGATCGTCACGGAGGAGGGCATCCGCGAGGCCGCCCGCCAGGTGATGCTGCCGCTGTGGAGCACCTGGTATTTCTTCTCGCTCTACGCCAACGCCGCTAGCGACGAGGGTTATGACGCCCAGTGGCGCACGGACTCCACCGACGTGCTCGACCGCTATCTGCTGGCCAAGACGCGTGACCTCATCCTCGGCGTCGCCGCCGACCTGGAAGCCTTCGACAGCACCGTGGCCACCGCCCGGGTTCGGGATTTCACGGATGTGCTCACCAACTGGTACGTGCGCCGGTCCCGTGACCGTTTCTGGGGCGGCACCGAGAACACGGAGGCCTTCGACACCCTCTACACCGTGCTGGAAACGGTGTGCCGGGTCGCCGCGCCCCTGCTGCCGCTCGTCACCGAACGCATCTGGCAGGGACTGACCGGAGGGCGCAGCGTGCACCTCACCGACTGGCCCGACGCAGAGGTCTTCCCCGCCGACGACGCGCTCGTCGTCGCCATGGACCAGGTGCGCCTGATCAGCTCCACCGTGCTGTCGCTGCGTAAGCAGGCGTCCCTGCGGGTGCGGCTTCCGCTGGCGAACCTCACCGTGGTGACCTCGCTGACGTCGGCCCTGACCGATTTCGAGGGCATCCTGCGCAGCGAACTCAATGTGAAGACGGTCAGCATCGTGGAGCTGAAGGACGACAGTGCCACCGCCTACGGCGTGACCAGTCGCCTCGTCGTCAACGCCCGTGCGGCGGGACCGCGGCTGGGCAAGCGCGTGCAGCAGGTCATTCAGGCCGCGCGCGCCGGCGACTGGAGCGAGAGCGACGGCATCGTCACCGCAGGCGGCATCGAGCTTGCCGCGGGCGAGTTCGAACTGTCGCTGCAGGCCGGTGAGGCCGGCGACACGGGAACGGCCCTCGCGCTGCTCCCCGCCGGCGGCTTTGTGCTGCTGGACACGAACACCACCGCCGAACTCGAGGCCGAGGGCTTCGCCCGCGACCTGATCCGGGCGGTGCAGGACACCCGCAAATCCGCCGGTTTCGACGTGAGTGACCGCATCCGTCTCAACCTCGTCTTCCTCAGTGAGGATGACGCGGACGTCTTCGACCGTGCAGCGAACGTCGATGTGGCCGGAGACACCCTCGCCACCGCGTTCGCCACCCACCGCCCGTCCGAGGGCGAGCTTCCCGGCACGCTTCCCTCCGAGTGGCTCCCAGGGCTCATCGGTGCTCCGGTGGAGCACTACGTACGGTTCGAAGCCGCCCACTATGTCAACCACGGACCACTTCTGGTGGCCGTAGCAAGAGTGAACGGAGTCGACAATGTCTGACCTGAATGAACCGAACGACTTCGATGACCTGAGCGCGCTCGGCGAAACCGACGACACCGACGAGCCCGGCGAGCTTCGCGAGCCCACCGAACAGTCCGAGATCAACGAACCCACCGAGCCCAGCGAGGAAACGCGGGAAGCCGGCGACGCCGTTTTCGCTGCGCTGCTCACACGTCTGGGCGAGTCGACGCCGCGCCCGCGGCTCGAACCCACACGGCGGGCCATGGACCTGCTGGGGGACCCGCAGCGCACCTACCCGATCATTCACATTGCCGGAACGAACGGCAAGACAAGCACGAGCCGGATCGCCGAGAGCATCCTGCGTGCCTACGGACTCCGCACCGGCCTCATGACGAGCCCGCACCTCGTACGCCTCAACGAACGAATCGTGATCGACGGCGAACCGATCAGCGATGAGCTGCTCGCCAGCAACTGGAACGACATTCAGCCCTACCTCGCCATGATCGACGCAGAGCTCGAGAAGGAGGGAGAAGGAGCCCTCACCTTCTTTGAGGCCCTGACCGTGCTCGCCTTCGCGTGCTTCGCCGACGCCCCGGTCGATGTAGCCGTCGTTGAAGTGGGCATGGGCGGGGAGTGGGACTCCACGAACGTCGCCGACGGACAGGTGGCCGTGTTCACGCCGATCGCCCTCGACCACACGCAGCGGCTCGGCAGCACCGTCGCCGAAATCGCGCGCACCAAGTCCGGCGTCATCAAACCGGCCGCCGCCGTGGTGTCAGCGGCGCAGGGCGCAGAGGCCGGCGCGGAAATCGAACGTGCCGCGGAGCTGCGCGAATCGACCCTCGCGGTTGAGGGCGACGCCTTCGAACTGCTGGAGAGCAAGGTCGCCGTCGGCGGCCAACTCATTTCGGTGCGAGGAATCGCCGGAACCTACACCGAACTCTTCCTGCCCCTCTACGGAACCCACCAGGCGCAGAACGCGGCTCTCGCCATTGCCGCCGTGGAATCCTTCCTCGGCGGCGGCAGCCAGGCCCTCGTGGGTGACCTGCTCGCCGAGGGACTCGGCACCGCGACATCACCCGGGCGGCTGCAGCTCGTGGGCGTGGAACCGACCGTGTTCATCGACGCCGCACACAACCCGCACGGCGCCGCAGCCCTCGCCGCGGCGCTCGACGACTACTTCGACTTCGAGGAAATCGTCGCCGTCGTGGGGATTCTCGGCGACAAGGACGCGGCGGGCATCATCGACGCCCTCGCACCACGGGTGGCGCGCTTCCACGTGACCCAGTCGCACTCCGAGCGTGCGCTGGACGTTGATTCCCTGGCCGACATGATCGCCGAACGCACGAGCGAAGACACCACGTTCCGCTTCGGCAGCACCGCCGAGGCCCTCGAGGATGCCAGGGCCTGGGCGGGCGAGAAGCCCAAGCGCGCCGTCATCGTCACCGGTTCGATCAGTCTCGTCGGTGAGGCCCTCACCCTCGCCGACACCGGCGAATGGATGAAACCGTGACAACGCCCCCCGACCCCTCGGAGCCCGCCGACGCGGCGAATCTCCCGGAAGGCCACGGGCCGCGCCGGGGACCCGCCTCCGGCCCGCGATCCGTCAAACGTAGCCTCGCATCGATCGTGCTCGGATTCGAGAGCATCGTGGTGTTCCTCGCCGCGCTCGTGACCTTTGGTCTCGGGTCGCTGCCACCCCTCATCGCGCTGGGTGGGGGAGCCGTTCTGGGAGTGGCCACGATCGCACTCATCGGGCTCCTGCGCTTCAGCTGGTCCTACCCGGTCGGCTGGGCGCTGCAGGTCATCATCATCGCCACCGGATTCATCACCCCCGCCATGTTTTTCGTGGGCGCACTCTTCGCCGCCATGTGGACGTACTGCATGATCAACGGCACTCGCATCGACAATCAGAAGGAAACATCATGAACACTCCGATCGAAGAAACCCTCGTCCTGGTCAAGCCCGACGGCGTCGCCCGCAACCTCACGGGTGAGATCCTGCGCCGCATCGAGGCCAAGGGTTACTCTCTGGTAGACATCAAGCTCGTGCAGGCCGACCGCGACCTGCTCGCCGCCCACTACGCCGAGCACGAGGGCAAGCCCTTCTACCAGCCGCTCGTCGAGTTCATGGAGAGCGGCCCGATCGTCGCCTTCCGTATCGCCGGGAACCGTGCCATCGAGGGATTCCGCTCCCTCGCCGGCACCACCGACCCCACGACCGCCGCACCGGGAACGATCCGCGGCGACCTGGGCCGCGACTGGGGCGTCAAGGTTCAGCAGAACCTCGTGCACGGGTCTGACTCGCCCGAGTCGGCCGCGCGCGAGCTCGCTCTCTGGTTCAACTAAGCCGCACATTCCACCGCCGCCCCGCCGCGAGATCCGAAATCGGACGTCACGGCGGGGCGGCGTTGTGCGCGGCGCCCCCGCGGTGCGGCTAAAGGCGGTTGAGTACATCCATGTTCACCTGGGCAACGACGGCGAAAATGATGTAACAGGCGATGGTGATCACGAACAACCACGAATACGCGCCCGCCGCCATTCGTCGGACGGATGCCGAAGCGGGAATGTGACCGAGCTTGAGGTTGTAGAGGGTCACCGCGAGAAACGCGGGAATCGTCACCGCCCAGGTGACCATGCACCACGGGCACAACACGTCGAGCACGAAGATGCTCTCGAAAATCAACCAGATGACGAACGCCATCGCACCGGCCACGCCCACGTTCAGGCCGAGCCAGAACCACCGGCCGAATCGTGCGCCTGCCAGGATCGCCATTCCGATCGTGATGACGACGCTCCAGGCCGCCAGTCCGATCAGCGGGTTGGGAAATCCGAACAATGACCCCTGCCAGGAGGCGAGATTCGTGCTGCACCCGATCAGGACGCTGAAATTGCACGACAGCTGCGCGTTGGGATCCTCCAACATGTGCACCTTGTCGAGCGTGAGCGCGAAAGCGGCCGCGAAACCGATGGCGCCGGCGATGACGAGAAAGATGGCCAGCCCCGTGGGGCGTTGAAGGGGCTGGGTCGCTGACACCCTCGGATTATGTCACGCGCGCTCGCACGTTTCCGGTGCGAATGCATGCGATAATCGGACCTAGTCGTTGAGCCGCGCTCAAGCAGACGCAGATGAAGCTTTTTGGGGACAGCAATAATTCCCGCATGCAGTGGTCGCACGACCAAAAGTATTAGCAATCAGAGCCAAGAGCCGGTTGCGCACGTAAAAACATTCGCGGGAAAGTCGCGCAGGCGACCTTCTCGCACGACAGAGTAACCGAGTGGGTGGCGCGGTCGCCTACACCGGTCAAGGAGCACACCAGTAATGGTGGAAGACAACGAAAACAAGAAACGCCGGGGCTTTTTCGGCTCCCGCCGCACCACGCGAAAGTCGACGACGATTCCCGAGGCCCCAGCGGAGCCTTCGTCGACCGAGCCGGTGCCTGAGACCACGGCGTCCACCCACACACTTCAGAACGTGACCGAGCGCAAGCCCGTCACCGATCCCGCAACCGAGCAGGCACCGGCAACGGTGCCGAGCCAGCCAACGGTGCAGAAACAGGACACGACAGTGACCACGACTACGAATACATCGCCGCCCACGGACGACGAGCCCGGCAGCGACCTGCCGGGCGCCGACCTGCAGGCGACCGACGCGGCGCCGGAGCCCGCCGAACCTGCCGCGCCGGTCGCCGCCGCGCGTCGTCCCTCGACATCACTGCTCTTCCAGGCACCCGAGATCCTCCCATATGTGCCTCGCGCCGGCAGCCAGAAAGACGACCGCACCGAGCGCGCCAACGCGGGCCTCGACCGCAACAACGGCAGCCACGACGATGAAGATTTCGAGGAAGCCACCACGGTTCGTCGACGCGCGCGTCGTCGCACCGGCGACGAGGGGCGCTCCGGCCCCGACGACCCCGCCAATACCGTCGTCAAGGTTCGTGCCCCGCGCGAACCGGAGCTCATCACCGAGCCGCAACGCATCAAGGGCTCGACCCGCCTCGAGGCCAAGAAGCAGCGCCGCCGGGACGGTCGCGATGCCGGACGACGCCGCCCGGTCATCACCGAGGCCGAGTTCCTCGCCCGCCGCGAATCCGTCGACCGGCTCATGGTGGTTCGCGCCAAGCACAACAAGATCCAGATCGGCGTACTGGAGGACGGCGTGCTCGTGGAGCACTACGTCGCGAAAAACCAGGATGCCTCCCTCATCGGCAACGTGTACCTCGGTCGCGTTCAGAACGTGCTGCCCAGCATGGAAGCGGCCTTCGTCGATATCGGGCGCGGACGCAACGCCGTGCTGTATTCCGGTGAGGTCGACTGGGACGCCGCCGCCGAGAATTCGGGAACGAGCAACCAGCCGCGTCGCATCGAACTGGCGCTCAAACCCGGTGACAAGGTTCTCGTGCAGGTCACGAAGGATCCGATCGGTCACAAGGGCGCCCGGCTCACCAGCCAGGTCTCGCTGCCCGGTCGCTACCTCGTATATGTGCCGAACGGCTCCATGAACGGCATCAGCCGCAAGCTTCCGGACACGGAACGCGCGCGACTCAAGAAGATCCTCAAGGAGGTTCTGCCCGAGAACGTCGGCGTCATCGTGCGCACAGCGGCCGAGGGCGCCACCGACGAGCAGCTGACCGTTGACGTCAATCGACTCACGGCGCAGTGGGCATCCATTTCCAAACTCGTGGAAACGGCACAGGCCCCCGCCGAACTGCACAGCGAACCCGACCTGCTGATCAAAATCGTTCGTGACGTCTTCAACGAGGACTTCGCGCGCCTGGTCGTGTCCGGCGACGAATCCCGCCAGACCATCGAGAACTACCTCTCCCAGGTTGCCCCCGACCTGGTCGCGCGGATCGAGAATTACACGAGCGAAACGGATGCCTTCGACGAGCACCGCATCTCGGAGCAGGTTGAGAAGGCCCTCGACCGCAAGGTATGGCTGCCGTCCGGCGGCTCGCTCGTCATCGACCGCACCGAGGCCATGACGGTCGTCGACGTCAACACCGGCAAGTTCGTGGGTTCCGGGGGCAATCTCGAGGAGACGGTCACCAAGAACAACCTCGAGGCCGCGGAAGAAATCGTTCGTCAGCTGCGCCTGCGCGACATCGGCGGAATCATCGTCGTCGACTTCATCGACATGGTGCTCGAATCCAACCGCGACCTCGTCTCCCGTCGCCTGATCGAGTGCCTCAGCCGCGACCGAACCAAGCACCAGGTCGCCGAGGTCACGTCGCTCGGCCTCGTACAGATGACCCGCAAGAAGCTCGGACTCGGCCTGCTCGAGTCCTTCAGCGAAAACTGTGAGGCCTGCGCCGGACGCGGCATCATCGTGCACCACGACCCTGTCACCAAGCACCGCCAGACGGCGCAGCCCCCGCAGGAACGTCGCCCGCGCGCCCGCTCGGGCAACGGCTCGGGTGGCACACCCCCGAGCGGTGGCGGCAACAACGGCGCAAGCGGCACTGGCGGATCGAAAGACCCATCGGCAACGGATGCTCCCAAGACGGGCAACGGCACACACGGAATCACCGAGGACGCCAAGAACGCCCTCGCACTGATTGCCGCGCGCACCATCACCCGCACGGGCTCGATTCCGATCGTCAGCGATGCGGTGAAGGCCGAAGCGCTGGCCGTGGTATCGGCGGAGGCCGCGGCGGACCCGTCGGCGCACGCTGCTCCCCAAGGCAACGCTCCCCAAGGCAGCGCTCCCGAAAGCAACGCGACATCCGTTGCGGACGCGTCGGCAGACCCGGTTCGCACCGAAGAGCCCGTGCGCACCGAACAGCCGGAGCGCACCGAAAAGCCGGAGCGCAGCGAGTCGCGCAACCGACGCAGCCGATCCTCGCGCGCCCAATCGGCGCCCACGGAGGCGCCGCGCACGGAGATGCCGTCTGCGGCCGCGGAAGCGAGCGCTGCCGGATCCGAGTCCCTCGCGATTCTGGACATCCCCGTGACCAAGTCCACGAGCAGCAAGCGTCGGGCCAGCAAACAGGTCACCGACCAGATGCTCGACTCCGTTCTCGAGTCCCTTCCCGAGCCGAAGCAGCCCGGCCAGGGGCGGGCGCGCAGCCGGCGGGTGACGACGGCCGGCGGGTCCACCGCCCAGCCGATCATTGTTGCCGTGCCGGACGAGCAGAACTAGCACGACCGACTCCCTGGAGTCATTATCGCGGGGGTACCGGGCGAAAGCCCGGTACCCCTGTTTCGTGCGTCGGCGCGGCGCGCACAGACCCCGCCCCGCGACTCGGGCCGGTCAGAGTCCGCGGCGCTGTCGCATGGTCACGCGCAGGCCGCTGGCGCGCAACTGCGTCACCAGCTGCCTGTAGGTCACCGGTTGCGCCCCTGCGGCCACCAGAGCCTCGTAGCTGGCCGCCGGCACGTCATAGTGATCGAGGTCGAAGGCGCGCGCAGGTACCTGCTGAGCGGCCGCGAAGGCGTGCAATTCGGCGAGCGACACGGTGCTCACGAGGTGGGACCACAACGTTCCGTGCGCGGGCCAGCTAGGCTGGTCTATAAGTACGGCCATGGTGCAAGATTACGAGGCGTTCCTGAACGACTCGCCGGGGCCGCAGTTTGACCGCGGGTGATGGATCAGGTAAAGTCATCCCTTGGTGTGCGATGAATTTTTAGCGCGATCACCAAGGTTTTCTGATGTGACGAGTCGATTCGACTCGTTCATGACAGCAAATTTCCAAGCCTGATATTTTCAGGCAGTATTTTCCAGTAATTGCCCTTTCCGGTGATTAGGAACCGGGGCCTTCGGGCCTCCCAGAGATTGGTACGTAAAGTGGTTTACGCAGTTGTGCGCGCCGGAGGGCGGCAGGAGAAGGTACAGGTCGGTACCATCGTCACGATGGACCGAATCAAGGCCGACAAGGACGGCAACGTCGAGCTGGCCGCTGTGCTCCTCGTCGATGGCGACAAGATCACCTCTGACGGTGCGTCGCTGGCCAAGGTCAAGGTGACTGCCGAGGTTCTGAAAGACCTCCGTGGCCCGAAGATTTCCATTCAGAAGTTCAAGAACAAGACCGGCTACAAGGTTCGTCAGGGGCACCGTCAGGAGCTCACTCGCGTCCAGGTCACCGGCATCGCCTAAGGCCTGAGGAGAAGAACAGATGGCACACAAAAAAGGTGCGAGTTCCACTCGCAACGGTCGCGACTCCAATGCTCAGCGCCTCGGCGTGAAGCGCTTCGGTGGGCAGGTTGTCGGAGCGGGCGAGATCATCGTTCGTCAGCGCGGCACCCACTTCCACCCCGGCATCAACGTCGGTCGCGGCGGAGACGACACGCTCTTCGCCCTCGAAGGCGGCTCGGTTCAGTTCGGAGCCAAGGGTGGCCGCAAGGTCATCAACATCGTGGCGGTTGCCGAGTAGGCATCAGCTTTGAACGTAAGGGCGGGCCTCGGTCCGCCTTTACGCGTTTCTAGACATAAATTTTCGCCTGAGAGGGGCACTTCATGGCCACATTCGTTGACCACGTCACGCTGCATTTGCGAGCGGGTAACGGAGGAAACGGGTGTGTCTCTGTAAAGCGTGAGAAGTTCAAGCCGCTCGCCGGCCCGGATGGCGGCAACGGCGGAAGCGGTGGAGACCTCGTTCTCGTCGCCGATCCCGGAACGACCACGCTCCTGGCATATCACCGTTCACCCCACCGCAGCTCCGACAATGGCGGACCCGGCATGGGTGACCACCGCAACGGTCACAATGGCGATCTGCGCGAACTCATGGTTCCGATCGGCACCGTGGTCAAGGATGCCGAGGGCAACGAGCTCCTCGACATGAACGAGCCCGGCCTGCGCCTCGTCGTCGGCCCCGGAGGACAGGGCGGACTCGGCAACGCCGCGCTCGCCTCCACCAAGCGCAAGGCCCCCGGCTTCGCCCTGCTCGGCACCCTCGGCTTCGAAGGCAGCGTCTACCTCGAGCTCAAGACGGTGGCCGATGTGGCGCTCGTCGGATACCCGTCCGCGGGAAAATCGAGCCTGATCGCCGCGATGTCCGCCGCCAAGCCGAAGATCGCTGACTACCCCTTCACCACCCTGCACCCGAACCTCGGCGTCGTCGAGTCGGGAGAGTCGCGCTACACGATGGCCGACGTCCCCGGTCTGATCGAGGGCGCCAGCGAGGGCAAGGGCCTCGGCCTCGAATTCCTTCGCCACGTGGAGCGCTGTACCGCGCTTCTGCACGTGCTCGACTGCGCCACGCTCGAGCCCGGGCGCGACCCGATCAGCGACCTCGACATCATTCTCGGTGAACTCTCCGCGTACCCGGTGCCGGAGGGGCAGAAGCCGCTCCTGGAGCGCACGCAGCTCGTCGCCCTGAACAAGATCGACGTTCCGGAGGGCCGCGAGCTCTCCGCCTTCGTGAAGGCCGACCTCGAAGCCCGCGGCTATCGCGTTTTCGAGATCTCCACCGTCACCCACGAGGGGTTGCGACAGCTGAGCTATGCCCTGGCCGAGATCGTCGAGAAGGGCCGGGTCGAGACCGCCCTGGCCGAGGCCAAGAAGCCGCGCATCGTCATCCGCCCGAAGGCCGTCGACGACGGCGGCTTCGTGGTGCGGGTCGAGGGCGGATCCTTCGGCAACATCTACCGGATTCTCGGGGCGAAGCCGGAACGCTGGATTCAGCAGACCGACTTCACCAACGATGAGGCCATCGGCTTCCTGGCCGACCGCCTTGCGAAACTCGGTGTCGAAAACGAGCTGTACAAGGCGGGCGCGATCGCCGGGTCCACGGTCATCATCGGACCGGGCCACGGAGTGGTGTTCGACTGGGAGCCCACGCTCACCTCGACCGCGGAGCTCATCGCCGCCCCGCGCGGTACCGACACCCGGATCGACGATTCCACCCGACGCACGAGCAGCCAACGTCGTGAAGAATACTTCGGCCGAATGGACGCCAAGGCCTCCGCTCGCGCGGAAATGATCCGCGAGCGTGAAGCCGGCATGTGGCGCAGCGGTGAAGAGGAACAGAACGAAGATGTGCGCGCAAGCGGCAAGAATTCAGAAGACGACGGCACAACGAAAGAGGATTAGCAGTGATTGGCTTAAAGCGCGACCAGGTAGCTTCCGCAAAGAGAATTGTGGTCAAGGTTGGATCGTCATCGATTAGCGGTGACAACTCCGACCAAATCACTCCACTCGTGGACGCACTGGCAGAGGCCTACGGCCGAGGAACTGAAGTGGTTCTCATCTCGTCGGGAGCGGTGGCAACCGGAATGCCCTTCCTCGACCTGGACGAGCGTCCCGGTGACGTGGCCACGCAGCAGGCAGCAGCCGCCGTCGGCCAGAACGTGTTGATCTTCCGTTACCAGGAAAGCCTCGACCGGTACGAGATCGCCGCCGGAACGGTGTTGCTGACGGAAGGCGACCTGCTCAACGAGCCGCACCGCAGCAACACCCGCCGGGCGCTCAACCGCCTGCTCGACCTGCGGATTCTTCCCGTGGTCAACGAGAACGACACGGTTGCGGTGTACGGACTGCGTTTCGGCAGCAACGACCGCCTCGCGGCCCTCGTCGCCACCCTGATCAGCGCCGACCTGCTGATCATGCTCAGCGACGTCGACGCCCTGTACACGAAACCGCCGCACCTCCCGGGAGCAGAGAAGCTCGAAGTGATTGCGGCGGACGACCCGCTCACCGATTTCGAGTTCTCGTCCAGCGGAGCCACCGGCGTCGGCACCGGCGGTGCCAGCACCAAGGTGGTGGCTGCGCGTCTGGCGACCAAGGCCGGAACCGCCGTACTCGTGACATCGACGGAGCTGGCCGCTGCGGCGCTGCGCGGCGAACCCGTGGGAACCTGGTTCGAGCCCGTCGAGGGCGAAGACGAGCGAGCACTGCTCTAATCCTCCGCATCACCGGCGAAGCGCCCACCCGACTCCTCGGGTGGGCGCTTCCGTTGTAAGCTGCCCGAGGCCGTCCCAACACTGTGTTCGGGCGCCGGGGAAGGCCCAACTGCCGTGAATTCGCTCTCTCGCGACCAGATCGCGTCCGCTGCCCGCATCGTGGTCAAGGTGGGCTCATCATCGATCAGTGGCAGGAACGCCGATCGCATCGGACCCCTGGTGGATGCCCTCGCCGCGGCACATGCGCGCGGCACCGAAGTCATTCTCGTGTCGTCCGGGGCCATCGCCACCGGAATGCCCTACCTTCGGCTGGACGACCACCCCAGTGACCTGGCCACCCAGCAAGCCGCCGCCTCTGTGGGCCAGAGCCTGCTGATTTCCCGATATCAGACCAGCCTCGACCGCTACGACATTGTGGCCGGCCAGGTGCTGTTGACCGCCGGCGACCTGGAGAACGCGACGCCCCGCAGCAATGCCCAGCGGGCCATGGACCGCCTCTTGGACCTGCGGATCCTGCCGATCGTGAACGAGAACGACACCGTAGCGACCCACGAGATCCGATTCGGCGACAACGACCGGCTCGCCGCCCTGGTGGCGACGCTGTGCGGCGCCGACCTGCTGCTGCTGCTGAGCGACGTGGATGCGCTCTATACGATGCCGCCGGAGCGTGCGGGGGCCGAGCCCATCTCCTTCGTGGCACCCGGCGATCTGATGGCCGGAATGGAATTCGGTTCGACATCGGTCAACAGCGTGGGCACCGGGGGAGCGAGCACCAAGGTGACCGCCGCGCGCCTCGCTGCGGCGAGCGGAACCGGAGTGCTCGTCACCGCGACGTCACTGGCCACGGAAGCCCTGCGCGGAGACCCGGTGGGCACCTGGTTCGAACCCGGGGCACCGCCGCATCGCCGACTTTGGTAAACTAGGCACATGTTGCAGCCTGTACTTCCCGATGTCCAGCTCACGCCCACTCTCGAAGACGCCCGCACGGCGTCCATTGCCCTCGCTTCGGCGCCGACCGCGTTGAAGAACGCGGCGCTCGGTGCGATTGCCGACCGGCTCCGCGACAGCGTTGACACCATCCTCACCGCGAACCGTGCCGACCTGGCCGCCGGCGAGACGAACGGCCTCACGACCGGTCTGCTTGACCGCCTCGCCCTGAACGAAGACCGCGTTGCCGCCCTGGCCGACGCCGTGCGCCAGATCGCTCTCCTGACCGACCCGGTCGGCGAGGTCGTTCGCGGCAGCACCCTCCCCAACGCCATCAAGCTCAGCCAGGTGCGTGTGCCGTTCGGTGTGGTCGGCGTCATCTACGAGGCCCGTCCCAACGTGACGGTCGACCTTGCCGCCCTCGCCCTGAAGAGCGGCAACGCCGTTGTGCTGCGCGGCGGCTCGGCCGCAGAGAACACCAACCGTGTGCTCGTCGAGCTGGTCCAGGACGCCATCGAGTCCGTCGGTCTGCCCCGCGAAGCGGTGCAGACGATCGACCCGTTCGGTCGTGCCGGCGCCACCGAGCTGATGAAGGCGCGTGGCTATGTGGACGTGCTCATTCCTCGCGGCAGCGCCAACCTGATCCGCACCATCGTCACCGAGGCCAACGTCCCCGTGATTGAAACGGGTTCCGGCCTGGTGCACGTGTTCCTCGACGAGAGCGCCAACGAGCAGTGGGCGATCGACATCGTGCACAATTCCAAGGTGCACCGACCGAGCGTGTGCAACGCCCTCGAGACCCTGCTCGTGCACCGTTCCGCGGCCGCTCGGGTGCTTCCCGGTGTGCTGGACAAGCTCACAGACGCCGGTGTCACCATTCACGCTGACGCTCGCGTGCGCGCCCTCTACCCGTCTGCCGTCGCGGCTACCGAGGAGGACTGGAGCACCGAGTACATGAGCCTCGACCTGTCGGTGGCCATTGTGGATTCCCTCGATGAGGCGATCGCCCACATTCGCCGCTACTCCAGCGGGCACACCGAATCCATCATCACGAACGACCTCGGCAACGCCGAACGCTTCCTCAACGAGGTGGATTCGGCATCCGTCATGGTGAACGCGTCGACGCGCTTCACCGACGGCGCCGAATTCGGCTTCGGCGCCGAGGTGGGAATCTCCACGCAGAAGCTGCACGCACGCGGACCGATGGGCCTCCCGGAGCTCACCAGTACCAAGTGGATCCTGCGCGGATCAGGACAGGTGCGCGCCTAGCCCGCACTAGACTGATCCCGGTGGCGCAAGCCCCACCTTTTTTGTGTGTGAAATGGAGAACCCATGTCGTTTGTGACCGCTGTGCTAACTAGTCCTCTTCTGGCGACCGCTGCCGCGGCCGAGGCCGAGGTCGAACACGCTGCCGTGGCGTTGCCGCTGCCTCTCTGGGGCTACCCGGCTGTGGCCTTCGTGCTCTTCGTCGCCCTGGGCGTCGTGCTGTGGAGCTTCCGCGACGTCGCCAATCGGCACAGCGTCAAGGCCAAGGCCTTCGCCGCCGCAAACGGCGGCGTTGCCGGGCACAGCGGCCACTAGCCGAATCGGCACCGCGTGAGTAGACCCGGGACCGAGCGTCGCCTGCGCATCGGCGTCATGGGCGGTACCTTCGATCCGATTCACCACGGGCACCTGGTGGCCGCGAGCGAAGTGGCACAAAGTTTTGACCTCGACGAGGTCATCTTTGTGCCCACCGGCGAGCCCTGGCAGAAGTCCGACGTGACGTCGAGCGAACATCGGTACCTGATGACCGTGATCGCCACGGCGTCCAACCCGCAGTTCACGGTCAGCCGGGTGGACATCAACCGGGACGGTCCGACGTACACCATCGACACCCTGCGTGATCTGCATGACGAACGCCCGGATGCCGAGCTGTTCTTCATCACCGGAGCCGACGCCATCAGCCAGATTCTCGGCTGGAAAGACGTGCGGGAACTGTGGGAGCTGGCGCACTTCGTGGCTGTGAGTCGTCCGGGACATGAGTTGAGCGTTTCGGGTTTACCCAACCAGGACGTAAGCTTGTTGGAGGTCCCGGCTCTGGCCATTTCGTCCACCGACTGCCGGGCACGGGTCAATCGGGGCTTCCCGGTCTGGTATCTGGTCCCCGATGGGGTCGTCCAGTACATCTCAAAGCACCATCTGTATCGGAGCGTGGTATGACGTTGGGCAACAGCCAGCCGCCACTGACCCGACGGCAAGCCCGCGAAGCGGCCTCGGCCCTGCAACGGCAGTCCGACGCCGAACAACCCGACGCCGACACGACGCCCTCAGAATCGGTTGAGTCCGCGCCCGTCGAGCCCGCTCAGTCGAGTGCGGCCCCCGCCGCCGATTCGCCGACCGGCCGCAAGCCCCGCGCGGGGCAGAAGCGCCGCGGGCCGTCCTCGAAGGCTGCCCCCGCCGCTGATGCCTCCCGCCCATCGGACGCGACGGCGGGTGACGCCGCGGAATCCGGCCAGGTTCGGCCCGCTGCCATTCAGCCGGACGCTGCCCCGCCGATGACCTCCTTCGCGCCCCGGGCGAGTGGTTCCGGGGCGGCATCCGCTGCACCGAAACCGTCACAAGACGTCACCGGTCGCACCCTCACCCGCCGCGAGCTGCGGGCGCTCAACGCCGCAGAGGCAGCCGATGCGCTCGAGTTCGAGTCGGAAGCCGCCGAAGACAAGATCGTTCCGGCCGAACCCGTGCGGGAGCCCGACACCGCCGTCTCCAAGCCGACCGCGTCCAAGCCGGCCGCCACCGAGGCTGCCTCGTCGGGGGCCGTCGACGAGAGTCCCGACGCGGAACCGGCGACCGACGCCACCGTGCGGCACGCCCCGGTGGCGCACTGGTCCGTGGACACCGGCGACGACGAAACGCCCGAATCGTCGTCCACGCAGTCGCTCGATGACCTCATGTCCCTGGGCATGGGCGCCGGCGGAAGCCCGACAACGTCCAATGCTCTGATCCTGCCGCTGATTCCCAACCAGGGCACGACCTCGGGGCCGCTCTCCAATACGGGTGAAATCCTCATCACGGGCTCCTTTGATCTGCCGAGGAGCCTCGGCGAAACCGGTCAGCACCCGAACCACTTCGATTCCGCCGACGTTGACCAGATGATCGACCAACTCGACGACGGCAGCCAGACCGAGAATGCTCCGGTCAGCGCCAGCCGCGCCGTGAGTACCCACGCGTCCACGCGTAACGTGATGACCCCGCCGAAAAAGGCCGGGGTGACGCTCCCCGTTGTGCTCGTGGTTTCCACCGCAGCCCTGGCCGTGAGCGTGTCCGCGCTCCTGTTCGTCGGCCACCTCCTCCAAATTTTCTAGCCCACTTCTGTTCATACCGATTTCTGTACATCAAGACGTCTCAAATTCAAGGATCTATTCAATGACCGCAACTGCCCACTCTCGCGAACTCCTCAAGGTGGCCGTCGCCGCTGCCGAGTCGAAGGCCGGTGAAGACCTGATTGCGCTGGACGTCTCCAACCCGCTTCCGCTCGCCGACATCTTCCTGATCATCACGGGGCGTTCAGAGCGCAACGTGATCGCGATCGCCGGCGAGATCGAAGACCAGCTGATCGAAGCCGGACACAAGCCGCTCCGCCGTGAAGGCCGCGCCGCCGGCCGTTGGGCTCTCGTTGACTTCGGGGACCTCGTCGTACACGTCTTCCACGAGGAGGAGCGCGAGTACTACGCACTCGAGCGCCTGTGGAAAGATTGCCCTGTCATTCCCCTCGAGCTCGCATCAGCCGGCGCCACAGACGTCGTTGCAGACGTCGCCGAGTAGCCTGGTTTCGCATCTGCTGTTTTATGCAGTAGTCTAAACAAGTTGTTTCGGGGGAATCCGAAACAACAAAATGGGTCCGTGGCGCAGCCCGGTAGCGCACCTGCATGGCATGCAGGGGGTCAGGGGTTCGAATCCCCTCGGATCCACCAAAACACAGAAAACCCCGACCTGGTCGGGGTTTTCTGTGTTTAATCGTTCTCTTTTCCGTGAAACTTTTTTGGGATGGATGCTCGAAACGTGACGTCTTCTGTGTTGCCAGGCAATCGGTGCCCGTGCCTCAGCGGTGAGAGCTATCCGGAGTGCTGCAACCGGTACCACCGGGGAGACGCGCTCGCCCCCACGGCCGAACAACTCATGCGCTCGCGCTACTCGGCTTTCGCCGTCGGTGACGCCGCCTACCTGCTCGCGACCTGGCATCCGCGTACCCGGCAGGCGTCCCTCGAGCTGGACGCAGGACTGGTGTGGACCCGCCTCGTCATCGAGCGCACGAGCGGCGGGGGACCGTTCGACCGCGAGGGTCTGGTGGAGTTCACGGCTCACTATCGCAGCGACGACGGTCGCGGCCGTCAGCACGAGACGAGCCGATTCGAGCGGGTCGAACAGGTTTGGTATTACGTCGACGGTCTCGCCTCAATCGGCAGAATATTTTAACCAAATTCCCAGCCATCCGTCGTATGTTGTGGGGATGACAGACACGCTGACCCGCGACATCGAAGCGGGCAGTGCGCTCAATCATCCGGTACGGGCCTTCCTGCGCCGGTGTCGGGCGTGGGTGGAGCGCCACCCCCGAGTGCGGTGGGCCTATCGTTTCACTCTGGGGCTGATCGGGACCCTCGTCGTGTGCATCGGGGTGCTGCTGATTCCTCTGCCCGGACCGGGCTGGCTGATTGTCTTCTTTGGTATCGCCATCCTCGGCACCGAGTTCCCGTCCGCCAGACGGGTGTCTGCCTTCCTCAAGCGCGTCCTCTCCCGCGCCATGGCGGCCTGGACGGCACGACGAGCCGCTCGCCGCCCCACCGCCGGCTAGGTCCCGCCCGAGTGGTGCCCGGGCTCGCCATCGGGATTTTCTATGCCAAATCATCGACTAACGTACTCATGGGCACCAGTGTGCCCCTAGTCCGATCTCCATTTCGAGGAGTCTCATGGAAACCTGGCCCGGAACCGCCTATCCCCTTGGTGCAACGTTCGACGGGAGCGGCACCAACTTCGCCCTGTTCAGCGAAGCCGCCACTCGCGTTGAGCTGTGCCTCTTCGACGACGACGGCGTAGAAACCCGCGTGGAGACGCGCGTCGAAGTTCGCGAGTCGTCCGCCTTCATCTGGCACTGCTACCTGCCCCTCGTGCAGCCCGGTCAGCTCTACGGCTACCGCGTGTACGGCGACGGCGACTCCACCGCAGGCAATCGCGCCAACCCCAACAAGTTACTGCTCGATCCCTACGCCAAGGCGACCTATGGTGCCATCGACTGGGACGAGTCGCTGTTCTCGTACCACTTCGGTGACCCGGACTCCCGCAACGACGCCGACTCGGCGCAACACATGATGCTCGGCGTGGTCGTGAATCCGTTCTTCGACTGGGCGGGCGACCGCCCGCTGCGCACGCCCTACAGCGAGACGCTCATCTACGAGGCGCATGTGAAGGGCCTCACCCAGTTGCAGGAGGCCGTACCGGAATCCCAGCGGGGCACCTACGCGGGCGTCGCGCATCCCTCGGTCATCGACCACCTGCAGAAGCTCGGCGTCACCGCGGTCGAACTCATGCCGGTACACCAGTTCGTGAACGACAGCACCCTGATGGAGAAGGGCCTCAACAACTACTGGGGCTACAACACCATCGGCTTCTTCGCACCGCACAACACGTACTCGTCTACGGGTGATTTGGGACAGCAGGTGCAGGAGTTCAAGGGCATGGTGCGCAGCCTGCACGCGGCCGGCATCGAGGTCATTCTCGACGTGGTGTACAACCACACTGCGGAGGGGAACCACCTCGGACCGACGCTCTCGTTCAAGGGCATCGACAACGAGGCCTACTACCGGCTCATGGACGACGACAAGCGTTACTACATGGACTACACCGGCACCGGTAACACCCTCAACGTGCGTCACCCGCACGTGCTGCAGCTCATCATGGACTCGCTGCGCTATTGGGCCATTGAAATGCACGTCGACGGCTTTCGTTTCGACCTGGCCTCGGCCCTGGCCCGTGACCTGTACGACGTCGACAAGCTGTCGACCTTCTTCGAGCTCGTGCAGCAAGACCCGATCGTGTCGCAGGTGAAGCTCATTGCCGAGCCGTGGGATGTGGGCCCCGGCGGCTATCAGGTGGGAAACTTCCCCTCACAGTGGTCCGAGTGGAACGGCAAGTACCGCGACACCGTGCGGGACTTCTGGCGCGGCGAACCGCAGACCCTGGGTGACTTCGCGAGCCGCATCGCGGGTTCGTCCGACCTGTACGAGCACTCCGGACGCCGTCCCGTCGCGTCGGTCAACTTCGTCACCGCTCACGACGGTTTCACGCTCTCCGACCTCGTCTCCTACAACGAGAAGCACAACGAGGCCAACGGCGAAGACAACCAGGACGGCGAATCACACAACCGTTCGTGGAACTCCGGCGAGGAGGGCCCGACGAACGATCCCGCCATTCGCGCGCTGCGCGCCAGGCAGCACCGCAACTTCCTCGCCACACTTCTGCTCTCGCAGGGCGTGCCTATGCTGCTGCACGGCGACGAGCTCGGCCGCACACAGAACGGCAACAACAACACCTACGCCCAGGACTCGGAGATCTCCTGGCTGCACTGGGAAGACGCCGACCAGCCGCTGATCGAATTCACGGCGGCCATCTCGCGCCTGCGCCGCGATCACCCCACGTTCCGACGCAGTCGATTCTTCGACAGCAGCTCGGGAAAACGCGCCGAGGGGGAGGCCCTGCCCGACATCGTGTGGCTCGCCGCCGACGGCCGGGAGATGGAGTCCGAGGACTGGGATTCAACGGACACGCGCTTCGTCGCCAAGTTCCTCAACGGGGACGGCATCCGGGAACGTGACTCTCGCGGGGTGGACATCATCGATGTGAACTTCATCCTCTGCTTCAACGCCAGCGCCGAGGACGTGGACTTCACGCTCCCCGACGAGGAATACGGGGCAGAGTGGGAAATCGTGGTTGACACCGGTGGCGAGGGCGCCGATCGGGTTCCCCGTTCCGCCGGGGCAATCCAGACGATCATGTCCCGGTCGATGGTGGTCATGCGGGCCTACGCACCGCCCGTCGCGGAACCCGATCACTCGGTGGCGGCGTCCCTGGCCGGCCTCACCGGCGCGATCACTCTCCCGGGACCGGCGGCGCGCCAGCACGGGGCGCTCTGATGCGCGTGCCGGTGTCGACCTATCGGTTGCAGATTCGTGCGGCATTCGACCTGGATGCCGCGGCGGGGATTCTCGACTACGTCTCGCTGCTCGGCGCCGACTGGCTGTACCTGTCCCCGTTGCTCACGGCCGAGGCCGGCTCGGACCACGGCTACGACGTGATCGATCATGCCCGCATTGACCCGACACGCGGGGGAGCAGCCGGTCTCGACCGGTTGGCCGCCGCCAGCGCCGCGGCCGGCCGCGGCCTGCTCGTGGATATCGTGCCCAACCACATGGGCGTCGCGACCCCGGCGCACAACTCGTGGTGGTGGGACCTGCTCCGGCACGGGAAAACCTCCCGCTACGCCGAGGCCTTCGACGTGGACTGGGCCACCGGCAACGGCAAGATCCGGCTCCCGGTGCTCGGCGATGCGCCCGACGAACTCGATCAGCTCCGGATCGTCGGCGACGAACTGCACTACTGGGACCACCGTTTTCCCCTTGCCGTCGGCAGCGCCGACGACGGGGCATCCGTCGCGACCGTCTACGATCGGCAGCACTATGAACTTATGAACTGGCGGCGCGCCGATTCCGAGCTGAACTATCGGCGTTTCTTCGGCGTGAACACCCTCGCCGGGCTGCGCGTCGAGGTGCCGTGGGTCTTCGACGAATCACACGCCGAGATTGTGCGCTGGGTTCGCGAGGGACTCGTACAGGGACTGCGGGTGGATCATCCGGACGGCCTGGCCGACCCGGGAGGCTACCTCGACCGGTTGCGGGACGCGACGGACGGCGCGTATGTGCTCGTTGAGAAAATCCTCGAGGGGCCGGAACAGCTTCCGACCAACTGGTCCACCGCCGGAACCTCCGGCTACGATGCCCTGGCCGACTTCGACCGGGTGCTTGTCGAGCCGGGCGCCGAGCCTGCCCTTGACGCGCTGGAGGCCCGGTTGCAGGGTCGGGACATGGTCTCCTGGACCGAACTGGTGCACAGCAACAAGCGCATGATCGCCGACGGGATGCTGCGCTCCGAGGTGCTGCGGCTGTCCCGGCTCGCCTGCGTGACCCCGGTGTCCGATGCGGTGACCGTCGATGCCATCGCCGAACTGCTCGCCTGCTTCCCGGTGTACCGCTCCTACGTGCCGGTCGGTGCCTCGTACGTGCGCGAGGCGGCCCACGCCGCCGCCCGGCGCCGCCCGGACCTTCGGAACGAGATCGACCGCCTGGTGCCGTTGCTGCTCGACCCCGAGCATCCGTTTGTCGTGCGGTTCCAGCAGACGTCCGGCATGGTGATGGCCAAGGGCGTGGAAGACACCTCGTATTACCAGTTCAGCCGTTTGACCTCGCTCAACGAGGTCGGCGCCGATCCGGGGGAGTTCTCCATCTCCGCGGAGGAATTTCATCGTCGGCAGCAGCTGCGACAGGCGGCCCTGCCGTCGTCGATGACGACCCTGTCCACGCACGACACCAAACGCGGCGAAGACGTACGGGCGCGCATCAACGTGCTCGCCGAGATCCCGGAGGAATGGGCACGTGCCCTCGACGAGTTCAGGGCCGCCGCGCCGCTGGGCGACGCTCCCTTCGAGAATCTGCTCTGGCAGGCCGTCGTCGGAGCCTGGCCGCTGTCGCCCGAGCGTCTCGGCGCGTACGCCGAGAAGGCATCCCGCGAGGCCGGCACCTCCACCACCTGGACCGCGCCCAACGCGGCCTTCGAGGCGGACCTCGGTCGACTCGTCTCGGCGACGAACGATGACGGCGCACTGCGCACCCTGATCACCGCGTTCGTCGCACGCGTGCGCGGCGCCGGGTGGAGCAATTCGCTCTCGGCGAAGCTGTTGCAGCTCACCGCGCCGGGGGTGCCCGACGTGTACCAGGGCAGCGAGCTGTGGGAGACGTCGCTGGTCGACCCGGACAACCGCCGGGTCGTCGACTTCGACCGGCGCCGCGAGTACCTCAGCCGTGTCGACGACGGATGGCTCCCGCCCGTTGACGAGACCGGCGCCGCCAAGCTGCTCGTCACGACGCGGGCCCTGCGCCTGCGCCGCGACCGACCGGAGCTGTTCACCCGCTACGCGCCCGTCACCGCCCTCGGAGCCGGAGCACGCCACGTGCTCGCTTTCGACCGCGGCGGCGCGGTGACGGTCGCCACGCGGCTTCCCGTGGCCCTCGCGGCCGGGGGCGGCTGGGGAGAGACAACGCTCGTGCTCCCCGCGCGACCCTACCGGAACGTACTGACCGGCGAACGCGTCGCCGGCGGGGAGCTCCGGGTCGCCGATCTGCTCGCCCGCTACTCGGTCGCCCTGCTCGTCGCCGAAGGGGCTCATTCATGACGATGACCGACCGATTTGCCGTCTGGGCGCCACGCGCCGCGACGGTTCACCTCGTGCTGACCGACGCGGCGGAGCCGACCGAACACGAGATGTGGCGCGGTGACGACGACTGGTGGCGTCCCGCGGTCGGGGTCGGGGCGAGTGCCGCGCCCGACGTCGAATACGGCTTTCGCGTGGACGGGGACGGTCCGTTCCCGGATCCACGCTCCCGCCGCCAGCCGCAGGGCGTGCATGGGCCCTCGCAACTGTTCGACGCCGGCGACCACGTGTGGGCGGACACCGCCTGGACCGGCCGACAGCTCGCCGGGAGCATGATCTACGAAATGCACCTGGGCACCTTCACCCCGGAGGGCACGCTCGACGCGGCCATCGACCGACTCCCGCACCTCAGGTCGATCGGGGTGGACTTCGTGGAGCTTCTCCCGGTCAATGCCTTCAACGGAACGCACAACTGGGGCTACGACGGCGTGCTCTGGTATGCCGTGCACGAGGGTTACGGAGGCCCGGCCGCGTACCAGCGCTTCGTCGATGCCTGCCACCTGGCCAACATCGGCGTGATTCAAGACGTCGTCTACAACCACCTGGGCCCGAGCGGAAACTACCTGCCGCAATACGGTCCGTACCTGGGCGACGCCGCCGGCAACACCTGGGGCGACTCACTCAACCTCGACGGGCACGACTCTGAGCCGGTGCGCCGCTACATCCTCGACAACGCGCTCATGTGGCTCGGGGACTACCACGTGGACGGTCTGCGCATCGATGCCGTGCATGCCCTGCGCGATGACCGGGCCATTCACCTGCTTGAGGAACTCGCGGTGGAGGTCGACGTGCTGAGCGCTTCGACGCGGCGCCCCCTCACCCTGATCGCCGAATCCGACCTGAACGACCCGCGGCTCATCACGCCACGCGAGGCCAACGGCTACGGTCTCGACGCGCAGTGGAGTGACGATTTCCATCACGCCGTGCACGTGGCGCTGACCGGCGAAACCACCGGCTACTACGCCGACTTCGAACCGCTCAGCGCCCTCGCCAAGGTGCTCGCCGTCGGGTTCATGCACGACGGCACCTTCTCCAGCTTTCGCGATCGAAACCACGGTCGCCGCGTCGACACCGAGCACATGCCCACGTCCCGGCTCGTCGTCGCGTCCCAGAATCACGACCAGATCGGCAACCGCGCCATCGGCGACCGGCTCACCGCGCAACTGGATGCCGGTCAGCTGGCGATCGCGGCCGCCCTGACCCTGCTCGGCCCGTACACACCGATGCTGTTCATGGGCGAAGAGTGGGGTGCGAGCACGCCCTGGCAGTTCTTCACCTCCCACCCCGAACCCGAGCTCGGCGAGGCGACGGCCACCGGTCGGATCGCGGAATTCGCGCGCATGGGATGGGACCCCTCTGTTGTTCCCGACCCTCAGGACCCGGCGACGTTCGAGCGGTCCAGGCTGGACTGGGCCGAAATAGACCAGCCGCAGCATGCCCGCATTCTCGCGTTCTATCGGGAGCTCGCCACACTGCGCCGGGCGAATCCCGACGTGACCGATCCGCGCTTCGCGAGCACGAGCGTTGACTACTCCGAGGCCGATGCCTGGCTTCGGCTGCGTCGCGGTGAGACGCAGATTCTGGTCAACTTCGGCTCCGAGGCGCGGTCGCTCCCGGCGGGGGCCGGCGCGGTGTTTCTCGCGTTCTCCACCGACGGTCATCCGGTGGTGCGCAGGAACGAGGACTCGATCGGGCTCGCACCCCACGCTGTCGTTGTGTTGCGCTGACTCCGCGTCAGCCGCTGGCGCCTGACGCGATGACTCCCACGCCCAGCACGGCCATGATGGCGCTGCTCGCGTGTTCCACCGTGGCATTGACCTTGGGCTTGCGCAGCCACGTCATGGCCTTGGCCGCAACGACGGCGACGACCGCCAGGTAGACGAAGGCGATGACGGATTCCACCATGCCGAGGATCAGGGCCGTTCTCAGGGTGTCGCCACCGTGCGGAATGAACTGCGGCACGATGGCGAGATAGAACAGGCCCACCTTGGGATTGAGAATGGTGGACAGCGCCCCGGCGCCGAACCCGGCAAGTCGCGTGTAGAGCAAGGGTGCGGCCTCGCCGACGCCGGCCAGTGCCGTCTTCGCGGCTCGGCGACTGCGCACGAAGGAGGAAACGCCGAGGTACAGCAGGTACAGTCCGCCGGCGATTTTCAGCCAGCGGAAGACCTCCACGGACTGTTCCATGATGGCCGCCAGCCCGAGGCCCACCAACACCGCCCACACGAGGGACGCTCCGGCGGAACCCACGGCCGCCGCGACACCGGCACTCGCGCGGTTCAGGGCAATGCGCAGCACCAGGAAGGTGTCGGGGCCCGGTGTCACCGAGAGCAGCAGGCACAGGCCGGCGAAGGCGGCGAGCGAGGCGATGGTCATAGGTACCATCATCGCTCATCCGCCGCCCGCGGCGTCCGCCGCTAGTTGTCACCGGTGAGGAAGGCCGCGATGGTGTCGGATGGGAACAGCCAGTGCAGCAAGCGCGGCCATTCGTCGGCTATGAGCCGTGCAAGCATCCGTTGGGTGGCGGCCGAGGGCTGCCGCCCGGGACGCGCGGTCTACGACGCGATGAAATTGAGGATGTCGGCATTCAGGGCTGCCCGGTAGTCACCGTAGATTCCGTGCGGGGCGCCCGGGTAGACCTTGAGCGTGCCGTGCCTGACCAGCTCGGCGGTCTTCAGCGCGGCCGCACCGATCGGAACGATCTGGTCGTCGTCGCCGTGTGCGATGAAGATCGGCACGTCGAGGGCCTTGAGATCCTCGGTGAAGTCGGTCTCCGAGAACGCCTTGACGCAGTCGTAGGCGGCGGCGAGGTTCACCAGCATGCCCTGGCGCCAGAAATCGTCCTTGGCGCCCTGCGACACCGACGAGCCGTCCCGGTTGGCGCCGAAGAACGGCTCCGCGAGGTCGCGGTAGAACTGCGAGGCATCCTTCAGCACACCGGCGCGAATGCCGTCGAAGGCCTCGATCGGTGTGCCTTCCGGGTTGCTGTCCGACTTCACCATCACCGGCGGCACGGCCCCGGCCGTGATGACCTTCACCACCCGGCCGACACCGTGTTGGGCGGCGTACCGCACGACCTCGCCGCCCCCGGTGGAGTGACCGATCACGACCAAGTCGTGCAGGTCGAGGGCGTCGACGAGCTCGGCCAGGTCGCGGGCGTAGGTGTCCATGTCGTTGCCCGTGTATGTCTTCGACGAGCGGCCGTGGCCGCGCCGGTCGTGCGCGATGGCGCGGTAGCCGGCATCCGCCAGCAGCTTCAGCTCGACCTGCCAGGCATCCGAACTCAGCGGCCAGCCATGGCTGAAGAGCACGGGCTGGCCGGTGCCCTGCTCGGTGTAGTAGATCTCGGTGCCATCGGTTGTGGTGATGTAGGGCATGCTCGGAACTCCGTTTCTCGTGGGTGATCTGGGCCGATCCGGCAGCGGCCGCCGATGTAGATGATGCCCCGAGACGGCGCGCACCGCAACGCCGACGCCGGTCGTCATCGACCAGGACGGCGCCGGCGACACCGGGGGAGTCGGACGACGGTGCGGGCCGCACTGATGCCGTCGAAACGTCAGCCATGACACGTCGGGAGACCCCTGCCGCACCATCCGATTTCCGTCATGGGCGCGGGATTTCACGCGACCACCAACATTCTGCCTTCGTGTGTGCGCGCGGGGCTGGACATCGAGGCGATTGCCACCCGTGATGCGCAACGCATCCGCGGATGCCCTCCGAAGCGTCGGATCAACTGGGAAGGCCTACGACAGCGCGGCGGCGCTCCTGGCGGATGCCGACCTGGCCTCGGTGGCCGTGATCGCCCAGGTGCGCTGGCTGTTCGGCGAGGTCACCGCGTTCCTGGTCGCCTCAAACAGCCAGGGCGCCCACGTGGCGCTCGCCGTCATGCTCACCTTCGAGTCCGGCGTGGTCGGCACCCTGGGGCTATCCGGGCTGCCCGGCTATTCGAGCACGACCGAACAGCTGCGGGTCTCCGGCGACGACGGTGATGCGATCGTGGATGAGCTCGTGCGCCTGAGCGTGCACCGCACCGAGACGGCCGGCCGGATTGGAAGACCCTGGCGAAGCACACCCCGGTCTTCACCGCGCCCGAGAGCGCCATGTCGGGCACGGACCGCGACCTCTACTTGCGCGGGTTCGTGGGAGAGATGGCCCACTTCGCGGAGGCGGTGGCTGCGGGCACCGTGCCCCGGAGCAGCGGGCGCGACAACGTGCGAACCATGGCGCTCTGCGACCGGATCATTGCGGGTGCCTGACGTCCCGTCTCACGCGGTAGTGCGCAAGTAGTGGACCGGTGCCATGATTCAACTACCGTGCGCCGCCAGTCGAGGCAGACGCGCGCCGACGACGGGAGAATGACATGGCATCACGAAAGTGGAGCGACATGACCGGGCCGCAGAAGTTCGGTGTGATCGCCGGGGGCATCGTGCAGTTCACCCTCGCCGGTCTCGCGTGGAGCGATCTGGCCCACCGACCGGCGAAAAAGGTCAACGGGCCCAAGGGAGTCTGGGGCGCCGTGATCGCCATCAACTACGCCGGTCCCATCGCGTATTTCATCGCCGGACGCAAGGACTGATCGGCGGGCTCGCCGCGCAGATCCCCGCCCGGCGATCGGTCGGTCCCGCCGGTCTCCGGGACCGACCGTGGCCACGATGCAGACGTCCCGGCCCTGGTGGCTGCTCAGCGGTCCCGGGCGCCCATCAGGCCCTGCCGCTTTGGGCATGGACATCCAAGCCAATGAAATTACGATCGATAGTCAAACGGGGCCTCCAAAGTTCAACTGTGGATAGGTCACCCCGTCGAGGCTGGTAACCCACGTCTACGTGAACGGAGGCCCCAGCCTCAGAGCTGAGCGCCCTCATATCGTCACATCCGTGTGCCGCGATCCGTGGCCGCCGGAATGAGGGCGTCGGCACCCGTGCGCCGTATTGTGGAGCACCGGGTGAGCTGATGCTGAGCCCGGCATTCTCGAAGGAACAGGGGCCAGTACATGAAAAACGTCGCATGGGTGATCGCGGGGATCGCGGCCGGAATCATCTTCGTCTTCGGCGTCGGAATCCTGACCATTGAGAGGATAGGCCTCAAGGGCGGCGCCGTTTTCGACCTTCGCAATGAGCTCGTGGCCGTCACAGACCCCGGACCGGGACTCCTCCAGCTGCTGGCGATCGCGGTGGGGAGCGCCCTCGTGACCGGTGTGCTCACCGTCGGCATGGGACGTCGCTCGCGGCTTGCACGACTCCTGGTTCGCGGGAGTTTCGCGGCAACGACGACCCTGCTGATCGCCACATCGCTGAGCCTGCTTGCGGGTGGCTACACGCAGAACGGTCTTACGACGGGCATCACGCCCGGGTGGAACGGCTGGATCGAAGAGGGTGGGAGCAATTCCGTGGTGCACCTGGTGCTGCTTGTCGTGGTCGCTGTCATGTGGATGCACCGGGAGACGGTGCCAGGCTCGACGACGGCCGAGACCGAGGCGGCCGAGGACGCGGCGTGAGCCGACTCGTGCGTGGCGCTTAACCGCGTCATAGCTCGCTCATAGGGTCGTCGGGCTGGATGGACATTGTTGCGCTACCGACTATTCATTTGGAGGGCACCCTGCTGCAGGCGACGATCATCCTGATCACTCTTTTCATCCGGCTGCGGTCGAGCGAGATCGAACAGCATGAGGTGGCCTACTACTTCGCGGCTCGGGCGATGCGCCACGGTGCTCGCCGCTGCGCCGCTGGACGAGAGCCTCGCCGGCCTCGGCACGATCGGCCTGGAGGAGCTCACCGAACGAGCCGGACTGCTCACCCGCATCGACCGCAAGTACGTACTCCCGCGAAACGAACTCGACGCGGTCCTGGGCGACCTCGATCCCGGCGTGCGCGTTCTCGACATCGACGGGGTGCGGTCGTCGGCCTATGAATCCGTGTACTTCGACACCCCGGAGCTCACGAGCTTCCTGATGGCGGCGCATCCCCGCCGGCGGCGGTTCAAGATCCGCACCCGCACCTACGTCGATTCCGCGCAGCGCTACCTCAAGCCGCCGGTGACCGTGCTGATCTCGGGAGCCTCCGGAGGGGGCGGGGGAGCGCTGGTGCAGATCGCGCGCGCGGTGCAACGGTGTGAACGTCAACGTGCGCCGTGGGCGAGGTGGTCGTTGTGGATGCGGCAAGCCCCGGTACCGACTTGTCTGCGAAGATGGAGCAACCAGTTGTGAAAGGTCGGCACCATGGTCATCTCTGTTGCAGCGACGTCGAGTGTCGATGCGATCGCCGGCGACCTGCGCGCCCGCCCGTTCTCCGTCGACTCCGGACCCGAAGCTCGCGTGCCGGAGCTTGGCCCGACCGGTGTTGCGCCATGAGCACGAATGACTTTCTCGCCCCGGGCACCCGCGCGGCATTCACTGCGGTGAGCGAACTCACCGCGGTCAGCGGAGCGGATGGGGCAGAGACGGAACCGCTGGCCCGCCTTCAGGCGGTACGCACTCTGCTGCACGAACTCGAGGCCGATCCCGTGAGGCTCACGGCCGTGCGGGCAGCCCTTGACGACGGGGCCACCTGGGAACAGATCGCGGAGGCCGCCGGGCTCAAGCCCGCCGCAGCCCGGTGGCGCTGGTCCGGAACCGACGCGGAGATCGCGGCTCGCGCGCTGGCCGGCCGTAAACGGTCCGTGCGCCCCAGCAGCGTGCCCACCGACCTCCCCGGGCTTTCGGTCGCTGAGGCCGCCGCGCAGCTGGGAGTGAGCGCGCAGGCCGTGTACCTCCAGGTCTCTCGGGGAAAGTTGACGAGCAAAACCGTGCAGCTCGACGACGGTCGAAGCTACAAACGGGTCTTCCCGAACGACGCCGAACCCCCTTCTTGACCGAATTTCACCGTCGCACCACAATGGGGCGACACCACCACACGGATGACGGAGTCTTACATGAGTGATTTGCCCCCGGCCACGCCCACGCACCCCGGCGCCGGTTCATCGGTCCCCGGCGCCGCATCCGCACGGGATGTGGGCACCGAGGCGGAGACGAGGGTGCTCACCCTCGACCAATCGGCGTCTGCACCGGGAAGCGCGACACCCTCGGCGCCCGCCCCGGTCCCGCCGCCCGTGCCGCCGGCAGACCCGCCGCCCGCCGCGTCGACGCCCAGGCCACGCTCATCCTCGGTCAAGGCGCCGCAGAACATGGCCCTCGTCGTGCTCGTCGGCATGGTTTCCCTGGCGATCGCCTTCATCGTGATGATCGTAGTGAGTGTCACCTCCGAGAGCATTAATGCGCTCGCCGTGATTGCCACACCGATCGCGTCGATGGTTGCGGCGTACTACGGGATCACGCTGAGCATTCAGCAGGTGAGGAACGAGCGCGAGGAGAAGGAAAGAGCCCTGGAGAGAGCGGATGCCGCCGATGCCGCCCGCCGCGAGATCGAGGTCTGGTCCGCACAGATGGAATCCGCCCTGCGCGTGGCCATGGTCAAGCTGGGCGCCGCCCGGGTGAGCACGGACGAGGTCACGAAGGCAGCAGGTACACCCGATGACTTCTTCTAAGCCGGAGGCCGGTGCCGAGCCCACGAACACCGTGCCCACCACTCTGCTGATCGAACGTGGTCCCGACCGGATGCATGTACAGCTGCACCGCCCGGAGGTGCGCAATGCGATCGACCAGACCATGATCGATGAACTGCACGCCGTATGTGAGGAACTGGAGCGGGAGCCCCGCACCCTCATCCTCTCCGGCAGCAACGGCGTCTTCGCGTCGGGTGCCGACATCGCCCAGCTGCGCGAGCGGCGCGCCGCCGACGCACTGCAGGGAATCAACTCCGGATTGTTCTCCCGCATCGCGCGGCTGCCGATGCCGGTTATCGCCGCCCTCGACGGCTGGGCGCTGGGCGGGGGAGCGGAACTCGCCTATGCCGCCGACTTCCGCATCGCCTCCACGTCGGTGCGCCTCGGCAATCCGGAGACCGCGCTCGGCATTCTGCCGGCGGCCGGGGCGCTCTGGCGGCTCGCGCAGCTCGTGGGTGAGCCCGTGGCGAAGCAGATCATCCTGGCCGGCCGCATCCTCACCGCAGGGGAGGCGCTCGCCGTGCACCTGGTGACGGAAGTACACGACCCGGCCGATCTTCTGGCCGCCGCACATGCCCTGGCCGATCGCATCGGCGCGCAGGATCCGCTCGCCACCCGCCTGGCCAAGCAGGTGTTCCATGCGCCACTGGACGCGCATCCGCTCGTCGACAACGAGGCGCAGGCCATCCTGTTTGAGTCGCCGGAGAAATTCGCCCGAATGGATGCGTTCCTCGCACGCAAGAAGCGGTCCTGATCGACGCCAGATGACCTTTGGCCCTACTGCGGCCGTCTCGGGGGCGGGACTGTTAAGTCACAACCCCGAGAAAGGTGTTCACATGACCTTGACGTGCCCCTACTGCCGTTCCCAGGCACGGCTGAGTCCCAACCCGGCGCATGAGCGGCGCTCTTCGCTTCCGGTGTACCTGTTCGTGTGCACCGGGTGTGACCACACGTCCGTGAGCCGGGTTCCGCTGCTTCGGTGAGCTGAGACTGGTCGCCGATACGTATCCGTGAAAGAGTGAAGGCACGAGATAGCAGGCCAGAGTACCGATGCGTGGGCGCCGGGCGTAGCCAGACGACGATCGGAACTTTGCCATGGTGGACCAGCCGGTCGATGAGCTCCACGGAGCCCCCCTCCAACCCGCCGGAACCCGGATCGAGGATCTGCTGCGCGAATTCGTCGCGCGGGCGGACGAACTGCTGCTCACCCAGGAACGCATTCGCGGCCTCGTCGGGGCCGTCGTGTCGATAGCAGAGGACCTGAGCCTCGAGGCCGTGCTCAAACGCGTGGTTGAATCCGCCTGCCGGTTGCTGCGCGCGCAATACGGCGCGCTCGGCGTGATCGGTGACGACCAGCAGCTCACCCATTTCGTCACGGTCGGTTTCGACGAGGAGACGATCGACAAGATCGGTCCGCTGCCCGTGGGCAAGGGTGTGCTCGGACTGCTTATCCAGGAGCCCCACCCGATTCGGCTGCACGACCTGGGGCAGCATCCCTCCGCCGCCGGGTTTCCCGAGAACCATCCGCCCATGGTCTCGTTCCTGGGCGTGCCGGTGCGGGTGCGTGACACCATCTTCGGCAATCTGTACCTCACCGAGAAGGAAGGCGGGGGCGATTTCACCCCCGAAGATCAAGAACTCGCCGTGGCGCTCGCCGCGGCCGCGGGCGTGGCCATCGAGAACGCCCGCCTGTTCGAGGAGGCCCGACTCCGCGGGGCCTGGCTCGAGGCCTGTGCCGACATGGCCAAGGATCTCCTCCGGTCCTTCGACGACGAGGGCGAGAGCGGATTGGACACGGTTGCCACGCGCGCCATGGCCGAAGCCGACGCGGCACTCGCGCTGGTCTGCCTGCCCACCGATGAAACCGACACGGTGTTCTGTGCGGCCGGGGCCGGTGCGGGAGCGCCGGCGCTCGTCGGTCGCAGCGTTCTCATGTCCGTGCCTGCGCTTGACCGGGTTCGCCGCACCGGGCAGTCGATGGTGCTTCCCGAGCTGTCCCAGGTGATCGACCCGGTGATCGCGGCCGAGACGGACGCCTGTCCGGAACTCGGCCACACCCTGCTCGTTGCCCTGGGCCCGCCCGGTGTGGGGCAGGGGGTGCTCCTGCTGGCCCGCCCAGCCGGCGCCGCCCCGTTCAGTGCCACCGACGTGGAGATGAGCGCCGTCTTCGGCTCCTACGTGGCGCTCGGCCTCGAGCTGGCCAACGTGCACCGGATGCGCGAACAGCAGGCCGTCTTCGGAGACCGGGACCGCATCGCCCGTGACCTGCACGACCTCGTCATCCAGCGGCTCTTCGCCGCCGGCCTCAGCATGCAGAGCCTTCGGCGCTTCACGGACGACCCGGTGGCGCTCGAACGCATCGCCGCCGTCACCGTGGAACTGGACAGCACCATCCACGAGCTTCGGGACACCATCTACTCGCTGCGGGGGGTGTCGAAGGACTCGGCCACCATGAGCAGCAAGATTCTTGCCGTGATTTCGGACGGTACCCAGTCCCTGGCGTTCGCGCCCAACATCGAATTGTCCGGACCCATCGACGCTGACCTGGGGGAGTCCCTCACCGAGAACCTGTTGGCGGTCATCACGGAGGCGCTCAGCAACGTCACCCGGCATGCGGCGGCAACGTCCATCAAAATCACCGTCAACGCCGAGCACGGACGCATCCGCCTGCTCATCGTCGACAACGGGCAGGGCTTCACCGAGAACAGGCGCTCGAGCGGTCTCGAAAACCTGCGGCAGCGGGCGCGCCTGTGCGGTGGACGCTTCGAGGTGACCAGTGAGCCCGGGGCGGGCACCCAACTGTCGTGGTCCGCGCCGGTGCCGATCGTGACCAACCCGTCACGACCCGGGCCGTCGCCGCGCGGGCTGCAGCGCGGGTTCGGAACCGAAGCCGCAACGTAGGCGTACCGGCCCATAGCGTCGGTGCCGCGACCAGCGACGCGGGGCCCTTCCGCTCCGGTCGGGCTCGCAATGATTTCCCAGGGGCGCCCACACGTCGGTCGAGCCGTCGCCCCGCGCTGGTCGAGCTTGTCGAGACCCCGCGTTCCGATCTCGTCACGCCCCCACACGAGTGGACCCGGAGGCCCGCCCTCGAATCAGAACCTCGCGTCCCGGGATCGGCCGGCGGCTGACGGGTGAAAACAGGCGCCGGGACAACTGAAAACAGATTCGAGACTTCAAAAGAATACTGTGAGTAAATCTCGCCTAAACGTTCGAATCGGGGTAAAATGGGGGTATGTTCACGACGGTGAAGTCCGGAGCTGAGATGGTCGCCCTGCTGGCGCAGGCCGACGAACTCGTCACGAATGCTCTGGCCGGGGTGCAGTTCGCGCTCCTCGACGACGAGGCGGCGCTGGCCGTGTTGGGGGCGTTGGAGGCGGTGGGGCGTCGGGTGGACGGTGGCCGGATCGGGTCCGCGGCGAATGTTGCGTGCCGCGCGGATGCGGGCTTGGGGCATGAGTCGTTGGCGTGGAAGAACGGGTGCCGGGGAAAGTTCGAACTGATCACCGGCGTGACGCGTATTTCCAGCAGCGAGGCGAAGCGGCGGATGCGGCTCGGCGGTTTGATCGCCGGTACCGCGAGCGCGTCGAGTGGGTTGCTGGGGCAGAGCGTTCCGGTGCGGCACCCCGCCGTCGCCGACGGTCTCGCCTCCGGCCAGCTCGGGGTGGATGCGGCGGAAGCCATCGTGACGGTGCTGGAGCAGATCGGCTCCCGCGTGGCGGTGGACGACCTGGACCGGGCCGAACGAGCCCTCGTCGCCTCGGCGACCGGGGCGATCACCGCGGAGACCGCGGGGCTTCCCGGGGCGGGGATCGCGTTCGGCGCCGACCTGATCCGCGCCCAAGCGCACCAGTGGGAGGCGGTCCTTGACCCGGACGGCGCCGCCCCGAGTGATGACGAGCACGCGGCGACAAGCACGGTGGGGTTCGGGGTGCTGCGTAACGGCCTCTACCCGCTGCACGGCGCGGTGACGCCGGACCTTCTCGGGGTGATGAACGGTGTCTTCGCCACGTTCCTCTCCGCCCACGCGGCCCCGGCGTTCCCGTCGGCGGAGGAGCAGGCGCTTATGGAGGCCGGCGAAGTCATACCGGGGGCCGAGGCGGTGGCCGTGGATGACCGCACGGGAGGGGAGAAACGCGCCGACATCCTCCGAGCCGTGTTCGAGACGACAGCGCGGGACCCGAAAACGCCCACTATGGGTGGTGCCGCTCCCGTGGTGATGGTGCATGTGAACGCCCGCGACCTGAAGACCGGCCGCGGCGTCGGCTGGATCGACGGCGTCGACGCCCCGATCAGCCTCCGCACCGTGCACCAACGCCTCTGCAACGGCGGATATCAGCAGGTGGTCATCGGCGACGACGGACAGGTGCTGCACCTCGGCAGCAAAGAACGGTTCTTCAGCCCGGCGCAGCGCCGGGCGATCGCCGCCCGCGACGGCGGCTGCGTCATCCCCGGCTGCACCGTCCCCGCCGCCTGGTGCGAAGTTCACCACGTGATCCCGTGGCAATCCCACGGCGCGACCGACGTGGAGAACGGGGTGCTGCTGTGCTGGTTTCATCACCACAGCATCGACACCAACGGGTGGAACATCCGCATGGTCAACGGGCGCCCGCACCTGCGCGGACCCGTACTCTTCGACCCCACAAGAACCTGGCGGCCCGCGGCCGCCCACCGCGCCAACACGCCCAGCACCGACCCACCCTGGAGCAGATCCAGGCAATAGCGTCCCGACCGGGATGCAGAGCGTCGAGGTGGTCGACTGCGGCACACGCGTCGAACGCGTCACCGGTGTGAGGACTCGATGCACCTGGAATCGGCCGCGAGGCCGCTCACCTAGTCTGGGAAGCATGGACGTACTGCGCGGAATCTGGGAAAACATGATCCAACCGCATGCCCCCCTTCCGGTCCAGGCGGCGTGGCTGACCATTGTGGCTGCGCTGCTTCTCGTGCTGGTCCCGATGGTCTGGCGCGTCACCCGGCACGGCATCACCATCGTGCACGAGGGCGGGCACGGAGTGGCGGCAACGCTGAGCGGGCGGCGGCTGAGCGGCATCCGCCTGCACAGCGACACCTCGGGACTCACCGTGAGTCGCGGGCGTCCCCGCGGCCCGGGCATGGTGTTCACGCTCGTCGCCGGCTACACCGCGCCCGCGGTGCTCGGGCTGGGAGCCGCGTGGCTTCTCGGCCTCGGGTACGACGTGGGGCTGCTGTGGCTGCTGCTCGTGGCGCTCGTGCTGCTGCTGGTACAGATTCGCAACTGGTTCGGACTGTGGTCGGTGCTCGTCGCGGGCACCGCCATCTTCGCCGTGTCCTGGTTCGGCTCACCACTCGTGCAAAGCGTCTTCGCCCTCGCCCTCACGGCGTTCCTGCTCCTGGGCGCGCTGCGCACCGTGCTGGAGCTGCAGCAGTCCCGCTCGCGCGGCTCGGCCGGCTCCTCGGACGCCGATCAGCTCGCTCGGCTCACACACGTGCCCGGCATCTTCTGGGTGGGTGTCTTCCTCGCCGTCGACCTCACGTGTTTCGCCGTCGCCGGGCGCTTCCTCGGCCTGCTCTGAGGCCGAGGAACCTACAGTTCCGCGAGCAGCGACACCGGATTTTCGATGCACCGAGCCACGAAGGTGAGGAAACCGGCAGCGGTGCCGCCGTCGCACACCCGATGGTCGAAGACCATCGAGAGCTCCACCACGGTGCGCACCGCCAGCTCGTGATTGACGACCCACGGGCGCTCGATCATGCGGCCGATGCCGAGGATCGCCGCTTCCGGGTGATTGATGATGGCGGCGGAGCCGTCAACACCGAGTGAACCGAAATTGTTGAGCGTGAACGTTCCGTCGCGAAGTGCCGTTGGTGCGAATGTGCCGTCGGCGGCATGCTCCACGAGGCCGGCGATGGAATCACGCAACTGACGGGTGGTCATCGCGTGCGCGCCGTGAATCACGGGGACCATGAGTCCACGCGACGTCTGCGCGGCGATTCCGAGGTTGATGGCACCGTGCTGCAGGATCTCCTGGCTCGCCGTGTCAACCGACGAATTCAGCTCGGGGAACTGGCGCAGACCGGCGACGACGAACCGGGCGATCAGCGCGGTGACGCTGAACCGTTCCCCGGTGGCGGCGAGCAGGCGATCGCGAGCCACGAAGAGCTCGGTGGCATCGACATCCAGCCAGATCGTGGCCTCGGGGATCTCCCGGCGGGACGTGGCCAGTCGCTGCGCAACAACCTTGCGCAGACCCACGATGGGAATGCGCACACTTTCGGCGGTCGTCGCCGGAGCCGGTGCGGATGCGACGGGCCGGGGCTCCGTTTCGGCCTCGACCATCGGCAGCGAGGTCTCGGACCGGCGCGCGTCGCTCAGGAACGACTCCACGTCGGAGCGCACCACGAGCCCGTCCTTCCCGGTGCCGAGCAGCTGGCTGGCCTCGAACCCGTTCTCACGGGCCATACGACGCACGAGCGGCGACACCACGGGGGAGCGACGATCCGCGTCGAGTGCCTGTACGGCGGGCGCCGAGGCGGCCGGTGCAGGTACGGGTTCGGGTGCAGGTGTGGGCGCTGCTGTGGGTGCGGATACGGATGCTTGTGCGGCTCGTGCCGGCGACGCCTGTCCGAATCGACCCTGCGCGGGACGGCGAGCCGGCCGTGTGCTCACGGTAGTTCCGTAGCCGATCAGAACGGCGCCGGAGACGTCGGCGGCCGGCGGCTCCGCCGGCGCTGCCTCAGCCGGAGCTGCCGTCGCTGCCGGGGCGTTTGCCGCCGGAGTCGGAGCGGACTCGGTGCCCGCGGCATCCGTCGCGGCGTCGGCGACGGTGAGGAGAACCTGGCCGGCGTGAATCGTCTGGCCCGGTTCGCCGAAGACCTTCTCGACGACGCCGCCGAACGGCGACGGCAGTTCCACGATCGACTTGGCGGACTCCACCTCGACGACGGGCTGGTCGATGGCGATGGTGTCGCCGGGAGCCACGAGCCAGGAGACGATTTCGGCCTCGGTGAGGCCCTCGCCGAGGTCGGGGAGCAGAAAATCGTTGCGCATCAGTTCCATTCCCAACGTGAGATCGCGGCGAGGATGCGGTCCGGCGTCGGCAGGAAATACTCCTCGAGCTTGGGTGAGGGGTAGGGGATGTCGAATCCGGTGATGCGCAGAATAGGCGCGGCAAGATAGAAGAAGTTGCGTTCCGTCAGTCGCGCCGCCACCTCTGCTCCGTACCCGCCGAACTGTGCCGCCTCGTGGATGACGGCGACCCGGCTGGTCTTTCGCAGCGAGGCGCTCACCGTTGCGTCGTCGAACGGAGACAGGCTTCGCAGATCGATGACCTCGATGGACAGCCCCTCCTTGGCCCCGAGCTCGGCCGTCGCGAGGGCGGTCTTCACCGTGGGGCCGTAGCCGAGAAGGGTCACGTCGGTGCCTTCGCGCAGAACCACGGCGCTCGTCATCGGGGCGGTCTGCACCGGGAGGGTCAGCTCGGCCTTGCTCCAGTAGCGGCTCTTCGGCTCCATGAAGATCACCGGGTCGTCGCTGGCAATGGCCTCGCGCAGCATCGAGTAGGCGTCGGCCGGGTTCGAGGGGGACACCACGGTGAGACCCGGCGTCGCCGTCCAATACGCCTCCGACGAATCCGAGTGATGCTCGACGCCACCGATGTCGCCGGCGTAGGGAATGCGAATCACGATCGGCAACTGGATCTTGCCCCGGGTGCGATTACGCATTTTCGCGACGTGCGACACGATCTGTTGAAAGGCCGGGTAGCTGAATGCATCGAACTGCATCTCCACCACCGGGCGCATGCCGTACATGGCCATGCCGATCGCCGTTCCCACGATGCCGGACTCGGCCAGCGGGGAGTCGCTCACCCGGGTCTCGCCGAACTCGGCATAGAGGCCGTCGGTCACGCGAAAGACACCGCCGAGTGGTCCGACGTCTTCACCGAACAGAACCACGGTCGGGTCGTCGGTCATGGCGTCGCGAATGGCGGCATTGAGGGCGGATGCCATGCTGAGGGTTTCGGGTGCGCGGTGCGCGATGCCCGGAATTGTCTGGCTCATCGGTGGGTGCCCGTCTCTGCGGCTGTTTCGGCGGCCTGGTTGGCGTTGTCCTCGGCGAGTTCGGCGGCCAGAGCCTCCCGCTGCTCGGCGAGAGCGGGTCGGGCGTTGGCGTACACGTGCTCAAACAGCTCGAGCGGATCGACAACGGCCTTGATGGTCATGCACTCACGGGTCGCAGCCGCCGTGTCCTCGGCCTCCTGCGTGATCGACGCTCGTTCGGTGTCGGAGAGGGCGCCCTCGGACACGAGGAATTTCTCCAGGCGTTCGATCGGGTCGCGCCCGCGCCACACGTCGACATCGGCGGCGTTGCGGTAGCGGGTGGGGTCATCCGAGTTGGTGTGAGCTTCGATGCGATAGGTGAGGCCCTCGATGAGCGTGGGGCCCTCGCCGGCGCGGGCCCGGTCGACGGCGGCCGACGTGACGGCGAACATGGCGGCGACGTCGTTGCCGTCAACGAAATATCCGGGCATGCCATAGCCGATCGCCTTGTCGGCGATCGTGCGGCAGGCCATCTGCTTGTCGAGCGGAACGCTGATGGCGAACTGGTTATTCTGCACGAGAAAGACCACGGGGGCCTGCCACACGGCGGCGAAGTTGAACGCCTCGTGGGCGTCGCCCTCGCTGGTGGCGCCGTCGCCCAGCAGAGTGAGGGCCACGGTGCTGTCGCGCTTGAGCTTCGCGGCCGTGGCGAGGCCCACGGCATGCAGGGCCTGCGTGGCCAGCGGCGTGGCCTGCGGGGCGATGCAGTGCTTGTTGTAGTCGTAGCCGCTGTGCCAGTCGCCGCGGAACGACGCGAGAATGTCTTCGGGCTTCACACCGCGGGTGAGCAGGGCGATGCTGTCGCGATAGGTGGGGAACAACCAGTCGCCGGAGTCCAGCGATGCGACGGCGGCAATCTCGCACGCCTCCTGGCCGAGCGCCGACGGGTAGGTGGCGAGGCGCCCCTGGCGGGTGAGCGCCGTCACCTGCACGTCGAATCGACGGGCGATAACCATGCGCCGATACAGGCTCAGCAGCGTCGCTGTGTCCGGCAGGGTGAAGCCGCCGGTCTGACTTTCATCGACGGCGTGCCCGGCATCGTCAATCAACCGGAGGGGTGGTGGGGCCAGCACGGTGGGGATGCGCGTGCTCTCGACTTTGAGGCTCATGAGGCAATGGTGCGCCCTGTTTTCCGTCCCTGTCGCCTCGAAACGACAGTTGTGAACGATTGGCCTGATACACGTGAATGGCACGCCATTCGGTCTGTCAGTATGGTGCTTTTAGCGCCAAACGTCCGGCACGGTTCCGGGTTGCCGGCCCACGATCTCCTCCAGAATGAGGTGCGATCTGGTGGAGACGACACCGGGCATGCTGTGGATATCACGCAGGATCGCCTGGCTCAACAGCTCGTGAGACGGGGCGTTGACCGTGAGGATGATGTCGATGTCACCGCTGACGGCCTGCGCCTTCTCCACATACGGCAGGGCTGCGAGCCTCGTGGCGATATCGCCCCAGGACACGTCGCCGATTTTCACGACGACCAGGGCCGACACGTGCAGGCCGAGCGACTTGGGATCCGTTTGCGCGCCGAAGCCGGTGATGACCCCGCGGCTGACGAGCCGCTGCACCCGGGTGTGGGCGGCGGTGCGGGAGATGTGCACCTGAACGGCGAGGGCGCGCATGGACAGTCGCGCGTCACGGCTGAGTTCGGCCACAATCTGCCGGTCGATGCTGTCGAGTTCGGAGGGGGCGTCGGATGCCGATTGTTGCGTCATTGAAAACCTCGGAGTTGAGAGAACGCCAGTCTATCGAGACTCGCGGGTTGCCGCCGGTGTGGCCAGTGACGCTCGCAAAACGCGCAGATAGTGGTCTTTCGGCCAGTGACGGATGCGACGCGGCAACGGCGGGTACAACACCCGCGTCACACGGATCACGCGGTCGAATCGGCGTTGCCGCGCCGGGGACCACGGCAGCTCGAACATGTCCCGCACGTGCGGGGGCAGCAAGCCGGCCGTCACCAGGCGGCCGAGGGGAAGGCCGAGGCGCATCCAGAACGGGCCGGTGCGCGTGTGGAGCAGCTCGTACGCCACGGCGCGCGTCGCCGCATCCGTCTTCAGGGCCGCCAGACGTTCGGCCCAATAGCGGCGAAAGGCACCGCGATCCGCGGGCCACAGTGCGACCGGTACCTGCAGTGCCGCGCCGAGCTTGCGATAGTCATCGTAGAACCTGTCGGCCTCGGCGTCACCGAGGGGGCCGTAGATGAGCTCGTGCATCGTCAGGGCAGAGTCATACAGGGTCGCGGCGACCCACAGTTGCAGTGCGGGAGAGAACGCGCTGTAGGCGGGCGTGTGCGCTGATCCGGGTGACCGAACGGGAACGTGCGCATGGTTGACCCGCATGGTCGCCGCGGCCGCCTCCTCGGGCGTGCCGAAGGTCACCGCATACACAAAACTCAGCGTGTTGTTCAGTCGTTCCTGCGGTCGTCCGGCAAAATCACTGTGATCGGCGACGCCGTGGCCGATGGCCGGTTCGGCCAGTTGCAGCAGGATGCTGCGGCCCCCCGCCGCGATGAGCACGGCGTTGCCGGCAATGTCATTCATCGTCATGGGCAGAGTGTATTGCCCGCTGGGTGTGAGACTCTGGGAAGACGGCGAAGAAGTATTTCGTCGTACGGGGAATAGACCCGGGATCTATGCGCTTGCATATATCTGAGGGCGACACATCATGCGCCCGCAATTTTAAGGAGAACGCATGAGCGACACGGCAATCACCGACATCCCCGGATACAAGACCGGAACCTGGACCATCGACAAGACCCACAGTGCCGTCGGGTTCAGCATCCGCCACATCATGATCAGCAAGGTCAAGGGCACCTTCGAGGACTTCGACGCCACCTTCGTCACCGGTGAGAACCCGCTTGACAGCACCGTGACCGCGACGGCCCAGGTCGCCTCGATCAACACCAACGAGGCCAACCGCGACGGCCACCTCCGCACCGGCGACTTCTTCGACGCCGAGACGTACCCCACGATCGGCTTCGCCTCCACCGGAATGCGCGCGGTCAAGGGCGACTTCCTCGTCGACGGAGACCTCACCATCAAGGGCGTCACGAAGCCCGTCACGTTCGAATTCGAATTCGGCGGCTTCGGCGGAGACCCCTACGGCAACTACAAGTTCGGCGCAACGGCCACCACCCAGGTCAACCGCGAAGACTTCGGCCTCTCCTACAACGCGGCACTCGAGACCGGCGGCGTGCTGCTCGGCGACAAGGTCACGATCACGCTTGAGCTGCAGGCCGCGCTCAACGCGTAATTTCATCCTGTAGAGGAGGGGGCTCGCTTCGGCGGGCCCCCTTTTTTGCCGTCCCGACGGCTTCCCCCGTGCCGTGGCGGCCGAAGAGTTCACGCAGGGTAGGCTTTTTCGGGGTCTGAAAGCCCGAACACACAGCGGTGAGTGCCGCGTCAGAGAACGGGTTTACAGTCTTGCGCAATAAATTCAGGTCCAGGCCGGGCATCCTCACAATTGCCCTCACCGCAGCGCTGGCTCTTCTCGGCGGATCCGCCGGTGCCGGAGCCGCCGCGGCCAGTGAAACATCCGCGAACGTCGCACCGCACACCGACATCACCGGCGAAACCTTCGTCATCGCCACCGACACGACCTTCGCACCGTTCGAGTACCGCAAGGACGGCGAGCTGACCGGAATCGACATGGACCTCATCCGTGCCGTTGCCGAGCGCGAGGGTTTCACCGTGGAGATCAAGTCCCTCGGTTTCGACGCGGCCCTTCAGGCCCTGCAGTCCAACCAGGTCGCCGGCGTGATCGCCGGAATGTCGATCACCGACGAGCGCAAGCAGATCTTCGACTTCTCCGACCCGTACTTCGACTCGGGCGTGCAGATGGCCGTGGCCGAGGGCGACAACGCCATCACGGGCTACACGGATCTTCGCGGCGAGACCGTCGTGGCCAAACGCGGCAGCGAGGGGGAGACATTCGCCAACTCGATCAAGGACGAATACGGCTTCACGGTCAAGGCCCTGGCAGATTCGGCGACGATGTACGACGACGTCAAGGCCGGCAACTCGGTAGCCGTATTCGACGACTATCCGGTTCTCGCCTACGGAATCAACCAGAACAACGGCCTCAAGTCGGTCACCGACAAGGAGCGGGGCAGTTCCTACGGCTTCGCCGTCAACAAGGGGCAGAATGCCGAGCTGCTCGCCGCGTTCAACACGGGACTTGCCGAACTGAAGGCGGACGGCGAGTACCAGGCGATTCTCGACACGTACCTCTTGGACCCCGCCGCCGCATCGGACACCGGGTTCTTCGGGCTCCTGGCGAACAGCATGCCGGCGCTTATGAAAGGCCTGGGGCTCACCCTGCTCGCCACGGGGCTCTCCATTCTCATCGCCCTGGTGCTCGGTATCGTGCTCGGATTCTTCAAGGTGTCCCCGTTCATCGTGTTGCGTGCCATCGCCACGACCTACGTCAGCATTTTCCGCGGCACCCCGCTCCTCGTTCAGGCCTTCTTCTTCTACTTCGGCCTGCCGCAGCTGACCGGGCAATCCATCGACGTGCTCACCGCCGGCGTTCTGACCCTGAGCCTGAACGCCGGTGCCTACATGACGGAAATCGTGCGTGGCGGCATCCAGTCGGTTGACTCCGGGCAGACCGAAGCCGGTCGCAGCCTCGGGCTCGGCTACGTCACGACCATGCGCCGCGTCGTGCTGCCGCAGGCCGTGAAGATCATGACCCCGTCGTTCATCAACCAGTTCGTGATGACTCTCAAGGACACGTCCCTGCTCGCCGTCATCGGCTTCGCGGAACTCACCTACCAGGGCCAGCAGATCTACGCCGCCAACTTCCGCACCGGAGAAACACTTCTCATCGTCGCGGCCCTGTACTTCGTGGTCATCACTCTGCTCACGACTCTCTCCAACAAGCTCGACAAGAGGTTCAACAAATGAGCAACGCCAGCAAGATCAGTGTCCGCGCGCTCCGCAAGTCCTTCGGCTCCAACGAAGTGCTCAAGGGACTCGACGTCGAGATCGCCGAGGGGGAAGTCGTCTGCGTGATCGGCCCCTCCGGTTCGGGAAAGTCCACGTTCCTGCGCTGCCTGAACAAACTCGATGAGATCACGGCCGGCACCGTCATCGTCGACGGGTTCGACCTCACCGACAAGAACGTGAACCTCAACACGGTGCGCCAGCACATCGGAATGGTCTTCCAGCACTTCAATCTTTTTCCGCACATGACCGTTCTGCAGAACATCATGCTCGCGCCTGTTGAGTTGAAGAAGGGCAGCCGACAGGAGGCACGGGCCACGGCCGAGAAGCTTCTGGACCGAGTGGGGCTCGCCGACAAGGCCCAGGCGCGCCCGGCACAGCTGTCCGGCGGTCAGAAGCAGCGGGTCGCGATTGCCCGCTCGCTCGCGGTCAACCCCGACATCATGCTTTTCGACGAAGCCACGAGTGCCCTCGACCCGGAGATGGTCGGCGAGGTGCTCCAGGTCATCCGCGACCTGGCGAAAGAGGGAATGACCATGGTTGTCGTCACGCACGAAATGGGCTTCGCCCGGGAGGTGGCCGATCGGGTCATCTTCATGGCCGAGGGCGTCATCGTTGAGGAGGGCACCCCCGAGGAGCTCTTCGGCAACCCGCAGCAGACGCGCACCCAGGATTTCCTGTCCAAGGTGCTGTAGACGACCGGAGCTAGTCGCCCACGATTTCTTCACGCACGCGGCGCAGGTCTTCCATCAGCGACCCGATCAGAATCCAGTGGTCCGGGTGCGGAGTCACAATGTGCAGCGGTGACGTGAGGGCCAACACTTCAGGGGCCGGTGCTTCCGGCACGGCGTCGGTGCTGCCCTCCTCCCGGGCCAGCAATCGCAGGTCATGCGCCGCTCGGGTCAACTCCTCGGAGAAGGCCTGAAGGCTCGGCTCGTACTGCAGGGAATCATCGTAATGATCGTGCAGGGCCCTCGTCATGCCGATGGCGCGTGTCACGAGCGTGGGAAGGCGCTGCGTCATTTCGTGGTCGGCGTCGAGCGCTTTACGCAGCTTGGTCTTGCGCGGGTTGAGCATGAGACTCTCCTCGGCCTGCAGGATCGCCTTGTCCGCCGATTCCAGCATGGGTCGCAACAGGCGGGCCTGGATCATCAGTTCCATGAGATCTGCCGGCCGCTGTGGCGTGACGAGGGCCCGCGCTATCCGGTCGAACGTCTCCGCGACCTCGCGCGCGAGCAGGCCGACCGCTTCAGTCGCCGGCCTGATCATCACCGGAGGAACGACGACCGCGTTGATCAGGAGGGCGATCCCGGCGCCGATGAAGGTCTCGTAGATACGATCGAGGGCGTACCCGGGGGTTGTGGCGCCGAGGGCGAGCACGAGCATGGCGCTGATCGGAATCTGACTGGCCGCCACCGGGGACAGCCGCAGGGCCCAGGCGACGGTGATGCTCAAAACCACGGTCGCGAGCACGACCCAACTCGTCTGGCCGAGAAAGTAGCCGATGCTCGAGGCGATGATGACGCCGCCGATGACACCCGCCGTGCGCTCGATAGCCCGGCCCAGCGTCTGGTTCACGCTGGGTTGCACGACGAGAAGGGCAGCGATGGCGGCAAAGATCGGCAGGTCGCTCGGCAGCAGAAGCTGGGAGATCAGCCAGGCCAGGGCGACGGCGACCGACATTTTCACCGTCTGCAGAAACGGTAGTCGTCGGGAGATCCGCAGGTTCGTCGTAATTCGCACTCTCTAGGCTAACCCGCTCCCGGCAGGTACGTCAGGACGTGCCCGCGTCGGGAATCTCCAGTGTCGCGTTTGTGTCGAGAAATCGCCCATAGTCGCCCGTGCTCCGCCGCAGGGCAGACCATTGACGTCCGGCGAGGGGACCGAATGGCTCGGGTGTGACCCGGAGGGACCGAACCGTCGTCTTCTTGCGCCACGTGCCGACGATGCGACCGTCGACGACGACGAGCGGCCGGAAAATGCCGTTCTTCCCCGGAACGACCCGCTGTTCGTGCGCTCCGTCAATGACCGCACTCCGGTCGCGGTACGCAAGGAAGTACTCATCGAAACCGGGAAGCAGCAGAGCGGCCGTTCGTTGGCGCAACGGAGCCTCCGTGTCCGCCGCGGCCGGAAGAAAATAGCTGACACCGTCGACGCTGAATTCGGTCAGGTCGGGTCGGGACACGGCCAGCCCGATGCGCGCATCCGTCAACGTCAGCTGCGACCACCCGGCGAAGTCCGCGAGAGTTGCCGGACCATGGCCGGCAAAGTACCGCAGGGCGAATTCCCCGAGGGCCTCATCGCCATCGAGCGCTCGGGCATCGCGAACCCATTCATCAAGGAGCACAAGCACCTGCTGGGTACCGACCTGGCGTCCCCAACAGAGCGTGCCCGTCAGCGCGAGATACCAGATGATGTGGTAGCCGCGCTGTCCTCCCGTCTGGATGCCTCGGCGCTCCAACGCCGACAGAAAATCGGTACGGCTGAGCTCACCCCCGCCCACGAGCCTTTCCAGGGCAATGGCACGCGCGGATTCCAAAATGTCCTGGGTCACACCGAGCTGCGCCTGTCGCGTCTTCGCCCCGGCAACCTGCCGCGGGGCGCTGAGGCGGAGCATCCAGTGCAGGTCCTGCGCCGGCACGATATGCAGGGTTCCGCGCATGGGCCACGAGCGCACGATCAATCCGGCGTTGAGTGCCTGCTGCACATGCACCGCTGTCGTGCCGGGGGAGCGTACGCCCAATGCCCACTGGGCGGCCGGATAATCCTGGGCCTGCACGGCCAGCAGCCGTTCAGCGGCCGCAACCGCACCGGTCACGGTTCCTGCCTCGTCCCCTCCCGGCATGGCCGCCAGCCCTTGGCTGTGCAGGCGCAACCGCCGCACATCGCGCGGTGTCGCCGTGGCGGGTGTCGGCGAAGTCATGGGCGTTCGCCTCGCTAGTCGAAGATACGAACGAGTAGCCAGGGGTGGCCGTCGTGCTGCGACGGGGAATCGGGCGGTGTCACGGCGCTGGTGTCCTGGCTCACATCGAAGACGTGTGTTTCACCGTCGAGTGCCGTAGCCTGGAAGCGCCAACCGGCGATATCGAGCGGAGCATGCCCGATTCCGTAGCTGTACGCCGCGAACGGCTTCCACCAGTCAGATGTTCCGACAAGGGCCGTCGGAGTGTCTGACACAAGAAACCCACGGGAGCGCCAGACGAGGCGCACGGGAGACCCGGCCTCGCTCGTCCACACCGTGACGGGTTCATTGACCGGAGGCATCGTGCACCACCTCGACTCAGTTCATAGAACGAATGTTCCATAAATGACTATACCGCGCCGGCGGCACCGGGTCTAGGCGTCAGGCGAGGTCGTCATCCGTGCGGGCACCGAAGACAATTTCATCCCAGCTTGGCATCGAGGCGCGTCCACGCTTCGCGGTGGTGCCTGCGGTGCGGCCCGCGGCGCGAGCGGCCTGCGTGGCCCAAATGTTCGGGGCGGCCGTTGTCCTGGCGGCGGGATCCTTCGCGTCCGCGGCAGACTCGGAGTCGGGTCGGGCCGTGGCGGCGGCGTCGTCCTCAGGCCCCGACGGTGCATGATTGTCGGTCTCCGGGTGGGCCGCGGCCGGGGACTCGGTGCGGCGACGCGCGTCTGACGCATCCGGGGCGGGCGGTGACTGGTGCTGGCCGGACGCGTCGCCGAAGCTCGCGGCCTCACGCTCGCCACGGCGGCGGCGCAGGGAATCCAGCAGATCTGCGGTGTCACTCATGCTGACAGAGGGCTCGGCCGCGCGTTTGATGGCGGCCTTGAAGACCGCGTCTGACGTACCGAGCGTTCGCGAGTACGGGATGGGCTCAATCGGTGCGGTGTCGCTCAGAATTTCGTCCGCGAGCGACTCCTTGAAGGTGAACGCACCGCTGTCGAACCGGGAAACATCGGAATTGCTGGTCTCCGAACCCACGGCACGCAGGCGAGGAATAAGCGAGCCTTTCAGCTCGCCCTGTTGGGACAGGGCAATGGCTTCGTTGCCGATGGGGGAGAGGGCGTTCTTCTTCGGCTCGAAGCCCCAGCGGGCGTCGTGGTCAATGTCGTCGGCCGTGAAGGAGAGCTTGATGATCCAGCCCGCGCCTGGCTCTTTCCAGCTGGCCCAGCGCTCGTTGGTCGCGCCGAGGGACGTGAGACGATCACGAATGACACCGCCGAAGTTGGCGTCTTCACCGACCGGTTCGGGGTCTATCGCGGTGTGTACTGGCACGCTCAACGCACACGAGATCATGTACTCGCGTTCCGCCACGACGGGGCCTTCAAAGCGTCGAACGTAGTCCAGAGGCGCTCCCGTGACGGCGGCAACATCTTCCGCGGACATGCCGGAGCGAATGTGCGCCTGCACCTCACGTGGTGACGGTTTGGGCGCCTCGGACGCCTCCGTCTGATTTTGACGCAATTTGGAGTGGAGAACCTCGTCGATGGCGATCCTAAATCGATCGCCATCTTCTGACGCTGCAAGCAGCGCACCGTTCTCTACTCCGATGACCTTCAATTCCTGCATGGCGCAAGCCCTCTCGCGAATACCGTTAGCTGCAAGAATCGCATGGCTTCTTCCCTTTACACGGGAATACACCGGGCGTGCCGCAAGTTGATGCCAGTGCCGACCGAGAAGGCGGCGGGCGAGTTGCTATTTCCCTTGGATTGTTGCAAACTATGCCCGCCGATTTCGTTTATCGGCGTTACTGAAATGGATGGGCATGGCAACCGATTACGACGCACCGCGGAAGACTGAAGACGACTCAGAGTCGATCGAGGCCCTCAAAGAACGCGTGCCCGACAAGATGTCAGGAAGCGTCGACAACGACGACTCCGACAACCCGGGTGGGTTCGACCTCCCCGGTGCAGATTTGTCCGACCTGGACCTCGATGTCGTCGTTCTGCCTCCGCAGGCCGACGAATTCACGTGCGTTGAGTGCTTCCTTGTGAAGCACCGCTCGCAGGCCGGTCGCGACACCAAGCTGGGCACCGTCTGCCTGGAGTGCGACTCCTAAGACCCCACGGCGGGCCGTCGTGATTGATTGATCGCGGCGGCCAGCTTCTGTGGGTGGCGGCTCGAGACGAGCCAGTACGGCGCAGGGTCTGTCGCATCGACGATGGGGATCTTCACCACCGGGTCGATCCAACCCCGGATCAGCATCCACGCCCGAACATCGAGGCGTGGTCCGCGTTCCTGACGCGCTTCGGGCCCGCTGAACGCGAGAACCTCCCCGACCAGGTCAACGGAAATTGTGGCCGGTCCCGCCGTGATGAGCCCGTTCTCCACCTTGACCACGGGCGAGGCGAGCACCAGAAGTGTGACGCAACCACCGTAGAGAACCGCAGCGGTGACGAAACCCGCCTCCAGGTTGATCGGCGCGAGCACCAGGATACTGGCCGGTATCACCAGGGCGGTGACGATGAAGGACCACGCTGAGGCCCAGAGCTTTTCACGGTATTGAGGCATGTCTCTATTCGATCAGAGATCTGGACTACCCTCGACACGTGACACAAAGCGTCGAAGTACTGATAACAGCGTCCGTCCTCCCGAAATACGCCCATCCGGGCGATGCCGGTGCGGATCTCCACTCGGCCGAAGCCCTCACCCTGGCCCCCGGTTCCCGCGCCCTCGTTTCCACCGGGGTCAGCATTGCGCTGCCCGATGGGTTCGCCGCGTTCGTCGTGCCGCGCAGCGGGCTCGCGGTCAAGCACGGCATCACCGTCGTGAACTCGCCGGGTACCGTGGATGCCGGCTACCGCGGTGAAATCAAGGTGACCCTGCTCAACACCGATACCAGCGAGCCGTTCTCCATCGCCATCGGCGATCGGATCGCGCAGCTCATCGTGATGCCGGTCGCGCACGCCACATTCATTCCCGTTGACCGTCTTCCCGGTAGTCAGCGCGGAGAGGGCGGTTTCGGTTCCACCGGCGTTTCGACGCGAGAACCAGCGCTCGACACCCCCCAGACAGGAGAAGCTCGATGAGCGACATCGCTAGCCCGGACGCGTTTCCGGAAACCCAGACCAAGTCCGCTCCCGAAGATCGCGAGACGGAGGGTCCGTTCGACGAGGCCGAGGCCAACCCCGTTCGCCCGTATGTCGACCTCGGCGGCATCAAGATTCTTCCCCGCGAGGGACTGCACCTCCGCCTCGAAATTGAGGAAGGCAGCAAGCGCGTTGTCGCCATCGGTCTGGACTATGCCGGGTCGACGCTGCAGGTGCAGCCCTTCGCCGCTCCGCGGTCCAGCGGCCTCTGGCACGAAATCCGTGATCAGATTGCCGACCAGATCGGCAAGCAGGGCGGAACGACGACACCGCGCGAGGGACCGTTCGGCGCGGAGCTGGTCGCGGAGATTCCCGTTGCCGCCGGACAGGACGCCTCCGGTCGGCCCACGGCGGGCAGCACCCGTCTGGCACGTTTCATCGGCGTCGACGGTCCGCGCTGGTTCCTGCGCGGCGTGATCGCCGGCGAGGGCGCCATCAATCCGGACGCCGCGGAACAGGTTGAAGACCTGTTCCGGAGCATCGTGGTCGTGCGTGGCTCCACCCCCATGCCGCCCCGCGACCTCATTCCCCTGCGGATGCCGGCGACGTCGAACGGCGCGGCGAACCCCACCGACTCCTGACCGGAAACAGCACCATGACCAACCAGCCCGATCCCGCCTCTCGGTCCGATTCCGAAGCATTCCAGGCCACCCCAGGCGAGTCCGAGGAAGCCCAGCCCTCCGTCTCGGGCGCCGTCGCCGACGGCATGGCCGCGGCAGCGCGTCGGGCCGGGTTCGGTTCGGTTGCCGAGGGGGAGGCGATCAACGGCAAGGCGCTCATGGTCGCGATGGGCGGCATCCGTGGGCTGTTTGAGGCGGTGCTGCCCGGCCTCGTGTTCCTGGTGACCTACACCCTCACCATTGACCCCGGCCAGGCTCCCGCGAGCGACCCGATACGCACGCTGCTTCCTGCTCTGATCGCGCCGCTCGTTCTCGGCCTCCTTTTTGTCGGGCTGCGCGCGATCACGCGGCAGACCATGACCCCGGCGATCGGCGGGCTCGTCGGTACCGGCCTGAGCGTCGCGCTCGCGCTGTTTTCCGGCAAGGCCTCCGACTTCTTCCTCGTGGGCCTCTATACCAATGCCGGATACGGCGCGGCCCTGCTCCTCTCGGTTCTGGTCGGCTGGCCTCTCATCGGACTGGCCGTGGGCTTTCTCATGGGAGACGGAGTCAATTGGCGCACGGATCCGTCCAAGCGTCGGGTCCTGACCATTCTCACCCTGTGCTGGGCCGGGCTGTTCCTCGCCCGGCTTGCCGTGCAGCTCCCGCTGTATCTGGCCGACAACGTGGAATTACTCGCGACCACAAAGCTGCTGATGGGGCTTCCTCTCTATGCGCCGCTTCTGGTCGTGTCCTGGCTCATGGTTCGCTCGGTATATCGCAATTCCGCTCGCCCGGACTGACGCGCGCCCTGCTATAGTTATCTCGACGTCAAGATAGTTTCTTGATGGAACGGGTCGGCTCCACCAGCTGCTGGTTAGGCTTGCCTTGCTGGCACGATGGTGTGTCTGGCCACAAGGATTGAGCATTGAGGATTGCCGTCGGTACCCCGTCGGCTCCCACGAAGGAGAGGGCATCGTGTCTGCGGTAAACAGTTTTGGAGCAAAAGACACCCTACGCGTCGGTTCGACGGACTATGAAGTCTTTCGGGTCGACAAGGTCGCTGGCTACGAGAAGCTGCCATACAGTCTGAAGGTGCTGCTGGAGAATCTTCTCCGCACCGAAGACGGCGCCAATATCACCGCGGAGCACATTCGTGCCCTCGGCGAGTGGGTGCCGACGAGCGAGCCCGCGACGGAGATCCAGTTCACGCCGGGCCGCGTGGTCATGCAGGACTTCACCGGCGTCCCCTGCATCGTCGACCTCGCCACCATGCGCGAGGCCGTCGCCGAACTCGGCGGCGACCCGAACAAGATCAACCCGCTCGCACCCGCCGAGCTCGTCATCGACCACTCGGTCATCGCCGACCTCTTCGGCAGTGACAACGCCCTCGAGCGCAACGTCGAGATCGAGTACCAGCGCAACGGCGAGCGCTACCAGTTCCTTCGCTGGGGCCAGACAGCATTCGACGACTTCAAGGTCGTCCCCCCGGGAACCGGCATCGTGCACCAGGTCAACATTGAGTACCTGGCGCGCGTCACCATGACCCGTGAGGTCAACGGCGTGCTGCAGGCCTACCCCGACACCTGCGTCGGAACCGACTCGCACACCACCATGGTCAACGGTCTTGGCGTGCTCGGCTGGGGCGTCGGCGGCATCGAGGCCGAGGCGGCCATGCTCGGTCAGCCCGTCTCCATGCTCATCCCCAAGGTCGTCGGCTTCAAGCTCAAGGGTTCCATCCCGAGCGGCGTCACGGCAACGGATGTCGTGCTCACCATCACGCAGATGCTCCGCAAGCACGGCGTCGTCGGCAAGTTCGTCGAGTTCTACGGAGAGGGCGTCGCCCAGGTTCCGCTCGCCAACCGCGCCACCATCGGCAACATGAGCCCCGAGTTCGGCTCCACCGCCGCGATGTTCCCGATCGATGAGGTCACCCTCGGTTACCTGCGCCTCACCGGACGCAGCGACGAGCAGGTCGCGCTGGTCGAGGCCTACGCGAAGCTGCAGGGGCTGTGGCACGACGCCGACAAGGAACCGACCTTCAGCGAATACCTGGAGATCGACCTCGGCACCGTTGTTCCCTCGATCGCCGGACCGAAGCGCCCGCAGGACCGGGTTGAACTCAGCTCGGCGAAGGCCCAGTTCGAAATCGACCTGCAGAGCTATGCCACGCAGGACCTCGACCGGGTTGACGAGGCCGTCGATGGAACGTTCCCCGCGTCTGACCCCATCGGCTTCACCGCCGAGGACGAAAAGTTCTCCGAGCACGTCGCTCACACCCACGTGAGCCACGCTCCCGAGAGTGTGTCCCGGCCGATCCCGATCACCACGCCCGACGGCGCAAGCTACACGCTTGACCACGGAGCCGTGGCCGTCGCCGCGATCACGTCGTGCACCAACACCTCGAACCCGAGCGTCATGCTTGCCGCGGGTCTTCTCGCGCGCAACGCGGTCGCCAAGGGCCTCAAGTCCAAGCCGTGGGTCAAGACCACCCTGGCGCCGGGCTCCAAGGTCGTCACCGACTACTACGCAAAGGCCGGTCTCACGAGCGACCTCGAGGCCCTCGGCTTCTACACGGTCGGCTACGGCTGCACGGTGTGTATCGGTAACACCGGGCCACTGATCGAAGAGGTGTCCGCCGCGATCAACGACAACGACCTCGCCGTCACCGCCGTGCTCTCCGGAAACCGCAACTTCGAGGGCCGGATCAGCCCCGACGTGAAGATGAACTACCTCGCTAGCCCGCCGCTCGTGATTGCCTACGCCCTGGCCGGTTCGATGAACTTCGACTTCGAGACCGATTCCCTGGGCACCGGCAGCGACGGCCAGGAAGTGTTCCTCAAGGACATCTGGCCCGACACCGCGGAGGTGCAGTCCACGATCGACAGCTCGATCGACACGGCCATGTTCACCAAGGAATACGGAGAAGTCTTCACCGGCGACGAGCGTTGGCGCGCGCTGCCGACGCCCGACAGCGAGGTGTTCGAATGGGACGCCGAGTCGACCTACGTGCGGAAGCCCCCGTACTTCGATGGCATGACCATCGAGACGACTCCGATCAGCGACATTGTCGGAGCCCGCGTTCTTGCGAAGCTCGGCGACTCCGTCACCACCGACCACATCAGCCCGGCCGGCAACATCAAGGCCGACAGCCCCGCCGGAGCATATCTGGTCGAGCACGGCATTGCTCGCGGAGACTTCAACTCCTACGGCTCGCGTCGCGGAAACCACGAGATCATGATCCGCGGCACGTTCGCGAACATCCGCCTGCGCAACCAGCTGCTCGACAACGTGGAAGGTGGCTACACCCGGGACTTCACGCAGCCCGACGGCCCGCAGTCGTTCATCTACGACGCCAGCCAGAACTACCAGGCCGCCGGAACACCGCTTGTCATCTTCGGTGGCAAGGAATACGGTTCCGGATCCTCCCGTGACTGGGCGGCCAAGGGCACCAGCCTTCTGGGCGTCAAGGCTGTCATCACCGAGAGCTTCGAGCGGATCCACCGCTCGAACCTGATCGGGATGGGCGTCGTTCCGCTGCAGTTCCCGGCCGGCGAGAGCTGGGAGTCGCTGGGCCTAGACGGAACCGAGGTCATTTCGATCTCCGGACTTGACGAACTCAACAACGGGACAACGCCCAAGTCGGTGCACGTGACCGCCACGCCGAGCGACAACTCGCCGGCGGGCAAGACCACCGTTGAGTTCGACGCCGTCGTACGCATCGACACGCCTGGTGAGGCGGACTACTACCGCAACGGCGGCATCCTGCAGTATGTGCTGCGTACCCTCGTGGCGGAGCACCTCGCCTCCTAGCCGCGAAGCAGTACCCCCTCGGGCGGCGCGTAGACTCGTTTTATTCGGGTCTACGCGCCGCCTCCTGTATGGCGGCCCCCTGCACTTCGTGAGACTATTCACGACAACGAAAGGTGATGTGGATGACTCTGCTGGAGACAATTTCCGGTCCCAGGGACCTCGACGGCCTCTCGGGGGCTCAACTGGTGCAGCTGGCCACGGAGGTACGTGGTTTCCTGGTGCGGGAGGTGTCGAAGACGGGCGGTCATCTCGGTCCGAACCTCGGAGTCGTCGAACTCACGATCGCCATACACCGGGTGTTCAATTCACCGACGGACGCGATCGTGTTTGACACCGGTCACCAGTCCTATGTTCACAAGCTCCTCACGGGACGGCAGGACTTCAGCAGGCTGCGCCTGTCCGACGGGCTCGCCGGATATCCCCAACGCTCCGAATCGGAGCACGACATCGTGGAGAGCTCCCACGCGTCCAGCTCCCTGTCGTGGGCGGACGGCATCTCCCGTGCCTTCCAGATGACGGGTCAGACCAACCGGCACGTCGTCGCTGTTGTCGGCGATGGCGCACTGACCGGGGGAATGACCTGGGAAGCGCTCAACAACATCAGCGACGACAACACCCGCAAACTGATCATCGTGGTCAACGACAACGGCCGCTCCTATGCACCCACCATCGGCGGTATGGCCCGCTTTCTCAACACGGTACGCACCCGGGCCAGTTACCGAGACGCCTACTTCACGAGCCGTCAGGTTTTCGACAAGCTCGGCGCCCCCGGCCGAGCCGTGTATCGCGGCGTGCGCGGCGGACTGCACGGCTTCCTGAGCCGCGTCACCAACAACGAGGCGCTGTACTCCAACCTGGACATCAAGTACATCGGCCCGGTCGACGGCCACGACGTCGAAGCCATGCGGGAGGCGCTGACCCAGGCCAAGAACTACGGCGCGCCGGTGATCGTGCATGCGATCACGCAGAAGGGCCGCGGCTACAGCCCGGCAGTGCTCGACGAAGCCGACCAGTTCCACGCCGTGGGCCAGATTGATCCGGAGACCGGTGAATCCGTTGCCGGAGCCGGTGCGGCGTCGTGGACGTCGGTTTTCGCCGATGAAATGCTCGACCTCGCCACCCGGGATGACCGGCTCGTGGGCATCACCGCCGCGATGCTGCGCCCCACCGGCCTGCACAAAATGGCGGAACGGTATCCCGACCGGGTCCACGACGTCGGAATCGCGGAACAACACGCCGTCACATCCGCTGCCGGACTCGCCTTCGGCGGACTGCACCCCGTCGTAGCCCTCTACGCCACTTTCATCAACCGTGCCTTCGATCAGGTTCTGATGGACGTGGCCCTGCACCGTGCGGGCGTCACCTTCGTGCTGGACCGGGCCGGAGTGACCGGGCCGGACGGACCGAGCCACCACGGCATGTGGGATCTCGCCATTTTGCAGGTCATCCCCAACATTCGACTCGCCGCGCCGCGCGACTCGATTCGACTCCGTGAGGAGCTCGGCGAGGCCGTTCGTGTTGATGACGGCCCGACGGTGTTGCGGTACCCGAAGGGCAACGTGGGCGTCGAATACGATGCGATCAGACGCCTCGCCGACGGAGTCGATGTTTTGCAGGAATCGACCCAGCAAGATGTGCTCATTGTGACCGTCGGCCCGATGGCGGGGACCGGCCTCGACGTCGCCGACCGACTCGCCGCGCAGGGAATCGGAGCAACGGTCGTCGACCCGCGCTGGGTCGTGCCGGTGCCTCGCAGCATCATCGATCTCGCGGCCGATCACCGTCTCGTCGTGACGATCGAAGACGGCATCCGCGTCGGCGGAATCGGCACCCGGATCCGCCAGGACCTGCGCGCCGCTGATGTCGACACCGCGGTGACGGAACTCGGGTTGCCCGACGAGTTCCTCGACCACGGCACCCGGGCCGAGATCCTGGAGGCGACCGGCCTCACGCCGCAGCACATCGCTCGCGATGTGGTGGCCATGGTTCTCGGCAGCAAGCTGCCTCACGCGCGGGCCCTGTCCGCCGATCGCACGGATACCGGATCGATCTCGGTGACCCGCAGCGAGTAGCGCTCACCGTTGCATGCAGAGAAGAAGGGTTCCTCGTCGCCGAGGAACCCTTCTTCTGCGTTAGGACACGCCAGAGTGTTGCCGCTTAGCCGGCGACGCTTTCGGCGGTGACGGTTGACCCGACGCCACGGATCGGCGGCGTGTGGAACGTGCCGCCGAAGACCCGCTCGCTCGCGCCCACCCGATCAAGGTACGGGGTGACCCCGCCCATCTGGAACGGGTAGCCCGCGCCGAGGATCATGCACAGGTCGATATCCTCTGCCGCGTGGACGACATCCCCGTCCAGCATCCGCTTGATCTCGTCGGCGAGGCCGTCCTCGAACCGGCGCTGGAGTTCCGTCGCCGTCATGGGGGTCGTTCCGCCGGCGACGATCTTGAGGGCGTCCTTGTCGTAGCCCTTGATCTTGCCCTTCGCGTCACGCTCGAGGAGCTTGCCGTGTTCAGCGAGCCGGTGCAGGTTCGTACTCTCGAAGAACCGGTCGGGGAACGCGGCGTGATGGGTGTCCAGAACGTGCGCGCCCACCTTGAGGCCGACGAGTTCGAGCAGCTCGAACGGTGTCATCGGAAGTCCGAACGGGGCAATCGCTTCGGAGACGACGTCGAAGGGCGTGCCGGTGTCGACGGCGTGCATGGCCTCGCCGAGCACCTTGGCGAGGATCCGGTTGACCACGAATCCGGGGGTGTCCGTCGTGATGACCGCATTCTTACGCAGTTTTCCGGCGACGACCATGGCCGTTGACAGCGTGGTCTCGTTCGTCTGGGGCGTGTTGACAACCTCGATCAGGGGCATCACGGCCACCGGATTGAAGAAATGGAAGCCCACGAGCCGTTCCGGGTGCAGCAGCTTGGCGCCGATCTGCTCGACGGACAGCGACGAGGTGTTCGTGGCCAGGATGGCGTCGGGCGCGATGTGCTTCTCGATCTCGGCGAAGACATCCTGCTTGACGCCGAGTTCCTCGAATACGGCCTCGATCACCCAGTCGGCGTCGGCGAAGTCCGCCTTGTCGGTCGTGCCGGTGACGAGGTGCCGCAGCCGGTTCGCCTCATCCGACGAGATCCGGCCCTTGGTCTCGAGCTCCGCGATCTCGTTGTGGATGTACGCGACGCCCTTGTCGACGCGAGCCTGGTCGAGGTCGGTGATGACCACGGGCACGCGCAGGCGACGCACGAAGAGCAGGGCGAACTGGCTGGCCATGAGGCCGGCCCCGATCACGCCCACCTTGGTGATCGGGCGGGCGAGACCCTTGTCCGGTGCACCGGCCGGGCGTTTCGCGCGCTTCTGCACCAGGTTGAAGGCGTAGATGCTCGCCTGCAGCTGATCGCCGGAAATCAACTCGGCGAGAGCGTCGTCCTCGCGTTCGAAGCCCTCCGCCCTGGTCCCGGACTTGGCGGCGCGCAGCAGGTCGAGTGCCACGTACGGCGAACGAGCGACCGTGCCGATCCGGCTCTCGAGCATCTTGCGTGCGACGCCGATGGCGACATCCCACTTGACGAGCCGCTCAATCTTTCCCGGCTGGTTCGGGCGTGACACCGTGACGGTCCCGGCGATGACGCCGTCGGCCCATTCGATGGACTGCTCGAGAAAGCGAGCGGACGGGAACATGACGTCCGCGATCCCGAGCTTGAGGGCGTCCGCTCCCTTGAGTGTGCGGTTGTTCTTGAGCGGGTTCTCAATGACCACCTTGAGCGCGTTCTCGATGCCAATGAGGTTCGGCAGCAGGTACGATCCGCCCCAGCCCGGGATCAGCCCGAGGAACACTTCCGGAAGCGCGATGGCCGGGACCGTCGCGTCGACAGAACGGTACTGGGCGTTGAGCCCGATCTCGAGTCCACCGCCGAGCGCGAGGCCGTTGATGAACACGAAGGAGGGCACTCCGAGCGTGGCCTGTTTGCCGAAAGCGTGGTGACCGAGCTGGGTGAGCAGCTTGCCGACCTCCAACGACGGGATCTCGGCGACCTTGCTCAGGTCGGCGCCGGCCGCGAGGATGAACGGTTTGCCGGTCACGGCGACGCCGTGAATCTCCCCGCGGTCGGCCCGGGCCTTGAGCGCGTCCATGGTGGCCGCGAATTCGAGCAGCGACGCCGCGCCCAGGGTATTCGGACGGGTGTGGTCGCGGCCGTTGTCGAGTGTCACGAGCGCAAGAACGCGCCCCTGGCTCAGGGGCACATCCCGAACGAGGGAGTGTGTCACGACCTCGTCGGCCGACAGCTCCAGCAGGGGGGTGAAGTCGAGGGTGTCGTAGTGGGCGGGTGCTGTATCGGTCATCGCTTCGCTGCCTTCTTGTTGAAGTGCGGGTTTTCCCAAATGACGCTGCCGCCCTGGCCGAGGCCGATGCACATGGCGGTGAGTCCGTAGCGCACCTCGGGGTGCGATTCGAACTGGTGGGCGAGCTGGTTCATCAGGCGCACGCCGGAGCTGGCGAGCGGATGCCCGATGGCAATCGCTCCGCCGTACTCGTTCACACGGGGGTCCTCATCATCGATACCGAAGTGATCGAGGAAGGAGATGACCTGCACCGCGAAGGCCTCGTTGAGCTCGAACAGACCGATGTCGGTGATGCTCAGCCCGGCCTTGCGCAGCGCCTTCTCGGTGGAGGGAACGGGGCCGAGGCCCATCACCTCCGGTTCGACACCGGCGAAGCCGAAGCTCACCATCTTCATCTTGACGTCCAGGCCGAGCTCCTTGGCCGTCGCCCCGCTTGCGAGCAGGCACGCGGACGCTCCGTCGTTGAGTCCGGATGCGTTGCCGGCCGTGACTCGTCCGTGCGCCCGGAACGGGGTGCGCAGCGTGGCCAGCCCCTCCAGGGTGGTCTCCGGGCGGGGCGCCTCATCCGTGGTGGCCAGGCCCCAGCCGGCTTCGCTGCGCGTGGCGACCGGAATCAGGTCCGGCTGGATCTTCCCGGCGGCGTAGGCCGCTGCGACCTTCTGCTGGCTGCGCAGGGCGAAGCGGTCAGAGCGTTCCTTCGTGTACGCGGGGAAGCGATCGTGGATGCGTTCGGCCGTGGCGCCCATGTTGAGGGCATCCTCGCTGACGAGACGCTCCGAGAGGAAACGCGGGTTCGGGTCAACACCCGAACCCATGGGGTGGCGTCCCATGTGCTCGACACCGCCGGCGATCGCGAGGTCGTAGGCGCCGTAGCCGATGGACGCGCCCATCGTCGTGACGGCGGTCATTGCTCCGGCGCACATCCGGTCGATGGCGAAGCCCGGCACCGACTTGGGCAGTCCGGCCAGCAGCGCCGCAGTGCGGCCGAGGGTGAGGCCCTGGTCGCCGGTCTGGGTGGTGGCGGCGATGGCCACGTCATCGATCCGCTCACCGGGAACGCCGGGGTTGCGCTCCATGAGCCCGATGATCGCCTTCACCACCAAATCATCGGCACGGGTGTTCCAATACATGCCTTTTTCGCCAGCGCGTCCGAACGGAGTTCGAACCCCGTCCACAAAGACAACTTCTGCTCTCTCGGCCACAATGCCTCCATCAGTCGATCAGGTCTTCACCGATCCTAGGGGGGCAGTATTTACGAGAGGAATCGTTTGACTGTTCCTACGACTCGGTTTCCTCAGGCGCGTCCAGCGCCTGTGGAAGTTCTACAAAAGCATCCGCTATTAGTTGTGCGGTCGCGTCAATTTGCCAGGGTCGGGCGCCGAGCGTGGACAGGGCCTCACTCACGGATGCGGCATCAGCGGGTTCGGGTGGCGCCCAGCAGACGCGGCGCAGGTACTCGGGGGTGAGCAGATTCTCGAGCGGAATCGACCGCTCCTCCGTCAACACCGTGAGGGCCGTTCGGGCGGCCCGGAGGCGGGCATCGGCCTCCGGGTTGCGCTCGGCCCACGCACGGGGCGGGGGCAGCGTGTCGGTCTGCGGCTTGGCCTGCGGAAGGTCGGTTGTCGTCTGCGCGGCCTTCAGCGCCGTCCACCACCGGTCCAGCTCATTCCGGCTGGCGCGTCCGGTGAATTCGCGCAACGAAGCGAGGGCCTGCCTGGTGGTGGGCAGCACCCGGGCCGCGGCGACGATCGACGCATCGGGTACCAGACGACCGGGCGACACGTCGCTCTCCCGGGCGAGGTCGTCCCTGGCGATCCACAACTCGCGGGCGGCCGTGAGATTGCGTTGGCCGCGCAGGGAATGGATGCCCGACAACCGGCGCCACGGGTCGACGCGTGCGCCGACCGGGGGCTTCTCGAGCACGGCGAGAAACTCCTGCTCGGCGAGGTCGGTCTTCCCGGATTCGACGAGCAGGTCGACCATGATGTCGCGCAGGTCAGGGAGCAGCTCCACGTCGAGTGCCGCATACACGAGCCAGGACTCGGGCAGGGGGCGCGTCGACCAGTTGGCCGCGGAATGTTCCTTGGCGAGATGGATGCCCAGAAGCTCTTCCACGACGGTGCCGAGGCCGACACGGGGCAGGCCCAGGAGCCTGGCCGCGAGTTCCGTGTCGAAGATGCGGCTCGGGTTCAGGCCGACCTCGCGCAGGCAGGCGAGGTCCTGGCTGGCGGCGTGCAAAATCCACTCCTCGTCGGCGAGCGCAACGTTCAGCTCGCTGAAATCGCCGATCATGGGGGGATCGAAGAGGAAGGTGCCGGCGCCGCGCCGGAAGACCTGAATCAGGTACGCGCGCTGTGAGTAGGTGAACCCGGATGCGCGTTCCGCGTCGACGCCGATCGGTCCGGTGCCGGCCGCCAGTTCGGAGGTCGCGGCCAGGTAGGCCTCTCGAGTGTCGATAACGCTGTGTGTCGAGTTCATACCCTGCTTCTCGGTGTGCTGTTGCCCTGCTGGCTTATGCGAACTGCTACATTCATTCTCTCGCTCGCTCGAGCGATCAGCCACCACCGCGTGCAGCCCGGCGGGCGGACAACATGCTCACTCCTTCGCCCAGCGGCGGCAGACCGGCAATCATGCACAATAGCTCGCCCCACCCCTCCACGTGAGCGGTCAGGTTGTGGTCGAGCGGCGTCCACGATGCCCGCAGCTCGATTTGGGCCCCGTCGCCCTGCTGGGCGAGTTGGCCGAAGCCCGACGAGATGATCTTGGTGGCGGTGCCGGACGCCGCCGTGTACCGTGCCCCCCTGGCCGTGAGGGCGTCCACGAGCCAGGTCCAGGTGACTTCGGCCAGGAACGGGTCGAGACCGATCTCGACCTCGAGCGGCGCCTGGGCGAAACACACGACGCGAAAGCGTCCGCCCCAGCCTTCCGGTTCATCGGGGTCGTACAGCAGAATGAAACGACCGGTGCCCTGGTCGGAGTCACTGCCGTGGCGCACGGGCCTCACGTCGGCCGACAGGGCGACCGAGTAGGGGGCGAGCCTGCCGGGGGCAGGGATCTCGCTCACGATCAGGTCGGGTCGAGTGGTGGCACGTCGAATGGCATCTAGGGCGGCTGCGAACTCCGGTGGGAGCGATTCCTCAGTTTCGGACACGTCTGCAGACTAGAGTTTTTTCTGGGTGTTGTCTGCGAGGCACGCCGGGCGAGCAGGAGGTGTGCGTGAACGGCAGAGCAGGGCACGGAGTGGGTCTACGTAAAGCGGTGGGTCTCTCGGGGATCGTCGTGGCCGGTATGGGGTTGGCCGCGGCCACCGCGGCAGCCGTCGTGGCGGCCGTCATGGCACGCACCATCGTCACCCCGCCCAAGGAACGCGTCGACGACACGCGGGTGATCGCCGTTGACCAGACGGCGGGCATCATCATCCTGCAGCGCACCGCCGATTCCATGCTTCCGGGGGAATACAGCTTCTTCTTCAGCGCCGGAACCGGACACGCCAGACTCGGGGAGGTTGTGACGGCGGGGGAGCAGGGCGTCACCCGGCGCATCCTCTCCGTCGACTACGGCGATCTCGCCACCGCCGAGCGCGGCCGGCTGAGCGGATGGTTCTACCTCCGCCCCGAAGACCTCGGTTTTGCCTTCGAGACGGCGATGATTCCGCTTGAGACGGGATCGGATGCCCCGGCCTGGCTGATTCCAGCCGAGGAACCCGGCGACCGCTGGGTGATTCAGGTGCACGGTCGGGCCGTGACGAGGCCGGAAGGGTTGCGCGCGGTCCCGGTGTTTCGACAGGCGGGGTACACCTCGCTCCTGATCTCCTACCGGAACGATGGGGAGGCTCCGCTCAGCGGGGATGGCCTCTACGCCCTCGGCGACACGGAATGGCACGACGTGGACGCGGCCATTGAGTTCGCGGCGGATCGTGGGGCGCGCAGCATCGTGCTGATGGGGTGGTCAATGGGCGGCGCGATCGTGCTGCAGACGGCGACGCGCACCCGACACCTGGACGTGCTGGCGGGGGTGGTGCTCGAATCCCCGGTGATTGACTGGGCCGATGTCGTCGCCTTTCAGGGCGTCGCGCTCAAGCTGCCGCCGGTGATCGCGCGGGTGGCCATGCAAGTGATGGGACGCCGGTGGGGCGGGCTGATCACCGGTCAGGCCGCTCCGATCGACTTTGGCCGACTCGACTTCGTTGCCCGGGCGGAGGAGCTCGAACTTCCCATGTTGTTGCTGCACAGCAATGATGACGGCTTCGTGCCCGTGACCGGGTCGCGATCCCTGGCCACGAGTCGCGATGACATCGTCACCTTCGTGCCCTTTGGTGTGGCTCGCCACACCAAGCTGTGGAACTACGATCGGCAGCGGTGGAACAGCACGATCTCCACCTGGCTGGCCGAACTGCCGCAGGGCAGTTCGACCAGAACCGAGGCCTAGAGTCCGGTGCGCTCCCGGACCTGACGCTTTGACCGGGCCAGCAAGGCCGACATGCCGCGAATTCGCAGCGGCGATACGGCCTGGGTCAGACCGATCGACTGCGGAAAGTCGTCGGGAACGGCGAGCACCTGCTCCGGCGTGAGACCGTCGAGGCCCTGCACCAGAATCGACGCGAACCCGCGAGTGGTCGGTGACTCCCTCGGCGCCGTCGCGTACAGGTGGAACGTGTTCTCGGCATCCACCTCGACGAAGATGAAGACGGGCGATTGGCACTCCACCACGCGTTCGAACAGGTCGGGATGGTCACGGTACCGCTCGGGGAGCTCCGGCAGCTCGTTCGAGAACTCGAGCAGCAGTTGCAGGCGGTCACGCTGTTCCAGCGCGAGGAAGTCCTCGCGGATGTCGGACAGCTGCGCCGGGAGCGCCTCTTCGGTCATCGACGGGCCTGCGGGGTTTCACCGGGCTCGGTGCCGAGGACGATGGGCACGCCGACGGCATTGCCCCACTCGGTCCATGACCCGTCATAGTTGCGTACGCCTTCGAAGCCGAGCAGGTGTGTCAGCACGAACCAGGTGTGGCTGGACCGTTCCCCGATGCGGCAGTAGGCGATCACACTGTCGCCCTCGGCCAGGCCTGCCTCTCCCTTGTAGATGGCGTCCAGTTCCGCGCGCCCCTTGAACGTGGAGTCGTCGGCGGCCGCTCGCGCCCACGGCACGGATGCCGCCGACGGGATGTGGCCGCCGCGCAGGGCTCCCTCTTCCGGGTAGGCCGGCATGTGCGTGCGGGCGCCGGTGTATTCCTCGGGGGAGCGCACGTCGATCAGCGGGTTGCCGAAGTGGGCGAGCACGTCGTCACGGAAGGCGCGGATGGGAGCGTCATTGCGCTCCACGACCGGGTACGTGGTCGGAGTGACCTCGGGTCGTTCCGTCGTGAGCTCACGGCCCTCGGCGACCCACTTGTCGCGGCCGCCGTCCAGAAGGCGAACGTCGGCGTGCCCGAACAGGGTGAACACCCACAGGGCGTAGGCGGCCCACCAGTTGCTCTTGTCGCCGTAGACGACGATCGTGGAATCGCGGGAGATGCCCTTTTCGCTCAGCATCGCCGCAAATGCGGTCGCGTTGATGAAGTCGCGGGTGACCGGGTCGTTCAGCTCCGTATGCCAGTCGACTTTCACGGAGCCGCGGATATGGCCGGTTTCGTACAGCAGCACGTCCTCGTCTGATTCGACGACGACGAGCCCGTCGGTGTCGAGGTTCGCCTGCAGCCATTCGGCGGAAACGAGACGTTCGGGGTGGGCGTATGCGGCGAATTTGGGTGCCGGGTCGAGCGCGATGGACATGAAACCTCCAGAAGGGGGACGGTTCTGACGCTTCCTCTGCGTCGTGCGCGGATTAGGCTTGTCATCTGCCCCCCGTTAAATCTACGCGGTGTGGGCGCCGTTCACATTCCTACGGCTTTCGTTGCACACGATGACGACCACCCAGAAGACGAGTACCCCGCAATGACGCCACAGAATCAGTTCCAACCCCAGCTGCACACGCACACGCAGGTGCCCCGACTGGGCGAGCGCACCCCGGACATCACCGGTGCGGAGATCGTCGCCGAGCTGGTACCGCCGCCGCAGTTCGAACACGCCTCGTTCGCGTCGTACCGACCCGACCACGATTACCCCTCGCAGCTGGGGGCCGTGGAACGGCTGCAGGCATTCAGCGCGGCCGCGAACGGGCAGCGCCCCGGCGGGTTCTTCTCCCGGCGCAAGGTGAAGCCCGAGTTGCCGGGCATCTACCTCGACGGCGGCTTCGGAGTGGGCAAGACCCACCTGCTGGCCGCCCTGTGGCATGAGGCGCAGGGACCCAAGTATTTCGGGACGTTCATCGAATACACGGCTCTGGTGGGAGCGCTCGGATATCAGGAGACGATCAAGGAGCTGCGCAGCGCCAAGCTCATCTGCATCGACGAGTTCGAGCTTGACGACCCGGGGGACACGATGGTGATGACGCGTCTGCTCGGGGAGCTCGTCGCCACCGGCACCCGTGTCGCCGCAACGTCGAATACGCCACCGAACTCCCTCGGTGAGGGCCGGTTCGCGGCTCAGGACTTCCTCCGCGAGATCCAGGCCATGTCGTCGAACTTCGAGACGGTGCGCATCGACGGCCTCGACTACCGGCGGCGTAACGCCTCCGGACAGGCCACGTCCGTGCAGCCGGAAGACCTGGAGCACATGGTGACCACCCTGCAACAGCGCGGTGCCCGCTTCACCGAAGACAACTTCGGTGCGCTCATCCGGCACCTCGGTACCGTGCACCCCTCCAAATACGTCAAGATCCTCCACGACGTCGACATCATCGCGCTCACCGATGTCTACCTGTTGACCGACCAGACGGATGCCCTGCGGCTCGTGGCCTTCATCGACCGCGTGTACGACGCGGAAATTCCGATCGTCGCGAGCGGGCTGCCGCTCAACGAGGTCTTTGACCCGGAAATGCTGGGGGGCGGCTACCGCAAGAAGTACCAGCGGTCCCAGTCGCGCATGGTCGCCCTCACCACCGGGGAGCTTCCTCCACACGCGGAATAGGCTCCGCGAGCCCCTCGAAACCGGTGCGGAGCCCGAAACACGGTCTTAACATCGCAGCCAATCGCGTAACACTCGCGAAACACATCGGAACGTTTGTTGAAACGTCGTAGCCGGATACTAAAAAAGTACCCGATGCGGCACACCGAGCGATGAGTCCTCGTGGTACACCCTGTAAATCGAGAGGTGTGAGGACAATCTATGGACACGGGAAGCATTTCATGGGGGATCATGGCCACGGCCCTGGTTCTATTTATGACACCGGGCGTCGCCTTCTTCTACGGCGGACTCGTGAAGGCGAAGAGCGTCGTCAGCATGATGATGATGAGCTTCGGCGCACTGGGCCTGATCAGCGTGCTCTGGATCCTCTACGGATTCAACATGAGCGCGGTCGACGGACCCATGCAGTTTGCGGGCAACCCGTTCTCTGACTTCGGTCTGGGCGCCCTCGCCACCGGCGAGACGGCGAACGTAGACCTGCTTGGTGCAACGTTCGGCGCAACCTTCGCCATTATCACCGTCGCGCTGATCTCCGGCGCCGTCGCCGACCGCGCGAAGTTCGGCTCCTGGATGATCTTCGCCGGCGTCTGGGCCACACTCGTCTACTTCCCGGTCGCAGCCTGGGTCTGGGGCGGCGGCTGGATCATGCAGCTCGGCGAGACGCTGAACCTTCCCGGCGTCATCGACTACGCCGGCGGTACCGCCGTGCACATCAACGCGGGCGCCGCAGCCCTCGCCCTCGCCCTGGTACTGGGCAAGCGTGTCGGCTTCCAGAAGGGCATCACCAAGCCCCACAACGTGCCGCTGGTCCTCATGGGCGCCGCGGTGCTGTGGTTCGGCTGGTTCGGTTTCAATGCCGGCGCCGAATGGCTCAACGGTCTCGAAAACGTGGGCATCATCGTTGTCAACACTCTGGGAGCCACCGCGGCCGCCATTCTCGGCTGGATGCTCGTGGAGAAGTTCAAGGACGGCAAGGCCACGTCGGTCGGAGCCGCATCGGGTGCCGTCGCCGGTCTTGTCGCCATCACACCGGCCTGTGCCAACCTTGAGCCGGGCTGGGCGCTGCTCCTCGGCCTCATCGCCGGCGCCGTTTGTGCCCTGGCGATCGAGATGAAGTTCAAGCTCGGTTTCGATGACTCGCTCGACGTGGTCGGCATCCACCTCGTCGGTGGAGTGCTCGGTACCCTCTACCTCGGCTTCTTTGCCATCGACACGGGCCTGTTCACCGGTGGTGGAAACCTCGGCCAGCTCGCCGTGCAGGCCATCGCGGCCTTCGGAGTGCTCGTCTACTCCTTCATCGTCGCCTACCTGCTGGGCCTGCTGATCGAGAAGACCATCGGCTTCCGCATCCGCAACGAAGATGAGCTTGCGGGTATCGACACCATCGTGCACGGCGAAGAGGGCTACGCACTCGACCGCATCTAACGTCGAGGAGCACGGTCACGAAGGGCCTGCGGCATCCGGAAACGGATGCCGCAGGCCCTTCGTCGTGCCCGCGAGTGTCGGCCGCAATGACGCCAGACGCGGACGCATTCGGGACGACCGCATCGGGCCGCGCGGGCCACCGGTGGAGGTGCGCCGAGCGGGCGGTCAGCCGCGGATGCAGGTACCGGAGGAGACTTCGGCGCCCAGTCCGGAGGCCTGTGCCACCACGGGTTCGATTTCCTCGAGGGCGAGCGCGTATCCGACGTTGTCGGTTTCGGCGGACTTCGCGAAGACCACGCCGGCGACCAGGCCCGACTCGCTCAGCAGCGGACCGCCGGATTCGCCCTGCTGTACGTCCGAAGCGAGGGTGTAGACCTCGCGGTTGCTCGGGTCCTGACCGTAGATGTCGGCGACGCTCAACGTGCCGAGGGACAGCACCCGGGCGGGATCGGACACGAAGGGTCCGCCGAAGGGATACCCGTCGGCGACGGCGCCGCTGCCGGCGGGCAGATCCTCGCCGAGCTCAAGAGCCGGCGCGGACAGGCCGTCGACCGCGATGATCGCGAGGTCATCCACGGAGTCGAAGTACACGACCCGGCCGGGGAGCGCGCCGCCAGAGGGGGACTCGACGACCGGCGCCGTCACGCCGGCGACGACGTGCGCGTTGGTGAGCACCCGGTCGGGGGCGATGACGAATCCGGTTCCAGACTGACTCTGGCCGCACGAGTAGGCGGTTCCGGTGATGAGCATCACGGACTGGGCGGCGACGGTCAGCGCCGGGCTGCTCGTGTCGGCATCCGCCGGCTCCGGTGTCGGGCCGGAGAACGCGTCGACGATGCGGGGGAGCCCCTCCTGAACGGCGAGTGACCGCATCTGCGCCAGTACGCGCTTGACCGGATCGGGCGTGAGATCGTCGATGCTGCCGATGACGGTTGAGGAGGCGATGGCGGGGGAGAGGTAGGGAACTCCGAGCGCACCCACGCTGAAGGCGACCATCGAGGCGATGAGAGCGGAGGCGACGCCGCTGAACACACTCCCGAGCAGGCGGTCGATGACGCCGAGGGGTGTGCGGTGGGCGGCACGACCGATGGAGTGGCCGACGGACGTTCCCAGTGAGAAGCCGATGGCGATAAGAATGAGGGCCGCGCCGATTGCGGCCGGGGTGCGCCACTCCGGTGCCGGGATCCACGTTCCAACGAACGGGAGGACAAAGAATGCGGCGACGCCACCGGCGGCGGCACCGATGATGCCGCTGAGACTGCGCACGAGTCCGCTGCGATAGCCGTTCACGAGGGCACCGAGGAGCAGCACGATGAGGAAGACGTCGAGAACCGTGGAACCGGTCATGCATGCCCCCTTCGGGAGTCGGTTGGTCGTCGAGGTTTGCCCACCTGAACGGTTGGATGAGCTATTGATGGTGACACAGGCCTCCTGCGGGAACGCTGGACACAGCGCCGGTTTCCGGCCCTGAAGCGAGAGCGTTGCCGGATCGTGATCCGGCGGTGCGTCGACGCTCCGCGCGGGAGTTCGCGTGGGCGAACGACGCGCCGGTCGGCGTGCCGGCCGGTTTCCGAGACCGGCACGCCGAGGGATGGACCGGCGCTACACGCCGGTGTTACTCGCCCGTGTTACTCGCCCGTGTTACGCGCCCGTGTTACGCGCCGGCGGTGAGCGCGGTTTCGATGGGTGTCGCTCCGTCGGTGAACTCGATGAACCGTCCCACCGTCCCCGGCTGGTTCAGAACGGCCTGGGCCACGAGCGCAACATTCTCCCGCGACGTCGATTCCGTGGACGGGCCCGAGTCGACCGTGATCAGGCCGGTGGCTGCGTCCTGGTTCAGGGCGCTCGGCCCGAGAATGGTCCAGCTGAGGTCGGTGCCGCGCAGGTAGTCGTCCGCGGCTGCCTTGGCCTCGTAGTACGCGAACATGCCGTCGTCCGGGCTCGCTCCGTGGTCGGCACGAGACCCCTTGTACGAGACCATGACATAGCGGTGCACGCCGGCCTGATGAGCGGCGTCCATCGACCGGATGGCGGCGTCACGATCAACCGCGTAGGTGCGTTCGGTTCCGGCGCCACCGCCGGCACCGGCAGACCACACGAGGGCGTCGAAGCCGGCGAGCAGAGTCGCGAGTTCGTCGGCGGACAGGGTCTCGACATCCGCCACGAGGGGAGTGGCGCCTGTGGCGCTGATGTCGGCGCTCTGATCGGGGTTGCGGATGAAGGAGGTGACCTCGTTGCCCGCCGTGGTGAGGTGTCCGGCCAGGTGCAGGGCAATTTTTCCGTGCCCGCCGATGATCGCGATGCGCGTCATGTTCGTCTCCTTCGTTGAGTGTGTGCTGTCAACGGTATGCACGTCACCTGAATGCCGCCTTCAAGAAAGGTTGTGCGTCCCCGATCACGCCCGAGAGCACGAGTGCCGGCACCGTGCCGAGGCGCATCAGCCTGGGGAGCAGCCACGCGCGCCAGCCGAGTTCCTCGCCGAGCGTGGGCCCGCGGCCCACACTCCCGGCCTCGCTTGCGGCCGACGGCGGCGCGTCCGGGCCGCGTCCGACGGGCCGTCCGGACGGCGGCGATCCTGCGGTCAGGCTCGGCTGCATGGGTCGACGCTATGGTGTCCCCGAGACAGCAGCCCCGTCGGCCGGCCCCGGATGCCTATTTGGTGTCTATTCTGGTCAGTGAACACCGGATGCACCCTCAACCCACGGCAGGAAGGCCACCGATGCTCGAAGTCACGGCGCTCCGCTGGGCGCTCACGATCGGACTCATTCTGGGGCTGCTCGCTCTGGACCTGGGCCTGGCCGCGGCCCGACCGCATGTCGTCAAGTTCCGCGAGGCGGCCATCTCATCGGTCCTCTACATCGCGGTGGCGATCGCCTTCGGCCTGCTCTTGGCCGTGCAGGTGGGCTGGGACTTCGGTGCCGAGTATTTCGCCGGCTACATCGTCGAGAAGAGCCTGTCCATCGACAATCTGTTCATCTTCGTGATCATCATGGCGACCTTCGCCGTCCCGCCGAAGTACCAACAGAAGGTCCTCATCTTCGGAATAGCATTGGCGCTGGTCCTTCGGGCGCTGTTCATCGCCCTGGGGGCCGCGCTGCTCGCGCTGTTCTCGTTCATGTTCCTGATCTTCGGTCTCGTGCTGATTGTGACGGCCGTGCAGCTCTACCGGCACCGCAACGTCGACCCGGACGTGCACGACAATCTGCTGGTTCGGGTGGCCCGCCGCGGACTGACCGTCACCGACGACTATGACGGCGGGCGAATGTTCACGCGCAGCGCCGGGCGCCGAGCGGTGACGCCACTGTTCATCGTGCTGCTGGCCATCGGGAGCACCGACCTTCTCTTCGCGCTCGACTCGATCCCGGCCATCTTCGGCATCACCGACGAGCCGTACATTGTCTTCACCGCGAACGCCTTCGCCCTGCTCGGGCTGCGGGCCCTGTTCTTTCTCGTCAAGGGCCTCCTGGATCGGCTGGTCTACCTCTCCACCGGGCTCGCGCTCATTTTGGCTTTCATCGGCGTGAAACTTGTTCTGCACTGGGGACATGGTTTCGACGACCGCGTGCCGGAGATCAGCACCAACCTCAGTCTCATTGTGATCGCTGTCGTCTTGACGGTGACCACGATCGCCAGCCTGATCAAAGTTCGGGTGGATCCCACCGCACGCGCCCACGCCGGCTCACTGACGGCGGAGGACCCGCCCGACCCCGCACCAACCACCTGACTTCGGCCGGCACGCCCCGCACGCACAGGGAAGGTCGCGATTGCACGGGACCGTGGGGTGGGCGATGCGGGACGTGAGGAATCCCCAAGATACCGAGGGAATGTTCAGGAATATGAGGCAGGCTGACCGCTTCGCCTGCGCCACCATAGGAGAGCGTAGGCCCGATGCTCAGTGAGCCGGCGCTCAGGAGCGCTCGGACTTACGCCATTTGGTAGGTATGCGCCCCACTTCACAGATCACGAACCCAACCCGCTCCTCAAAACTTCACAAGAAGCGCTCCACGCGTTTCGCGCTCGGCACGGTCACGGTTGTCGCGCTCGCCGGGCTCGCCGCCGGCGGCGGATACGCGTTCCAGTCGGCCGCCGACGACCGCGAGAACGTCGCCGCCACGACCGCGCTCAGAGACACCACCGGCCGCCAGCACGAACAGCTGGCCGCCTACGGCACCATCGTCGAGATGCACACCGACAAGTCGGCGGCCGTCACCCTGGATGCGGCCAACCAGGTGCTCGTCGACGCCCAGGGCAAGGCGGACGCCACAGCCCTGGCCTCCGTGACCACCTCGCTCGCGAGCTTCAAGAGCATGCCGATCGACCTGGTCGTCTCGCTCACCGCGAAGACGAAAGTGGAGACTGCGTCTCTCGCGGCCGCGGCCGCTGAAGCCGACCGCGTAGCTGCCGAAGCGGCCGCTGCCGAAGCCGCGGCTGCCGCCGCCAGGGCCGCTGCCGCGGCTGAAGCCGACCGCGTGGCCGCTGAGGCTGCTGCCGCCGCCAAGGCCGCCGCGCCCGCCCCTGCCACCTCGCCCTCGGGCGCCAATACGCCGGCCGGAGCGAAAGCGGCCGCACGGGCCCTCGCCTCCTCGCAGTACGGCTGGGGAGAAGGCCAGTTCTCCTGCCTCGACCAGCTGTGGCAAAAGGAATCGGGCTGGAATTACAAGGCCTACAACCCGAGCGGCGCCACCGGCATCCCGCAGGCTCTTCCCGGCAGCAAAATGGCCTCGGCCGGAAGCGACTGGGCCACCAACGCCTCCACCCAGGTGGCGTGGGGCCTCCAGTACATCAAGTCCTCGTCGTACGGCACCCCGTGTGCAGCGTGGGCGCACTCGCAGGCCTATAACTGGTACTGAGCCTCGATCGGCAGTCGTCCGCCGTGGCGCCGGTCCTGCCGGAAGTTGCCAGCGGACACAAAAAAGGCCCCGATTTCTCGGGGCCTTTTTGTGTGGTGGGCGATGCGGGACTTGAACCCACGACCTCTTCCGTGTGAAGGAAGCGCGCTACCAGCTGCGCCAATCGCCCAAACAGCAATACACTCTTGTCACACTCAACACGAACGACTGCGAATTCTGATACTAGCCCAGACGGGAGGTCCCGCGCACATCGAGGCGTTCACCGACGCCCGTTTCGGCATGCGCAACACGCCGGTGGCGCGTCAGTTTGAATTCCGCATGAACTATCCGCTACAGTCATGACGTAAGCAAAAACGCTTACAGCAGTGCGGATGTGGCGCAGTGGTAGCGCATCACCTTGCCAAGGTGAGGGTCGCGAGTTCGAATCTCGTCATCCGCTCGAGTGACATGGAATCGGCCGAAAGGCCGGTTCCACTTCATTTGGAGTGAACCCAACACGGTGGATTGGCCGAGAGGCGAGGCAGCGGCCTGCAAAGCCGTATACACGGGTTCGAATCCCGTATCCACCTCCATTCCCGGTTGCATTCGTGCAAGCGTGGGTGTTTGGAACAGCATGGGCGATTGGCGCAGCGGTAGCGCGCTTCCCTGACACGGAAGAGGTCACTGGTTCGATCCCAGTATCGCCCACAGAAGTATAGAGCGGCAAAAACCCCCGGTAATGCGGGGGTTTTTTTGTGCCCTAATCTGTGGGCATGGAAACTCTTTTCTCAATTCTCCACGTCGTCACCGGCGTTTTCATCGTCGGCCCCATGGCGATCCTGCCGATGACGGGTCTTCGGTCCGTCCGAGCACGGGAAGCGGGGCAGGTGAATAATCTCACCAAGTCCATTTCCGTCTTCACCCTCCTGTCGCTCGTGGTGGTTCTGTTTGGATTCGCCCTGCTGGGCATGAGCGGTTACAGCTTCTCCACCACCTGGGTGCTGCTCTCCGTGATCCTGTACGCCATCGCGCTCGCACTCAACCTGTTCCTCGTCGTTCCCGCCCTGCGTCAGGCGGCGGAGAACATCATCGAGACGGCCGGCACCGGCGCCACCGGCAAGGTCGCGGGCTATTCCCGCATCGCGGCCGGTTCGGGGGTCGTGTCACTCCTGCTCGTCGCCGTTGTCGTGCTGATGGTCTGGCGCCCCTAGCCGTTCCCGGCAAGAGGTACCGCCCAGGTCCTTGTACACCTCGAGGCTCGGGCGTAGCGTGTCGGCCAAGGAGGTTTGCCATGCGGGCTTCAGAGGGAGATCGAATAATCATCCGCGGCAAGACGGTGGAGACACCCGACAGGCACGGCGAGGTGACACAGGTCAGGGGTGCCGACGGCGGGCCGCCCTACCTCGTCACATTTGACGACGGTCACGAGAGCGTCGTCTACCCCGGGCCTGACTTCGTGATCGAAACCTCGCACGTGGTCTGATCCGGTACCGAGCACACGACGGGCCCCCGCTTCGGTGGGGGCCCGTCGTGTGCGCACGGGGCTTCGTCGACGGCCGGCACTGGACCTCGGGCGCCGTGCGCGCCGCTAAAGTTAAAGGGTCCGCAATAAACAGGGAGTTACACACGTGGTTGACGGCTTCGCGCTATTCACCGACCGATCCGTTGTCGCCATGCGCGTCAATGGCGAGCTGAAAGACCTGGCCGCCACGGTCGAGACGACGGACGTCGTCGAGCCGGTCACTATCGGCTCGCCCGACGGTCTCAACATTCTTCGCCACTCGGCGGCCCATGTACTCGCCCAGGCGGTACAGACGGTCAACCCGGCGGCACGCCTGGGTATCGGTCCGCCGGTCACCGACGGGTTCTACTACGACTTCGACGTTGAGGTGCCGTTCACGCCCGACGACGTGAAGTCGCTCGAAAAGGCCATGGACCGCATCATCCGTCAGGGGCAGCGTTTCGTGCGCCGCGTCGTCACGGATGACGAGGCGCGCGCCGAACTCGCCGACGAGCCGTACAAACTCGAGCTCATCGGGCTGAAGGGCGGCACCTCGGCGACCGAGGCAGACGCCACGGATGCGGGGGAGTCCGTGGAAGTGGGCGGCGCCGAGCTGACGATTTACGACAACGTCGACCCGAAGACGGGCGAGACGGTCTGGAAAGACCTCTGCCGCGGTCCGCATCTGCCCAACACCCGCATGATTGGCAACGGGTATTCACTCACCCGACTCGCCGCCGCCTACTGGCGTGGCTCCGAGAAAAACCCGCAGCTTCAGCGTATCTACGGCACCGCCTGGCCAACCAAGGACGAATTGCGCGCGCACAAGACCCGTCTGGAGGAGGCCGCCAAGCGCGACCACCGCAAGCTCGGCGCCGAACTCGACCTGTTCAGCTTCCCCGACGAAATCGGTTCCGGCCTCGCCGTATTCCACCCCAAGGGCGGAATCATCCGCCAGGAGATGGAAAACTACTCCCGCCAGCGTCACACCGAGGCCGGCTACGACTTCGTATACTCGCCGCACATCACCAAGTCGACCCTGTTCGAAACGTCCGGCCACCTCGACTGGTACCGGGAGGGCATGTTCCCGCCGATGCACCTCGACGCGGAACGCGACGAGAACGGCCACGTGACCCGCCAGGGCGTCGACTACTACCTCAAGCCGATGAACTGCCCGTTCCACAACCTCATCTTCAAATCCAGCGGTCGCAGCTACCGTGACCTGCCGATGCGCATGTTCGAGTTCGGCTCGGTCTACCGCTACGAGAAGTCCGGCGTGCTCAACGGGCTGACGCGGGTGCGCGGCATGACGCAGGACGACGCGCACATCTACACGACGCGCGACGGCATGAAGGAAGAACTCACCAGCACCCTCAACTTCGTGCTGCAGCTCCTCGCCGACTACGGCCTCAGCGACTACTACCTCGAGCTCTCCACCAGGGACCCGAAGAAGTTCGTCGGCAGTGACGACGCCTGGAACGAAGCGACGGAGACCCTGCGGGAGGTGGCCGAGGCATCCGGTCTCGACCTCGTCGCCGACCCCGGAGGCGCCGCGTTCTACGGCCCGAAAATCTCCGTGCAGGCGAAGGACGCCATCGGCCGTACCTGGCAGATGTCCACGATCCAGCTGGACTTCAACCTGCCGGAACGCTTCGACCTCGAATACACCGCCAACGACGGAACCCGCCAGCGACCCGTCATGATCCACCGCGCCCTGTTCGGTTCCATCGAGCGCTTCTTCGCGGTTCTCACCGAGCACTACGCCGGGGCGTTCCCGGTGTGGCTGTCCCCGGTTCAGGTCGTCGGGATTCCCGTCTCGGAACAGTACGGAGACTTCCTCGACGGCGTCATCGCGTCGCTCAAGGCCGCGGGCGTTCGTGCCGAGGTCGACCACTCCGACGACCGCATGCAGAAGAAGATCCGCACGCACACCAAGGCGAAGGTGCCGTTCCAACTCATCGTCGGCGAAGAAGACCAGGCGAACAACGCGGTCAGCTTCCGTTTCCGCGACGGAACCCAGCTCAACGGTGTACCCGTCGCCGACGCGATCGCCCGCATCCTCGATGCGATCGAGACCCGCGCCCAGGTCGTGACCGCACCGGAATCCCTCGCGGCCGATGCCGGACAGGCGTGACATGACGGATGCCGACGGCATGGATCTCGACAACCCTCTTCTGGAAAGTTCCGCCGATTTCGCGGCCGTCCCCGACGCCTTTCAGCGCCTGTGGACGCCGCACCGCATGGTGTACATCCAGGACGGGCAGCAGCCGCACCCCGACGACTGCCCGTTCTGCCTCGCACCGGCCATGGAGGATGAGAAGGCGCTCATCGTGGCCAGGGGCACCTACGCCTACGTGTTGCTGAACCTGTTCCCCTACAACAGCGGTCACCTGCTCGTCTGCCCGTATCGGCACGTCGCAACGTATGACGAGGCCACGCCGGAGGAGGTCGCCGAGATCGGCAGCCTCACCCAGACGGCCATGCGCGTGCTCACCGAGGTGTCGAACTGCGACGGGTTCAACATCGGCATGAACCAGGGTCGCATCGCCGGCGCCGGCATCGCCGAGCACCTGCACCAACACATCGTGCCGCGCTGGTCCCTCGACTCCAATTTCTTTCCCATCATCGCCGGAACCAAGGCCATCCCTAAGCTGCTCGGCGAAACGCGCCGCGAAGTCGCGGATGCCTGGCCACGCGACTAGCTCCCCGCCCCGCGCCGGGGCCTCAAAGTTCTGACCCAAGGAATAGGATCATCAAATGACTGAAAACACCTCCTCCGAGCAGTTCGGATCCAGCCGCGTCAAGCGCGGCCTCGCCGAAATGCTCAAGGGCGGCGTCATCATGGACGTCGTCACCGCTGCCCAGGCCCGCATCGCCGAAGACGCCGGCGCCGTAGCCGTGATGGCGCTCGAACGCGTTCCCGCCGACATCCGCTCTCAGGGCGGCGTCGCCCGGATGAGCGACCCGGACCTGATCGACAGCATCATCGCCGAGGTCAACATCCCGGTGATGGCCAAGGCACGCATCGGGCACTTCGTGGAAGCGCAGATTCTTGAGGCGCTTGATGTGGACTACATCGACGAGTCCGAGGTTCTCAGCCCCGCCGACTACAAGAACCACATCGACAAGTGGAACTTCACGACCCCCTTTGTTTGCGGCGCGACAAACCTCGGTGAGGCGCTTCGCCGCATCACCGAGGGCGCGGCCATGATTCGCTCCAAGGGTGAAGCCGGCACCGGCGACGTCTCCGAAGCGACCAAGCACATCCGCACCATCAAGGGCGAAATTGCGCGGCTTTCGGCCATGAACAAGGACGAGCTGTACGTCGCCGCCAAGGACCTGCAGGCACCGTACGAGCTCGTCGCCGAGATCGCGGCAACCGGCAAGCTTCCCGTCGTGCTGTTCACGGCCGGTGGCGTGGCCACCCCCGCGGACGCGGCGATGATGATGCAGCTCGGCGCGGACGGCGTCTTCGTCGGCTCCGGCATCTTCAAGTCGGGCAACCCGGAGCAGCGTGCGGCCGCCATCGTGAAGGCCGTCGCCTTCTACGACGATGCCAAGGTCATCGCCGAGGTCTCGCGCGGACTCGGCGAGGCCATGGTCGGAATCAACGTCACCGACCTTGCGGCACCGCACCGCCTGTCCGAGCGCGGCTGGTAGCCACCACCTTCATGACAGTTGCTACACCCGTCGGCGTGCTCGCGCTCCAAGGAGATTCTCGCGAGCACGCCGACGTTTTACGTGCGCTCGGCGCCACCGTTGAACTCGTTCGTCGTCCGGAGGAACTCGCCCACGTCAGCGGCCTGGTGATTCCCGGCGGCGAGTCGAGCGTCATCGACAAGCTCGCGCGCATGTTCGGTCTGTTCGATCCGCTCCAGGCCGCCGTGCGGGCCGGCCTGCCCGTCTACGGAACCTGTGCCGGTCTGATCATGCTCGCCGACACGGTGCTCGACGGCATGGCCGGACAGCAGAGCATCGGCGGCCTCGACATCGAGGTGCGTCGCAACGCCTTCGGCTCGCAGAACGATTCCTTCGAAACCGACCTGCACGTACCGAGTCTGGGCGGCGCGCCCGTGCACGCCGCCTTCATCCGCGCACCCGTGGTCGAACGAGTCGGCCCCCTGGCGACGTCCCTCGCCACCCTCTCGGATGGTCGCTGTGTGGCCGTCGAGCAGGGGAACCTGCTCGGCACGTCCTTTCACCCGGAGATGACGGGCGAATTGCGCTTTCACGAGTATTTTCTGCGCAAGGTCTCCGCCGCGGCATTTCGTCGATAGGCCCTCTGGTCGATAGTGTCTATGAACGAACACTTTCGGTTACACCCTGGTGGGAAAAGAGTCAACGATGACGAAGTATGTGGCCCTGTTGCGGGGCATCAACGTGAATGGCATCACCATAGCCATGAGCGATCTGGCCGACCTGTTTCGTGAGCTCGGCTATACCGAGGTGCACACCATCCTTGCGAGCGGAAATGTGCTGTTCCGAACCGGGACCGGTCCCGTGGATTCCGACGAGGAGATCGACCCCAAGGTCGCGGCGGCCGAGGTCGCCGAGCACAAGGCGCTCATCGAGAGCGCGCTGCGCGAACGCTTCGCGTACGAGGCGTACATCGTTCTCGTCGAGGTGGAGCGCCTCGACCGCATCATTCGCGCGTACCCCTTCGACGCGGATCGTGACGGCTGGCACTCCTATGTCATGTTCGCCTCGGACCCGTCCGCGCTGACCGAGCTGGCCGGACATGCCAAGGAACTCGACGCGAACGAGGAACGGATTGAACTCGGTCACGGCGTGCTCTATTGGGAGGTACGCAAGTCGGTGGGTGTCAAGAGTCACTTCAGCAAGAAGAGCGGCAAACCGAAGTACCGCGAACTGACGACGAACCGTAACCTGAACACGCTCAGCAAGCTCATCCACGCCGACAGCACCGCCTGAGGGCACGCGCCCGGCCTTCGCGTGCTCCCGGCTGCCCCGGGCTAGAATAGGGGGCGCACCGCGGTGCCACGGTCACCGTCATTGAGTCACGCAGTCTTTGAGACATACAGTCACCGATGACGCAGTACCGACACAAAACGTACGAACGAACGAGCAACTCAACGGGAGATGTATGTCCGGGCATTCCAAATGGGCCACTACGAAGCACCAAAAGGCCGTCACCGACTCTCGCCGGGCCAAGGCCTTCGCGAAGCTCATCAAGAACATCGAGGTCGCGGCCCGCATGGGCGGGGCAGACCTGTCCGGTAATCCCACCCTTGTCGACGCCATCCAGAAGGCGAAGAAGACCTCCGTCCCCAACGACAACATCGACCGCGCCGTCAAGCGTGGTGCCGGGCTGTCGGGCGAGCAGGTCGACTACACGACCATCATGTATGAGGGCTACGCCGCTCACGGAGTGGCCATCATGATCGAGTGCCTCACCGACAACAAGAACCGTGCCGCCGCCGAGGTGCGCACCACCATGGCACGCAACGGCGGTCAAATGGCCGACCCGGGTAGCGTCGCCTACAACTTCCACCGCAAGGGCGTTGTGATCGTCAAGCACACCGATGCGATCACCGAAGACGACATCATGCTCGCCGTGCTCGACGCGGGCGCCGAAGAGGTCATCGACGAGGGCGAGACGTTCGAAGTGATCTCGGAGGCGCACGATCTCGTGGCGACGCGAAGCGCTCTTCAGGCCGCGGGCATCGACTACGAGTCAGCGGATCTGGCGTTCGTACCCTCCCTCAAGATCGAGGTCGACGTCGAAACCGCCCGCAAGGTGTTCCGCTTGATCGAGGCCATGGAAGACCTCGACGACGTTCAGAATATCTACAGCAACTACGACCTCTCGCCTGAGGTTCAGGCCCAGCTCCAAGCCGACTCCGAGTAACGCCGATGGCCGTCCGGGTGCTCGGAATCGACCCCGGCCTGACCCGGTGCGGCGTGGGGGTTGTCGACGTTGCGGGTAACCGTGCGGCGCGCCTCGTTGATGTCACGGTGCTGCGCAGCGGCCTCGACCTGCCGCTGGAACAACGCCTGCTCTCGCTCGCCGAGGGACTCGCAGACATGCTCGACCGCCACAAGCCTCAGTTCGTGGCGGTCGAGCGCGTGTTTGCGCAGAACAATGTGCGCACGGTGATGGGAACGGCGCAGATCAGTGGCGTCGCCCTGCTGCTCGCCGCTCAGCGCGGGCTTCCTGTCACCCTGCACACTCCAAGCGAGGTCAAGGCGGCCGTCACCGGCTACGGGTCGGCGGACAAGAAACAGGTCGGCACCATGGTCGCGCGGATCCTCGGCCTCACCGAGATTCCCAAACCGGCGGACGCCGCGGATGCTCTCGCCCTCGCGATCTGCCACGCGTGGCGAACCGGAATTGCCGGCGGAACACTGCCGACGAGCGGCGCGGTGCGCGACGGCGGGGCCGCCGAGCAGACTCCTGCCCAGAAAGCGTGGCGCGCCGCCGAGCGCGGCACGTCGGCGTCGGTGGCGCCCCGTAGTCTTAAGCGGTGATCTCTTCCGTACGTGGCCTTGTCCTCTCCGCCGTCGGCTCCACGGTGGTGATTGAAATCGGGGGAGTGGGGCTGAGTGTGCAGGTCACACCGGCCACTGCCCTGTCTCTGCGCGTCAACGACGAAGCCAGATTGCTCACGACGCTCATCGTCCGAGAGGACTCCCTCACCCTGTACGGCTTTCCGAGCAACGACGAGCTCGCCGTGTTCGAGCTGCTGGTGGGGGTGACGGGCGTCGGCCCGAAATCGGCGCTCGGCGTGCTGGCCGTGCTCAGTCCCGACCAGATCGCGCAGGCGGTGGCCGACGACGCCGACGGCGTGTTCCGCAAGGTCAGCGGCATCGGCCCGAAGACCGCGAAGCTGATTGTGCTGAGCCTGGCCGGCAAGCTGGCCATCACGGCTGCGACGCCGACATCGATCCGGCCCGCCGGGTCGGCCACCGTGGCGGCCAACGTGCAGGCGGCCCTCATCGGGCTGGGCTGGTCGGAGCGGGTCGCGGCGGAGGCGGTCGAGGAGACGCTGCACACCCTGGACACGGCCGCCGATGCGCCGCCGCCGACGGTCGCCGCCGTGCTGCGCCTGGCCCTCGGACGACTTGGCCCCGCCCAGAACCCGGGGCACCGGTCATGACGACCGATCCGGGAGTCGAGGTCACCAACCCGGCGCTCGAGAGCGAAACCGAGCTGGCGTTCGAGGGTGCTCTGCGCCCCACGAGCCTGGGTGAATTCGTCGGCCAGCAGAAGGTTCGGGGACAGCTGCAGCTGCTGCTCACGGCCGCCACGATGCAGAATCGCGCCCCCGACCACATTCTGCTTGCCGGCCCTCCGGGACTCGGCAAGACCACCCTGGCGATGATCATCGCCTACGAGGGAAACCGACCGTTGCGCATGTCGAGCGGTCCGGCGATTCAACATGCCGGCGATCTCGCCGCCGTGCTGTCGTCGCTCGTACCCGGCGAGGTGTTGTTCATCGACGAGATTCACCGCATGGCGCGCTCGGCCGAAGAGATGCTGTATCTGGCAATGGAAGACTTCCGCATTGACATCATGGTGGGCAAGGGCGCCGGAGCCACATCCGTTCCGCTGGAGCTGTCCCCGTTCACGCTTGTCGGGGCCACGACACGCTCAGGAATGCTCCCGAGCCCTCTCCGCGACCGCTTCGGCTTCACCGCCAACCTGGAATTTTATGCCGAGAGCGAACTTGAGCAGGTTCTCGGGCGGGCGGCGAAGCTGATCAATCTTCCGATCGGCGGCCGTGCCCTCGCCGAGATTGCCGGACGGTGCCGCGGCACGCCCCGTATCGCCAATCGACTGCTGCGACGCGTGCGCGACTACGCCCTCGTGCACGGAGGCGACGCTGACCTCGCCGCCGTGCATGCGGCGCTTGAGCTGTACGACGTTGATGAAATCGGTCTCGATCGTCTCGACCGCGAGGTGATGAAGATCATCCTCACCCGTTTCGGCGGGGGGCCGGTGGGCCTCAATACCCTGTCCGTTTCGGTCGGTGAGGAGTCCGAAACCGTCGAGGCGGTCGTGGAGCCCTTCCTCGTGAGGATAGGCTTCCTCACGCGCACCCCGCGCGGTCGGGTGGCGACGGGCGCAGCGTGGCGACATTTCGGTCTGAGCGATCCTCAGGTCGCCCTCACTCTGGATGACCTATAATTCAAGTTGGCTCATTATGAGTCCCCACCAATCTTTGGCCCCTGGGGCCGCAACCGGAAGGTCTAACAATTCTATGGATCCGTTGACACTCGTCATGCTTGCCGTTCTGGCAATGCTCGTTTTCTTCATGTTCCGCAACGGTCGCAAGCGCAAGCGCGACCAGGAAGCACTGCAGGCCACCATGGTCGCCGGTGCTGACGTTATGACCAACTTCGGAATGTACGGCACCATCGTGTCGATCGACGAAGAAGAGAACAAGGTGGCGCTGCTGATCGCTCCGGGCACCATTGTGAACATCCACCGCCAGACGATCGCCCGTGTGGTTGAGCCCGTCGTGGCCGAGGCCGACGAGGATGATGATGAGGACGTTCTCGCAGAGAGCCCCGTCATCGAGTCCCTCGGCGAGCCCGAGTTCGGGCAGCGCGTCGACAGCGACGACACGGACAACCAGCCCAAAAAGGGCGACGCGTAACAAACCCCTCACCGTGCCCACGCCTCCCGGCGTGGGCACGAGCATAGAAAGCTGAGTTCAAGGTGGCTAAGTCGTCTCCGGCCAAGAAGGCCTGGCGTTCCCTGACATGGCTTGGCGTGATTATCGTCGGCCTCATTGCGTTCAACGCCGTCGGCGCGTTCAACGGGAACGGGTCATGGTCGCCCAAGCTCGCGCTCGACCTCGAGGGCGGCACGCAGATCATCCTCGAACCCAAGGTTGAGGCCGGGGAATCGGTCTCCCCGGAGCAGCTTAACCAGGCCGTGTCGATCATCCGGCAGCGCATTGACTCCGCGGGTGTCTCCGAATCGGAGATCAATACCCAGGGCGGCCAGAACATTGTGGTGTCGATCCCCGGAACGCCGGACGATGCCACCATCAACCGCATCGAATCCTCGGCAAAGCTCGAGTTCCGTTCCGTGCTAGTTGCCGGAGCCCCGACCTCTGCCTCCGCCGGCGCCGACGGAACAGCCACGCCCGCGCCCGAGGCCACCATCGACCCGAACCTGTCGACGACGCCGTCCGTGGAACCCACCGACGGAAGCGACCTCAACTACGTCACCCCGGCGCTGCAGGCCCAGTACGACGCCTTCGACTGCGCCAACATCGACACCAACAATGTCGCCCCCGCCGATCAGCCGCTGATCACCTGCGAGGCGGATGGTTCCGCCAAGTACATCCTCGGCCCGGTCGAGGTGGACGGCGCGAACATCGCAGACTCCAGCAACGGCCAGGAGGTCGGCCAGAGCGGCACGCCCACCGGCCAGTGGGTCGTCAACATCGAGTTCAACGGCAAGGGTGCCGACGACTTCCTCGCCGTTTCCAGCCGACTGATCGCCCTGCAGAGCCCGCAGAACCAGTTCGCCGCCGTGCTCGACGGGCAGGTCATCACCGCCCCACGTGTGCTGGGCGTGACGGACGCCCCGCAGATCACCGGTGACTTCGACCAGGAATCCTCCAAGGCCCTCGCCGACCAGCTCAAGTTCGGCGCGCTGCCGATCAGCTTCAACGTGCAGAGCCAGGACACGATCAGCGCAACGCTCGGGTCCACGCAGCTGGTCAACGGTCTGATCGCCGGCCTGATCGGCCTCATCCTCGTGGTGATGTATTCACTCGCCCAATACCGCCTGCTCGGGCTGGTGACCATCGCCTCACTCGGAGTCGCCGCCGTCATCACCTATCTCCTGATCACCATCCTGTCGTGGCGGGAAGGCTACCGCCTCTCACTGGCCGGTGTGGCCGGACTCATCGTGGCCATCGGAATCACGGCCGACTCCTTCATCGTGTACTTCGAACGAGTGCGCGACGAGCTCCGGGACGGTCGTGGTCTTGAATCGTCCGTCGAGGCCGGTTGGAAGCGGGCCATCCGCACAATCATCGCCTCGGACATCGTCAACTTCCTCGCGGCCGCGGTGCTCTTCATCCTCGCCGTCGGCAACGTGCGTGGTTTCGCCCTGACGCTCGGACTCACCACCGTGGTCGACCTCGTCGTCGTCGGCCTGTTCACGCACCCCATGCTGCAGCTCATCGCGCAGACCCGTTTCTTCAACGAGGGACACAAGCTGAGCGGACTCGACCCGAGGGCCCTCGGCGCCGTTTACCGCGGACGCGCACGTTTCGTGCCGTCGGTCGCCGTTCCCGGCACCAAATCCGCATCGTCCAGCCGAGAGGCGGCGAAACGGCAGACCATCGCAGAGCGAAAGGCCGCAGACCTCGTTGGCGCTTCGCAGGATTCGTCGACCGACGGGAAGGATTCCTAATGGCCAGCTTCTCCAAGTTTGGAAATGACCTCTACACCGGCGAACGCTCGCTCAACATTGTGGGCCGACGCAAACTTTGGTACCTGATCGCCGCCGCCCTGATCCTCATCGCCGTCGTCGGTCCCTTCGCCCGCGGCGGGTTCCAATTCGGGATTGAGTTCACCGGAGGCAGCGAATTCGTCGTCTCGAACGTTGCCACGCAGGACCAGGCGGCCGCAGCGGATGCCGTGTCCAGCGTCGTTCCCTCCGCCGTGGCGAAGGTCTCGACGGTGGGTGCCACGGAGATCCGGGTGCAAACCGATCAGCTCACGAGCGAGGACAACCGCGCCGTTCGCGCCGCGCTCGGCACGGCCTACGACGTCCCGGCCGCCGATGTGACCGCGTCGTTCATCGGGCCGTCCTGGGGCAAGGACATCACCGGTCAGGCGCTACGCGCTCTGGTCGTCTTCCTCGTGCTCGCCAGCACGGTCATGGCGATCTACTTCCGCACCTGGAAGATGTCCATCGCCGCCATGGTGGCGCTGCTGCACGACCTGGTGATCACGGCCGGCATTTACGGCCTCACCGGGTTCGAGATCACACCGGCGGCCGTCATCGGCTTCCTCACCATTCTCGGATACTCGCTGTATGACACGGTCGTCGTCTTCGACAAGATCCGTGAGAATACCAGTGAGGACGGTCCCGGCTCGTTGCGCACGTTCGCCGATTCGGTCAACCTCGCCGTGAACCAGACGCTCGTGCGGTCTATCAACACCTCGGTGGTCGCCGCGCTCCCGGTCGCGTCCATTCTGTTCATCGGCGCCTTTGTGCTCGGCGCCGGCACCCTGCGGGACATTTCCCTCGCGCTGCTCATCGGCATCCTCGTCGGAACGTATTCGACGATCTTCATTGCCGCGCCGCTCTACGCCCAGCTGCGCACCCGCGAGCCCGCGACGCGCAAGCGGGACAAGAAGGCCCTCGCGGCGAAGGCGCACGCTGTGGCGTCGGGCGCTCCGGCATCCGACGCCTCGGTGACCCGCGAAGTGGACGCCTGAGCCGACGCGCCGCCTGAGAAACGGGGCCGCCCGCGGCCCCGTTTCTCAGATCGACCGCATTCGGACATAATTGGGGTACACCGTTGTGGTCGAACGGTCGAAAAGCCCTCCGGCCCAGGATTGAGGTGAAGCGATGACGGATACCACCACACCGTCCCCGGCTTCTTTACGGCGTCTGGTTCCCCGCATTTTCTCGCGTGCCCAGCCGGTTGGGGCCGTCGACACCCTCATCAAGACGGTGCGACTCCACCACCCCAAGGCCGACCTCTCGATCATCGAACGCGCGTACGTCACCGCCGAGCAGGCGCACGAGGGCCAGGTCCGGCGCAGCGGCGAACCGTACATCACGCACCCGGTGGCCGTCGCCCAAATTCTCGCCGACCTCGGCATCGGAACCAAGACCATCGCCGCGGCCCTGCTGCACGACACCGTCGAAGACACGGCGTACACGCTCGACCAGCTGCGCGCCGACTTCGGTGACGAGATCACCATGCTCGTCGACGGAGTCACCAAGCTCGACAAGGTGAAGTACGGCGACTCGACCCAGGCCGAGACCGTGCGCAAGATGATCGTCGCCATGTCGAAAGACATCCGCGTGCTCATCATCAAACTCGCCGACCGGCTGCACAACGCACGCACCTGGGGTTTCGTTCCCGCCGCCTCCGCCGTGCGCAAGGCCACGGAAACCCTCGAGATCTACGCCCCGCTCGCGCACCGGCTGGGCATCCAGACGATCAAGTGGGAACTCGAAGACCTGTCCTTCGCGGTGCTGTACCCCAAGCTGTACGCCGAGATCGAAAGCCTGGTGCGCCAGCGCACGCCGCAACGTGAAGAGTTCGTGCAGCAGGTCATCGACACCATCAATGACGACCTGAAGGCCGCACGCATCCGTGGCAAGGTTGCCGGACGCCCGAAGCAGTATTACTCGATCTACCAGAAGATGGTTGTTCGCGGTCGCGACTTCGACGAGATATACGACCTTGTCGGCATTCGGGTGCTCGTCAATTCCGTGCGTGACTGCTACGCCGTGCTCGGATCCATCCACGCGCGCTGGACGCCGCTGCCCGGTCGATTCAAGGACTACATCGCCACCCCGAAATTCAACCTGTACCAGTCGCTGCACACGACGGTGATGGGGCCGAGCGGTCGCCCGGTCGAAATTCAAATTCGTACCCAGGAAATGCACCAGCGGGCCGAGTTCGGTGTCGCCGCGCACTGGAAGTACAAGGAACAGGTCAACGGCAAGAGCTCCGGCGTGGGCCCGAAGAGCGACACCGACATGGCCTGGCTCGCGCACATTTCGGACTGGCAGGCCGAGACCGCTGACCCCGGCGAATTCCTCGACTCGCTGCGCTACGAAATCGGTGCGAAAGAGGTCTACGTCTTCACCCCCAAGGGTCGTGTGATCGGTCTTCCGTCCGGTGCGACGCCCGTGGACTTCGCCTACGCGGTCCACACCGAGGTGGGTCACCGCACCATGGGTTCCAAGGTCAACGGTCGCCTCGTGCCGCTCGAGAGCTCCCTCAACACCGGGGATGTCGTGGAGGTCTTCACGTCGAAGAACCCCGATTCCGGCCCGAGCAAGGACTGGCTGGGCTTCGTCAAGAGTCCCCGAGCCCGCAATAAGATCCGCCAGTGGTTCACGAAGGAGCGTCGGGACGAGGCGATCGAGCAGGGACGCGATGCCATTGCCCGCGCCATGCGCAAGCAGAACCTGCCGCTGCAGAAACTCATGAACCAGGACTCCTTCGCCGAGGTCGCCGCGGTCATGAAATACGAGGACGTTTCCGCCCTCTACGCCGCCGTCGGCGAGGGCCACGTGTCGACGCAGTCCGTGCTCGAGAAGGTAGTCTCCTCGATTCAGACGGTCGAGGAGAGTGACGTCAGTGACTTTCCGGTGGCGCCGCGCGGGCACACCCCGACACCGCGCACGAGCGATTCCGGGGTGCTCGTTCGCGGGGCGCCGGACATCCTGGTCAAGCTGGCCCGATGCTGCACGCCCGTTCCGGGCGACAAGATCGTCGGGTTCGTCACCAGGGGCGCCGGGGTCTCGGTGCACCAGGCGTCGTGCCACAACGTGCAGTCGCTGCTGAAAGAACCCGAGCGCATGATCGACGTCGAGTGGGCGCCGACGTCGAAGAGCCTGTTCCTCGTGCACATCCAGATTGAGGCGCTTGACCGGTCCGGGCTGCTGTCGGATGTGACGCGCGTGCTGTCCGAGCATCACGTGAACATTCTGTCGGCGACCGTCAACACGTCAAGCGACCGCCTCGCCATCAGTCGGTTCGTCTTCGAGATGGGGGACACCACGCACCTCGACCGGGTGCTCAACGCCGTTCGTCGCATCGACGCCGTCTACGACGTGTATCGCGTGAGCGACGGCTAGGGAATCCTGCTGGGCGAATCGAGCAGCCACCCGGTCGAGCTGCTCGAGCGCACGCGATCGGTGCGGTCCCGGTCTCGCAGTGCAGGCCCGTCGGGCCTCGCCCACGTCACGGTACCCGCCGTACCGCAGCAGGGCCCACAGCACGCTCGTCAAGTCACCGCGCTGCAGCGAGGGGTCGCACAGCGCCGGGTTCCACAGCGCCGGGTTCCACAGTGCCAGATCGACGACAGTGCGCAGCGGCGTGGTGACACGCAGCCCGCCGAGGGACTGGATATCGAACTCCGAACACACCACCTCCCTGATGTGCACACGTGCCGAGGGCAACACGTGTGCGCGAGCACGCACATCGACGCACAGCTCGTGCTCCCGAGGCTCGGCCGCGAACCCGTAGACCCAGGCCGCACTGGCGCGTTCGACAATGCCCCGTGCGGGCACGAGCGGGGCCAGCGACGCCGCGCGCAGGGAGGGGCCGTCGATCTGGTCGATGGGACACCAGCACGCGCCGAGGGGAAAGACCTCGCCGTCGAGGCCGGCGCACATCAGTTCGGCGAGCGGAAGGTCATCGGGACGGTGGCCTGGAGCCACGGCCGCGGCAAGTCGATGCGTCATAGACGCAGAATGCCGCCCCTGCACGGTTCACGTCGCGCGGCGAGGTGAACCTGTGCAGAAACGACATTCTGACCGCCTGTGGAGGGCGGGTTGGCCCTACTGGGCGATTGCCTTGAGCCACGCCTTACGTGCCTCGAGTGCCTCGGTGGCCTCGGCGATGGCGGCTGCATCCTTGCTCGCCTCCGCCTTCTCCAGTGCAACCTCGAGCTTGGCGATGGCGTCGTTCAGCTGACCGGCCAGACCCTCGGTACGGGCCTTGGTCTCCGGGTTGTTGCGCTTCCAGTGGTCCTCGTCGAGCTTGCGCACCACGGCCTCCACCTTGCGGAGACGATCTTCGATCGGCTTGACCTGATCGCGGGGAACCTTGCCGATCGCATCCCACTTGCGCTGGATCGTGCTCAGCTCCGTGCGAGCCTGGACGCGGTCCGTGACGGTGAGCAGCTTCTCTGCCTCGGTCAGGAGCTCCAGCTTGAGGACGAGGTTCGCGTCATGCTCCTCGTTGTCGATTGCCTCGACCTCGGACTTCGCGGAATAGAGCACATCGCCGGCCGCCTTGAACTTCGCCCACATGGCGTCGTCCTGCTTCTTGCCGCTGCGCCCGGCCTTCTTCCACTCCTCCAGCAGGTTGCGGTACGCGGAAACGCCGTCGGCGCCCTTGTCCGCGAGCGCTTCTGCCTGCTCGATCAGACCCTGCTTGCGGGTACGAACGTCCTTGTGTGCGCTGTCCAGCTCGGCGAAGAAGGCCTTGCGGTTCTGCTCGATGATGGTGCGCGCGGCGCGGAATCGCTTCCACAGGTCGTTTGCTTCGCCCTTGGGGATGCGCGGAGCGTCGTGCTGGTGTGCCTGCCATTTGGCGAACAGGGCGTCGAGCGCTGCGCTGGTCTGCTTCCACTGCGTCTTGGCGGGGTCCTCGGCGGCGAGACGTTCTGCCTCGTCAACGATGGCGGTGCGCTCGGCGAGGGAGGCGGCTGCTGCCGCCTTCGTCTCGACGTTCTGCTGCTCGGTGAGCTCGGTCACGGTTCCGTCGAGGGCCGAGAGACGCTCGGCGAGGGCGGCGAGGTTGCCCACGGCGTTGGCGCTGGCCACCGCCGTGGTGAGGTTCGCGACCGACTTTGCGACGTCGGCGGCGGGGGCGCCGCCCTTGGCGCGCTGCTCCAGCAGCGTCACCTGGCCGTTGAGTTCCACGTACTTGCGCTCAAAATATGCGAGTGCTTCTTCGGGGGTGGCGTCGGGATACTGGCCGACGGCGCGCTCGCCCGTGGCTTCACGGACGTAAACCGTGCCGGTTTCGTCTACGCGACCCCATGGTTGCTGATCTGTCGTAGTCAAGAGGCTCACCTTGCTGCTTTCGTTGTGGGTCCCGGAGGGGATTAATACATACTGCGCTAAGCCTATTGCAAGCCCGAGCCCGTATTGCGTGTTCCTACTGAACCGTTATGCCGGTAATTGTGGTGGGAACCGCGGGGGGACCGTCTGCCTTGCCGTCGCCGGTGCCGGCATCCGTGATCTTCGCCGTGAGCTGGTCAAGCCCGCTGGTGACTTTTCCGATCACTGAGTAGCCGCCAGCTGTGTCGGCACCGATGGTCGTGTCCTCGTAGACGATGAAGAACTGGCTGCCCTGGCTGAAGGCACTGTCGCCCTGACGCGCCATGGCGAGCGTGCCCGCGGGGTACACGTTGTCGACCGGGGCGTTCTCCACGGGGCCGTAGCGGTACTCGGGTCCGCCGCTGCCGTCGCCGTTCGGATCGCCGCACTGCAGCACGAAGAATCCGTCGGTCGTCAGTCGGTGACAGGTTGTGCCGTCGTAGAAGCCGCTCTGCGCGAGCGAAATCGTGGACGACACCGCCTGCGGGGCCGCGGCGCCGTCGAGCTCGATGCCCAGGTCCACGTCGTTGAGGGTCAGCGTTCCCGACCAGGTGCGTCCCTCGGCGATGGTGCTCGGGGGGACATCTCCGCTGCTTTCGACCGTTGCCGGGCTGGGTGTGGCCGTCGCGGACGAGTCGGCGGCGGCCGAATCGGTGGGTTCGGGCGAGCCCGGACCACCGTTGAAATAGAACACTTGCGCGACAACGAGCAGGGTCACGACCACCACGAGTCCCGCACCGGCCAGGATGTTGTCCCGAACCCGGCGCTTCTGCTGGTGTTCGTTGACGTCCCGTCGCGCCTGGTACGCCCGTGTACGGGCTCGAGACGCGCGCGCTTCGCGCTCGTGCTTGTAATTCTGTGCCACTTTCGATCCTCCAGATAGCTGGGAACGTCGGTCCTACGGCTCCACGCGAGCCTCGTAGAACTCTACGCACAAACTACGCTGGAGGAATGTCGGATGCTCAACCGGGTCTGCGCACGGGCGCGACCCCCCTCGCCGTACGAATGCGCCCGAAAACCCTCGATGAAGTAGCCGGTCAGCGTCATTTGCTCACCCCGGGGTCACCCCTGGTGAGCCTCGCGAGCGACAAGTCCGGGGAGCAGGGGTCGGTATCCGTGATTCTCTGGGGACCTCCCGGCACCGGAAAGACCACGCTCGCGCAGGCCATCGCACACAGCTCCGGCCGCCGCTTCGTGGAGCTGTCGGCCGTGACCGCAGGCGTGCGCGACGTGCGCCAGGTCATGGAGGAGGCGCGCACCAGCCGCGACCTCTACGGACTGTCGACCGTGCTCTTCCTCGACGAGATTCACCGCTTCTCGAAGGCGCAGCAGGACGCGCTGCTTCCCGGAGTCGAAAACGGCGTCATCATTCTGGTGGCGGCCACCACGGAGAACCCGTCGTTCTCGATCATCTCCCCGCTGTTGTCCCGGTCCCTTCTGCTCACCCTGGAAACCCTCGGCGACGACGACCTCGGTGTGGTGGTCGATCGTGCCGTCACCGACCCCCGTGGTCTGGCGGGCCGCTTCGATCTGGAGCCGGAAGCCCGCGACGCCATCATCCGGCTCGCGTCGGGGGACGCGCGGCGAGCCCTCACCGCGCTTGAGGCGGCATCCGTGTCGGCGGCGAGCACGCTCACGGCCGACGACGAGACCAGGCCGGTCATCACCACGGAGATCGTGTCCCTCGCGGTCGATCGGGCCCTGCTGCGGTACGACCGCAACGGCGACGAGCACTACGACGTGATCAGCGCCTTCATCAAATCGGTGCGGGGGAGCGACGTCGACGCGGCCCTGCACTACCTGGCGCGCATGATCGAGGCCGGCGAAGACCCCCGCTACATTGCCCGGCGCATCATCATCCTCGCCTCCGAAGACATCGGCATGGCCGATCCGCAGGCCCTCGTGATCGCGGTCGCCGCCGCCGACGCCGTGCAGCTGATCGGCATGCCGGAGGGGCGGATCCCACTGGCCCAGGCGGTCGTGCACCTCGCGACCGCCCCCAAATCGAACGCCGCCTACATGGCACTCGACAAGGCGATCGCCGACATCCGCGCCGGAAAGATGGGCCGGGTACCCAAGGGCATGCGCGACGCGCACTACCCGGGCGCCAAACGCCTCGGGCACGGCAAGGGCTACCTGTACCCGCACGATGACGCCCTCGGGGTCGTGACCCAGCAGTACCCGCCCACCGAGCTCACATCAACGCGATACTACGAACCCACCGAGCACGGCCATGAGCGGGAAATTTCGGCCAGGCTCGCCAAGTTGCGTCGAATCGTGCGCGGCCGATAGCCGGCGCCTGATGGGCCGGAGCGGCGCGGGCGAGGCGGCTCCTGTGGTAGCCTGAACCTTGCCTACAACTGGTTTTGGCATGCGGCTGCGTCCGATTCCAGTTTGAATGGGATTGCCCTGTAGCCGGGCCCCCTGGCAAACACCCCTCTGATCTCCCATGACGCCAGCGCCTTTTGAGCGCGGCGCCCTGGTATTCCCTTGTTGAGTCCGATTGAAAGGAAACCGTGTCTACAAAGTCACGTACCCGCAGTAAGACCCGCCTGTCGCGCGCGCTGGGCATTGCCCTCACGCCGAAGGCAGCCCGCTTCCTCGAGAAGCGCCCCTATGCACCGGGTGAGCACGGCCGTACCAAGCGCAAGACCGACTCGGACTACGCCGTCCGCCTGCGCGAGAAGCAGCGTTTGCGTGCCCAGTACGGCATCCGCGAAGCCCAGCTCAAGATTGCCTTCGAGCAGGCTCGTCGTCGTCAGGGACTGACCGGTGAGAACCTGGTTGAGATCCTCGAGACCCGTCTCGACGCCCTCCTCGTGCGCTCCGCCATTGCCCGCACCACGGCTCAGGCTCGCCAGATGATCGTGCACCGCCACATCCTCGTTGACGGAGAGCTCGTTGACCGGCCCTCCTTCCGCGTGAAGCCGGGCCAGCTCATGCACGTCAAGGCTCGCAGCGAGGGCATGGAACCCTTCCAGGTTGCAGCCGCCGGCGGACACGTCGACCTGCTCCCCAAGCTTCCCGCGTACCTCGAGGTTGAACTCGACAAGCTGCAGGCCCGCCTCGTGCGCGCCCCGAAGCGCGTCGAGATCCCCGTGACGTGTGAAGTTCAGCTCGTCGTTGAGTACTACGCGGCCCGCTAGCATCACCTGAATTACGCTGAAGGGCGGATCACCTCCGGGTGGTCCGCCCTTTTTCTGTCCCCGGACACCGTCCCGGGCCGGGCAGGGGAGCCCATTCGGGTCGGCAGGCCGACCGCGTCCCGGCGAGAGTGAACTAAGACCGCTACTCTTAACGCAGCACCTTTTGCGATAGGTGCCGCCCATCAAAACTCAAGGGAGCATCTGTGAAAAACTTCATCTGGCTGGTTGTAGGTGTCGCCGCCGGTTTCGTCGTCGCCCACGAGGTGAACAAGTCGCAGCAGGGCAAGCAGTTCTTCACCGACCTTGACGCCAAGGCGCGCGAGTTCGGGGAGGCCATCTCCGACGGCTACCGTCAGCGCGAGGCCGAGCTGCACGCGGCGCTTGGCGACGCCGACGAGGCGACTGCCCAGTAGCTCCTCGCTCGCCACAAACTTTCGCTATTCACGCACCACCAAGGCTACGGACACCATGCAGACTGCCGACATTCGCGGGCGCTGGCTCGACTTCTTCGCTGATCGCGGACACACGGTTGTGCCGTCCGCCTCCCTGGTAAGCGACGACCCCACCCTCCTGTTCACCGTTGCCGGCATGGTGCCGTTCGTGCCGTACCTCACCGGCCTCGTGCCGGCGCCCTATGCGCGCGCCACGAGCGTGCAGAAGTGCATCCGCACCAACGACATTGAAGAGGTCGGCAAGACGCCGCGCCACGGCACGTTCTTTCAGATGAACGGAAACTTCTCGTTCGGCGACTACTTCAAGGAAGAAGCCATCGGCTTCGCCTGGGAGCTGTTGACCACCCCCGAGAACCAGGGCGGTTACGGCTTTCGCGAAGCCGACCTGTGGGTCACCATCTACCTCGACGACGATGAGGCATTCCGGTACTGGCGTGCGCTCGGAGTCCCCGAGAACCGCATCCAGCGCCTCGGCATGGAATCCAACTACTGGTCCACCGGCCAGCCCGGCCCGGCCGGCCCCTGCTCCGAGATCTTCTTCGACCGCGGCCCCGCCTACGGCGCCGACGGCGGACCGGCCACCGACGACGACCGTTACGTGGAGATCTGGAACCTCGTCTTCATGCAGTACCTGCGCGGCGAGAGCACCGGCAAGAGCGACTTCCAGATTCTCGGTGAACTTCCCAAGAAGAACATCGACACCGGAATGGGACTCGAGCGCGTCGCATTCCTCAAGCAGGGTGTCGAGAACATGTACGAGATCGACCAGGTTCGCCCGGTTCTCGATCGCGCCGCCGCCCTGTCCGGCCGCCGCTACGGCGCCGACCATGACGACGACGTGCGGATGCGCATCGTCGCCGACCACGTGCGCTCGTCCCTCATGCTGATGAGCGACGGCGTCATGCCGTCCAACGAGGGCCGCGGCTACATCCTGCGGCGCCTGCTTCGTCGCAGCATCCGCGCCATGCGCCTGCTGGGCGTCGATTCGACCAGCCTCCCGGAGATGCTCCCCACCTCGCGTGACGCCATGATGTCCTCCTACCCGGAGGTCTTCACCGACTTCAGCCGCATCAGCCAGGCCGCGTACTCCGAGGAGGAGACGTTCCTGCGCACGCTCGCCAGCGGCAGCGCCGTTCTGGACCTCGCCGTGGCGAAAACCAAAACCGCGAACAAGACCGAGCTGGCCGGGCCGACCGCCTTCCTGCTGCACGACACCTACGGTTTCCCCATCGAGATCACCCTCGAAATCGCGCAGGAAGCCGGCCTCAGCGTGAACCGTGAGGCCTTCGACACGCTCATGACGAAACAGCGCACCATGGCCAAGGCCGATGCGAAGTCGAAGAAGACGCACCTGGCCGACCTCGGCGTGTACAGCGCGTTCCGCGCCGCCGGTGAGACCCTGTTCACCGGCTACGACGAGATGCAGCACGAGTCGAGCGTGCTCGGACTCATCGTCGACGGCGTGTCCGTGACGAGCGCCGTGGCCGGCGAAACCGCCGAGGTCATTCTCGCCGAGACGGCCCTGTGGGCCGAGTCCGGCGGACAGGATGCCGACGCCGGCCTGATCGTGGGTGCCGGGTACGAGCTTGAGGTGCTTGACGTGCAGAAGCCCGTCAAGGGACTGATCAGCCACACCGTCACGGTGCGCTCCGGCGAGGTCGGAGTGGGAGACCAGGCGACCAGCATCGTCGACCCGGACTGGCGTCGCGGTGCCCGGCAGGCGCACTCCGGCACGCACGTGCTGCACGCGGCACTGCGTCAGGTGCTCGGGCCGAACGCGCACCAGTCGGGTTCGTACAACAAGTCGGGTTTCTTCCGCCTCGACTTCTCCTGGAACCAGGCGCTGTCGCCGGCGACGCGGAGCGAGATCGAAGAGATCTCCAACAACGCCATCCGCGACAACCTACCCGTCACCACCCGCGAACTGCCGCTCGACGAGGCGAAGGCGCTCGGCGCCATGGCCCTGTTCGGCGAGAAATACGGTGATCGGGTGCGCGTCGTCGACATCGGCGGCCCCTGGTCGCGTGAACTGTGCGCCGGTACCCACGTCTCCAGCAGCGCCGAGATCGGCATGATCAACCTCACCAGTGAGGCATCCGTCGGATCGACGAACCGTCGCGTCGAGGCGCTCGTCGGCCTCGAAGCCTTCCGTGACCTCGCCACCGAGCGAGCCCTCGTCTCCCAGCTCACCGCGAGCCTCAAAACGCCGCGGGAAAACCTGCCGGAGCGCATCGGCGAGCTGGTACAAAACCTCAAGTCGGCGGAAAAGAAGATCGCGGCCTTCGAGTCCCGTGCCCTCACCGAACGCGTGCCCGCGTTGGTGTCCGCCCAGACGCGCGCCGGATCGGTCACCCTCGTGGCGAAAGACCTCGGCGTGCTCAACTCCGCCGACGACGTGCGCATGCTCGTGACCGCCACGCGGGAGCGACTGGGCGCAGACCCGGCCGTCGTCGCCCTCGCGGCCACCGTCGGTGAGAAGCCCGTTGTCGTCGTGGCCACCAACCAGGCGGCCCGTGACGCCGGCCACAAGGCCGGCGCGTTGGCCAAGCAGGTGGCGGGAATCCTCGGCGGCGGCGGAGGCGGCAAGGACGACCTCGCGCAGGGCGGCGGAGTGAACACCGAGGCCATCCCGGCGGCCCTCGGCGCGGTGCTGTCCACGGTCTCGCGCTAAGTCATGCGGTCGGGTGTGCGGGTCGGAGTCGACGTCGGCAAGGTTCGAATCGGAGTGTCTCGCAGCGACAACCACGGCATGCTGGCCATGCCGGTGGAGACCGTGAGCCGCGACGCGGACGGGCGCCGCGACATCGCCCGCCTGCTCGAGATCGTCAGCGAATTCGACGCCGTTGAGGTCGTTGTCGGCCTCCCGCTCGCACTGTCCGGCAACCGGACCGCGTCCACGGAGGATGCCCAGGCCTTCGCGGAGGCGTTGGGGCACGCGCTGAGCGTGCCGGTGCGCCTCGTCGACGAACGCCTGTCCACGGTGTCGGCGCAGTCCGCGTTGCGCGCATCCGGGCGCCCGGCCAAGACGCAGCGCCCGGTCGTCGATCAGGTGGCCGCCACTATAATTTTGCAGCATGCGCTCGACAGCGAGCGTTCATCGGGCAACCCAGCCGGCTCGCCCCTTGACCTGAGCGGAAGGCCCTGATCGTGCCGAGCACTCCCGGCGACCAGCCGATGCCGTCCCGACGCTCGCTGCGCCTGGCGCAGCAGGCGCGCGAAGAGGCAGAGCAGCTGGCCCGTGAAGCGTCGGGAGAGGCCGAGTCGGCTCCCGTCTCGGCCGATACGACCGGCGACGGGCCACTGCCGGAACCCGAGCAGGCCGCCGGCCCAGTTGAGCCAGAGCAGTCAGACCAGCCTGCCCGGCCCGCAGTGCCCAACCGCGACGCGGTTGCGGCGCCACGCCAACCAGACGACGGGCCCTCCATGATTCCGACCAACGAACCCACCGATCGCGCGGACCTGCGCGCCGCCGGGCGAGCCCATCGTCGTGCCACAGTCGCCGCCGAACCGCCGCGTGAGAAGCGACGTCGCAAGGGCGCCTGGGGGTGCCTCATCGCGCTGGTGGTCATCCTCGCCCTGCTCGCCGGCGGCGCCTACGCGTTGCGTGCCCCCATTGCGCAACTGATTGCCGCGGTGCAGGGGCCGGCGGACTTCACCGAGGAGGAGGCCGCAACCGGCACAGACACCATGGTCATGATCCATGCGGGTGATTCCGGTTCGGACATCGCCGCGACGCTCGTGGATGAGGGGGTCGTCAAGGGGTACACCGCCTTCTACAAGCTGCTCCTGGCCGTGCAGCCGGAGCCGGTGTTCCAGCCCGGCGCGTACCAGCTCAAGACCCGGATGACCGCCGAATCCGCTCTCGACCGACTGCTCGATCCAGCCAGCAAGCTCGACCAGACGGTGGTCATTCCTGAGGGAACCGCCGCCGACGTGGTGCTTGAGTCGATCGCGGAGGGCACCGAAATTCCCCTCGCCGACCTGCAGGCCGCCGCGGCCACCCCGGCATCCTTCGGGCTGCCGGCCGAGGCGACCACACTCGAAGGCTTCCTGTTTCCCGCCACCTACACCTTCTCGCCCGGAACCTCGGCGCAGGACGCCCTCAAGACCATGGTTAACCGGCAGTTCACGGCCCTCGACAGTGCGGGCGTCGCCCCGGAGAAGCGCTGGACGACGATCGTGCTCGCCTCCCTCATCCAGCGGGAGGCCGGTCTGCGCGACGATTATTACAAGGTGTCCCGCGTCTTCCTCAACCGGCTCAACCCGGAGCGGTGGAAGAGCGGACTGCTGCAGTCCGATGCGACCGTGGCCTACGGCACCGGCAACACGCACCTCGTGACGACCACGGATGCCGAGCGCAGCGACGCCGGCAACCTGTACAACACCTACGCGCACCCCGGGCTGCCCATCGGGCCCATCTCCAACCCCGGCGACCTTGCGATCGATGCCGCCCTGAACCCCGCGGACGGTCCGTGGCTGTTCTTCGTGACCTGGAACCTCGACACGGGAGAAACGATTTTCTCCTCCACGGTGCAGGAGCACGACGCGGCCGTCGTGAAGTGGCAGGACTGGATGAGGGAGAACCGGTGACCCGCGTCAGCACCCCGCGATTCGCGGTTCTGGGCTCGCCCATTCTGCACTCGCGATCACCCGCGCTGCACCGCGCCGCGTACCGGGTCCTCGGCCTGAAATGGCATTATGAGGCCCACGAGGTGCGCTCCGGCGAACTCGCGTCGTTCATCGACGTTCTCGGGCCCGAGTGGCGAGGGCTGTCACTCACGATGCCGCTCAAGCACGAGGTTCTCCCGCTCATCGATGAGCTTGACCGGGTGGCCGAGCTCACCGGCGCCGTCAACACGGTGCTCATCACACCGGCAGGCCAGGAGGGCGGCGCGCGGACGCTCAGCGGCTTCAACACCGACGTGGCCGGCCTGGTGCGTGCGCTCACCGAGAACGGTGTCGTGCGGCCGCCGCACGTGACGCTGCTGGGCGCGGGAGCGACGGCAACGTCGGCGCTCGTGGCCGCCGCGGAGCTCGGAGCCGAAGGCGTCGACGTGATCGTTCGCGACCCGGCCAAGGCCAGGCCGCTCAGGGAACTGGGCACGACACTCGGGCTCACCGTGACGGTGTCGGCCCTGGCCGACCTCGCCGACGCACGCCCCACGAGTGACCTGGTCATCAGCACCCTTCCGGGCGGAAGCACCCTGTCGGGAGAATTCCCGCCCGCCCTGCGCCGCAGTGTCCCGTTGTTCGACGTGGCGTATTCGCCGTGGCCGAGTGCGCTGGCCACATCGTGGCAGGCCAGCGGCGGCACGGTGTTGTCCGGCCTGGGCATGCTGTTGCACCAGGCGCTGATTCAGGACCGAATTTTCGTAGCCGGCGATTCGCTCATCCCGCTTGAGGATGAGACCGAGGTGCTTGCGGCCATGCGCGGCGTCTTGTGCCGCGACCCTGTGGAAGGATAGGAACCATGCTTCGTTGGCTCACCGCCGGAGAGTCCCACGGCCCCGAACTCATCGCCATTGTCGAGGGTTTGCCCGCTGGAATCCCGGTCACTCTAGATGCGATCCGCCTCGATCTTGCGCGCCGGAAACTCGGCTACGGTCGTGGGGCTCGAATGAAATTCGAGCAGGATGAACTCACGGTATCCGGGGGAGTGCGTCACGGTCTCACCCTTGGCGGCCCGGTCGCCCTGCGGATCGGCAACTCCGAATGGCCCAAGTGGGTCGATGTGATGAGCGCCGACCCGATCGACACCGAATCCGACTCGGCCCCGTCGACGACGCGCGGTCGCGGTGCGCCTTTGACCCGTCCGCGGCCCGGCCACGCCGACCTCGCCGGCATGCAGAAGTACGGCTTCGACGAGGCCCGCCCCGTCCTGGAGCGCGCGAGCGCCCGGGAGACGGCCGCCCGGGTCGCCCTCGGCGCCGTCGCCCGATCCTTCCTCGCCGAACTCGGCATCACCCTGGTCAGCCACACGCTGTCCATCGGTCCGGTGCGAGTACCTGAGACCGCCGCGCTTCCCCGTGCGAGCGATGTCGACACCCTCGACGCCGACCTGCTGCGCTGCTTCGACCCCGAGACATCCGCTCTGATGGTGGCCGAGGTCGACGCCGCGCACCGCGACGGTGACACCCTCGGCGGTGTCGTCGAGGTGCTCGCCTATAACCTGCCTCCGGGACTGGGCTCGTTCGTGCATTGGGACCGTCGCCTGGACTCGCAGCTCGCCGCGGCGCTCATGGGCATCCAGGCCATCAAGGGTGTCGAGGTCGGCGACGGTTTTCTCACCACCACCCGTCGCGGCTCGGAGGCGCACGACGAACTGGTCATGTCCGACGGCGCCATCCAGCGCGCCAGCGACAAGGCCGGCGGCACCGAGGGCGGCATGAGCACCGGAACCGTGCTGCGCGTGCGCGCGGGCATGAAGCCGATCGCCACCATCCCGCGTGCCCTGCGCACCGTGGATGTCGCCACGAGCGAGGCCGCACCGGCGCACCACCAGCGTTCCGATGTGTGTGCCGTGCCCGCCGCGGGCGTCGTCGCGGAAGCCATGGTCGCGCTCGTGCTCGCCAACTCGATGCTGGAGAAGTTCGGCGGAGACTCCATCGGCGAGACCCGGCGCAACCTCGAGTCGTACCTCGCGCACATTCCCTCGAACCTGCAGACGGGCGCGTCGAGCGACGCGTCGCTGTAGTGAACGACAATACGGCCGCCAGCGACACGGCTGAGGTGCGCCCGTTTCCTCTCGTGTTCATCGGACCGATGGCCGCCGGCAAGAGCAGGATCGGCAAGCGTGTGGCGCGCGGACTGGGCGTGCCGTTCATTGACACCGACAAGGTGATCGCGGCGCGGTACGGTCCGATCAGCGAGATCTTCGCACGTGAGGGCGAAGAATACTTTCGCGTGATCGAGCGCACGGTCGTCGCCGAGGCGCTGCTGGCGCCGAGCGTCGTCTCGCTCGGTGGCGGGGCCGTGCTCGACGCCGACACGCAAACCGACCTGGCGGACCACACGGTCATCTACCTCAGCGTCAATGCCAAGGCCGTCGGGAAACGCATCGGCGGCGCCAAGCGCCCGCTGCTCGCCGGGGGAATCACCGACTGGCAACGGATATTCGACCAGCGACGCCCGCTCTACGAGCGGCTCGCAAGCATCCACTTCGACACGTCACACCGTCCCATCGGCGGCATCGCCGACGAGATCGTGGCCTGGGTTAGAAAGAGATAATGACTGAAACAGCACCCTCCGCACCGGCACCCCTCGCTTCAGTGCCCGGAACAACCGTCATCCCCGTGAACGGCGACGACAGTTACCCGGTGTACGTGGGCAACGGCCTCATCGGCTCCGTCGGGCAGCAGCTCGGCACCGAGGTACGCAAGGTACTCATCGTGCACACCGCTACGCTCGGCGCGCGCGCCGTGGCGCTGCGCGAGAGCCTGCTCGACAACTACGAGGTCATGATCGCCGAGGTTCCCGACGCCGAACCCGCCAAGCGCGTGGAGGTGGCGGCGTTCTGCTGGCAGGTGATGGGCCAGGCCGACTTCAGCCGCACTGACGCCGTGATCGGCCTCGGCGGCGGCGCGGTCACCGACCTCGCCGGTTTCGTGGCGGCCACGTGGCTGCGCGGCATCAAGGTGATTCAGGTCCCCACGAGCGTGCTCGGCATGGTGGACGCCGCGGTCGGCGGCAAGAACGGCATCAACACCGCAGAGGGCAAGAACCTGGTCGGCACGTTCTGGGCGCCCACCGCCGTGATCTGCGACCTCGACCTGCTCGAGCAGCTGCCACGCAACGAGATTCTCGCGGGCTTCGCCGAAATCGTGAAGGCCGGCTTCATTCAGGTTCCGGAGATCCTCGACATCATCGAGGCCGACGTGAACCTGGCGACCGACCCCACCACGCCCCAGTTTCGTCGCCTGATCGAACTGTCGATCGAGATGAAGGCTCGCGTCGTCGGCCAGGACTTCAAGGAGTCCGGCCTGCGCGAGATCCTCAACTACGGTCACACCCTCGGTCACGCCGTCGAGCACGCCGAGCGGTACGGCTGGCGTCACGGCGCCGCCGTCGGTGTCGGCATGATGTTCGCCGCCGAGCTCGCGTGCCTGAGCGGCCGCCTCTCCGTGGAGGCCGTCGACCGGCACCGCCGCATCCTCGAGTCCCTCACCCTGCCGACCACCTACCCGGTGGGGCGCTGGAACACCCTGCTGGCGACGATGCAACGCGACAAGAAGACCCGCAGCGGCATGCTGCGCTTTGTGGTGCTCGACGACATCGCCAAGCCGACGATCCTCGAGGGCCCCGACGCGTCGCTGCTGTTCTCGGCGTACCAGGCCATCGGCTCCTAGACCGATTCCCCGGGTCAGGCGAACGGGACCGCGGTCTCCATCAGCCGGGAACGGATGAGGAACCGTACGCCGCGCGGAGCCTCGGCCGAGAAGCCGCTCCCGCGGCCGGGAACCACATCGATCGTGAGAAACGTGTGGCTCCAGTAGGCGAATTGCTCCGCCGACATCCAGAAGTCGATCTCCTGGGCCGGCTCGCCGGCCGGGGCGATATCGAGTCGGCCCAAAAGAACATCCTGGTCCGAGGTGATGAATTCGCCGGCCATGAAGCACATCGGGGCGCTGCCGTCGCAGCATCCGCCGGACTGATGGAACATGAGCGGGCCGTGCTCGTCCCACAGGCTGCGCAGCAGGTCGATGGCCACCGGGGCCAGTTCAACGCGGGGAACACTCTCCCCGGGAATGGTGACAGAGGCCATCACGGACTCTGTGGCGAGATCTGGCATGTGTGGCCCTTCCGAGAAAAGAAAAACGGGCTGTCAACGACACGTCGTCGTTGACAGCCCCAGAATAGCCGGGGCCTGCCTGCGCAGCGCCCCGGCCGTTCACATGGGGTGAACCGGGCGTGTCCGGCGACGGTTTAGAAGAAGCCGAGGGCGTCTTCCGAGTACGACACGAGCAGGTTCTTGGTCTGCTGGTAGTGGTCGAGCGCGAGCTTGTTGTTCTCCCGGCCGATGCCGGAGCTCTTGTACCCACCGAACGCGGCCCCGGCGGGGTAGGCGTGGTAGTTGTTGACCCAGACGCGTCCGGCCTGGATGTCCCGCCCGGCGCGGTAGGCGACGTTGCCGTTGCGGGACCAGACGCCGGCGCCGAGGCCGTAGATGGTGTCGTTGGCGATCGAGATGGCGTCGTCGTAGTCGGTGAAGCTCGTCACGGCGAGAACCGGCCCGAAGATCTCCTCCTGGAAGATGCGCATGCTGTTGTTGCCCTCGAACACGGTCGGCTGCACGTAATAGCCGCCGCTGAGGTCGCCGCCGAGGTCGGCGCGTTCGCCGCCGAGGGCGAGCTTGGCGCCCTCCTTCTTGCCGATGTCGATGTACGACAAGATCTTCTCGAGCTGGTCGTTGCTCGCCTGCGCACCCACCTGGGTGTCGGTGTCGAGGGGGTTGCCCTGGATCGCGAGGCTGGTGCGCTGCACGGCGTCGCCGAGGAAGCTGTCGTAGATCGACTTCTGCAGCAGGGCCCGGCTGGGGGCCGTGCAGACCTCGCCCTGGTTGAAGGCAAAGAGCGCGAAGCCCTCCTGGGACTTGTTGTAGAACGCGTCGTTCTCGGCGGCCACGTCACCGAAGAAGATATTGGCGCTCTTGCCTCCGAGCTCGACGGTGGAGGGGATGATGTTGGCGCTGGCGTACTGCAGGATGAGGCGCCCGGTGGTGGTCTCACCGGTGAACGCGATCTTGCGGATGCGCTTGGAGGAGGCGAGCGGCTTGCCGGCTTCGAGGCCGAACCCGTTGACAACGTTGACGACGCCCGGGGGGAGGATATCGCCGATCAGCTCCATCAGCACGAGGATCGACGCGGGCGTCTGCTCGGCGGGCTTGAGCACAACGGTGTTGCCCGCGGCGAGGGCGGGGGCCAGCTTCCAGACGGCCATCAGAATGGGGAAGTTCCACGGGATGATCTGGCCGACGACGCCGAGCGGCTCGTGGAACTGGTACGAGACCGTGTCGCCGTCGAGCTGGGCGTGGTCGCCGTCCTGGGCGCGGATCGCCGACGCGAAGTAGCGGAAATGATCGGCGGCGAGGGGGATGTCGGCGTTGAGGGTTTCGCGGATCGGCTTGCCGTTGTCCCAGGTCTCGGCCACAGACAGAAGCTCGAGGTTGGCGTCGATCTTGTCGGCGATGCGGTTGAGCACGGCGGCGCGTTCGGTGGCGCTGGTCTTGCCCCAGGCCGGGGCGGCCTTGTGCGCTGCGTCGAGGGCGAGCTCGATGTCTTCCGCGGTTCCGCGGGCGACCTCCGTGAAGGGGCGGCCGGTGACGGGGGTCACGTCTTCGAAGTATTCACCCTTGACGGGCGCAACCCACTCTCCGCCAATCCAGTTCTCATAGCGGGGCTTGAAGTTCACCTTTGCGCCCGGAGTTCCGGGGGCTGCATATACGGTCATGACACTCCTATTCGACGACGATGTCGGGAAGGCCGCTTGTCGCGGCCTTGGTTGGGAGTCTAGGAACACCAACGTTGCGAAAGGTTGCGGGGGCCCGGATCGGCTCGGCCCAGTGTCAGTGGTGCCTGTCACACTTATCTCATGACAACCACCATTGACGGTGTTTTCGTTGATCTGGCCGTGGCTTTGGCCCGGTCGGGTATATCCGCGGCGTCATTCGCGGAGCTCTCCGACGATCAGTCGGAGAACACCCACCGGGCCATCGCTCGGCTCTCCCGCGAGGTCGCCACCTACCTCGCCCTGTCGGCGGCGAACGTCGCCACCCGCTCCGACTGGCAGCTCGGCCGCGAAGGCCTCGCCCGCAAGAAGGGATACCCCAGTCCTGAGGACTATGTGCAGTCCCTGGGCGGAGGCGGCGGCAGCAGCAAGGCCGACACCCGTCGCCTGATCGAGGCCGGGACCATGGCCACCGAGGCCGAAACCGCCCGGGAACGCCAGAAGCAGGCCGACCAGTGGGCTCGGGAGTTTCCCGAGGCGCCGCCAGTAGATGTGCACACGCCGTGGTTCGCGCCGCTCGGCACCGCCGTTACGGATGGGACCTTGAGTACCGAGTCCGCGACGGCGATTCGTCGGGGCCTCGGTGAAACCGCAATCGGGGTGACCGAAGCGATGCTCGCCGACGCGGTCGTGCAGCTGATCGACCAATGTCAGTCGGTAAACGCGGACCAGGCGGCGAAGGCGGCCCGGCAGTGCCGGGACTCCATCGATGCCGCCGGTGTCGCGTCGCGAGCCGACGCGATGCGCGCCCGGCAGTACCTGAGGGTGTGGGACAAGCCGGACGGCATGTTGCACGGCACCTTCGAACTGGACCCGGAAAACGGCGCCTACTTCAAGGACTTCCTGCTGCAGATCACCGGCCCCCGCACCGGCGGACCCAGATTCGTGGAAGAGGGCGAGAAAGAACGCGCGCAACGCATCATCGACGACCCCCGCTCCACGGACCAAATCGCCGCCGAGGCCCTGATCGAGGTGATCAAGGTCGCGGCCGCCGCCGACCCCGGCACCCTGTTCGGCCGGATTCGCCCTTCGGTGAAGCTCGTGGTCACTGCGACAGACGCTCCAGCCCCGGCACCGTCGCGTGGTGCCTCGAGCGAACTGGTTCTGGCAGACGGGTTCATCGAAGGATCCCCGGGCGCGGTCCCGACGACGACCATCGACCGGTCGATTTGCAACGCCGGTTTCATCCCCGTGCTGTTCAGCAGGGACGGCACGGTGCTGGATGTGGGGCGGGAGCAGCGGCTCTTTACCTCGGCGCAACGCGCGGCACTGGCGCTTCGGGACGGCGGATGCAGGTGGCCCGACTGTCGCCGACCACCGAGCTATACGGAAGCCCACCACATCAACGGCTGGAACGCCGACGGAGGCCTCACGAATCTCGACGACGGCATCCTGCTCTGTGCCCGAGATCATCTCCGGTTGCACAACGACGGGTGGGAGATCACCCGGATCGGCCCCGAGTATTGGCTGATCCCACCGCCGGCGGCCGACCCCACCCGAACCGCCATCCGGCTCGCCGGCAGATCGCCACTGACATCGGGGTCGCCGCTGCACCTACAGGCCTGAACCAGCACCAGACGCAGTCGTTGGCGCTGTCGCCAGCCTTGTGCTCGGTAGGACTACGACCGGGCGCGGGCGGGGGCGGGTGTGAGTTCGTCGTCGATGCGCTTCAGGCGAGCCACGACGGTGGCCCGCTTGGGGGAGCGGGCAGGAAGCAGTTGCAGGCACGCGCGCCACACCTCGGTGTCCCAAGTGGCTTCCTCGGAGCGCGCGTATTCGAGCAAAACCTCCACCGAGGCATCCGCCAGCATCGCTTCGCGCAGGCGAGCGCTGACCTCAGACCGGATGTCGGCGATGCCGGGCGAGACCGAGTTGGGCAGCACGGATCCGCGGTACGCACCCATCGCCACCCGGTGCGCACCGCGTTCGAGGAAAGCCAGCACCCGCTGGGCATCGATCTCCAGCGTCGTTTCGAGCCGGTAGGGCCGGGAGCTGATCACCACCCGCCCCGAGAACAGTTCGAGCACCTTGCGCACGCGCACCATCTCGGCCCGAAGCGTGTCGACCGAATAGCCGTCGTCGCTCAGTAACAGGGCGAGCCGGTCGGCGGAGAGCCCCTCCCGGTGCCAGGCGAGGAGCGCGAGGATCTCGGCGTGCCGCGGGCTGAGATCCACCGACAGGGTGCCGGTTTCCAGGTGCCCGTGGTCGGTGCCGAGCACGTTGAGGGTCACGGGGGTTGCGGCCCGGCGCGGCGCGGCCACGATCAGGGGTGCGGCACGTGTGGTGGTGAAGTCGCGCGGAGTGGCACCGAGCCGCTGGATGCGCAGCTCCGCCTCCATCGCGGCCACCGCGGCCTCCACGAGCGGAAGGGTCTGTGGTGCGACGGCCTCGTCGCCACCGGTGATGTCGATGACGCCGAGGATTTTGCCCGTGTCGGGGTCGTGGATGGGAACGGCGGTGCAGCTCCATGGGTGGGCGAGCAGGCTGAAGTGCTCGGCGCGGCGAATCTGAATTCCACGATCGAGCGCCAGGGCGGTACCGGGCGCGCTTGTGCCGACGCGACCTTCGGACCAATCGGCGCCCTCGACGAACAGCATGTCCTCCACCTTGCCGCGCAGCACCCGGTCACCGTCGATCCAGAGCAGCCGTCCCGATTCGTCGCCGACCGCCACGATCAGTTTCGACTCGAAGGCGTGCCGGATCAGCAGGTTGTGCACGACCGGCAGCACGGTGGCAAGTGGATGCTGGTTGCGCATATCGCGCAGCTCAACGTCGGTGAGCGCGCGTTCCGGGGCGACCCGGGTGGGGTCGAGGCTGAGCGAGAGGGAACGCTGCCAGGAGTCCTGCACCAGCTTGCGAACACCGGCGCTGATGATGCGCTCGGACACCGCAGATTCGTGGGCCTTCTCCAGGGCGCGTCCTTCGGCGGTGGCATTCGAGGGGGAGCTGAGCCAGGGCCCGGTCAATGAATCCTCCGATCTGCGCTGGTCGACGACGACGCACACGACGGCACGGCGGACTGTCAGTCTAGGGGGGTGCGGGAGGCCGCGGTATGACGCCCGAGGGTTTCACAGCTACGGCCGCGGAGAAAACTTGTGGATAACTCACTTTGCAGGAGGAAGCGTCGCATTCTGGAGGCATGACCATCCTTGATGAGTCCCCACCCGTCAATTCCGGGGCAGAGGCCAGAGCGCGCGTGTTCGACCTGATCGGGCGCGCCATCCGACGCCAGTTATGGGTCATGGTGTTGGACGCCCACGGATACCAGCTCCCGCTGCTGATCCCGATTGGCGATATTCCGGTGCGTCCCGAGCCGGGCGACCTCGCTCCGGCGGGGGCAAACATGTGCACACTGTTGTCGGAATACGCTCCGGGCGGCAGCGTGATTCTCATCCTCGAGCGTCCCGGCACCGCCGTGCTGACGGCCACGGACCGGGCGTGGAGCGTCGAACTCGCCTCCGCCTTCGCGCCCATGCCCGTCACCGGAATCTTCATCGCCCACGACGACGGCATTGCCCCGCTCACCGCGTAGCTTTATCGGAGGCGCGCGGCCAGAAAATCGGCGTAGGTTGCGGTTCCGAAGCGATTGCCCGGAACGAGGTTGTCGCCGGCACGCAGCGCCGCGAACGTGGCGCCCGGCAGGCGGAACGATACGATCGGGCGCCGCACGCCCATCGCCGCGAACGTGCTGCGGGCGATCTCGGTGGCCGTGAGAACCTCCGGGCCGCCGATATCGGGCGCGTGCCCGGCGGCGGGCCCCGCCGCGAGGCGCAGCAGCTCGCCGGCCACGTCGTGCACGGCAATGGGCTGCAGCCGGATGCGGGGGCTGAAGACCACGGGCATCCGCCGCTGCGCGTGGAACAGCGAAAATACGAGCTGGTGAAACTGCGTCGCGCGCAGGATGGTCCACGGCAGGCCCGAGCTCTGCACGACACGCTCGGTCCACAGCTTCTCGCGGTAGTAACCGAGCGGAATGCGGTCGACGCCGACGATGGAGATATACACCAGGTGAGGCGGGGTCGCCGAGCGCCGGGCAGCGTCCACGAGGGTACGGGTCATGCGTGCGTCGCCGCCACGCGGGTTGGTGGCACAGTGAACGATCGTCTGCACGCCGTGCAGGGCGGCATCGAGGCCGTCACCGGTCAGAAGGTCGGCGCGCGCCCAATCCGGCCCGGATCCCCGGCGCGCCTGACGGCTGAGGATGCGAACGTCTCCCGGGTCGGCACCCGCCACGACGGCACGGCCGAGCGTGCCTGTTCCACCGGTCAGCAGCAGCGAGCTCATGCACGCATTCTGGCACGACCCGTGCGGAACGTGTGGCTACGCGGCGGTGGTGAGCTCGGCGCGTAGGGGCCAGTCCTGACCCTCGAGGATCAGCTGGGCGCAGACGCCGGTGAGTGCGTTCACGATGATCGGGGCCATCAGGTTGACCGTGGTGTTTCCTTCGCCGGGGTTCACGACCACGAGCACGAGCGCATCCGTCGGTTCGGTCAGGGAGAGCGAGCCGGACTGCTCGGTGGAGATGTACGGGCTGTACTCGGGCAGGTACACGGCGGCGTCGAGAACATACAGGCGCGTGCTCGGGTTCGGCACCGCCTGCAGCGAATAGAGCCCGTCGGCGCCGTCAATCGTGGTGAGCGTGAAGTTCGTCATCGGCGCGAGGCCGGGTGGGGGAGTGACGAAGGTCAAAGAAGCGGTCATCGGAGAAAGTCCATCAGGGTCGGTTGCAGCACGCGGGCGGTCACGGCCAGTGCGGCCTGATAGGTCACTTCCTGAAGCTTGAGGTCCAGAATCACCTGCGACAGGTCGATGTCTTCGACGCCCGAGCGTTGTGCCTCGAGGGCACCGGACTGCTCGAGCAGCGCGCCCTGTGCGCGTTCCAAGCGGGCCAGCCGGGCGCCCATCTCCGAGCGCTGGCCAATGATCGTGGAGAGCCGGTCATCGATCGCCGTGAGCTGGTCACTCACCGGGGTTTCGTCGCGCAGGTTGCTCGCGATGGTGTCGATGAGGGCGAAGACGGACGGGTTGGCGGACGGGGTGCCGACCGTACCGGGGGTTCCGAAGATCGCCCCACCGTCGGCATCCACACGAACCGTGGTGTCGGCACCGATACGACGGTTGACGCTGCTGCCGTCGCTCCCTTTGAACTCGTACGCGGCAGTGAAGGCGGCGCCTTTATCGGAACTGCCGGCGAAGACCGTGCGTCCGAGATAGGAGGTGTTCGCCACGCCGAGCAGATCTTCCTTGAGACCGTCGAGCTCCACCGCGATGGCTTCCTTCGCCGCGGGGGAGAGCGCGCCGTTGGCCCCCTGAACGGTGAGGTCGCGCACGCGGTTCATGATGTTCGTCGAGGCGGAGAGCGCGGAATCCACCGTCGTGAGCCAGGCGTTGCCGTTGTCGGCGTTGCGGCTGTACTGGTCGGTGGCCCGAATCTCGGCGCGCACCGACATAGCCGCAGCGGCCGCGGTCGGGTCGTCGGAGGGACGGTTGATCGCCTTCAGGGTGCCGGCCTGTTCCTGGAGCTTCGACAGGTTGGCCATGTTCTCTTGCAGGTTGCGCTGCGCTGAGCGCATCTGCGTATGGCTGGTGACGCGATCGATCATGGCTTACCTTCCCACCAATCCGGTGCGGTTGATCAGGGTGTCGAGCATTTCGTCCACCGCGGTCAGAACTCGGGCGGCTCCCTGGTACGCGTGCTGAAACATGAGCAGGTTGACGTTTTCTTCGTCGAGATCCACCGAGGCGTTGGAGAGCTGGCGGCCGACGGCGGATGCCGCCGTGCTGCTGGCAACGCTGGCCTGTTGCAGCTGCCCCTGCGCCGCAACGCCGAGCTCGATCACAAAGGTCGACCAGACGGAGTCGGGGGAGGCGATCGGCGTGCCGTCGGTGGTGTTCACGGCCTTGCCGGCGCCGAGCTGCGCGATCGCGTCGGCGATCGAACCGTCGTAGGCGCCGAGGGTCGTGTTGCCGGCGCGCACCTCCGCTCCCGTTGTCGGAACGACGCTGAGGTTCGCCGCAGCGGGGCCGGGGCCCACAGTGAAGAAGGATTTTGAGTCGGAGTCCGTGCCGTAGATGTCATTGACCTTCTGGGCCAGGTCCGACGCGAAGTTGTTGTAGGACTCCGCGGCGCCGACGATCGGCCCGCCGGCAGCGAGCATCGACATCGCTCCGGCGATCTCACCGCTGTCCACGATCACGGGGGTGCCGGAGCGGCTGGATTCCTGCCAGACGAGGCGGGGGTCGTTGTTGACGCCCGACGCTGTCGCGGCCACCGCAGCCGTCATGGTCGCCGCTCCCGATACGGCCAGCGCGTGCGCCTTGTTGCCGGAGACGAGGGCATTGCCGCCGATGAGCACGTCGACCGTGCCATCGGGCTGCTCCCGCACGGTGGCGCCGGTGAGGGCCGCGATCGTGGCGGTGAGCGCTCCGCGCTGGTCGAGAAGCTCGTTGGGGGACCCGCCCGATGCGACCGTCGAGCGGATGCGATCGTTCAGGTCGGCAACGCGGGTCGCGGCGCTGTTCAGTTCGTTCGCCATCCCGGCGAGGTCGCTGCGCACGCTTGACCACTCGGACGACACGTCCTGGTAGCCCTGCTTGATCTGGCCCACCAGCTCCGCGGCGGTGCCGAGCAGCAGGGCGGCCGGAGCGGTGGTGTCGGAGCCGTTGGCGAGCGTCTGCCATCCGGCCCAGAAGGCGCCGAGCTTGGCCGAGATGCCGTTCTCACCGGGCTCCTTGAGCGAGCCTTCGAGTGCGCTGAGGGAGTTGGCTCGCACGGCGGTGTAGCCGGCCGTGCCGGCGGAGAGGCGCACCTGGGCGTCGAGCTGGCTGTTCCCGAGGCGGGCGACGCCGTCGACCGTGACGCCCTGGCCGATGCGCACGCCGGCGCTGAACACGCCGGTCGTTGCCGGGGGAGTGAGCGCCGAGGTTTCGATCCGCTGGCGCGTGTAGCCCTCGGTGTTGGCGTTGGCGATGTTCTGACCCACGACGTCGAGGCCCTTACGTGCGGCGACGAGACCGCTGTACGCCGTGTTCAGGCCGCTGAAGGTGCTCAACGCGGCCGCCTACAGGTTCTGGTCGAGCAGTCGGGCGGCGCGGGCGGAACCGTCGGCGGTTCCGCGGGCGTCGTAGGTGTTGATCTCGGGGACCACTCCGGCCATGGTTTCCTGCATGGAGCGGCTCGCGGTTCGAATGAACTGTTCGTTCACGTCGCGCAGCGCCTTGATCTGGGTGGTGAGCTCGCCCATGGCCTTGAGATGAGCGTTGAGGATGTCGCCCCACGGGCCGGAGGGAGCGTTGGCGGCGAGTTCGCGCAGGGTGGCATCCTGGCTCGTGCCCCACTCGGTGGCGAGGGCGGCTACCTCGACGGAGCGACCGAGGCCGGCTTCGCGTACGAGCGTGAGCACCTGCTCAACCTCCCGGGTGGCGTGCTGCAGCCAACGGTTCTTGCCGCCCTGCAGCAGCAGTTGCTCCTCTTCGAGCTTGAAGACGAGCAACTCCAGAAGTTCACGTTCGCGCCAGAGCAACGCGGACAGTTCATTGGCACTCATGTGCGTCAACCACCATCTCCGATTCGTGCCGTGCCGCCCGCAAGTGCAAGGGATTCAACGCATTCGTAGGCACTATCGGCAGTGATGCACACGGCGTTAGACACAGAATACGGGAAATCGACGCCATGAACGGTCGTCTGTCCCCCTAAAAGAGGACATATTCTGCCCACATTCGGGGGTGATTTACCGCTAGGTTGGCTTCAGGTGATAATTGGCTGTGAATTACAGGTGAATTATCCTCGTCAAGTTTGTGCTATACGCGCAGGTACGGGCGTACGCGGTCATTTTTTCATTATCGGGGGGAAACGCACGTGAATCGTTCAGAGCGCAACCAACTCGTACTGGAAAATCTTCCTTTGGTGGGGTACCTCGTCTCCGAGGTTTGGGCCAAGGCGCGGCACCTCTCACGTGACGATCTGGCCTCTGCCGGCGCTGTTGCCCTGATCACCTCGGCGGATGCCTTCAATCCCGCTCTCGGAGTGCCCTTCGGCGCGTTCGCGAGGCGGCGCATCATCGGTGCCTTCGCCGATGACATGCGCGCCAACGACTGGGCGACCCGCGGTGCCCGTCGTCGAATCAAAGAGACGCTCGCCGTGCAGGAAACCCTCGCTGCGGCGTTGGGTCGCACCCCGAACGTGGACGAGGTTGCCGCATCCCTCGGGGTAGACCGCGCGGAGGCCCTGGCCGGCATCGCGGATGCGGCTCGCACCGTGTCGACGATTGACGACGCCACCACCGAGATGCTGATCGCCGACACGATTCTTCCCGAGGAGTCGCTTCTCACCGCGGAGCGCCTCGGCTACCTGCGAGCGTCGATCTCGGCACTGCCCGAGAAGTTTCGTTTCGTCGTGGAACAGATCTACTTCGAGGACCGCGCCGTCAAAGACATCGCCGCCGAACTCGGCACCACGCACTCCGCCGTGTCGCAGACCCGTGCCGAGGCGATCCGCCTCCTGCGCGACGGGCTCGGCACCCACTACGCCGACGACGCCGAAGCCGAATACGTACCCGAGTCCCGCATCGCGCCGGCCCGCCGCAGCGCCTACCTGGCCCGCCTCGCCGAGCACTCCGCCGTGGCCATGACCCGAGCCGCCGCCGCCCGCCTCCCCACCCCCGACATCTCCGTAGCCTCCTAGCCCCGCCCCCTCGCTGGTCGAGGAGCGCCGTCTACGGCGCGTCTCGAGACCTCGCGACCCGGCCTTCAGACCTGGCTCACGTGGTCTCGATCGCTCCTTCGTCGCGCCTCGACCGGCGGTTGTGGCACGTCTGCGCTGCGTCGCCCTCGTCGCTGGTCGAGGAGCGCCGTCTACGGCGCGTCTCGAGACCCCGCCTGACCCGCCCGTTCCGAAACTCGTCCCGCCAATCTCCTAACCCACCCGCACCCCCGGCCGATAGCTCTAGGTGTCCGGCCATGGATGGCCAGACGCACTAGACCCAATCACGGAGGAATACATCATGGGCATGCAGGTCAACACCAACCTCGCGGCAAACAACGCTTACCGCGCTTTGAGCACAACACAGAACGACCTGTCCAAGTCGTTGGAGAAGCTGTCCAGCGGCCTTCGCATCAACCGCGCAGCGGATGACGCGGCAGGCCTGGCTATCTCCGAAGGCCTGAAGTCGCAGGTCGGCGGCCTCACGGTCGCCAGCCGCAACGCTCAGGACGCCATCAGCGTTATCCAAACCGCTGAAGGCTCCCTTAACGAGGTGCACTCGATCCTGCAGCGCGTGCGCGACCTCGCCGTTCAGGCCGGCAATGACTCCAACAACGCCAAATCACGCGAAGCCATCACGACCGAGGTCACCGCGCTGACCGAGGAACTCAGCCGCATCGGTACTTCTACCAACTTCAACGGAACGAAGTTGCTGGATGGTTCCGCCACGGCGTTGAACTTCCAGATCGGCGCGGATGGCGCTGCCAGCAGCCAGATCAAAGTCGGCATCAGTGCGAACGTCTCCAACATCGCTGACGCCATCGGCACCAACAACAAGGGCAACGATTTTGTTCTCAATGATGCTGCTGCTGCACTGGTTAATGGTGCACAGGCCTTCACGGTCACTGAGGCCGACGGTGGTACCAGCCTTGTCACGACTGCTACTGTCGGTACCGCGAGCGCTTCCAACTCGGTTGCCGATATTGCCGCCGCGTTGAACGCCGATTCTGGTTTTTCGGACAAGCTCATCGCGTCTGTCACGCGCGATCCAAGCGGCGTCGCGACCGGGATCAACGTCAAATCATTGACCGGTGGAACTGTCAGTGCCACCGCTACTGGTGGTACGGCTCCCGACGGTCTTGCAGCCGGCGCGGGGGCAACGGGCGTTGGGGCACTGGACTTCACCACCGCAGCCGGGGCTCAGGCCGCGATCGGCCTGATCGATAGTCAGATTGAGGCGGTCTCCACCGCGCGCGCCAAGCTCGGTGCTGACCAGAACCGGTTCGAGAGCGTCATCAAGAACCTGGCCGTCTCCACGGAGAACCTCACGGCTGCCGGTTCGCGTATCCGCGACACCGACATGGCTGCGGAAATGGTCAACTACACGCGGGCGAACATCCTGTCGCAGGCCGGCACCGCCATGCTCGCGCAGGCGAACCAGTCCAACCAGGGCGTGCTGCAGCTCCTTCGCTGAACCGAAGGCGTAACCGCATCACCTGATTGAACGCGCGGGTATCAGCCGCGGGGCGAACTGGACCTCGCCCCGCGGCTGCCACCGTGTGCACCGTGTGACCCGACCGATTGAGAGGAGCCGCCATGTCGATGGCAATCGATGGACTGGTCAGTGGCCTGGACACCACCTCCCTGATCAACTCGCTCATGAAACTCGAGGCCGTTCCGCAGTCGCAGTTGCAGAGCAAGGTCGCCGCATCCACTTCTTTCATCTCGGCCCTCAGAGGGCTGAACTCGAGCGTGTCCAACCTGGGCACGCTCGCCACCAAGACCGCTAAAGACGGCGCCTTCGACCTGTACTCGGCAACGAGCAGTTCGACCGCCGCCACCGTCACCGCCTCCGCGACGGCCAGCGCCGGCCAGATTGACATCGTCGTCGACCAGCTGGCCCAACGCCAGGTATCGGTGTCAGACGCCGTCTCGGCCTGGCCGAGCGACAGCCTCAGCATCACCAACGCGGCCGGTGTGCGAACCGACATCACGGCGACGAGCACGAGCCTTGACGACGTCGTCACGGCCGTGAACAAGGCGGACGCCGGCGTCACCGCCGTCAAGGTCGCGGCCGGAACGAACGGCGGTGTTCCCGTTTACAGGCTTCAGTTCACCGCTGTCGGCACCGGCACGGCGGCCGGCTTCACCGTGGCCAACGGCGACGGCTCCGGCATTCCCGCCAACGACACGTCCGCCAACCTCACTCCGGTGCGGGTGGCGCAAGACGCCCAGGTAACCCTTTGGGCGGGCACTGCGGCCGCGCAGAGCGTCTCCTCCGCCACCAACACCTTCACGGATCTGCTTCCCGGGGTCTCCGTCACGGCCACCAAGGCGTCCGTCGACCCGGTGAGCATCACGGTCGCCCGCAACGACGCCGCGATCAGCACGATGGCGAGCGACCTGGTGAGCGGAGTGAACGGCGTGCTCGCGCTCATCTCCACCAAGTCGGCCGTGGTGAACAGCACGAACTCGGCGGGCGTTGCGGTGCTCTCGAGTGGCCCGTTCACCGGGGACAGCACGGTGCGCGATCTCAACCAGCGCGTGCTCACCGCGGCATCCGCTCCCGTCGACGGTCACTCGCCCAGCGAGTACGGAATCAGCATCACGAAGACCGGAACAATGGAATTCGATGCCACCAAGTTCGCCGCCGCACTCAAGGCGGACCCGGTGCGCACCAAGGCCGCCGTGCAGGAGATCGCCGCACGCGTCGCCGAGGCGGCCACCAACGCCTCCGACAAGTACGACGGCCAGATCACGGCGAGAATCACCGGTCAGGAATCCATGGTCAAAGACCTTGGAGACCAGATCATCGGCTGGGACCGTCGCCTCGCGTCCCGCCGCGCCACGCTCGAACGCACGTATTCGGGGCTGGAGGTGCAGCTGAGCAAAATGAACGCTCAATCAGCCTGGCTCACCTCTCAGCTCGCCGCTCTACCGACCTCGACGAGTAACTGATGACACTTCTCATGATGCCTAATGCCGATGCCCGACGCGCCCGCTACAACCGTGAGGCTGTTCTCAGCGCCACACCGGTGCGCCTCCTCACCATGCTCTACGACCGCCTGCTCCTCGACCTGAACCGCGCCGAAGCGGCCCAGGTCGCGCAGGACTGGGGCGTGGCGAGCGAGAACCTGCTGCACGCGCAGGCGATCATCTCGGAGCTCACCACGTCGCTCAATGTGGATGCCTGGAACGGCGGCGAGGGACTCTTCGCCCTCTACACCTACGCCTCCACCGCACTCATGGGCGCCAACGCGCACCGCGACGTGGCACGCACCCAGGAGTGCATCGCCCTGCTCGAGCCGCTGCGCCTCACCTGGCACGAGGCCGCCGAATCGCTCCCGGCCCAGCCGGTTGCCACCAACAGCACCGGCAACGCCCTCGGCTTTGGCTGAGACATCGCTCTGGGGCACCGTTCTCGACGAGCTCGAGCATCAGCTCGACGCCGCAAACCGGGCAGCCACGACGACGGATGCCGCTGATGTCTCGGTGCCGTGGCAACCACCCGCGCACATCGGGCCGATTCCCGCTCACCTGCAGGAACGCGCCCGGGACCTCCTGCTGTGCCAGCAGAAGATCATGCGCGAGCTCGACGATGCCCGGCTGGTCGCCGGCCAGCATCTCGCGGCGCTTCGGATGGTGCCGCCCGAGCGGGAGCTGAGCCGGTCGGTTTACCTCGACACGTCGGGCTGACGCCACCTACCTGCACATCCGCTGAGAAGTTTCTTTGCAGTACTACTAACGCGTACCCGCGAGCGGCCGATAGCTGACAGTGAGCACGGATCGCTCGTCAACTGGCCACGGATCGGCCGTCGGATTTTGTCGACGAAATGAGTATCCGTGCTGCTCCAATCCGTGACCTCTACGGCGCTCACCAGCGCCCTGGACGGCCTTGCTCTTCGTCAGCGCACGATCGCGAACAACATCGCGAACGTCAACACGCCCGACTACCACGCCCAGCGCGTCACCTTCGAAGACGCCCTCGCGCAGTCGGTGGAGGCGAGCGACGGAGCCGTCACGGCGAACACCGCGCGATCCATGGATCCCACCAACGTCAACGGCAACAACGTCAACCTCGACACCGAGACGCTCTCCAACATCGACACCGTGCTGCGGTACCAGTTCGCGGCCCGCGCCGTCGAGCTGCCGTTCACCGCGATGCGCACCGCGATGCGGACCAACTGATGACGTTCGACGCGATCGGCATCGCGGGTAGCGGCCTCACCCTGCACCGCCAGTGGCTCGACGCCCTGGCCGACAACATGGCCAACGTCAACACCGCCACGAGCACCAACGGAGACGCGTTCCAGGCCCGGTACATCGCCGCGCAGGAGGGCGACGGAATCTCCGGTGTCTACGCAACCGGCGCGTCCTTCGGTTCCGCCGAGGGTCGAATGGTGTTCGAACCCAGCAACCCCCTCGCCGACGAGGCCGGCTACGTGCGCTACCCCGAAATCGACCTGGCCGAGCAGATGGGCCAGCTCATCATGGCCCAGCGCGGCTACCAGGCCAATGCCGCCGTGGTGGACCGGGCCAAGACCACGTACGAAGCCGCACTGCAGATCGGACGTTCCTAATGCCCCTGAGCTCGATTCAGATGATTCAGGGCCTCGCCGGTGTGCAGGGCGCGACCGCCACGACGGCGACCACTCCCACCGACGGTGCCGGCTTCGCGACCGCGCTCACCGGGGCCGTTGACAACCTGCAGCAGATGCAGTCCACGTCGAACGCGCTGGCCGTCAAGGCCGTCACCGGAGACCTCACCGACATCCACTCCGCCACCATCGCCTCCACCCAGGCGCAGGTCACCCTGGAACTCGTCGCCGCCATTCGTAACAAGGGTGTCGACGCGTTCACCGAGATCATGAGGATGCAGGCCTGATGCCGGCCCAGGTCACGTCGGTGTTCCGGCGATTCGCAGACGGCCTTCGCGCCTTCACCGTTGCCCAGCGCACCGTCGCGATCATCGGCGTCGCCGTGCTCGTGCTCGGGGTCGCCGCGCTCAGCATGTGGGTCACCAAACCCGCCTACACCCCGCTGTTCTCCGGGCTCAGCGGCGTCGACGCCAACTCCATCGTCGAGCAGTTGCGAGCGGATGGCGTGGAATACGAACTCAGCGACGGCGGCGCCACCATCCTGGTGCCCGAGGCGAACGTCTACGACGAGCGTCTGAAGGCCGCCGCCGCGGGGCTTCCCACTTCCAGCACCGGGGGATACTCGCTGCTCGACAAAATGGGGGTCACCTCCTCCGAGTTCCAGCAGTCGGTCACCTACAAGCGCGCACTCGAGGGCGAACTCGCCTCCACGATCGGCGCCCTCGACGGCGTGCAGACCGCTTCGGTCAAGTTGGCCATTCCCGAAGAGAGCGTCTTCGTATCGACGAAGAGCGATCCGACGGCATCCGTTTTCGTGCGCACGAAGAACGGCGTGGTTCTCAGCACGAGCCAGGTGCAGGCCATTGTGCACCTCACGAGCGCCTCCATCGACGGCATGGCTGCCGACGACGTCTCCGTCGTGGATGCCGCCGGCACGGTGCTCTCCGCAGTGGGGATCGGCGCCACCGGCTCTGCGAACCAGCAGGCCTCCGCGTACGAGAGTCGCGTGCGCGATTCCGTTCAGAACATGCTGGACCGCGTCGTTGGCCCGGGCAACGCGACCGTCGTGGTCGCGGCCGACATGAGCTACGAATCGGCCCAACGCACCGAAGAGTCCTTCTCCACCCCGGTCGACGCCCCGGCGCTGAACGAGTCCGTGGACAGCGAGACCTACTCGGGTGCCGGCGGCGGAGGCGCGGCGGGAGTGCTGGGAGCCGACAACATCGCGGTGGCTTCGAACGGCGGTCAGGACGGAACCTTCAGCTCGGAGTCGACGACGAAGAACAACGCCGTGAACAAAATCACCGAATCGCGCACGATCCCGGCCGGCTCCATCAACCGCCAGACCGTATCGGTCGCCGTCAACAAGGACGCCGCCACCGGGATCAACGTGGCGGACGTCACGAGCCTCGTCTCGTCCGCTGCCGGAATCGACGTGGCGCGTGGTGACGCCGTGACCGTGGAGGTCATGTCCTTCAACCAGGCCGGCGCACAAACCGCCGCGGACGCTCTCGCCGCAGCCGAGAAGGCCGCGGCGGGTGCCCGACTCGCGAGTGTGTTGCGCATAGCGATCATCACCGCCGGCATCGTCATCACCCTGATCGTCAGCCTGCTTCTGTACGCGCGCCGCTCGCGTCGACAGACCCGTGAATCCGTCGATGTCGGTGACCTCAGTGAGATGCAGACCGGGATCGACTCAAGGAGCGCGCCCACCCAGCTCCTGCCGCCGATTCCTCCGAAACCGTCCCCGGCCGCCCGCGCGATGACGGAATTCGACACCCGCCGCGCCGAGATCGAACAGCTCGCCGAGAGCGACCCCCAGCGCACGGCCGAGTACCTGCGCAACCTGATGGATGACCGGCAGAACGCATGAGCGAGGTCATCACGGCGCTGACGGGCACCCAGAAGGCGGCCATCGTGCTCATGAGCATGGACCAGCAACTCGCGTCCATCGTCATGAAGCAGTTCTCCGACACCGAGGCCGAAAATATCGCGTCCGAGATCATTCAGCTGCGCAAGGTTGATTCACGGATCGCGGAGAACGCCCTCACCGAGTTTCACGAGATCACCCGGAACACCTCCCGCACCGGTCGCGGTGGCCACGAATTCGCCCAGGGCCTGCTTGAAGCATCATTCGGTGCCGAGCGCGCCGCCGGCGTGCTGACCCGCGTCGCCTCGTCGATGGCCGGCAAGGCCTTCGAATTTCTGGACACGGCCGAGCCGAGCGATGTGCTCAAGGAGCTCGAGGGCGAAATGCCGCAGACCATCGCGCTTGTACTCGCGCACCTGCGCCGAGAGCAGGCTTCCGCGATTCTTTCGGGCATGGAACCCACACTGCGCATCGACGTGGCCCAGTGCATCGCCACCATGGGGAGCGCCGCCCCCGAAGTGGTCCGCATCGTGACCGAGACACTCAAGCTGGGCGCCCGTACCGTTGTGGGGCGGGAAAGCGTCGAGGTCTTCGGAGGGGTGCAGCCGCTCGTGGAGATCATCAACCGCGCCGACGCCGCGACCGAGCGCGCCCTGCTCGAGGCCCTTGAAGAACGAGACCCGGCCCTAGCAGAAGAGGTGCGTTCGCGCATGCTCACCTTCGCCGACATCGTCAAGCTTGAGAGCCGCGACGTGCAGCAGGTGCTCCGCGGGATCGACACGAGCGTGCTCGCGGTCGCGATGAAAGGCACCTCCGGCGACGTGCTCACCGTCATCCGAGCGAACCTTTCCGAGCGCAACCGCGACCTGCTCGACGACGAGACCAAAAGCCTCGGTCCGGTGCGCGTCAGCCAGGTCGAAGACGCCCGCGCAGAGGTCGTGCGCTCTATCCGCGACATGGAGGCCCAGGGCACGATCACGGTTCGGCGCGGCGTGGAGGAAGAATATGTCAGCTGACGCCGGTTTCTCCAACGTCGCTTTCCCGCGCCTGCACGCCGTCGCCGATTCCCGTGGCGACGAGAAGGACCGCGCTGCCGGCCACGCTGCCGGCTACGCGGCGGGCCTGCGCGCCGCCGAAATCACCGCCGCAGCCCTCGCGGTGGAGCAGGCTGCCGAACACGCCGCCGTGCTGCGTCACACCGAGGCGAAATCCGACCGCGCAGTCCGTTTGCTCGCCGCCGCCGCCGAAGCGCTCGACCGCCGCACGGTCCCCGTGCTCCACGAGGCGGAGGGCACCCTGGTTCGCACGGCCCTCGACCTCGCGGAAGCGGTGCTCGGCGCCGAGCTGAGCCAGGGCGAGATCTCCGCACGGCGCGCCCTCGAACGCGCCCTGGGACAGGGCGAGCACACCGAAACACACAGCGTGCACATGCACCCCGACGACCTCGCCCTTCTCGGCGCCTCCACCCAGAGCGTGCCCGGGGTGCGGTTCGTGGCCGACGCCTCACTCGCCCGCGGAGACGCCGTCACCAAATTCGCCCACGGCTTTCTCGATGCCCGCATCGGCACCGCGTTCACCCGGGTCAAGTCCGCACTTCTGGAAACCCTCCCGTGAGCGCGCTGTCGGTCCTCGACGCAGCGGTCGGCACCGCGCGCCGCGCCGCGCAACCCCAACGCGTCGGCACGGTCACCTCCATCGTGGGGCTCGGCGTCGAGGTGCGCGGCCTCACGGCCGCCATCGGCGACCTCGTGAACCTCGGTGAACATCCCGGAATCGACGCGGAGGTCGTGGCAACCGGACCGAGCGGCATCCGCTGCATGCCGCTGGGACGCCTCACCGGTTTGCGTGCCGGTGACCGGGCGTCTGTGGCGAGCACGCCGCCGTTCGTGCCCACCGGCAACGGCCTCTTCGGGCGTGTTCTCGACGGCCTCGGCCGCCCCATCGACGGCAAGGGGCCGCTCAAGTCCGCCGGCCCGGTCTCGCTCGAGAACGCCAGCCCGTCAGCCATGCACCGCGCCCGCATCAGCCAACAGCTGCAGCTGGGCGTGCGCGCCCTCGACACCCTCACCACCGTGGGCAAGGGCCAGCGTATGGGGCTGTTCGCCGGCTCCGGAGTGGGAAAATCCTCGTTGCTCTCGATGATCGCCCGGGGAACGGATGCCGAGGTATCCGTCATCGCCCTGGTGGGGGAGCGCGGCCGCGAGGTGCGCGAATTTTTGGAGGACGACCTCGGCGAGGAAGGGCTCGCACGTTCCATCGTGATCGTCGCCACGAGCGACGAACCCGCCATGATGCGCCTGCGCGCCGCATTCACCGCCACCCGCATCGCCGAATCGTTCCGCGAGCAGGGTTCCGACGTGATGCTCATGATGGACTCGCTCACCCGCGTGGCCATGGCACAGCGCGAGATCGGGCTGTCGGTGGGGGAGCCCCCCGCCACGCGCGGCTACCCGCCGTCGACGTTCTCGGTGCTCGCGCAGCTGCTTGAGCGGGCCGGAACGGGCGAAACCGGGTCGATCACGGGCATGTACACGGTGCTCGTGGAGGGCGACGACCACAACGAACCGATTGCGGATGCCGCACGGTCCATTCTGGACGGACACGTTGTACTCGACCGCAAGCTGGCCATCGCCGGGCATTTTCCGTCGATCGACGTGCTCGCCTCGATCTCGCGGGTGGCATCCCGGGTGAACACGCCCGTGCACAATCAGGTGGCCACCACCCTGCGCAAGGTGCTTGCCGCCCGTCAGGGCGCCCAGGACCTGATCGACGTGGGCGCGTACCGGGAGGGCACGAACCCGCTCGTGGATGCTGCCGTGCACAACGAGCCCGCGATCACGGCCTTCCTGCAGCAGCGCATGGACGACCAGACGCCGAGTGCGGTGTCCTGGGAGCGGCTGAGCGCCCTCACCCGGCAGCTCGGAGTGGTCGCATGAAGCGTCTCTTTCCCCTCGCCGGACTGCTGCGATTGCGTCACCTCGAGCAGGACGAAGCCGCCGGCCGACTCGCCGTGGCCAATTCCCGCATGCAGGACAACGAATCGCGCCGTGACCGCGCCAGAGCGCAGCTGAACACCACGGCCGACTCACCGACGACCGCGGCGGCACTGCATGCCATGGCCGCCGCACGCGCGTCCTCGCGTAGCATGCTGGCCGACCTGGACGCGCTGGGCCAGGGTTACCGGGACGGCCTCCAGACCGCGCAGAGCGTCTTCAATGCCGCCCGAGCGGAATCGAAGTCCCTGGAAAAGCTCCAAGCACGACACGTCGATGCCGTTGCCGCCGCCGATCTGCAGGCCGAGCAGATCATCCTCGACGAGATCGCGTCCACGCGCTGGCACCGGGACCGCACCGCGGCCGAGAAGCGCGCGGATTCGATCCCGGGCGCCGATGGCGAGGAGTCGTCATGACGGTCGCGATGACGGATGCCCTCAGCCGCATCAGCCACATCCAGTCGATGCTGCACAGCATGGGCGCGGCGCAAGGCGCCGACAAGAGCGCGTCGGTGGCGAAAACAGGGGCCTCGGCCGCCGCCTTCGCCGCCACCCTCGCCGCCCAGACGGGCGCCGCGGATGCGACAGCGGTCGCGACTTCCGCTCGGTCCACGGCCACCGGGGCTTCCGGGACCGACGTGAGCAACGCCGCCCAGAAGTACCTGGGCGTGCCCTATGTGTTCGGGGGAGAGGACGCCACCGGAATGGACTGCTCCGGGCTCGTGCAGAAGGTATATGCCGACGTTGGCATAGAGGTGCCCCGGCTGGTGTCAGGCCAGATGAAGATCGGAACCGAGGTGGGGTCACTTGCCGAGGCGCAGCCGGGCGATCTGATCGTCACGGGCGGCGGCGACCACATTCTCATTTACGCCGGCAACAACAAGGTCATCCACGCGCCCTACCCGGGCCGCACGGTCAGCCTCGTCGACGCCTACATGACGGATGCCGACATCACGACTATCCGCCGGGTCATCCCCCCGGCGTCAACGGCCACCAGAGGTCTCGGCAGCACGAACGACATGTTCAGCGCCGCACTGGCCTCCTTCGGATCGGACGGTATGCGATGACGCTGCTAGTGACGAACGGGCCCGCGCGCCCCGGGCAGGGCGCGGGCCACCGGGCGCCGAACCCAGCCGGCGCGGGCGATTTCGCCTCCGCGCTGGAACAGGCGAGCACGCTCCGGCCGCGACCCGATCACCCCGGGAACAGCGAAAAGACCTCCGCTCCGAAGGGGCAGGGCGAGGCGTCGCGTGTGCCCCAGGCCCAGCCCGTCGCCCCGGAACCGTCAACGACACTGCCGAGTGCGGTGACCGCCGAATCCGACACCGCCGCGCGGGCGGCCGCGACGGCCGCCGACAAGGCTGCCACCGACACGACCGGCGCCGACACCGCAGACGAGAAACACGCGGGCCAGCCGCACGCCGCACACGCCCCGGCGACCGGCACCCCGGCCGCACCCGCGAACCCGCTGACCGCATTTGCCTGGCCCGCCTTTCAACCCCCGGCAGCCCCGAGCGGGGACGTCGCCGCAGCCGGCTCCGGGTCCGCAACAGGTTCCGGAGCCGCCACCGTCGCGGCCGTAACTGCAGCTGCAGCCGCCGCCGCCGCAACGGGTGCAGCAGGCACAGCAGGCACAACGGCCGCCACGGGAGCCACGCCGGCTACTGCGACGGCAGCGGCCGCCACGGGAACCACTCCGGCTGCTGCGACCGCAGCCGCCACTCCAGGCGCACCCGCGGCCGCCGCAACGGCCGCAACCGCATCCGCTGCGGCGCCGACCACCCCGTCACCGGGCGAAGCCGCGAAGCCGACCGCGGTCCCGACCGGGGCCGCGGCGCCCGCGGCCGGACAAGGGCAAGCACCCGTCGGCGTTGCCGCCGCAACGCCGACGAGCGCTGCCGCAGCGGCAAGCACGGCCGGTGCGGCCGCCGCACCGGGAGCCGCCACGACCGGCCAGGCACCCACGCGCACCGAGTTCCTCGTGGTCCCCGCCGGAGCCGCGAAGGCCGAAGCCGTGCGCATTGTGCGCACCGACGAGACAGCGCCGACAACCACCTCGTCGCTGCCCGGAGCTGCATCCGGTACCGCCGCCGTAACGCCCGCAGCAACGTCGGCGGCAACCGCGGCGCCGGCGCCGGCCGCCCCGCCGGTTCCCGCACCGCTCGCGGCGCAGGTTGCCAAGCCGCTCTTCACCCTGAGCGGCGCCAAAACGGGTGAGCACGTGCTCACGATCAACGTCACCCCCGAGAACCTGGGGCCGCTCACCGTGCGGGCGCATGTGACGGGCGACAACATTCGGGTGGAGATCTTCGCCCCCACCGACCTCGCCCGCGATGCCCTGCGCGCCATCCTCCCCGACCTGCGCCGCGACATCGCGGGCTCGACCCTGAACGCCCAGCTCGATGTGTCGTCGCAGAACTCGTCCGGCGATCCTCGGGCATCGGATGCCGGACGCGCTCGGGATCAACGCCCGCCGCCGGGAAGTCCCAGGGGCAGCGACGGCGACGAACCGCCACCGCATCCGCCCCGCAGTTTTTCCTCCACCTCCTCATCGACCATCGACGTGATGGCTTAGGCAGAAAGGTCGCCCGTGACCATCGACGCAGTTACCGCCCCCGCAACGACCGGAATATATTCCTCCTCGGTCGATCGCGCGCCGAAGCAGACCATGGATTCGGAGGTGTTCATGTCGCTGCTCGTAACGCAGCTGCGAAATCAGGACCCGTCCTCACCCATGGACACCAACCAGATGATCGCTCAGACCACACAGCTCGCCATGATGGAGAAGCTCAACGCCCTGGCCGCGACCAACGAGGAGAACTTCTCGCTGCAGATGCGCATGGCCGCAGCATCGCTCGTGGGTCAGGACGTGACCTTCACCGACAGCGACGGCAACGAAGCAACGGGCCAGGCGACCGCCGTCTCGTATGCCGGCGCCGTGCCTCAGGTGTCGGTCAACGGCCAGACCATGGCCCTCGACGCCATCTCGGGCATTGCCGCACGCACCGCGACGCCCGTTCCTGGATCCGCATCCGCCTAATCGTCTTGTTCGCCCTGTTTTCACACTCTTCTTGACCATTCGTTCTTCTTGAAAGGCAGCAACCATGCTTCGCTCTCTTTACTCCGGTATCTCAGGTCTTCGTGCTCACCAGGCCATGCTCGACGTGACCGGCAACAACATCGCCAACGTCAACACCACGGCATTCAAGGCCTCGGCCGCGCAGTTCCAGGACACGCTGTCGCAGATGCAGCAGGCCGCCGGCGCGCCTCAGGATGCCGTCGGCGGCAAGAACCCCGCCCAGGTCGGCCTCGGCGTGCAGGTTGCCGGCATCTCCACCAACTTCGCCCAGGGATCGGCGCAGTCCACCGGCCGTGCGACCGACATCATGATCGCCGGCGACGGCTTCTTCGTCACCCAGCTCGGCAATGAAACGCTCTACACCCGCGCGGGAGCCTTCGACTTCGACGCCGAGGGCCGGCTCGTCTCCCCGGACGGCGCCATCGTTCAGGGTTGGAATGCCGCGGGCGGAGTCATCAATGCCGGTGGAGCCACCGGAGATATCACCCTCCCCGTGAACACGACCAGCGCCGCGTCGAAGACGACCACGGCGGGCATGACCGGTAACCTGCCCGCCGACGCGGCCAACGGAACTGAACTGATTCGTGACATCGAGGTCTTCGACGCATCCGGTACGGCACGAACCATCTCGATTAAGTTCACGAAGACTACGGATGCTGTCGACCCTGTCAGCTCGTGGGACATGAGCGATGTCACCGACGTCGCGAGCGCGCCGTCTCTCGCGACGCTCGCATTCACTGCCGGGACTCAGACGAGCGGCCCGACCAGCTATGACGTCGGCGGCATCCCCATCGACCTCCAGAAGATCAGCGGCTATGCCGGGGAATCCACCGTGGCGATCTCCGACAAAGACGGCTATGCGGCCGGAACACTCGAGTCCTTCGCCCTCGGCGCGGACGGCACCCTGAGCGGGCTGTTCAGCAACGGCGAGTCTTTCGCCATCGGCCGCATCGCCCTCGCCACGTTCGTCAACCCGGGCGGTCTCGAGAAGGCCGGCGGCTCCGGCTACCGCGCCACCTTCAACTCGGGCGCTGCCGCTCTCGGAACGGCCGGTACGGGCGGCCTCGGTTCCTTGCAGGCGGGTGCGCTCGAAATGTCGAACGTTGACCTCTCGCAGGAGTTCACGAACCTGATCGTCGCCCAGCGCGGCTTCCAGGCGAACGCCCGCATCATCACCACCTCGGACGAGGTGCTGCAGGAACTCACGAACCTCAAGCGGTAGGCGGTCGGAAGACGTCACTGTCTTCCTCCTGATCCTGTCTGCATCTCTGGCCCCGGCATCTGCGCGGGGCCAGAGGTGTCTCCGCCGCCAAGGGATGTCGAGGGGCCCCGGGGGAGGGACCGACGAGCACGGGCGAGCCTCATTCGAGTTCGATGCCCTGTGCCAATCTCGGGGCTCGGGATCGACCGGCAGGTGGGGCGCGTTGCCGCCTCGAAACGGCGTCACCGCCGCGCTGGGGGCCGCTGGAGGGCGAAGTGCCAGGATCCCGGCGAAGAAAATGACTACGAAACTCCTTGGACAAATACGTGAGCAACCCTCGCCTATATGTACTAGTTGGGCTAAAATGGGGGTATGTTCACGACGGTGAAGTCCGGAGCTGAGATGGTCGCCCTGCTGGCGCAGGCCGACGCACTCGTCACGAATGCTCTGGCCGGGGTGCAGTTCGCGCTCCTCGACGACGAGGCGGCGCTGGCCGTGTTGGGGGCGTTGGAGGCGGTGGGGCGTCGGGTGGACGGTGGCCGGATCGGGTCCGCGGCGAATGTTGCGTGCCGCGCGGATGCGGGCTTGGGGCATGAGTCGTTGGCGTGGAAGAACGGGTGCCGGGGAAAGTTCGAACTGATCACCGGCGTGACGCGTATTTCCAGCAGCGAGGCGAAGCGGCGGATGCGGCTCGGCGGTTTGATCGCCGGTACCGCGAGCGCGTCGAGTGGGTTGCTGGGGCAGAGCGTTCCGGTGCGGCACCCCGCCGTCGCCGACGGTCTCGCCTCCGGCCAGCTCGGGGTGGATGCGGCGGAAGCCATCGTGACGGTGCTGGAGCAGATCGGCTCCCGCGTGGCGGTGGACGACCTGGACCGGGCCGAACGAGCCCTCGTCGCCTCGGCGACCGGGGCGATCACCGCGGAGACCGCGGGGCTTCCCGGGGCGGGGATCGCGTTCGGCGCCGACCTGATCCGCGCCCAAGCGCACCAGTGGGAGGCGGTCCTTGACCCGGACGGCGCCGCCCCGAGTGATGACGAGCACGCGGCGACAAGCACGGTGGGGTTCGGGGTGCTGCGTAACGGCCTCTACCCGCTGCACGGCGCGGTGACGCCGGACCTTCTCGGGGTGATGAACGGTGTCTTCGCCACGTTCCTCTCCGCCCACGCGGCCCCGGCGTTCCCGTCGGCGGAGGAGCAGGCGCTTATGGAGGCCGGCGAAGTCATACCGGGGGCCGAGGCGGTGGCCGTGGATGACCGCACGGGAGGGGAGAAACGCGCCGACATTCTCCGCGCGGTGTTCGAGACGACAGCGCGGGACCCGAAAACGCCCACTATGGGTGGTGCCGCTCCCGTGGTGATGGTGCATGTGAACGCCCGCGACCTGAAGACCGGCCGCGGCGTCGGCTGGATCGACGGCGTCGACGCCCCGATCAGCCTCCGCACCGTGCACCAACGCCTCTGCAACGGCGGATATCAGCAGGTGGTCATCGGCGACGACGGACAGGTGCTGCACCTCGGCAGCAAAGAACGGTTCTTCAGTCCGGCGCAGCGCCGGGCGATCGCCGCCCGCGACGGCGGCTGCGTCATCCCCGGCTGCACCGTCCCCGCCGCCTGGTGCGAAGTTCACCACGTGATCCCGTGGCAATCCCACGGCGCGACCGACGTGGAGAACGGGGTGCTGCTGTGCTGGTTTCATCACCACAGCATCGACACCAACGGGTGGAACATCCGCATGGTCAACGGGCGCCCGCAGCTGCGCGGACCCGTACTCTTCGACCCCACAAGAACCTGGCGGCCCGCCGCCACCCACCGGGCCAACACCCCCAGCACCGACCCACCCTGGAACAGATCCAGACAATAGCGCGTGGTCTCTCGACTAACGCGGGGGAGTGTGTGGCCGACAGTGACCGTTGACGCCTCGCCGGAAGCGTTCGGTACCAGGGATGAGCACTCATGATCGTCGTCACGCGACTCAACGACAGCCAGTTTGCGATCAACCCTGATCTCATCGAACGCATCCACGCCAATCCCGACACCACGCTTGTCATGGTTGACGGGGCGAACTTCATTGTCACCGAGTCGATGGAAGAAATCATCGAGAAGATAGCCCAGTACCGCGCACGGGTGATTTCGCTCGCTTACGACCCTGAGCCGGGCGAAGCGCCCCGCGGTCCGCGGAGGATCTAATGGATCCCGCAACCATTATCGGCATCTTCATCGCGTTTGGTGCCCTGTACGCGATGCTCACCCTCGAGGGCGCCCACGTCGGGAGCCTTCTTCTGCCGGCACCGATGATTCTCGTTTTTGCCGCGACGATCGCCGTCGGAATCGCCGGCGGAACCATTCAGGACGCCGTGCTCGCCTTCAAGGCCTTGCCGCGGGCGTTTCGCGGCAAGACCACGCCTCCCACCCAGGTCATCGACCAGGTGGTCGGCCTGGCGGAAACCGCCAGAACGTCGGGTCTGCTCTCCCTTGAGCAGGAAGCCGACAACGTCAAGGACCCGTTCCTGCGCGGGGCCCTGCAGAACATTGCCGACGGAACCGACGGCGACGAACTGCGCATGGTCCTCGAGGATGAGATTTCCACTCGGTCTCGCAGCGATCGCATGGCGGCCAAGTTCTTCACGACCCTCGGCGGGTACGCTCCCACCGTCGGCATCGTCGGAACCGTGGTGTCTCTCACCCACGTTCTGGAAAACCTCTCCAACCCTGACGAGCTCGGTCCCATGATCGCGTCGGCCTTCGTTGCCACGCTCTGGGGGCTCCTCTCCGCAAACTTCATCTGGTTGCCGATCGGGTCACGCCTGAAACGACTGGCCGACCTTGAGGTCGACCGCATGACCCTGCTCATGGAGGGAGCTCTGGCCGTGCAATCCGGAAGTCAGCCGCGCCTGCTCGGGGAGCGCCTGCGTGCCATGGTCTCGGCCGAGGCCCTCGGAAAATCCGGAAAAGGCACAAAGGCCGACAGAGCCGGAAAGAGCTCGAAGACGTCAGGGGAAGACGGTCCCCTTGACAAGGCAGCATGAGCGCGCGCACGAAGCGCCGCGACTTCGGCGGGGACGAAGAGGAACATCCCGACGAGCGCTGGATGGCGTCATACATGGACATGGTCACGGTGCTCATGTGTATGTTCATCGTGCTCTTCGCCATGTCGAGCGTGGACGCGGACAAGTTCGCCCAGCTCAGTAACTCGCTCGCCACCGGCTTCGGGAGCGTCAACGTGGGGGCGATTGACACCGCAACCGGCGTTGTCGTGCCGGCCGAGCACGCCGACGCCGAAGAGGAAGCCTTCGCCGGGGCGGCGCCGACGCCGACGCCGGCCACCGCCGAAGAACTCGCGGTCGCAGAGGTCGACGACTTGTCCCAGCTCGAGGCCCAGATTAACGCCAACCTGACTGCCATCGGCAAGGAAAACCTGGTGCAGTTCGCGATGGACGAGCGCGGCCTGACGGTCGGTCTCGTCGGTTCCGAGACCTTTTTCGCACCTGACCAGGCGGACCTGAGCCCCGCGGCCATCGAGATCCTCGATGCCATGGCGTTGGCTATGGTCGGGAGCGATCGTGAGATATCCATCGAGGGTCACGCCGACGTGCACGGCCAGACCGTGAATTTTGCGACCGACTGGGAGCTCTCAGCCGGACGCGCCACGCGAGTGCTGCGCCGTCTCGTCGAGCAGGGCGGCGTGGACCAGGCCCGAGTGGCCGCGATCGGCTACGGTGCGGCTCGTCCGGCATCCACCGGATCGGCCCTGGCCGATATGGCCATGAACCGCCGCGTCGACGTGGTGTTGCTGTCGTACCTGCCGGACACCGTTCGGTCCCTCATACCGGGGATCGTGTCCGGAGCGAGCACCACGGCGGAAATCGGTCACGGCAGCACCTAACGCCGCACCGGTGACGGCCGATAGTGCCAAACGTGACGGTCCAGGAACAAGTAAGCAGCGGCGTGCCCGCCAGGCCGCCGGGCACGGTCGAGGTATACGATTTTCTTCGTCCTGCGACCCTTGCGCGTGAACACGCCCGAGTCCTGGAACTCGCATTCGAAACCTTCGCCCGTCAGTGGGGAACTCAGCTCACCGCGCGCGTGCGCCTGCTCTGCCAGGTGACATGCGACCAGGTGCGGATGCAGACCTACGATGAGTACGCTTCGAGCCTGCCACCCACGACGGCGATGGTGTTGTGCAGCATCGACGGTGTCTCCGCGAAATCCATCATGCAGTTTCCGACTCGGGCCGCGCTGAACTGGGTCGACCACATGCTCGGCGGCAACGGCAGCAAGGCCGCCACGGAGGAACGCAAGTTTACCCCGATCGAGCAGGCACTCGTGCGTCACCTGGTCGAGGAAGGCCTGGAAGACCTCCGCTATTCGCTCGGAGACCTACTGCTCACCGACGTGACCATGGATGGCATCCAGTACAACTCCCAGTTCGCGCAGGCCGCCGCGACCGGCGATCTGATGATCGTGGCCACCTTCGGCATCCGAACCGGCAGTGATGCCCCCGTGACCGCCACCGTCGCCATCCCGGAGCACGTCCTCATGCCCCAGCTCGGCGAGGCGAATCCTCCGAGCCTCGCCGAGAACGCGCGGGGACTCCTCCAAAAACAGCTCGCCTACGTGCCGGTCGACGTCTCCCTGCAGCTCAACCCGATCCAGGTGCTGCCCAGCCGCATTCTCAGCCTGGCGGTCGGAGACCTGCTCTCCATCCCGCATCCGCATCATCGGCCGCTTGACCTCATCGTCGGCGACCAAATTCTGGGCACGGCCGCCGTCGGAGTGAACGGCTCCCGTCTTGCCTGCATCGTGATCGACACCGAGGAGAAACCCCAATGACCGACACCGGAGTGTTGTCTGCAGCCGCCGTTGATGCCCTGATCCGCATCCTGCCCACGGGTGAGCCCGTGCGTGCCCTGGAGTCGCACGGTAGTCCCGAGCTGACTGCCCGACTCGGGTCTGCGGCCGTGGCATCCTTCGTGGGCGCGACCTCGGCCGACCTGGCGATCGTGCTGATGGACCCCGCCGCGTTCGACGCGGCATCCGGGTCAACGTCCGCTCTCGTGGCGAGCCACGACGTTCTGCGTCCATCGCTGGAAGGCGCCTCCGCCGTGCTCGGGGTCGGCGTGCTCGGCGACACACGCGTCGAAGACGCGTCCGCCCTGTTCACGGATGCCGAAACGCGCGTTTTCGAGCTGGGCACCGCCGGTCAGGTGACCGGTTGGTTCGCGCTGCGCGTGCGACAGAACGGATCTGTCGTCGGCGGCGGTAACGGGCTGACGTCCAAGGCCCTGGGCAACCTCGGCCGGATCAACAACGTGTGGATGTCCCTGGCGGTAGAGATCGGGCACACCCGCATGCCCGTTCGCGACGTGCTCGCGCTCGAACCGGGAGCCGTCATCGAACTCGGGCGGTCTGCCGGCTCGCCCGCCGACGTCTTGCTCAACGGTCGTCTGATCGCTCATGGCGAGATTGTCGTCGTCGACCAGGACTACGCGATTCGCATCACCCAGATTCTCGACGTGCTCGAGGGCACTCCCTAAAGTGGACACCCTGATCGTGGCGTTGCGGGTGGTGCTGTCCCTCTCCGTCGTTCTCGCACTCCTCTGGTACATGCAGCGCCGCTTCACCAAGGGTGTGCGCAGCCGCGGGGGAGCCAACCTCGTCACCGTCGTGGGCCGGCAGGGCCTCGGCCAGAAGGCATCCGTCGTTGTCGTGGACATTGACGGCCAGCGCCTGGTCCTGGGCGTCACCGAGCAGTCGGTCACCGTGCTGCACGGCTCAGACACCCCCGTTCCCGCCGAGGGCCACGCCGCCTTCGCGCGCACCCTGACGACGGCCGCGACGGAGAACGACACCGATGTGGCGGCGCCGCTCGAATTTCGACCGCGCCGCAAGACCCCTGCCACCGCTGCGCTCGGCGGGTCGATTCTCTCGGCCTCCACCTGGCAGCAGGCTGCGGCCGCCCTTCGGCAGGGTCGGTGATTTCCCGGGGCGCACGGATGCCTGCCCCCTCCTCACCGGCTCGAAGTGCACGGCGCCGCTTCCGCCGGCGGCTGTGGTTGCTTCTGGCCGCCGTCATCGTCATCACCGTCGGGGTGCTGTGGTTCACCGCCGCCGCCGGTCACGCGCTGCCCGTCGATCCGAAGATGCCGGACCCGACCGACCCCACGGCGCCCACCGACCCGGTGGAGCCGAGCGTGGGCGGCGGCGGACTGACCGTCGACATCAACGGGCCTGACGGTTCACCGTCCTCGGCCATCGTGACGCTCGTGGGCATCACGCTTCTCTCCGTGGCACCCGCCCTGCTGCTCATGATGACGAGCTTCACCAAGATCTTCGTGGTGCTCGCCATGACGCGCAACGCACTGGCCCTCCCGTCGATTCCGCCCAACCAGGTGCTCGCCGGCCTCGCACTCTTTCTGTCGCTGTTCATCATGGCGCCGGTGCTCACCGACATCAACAGCCTCGCCGTCGCCCCGTACCTCGACGGCACGATGACGTTCACGGATGCCCTCGCTGCGGCATCCGCTCCGCTGCAACACTTCATGATGGGCAACACCCGCGAGGAAGACCTCGCGCTCATGACGCGCGCCGCGGGGCAGGAAAACCCGGCGAGCCCCGACGACGTCGAGCTGTTCACCCTGATTCCCGCGTTCATGATCTCCGAACTGCGCGCGGCGTTCATCATCGGTTTCGTCATCTTCATCCCGTTCCTCGTCATCGACATCGTGGTGTCCGCGTCGCTGATGTCGATGGGCATGATGATGCTCCCGCCCGTGATGATTTCACTGCCCTTCAAGATTCTGCTCTTCGTGCTCGTCGACGGCTGGAGCCTGATCATCACGTCGCTCATCGGCAGTTATCAAATCTGATGGACACCAACGCCGTACTCGACATTGGCCTGCAGGCCCTCATCCTCGCCGCGAAGCTGTCGGCACCCATCCTGATCACCGCGCTCGTCGTGGGCTTCTCGATTTCGCTGCTGCAATCCATCACCCAGATTCAGGAGGTGACGCTGTCCTTCGTACCGAAGGCCGTGGCGGTGTCGCTCGCCCTGCTCATCGCCGGGCACTGGATGATCTCCGAATCGGTCGCATTCACACACGCCATGTTCGAGAAGATCCCCGCCCTGATCGGCGGCGGGTAGGTGGAATTCACGCTGAACTTCGCCTGGATCGAAGCCGTCATGCTCGCGAGCGTGCGCATGACGGCGTTCCTGGTGATTGCCCCGCCGTTCTCGTTCAATGCCTTCCCGCTGCGCATTAAGGGGATGCTCGCCATCGGGCTCGGCCTCGCCATCTCCCCACGGGTCACCTCCAGTTATGAGTCCCTCAACACCTCCGGGTTTTTCGGGGCGCTCGTGCTCGAAATACTGGTGGGCGGTCTGCTGGGTTTTCTGGTCTACGTGGTCTTCGCCGCCGTGCAATCCGCCGGCGGCCTCATCGACATGTTCAGCGGTTTTCAAATGGCCCAGGGCTTTGACCCGCAGTCGATGGTCAACGGCGCCCAGTTCACGCGCCTGTTCCAGATGACCGCTCTCGCCCTGCTCTTCGCCTCCGACGGCTACCAGCTCATCATCGGCGGCCTCGTCCGGTCGTTCACCGCGCTCCCGCTCGGCGGCGGGCTCGACATGGCCGCCCCGATGCAGGCTCTCGTCGAATCCGTCAGCCAAATGTTCCTCGCCGCGGTACAGATCGCCGGCCCGCTGCTCGTGGTGCTCTTTCTCGCGGATGCCGGCCTCGGTCTCATCACCCGCGTCGCACCCGCACTCAACGCCTTCGCGCTCGGCTTCCCGCTCAAGATCCTCATCACCCTCACGCTCGCGTCCACGGTCTACGTGGCACTGCCACGGATCGTCTCCTCGCTCACCGGCCAGGCCGTGAGCGCGCTCCTGGGGGTGAAGTAATTGCCAGAACCTGATTCCGGAGAAAAGTCCGAACCGGCGACACCGAAACGCATGAAGGAGGTGCGCGGCAAGGGCCAACTCTCCAAATCCCAGGATGTGACCGCGTGGCTCGGCGTCGGCGCTGCCGCCGTGATGATCCCCGTCACCATCGACGCGGCCGCCGCAGCCGGAACCGTGCAGTCTCTCTCGATCGCCAACATCATCCAGAATCCCGATCCGCTCGAGGCGGTCACCGCGCTCGGCGACGGCCTGGCGTCCCTGCCGGGCATCCTCACCCCCATGCTGCTCGCCGTCGCGGCCGCCGTTCTCGCGGGCGCCGCGCTGCAGGGCGGCATCCACTTCAAAAAGTTTGAGGCGAAGTTCGAGCAGTTCAACATTGTGAGTGGTCTCAAGCGGGTCTTCGGCGGCCGCGCGCTCTGGGAGGGCGTGAAATCCCTGCTCAAAACGGCCGTGGTGGGGATTGTTCTTGTCACGGTCATCCAGGGGCTCATGCCCGTGCTGATGACAGCCGGCGGCCTGCCCGTCTCCGAGCTCATCGGCGCGGCCGGCGGGGGCGCGGCGGCCCTGCTGCGCACCGCCGTCACCGCGGGTCTTGTGCTCGCCGCGGCCGACGTGTTCGTCGTCATGCGCCGCAACCGCAAAAAGACCCGCATGACCAAGAAGGAGGTGCGCGACGAAAACAAGGCCTCAGAGGGCGACCCCCAGATCAAGTCCCAGCGTCGCGCCCGTCAGCTGGCCATGAGCCGAAACCGCATGATCTCCTCCGTCACCGACGCGGACGTCGTGCTGGTCAACCCCACGCACGTGGCCGTGGCCATCAAATACGAGCCGGGCAAGTCCGCTCCCCGCGTCGTGGCGAAGGGAGTCGGGCACATCGCCACACGCATTCGCGAGCAGGCCGAAACCGACCAGGTTCCGATCGTGCAGAACATCCCGCTCGCCCGGGCCCTGCACGGCGCGTGCGAGATCGGGGAAGAGATCCCGGTCGACCTGTACAACGCGGTCGCGAGCGTTCTCGCCTTCGTCATGGCGCTGAAGAGTCGCGGTTCAGGCGGCGGCGTTCACACCATGACCCATCAACCAGCACTGACAACCGGAGGCAACTGACGTGAATCGCAGTCTCACCAAACTTGCCGTTCCCATCGGTGTGGTCGGCATCATCCTGCTGCTCGTGGTGCCCGTGCCGGCGCCGATGCTCGACGTGCTCATCATCCTGAACATCATGCTCGGACTCGTGACACTGCTCACGACGATGTTCGTGAAAAAGCCCCTCGACTTCTCCGTCTTCCCCTCGCTGCTGCTCGTGGCCACCCTGTTTCGGCTCGGCCTCAACGTGGCATCCACGCGCCTCGTTCTCGGCAACGCCTACGCGGGCCAGGTGATCGAAGCGTTCGGCCATGTCGCCGTCGGCGGTTCCATCATCATCGGCGCGGTCATCTTCCTCATCCTGGTCGTGATCCAATTCGTGGTGGTCACCAAGGGTGCCGAGCGTGTGGCCGAGGTGGGCGCGCGATTCACCCTCGACGCGATGCCCGGCAAGCAGATGGCGATCGACGCCGACCTCAACGCCGGCCTGATCACCGACGCCCAGGCCAAGGAACGCCGAGCCGAAGTCTCCGCCGAGGCCGACTTCTACGGCGCGATGGACGGAGCGTCCAAGTTCGTCAAGGGTGACGCGATCGCCGGAATCATCATCATCATCATCAACCTGGTCGGCGGAATCGCGATCGGCATGCTGCAGATGGGCATGTCGATCACCGACGCCCTGAACACCTACGCGCTGCTCACGATCGGCGACGGCCTCGTCACCCAGATTCCGGCGCTGCTCATGGCCGTCTCCACCGGCATGATCGTCACCCGTTCCAACGCCGAAACCGACATGGGCACCGCGGCCTCGGCCCAGCTGGGACAGTCACGTTACGCCCTCATCATCACCGGCTCCGCGGCCATCCTTATGGCGCTCATCCCCGGCATGCCCGTCTTTCCGTTCCTGGTCGTCGGAGTGGCCCTGATCGTGATCGCGCAACGCATCAAGGCGGGGGAGACCACGAAAAAGGCGGCAGAGGATGCCTCCGTCGCCGCCGAAAACACGGCACCGCGCTCCGATACCCCCGAAGACCTGATCGAACAGATGCGCGTGCACGCGCTCGAGATCATGCTCGCTCCCGACCTCGTGGACATGGTCTCCGGCGCATCGGACGACCTCCTGGCGCGCGTGCGGGGACTGAGACGCAAGATCGCCCTCGACCTCGGCGTCGTCGTGCCGCCCGTGCGCACCCGCGACAGCGTGGACCTGCCCGCCTCCACCTACTCCATCCGCATCGCCGGAGTGGAATACGGGCGGGGACAGGCGCCCTCGGGCAAGGTACTCGCCCTGGGCGAGGCCCTCGGGTCGTTGCCCGGCGTCGTCACCGAGGAACCCGTTTTCGGCCTGGCCGGCAAGTGGGTACCGAGCGAGATGCGCCACAGCGCAGAGATGACGGGTGCCACCGTGATCGACCGCGTGTCGGTGCTGATCACCCACCTGTCCTCGATCATTTCGGTGAACGCGGCCCGGCTGCTCACCCGAGAAGACGTGCGCGTGCTCACCGACGGCGTGAAACAGGTGAACCCGTCGGCCGTCGACGACCTCATCCCCGGGCTGCTCTCCCTCGCCGAGGTGCAGCGCGTGCTGCAGGGACTCCTGATCGAAGGGATACCGATCAACGACCTGCCGCGCATCTACGAATCCCTGTCACTGCGCGCGAAGACGAGCACCGACCCCGAGGGACTGATCGAGGCCGCCCGCCAGGCGCTCGGCCCCGCCCTCACCGTGCAGTACCTCGACGGCAACCTGTTGCGCGTGATCATGATCGAACCCACCCTGGAGCAGTCCATGCTCGAGAACATGCGCCCGTCCGAGCACGGCACCCAGATCATGATGGATGCCTCGAAGGTCGAGACGGTGCTCGACAGTGTGCGGTCGTCCGTCGCGACAGTCGAGGCGAACGGACTCAGCGCGGTTCTCGTGTGCGCGCCGGCCCTGCGCCCCGCCATTCGCCGTCTCGTGTCCACCCAATCCGGCGGCCTCCCCGTGCTGTCCTATCAGGAAGTGACCTCCGCCAACGTGACCATTGAGACGGTTGGAGTGGTTCGTGGAACCGAATCGCTTTCTGCTTAAGGGCTCCACCGTCCAGAACCTGCAGGCGCAGGTTCGCCTTGAGTACGGGTCCGACGCGCGGATCATTCTGGTGGAACGGGTCACCGTGGGAGGAATCCGCGGATTCTTCGCCCGCGAGCACTTCGAGGCCACGGTCGAGTTGCTGCCGAAGCGCCAGCGCCCCGGCCGCGCGGTGCTGGACATGCCCGCTCGGCTGGGCATCGCGGCGCTGCTCGACGACGCCGACCGGGCGGAGGCACACAGCAACGGCGTCGCCGGCGACCCGGGAGTGTCCACGGCGTCCCCCGATTTCGCGGCGCTGATGGACGACCTCACGTTTGCCACCGCACCGCCCGCCCCCGTACCGCCGCCGCGCCCCCCACTCGGCGAGGCGCCCGCCTACCTCGCCAGGCCCGGAGACCTCGTGCTTGTGATCGGCCTGACCGACGAGGGACTCGACGTGGCGCGGGCGATCGCCGACGGCAGCGCCGGGCGAGCTCTTCGCGTCGGCGGTGCGCTGGCCCCTCGCGGCATCGATCGTGTCGACGACCGTCGAGACGCCCAGGGAGCCAGGGCCAGGGGCGTCGAGCTCGGCGAGGTCGTGTTTCTGGCCTTCGGGCTGAGCCGTCCCGGCATGACCATGGCCACCGATCTCGCGATGCGCGCCGCGAGTCTCACGAGCGTGGCCGCGGATCAGGTGTGGGTCGTCGTCGACGCCGGGCGCAAGAGTGAAGACACCGCGCAATGGGTGCAGGCCGTCGTCGAGTCGGTCGGGATTGACGGCGTCCTCGCCATGGGCCGGGGCCTCACGTCGACGCCCGACAGCGTTTACGACCTGCAGCTGCCCGTGCGGTGGCTCGACAGAGCAGCGCCGGCGCCGACATCCGGCCGACGCGCGGCAGCCCCGGCACAGAGTCTGACGGACGGGTCGCGATAGGCTGATGCAATGCTGGTTCTGACGCGCAAACCGGGGGAGAAGATCCTCATCGGTGACGACATCGTCATCACCGTTCTCGACGCGCGCGGGGACAGCGTGCGGATCGGCATCGACGCGCCCCGCGGCGTGAAGATACAGCGCGACGAGGTTCTGCGCGCGGTCACCGAGGCGAACCTCGCGGCCGTCGAAGCGGACGCCGACGCCGAAGACCGCATCAAGCGTAATCTGGGCCTGCTCGGCATGCGTGCGACACCGGTACCCGTCGACGCGCCGGTCGCGCCGAAGCCCGCCCCCTGACTCGGGGCGCCTCCGGTCGGCGACCTTATGCGGTTGGCCATTGAAGTAACGCGGCGCTGCGCCTACATTGGCGCCAAATGGACTGGTTCGCAGCGGGTGACTACGAGATCGCACGCCAGATTCTGCAACGCGGAGTCGCGGCCTGCTTTCTGATCGCGTATGTCTCCGCCATCAACCAGTTTCCCGCTCTCCTCGGTGACCGCGGGCTGTTGCCCGTTCCTCGCTTCCTCGCCCGCGTCTCCTTCCGCGAGGCCCCGAGCCTGTTCCACTGGCGCTATTCGGACGGCCTGCTGCTGGGCATCTGCTGGGCCGGTGTGCTGGTCTCCGCAGCCCTGCTCATCGGTATTCCCCAGCAGGGAACGGCGTGGGTGCCGATGATCGCCTTCCTTCTCCTCTGGGCCGGTTACCTGTCGCTCGTGAACGTGGGCCAGACCTTCTACTCGTTCGGTTGGGAAAGCCTGCTGCTGGAGGCCGGATTCGTCGTGGCCTTCCTCGGCTCTCGCGACGTGGCACCGCCGATCGTGATCGTGATCTTCGTGCGGTGGATCGTGTTCCGGCTCGAATTCGGTGCGGGCATGATCAAGATTCGCGGCGGCCCGGAATGGCGTGATCTCACCGCGCTCTACTACCACCACGAAACCCAGCCCATGCCGAACCCGGTCAGCTGGTACGTGCACCACCTGCCGCGCTGGTTCCACCGCGGAGAGGTACTCGGAAACCACGTCGTCCAGTTGCTGGTGCCGTTCTTCCTCTTCGCGCCGCAACCGCTGGCATCCGTTGCCGCGACGATCATCATCGCCACCCAGCTCTGGCTTGTGCTCACCGGGAACTTCTCCTGGCTCAACTGGATCACCATTGTGCTCGCCTGTTCGGCGATCGACGACGCCGCGTACCGGGCGGTACTCGGCGTCGTACCGCCGGCGTCGTCGGCCGCGACGCCCGCATGGTTCATCGTCGTCGTGCTGACAGCGACCGTATTCCTGTTGGTGCTCAGCTGGGCGCCGCTGCGCAACCTCGTCACGAGGGGGCAGCTCATGAACGCGAGCTTCAATCGCTACCATCTCGTCAACGCGTATGGCGCCTTCGGTACCATCACACGGGTGCGCTACGAGGTGATCGTGGAGGGTAACGATGACCCCGCGCCGGGACCGCACGCGACCTGGCGGGAATACGGGTTTCGCGCGAAGCCGGGGAGCCCACTGGCGCGGCCGCCGCAGGTCGCGCCGTACCACCTGCGACTGGACTGGCTGATGTGGTTCCTGGCCCTCGGCGCACGCGACACCCGCTGGTTCGAGGTGTTCCTGCTGCGCCTGCTGCAGGGGGACCGGCGCACGCTGCGTCTTCTCAAACACAACCCGTTCCCCGAGCATCCGCCCCGGTGGATCCGGGCGCGGCTGTGCGAGTACCGGTATTCGACGCCGGTCGAGAAACGAGCGACGGGCGCCTGGTGGGTGCGCAGCGACGTTGGCATGCTGGTACCGCCCGTGGCCTTCGAGGACCATCCCGAAAGCTAGCGTCGCGCCGGCCTAGTAGCCGCGGAACTCCTCCATGACGCGGCGCTCCCGTTTCGTGGGCCGTCCCGCCCCGCGGTCGCGGGTGGGCACGAGTGCCCGCTCCTCCCGCGGCGGCGGCGGGGGAGTCTGGTCCTCGTAGCACTCGGCGGCCACGGTCGCCCCGACCCGTTTGATGATGAGTCGCGACACGATCAGGATGCGATCGAAACCGTCGGTGCGCACGCGCACCTCGTCGCCGATTCGCAGCGACTGGGACGCCTTGGCCTTGTCCCCGTTCACGCGCACATGCCCGGCGCGGCATGCGGCCGTGGCCATGGACCGGGTCTTGAACAGTCGAACCCCCCAGGCCCAGCTGTCGACGCGTGCGGTGTGTAGCGGCTCCATGGCACAATTGTACCGGCGAGGGTCTGCGCGGGCGGCGCCGGAAACCCGCCTAGGCTTAAGCAGTGAATACACCCGCCGCCACCCACGTGCACACCCTCTTAGCGTCCTACCCCGACTTCCCTCAGCCGGGCATTCTTTTTCAGGACCTCAACCCGGTCTTTGCGAACGCGGCAGCATTCCGGTCCATCATCGACGAACTGTCCGACCAGCACTTCGGCCAGTTCGATGCCGTGGCCGGCATCGAGGCTCGCGGGTTCCTGCTCGCCGCCGCGATCGGCTACGCCGCCCGTGTCCCGGTGCTCGCCGTGCGCAAGGGCGGGAAGCTTCCCGGGACCGTGCTCGCCGAGGAATACGATCTGGAATACGGGTCCGCCCGCCTCGAGCTGGAGATCGGACAGCTGGAACCGGGCTCCCGCGTTCTCGTGGTCGACGACGTTCTTGCCACCGGTGGAACGATCGGTGCCACCTCCCGCCTGATCGAACGTGCGGGCTACACGCTCGCCGGCGTGGGCGTCGTTCTGGAGCTGACCGACCTCAACGGTCGAAGCCGCCTCGGGGATTCCGTGGTCCACGCGATCATCTCGCTCTGACCGCGGCCGCCGACCTTCGGCACGGTCGGTTGAGAACGACATCCACGAGGTGCATGCTGGAGTGATGAGGAGCGAGAGCGGCGATGCGTGGGTCTACGGACCCGACGGCGGCAAATACTGGGGTCGTTTCGGCGCCGCCGGGCTCCTCGTGCACGACGCGCAACGCGGGGTTCTCCTGCAGCACCGGGCACTGTGGAGCCATTTCGGAGATACCTGGGGTCTTCCCGGCGGTGCTCGGCACGAGCAGGAAACCGCGGTCGAGGCCGCCCTCCGCGAAGCGAAGGAGGAGGCCGGTGTACCCGCTGACCGTCTTCAGGTGCGATTCACCTCGGTTCTCGACCTCGGATTCTGGTCGTACACCACGGTCGTGGCGCAGGCCGTGACCACTTTCGATCCCGTGATCAGCGACTCGGAGAGCATTGCGCTGCGCTGGGTTTTGCCGGACGATGTCGCCCGACTGTCCCTGCACCCCGGTTTCGCCGCCAGCTGGCCGGCGCTGCAACTGCGGATCATGAGTCCGGCTCCCGCGTAACGTCATCCGGCCCTTTGTCCGGTCGGAGGCCGCGCCAGGACGGATGCCGCAACCGCCCGCCCGGCGTCCACTCGGTGAATTCCACCTCGCCGACGAGCACGGGACGAACCCACGTGGACTGCGCCGCCTCCTCGGCCGGCAGGTCCTCGAACGGGCACTCCCCGGTCTCCAGCTCATCCAGCCGGCTTCGAAGCGCGGCGAGAGCACGGTCGGTGAAGCCCGTTCCCACCCGACCGACGTACCGCAGCCCCGCCTTGTGCGGAATCCCCAGCAGCAGGGCCCCGATCGTGGCGGCACGGTTACCGGCGCCGCGCCGCCAACCACCGACGACGACTTCCTGAGTGCGATGGTGAGTGATCTTGACCCACCCGCTCGAACGCCGGCCCGGCTGGTACAGCGAGTCGTGCCGTTTGGCCACGATTCCCTCCACGCCGAGGTCGAGGCTGGTCTGCAGGGCCGCGGTCACCCTGCCGTCGAACGACACGGGAACCCGAACGGACCGCGTTTCCGCCACCACCCGGCGCAGCTGCTCACGCCGCCGGTCGTAGCTGAGCCCGGTAAGCGACCGGCCGTCAACGTCGATCGCGTCGAAGACGAGAAAGGTGGCGGGGGTGGTGCGCGCGGCCGCCGCGGCCGCGCCCGCGTCAACAATGGACATGCGCGTCTGCAACCGGGAAAAGCTCGGCCGATTGCCCGGTCCCATGGCCACGACTTCGCCGTCGAGCACCGCCGACCGGGCCCCCACCGCCTCAACCAGACCGCCGACGACCTCGGGGTACGCGGCCGTCACATCGAGTCCGTTTCGAGTCGTCAGCCGCACGCGGGCCGCGTCGGGACCGGGGCTGTCTCCCGCCGGCTCTGGTGGCGCGGCCACCGCCGCGAGGATCCGGATCCCGTCCCACTTCATTTCGATGGCCCACTCATTTTCCGGGATCAGGTCCTGTGGGGTTCCCTTCGTGGCCAGCATCGGCGAGTAGCCGGCGCCCGGTGCAGCGCCCGACACCCGCGGCCGCGGGGGAGGAGGGCTGCCGACCGCATCCGTCTTCATCAGATGGATGAGCCAGTTCTTCTCCGACTGACCGGAACCGCCGGTGCGTATCAGGGCGATGCGGCGCGGCCCCCCAAGGCTCTCGCCCGGGCGAGAATCGTTGGCCGGGTCCGGCAGCAGGGTCGCGATCACCTCGTCGTCGCGCCACTTCTCGAGCCGGTACGTTCCCGAGTCCCAGATGAAGATCGTTCCGGCCCCGTATTGCCCGTGCGGGATGGTGCCCTCGAAGCTGCCGTACTCCAGCGGATGGTCCTCGGTGCGCACAGCGAGGTGGTTCACGGTCGGGCTCGTGGGCACGCCCTTCGGCAGTGCCCACGACGCCAGAACGCCCTCGTGTTCCAGCCGGAGGTCCCAGTGCAGGCGCCGGGCATGGTGCTCGTGAATGACGAAGGACGCACCGCTTGGCGTTCTTCGGAGGCCATCCCGCCCCGGGTTGGGCATGGGTTCGGGGGTCGCCCCCGGGTTGCGCCTGTCCCGGTACGTGGCGAGACGGTCCTCCGCAGAAAGGCCCCCCGTCGACGAAGCGAGCAGGGCGCCCAGCGGGTCGAGCCCCGAGGCGACGCGTCGGGTGACCTCCCGCACATCCAGTTGCGCCAATCCCGGTTCGCCCAGCTCCGCCCAGGTGCGCGGCGCCGCGACGAACGGCCGGAACGTGCCGCGCAGAGAATAGGGTGTGATCGTGGTTTTGGAGCCGTTGTTCTGGCTCCAGTCCACGAAGACCTTGCCCGTGCGTGCGGTCTTCTTCATGCTGCTGACCACGTGTTTCGGGTAGGCGGACTCCACGGCACGGGCGAGTTCGTGAGCGACGGCGGACACCTGCTCACTCGTCGACGTCAGGTCGAGGGCGGCATAGAGGTGAATCCCCTTGCTGCCGCTCGAGACCGGGAAGGGCTCGAGGCCCATGCCGGTCAGATAGCCGCGCAGAATCTCCGCCACCGCGGCGCAGTCCGCCAGGCCGCAGCCCTCACCCGGATCCAGGTCGAGGACGAGCCGGTCCGGGTTCATTCGTTCCCCGCGCTCCGAAAATCTCCACTGCGGCACGTGGATCTCGAGGGCACTCATTTGGGCCAGCCAGGTCAGCGTCGCCAGGTCGTTGACCAGCGGGTACTCGTTCCGGTGCGTGCTGTGCTCGATCGTGCGCCGCTGCACCCACTCGGGCGCCTGCGCCTCGAGGTTCTTCTGAAAGAACGAGGGCCCGGGGTCCGCCTCGGTGCCCACGCCGTGCACCCAGCGCTTTCGGGTGGCCGCACGATCCGCCGCGAGCGGAATGAACAGGGGCGCCACGGTCGCGTAATAGGAGAGCACGTCGGCCTTGGTGGTGCCCGTGGCGGGATACATCACCTTGTCAAGATTGCTGAGGGTCACCCGGTGGCCCTCCACCGTGACCACCTGGTTCGTGCGATCCATGCCAACAGCATGCCTCCGCGGGCCGCGCGGGGCTAGCCCCGCCCGGCGAACGGGTGTGTACTGGTCCTGTGAGATCGATCTGGAAGGGCGCGGTCACGTTCGGTCTGGTCAACGTGCCCGTCAAGGTGTACAGCGCCACCGAAGACCACGACGTCGCCCTGCACCAGGTGCACGACGAAGACGGCGGTCGCATCCGGTACCAGCGTAAATGCGAGATATGCGGGCGGGTCGTCGACTACGAACACATCAACAAGGCGTGGAACGACGGCGACCGGTCGGTCGTGCTGACCGACGCGGAAATGGCGGGGCTTCCCGCCGAGCGCAGCCGGGAGATCGACGTGGTCGAGTTCGTTCCGAGCGATCAGCTGGACCCGATCATGTTTGAGCGCACCTACTACCTCGAACCGGACGGGGCCTCGATCAAGGCCTACGAGCTGCTGCGGCGCACACTCGAAGCCACCTCCCGCACCGCCATCGTCCGCTTCGCCCTGCGCCAGAAGACGCGGCTGGGCGCCCTTCGCGTGCGCGGCAAGGTTCTCGTGCTCCAGTCGCTGCTGTGGAGCGATGAGGTGCGGGCGGCCGAATTCCCGGCCCTGGAGACTCCCGTCACCCTGTCCGACCGGGAACTGGAACTCTCCGGCGCCCTCGTGCAGTCTTTTGCCACGGACTTCTCGCCCCAGGAGTTCACCGACGATTATCAGGCCCAGCTGAAGGAGTTGATCCGCACCAAGCTGGAACGCGGCGAGGCTCAGGACCTGCACGCGGCGGGCGAGGCCGCGGAGGAAGGCTCGGGCGGGGAGGTTCTCGACCTGATGGAGGCGCTGCGGCGCAGCGTCGACCAAAGCCAGCGGCGCAACGCCGACGCCGGGTGACCTGCGGGCTGTTCCCGGGCTGCCATAGTCAATAATTCGCTATGCTTCTGACTGTGACGAGGGCAGGGAATGACGAGGTCGGCACCCAGATCTTCACCGTGCCCAACGGCCTCAGCATCATCCGCCTCGTTCTGGTTCCCGTCTTCCTCGTGCTGCTCGCCCAGGGACAGGATGCCCTCGCCCTGATCGTGCTCGCCTTCTCCAGCCTCACCGACCTGCTCGATGGCTTCATCGCCCGGCGCTTCCATTCGGTCACCCGGCTCGGTCAGCTCCTGGACCCGGCGGCGGACCGACTGTACATTTTCGCGGCCCTGATCGGCCTGGCCTGGCGAGACCTGGTGCCGTGGTGGTTCCTGCTGCTCGTCGTGGGCCGGGACGTGTTCATGTTGATGCTCGGGGTCGTGCTCGCCAACTTCGGATTCGGCCCGCTTCCGGTTCATCAACTGGGAAAAATTGCGACGTTCTGCCTGTTCTACGCCCTCCCCATGATCATGCTGGGGCAGGCGTTTCCCGACCTCGCGTGGTGGTCGGGGCCGGTCGGCTGGGCCTTCGGTCTCTGGGGCGTCCTGCTCTACTGGTGGGCCGGATTCATCTACGCGAGTGAAACGTTCCGGGTGATTCGAATTCCACGCGTCATTGTGCCGGTTCAATCAGATACGCTGGAAACATAGGAGGTGCACCGTGGCCGATTTTGAGAATTCGAACAAGGAGCAGAACGTGCCCGTGCCCAAGGGAACACCAGATTCGGTCAGCACCGACACGACCATGAACTTCAGTCAGGAGTTCGCGGCCCAAATGGCGTCGATCGACTCGAATGTCACGGCGGAAGAGCAAGAGGCCATTGCCGCCCTGCCTTCGGGGTCGGCCTTGCTGATTGTTCGCCGTGGTCCCAACGCCGGAGCCCGATTCCTGCTCGACGCCGACCTCACGACAGTGGGACGACACCCGAACGCCGACATCTTCCTCGATGACGTCACCGTGTCACGGCGTCACGCCCAATTCCTGCGCCACGAGCGTGCCTTCGAAGTGAAGGACCTCGGTTCGCTCAATGGAACGTACTACGACGGGGAACGCATCGAAACGTCTCCGCTGATCGATGGCGCCGAGGTGCAGGTCGGCAAGTTCCGCCTCACGTTCTACGCTTCCCGCCTCGACCTCGCGCACGCGGCGAGCGAATAATGTCGGCGTCCTCCGCCCAGGTGAAAACCGTGGGCGCAGCGCCGCTACTGAGCATCGGTCAGGTGTTGTCTCGGCTCACGCCGGACTTTCCCGAATTGACCCCGTCCAAACTCCGCTTCCTGGAAGAGCAGGGTCTCGTGTCGCCCGCCCGCACGGATTCGGGTTATCGCAAGTTCTGTTCCAGCGACCTGGAACGGTTGCGGCTGGTCCTGTCCATGCAGCGAGACCACTACCTGCCGCTCAAGGTCATCCGGTCCTACCTCGCGGATCTGGATGCCGGGCTCTCCCCGACGCTGCCGGGTGGGTCCACGCCCGGACTGTCGATGCTGTCGATCGCCCGTCGTCTGAGCCGTGAGGAACTTCTCCGCGAGGCCGGAGCTTCGGCCGGACTGCTGCACGACGCGGTGTCGGCGTCGATCATTCTTCCCGCCGACTACTACGGCGACAACGTGCTCAGCGTCCTGCGGGCGCTGGTCGAGCTGCAGCGCAGCGGTATCGAGCCGCGGCACCTGCGCGGCTTCCGCGCCGCCGCGGAACGTGAACTGGGCCTGATTGAAAGTGCCCTCGTTCCGCTCGCGCGCCGGAAAGACGCATCCAGCCGGGCCAAGGCCGCGGAGATGGCCGGCGAAATCGCCGGACAGCTCGAAGTGATCCGCAGCAGCCTGATTCGTTCCGCCCTGGGGCGGTTAAGCTAGTCATTACTACGCACCAGAGTGCCGCGGTGGAGCGTGTCGAGATTTCGACACGGCAAACTTCGGTACGAATGTCAGCCGTCACGGGTGCAGAAGTCGGTACCGTTGACGACAGCGATCAAAAATTACATCGCGAACATATCCCGGGAGGCAGTCGTATGAGTGAGCTCAGTTCTGACGTCGACGCTTCGCGATACTCGCAGGGATTGCTGTTCACCGATGGCCTGCCGGAACTCGACGAGAACTCCGGCTATCGGGGTGCCGTTGCTGCCCGCGCCGCCGGCATCAGCTATCGCCAACTCGACTACTGGGCTCGCACCGGGCTCGTGGAGCCCACGGTGCGCGGCGCCGCCGGTTCCGGTTCGCAACGGCTCTACGGCTTTCGGGACATTCTGGTGCTCAAACTGGTCAAACGCCTTCTCGACACGGGGATATCGCTTCAGCAGATCCGTACCGCGGTCAACCAGCTGCGCGAGTCGGGCATCAGCGATCTGGCGCAGACCACGCTCATGAGCGACGGCGCCAGCGTGTACCTGTGCACGTCCAACGATGAGGTCATCGACCTGGTCAGCCGCGGCCAGGGCGTCTTCGGCATCGCCGTCGGCAAGGTGCTCCGCGAGGTTGAGACCAGCCTCGTGGAACTCAAGCAGCAGGGCACCGACCCCTCCGACGAGCTCGCCGCTCGCCGCTCGACACGCAAAATCTCCTAGCGTCGCCCGCGCCGGCCTCCCGGACGCGACCAGTAGCCGCGGAGACGGTGACCAACCCCGCATCCGCGTCGGCGCCCTCTCGGGTGCCTTAGCGGGGTGCTGCGGCGTCGGCGTACTCGCCGATTCGCGCCGTGCGCAGCACACGGTCCAGCAACTGGTCGAAGTAGCGGGCCATTTCCTGCGCGCTGTCGCCCGGCCAGATGTGCAGGGGCTTGGCTGCCCCCTGGGCCTGCTGCAGCGAGGTGCGCTCCGGCAGCTGGGGGCTGAGCACGAGCGGGCCGAACATGTCACGGAGTTCCTTGATGCGGAACTGGTGCTCGAGCGACGCCGTGCGCGCACGGTTGACGATGATGCCGAGCGGTTGCAGGCGCGGGCTCAGCCCACGCCGGATCTCCTCGATGGCGCGCAGGGCGCGGTCGGCGGCCGCCACGGAGAACAGCCCGGGTTCGGTCACGACGGCGACGCGGTCGCTCGCCGCCCACGCGGTGCGGGTGAGCGCGTTCAGGGACGGGGCGCAGTCGATGAGGACCAGGTCGTATTCCTTCTCGACGGTAGAGAGTGCCTCTTCGAGCTTCCAGATCTCCCGAATGCTCGGGTGCGGACCGTCGAAGTTGATGGCCGACGGGCTGCCGATCATGACATCGATCGTGCCCTGGCGTCCGCGTGTCCACCCGCTGGGGGCGATGGCGGCGCGCACGGTCTTCTCTTTGGGCGACGCCAGAACGTCGGCCACGTTGAGGTGCCCCGAGACCTCGATGTCCATACCCGTCGAAACGTCCGACTGGGGATCCAGATCAACAACCAGTGTTCGCACACCGCGGGCGAAGGCTGCAGAAGCAAGACCAAGGGTCACCGTGGTCTTTCCTACACCTCCCTTGAGGGAGCTAACGCTTAGTACATGCACAATTAGACACGTTACCTTCAGTAGTCTGGGAGAACCTAACCGTTAGCTGTATGCCGCTTCACGTACGAAAGGTCTGCATGTTTAAGAAGATCCTTGTTGCCAACCGCGGCGAAATTGCGATCCGTGCTTTTCGCGCGGCCGTTGAGCTCGGAGCCAAAACGGTTGCCGTGTTCCCCTTTGAGGATCGCAACTCCCTGCACCGCCTGAAGGCCGACGAGGCCTACCAGATCGGCGAGGTCGGCCATCCGGTGCGTGCGTACCTCGACGTGGAGGAAATCATCCGCGTGGCCCGCGAGTCGGGCGCCGACGCGATCTACCCGGGCTACGGGTTTCTGTCCGAAAACCCCGAGCTGGCCGAAGCCGCTCGCGCGGCGGGCATCACGTTCATCGGCCCGGGCGCCGACGTGCTCGAGATGGCCGGAAACAAGGTCACGGCCAAGGAACACGCCATCGCGGCGGGGGTCCCCGTGCTCCAGTCCACGCCACCCTCCCAGGACGTGGAACTGCTCATCAGCCAGGCCGACGCCATCGGTTTCCCCATCTTCGCGAAGGCCGTTGCCGGCGGCGGAGGGCGCGGAATGCGCCGGGTCGAGAAGAAAGAGCAGCTGCGCGGTTCGCTTGAAGAAGCCATGCGCGAGGCGAACAGCGCGTTCGGCGACCCGACGATGTTCCTCGAGGCCGCGGTGCTTCGTCCCCGGCACATCGAGGTGCAGATCCTCGCCGATGCCACCGGTGAGACCGTGCACCTGTTTGAACGCGACTGCTCGGTGCAGCGCCGCCACCAGAAGGTTGTGGAGATCGCCCCGGCACCGAACCTGAGCGACGAGATCCGGGTCAAGCTGCACGCGGATGCGATCAAGTTCGCCCGGTCGATCGGCTACGTCAATGCGGGAACAGTCGAGTTCCTTCTGGACACCGTCGGCGAACGCGCCGGCCAGCACGTGTTCATCGAGATGAACCCGCGCATCCAGGTGGAGCACACCGTCACGGAAGAGGTCACCGATGTCGACCTCGTGCAGTCGCAGATTCGCATTGCCGCGGGGGAGTCCCTCGCCGACCTGGGCCTGACGCAGGACCAGATCCAGCTGCACGGTGCCGCCCTGCAGTGCCGCATCACCACCGAGGACCCCACCGCTGGTTTTCGCCCCGACACCGGCAAGATCACCACGTACCGTTCCCCCGGAGGCGCCGGCATCCGCTTGGATGGTGGAACCATCAACCCCGGCACGCAGATCAGCCCCCACTTCGACTCGATGCTCGCCAAGCTCACCTGCCGGGGCCGCGACTACGCGAGCGCCGTCCTGCGGTCCAAGCGCGCCCTCGCCGAATTCCGCATCCGTGGTGTGTCCACGAACATCTCGTTCCTGCAGGCCGTCCTCGATGACCCCGACTTCGCCGCCGGCGACGTGAGCACGTCGTTCATCGACGAGCGACCGGAATTGTTGCGTACCCCCGCCTCCAAGGACCGCGGAACCAAAATCGTCAACTGGCTTGCCGACGTCACGGTGAACCAGCCCAACGGCGCCCCGGTCACCGCGATCAGCCCCGCCGAGAAGCTGCCGGTCCTCGACCTCGGCACCGCGGCACCGAGCGGCTCACGCCAGCAGCTGCAGCTGCTCGGCCCGACCAAGTTCGCGGCCGCGCTGCGCGCCCAGACGCCCCTGGCCGTCACCGACACGACCTTCCGGGACGCGCACCAGTCCCTGCTGGCCACCCGGGTTCGCACCAAGGACCTCGTCGCCGTGGCACCGTACGTGGCCAGGCTCACCCCCCAGCTGCTGTCCGTTGAGGCCTGGGGCGGCGCCACGTACGACGTGGCCCTCCGCTTCCTCGGCGAAGACCCCTGGGAACGCCTCGCCGCACTGCGCGAAGCCCTGCCCAACATCAACATCCAGATGCTCCTCCGCGGACGCAACACGGTCGGCTACACGCCGTACCCGACCGAGGTGACGGATGCCTTCGTGCGGGAGGCCGCCGACACCGGCGTCGACATCTTCCGCATCTTCGACGCCCTCAACGACGTGTCGCAGATGCGGCCCGCGATCGACGCGGTCCTCGCCACCGGAACCGCGCTGGCCGAGGTGGCCGTGTGCTACACGGGAGACCTGCTCAATCCGGCGGAGGACCTGTACACGCTCGACTACTACCTGCGCCTCGCGGACCAGATCGTGGAGTCGGGTGCTCATGTGCTCGCCATCAAGGACATGGCCGGTCTGCTGCGTCCGGCGGCCGCTGAGAAGCTCGTCACGGCCTTCCGTGAGCGTTTCGACCTTCCCGTCCACGTGCACACCCATGACACGCCTGGCGGCCAGCTCGCGACTCTCCTGGCCGCGGCCCGCGCCGGAGCCGATGCCGTCGACGTTGCGAGCGCACCGATGGCCGGCACGACCAGTCAGCCGTCGGCCTCCTCGCTCGTCGCGGCACTCGCCCACACGGAGCGCGACACCGGCATCTCGCTCACGAGCGTGACCGACCTGGAACCGTACTGGGAGGCCGTGCGCAACGTCTACCGTCCGTTCGAGTCAGGCTTGAGCGCGCCCACAGGCCGGGTGTACACCCACGAGATCCCCGGCGGCCAGCTGTCGAACCTGCGCACCCAGGCCGTGGCGCTGGGACTGTCCGATCACTTCGAACTGATCGAGGACATGTACGCCGCGGCGAACAAGATCCTCGGACGTGTTCCCAAGGTCACGCCCTCGTCCAAGGTCGTCGGCGACCTCGCGCTGTACCTCGCCGCGGTGAAGGCCGACCCCGCCGACTTCGAAGAGAACCCGGACAAGTACGACGTGCCCGACTCGGTGGTGGGTTTCATGGCCGGTGAGCTGGGCGACCTGCCCGGCGGTTGGCCGGAACCGTTCCGCACCAAGGTGCTCGCCGGCCGCACGATTCGCATCGGGGTCACCGAGATCTCCGACGCGGAGCGCACCGCGCTGAACATGGACAGCACCACCCGGCGCACCATGCTCAACCAGCTTCTGTTCCCCGCGCCGACACGTCAGTTCGAGCAGATTCGTGAACTCTTCGGCGACCTGTCCGTGATCGACACCGTCGACTACCTCTACGGGCTGCAGCAGGGAACCGAGCACGCGGTGGACATCGCCCCGGGGGTTCGCCTCTATGTGGGCCTCGAGGCGATCGGCGAGGCCGACGACAAGGGCATCCGCACCGTGATGACCATGCTCAACGGCCAGCTTCGTCCCGTGTTCGTTCGGGACCGCAGCATCGAGGTTGAGGCACGCGTTGCCGAGAAGGCCGACGCCAACCAGCCCGGCCAGATCGCGGCTCCGTTCTCGGGCGTGGTCACCCTCCAGGTTGAGGACGGTGCGGAAGTCACGGCCGGCCAGGCGGTCGCGAGCATCGAAGCCATGAAGATGGAAGCGGCCATCACCACGCCGATCGCGGGGTACATCGAGCGCGTGGCCGTCCCGAAGACCCAGCAGGTCGACGCCGGCGACCTACTCGTGGTGGTCCGTCCTCGCTAGGACACGTGCCGACCACCGAGGAATAGAGTCAGTTTTGGCAGATGAGTACGACGATGCAGACGGCACGGCCCCTACGACCCGCAGCTCGCGGCCGGCAGCGCCGTGTCGTACGCGGACCTGAAACCGATCACCCGCCTGGCCGCCCGCACGCTCGCAGCGCTCGTCGTCGAAGGGCGTCCCGCCCGCCGCAGCGGGTAGCCGATCCACCCGTCAGTTCACCACCAGCATTGGAAGTCCCACTGTGCCCGAGCGCCAGATTCGTCTCTTCGGAGACCCGGTCCTGAAAACGGTCTCCGACCCGATCCTTGCCATTGACGACGGGGTCCGCGGCCTCGTGCAGGACCTCGTGGACAGCGTCCGGCTTCCGGGTCGCGCCGGGGTCGCGGCCGCACAGATCGGTGTGAACCTGCGTGCGTTCAGTTACCACGTCGATGGCGAAGTCGGGTACATCCTCAACCCCACCCTCGTCGAACTCTCCGGCGAGCCGGAACTGGTCGACGAGGGGTGCCTGTCCGTTCCGGGCCTCTGGTACCCGACGAAGCGCTATCCGTATGCCCGCGCGACGGGCATCGACCTGGACGGTGCGCCCCTCGAACTGTCCGGGACCGGCATCATGGCGCAAGCTCTGCAGCATGAAACCGACCACCTCGACGGCCTGCTGTACCTGGACCGGCTCGACAAGGAGAACCGGAGAGCCGCCATGAAGGAGATTCGCGAGTCGTCCTGGTTCTGATTCGCCCCGTTCAGTCCCGCAGCGAGAAACCCTCCGTGATCGGGGCGCCGGCATAGAGACGATCGATCTCGTCGGCGAAATCCGTCAGAATCACGTTGCGCTTGATGCTCATCTTGGGCGTCAGGTGTCCGCTGTCTTCCGTGAGCTCGATCGGCAGGATGACGAACTTGCGAATCGACTCGGCCCGCGAGACCGTGTCGTTGGCTCGGTCCACGGCGCGCTGCACCTCGGCGAGCACCAGTGGGCTCACGGCGGCCTCCGCCAGGCTCATCCCGGCATCGCCCTTGTTGTTGTTCAGCCACACGGGCAGCATGTCGGGGTCGAGGGTGACGAGCGCGGCAATGAACGGCTTCTGGTCGCCGACGGCGATGACCTGACCGACCAGCGGGTTGGACCGGATGGGATCCTCGAGCGCGGCGGGGGCCACGTTCTTGCCGCCGGCCGTGACGATGATCTCCTTCATGCGACCGGTGATGGTCAGGAACCCCTCGTCGTCGAACTGTCCGATGTCACCGGTTTTGAGCCAGCCATCCGCAAACGTGGCCTCGGTCGCTTCCGGGTTCTTCCAGTACTCCTTGAAGACGTTGACGCCCTTCACCTGGATTTCTCCGTCGTCGACGATGCGAACGGAAACACCGGGAAGGGGCGGGCCGACCGTGCCGATCTTGGCCCGGGTCGCCAGGCTGACCGTGGCCGGTGCCGTCGTCTCGGTGAGTCCGTAACCCTCGAGAATCACGATGCCGAGGCTGTGGAAGAAGTGCCCCAGGAACGAGCCGAGCGGAGCGGAGCCCGACACGGCGTAGCGCACGTTGCCGCCCATCGCGGCGCGGAGCTTGCTGTAGACGAGGCGGTCAAAGAGGGCGAACTTGATCTTCATGCCGAGGGGGACCGACTCGCCGGCCTGCACGGCCTTGGAGTGCGCCACGGCGACGGCGACGGCCGCCTTGAAGATCTTGCCCTTTCCACCGGCCTCCGCCTTCTGACCGGCCGAGTTGTACACCTTCTCGAACACGCGCGGTACGGCGAGCAGAAACGTAGGCTTGAAACTTCCGAGGGACGGAAGCAGCTGGCGGGTGTCCGGCTGGTGCCCCACTCGCACGCCGGCATGCACGCACAACACGGCAATGAAGCGCGCGAAGATGTGGGCGGTGGTGATGAACAGGAGGGTGGAGGCGCCGTTCGGGTCGCTAAGCACCTCTTTGAGGGCGACCGCCGCATTTCGGCTGGTTTCCACGAAGTTCGCGTGCGTGAGCACACACCCCTTGGGCTTACCGGTGGAACCGGACGTGTAGATGAGCGTTGCCATGTCGTCACCGACGGCAAGATTGCGGCGGCGCTCGATCTCGGCGTCGGTGACATCGACGCCCCCCGCAACGAGCTTGCCGAGGTCGCCGAGGTCGATCTGCCAGACCTGCGTGACGGCGGGAAGATCGGCGTGCACCTCATCGAACCGGGCGAAGTGATCGGCCGTCTCGAGGATCACGGAGGTCGCGCCGGAGTCGCTGAGATTCCACTGCACCTGGCTGGGGGAGCTCGTGTCGTAAACGGGTACCAGCACGGCGCCCGCGAACCACGTCGCGAAGTCGATGAGTGTCCACTCATAGCGGGTCTTGCAGACGAGGCCGATCTTGTCTCCGGGCTCGATGCCGGCGGCGACGAGGCCCTTGGCCAGGGCCATGACCTGCGCGTAGAACTCCGTCACGGTCACCGGGGCCCACCCGCCCGCGTTGGGCAGGGAGAAGAGCACGAGGTCCGGCGTCGCCTTGAGGCGCTCGACGAGGAGGTCAGAGACGTTTGCGCTTGGGTCGGCGGGCACAACGGCTGGTGTGTCGAATTGCTTCACGGTAACTCCCTTGGTACCGGCGGGGATGACTACGCTTCCCCCGCAGATGTTGGCGGTGATCTGGTGCTTCGCTGCACGACGGGCTGCTTAAGTACACTCTAGGTGGTGCAGTGTTGGCCTGCTAGGTCGCCACGCCCGCTCCGTCCTGCCTCCCACGAAAGGTGCCGCCATGCACGCCATTGGAATTGATATCGGAGGCACCAAGATCGCCGGCGCTCTGGTCGACGAAAACGGAGTCATCCTTCGTGCCGACCGCAAACCCACAAATCCCGCCGATCCGGGCGAGATCGAAGACGTCGTGGTCGCGATGATCACCGATCTGGCGCAGGGTGAGAACGTCGTCGCCGCGGGAGTGGCCGCCGCGGGTTTCATCGATGCGGCCCAGTCCACGGTGTATTACGCCCCCAACATTCGCTGGCGCAACGAACCCTTCCGCGCCAAGCTCGAGGCGCGGATCGATCTGCCGATCATCATCGAGAACGATGCCAACGCGGCCGGCTGGGCCGAGTTCCGTTACGGGGCCGGCCGTGACTTCACCGACATGGTCACGCTTACCATCGGCACCGGTGTCGGCGGCGCCATCGTCGCCAACGGCAGCCTGTTCCGGGGCGGCTTCGGCGCCGGCGCTGAACTGGGTCATCTGCGTCTTGTTCCCGACGGGCTGCCGTGCGGCTGCGGGGCCCGCGGATGCATCGAACAGTACGGTTCGGGCCGGGCGCTGCTGCGCATCGCGAACGAGATCGCCGATGCCGGCCCGATCGGCGTCGGCCTGGCGGCGGCGCGGGAGCGCAAGGGCAAACTCACCGGAAAAGAGGTCGGGCGTCTCATCGAAAGCGGCGATCCCGGAGCGGTCGCCGCGCTGGGAACCCTCGGCGCTTCTCTCGGCGCGGCCTGTGCAAGCCTCGGCGCCGTTCTGGACCCCCAGGTCTTCGTATTCGGTGGGGGAGTCGCCGCGGCCGGCGACCTGCTGCTGGAGCCGATACGCGCGGCGTACCTCGAACACCTGCCGGCGCGCGGGTATCACCCCGAGGCCGGCTTTGCCATTGCGCAGCTCGTGAATGACGCGGGCGTGGTGGGCGCCGCGGACCTCGCGCGGATCGCCGCCCTGCGCTGATCACGGCGCGCGCGGAGTGCGCTGCAGAAATGACGTGCGCACCCGCCGTATGATGTTGGAGTCGGATGGAGATCGAGCACAATGTTTTACTGGTTTATGAAGAACATTGTGGTCGGACCGCTTTTGCTGGGAATCTTCCGGCCGTGGGTGGTGGGGCTGGAGAACATCCCCAAGACCGGCGGGGTCATCCTCGCCAGCAACCACCTGTCCTTCATCGATTCGATCTTTCTTCCCCTCGTCGTGTCGCGCCGGGTGGTGTTCCTCGCGAAAAGCGAGTACTTCACCGGGACCGGGCTGAAGGGCTGGGCGACACGGCAGTTCTTCAAGGCCACCGGGCAGCTGCCGATCGATCGCTCGGGCGGCAAAGCGTCTGAGGACTCGCTCAACACAGGCCTGCGCGTGCTCGGCGCGGGAGGGGTGCTCGGAATCTACCCCGAGGGCACCCGCAGCCCCGACGCCCGAATGTATCGGGGACGTACCGGTGTGGCCCGCATGGTGATGGAGTCCGGCGTGCCGGTGATCCCCGTCGCCATGATCGACACCGAAAAAGCCATGCCCACCGGAACGCGCATACCCAAGGTGCGCCGCATCGGGATCGTCGTCGGCACCCCGCTTGATTTCACCCGCTTCGAGGGCATGGAGGGTGACCGTTTCGTGCTGCGCTCGGTCACCGACGAGCTCATGTACGAGCTGCAGCGACTGAGCACCCAGGAGTACGTGGACGTGTACGCCACGAGCGTGAAAGAGAAGCGGGCCAACCTTTCGCGATAAGCTGAAAACACTGCGCTCTGCCCCCTTCAGGGCTGTGCCCCGTGTGGGCGCCGCACCATTCAGGCGCACTTGTGTGCGCCGCAGACAGGAAACAGGAATTATCTCGTGGTAGACCCCACCGAACCAGTCGTATTGGCAGAAGCATCTGTAGTCGCCGGACTGGATCACTGGCGTACGCTGCCGATCAAGCAGCAGCCCCGTTGGCCCGATGCCGATGCCGTCGCCGCGGCTTCCGCCGAGCTCGAGACGCAGCCCCCGCTGGTCTTCGCCGGCGAGGTGGACATCCTGCGGGATCGTCTGGCCGAGGCCGCGTCCGGACAGGCGTTCCTGCTGCAGGGCGGTGACTGCGCGGAGACCTTCAGCGGTGCGACGGCCGACCAGATTCGCAATCGGGTCAAAACCGTGCTGCAGATGGCCGTCGTGCTCACCTATGGTGCGTCGATGCCCGTCATCAAGATGGGCCGCATGGCCGGCCAGTTCGCAAAGCCGCGCTCCAGCGACTTCGAAACTCGCGGTGACGTGACGCTGCCCGCCTACCGCGGCGATATCGTCAACGGCTACGACTTCACGCCCGAGTCGCGTCAGGCCGACCCGGCCCGGCTTGTGAAGGGCTACCACACCGCCGCATCCACCCTGAATCTGATTCGCGCCTTCACACAGGGCGGTTTCGCCGACCTGCGCCAGGTGCACAGCTGGAACCAGGGCTTCGCCGCGAACCCCGCCAACCAGCGGTACGAAAAGCTCGCCAAGGAAATTGACCGGGCCATCAAGTTCATGACCGCGTGCGGCGCGGACTTCGAGGCGCTCAAGCGCACCGAGTTCTACACCAGCCACGAGGGTCTGCTCATGGACTACGAACGCCCGATGACGCGGATCGACTCGCGCACCGGAACGCCGTTCAACACGTCGGCGCACTTCATCTGGATCGGTGAGCGCACCCGCGACCTGGATAGCGCCCATGTCGATTTCCTGTCGCGCGTGCGCAACCCGATCGGTGTGAAGCTCGGCCCGAGCACCTCCTCCGACGACATGCTGCGTCTCATCGACAAGCTGGACCCGGACCGTGAGCCCGGTCGCTTGACCTTCATCACCCGCATGGGTGCCGGCAAGATCCGGGATGCGCTCCCGCCGCTGCTGGAAGCCGTCAAAGCGAGCGACGCGACGCCGCTGTGGGTCACCGACCCGATGCACGGCAACGGTGTCACCACGCCCACCGGCTACAAGACTCGTCGCTTTGACGACGTGGTCGACGAGGTCAAGGGCTTCTTCGAGGCGCACCGGTCCGTGGGCACGCACCCGGGAGGAATCCACGTGGAGCTCACCGGCGACGACGTCACCGAGTGTCTGGGAGGTTCGGAGCACATCGACGAGGCGGCTCTCGCGACACGGTACGAGTCCCTCTGCGACCCACGCCTCAACCACATGCAGTCCCTTGAGCTGGCCTTCCTCGTGGCCGAAGAGCTCGGGCGTCCGCCGCGCGGGTAGTTTCCGAAACGGTGAAGGGCCGGGCCGTCGCGCGAGCGTCGGTCCGGCCCTTTCTCTGTGGTGCGCCCGACCTATGCGGAGAAGTTGACCTTCACGCTGGTTCCTCGGGGAAGCGAGGTGCCGGCGCTGCGATGGTGCCGGCGCTAGCCGAACGGGTTGGTCGGCTTGAGCGTGATGGTGCTGCCCTTGGCCGCGGAGGTGCCGGCGGCCGGATCGGTGGACTGCACCTGGAGCAGGGCCGAGATGGCGTCGGCGCCCGGGTTGTAGCTCAGTTTGAAGCCCAGGTCGGTGAGCTTCTTCTTGCCGTCGTTCCACGACATGCCGATCACATCGGGCACATCGACGGGCGCAGGGCCGCGCGAGATCGTCAGGCTGAACGTGTCCCCGACGCGCACCGGCCCCTTCGCCTCCGCGGAAGCCGTGATCACATCACCCTCGGCGACCGTCTCGTTGTAGGTTTCCTCCCCGGGGACGGCAACCAGGCCCTTGTCCTTGAGCACGGCGGTGGCCTCGTCGACCGACTTGCCCGCGACATCGGGAATGGCGCCGAGTGACACGACCAGGTTCACCTTGAGTCCCTGGAAGTAGCCGCCGCCCTCCGAGACGTCGCCGTCGTCGCTGGCGCGGCTGGCCGAAATGACCGTGTCAGCCTCAGCCGATGGGCTGAAGATCGCGTCCACGCTGCCCACCTCGGCCAGCAGGGCCGTGATCTGGCTCGACGCGTCGTCCTGACTCAACCCCGCGAGTGGGGGAAGAGTGATGGGTTGCAGGCCGAGGGAGACGACGACGGTCACCGTGCTGTCTTTGGACACCCGGGTTCCGTCCGAGGGCTTCGTCGCGATCACGATGCCTTCGGGAACATCGGCGCTGTACTCGGAGCTCTCCTCCGATGCCAGACCCACGCCGGAGATCAGCGCGGCGGCCTCGGCGGGGGACAGATTCGCGACGGCGGGAACGGCGATGTCGGAGCCGGGGCCGGAACCGAAGTACCAGCCGGTGCCCGCGAGGGCCGTGGCGATGAGCAGTACGAGGGCGAACAGCCAGAAGCCTCGACGTTTGCGGCGGCGCGATTTCGTGGCGAGTGCGGTGCTGTTGTCGGGAGCCTGGGGCGCGACGCCGGCCGCCGTCACGGGGCCGAGAACGCTTGTGGGCGGCATGCTGCCCTCGCGGGCGGCCGCGGCGAGGATCTGCGTCTCCGCGTTGGCGGTCACGCTCGTGAGCCCGGGCAGCATCATCGTCGGCTGGAGCGCGGTGGGCTCCTGACCGCGAGAGTCGGCACCGGGATGCCCGCGCCCCGCCAGGAGCTGATCGAGCATGACGCGCGCGTCTCTGGGGCGCTCCTCCGGGTCTCTGGCGGTGGCCCACTGCACGAGCTCGTCCAGATCGCGCGGGGTCGAGGTGACCTTGCTGCTGGGCATCGGTACCGTGTCGTTGGCGTGCTGGTACGCGATCTGCATGGGCGCCTCGCCCACGTACGGCTGCTCTCCGGTGAGCATCTCAAAGGTCATGATGCCGAGGGCGTAGATGTCGCTGCGGGCATCGGCGATGCCCCTCGTTACGAGTTCGGGGGAGAGGTAGGCAATCGTTCCGAGCAGCGCCTGCCCGGTCGCCGTGTTGTTGTTGACCGCGCGGGCAAGGCCGAAGTCGCTGATCTTGATGCGGCCGTCATCGGCGAGCAACACGTTCTCGGGTTTGACGTCGCGGTGCACGATTCCGGCGCTGTGTGCCGCGGCGAGGCCGCGGAGCACCGCCTCCAGAATGTCCACGGTCTGCTCCGGGGTCAGCCTGCCGTAATCCTTGAGCAGGTCACGCAGGGTGATGCCCGGCAGATACTCCATCACCAGGTAGGCCGCGTCGGCGTCCTGGCCCTGGTCGAAGACGTTGACCACGTTGGGGTGCGCCAGGCGGGCCGCGGAACGCGCCTCCTGGATGAACCGGCTCTTGAAGGCGTTGTCGTCCGCGAGATGGCCGTGCATGATCTTGATCGCCACGCGGCGTTCGAGGCGGAGGTCGGTGGCAAGGTACACCGTGGCCATACCGCCTCGAGCGATTCTGGAGCGCACCTGATATCGACCATCGATTAGACGGCCGATCATCTGGTCGGTCGGGGTTTCACTCACTCGTCGAGTCTAGAGAAGCTCAGGGCGATGAGCCTGCTAGAACGCCGCGCGCCGCTAGCCCAGTTGTGCGAGCCAGGCCCGAGCGGACGTCTCCCACTTGGCGTAGTGGTCGGGATAGGCGGAAATTTGCACGGCCTGGGCGGCCTGCGTGACCGTCATCGACTCCCAGCCCGCGATTTCGAGCAGGCCCCGGGTGACCCCGGCATTCGGGTTGCTGCTGCCCCCGAAGAAGGCGAGCGCCGCGCGCGCGGGGTCCATGGTCTGCTCAGGGGTACCCCAACCCACGCTCGGGCGCTGCTGGAATAGTCCGAGCGAATCCCGGTCGCCGTGATCGACATTGCGCAGACCCGATTCCTGGGCTGCCGCCGCGAGGGCGATGACGAGTCCGTGGTCGGTGACGCCGATGGAGCGCCCCACGGCCACGATCGTCGCCGCGTTGGCGCGCATCTCGGCGGTCAGCGGCGTGACGTGGGTTGCGTCGGGCAGCACGGAGGCCGGCGAGGGAATCGTGAGCACCTGACCCGGGTAGATCATGCTCGACCAGCCGAGGCCGTTCGCATCCAGGATCGCCTGAATGCTGATGCCGGACGCTGCAGCGACGCCGCTGATCGTGTCACCGGTCTGGATCGTGTGCGCGGTTGCCGACATCGGCGCCGTCACGGGCGCCATCGGGGTGATGAAGGCGGCCTGGACCATGTGCGGGGCGGACTCCGCGCCGCCCGGCAGGACGACGACCTGGCCGGGGTAGATCACGCTGCTGCGGTCGAGGCCGTTCGCGCTGAGCACCGCGTCGGTACCGAGACCGTGCGCGGCGGCGATGCCGCCGATCGTGTCTCCGCTCGCCACCGTGTACGACGCGGCGGATGCGGCAGGCGAGGCCGAGGCGACGGGCGTCGCCGCGGCCGTCCGGGCGAGCTCGAGGACCTGGCCGGGAAAGATCAGGGCGGCCGAATCGAGACCGTTGAGCGACAAGACGGCCGAGGTCGACAGGCCGAAGCGCGCCGCGATGCCGCTGACGGTGTCTCCGGAGGCGACGGAGTACTGGGACGGCGCGGTCTCGGTGGCGGTCTTCACGACCGGAGCCGTTCTTGTGGCGCTCTCAATGAGTTTCGGATTCAGCGGCTTCTTGGCCACGGCGGCATGTGCGGGTGCGGCCAGGTTCAGGCTGATGGCCAGAGTGCCGACGACCACGATCGGAACGGTGAGGAGCGCCCTCGATCCCTTCCGGTCTGCGGATTTGGTGCGGCGATCGCGCTGCGTGTCTTCTGCAGCGACCGCGTCAACGATTGTGCTCACCTCGGTCGACATGGAACTCCTTCTTTGTACTACACCCAAGTCCCCCGGATGAGGCTGGCACAGTTGCCTACTCGAGTCAATCAGTGATACGTGAGCGATTTTTACCAAAACCCACGTCGGAACGCAACTCGTTTTGCGAGTTCGCCGAGTCATGGCAAGCTTAAGCTGTGACCGAAGAGTTTGCAGATCCCCAGAATTCAGAGCCAGAATGGCTGACCATCCCCGCACTCGTCGAGATGCTCGGAATAACCCAGAGCAGGGTCCGGCAGCTGATCGACGACCACCACCTTCTCGCCATCCGCCGCGACGGCGTGCTGCAGGTTCCCGCGGAGTTCCTCCGGGACCGCGCGCCCCTGCCCGAACTGCGCGGAACGATTTTCGTCCTCAACGACGATGGCTTCACCAACGAGCAGGCCATGAGCTGGCTCCTTGATGTGGACGACAGCCTGGGCGTGGCTCCGATTGCCGCGCTTCGCGCCGGACGCAAGGCCGAAGTGCGTCGCGTCGCCCAGGCGCTCGCCTAAGGGGTACCCACTCCTCAGAACGTCCGGCGCGCCACCTTGTCGGCAAGGGCGCGGAGTTGATTCTTCGCCCGGCCGCTGAGGTCGGCGGTATCCATCACGGCAAGGCTTTCGGCCAACCGTTCCGTGATGAGGGCTTCGACCCGCTCCACGGCGCCACTGTGCAGGATCGATTCCTGCAAGGCCGCGATGCGATCGGCGTCGAGGTTCGGATCGCCGAGCTGCTCATCGAGGACGACTCGCGCCTGCGCCGAGAGTCCTTGGCGGGCGAGCGCGATCAGCACAGTGCGCTTGCCCTCACGGAGGTCATCCCCGCTGGGTTTGCCGGTCACCGCCGCATCACCGAAGACCCCGAGCAGGTCGTCCCGCAGCTGATAGGCGATGCCGAGAGGCAGCCCGAACGCCCGCAGGGAGTCCAGCTGTTGGTCGCTGCCGCCGGCGAGGGCGGCACCGATCACGAGCGGCGCCATCACGCTGTACCGTGCGGACTTGAATTCGATCACCCGCATAGCCCGGTCGCACAGCTCATCTTCCGGCGCCGTGCGCCAGGCGCGCTCTTCCAGGATGTCCAGGTACTGCCCGGCCGTCACCTCGGTGCGCATCCGGTTGAATTCCGATCGAGCGGCGAGGGCCGCTTTCCGATCCGACACGGTCGCCAGCCCCTCGTCGAGCAATTCGTCGCTCCAGCCCAGGAGCAGATCGCCGAGCAGGATCGCCGAGTCCCGGCCGAATTGCGGCGAGCTGCCCACCCAGCCCTCGGTGCCGTGCAGTCGCTCGAAGAGTTTGTGCGCGGACGCCGCGCCGCGGCGAGTGTCGGAGTTGTCGATGATGTCGTCGTGCACGAGCGCGGCGGCGTGAAAGAACTCGAGTGCCGATGCGGCGCCCACAACGGCCGACAGATCCTCGTCGCCGGGGCCCGTCCACGGGGCAGAATCGGACGTCGACGCGTCGGTGCGCACACTCTGCCAGCCCCAGTAACAGAAAAGCGCCCGAAAGCGCTTGCCACCGCTGAGAAACTGCCGAGAAAAGGCCACAAGAGGCGTAAGTTCGGGGCTGATCAGGGCCACAATTGGTTCACGGGTAGTGAGGAATCGGTCGATGCGGGATTGAACAAGATCGACGACATGAGTGCTTTCAGCCACCCGCCTAGCCTAGTCATCCTGACGGGACTAGAATTATGATTCAACCCGCTCGATCCCGAAATTGGAGGGAATGAGATGCCGCTTTCTGAACAAGAGCAGCGACTCCTTGAAGAGATGGAGCGCAGCCTCTATCACAACGATGCAGATTTTGTCGCAAGTGTAGGCGTGTCGCGCCTTCGTCCCAACTACCGCTCAATCGCCATTGGCGTGCTTCTCGCTGTTCTGGGCATCGTTGCCCTGATCGCCGGAGTGGCGCTGCAGCTGTTGTGGCTGGGCATCGTCGGTTTTGCTGTGATGTTCACGGGGGTATTGCTCGCGCTCTCGCCCGGCGCATCGATCAAGGGGTTGAAGGGTGCACCGTCCGCCGGCCCGTCCGGTCGTCCGGGGCAGGGTCGCACGGACAAGGGATTCATGGATCGACTGAACGAACGGTGGGACCGCCGCCAGGACGGGCAGTAGACACCGAACGCGGAGAGTTCTGACAAACTCCCCGGCGCTCCCTCTCACGGGGATTTTTGCCTAAAGAAGGACCGATCATCTGATCGGTCCTTTTTTTGTGCCCAAACTCGGCCGCGAATCGATGAACGGATCTCTTTTTCCTCCACTCGCCGATCCCTTATTTTTCTTGGCATGCACCGCAAGAAAAGTGGAAGATGTGGGAATATTCCGGATTTTGTGGTTGAGAGTGGAGTAAAGTGGAGCAACACCTGAATCCGGCCGGAAGAGAAGGGGTGATGCATGTTTCTTGGCACCTACGCCCCCAAGCTCGACGAGAAGGGACGCATCATCCTTCCCGCAAAATTCAGGGACGAGATGTCGACGGGTCTGGTGATGACCCGCGGCCAGGAACACTGCATCTACGTCTTCAGCTCCCGGGAGTTTGAAGACCTGCACGACAAGATCCGTCAGGCACCGGTCACCAGCAAGCAGGCACGCGACTACCTGCGCGTCTTTCTTTCCGGAGCCAGCTCCGAGACACCCGACAAACAGCATCGGGTCACCATTCCAGCCAATCTCCGCTCCTATGCGGGACTCGACCGCGAACTCACCGTTATCGGTGCCGGCAGCCGAGTAGAGATTTGGGACAGCGAGGCCTGGGCCAGCTATCTGGCCGAGCAGGAAACCTCATACGCCAACACGACGGAGGAGGTGATTCCGGGACTTTTCTAGCCCCTGGCGCCTGACTCCCAGCCGTTCGCCCTGACACACTTCCCCGGTGCCAGGACAGAATGGATGGGGATCAGGCGGCAGGGACCAGCCCGGCATTATGGCCATAGACGACATCCACACCCCAGTCCTGCTCGAACGGTGCATCGAGTTACTCGCCCCGGCGCTGACACCTCCCGGGGCGGTTCTCGTTGACGCGACCCTCGGCATGGCCGGACACGCCGAGGCGTTTCTGCAGCGCTTTCCCGAGCTCACGCTCGTGGGCCTCGACCGTGATCCCGAAGCCCTCGCCATTGCGCGAGAGCGTCTCGCTCCCTTCGGCGACCGCGTGCACCTCGTCCACACCGTGTACGACGGGATCGGTGACGCCCTCACGGAACTCGGCATTCCGGAGGTCCAGGGGGTGCTGTTCGACCTCGGCGTCTCGTCTCTTCAGATCGACCGGGTCGAGCGCGGCTTCTCCTACTCCAAGGACGCGCCGCTCGACATGCGGATGGACAACACCTCGGACCTGACCGCCGAAGTCATCCTCGCCACCTACAGCGAGCCGGATTTGCGCCGCATCTTCCAGGACTACGGCGAGGAGAAACTCGCTGCCCGCTACGCCAAGGCCATCGTCACGGCGCGGGAGGCCACTCCGTTCATCCGTTCCTCCCAGCTCGTCGAGGTGATCACTGCGGCCACCCCGGTCGTGGTGCAGCGCATGGGGCACCCGGCCAAGCGGGTTTTCCAGGCGCTCCGGATCGAGGTCAACCAGGAACTCTCGGTGCTGGAACGGGCGATCCCCGCGGCGCTGGACGCGATCACCGTCGGCGGACGAATCGTCGTGATGGCCTACCAATCCCTCGAAGACCGCATCGTCAAGCGGGCACTGGCGGGCGCCTCCGGGTCCACGGCGCCAGCCGGGCTTCCGGTGGAGCTTCCCGAACACCGGCCCGTCTTCAAACTTCTCGTTCGCGGCGCTGAACTCGCGTCCGACGATGAAAAAGCGGAAAACCCGCGAGCAACACCCGTGCGGCTGCGTGCCGCTGAGCGTTTGAGGAGGGCCTGATGAGCGACAACCTTGCACGAGTGCCACAGGCGGGTGCTCCGCAGCGTTCGACGGAACACGCCGAGGAGCACCGCCGGTTTCAGATTGTGTCCCCGTCGGCCGGGCGTCGCTCCCGCCCGCGCATCGCGTACGCGCTCACGGCCATTGCCGGGGTCGGCGCCATCATCGTCGCGCAGCTGCTGCTGAGCGTGGGCATTTCGCAGGGCGCCTACGAGATCTCGGCGCTGCAATCCAGCCAGGCCGAACTGAGCCGAACCGAGGCCAGCGTGAACGAAGACCTCGTGCAGGTGTCATCGCCGCAGAGCCTCGCGGCCAATGCCGCGGCCCTCGGCCTGGTCACCAACTCCAACCCGGTGTATCTGCGGCTCTCCGACGGTGCCGTTCTGGGAGCTCCCAGCTCCGCCTCAGGTTCACAGGCGACTTCGGCGAGCCTCGTTCCAAACTCCCTCCTCGGGGATAACATCGTGCTCAGCCAGCTGCCCGCAGGCGCGGCCGGAACCGACGTGAACGGTGCGGCTGCCGCAGTTGCCGTGACGAGTGCACCCGTGATTCCCGCGGGCCTGCCATCGCCCACGACCCGCTAGTGCTCAGGCCGAGGTAAGGATTTGACCGTGTCGAAGAAAGCCGTCCCGACCAGGCCGCACACCACCCGGTCGGCTCGGCGACGGGTCGCGGCCACGGTCGTCGTGCTGTTCATCATCATGTCGGTGTTCGTCGGTCGGCTCGTCGACATCCAGGTCGTGCGTGCCGAGGCGCTCACCGCCGACTCCGTCGGCAACCGTTCGGTCGACCAGACCGTGTACGGGACGCGCGGGGCAATCGTCACCGAAGGCGGGGTGGTGCTCGCCGAATCCGTGATGCGCTACGACATCACCGTGTCACCCAAGAACGTGGGGGAATTCACGCGCGCGATTGAGGACAGCGACGAGCGGGCGACGGTCACGGTCGCGCAGGCATCCGCCGAACTGGGAGCCATCACCGGCCAGACCGGCGACGCGATCCAGCTCATCATCTCCGACGCCCTCGCCGCCAACGCCGAATCGGATTTCGCCTACATCGCCAAGCAGGTCGACGTTGACGCCCTCCGCGCCATCAACAAGCTCGACATCCCCTGGTTGTACCCGCGGACACACCCCAGCCGGGTCTACCCGAACGGTGCCGTTGCCGGAAACCTGGTCGGATTCGTGTCGGGGGAGGGCACCGCACAGGCCGGTCTCGAACGAGGGCAGGATGCCTGCCTCGCCAGTGAAGACGGCACGGAAACGTACCAGAAGGGAGCCGATGGCGTTCGGATCCCCGGGAGCAGCATTACCACCAAGGAAGCGGTCGACGGCGGTGACGTCATCACGACCATCGACTCGGACCTGCAATTCTTCGTACAGCAGACCCTCGCCGCTCGGGCGCAGGAAACGGGCGCAGCGTGGGGCACGGCCGTCGTGCAGGACGCCAAGACAGGCAAGCTCCTCGCCGTGGCGGACTATCCCTCCGTCGACCCCAACAACATCGGCGGCACCGCCGACCCCAACGATCGCGGTTCCCGTGCCTTCAGGGCGTCATTCGAACCCGGATCAACCCTGAAGGCCCTCACCGCCGCATCCGTTCTCGACGCCGGCGTGGCCGATCTGAACACCCAGGTGCTGGCGCCGTATCGCTACCTGCCGTCGAACGGCGCCAACATCAACGACAGCCACCAGCACCCCGACCAGCAGATGACGATGACGGACGTGCTGATCGATTCGTCGAACACGGGCATGTCCAAATTCGGCGAAATGCTTACGAACAAGCAGCGCTACGACTACCTGACGAAGTTCGGTGTGGGAACGGCCACCGGCGCCGGATTCCCGGGGGAAGACGGCGGAATCCTGCACCCGTACCAGGACTGGGACGCCCAGACCGCGTACGCCACCATGTTCGGTCAGGGCCTCACGACCACCGCCCTGCAGGTCGCCAGCGTCTACCAAACGATAGCCAACGACGGCGTGCGGATGCCCGTGCAACTCCTGGCAGGCTGCCGACACGCCGACGGCACGATCACCGGCCAGCCGGAGCCGGAGGGAAACCGGGTTCTCTCCGAGAAGGCCGCGAACGAAACCTCCGAGGTTCTCGAAATGGTCTACAACAACAGCTGGGTGAGCGGCGTGTGGAACATCCCCGGCTACCGTGTCGCGGCGAAAACCGGAACGGCGCAGATGCCGGACGGCCACGGAGGCTACTCCACGGGCTACCTCGTGTCGGTCTCGGGCTTCGCTCCCGCGGACGATCCGGAGTTCGTCGTCTCGGTCAGCCTGGCTGACCCTGTTAAAATGAATACGTCCGCTGCACCCGCCCCGATCTTTCAAGAGGTCATGAGCCAGGTGTTGAAAAAGTACCGGGCGGTGCCCTCGGGCGTTCCAGCCCCTGACCTCCCCACCGCCCAGTAAGAAAGTGAGCCCCGTGACCAACCCGGTACCCTCGGCTCTCCGTCCCCAGCATCCCGTTCCGCGGTCGTTGTCGGGACTAGTCGATGAATTCAATCTTGAAGCGCGTGGCACCCTCGCCGACGTCACCGTCACCGGCGTGAGCCTCAGCTCGCGCACGGTGCAGCCCGGGGACCTCTACGTCGGGGTGGCCGGCCAGCACAGCCACGGCGCGTCCTACGCCGCCGCCGCCCGCGACGCGGGCGCCGTCGCCGTGTTGACAGACGAAGCGGGCGCGGACCTCGCCGCCGGGAGCGGCCTGCCGATCATCGTCACCGAGAACGCTCGTGCCGCGCTGGGCACGGTGGCGGCGTGGATCTATCGCACCGAGGACAACCCCGCGACGCTCTTTGCCGTCACCGGAACGAACGGCAAAACCAGTGTGGTGTACCTGTTATTCGGCATCCTGAACCAGCTCGGGGTGACGTCCGGTCTGACATCCACGGCCGAACGCCGCATCGGCGACCTGGCCGTCACGAGCTCACTCACCACGCCGGAGGCCAGCGAACTGCACGCGCTGCTCGCGCGAATGCGCGAGGCGGAGGTGCGCGCCGTCGGCATAGAGGTCTCGGCGCAGGCGCTCAGCCGACACCGCGTCGACGGCCTCGTCTTCGACGTGGCCGGGTTCACGAACCTCAGCCACGACCACCTCGACGACTACGCGGCCATGGACGACTACTTCAGGGCCAAGCTCGAACTCTTCACCCCCGATCGCTCCAAACGCGGTGTCGTCACCGTCGACTCGCCCTGGGGCCGACGCCTCGTCGACGAGTGCCGTATCCCCGTGACGACGATCAGCAACCAGGCGGATGTCCCCGCCGACTGGCGCATGAGCGTCGTGGGCGAAAATGCCGCCTACACCGAATTCGTGCTGGAAGGCCCCGAGGGGCGCCGGCTGCAGACCCGCGTACCCCTCATGGGCTGGTACATGGCCGCCAATGCCGCGCTGGCCATCGTCATGCTCGTGGAGTCGGGCTTCGACCTCGACCGGATCGCCCATGCCCTGGAGCGCGACGGCGGCATCGACGCATACATTCCCGGGCGCGCCGAGCTCATCTCCGGATCCACCGGACCGCTCGTGTATGTGGACTACGGGCACAGCCCCGACGCGTTCCTGAACACGCTGGCCGCCATTCGAAAGTTCACGCCCGGACGCCTGATCATGCTGTTCGGCGCCGATGGCGACCGCGACGCGACCAAGCGCGCCGACATGGGTGCCATTGCCGCCCGCGGCGCCGACGTCGTCGTCGTGACCGACTTTCATCCCCGCTTCGAAGACCCGGCGAGCATCCGCGCGGCGCTGCTGGACGCGGCCCGCGCGGCCGTTCCCGACGGTGAATTCTACGAAGTCGCCAATCCGCAGGCGGCCTTCCGCCAGGCGCTGGCGCTTGCCGGGGAAGGCGATGCGATCCTGTACGCTGGCCCCGGCCACGAAAACTACCATGAGGTTGCCGGTGTCAAAATTCCGTATTCAGCTCGTGACGATTCTCGCCAGGCGCTCCGTGATGCGGGGTGGCTGTAAATGATCGCCCTGTCCCTGCGCGACATCGCCGACAGCGTCGATGGTGCGCTCCACCTTCCCGCGGGGCAAACTGACCCCAACGCCCTCGTCAGTGGAAGCGTACAAACCGACTCCCGTGAGGTGCAACAGGGCTCGATCTTCGTCGCCAAGCCCGGGGAGACCACCGACGGGCACCTCTTCGCCCCGACGGCGGTGGAGCGCGGTGCCGCGCTTCTGCTCGTCGAACGCCTGCTCGACCTTCCCGTGGCCCAGATCGTGGTCGCCGACGTGGTCCTGGCTCTCGGAGCGCTCGCGTCGACCGTCGTCGCCCGGGTGCGCGCGGACGGCCGGCTCAAGGTCGTCGCCGTCACCGGATCCAACGGCAAGACCACCACCAAGAACCTGCTGCGCGAAATACTCGAACGAGTCGGTCCGACCGTGGCCGCCCGGGGATCCTTCAACAATCAGGTCGGCGCCCCGATGACCATGCTCGAGGTCACCCACGACACGACGTACCTCGTGGTGGAAATGGGTGCAAGCTCCGTCGGTGCGATCGCCCGCCTCGTCGGGCTCGTTCGACCCGATATCGGTATCGTGCTCTCGGTCGGCCTGGCACACGCCGGCGAATTCGGGGATATCGACGCGACGGTGCGCGCCAAATCCGAGATGGTCACCGAGCTGCTGCCCGCTGACGTTGCCGTGCTGAACGCCGACGACCCCCGCGTCGCCCGGATGAGCGAGAAGACCGGCGCCCGCGTCGTCTACTTCGGCCAGTACGGCCAGGCGACCGTACGTGCGACCGACGTGCGCGTCAGTCGCGCCGGAACAACCTTCGTACTGCACCTCGCCTCCGGCGAATCAAGCCCGGTGACATTCCGGGTTCTCGGCGAACACCACGTCATGAACGCACTGGCGGCCGCCGCGGTCGCCGACGTGCTCGGTGTTCCGCTGGCCGTGATCGTCGCCGGTCTGGAATCCGTGCAGCGGGCCGAACGCTGGCGCATGGAGGTACTGGGCGGACGCGACAACGTCACGGTCATCAACGACGCCTACAACGCGAGCCCGGACTCGATGACGGCGGCGCTCAAGACGCTCGCGCAGATCGCCGACCCCGGCAGCCGCACCATCGCCGTGCTGGGCGAAATGGCCGAACTCGGCGCGCTCTCCGGGGACGAGCATGACCGCATCGGGCTGCTCGCCGTTCGCCTGAACATTTCACAGGTCGTCGTCGTCGGACCGCGTGCGCGGCGCATGCACATCAGTACCATTAATGAGGGATCGTGGGACGGTGAATCCGCCTACGTCGACACGGCGGACGAGGCCTTCGAGCTGCTCGGCACCCTCGTGCATCCTGGCGACACCGTACTGGTGAAGTCATCAAACTCCGCGGGACTGCGTTTCCTGGGTGACCGGTTGGGAGACCTTTTCTCGTGAGAGCACTACTGCTGGCCGGCGCCTTGTCGCTCGCCTTCACCCTTTTTCTGACACCGCTGTTCATCCGGCTGTTCCACAAGCTCGGCTGGGGACAGTTCATCCGCGACGACGGCCCCAAAAGCCACCACGCGAAACGCGGTACCGCCACCATGGGCGGCATCATCCTCATCTTCGGCGTGGTGATCAGTTTCTTCACCGCCAAGCTCAGCCAAGGGGAGCCGATCACGGCCTCCCCGCTGCTCGTGCTGTTCATGATGGTCGGCCTCGGCCTCGTCGGCTTCGTCGACGACTTTCTCAAGACCCGCAACCAGCGCAGCCTGGGACTCGGCGGCTGGTCCAAGATCGCCGGCCAGGTCATCGTGGCCGGAGTGTTCGCGTGGCTGTCCCTGCAATTCCCGAACCGGAATGGCCTGACCCCGGCGTCAACGCACATCTCATTCATCCGCGATACGTCCCTGGATTTCATGGACCTCGGCGTGATCGTCGGACTGATCGTGTTCATCGTCTGGATCTGCCTCATCGTCGCCGCCACGTCCAACAGCGTCAACGTCACGGACGGCCTCGACGGGCTCGCCACGGGCTCGTCGATCCTGGCCATCGGATCGTTCATCGTGATCGGATTCTGGCAGTTCAACCAGTCCTGTTTCAGCGGCGGTTCCGACTCCACCGACCTGTATCGGTGTTACGAAATTCGTGATCCCCTGGATCTTGCCGTCGTGTCCGCCGCCATCGTCGGCGGTTTGATCGGGTTCCTGTGGTGGAATACGTCTCCGGCCAAGATTTTCCTCGGCGATACCGGGTCACTCGCCATCGGTGGCGCCCTCGCCGCCCTCGCCGTGCTCAGCCGCACCGAGCTGCTCCTCGTGCTCATCGGCGGCCTCTTCGTGATCGAGTCCGGCTCCGTCATCGTGCAACGTGCCTACTTCAAGATCACCCGGGGAAAGCGCATCTTCCTGATGAGCCCCATTCATCACCACTTCGAGCTCAAGGGCTGGGCGGAGGTCACGGTCGTCGTGCGCTTCTGGATCATCGGCGGCCTGCTCGTCGCCGCCGGCGTGGGAACGTTCTACCTCGAGTGGCTGTCGGCGGTTCCGACCCGATGAGCGACGCATCTGCACCCGGCGTCCCGGTGAGCCGCCTTGACGGGCTCACAAGCTGGCACGCCGACTGGTCCGGCCTGCGCGTGGCCGTGCTGGGACTCGGCGTGACCGGTTTCGCCGCCGCCGATACCCTGGCCGAGCTCGGTGCCGATGTTCTCGTGGTCGCAGCGAGCGGTCCCGACGAACGAGCGCAGCTCCTGAACGTGCTCGGCGTTGCCCTCGTGCAGTCCGACCTCACCGAGGTGCCCGCCGAACTCGCGGCGCACCGGGCGGACCTGATCATCGTTTCCCCCGGCTTCCACCCCGACCATGCGCTCCTCAACTGGGCGCGCGCGCAGGGCATCGCGGTATGGGGCGACATCGAACTGGCCTGGCGGCTGCGCGACAAGGTGGGAATCCCCGCCGAGTGGCTGCTCGTGACGGGTACCAACGGCAAGACCACGACCGTGCAGCTCGCGGCGACGATGCTCGCCGCCGCCGGCCACAGGGTCGCACCCTGCGGCAACATCGGCGTGCCGGTGCTCGACGCAATCCGGGACCCGCAGGGCTGGGATGTACTTGTCGTCGAGCTCTCGAGCTACCAGCTGCACCACCTGCCCCGCACCGGTCCCGGAGCGCTCGCGCCCTGGTCGAGTGTCTGCCTGAACGTGGCCGACGACCACCTGGACTGGCACGGCTCCGCCGAGGCCTACCGCGAGGCGAAAGCCACGGTCTACTTCAACACCGGCGTCGCCTGCATCTACAACAAGGCCGATGCCGCGACACTGCGCATGGTCGAGAACGCCGAGGTTCAGGAAGGGGCACGGGCCATCGGCTTCGGCCTCGGAGTTCCGGGCCCGAGCGAGCTGGGAATCGTCGACGGCATCCTCTGCGACCGGGCGTTCCTTGACGACCGTTTCGAGCGTGCCCTGGAATTTGCCACCGTCGCAGAGCTGGCCGATGCAGGCCTCTCCGCCCCACACGTCGTCGCCGACGTGCTGGCCGCGAGCGCTCTCGCCCGTTCCTTCGGGGTCGACCCGGAGACCGTGCGCGCCGCGCTCGCGTCGTTCCACCTCGACGCCCACCGGATCGAGGTGGTGGCCCTGCACGAGGGCATCCACTGGATCGACGATTCCAAGGCCACCAACCCGCACGCCGCCGATGCCTCGCTGGCGTCGTTCGACTCCGTGGTCTGGCTCGTCGGCGGCCTGCTCAAGGGCGTGAACGTCGATGAGCTGGTGCAGAAGCACGCCTCTCGCTTGCGCGGGGCCGTCATCATCGGCGTCGACCGGCTGGCCCTGCGGGACGCATTTGCGCGACACGCGCCGCTGGTGCCGGTCTTCGAGGTCGAGTCGGACGACACTGAACAGGTCATGCCGGGTGCGGTGAGGTTCGCCGCAAGCGTGGCCCGGTCTGGTGACGTGGTGCTGCTCGCCCCGGCGGCGGCATCCATGGATCAGTTCAACAGTTACGCGGCGCGAGGCCAGGCCTTCAACCAGGCCGTTCATCAATTTCTGGGGAGGTGAGCATGCCCACAATCCCACGCACGCGGTCGCCGCGGACTCCGGCATCCCCGACAGCGCCGCAACCCCATGACGGGAACGCCATGGGAGCCTCGGTACGCATCAGCGTCGGTCGGGTCTTCAAGTCGGAGTCCACGAACTATTTCCTGCTGCTCGGCACGACGATATTTCTGGTGGCCTTCGGGCTCGTCATGGTGCTCTCCTCCTCGTCCGTCGACTCCTACCTGGCCGACGCCGGTTTCTTCGGCGGTCTGATCCGTCAGGGCGGGTTCGCACTGATCGGCGTGCCCCTCATGCTCGTGGCCAGCCTGATGCCGATTACGTTCTGGAAGCGTGTGGCCTGGCCCGCGCTTCTCATCGCATCGTTCCTGCAGTGCCTCGTGGTGTTCACCCCCATGGGGTACACGATCGCCGGGAACACCAACTGGTTGTCCATCGGTGGAATCCAGTTCCAGCCGTCTGAGGGCATCAAGATGGCCCTCGTCGTGTGGCTCGGCATGATCCTGGAACAGAAGAAGGACCGCCTCGACGACTGGCGCCACATCTTCATTCCCGTGTTCGGTGTCGGCGGCGGCTCCGTGCTGCTCGTCATGATCGGCGGAGACCTCGGAACGGTCATGATCATGGCCGGGCTCTTGTTCGGTGCGCTGTTCTTCGCCGGCGTGAAGCTGCGGCTGCTCGCCGTGCCCGTCGCGGTCGGCGTGGTGGGAGCGCTCATCCTCGCCCTGACCAGCAGCAACCGGCTCACCCGCATCATGAGCTTCGTCAACGACGGCTGCGACACACTCAGCGGACCCATATCTGACAGCTGCTGGCAGCCGCTGCACGGCACCTGGGCCCTCGCCAACGGCGGTATTCTCGGCGTGGGACTCGGCAACTCGAAGGCCAAATGGTCCTGGCTCCCGGCCGCCGACAACGACTACATTTTCGCCATCATCGGTGAAGAACTCGGACTCATCGGCGCCATCGTCGTGCTGTGCATGTTCGTTCTGCTGGCCTTTGCGTTTCTTCGGGTGATGCGCGCCAGCACGAGCGTCATGGCCCGGATCACGACGGCCGCCGTCATGGTGTGGATCATCGGCCAGGCGCTCGTGAACATCGGCGTCGTGCTCGGGGTGTTCCCCGTGCTCGGCGTTCCACTACCGCTCATTTCAGCCGGCGGCACCGCCCTGATGACCACACTCGTGGCGATAGGGATCGTGTTGTCCTTCGCCAGAGGCCAGCACGCAGGGAGTTCCGCCACATGACCACCTACCTTCTCGCCGGCGGCGGAACCGCGGGCCACGTCAATCCGCTGCTCGCCATCGCGGACGCCCTGCGCGCCCGCGAACCGGACGCCGTCATCATCGCCCTCGGCACGAGCGAAGGGCTCGAGGCTCGGCTCGTTCCGGCGCGCGGCTACGAACTCGCCGTTGTGCCTCGAGTCCCGTTTCCCCGTCGGTTGAACCGGCAGACGCTGACCTTCCCGGCTCGGTTCAACGCGGCCGTGACCGGCGTGTCCGACCTCATCCGCTCGCGCGGCGTCGACGTTGTCGTGGGCTTCGGTGGATTCGTGTCGACCCCCGCGTATCTGGCGGCTCGACGCCGCGGCGTGCCCATCGTCATCCACGAGGCGAATGCGAAGCCCGGACTGGCCAATAAGCTTGGGGCCCTGTTCACGTCGAAGGTGGGCGTCGCCTTCTCCGGTACCCGGATTCGGCACGGACATTTTGTGGGGATGCCGCTGCGGCCCGAGATCGAACGACTCGACCGGGCGGCAGTGCGCCCCGAGGCGCACGCTTTCTTCGGTCTGGACCACGGGCGTCAGACGCTCCTCGTCACCGGCGGCTCCCTCGGCGCCCGGCGACTCAACAACACGATTCTCGAGTCCGCCCCCGCGCTGGTCGCCGCCGGATGGCAGGTGCTGCACATTCAGGGCGATCGCGGCGAAGTGGTCGATCCGAAGCTCGACCACTACCGACTGATCGACTACTGCGACCGGATGGATCTCGCCCTGGCCGCCGCCGACTTCGCCGTCTCGCGTGCCGGCGCGGCGACCGTCAGCGAACTGTGCGCCCTCGGGATCCCCGCCGCGTATGTGCCATACCCCGTTGGCAACGGGGAGCAGCGATTCAACGCCGCGGATGCCGTTGCCGCCGGCGGCGCGCTGCTGGTCGACGACGCGGACTTTCTTCCCGCATGGGTGGCGGAGTCGCTCGTGCCGCTCCTCGCCGACACCCGTCGGGTGGAGGCCATGGGCACAGCGGCCGGCTCGGTGGGGATCCGCGACGGATCCGCCCGGATGCTCGAACTCATCTCCCAGAGACCCTGAGCAGCCACCGCTTACGGGGCGCCCGATCACCGCGTAACGTTATACCCGCACCGTCAGTTGTTTCCAGACACACCAAGCCGAGAAGAGCGTAAGCACCCGTGATAAAGCCCGACCTCACTCTCACCATCGGCGATGACCTCGGGGCCGTGCACTTCGTCGGCATCGGTGGTTCGGGCATGAGCGGAATCGCCCGCCTCTTCCTCAGCAAGGGCTACACGGTGACCGGTTCGGACGTACGCGAATCGGACAACGTGCTGGCCCTGCGCAAGCTGGGCGCGCGCGTCGCGATCGGTCATGACGCCGCCAACGTCGGAGACGCCGACACGCTCGTGGTCACGGGCGCGCTGTGGCAGGATAACCCGGAGTATGTACTCGCCCTGGAACGCGGTCTTCCCGTGCTGCACCGCGCGCAGGCGCTCGCGTGGCTCGTGCAGCACCAGCGACTCATCGCCGTCGCCGGAGCGCACGGCAAGACGACATCAACCGGGATGATCGTCACCGGCCTGCTCGGTCTGGGACACGACCCCAGCTTCGTGAACGGCGGCGTGATCGAGTCGCTCGGCGTCAGCTCCGGTGCCGGCACCGACGACCTGTTCGTCGTCGAGGCCGACGAATCCGACGGTTCCTTCCTGCTTTACAACACCAACATCGCCCTCATCACGAACGTCGACCCCGACCACCTCGACCACTACGGTTCGCTCGAGGCCTTCGAGACCGCCTTCGTGGACTTCGCGCACAAGGCCAGCGAGCTCGTCGTGATCTCCTCCGACGACCCGGGCGCGGTGCGGGTCACCGCGGGCTTGTCCGCGGAGCGTGTGATCACGTTCGGTGAGGCGGCCGGAGCCGACGTGCGCGTTCACTCCATCGTCACCGACGGGCCCGTGCGTTTCAGTGTCAACTGGAAGGGCGCCGACTACGAGACCACCCTGCGCATCCCGGGCACGCACAACGCCATCAACGCGGCCGGAGCGTTCGCGGTGCTCGTGGGGCTCGGGCTCGACCCGGCAGGTTCCCTCGCCGCCATCAGCGCGTTCGGCGGCACCCAGCGTCGTTTTGAATTGCACGGCACGGTCGGCGGCGTGAGCGTCTACGACGACTACGCGCATCACCCCACCGAGGTCGCCGCGGCACTCTCCGCGGCCCGCACCGTCGTCGGCGAAGGCCGGATTATCGCCGTGCACCAACCGCACCTGTACAGCCGCACGCGACTGTTCGCGCAGGAATTCGCCGATGCCCTTGAGGCCAACGCGGACCAGACCATCGTGCTCGACGTGTACGGCGCCCGGGAAGACCCCGAGCCCGGTGTCACGGGCGCGCTCGTGGCCGGACGCTTCACAGATCCCGCTCATGTGGCGTTCGTGCCCGACTGGCAGGATGCCGCCGACTACCTCGGCACGATCGCCCGCGCCGGCGATTTCGTGGTCACACTCGGCTGTGGTGACGTGTACCGCATCGTACCCCAGCTGCTCGACGCGCTGCGCGCGACAGACGAATGAGCACACGCCCGGTATGAAGCGACCAGGTAGTTTTGATCGGCCCCCCTCCCCGCCCACGAGTCAGGGCGGGAAGGGGCCCGCAGTCCCTTCCCGACGACAGTCGACCGGTGCCGGCAAACCCGGCTCGCCCCGGGAAGCAAACACCGAACCGATTTCTGTGCCCGCCGAAAACCTCGCTCCCGTGTCGGGTATCCGCTCGAAAAAGACCGGTTCGGCACCGGTGGGAAAGTCCGGGGTGGCCGTGGCCGGCGCGGTGCTTCGGGGTGCCCGGCGGGCCAGAAAACGCTTCGAACGCGCGGAGGTGCGCCGCTTCACCTGGCGGTCCCGCCGTCGGCGCACGATCTGGTTCGTGTCACTCGGCATCAGCGTCGTGCTGCTCGGTGGCGTGATCGCCGCGGCGTACTCTCCGCTCATGGCCCTGCGCACGATTGACGTCGTCGGAACCAACCGTGTCGGTGCCGAGCAGGTCGTCGACGCCCTCGACGATCAGCTCGGCACGCCGCTGCCGCTCATTGACTTCTCGCGCGTGAAGGAGCAGCTCGCCTCGTTCATGCTCATCGAAAGCTTCGTCACCGAGAGCCGTCCGCCGGGGACGCTGGTCGTGCGCATCGTGGAACGCGAGCCGATCGGCGTGATCACAAGCGACACGGGCTTCGACCTGGTGGACGCCGCGGGCGTGCGCATCGACTCATCGGCGGAACGGCCGGAAGGATACCCGCAGATCGAGGCCCCCGACGGGGTGGGCAGCGCCGGATTCCTGGCCGCGGGAGAGGTCGTCCACGCCCTGCCGGAGAGCATTCGATCGGAGCTCGATTCCGTGGCGGCGGTCACGACCGATGACGTCACGCTCACGCTCATCGGGGGAGCCAAGGTGGTCTGGGGGAGTGCGGAACAATCCGATCTCAAGGCCGTCGTGCTCGCCGCACTGATGGTGGGGCATCCGACGGGCAGCGTGAACGAATACGATGTGTCGTCACCCAATAGCGCAGTCTTGCGGTGACATAACAGAATTCTCGCAACACTTCGCGACACGCGGGCGCGCCTCCCCAAGCCGCGCGCTGTCACGCATAACTTCGAAATCAGCAATTGCATACTCAGCATAACTTTAAACTTCGAGTAGAGGTTTAGAGTTCCACCGGAGGCCGGACGTGTCAAACAACCAGAATTATCTAGCGGTCATCAAGGTCGTCGGAATCGGCGGTGGCGGCGTGAACGCCGTCAACCGCATGATCGAGCTCGGTCTCCGCGGAGTCGAGTTCATCGCGATCAATACGGATGCCCAGGCGCTTCTGATGAGTGACGCCGACGTGAAACTGGACGTCGGACGTGACCTCACTCGGGGCCTTGGCGCAGGTGCGGATCCCGAGGTAGGCCGTCGGGCCGCCGAGGACCACGCCGAGGAAATCGAAGAGGCGCTTGCCGGAGCCGACATGGTCTTCGTCACCGCCGGTGAAGGTGGCGGAACCGGAACCGGTGGCGCCCCCGTCGTCGCCCGCATTGCCAAATCCATCGGCGCCCTCACCATCGGTGTTGTCACCAAGCCCTTCGGCTTTGAGGGCAAGCGCCGCCAGGCCCAGGCCGAAACCGGTGTCGCCTCGCTCAAGAACGAGGTCGACACCCTCATCGTCGTGCCGAACGACCGCCTGCTGGAGATCAGCGACCGCGGAATCAGCATGCTCGAGGCCTTCGCCACGGCGGACCAGGTGCTCCTCGCCGGTGTGCAGGGCATCACCGACCTGATCACCACCCCGGGGCTGATCAACCTCGACTTCGCCGACGTGAAGTCGGTCATGCAGGGTGCCGGTTCCGCACTGATGGGGATCGGTTCCGCGCGGGGAGCCGACCGCGCCATCAAGGCCGCAGAGCTCGCGGTGGCATCCCCACTGCTCGAGGCCAGCATTGATGGCGCACACGGCGTGCTGCTGTCCATCCAGGGTGGCTCGAACCTCGGAATTTTCGAGATCAACGACGCCGCGCGCCTCGTGCAGGAAGCCGTACATCCCGAGGCCAACATCATCTTCGGTGCGGTGATCGATGACACCCTCGGCGACGAGGTTCGAGTGACCGTCATCGCGGCCGGATTCGATGGCGGCGAACCGGGTGCCAAGGCAGTCGAGGTCCGCCGAGCCGATCTCGTGGCTGCCGGCGTTGCCGCCGGCTCCGGCGCGGCCGCGTCCGGCGCTCTGTCGGAGGCCGCGTCCTCCACCTCGGGTTCCTTCCCGGACAGCGACGCGACGACATCCGTGTGGTCGCCGGCCGATTCCGCCGCGAGCGGCGCCACCGCGGCCGACCCGGCGTTTGAAGAAGAGTCCGATGACCTGGACATCCCCGATTTCCTCAAGTAACGACGAACGCTCCGAAACCGGGCAGGAGCCGCTTGGCTCGTGCCCGGTTTCGGTTGTCGATCCGGGTCTGTCGACCCGGCTCGACAGCGTGCGTGCCGGCGTCGCGGATGCGGCCCGCACGGCCGGGCGCGACAACGCCGACATCACCACCATCGTCGTCACGAAGTTTCACCCCGCGTCGGTCATCCGAGCTCTCGCCGCGCTGGGCGTGAATGACGTGGGGGAGAACCGGCACCAGGAGGCGCAGGCCAAGGCCGCCGAACTCGCCGACCTCAGCCTCACCTGGCACTTCGTGGGTCAGGTGCAGGGCAAGAAGGCGCGCCAGGTGCGCGCCTACGCGAACGTCATCCACTCCGTGGATCGGGTGTCACTCGTTGATGCCCTGGCCTCACCCGAGTCCTCCGTGGACTGCTTCATCCAGGTGAACCTCACGGATGATCCCGGTCGCGGGGGCGTGGCGCCGCCGGATCTGTCGGCGCTCGTCGATCGGGTGCAGCAGGCGGATGGCCTGAACCTGCTGGGGCTGATGGCCGTGGCCCCGCTCGGCGGAGAACCGCGACGGTCGTTTGCGTACGTTCGTGAGCTCAGTGAGGGCATCCGTGGTGCCGCTCCGCAGGCCACGCGGCTCTCCATGGGCATGAGTCAGGACTACGCCGCGGCCGTACTCGAAGGTGCGACACACCTAAGAATTGGCACGGCAATCACCGGGAAACGCCCGGAACCAGTTAATCTCAACAGAGAAGCACAACAACACGGAGGTCGACATGTCTAACCCGCTCAAGAAAACCATGGTCTACCTGGGTCTGGCAGACGAAGAGCTTGAGTACGAGGCGCCCGCTGCGGCTCGTGTTTCCGCGGTTCCGGCCGCCCCAGCGCATAATGCCGGTCACGCGCCGGCCGAGCGCTCCACTTCGGGCAGTGCGTCGCACAACAACGCCCAGAACACCGGCGGGCGTGCTCCCGTCACCCCCCTGCGAAAGACTTCGACCCCCCAGAATGTGGCTGCGTCAGAAATGAATGAAATCCTTACCGTCCACCCCCGCCAGTACCGCGACGCCCAGATCATCGCCGAGTCGTTCCGTGACGGCATCCCGGTGATCATCAACCTGTCGCAGATGAGCGATGCCGACGCGCGTCGCCTCATCGACTTTGCGAGCGGCCTCTCCCAGGGGCTGTACGGCAAGATCGAACGCGTCACCGCCAAGGTTTTCCTGCTGTCGCCGTCCCACGTGGTCGTGTCCGGCGATACCGCAACTGAAGAATCCGCCGAAGAGGCGTCCTTCTTCGCTCAGGCCTAGTACCGCACGTGGCACTAGTCGGCAACCTCCTGTACTTTGTTTTTCTCCTGTACTTTTTCGTGCTCTGGGGTCGATTCATCATCGACCTCGTTCGCGGGGTGAATCGCGCCTGGCGCCCGCAGGGATTCACGCTCGTTCTCGTCGAAATGGTGTACACGCTCACCGATCCGCCGGTGCGCTTCTTCCGTCGGCTCGTGCCCGCCCTGCGAATCGGCCCGATCGCCTTCGACTTCGGATTCACCCTCACCATGGTGTGCGCCATTGTGGGCATGTCGCTCGCCGGCATTCTGCAGCGACTCTGATCGACACTCACGGCGGCAAATGCCGCTCCCGACACCGGGCCGGGAACGCAACCATGTATTCTTATTCGGTGTCACTCGCGCGAAAGCCTGAGCCATGGCAGCTCGATTAGCTGAGCTGCACACAAACCAACTGTTCGCATAAATATCAAGTTCTAAGGGTGGAAAGCCATGGCGCTAACTCCGGAAGATGTAGTCAATAAGCGGTTCCAGTCGACCAAATTCCGTGAGGGATACGACCAGGACGAGGTTGACGACTTCCTCGACGAGGTCGTCGTCGAGTTGCGTCGCCTGACCCAGGAAAATGAGGAGCTCAAGGCTCGCATCACCGCAGACGGCGGCGTCATCGCCGAAACCGTCAGCGCTCCTGCTGTCGTTGCCGCACCCGAGGTCGTTGTCGAGCCCGTCAAGCCGGTCGAGGAGGCAGCACCTGTTGCCGCCGTCGCGGCAGAGCCCATCGACGAGACCGCCGGCACCACCAACCTGCTGCAGCTGGCTCGCCGCCTGCACGAAGAGCACGTGAAGGAAGGCGCTGAGAAGCGTGACGCCCTCATTGCCGAAGGACACGCCACGGCCGCCCGCGTCATCGCTGAGGCCGAAGCCAAGCAGCGGTCGCAGATGAAGGTCCTCGACGACGAACGTTCGGTTCTCGAAACGAAGATCGAAAGCCTGCGCACGTTCGAGCGCGAATACCGTCTGAAGCTCAAGAGCTACATTGAGGGTCAGCTGCACGACCTCGATGCCACCTCGTCCGTCGGTGCCGGTGTCACGAGCGACTCGAAGTCCAGCTTCTAGGGTTTTGGCGCCTAAGACCCGCACACAGCGCGGTACTCGTGCGCTGATCCTCCTCGCGTTCGTCGCGCTGGGGATCTACGCTCTCGACCAGGTGAGCAAGTACCTCGTCGTGGCCAACATGGCCGAGGGAGAAGTCGTCCGGGTTCTGAACGGTGTGCTGCAACTGCACTTCGTTCGGAACCCGGGTGCGGCGTTTTCCCTCGCCAGTGGGTCGACGTGGATTTTTTCCATCATCGCCGCGGCGGTCGTCGTGTTCATCATCTGGTTTGCGCGGCGCATCCGCTCACTGACGTGGGGGCTCGTCTTCGGGCTGCTGCTCGGTGGCGTGCTCGGTAATCTCACCGATCGTCTCGTGCGCGAGCCGAGTTTCGGTGAAGGCCATGTCGTCGATTTTCTGTCGACGCCGTGGCTTATTCCGGCGATTTACAATGTCGCGGACATGTCGATCGTGACCAGCATGGTCATCTTCATGATCCTGACCATTCGCGGCATCGGTCTCGACGGTGAAAAGATCGTGGACGCCAAGACCGTCACGGCGACGGATGACCCCGCCGGGCCGGAGGCGCATCCGGTCGTTTCAACGCACGACGAACCAAAGCCTCACAGCGGAATTGCCCCATGACGTCCCAGTCTCGATCCCTGCACCTCCCCGACGGACTCGAGGGGGTGCGGGTCGATGCCGGCCTGGCCAAACTGTTCGGGTTTTCCCGAAGCTTTGCCGCCGAAATCTGTGAGCTCGACGGGGTGACCCTCGACGGCTCCGTTGCCGGCAAGTCAGACCGGCTGCATGCCGGCAGCTGGATTGAGGTGAATTGGGAGACGAAGGAACCGGTGCGCATCGTTCCGATCGCCGTTCCCGACCTCACGGTCGTGCATGACGACGACAGCATCGTCGTCATCAACAAACCGGCCGGGGTTGCCGCCCACCCGAGCATCGGATGGAACGGACCGACGGTTCCCGGCGCACTGGCCGCCGCCGGCTACCGCATCGCCACCTCCGGCGCGGCGGAGCGGGCGGGGATCGTGCACCGCCTCGACGTGGGCACCAGCGGCCTCATGGTCGTCGCCAAGTCGGAGATGGCCTACACGGCCCTCAAACGCGCCTTCCACGATCGTGAGGTGGAGAAGATCTACCACGCCGTCGTTCAGGGACACCCCGACCCGCTTGCCGGCACCATCGAAGCGCCGATCGGGCGTCATCCGAGTTCCGCCTGGAAATTCGCCGTGATGAGCGAGGGCAAGCACGCCGTGACGCACTACGAAACGCTTGAGGCGTTTCCCTCGGCCTCTTTGCTCGAAATCCATCTGGAGACGGGCCGCACGCACCAGATTCGTGTGCACATGGCGGCGCAGCGGCATCCGTGCGTGGGTGATGCTATGTACGGTGCGGATCCCAGCATCACCGCGAGGCTCGGCCTCGGCCGCCAGTGGCTGCACGCCAAACAGCTCGCCTTCCACCACCCCGCGACCAACGAGTGGGTCACGTTCAACGCCCCGTACGCGCCCGACCTCGCGCACGGACTGTCCGTACTACGCGGCGACTAACCCGCAGATTGAGCACCGTGAGCACCTCTGAGACCGCGACGGATTCGTTCGTACACCTCCACGTACACAGCGAGTACTCGATGCTCGACGGAGCAGCCAGAGTCAAACCTCTGATCAACGCGGCCATCGAGCAGAAAATGCCCGCCGTGGCGATCACCGACCACGGAAATGTCTTCGGCGCCTTTGACTTCTGGCGCACCGCGACGGATGCCGGCATCAAGCCGATCATCGGCACCGAGGCCTACATCACCCCCGGCACGAACCGCCGGGACAAGACCCGGGTGCGGTGGGGCACCGGCGCGCAGAACCGGGACGATGTCGGCGGCAGCGGCTCGTACACGCATATGACGCTGCTCTCCGAAAGCACGGAGGGAATGCACAACCTGTTCCGGTTGTCGTCCAAGGCGAGCCTCGAGGGCTATTATTTCAAACCGCGCATGGACCGGGAACTGCTCAGCGAGTTCTCGAAGGGCCTCATCGGCACGACGGGGTGCGTCGGTGGCGAGGTGCAGACCCGCCTGCGTCTCGGACAGTACGACGAGGCGAAGAAGGCTGCCGGAGAGTTCCAGGACATCTTCGGCAAGGAGAACTTCTTCTGCGAGATCATGGACCACGGCATCGACATCGAGCGCCGCACCATGACCGACCTGTTCAAACTGGCCAAGGAACTGGACCTTCCCCTCCTGGCCACGAACGATTTGCACTACACGCACGCGCACGACGCGACCGCCCACGCCGCCCTTCTGTGCGTGCAGTCGGCATCGACCCTGGACGACCCGAATCGGTTCAAGTTCGACTCCAGCGAGTTCTACCTCAAGAGCGCCGCGCAGATGCGGCACCTGTTCCGGGACTACCCGGAGTCGTGCGACAACACGCTGCTCATCGCCGAGCGCTGCGACGTGGAATTCAACACCAAAGCCAACTACATGCCGCGCTTCCCCTGCCCGGAGGGGGAGAACGAGGAAAGCTGGTTCGTCAAGGAGAACGAGGTCGGGCTCGCCAAACGCTACCCGAACGGCATCCCGGCGGACGTGCGCAAACGTGCCGACTACGAAATCGGCATCATCATCCAGATGGGCTTCCCCGGTTATTTCCTCGTCGTGGCCGACTTCATCATGTGGTCGAAGCAGCAGGGCATCCGTGTCGGCCCCGGTCGAGGCTCCGGCGCCGGTTCGATGGTGGCCTACGCGATGGGCATCACCGACCTTGACCCCCTCGTGCACGGCCTCATCTTCGAGCGGTTCCTCAACCCCGACCGTGTCTCCATGCCGGACTTCGACGTCGACTTCGACGAGCGCCGCCGCGGCGAGGTGATCCGCTACGTCACCGACAAGTACGGCGAGGAGCGCGTCGCGCAGATCGTCACCTACGGCACCATCAAGGCCAAGCAGGCCCTCAAAGACGCCAGCCGCGTTCTCGGCTTCCCGTTCGGGATGGGCGATAAGCTCACGAAGGCCATGCCGCCGGCGATCATGGGCAAGGACGTTCCGCTCACCGGAATGTTTGACAAGGACCATGCCCGTTACCGTGAGGCCGCCGATTTCCGGGCCGTGATCGAATCCGACCCGGAGGCCCGGACCGTGTTCGACACGGCACTTGGCCTTGAAAACCTCAAGCGGCAGTGGGGTGTGCACGCGGCCGGGGTGATCATGTCGTCGGACCCGCTGATCGACATTATCCCGATCATGAAGCGCGAGGCCGACGGCCAGGTCGTCACCCAGTTCGACTACCCGGCCTCCGAAGCACTGGGCCTGATCAAGATGGACTTCCTCGGGCTTCGCAACCTGACGATCATCGATGACACCCTCGACAACATTGAGGTGAACCGCGGCCACCGCCCCGTGCTCGAGGACCTCGGCCTCGAAGACCCCGCCGCGTACGAACTGCTCGCTCGGGGCGACACGCTCGGCGTCTTCCAGCTCGACGGCGGGCCCATGCGCTCCCTGCTGCGGCTCATGAAGCCCGACAACTTCGAAGACATCTCGGCCGTCATCGCCCTGTATCGACCGGGCCCCATGGGCGCCAACTCGCACACGAACTACGCCCTGCGCAAGACCGGTCAGCAGGAGATCATTCCGATCCACGCGGAACTCGAAGAGCCCCTGTCCGACGTCATCGGCAACACGTACGGCTTGATCGTGTACCAGGAACAGGTCATGTCGATCGCCCAGAAGCTCGCGGGGTTCTCCCTCGGTGAGGCAGACCTGCTCCGCCGGGCCATGGGCAAGAAGAAGAAGTCCGAGCTGGACAAGCAGTTCGAGGGCTTCTCCCAGGGCATGAAAGACAACGGCTACTCAATGGATGCCGTCACGACGGTCTGGAACATCCTGCTGCCGTTCTCCGACTACGCCTTCAACAAGGCGCACTCCGCCGCGTACGGGGTGTTGTCATACTGGACCGCGTACCTCAAGGCCAAGTACCCCGCCGAGTACATGGCCGCGCTGCTGACCAGCGTGGGGGACTCCAGAGACAAGCTCGCGCTGTACCTCAACGAGTGCCGCCGCATGGGCATTCAGGTGCTCGCCCCCGACGTGAACGAGTCGATCGGTTTCTTCGCGGCCGTCGGCACCGACATCCGTTTCGGACTCGGCGCGGTACGCAACGTGGGCTTCAACGTCGTCGAGGCCATTCGCGCGACCCGCGAAGCCCAGGGCCGCTTCGAGTCGTTCCACGATTTTCTGCGCAAGGTGCCGCTGCCGGTGGCCAACAAGCGCACCATCGAGTCGCTCGTCAAGGCGGGGGCCTTCGACTCGCTCGGCGCCACCCGCCGCGGCATGGTCGAGATTCACGAGTCCGCGGTGGAGTCCGCGGTCAAGATCAAGCGCGAAGAGGTCAACGGCAACATCGGTTTCGACTTCGACAGCCTCTTCGACGAGCCGCAGGACACCGACCAGGTGCCCGAGCGACCCGAGTGGAGCAAGAAGGAGAAGCTCGCGTTCGAACGCGACATGCTCGGCCTGTACGTCTCCGATCACCCGCTCGCCGGTCTGGAGATCCCGCTCGCGAAGCACGCCAGTACCTCGATTGCCGACCTGATCGCGTCGGAGACCGCCGAAGACGGCGACACCGTGACGGTGGCCGGCCTGATCACGAGTGTGCAGCATCGCACAGCGAAGAAGTCCGGCAACCAGTACGGCATGATCCAGGTCGAAGACTTCGGCGGTGAGATCACCGCGATGTTCATGGGCAAGGCCTACGTGGAGTTCGCGCCCGAGCTGATCAGCGACGCGGTCGTGGTTGTGCGGGGCCGGGTGAGCATGCGCGACGACGGCATGAACCTGCACGCCTTCAGCGTCTTCCAGCCCGACCTCGGGCAGGCCTCCGACCAAAGCTCCGTGGCGATCACCGTCGCCGAGGCGCGCGCGACCACCGACACCGTGCGGTTGCTCGGTGAAATCCTGAGCCGTCATGCCGGGAACGCGGAGGTGCGCCTGAGGCTCGTGAAAGGGGACACCGCTCGAATCTTCGAGTTGCCCCACCGAGTGACCGTGAGCGCCGATCTCTTCGGCGAGCTGAAGAGCATTCTCGGACCGAACTGCCTGAGCTGACGTCGCATCGCCCCGCTATGTGCTGGGCGGTCCGGGCGGACTGGGCGTTCTCGCGATAGCATCCGTACCCTCGCGACTGACCCCGGGGGGTCTACACATGGCTGCGGAGGACGCCAGCAGGATCATCGAGACCACTCTTATCGAAGGTGAAAATCCCAGCGGTTCCCATGCGGAGCGCGGCCGGGCTCGCACCGGACCGTTCGTGAGCAGGCTCTCTGCGCATACCGCGACTGAGCTGGTCACTGTCGGCCCGGTGTCTGCGGCGGGCTTCACGCCGTAGGACTTTACACGGGTACCTACTGTCGAAGGTCCTGTCGAAGGTCAGCCCTCGCGGGACCGGCTGGAATGGCGATGGCTCGAGGCCACGTCCAGGCGGAGCGCAGGATGAAGGCCAGCAGCAGCACCTCGATTCCGATGGAGATGCCGTAGAAGGCTGCCCACTCCCGGGTCGCCCCTGCCGCGTTGAAAATCGAGTAGGGGATGAGGAGCGATGCAACGACGAGGTTCGTAGCGCGGTTCACGCGGGCGGGCAGCGTCATGGAGAGCACCACCATCAGGGCCGGGATCGACACGGACACGAGGAAAATCGTCAACAACGTCGAGCTGATGTCGAACCTCCAGATGAGGCCATTCAGGATGCCGTCGACGACGCCGGGCTTGTAGAAGTTGAAGAGGTCGACGTAGATGTAGAGGAACATGAAGCTGGTCCATGCGGCGGTGAGCTTGGCCTGCACGGGGACGGGCGGGTTGCCCCGCAGGTTCGGGGTTTTCGTTCGGATGGTCATCGGTTCTTCTTTCACGAGGTGCGGTCCGTCCGCCGGAGTGGCGGCAGGTTTGGTCGTGCAGACGCACGAGTTGAGTCGTTCTCGTCGGTCCGGTCGTCAGAGAGTGATCACGACCTTCCCTCGGGTGTGGCCGGCCGCGACGTAGCGGAGGGCGTCGGCTGCTTCATCGAGGGGGTAGGTGCGGTCGATGACGGGCGTGACCTGCCCGATCGTGAGCAGGTCGGCCAGGGTGAGCAGGTCCTGGCGCTTCTCGACCGACGCGAAGGGCCTCAACCGCTGACGGGAGAACCCGGACAGCACGCGCGCTTTGACGATCCGACCGAGGGGGCCGAGCCGGCGGCCCCCGCGTCCGCTGTTGGGGATCAGAGTGCCGGTGGGCGTCAGCGCTCGGCGGACAGCCGCCAGCGGCTGGGCTTCCACGTTGTCGAGGATGACGTCATAGCGCTTCTCGGCGCGGGTGAAGTCGGTCCTCGTGTAGTCCACGACGTGGTCGGCACCGAGTGAGCGGACCAACTCGACGTTGCGGGTGCTGCACACACCCGTCACCTCGGCGCCGAAAGTCTTGGCGATCTGTACGGCGAAGGAGCCCACGCCGCCCGACGCGCCCGTGACCAGCACCGTCTGGCCCGGTTGAACGTTTGCGATCTTGCGCAACGCCTGTAAGGCCGCCAGGGCCGACGTGGGCACCGCTGCCGCGTCCACGACCGACACGTTGGCGGGCACGGACACGAGGTTGTCCGCGGGGACGCAGGCGTACTCCGCGAGCGTTCCAGCGGTGCTCCACCCGAACACTTCGTCGCCGGGGCGGAGGGCGGTGACATCCTTCCCGACCGCTGCCACCACGCCAGCGAGATCCCTGCCGGGGATGCCGTGGCGCGGCCGGCGGAGCCCGAACACCAGGCGCACCACGTATGGCTCCCCGGTCATGACGAAGTAGTCGCCAAGATGTACCGAGGCCGCGCCCACCTGGACGAGCACATCGCCTCGACCGGGCAACGGGATCCCGACCTCGGACGACTCAAGCGCTGAGGGCGGGCCGTAGCGGTGCTGGACGGCAGCCCGCATCGTCGCCGCTCCGGCCGGACTCGCCCCCGGCACCAGGCGTGCTTCGGTATTCGATCGCTTTTTGATTCCCACAGAAGCCTCCTCACGTTCGAGCTGCGACTCTCGCTGGCTCGTACACCGTACGTCGTACACTGTACTAGTAGCGTACACTGTACGATGAAGAAGCGCTAGACGATTTTGTCAAGCCGTTCGAGTGAGCGAGGAGACCCGTGTCTGCGAGGGAACAACACCAGGACGCGTCAGACGCGGGGCTGAGCAAGCAGCGGGTGGTGGTCGAGGCGGTCCGGCTCGCCGACCGCGAGGGGGTCGACGGGCTGAGCATGCGCCGGCTGGCTGGCGCGCTCGGCGCGGGCGCGATGTCGCTCTACCACTACGTGGCGAGCAAAGATGAGTTGCTGGACGCCATGATTGACATCGTGTTCGAGGAGATCGAGCTCCCGATCAAAGAGACCGACTGGCAGTCGGCGATGCGACGGCGGGCGGTATCCGCCCGACAGGTTCTCGCACGCCACCCGTGGGCGATCGGCCTGATGGAGTCGCGGACATCGGCGGGGCCCGCGAACCTCCGCCACCACGAAGCGGTCACCGCCTGCCTGCGGAGGGCTGGCTTCCCGGTCTTGATGGCGACGCACGCCAACTGGTTGCTCGACAGCTATGTCTACGGTTTTGCCCTGCAGGCAGCCAGCCTGCCGTTCGACACCACCGACGAGTTCGCGGACATGGCCGAGGACGTCTACCTGCCCCAGCTTCCTCCTGACGAATTCCCGTACCTCAACGAGTCCGCCGCGGCGCTCGTCGCTGCCGGCTACGACCCAGCCGAGGAGTTCACCTTCGGCCTGGACCTCGTCCTAGCTGCCCTCGAGCCCCTCAGGGCCTCCGCATAGCCACGCTCATGGACCGTCGCGCGGCCGCTCTGCATCTCAGTTCCGATCCATGGCCGCCGTGCTGTCGTGGGCTCGTAGCGGCCGTGCGCCTGGAGTGCCTACCTGACCTCATCTGGATGACCAAAGCCTCGTGGTCCTGGAGAATTGACACCTGGAGGGGAATTTAAATACGAAGTTCAGAGATTCTATTCTGAGGAACTCCCGCTTTTATGTGCTAATCGGGCTAAAATGGGGGTATGTTCACGACGGTGAAGTCCGGAGCTGAGATGGTCGCCCTGCTGGCGCAGGCCGATGAACTGGTCACGGCCGCTCTGGCCGGGGTGCAGTTTGCTCTCCTCGACGACGAGGCGGCGCTGATGGTGTTGGGGGCGTTGGAGGCGGTGGGGCGTCGGGTGGACGGCGGCCGGATCGGATCGGCGGCGAATGTTGCGTGCCGGGCGGATGCGGGGTTGGGTCATGAGTCGTTGGCGTGGAAGAACGGGTGCCGGGGCAAGTTCGAGCTGATCACCGGTGTGACGCGTATTTCGAGTTCGGAGGCGAAGCGGCGGATGCGGCTCGGTGGTTTGATCGCCGGCACCGCGTCGGCGGCGAGTGGGTTGCTGGGGCAGAGCGTTCCGGTGCGGCATCCGGCCGTCGCCGACGGGCTCGCGTCCGGCCAGCTGGGGGTGGATGCGGCGGAGGTTATCGTGACGGTGCTGGAGCAGATCGGCTCCCGGGTGGCGGTGGACGATCTGGACCGGGCCGAACGGGCCCTCGTGGCGTCGGCGACCGGGGCGATCACCGCGGAGACCGAAGAGCTCCCTGGCGCGGGGATCGCGTTCAGCGCCGACCTGATCCGCGCCCAGGCCCACCAATGGGAGGCCGTGCTCGACCCGGACGGCGCCGCCCCGAGTGGCGACGAGCACGCGGCACAAAGCACGGTGGGGTTCGGGGTGCTCCGTAACGGCCTGTACCCGCTGCGCGGCGGGGTGACGCCGGACCTTCTCGGGGTGATGAATGGTGTCTTCGCCACGTTCCTCTCCGCGCACGCGGCACCCGCTTTCCCGTCGGCCGAGGACCAGGCGCGGATGGAGGCCGGGGAGCTCGTGCCGGGGGCCGAGGCGGCGGCGGATGACCGTACCGGTGGGGAAAAGCGTGCCGACATTCTCCGCGCGGTGTTCGAGAAAACCGCGCGGGACCCGAAAACACCCAGTATGGCTGGTGCGGCGCCGGTGGTGATGGTGCATGTGAACGCTCGCGACCTGAAGAGCGGCCGCGGCGTCGGATGGATCGACGGTGTCGACGCCCCGGTGAGCCTGGGCACCGTGCGGCAGCGCTTATGCAGTGGCGGGTACCAGCAGGTTGTCGTCGGTGACGACGGGCAGGTGCTGCACCTCGGGGTGAAGGAACGGTTCTTCAGCCCGGCGCAGCGTCGGGCGATCGCCGCCCGCGACGGCGGCTGCATCATGCCCGGCTGCCGGGTCGCTGCCGCGTGGTGCGAGGTACACCACGTGATCCCGTGGCAATCCCACGGCGCCACCGACGTGGAGAACGGGGTGCTCCTCTGCTGGTTTCATCACCACACCATCGACACCAACGGGTGGAACATCCGCATGACCCATGGCCGGCCCCAGCTGCGTGGCCCCGTGCTCTTCGACCCCAGCCGAACCTGGCGGCCCGCCGCCACCCACCGCGCCAACACGCCCAGCGCCGACCCACCGTGGAGCAGATCCCGGCAGTAGGCCGGGCGGCCGGGCTGGGCCGCGAAACGGATCGGCAGTGGAAACCGGCGAGCAACGACCCGTATTCTGGGATCATGAGACGGATAGAGCCCATCTACAGCACCGCGATCACGGTGGGCAGAGCGATTTTCGGTTCCCTGCGGGTGCATCCCGCACTTGAGGGCGGCCAGCACCTGCCGAGCGAAGGCGGCGCCGTTCTGGCGATCACGCACTTCGGCTACCTCGACTTCGCCCTCGTGGAATGGCAGATGTGGAAGCGCAACCGCCGTCATATCCGCTTCATGGCGAAGAAGGGGGCCTTCGACCAGCCTCTGGTGGGCAGGCTCCTGCGCGGCATGCGCCACATCTCCGTCGACATGACGGCGGGCGCCGCCGCCTATGGTGAGGCGGTAACGGCCCTGCAAGCCGGCGAAGTCCTCGGCGTGTTCCCCGAAGGGGGCGTGAACGCCTCATTCACGGTGCGTGAGCTCAAGACGGGAACGGCACGGATGGCGGCGGAGGCCGGTGTTCCGGTCATCCCGGTCGCCGTCTGGGGCGGCCACCGGCTCCTGACGAAGAACCACAAGCCCGTACTGCGGGAGCTCTTCGCCGTACCGGTGCTGTTCGCCGTGGGCGAGCCGCTCACCGTGGCGCCGAGCGACGACATTGCCGCGGCGACGCAAACCCTGCACGGCCGGCTACAGAGCCTCGTGGATGGTCTCCAGGCGCGTTACCCGGTGCCGGGAGCCTCCCGCTGGTGGCAGCCGGCGCACCTCGGAGGAACCGCGCCGACGCCGGCCGCAGCCGCCGTCGTCGAAGCCGAACGCCAGCGTCGCCGGGCCGCCGAACGCGCCAAATAACCCCGTCCCCGTACCGGGCGGCTAAACGATGGGGCCCGGCACGCGGTAGGTGCGCTCGTGGTACAGCAGCGCCTCGTCATCCGGGCCGATCCCGCCCCCCTCGATCTGAACAACGACGACGGCGCTGTTGTGCACCGACACCCGCTCGACGATGCGACCGACCATCCACGACGTGACGTCGTTGAGCACGGGCAGGCCGTACGGCCCCGCGTGCCAGTGGTCTCCGTCGAACCGGTGAGCCCGGGGGCCGGCCAACTGATCGGCCACGTGCCGTGACCGCGAACCGAGCATGTGGATGATGACGTGATCATTCTCGACGATGGCCGGCCACGTGCTCGCCGACCGGGCCATGTTGAAGGTGGCGAGCGGCGGCACGGCCGACAGGGAGGCGAGGCTCGTCGCGGTGAACCCCACCGGGGTTCCGTCGGCGGCGAGAGTGGTGACGGCCGCCACCCCCGCGGCGTGCCGACGAAAAGCATGCTTGAAGGCCGCGAGGTCGAGGGGAGCATTCGGATCTGACTCGAGCGGAGGTGTGGGAGCGTCGGAAATCCGGGACGCGGTCGTGTCATTCATTACTAACCAACAATCTGTTCACCGTCCACACTATTCCCGGCGCCAAATGTTCGCCGATAGGCTGGACACGATGATCCAGACTATTGACCTCCGCGGAACCCCGAACACACCTGCCGCCCTCCTCGCCGCGGTGCCTCGCGCACTCACCAGCGTCACCTCGGCGAGCGACATCGCCGCCGAGCTGATCGACGACGTGCGCGCCCGCGGGAGAGCGGCGTTGCTCGACCAGGCCGAACGCCTCGACCACGTACGCCCCGAACACATTCGGGTGCCCGCCTCCCACCTCACGGAGGCCCTCGCCCAACTGGACCCCGACGTACGATCCGCGGTGGAGGAAACCATCCGTCGCGTGCGTCTCGGCAGCGCCGCCCAGGTCCCCCCGGCCGTGACCACGACGATTGACGCCGGCGCGACCATCACCCAGCGGTGGCAGCCCGTTGACCGCGTCGGTCTCTACGTGCCGGCCGGGAAGGCCGTGTACCCCTCGAGCGTGGTCATGAACGTGGTTCCCGCGCAGATCGCCGGCGTCGCGTCGATTGCCCTCACCTCCCCGGCGCAGAGCCGGTTCGGCGGCCGCGTGCACCCGACCATCCTCGCCGTCGCCGCCCTCCTCGGGGTTGACGAGATCTACGCCATGGGCGGAGCCGGGGCCATCGGCGCGCTCGCCTACGGCGTTCCCGACCTCGGGCTCGAGCCCGTGCAGATCGTCACGGGACCCGGCAATGTGTACGTCGCCGCGGCCAAACGCCTCGTGCGTGGCCAGGCCGGAATCGATTCCGAGGCCGGGCCCACCGATATCCTCGTGATCGCCGACGAGGCCGCCGACCCGCTGCTCGTCGCCGCGGACCTCGTGAGCCAGGCCGAACACGACGAGCTGGCCGCCGCCGTGCTCGTGACCGATTCGGCCGCCCTGGCCGATGCCGTGTCGGCGAGACTCACTGTGCTCGCCGCCTCCACCACCCACAGCGAGCGCGTCACGGCCGCACTCACCGGCACGCAGTCGGCCATCGTGCTCGTTGATGATCTGCAGGTGGCCGCGAACTTCAGCAACGCCTTCGGGCCGGAGCACCTCGAAATTCAGACTCGGAATCCGGAATCGGTTCTGGAATCGATTCGAAACGCCGGAGCGATCTTCCTCGGCGCCCACTCGCCGGTGAGCCTCGGCGACTACTCCGCCGGGTCCAACCACGTGCTGCCAACCGGAGGACAGGCTCGGTTCTCGTCCGCGCTCGGCGCGTACACATTCCTCCGCCCGCAGCAGGTTGTCACTTACAGTCGTGAGGCGCTGCGCACCGTGGCCGACAACATCGCCGCTTTCTCGAACGCGGAGAACCTCCCGGCCCACGGCGACGCGGTCACTGCCCGCTTCGCACAGGACTGAAGGCCGGCGCGATAAGCTGGAGGCACCATGTTCTGTCCCTTCTGCCGCCACCCGGACTCCCGGGTCATCGACTCCCGCACGAGCGACGATGGACTGTCGATTCGCCGTCGCCGCCAATGCCCCGAGTGTGGACGCCGCTTCAGCACGACCGAGACGGCCAGCCTCAACATCATCAAGCGCAGCGGCGTCGTCGAACCGTTCAGCCGCGAGAAAATCGTGACCGGAGTCCGAAAGGCCTGCCAGGGCCGACCGGTGACCGACTCCGACCTCGCCATGCTCGCGCAAAAGGTCGAGGAAACGATACGGCAGACCGGCGCATCACAGATCGACGCGAACGACATCGGACTCGCCATACTCGCACCGCTCCAGGACCTGGACGAGGTCGCGTATCTGCGCTTCGCGAGTGTGTACCAGGGCTTCAGCTCCCTCGAAGACTTTGAGGGAGCCATCGCCCAGCTGCGCCGCGAACACGCGAGTGCTGCAGACAGCGCCACCGCGGCATCCGCTGCCGAACGCGCCTGAACCCGAAACGGCGCATGTACCCCCTCTTCTTCTCCCTCGTACTCAGCCGCCTCGACCCCGAACGCGCCCACCACCTCGCCTTCGCCGTGATCAAACGCCTGCCGCTCCTCGGAGCCGGCCGACTCGTGGAACGACTCACCGCCCCGCGCACCGACCTGAGCGTGCAGGCGCTCGGCCTGAACTTCCGCTCGCCCTTCGGGGTTGCCGCCGGCTTCGACAAGGACGGCGAAGCGGTGCTGGGCCTCGGCCACCTGGGGTTCGGTCACGTGGAGGTCGGAACGCTCACCGCCATTGCGCAGCCCGGAAATCCGCGGCCTCGCCTGTTCCGGCTTATTGCCGATCGTGCCGTGATCAACCGGATGGGGTTCAACAACGGGGGAGCGCAGGCGGCCGTACCGCGGCTCACCCGCATACGGCAGACGCGCGGCCGCCCCGTACTCGGCATCAACATCGGCAAGAGCCGCGTCACCGCGGTCGATGACGCAACCGAGGACTACCTCACGAGCACCCGTCTGCTGGCACCCCTTGCCGACTATCTCGTCGTCAACGTCAGCTCACCCAACACACCCGGACTGCGCGGCCTGCAGGAACTTGACCGACTCGCCCCGTTGCTCACCGCCGTCAAGTCCCATGCCGGTGCCACCCCGCTGCTCGTGAAGATCGCCCCCGACCTCAGCGACGACGAGGTGACCCGTATCTCGGAGCTCGCCGTGTCCCTTGGCCTTGACGGAATCATCGCCACGAACACGACGCTGTCACGCGCCCAGCTCGCAACGGATGCCGCGACTGTGCGCGCGGCCGGTGCCGGAGGTCTCTCCGGCGCGCCCCTCGCCGCCCGCTCACTGGCCGTTCTGCGTCTGATCCGCACGGTGGTCCCCGACAGCTTCTGCGTCATCTCCGTGGGCGGCGTCGAAACGGCCGAGCAGGTCGCCGAACGCCTCGCAGCAGGCGCCACACTCGTGCAGGGCTACACGGCGTTCCTGTACCGCGGACCGTTGTGGGCCAGGCAGATCAACCGCGGCCTGGACCGACTGCTCGCCTGACCCTCGGCCAAACCAGCTACCAGTCCAGACCGGCCGTCAGCGTCAGAGCAGCTTGAACGCGGCGAGCTGGTTCGCGAGGCTGGAACCGTCGGGTCCGTAAACCCACGGGGTGTCGGGCGTTCCCTGCACCGCGTCTTTGGACCGGCTTCCGGCCAGGACCGCCTCGCTCGGGGACAGCTGGCGAATGGCCACCGCGGCCACACTGCCCGGAAACTCGTTGAGGAATTCGGTGTAGATGGCCTCGTCGTGTTGCCCGTCGTCACCGACGAGGATCCAACGGATGTGCGGAAATTCCTGGGCCAGACGGCGCAGATTCTCGCGTTTGTGCTCGCGCCCGCTGCGGAACAGTCTGTCGTGGGTGGGGCCCCAATCGGTGAGCAGCAGCGCCCCGGCCGGGTACAGGTTGCGGGAGAGAAAACGGGTCAATGTCGGCGCCACGTTCCAGGCGCCCGTCGACAGATAGATCAGCGGTGCGCCCGGTGTGGCAGCGGCGAGGCGCTCCAGGAAAACGGCCATGCCCGGTGTCGGTACCCGAGCGTGCTCATCGAGCACAAACGTGTTCCAGGCTGCCAGGAGCGGGCGCGGAAGGGTCGTCACCATCACCGTGTCATCGACATCTGAGACGATACCGCGGTCGGTGCCCGGAGCCACAATGAACAGGGGCGCCTCCTGCACGGCGGAATCCTCGGTGTGCAGCCGTGCGACATGCCATCCGGGCAGCAGCGACACCGGTACGACCGCGTCGACGACGCCGCCGCGATCCGCGATGACCTCATGGTGGTGACCGTTGATCTCGATGACCACGGTGACCGCCTTCACGGGCACGCTCGTGAAACTGCGCCAACCGCGGATCCCGGCATCGCGTCCGTTGCTGCGCTTCTTCTTCTTGCGCGGCGCGGCGCCGGCCTTGTCGGGTTTGGCCAGGAGAACCCGGCAGAGGATGCGCACCCAGCCGGTCGATCCGTAGCCGGTGTAGGGGATGACCGTGGGGCGGTAACCTCGCCTTCGGGCGAAGCTTTCGCGGCGGTCGTGCAACCAGTCCTCGACTCGCGCCGCTCGGTGCATCATTCGAGCGGGAGTGAGCGCAATCGGCGTCTTGTCTCGGGACTCTGGCACCCCTTCAGTCTCTCACGCGTGGGGGCCGGGACCGGCGCGCTCCGTGTCGGCCCCTAAACTAGGGATGCGCCGTGCCGGGACGTAGTATGGGCACTCATGTACTAAGGGGAGTTATGTCGCAGGTCGACTTTTTGGGTGAAGCCAGCATCGCCCCGGGTGTTCAGGCACGGGCGGAACCGATACAGCAGCGCAGCGCGGCTCGCCTGTCGGGACTGCTCGACGCCGCGGCATCCGTCGTGGATGAGGTCGGATTCGACCGGATCACCACCGCGATGATCGCCGAACGTGCCGGCGCCTCCATCGGGACCGTGTACCGCTATTACCCTGATCGGGTAGCGGTTCTCAACGCCCTGCACGAACGCGCGGTCTTGCGTCTGCGCCAACGGGTCACCGAAGAACTCGGCACGAACAAGCCGGAGACCTGGTGGGATGCCGTCGACGGCGCCATCACCGCGTGCGTCGGGCTGTACCGCTCCGAGCCCGGCTTTCGCATTCTCAACTTCACCTACCGGCAGGCCCCGAGCGTCGGCGAGGACGTCGACACCGAATCTGCGTCGTTTGCCCGCCAGATGGCCGCGGCGTTCGCCAAAGAATTCGACCTGCCACACGGCCCCGAGCTCACCTTTCGGCTAGAAGTCGCCGTCGAACTGGCCGATGCGCTGCTGTCCCGCGCCTTCCAGGTGGACCCGCAGGGGGACGAGAACTTCATCGCCGAATGCCGGCGGGTGCTCCACGCCTACCTCCTGAGCTTCTACCAGGGCTGAACCGTCACACTCTGACGCGGGGGCGCCGTGACCGAGTTCTTATCCAATCGACTTTGCCTCGGGCGCCGAACAGTGGTTGGGTTGAGCAACTGGTTTGTGTCGATCCGACGCCACGCGAGGAATGAGCCACAGCATGATTGAATTTCGTTCGGTAACGAAACAGTTTCCCGATGGCACGGTCGCCGTCGAGGATTTCAGCCTCGTGCTTCCCTCACACAAGACCACCGTTCTTGTCGGTTCCTCGGGGTCGGGCAAGACGACCCTGCTGCGCATGATCAACCGGATGGTCGACCCCACGAGCGGGTCGATTGAGATCGACGGTGACAACATCGCGACGCTCGCGCCGGTGAAACTGCGCCGGAGCATCGGCTACGTCATGCAGAACTCCGGACTGCTGCCGCACCGCAAGGTCGTCGACAACGTCGCTACCGTGCCGCTGTTGCGCGGTGTGCCGCGCCGGCAGGCTCGCACCGACGCACTGGCGCTGCTCGACACGGTCGGGCTCGATCGATCGCTGGCCGACCGTTACCCGAGCCAACTCTCCGGCGGGCAGCAGCAACGCGTCGGAGTGGCGCGCGGCCTCGCCGTGAACCCCAACATCCTGCTGATGGATGAGCCCTTCGGCGCCGTGGACCCCATCGTGCGCGCCGAACTGCAGCAGGAGCTGTTGCGCCTGCAACGGGAGCTGGATAAGACCGTCGTGTTCGTGACCCACGACATCGACGAGGCCTTCCTGCTCGGCGACCAGGTGGTGATCCTCCGCACCGGCGGTCTTATCGCCCAGGTGGGATCGCCCGCCGAGATCCTGGCGAACCCCGCCGACGATTTTGTGGCCAGTTTCGTGGGCGCGGACCGCGGAAAGCGGGTGCTGCACCTGGAGGCCCGCACGCACGGCGACGTCCTCGTCGACGGTGACGGCCGACTGGCCGGCGTGTTGGCGGGTGGATCGCGCGCGGACGCGGCCCCTGAGGAAAAGGCCGGTCCCGTCGCGGGACCGGGTGCCCCGGCGCAGGGTGGGGATCCCCGGTGACCTGGATCTGGTCGAACCTGGACCTCATCTGGGATCGCACGCTCGATCACGTGCTGGTGAGCGTTCCCCCCATCATCCTGAGCTTTCTCATCGCGGTGCCGCTGGGCTGGGTCGCACACCGCTTCCGCGTGGGCCGCGGCCTCATCCTGTCCAGCGTCGGGTTGCTCTACGCCGTGCCGTCGTTCCCGCTGTTCGTCGTGCTCCCGTTCATCGTGGGAACGAGCGGGCGATCGCCCCTCAACCTGATCATCGCGTTGACACTGTATGGAGTCGCTCTCATGGTGCGCGTTGTCGCGGACGGCCTCGCCTCCGTCGACCGGGACGTGCGCCAGTCCGCCACAGCCGTGGGTTTCTCGGAGCGCAGTCAATTCTGGCGCGTTGAGCTTCCGCTCGCGGGACCCGTGCTGTTGGCCGGCCTGCGCGTCGTCGCCGTGAGCACGGTGAGCCTCACTACGGTCGGCGCCGTCATCGGCGCCCAGAGTCTCGGCAGTCTGTTCACCGACGGGTTCCAGCGCGGAATCCAGGCCGAGATCATCGCGGGGATCGTCGCAACGGTCGTGCTGGCCCTGCTCTTCGACGGGGCCCTGGTACTCCTCGGGCGCCTGCTCATGCCCTGGACCCGGGCCGCCCAGGCCACCGGGCGAGCCACCCGCACCGCGGTGGAGGCGACGGCATGACCTTCTTCATCGAGGCTATGGCCTGGCTCGCCGACCCGGCCAACTACGTCGGCCCCAATGCCATCGGCCTGCGAGTTCTGGAGCACCTCGGGTTCACGTTGCTTACCCTGTTCTTCGCCTCCGTGGTGGCCGTGCCCATCGGTTTCCTGATCGGACACACCGGACGGGGGCGCGGCCTGGCCGTCGGGTCCTCCGGCGCACTCCGAGCCATCCCCACCCTGGGACTCCTCACCCTGGTGGCCCTGTCTGTGGGCATCGGCCTGACCGCACCGTACGTTGCGCTCACCGTGCTGGCGATCCCGCCCATTCTCGCGGGCGCCTACACCGGCTTCGAAGCGATTGACCGTAAGACGATTGACGCGGCCAGGGCCGTCGGCATGTCAGAGGGTCAGATTGTGCGCAAGGTCGAGGTGCCCCTCGGCCTTCCCCTGCTGATCGGCGGACTGCGGTCGGCGACACTGCAGATCGTCGCCACGGCCACCCTTGCCGCCTACGTGGCCGACTTCGGCCTTGGCCGATACCTGTTCGCGGGGTTGAAAACTCGCGACTATGCCGAGATGCTGGGCGGGTCCATTGTCGTGATCCTGCTCGCGCTGGCGCTCGAAGGTATTTTCACGGTGCTACAAAAACTGGTTGTTCCCCGCGGTGTTGCGGCGGGACGCCCCACAGACATCCGGGCCAGATCCCCCCGACTGGCTCGGTGATGGAATTCGCCATCATGGAAGGAAAACGCATGTTCACAGCACAAAAAGGCCGACTCGCGCTCATCAGTGTGGTCGCGGTTGGGGCCGTCGTAGCCCTTGCAGGGTGCGCGTCCGGTGATCCCCTGGGCAGTGGAGGTAGCGACACCACCGCTGCAGACACCCTGGTCGTCGGTTCGCAGGACTACTACTCGAACGAAATCATCGCGGAGATCTACGCGCAGGCGCTGGAGGCCAACGACTTCACCGTCGACCGTTCCTTCCGCATCGGCCAGCGTGAGGTTTACCTGCCCGAACTCGAGGCGGGCGGCGTCGATGTCTTCCCCGAGTACACCGGCAGCCTGCTGCAGGCGCTCGACGCGAACGCCGCCGGCGGTACGAGCGACGAGATCTACACCGCGCTCGAGTCGGCGCTGCCCGCAGGCCTCCGCGTGCTCGACAAGGCGGATGCCTCCGACCAGAACTCCTGGACGGTAACCCAGGCCTTCGCCGAGAAATACAACCTCACCGACATCGCATCGCTGACGAACGTCACCGAGCCGATCACGGTCGGCGGCAACTCGGAGCTGCAGACCCGGCCATACGGTCCCGACGAGCTCAAGGCGAAGTACGGCATCGAGACGGCGGGCTTCGTCCCCATTGAAGACGGCGGCGGACCGCTCACCGTGAAGGCGCTCGTCGACGGCGATATTCAGCTGACCAACATTTACACGGCAAGCCCGAACATCAAGTCGGACAACCTCGTGGCACTGAGCGACCCCGACGGCCTGTTCTTCGCCGACAACGTGGTTCCCGTCGTGTCGGAGAAGGTCAACGACACGGCCGCCGAGGTGCTCAACACGGTCAGTGCGGCCCTCACCGCCGACGACCTGGCCAGCCTCAACTCCGAGAGCAAGAACGACCAGAAGTCCGCCGAAGACATCGCGGCGGCCTGGCTCGAGCAGGCAAACCTCTTCTAGCCGAACCGTTCCATCCGAAAGCCCTCACACCGGCCCGACGCGCCGAGGTGAGGGCTTTTGCGTGCGTGCGGGACTACGCGCGAAGCAGCACCATGGCCGGAGCGAGGGCGAGCGTGATGGCGGTCGTGATGGCGGCCACGGCGGCGACCCGTGACAGCGGGATGGCCGCCGTCATGAGCCGATGAACCCGCGGGGCGACGAGCGCGTGCTCGGGTGAGGACATCCACACCTCGCCGGACGCGGTATCGGGTGACGCCGCCGGCACATCCGCCTGCTGCCCCAGGCCCACGAGCGCAATGGCGGTGGCGAGCGTGCGGTCGTCGACGACCCGTCGGGCCCGATCGTCGGCGAGCATTTCCACGAGGAGAGCCACCGCATGCTCGGCGCGGTTGGCGATCGGAAACCACGGCAGCGCGCTGTGCCACGATTTGAAGGCGAGGAGCACGAGATGGTGCTGCTGGCGCAGGTGGGCCTGCTCGTGTTCGATCACGCCCCGGAGCTGATCGGCGCTCAACAGGCGCAGCAACCCCTTGGACAGCACGGTCGCGGAGCGGGCCGCGCCCGGCAGGCAATAGGCGACCGGGGCCTCGTAATCGATCACGCGCATGCCCGGTCGGTCGGGGAGCGGATCACTCAGCAGGGCGATCAGGTGCAGATGTCGGCGGCGCTGGCGCTCGGCGCGCAGGAACGTCGCGGCCAGGTTGAGGAGCAGATGGGTGCCGAGCAGAAGCGCGCCGCACAGGGCGAGCACGTGGGCGAAAATCACGCCGGCCCCCAGCGTGCCCGCCAGGATTGCGGCGGAGAGGGCGCGGACCCCGTCGGCCACGCCGGTGCCGAACGGACTCAATCCGTAGCAGAGCAGGGCGCCGATCATCGATACGCCTCCGGCCAGGGCGATGCCCTGCCAGAGAGCGAGGGCGACGCCGGGGGAGCGGGCCGGCCAGCGAGCGGCCGCCAGAAGCAGGGGGACCGGCCCGGCCAGGGCGACGGCGAGCGTGCCGAGTACTAGTGCGGAAACCAGCATGGGAGCGGGGCCGCCCGGAACAGCGGGACGGTCACCGTTTCGTGGCTGTGACGGAGCCGAGCAGCTCCCGGAGGGTGTCGGCTTCCTGGGAGGTGACATTCCCGATGAATCGGGCGAGGGCCTCGTCGCGGTCGGGCACGGAGCCGAGGACCTGGTGCATGAGCTGTGCCGTGTGCTCGGCCCGCGTCGTCACGCAGGTGTACAGGTGCGGACGGGTTCCTCGATCCCGGCTGACGAAACCCTTGGCCTCCAAGCGGGACAACACGGTGAGAATCGTGGTCGCGGCGAGGGGCTTGGGGCTGGCATCATGACGCGGTTCGATGAGTCGATCCCGCAACTCGGTGGCGGTGAGCGCCTGTTCCGTGTCCCAGAGAACGTCCATGATCAATCTTTCGAGTACACCCAAACTTCCCATGTCTCAATCCTAGGCCGCGCCACGGTATTTTCTACGCTCCGTAGAAGGTATTATTTCTACAGGACGTAGAGGCAATGCTGGAGGGCATATGAATGAGTGGCTTGACCCCCTGATTCTTTCGCGGTGGCAATTCGGTCTGACGACCGTGTACCACTTTCTTTTTGTGCCCCTCACCATCGGCATGGCCCTCACGGTGGCCATCTTCCAGACGGCCTGGGTGCGAACGGACAAGGCCAAGTACCTGCAGCTCACGCACTTCTTCGGCAAGATCTTTCTGATCAACTTCGCGATGGGCGTCGTCACCGGCATCGTGCAGGAGTTCCAGTTCGGCATGAACTGGTCAGACTATTCACGCTTCGTCGGCGATGTCTTCGGTGCCCCGCTCGCCTTCGAGGGGATCCTGGCATTCTTCCTGGAAGCCACGTTCATCGGCCTGTGGATCTTCGGCTGGGACAAACTGCCGAAAAAACTGCACCTCGCCACGATCTGGATGACCGTCATCGGCAGCATCACCTCCGCGTATTTCATCCTCGCCGCCAACGCTTTCATGCAGAACCCGATCGCATACACCATCAACCCGGAGAAGGGCCGCGCCGAACTGACCAGCATCGGCGAACTGCTCACCAATCCGATCGCACTCGCTGCCTTCCCGCACACCATCTTTGCGTGCTTCATGGTGTCGGCGGGGCTGATCATTTCGGTGGCCGCCTGGCACCTGGCACGCAACCAGCACTTCGAGACCATGCGTCCCGCGCTCAAGTTCGGCATGTGGATGATGATCATCGCCGGCATCGGCACCACCCTCGCCGGCGATCAACTCAGCCTCGTGATGGGCGAGGTACAGCCCATGAAAATGGCCGCGGCCGAGGCGCTGTACCACACGGCCACGGGCGCCAACGCATCCTTCTCGCTCTTCACACTCGGCACCCCCGACGGCGTGCACGAGTTGTTCTCCATCCGGATCCCGTACCTGCTGTCCTTCCTCTCGACGCACACCTTCGACGGCACCGTTGAAGGCATCAACAACCTGCAGGCGCAGTACGTTGCCACATACGGTCCGGGGGATTACACGCCCACGATTTGGATCACCTACTGGGCGTTCCGTTGGATGATCGCTCTCGGACTCCTGCACATGCTCGTCGCCGTCGTCGGACTGTTCCTCACCCGCAAGGGTCGGATGCCCACGCAGAAGTGGGTGTGGAAACTGGCCATCTGGAGCTTCCCCGCCTCGTTGCTCGCGATGACGGTCGGCTGGGTCTTCACGGAGATGGGACGCCAACCGTGGCTCGTCTTCGGACTGTTGAAGACGCAGGACGGGGTCTCGCCCGGGGTCACCGGAGTGGAGATTCTCATCTCGCTGATCGCCTTCACCGTGCTGTACGGCATTCTCGCTGTCGTCGAATTCCGGTTGATCCTGCGGGCCGTGCAGAAGGGGCCGGACGACGCGCCGGAACTCGATGAACAATCCGGCGGCGTCAAGCACGCGGTCACGGTCTACTAGGGCAAGGGGAGCACACCATGGATCTCAATATTCTCTGGTTCTGGATCATCGCGTTCATGTTCATCGGATACTTCGTCCTCGACGGATTCGACTTCGGAGTGGGCATGTCCCTGCCGCTCCTCGGCAAAGACGACACAGATCGGCGAGTGCTGATCAACACGATCGGTCCGGTCTGGGACCTCAACGAAACCTGGGTCATCGTCGCCGGCGCTTCGCTCTTTGCGGCCTTCCCCGAGTGGTACGCCACGATGTTCAGCGGCTTCTACCTGCCGCTGCTGTTGATCCTTCTCGCCCTGATCGTGCGCGGCGTGTCCTTCGAATACCGGCACCAGCGACCCGAGTCCGAGTGGAAGCGGTGGTTCGACGGCATGATCATCGTCGGCTCCGCCGTCCCGGCGCTGCTGTGGGGCGTGGCGTTCGCCAACGTCGTGCGCGGTGTGCCGCTCGACGCCGACTTCAACTACACCGGAACCGTCCTCGACCTGCTCAATCCCTACGCCCTCCTCGGAGGTCTGACGACGCTGCTCCTGTTCTTCACCCACGGCGTCATCTTCGTGACGCTGAAAACCGAGGGCGACATCCGTCGTCGTGCCCAGAAACTCGCCACGCGCGCCGGGCTCGCCACGATCGTCGTCGCCGCCGCGTTCCTCGGCTGGACCACGTTCGGTTTCGGCACGCCGACCTCCGGCCTGTTCGCGGCCGCCGCGGCCCTGACCCTGATCGTCTCCGTCGTTGCCAACCTGCTCGGCTCCGAACGCTGGGCCTTCGGCCTGATGGCCGCGACGATCGGCCTCGCCGTGCTCACGCTCTTCGCCTCGCTCTTCCCCTTCGTGATGCCGGCGAGCAACGATCCAGCCAACAGCCTCACCATCGCCAACGCATCATCATCGCCGTACACGCTCCAGGTGATGAGCTGGACGGCCCTGATCGGGATGCCGTTCATCCTCGGGTACCAGGCCTTCACCTACTGGGTGTTTCGCAAGCGAATCGCTCGTTCTCACATCGAGTCCGCCGTACACTGAAGCCTCGTGCGACCACTCGATCCCCGACTCCTGCGCTACGCGACCGCCGCGCGCTGGTTTCTGGTCATCGGCGCCGTGCTGGGACTGGCGCAGACCCTGGTCGTGGTCGCCGTCGCCTGGCTGCTGACCCGCACGATCACCCTCGCGATCGCCGGGACGCCGCTGAACGAGCTCACACCCACCATCGCCGCCCTCACCGCCGTCGTCGTGGCGCGCGCCGGTTTGATCTGGCTGCTCGAGGTTGCCGCGAGCCGCGGCGCCGCCCTGGTCAAGACCCAACTGCGAGCCCGGGTGCTGGACCGGCTCGCCGAGTACGGCCCCGACTGGGCCGCCGGTCACCAGGGAGCACGGCTCACGACCACGGTCACAACGGGACTGGACTACCTCGACAACTACTTCTCTCGCTACCTGCCGCAGCTGTTGCTGACCGCGATCGCCACGCCCATCCTCGTCGTCGTCATATTCCTGAACGACGTCGCGAGCGGAATCACGGTGCTGATCGTGCTGCCGCTCATCCCGGTGTTCATGGTGCTGATCGGCCGGGCGACCGAGGGCGTTCAACAACAGCAATGGCACGCCCTGCAACGCCTGGGCACCGGCTTTCTCGACCTGGTGGCCGGGCTCGGAACGTTGAAGATCTTCGGGCGTGCGGCACGCCAGAGCACCAGGATCCGCGACATCACCGAGGAGTACCGTGCGCGCACCATGAAGGTGCTGCGGGTGTCGTTCCTCAGCAGCTTCGTGCTCGAGCTCGCGGCGAGCCTGTCCGTAGCCCTCATCGCCGTGTCGATCGGGCTGCGACTGGTCGACGGGTCCCTCGCCCTCTCCGTGGGCCTGTTCGTGCTCCTTCTGGCGTCGGAGGCGTTCCTGCCGGTGCAGCGGGTCGGCGCCCAGTTTCACGCGGCCGCCGACGGCCTCGCCGCCGCCGAAGACGTCTTCGCGATCTTGCAGGACGGTGCGACGCACACCGTGCCGCACATGACGGATGCCTCCGGACCGTACCGGCGCCCGTTCGGCTCGCTGCACCTCGACGCGGTCACCGTTCGTCGGGGCGGTCCGGCCGTCATCGAGCGGTTGGACGCCGACTTCGGTGTGGGGGACATCACCGTGCTGGGCGGCCCCAGCGGAGTGGGAAAATCCACCCTCGTCGCCGCGCTCCTCGGATTCGTTCCCTACGAGGGTGCCATCTCGCTCGGCGGACGGCCCCTGCACGCCGCCGGCGACCGATCCTGGCTGGCCTGGTGCGGTCAGCGCCCGGGGCTGCTGCGCGGGACGGTGCGCCACAACGTGGCGCTCGGCGAAGACGCGGTGGATGCCGGACTGCTCACGCAGGCACTGGCCTGGGCCGGGGCGGGGGAGCTCGACCCCGACACTCTGCTCGGTGCCAACGGAGACGGGCTCTCGGGAGGTCAGGCACACCGGGTCGCGGCCGCGCGCGCCATCTATCGCGCGCAGGCACATGACTGCCCCGTCGTCGTCTTCGACGAGCCCAGTTCGGCGCTTGACGGCGCAACAGAACGAGACCTGCTGCAGGGACTGCGCCGGCTCGCGGACCAGGGCCGGGTCGTCATCATCGTCAGTCACCGGACCGCCGTCATCGCGGCATCCAGCCGGGTCGTTCTCCTCAGGGACAGCGCCCATGTCTAGGTCCGCCAGTCGCTCCGCCACCCGTGCGGTCCTCCGCCTGGCGCAACCGCATGCCCGGCGTTTTCTGCCCGGCCTCGCCGCCGGCGTGCTGAGCGCCGTCTGCGCCGTCGCACTGCTCGCCGTGTCGGCATGGCTCATCACCCGGGCCGCCGAGATGCCGCCGATCCTGTACCTGTCCATGGCCGTCGTCGGTGTGCGCGCGTTCGCGCTCGGACGGTCCGTCTTCCGCTACCTTGAACGGGTCGCCAGTCACGACGCCGCCTTCGGCCAGCTCGCCGAGCTGCGCACCGGGATCTTCGCGACCCTGCTGCCGCTCGCGCCGGCCGGGCTGGCCCAAACGCGGCGCGGCGATCTGCTCAGCCGCCTCGTGCGTGACGTGGACGCCCAGCAGGACCTTCCGCTGCGTGTGGTGCAGCCGCTCGTGGTCGCCGGGATCACCGCGGCGCTGAGCGTGCTGGGCGTATGGCTGCTGTTGCCGCCGGCCGGCCTGGCGCTCCTCGTGTGCCTCATCGTCGCCGGCGTGCTCGGAACCCTCGTCGCCGGGGCGCTCGCGGCACGGTCCGAACGCGCTCTGGCGCCCCTGCGCGGGGCCCTCGCCGACGAGGTGCTCGAGATCCTCGACAACCTCGATGTGCTCACCGCCTTCGGTGCCCTCGACGCCCACCTCGAATCCTTTGCACGCGCGGATGACGCGCTGCGCCACGCGAGCCTGCGCACCGCCCTCGGCGCGGGCGTGCAATCGGCGGTCGTGTCCCTGTGCGCCGGCGCCGCCACGATCGCGGCCCTGCTTTGGGGCATCCCCGCCCTCGGCGGCGGCGCGGCGCTGACCGGCCCCGGCTTCGTCGTGATTGTGCTCGTGCCCCTCGCCGTGTTCGAGGTCTTCGCCATGATCCCGCTCGCGGTCGGCGCGTGGCGCCAGGTGCGCTCGAGCGCCGAGCGAGTGGCAACCGTCGTTCCCCGGGACGTTTCGCCCGAGATTCCGGTCGACGCCGCGTCGCCGCTGAGCCTGGATACGACCACACCGGTGGTGTTGGAGCTGGAGAACCTCGGCGCCGGATGGCCCGGCGGCCGGGAGCCCGCGGTGAGCGGGGTCACGCTCCGGCTCGCGCCGGGGGATCGGGTGCATCTCGGCGGAGCCAGCGGCGCGGGCAAGACCACCGTGGCCAACGCGCTCGTCCGCTTCCTCGACTACACGGGGTCATACCGTCTCGGCGGGATCGAGGCGCGGGAGCTGGCTCAGGAGCAGGTGCGCCGCGTGGTGGGGTTGTGCGAGCAACGTCCGTGGCTCTTCGACGACAGCATCCGTCAGAACCTTCTGTTTGCCCGCGACACCGCGAGCGACGACGAGCTGGAGACGATGCTCGAACGGGTCGGACTGCGGGGCTGGGCGGCCGAGCGGGGTGGGCTCGATGCTCGGGTCGGGGAGCGCGGTGCACTCGTGTCCGGGGGGCAGGCTCAACGCCTCGCCCTCGCCCGGGCGCTGCTGGCCGACTTTCCGATTCTCATCGTGGACGAACCGACGGCCAACGTCGACGCCGAACAGGGCGACCGGCTCGTGCGCGACATTCTGACCGCCGCGGCCGCCGATCACCGTGCCGTACTGCTGATCTCGCACACACCGGTGCCGGCCGACCTGATCACCGGCCGGGTGCTGCTCGGGTGAGGCCTAGTGCATGTGACGGGACTCACGGCGATGCAGCCACTTCTTCACCAGCACGACGGCGAGAATGAACACGACGATGACGCCGACAAAGAAGTAACCGGCGGTGTGCAGTTGCCCACTGACCTCCCGATACGTGCCGGCAGCGGCGGACCCCACCGAGACATACGCCGCCGACCAGAGCACGCACGCCGGCACGGTCCAGGCGATGAACGTGCGATAACGCATCGGGCTCATCCCCACGGTGAGCGGAATCAGAGAGTGCAGCACGGGGAGAAAACGGGAGATGAAAACGGCGACACCGCCGCGGCGCTCCAGATAGTTCTCCGCCCGCACCCAATTCGTCTCGCTGATGCGTCGGCCGAGCCGGCTGCGGCGAATGTACGGCCCGAAGTGGTGGCCGAGGGCGAAACCGATGCTCTCCCCGATGACGGCGCCGCAGATGACGGCGATCATCAGCGAAAAATACTCCACGGGGCTCGTCACGGCCGTGCTCGCGACGATCAGGACCGTGTCGCCCGGCACGATCAGGCCGACCAGAAATGACGTCTCGAGGAGAATGGCGAGACCGGCGAGCAGCGTGCGCAGCACGGGATCAACGCTCGACACGATATCGAGCAGACCCGAGAGCACATCATTCATCTTTGACACCCTATTCGGATCACGTCGTCTGTCGCCCCAATCGGCAGCCTAGGCTTGCAGGGTGAGTGAAAACGTGCGGCATATTCCCCTGGGGGAATGGTGGGATCCGTCGCGCGTCTTCGAGACACTGTACGGCACCGCCTCGCACGCATTCTGGCTGGACGCCGGTGCGGACGCCCGCACCGGCCGCAGCTACCTCGGGGCCGCCGGCGCGCGCTCCCGGTTCGTGACCGCCAGCGTCGCGGACAACACCGTGAGCGTCATCACCCCGGCGGCACCGGAGCGCCCACCCTCGGTAACGACCGGAACCATCTTCGATTTTCTGCGCGCTGAGCTGCCCGCGCCGATCCCCGCGGCCACGGACGCCGGCTTCGATGGGGAATTCCGGCTCGGCTGGGTCGGCTGGCTCGGCTACGCCCTCGGGGCTCAAACCGTCGGCGGCACCGTCCCGGTATCACCGTCGTCGTCGTCCGCGGCGTCACCGGATGCCGCGCTGCTCGAAATTGATCGGGCGGTCATGTTCGACCACGCCACCCGCACGGTGACCCTCATCGCAAGAACGTACCCCGACGATTCGCCCGGCACCGTCGACCGCTGGGCGCAGCACGTGGTGAGCGCCCTCCGCGCTGCACGCGTCCGCGCCACCCGGCCGGACCCCGTCCCTCGTTTGCCGCTCGCGCAGGCTCGGTGGCGACACTCTCCCGAACGGTACGCCCGGCTGATCGAAGAATGTCTCGTGGCCATCCGAGCCGGTGACGCCTATCAGGTGTGCCTCACGAATGAGATCACGGTCGACGGCCGGGTCGATCCGGTCGAGGCGTATCGACGTCTGCGGCACAGCAGCCCGAGCCACCACGGCGGCCTCCTGCGGTTCGGAGACGCGTCGCTGCTGAGCGCCTCGCCCGAACAATTTCTGCACGTCACCCCGGCGGGCGCCCTCCGAACGAAACCGATCAAGGGCACCAGGCCGCGATCCCTCGATGCCGCCCGAGACCGGGACCTGGCAACGGAACTGCGCTCCAGCGACAAGGAATGCGCCGAGAACCTGATGATCGTCGACCTGATGCGCAACGATCTGGGTCGGGTGGCCGCGCTCGGATCCGTCGCGGTCACCGCGCTGCTCGCCGTGGAAAGCTACCCGCACGTGCACCAACTCGTCAGTACCATCGAGGCCAGGCTCGCCGCCGATCGCACCGCGATCGATGCGGTCGAGGCCTGCTTTCCCGCCGGTTCCATGACCGGGGCCCCCAAACGCAGCGCGATGACGATCATCGACGACCTCGAGGACGGACCCCGCGGGGTGTACGCCGGCGCGTTCGGGTATTTCGGCCTGGACGGGACCATCGACCTGGCCATCGTCATCCGCAGCATTGTGTTGAGCCCGAATGCCGCGGTGATCGGCACGGGAGGGGGAATCACCGCCCTGTCGAACGCCGCCGAAGAAATCGAGGAAACCCGGGTGAAGGCGGCCGCCCTGCTCGCCGCCCTGGGCGTGCGGGACGCGTCGTCCGCGGCACCCACCGACGCGCCCGAGTCAACGCGAGGCACGAGCGATGAGTAACCTAGAGGGGTGACTGCCTCTACCGGGCGCACTTCCACGAGCCTCGGCTCGTTCCCCTCGCAATGAATGAGAGTCCCGTGGCACACGAGCACGACACCGTCCCTTCCCACGACTCCGTGCACGCGCACGTCGACAGCGACGAAGAGATGTACGACTTCGCGGCCATCCAGGCCAAGTGGCAGCCCATTTGGGAAGAGCTCAAGCCGTTCAGCACGAGCGACCCCGAGGACAGCCGCCCGCGCAAATACGTTCTTGACATGTTCCCGTACCCCTCCGGCGACCTGCACATGGGTCACGCCGAGGTCTACGCACTCGGCGACATCGTCGCCCGCTACTGGCGTCACCAGGGCTTCAACGTGCTGCACCCCATCGGCTGGGACTCCTTCGGCCTGCCCGCGGAGAACGCGGCGATCAAGCGCGGAATCGACCCGCGCGGGTGGACCTACGACAACATCGCCCAGCAGAAGAAGAGCATGCGGCTCTACGCGACGAGTTTCGACTGGGACCGGGAACTGCACACCAGTGACCCCGAGTATTACCAGTGGACCCAATGGCTGTTCCTGCAGCTGCACAAGAAGGGCCTCGCCTACCGAAAGGACAGCTGGGTCAACTGGGACCCGGTTGACCAGACCGTGCTCGCGAACGAGCAGGTGCTTCCCGACGGAACCTCCGACCGCAGCGGCGCGGTCGTCGTCAAGAAGAAGTTGACTCAGTGGTACTTCAAGATCACCGACTACGCCGACCGCCTGCTCGATGACCTGAACCAGCTCGAAGGCAGCTGGCCGTCCAAGGTGCTCAACATGCAGCGCAACTGGATCGGCCGGTCCATCGGAGCGGACGTTGAGTTCGAGATTGAGGGGCGTGAGGAACGCGTCACCGTGTTCACAACCCGACCGGACACCCTGTTCGGCGCGACCTTCATGGTCGTCGCGCCAGACTCCGACCTCGCCGCCGACCTCGTGGTCGACGCCTCACCCGAGGTCCAGGCATCCTTCCAGGAATACCTGGTGCAGGTTCAGCGCAGCACCGAAATGGAGCGTCAGGCCACCGACCGCCCCAAGACCGGTGTCTTCCTCGGCCGGTACGCCGTCAACCCCGTCAACGGAGAACGACTGCCGATCTGGACCGCCGACTACGTCCTGGCGGACTACGGCACCGGAGCGGTCATGGCGGTCCCCGCGCACGACCAGCGCGACCTGGACTTCGCCCGCGCCTTCGACCTCCCCGTGCGCGTCGTCGTCGACACCAACGCGGCCGTCACCGGAATGATCCCCGTGATCACTCAGGAGATGCTCGACGGAACCGAGGACCTCCCGCCGCTCGACCCGGCCGCAACCGGTATCGCCCTGGCCGGCGAGGGACGACTCATCAATTCCGGTCCGCTCAACGGCATGAGCAAAGCCACCGCGATCAAGCGCATCATTGAGCAGCTCAGCGCCGACGGCACCGGCCGTGCGGCCAAGAACTACCGCCTGCGCGACTGGCTCATTTCGCGTCAGCGCTACTGGGGCACCCCGATCCCGATCATCCACGGCGCCGACGGCGCCGAGATACCCGTTCCGGAAGATCAGCTGCCGGTGCGACTGCCATCGACCGAGGGACTCGACCTCAAGCCCAAGGGAACGTCGCCGCTCGGCGGCGCGACGGACTGGGTCAACGTCGCCAACCCGATCGACGGCACGCCGGCGCTCCGCGACGCCGACACGATGGACACCTTCGTGGACAGCTCGTGGTACTTCCTGCGGTTCCTGAACCCGACCGACCCCAGCCGCGCCTTCGACCCGAAGGAAGCCGAGAAGTGGGCGCCGATCGACCAGTACGTCGGCGGGGTGGAGCACGCGATCCTGCACCTGCTCTACGCCCGTTTCATCACGAAGTTCCTGTTCGACGAGGGCTACGTCTCCTTCACCGAGCCCTTCACCGCCCTGCTGAACCAGGGAATGGTGATCCTCGACGGTGCCAAGATGTCCAAGAGTCGCGGCAACCTGGTGTACTTCACCGAAGAGGTCGAACGCCACGGCGTCGACGCCGTGCGCCTGACGATGGCGTTCGCCGGACCACCGGAAGATGACATCGACTGGTCCGATGTCTCCCCGGTCGGCTCGTCGAAGTTCCTCGCTCGTGCCTGGCGCGTCGCCCGGGATGTGACCAGTGCATCCGACGTGGAATGGAAGTCGGGTGACGCCGCCCTGCGCCGGGTAACGCACCGTTTCCTCGCAGACGCGCCGGGGCTGGTCGAATCCTTCAAGTTCAACGTTGTCGTCGCCCGCCTGATGGAGCTGGTCAATGCGACACGCAAGGTGATCGACACCGGCGCCGGCCCCGCCGACGGCGCGGTGCGCGAGGCCGCAGAGGTCACCGCGATGGCGTTGAACCTCTTCGCCCCGTACGCGGCGGAGGACATGTGGCAGCACCTCGGCTACGAGCCCTGCATCGCCCTCGTGCTGTGGCGCAAGGCCGACCAGACGCTGCTCGTTGAGGAATCCGTCACGGCCGTCGTGCAGGTGGACGGCAAGATGCGCACCCTGCTCGAGGTGTCGCCGAAAATCTCCAGTGAAGATCTGGAGAAGATGGCGCGGGAGGCCGTTCCCGTCGTCCGTTCGATCGGTGAGCGGGAGGTTGTGCGGGTGATCGTGCGGGTTCCCAAGCTCGTGTCCATCGTCACGCGCGGCTGAACAGGCCGGCCGGCCACTCCTCCCCACCCGTGGGCGGCGGTCGGCCGTGCACCGTTGTCCGCGGCCGGCCACGCACACGGTACGTTCGGCCTAGTTTGCGGGAATGACGAGTGAACCCCGTGACGACCTCGCGCGGCTGAGCGCCCACGCTCGAACCCCGGAGCGTGCTCGCCTGCGATTGGGCGTCGGCGCGGCCATCGTGCTGCTGATCGCCGCGCTTGTGACCGCGGTGCTGGTCTCCGCCCTGGCCCAGCCTGCGGGTGACCGCGTCGGAACCGGGGAGGACGCGGCTGCGGCCGCGGGGACCTTTTCTCAGGCCCCGGAAGCGACGGCCTCGGCGGCACCCACGTTGTTCGTGCACGTGCTTGGTGCGGTGCGTACTCCCGGGGTGTTCGATCTGCCCGCCGGATCCCGGGTGATGGATGCCGTCGCGCATGCCGGGGGACTGCTGGAGACAGCGGATTCGGCCGGGGTGAACCTCGCGCGCGTGCTCGTCGACGGCGAGCAACTCTACGTTCCGCAGGTGGGGGAGTCTCCGCCGAATGCGGCGGCCGCCGGAGGTGTCGGCGCACCCGGCGTGCCGGGTGCCATGGTCAACATCAACACCGGCTCGCTGAGCGACCTCGAGACGCTGCCGCATGTCGGGCCCGTGATGGCCCAGCGCATCATCGACTACCGCGCCGCCAACGGTCGCTTCACCAGCGTTGAGGACCTGCGCAATGTGACCGGCGTCGGCGAGAAGACCTTTGAGGCACTTAAAGACCAGGTCACGACATGAGCCTCGATCTGCGCTTGGTCATCCCCGCGACGGTGTGCTGGCTGAGCGCGGGAATCCTCGTGACCTTCCCCGCGGCGGCGGTGATGGTGGGTGCGGCATGCTGGGTCTTCGCGATCGCCTGCCTGGGCTTGCTGATCCGGACGGCGCGTTCCGCGCGACGGCGGGCCGGAACCGGGCAACTGTGGGGCACACTGATGGTGTGCGGGGCCGCGGCGGGGCTGATGGCCGCCGTGGTCGTGGTGTCCGCGCCCGTTCGGTTGCCCGGCGAGGTGCGCCACGCCGCCGAGTCGCATCGGGCCGTCGGCATCACGGCCACGGTGTGGTCGCTTCCGGTGTCGGTCACCGGCGGCATCGGCGCCGGCATGGGCGGTCGCGTGCGGTTTCGAGCGACGATGACCAGCCTGTCGAGCGCGTACGGGTCCGGTGCGGACCATTCCGCGCTGTCGGATGCCAAGGTTCCGCTTCTCGTGTACGCGCCGGCGCCGAAAACGGTCGAAGCGGGCGAGGGCACGCCACGCATCGGCGAGACCGTGCGACTCGTGGGCACCCTGCGGCTCACGGAGCCGGGAGAGTCCACGGCGGCACTGTTCTACGCCGACGAACGACCGCACCTGATCGACGCCCCCGGGTGGGTTCTGCGGTGGGCCGGCGAGCTGCGCTCCGGATTCGCCAGGGACGCCGCGGCGCTTCCCGGAGACGGCGGCGACCTGCTCCCCGGACTGGCGATCGGGGACACCACCTCGGTGAGTCCTGCACTCGACGACGCCATGAAGGCAAGTTCGCTCAGCCATCTCACGGCGGTATCCGGCGCGAACTGTGCCGTCGTGATCGCCGCGATCATGCTCCTCGGCCGTCGACTGCGGCGGGGCACGCGAATTGTGCTCTCCCTCGCTGCCCTCCTCGGTTTCGTCGTGCTCGTGACGCCGGAGCCGAGCGTGCTGCGCTCCGCGGTGATGGCGACCGTGACCCTGATCTCGATCGGGGTGGGGCGCCCGGGCCGCGGAGTCCCGACCCTGGCCCTGTCGGCGATCCTGCTCCTGCTTCTGGACCCGTGGCTGGCCCGCAACTATGGTTTTGCCCTGTCCGTTCTCGCCACCGCCGGTTTGCTCGTACTGGCCGGTCCGTTGTCCCGGGTGCTGGCGCGATGGATGCCCTCTGGCCTGGCCATCGTCATCTCCATTCCTTTGGCCGCCCAACTCGCCTGCCAGCCGGTGCTGCTGCTGCTGACCCCCACCCTCGCCCTGTATGGGGTGCCCGCGAACCTGCTCGCCGGGCCGGCCGCCCCGGTCGCCACGGTGATCGGACTGCTCGGCTGCCTGGTGCATCCGCTGTTTCCCGGCGTCGCCGTCGCCCTGGTGCACGTCGCGTGGCTTCCCGCGGCGTGGATCGCCGCGGTGGCCACGGCGACCGCAACGTTCCCCGGAAACCGCCTCCCGTGGCTGGCAGGGGTCCCGGGGGCGCTGACGCTCGCGCTTCTCACCGTGCTCGCCCTCGAACTGATTCTGCGGCGACGGGAACCACGGTCACGTCGCTGGACGGCCGCCGCCCTCGCGGTGCTGCTCACGTGCGGCGGCGCGTATGCGGGCTCGCTTCTCGGGTCCGGGATCGGCCGCGCCGTGCGCTTCCCGGCCCGCTGGCAGATCGCCGCCTGCGACATCGGGCAGGGGGACGCCGTCGTCGTGCGCGACGAGGATCGCTACGCGCTCGTCGACGTGGGCCCCGACCCCGGCCTGCTCGACGGCTGCCTGTCCACGCTGGGTGTCTCCCGCATCAGCATGCTCGTGTTGACGCACTACGACCTCGACCACGTCGGCGGCCTCAGCGCCGTCATCGGCCGGGTGGATACCGTCCTCGTCGGCGTGCCGGAAAACGCGCAGGATGCCGCGCTGCACGAGCAACTGGCGCTCGGCGGCGCCACCGTGCTGCAGACCGCCCAGGGCGATCACGGCACGCTCGGCGCTCTCGACTGGCGGGTGTTGTGGCCCATCCGAGGATCCAGCCGCATGCAGACCGGCAACCCCGGGAGCGTCACGATCGAGTTCGCCGGGAGCGGCATCCGATCGGTCTTCCTCGGCGACCTCGGCGAGGACGCGCAGAACGCCGTGCTGCGCTCCGGTGCGCCCGCCGAGGTCGATGTGGTCAAGGTCGCGCACCACGGCTCAGCCGATCAGAGCGCAGACCTGTACGCCGCGCTGAACGCCCGCGTCGGTCTCGTGTCCGTCGGCGCCCGGAACACCTACGGCCACCCGACCGGGCGGCTGCTGGATCTGCTGGCCGAGGTGGGCACGCGCGTCGAGCGCACCGACCGGCAGGGGATGATCGTCGTGTCGGCCGACGAAGACGGGTCGCTGCTGGTCTGGAGCGAACGGGCGGACTCAGCGGCCAAGCTCCCGGAATAGTGACGTGTCGGGCGTATGGCCGAGACCCATGAAGTCGGTCAGTCCGCGCGCCAAATGTTTGGTCGTGAACCGTTCCTCGACCGAGGCCCGGGCGCGCCGCCCGAGCGCGGCGGCCTCGACGGGGTCGGCGAGCGCGGCGAGAATGCGTTCGCTCATCGCCCGGGGATCACCCATGGGGGTCAGCCATCCGGTTTCCCCGTCAATGACATAGTCACGCAGGCCCGGTGCGTCGTTGATGACCACCGGGCGACCCGTCGCCATCGACTCCAGACTGACGGTCAGCCCGGACGCATGCAGGTTCGGTTTCGTCGCAACCGCGACGACGCTGGCCCGTGCGTACAGCGCCTGCAGCTCCACGTGGCTGAAATGCTCGACCCTGCTCACTCCGGGCGGCGGCGGTACGGACGAGGCGCTTTGCACCACGATCTCCACCCGGGGCAGGCTCGCGCGCACGAGGCTGAGCGCCTCGTACAGCACGGCCGCATCCCGGTCCCGGTCGCCGCCCACGCTGACGATCAACGGCGCCTCGGGGTAGGGTCGGGCGCGCCAGAATGTCTCGTCAACGCCGAAAGGAATGAAATCGACCGGCGGGCCGTCCGAACCGAGGAAATCACGCAGCGGCTCCACCTGCGCGCGGCTGTTCACGAAAATTCCGCGCATTCCGCGCAGCACCGATCGCAGGCGCGCATCCGCGCCGGACGCGCCCGAGCGCGCGACCCGGTCGGTTACCCAGATCGCCCCGGAATACATGTCGCGCCGGGGTCGCAGCGCGCTCATCCGCACCGCAACGTTCTCGTCCCACGCCAGGCCCGTGCCGATGGGAGCGAACCGCGGCAGCCGGGCCCGCGCCGCCGCCGGGATCAGCCGCGCGAGGGCCGACTGCGCCCGGCCGGGATGTGGCACGGATGCAGCGGTGACCGACAGGCCCGTCGGCGCCAGCTCATGCAGCCCGTACGGCCACCGGCCAGGGACTTCATCGGCCTCGAAGCGTTCGATCCACCGCGGGAGGTTGCGCTCCATCGGGTAGCAGACCTCGATGGCGTTCACAGCGGGGAGTCCGGGGTCGCGGCCGCGACGGGGGACGAATCCGCGGCCGGCTCCGCGCGGCGCCGGCCGAGGTCGCGTTGCACGTACCAGAGGTTCGGGAAAATCTGGCAGATGAGTACCGCGGCGGACGCCCCGGCCACCGCTCCGGCGGCACCGAGAAGGGGCACGAGCCACCAGGAGAGGCCGAGGCTGATCGGGACCATGGCAATGACCGGGACGACCTGGAAAACCAGCCCGCGCCGATCCGTCATGTACATGCCGAACGGGTACTTGGCAGCCTGCAGCCCGACGAAAACGACGAACATCACCAGCAGCAGGGGATCAAGCTCGATCTGCCCGCTCGAGACAAAGTCGGCCACCCAGGGGGAAACCAGGGCCAGCAAACCGCCCAGGGTGAGCCCTCCGAGCAGAAACCAGAGCGTCGGAATGAGCGGCGACTGCACGGTCGCCGTTGATCGTGCGCGGGCGTAGATCGGCCACAGGGCGATGCCGGCCGCCGCAATGGTCTGCAGAACGATTCCGAACAGCTGGGACGCAAGGTTGTACTTGGCGAGCTCGTAGCTCGTGGAGAGGTGGCTCAGCAGCAGCCGGCCGGTCTGCATGGCCAGGGGCAGGGCGAGCATCTGCACGAGCACGGGCCAGGCCAGGCCGAGGGCCGGAACACTGCGCACCCGACGCACCCGAGGGATATCGCGAACGGCCAGCCGCAACTGGGGTGCCAGGGCCCGGGCGGCGATGACGAGGCAGATGACCGAGACGATGCCGCTCGCCACGTAAGACAGCACGGCGATGTAGGTTCCGGCCGGCGCCGACACGGCGATGAGGATGCCGATGCAGAGCAACATGAACGGGGCGATCACCGCCTGACTGGCGACCTGCGCGCTCGTCTTCCGGAGGCCGACAAGGATGCGCTGGCCCACGGTGAGCGGAAGGACCAGCCCGAAGATCGCGAGGCAGGCGAAGGCGGCGACGCTGCCCCCGTCGGGCAGCAGTCCGTCGCCGAGCAGGAGCGGCCACCATCCCAGCAGGTGGATCGCCAGGGCCCCCACGACAATGAGCGTTCCCGACACGATGAGAATGCGAAAGGCCGTCACGATGACGCGCCGCACGTACTCGTCGGTGCGCACATTGTTGGATCCGGCTACCGCGTTGATCACGATGGCGGCGATCCCGAGATCGGCAAAAGGGAGCAGTGCCGGGAACGTGGTCAGCAGGCCGTACTGCGCGTACGCGTCGGTTCCGAAATGCGCGATGATCAGCCGGCTGGTGAATATGCCCAGCAGCCCGGACAAACCCACCACCACGATCTTGGCGACCGCGGTGGTGCCGACCGTTGCCAGCATCCCGCCGGAGGTCTCGCGGGACGTGGACGGCTTGGGCACAACAACTCCGGTTCGGTGCTACGACTGCGCGTCGGTGAATCAGGAACCGCGCATGGGACTTCGGGGGGCTTCGTGTATTCATATCAGGAGAACGGCGCGCGCGGGGGCCGCTGAACGGAGAAAGCCAGACCTTGGCGCGAAGTGGGGGTGGCCGGGGCGGCGCGCGCCGACGCGGGTTAAGCTTGAAGCCGCAACCGAAGGGAACCGTATGGTCGCCAAAGCGCAGGGAGCTCGCCGGGCCGCACCACAGGCGCGGACGACAGCCAAGGGGACCACGATCCCGCAAGTGTCGTGGCACCAGATTCGCCCGGCCCCCATCGTGCTCGTCTCCGGAACAGAGACCTTCCTCGCCGAGCGGGCCACCCGCCAGCTCCGGGACTTCTTGAAATTGGAGGACCCGAGCCTCGAAATCACCGACGTGCAGGCGGACAGCTATGCGCCGGGCGAACTGCTCACCCTCGCGAGCCCGTCACTGTTCGGGGAGCCTCGCCTCATTCGGGTCAGCGCCGTCGAAAAATGTTCGGACACCTTCCTCGCCGAGGCCCTCGACTATCTGAGCAACCCGGCCGACGACACCTACGTGGTGCTGCGCCACGGCGGGGGAGTGCGAGGCAAGAAGCTGCTCGACACCATTCGCGGCGGTGCCGGCGGCGGCATCGAAGTCGTCTGTGCCGAGCTCAAGAAAGACACCGAGAAGTACGAGTTCGCTTCGGCGGAGTTTCGGGCGTCCGGAAAACGCGTCACCGCAAGCGCGCTCCGAGCGCTCGTCGCCGCCTTCTCGGATGACCTCGCAGAGCTGTCGGCCGCGTGCCAACAACTCATCTCGGACGCCACCTCCGAAATCACCGAAACCACGGTGGACCGTTACTACGGCGGACGCGTCGAAACGAACGCGTTCAAGGTAGCGGATGCCGCCATCGCCGGGCGCAACGGCGAAGCGCTCCTCACCCTGCGGCACGCCCTCTCCTCCGGCGCCGATCCTGTGCCCATAGTGGCGGCCTTCGCGAGCAAAATTCGCACGATGGCCAAGGTCTACGGAGCGCGCGGCTCATCGTCTCAGCTCGCATCCACGCTGGGACTGGCGCCCTGGCAGGTGGAGCGGGCGCAGCGGGACCTGCGCGGCTGGACGGATGAGGGACTGGCGCGCTGCATCGAGGTGCTGGCCGAGACGGATGCCGGCGTGAAGGGCGCCGGCCGTGACCCTGTGTTCGTGCTCGAACGTCTCATCGGCGTCGTCGCCCGCCGCGGAAGCGCCTGAGTCGTTCTACCGCCCGGCCACGCCCAGCGTGACACCGGTGCGCGTGAGGTAGAGCCAGACGCCGTCGCTGAACTCCGGATTGCCGCAGACGTCGGCGGTCACCCGAACCGGAATGGTCGCCGCCGTCCCCGAGATGTCCGCGCTTCGTGCCAGCCCCGCGAATGAACTCGGCAGTGTGGGACAGTACTCGAGAACGATCCGGCCCGTCGGGTCGGAGAACTGCACCGTCACGCTCTGATCTGCCGCCGGCAGGAACAGCCTCACCGCGAGCATCCCCACCACCGCGAGTACCGCCAGGACGCCGGTGAGACCCGCCACCCGGTCCAGTCGCGTCGTGCGCACGTGGCCGAGCCCGGCGGACAGCCCCAACACGACGGTGCCGAGCAGCAGAGCGACGCCCACCAGGCCGAGGGCGGACCAGACGGGTACCGAACCGTCCGTCGCCGACAGGAACAGCAGACTCACGGTCAGCGCCATGGCCCCGCCCGCCGCGAGAACGGCCAACAGCGTGCCGTGGCGCAGTCTCGGTTCGGGTGGGATCGTGGCGGTCGGGGGGTGCTCAGCGCTCATCACGGCGATATTCTAACGCCCATGCTCCCGCGCCCGGAGGACCCAAACGGGGCGCACCATGGTCGGAAACGGAGCGGACACACGAATGGCCCCCGCCGTGAAGCGAGGGCCGTTCGTGTATGAGTCGATTAGACGAGTGCTGAAACAGCCTTCGCGATTGCCGACTTCTTGTTTGCTGCCTGGTTCGAGTGGATGACACCCTTGCTGACGGCCTTGTCGAGCTTCTTGGAAGCAACGACCAAGCTGGCGACAGCCTTGTCCTTGTCGCCGGCGGCAACTGCGGTACGAGTCGCGCGGATGGCCGACTTGAACTCGCTCTTGACCGACTTGTTGCGCTCCTGAGCCTTCTTGTTGGTGCCGATTCGCTTGATCTGCGACTTGATATTTGCCACGTTTATATACGCTTTCGTTAGGTTCTAGTACGGACTGCCGCTGAGCGATAGAGGGCGCTGCTACGGCGAAAATCGTGTGGGGTGGGACCCAACACGCAAGTCAACGGCCAACGATACCAGTAATTGACCCGATCCCCAAACCCGGCCGGTCGCCATGAGCGGTTGCCCGCTCCCGTCAGCCAATGATCGCGGAAACCGGGCGCGGACCGATGTACTTCGTCCTGGGCACCGCGGTGTGGGTCGCCACCGTGGCCTCGGGCGTTCACCCCACCATCGCCGGCGTGGCCAGATGTGCTGGCCAGCGCCGTGACCTCACCGGTCACCTGGGGTGTCGTGGCAGGGCTGGTCGGCGGCAAGCTCCTGGGGATCCTCGGTGGCCGCGGTGTGGCTGCGTTTGGGGGACGTGGCACCCGGGCTGGACCGGTGGCAGATCGCCGGGGGTGCGGCGCTGTCGGGGATCGGCTTCACCATCTCGCTGCTCATCGTCGACCTGGCCCTGCGCGACGACGAGGTGCTCGCCGACCGGGCGCGCATCGGGGTGCTGACCGCCTCGCTGGTCGCGGCGGTCGTGGGTTGGTCCCTCTTCGCGCTGGGCCGCCGCTTCGGGTCGGCCGCGAACTCCGCGCCGACCACGCTCGTGCCCCCGGTCGACCCCGACCGTGACCACGTTCATGTTCTCGACGGCCCGCTCGACGCACTCGGGGAGCCGGAGGCCACGCTCATGGAGTTCGCCGACTTCGAAAATGCCCTTTCTGCGCCCGGGCGACCGGGTCGATCGACGAAGTGCGAGCCCACTACGGGTCCCGGCTGCGCTATGGCTTCCGCCACCTGCCGTTGGTCGACGCTCACCCCCGAGCGCTCCTTGCCGCTCAGGCCGCCGAGGCTGCGGGCGCCCAGGGCAAGTTCTGGGAGATGCATGACGCTCTGTTCGCCGACCAGGACCACCTCTCCTACGACGATCTGATTGACCGCGTTGGGGCGCTGGGCCTGGACGAAAAGCTCTTCGACGAGGCCATCGGCGCACCAGCCACCGCGGCGCGGATCCGCGATGACCTCGCCAGTGCCGAGGCTTCCGGGGCCCAGGGCAGTCCCACGTTCTTCATCGACGGACAGCGCTGGACCGGGGCGATCGACGCGACGAGCCTCATCGCCGGCATCAACGCGTCTATCGACGCGCCGCGCCGCGCGGGCACCACCGTTCCCGGCAGCGACCACGACGGAATGAGCCCGTCCGCCGAATGATCGGGCCGAGTTAACCGGGCTCCCAGACGAAAACCGCCCGAGCACGCCAAACCGGTCGAAACCTGAACATCCACTCCCGGACTGTACTCATGCGACGGGAAGAGCTGCAACCGATCGGCACACAGGTGGTAGACGGGCGGTTAGAGCGGCGAAGTTGTTCCGGTCGATGGCCGGCCGCTCACCTGCTCCGCAATTTGCAGCAGAATCGCTGTGAAGCGCTCCGGCTGGGCCAGGCTGGAGAGATGGGTAGCCCCCGGCACCACAACGACCCGTCCGTTCTGGCAGGCGGCAAGAAAACGCCGCTCATTCAGTCGAAAGTGATCAAGCGCGCCGTTGACCAGCCAGATTGGTCCGGGGTAGACGGCCAGGCTGGCCAGCGGAGTCAGCGTCGACGTTGCCCCCAGGCCGGAGTCCATCACGTCGAGCGCGGCGCCGCCGGCCAGGACATCGCGTGCCCCGGCTGCGGGCAGCAGCCGACGCGCCATGGTCTCGTGCAGCCACAACCCGCGATCGGGCAGGCGATGAATAGCGCGGGCCAGCAGTCGGTACCCTTCAAGCAACATTCCCCGGGGAACGGCGCTGCACCCCGCAGCGACCAGTCCAGCCACCCGATCGGGATGCTCGGCGGCGTAGGCGACGGCGTAGTAGCCGCCGAGCGAGAGCCCCACCAACAGGACTCGTCCGCCGAGGACGGCCACGCCGTCATCGATGGCGGCCAGGGCGGCCGACACCGTGAACGGTTCGCCGATGCGCTGTCCGTGGCCGGGAAGGTCGATCGCAAGCACCGGATACCCGGCCGCCCGCAGCTTCTGCTCCTGAAAACGCCACATTGTGGCCGAGGCACGGATGCCGTGCACGAGCAGAACCGGCACGCGGGCCGCGGGAAGTTCCATGCCCGGGAGCCTAGCCAGTCGCGCCCGACGCCGGCTGGGCACGCGCCGGCTGGGTGCTCTGCGGCGGCCATGATCGGGTCGTAGCCATGTTCGTGCGGTGCGGTGCGGTGCGGTCTCTGCTGCGCCAGTGGCCGTCCGAGAACTTTACTTGCCGCAGCGGCTTCGTGCTGCCCGAACAATTTCGAAAGAACTCCCAGGTTTGTGAGCATGGGTGTCGATTCCGACCTGTCTCGATCGTCATGTCAGTGTCACTATCAATCAAGCAGAAGGGAATCCACCATGCAGTACTCACTGCTCGTTATGAGCCTGGAAGCCGGCGACGCCGAGCTCAGCGACGAGGCCATGGAATGGGGCCGCCGGGCGTTCGACGCCTACGCGAAAACGCTCGACGCCGCGGGCGTGCTCGTCTCCGCCGACATCCTGCAGCCGGTCGCCGTCGCGACCACCATCTCGGTGCGGGACGGTGCGCTCCGAGTGCAGGACGGACCGTTCGCTGACACCAAGGAACGCCTCAACGGCACGTTCGTCGTCCAGGTCCCCGACCTGGACGCGGCCATCAGCTGGGCCGAGAAATGCCCGGGCGCTCAGTATGGCGCCGTCGAGATTCGACCCTCAGCGATCATCTTTCACGATGGCGCGTGGCACAGCCAGGTCAGCGAAGCGACGCAGGTCTGAGCACTGACGCGAAAGCTGACTCCCGGGCGCGGGCCGAGGAGGTGGCCCGCGCCGCCTACGGGCGCCTGCTCGCCGTGCTCGCTGCGCCCACGGGCGACATACCCGCAGCTGAGGACGCCCTCGCCGACGCGTTCGAGCGCGCCCTGACAACGTGGCCACGTGCGGGCATCCCCGACAATCCGGAGGGCTGGCTGGTGACCGTCGCACGCAATCGCCTGCGCGACCTGTGGAAATCCGCTGCTGTCCGTCGCCAGACCCCCCTCGGTGACAGCGAACGCTACACCGAAGCGTTCGCCGGCGGGCTGAACGACATCGACGTCGACCGGATCGGCGACAAGCGTCTGGAACTGCTTTTTGTCTGCGCGCACCCGGCGATCGATCCGGGCATCCGTACGCCGCTCATGCTGCAAACCGTGCTCGGCATCGACACCGCCCACATCGCCGCCGTGTTCCACCTGCCTCCGGCCACCCTGGCGCAGCGTCTGGTCCGCGCTAAACGGCGCATCCGCGATGCTCGAATCCCATTCTCGGTTGCCCACCGCGCTGACCTTCCCGCCCGGCTCCCAGCTGTGCTCGAAGCCGTGTATGGCGCCTATTCCATCGACTGGCAGACGGCCAGTTCCCGCGAGGTCGACTCGCTCACCGGAGAAGCGCTCTACCTCGCCACGACCCTCGCTGCCCTCTTGCCGCGGAACGCCGAGGCGCTCGGGCTGGCTGCGCTGCTCTCCTTCTCCCTGGCCAGGGCGCCCGCCCGCTTCTCCGCGACCGGGGAACCGATCCCCATCGATCACCAGGATCCCACCCTGTGGGATACCGCGCTGCTGGCCCAGGGCGAGGCGTTGCTCCGTCGCGCCCACCGGCTTGAATCCATCGGACGGTTCCAGTTGGAAGCGGCCATTCAATCGGTGTTCAGCGAACGGACGAGATCCCACGGCACCGACCGCGTCGCGCTGAAAACACTGCATCAGGCGCTGGTGCAGCTTGCGCCCACCCTTGGAGCACGCGTTGCCCTCAGTGTGGCGATCAGCGACGTGGATGGTGCCGAGGCCGGCCTGCGCACGCTCGAACAGATCGAGGGGGCCGACGACTTTCAGCCGGCCTGGGCGACTCGGGCCTACCTGCTGGCCCAGGCCGGTCAGGTTGAGCGCGCCCGCTCCGCCTACGCCAGGGCCATCGTCCTGACCACGGATGCCGGCACGCGCACGCAGCTGCAGCACAGCCTCGACGACCTCGACAGGATTGGTGATCTGGGCGGCCAGCGCAGCCCGTGATCAAAGCGGTTCGGGCCCCGCGTTGTCGGTGTTGACCGGCGAACCGCCCGAGCATGGGACAATAGACGAACTATGTCACCGAGAGCCCTTCACGCGCTGGAACCGGCCGCCACAGCCCCCGAGTTCATCCGTAACTTCTGCATCATTGCCCACATTGACCACGGCAAATCCACGCTGGCCGACCGCATGCTGCAGATCACGGGAGTGGTCGAGGAACGAGCCATGCGTGCGCAGTACCTGGACCGCATGGATATTGAGCGTGAGCGCGGCATCACCATCAAGAGCCAGGCCGTGCGCATGCCCTGGGAAGTCGACGGTGTCACCTACGCGCTGAACATGATCGACACGCCAGGTCACGTGGACTTCACCTACGAGGTCTCGCGCAGCCTTGCCGCGTGTGAGGGGGCGATCCTCCTCGTGGACGCGGCGCAGGGCATCGAAGCCCAGACCCTGGCGAACCTGTACCTCGCGCTGGAAAACGACCTCACGATCATCCCCGTGCTGAACAAGATCGACCTTCCCGCGGCCGACCCCGACAAGTACGCCCGCGAACTCGCGAGCCTCATCGGCGGCAAGCCGGAGGACGTGCTGCGCGTTTCCGGTAAAACCGGCATGGGTGTCTCTGAGCTCCTCGACCTCGCGGCGCGGTCCATTCCCGCTCCGATGGGCGACCCGGACGCTCCCACCCGCGCGATGATTTTCGACTCGGTCTACGACAGCTACCGCGGCGTTGTCACCTACGTGCGCATGATCGACGGCAATCTCGGCCCGCGCGAGAAGATCCAGATGATGTCCACGCGGGCCACGCACGAGATCCTCGAGATCGGCGTGATCTCCCCGGAGCCGACGGTCAGCAAGAAGGGCCTTGGTGTCGGCGAGGTCGGCTACCTGATCACCGGTGTGAAAGACGTGCGCCAGTCCAAGGTCGGCGACACGGTCACGACCGCGCTGCGGCCGGCCACGGAGGCGCTCCCCGGCTACACGGAACCTCAGCCCATGGTGTTCTCCGGGCTGTACCCGATCGACGGCAGCGACTACCCGGCGCTGCGCGAGGCGCTCGACAAGCTCAAACTGTCGGATGCCTCCCTCGGCTACGAACCCGAGACATCCGTCGCCCTCGGCTTCGGCTTTCGCTGCGGCTTTCTCGGCCTGCTGCACCTCGAGATCATCACGGAGCGCATCGACCGAGAATTCGGCATCGACCTGATCACGACCGCGCCGAGCGTGCCGTACGAGGTCACCACCGACGACAAGAAGACCGTCACGGTCACCAACCCGAGCGAGTTCCCCAACGGCAAGATCGCGTCGGTGATGGAACCCATCGTGAAGGCGGCCGTTCTCGCGCCGAAGGACTATGTCGGTGTGATCATGGAACTCTGCCAGAGCCGCCGCGGCACCCTGCTCGGAATGGATTACCTCGGCGAAGACCGGGTCGAGATCCGCTACACGATGCCCCTCGGCGAGATTGTCTTCGACTTCTTCGACAACCTGAAGAGCCGCACCGCCGGCTACGGCTCGCTGGACTACGAGCCCACCGGTTCGCAGGAAGCCGACCTGGTCAAGGTCGACATTCTGCTGCAGGGCGAGCAGGTCGATGCGTTCAGCGCCATCGTGCACCGCGACAAGGCGTACGAGTACGGGGTGCTGATGACCGGCCGGCTGCGCAAGCTCATCCCGCGCCAGCAGTTCGATGTGCCGATCCAGGCCGCGATCGGCGCCCGAATCATCGCCCGTGAATCGATCAGCGCCATCCGCAAGGACGTGCTCGCCAAGTGCTACGGCGGTGACATCTCCCGTAAACGTAAACTGCTCGAGAAGCAGAAAGAGGGCAAGAAGCGCATGAAGATGGTCGGTCGCGTTGAGGTTCCGCAGGAAGCCTTCATCGCGGCGCTGTCCGGCGACGAGCCCCCCAAGAAAGAAAAGAAGTAGCCGGATGCGTCGATCCACGTTCACTGATGCTGCCGTGACCTATGGGGCCATCGGCGGCACGCTTGCCCCCGACCTGATGCAGTACCCGCCGAAGGGCCACCGGCCGCTGGAACGCAGCGTACGTCTCGGCAGCGGCGACGAGCGTTTCGACGTCGCGTCGAAGCTGCTCATGACCTGGGGTGTGCAACGGGGCAGTGGGATGAGCGTCACCGACCTGGAAAACGGCACCGGGGTGCAGTACACGCCGGTGGAGTTCGAGCCGGACGGCACGCCGATTCCCGCCCGCCAGGCGCCGGACGGGGAGGCCACCTTCGCTGAAGACGGTACGCCGTACATCATGAACGGGATGACCGCGCAACTGGAGATCCACGTCGGCCCGATGCGGGTCAAGGCACCGGTGCGCGTCGTGTACGTCATCGCCGAGAAGACTCGTGTCGGCTTCGCGTACGGCACCATGAAGGGGCATCCCGAAAGCGGTGAGGAGTCGTTCATCGTTGAGAAGCGGGACGACGACTCCGTCTGGTTCACGCTGCGCGCGTTCTCCCGCCCGAGCACCTGGTACTACCGTCTCGCGTCCCCGCTTCTGCGCATTCAGCAGGAACGCTTCACCCGTCGGTACCTGAAGGCGCTTCACCCGGTTGGGGCGCTGTAGGTCCGTGGCTGGTGCACTTCCCCTCGGCGACCCGGCCCCGGCCGATGGCCTGATTCCGGCGTCGGCATCCGTCGGCGCGTCGGAACGCGACTTCGGCGTCTACCTGCACGTACCGTTCTGCCGCGTGCGGTGCGGTTACTGCGACTTCAACACATACACGGCGACCGAACTCCGCGGCGTCAAGCAGAGCGACTACGCGAGCCAGGCCGTGCTCGAGGTCGAGGCCGCCGGTCGCATTCTGACCGAATCGGGCCTTCCGCAACGGCACGTGTCCACCGTGTTCTTCGGCGGCGGAACACCGACGCTGCTTCCGGTGACCGACCTGGTGAAGATGCTCCAGGCCGTGCGCACCCAGTGGGGGATCGAGCCGGGGGCCGAGGTCACGACCGAGGCCAACCCCGACTCCGTCGACGCCGCGTACCTGCAATCGCTGGCCGACGCCGGTTTCACCCGGGTGTCCTTCGGCATGCAGTCGGCCGTTCCGAGCGTTCTGGCCACTCTGGAACGCACCCACGACCCGGACCGGGTTCCCCTCGTCGTGCGCTGGGCGCGCCAGGCGGGGCTGGACGTGAGCCTCGATCTCATCTACGGCACCCCGGGGGAGACGATCGCGAACTGGCGCGCAAGTCTGGAACAGGCCATCGGCCAGGCGCCGGATCACCTGAGTGCGTACTCGCTCATCGTCGAGGAGGGCACCAAGCTGGCCCGGCAGATCCGTCGGGGCGACGTCGTACCCATCAACGACGACCAGCAGGCGGAATTCTACGAGCTGGCCGACGAGCTCCTGGCCGAGGCCGGATATCACTGGTACGAGGTGAGCAACTGGGCAACGGATGCGGCGCACGAGTCGCGGCACAACCTCTCGTACTGGCGCAGCCACGATTGGTGGGGCGTTGGTCCCGGAGCGCACAGCCACGTGGGCGGGGTGCGCTGGTGGAACGTGAAGCACCCGGCGGCCTACGCCGAGCGGGTGCTGTCCGGTGTGTCACCGGCCGTCGGACGGGAAGCGCTCGATGAGCCGACCCGGGAGCTCGAACGGGTGCTGCTGCTCAGCCGGATTCGCACCGGGATCCCGATCGCATCGCTGGCCGAAGCCGGGCGGCACGAGGTCGCCGGTTTGATCGCCGACGAACTCATCAATGCCAGAGCGGCCCTGACCGGGTCCATCGAGTTGACCCTGAAGGGGCGACTTCTGGCGGATGCGGTCGTGCGACGCATCACCCCATAGGGTCGCCCGGCGGGTCAGCTGACGAACTTGAACGAGAGCGGGTATGTGTATCCCTCGCCGCGGTTCGCGGCGAGGCCCGCCAGAATGCTGAACACGATGACCAGCGCCCAAATGGCGAATCCGAGCAGGTAGCCGACGAAGATGGCGGTGAGTACGGCCGACACGGCGTAGCCGATGGCCGCGGTGATCTGAAAATTCAACGCCGTCGCGCTGTGCGCGCGGATGAACGGTCCGCGCTCCTTTAACAGCAGGTAGCCGAGCAGCGCCGGCACAAACGAAAAGAAGATGCCGGCCACATGGATGAGCGTGGCCCAGAGTTTCTCGTCTGCGGGGCTCAGCGGCGCGGCGGGCGAGGAGCGGTACGGATCGCTGGGCGGGGTGGCATCAGACATTCGGTCTCCTGTATCAACGACCGGCATTCTGGCGCTCTGCCACCGGCCCTCCCAGCGTACCCGGGCTACTTGATGAAGCGCACGGACACCGGATACCGGTACGTGCCGCCGTCTTTCACCGCCAGGAAGCCCATGATCGAGAACACCACGGTCATGATCCACACGACCAAACCGAGGAAGTTGAACAGGAGTCCGATCCCGAGCGTGATCAGGGCAAGGAACGTTCCGATGAAGAACACCGCGAACCAGGCGATGGTGACCGTGATCTGAAAGTTCAGTGCCTCTTTGGCCTCGATGTTGGTGCGCCGACCGCGGTCCTTGAATACGAGCCAAATGATGAGGGAGGGAAGAATCCAGAGGATCCCGCCCAGATGGGCCAGGGAGGCCCATTGTTGATCTTCGGCCGCCGTGAGCGGCGCCGCGGCGGCCGCGGACGGGTACGAGGACTGTGGCTGGTTCTGGCCGGGGTCGGGGTCGCGGGGAGCCTGCGCGTTTGGATCGCTCATGATCATGCCTTTCACAATGAATGTGTATGAGACCGCGTATATGCATAAGTTACTGCGACCCCCCTGCGGGAGCAATGGGCGATATTGTCCCTGGCGCGATATGATTGGCACTCAGGCAATGTGAGTGCCAGTGTTGTGGTGCGTACGACAGGTAGGGAGGCGTGACGATGGTTTCTGATCGTGGTCTCGACGTCTTACGCGTCATCGTGCAGGATTACGTGGCATCTCGCGAACCGGTCGGGTCCAAATCCATCGTCGACCGGCACTCCTTCGGAGTCTCGGCTGCGACCATTCGCAATGACATGGCCCTCCTCGAGGAGGAAGACCTGATCGCAGCGCCGCACACGTCGTCGGGGAGAATCCCCACCGACAAGGGCTACCGGGTCTTCGTCGATCACCTCGCGGACCTGCGGCCTCTAACGCCGGCTCAACGACAGGCCATCGAGACGTTCCTCGGCCAGTCGGCGGATCTCGACGAGGTTCTCGTGCGCAGCGTGCGTCTACTCTCTCAACTCACCCATCAGGTCGCACTGGTGCAGTACCCGTCGCTGTCCCGCGCCAAGGTGCGGCACATTGAACTTGTCTCGCTCACCCAGACCCGGGTGCTCTCCGTGCTCATCACGGATTCCGGCGCCGTCGAGCAGCGTGTCATCGACCTGCCGCTTCCCGTCGACGAGCCGACGCTCGCTCAGGTGCGTTCGCACCTCACCGCCGCGATTGTCGGACTGACCATGACGGATGCTGCGGCGGCGTTGACGGGCGCGCCGTTGCTTGTTGCCCCGGGAAACCGAGACGTCGATGCCGTGACCGAGCTGATCACGTCGACGCTCCGGGAGCAGGTCGGCGCCAACGGCCAGACCAAACTGGTGATGGCCGGAACCGCCAATCTGGTTCGAACGGAAGAAGATTTTTCCGGCAGCATCTACCCGGTGCTCGAGGCGATCGAGGAGCAGGTCGTTCTCCTGCGCCTGTTCGGCGAGATGGCCACTGACCAGCACGGGGTCTCGGTCAGCATCGGCCGCGAGAACGCGCCGTTTGAACTGGCCGAAACCTCGGTTTTGACGAGCGGATACAGCTCAAACGGCAACCTGGCCCGCCTTGGCGTACTCGGCCCCACCCGCATGGATTACTCCAACAACATGGCGGCCGTCCGCGCCGTCGCACGCTACCTTTCCACCCTCCTGGGCGAGAGCTGATCCATAGCGCACCTGACCCAGACAGCACCGACAATCACCTACTTCCGTAACAACAGAGCAACGAGGAGAGCCACCTTTGGCTGACCACTATGAAGTTCTCGGCGTGAGCCGCGACGCAACCACCGACGAAATAAAGAAGGCGTATCGACGCCTGGCCCGCCAGCTGCACCCGGACGTCAACCCCGGCGCAGAAGCGTCCGAAACATTCAAAAGCGTCACTCACGCCTACGACGTGCTGAGCGATTCCGCGCAGCGGCAGAAATACGATCAGGGCGGGCAGAACGGCGGCGGATTCGACGGCCAAAACTTCGGCAACTTCGGCGACATTTTCGAGACGTTCTTCGGTGGTGGCGGCGGATCAACGCGCGGTCCGCGCTCCCGGCGGGAACGCGGCCAGGACGCGCTCATTCGCGTGGAACTGGACCTTGCCGAGGTCATCTTCGGAACACACCGCGACCTCGAGGTCGATACGGCTGTGCTCTGCGGCACCTGCAAGGGATCGTGCTGCCAGCCCGGAACCGCACCCGTCACCTGCGACATCTGCCACGGCAGCGGCAGCATCCAGCGCGCCGTGCGCTCCCTGCTGGGCAACGTCATGACGAGCAGCCCGTGTGGTTCCTGCCGCGGCTTCGGCACCATCATCGCGACGCCGTGCACCACCTGCTCCGGCCAGGGACGCGTTCGCGCCCGCCGCACCGTGCCCGTGGACGTTCCCGCGGGCGTGGACACCGGCCTGCGACTGCAGATGCCCGGAAGCGGCGAGGTCGGCTCGGCCGGCGGCCCGAACGGCGACCTCTACCTCGAGATGAAGGTGCGTCACCACGACGTCTTCAGCAGAGACGGCGATGACCTCATGTGCGCCCTGGAAGTTCCGATGACGTCCGCGATTCTCGGGACCACGGTCAAGCTCAAGGCGCTCGACGGCGACATCGAAGTGGAACTACGCGCCGGTGTGCAGAGTTCTGAGATTCTCACGATCAAGGACCGTGGCATCACGAAGCTGCGCGGCAATGGCCGCGGAGACCTGAAGATCGGCATCCAGGTCATCACGCCCATGAAGCTCGACCACAAGGAGCGTGACCTCATCGAGCAGTTCGCTGCGCGGCACTCCGCGCCCGCGCCCGCGCTCAGCCACTACCAGCAGGGTCTGTTCGCCAGGCTGCGCGACCGCTTCCTCAGTTAGCGGACAACGACCGTGGCCAATTTCTACCTGGCGCCCGAGCTGCGGGCGGAGGACTCCGCGAGCGGTTCCGTCGTGAGCGTGACGGGTTCGGAGGCCCGGCACGCCGTGACGGTCAGCCGCATTCGCGCGGGCGAACGGTTGCTGATCGGCAACGGTGCGGGACTCGTGTTGTCGGGCACCGTCGTCACGGCGGGCCCGGCGGAGTTCACCCTGCTCGTCGACTCGGCGACGGAGACGGCGGCTCCCACGCCGCGCATCCGTCTCGTTCAGGCCCTCGCAAAAGGTGACCGCGACGAAATGGCTGTGCAGGCCGCGACTGAGCTCGGGATCGACGGTGTCATCCCCTGGGCCGCGGCGCGCTCCATCTCCCGCTGGGAGGGGCCGAAAATTGCGAAGGGTGAGGAACGGTGGTCGAGCATTGTGCGCGAGGCCACCAAGCAGTCGATTCGGCCCTGGCTGCCCACGATCGGCGCGCTGGCCGGCACCAGGCAGCTCGCGGTTCTTGCCACGACGACGCGAATGCTGCTGCTGGAACCCACCGCCTCGGTGCGGCTGACGGCCGTGGCCGCGCCGAACGATGACCGCGACATCGTGCTCGTCGTCGGACCGGAAGGCGGAATCTCACCGGGGGAGCTGAGCCTGCTCGAACAGGCCGGCGCCACCCCGGTGCGCCTCGGCGACACGGTGCTGCGCACGTCAACGGCCGGTCCCGCCGCTCTCGCAATCCTGAATGCGACCCTCGGCCGCTGGTAGTCGCGCTTAAGATAGAGACATGTCTTCTCCCGGCGCAGAACCGTCCATTTTCAGCCGCATCATCGCCCGCGAAATCCCGGCGACCATCGTGGCGGAGACCGACCGCATCATTGCCTTCGAGGACATCGCCCCGCAGGCCCCCGTGCACATCGTCATCACCACGAAGGCGACGCGGTACCGCAACGTCGTCGAGCTCGCGGCGGGGGACCCGGCGCTCCTGGCCGAACTCGTGCACGTGGCTGCCGGCATCGCGGACGACCACACGCGCGGCGAGTTCCGGCTCGTATTCAACACCGGCGCCGCCGCCGGCCAGACCGTCTTCCACGTGCACGCGCACGTGATGGGCGCCGGCGACCCGTCGCAGCCGCTCGGTGAGGGGTCCCTTGGCTCCCTCTGATCCGAAGGATACGCCGCGGCGGGAACTTCGGCTCCGCGTCGATGGGATCGCCATGGTGCGGTTGCTCGGTCCCGAAGACCGCTACCTCTCCACCATCGAGCGGCAATACCCCGATGTGAGCGTGCACGTCCGCGGCAACGACATCACCCTGATCGGGCGCGGGGATGACGTCGAATCCGTGCGGCGTCTCATTGAGGAACTGCAGCTCATGCTGCGGGACGGACAAGACCTCGGAGAGGCCCAGGTGGCAGCGTCGGCACGCATGCTCGACGCTGACGCCGTCACGAGCCCGTCCCAGCTGCTCGGCGCCCCCATCCTCACCGCGCGCGGCAAGAGCGTGCGCGCCAAGTCTGTCGGGCAGAAGGAATACATCGACGCGATTGACGCCAACACCATCGTCTTCGGCATCGGACCGGCCGGCACGGGCAAGACCTATCTGGCCATGGCGAAGGCCGTGCGCGCACTGCAGAACAAAGAGGTCGAACGCATCATCCTCACCCGCCCGGCGGTGGAAGCGGGGGAGCGCCTCGGATTTCTCCCGGGAACCCTCACCGACAAGATCGACCCGTACCTGCGCCCGCTGTACGACGCCCTCGGGGAAATGCTCGATCCGGAGTTGATTCCCAAGCTTCTCGCGGCTGGAACAATCGAAGTCGCGCCGCTCGCCTACATGCGCGGACGCACCCTCAACTCCTCGTTCGTCGTGCTCGACGAGGCGCAGAACACCACCCCGGAACAGATGAAGATGTTCCTCACCCGCCTCGGGTTCGGATCGAAGATGGTCGTCACCGGCGACGTCACCCAGATTGACCTTCCCGTGGGCACCAGCGGGCTGAAGCTCGTGACGCGGGTTTTGGACGGAATCGACGACATCCACTTCTCCTACTTCACGAGCAAGGATGTGGTGCGTCACACCCTGGTCGGCCGCATCGTGGACGCGTACACCGCATACGATGCGCAGCGGCAAGCGCTGCGCCAGGAGACAGCCGAGGCCCGTGATTTCGCGGCCAGAGGCCCCCAACGTTCCGGCGGCCCGCAGGGCCGCCTCCCGAAACGGAGTCAAAGTTGAGCATTGAAATAAACAACGAGTCGGCCATCGAAGTCGACGAAGCAGCCATCCTGCGACTGTCGGCCTTTGCACTGGACACGATGCACGTGCACGCCGACGCCGACCTGGCGATTGTGCTCGTCGACGAGGGTGCGATGGAACAACTCCACGTGCAGTGGATGGACGAGCCGGGACCCACCGACGTGTTGAGCTTTCCGATGGACGAGCTGCGGCCGGGTACGGAAGAGGTGGAAACCCCGCCGGGACTGCTCGGCGACATCGTCCTGTGCCCGCAGGTGGCCCAGGCGCAGGCGGAAACGGCCGGGCACCCGACCCTGGACGAGCTCCTGCTCCTCACCACCCACGGCATCCTGCACCTGCTCGGCTTCGACCACGCCGAGCCCGAGGAAGAAAAAGAGATGTTCGGTATCCAGCGCGATATCCTGCTCGGCTTCACCATGCAGGAACGACACCGCGGTTGATGGTGTGGTTTCTCGCGGCGGCGATTCTCCTGATCGCCTTCGCCGGTTTGATGGCTGCCGTCGACGCCGCCATCACCGCGCAGTCGCGGGCAGACATCGCGGGCCTGGTGCAGACGGCGCGGGCCAAGCGCTCCCTGCGGGCGATCGCGGCCGACACGGGGGCCCACCTCAACGCCATCAACTTCATGCGCATCATCGCGGAAACGACGGCCGCGGTGCTCGTGACCCTGGTCTTTGCCACCAGCATCCAACGGCTCTGGCTGGCCCTGCTCCTGTCCGCGTTCATCATGACCGCGGTGTCTTTCGTGCTGGTCGGTGCCAGTCCGCGCAGCGTGGGCCGGGCGCACCCGGTCAACCTGCTGCGTTCCAGCGCGCTGCTCGTGCACTTCGTGCGGGTGCTGCTCGGCCCGGTGGCCAATGCCCTCGTGGCGCTCGGCAACCGCGTGACACCGGGCCGCAGCCGCCTCGCCACCTTCACCTCGGAGGATCAGCTGCTGAGCATGGTCGACGAAGCCACCGAGCTGGAGGTCATCGAAGAGGCGCATCGGGACCTGATCCACTCCATCTTCGAATTCAACGAAACCGTGGTGCGTGAGGTGATGATTCCCCGTACGGACATGATCACCATCGACGCGGCGGCCAGCATCGACGCGGCCATGGGCCTGTTCCTCAGCACGGGAACATCGCGGGTCCCCGTTCTGGACGGCGAGGTCGACGACGTCACCGGCATCCTCTACCTGCGCGACGTCGCGCGTGTGGTGTACGAACGCGCCGTGAACGCCGAGTCGCTCACTGTCGCGGAACTCGCCCGCCCCGCCGTCTATGTGCCCGAATCCAAGAAGGCCGACGCGACCCTGCGGCAGATGCAGGCCGAATCCAACCACCTGGCCATGGTCATCGACGAGTACGGCGGCATTGCCGGCCTGGTCACGCTCGAGGACCTGATCGAAGAGCTCGTCGGTGACATTTCCGATGAGTACGATCGAGAGTCGATCGAGGTTGAAGACCTCGGAGACGGACATTTCCGTGTCAGTGCACGACTCCCGGTCGATGAACTGGGAGAATTGTTTGACCTTGAACTGGACGACGACGACGTGGACTCGGTCGGTGGTCTCCTCGCAAAGGCCCTGGGCCGGCTTCCGATCGCCGGATCTGTTGCCGGGGTCAGCGGCTTGATCCTCACCGCCGAACGAACAGAGGGTCGGCGAAAGCGCATCAGCACCGTGCTGGTGGAACGAGACGAAGCATTGATTGATGCGCAAACGGCATTCCTTGGAACGTCGGACGATGAAGGAGCAAACCATGACCAGAACAAATGAAAACTCGGCCGGTGCGTACCGTGCCGGATTCGTCTCGTTCGTGGGGCGTCCCAACGTGGGCAAGTCCACCCTCACCAATGCGTTGGTCGGTGAGAAAGTCGCCATCACCTCGTCGAAACCGCAAACCACCCGCCGGGCCATCCGCGGAATCGTGCACCAGAAGAACGGGCAGCTGATTCTGGTGGACACCCCCGGCATTCACAAACCCCGCACCCTGCTCGGTGAACGTCTCAACAGCCTGGTGACCGCCACCCTCGCCGGCGTCGACGTCATCGGGCTCTGCATCCCGGCCAACGAGCCCATCGGCCCCGGCGACAAGTTCATCAACGAACAACTGGATGCGTTCCCTCGCGCCCGCAAGGTCGCCATCGTCACGAAAATCGACGCGTCGTCGAAAACCAACGTGGCCAATCAGCTTCTCGCCGTGTCGCAGCTGCGGGACTGGGAGGCGATTGTGCCGATCTCCTCGACCAGCCGCATTCAGCTGGACACGCTGTCTGTCGAGCTGCTGCGCCTGCTCCCTACGTCCGAACAGCCGCTGTACCCGGCCGATACCGTCACCGACGAGACACTCGAATCACGTATTTCCGAGTACATTCGCGAGGCCGCGCTGGAGGGCGTGACCGACGAACTGCCGCACTCCATCGCCGTGACAATCGACGACATCATCGAACGCGACGACCAGGACCTCGTGGAAATTTACGCCAACCTCTTCGTCGAGCGTGACAGCCAGAAGGGCATCATCATCGGTAAGTCAGGAAGCCGCCTGAAGGATGTCGGCATGCGGGCACGCAAGGAGATCGAACCGCTCGTGGGCAAGCGCGTGTTCCTGTCCCTGCGGGTCAAGATCGCCAAGGAATGGCAGCGCGACCCCAAGCAGCTGGGACGCCTGGGCTTCTAGTCCGCGGGTTCCCTTTTGGGTGAGCCATCCGCGCGAAACGGTGCTAGCCTAAAATCGTGTTGTTCGGTGAGCTCCTCCTTAGCTGCCGCGACGAGTCCTAATCTAAGGCCTCCCTCGTCGCGGCGTTTGTCGTTGGCTGCTGACACTCGTAGAGGGATCACAGATCATGAAGAATAATCAGACCGCGTCCAACCTCCCGGTTCACCGCTACCGCCCGTATCACGAGCAGTTCGGCGTGAACCTCACGGACCGCACCTGGCCGTCCAAGCACATCGAGGTGGCTCCGCGATGGTGCGCCGTTGACCTCCGGGACGGCAACCAGGCGCTCATCGACCCGATGAGCCCCGAACGCAAGCGCATCATGTTCGACCTGCTTGTGCGCATCGGGTACAAGGAGATCGAGGTGGGCTTCCCGTCCGCCAGCCAGACGGACTTCGACTTCGTGCGCAGCCTGATCGACGAGAACGCCATCCCCGACGACGTCACCATCCAGGTGCTGACCCAGGCGCGGGAACCGCTGATCAAGCGCACCTATGAGTCCATCAAGGGCGCCAGGCAGGCCATCGTGCACCTGTACAACTCCACGAGCGTGCTGCAACGCGACGTTGTCTTCCGTCAGGGAAAGCAGGGCATCATCGACCTCGCGCTCCAGGGGGCGCGCATCTGCCGCGAGCAGGAAGCATCCGTGCCCGGCACGACGGTCTACTACGAGTACTCCCCGGAGAGCTTCACCGGCACCGAGCTCGAATTCGCCGTTGACATCTCCAACCAGGTCATCGAAATCTTCGAACCGACCCCGGAGCGCAAGGTCATCATCAACCTGCCCGCGACCGTCGAAATGGCAACGCCCAACGTCTATGCCGACTCCATCGAGTGGATGTCGCGCCACCTGGCCCACCGCGAGAACGTGATCCTGTCCCTGCACCCGCACAACGACCGGGGGACCGCGATCGCGGCCGCCGAGCTCGGCTACCTGGCCGGCGCCGACCGCATCGAGGGCTGCCTGTTCGGCAACGGAGAGCGCACCGGCAACGTCGACCTCGTCGCACTCGGCGTGAACATGTTCACGCAGGGCATCGACCCGCAGATCGATTTCAGCAACATTGACGAGATCAAGCGCACGGCGGAGTACTGCAACCAACTGCCCGTTCCCGAGCGGAGCCCCTGGGCCGGCGACCTGGTTTTCACCGCGTTCAGCGGCTCCCACCAGGACGCCATCAAGAAGGGCTTCGAGGCGATGGACGCCGATGCGGCCGCACAGGAGTGCACGACCGACGACCTCGTCTGGGCCGTTCCGTACCTGCCCGTTGACCCCAAGGACCTGGGCCGCAGCTACGAGGCGGTCATTCGCGTGAATTCCCAGTCGGGCAAGGGTGGGGTCGCGTACCTGCTCAAGACCGATCACTCGCTCGACCTGCCCCGCAAGCTGCAGATCGAATTCTCCGGCGTGGTGCAGGCGAAGACCGACAGCGAGGGCGGCGAGGTCACGAGCGCCCAGATCTGGGACATTTTCAACGACGAGTACCTGCCGGCGAGCATGAAGGCACCCGACGCCAAGTGGGGCAGGTTCGAGCTCTTCTCCACGCGCACGTCCAGCGACCTGGCCGGGCATGTCGACCTCGCGGTCGATCTGCGCGACGGGGAGGATGTGGCCAACGTGACGGGCCAGGGCAACGGCCCGATCAACGCGTTCCTCACGGTGATGGCCGCGCGGGACATCCAGATCACCCTGTATGACTACGTGGAGCATGCCCTGTCCGCCGGCGGCGACGCACTCGCCGCCGCCTACGTGGAGCTCGACGTCAACGGCAAACGGTACTGGGGCGTCGGCATCGACGAGGACATCTCCACGGCCTCGCTCAAGGCCGTCGTCTCCGCCGTCAACCGGGGCGTGCGCCTCGAGGTCAGCGACCTCGAACTCAGCGCGGTCTAAACTCAGCGCGGTCTAACCCCGCGCAACGCCGCACGGAGCACGGCCCGCCACAATGGCGGGCCGTGCTCCGAATCGGCTACCGTACCCGGCGCGATGCGACCGCGAAGGCTTCGGCGGCCACGCTGGCATCCGAGATCCCCGTCGACAGCGGATCCGGAACCAGCACCGCGCGGCAGTCCGCTATCGCCCCCGCCAGCACGTCATGGAGCCGGGCGTCCGGGTCGGGCGAGCAGGCCTCGGCGATGCCCTGAACGGACACCCGCAGGATCGAATCCGCCGTGCGTGGCGTGAACTTGGAGTGCGACCACGACCGCACGGACACGATGAAGTCCCGCGCCCACTTCTCGGCGTCGGGCGCCTGCCGGAGCGCCCCATGAATGCGTTCCGACGTCTCTGGGGTGTCGATGCCGAGCCGCTTGAGATTTCGTTCGCACGACAGGATCCCCACGGCCAGCGCGCGTTGCCGGTCGACACTCACCACCGGCAGCGCCGCGGCAGCCGCACGCAGCGAAACCAGAGTTTCGATCTGCGGCCGGTCTCCGCGCAGACCGATGACCGACGGAATCAACACGGCCAGTCGTGAGCGGCCGTCATCACTCGTGCAATCGTTGACCATGCGTGCCAGCGAGGCAAGCACCGGATGCGTGCACGCCGGGTGGTCACTCCACGATTCGCCCGCCAGATACGAAGCAAATTCCATGAAGCAGCCGCCGCTGCGCGGGTTGCGGTGCTTACCCCGAGACAAGACGGGCATTCCGTCTGGCAAAGCTATCTGAACCGGTTTCATAGTGACCTCCACGCCACGAGAGAGTTTCCCTTTCAGTCTCCCCCCGCCGCGCGCGAATTACCAGTGCCAGAAGTGGGAGAATCAGGTGTGCCTGTCTACCGAGATGAAGCCGTCGTGCTGCGAACCCACAAGTTGGGCGAAGCGGACCGCATCGTCACCCTGCTCACCCGAGCCCACGGCAAGGTGCGGGCCGTCGCCAAGGGCGTGCGGCGCACGGGGTCCAAATTCGGGGCACGGCTCGAGCCCTTCATGGTCGCCGACGTGCAGCTGTACGAGGGGCGGAGCCTCGACATTGTCACCCAGGCCGAATCGCTCGGCTCCTACGGTGCGCTGATCACCGCGGACTACGACAGCTACACCGCCGCCAGCGTCATGGTGGAAACGGCCGACAAGCTCACCGAATCCGAGGGGTCCCTGCAGCAATACCTGCTCCTGGTGGGCGCGCTGCGATCCCTCTCGCGCCGGGAACACGGCTCGCGCCTCACCCTGGACTCCTATCTCCTGCGCGCGGTCTCCATGGCCGGCTGGGCACCCAGCTTTCAGGACTGCGCCCGCTGCGCCGCCGTCGGGGAGCACTCGTCGATCGTGGTTCAACTGGGCGGGGTCGTCTGCGATGACTGCGCGCCACCCGGGTCCCCGCGCCTCGAGCGCACAACCATTGTTCTCCTGAGCGCCCTGCTCACCGGCGATTGGGACCACGCCGCGTCCACCAGCGAGCGCACGCAGAGCCAGGCGGGTGGCATCGTCGCGGCGTACACGCAGTGGCACCTCGGACGCGGACTACGATCTCTGGAACACGTGAATCGATGACATCCCCCGAACAAACCCGGCGCGGATTCCTGCGCAAACCCCGCGCGGACACGCCCCGTACCCACAAAGACGCCATGCCGTTCAAGGCGCTCGACTGGACCGGGCTGTACCCGCCGGTCATCGACCCGAAGGCCGTTCCCGAGCACGTCGCCGTCGTGATGGACGGGAACGGCCGCTGGGCGAACGCGCGGGGACTCAGCCGAATCGAGGGGCACAAAATGGGTGAGGCCGCGCTCCTCGACGTTGTCGCCGGCGCCATCCAGCTCGGCGTCAAACACCTCAGCGTCTACGCCTTCTCCACGGAGAACTGGAAGCGTTCGCCCGAAGAGGTGCGCTTTCTCATGGGGTTCAACCGCGACGTGCTGCACCGTCGCCGCGACCAACTGAACGACTGGGGGGTACGCGTTCGGTGGGCCGGTCGCAAGCCGCGGCTGTGGGCATCCGTCATCAACGAACTGCAGTTCGCCGAGAAACTCACCGCCGGCAACGACGTGCTCACCCTGACCATGTGCGTGAACTACGGTGGCCGCACCGAGATCACCGATGCCGTGCGGCAGCTGGCCGAAGACGTCGCGGCCGGCCGGCTGAAGCCGTCCGGGATCACCGAGAAGGCCATTCAGCGGCACCTGTACACAAGCGACCTCCCCGACGTCGACCTGTTCCTACGCAGCTCGGGGGAGCAACGCACGAGTAATTTTCTGCTGTGGCAGAGCGCCTACGCGGAGATGGTCTTTCTCGACACGCTCTGGCCCGACTTCACGCGCGTTGATCTCTGGCACGCCGTGGAGCTCTATGCCGCGCGCAATCGCCGCTACGGCGGGGCCGTCGACGCCCCCACCGCATAGCTACGGTGTCATTAGAATCAGATTCTCGTGACTGGAACGTGTTTCTGATCTACCGCCGGGGAATATTGCGGGCGGCTGCGGCCGTTGCGTCAGAGTGACCGATACAACGAGTGTGAACGCAACGACAACCACGGCCGACACCATCAAGGTGGACATCTGGTCGGATGTCCAATGTCCCTGGTGCTACATCGGCAAACGAAAATTCGAGGCGGGGACGGCCCTGTACGGCGGGCCGGTTGCGGTGGAATACCACAGCTACGAGCTCTCGCCCGATACCCCGGTCGACTACGCGGGAACGCCGACTCAGTACCTCAGTGAGAAGAAGGGCCTGCCCATCGCTGAGGTCGAGCAGATGCTTGAGCGCGTGACGGGCATTGCGGAGAGCGTCGGACTGCACTACGACTACGACGCCATCCACCAGACCAACACGGTCATCTCGCACGAACTGCTTCACTACGCCAAGGCCAAGGGACGCCAGCTCGACATGAAGGAGCGCCTGCTGAAGGCGTACTTCGTGGAGGGCGGTCACGTGGGGCGCATCGAAGACCTCGCTGACCTCGCGGCCGAAATCGGTCTGGACCGGGCCGATGTGGTTCGGGTGCTGACCGAGCACGTATATCTCGCCGATGTGAAGGCAGATGTCGCCCAGGCCGTCGAGTACGGCATTCAGGGAGTTCCGTTCTTCGTCATCGACGGGAAATACGGAGTGTCCGGGGCGCAGGACCCTGATACGTTTGCCCAAGTCTTGAACCAGGTACGAACCGAGAAATCTGAGGAGAACATCGCATGAGCGACGCAACCACCACGAGCACCCCCGCCGACGCCACGCCGCGCCCGACGATCCAGCTCCTCGAGCAGCCGGGTGAAGAAGCCGGATCGTGCGGCTGCGGTTCCTGCGGCTGCGGGGCCTGAGGCTCAGCCTACGAATCCCTCTTGTCGTGCGACCGGTGTGGTGCCCTTCGGGGGTGCCACACCCGTTGTATTTCGGGGCGGATTGTTCTGGAAGAATTGACCTACACATGACTCTCACACACGCGTCTCCCGCACCACTCAAGATCGGGCCCCTCACGCTCGACGTACCCGTCGTTCTCGCGCCCATGGCCGGAATCACGAACACCGCCTTTCGACGCCTCTGCCGCGAATTCGGTGCGGGCCTCTACGTCAGCGAAATGATCACGTCCCGCGCCCTGATCGAGCGCACGCGCGAGTCGATGCGGCTGATCACCCACCATCCCAGCGAGACCACCCGGTCCATTCAGCTCTACGGCGTCGACCCCAAGACCGTGTCTGAAGCCGTGACCATGCTCGTGGCCGAGGACCGTGCCGACCACATTGACCTGAACTTCGGCTGCCCGGTGCCCAAGGTCACCCGCAAGGGCGGGGGAGCGGCGTTGCCGTGGAAACTCGGTCTCTTCCGCCAGATCGTCGAGGCTGCGGTGAACGCGGCCGGTGATGTGCCCGTTACCGTGAAGATGCGCAAGGGCATCGACTCGGATCACCTCACGTACCTCGAAGCCGGTCGCGCCGCGGCGGGCGCCGGTGTCGCCTCGATCGCCCTGCACGCACGCACGGCAGCGGAGTTCTACTCCGGTCAGGCCGACTGGGCGGCCATCGAAAAGCTCAAGAACACCATCACGGACACGCCGATCCTCGGCAACGGGGACATCTGGTCGGCCGGTGATGCCCTGCGAATGGTCGCCGAGACCGGATGCGACGGCGTCGTCGTCGGGCGTGGCTGCCTGGGCCGCCCGTGGCTGTTCGGCGACCTCGCTGCGGCGTTCCGCGGGGAGACCGTGAAGGCGGAACCCACCCTGGGGCGGGTGAGCGCGACGTTCCGTCGGCACGCGGAACTCTTGACGGAGTTCTTCGAGAGCGAGGAACGCGCCTGCCGCGACATTCGCAAACACGTCGCGTGGTACTTCAAGGGTTATCCGGTGGGCGGTGACCTGCGCGCCCGACTGGCCTCCGTGGAGTCCCTGGCCATGCTCGACGACCTGCTCGGAACCCTCGACGGGGACCAGCCGTACCCCGGTGAGGGTGCCGAGGGACCCCGCGGGCGGGCCGGAACGCCCAAGAAGCCGTCCCTGCCGGAGCGGTGGCTGGACTCGCAGGAGCTCGCCGGGGTCGAGCGACAGCACCTGACCGAGGGAGAAGGAGACACAAGCGGTGGCTGACTCAACGGAACACGGCACGCCCCCGTATAGCGAACACGACGAGGAACGCTGGTTTCCGGAGGAGCACTACTCACGGCGCAGCGACTTCGCCCGGGACCGCGCCCGGTTGCTGCATTCCAGCGCTCTGCGGCGCCTCGCCGCCAAGACCCAGGTGCTCAGCCCGACCGCCGGCCTCGATTTTGCGCGCAATCGGCTCACGCACTCGCTCGAGGTGGCCCAGGTGGGCCGCGAACTCGCGAATCGGCTCAATGCGAACCCGGACATCGTCGACACGGCCTGCCTCGCGCACGACATCGGACACCCGCCGTTCGGCCACAACGGCGAGAAAGCCCTCAACACCTGGTCGCTGGACATCGGCGGCTTCGAAGGAAATGCCCAGACGCTCCGGCTCGTCACCCGCCTGGAGCCGAAGATCTTCGGCCCCAACGGGGAAAGTTACGGACTCAACCTCACTCGAGCCAGCCTTGACGCGAGCTGCAAGTACCCGTGGCCGGAAAGCTCGTCCGTGCGCGATCCCAGCGGACGCGCCAAGTTCGGGTTCTACGACGCCGACATCGCCGCCTTCAAATGGCTGCGCCGCGGTGCCCCCGACCGGCAGCTGTGCATCGAGGCAGAGATCATGGACCTCTCCGACGACATCGCCTACTCCGTGCACGACTTCGAGGATGCCGTCGTGAACGGGTACGTGGACGTGGCGCTGCTCGGCCGCCGCACCAACCACGACGACCTCCTCGCCACCATGTCGGAATGGATCGGCAACGAACTCTCCGAGGAAGACCTCTCCCGGGCGTTCAACCGTTTGGACTCCCTCGACTACTGGATGTCCGAATGGTCCGGCGGACGCCGCGACCAGGGCCGGCTCAAGAATCTCAGCAGCCAGCTCATCGGACGCTTCAGCGGCTCCGCGGTGCGCGCCACGCGGCTGGCCTACCCGGGCCAGAATTTCACCCGATTCGCCGCGCACGTCGTCGTGCCCCGGGAAACGCAGGCCGAGATCGCCGTGCTCAAGGGCATCGTCGCGGCATTCGTGATGACCCGCAACACGCGCAAACCGATTTACGTGCAGCAGCGGCAGGTGCTGACGCTGCTCGCCGACACGCTCCTGGCGAGCGGTGACGAGCATCTGGATCCGGGTTTCACCGAAGACTGGGCGGCCGCCCGCGACGACGCGGCCCGCAAGCGCGTGGTCGTCGACCAGGTCGCGAGCCTCACCGACCAATCCGCATTGGCCTGGTACGAACGACTCGTGCAGGGTTAGTGCGCCGGCGTGACAGGTAGAATTCAGTCATGGCAGGACTGATTCGACAAGGCGACATCGAAGAGGTCAAGGCCCGCACCAACATCGCCGACATCGTCGGCGACTATGTGCAGCTGAAATCGGCCGGGGTCGGTTCGATGAAAGGACTGTGCCCGTTCCACGACGAGCGCACCCCGAGCTTCCACGTGCGCCCGCAGGTGGGGTTCTACCACTGCTTCGGCTGCGGCGAGAGCGGCGACGTGTACTCCTTCCTGCAGAAGATGGACCACGTCACCTTCAGCGAAGCCGTCGAGCGCCTCGCCGGACGGGCCGGTCTGGAACTGCACTATGAGGACGGCGGGGGAGCCGCCCCCGATCACGGCAACCGCGCCCGACTGCTCGCCGCCAACCAGGCGGCGGCCGACTTCTTCGTCGACCGCCTCGGCAGCGCCGACGCGCAGATCGGCCGCGACTTCCTCGGCGGACGGGGCTTCGACGCGCAGGCCGCGGCGCACTTCGGTGTTGGGTTCGCCCCGAAGAGTTGGGACGAACTCACCAAGCACCTGCGGGCGAAGGGCTTCACAACCGAGGAGCTGACTCTCTCGGGCCTCGTGTCCGCCGGAGACCGCGGCGTCTACGACCGCTTCCGCGGCCGGCTGGTGTGGCCCATCCGCGACATTACCGGGCAGACCATCGGCTTCGGGGCCCGCAAACTTCTCGACGACGACAAGGGGCCCAAATACCTCAACACCCCCGAAACACCTGTGTACCACAAGGCACAGGTGCTCTACGGGCTCGATCTGGCCAAGCGCGATATCTCCCGCAATCATCAGGTCGTCGTCGTCGAGGGGTACACCGACGTCATGGCCTGCCACCTCGCGGGCGTGACGACCGCCGTCGCAACGTGCGGCACGTCCTTCGGCGTCGATCACATCAAGGTGCTGCGCCGGGTTATGGGGGACGACAGCGGGGTCGGCGAGGTCGTGTTCACGTTCGACCCGGATGCTGCCGGGCAGAAAGCCGCCATGCGCGCCTTCAGCGAGGAACAGCGTTTCAGCGCCCAGACCTTCGTCGCGGTGGCGCCGGAGGGCTTCGACCCCTGCGACCTGCGGCTGCACCGCGGGGACGACGCCGTTCGTCGCCTCGTCGATTCGAAGAAGCCCATGTTCGAGTTCATGATTCGCCAGCTTCTCGCCCAGTACAACCTGGAAACCGTCGAAGGCCGCATCGGTGCCCTTCGCGCGGCTGCGCCCATCGTCGGGGACATTCGCGACCCGGCGCTGCGCCCCGGCTACACCCGTGAACTGGCGCGCATGCTCGGTGTCGATCTCGGCGAGGTGCGCAAGGCCGTCTCTGCGGCCCAGGGCCGCTCGCGCACGCCGGAAGCGCCCGGTCGCCACCCGGTCAACGGCGCGGTCGAGGCACCGCCCGAACGTCCCTTCTCACTGCTGGAGTTACCAACCGACCCGGTCACCCGGATGGAACGTGACGGCCTCATGGCCATGCTGCAGCATCCAACGCTCGTGGGCCCCGACATCATGGCGCGAGCCGTGCAGACGAGTTTCTCCAACTCGAGCCTCGCGATTGCCCGCGACGCGATTGCGGCGAGCCTGCACCATGCCGGCAACGCGGATTGGCTCGAAAACGTGCTCGCGGCCGTGCCGGACACCCTCGCCAACCTGGTTCAGCAGCTCGCCATGGCGCCCCTGCCGGAACGGCCCGGCCGGGAAATCACCGGCTACGTGCGCGACGTCAGCATCGCGCTGATCGAGAAAGACCTGCTGCGCCAGAACGCGGAACTGCGCGGCCGCCTGCAGCGAACCGACCCGGCCAACCGTGACGTGTACGTCACCCTGCAGCGAGAAATCATGCGCGTCGAGGCCGAACGACGCAGCCTCCGCGACGAATAACAGTCGGCAATGTTGCAGCTCTGTAAAGAAGCTGCGGCAGGCTAGGGCAAGCTGCGAATTCTGTGCTAACTCTGTTCCTATAGTTAAACCGTTCCGACGCACCATCGCGTGCCGGCGTACCGGTTCTCCCAACAGGAAGAGGTTTACGGATATGACATCCGCACACACCCACGGCAAGCGGACTCTCGCTGCCGCAGCAGGACTGTCCATAGCGGCGCTCGTGCTGGCCGGCTGCTCGGCCGGAGGTTCCTCCGACGGCGACGCCGCCTCGGGCGGGCCGATCACAATCGGCACGACCGACAAAATCACCACTCTTGATCCCGCCGGCTCCTACGACAACGGTTCATTCAGCGTTCAGACGCAGGTGTTCCCGTTCCTCATGAACAGCGAATACGGCAGCTCGGACGTTGTGCCCGACATCGCCAGCAAGGCCGAGTTCACCTCGCCGACGGAATACACGGTCACCCTCAAGCCCGACCTTAAATGGGCCAACGGCAACGACCTCACCGCCTCCGACGTGAAGTTCAGCTTCGACCGCCAGCTCTCCATTGCCGCCGACAACGGTCCTTCCTCGTTGCTGTACAACCTGGACAGCACCGAGGCCGTCGACGACACGACCGTCGTCTTCACGCTCAAGCAGGCCGATGACCAGATTTTCCCGCAGATCCTGTCGAGCCCGGCCGGCCCGATCGTCGACGAAGAGGTCTTCTCGGCCGACGCCATCACGCCGGACAGCGACATCGTCGACGGCAAGGCGTTTGCAGGTCAGTACGAGCTCGCCAGTTACGACTTCAACAACCTGCTCTCCTACAAGGCCTACCAGGGCTACCAGGGTCTCCTGGGGCCGGCGAAAACCGATGTCATCAACGTGAAGTACTACGCTGACGCGTCCAACCTCAAGCTCGACGTGCAAGAGGGCAATATCGACGTGGCGTGGCGCAGCCTGTCGGCGACCGACATCGACGACTTGCGCGGCAACGACAACGTCAAGGTTGTTGACGGCCCCGGTGGAGAGATCCGCTACATCGTCTTCAACTTCAACACGCAGCCCTTCGGCGCGACGACTCCCGAGGCCGACCCGGCCAAGGCCCTCGCCGTTCGCGCGGCAACCGCCGACGTCGTGAACCGCTCCGAACTGGCCGACCAGGTCTACAAGGGCACCTACACGCCGCTGTACTCCTACGTTCCGGACGGTTTGACCGGTGCCACCGAATCCCTCAAGGGGCTTTACGGCGACGGATCCGGAGGACCGGATGTCGACAAGGCCAAGGCCACGCTCGATGCCGCCGGAGTGGCAACGCCCGTTGCCCTCAGCCTGCAGTACAACACGGATCACTACGGCCCCGGTTCCTCTGCCGAATACGCGTTGATCAAGGACCAGCTGGAAGCGTCCGGACTGTTCACGGTCGACCTGCAGTCGACCGAATACGTGCAGTACGTGAAGGATCGCACGGCGGACGTGTACCCGCTCTACCAGCTCGGCTGGTTCCCGGACTACTCCGATGCGGACAACTACCTGACGCCCTTCTTCCTCACGGAGAACTTCATCAAGAATCACTACAGTGACCCCGAGGTCAACGACATGATCCTGCAGCAGGCCGTCACGCCTGATGCGGGAGAGCGTACGGCGTTGATCGAAGACATTCAGGACAAGGTCGCGGCCCAGCTGCCGACCCTGCCCCTGCTCCAGGGAGCCCAGGTCGCCATCACCGGAACAACCATCGATGGCACGAGCGACACGCTCGACGCCTCGTTCAAGTTCCGATATGGCGCACTCACCAAGGGTTAAGCAGTTCAACGGCTAGAGTTCTCTCTAGCTTGATCGCGGGGGCATCCAGCACAGCTGGATGCCCCCCTCATTTTGGAATCGTTAGGTGAGTATGTCCACTGTGGCAATGAAGCCGCCAACCCCGGCCACCCGGTCGACTCGGCGCAAGAGAACAAGTGCCGGCGGGGGGATAGGTCGCTATCTTCTGACCCGCTTCCTGCTCATCATCCCGACCATTTTCATCCTGGTGTCGATGGTCTTTTGGTTGATGCGCACCACCGGCGACCCCATCACCGCAGCGCTCGGCGGCCGGCTCAGCGCCTCCCAGCTCGCGGAAAGAATCAGCGCGGCCGGCTACGACCGGCCCATCTTCGTTCAATACATCGAATACCTCGGGCAGGTGTTCACCGGCAACTTCGGCACCACGATCAGCACGAATCGCCCGGTGTCCGAGGTGCTCACCACCTATGGTCTGGCTACGGGCGAGCTCGTGTTCTACTCGCTCGTCGTTGCATTCATCGTGGGGATCCCGCTAGGGATGGTCGCCGCCTACTGGCGCGACAAGGCCCCGGATGCCTTCCTGCGCGTCTTCGCCATCCTCTGCTACGCCACGCCGGTCTTCTTTGCCGGTTTGTTGCTCAAACTGGTATTTGCCGTTTGGCTTCAGGCCCTGCCGGTGAACGGCCGTGCCACCATCGGTTCCGAGTTGCAGATGCAGCTGCTGCCGAATAAGACTGGCATTTACACCATCGATGCGATTCAAACCGGCAGTCCTGCCGTGCTCGGCGATGTGCTTTCCCACGCTGTGCTCCCGGCCCTCGCCCTCGGCCTCCTCACCGCGGGCGTCTTCCTGCGCCTCGTGCGCACGAACGTCATCGGCACGCTCGGCACCGACTATGTGGACGCCGCCCGGTCCCGCGGTGTCAACGAATTCCGTCTGGTGCGCATGCACGCCTACCGTCCCGCTCTCATCCCGATCATCACCGTCATCGGGTTGCAGGTTGCGCTTCTACTCGGCGGGGCGGTGCTCACGGAGACAACCTTCGAGTGGAAGGGACTCGGTTTCATGCTCATCCAGTTCATCCAGGCTCGTGACTTTGTCGCCGTTCAGGGGATCGTGGCCCTGCTCGCCGTGATCGTGGCTCTGTCCAACTTCATCGTGGACATCATCGCCGCCGTGATCGACCCGAGAGTGAGGTATTGAGATGAGTTCCGTCACCTCGACCGCCGCCCCCAAGGCCCCCTTGTGGACCAGACTGCCCGTCGTGCGCCAGCTCCGACAGAGCGTCGGCCTGCAGCGCGGCATGTTGGTCGCCGGGCTGATCATCACCGGCACCTTCATCCTCACCGCTTTCTTCGCGCCTCTGCTGGCGCCATACGGCTTCAGTGAGCTGCGCGACGCGAGTGGCCCCTTTGGTGCGCAGCAGCCGCCGAGCGCGGAACACTGGCTCGGAACGACGGTCGGTGGCTACGACGTGTTCTCGCGCGTGATCTGGGGTTCACAGACAGCCCTGGTCGTGATGATTGTCGCCGTGTTGCTGTCGATATTTGCGGGAGTAGCGCTCGGCCTCGTCTCGGGCTATTTCGGTGGCTGGCTCGACCGCGTGCTGGTCGTCATCGGCGACGCAGTTTACGCCTTCCCGTCGCTCTTGCTCGCGATCGTGATGGCCATTGTCATCTCGGGCGGACGATCCGACCTGATCGGCGGCATCCTCGCAGCGGCAATCTCGATTACCGTCGTGTTCATTCCGCAATATTTCCGGGTGATCCGGGCCGAAACCGTGCGAATTAAGGCCGAGGCGTATGTGGAGTCCGCGCGGGTGCTCGGTGCGAGCAACTTCCGCATCATGTTCCGTCACGTTCTGCGAAACGCCACTCGTACGCTGCCGCTGATTTTTACCCTCAACGCGTCAGAGGCAGTCCTCACGCTCGCCGGATTGGGCTTCATCGGATTCGGGATCGAGCCCTCGGCGGCCGCCGAGTGGGGTTATGACCTCAACAAGTCCCTGTCGGACGTGACCAGTGGTATCTGGTGGACCAGCCTCTTCCCCGGTCTCGCCATCGTGCTCGTCGTTCTCGGAATCACGCTCGTTGGGGAAAGCCTCAACGACCTCGCCGACCCTCGCCTGCGCAGTCGGCGCAGCCCTGGCGCGTCCGACGGTACGGCTGCGCAGACATCCATCGTGCCCGGCGGCACTCTCGACGCCGGTCCCGGCGGCCTCGGCAATCTCGAGCGCCCCGCATCATCACCCATCGACGGAATCGAGGCTCGAGAATGAGCGCCCAACCCGTGAAGAACGTCGTCACGATCTCCAACCTCGACGTGGTTTTCGCCACCGATGCGGGCGACGTCAAGGCCGTCGACGGTGTGAGCCTCACGGTGGCTCCCGGCGAAGTTCTCGCCATTGTGGGCGAGAGCGGGAGCGGCAAAACCGTGACGGCGAAGACCATTCTGGGCCTCCTGCCCGAGACGGCGACCGCTCGCGGGGCCGTCATCCTGAGCAGCAAGGACGGTGCGCATTCCAACGATGTGCTGTCCGTGAGCAAGCAGAAACTGCGGCAGCTGCGCGGCACGGATGTGGCGATGGTTTTCCAGGAGCCGTCAACGGCGCTGAATCCGGTGTATACCGTGGGGTGGCAGATTGCGGAGGGCATCCGTGCCCATGGCCAACACAGCAGGGCCGAGGCGCGCGTCAAGGCGATTGAGATTCTGGGCAAGGTCGGCATCCCCGATCCGCAGACTCGCGTGAACTACTATCCCCACCAGTTTTCCGGTGGGCAGAAGCAGCGCGTCGTCATCGCCATGGCGCTGGTCCTCGACCCGGGGCTGATCGTTGCCGACGAACCCACGACTGCGCTCGACGTCACCGTCCAGGCCGAGATCCTCGACCTTCTCAGACAGTGCCGCGACGAATTCGGCACGGCAATCGTGCTCATCACGCACAACATGGGCCTTGTAGCAGACCTCGCCGACCGAGTTGCCGTGATGTTCGAGGGCAAGGTCGTGGAAGAGGCCGGAGCCCGTGAGCTCTTCAGCGCTCCCCAACACGAGTACACGAAGAAACTGCTCGGCGCGGTGCCCCACGTGGGCCAGGGAATCGTTCGTGCCGAGGAGCGCGCTGCCGCGCGCGAACCGAGCTGGCTGCTCGAAGCGCCCGTCGTTGTCGCCGAGAACCTCAAGATCAAGTATCCGGGGCGTCTGGGCAAACCGGGCTTCACCGCAGTAGACGGGGTGAGTTTCGTCATTCGCCCCGGTGAAGTACTGGGGCTGGTGGGGGAAAGTGGATCGGGCAAGACCACTATCGGTCGCGCCATCGCGGGTCTCACCCGTGTCACGGACGGTTCGCTCACGGTTCTGGGGCACGAGATGCGCGGTTTCAAGGAGCGTCGCTTCAAACCCCTGCGCAGCGACATCGGATTCGTGTTTCAGGACCCCGCGTCGAGTTTCAACCCACTACTGACGATCGCGGAGTGCGTGGCAGAGCCGCTCGTGGTGCACGGACGCGCCGACAATCCGCAGGCGGCGCGCCAGCGCGTGAACGAACTGCTCGAGGCCGTGCAGTTGCCTCGCAACTACGGGGACAGGTACCCTCACGAACTCAGCGGCGGCCAGCGACAGCGGGCCAGCCTCGCCCGAGCACTCGCCTTGAAACCGACGCTGCTCATCGCCGATGAGCCGACCAGCGCGCTGGACGTGTCGGTCCAGGCGCGGGTGCTCGAACTTTTCGCGGAACTTCAGCGTGAATTCGGGTTTGCCGCCCTGTTCATCAGTCATGACCTCGCTGTCGTCGATATCCTCGCCGACAGGATCGCCGTGCTGTACAAGGGCAAACTGGTCGAGGAAGGCACGGGCGCCGAGGTGCTCGGGGCACCCAAAGACCCGTATACGCAGCGACTCTTGGCGTCGCTGCCCGTGCCGGATCCGGTGGAACAGGCCGAGCGTCGGGAGCGCTTGCGTCAATTGCGTGCGGCAGGATAGGAGACATGACTTCTGGCGCGGCATCCGTTCCCCCGATCGTGACGAGCGACCTGACCATCGAGTACGCGCCGCACGGGGCCAGTCCCGCCTTCGTGGCGGTGCACGGTCTCAACCTGCGCATCGAGGCCGGGGAGGTCATCGGACTCTTGGGGGAGAGTGGCTCGGGAAAGAGCACCCTTGCCCGAGTGCTGTCGGGAACCACAGCCACCACGGACAGAAACGGTGTGCGACCACAGATCACCGGTGGAGAAGCGACCGTCCTCGGTATTCCCCTGCGCCGGATCAGCCGGCGGAAGCAACGCCGGCTGACGTTCGGCGTGGGAATGCTGACGCAGGAGGCCGCTGAGACCCTGCCGTCCACTCTGACCGTTTCAGAGATTGTGGCCGCACCCGTCATCGAGCGCGACCCGCGCTACAACCACCGCGCCCTGGACGCCACGGTGGCGACGATGGTGGATGCGGTGCGTCTGCCGCTCGCCGTGCTCGGCAAGTACCCGTACGAGCTTTCCAGCGGCCAAAGGCAACGCGTGGCGCTTGCTCGCGCCCTCGTCTTCGGGCCGAGCCTGCTCATCGCGGATGAGCCAACGGCCGGCGTTGACGTCATGGTGCGAAACGCCGTGACCGACCTGATCGGGGAGCTGCAGCGGGAGCGCGCCTTTTCGGCCCTCGTGATCAGCCACGACCTCGCGGTGCTGCGCCGGGTCGCCAACCGGATCGGTGTCATGCACCAGGGTGTGCTCGTGGCCCTCGGCACCATCGATGAGGTGTTCGACGATCCGTGGCATCCCTATGTTGCGGGGCTGGCCGCGGCGCTGTCGGCTGACGAGCCCGCCGGCGACCGTGACCGCGTGACGACGGATGGTCCGGGATAGGCGCCGGACACTGCGGGCGACACGCCCGAGCTGACTCTCGAGCCGGGACCGGTCGACGCTTCGAAGCCGCGTCTTTTCGGGCCACCCGGGGTATTCGGGGGGTCGCCGGTTCCCGAGTGGATTTGCGGAGGTGCCGTGACTTGGTAGAGTAATAAAGTTGCGCCGGTTAGCAAAGCGCAGGTATTCCCCGATAGCTCAATTGGCAGAGCAGCGCACTGTTAATGCGCAGGTTCTTGGTTCGAGTCCAAGTCGGGGAGCGAAAGGTCACTCAGGGCTCCACCCCGGGTGGCCTTTTTTGTTTAACGGTTTCTGGAGAGCGGAAAGCATGACGTCCAGCGGTGACTCAGACGACGACAACGTCGAACGTCGAAACCAGCGACTCGCGGTGCGCAGCGGAATAGCCGTGGGACTGGCCACTGCCGCCTACGGGATCTCGTTCGGCGCTCTCTCGGTCGCGGCCGGCTTGTCCATCGCGCAGACATGCTTCATGAGCCTCGTCATGTTCTCTGGTGGATCCCAATTCGCGTTGGTCGGCGTGCTCGCCACGGGCGGCGTGGCGTCCGGGCCTGCCGCGATCGCCGGCGCCACACTGCTGGGGGTGCGCAACGGAATCTACGGAATCAGGACGTCACCGTTCATCGGGCGCGGATGGTGGAAACGAACCGCAGCGGCGTGGGTGACGATTGACGAGTCCACCGCGGTGGGTTTGGCCCAGCCGACACAGCGCAGCCGCCGTACCGGCTTCTGGGTGACGGGCCTCGCCGTCTTCATCGGGTGGAACCTCACCACCCTCCTCGGTGCAGTGATCGGAGACTCCATCGGCGACACGCGCGCCTACGGCCTCGATGCGGCGGCCGCGGCGGCCTTTGTCGGACTGTTGTGGCCGAGGCTGAAGCACCTGCAGCCGATCGTGGTCGCGGTGCTGGCCGCCGTCGTGGCGGCGTCCGTCACGCCCGTGCTCATGCCCGGGCTTCCGGTGCTGGTGGCCGCCCTCGTGGCGGTGCTGGTGGGATGGTTCAACTGGTTCGGCCGCGCGGCCGACGTTGCGCCCGAGGCGGAGCCGAGCTCGTGACGGTCTGGCAGATCGTCATTGCCGGGTCGATAGCCGTGCTCGCCATCAAATTCGCCGGCTACCTCGTTCCCATCTCCGTGCTGAGCCGGCAGGCACCGGCGCGCATCGCCGATCTGCTCACGGTCGCGCTCCTCGCCGCTCTCATCGCGGTGCAGACTCTCGGCGACGGGCAGTCCGTTGTCCTCGACGCGCGGGTGCCCGCCGTTCTCGTCGCCGCAGTGCTGTTCTGGCTCAAGGTGCCGTTCATCGTGGTTGTGCTGGCAGCGGCCGTCGTGGCCGCCGGCATCCGCGCGCTCTCGTAGCGGCTCGGTTACCCCTCGAGGTTGTCGACTCCGGGAACCCAGCTGCGTCCCGGCTGACCCCAGCCGCGCTTGCGGCTGACCTTGCGCGCCATTTTGGAGTAGATGTGTTCCAAACGGTCGACATACAGTGTTCCGTCCAGGTGGTCGAATTCGTGCTGGAGAATGCGGGCCAACCACCCGTGCGCACGAATCTCGAACGGCTTGTTGTCGAGGTCCACGGCCCGCAGAATCGCAGACTCGGCCCGGCGCAGCGGGAAGCGCTCCCCGGGGAACGACAGGCAGCCTTCCTCATCGTCGAGGTCCTCTTCATCGTCACCGTCGGGCTCGACGATGCCGGCGGGGACAGGGGTGATCCACAGCTCGGGGTTGATGGCGACGCCGCGCCAGCCGACGCCGTCATCGTCGTGAAAACTGTAGGTGAAGACCCGCAATCCCACTCCCACCTGGGGGGCCGCGAGGCCGACGCCGGGCGCCGCATCCATTGTTTCGAACATGTCCTGCACCAGAATGCGCAGATCATCGTCGAATTCGACAACGGGAACGGCGGGGGAGTGCAGAACGGGGTCACCTGAAATTACTATTGCGCGTACGGCCATTCACCAAGAATATCCGCATGGATCTCGGTACAGTCGTCAGGTGACCACTGACCTGACAGATCTGGCAGCGGAGATCACCATTGACCCGCGGCAGGCCATCGGGATTCCGCTGGCCCTGATCGGTGCGATCTTTCTCTCTCTGGGGGCGCAGTTCCAACACCGGGGCGTCAACAAGATCGAGGCCGCCGCGGGCGTGTCGAGCGGGCTGAACCCTCGGCAGCTTTTGCTGCTGCTCGGCCGGCCCTCCTGGGTGTTCGGCACGCTCATGCTCGGACTGGCCATCGTATTTCAATTGACGAGTCTCGGATTCGCGCCCATCATCGTCGTGCAGCCGCTCGGCGCCGTCGCGCTCGTGCTCACCGCGATTCTGAACGCGCGGGTCAGCAAAGTGCCGATCAATGATGCGTCGAAGGTGGCGATTGCCATGTGCGTCGGCGGAGTGGGGCTCTTCGTCACGGTCGCCGCGTTCACCGCCGTTGACAAGCCGGTGACCGACATTGACCTGATTACCATCCTCATCGTGCTCGGTGTCGTTTTGGCCCTGTTCGGATCGGCGTTTGTGCTGCTGCGCTCTAATTTCCAGGCCATTTTCTACATCCTCGGCGCCGGAGTGCTCTACGGCTTCGTGGCCACCCTCGCGAAAGTCGTCATCACGCGCACGAAGTATGGCGACTTTGATTGGTTGACGCTTGTCTGTGTCGTTGGTCTCGTGGCGGCGGCCATTCTCGGCGGATATTTCGTGCAGAACGCGTATTCGTCCGGCCCCCCAGACCTGGTGATTGCCGGACTCACCGTGATCGACCCGCTGGTCGCCGTTGGAATCGGCATCGTCGTTCTGGGCGAGACCTCGCAGGCCCCCGCGTGGGCAGGCGTGGCCTTCGTGATCGCCGGAGCTGTCGCAATCTGGGGGGTATTCCTGCTTGCCCGGTATCACCCGCAGTTGGACCGTTGACGCGGGCAAATCCGGGGCGCGCCTGCGATCCGGGATTTGAAGCGCAAGGTGCGGTTTAGAATGGAGTGCTAAGACACCTCGTCTCCACCCGACAGATACCAGTTTTCTAGCCGGACGAAGCTCCCCGGCACACCAACGTAGGGACCTCGCCTCTTGTCAGATTCGCCCGACGTGCAGAGAAACTCGGCACCGGAAGTTGCGCCCCAGGCGGCCAAGAAGCCGATTCGCGTGCTGATCGCGGCCGACACATTTGCGCCAGACGTGAATGGCGCGGCTAAATTCGCCGAACGCCTCGCAGCCGGCCTGGTGTCCCGCGGGCACGAGGTTCAGATAATGGCGCCGTCGACGTCGCGAAAGTTCGGCACGTGGACAGAGATGCATGAGGGACAGCCGATGGTTGTTCATCGGCTCCACAGCTGGCGCTGGTACCCGCACGATTGGCTCCGGTTCGCTCTCCCGTGGATCGTCCGCCGTGAAAGTCGGCGCATCCTTGACAGTTTTCGCCCGGATGTTGTGCATTTTCAGTCGCACATCAACGTAGGCCGCGGTGTCACCATCGAGGCCGAGAAGCGCGGACTGCGCATCGTCGGCACGAATCACTTCATGCCGGAAAACATGGTCAAGTTTTCTCTCGTCCCGGTCGGGCTGCAGGACCGGGTGATCAAGGCGGCCTGGCGTGCCGCCCGCCGAACGTTCGGCCGGGCCGAGGCCGTGACGACGCCGACGCGTCGCGCCGCGCAGTTCCTGGAGAAGTACACGGGACTCACGGGAGTGCATGCCATTTCCTGTGGCATCGACGCAGAGAACTATTCACCCAACTTTGAACCGCGCACCGAGAACCGAATTCTTTTCGTCGGTCGGGTAACCGGAGAAAAGCAGATCGATGTCCTTCTGCAGGCCGCGTCCCGTCTCGATCCGGCCCTGGATGCGCACATCGAGATCGTCGGTGGCGGTGACCAGAAGCGCAACCTGGAGCACCTCGCCGACTCGCTCGGCATCAAGGCCAAGGTGACCTTCGCCGGGTATGTGACCGACGAGGAGCTGCGGGCCTCGTATTCGCGGGCCACCGTGTTCGCCATGCCGTCAATCGCGGAGCTGCAGAGCATTGCGACGATGGAAGCGATGGCATCGGGGCTCCCAGTCGTCGCCGCCGATGCCATGGCGCTGCCGCATCTCGTGCACGACAACCAAAACGGCTATCTGTTCCGTCCGGGCGACGCACAGGACCTGGCGGACAAGATCACCCAGGTGCTGAACCTCCCCGTCGCTGAGCTGGAGGCGTTCAAGCGCGAGTCGCTCAGGTTGATCGGTGCACACGACATCCGGCGCACCTTGAATACCTTCGAATGCCTGTATCGTGGAGAGCCGGTGACCGATACGGTCGCCAACGGCGCTTCGACCCGCGCCTCAGACTGAACACTGCGGGGTAGTCGAAACGTTCGGGGCGGTAGCTCAGCTGGTTAGAGCACCGGGCTCATAACCCGTCGGTCCTGGGTTCAAGTCCCAGTCGCCCTACTGTAAATGTGGTTTAGTCAGGTTTTCTTCCTTTCACCGAAGGGGCGAGACTTGATGTATTGGACGTTTATTAGACGTTTATTGAAAAATATCCGCCAATAATCAGCGTCTAAAGACTAGGTGCACGACCCGGTTCGAGTGGTTTGGAATGGCCTCGAACACCTATGGGTTATGGACATGCAACGACTCTCAGGGCTCGGTCTCGAGCCCGTATTAACGACACGCGAACTCGCTGAGTACCTCGGCGTGAACGTGCAGGCCATTTACGATCTGCGCACCGATGGCCGCGGCCCTTCCGGGATTCGAGTTGGCCGGGAGATCCGCTACCGCGTCTCTGATGTTCTTCGGTGGCTGGATGGTCTCCACGAGCCGGCGAAGGCGATGAGGGAGCGCGGGGGTGAGCGGTGATGGCCGGGCGGCCACGCTTGCCGATCAGCACCTTCGGCACCATCACGACGCTGAAAGTGGGTCCCGGGATTTTCCGATCAATCACTCGCTTCCGGGACTGGGATGGTCAGACGAGAAAGGTCACCGCGACCGGCTCGAGCCGGAACGACGCTGAGGCGACCCTCAAGGCCGATCTGGCCGCGCGGTTGCGTTCCGGTGGCGCCGGCGACCTGCTGAATGCTGGCTCGCCGTTCCCTCTGCTCGCCCAGGCGTGGTTGGACGACGTGATGCTCGACGTCGACCGTACCCAAGGCACGAAGGACACGTACCAGCGCGAGGTGCGCGGACTTGTGCTCCCTTTCTTTGAGAACTTCACCATTCGCGAGGTGACCGTCGGGCGCATTGAACGATTCTTGAAGTTGCAGCGGGAGAAGTCGTACACACGGGCGAAGCACTCGCGTGCTGTCCTCGGCATGATCATGACGTTTGCCGTACGCCGGGAGATCATTCCGCGTAATCCCGTGAAGGAGACCTCGCGGATGAAGGCGCCCCCGCATACCCCGAAGGCGCTCACGCCGGAGCAGATAGCGGCGATCCGGCTCGCGGCCCGTGAATGGCGCACGGGGGAGGGAACGATGGGTCCGCGATCTGACGGGCAGGTGCGGGACATCATCGAGGTGATGCTCGGCACGGCCACACGAATCGGCGAGGTTCTGGCGATTCGGCAGTGCGACGTCGACCTGGACGCCGATCCGCCGCAAGTGAACATCACGGGGACGATCGTCGTGCATAACGGCACCGGTGTTATCCGTCAGGCGCATCCGAAGACGCACGAGTCGAACCGGGTCATCGGCGTGCCGCAGTTCGCGGCCGACGTGATTCGTCAACGGTTAAAGCTGATCGATCCGGAGGACACGGAGCACCTGCTGTTCTTCTCCCGGAAGGGCACTCCGCTGACGCCGTATAACGTGAGGCGAACGTTCCGCGGGATAGTCCAAAGCGCCGGCCTGGAGGGCCTGAACATCACGCCGCACTCCTTCCGTCGAACGGGTGCGACGCTGCTGGCCAACGAGCTGGGAATGCAGGCCGCGGCCGACGTACTCGGGCACACGTCCACGTCCACGACGAAGGCCCACTACGCCGAGCCCGACCGCACGGTGAAGCCCGGCCCTGCGGCTGTGCTGCAGAAGCTCGCGCCGCCCAAGTGAGGGTTTCTGAGGGGAACGGCCAGCGGACATCAGGAACGTGAGCCGCAAGTGAAATGGACAGTCATTCCTCAGTGCGCATCGGCTCGTAGCCGCATATCCAGGGTCGGTGGGGCGCGCCATGATCGGCCAGTTCCTGTTTACGTATATGGTTCGACGGGGGGCTAGACGCGGCGATCTGTTGCGGTGGTTCCACACCGCGAAATTCCAAGGGCGCTTCGACGTCGAACGAAACTGGGGACCGAAACGTCATGAGATTTTTCAAAGCAAGGGTTCTGCTGTGGCCGCTCCTGCTGATCACCGTACTGGTTGTCGCGGGAACGGGAACCGCTTTCGTATTCGGTGGACTCAACGCTCTCGCTCTCAGTTCGCTGTTCACTAGCAGCTCGAGCGAACGCGATTCGCAGGTGGTTCAGTCCGTCACGCGTGTGCAAGAGGTCGCCTTGCTCAGCCTTCACATTGAGGGTGTCGCGAGGAACGAAAGCAATGGAGAGATCTTCGGCGTGGCCGTACCCGCGAGCGAGAGAACGACGCTGATCCAGTACAAGTTCGACGCAAAATTAGGCATCGATGGGTCACAGGTGGCGATCGAACCCACCGGCCCAGAGTCGTTTCGGGTGACTATCCCCGATTTTATCGGCATCGGTTTTGACGATCCCGTGTTCGAGGACCCCCTGGAAACCAACCACGCGCTTGGCTGGCTGGCACCGCCAGCCGTTCAAACTCGCATGATCAACAACATTCTCAGCGACGAGAGCAAGCAGGAGTACATCAGCCAAAACGCGGCAGCGCTGAAAGAGCAGGCCAAGGTGTTCTACTCCGGAATCATCGCAAGCGTCGATCCCGAAATCACCCTCGACTTTGAGTTTGCCGGGTAGGTGCTCGCAGCACTCAGCCCTCGCCGCATCGATCGGCTCCCCGTTCCGGCAGTGAGCTGGGGCGTCGTCGCCAACGCCTGCTGGCAGGCTGTTGCCGTCATCCCGGTGTAACGCCGGGTGGCGGCGCTCCTGGGAGCGCCGCCACGTCGGCGCCCGACCGGGTGCCCAGAGCTCCGGGCCTAACCGGTTTTCGTGAACGGCGCGCAGCGCGAGGTCTTGATCAGGCCGTCGGAGGCCTGCACGGTAACTACGGCCGGGCCCGAACCGATGTAGTTGTCGATGGTGTCGTCACCCGCGGCGTTCATCCTCGACCAGTAGCAGCTCTCGCCGCCCTCGGAACGATACTGGCCGGGCTGAACATCCGTCCCCACCATGAACGTGCCATCGCCGGCGAACGTGTTGGCGGCGACGACATCCTCGGCACCCTTGACGGCCGCCTCGCGGGCGTCAAGCTCCGTCGCCCGCGTGGATTGCGCGGTTTCCGCCGCGGCCAGGGCCGACTCGCGCTTTTCTGAGGTCTTCACCGTGGATCGCAGGGTGCTGACTTCGCTGCCGAGGTCCTGCCACGCGGACTTCATCGAGTCATAGTTGCTCGATTTCGTGGCCAGTTCGTCGGCCAGAACGTCGGCGCGCTCTGTCGCGGTGCCCAGGGCGCCCGCCAGGGTCGCCGCGAGAATGGTCGCGGCGACCCCCGTGAGGAGCAAAGCGGACACGGGAATGCGCGCGGCCAAACCTGACCGCAGTCCCGTCAGAACACGTGAGCCCAGCAGTTTCCGTGGAACAGACGGCGGATTCGACATCATCATTCTCCTCTTCGCATTCTCTGCCGGGTCGCCTACTCGGCGACCATGGTCCAGTTGCCGTCAGCGCTGATGACGATGGCAGACGGGCCCGAGCTGAGCGGCACCGTCCCCGAGTAGGTGCCGATATCGTTCACGAGGAGTCCCATGCTGAAGGCCTTGTTGGTCTCCTCGACAATCGCGAAGTTGCTCGAGCCGTCGTGGGTGGCCGTGAGTTTTCCGGCGCTGCCCTCGTACAGGAACACTCCGTCACCGGCACCGGATGCTGCGAGCCCGGGTGCGGCAGAGATGGGAGCTATGGTCAGGCTCCAGTTTCCGTCGGCCGTGATCTGCAGGGTTGATCCAGAGTCGCCCATCGAGTTGAAACCGTATTCGGTGGTGCCGGTGTAGGCGCCGATGGTGTTCACGAGCAGCTGGCCGGTGGAGGCATTGGCCGCGTCGAGCACGGAGATGGAGAAGTTGCTCGAGCCGTCGTGTGTGGCGGTGACAATGCCTGCGGTGGCACCGGCCGGGAGGGTGACGAGGTTGTCGCCGGCTCCGGTCTGGCTGACGGGCGCGAAGGTTCCGAACGCGTCATCGGCCCAGGACTGAACCGTGTCGGTCTCAACCGGAGGTTCCTCGACTACGGGAGCTTCCTCGGCAACCGCGGCGTCGTCCACCGCGCCGGCCGGCGCATCCACTGCCGGGGCGACGGCGGACGTGGTGTCGGGGGAGTTGCCGCCGCTCGAGATGCCCCCTACGAGCATGCTCAGCGCGGTGACCGCGAGAGTGACGATGATGGCGACCTTCTTGTGCTGCCGGTAGCCGGCGAGCTTTCTGCCCCGCTTGTCGTGCTGCGCGCCGCCGAGGGTGAGCACGATGTCGACGAGCCACCAGATGCCGAAACCGGAGAACGTGACCAGCTTGAGCAGTCCCGTGCCGATCTTGCCCAGGTAGAAGCGGTCCACAGCGAAGAAGCCAAGCAGCCAGGCGAAGAGCCAGGTGACCACGAACGACTTCTCGGAGACGGGCACAGGCTCGTCCACCGTGTTCTGCGATACCCACGGGTGTGAGGCGAGGAACTGCTCGTGCTGCTCGGCGGGAACGCCGGTGGGAATGGGGCGCTGGTTGGTGTCGGTCATGATGTGTCCTGTTCTGCTGGTGGTGGAAATGAGTGGAAGGAAGTTCTACTGGTTGGAAAGTTCGATCACGATGTCGAGACCGTTGTCGGGGTGGTAACCCCAGGAGGCGGAGAGCTCGTTCCAGTCGGCTGACTGGCGTCCGTCGAGTGCCCGGGTGCTACTCATGCGGGTCAGCACGCTGTCGGGCACATCGAGCTCGCTCAGCACGCAGACGACATCGGCCACATCAGCGCCGGCCGACTCTTCACCCTCGGTCTGCATCGACAGGCTCTGGCCTTCGTCACCGAGTTCGATGAACGGGTCGGCCTCCACCTCGCAGGCCTGGGTGGCATCGGCCATGGCCGATGAGGGCATCAGTGAGCCGATGCCTCCGGCGGCGGATGCAACGAGCAGCGAGCCGACGATGCCGACGACGAGACCCAGCCCGCCGCACACGCCACCGATGGTGAGTTCTCGCTTGCTGAACGCCGGTGTCGGTGCAGCGGGTGCCGGCTGGTTGTCGGCGGTGGTGGTGGTCTCGTCGGTCATGTCCTGATCTCCTTGTCGTGTGCTGTGGGCAGGTGGGGCGCGGCCATTCCCCCCATCACAACGGCCGATCCCCACCTGCAGGTGGCCGGCGCATTCAGCAACCGGGCACAACGTCAAGGTAGGGCGATGGAGGTAAGTCATGCAGGTTGGCACTTGATAAGAGGGGTTATCAGGCATTGGCCACGACACTCGTCGAGAAGCCATAGCCTGTACTCATACACGAGAAGGGAATGCGCATGACCACCACCGAGCCCGGCCTGCTGATGACTATGTCCGACATCGCCGCCCTGGCCCGTGTGCAGCGCCCGGTCGTCTCCATGTGGCGCAGCCGGTCCGCACTCACCGACGCACCCTTCCCGGCGCCCATCCTTCGCCAGCGCGGGGTCGACCTCTTCGACGCCCATCAGGTGGGCAGTTGGCTCCGCGACACCGGCCGCGGCAACAACCCGGAGGCCACCGCGGATGCCGCAGCCCACGCCGTGCTCGACGCCCCGAACAAGTCGGACGAGAGCGCCTTCCGGGGCGTCACCGCCCTGATCGCCCTCCGCGCAGCAACCGACCAGTCATTGGGCGGCCTTACCGCGGCCGGACTGATCGACGCCGCCGACGAGCACGACCCCGACGACGACATGTTCTTCCGCGAGATCGACGCCCTCGGCCAGAGTCTGCTCGCCGTCGCCGGCTACGTCGACGCCCTGATTGAGGCTGCCTTCGGCGCGGCCCCCGCCTTCGAGCGGATGCTCGCCGACCGCGCCAAGCGCGACCTCGCCGACGAGGGCGACCCGGTGCTCAGTCGCCCGGCCCTGGATCTGATGGCCGAAACTGTGATGGCGCTGCGCCTCACCCAGCCCGCCGAATCGGCGCTCGTGGATCCCACGGGCAGCGCGAGTGACGTGCTTCTGGGCATTCACGCAGGGCTGGCGGGCGAGCTGTGGGTCACCACCGCGAACGATCACCGCCCTGCCGCCCGGCTGCAACGCCGCCGACTACTGGTGCACGGCATCCTGCGCACCAGCCTTGACGTACAGCCCTCCGGCGCCTTCGCCGTGTCGGGGCCGGCCGTTCACGTGGCCCAGTACCCGTCGGCGACAGACCCCGCCATGACTCCGGTCGATATGCTCTCGTCCATCGAGCAGATCGAGCTGCAGATGACGGACGAACAGCTTGCCGTGGTGATGGCGCCGAGCGCCGTGCTCAGCGACGCCGGGCTCAGCCGAGAAGCCGAGCAGCTGCGCTCCTCTCTTCTGCGCTCCGGCCGGGTGCGCGCGATCGTGCGTCTGCCCGCCGGGTTGCTCACCCGCAAGCCCCAGCAACTGCAGGCCCTCTGGGTGCTCGGCCCCGCCCACGCCCAGATTCCCCTCGCCGACCGCTGGATAATGGTCGCCGATCTCTCCGCCACTCCCCTCGATGCGGCGGCGATCGACGACCTCGTGGGCGACCTCGCCGCCTCACTCGGCGACCGCGGCACCGTGCGCGCCCACGCCTTCCGCTTCGCCCGACTCGTGCTCACCCGCAGCCTGCTCGCCACCCGAAAGTGGCTCGTAGCGGGAGCGCACACCGTGACGCCGACCGCCGCTCTGCCCGCGGCGGCAATCGCCGTGGACATCGACCGGCTCGCTGCCGTGCTCAACGCCGACACGATCGACACCCTCGACCTGTCCGTGCAGCCGGCCGCCGGCGACGAGGCCGACTCCTCGACGGTGGAGCAGCTGCTCATGACCGGGTACCTGCGCTATATTCCGGGCAATCGCATCGACGACGCCGACGTGATCGAGGGGGCAACGGATGCCGCGGGCATCCGCCTGATCGGCCCCGCCGAAGTCTCGGGAGAAAGCGGGCTCGGCCGCCGACGCATCGACCGTCTGCAATTTGCGGCCGCCTACAACGCGGGGCGGGTGACCGAGCCGGGCGACGTGGTGTTCTGCACCTCCCCGCGACCGGCCGCCCTGGTGGACACCCAGGGCACCTCGGTCGTGGAGTTCCCGGCCCGAATCCTGCGCATCAACCCCGCAGACCCGAACGGCCTGCTCGGCGAGGTGCTCGCCGCCGACATCGCGGCGCTCCCGCCCGGGCACCGCCGTTGGCGGGCCTGGCCCGTGCGCCAGGTGGGCCGCTCGCAGCGCACCGCACTCGCGCACGCTCTGACCTCGATACGGTTAGAGCAGAAGCGTGCGCGCGACCGCCTGGCTCATCTCGATGAACTCAGCTCTCTGCTCATGGCCGGCGTCACCGCCGGCACCCTCACGCTCGCTTCCGAAACACCCGCTCCCGAAAGAGGAACACGCTAATGGCACCGAAAGTCACAGTCGCGGCACTCCCGTCGACGATGAAAGAGCTCAAAGACACCCTGTGGAAGGCCGCCGACAAGCTGCGCGGCTCGATGGATGCCTCCCAGTACAAAGACGTGATCCTCGGCCTGGTGTTTCTCAAGTACGTGTCGGATGCCTTCGACGAGCGTCGCGAGCAGATCCGCACCGAGCTCACCGCGGACGGCCTCGACGAGGACAAGATCGCCCAGTTCCTCGACGACGTGGACGAGTACACCGGCCGCCGCGTATTCTGGGTGCCGGCGCGGGCCCGCTGGCCCTACATCGCCGAGAACGCGAAGGGTGTGCAGGCCGCGGCGGGGGAGCCGGCCAAGCAGGTGGGCCAGCTGATTGACGAGGCCATGGACCTGATCATGGGCGCCAACCCCACCCTCGCGGCCACCCTGCCGCGCATCTACAACCGCGACGGCGTCGACCAGCGCCGCCTCGGCGAACTGCTCGACCTGTTCAACTCCGCCCGGTTCACCGGCGAGGGATCCACCAAGGCCCGCGACCTGCTCGGCGAGGTGTATGAGTACTTCCTCGAGAAGTTCGCCAAGGCCGAAGGCAAGCGCGGCGGCGAGTTCTACACGCCCGCCGGCGTGGTGCGCGTGCTCGTGGAGATGCTCGAGCCCACCCGCGGCCGTGTCTACGACCCGTGCTGCGGTTCGGGCGGCATGTTCGTACAGGCCGAAAAGTTTCTCGAGAACCACCACAGGGAGGGCTCGGAGCTGTCGGTGTTCGGGCAGGAGCTCAACGAGCGCACCTGGCGCATGGCCAAGATGAACCTCGCTATTCACGGACTCAACGGCAATCTGGCCAGCCGCTGGGGCGACACTTTCGCCCGCGACCAGCACCCCGACATGCAGGCCGACTACATTCTGGCCAACCCGCCCTTCAACATCAAGGACTGGGCACGCAACGAGCAAGACCCGCGCTGGCGCTACGGCCTTCCGCCCGCCGGCAACGCGAACTACGCCTGGATCCAGCACATCATCTCCAAGCTCGCCCCCGGAGGCACCGCCGGCGTGGTGATGGCCAACGGCTCCATGTCGTCGAACTCCGGCGGCGAGGGCGAGATTCGTGCCCAGCTCGTGGAGGCCGACCTCGTCACCTGCATGGTAGCCCTGCCCACGCAGCTGTTCCGCAGCACGCCTATTCCAGTCTGCACCTGGTTCTTCGCCAAAGACAAGACCGCCGGCGAGAAGGACAGCATCGACCGAACCGGCCAGGTGCTCTTCATCGACGCCCGCAACCTCGGCACCATGATCGACCGCGCCGAGCGCGCCCTCTCCGACGAAGACATCGCCAAGATCACCGGCACCTACCACGCATGGCGTGGCAGCAGGGCCTCCGCAGTGGATGCTGAACTGAAGTACGCCGACGAGCCCGGCTTCGCCTACTCCGCGACCCTCGCCGAGATCAAAGCCGCGGACTACGCGCTGACCCCGGGGCGTTACGTCGGAGCCGCCGAGGTGGAAGAGGATGCCGAGCCGATCGAGGAAAAGATCGCCCGTCTGAGCGCCCAGCTCTTTGCCCATTTCGACGAGTCCGAGCGCCTCTCGGCGGTCGTGCGTGAGCAGCTGGGGCGAGTCGATGTTTGACTCACGGCATGAGTGGGAATACAGGATGGTCGGGGAAATCGCCCGAGTCACGCGAGGGGCGTCCCCGAGGCCAATTCAGGAGTGGATTGCCCCGGCTGGCACCCCCTGGGTCAAGATTGCCGACGCTACTTCTACCCCGTCGCGCGTGATCACATCCACCCGCGAGTTCATCCGTGACGAGGGCCGGGGAAAGAGCGTGATAGTCCGCCCGGGCGACCTGATCCTGTCGAATAGCGCAACGCCAGGCATTCCGAAGTTCATGGGAATCGACGCTTGTATCCACGATGGATGGCTGCTGCTGCGAGACCTGCGGGATGTCGATCCACTTTTTCTGTACTACACGTTCTTGAATGACCGACCATATCTGGCCGGGAAAGGGAACGGATCCATCTTTACAAATCTGAAGACGGACATTGTCAAGCGTCACCGGATACTTCTGCCTCCGATGATGGCACAAAAGGCGATCGCGGAGGTGCTGGGGGCGCTCGACGACAAGATCGCCGCCAACACACACCTCGCAAAGACAGCCGATTCGCTTATCCGCGCGCAATTCGCCGCCCTCGGCGCCCAGAGTCTGATCTCAGTGGGGGATCTCTATGAATTACGGCGAGAACCGGCCGACCCGACAACTACCACCCGAGACACTATTTATGTGGGACTTGAGCACATCCCGCGCAGGAGCATTTGGCTCGATGCTTTTGGAACAGCTGCGACTGTTACCAGCGGCAAGAGCTTCTTCAGCGATGCGGACGTACTCTTTGGAAAACTGCGACCCTACTTTCACAAGGTCGTGAGCGCCGGGTTCAATGGTATTTGCTCCACTGATGTGATGGTTCTGCGACCCATGCAGGACGCCGTCTCCGGATTCGCTCTTGCCGCAGTATCGAGTGAAGCAGTGGTGGATGCCGTGACGGCCGCAAGCGAGGGCACGCGAATGCCGAGAACTAGTTGGAAGGACCTGGCAGCTGTTAAGATTCCCTGGCCAGGTGCGAAACTGGCAAGAGAATTCAGCGCTGACGTTCGTGCTTTGGAAATGGCCGTCAAACCCCTGATCTTCCAGAACCGAACCCTCGCTGCGACGCGCGACGCCCTGCTCCCGCAGCTCATGTCGGGCAAGCTGCGCGTCAAAGATACTGAGAAGTCGCTTGCGGGCGTCCTGTGATGCGCGCAGTGCCTCTGCGCAACGGCCCGTTGCCGTATTCGTGCAGCACTCTGCACAACTAGCTTTCACCAGCGTCAATGTATTGAGGGGATAGGCAATGACGATAACGACATCGGCTCCAGCACTCGGGCTGTCCGAGGCGGCCTGGGAGATATTCGCGCTCGACCAGCTGGGGGAGCCGCTCGGCTGGAAGCCGGTGGCGGGAGCGAGCATCGCTCCGGGTACGGGGGAGCGTGAGTCGTGGAGCGAGCTGCTCATCCGTCCGCGCTTGCTGGAGGCGCTGCGCACGCTGAACCCGACCGTTCCGGTGGAGTACCTGCGGCAAGCCCTCGCCGAGCTCACGTCGCCGAAGTCGATGGACGCGATCACCGAGAACGAGCGCATCCACAACTTCCTCGTGCGCGGGTTCCCGTTCAGCTACCTCGATGCGAACGGGGCAGAGGCGAATCCCAGCATCCGTTTGATCAGCACCGAACCCGATCAGAACGACTGGTTGGCGGTGAACCAGGTCACGCTCGTTCAGGGCGACGTGACGCGGCGCTTCGACCTCGTGCTGTACTGCAATGGCATGCCGGTGAGCGTCATCGAGCTGAAGAAGGCCGGCAGCGAACGGGCCACCGTCGCTTCCGCGTACGCGCAGCTGCAGACGTACCTGCGCGAGTTTCCGATGGCGTTTCGGTTCTGCGTATTCACCCTCGCCTCCGACGGGCAGTCCGCCGCGTACGGCACGCCGTTCACCCCGCTGAACCACTTCTCGCCGTGGAATGTGGATGACGACGGCAAGCCGGTTCCTCCCGGCGCGACCACGGTCGACGGCGATGCGGTCACCGGGCTCGACACCGCGCTGGCCGGCCTCTACAACCAGGAACGGTTTCTGCAGCTACTCACGTCGTTCACCGCGTTCGACGAGGGCGACGACGGCCTCACCAAGCGCATCGCCAAACCGCACCAGTATTTCGCCGTGAGCAAGGCGGTCGGCAGCACGGTGCAGGCCGTGGCGAGCAACGGCAAGGCCGGCGTGGTGTGGCACACGCAGGGCTCGGGCAAGTCCATGGAGATGGAGCTGTACACCAACCTGGTGGCGCGGAATCCGAAGCTGAAGAACCCGACCGTGGTGGTGATCACCGACCGCAACGAGCTCGACGGTCAGCTGTTCAGCTCCTTCGACCGCAGCCTGCTGCTGCCGAGCAAGCCGCAGCAGATCAAGCGCCGCTCCGAACTCCGCTCGGAGCTGAGCGACCGCACCACGGGCGGCATCTACTTCACCACCCTGCAGAAGTTCGGAATCAGCAAGGCCGAGAAGGATGCCGGGGCGGAGCATCCGCTTCTCTCCGACCGCCGCAACATCATCGTGATCGTGGATGAGGCGCACCGCAGTCACTACGACGACCTCGACGGGTACGCCCGCCACCTGCGCGACGCCCTGCCGCACGCGACGCTGATCGCGTTCACCGGCACGCCCATCTCGTTCGACGACCGCAACACGCAAGACGTGTTCGGCGACTACATCGACGTGTACGACCTCACACGTGCGGTCGACGACGGCGCCACGGTTCCGGTGTACTTCGAGCCGCGGCTGATCAAGGTGGCCCTCGCAGCGGATGTGACCGAGGAGATACTCGACCAGTCCGCCGACGAAGCCACCAAGGGGCTCGACGAAACCGAACGCGCCCGGATCGAGCAGAGCGTCGCCGTGGTGAACGCGGTCTACGGCGCGCCCGAGCGCATCGACGCCCTCGCGGCGGATCTGGTGGCGCACTGGGAGAACCGGCGCAGCCGCATGACCAAGTTCATCGAAGCGCCGGGCAAGGCCATGATCGTGGGCGGCACGCGGGAGATCTGCGCGAACCTGTATGCGGCGATCGTGGCGTTACGGCCGGACTGGCATTCGGATGCACTCGATAAGGGCGTCATCAAGGTGGTCTATTCCGGCGACGCGACCGACCAGCCGCCGGTGAGCACGCACGTGCGGCGCACCTCGCAGAACGATGCGATCAAGGCCCGGCTGAAGAACGTGGACGACGAGCTCGAACTGGTGATCGTGAAAGACATGATGCTCACCGGCTATGACTCGCCGCCGCTGCACACCCTGTATCTGGACCGGCCACTCAAGGGCGCGCTGCTGATGCAGACGCTTGCGCGGGTGAACCGAACCTTCCGCGGCAAGGAAGACGGCTTGCTGGTGGCGTATGCGCCGCTGGCCGAGAACCTGTCGAAGGCGCTGGCGGAGTACACGGACTCTGACCAGAAGGGCAAGCCGCTGGGCCGTGGGATCGACGAAGTGATCGCCCTCACGACCACTCTCGTCGACACCCTGCGCGGGCTCGTCGCCGGGTACGACTGGAAGGTCGTTCTGAACAAGGGCGGGCCGAAGGCATACCTGAACGCGGTCACCGGCGCCACGAACTACCTGCGGGCACCGACGACGCCCGGCAACCACGTGATCGACGGTGAGGAGACACTCGCGTCGAAGTACCGCCGGTACTCCGGGCAGCTGTCGCGGGCGTGGGCGCTCTGCTCGGGGTCTCAGAACCTGGCTGAGCTGAGGCCGGAGGTGCAGATCTACGAGGAGATCCGGGTCTGGATGGCGAAGTGGGACGCCAACGATCGCAAAGGCCGCGGAGAGCCGATCCCGGAGGAGATCCAGCGACTGCTGGGGGAGCTGATCGCCTCGGCGACGTCGTCCGGCGACGTACTCGACATCTACGAGGCGGCCGGCATGCCAAAGCCCTCGCTGAGCGATCTCACGCCGGAGTTCGTCGCGAAGACGCAGCAGGCGCGCAACCCACACCTGGCCATTGAGGCGCTTCGCAAGTTGCTGACCGAGGAGGCGACGGCATCCACTCGCAACAACATGGTTCGGCAGCGGGCGTTCTCCGAGCGCATCACGGAGCTGATGAACAAGTACACGAACCAGCAGCTGACCTCGGCCGAAGTGATTGCCGAGTTGGTGGAGATGGCGCGGGAGGTGGCCGAGGAAGCCAACCGAGGGTCGAAGTTCACGCCGGCGCTGACCAGTGACGAGCTCGCGTTCTACGACGCGGTGTCGCAGAACGAGTCCGCGGTCGACCTGCAGGGCACCGGCGTGCTGGCAGACATCGCGCGCGGGCTTGTCGAGGTGATGCGGAAGGACGTGCGCACCGACTGGACCGTGCGCGACGATGTGCGGGCGAAGCTGCGCTCCTCGATCAAACGCTTGCTCGTGCTGAACGGCTACCCGCCCGACAAGCAGCCCGAGGCGATCAAACTCGTTATGGAGCAGATGGAGTCGATGGCCCCGCGCTTCGCGGAGGCGCGGCCCTAGCTGAGCTGGAGTCGGCGCGAGCAAAGAACTCGGCTTCGGCATGTCGCCGGTTGGCGACGTCGTCACCGACGAACTGCGCGAAATCCCTGTCACGATTGCTGATCGGGAGATCCTCCACGACGTCGGGGGGTTGTTCTCCCGGCCAAGCCGTCTGGCGTGTGGGTCGGTCTCGGTCGAGGCGCGTTCCCGAGGTGGCGACCCAGTCGTGGAGGCGTTGGCGAGCGTCGGCGAAATCGCGGTGCCATCCGAAGGGGGCAGATCCGTGCTGATCGGGGTCGTAGGCGCAGAGCCAGTGCAGGTGCAGCGCTGAGAGCTCCCAGACCAGTTCGGGGTGACGGTGCCAGAACGGGGGCACGACGGACGCTGGGAGCCCATACGTGCGTCGTAGCCAGTTCACCCATCGGTTGAGTTCGATCCATTCGGTTTCGGCCTCATCGGCGGTGAGGAGGTTCCAATTGATCGGATGCGGCGGCTCTGCAACGAGTGGCCCGTCGAGGTCGTCTGATTCCTCGCCGGGATGGGCATCGTCACCGCCGGGCGGCCACTCAATCGGAAGTTCTACCATCGCCGCACTCAGATCCCGAGTACGGCGGAGCCGGTGCTAACGGGTGATGTCTCTTGGGAAACGACCTGCTGGACGGCCGACAAATCCGTCTCGATAGCCGCGGCTGCGCGGCGGGCTCGGTCGACGTCGTAGTTGGTACGGGCGAGGTCGTGGCCGATCTTTTTCGCGACGAACTCCTCGCGTTGGATAATTTCGCCCGCGCGCTCGAACTCGAAATTGCGCACGTAGCCTTCGGCGACGAAGCTGTCGCCCTTGACGAACCGAGTGAGCGCCCGTTCGGCTGTGGCGCGGTAGGCGACGAGGTCGTGAAAGCTCGGCTCGAGAACGGTGAAGCTCCCATTGTCTTCGCGACGGAAGTGCGGTTGGCCGACGCGGACGTAGAAGCGGGTTTCGCCGTTCTCGGTGACCGATTGCTGCGGCTCTGAGGTGATGAAACCTGACAGCGATTGCTGTGTGTGAAGGGGCATGGGACTCAACCTCCTGCATGGGCGGACCGCCTTGATCCGCGTTCACTACGAGGTGCGCCACGTGCTCCACAGATTGCGACCAGACACGGTGGAAGGGAAATACGCGTCATTCCGTTTGGCTGACCGGCCGCTCCGCCAGGTTTTCGTGACCGGGCTTGCGCATCAGTCCTTCGATTTCCTCGCGGTTCGTACGAAGGGCCTTGGCGTCGGGGCGTGCGGTCCACATGCGCAGACTCGCGATGATGGGTGGGGCCGCGCGGAGCATGATCAGGCCGGTACCGAACGGGAGGGTGCGGATGGTGTCTGGCGGCAGGATCGGGACGCGCCGGATGGAGCGCTGGGCCGAGCGTGAACCCCGGTCGCCGATGGTTGTGGAGTCGGTGGGTTCGTCGCGGTCGCCGATCAGGGTGGAGAGGTCGTGGAGGTCTTTTGAGTTGGATCCTCCGCCGAGCACGATTTTGACGATCGAGGAGTCCCAGATTGCGCCGGCCGCGTTGTCGCTCCACGTCGTTCGTGCCTGCGACAGTGACTGAAGCACGGGCATGGTCGTGATGCCGGTGCCGCCGCCCTCGGCCATGAGGTTGGGCAGCGACGGAAGGGGCGCGAGGTTGCCGATTTCGTCGAGGGCGAGCAGGAGTGGCGGGTCGAGTCGTGCACCTGCGCTTCGTGCGGCGATGCGCCTTGCGGTCTCGACGAGGTCCTCGACGAAGGCGGACACGAGGGCCGCAGAGTTGTTCGACCCGGCGCCGGTTGCGAGCAGGTACAGCGTGCCGTTGCTGCGCAAGAACGCTTCGGGGTCGAACCCCTCGCCAGTGCCGGGTGAGACGGCATCCAATACTCGGGGATCAGCAAGCGCACCCAACGACAGGGAGACGCCCTGCCAGATGGAGTCTCGCGTGCGCGGGTCGGCCTCGAGCATCGCCTGCAGGGAGTCGCCCCAGCCGGTCGCCGCAGCCGGGGTGCTCATCAGGATGGAGACCGCGTCATGGGCGGCGGCAGGGTCGAGGGTCCAGCGAAACAGCTCGGCAGGTCGGCAGCCATCGAGCGCCGCGGCGTGCAGCAGGCACTGCAGGGCGGTGCGGGTCTTGGCTTCCCAGAACCCGCCCCCATCGACGCCGCCTGCAGCCAGTCCCGTTCCGGCGGCGAGCCCCGACGCGCGGATCATCGCCGTGAGCGGGTCTTCACAACCGCGGATCGGCGACCACCGCAGTCCCACAGGTACGCCCGCTGCAAGGCGCTGCGGATCGAAGACCGCAACGGGGCCCATCCGCTGCCGTGCCCGAAGGGTGGTGGTGAGATTATCGGGGCGGGTGGAGGTGGTCACGACCGGGCCGGGGGCATCGAGGATGGCATTGATCACGATGTGCGCCCCCTTACCGGAGCGCGGCGGACCGATGACCAGTATGGAGTCCTCGACGCTCGCCCAGACCGTGGTGTGGCGGGATCGGCCAATTCGATAGCCGACGTCGCTGGGGCCGGCGTTCGTGAGGGACGGCCGAAGGTGCGCCGCGCGCTTCATCAGAGCCGAGTGCGAGGCGGCTCGCGATACCTCGTCGCTGGTCGCGATGCCGAGGATGCGGTGTGGGTCGACCTTGGCTGCGCGGCCCAGGCCTCTGAACATCCGCCACAACCAGAGGGCCGCCGCCACGGCCAGAACGAGCAGTAGAGTCGTCGTCAACCAATACGCGACCGGGTTCAGACCAGGTGCCTGCAAGGCCGCCGACGGATGCCCCGGGTCCAGGAGCACGGCGAGCCCGGTCGCAGGGCCGCCTGCAGGTTGCCTGATGCCGGTCGCCCACGTGGCGACAGCACCCGCGGCGCGGAGCAGAAGGGCCAACACCGTCGTGCTGATCAGCAGTGCGATGCCGAGGTTCGAAAGCTCGTCGCCGAGCCCAGCGTGCGGTCGCGGAGTGTTCATCGGTACGGTCTCCGTTCGGCGCGAATCGTTAGAACGTGAGGTGAGGACCAGTTCGGGTGAACCGTCTCGTGGGGGAGTAGGCGAATGTTCGGTCTCCGGAGAAGCCTGCCGTGGAGTCCAGCAGGTCCGTCACATCCTGGGCGTCGACGACGAGGCTCCCGATCCCCTCCTGGATCAGCCGATGGCACCCGGCGCTCGCCGGGCTCGTGACCGGGCCGGGAACGGCGCCTACCGGTCTCCCGAGGGCATGGGCCTGTGCGGCGACGTTCAGGGAGCCAGATCGGTGCCCTGCCTCGACGATGACTGTCGCGCCTGACAGGGCCGCGAGGATTCGGTTGCGTTGGAGGAACCGCCACCGGGTGGGGGCGGAGCCGGGCGGGAGTTCGCTGACGAGCAGGCCGCCGCTGTGCTCTATGCGCTCGAAGAGTTGCTCGTGCCCGGTGGGGTAGAGCCGGTCGAGGCCGCTGGCGAGCACGGCGATCGTCGAACCCGGGTAAGACACGGTGGCTGCGCGATGCGCTGATTCGTCGATGCCGTAGGCACCGCCGGACAGGATCGAGCGGCCCTGCGAGGCGAGATCGGAGGCAAGTTCGGTGGCCACTTGGCTGCCATAGGCCGTTGCGGCGTGGGCGCCCACGATGGTGACCCGGGCGGGCAGTGGAGCCGACAGTTGACTTGGGTCACCCTTCAGCCAGAGTGCGATCGGTGCGCTGGTGTTGAGCTGTTGCAGTTCGCCGGGCCAGTCGATGTCCTCGGGTGTCAGCAGTCGCAGGCTGTGGCGTTCCATGTCGGAGCGGATGCGGTCAATCTGGCCGGGGTTGATGCGCGGGGCAAGTCGGCGTCGCCACAGCTCGCCCTCGGCCGGGTCGATGCCGTTCGGAAGGCGAACGCCTGAAGTGATCAGCTGCACGGTCTCGGCCGCGCCGAACCGGGCAATCAAGCTTCCGGTGATGGTGTCGCCGGGCTCGGACAGCGCCGCGAGCATCATCCTCGCCTCGCGCTCGTCGCTGAACATATTCTCGGGCATCGCACTCCCTCCTCACTCTGAATGACAGGTGCGCTCCAGATCCCGCATCGCGCCTACTGGCCTGACGTCATCCGGGCCGTCGTGTCGAAGGCCGCGAGCTCATCGGGATGCAGCTGGTGTTGCACTACGAAACTGCGATCCTTCACCCGCCAGAGCCCCTGGCCGGTGCCAAGTGCGGGGAGCAGTTTCTGCTCGGTGCGACTGAGGCCGAGCGCGGTCGCGGTCGACCCGAGCTGGTCCGGTTCCTGCCGGTAGACGATGCGCGTCTCGGCGTTGGCCAGCAGCGACGACGCGAGAGCGCGCATCGCGGAGCCGGAGTCGCCGACGTTGTCGAGGTCGCTGAGCTTGTGGAAGACGAGCATGTTCGCTATCCCGAAGTGCCGGGCCAGGCGCCACTGGGCATCCATCCGGCGAAGCAGCGCCGGATAGGCCATGAGCCGCCAGGCCTCGTCGTAAATGACCCAGCGCTGGCCGCCATCCGGATCGGCGAGCGCGGACTCCATCCATGCCGATGAGCACGTCATCAGCACCGAGATGAGCGTGGAGTTCTCGGCCACCCGTGACAGGTCGAGGGAGAACATCGGCAGGGAGGGGTCGAAGCGCACGGTCGACGGTCCGTCGAAGAGGCCGGCGAGGTCGCCGGCCACCAGGCGGCGCAGGGCATGGCCGACGAGGCGACCGTCTTGCGCGAGGCGGCCCTCGTCGTCCTCGGGGTTCGGGGAGAGGATGCGGTCAACGACCATGGGCAGGATCGGCACCGGTGAGCTCCGGACGGCATCCGCCAGTGCGAGGTCGATGGCCGTGTGCTCGAGCGGGCTGAGGGGGCGGTCGAGCACGGTCTCGGCGAGGGCGCCGATCAGGTCGCGGCGTCGCGCCGTCAGTTGTGCCGACCATTCGGCATTCGAGGTGGCGGCTGCCCGGTGTCCTTCGTCGAGTGGGTTGAGTCGGTTGCGGAGTCCGTGGCCGAGGATAATCGCCTTGCCACCGACGGCCTCGGCCACGGCCGTGTGCTCGCCCTTCGGATCTCCGGGTACGTAGACGCGGCGGCCGAAGGGGAGGGAGCGTGTGTAGAGCGATTTCGCCAGTGAGGATTTGCCGGAGCCGACAATACCGGCGAGCACGATGTTCGGTGCGGTGATGATGCCGCGTTGGTAGAGCACCCAGGGGTCGTAGACGAATGAGCCGCCCGAGTAGAGGTCCTGTCCAACGAAGACGCCGGCCGAGCCGAGTCCGGCCTCGGCCAGAAACGGGTAGTGACCGGAGAGCGTTGCCGAGGTGTCCTGGTGTTTGGGGAGCCGGAGCGGGCCGGGCATCCGCAATTGGGCGGGACCAGGTTCCCCGCCTGGGGCCAGGTACGCCGCTGATCGTGACTCGTCTCGTTCGGTGCGCCAGCGAGTGCGGGCTTCGAGATGCTTGGCCTGGCGGGCATCCGCTTCGATCTTCGCGGCGGCGTGCCGTCTGTCGCGGCGGTCGCGGCGGTGCTCGCCGTGTGGTTCGACCAGCGCGGCCGTGTGTAGCCGCTCGTTCACGTCAGCGATTCTCACAGCGAGACCGTGTGCCCTGACATGGGAGACCGGTCTCGGGTGGGCGCCCAGATCTCGGCGCCGCGACGCGTGCGAATCGTGGGCTCGGTCGGCAGGGGCTCCCATTCAGCGGCGACCGTATACCGCCGCAGGAGCGAGACGTACCGGAACTGGGTGCTGTAGGTCACTGCGTACGGCGAGGCGTCCACCAAGGTTCGGTCGGTCGATCCGGCCGGAATGTGGTCGTAGACGTATCCGTTCGTGAGCGCGGCGTCGGTGGTCTCCACGCCGTGGTCCCACTGCCGGAGGTACTGACTTGCCGCGGTGGCTCCGCTGCGGTCGATCATGCCGAGCACTGCGTCGGCTTCCTTGCCCTGTAGGAAGATGACGCTGATCCATCGGCATTCTGGTGTTGTCTGGCGTTCGGTGAACATGTCGGCTCCAATCGGGTTGCTCTGCACAACAGGAGCGCAGCAGTCACACGCTGCGGCAAAGGGGGAGCGCGGCTGCGGTGAAGGCCTGCGCTTGCTGGCCCACGAGCCGGCGGGTTTCGCAGGATGCCTGGATTGCGGCCTGCTCGATGGAGGCCACGGCGGCGTCGAGGTCGTCGAGGGTGGGCGCGCTCACGCACACCAGACCGGTCGTGCGCAGTACGCCATGGCCGGCGGTGAGGTCGGCCTCCTGGTGCAGGAGGTCGTCGTATTCGGCGGTGGCGCCGGCATCCGCTATCTGGCCGATGCGGGTGCGTTGGTGGGCGTCGCTGATCAGCTCGGTCTTCTTCTTGCGCAGGTCCCGCGCCGCCTGATCCGAGCGGACGGGCACGTAGTGCAGCGCCACGGTGCGGAGGATGCCGTTGGTGAATACCAGGGGAGAGAGGAAACCGGGGAAGACCTGCGCCCTCGGCCATTCGCTGATCCACAGCACCGCGTGGAAGCCGCTGTCGGTGCGGAGGTGATCCCAGCTCTCGGCCACGGCGACGGGGCCGGCCGTTTCAAGCGAGCGCCCAACGTCAGGGTGTCGTTCCAGGTCGACGCCGACCTCGGGGTCGTACGCCGTGCGGAGTATTCTCGCGAGCTCGTCAGCGGCGAGCCAACCACCCACGGTGAGGTCCGCGGCGCGCAGGGCCGCGGTGAGGGCGGTCATTTCCTGGCGCAGCACGGCCGCCGCGCCGCGCATGCCGCCGCCCTGCGTGCGAACTTGGCGGGAGGCCGCCGTGAGGTCGAGGGAGAGGCTGATCGTGGTCGCATGGCGTTCGTTGGTGGGGCCGGCCCGGGCGATAAGTTCGCGGTAGGTGGCGGCGGCCCAACTGTCGTCGTTGGTGCCGTGACGCTCCCACCATTCGGCCAGTCCGGTGCCGGAATCGGGCAGCGTGCGCTCCGACACTTGCAGGCGGGCGATGCGCCCCGAGCGGCATGCACCGGCGAGTACTCGCCCCCACCCGACGACGCGGCGGTGCTGTTCCCCAGGGTCGAGCAGGGCGAATGCCGGGTGTGACACGGCCACGATCGCGGTGAGGGTGCGCGCGTGCGGGTCGTGGATCATGACCGCGCCCGATTCCGGGTCGTTCCATTCGCGTAGAGCGGAGGCGTCACCCGGCAGCGATAGTGTGCCGACCGGGCGTGGGCGCACGATGCGGCGCCGGTAGGTGAGCTGCTCCGTGCCTGCCCGCAGTATCCACCGGCTGACAATCGGCACCCACTCGACGATCTTGCGGCCGCCGAGGGGGATGCAGGCGATCAGTGCGGCGGTACCCCACAGCGGTGTCGTCCACGGGATGCCGGAGGCGCCCGTCGTATAGAGCACGGTGACGATGGTGAGCGTGCCGATTGACAGGGCGATCAATTGCGGCAGCGACAGGCCGAGCATGATGCCTCGTTTGGTGAGGCGCGAGAACTGCACAGGTGGCAGTGAGTAATCGGTGTGGTTCTTGTCCATGACTAGACGTCCTTGCCTGGTCGTCCGCCTGGCGGGGAGGCAGAGTCTGGTGGAGATTTGGGAGCGCTGGGTTGGGAGGGTCCGGGTGACGGCGGAGTTGTGGTGGGTGCGGCTCCGCCCGAGGACTGGGTGTGGGCATCCGCTGTCTGACCGACCGTGCTGCCCATCTTCGGGCCGGCCTGGGCGGCAGCTTTGATCACTGCTGCGCCGACGGCGACGCCCGCGGTGGCCGCGCCCGCTGCTGCACTTGCGCCGGCCGTGGCCGCCTTGGCCGATGCGCTCTTGCCGGCGGCACTGGATGCACCCGGTCCGCCGCCCGACGATGTGGGACCAGGTCCGCCGCTGCCCGATGGGGACGTCGGTGCGGGGCCGCCTTGCGGTGCCTTCCCGTTCCCGCCATCGCCGCCCGGCTCCAGGATCTTCTTCGGGTCGTCGACCATCGGTGCTTTCGGCACGGGAACGGGCCGGTTCATCGCCGACTTCGCCTCCTGCTCGCTGGACATCGCGTGGTACATGTCGACCCCCAGGAAGTTGAGGAATTTGTACGTGATGTACGGGGCGAAGGCCGCGATGAACATCAAAACGATTCCGGCGATCGGATCGCTGATGGAGGCAAGATCCGCATCGATCGGGGCGGAGACTTGCGCGACCGCCACGAGAAAGATCACAACGAGAACGAGCTTCGACAGGATCAAGGCCATCACAAACGCGACCCATTTCGTGAACCATCCTTTGGCGGCATCCCAGGTCGCGCCCGCGAGCGCGATCGGTCCGAAGACGATCGCCACCAGCAGCAGTGTCTTGCGGATGAGGAGCGAGAACCAGACGATCGCAGCCGCGGTGATCGCGAGGGAGGACAGGAAGATGGTCACGATCGCGCCCACGCCGGGGGAGGCGAAGGTCACGCCCGTGAGGCCAGTGGCGAGGAGCGCGATCCGGTCGCCCATCCCCTTCATGGTGTTGCCGCTTGCTTCGACCACCCCGATGGTCAGCTGATCGGTGATCTCGAGCAGCAGGCCGGTGATAGTGATGATGACAAAGGATCCGAGCACCGACTTGGCAACGCCGATCGCCGCTCGGGACAGCGCCGTCGGGTCGCGATGCACGAGGCCGGTGAGAAGTTGCAGGCAGAACAAAATCAGCGTGACGAAGACGGCGACACCGAAGAGCACGTTGTAGACGTCGACGTACGCCGGATCGGTGAGGTCAACGAACGTGGTCGAGTCGAAGACAGCCCAGACAGACTCGAAGAGCCACGCGGCAGCGGAGCCCATCGCTTGCGCGAGCCAATCGAACGGCGCCGCCACCAACGACGCCGCGCCTTCCCCGACGGTGCCGCATACGTCGGCGATCACCGGCACGTGGCACACGCTCATCTGAGCCCCGTTCACGTGGGAATCGGGCTCAGACGGCTTGGCCGACGGTCCAGAAGAAGTTGACCAGGGTGACGGCTGAGCCGCAGATGATGGCTGCGCCGCAGGCCACAAGTACGCCCACCTTGCCCCGCGAGGCGAGGTGTGGGTTGGACGAGTTGGCCCCGAAGCCCCAGACGATCGCCGCGATGATCAGCGCGAGCACGCTCAGGATCAGCCCCACGGTCATCACCGCACCGACGATGACGCGCAGTTGCTCGATGCCAGGAAGGCCCGTCCCGTTCGGAACAATGTCAACCACAATCAGCTCCCTCAGTCGGATGATGCGTACGAGAGGGAGGTGCGCGGGTGCTCCCGTGTTTATGGAGGTGGATGCCGGGCACTCCCGATCTCCTGGCAACAGACGAAGGACAGGATCGCTAAGAAGTAGCCCGCACGGCTACGTAGAAAGAGGGCCCAACCGGGAAAGACCAATGCGTTTCACCCGCCCGGTGAAGTCGATCGGTGGACACCGCGCGGCAAAAGCCCGGAGGGTCGTCAGGGCGTGTCGAGGTGATCGGTGGCATCCAGTCGGCCCTCACCTGGCCTGCGTAACGTTGATGGGGCGGAACCGGCCTCGACGATATGATGCCGGGCGGCCGCCTCGATGTTTCCCTTGTCGCGCTCGCCTGGCCCAGAGGCAATCTCTGGGTGCCTGTAGTGGCTCGAGCCGAGCCAGGAGGCAGGAGGTAGCAGATCGATGGGCTGAGATCTGGCGGAGTTGGCGAACACGGATCGTCACCTGTTAGGACGGAACAGACGTTTCAACCCCGTCATGGACCACCGTGTCAAACCACCTTTGAGCTCGCTACGGGCCTGGCCTATCCTGACTGGGACGACTGGGGTTAGACGCTACGGCGTAGCGTCTGCATCCTGAATGAATGACTCCGGCAGCTGTCAGAGTCACCGCAGAACTCAACCGCACACGCGAACGAGTCGCTCGTGGATCAGTCAGACAAGCGCTCGGCGCTTCGCCGTAAACCGAGTGCTGTGGCTCCGTGGTCGTGCGCCTTCTGACACGCCAACTAGGCGCCATGCGCAACCCGGTGCCCGGAACACGCCCCCAGGGCTTGGCTGCCGAGCGTGGTTCAGTATCGCTGGCCACTTGGGCGGACCTACTGTAGCGTTCAAGTGGTCGTGAGCCGCTACTTGGCTAGACCGTCTGAACCAAAGTAGGCCGAGAGGATCTCATTGATATCGCTTGGGCTGTCAGTCGTCTGCGATCTAGGTGGTTTTCGTGCTTTCTTGGGCTTTTGAGGAGGCATGGGCGCTCTAGGACCATAGGGATCTTCAATAGTCCCGTCCATGTGAGCGAGGATAGGGTACAGGGAAGAAGGCGTGTCCGCTCTCGGTGGAAGCTCCCATTTGCAGTGCCGCATGACAATTTCGTTCAAGCGGAACGGCTGGATGCGCGGAAATATAGCGTTGAGTTGGACAGCAAGAGCCGCGAGGACCCTGTCCTCATCCGGAGCAACAAAGGTCCACGCTGTCCCCTCAGGGAAATCGTCCAGGCCATCAATGATTCGTAGGGCACCGTCGGGGATGCTCCCGTTCCCGGAAGACTCGCCATAGAGAACGACGCGCGCGCCATGTGCCGTCATACTTGTCCCCCATTCATAGGGTTGATGGCTTGCCTTGTGATCGAGCACGGCACGAAACCGACGCGCCTCCTGCAGCAGCGGGATGCTTATCTCAGGAAGCAGCGCGTGTGTATCGAGCCAAGTCAGGAACTTCTGATTTGACCCGTGCGGCACATCGCCCAGCTCAACTCTGAACCTTGTCAAGACGCTGACGAACGACGAGAGCGTGGCGTAGAAGTTCAAGTAGAAATCTTGTGTGGTCTCATAGAGCGAGACCTGTACCTCGTCTCGGGGTTCTGCATCTGTATCGAGACTAGACGCCGGCGCAAACGCCCGTCGCGCAGTCTCAACGTCGTTTCGCTTCCCAATGAGTCGTCGAAGGGCCTCATCAAGATCAGCCAAAGCTCGCTGTTCTTTGTCTGACACCGTCCAATGTTGCGGTTCGTGCATCCAATAGTCGATGTATCCCAGCCCAATACGAAAGAGGCCCTGCTTCTCGGTCATAGTGCGAGTATGACGCATGCCTCAGACGCCCCCGGCCGGACTGGGGCCGGCTATTGGTGCAATGCTGCAGGTAGCGACCATTTGCCTCCCTCGAGAGCGCCAAATTCTTTAGCGTCGCAATCCTTCGGTCCTGCGATTCTCGTAACTCCGTGCTCAAATAGAAGCTCGCGGTGAGACACATAAATTGATGAAGTAGTCCTCGGATTCGCGTGTACAGCCTTGAAATTAGCCGATTATAGGTTCGCGCCGACGCCGAGCAGGAAGTTAACCCAGGCGACGCCGGCGCCCGCGAGGGCTGCTGCGCCGCAGGCGACCCACAGTCCAACGCGGGCCCGGGAAGCGGTCTGGACGTTGCCGTTCGCGGCGGCGAGCGCCCAGGTGACCCCGCTGATGATCATCATGAGCACGGAGATGATCAGGACGAAGGTCAGCATCGCGCCGACGATGTTCTGGAGTTCTGCTGCGGCGCCGACGGCGCCAAAGTCGGGGAACACGTCCACGTCAGTGCGCCGTTCCGCATCCGGCCGCCGCGATCCCCGCGCCGCCCATGCCCGCGGCGCCGTGCTGAATGAGCCAATCCACGGCATTGACGGCAGGCTGGCTCGCGCCCCCGGGGTGGATCTCGAGGTGCAGGTGTGGGCCGGTGGACTTGCCGGCGGATCCGACATCGCCGATGTGTTGGCCGGCGGCCACGGTGTCACCGGTGGCGACGTGGATGCCGTAGTCGTAGAGGTGGGCGTAGTACGAGGTAACGCGCTGGCCGCCGACCGTGTGCTCGATGGTGATCAGCCCGCCGTAGGTGCCGCGTCGTCCGGCGAAATTGACCACCCCGTCGGCGACCGCAAGGATCGGAGTGCCCAGCGGTGCTGCGAGGTCGCTGCCCGCGTGGAACCTTCGGGTACCGCTGTACGGGTCGATGCGCCACCCGAAGCTATCCGTGTTTGTGTACGTGCCCTCAGGTAGCGGGAACACCACGCGCGCGGTCTCCGCAATGGTCAATCCGGAGCCGGCCGCGCTCGCCGAGGGCGATTGGGTCAGCGCGGCGAGGATCGCGTCCGCCACGGGTTGGTAGTTTTCGTACCGATCGGGATAGGCGCTGACCTCGACGGTCTGCGCGACGGCTCCCGGGTCGAGCGCCTGCCAGCCTGCTATGTCGAGCAGCCCGCGTGGCGAGCCGGCGTTGGGGCCCGATGGTCCGCCGAAGAATGCCTGCGCCTGGTACTCCGGGCTCATGAGTTCGGCAACGGTTCCCCAGCCCGAAACGGGGCGCATTTGGAAAAGGCCCAGGGAGTCGTGATCAGAGCCGATACCGTCGTTCGGGAACGCCGCGGACTCCGGATATGCGCTGGGGTTGGCGAGCATGCGAAGCGTCGATTCCGTGAGGGCGGCCATCAACGCGATGAGCACCCCCGGCCGGCCCACGTCGGCGTGGCGCGTGCCGACCGTCATGATCGTTGCGGCATGGGTTAGCTGGGCCCGATTCAGGGTGATCGATCGGCCGTCTCGGGTTCGGGCGGTCAGTGACTCGGGGATGCTGCCGACGACGAGAGATCCCGATCCGCAGGAGGCCGCGGCAGGATTGGTGAGTGCGGCCACGCCCACCAGACCGACCAGCGGACCAACGAGCACAAGCACGGACACGAGACCGATGAGCTTCTTCATCGTTGAGGTCTCACTCCAGGGGGCGGTCCGGCTGGGACAGCCGCAAGAGCCTGCACGTCTCCTCGGCCGGGCACACGACGAAGACCGTGAACGTCACGCTGCGCTCCGTCCGGAGGGCATCCGTATTCCAGGTGCCGGCTCGATGACGGGTTCCCACCACTGTGAGTGCCGTGGAGTCCTGTGGTATCTGCCCCGGCGCTGCCTGTTCGAGCGCGGTCGCCCATGCCGCGGGCACAGTCACAGACTCGATTTCGATCCATTGCCGAGTGCCGTACGTACTGAGTTGCTGCCACATCGCAGCAGCCGGGAAGTAGTCCCGAACATCGGAGGCCACCGCGGGTGCTTCATCCGTGTCGGCGACGTCGACCACCACCTGCGCCCAGTCGGAGAGGCCCGCTCGGTCCCGCGTGTCCCAATTGAACAGGGCACGGGCGACGCTGCGTGCGAACAGGTCGGGGTCTGTCGTCGCCAGAACAGGCGGCGGCTCGTCGAGGTTGGAGGTGGTCGTCGGTGAAGCGGATGCTGCAGGCGTCGGCCGCGCTTCCTGGCCCGCCTTGTCAGGGCCACGGAGAAGTCCGAACACGCCGATACCGATGAGTACGATCAAGGCGACGCCGCTGCTGACGATCGCGATAACGAGGCGGCGCCGGTGGGCGAAATGCATGGTGATCTCCTCACGGTCAGGGCAGCAGGGTGCCTCATCGGGAAAGTGAGCGTGCCGGCACCAGAGCGACCCGGGGGGAGTCGTCACGCAGGGAGCGCATCCGCTCAGCGAAGGCGATGGTGCCGGTGAGCGTCTCTTCAAACTGCTCCCATTGCTCATCGGTGAGTTCGGCAACGATCTTGGCGTAGTCGTAGTGGAGCCACCATTCGTGCAGGTCGTTCCAGAGGAAGACGAACGAACGCACGGGCAGCTTGGAGTCGTTGGGGACAGCCGCCCTGGTGCGCTTTGCCTTCGTCGCGGTCTTGGCGCGGGAGAGCGCTTCTCTGGCCAGTTGTTCGAGCTCGATCTCGGATCGTGTGTTCTCGACGGCATGCACCCGTGAAACTCCCGCCGACGCCTCTTGGCGGATGCCCGCGGGCTTCTCGGCAGCCGCTGCGAGCTGTTCGAGTTCGGCGAAAGCAAGCTGCGTCTTGATGCGACGGTGCGCAGATGCGACCGAGCCTCCGTTGCCAATGAGGTCGAGCTCAGTCGACGCGAGACGGCGGAGTGCCTCGTCGAGACTTTTATCGGCGACGATGCCCTGCAGGTAGCTGACGCGTTCGAGAGTCGTATATGAGCGTCGCCCGGTCACGAGGAGAGCGGCCTGCGCCCGGGCGTAGCCATTGAGCGACGTCACCGGTGCTGCCACGGTGGCAGCACCGTCTGATCTGGGATTTCCATGCTCGGAACCGAATCGTGAGGCTACTTGACGACGCCGTGCGTCTTCGGCCATGAGCATCTTCACCTCGCGATACAGGGTGGCGGCTTCGGTCGGGCTCAGCGACTTGTGGAGCGCGTTGTCGTCCTGCTCCGCGAGCAGCTGGGCAAGTTGGTCCGAGATGCCGGAGCGCACCCAGACGTTGAGCTTTCGTACCCCGAGCTGCCGAAGAGCGGCCAGGCGACGGACACCGCAAACGAGGGTTCCGTCGGGCGTGACCGTGATCGGCTGGAGGAGGCCCTGCTGTTCGATCGAGGCCGCGAGGGCTTCGATGTCTCCGAGGTCGGTGCGATGGCGCGAACCGATCCGGATGGAGTCGATCGATCGCTCCAGCTCGATGTGACCCGGAGTGCTGGTCATACGAGCACTCGCGGGGCGTTGACGGCAATGTCTGACACGAGGTCGTCGTCGCGGAGGAGCACGCGAAGTGGCTCGCCGATGAGCAAACGCAGCAGGATGCCGCGACCTGCCGCCGTGTGTGCCTGCAGCGGATTGTTGCATCCCAACAGGGTTCGGAGCATGGCCGTCCAGGCGCGCTGTGGAAGATCGAGGAGCGCACGGGCGGCGTAGTCTCGGCGCAGGGACTCGTAGGCGGAGGCGCGCGACGGGGCATCCGCGAGCCGGGCGCAGATGTACTCGACGCCGCATCGGGCGCGATCGGCGGGCCAGTCGAGCAGGGTGAACATCATGATCGCGTCCTCGACCGCCGCCTGCACATCGACCCGTGGTGCTTCCGCGGTCGGCACGGCAGTGGTGCTGAACGCGGGGTGATAGTCCGTCAGGGCGTGCTCCCGATCGCTGAAGCGTTCGGCGTCGTGGAATGCGGAGACCCTGGGCCGGCGCGCCTGATGTACCGAGCACAGGAGCCCTTGGGCGCGTTCCTCCGCGATGCAGGTCACTTGCACTGCTCGCGTCACCATCGCCCACGGGTCATCCGCGCGAAGGGTCGACGGCGCCCGCATTGCATCGTAAGCAGCTGCGGCGGCCTCCCAGGGATCGAGACGGTGTTTTCGCGCCAGCCCGGCGTAGCGCCGGGCCGTGAACTGCATGAGTTCGGACGCCTCGGGGTCCGTGCGCCACCGGGCGCCGCCATCCGCTTGAAGTCTCGCCAGCAGAGTTCGCAGGCCCTCGGAATCGCGGAACGACTTCGAAGCTCTTGGCCCCTGAGCGTGCCAGTCCATCGGCGTACCTCCCGTCAAATAGGTGCGTGTTGCCGTCCTCAACAGGATGCTCATGGTCAGCTCCGCCCGAGCCCGTGCCGCGACATCGGTGGACGCGCGCTCGACTGTCCGAACTCGGAGAGGGGAGGGAGTCGGTCGGCGCGTTCGCGCATCGTCCGCCGGATGGCGGACGGCGCTCGCCGTAGCCGTCGAGCGAGCTCGGTCTGAAAATCGATGCCACGACCAGCGACACGACCGCCGCCGATGCTGAGCAAGTCCGAGGTCCGGACCCATTCAAGGCCGGGTCGGGTGCCGCGCCTCTCGGGCATCGCTACCCGCGGGCGACGTGGATCGGCGATGTCCCCGTGGGCCAATGCCCTGTGAGGCGAGGCCTCCCCATCAAAGTCGATGCTCGGTGCGCGGCGTGACTGCTCGAAGTCGTCTTCGTCCATTTCTATCGCTCTCCCTCACGTTGGTTGTCTGAACAGCAGGAGCGACGACGCTTACCAGCGTCGACACCAGCCCGCCGCATGCTGAGCGGATGGTTCGTCACGCCAGGCATGGTCCGTCGCCTCGTCGGCGTCCTGGGGTTTGGTCGCGCCATTGCTCTCCTGAATGACCGGGGTGCCCTTCGGCAGTACGTCGGTTCGCGGACCTGATCGTGGCGGTGATCTCCATCTCCGGGAGGCCGGCGCTCGCCGCGGCCGGCGCGAGCGCTGCCTCGACGGCTGCGGATGCGAAGCCGGCCTCGGTGAGTCGGCAGGCGGCCCAGAACAGTCCGCTGTTGCGTTCACCTTCCTGCAGCTTGCCCACCCACTGCGCCAGCCGCGTCGGTTCGGGGACGCCTGATGTCCCCGGCCGCCCTGCGGCTCGAGGCGCGTGCGGGTCGATGAGATCACGCAGGGCCACGGCATCCACTGGCTTCGCGCCGGCAGCGGAGAGCATGACGAGGCGATAGCCAATCCGGCCGTTGCTCCTGAGGACGGTCGAGGGAGGCACGATCACATAGCCGCCGGTGCCACGAAAATCGATGTGCGCGGCCGCAGCCTGCCAGCAGCGTTGCGGTCGGGCGGCGGATGCGGGGAAGTAGACGTGCATGCCTCCGGATGGAGTGCGCACCCGGGCAAGATCCCCGTCGACGAGCCCGGCCGTGCTGGCACGCTCGAAAGCGTCGAAGCCAGAAATGGCCTGTGCCACGTCGATGTCGACGACGTCGACACCCGACACGCTTCCGGTGGGCATGCCGACGTTCGCGCCAGGCCAGCGAGCCCACCACGCGGCGACCTGGTCGACGTCGCCGCTGGCGTCGTTGAATCCGGCAGGGGTGAGCGGGCGTTTGCCGCCGCGTACACACGGGAAGATCGGGATGCCGGAACGGGCGAACACGAGGGCGGCGTCCCGTGTTGTGAGTCGGTTCGTGTTCATGAGCACCTCGGCGATATCCATCAGAAGCTCCTGACTGCGAGCCGAGCCGCAGATATCTCGGGTGCAGCCATCCTGGGAGCGGGGAGATCTTGGCCGGGCTTCGCGCGCTCGATCATCAGCGGAGCGTCGGCCCCGATCTGATCGGTCGGCAGCTGGTCGAGGATCGCCACGGCCACCCGACGCACCCGCTCGCCCGTTTCCTGGGCGACCTGAGTTGCGGTCTTGCCCGGCACTGAACTCGCCCACGCGGACACGTACGGGATCGTGTAGTCGCGGGTATCCATGCCGTGGGCGGCGCCGATCATCAGGGCGACCGACTCTGCTTCGACCTCACCGATACCGCGATGCAACACAGGGCCGGCGTCGGGCTTGTGCATCCGAATGTGTGCCAGCTCGTGCGCGAGAGTCTTCGCCTGGGCGGCGGCATCCATGTCAGCGCGCACCGATACCGTTCTGCTTCCGAAGTCGGTGCGTCCGTTTGCTCCGTCGAGTGACGCGGCATCCGCTTTCAGCTGCAGAGTGAAGCCATCGTCGCGTGCCAGCGCTGAGAGCCCATCCCAGAGACCACTGGGCGCCTCGCCTGTGAGCAGCCTCGGGGCGGGGCGTTCCTGGAACGGCTGCCCGGCGGTCTGCGAAACGTCCCAGACGTAAGCCGGCCGGGAACCGACCATCTGCTGGCGCACAACCTCACCGGCGCGAGGTCGCTCATTTCGGTCGAGCCTCCGCCACGACCTCACGTCAGTGGGGGAGAAGGTGGCAAAGCGGGCGGTGACAGGCGCGAAGATCATGTAGCCCTTCCGACCGGCGACCACGTGCCGCCCGAGGGCATTCCACTGCCGGAACCCGGCGACGTAGCTGGGGAGCGCGCTCGCCACCATCCGATTTTCGTGCGCCGCAGAATGCTGCGCCCAGATCAAGAGGGTGTTATTGAAAGACCGAGTGCGAAATCGGGCGGCGAACTCGAGCGCCTGCTTCCACTCATTGCCGGCAACCAGAGCTTCGACAGACGCAACCAGGCGTTCGTGAAGTTCGGCGAGCTTCGTATCTCGCTCGTGCTGCGAGTGCGGTTCCGTAGACATAGTGATCACCTTCCCGAGTGGATGCCACGCGCTCGTGGCTGACAGACAGGTGCGCTCGCCGTGCCGGTGCGCTCGGCGAGGGAAACAGCGTTTGAGCATGCTCAATTTGTGATTCAATCTTGTTTTACCACCGGATTTGAGCATGCGCAACCCTTGCGTTGGTCATGCTCAACGAGTAGATTGGGCACTCTCAACAACCCGCATCCGTTCATCGCCAAGTGGGTGAAAGGTTTCGCATATGACCGAAGTCGAGAACACGACAGCCGCGGAGGATCTCGCGAAGCGCCTCCGCCTGCTGCTCGACGTCGCGGAAGTCGAGACGGGCAGCGAGCCGACGTTCACGCAGATCGCGGCGTTCCTGGAGGAGCGAGGCACGAACCTCTCAAGGTCGAGATGGACATACATGGTGAACGGCCACCGGTACGTACAAGACCCCGCAATTTTCGATGGCCTCGCCACATTCTTCGACGTTGACCCGGCGTTCCTCGCCGGTTCGGCGGCCGCGAAGACCCCGGCCAAGGTAACCGCACAACTCGACTTGGTGCGGGCAATGCGTGCAGCGCGCGTGAAGACATATGCGGCCCGCACTCTCGGGGACATTTCCCCCAACGCGCTTCAGGCGATCAGCAGATTCCTGGATGCGGAGATGTCACAGGACTTACCGGTAGCGCACGAGCCCAGCGACGCAGATAGCGCCACACAGAGGTCCGGAGGGAAGTGACAAGGCAGTGAACAACGAAGTGACCGTGCTGGAGGCCGTCGATCGACTCGCTTTGGGCGAGACCTTTACCTTCGACCAGCTCGTCGGAGCAGTGCAACGCAGCCGGCAGCGCGGATTGCGAATCGTCGAACTCGCGGACCTCGCCGATCACGACGGTTTGTGCGCCGTGTGGCTCATGACGGATAACGAGGATCTGATCCTCCACGCGCGCAGCGATTCCCCACTGCATCGGCAGCAGTTCGTGCTGCACGAGCTAGCCCACATGATCCTCGGCCACGATATCGACGACGATCCCGAGGGTCCAGACTGTCTGCTGCCGGACATCCCGCCGCAGACTCGACGACGGCTGCTCAGGCGCCAAGATCTGGACACCCGCGAGGAAGTCCTCGCGGAGACGCTCGCCGACAATCTTGCCGCGGCGATTCGAGGATCGACCATGCGTTCGTCGCGGTATCTTGAGATCTTCGGATGATCACCGCCCTCGTCTCCGCCCTCATGTGGCTGCTCGTCGCGAGCTTGCTGATCTTGCGGCGGGGTCGAGCCGAGCGCAACATCACCTATGCGGCCCTGACGATCGCGATCGCCATGACCCTGAATGCCGATGCGCCGTATCAGGTGCTCGACAGTCTTGCCGGCGGTACAAATCTGGTGACGCTTGCTGCGGACGGTGCGTTGATGATCGGTGTCTTCTTCCTGGGACGCGGAGTGCTGAAAGCGTCCGAGCATCAACCACGGTCCGTCCGGCTTGCTCTGAGCCGTTCCGCGCTCGTGGCCGCACTGGTCGGTGTGGTCGTCGCGTTCTTCTTCATTGATCGTGGCGCCACCACGACCACCTTCATGCTCGACCTCGGTGAGCAACCTGCCGCGGCCGCCTACTCGATCATCCAATTCGCATATTACGGGCTCGTCCTCTCCGCGATGGGCGTACTCGCTGCGCGGCAGCTCCGGAGCAGCACGGGCGCCCAGCGGTTGCCACCGGCATCCTTGTGCCTCGGAAGCATCTTCGGGGTTCTGCTGAGCGTTGTCGTCATCAGCATGGATGTCGCCCATGTGGTCGGAAATCTTCACCTCATGGCGACAGCCGCTGTCGCATATGAACCGCTACTCCTGTTGACGTTCTTGCTCCTCGTCCTCGGGTTCGCCGGCCAGCCCGCCGCCCGCACCGTCCGGGCGCGATCTCGCGCACGGAAGACCCGGACGCTCGTCGATGAACTCAACCCAATCTGGGCTGAAGCGACCAAGGCGCGACCGGGAATCAGCCAGAACGAGATGATTTCGTTCCATACGGATGATCCAGAGACGCTGCTCCATCGCCAAGTCGTCGAGATTCGAGACGCGATGATCGACACGCGGGTGTCCTTCGAGGTGACTGAAGAGAACAGGGAACTCGTCGAGCGAGCCGAGCGACATCTGCTCGGACCCGGGCCGAGCGACACGGTACCCGTCGTGTCTCGGGCGGCCACCCGGCAGCGGCAATGAGAGCCGATTGGGTGGCAGCCGGAGCGGTGGCCGCCGCTGGCGCGGCGCTCGGGGGACTCGGCTTGGTGATCGCAAGACGCCTGACTGCGCCAGTAAGTCGGCGAAGGTACGACCTCCTGATTCGAGGCGTGGACAACTCAGGGGAGCGACCCGTCGTCATTCTTGATCGGACGCAGCACACCGCCGCACCCGGCGACTACTGCATCATCCTCGAGAACGGCGAGTTGGTTCGGCTGTCCCGCGACGTCGAGAACCGCGGGCCGCGTCTCGTTGGCCGCGAGGTCGTGGGGGAGTCCTGGCAAGGCCTAAGCGCTGGTCAACGAGCATCCTGGAGCGGCATCTACTTCTCGAGCCCAGCGGATGCCGGACTTCAGTCAACCGATGTTGTCGTGCCAACGGCTGTCGGCCCGGCTCCCGCATGGCTCATCGCTCCTCGCGGCGAACCGTCGACCACGTGGGCCATCCACATTCATGGTCTCGGAAGCACGCGCGCTGGAACACTTCGGGGCGCTCAAGTCGCCTCGGAAGCCGGTTTGACGTCACTCGTCGTGACGTATCGGAACGACGGTGAAGGCCCCAAGGTCGGAACCGGACGATCTGAGCTCGGTGCCGCCGAGGCCCACGACGTGCGCGCGGCCGTGGCCTACGCCCGCGAGCACGGCGCACGCAACGTCATCCTCTTCGGCTGGTCGATGGGCGCGGCCATCGCACTGCAGCTCGCCGCAGAGCCCGAGCTTCACGGCATTGTCACCGGCCTCGTGCTCGATTCACCCATCCTCGACTGGGTCGCGACAATCAAGGCGAACTGCGCGAGGTCGGGCCTACCTCCCCGGACCGGCGCGCTCGCCCTGCCCTGGCTCGACATCCGGCCGCTGGCGCGACTGACCGGTCTCGCCAACCGCGTCGGTCTGCGCCGCTTCGATTGGATCGCTCACGCACGTGAGCTGATCATGCCGACACTCATCCTTCACGGCACTCTTGACACATCATCGCCGTTCGTGCTCTCTACCGGCCTACGAGCGCTGCGCCCGAACATCGTGACCCTCAAAGCATTCGCGGCAGATCACACGATGAGCTGGAACTCGGATCCCGAGCGCTGGCGGGCAGTCGTCTCGGCGCAGCTGGCATTCCTCGCAGCGAAACGGTGAGGCCGGTCCGCATACGGAGTGCTGTAATCCGGCCCGGAGCGGACTGTTCAAACTAAGCCGCGTTGCGCTCGTCTCGGTAGATCGCGCGGCCAATGATGGCGATGATCCTGGTGAGCTTGTCGTCGCTCGTGAGAGCCTCGGCAACCACGGACATGAAGTTGGTGCCCGACGAAGCGATTGCGTTTGTCACCGGGCTTCCCCGCATATGAAGCAGTTCCGGCGACTCGGCGTGGTTCTGTGTCATCCGGCGGTGCGGCGGTGCGGCGGTGCCCCGGTCGACCAACTCCGAATTGGCGCCTACGATCTGAGCATGGGCGGTAACTCAACGATCGACGTAGCACTGGCCCGAAGGCCGTGGTCAGAAGTGAGTGGGCCGACACTACTGCGCGCAGTAGGAGCTCTTCAAGTAATTTCGCAAAATCAGTCTTTCGCCTTGAAGTTGCACGCCCTGGCTTCTGTCGCCGTCAACCTCCCAGAGCGACAGAACGGGCGACCGATAACAGCTTCAATGTTGAGGGGCATGCTCAAGGATCCTCTGCTGCAGGATCCGGATGGCAACGGGCGGTTCCTTCTGACTGATCTCTTTTGCAGCGAAGTCGAACTTGCAAGGATGCCGTATCGAGTCATCGCAGGATCTGCAGACTCTTCACACGCCAAAGCGCAAGCGCTCGTCCAAGCAGTCATAACGAAGACGGGATCGACGCTTCCTGCCGAGTTCGCCCGCCACGCCTACAGGCTAGCTATGACTATTTTTGGCATTAGCGAAGAAATGTGTCGGCGTGCTGGTGTCGAACGAACACGTCCACCACTTCCGTCCCCGCCTGAGCGAGTGGAAGTGCCGGCAACGTCACGCATCCGCGACCTCGAGCATTGCGTGCAGTTTCGTATCACTGAACTTCCAAGCGGTACCCTTGAGCTCATTCGGCCAATGTGCACGACCGCGGATGAACGAGTGGATATCTATCCAAGCGAGACTTGGGAGACTCTCGCCGTGAAGCCGTTCCATCTATCCGATGAATATCTGACCATTTCTTGCCCAGGTGAGCTAGCTGGGGCTTTGATGTGCGAGCTGCAACGACTCGCCGTCGAATCAGATTGTCTTGAGGAACTGGGACGAGTTCACCAACGCTACCTTGCCCTTCATCTCGGGCGTACCGCCGGATTGAGCGATCTGGAGGTCGAAGCACCTGTCGAGCTCGTAGACGCGGCGGTGTCCCTTGTGACAGCACGAATCCAAGGACAAAGAATTGTCTTCGCAGTGGTGGCCGACACCTACAAGGATTATTCCGTCCATGATCCTTTCGGAATGTGGCTGTCGACGGATGGTCTCGAGGCGATCGAAGCGGCGCTCCAAGGTGATGGCGAAGATGTCCCCGTTGTAGTTCTGACCGCTGGCACGACTACCCGCGGTTACATGGGGCTCTTGCCCGCCGCCGACGGCGCTCACTGGCTGATGCTCGACCCTCACAATTTGGCCATGCTGCTTAAGCTTGTCTGGAATAACGACCCCTGGGAGCTCGTACGCTTCGCTCGAGCGTCGACTGCTCTCGCCAGAACTTCCAGGGTGATTTCCGAGAGCACCCTTGGCGAGTATGGCCTCTACAGAGACAATTCAGACAGCTTCTATCTTGGCGACGAGGTCCTTCCCTCCGCGATCATGGTGGCCGGCGATTACGACCTGTCCATGAGATCAGAGTTGAGGGTGCGACTCGACGAGCACCTAGTCCCGACCGCACAAGGAACTCTTACGTCAATCTCCCTTTCAGGCACGGATTACGCCCCCGTCTATGTGCTCCTGGGCGACAGCGTGCGGTCCTTGTCTGTAGAGCTTCCGAACATCTTCATACGGATACGCGCCGGGCAGATGCAGGGGAATCACTCCCATGCCTTTTTAGAGGGGGTGGCGTATTGGCTTTGGCAGGTTTTTGCCGAGGCGGCCGTTGAAGTTCCCGGGGGTCGGGAACTACGGGTGCTACTTGACATCGAAGACGGAACGGGAAGTGCAATCACCGTGGTCAGACAGGGGGTCGTCCAGTTTGGGATCACTATCCGACCCGATGTTGCCTTTGCGTCGTTACCCGACAGCAACACTTTTGACCGCATCGTCGTGGATGCAATCCTGCGCTCGATTGTGAAGCCCCTCTCGGGTCACGATATTCACTGCGATCGGTTGCTGGAGGAGATTGCACCCTTGGGGAACAAGAAGATGTTCCTGGTCGGGTCGGCTTCGATCTCGCAACTTTACGATCCAAAGTTGGCCAGGCACTCGAGACTGATCGCGAAGTCGGTTTTCTCAGCCGTTCTCGATGATTTGGGAATGAGGCTTTTCGGAGCCCTTGCGTTCGAGGTGGGAGAAATCCCTGACGAGCGGACTGGCGAGGTGCTGAACAAGTCGGTCGCTCTCATGTTCGAGCGCCTCGCCGGCCTCTGCAGCAGTTTCAATGGGGGCGCTATGTTGACACGGCTCATCGCCCAATCGGAAGGTTTGGAGGTGGCTGGTCGACTCGATGGAATCCGTCGGATGACGCGAATCGCATGTTATGGGGAGCAGCATTACCCGGCTACTTTGCTTCGCGAGGAGCAGAGTCGGCGAGTCGAGACCTCCATAGCCGTGCGTTTCCTGATCGAGTATGTGAGCGCCATAGAGGCGAACGGGAACAAGGTCCCGTCTGATGATGATCATGACACGATGTGTGCTTTGGCCGTCGAGATAACGACCATGGGCATGCTTTCGGACGCTCGTCACTACGGGCTTTCGGCCGTGAAAGTTAGCAAGCTCGGTTCCGGACGGCTTGGCACATCGCGAGACGATCGTTTCGCAACTGGTTTGATCTCCCACAGTGAGCTTGAGATCTCACGCGAATTGAGAGGTGAACCCGACGCAAGTGATGCAGATGACGACTGGAACTTCACAAGAATGGAAGACGCAGCATTCACTGCTGAGTATGGCTTCACGGTTCAAGAAATTCAGATCGGCCTCGTGGCGCTCTACGAGGAGCTATCCGCTGACAAAGTGTCTGGTGTGGTGGAGATCACAAGGCAGATCGCTCACCAGCTTGTTGCACGCCGTACAGGCTGGCCGATCAGTCGCGCGGTGGAGCTCGTGGAGCTGTTCTCGCTCGGGCCGTCGACATCGTTTGTGCTCGGTCCTGACACGGCACCTTGGCGGTTTGGGCGCTCGCGCTCGTATCTTCGGAGGCCGATCGTGGTGACAGGTTCGGGCGCTTCAGCAGTCCTGAGATGGGGTCAGGGGCGCTTGTTGGCGGCCTTAATGGACTTGGTTTCGCTTTACCGAACTGGGCGTCTGAAGGCGTCGTCAAAAGAGATGGCGGCGCTTCTCGGCTCCGTTCGTCAAGAGAAGAACAACGCATTCGAAAAGAAGGTGGCCGCGCGTTTCCGCGCTCAAGGATTCGACGATGTGCGAGAGCGAGTTCGGGAACTGGGCGGGAGAAAATTGGTGAGTGCAAAGGGTGACGACCTTGGCGATATAGACGTTCTCGTTGTCGATGCGGCGCGCCGAAAAGTGTTGGTGGTCGAGGCAAAGGACTTTGAGACTGCCCGCACGCCCATAGAAATGAGCCGGGAGATGACCAAGCTGCGGGATGACGCCGTACGTAAAAACCATCGTCGGGCCGAATGGGTGAGGGAGAATATCGAAACTCTATTTCCCCGCGGGCTCAATTCGAGACAGCCTTGGGTCGTCAAGGAGGTCGTTGTGACCAGTCGCCGGTCAATGGCAATGGCCACGGGCAATGGACACGAGGCTGTTCTGTCCGTCCACGATCTTTAGAGGCTATTCTGACCTAGGCTCAAGGCACTCGTGACGGGCTAGGAGAGCCAGGATGGCTGGGCCGTGCCAGCAGAGACATCCATTCCTCGAGCGTCGGCCTGTTCCGTAGGCAGGACACAGGGTCGAACGCGAACGTCACGCGCGCGGTCACTTGGGCCGGCTGCCCGCGGCAGGCGGCCCACATTGAACTCAGTCCCACGCCTCTTGCAGATCGAGGCCGAAGATGACGAATCGCGTTGGATGCGATCTCGTCATTGTTGTTGGCTGACTTGCTAGGTGCGTTCTTCCGCGGAATCACGGACTCCGAAAAGCGCGTCGAGTGGGGGCGTCGGTGCCTGGTCTGGGGTCGCTTTGTGTCTTCGGTTGCTGATGGCTGTTAGCGGCCATGCCAGTTCGGATTGGCCATTGACACGCCCAGGTGCGGCCGCGTCCCGAGAGGTTGACGGCGCTCAGCGAAATTCCCCAGTCTTGCTCGTCGAAGTTCCCCGGGTCGCGGGGTTAGATTAGCGGAAGTTTGTGCCGGTTGTCACGCGGCGCAGCTCGTCGGATGCGGCGGCGTGGTTGCGGAGCCGGTAGGAGGCTCCGTCGAGGGTGACGACGACGGATCGGTGCAGGAGCCGGTCGAGCATCGCGGCGGCGACGGTGGTGTCGCCGAGGATCTCGCCCCAGGCGCCGACGGGCCGGTTCGTGGTGATCACGATCGACGTTTTCAGGTAGCGCTGGTTGATGACCTGAAACAGCGCGGACGCGGCCTCGGCAGGCAGCGGAAGATAGCCCAGCTCGTCGATCACGAGCAGGGTCGGGACGGCGAAGAACCGCATCATCGTGCCCCACTTCCCCTCGATCGCGGCGCGGTGGCAGCGGGCGGCGAGGTCGGCGGCGGAGGTGAAGTAGGTGCGGTAGCCGGCCGTCACGGCCGCATGGCCAAGACTCGTCGCGATGTGGGTTTTCCCGACCCCGGGCGGTCCGATCAGCAGCACGTTGGTCGCGGTCTCGAGGTCACGGCAGGTGCCCAGCTCGGCGAGTAGGTTGCGGTCGATGCCTGCGGCGGCGTCGAGGTCGAAGTCCTCCAGGGTGGCGCCGGTAGGCAGGTTCGCGAAGCGGAACCGCCCCGAGAGGCGGCGGGCGTCGGTCGCGGTGACCTCGATGGAGAGCAGGCGCTCGAGGGCGTGGGTGAGGCTCCATCCCTCGGCTTGGGCCTGGTCCAGGACGCTCGGCAGGGCGTCGGCGGCATCGGCGAGCTTGAGCTCGGTGAGGTGGCCGCGCAGCTGCTGATAGACGCTCGCCGGCGTCGACGCGGTCACGGACGTCGCGGGCGTGACGGTGAGTGGTGTGTTCATCGGAGGGTGTTCCTGTTCTTCGCAGCCTGCTCGTAGGCGGCCAGGCTGATCACGGTGGTGGGTTCGGTGGCGCCGGTCAGAGCCATCACGGCGCGGCGGGCCGCGGTGGATGCGTTCCTTCTTCCGGTGCGGTCGGCCAGGAGCCGCGGCGGCCATCGCGATGGTCTCGAGTGCGGTGACGTGTCCGCTGTCGCGGATCGTGACCCCGAGGCCCGCTTCAGCGACGGTGCGCCGGGCGATGACCACCCCGGAAACGGTCGCAATGTCGATGGTCGTCGCGCCCAGGCGTTGGTGAACGATCACGCGCGCCGCGGCCGGTTCCGGCGGGACCGAGTAGCGATTCCCGCGCCAATCGATCAACGCCTGCCGGGTCGCGGTGCGCTGCTCGGTCACGACCACCGGGAACAGTGTCGGCGGCAACGGTCGGAGCCGTTCCGCGCTGAACATGACCGCGGCCGTCGTCGACCCGTCTCGCCCCCTCGCGACGCCGGTCTTCCTAGCTCCTCGCGAACGCGGTGAGGCGTTGCTGGGCCTGCACGAGGGTGACGTCGTCGGGAAGGTTGCGCCACCAGCGTTGCGCTGCGGTGTGGTTGTTCTTCTCGACGACGCCCTTGCGGTTGCCCGACCGGGGCCGGCAAGCGACGACGCTCACGGCGTGGTGCTTGGAGAACGCGGCGAACATCGGCGTCAGATCACCGGTTCCGGCCTTCAGCACCGTGCTCATCCGGTCGAACCGCCAGGTCTTCGTCACCCCGCCCAGCAGCCCAAGCAGGACCGTCATCGCCGCGAGCAGATGCGGCAGATCCATCGACGGGGAGATCACCGCCCGACACACCCCCGAGTGCGCCAGCGACCCGACGAGAACATAGGCGCGTTTGGTGGGGAACGCCCAGTCGCCGGGTGCGTCGGGCAGCTCGACCCAGTCGAACTGAGTCTCCTCGCCCGGCGGGTGCTCGATGATCGCGTTGAGCCGCTTCGTCACGTGCGCGCAGGCCGTGCAGGCCAGCCGCAACCGGCGGTCCCGGATCTGGCGGGTCAAGGTCTGATACGACCCCGTGAAGCCCAGCGGGACGAGCTCGTCCAGCACCGTCGCCGCCCAGAGATGCGGGTCCTCGGTGAGCCTGGCCGTGACGTAGTCGATGAACGCGTCGAACGGGTCCGGGGCAGCTCGTTGACGCACTCCCGGTGTGCGCTGCCCGGCCAGATAAGCCCGGATTGTCTTGCGGTCGTGATCGGTGCGGCGGGCGATCTCACTGATCGTCATCCCTTGCCGTTTGAGCGCGTGGATGTCCACGTCGTCCTCCTCTGAAAGCATAGGAGTAGGGCCTTTCTTGGAGCTGGAGTGTGGTCGCAAACCACCAGCATCGAGAAAGGCCCGCTTCTATGCGCGGAAGCGACCCGGAGTGGGGAATTTCAGTGAGCAGAACTGGGGAATTTCAGTGAGCGCCGTCAAGGTCACCGGTACGGTGGTTATCGCCCGCTGCAGCCTGCCGAGTCCGTACCCGAGCGGGTCGTCCGGCCGCAGGAAAAGTTCGACGATGTGGTTGAGATCCGCCGGACCAACCCGCAGATTCTCTATCGCGGGCGGATCTTTAAAGGTGCCAACGAATCTGGTGGGCACGTATCAGCTGGTGACCAGCGAGGCCGAATTCACGCTCGACATGACCGACGGGACGGTTCAGTCTCCCTTCTTTCCGCTACCCGTGCGCGCGTGGCCTCCAGCAAGCGATTGTTGCCAGACGTGACCCAGTTCCCGCTGATGATCGACCTGCTCAGCGCCCCGCCACGCCGCCCTCGCCTGGTTCCATCCCACCATCCGTCGTCGCTGACCTACTTACCCTGCCCGCGAGCGACCGCCGCATCGTCGATAAGTGCCTTGGTTTTACTGCGACCGCCCCACCCAGTGAGGGCCCTCCGCCTCATCGACGAGTCCGAGAACACAGACATCAAAGCCTTGAGGCCCAAGGAACGGCGGCAACTGACCTCCACGTGTGGCTGGCCGACCGGCTCATACGGGACCTAGTCTTGGCCCGCGACGGTTCCGTCGCGAATGAGCATCAGCCGCAAAGTGCGGGCCGTCTCCATGTGCGAGCGCGCGATCCTGCGCGCGTCCTCCACCTGGCGATCGGCGATCGCCTTAACCAGGGTGGCGTGCTCGTCCAACGCCTCGGACCATCGCCCCGCAACCGACAGCGTGGAATGCGGGGAGTGAATGAGATGCGTCGACAGGCGATCAAGCAGATCTTCCAGCACCGCGTTATGTGTGGCAGCCCACACCGCCGCATGAAAGGTGAGGTTTGCCCTCGTGCGCAGCTGGTCATCGGGCTCCACAAGCGATCGGTCCCGCTCTACGAGGGCTTCCAGCCTAATCACATCGGCGGAACTCCGACCTGCGGCCGCCTGACCGGCGGCCTCCTCCTCAAGCATCACTCTCAAATCGTAAATCTGGATGACCTCCTGCGGGTCAACGCGTGGCACCTGCAGCCCCCGGACACCGCGCTCCAAGAGCCTCTCCTGCTGCAGTCGGGTCAGGGCCTCCCGAACCGGCGTGCGTGAGACCCCGAAGCGGGAGGCGAGGACCGTCTCCCGCATTGCGGTGCCGGGCGCGTGCACGCCTTCAAGAATTTCCGATCTCAGCACACGAAAGATTTCATCGCCGTCGACACGTCGACCTTCATGCACGACTTGTTGCATTGTGATTCTCCTGGCTTTAGACGAGAGACCGCTGCGGGCACAGGAGCGCGGCGGGGCCGACCCGGCCCTCCCCACTCTAGATCGCGCCCGCTATGCCAGCGACCCGGCCCGACGACCAAACACCATCCCCGCGGCAAGTCCGGAGCCCCCCGGATAGTTTTCGCTAAAGAGGCCACCCAGCATTTCTCCACAGACGTAGAGGCCTGGCAGGTGCTCGCCTGCAGTGTCTAGAACCCGTCCGTGGGGGTCGGATTTCAGCCCACCAAACGTGAAGGTTATTCCGCAGGTCACGGCGAAAGCATAGAACGGGCCTTGTTCCAAGGGAGCCGCCCAGTTGCTCTTAGGCGGTGTCACGTTCGCCCGGCGTCCGTCCTTTACGGTGGGGTCCCACAAAATGCTCTGGTCGATGGACGCGTTGAAGACATGCACCGTTTCTACGAGGCTGTCAACATCGACGCCGATCTTTTCGCCGAGTTCCTCCATCGTCTCAGCACTCTGCACCGAGATGCCGGGCATGTCATACTCTTCGGCCCGCAGCAGCGCCCGGTGCTCGGCGTCAAAGACCTGGTATGCAATGGAACCGGACTGCTTCAAGATCTCCTTGCCGTACTTGGCATAGGTGTAGTTGCGGTAGTCCGCTCCCTCATCCAGGAACCGCTCGCCCTCCCGGTTGACGATTATCCCCAGTGGGTACCCGCCCCGCGTCAGCCTGTTGGTCAGTTCACGATTGCTCTCATTCTGGTCCGTGAAGGCATCCCACTGCACGCTGTGGCAGGTGCTCCAGTCCCCACCCGGAATCGCCCCGAGGTTCAGAGCCGCTTCGAGCACAGCGCCGTCGTTGTATGGGGTGCCGCGCACTTTGGCATGCTCCCAACCGGGGCCGAGGTATTTGCCCCGCAGCTCGGCGTTCGTCTCGAATCCCCCGGCGGCGAGCACGACGGACGCGCTGTTAATCTCCCCCGTGCTCGCGTCCGTATCGCTGTAAGTCACGCCGGTGATTGCGCCGTCTGAGGACAAGAGTCCGGTCACGGTGACCCCGTACCGTACGTCAACACCAAGCCTGGCAGCAACGGCAGTGTGGTCGGCCATCAATCCTTCGCCGCCGCCGACATTGCCCACATGCAGCCCTCCCCAGAACAGGAAGGACCCGTCCGGACGCTCATACGCCTGACGCTCATACATGAGCCGGTATTTCAACCCGAGCTGGCTCAACCATCGCAATGTCGGCCCGCTCTCCTGCGTGAGAACGCGGGTCAAATCGGGGTCGTTCTTGCCGTTCGTCACTTTTACCAGGTCGGCCGTGTACTCCTCTGGCGAATAGGCGGGGACCTCCGTCACGCCGTGGCGGGCATCCGCCTCGATGAAGTCGGCGATGTCGTCGAACCCGCCGTGGCTGATCCGGGTGGCGCCAGCGGTGTAGAAGCTGTTCCCGCCGGACATGTCAGGGGTGCCGCGTTCCAAAAGGAGAACGGACCTGCCGCGCAAGGCCGCCGCGTGGGCGGCAGAGAAGCCCGCGTTGCCCCCGCCGACGACGATGACGTCGACGTGTGAGGGCAGGGCCGGACTCGGTGCGATGTCGTGAGCTGTTGACGCGTTCATATGACTCCCAGTTGTTTTATGTATCCCATTGTATACAGTGGGATACATGGAGGGCAAGAGGCGCACGATCCCGTAGCGTCACCGACGCCCACCACCATGACCATGGAGCCGCTATGACACGCCATAACTCATCCGACCCAGCACCTATAGCCATCGCCGTCATACCTGGCGACGGTATTGGTCCTGAACTCATCGACAGCGCCGTCACCGTCATGCAGAACGCAGCGACGCTGCTCAGCATCCCGTTCACCGTCGTTGAAGAGTTCGCCGGCGCCGGGACCTTCGAGAGCACAGGTGCCGCGCTGCTACCAGGCGCTCTGCCGCGACTCCGAACCGTCGACGGCGTACTCAAGGGGCCCGTCGGGCTGCCCCACGTGCGTAATCCCGATGGCACAGAGGCCGGCCTGCTCGGCGGTCTGTTGCGTATCGGGCTCGACACTTTTGCCAACATTCGACCGATTCGTCTGCTCAAGGGTGTTACGTCCGTAACGCGTTTCGAGCCCGGCTCAATCGACTACGTGATCGTGCGCGAGAATACCGAAGGCCTCTATCTGTCCCGTGGCGCTGGCGTGCGCAACCACCACGCCGCGGTCGACCAGCTGATGATTACCCGAATGGGCACAGAGCGCATCGTTCGCTTCGCTTTCGAAGCCGCGCTGCAGCGTGAGGGGGCCCCCAGCGACGGAGTGCGGCGTGTGACTTGTGTCGATAAGAGCAATGTGCTGCGCAGCTATGCTCTGTTTCGCGAGGTCTTCGACGAAATTGCCCAGGATTATCCCGACATCGTTGCGGACCACATGTACGCCGACGCGGCGGGCCACGCGCTGGTCATGCACCCGGACCGCTTCGACGTGCTCGTCATGGAGAACTTTCTCGGCGACATTCTCAGCGACGTCGGCGCCGCAACCGTCGGCGGTCTGGGCATGTGCCCGTCGGGAAATATCGGTGCGGATGCCGCGTACTTCGAACCTATTCACGGCAGCGCGCCGCTCCTCGCGGGAAAGAACCTGGCCAATCCCACCTCACAGATCCTGAGTGCCGCGATGCTGCTGCGCAATTGTGGCCGTGACGCTTGCGCCCAGTTGATCGAGAACGCGGTGGGCCGCGCCTTCGCAGAAGGCGCCGTATCCATCCTGCCGAGCGGCGAGCCTGCCGGCGGCACTCAAGCCGTTACTGCCGCCATCGTGCACCGCCTGGACGCCTAGCTCGCTGCCGGATCCCGAGGCTTCCCGCCGCGCCAGCGGCTGGCCCAGCGTATGAGTAGCGGCAGAGTCCAGAGGCTGACCAGAAGTCGCACGACGTGAATGCCGGCAACGAGTGCACTGTCGGCGCCGACACCGGATGCCGCGGACATCATCTCCCCAACGCCGCCGGGAATCAGGCCGAGTAAGGCCTCGGGCGCATCCAGAAACCCGAGGAGGCCAAGGATCGTAGCGAAGCTCAGACCTGCGCCCACCAGGGTGAGCACCACCACGAGCACCGGCGCCAGCATGTGACGCACCTGCTTCGCGAAGCCCGGCAGGACGGTGGATCCGACTGCCGTGCCCACGAGCACCTGCGCCACGAAACTCAATTCGACAGGAACATCGGTGGAGCTCTGCAGAACTATGTTCACGACCGATGACCCCACGAGGGCGCCGGTGATCGGCCACATCGGCAGGCGCAGCAGATAGCCGGCGATCGCTCCGAGCCCACCGCTGGCCAGCAGAGCGATGAGTTCAAGCATCCCGACGCTCACCACGTGCGCAGGACCAGAAGCACGAGTGGTAAGACCAGAAGCACCACGAGCAGCACCCGGAACAGGTGGAATGCGAGCACGACATGCATCACCGCCCCCTTGAGCTGCGCGGTCACGGCCAACTCGCTAAGGCCGCCAGGGGCTGCGGCCATGACGGCGGTCACGGGGTCGACCCCGTGCCGCAGGAAAAGGTATCTAGCGAGGGTGAGCGTGAGACCGAGCAGCATGATGACGGCTGCGATAATCGGCAGAATGGATCCCGCCAGCAGCGCGAGAGTCTGCGCGTCCAGTCGTGCCCCGGCCACCACGCCCAGCAGCACCTGGCCGACGATGCGAACCAGGGCCGGCAGCCGCCAGCTACTACCCTCGGACACAGGGCCGGCAAGGGCGGGTGATATGGGCCTGAGCTCAGCCGCGGGGGGATGCGTCGGTGGCCTTTTGTGAGACCGCCAGACGTCGGTCATCTTGTTGACCGACATGCTGCCGAGCACGGCACCGATCAATGCCCCCGCCGGCACGTGCATGACGGTGAGCATGGTCGCGCCCCCGAAGCCGCTCGCCAGCAGGAGGAAGGCGCCCATGAACACGGGCGGGCGGTTCGGTGACCCACCCGTCGTTCGAGAGCGCCGCATCATGACTGCGCGAAACCGCGGCCGCCTGCCTCAGTCACCGAGCCCGCCGAACTGCGCGCCCGAGGGCTGCACGTGCGCATCGAGCAACTGACGGCACGGAAGCCTTCCGGCAAGATATGCCTCAAGCTGCCCAGCTGCTGTGTCGGCGAATTCCGCAAAAACCTCTTCGACGGTCCATCCGATGTGCGGCGTGAGGATCACGTTCGGCAATGACCGCAGCGGCGACGATGCCGGAAGGGGTTCTTCCGTGAACACGTCCAGGCCGGCAGCTGCGATCGGGCCCGACTGCAGGACTCTCGCCAGCGCATCCTCGTCGATGATCGCCCCGCGCGCCGTGTTGATGAGCACTGACCCCGGCTTCATACTGCGCAACCTGGCTTCGGTGAGAAGCCCACGCGAATCGTCACTGAGCTGAAGGTGCACGGTCACGATGTCGCTTACGGCGAGCAGCGCGTCGAGCGACAGTCGCTCCGGCCACGCATCGCCCACAGCGCCCATCGAGGGACGACCCCTGTCCCACACCACCACGTGCATGCCGTAGGCCTCAGCGATTCGCGCCACGTTGCTACCGTGCCGCCCCAGCCCGAGGATGCCGAGGGTGCGACCGCTGAGGTTGCGCCCCAGAAAGGGCCGCCATTCCCTGGCCATTACCGCGAGATGAGCTGCGGGAATCATGCGCATCGCGGACACGGCCAGGGCGAACGTCAGCTCCGGAACCGCGGCCCGGGCGGCCATTCCGCCACGCCCCAGCGCAACCGGCAGGCCGCGGCGTGCGGCACAGTCCCCATCCACGTGGTAGGCGTGGCCGCCTGATTGGAGCAGCAGCTCCAGGGCGGGCAACGTCGCCAAGGTTGCGGCATCGAAGCGCGTGCGCTCCCGCACAGCCATGAGCATGTTCACTCGCTCACGGTCGGCGGAGCTCAACTGGTCGAGCGACCCGGTGAGTACGCGCACGTCCGCGAACGCCCGCATCCGCTCGACGCCCGACGATCGGGCAAGCAGACCCTCCCAATCGTCGAGCACGACCACCAAGGGGAGTGCCTGGTTCACGATCGGATTCACCGGAGCGCCCTTCCTATCTGTCTCGCCGCGGTGGCCTTACAGCGTCACGTCGTACTGCGCGGCGAGCATGTCGAGCGTGTACTTGCGCACGGCCGGCGGGATGCTGAATGCCTCGGCGAGCGCGTCAGCGGCCACGTCCCCGGGCAGCAACGGGTAGCCGCCGAGAATATCCTCACTCGAGGCGATGAAGTCGGCATCCGTGGCGATGGCACTAGCGGCAGTCCGGTAGGCGTCTACGATTGCATCTGGCGTTCCTTCGTTTGCCCAGATTCCCTTCTGGTACACATAACCCGGAACCAGGAACGCCTTGTACGCGGCATACGAGTCACCGGAGGGCTGCTCGCCCTTCACGGCTTCGTAGGCTTCCTCCAAAGTCGGCAGGTCGGGCAGCGCCGGGTCACGCACGATCTTCCCATCTTCGAGCACGCCGAAGGAGAACAGCGGCACGACAGTGCCGGCATCCACGGCGGGCTGAACCTGGCTGAGGAATGCGGACGTCGTCTGGTAGTCCAGCGTGGTCTCTCCACGCTCAAGCGCGAGCCGGGCAGGTCCTCGCCCCTCGAACCCGAACGTTGCATCGATATCGATGCCGAGCACATCGAAGGCCTGCAGCATCGTGAGGTCGAGGCCGGTGGCACTGATGCCGCCATAAGCCAGGGTCTCGTCGTAGTTCACGAGATCCTCAACACCGGTGATGCCCGTAGCCGCCGAAACGTAGACGACACCGCCGGTGCCGTTCAGCATGAGCGGTTGCATTTTGGCAAAGTCGAACTGGACCTCTGAGCGCCCGAGCAGTGCCTGGATGTACGTCGTTCCCGAGGTAACCAAGACGGTTGTCCCGTCGCTACCGCCGCTGTTCACGAAATGATTAGACCCGGTGATGGATTCGCCGCCGGGAACATTTTGGACGAGTACGGTCGGTTCGCCGTCCATATTGGTCGAGAGGTACGGCGCTATGAAACGGGCCCAGGTGTCCGTTCCTCCGCCGGGCGAGTAGGGAACCGACAGCGTGATGGCGTCCGGTAGTCCGACGTCCGCGCTGGCTACACTTTGAGTTGGTGTGGCGCAGGCGGCGAGTGCCATGATCGAGACCGATCCAATGGCGGCGAGGGTAGCGCGCTTAGCGCGTGAACGGACAGTAGTTCTAGTGGTCATGGCGTCATTGCCTTCGTGTGAATGGTGCTGTTGGTTGGTTGGGTGGTTTGGTTTGGTTTGGGTGGTTTAGGTGAGGGCCGTTTTTTCGTCAGACCGCAAGATGCTGGTCGGGTACGAGAACGTGCCCTTCCATGAGCCGGCGCGACGTGCGGAAGCCGGAGACGCTCTTCACCAGCCAGCCGGAGACATCCACATCTATGTCGGCGAGCATCGGCAGCAGACCGGCGGGATGGCCAATCATGAAGGCGTCGTCGGCGTCGGTCGCTACATCGTGCACCAGCGTACCGGGAATGTTGGCGGCGACAGTCGTGGCGATGGCCCCTGAGAGCGGATAAGAATTATGCATCCGGCCCATCGACATCATGGCCGCGCGCAGGTTCGTCGACGGTCCGGCTATGTCGTCACCGTTCGAGGCGCGATAGTCGCGGGGAGCCCCGACGAGTGCGAGCTTCGGCACGGAGGGGCTGTGGCTGGTGGCACCGTCGATATCGTCGGCGATGCCGGCCAGCACCGAGGCGTGCGCGCGAATCGCTTCCAAGCGGCGCAGCAGAGTCTCATCCGCGTCCACACCGGCCGGCAATTCGAGGCCGCGCAGGCCCAAGTCTTCCCACCGCACGAAGACGAGCGGATTCGCCGCGTCGACGATCGATATGGGAATTGTTCCGAGGCCGGGCACGGTGAGATCGTCGACCACGTTGCCGGTCGGCAGCAGCTTGCCGGTGACGGCCCCGGACGGGTTCAGGAAATCCAGTTGGATGCTCGACCCGGTGCCGGGTACTCCCGGCAGAATCGTGCCGCCGACAGGGTCGAATTTTCCGCCACGGGTGGGGACATGGGCCACGATCACTTTGTTCGTGTTCAAGTTGAGGAAGGTCACAAGGGTGATGGGGTCGGTCGCTGCAACCAGACCCTCGTCAACGGCGAACGGTCCAACAGCGGAGGAGATGTTTCCGCAGTTGCCGCGCCTGTCGACGAGAGGCAGATCGATGCCGACCTGGCCGAATTCATACGTGACATCAACGCCGTACGGCGCTCCGTCGCCAATGATCGCTATCTTGCTCGTGGTCGAGACCGCGCCGCCGAGGCCGTCGACCTGGCGACGGAAGGGATCGGGGCTGCCCATTGAGGCGAGAATGAATTCATCCCGCAGCTCCGGGTTTTCGGGAAGATCCCGTTCGTGATAGAAGATCCCTTTACTGGTTCCGCCGCGCATCACGACTGCTGGGATTCGCATACTGACTCAATTCACATTTGGTAATCGGCTCTGATTCGGCAACTCGTCAAGTTTGTGTCAGACGAAAAACTTAAGCAATACCGCACTACTTCAGTCCTAGTGAAGTTATGCTTCACTCATGTCGAAAATTTCTACTGAACGCATCCTGCTGCTCGGTGATGTCGCGCGGTGTGGCACCATGACCCTTGCCGCGGAATCACTGGGCTATTCCGTTTCGGCGATCTCGCAGCAACTCCGCAAGCTTGAGCGAGAGGCTGGTCAATCGCTCATTGAACGCCATAGTCGGGGGATCGTTCTGACGGACGCCGGGCAGAAGGTTGTCGAGCATGCCGAGCAGATACGAGGCCGCCTGAAGTCGCTTGAGTACTCCCTTGACGACATCGCCGGCGTGCGGGCCGGCTCTCTGCGTATGGGCACCTTTCCCACGGCAGGTTCATCGCTATTACCCCTGGCCATCAGTCGTTTCCGGGTCGCGCATCCGAAAATTGTGTTGTCCGTCAATAGCGTGCGCTTGGATGCCCTGCTGCGCATGGTGAATAACCGCGAGGTTTCCATGACCCTGTTGTGGGACTACCCGTGGTCAGTGCTCGACAACGACGACATGCACTTTCTGCACCTCATGGACGACCCCACCGACCTCATTGTGTCGGTGACGCACCCGCTCGCCGGACGAGACAGCATCCGCATGACGGAGCTCCTCGACGAACTCTGGGTGGTGCGGGACGATGATCACCCCATGATTGAGGTGCTGCGACGGGCAGCGAACAGCGGGGGATTTCAACCACACGTGGCCTACGTGGCCAACGACTATCAGGAGGCGCAAGCCATGGTCGCTGTGGGAGTCGGAATCGCCCTCGTCCCGAGGCTGGCCCTCACCGTGTTGCGTGACGACGTCCGGGTAATTCCGGTGTCGGGCACGGCGACCCGGCGGCGCATCCTCCTGGGGCGCATGAGGAACAGCATCGCGAGCCCCGCGGAAGTCTCCATGACCGCCATGCTCGTCGACGCTGCCCGACTTCTGAAATGAATCAGATCCCGAAGTACAGGTACCCGATCGGCATCACGATCTGGGCGAATTCCTGCAGGGCGAGCATGAACCCGAGCACGACGATCGGGTAGATGATGATGGTGCGCAGGCGAGCCTTGGCCACGAGCCAGAGGAAGACAGGAACATACACGGCGGTGCCGATGATCATGCCGAAGACGTAGACGCAGACGACGTAGCCGAGAATCCACAGCAACGACGACACCACCGTGCGCACGAGTGCGTGCCAGGCGACCAGGTCGGGCTCGATGCGCGCGCGCTTGGCGGCGCGGTATTTCCTAACGTCAACGAAGAGGGCCACGAGGCTGATCGCGATACCGAAACCGGTCGCAAGGCGTGGGAACAGACCGCCGGCGTCGGAGAAGGACTGGGCGAGAACAAAGCCCCCGATGAACAGGGCCAGGAAGCTCGCTGTCATGACGATGCCCCATGATTTCGGGGCGATGTCGTCCGATACGCTACTTTCACCGAGCACCGGTTCCTGAACGCCGCGGTGGCGCAGCCGCCTGACGAGTGCCAGGACCAGCGGAAGAACCAGGATGCCCATCATCACAAGCACGGCCGGGCGCGTGATCCAATCACCGAGTTCATAGAGGTTGGACGTCAGGAAATAGTACCGTTCGAGGGGAACCGCAAGCACGAAACCAATCAGGAACGGAGCGCGGGGCACGTTGAAGGTCTTCATGAGCCAGCCGAGAATGCCCAGGATGATCATCACCGAGAATACCTGCAGCTCGAGCGGATCCTGAAAGCCGCTCATGAAGAGAACAGGGATGATCGCCGCAGCGAGAAGGGGAAAGCGGATGAAGCTGAGCTTTGCCAGCGGTTTGGCGAGGACGAAGCAGAACGCGGCACCGAGCACGCTGGCGATGGCGAAGCTCCACACGATGACGTAGACGGTGTCGAGGTGATCGGTGAGGATTCTGGGGCCGGGCTCGATGCCGAAGATGAGCAAAGCGCCGAGGAGCAGCGCGAACGGCGCTGCACCCGGGATGCCGAACAACAGAGTCGGAATGAGCGCGCCGGCTTCGACGGAGTTGCCCGCGGCCGACGGAGCGATCACGCCGCGGGGGTCGCCGCGGCCGAATGACTTCTTGCTGTCACCGCGGGCCGTGGCCTGAGCCTGCCCGTAGGCCATCCAGGAGCCGGCGGTGGCGCCAACGCCGGGCAGGATGCCCATGAGAACACCGACGGCGGAGCCGCGGATGACGTGGGTCCAGTTCCGCAGCACGTCTTTAGCACCTTCGATCCAGCCAGAGCCGAGGCCGGCAACGCTCTGGGCGATCGCCTGCTTGCGGGCGACGAGCGCGATGATCTCGGCTACGCCGAAGATTCCGAGGGCGACGGCCACGAGGCCCAAGCCTTCATTGAGGTAAAGGGAGCCGAAGGTGTACCGGTATTCGGGGGACGTGGGTGCGCCGCCGATTTGGGCGAGAAAGATGCCAAAGACGCCAGCCATGAGGCCTTTGATGATGTTGCCTTTGCTGAGCAGGGCGGTGAGCGATACGCCGAGGACGGTCAGCATGAAAATTTCGGGCGACCCGAGCATAAGCACGAGCGGCCGGGCCACGGGTATGGCAAAGGTCAGGGCGACGACGCCTATGAGGCCGCCGATCATTGACGCTAGGAAGGACGCGGACAGTGCGCGGGCGCCTTGCCCCTTCTTGGCCATTTCATGGCCATCGAGGAGCAGGACGGATGCCGAAGCGGAGCCCGGGATGCCGATCAGGATGCTCGTGACGGCGTCAGAGGTATGCACCACGGCGACGGCGCCGATAATCATTGCCATGGCCTGGGCTGGCTCGAGAATGAAGACGAAAGGCAGCAGGACGGCGACGGCGCCGGTGCCGCCGAGCCCCGGTATGACCCCTATTACGAGACCGGCGATGACGCCGATTAACAGGAAGATCAGCATGCTCGGGTCCAAAAAGGTGCCCAGGGCAGCGAATGCGGCATCCCACATGGGTGGCCTTCTTTCAGCTTGGGGTGACTGGCGTTACGACGACGATGGTTGTGCGGCTCCGCCGTGGGCGCGTGCGCTCCAGCGGGTCGCGTCGGCAGTCAGGATGGGAAATTCAGTTGTGCCAGTGCCGATCCCGGGTGGCGGGAAAGGCTGCCGAGACAACCTCCGGAAAAGCAGCCATTCCGAAATGGGTCTTCACCATAACGGTGTGGGTTTCATAAGTCCCGCTGAAGGGGCTCCCTGCGTGATCTTCAGCTGATTGGCGACTTGCATAACGCTAGCCGCGTTCGGCGGCGTCCACCACGTTAAGCGTTGCCGAGTTTCTGAAATGCGAGTGAAGTACGGCTTCAAGTGCACGTCGCCCCGGCCCTGCCCGTTAGCAGGCGCGCTGCGCGCTTCGTGGACTTGCCCAGCTGCTGGCTTCGCGGCTCGCCGCGGCGTCGGCCGCGGAAGCCGGGTAGCAGCGACATCCGCTGGGTCTCGCCCGGGCCGCCGGTCGGGGACGGTCGCTGGGATTCGCGCTGAGCAGGAGGCGTATTCGCTGCCGGCAGGCGATTGACCGGGCTAGGCGGAAGCGCTCGGCCCGCGGGCCAGGAGTCTCTTCACGGCCGCCGCCAGTGCAGGCACTTCGCTGGACGCCGTGGCGCGCACGATCGAATGCGCGGTATCGAAATTCCGGTGGGTGAGCTGGGCGCGCATACGTGCGATGTCGGCCCAAGGGATGCTGGACTCACCCGCAAAAACCGACGGGTCGACGTCTTCGACCGCTTCCCCGATCTCAATCAACCTAACTCGGTTTGCGTCGAAAGCGATGTCTCCGCGACATCGATGCGCGATGTACGAGGTAATCGCCTCGCACGCCGCCTCGATGTCCAGAAGCCGGTCGGAGTCGGAACGGCTCAGCCCCGCTTGGACCTCCCGTCCAAGCAGGAGCGGCCCGTCACGCTCCTCACCCAGCGGGAGCACATTCAGCCGATCCGCCGCATCCACGACGGCGACGGCATGGAGCTGACAGACCGGGTGCTCGCGCTGCCCGTCCCGATCTACGCCCTGCCCCTCGTGCGCATCCAGCAGCTCACCGTCGCCGACATCGTCACCGGCGACGACGGGCGACTGCTCATCCGGCTCGGCGACCCGCCCACGCCCGTCCCGGCCCCGTTCGACCAGATCATCCGCCAGCACGTCGCAGAGCGGAGGAAGGAGATGAGGGCCGCGAACATGACGATCCCCTGGCTGTTCCCCGGCCGCGCCTCGGGACAGCCGATGCACACGACTTCGCTGCGGATGCGCCTCCATAACCTCGGCATCCCGAACCTGGCCAACCGGAGCCGAGGGATCCGCGAGATACTCTGTCAGGCACCCGCGATCATCATCGCGGGCATGCTCAGCTACAGCTCCGCCGGCGCGGAGAAGATCGCCGCCGAATACAGCGCCCCCTGGCAGCACTACGCCAGCCCCGCCGCCCGCCCCGGCTCACCGAATAGGGAACTCGTCACTCCAGTTCACGTCAGAGCACCAGTTGCGCACCTTCGTGACGAAAGCGGAGGTGCGCGCGATGACGGTGTCGATGCGGGTCATGAGTGCCGGCGACGGGTACAAGTACCTGCTGCGAACGGTCGCCGCGGGTGACGGTATCCGCTCGCTGTCGACGCCGCTGACTCGCTACTACAGTGCGCACGGCACGCCTCCAGGCCGGTGGATGGGCGGTGGCCTTCCGGGTCTCGGCAGGGGAGTCGTTGTCGTCGGCGACGTGGTTACGGAGGATCAGTTGCAGCTGCTCATCGGATCGGGCCGTGACCCCGTCACGGGCGAGGCCCTCGGGCGGGGCTACCCGGTCTATCGGACCGTCGCCGACCGAGACGCCGTTGCTGGACGTGAGGACGATGTCGAGCCGGACCCCAGCGGGGGAGCATCCGCTGCCGCGCCATCCGCTGAGGCGGAGCCCGCCGGAAGACGGCGTCGCGCCGTTGCCGGGTATGACTTCACGTTCTCGATTCCGAAGTCAGCGAGCGTGCTCTGGGGCATTGCCGACGCACCCACGCAGGTGCGCATCGCGGAGGCCCACCACGCGGCGGTTGCGGAGGTGGTCGCGTTCGTGGAGCGCGAGGTCGCGGCGACCCGCACCGGCGCGACGGCGCAGGGCGGTGCCGTTGCGCAGGTCGATGTGACCGGCCTGATCGCGACCGCGTTTGACCACTTCGACAGTCGAGCCGGCGACCCCCATTTGCACACGCACGTCGTGATCAGCAACAAGGTGCAGACCGTGCTCGACGGCAAGTGGCGCTCGCTCGATGGCCGGCCGATGCACGAGGCCGTGGTGGCGCTCTCCGAACTGCACGAAACCCTGTTCGCCGACGCACTCACCCGATCGCTCGGCGTGCAGTGGGAGAAGCGGGAGCGGGGGCGCGATCGCCATCCCGCGTGGGCGATCAGCGTTGTTCCCGAAGCGCTCGTCGCGGAATTTTCGTCGCGGTCCCGGCACATCGATGTGGAGACCGACCGGTTGATCGAGGCGTACGTGGCGAGCCACGGTCGGCGTCCGAATCCGGTGACCATCATGAAGCTGCGCGCCCAGGCCACGCTCTCCACTCGGCCGGCAAAGCACGTGCACTCGCTGGCTGAGCTCACGGCGGCATGGCGAAAAAGCGCCCACCTCGTGCTCGGGCGCGACGTGTCGGTGTTGGTGAGCGCGGCATCCGCTCACCCATCGGCGCCGGTGCTGCGCGCAGAGGACGTGCCGCGCGAGGTGATCGTTGCGTTGGCGTTGAGCGTGATGACGGCCGTCAGTCAGAAGCGAGCAATCTGGCGGCACTGGAACCTCACGGCCGAGGCCGCACGCCAAACCATGAAGTACCGCTTCGCATCCGCGTCGGATCGAGAGGCTGTCGTCGGGCTCATAACGGATGCCGCCGAGCGCGCATCCTTACGCATCACGCCACCCGAGCTCGCCGTGAGCCCCACCGCCTTTCAACGTGATGACGGCACGTCAGTCTTCCGCCCGAAGCACTCCGTCGTGTTCACCTCGACCGAGTTGATCGCCGCGGAGTCGCGGCTGCTCGAGCGCGCCGCCAATCAGACCGGGCCGCGAGTCGCGGCGACTACGCTGCGTTCGGCCGCGCGCACGAAACTGCCAGGCGGGGGAGTGCTCGCCGACGACCAGCTCGCGGCACTTGCATCGATCGTCGACTCGGGCCGCATCGTTGATGTTCTGGTGGGGCCGGCCGGCGCCGGAAAGACAACAGCGATGAGCGTGCTTCGGCACGCCTGGGAGGAAGCGCACGGTGCGGGCTCCGTCGTCGGACTCGCACCCTCGGCGGCCGCCGCGACCGTACTGGCGACGGACCTCGGAATCACAACCGAGAACCTGGCGAAATGGTGGCAGACCCATCTCGACCACGGAACCACGTTTCGGGCCGGACAGCTCGTGATCATCGATGAGGCCTCGTTGGCCGGCACTCTGCCCCTGGATCGGATCACTGCGTTGGCCGCGAATGCCGGCGCGAAAGTTCTGCTGGTGGGCGACCACGCCCAGCTTCAAGCCATCGATGCCGGCGGCGCGTTTTCGATGCTGGTGCATGATCGAGTCGATGCCCCCGAACTCATTGACGTACACCGCTTCGTGCACGAGTGGGAGAAGACGGCATCCCTCGGATTGCGCCAAGGCAACCCCGACGTAATCGACCTGTACGGCGCGCACGACCGCCTGCGCGACGGCACCACCGATGCGATGGCCGATGCCGCCTACGAGGCCTGGCGCGCAGATATTCAAGCGGGCAAGGAGACCGTGTTGATCAGCGACTCGAACGAGGCGGTCGCATCGCTGAACGTGCGTGCGCGCACGGAACTGATCCTGGAGGGTCAGGTCGATGCGCTGCGCGAAGTCGCCCTGCACGACGGAACTCGCGCCGCCGTCGGCGACACGGTCATCACCCGCCGGAACGATCGCCGCCTCTACGCCTCCCGAACCTGGGTGCACAACGGCGACCGGTGGGCCGTTATCGACGTGCACCGGAACGGCTCGGTCGAGGTGCGACGGCACGGTCGACGGTGGGGGAGCACGGTGTTGCTGCCCGCTTCGTACGTCGCTCAGCACGTCGAGCTGGGCTACGCGGTCACCTCGCACCGGGCGCAGGGAATCACGACCGACACCGCGCACGTTGTCGTCGCGCCGAGCATGCCGCGAGAGAACCTCTACGTCGCGATGACGCGGGGTCGTGAGGCGAACACCGCCTACGTCGCTGTCGACCGGCCCGATGTGGCCCACGTCGGGCCGCGCCCCGGTGACGATGGAGACGTGACGGCGCGCAGCATCCTCTTCGGCATTCTGCAGCACGTCGGCGCCGAGCTATCCGCACACGAGACGATCGCGGCGGAGCATGACGCATGGGGATCTGTGGCGCAACTCGCGGCGGAGTACGAGACCCTTGCGGCGGCCGCGCAGCACGACCGGTGGGTGGCGGTGGTGCGCGCGTGCGGCCTCTCGCCCGGCCAGGCCGACGCGGCTATCAACTCGGATGCCTTCGGTCCGTTCACCGCCGAACTGCGGCGGGCTGAGGCTCACCACTTCGACATTCCTGGTGTGCTTTCACACGTGGTGGCGGCTCGCGGGTTCGAGGATGCGCAGGACATCGCGGCCGTGCTGCGGTCCAGGGTGGCCTCGGTTGTTTCTCGGGACGGGGGAGCGGGTCGCTCGCGCAGCGCTCCGCGTCTCGTCGCCGGGCTCATCCCGAGGGCGCTCGGGACGATGGATGCCGAGATGCGCCGCGCTCTCGTCGAGCGCAGCGAGCTGATCGAATCGCGGGCGAGCGCCGTGCTCGACGAAGCCGTGCTGGCGGGGGAGCCCTGGACTCGAGCACTCGGGGTTGCCCCGCGAGGGTCGGCATCCGCTGTGTGGCGACGGCACGCGTGCACCGTCGCGGCCTACCGGGACCGATACTCCATCGTCGGCGCACGATCGCTCGGGGTGGCACCGGAATTTACGGCACAGAAGCTCGATGCTACACGCGCGCGAGCCGCCCTCGAAGCGGCGCAGCGGCTCGCGGAGGGACGCCACACCTACGATGCACCCCGACCTACCGCCAGGACGGGGCTTCCGCCCGCGGGCATCCGGTTCTGACGTGTTATTACGCAACCTCATAAATACCCGGTCGGTGGCAGCGTTCGCTCGCGGACAGATGCCGTGAGCCGGAACTTCGGTTAGGTCGCGACGACGTCTGGCCTGGTCCGCTTGAGAAGACCCGATATTCCGTAAATGATCCCGACGATGATCAGACCAAGGATGAGGCCGAAGACAGCCGACATCGTTGTGTCGGTAACCCAGACGAGGACAGGTCCGGCAGATTCGACCACCTGAGTCACGGCGTGCAGCACGTCGTAGGGGGCGTTCCAGAACGTCTCGGCCAGGTTCAGGATCACCAGGTGGCCGCCCACCCACAACATGGCGACCGTGCCGATGATGCCGATCACTCGGAAGACGGTGGGCATCGAACGCACGATATGTGCGCCGGTGCGTCGGACCCGTCGTTCTGAGTTCTTCATCAGCGACAGCCCGATGTCATCAATCTTGACCAGCAGGGCGACGGCGCCGTAGACGAGTACCGTCATGCCGAGGCCGATGACCACTAACGCGCCGAGCGTGTTCCAGAGGCCAAAATCGGGGTCGAGACTTGCCAGCGCGATCAGCATGATCTCTGTGCTGAGGATGAGGTCGGTGCGAATAGCGCCGAAGATGAGCTTGCCCTCATCCCGCGATTCAGTCTCGTCCGTGCCGTGATGCGCGCCGAACCATTCGGTGACTTTTTCCGCGCCTTCGAAGCACAGGTAGGTGCCGCCGAGGATGAGCAACCACGGCAACACCCACGGTGCGAACGCGGATAGGAGTAGTGCGAGCGGGATGATGATGACGAACTTGTTGAACAGACTGCCCAGGGCGATCCGCCAGACGACGTGGAGCTCGCGCGCCGGCGATAGCCCCTGGACATACTGCGGGGTGACGGCCGCGTCGTCGATGACGACGCCTGCGGTTTTAGCACTCGCCTTGAGGGCGGCGGTGAGTATGTCATCGACTACGGCGAGCAAACCGACCGACATCTGGTTCTCCTCGGATGGGGCGTCGTCCTCGTGAACGGCAACGGCAGTGGTGTCAACCGTACCGCGGGGCAGCTGACCGCGAGCCGTGGCAACAGGGCAGGCGGGAGCATCCGCTCGAGAGGGGCGGAGGTCTCTGTGGGGTTCCGTCCGCGGGCATCCGGTTCTAAACTGTTATCAGGCGACCTCTATACGCGCCATCGCTTGTCGCGATGGTATGACTCCCGTTCAACGGCGGTCCTTTCAGGTTCTTGTTGCTGAACTTCTGGAAGGCTGCATCATGTTCGGACTCATCTTGGGTGCCACCGTCCGCATTCACTACGCGCTGCGCGGGTTGATGCCGACCAACATCCTGCTCGACGCGATCTACACTCGCCGCGGTCTCAAGTGGGGCGTGCCGGCGATGCTTCTCGCGGTCCCGTACGCACTCGCCGCCGTGTTCTGCAGCGGGCAGGCCGAAGCCGGTGGCTCCGGATGGTTCCACTTGCTCGCACTGATCTTCGCGTGGAACGCCCTGAAGTTCCTCGTCGCCGGACCCGTGACTTTGGCGCGGCTGCTGTGGATGCTTGGTCGCGAGACCAACGTGCGGCGCCAGGCGTCGCGGGCGATTCTCAGAGACGGCAATGGCCCGGAACGCCTTGCGGAGCCGGAGCTTGCCTCGCGGCGCGGCTGAGTCGCCACCGTTGCGTGCACAGCCGGAAACTCGGTGAGGTTCGCGGCCAGTCACCGTCGGCGTACCTACTGTTCGCGGCAAGATGGGCTCACACACGTCCGCCGGTAGGAGGCTTCACCATGACAATCCCGCAAGAACAGTTCGACGACCTGCTCAGTCGCGCCGCGCTCGCCGCGCTCTTCTACTATCCGGAGATCGCGGTCGACGACGACGAGTACAGCCTCCAGAATGACATCGCGTACTGCCTGGAGCCCGTCTCTGCGATCGGCGACGAGGATGCCGAACGGCTCCGCACCGTCATCGGGCGCGTGATCACGAATCCGACGGCGCATCGCTCCGAACTCCTCGCGCTCGTCATCGAGCTGGCGCGACCACCCGCGTAGCAGCGATCATGAACGGCCTCCCCGATGAGAATGCCGCGGCGCACCAGGCGCTGGGGAATCCGCCGTCTCTCCACGACGATGATGCCAAGTACAAGGCGAGTCGAGGGAGTCACCCTGATCGCAACCCGGACACCCGCCACCGGTGGGTGGCGGCGAACCGCGACCGGGTTCGCGAGATGAATCGGCGCTGGCGTGCGGAGCACCTCGAGCGATCACGGCAGCTCAATCGCGACTCGATGCGCCGCGTCGCGGACCGCAAGCGGCACGAGGAAGACGTGCGGGCGCAGGGGAGGGAGCGTGCCAAACGCTGGCGGGAAGCGCACCCCGATCGCAGGCGCGAGTACCAGCGAGAGTGGGTGGAGGCGAACCGCGAGAAGATCAGGGAGTACTACAACCGCTACTACGAAGCCCATCGCGACGAGGTGAGCGCCCGGGCGGCGGCCAGACGCGACCAGAATCCCGAGCGTACCAAGCAGGCCAGCAAACAGTGGGCAGAGCGCAACAAGGAGCGCCGTGCCGAGTCGCAGCGCAACCGGCGCAGCGACCCGGAGACCTACCAGTCGGAACTGGAGGCCAACGCCGCCGCGAGACGCCTCAAGCGCACGCTCACCAGGGCCGGTCTCCCGCCGAAGCTCCTCCACCCCGCTACGGCCGCAGAACGCCGTGCACACGAGCGCGAAGCCGACACCTATTTCAAAGATCCAGCTCTGCCCGAGCATCTGCGGCAGTTCACCGTGTTCGCCGAGTCCCTGACGGAGCACATGCTCAAGAGCGGCGCCCGCATGCGTGAGTTCGCCGAGGCCTACGTGGCGACCAGAGCACACATGGGGCTCCCGCCGGTTCCGGTGGAGAACATCGTCTACGCCCGAGCCGCCGAGATCGTCACAGAACGGATGCGCCGATTCGATCTGCTGACCAGCCACGACGTCGCTGCGGCAGTGCGGGGCACACAAGCCGAGGTCCGACGCGAGGAGCGCCGGCGGCAGTTCGATCAGCTTGTGAAAACTGTCGTGATGCAAGTGAACCGCAATAGTGCGCGTTATGCCGTCGACGCGGAGATGGAGAACCAGGCACGGGCGCACAGAGGGAAACCCCGTGCATCCGTCGAGTCACTCGTCGTGCAGCTCGCGATCCAGGAGGCCATGGAGGGCATGCCAACAAACACGCTGGTGGTCGAGGATGTTCGAAATGCTGCCCGCGTCGCGAAGCTGCGAATTGGGGTGCATTTTCGCGGTCGCCCGGACAACGCGGGGGAGCCTACGCACCGCCGGTCGATCGGATAGCTGACCGGCGGTTTGTCGCGTCTCGCATGGTGGAAGACTGTGTCCCACGCACCCTGACACTCATCTGAACTACCTCGCTCAACCGCGTGTCACTAACCTTGTGGCTCCGGCCTTGCCCCCGTTGAATGGACACCTCACTTATGACAGTCCCGAAATCACCCACAACACCAACGTAAGGAATGTGATTTCATGTTGGGGTCAACCTGTCTATCGGCCATCGCCACGCTGGTGGAGCGACCCGCTTCACGATGTTGGTCCATTTGCCCGGCGACCATAGCGCCATCACCGTGCGCGATGGCCTGTTAGTTTCCATCAAAACTCTGCCCGAGCGTCTGGCTGAGACGTCGACTGGGATCAAGCTGGCCGTCTCGACGAACGCGACGCTCATTGGAAGCCCATGGCGTCGGAGCGTCTGGAATTGCCGCCGCAGCACTCCGGCCTGAGCGACACGATTCGGGTCCGTGACCGTCAACGCTCGGGCCCATTCCCGATCGTGTGTGGTGACATTCACGCCATTGTGGGTGACGCTCACCGTGTCGAGGCTCGCCGTCACATCCACGAGTCGGCCAATCATCGCCGGAGCGACGGAGTAGTCGTTGGAGGGCACCCTCACGTAGTAGTCCCGCGGTAGCCGCACTGTGTTTCGAAAGAGCACGTCCGGAGCCACCGGCGATAGCGGGCGCATGGCCGCGCGGTCCTGCTCGATCAGATCGACCGGTCGCGCCCGCCGTGAGCGGGAATGATGCGCGTTGGCCAGCGGCAGCCACTGTTCCATCTGCTCGTTGAAGTCCTGCGGTGACACGAAATGCCGCCCCGGCATGAAGGACGGGCGGAAGAACCGGTTGCGGCGCTCGACCATGCCTTTCGACTCCGGGTCACGGGCCTTGAGCAGTTTGATCTCCGTGCCCAGCGTCTCGGCGAAGGCGGCGGTGCGCTCAGTCAGTTGGCCCTTGCCGATGCCGGTCTCGTTGTCCCAAATCAAACGCGGCGGGACGGCGCCGGCGGCCTGAAGCAGCGACCACATTCCGCCGAGCAGATCCGGTGTTGACCGGGACGGCAACATGATCGCTTGGAAGAATCCTGAGAACGTCGACGTCATCATCAATACCGGCGGCATGCCCTCCTGCCCGTGACCCAAAGGCCGGGGCTCGCGCGGGAACCACAGATCACACTGCACTTGCTTGCCCGGTTCATGCACCACGCGATCCGCCGGGTCCGGCGGCACATACTCCGGCCGGATTCCGGCGACCTTGTCCCGGAACACCGACGCTGACCCCGACCACCCAACACGCTCCGCCAACGTGGACGCCGCCATCCTCGGCGTCGCGGCCAACAACACCCGAACCTGCGCCGCATACGCGTCAAGGCTCGAACCAGTGGCCGCCCGCTGGTACTTCGGCAGCCGATCCGTTTCTAACGCCCGCTCGACCGTTCCTCGCGAGACGCCGACAAGTCGTGCGATCTTCCATTTCGAGTGCTGGCCCGTTGAAAAACAGCTGGCGTATCTTCGCCCAATCATCCAAATTGATCACCCTCCATATTGGTTGGTGGCCCTGTTTTGAGCGGCGATACTGGCCCTCTTTTCAGTCGGCGTTAACACGCAAAGAAGCACCCGCGTCGTGCTTGCCGTGCAGTCCGGTTCCATTGAACTCAGATAGCGGTCCTCATCCCTGTCGCCAAGCGTCGATCTCTTGATCGATACTTCGCGTCCACCGTCAGGATTATCTTGCTGACAGAGACGCCTCCGGCAGCCAGGTGCGCGTGGGACGAGCTGGGAACCCGCTCAAGTGCACTTCGATAGGCTCAAGAAACAGCCCCCAATTTGATCGAGTGTTCCGACGTTGGGTAGAAACTGCCCACTTTTGATTGGCCATTGACACTGCTTCAGGGGTGTCGGGTTAGCAATCCCACTCTAAAGAACCGGCGGGCGAGTGCTCAGACACAGCTTCTGTGGCTCCCTCAGCGAATCGCGATTCCTAGCCAGCGTTCAGCGCGGCTCGCTGGGCACTACGATCGTTGTCAACAGTGGCTTCCCTCTGTGACATGTGCCCGAGCTGTTCCTTGCGCCACTTGTAGTCGAAGTTGAACCCTTCAGGGAAGTTCACTTCAGGATCTTGCAGACGATCGAGGCCTTCACTCAGGTCGAATCCGAGCGACGATCCGAATCTGATGTGACGATTGTGCGGATGTTTGGTCGGCCGCCAGTCCACGCCAACGATCTCCAAGGTGGAGATATGCCCCGATCCGGGGCGCCAATAACGCGAGATCATGGTGGCGACATTTGAGGCAGTTGTTGGAACATCGTCCTGCCCTAGCCCTCCGTAGATGACGACCCGAGCACCAAGGGGAGCGATCTCGTCGAGCTTCTGGAGGAACCAGATCAGGTGTTCGGCGCGGGCGCGCTGCCCAGATCTTGCGTCACGCCTCGCCAATTCGTGGAATACGTACCGATCAAGAATAGTCACTCGTTTTGACCGACTCCCGAGAGTTGCGAAGAGGTCAGACCAGATCTCTTCTCTCGAAGTGCCTCGAGCGTACATTTCACGGTCGGCGAGAGCCCGGAGGCGGCCCATGACGTCGGTCTCAGAGGCTGATTCCGCGGTTGCCAACGCAGTATCACGATCGAGCGTTTCGGTGCCTTGGGTGTTGCCAGGGCAGAGCCGCGCGAAGGCATCGCTTCCTAGAACGGCGAGGAGCGGCAATGTGCTTCGCAACGCTGACACGCCGTCGACGGCCACGATCTCATCGATGCTTGAGCCGAGGCCCGGATCTGCGATGCGAACCCGATCTTCCCGCTTCAGGCGCTCAAGCATCTCCCGCCACCGTTTCTTTTCGTCAGGGGAGAGCTGAACGTCAGCGAGCACTTCGCGTAGGAGTTCGAAGTCATCACGGCAGGCAAAGACGAGTGAACCGTGCGCCTGAACGGATTCCAACAGGGCTCGTGCGAGAGCCTTAGACCGAAAGCCTTGCTTCGCGGCGGAAATATCTAGGAAGGCAAACGGAGACAGGCCGAGCTCCAAGATCACGCGAAATCGCCAAACAATTCTTCGAAGCGCTCGACGAAGAATCCGTGCGGCCAATCATCTAGGAACTCTCCGTCGGCATCGATTCGGAGGTTACGGATGATGGCGGACCCTTCCGGGTCCTGATCTACGTATAGGATGCACACGGTGTCGGCGTCGATCACTCCTTCACGGATTCGTCGCTGGACGCGCAGGATGAGGTTTTCACTGTGGGTCTCGGCAATGACTTGGTTGGCGCGACCCGACTCATCCACTGATTCAATTAGCAGATCGCCCAGGTCGGCTTGCATTGCTGGGTGCAGGTGGATCTCGGGCTGCTCTATCACAATGACGGAATCCGTACGCGCTGAGAGCTCGACGACGATAGGCAGCACCTGCGAGACTCCGAAGCCCACATCGGCCGTGCTGAGCTGCACACCTGACCTGCTATCAGTCAAGATTATCGCCGCAAAGTCGCCGAAGACGTGTGTTCTCTCGCTATTGCCGAGCCTGATTGCATCGAGAGCGTATGGCATCCCGAGATGTCTGAGATGGTCTGATACCAGTTCGCGTTCCGAAGTGTTGTCGAGGAGGAAATATGGGATATCGATTCCGCTTTTCGCAGACGCCCGGCGGCTGAATCTCTTCGGGGGTTCCCGCAGCGGTCCAAGGTAGACGAGGCCTTCTAGCAGTTTGCGGGCTTCATCGGATACCCCTTCGACTAGCGCGCTGGCAGTTCGCAAGGCGCCTTCGGCTAGACCCTTTCGATTTGTGCCCGACGTCAGATGTGAGATTTCGGTCAGGATGTCGGAGGTGACGCGACCTGGGAACAGCCGGTCGGCAGCAAAGGGGATGAGTTCGATTTGGCACTTGTCTAGGACTCTCTCGACAGTCTGGCCTTGCCGGCCCGACGAGGGGCGCCTCGGCGGGAATGTCGAGTCGGTTGTGTAGGCGTGAGTGATCAATCGCCTGATGTCCGGGACTTCGAGTGTGTAGAGTTCGCCTTCCTCGGCCGTCGTTCGCATGAATTCGAAGGATATGTCACCAAAGGCCGTCCGAGCCATTTTCGGGATGCCTTCGCCGGTCGATTGCGACATCCCGAAGTGGATATCAATGGAACGGAGACCGCTGGGGTTGGGGACCGAAGCGGCGGAATCGAGTGTTGGAGACGAAGCGAATGACACGCCGATGTGAATATCCTTGTCCACTTCGTGGCGGTTGACGAGGCTCGAGTAGCTGCCTACATCTACCAACGGTCCGGCGGTTTCGAGGTGAGGTGACGTAACGCTTTGCTTTAGTAGGAGAAGCGACTGCAGCAGCGACGACTTGCCAGCCGAGTTCTTGCCGAAAATGAGAGTCAGGGGCTTGAGAGGGATTTCGATGAGATCGTCGATGCTCTTAACATTCTTGATGCGCAACTCGGTCAGGAGTCTGCCGGGCGCTGCCGGACGCGGCTCGAGGATCTCGGGTGCCGGGGGAAGGTGCCGCGAAGGGTTGGCATCTCCGCTCTCGATCAACGTGTGGGTGTCGACCAACTTCGCCCGCCACGGTTCCACATTGGACAGCATGCTTCGCTCTCTCCATCCCCCGCAGATCTCCCTAACCGAATGCCAGACGTCCGACGAGGTAGCTCCCGAGGGGGTCGTGGATACCGCGCAGTTGACGAACAGGACGTGTCCGTTTTTGCGTGGATCATCGCTTCCGCGCAGGACCCACAGACATGTCCCGATCATCGATCCCAGCGCCGAACCGCCAGGTAAAGCGATGATTGCCTCGACACGACCCGAACGAAGAAGGTCGTTTCGGATTTGTTTCTCAGTCCCCGATCGAAAAGTGCTACCAACTGGGAGGAGCACGGTCGCTTTTCCGTCATGCCGCAGGGCGCTGGCGGCAGCGGTGAGCCAGACCATGTCTGTTGTTGGGGTCTTGGGGCCCAGTCTGCATTCACGAGACGAACTCCGAAGGGGGGTTCAAGGACGATGGCGTCCCATTCAGGATTCGGGCGCTCACGAAGCCAGTCGTGGCTCTCGATTGAGATGTTTTTGATTCCCGCCAGCTCCAAGCGCATCCGGGCCAGTTGTGTAGTACTTTGCGAAATATCGACGCCATGCACGACGCTGCGTGGTGAGATCTGCGACGCGGTCAGCAGACTCCCTCCCATTCCGCAGGCGGGGTCCAGTAACCGGGGGCCGTCACCCACGAGCGCTGCCATGAGATCAGCAATGTTGGCCGCGGTCGCTCGACCGACGCCGGCTCGCCCTAGTTTTTCATTTCGGATTCGCAGTAACGCCTCGAACAGGTCGTGGTGGCGCTCTCGGCTGGCACTTTCTGGAAGATACGTGTGAAAAGAATCTGCAAGGTCATTCGCTGAACTCTTGGAAATTGTTCGGAGATCTTTGGAGGATCGAACATCGTCATCAACTTGCAAGAAGGGAACGGTATCTGCGATGTGATTTGGGCCGAACCTCCAGCGTGAATACGTGAACAGGCAGGCTGCCTCGATGGCTGCTTCCAACGGTTCACCGCGAATCACGTTGAGGAGCGATAGAGCGAGGGTTGAGTACTCATTGTCTGACTGCTTTTCCGGGATCACGTCCGCAGTCTATTGACCAACGTGGGCGCCGGACGCCATATCCGGAAGCTGAGTCGGCCAGTTGGCTACTAGTGGCGGCAGATAAAGTCAGTTCAAGCTGCCTCGTTATGAATCACTCACGGACGAGTGATGAGACCTAGGAAGATAACCCGTGCCCCCATTACCTTGCTCGTATCCTCGGATTGTGAATATCTGAGGGTGTTGGCCCGTCGGGTCCGGCATGATTGTTGCCCCCAGCCGTTCATGATCCGGGGGTGTTGTCACCGGACTCGGTTGGTGTCGGGTGATCGCTGATAGGGGCTCGACTGGGCCCAAAGCCGAGGTCGTTCGTAACGTGGATGCCGAGACTTGACGCCGTAGACCAGGCCACTAAAACGAGTGGACGGGAGCAGTCATGATCGAAAGCTACGACAGCGTCGACGTATTCGTCGGTGTCGACGTCGGCAAAGGCGAACACCACGCCGTCGCCTTGAACACGGCCGGCAACGTCCTCTTCGACAAGGAGCTGCCGAACGGCGAAGCCAAGATGCGGGCGGTGCTGCAGAAGCTGAAACAGTCCGGCACCGTGCTCGTCGTCGTCGATCAGCCGGCAACGATCGGCGCCCTACCGATCATCGTCGCCCAGGCGGAGAACGTCCTCGTCGGCTACCTCCCCGGCCTGGCAATGCGCCGCATCGCTGACCTGCACGCTGGAGAGGCGAAGACCAATGCCCGCGACGCGGCCATCATCGCGAAAGCCGCCAGGATGCTGCCGCGCGCATTGCGGTCGATTCAGCTCGCGGACGAATCTGTTGCAGAGTTGTCGATGCTCTGTGGTTTCGACGATCATTCGGGCGATATTTTAGAATTTTGGCCATGCTCAATCTCGAAAAGGCGCCAGGCTGTGGTGGCCGTTCGTGCGGAGATTTGATGCGCGCACGTTTATTCAACGTTTATTGCCTCGAAATAGGCCGAAATCAGCCCAGATGTTCCGAGAGAACGGAGGTGGCAAGACCAAAGAACTCCTCGTCAGGTCGAAATTACTCGAGGTTTTGACGCATCCTCCGCCAGCTCAAAAAAGAATCCGGCGCAAACCGTCGGTCCTCAGTTTAAGTCTGAGTCGCCCCACAATAAAATATCGTTTGATCAGGGATTTTCTTCTCTAAAAATCGCCGAGATTTGATACTTTTCGGGGGTGTTTTGGGGTCGATTCTTTGGTGTTGCCCAAAAAAAATGCCCTGATCGGCACTTCTTCTATCGCGATCTCCACGTAAATTCGATGATTTCGGTTCAGTTATGGGTTCAAGTCCGCACTCCGTCACTGATATCGAACTTGATCAGGTATTTTACATAAATCTACGTGCCTCAGATTTCGTGCAGTTGACGTTTATTCAACGTTTATTCACCAAAATGGCCGAATCTCAGTCTTTTCTTCACAGAGTGCAAAATCGCGCTCGGTTGGTCTGGGTCCGCCTTGAGGAGCTTCGGGTCGTTGAGGCTCGGTGGCTCTTGCGTTCGGTGGTGAGCTCGGTAGGCGGCGATTCAGCTCGGCACGCAAGTCCAGGTTCAGGCAAGAACGGAGCGGAGATCATCCTCCATTTGCGCAGGATAGCTGCGGGATGGGTCCGCACTCGAATGGCAGAGGAATCGCGGGGGAGAGGACGACGGCAGGTCTACTGGACCTGCTCCGGCGACGCCGCTCAGTGTTCTGAGTGGTGCGTGCGGCGCGTCTGCGCGAGCCGCTCGCGGTCCAACGTTGCGGAGAGATATTGGGTGTCCAAGGTCTCTCTGGCCTGAAATGGTTGTTGCGTATGAGCCAGGTCAGCGGGAATCTCTTACGTGCAGGGCAAACGGGACTCTACTGTCTGCGCGGGCCGTATAGCCCAGTCTCCGTGGGATCATTCCCGTTTGAGGTCCGGCTTGCGGGCCGAGGATTGGTCCGTTACGAGAATGCTGACGGATAGCGTGGGAAAAATTACGCTTACATCGATTACAATGTTTACATGAAGACTAAAGCGCCACTTGGGCGACCCATCTCCGTGCGGCTTCCCGAAGATCTGCGCGAGCGTGTCGAAGCGCTCGCCATAGCGACCCGGCGAAGCCAGGGTGATGTTGTGCGCGAAGTGCTAGAGCGAGACCTGTCGGAGTTGGAATGGGAGCACCGCATCATCGCCCGCGCTGCGGACCTTCGCTCGAGTCGGGTGCAGGCCGTGCCGCTCGCTGTTGTTGAGCGCGAGCTGGGGCTGAGCGATGCCTCGGTCGATGCCAGCATCCTGGATGAGATCGAGTGAGTTGGGACGTTGAGCTATCACCCGACGTCGTGAAGTGGTTTCGGAAAGCTGATCCACAAACCGCCCGACGTGTCCGTGACGCACTCCGAGCAATCACGACACTCGACACCCCCCGGGACCGAGGCAAAGCCCTCACCGGAGGCCTCTCAGGTCTGTGGCGATATCGCGTCGGAGATTATCGCGTTGTTTGCGACCTTCAAGACGCACGCCTGATCGTTTTGGTGATTGACATTGATCACCGCAGCAGCATCTATGGATGATCGAAGGATCACTGGCTTGCGGCAGTCCACGGAGTCCAACTGCGTCAGCTGGGCGCGATGCCTGACGTCGGCACATCCAATACCAGCCCGCCCCGCAGAGGGTCCGGCTTGCGGGCGGCGTTCGGCGCAGCACTCCGGGCTGCGACGTTACTCGGGGCGATTGAGCACGTCGCCATCCCACGTCAGGTCGGCGTCGGTTCGGATCGGGAGGACCTCGAGACCGGGAGTCTGCACGAGCTCACGGATGAGCGCCGTCGTCCCGGCAACGAGCGTCGAGTCAAAGTCGATTTCGGTGGCGAGCACCCAGGACTGATCGTCAGGCCACAGGATGCTTGGCGATTGTGCCCACATCACGCCGTCCACCCAAGGCGCACGACCGGGCCACGCAGCATCCGCGAAGGTGTTAGCGCCGGCCTCGAATAGAACGTAGTGCCGTCCCGTGCCTCCGTGGAGGTCGAAACGTGGCCCGGCTGCTGCTTCACGAGTGAGCACGCCTGAGCCTGGTTCCGGCTCTGGGCGGGCACGGTCAGGAAGAGCGTCGATGACGGAACGCGCCCCGGCGATCCCCTGCCGGGCGGCCGTGAAAAGTCGCTCCCGAAGCGTCGGATCAGCGATGTGCGCTGCATCCTCTTCGGTGTAGCGGGTGGACGCTTCGCCGGTTGATTCGGGCCCGAAGTGTGCGATCCCCGCCGAGCTCACGAGACCGCCCCACCCCTCCCAGATCGCGGCGATACCCGCATCCGGAGTCGTGGTGTGACGGGAAAGAACCGTGGATGCCGTCGTCAACGAGGCCGCATCAAAACACCCCTCAAACGTGCTTCCGTAGCGCCAACCGTCGGCCCCGATCGCGCCGTCGGCATTGCCATAGTCGCGCCGCACCAGCCGCGCGTACTGTGCCTCGGCGTGCATGGTTGTGCGGAACGATGCCGCAGCCTGTGCCCACGTGCTGCGCTCCCTCTCAAGCGACGCCTCGATGTCATCGACAGCCTCGAAGTGCGTCGCGGCATCGACACTCTGCCACGTCTTCGTATCGCGCGGGCGATCGCGATCGACAGGATGAAACACGCGCGCGTACGCCTCGAAACCGCGAGGAACAATTGACAGGAGGCTGCCAAACGGCTCAGCTTCCAGAGGGCGAAGCCACTCACCCCGCCCGATGTCGGGCACCCACTCGAATTCTTCCGGCATACACCCATTCTCCCCGGACGAAACAGCCCGGCTTCCTCGCTCGATGCCTTGAACTGAGTTGGTCAGCGTTCCCCTCGCGCGTCCCTGTCCCCAGACCGCCGATGGTTGTAGGCCCTCGGGTCAGTCGCGTGGGTTCTCGCGGTTGATCGTCATCCTCGATCGAATTAGCTGAATGCCCAAGAACAGCACGGCTGCTACCGCGAGGACGCCGAGACCGCCCAGCACATAGCCGACCGAGGCGACGTTTCCGCTTATTTCCGCTTGCAGCACTGTGGGTATGAGCATGGCATCCACGCTAGCTACCGGCGCGGCGAGAAACAAACAAAAGACCGACCACACTGTTCGGAATTGGAGTGAACGCCTGGTCCGGGGTCATAGCCGCAGTTCGCGCAGAGGGTTCCCCCTCGACACAGCTGGCGTCGATCCTGATCCATCGTGCCTCCGCACGGAAATGTCACAGTGGCCGTCCGGTTTGCGGGCACCAGCTAAGGTCACGGCACATAGGAATATCGATGCGCGCTTCACGGGCTTCTTCGAACAGATGCGAGAATGAGGCCTTCACGCTCGGTAAAAGGGGGACGCCAGGTCATGACCAATACGACTTCGGGCAAGTTTGCGCCCGGTCTGTGGTTCGATCAGATATGAGCCGTAGTTTTCAAGTTGGTCTGGCCGTGATCCTCATCTCCGTCGCCTTGCTGTGTGGTGTTCCCGTCGCCGCTGCCGCCTATGAGGCACGAGCTCCTGGGTATCAGTGTGCGGTCTCCCAACCGGTACCGGCCGAGGCCCTACTTGAGCGAGGGGCCACGGGGACCTTTTCAATCTGGCCTGTCGGACTTGAGTGCCGCTATCTAAGCGCGAGTGACACCGAGCTGATCGTGTCACCCGGTTGGTTCCTCTCTGGACTCGCCATTGGAAGCCTGACGGCGTTGTTGGGGTTGTTCGTCCTGACTGCCCTGTCGATGGTTCAATCAGCTCAATTGCACAGGCGCACGGTCGACTCCTAGCACCGGTCCGAATCGTCCCGTGGCGGGTTCCCAAGTGACGAGGAGCGCGGCCCTGCCCCTGCTCGGCATGAGCCCCACCCTGCAACGCTCCCGGTCTCCGTTTCGCTCGCAGCACAGCCGGCCAGAATGTTGTTGCCACTGTGAATCCTGCAACTGGACGGAATTCGTCCCGGGCCGCCGGAATTGGAGCGGCGGTCCCTGTGAACAAATCATTGACAAGCACAAAAACGTTAATGTAGCATCGGTCCATCGCAACAAAAACGTTTTTGGAGATGGTTCGATGGGGAACATTCGTGTGGGCATCAAAGATGTCGCTGCGGCGGCGGGCGTATCTGTCACGACCGTGTCTCATTCGCTCAGTGGCGGCGGAGTGCTCCCTGAAGCAACGCGCAAACGTGTACAGCTCATCGCCCGTGAGCTCGGGTACGCTCCGAACCGGTTGGCGAGCGGCTTGCGCAATCAGCGCTCACAGACCATCGGCTTCGTGAGCGACGAAATCTCCACGACCCCTTTCGCTGGTGCCGTTGTCCTCGGCGCCCAGGACGCGGCTGCCGAACACGACTGGGTTCTGATGGTCGTCAATTCCAATATGGACACCGATCTGGAGAGCCGCGAGATTCGGGCGCTCCTCCAACATCAGGTGGACGGCATCGTGTACGCCAGGATGTATCACCAGAAGGTTGTCGTTCCGAGCACGCTCGGGAGCATCCCCACTGTTCTCCTGGACGCGGAAAGTAATGACGACCGATTCGCATCGGTTGTTCCCGACGAGGCAGGGGCGGCTGTGACGGCCATGGAATACCTGTTGCGGGCCGGTCATACCCGGATCGGCTACCTTGCGAACGAGGATGACATCCCGGCCGCGGGCAGCCGTTTGGCCGGTTATCGCGACAGCCTTCGCTCCCACGGGCTAGTCGTGGACGAGTCGCTCATCTCGACCACGTCGCCGTCGGCGACGGGCGGCCGGACCGCGGCCCTGGCATTGCTCGGTCGCGCCGAGCGTCCCACCGCGTTGTTCTGCTTCAATGACCAGATGGCCATGGGCGCCTACCAGGCGGCTGCTTTGAAGGGTCTGTCAGTTCCAGAAGATCTCTCAATCATCGGAATCGATAACCTCGAGCTCATCGCGGGATCGCTGTTCCCCGGCCTCACGACCGTCGCGTTGCCACACTACGAGATGGGACGCTGGGCCATCGAACGCCTGCACGCGGAGATCAACGGCGACACGGCGAATGACCCGCGGCATCTTCAGCTCCACTGCCCGCTCGTAGAAAGGGCATCGGTTGCCCCGCCCCCGCAATACGCGGAGACGAGACAACCGCACTAACGTCGCAGTCGCTCTAACGACTGCGTTGATCGGCACGCCGATTACTCACCCAATAAAATCCCTCGCAAGCAACCACCCACAGAAGGAATCACGAATGAGACACGCAAAGACGCGCCTTTTCACCGCCAGTTTAGCCGTAGCGGCGCTCACACTTGGTCTCGCGGCCTGTTCGACGACGAGCGGCGGTGGCACGGACGGCACGGATGGCAAGCTCACGCTCTGGACCCACAACGCCGGCAACAAGACCGAATTGGACGCCATCGAGGCGATCGTCAAGGACTATAACGCGAGTCAGAGCAAGAACACGGTGAAGGTCCAGGCTTTCCCTCAGGCGTCCTACAACGATTCGGTGGTCGCCGCTGCTGCCGCGGGGAAATTGCCCTGCATCGTGGACATCGATGGCCCGAATGTGCCGAACTGGGCGTGGGCGAAATACCTGACGCCGCTCGACCTGAGTGTGGACCTGAGCGAGAACCTGCCCAGCACCTTGGGTGTCTGGAACGATGAGACATACTCCTTCGGCTACTACGACGTCGCTCTGGCGATGTTCGCCAAGAAGTCTGTGCTAGCCGATGCTGGCATCCGTGTCGCGACAACGGATGCACCTTGGACGAAGGCGGAACTCGACAGCGCGCTCAAGACGCTCAAGGCCGAGGGCAAATGGGACAACCCGCTCGACCTCGGGACGGCTGGCACGGGGGAGTGGATTCCCTACGCGTACTCGCCGTTCCTGCAGTCCTTTGGCGGCGACCTCGTCGACCGCTCGAATTTCCAGAGCGCCGACGGCGTCCTCAACGGGGACAAGGCGGTGGAATGGGGCGAGTGGTTCCAGGGACTCATTAAGGACGGATACGTCGCCGCAAAGAGCGGGAAGGACTCGACGCTCGATTTCCAAAATGGGAAGAGCGCGATCCTGTACACGGGAAGCTGGGCGGCGGACAGTACTCGCCAGGTGCTTGGTGATGACCTCGCTGTCATGCCGACCGTTGACCTCGGAACCGGCCCGAAGATCGGCGGCGGATCCTGGCAGTGGGGCGTGACCACCGGCTGCGCGAACCCGGAAGCAGCCATGGACTACCTCTCCTTCTCGCTCCAGCCGAAATATGTCGCAGCAGTTGCGAAAGCCACCGGGACGATCCCGGCAACCGCGGCGGCGGCGGCCCTCATCCCCGGCTACGAGGAGGGCGGTGAACTCGCCGCATTCCGCGACTACTCCGAGAAGTTCGCGGTGCTCCGCCCGGAGACGCCCGCGTACCCGTTCATCTCATCGGTCTTCGCCAAGGCGACGCAGGACATCATCAGCGGCGGAGACGTGCAGAAGACCCTTGACGACGCCACCAAGTCGATCGACGCCAACATTAAATCCAACGGCGGATACACGCAGAAGTAGCTGACCGCGGGTGGGGTGCATCCTGAAACAGGACGCACCCCACCCCCAGCCAACGGAGGAATCATGACGTCCACGCAATCTCCCTACCTCGCGCCCCCAGAGGGCGTAATCACCGCCGGTAGACGGGTCAAACCGGCCCGTCGCCCCCGCAATATCTCCCAGCGCCGGGAAGAATTCGCGGGCGTGACAATGCTCGCACCCGCAGCCGCATTGCTCGTGCTTTTCATCTTCGTGCCGGCCCTGCTGGCCTTCGGGCTCGCCTTCACGAACGCCCGCCTCATCTCGCCCTACCCGGCATCTTTCGTCGGGCTGGACAACTTCTTCCGATTGTTCGCCGATGAAACCTTTTACCGGGCGCTGCTCAACGTGGCCTATTTCGCGGTTGTCGTTGTTCCCCTTCAGGCAGGCCTCGCTCTGGTCATGGCGATTTTGATCAACACCCGGGTCCGGGGAACGACTTTTTTCCGCACGGTCTACTTCCTCCCCGTCGTCACGTCGATGGTCGTCGTTTCCCTGTTGTGGCTGTTCATGTATCGCCAGGACGGCCTGATCAATGTGATCCTCGATCGCGTCACGTTCGGGCTGGTCACCGGACCGGACTGGCTGAACGACCCGGCCACGTCGATGCCCGCGATCATCCTCATGTCGGTATGGCAGGGCGTCGGGTTCCACATGATCATCTGGCTCTCCGGCCTGCAGACGATCTCGGCCGAACTCTACGAAGCCGCCGACATCGACGGCGTATCCAAATGGCAACGATTTCGCTACATCACGTGGCCGGGCCTGCGAGCCACTCGCAGCCTCATCCTGGTGACCATCACCATCGGCGCACTCAGCCTGTTCACCCAGGTGAGCGTCATGACCCAGGGCGGACCGCTCGACTCGACGACGACCGTGGTCTACGAAGCCGTCCGATCGGGGTTCCAGCAACAGGAGACGTCCTACGCCTCCGCCATTTCGCTCGTATTCTTTGCCATTGTGCTCGTAATCGCAGCGATCCAGCGCTTCCTAACCAGAGAGAAGGCCTGACATGGCCATCGAAATCCAGGCCCCTCCCGCCGCCATTGTCACTCGATCGTCCGCGCGTCGCCGGGGTCGCCGGGGATCCCGAGTCGGCGCCCTCGGCTGGATCGCCCGAATCGCTCTGGCGGTGCTCTTCTCCTTCCCGATTCTGTTCATGTTCGTCTCCTCACTGAAACCAGATCAGCAGATCTTCGGCGACCTTTCATCCATTGCCGCGTTCCTGCCCATCGGTAATATTTCGATGGACAACTACGCAGCAGTCTTCGACCGAGTGCCGGCGGCACGGTTCCTCATCAACTCCATCGGCATCTCCGTCATCACCGTCGGTCTCGGTGTCATCGTCAACAGCCTGGCCGCATTCGCCCTATCCCGGATGCAGATTCGCGGCAAAGGAATCATCCTCACTCTCATCATCGCGACCCTCATCGTCCCCTTTGAAACGCTCGCACTTCCCCTCGTGTGGTGGGTCAACCAGCTTCCCTCCTTCGTCGTCGATGGGTTCAACATCACCTTCACGAAGGGATGGCTGGACACGTATCAAGTGCAGATCATCCCGTTCATCGCCAACGCGTTCTCGATCTACCTGTTCCACCAGTACTTCGAATCAATACCAAAGGAGCTCGACGAAGCGGCCCGGATGGACGGTGCTGGCTGGTTCCGGATCTACCGCAAGATCATCATGCCGCTGTCCGGTCCAGCCATCGCAACGGTGGCGATCCTCACGTTCCTGCCAGCGTGGAACTCCTACCTGTGGCCCCTAATGGTGGTGCAGACGGAAGAGCTCCGGCCCGTGATGGTTGGCGTGCAGTACTTCTTCCAACTCAACGTCTCCTGGGGTCAGGTGATGGCATACGCCTCATTGATCACACTTCCCGTGGTCGGCCTGTTCATCGCGTTCCAGCGTTCCTTCATCAGCAGCATCGCCTCGAGCGGCGTGAAGGGATGATCGGGGAACGTGCGCTGACGGAACCGGATCAGGAGAGATTCCGGCCAGCGATCCACTACACCGCAGACCGGAATTGGCTGAACGACCCCAATGGACTGCTCTTCTACAGGGGCCTCTACCATCTCTTCTACCAATACAATCCGAGCGGCAACGTCTGGGGCAACATGTCCTGGGGCCATGCGTCATCCCCGGACCTGACAACCTGGACCGAACAACCCGTGGCCATTACCGGGGACTTGAACGAGGACATTTTCTCGGGAAGCATCGTCGTAGACGCGGACAACACCAGCGGATTCGGGTCCGTCACTACACCCCCACTCGTGGCCATCTACACGAGCGCCTTCACCGGCCGGTCGTCTTATGCCGGGTTGCAGGCGCAGTCCCTCGCGTTCAGCCTCGACGAGGGCCGAACGTGGACGAAACACCAAGGCAACCCCGTTCTCAACCGACACTCACCCGACTTCCGGGACCCCAAAGTCTTCCGATATTCCGCGGGTGGCGAGGACTATTGGGTGATGGTCGCCGTCGAGGCGCTCGAGCACAAGGTCGTAATATATCGCTCAGCGGATCTCAAGGACTGGACATATCTCAGCAGCTTCGGTCCTGCTAACGCGATCGGGGGCGTTTGGGAATGCCCTGATCTGTTCCCTCTCGCAGTGGACGGCGACGTCGATAACCTGAAATGGGTACTCATTGTCAACCTCAACCCAGGCGGTGTCGCCGGAGGATCGGGTGGACAGTACTTCCTCGGCGACTTCGATGGCACCAGCTTCACCTCAGAGACCACCGTTCCCGAGGACGGTCACGATGAGGCAATTAGGCTCCGTAGCTACAGCTGGCTGGACTGGGGGCGCGACTACTACGCAGCAGTGTCATTCAGCGGGGTTCCGGGCGGCAGACGGATCATGATCGCGTGGATGAATAACTGGGACTACGGGAACGACATCCCCACCAGCCCGTGGAAGAGCGCGATGTCTCTTCCCCGCGAAATTCGGCTCGAAACCATGGATGACGAACTCCATCTCGTCCAGACCGCCATCGACGACCGGCCTCCTGCCCCTGCGGCCTTCTCAGTGGTTGACCAGGAGATCAGTGAGGGCGCTGTGCTGCTCCCGGAAGCAGCGTGGGGCTCGGTGCTCCGAATCGACGCGACCATTACTCCCGGAACGGCGGGCGAGATCGGCCTCATCATTCGCGGCGGGTCGAACGAAGGAACATCCATCGGATACAACGCTTCGACCGGCTGTCTGAACGTAAACCGCAAGCGCTCCGGGGAGGTCGACTTTCACTCGGCCTTCGCGTCGACGGAATCAGCACCCGTCACTCTGATTGGAGGCAAAGTCAGGCTCCGCATCTACGTCGATCGTTCTTCAGTGGAAGTCTTCGCTCAGGACGGCATCGTCACCATCACGGATCAAATATTCCCGAAGACGGCCAGCCGGGAGATCTCGCTGTATGCGACACACGGCGGGGGCCACCTTGATTCGCTGGCGATCCATGATCTTCAGCGCTAACGACGTCACCAACCCGGCGGCGCGCACCGACCCGAACTTGCCGATCGTCGGCAGTCCCATGGTCGGTCGGCTCACGCCCGATTCCGCGGCCAAGAGATGGTTGACGGCTAGCGTGGGACACGACAGAGCATCGACGCCCCACGCTCCCGGCGGATCTCTACAGTCGAAGTGAGACTGCTGGCAAGGCTCCGGGCGAGAGTGCGGCGGATGCAGCGGGTGAAAACAGCGAGCGGGGGGCGTTCATCGTGCACCGATGCGGCGACGAGGTGCGTCTCGCGTGCGCTCACTCACCCGCCCCGCACCGCGGCAGCCCTGGCGAGTCCTTTACCCACTTCTGCTGATTGCCCAACGCATCGCGCGTAGACGCTACCTGCGCTCACTTCGCTGAGCCGCAGGCCACCTGACGGCAATAAGGCCCTCGCTCCAGTTGACGGTGATAAAGCCGTCAGGTAGCCTGAAGGGAATAACACCGTCGCAAGGGGAGGGCCATGGCAGCACGTGGAGAAGTGAAAGGCCCTGAGGGCTTGGGGCGCATGCTGCAGCAAGGGCGCCTGGTGAGCGGGCTCACGCAGCGGGAGCTCGCCGAGAAGCTGGAGACGGACCAGAAATACATTTGGGGGTTGGAGTCCGGCAAGAACACGATTGTGCTCGAGCGCATTTTTGCGATCATGCGCGAGACCGGCATTCGCATGTATATGGAGGTCAACGACCGGGAGGATGAGCCCCGTCCGGGCGGTGAGGACGAACGCCGTGGGTGACCTGCGCGTGGAGCTCTACGGCCAACTCGTGGGTCACCTGGTCGGCACGGAACGCCGCACCTTCGACTTTGTCACCGCGAAGAATGCCATCAACACGTTTGGGCTCGGCAGCACGATCCTCTCGGAGTCGGTGCCGTTCGACCTGATCAGCAACCGCAGCAGGGCGGCGCGTCGACGAAATTTCTTCGCCGAACTCCTGCCCGAGGGCACCGCGCTGGACACGCTCGCGGCCGAAATCAGGGTGTCCAGTGACGACGTCATCGCCCTATTGGCCCAGTTCGGCCGGGATGTTGCCGGTGCCGTTCAGATTTTCGACCCGGAGGCGCCGGGGGAGCCTCGCACTCCTGCCCTCGCCCCCGTTGAGGCGGCCGAGGTCGGTCGGATGCTCACCAACACGCAGGCCGCGCCGCTGGGAAACCGGCCCAAGTCCGGCCGCACGTCCCTGGCGGGCGTGCAAGACAAGATCGTGCTCGCACGACAGGACAATCAGTGGTTCCAGGTTCTCGAAGGGTATCCGTCGACGCACATCGTTAAGCCGCCGTCGGCGCGCTTCCCGACAATCACCTTTGACGAGGAGGACGGCTTTCGTGCGGCCAAAGCTGCGGGCCTGACCACGCTCGACGCGTGGATCGAAGACTTCGCCCGCATCCCCGGTCTCGTCATCGAGCGGTATGACCGATCGCCGGAGGCACCGCAGGGGCGCATCCACCAGGAAGACATGAACCAAGCCCTGGGCGCATCGAAGAACGAGAAGTATCAGGAGTTCGGCGGGAAAGTGTCGCTCAAACGAATAGCGGATGTCCTCGGTCGCGACGGCGACCGGGCCTCCGTTGAGCAGCTCCTCCGACTCCTGACCGTCTCGCAGGCCGTGGGCAACCTCGATATGCACGGCAAGAACATCAGCATGCTCCACCTCCCCGACGGCAACACCAGAATCACCCCGGCCTACGACGTTGTCCCGCAAACTCACCACGATAGCGACGGCAAAATGGCTCTCGCCATCAACCGAAAATATGCCCACGCCGCCATGACCATCGACGATCTCATCGCCGAAGGCGAGTCGTGGAACGTGCACACACCGCGCGCGATCATCACGTCAGCGCTTGATGCTGTGGACCAGTTCGTCCGCTCCGAGACTCCCGTCGAGCAGGCGTATGCCGGGCTTCAGGAGGACATTGCCCGGTTCACGAGAAATCTTCTGAATGGACGTCCGACGGGCGCCATCCACTAGCAGGAACTCCGCCCCGGGCTGTAATCGAGTGGCCCCGCGAGTTGCACCCTTGACGACATTCGTGCCATATTTTAGAACTTTGGCCATGCTCAATCTCGGGAGGGTGACTGGCTGCGGTTGCCGCGGTCTGGAGATTTGATGCGCGCACGTTTATTCAACGTTTATTGCCTCGAAACAGGCCGAACCCAGTCCAGACATTTCGAGAAATTGGAGGCGGATAGAACAAGGAACTCCTCGTCAGGTCAAAACTACTCGAGGTTTTGACGCATCCTCTGCCGGCTCGAGAAAGAGTCCCGCGCAAGCCGTCGGTCCTGGGTTCAAGTCCCAGTCGCCCTACTGTAAATATGGTTTGATCAGGGTTTCTTGTTTTGTCCTCGGGGGCAAGACTTGATGGAGTTAACGTTTATTCAACGTTCATTCAGAATAAACGGCGTGTTTCGAGCCTTCGAAGAGTAGGTGCACGACCCGGTTCGAGTGGTCTGGAATGACCTTGAACACCTATGAGTTATGGACACTCAGCACCTCATCGGGCTCGGTGTTGAGCCGGTATTAACGACAAGCGAACTCGCCGAGTATCTCGGCGTGAACGTGCAGGCCATCTACGATTTGCGCAACGACGGGCGTGGCCCGTCCGGCTTTCGGGTTGGCCGGGAGATCCGCTACCGCGTCTCCGATGTTCTCGGCTGGCTCGATGGTCTCCACGAGCCAGCACAGTCTCTGCGTGAACGCGGGGGTGGGCGCTGATGGCTGGACGACCACGACTGCCAATCAGCACCTTCGGTTCCATCACGACGACCAAGGTCGGCCCAGAACGATTTCGGGCGACGACGGTCTTCCGGGACTCTGATGGTCAGGTGCGGCAAGTGGGCGCGACGCGTCCGTGCCGCAACGCGGCGGTGGCAGCGCTGAAGGAGGAGCTGGCGACTCGCTGAATGCGGGCTCTCCGTTCCGGCTGCTCGCCGAGGCGTGGATGGAGGATGTGCTTCTCGACGTGGATCGTGCCCAAGGGACAAAGGACGTCTACGAGAGTGAGCTGCGCCGGCTCGTGCTGCCATATTTTGAGAACTTCACTATTCGTGAAGTGACTGTCGGTCGTATCGAACTGTTTCTCAGGATGCAGCGTGCGAAGACGTACACGCGCGCGAAGCATTCCCGCAATGTCCTGGGCATGGTGCTGGCTGCGAAGGGAGATCATTCTGCGCAATCCCGTCAAGGAGACGTCGCGGGGGAAAAAGCCCCCTCACACGCCAAAGGCGCTCACGCCCGACCAGATAGTGGCCATCAGACTGGCGGCCCGCGAATGGCACACAAAGGAGGGCCGGATGGGGCGCCGGTCCGACGGTCAGGTGCGGGACGTCATCGAGGTGATGCTCGGCACGGCAACGCGTATTGGCGAGGTCCTTGCGATTCGGCAGTGCGATATCGACTTGGACGCCGATCCGCCTCGGGTGACCGTGTGCGGAACGATCGTCGTGAATAGGGGAGCCGGTGTGGTCCGCCAGGAGCATCCGAAGACGCACGAGTCGAACCGGGTCATTGGCGTGCCGCAGTTCGCGGCCGATGTGATTCGTGAGCGCTTAAAGCTGATCGACCCGGAGGACTCCGAGCATCTGCTGTTCTTCTCGCGGACGGGTACGCCGCTGACGCCGTATAACGTGAGGCGAACATTCCGCAGGATACTGCGAGCCGCCGGTCTCGAGGGTCTGAACATCTCCCCACACTCCTTCCGCCGAACCGGTGCAACACTCCTCGCCAACGAGCTCGGCATGCAGGCTGCGGCGGACGTTCTCGGACACACCTCGACGTCCACGACGAAGGCCCACTACGCCGAGCCCGACCGCACGGTCAAGCCGGGGCCCGCCGCGGTGCTACAGAAGCTCGCACCGCCCAAGTGAGGTGTCGCAGTGGGGAACCTCAAATGGCACGACAAGGAAAACGTTTCCGCTTCTCGTTGCCTTTGTGACGCAATACAGTCAGGTTGGGCGCACGACCGCCCCTACGGCAGACGGCGATATTGACAATCTTCCCGGCTGGTTGACGACGGTTTCTACCCGATTGTGTTTGGACCGGCTGCGCGCCCGCGTCCCGGTCGGTCAGCGGACGCTCGCGCCCGCTACCCCCATTGACACCCGCCTCAAGCAGGAGGAAGCTTCAATACAGGCAATAAGCCTCGCCGGTCGGAGCCTTGAGGAAGCATCACCCATGACGATTCGCATTCGTCCCGGATTCAAGTCCATAACCGCGATATTGCTGCTGGCGGTGGCGGTGTTGGCACCTAGCTCCGCCGCGTACGCGGCAAAGCCGACGCGGGCGACGATAGTTCCCGAGGCCATGTTCCTCCCCGCCGGCCAAGGCTGCGCGTTCGCCTTCACAGAATCCCCGAACGCGGATGCTCGGGTCACGGTCACCGAGTTCTCCGACGGTCGGGTTGTGACCAAGGGGCGCGCGTACCCGACCCTCACGAACCCCGAAACGGGCCTGTCGGTCGTACACCACACGGTCGGGAACATCACGGAGTATCCCGAAGTGGACGGCCAGATCGAGGTGAAGATCAGCGGTCAGTTGTGGATCACGTTCTGGCCCGGGGACCAGGGCCCATTCGGGTTGGTGGAGTACCCGGGGCTGTCGCTCGCCGTTAACGGCCATTCGCGAGCCACAATCGACACCTCAAATGGGCTATACACGTCCTTCGCGCTGAACGGGACAGCCGAGGACCTCTGCGCTCCTCTGGCGCACGAATAGCCAATTCAGCCGTCCGATGATCCGGGCGTGCACGCAAGGGTCGTTGAGCGGGCGGTTGACGCCGACATTGTGGGTGAGTGGCCAGGATGCCGGCCCTTACCTGGGCCGGATCGCTGGTGCATGGAAGTAGCGCTAAGCGGCTTCAGAGTGCCGAGCGCCTTCGGCGGGGGAAACGATCGGAGCGGTGAATCCGCGCGCTAATTCCCCTCTGCCAGCACGGCACAGACGTCTGCCAAGACTTTGCCGTCGAGGGAATAGGCGGTAATCGCATCGGTATCGACGTCGTACGTGAAGGTCTGGTGTCCGGCGACGCTGTACGTCTGAGTCTCGGTCACCGGGCCTGCTAGCCCGATGTCGCCGGCGTAGAACCCGATCAAGTATCGGCCATCGATCGTGACGTTAAAGTCGTTGGTCGCTTCGTCGTAAGTCGCGACGGACGCGTAACGGGACCGTTGTGTGAACGTTTGGCCAGTTTCGGCATTCGTCCATACGCCGGTGCCAACATTGTGTTCCCAGAATCGGTCCCCAGGGAGAGTTTTTTCCGAGCCTTTTACCGTGATGTCCCCCAACACGGCGAACCCTGGGCAGAAGTCGCCCGCCGGGGACTCGACCTCAAATTCCTCAGCATTGGCGCTCGAAACGGGTCCGAACCCCACCGACAGGATTGATGCCGCAACCAGGGCGCGGCGTAGCTGCATGGGCATCGTGGCCTCCAAGGGTTAACTCTGTGATGCGGACGCTACGCGCCATTGTCGGCGACCGCAACGGTATGCCGCGCCCGCAGCAGCGCACTTGCCGCCGCGGCGCTCACCAACTCAACCACCGCTCGATGATCCCCATGCCGCCACTCGGCCATCGATGGCGCGGCTCGTAAACCGGTGGGTGGAGCGGGCTTACGTCGAATAGTCGGGCGCCGATATGCGTCGATGCGGAGACCCCGGCAGCGAGTTGAGCGTGAGAAGCGGGTCACGTCCCGCCGGGTGGTGTAATTCATCGTCACCGTGCGGGTCAGTTGTTTTAGTTTAGGCGGCAGCGAGTTCTGGGAGGATCACCGCCTCGTCGATGACCTCGGTTGGGTTGTTCATTGTGGCCAGCTCGAGCATCGAGGCTTCGGAGAAGTAGCGTCGTTCGCCGGCTTCCCACTCGTCGTGTTGCTCGATCAGGACTGCGCCCGCGAGGCGGAGGAGGGCGGCGGAGTTAGGGAAGACGCCGACGACATCGGTGCGGCGTTTGATCTCCTTGTTGACCCGTTCCAACGGGTTTGTCGACCAGATCTGTCGCCAGTGACGCCGCGGGAACGCGGCGAAAGCGAGCAGGTCGGGTTGGGCATCGGTGAGCATCGCCGCGACCTTCGGGTGGGACCGGCTGAGCATCGTGGTGACCTCACGGAATTGCTTCTCGATGTGCTCGCGGTCGGGCTGGGCGAAGATGGTGCGGATGATCGACGCGACCATCTCCTGGGATCCTTTCGGGACCACGGCGAGGACGTTTCGCATGAAGTGCACTCGGCATCTCTGCCAGCCGGCGCCTTGGAAGACCGTGCCGATGGCCTTCTTCAGCCCGGTGTGGGCGTCAGACATGACCAGCTTCACCCCGTCGAGACCGCGGGTCTTCAACGACCGTAAGAAGCTGGTCCAGAAGCCTTCGTTCTCGCTGTCGCCCACGTCGAACCCCAGGACTTCCCGCCGTCCGTCGGCGGCGACGCCGATCGCGACGACGACGGCCTGGGACACGATGCGGTGCCCGACGCGCGCTTTGCAGTACGTGGCGTCGAGGAACACGTACGGGAAGTCCTGAGCGGCCAGGGTCCGGTCCCGGAACTCGGCCACTTCCGTGTCGAGGCCGGCGCAGATCCTGGACACTTCCGACTTGGATATCCCGGTATCAGCGCCGAGCGCCTTGACGAGGTCGTCGACCTTTCGGGTCGAGACGCCGTGGACATAGGCCTCCATCACGACGGCGAACAGGGCTTGGTCGACGCGGCGGCGGCGCTCGAGCAGGGCGGGGAAGAACGACCCGGCGCGCAGCTTCGGGATCTTCAGATCAAGGTCCCCGGCGGTCGTGCTCAAAGTCCGTGGCCGGGTGCCGTTGCGGTACGTGGTGCGGTCGCCGGAGCGTTCAAACGGGGCGGCGCCGATGAACGCGCTCGCTTCCGCATCGATGAGTTCTTGATACAGAGTTTCGGTCGCGACGCGGATGCGGTCGGTGACATCGGTGAGTTTGAGTTCTCCCAGCAGGTTGAGCAGGGCAGACTGGTCTAGAGCCATCGTGTGGTGTCCTTCGTGAGTTGCTTTAGTCGGTACTCACTGACCATCGCACGATGGCTCCTTGCGTTGACGAAGCAACGCTCAAAGCGGGGAAACCACACCACTCAATGGGACATGACCGAGAAGCGCGAACGATTGTGACCCTGGTGATTGCGGAGAGATGAGGCGCAGGGGGCTGATACACAGGCAGGTTGGTATGACGACGGAACGGGGACGATGAGGTGGTGCGACGGTGAGAACTGGACCGACTCGGTGCAGCCTGCCGCGCCGAAAGCGCCTGGCATCGACAGAATGATCAGCCGAGCCCAAGCCGATGCTGTTGCCGGCGCGCCACCACGTCCTGCACCGTCCGGCTGGAGCTATGTGGTTCTGCAGGTCGTCCTCAAGGAAAAGTTCTTCGGCAATGGTTCAGGGAACCTCACGGGGCTGGAGAAGGTGATCAACAAGCAAGCCGCGCTCGGGTTCCGGTTGCACACCATCAGCACGGCGGCCGCAGGCAGCAGTGGGTTCGGCGGGGGTGACCGCATCCAGGCGACGATGGTTTTCGAGCGCATCTCCTGACCCAGTCCTTCCGACCTCCTCGATCAGGCTTGCCGCTGCGTGGCAGACCGTCCGCACCCGCGAATTGCGATTTGTCGGACGGCAGGGGTCACGCTAGAAGACGGGCAGTCTCGATACTCTCGCGAACGGTGCCGTTCACCGCCTGACTCAGACTGACGCTTCATCTGTTCCTGTGCCATCCCAGAACTCGCGCAAATCCTTTTCTGTTGCAGACTTGATTTCGGTCAGGCTGGTCAGCAGAACCTGCTCTTGAACGGTTACAGGGGGCCGACTTCATCTTGGACATCAATTCGCAATGCCCTTTGACAGAACTTCTCTGCAGGTAGTCGCTGCCTCGTCGAATCCATCACGGTACATCTCTTCGTCATGTTTGTTGACGACCGTATCTCTGATCTCTCGTAGTCCCTCGCGGGCAATCCGAGCGATATTGGTCCAAATTGACATGTTGCTCCGCGTGCGCGTCGTGGTCGATACTGCCTTGTCCGGGGTGCCGTCGGGTGCGGGTTGCGGAACGTCTCGTAACTCATGGGGTTTGAGGCACTTCGGTTTTGCGACACATTCGGATTCGCGCGGCGGAATTGCAAGGCGGTCCATTGATACGAACCTCGGAGTGGGGATGCTAACGCTCCCCGTTAGCGACCTCCTCGATCCAGTCCGCTTCTTCATCGGTCAAATGAGTTACATCTGAGACTTTTCGGCCGGACCATGAAGCGTTCGGCCCGACCTCACCGCTCGCGGCTTCGAGCGTGGCGATGATGTCAGCAGAAAGCGCATCGCCGTTGTTGGCGATCAACCAGCTTTGTGTCGCCGCGTCCAGCAGGGACCACCACTTTTCGATGGGCATGTCTACCGGAACTTCCTGCGGTAGGCATTGATTGCCAGGGCGTAGGCCGCGACGGAGATGCCGACGAGCCACGCGAGGGCAATCCAGGAGTCGCTACCGACGGGTTGTTGAGTGAAGAGCGCTCGGATGACGTTGACGATTGACGTGACGGGTTGATTGTCGGCGAACCAGGCAACCGGGCCGGGCATCGTGTCCGTGGGCACAAATGCGGAGCTGATGAACGGAAGGAAGATCAGCGGGTAGCTGAAGGCGCTGGCACCGTCGACACTCTTAGCCGATAGGCCGGCGATGACGGCGACCCAGGTGAGTGCGAGGGTGAACAGGATCACAATGCCGGCGGTGGCGAGCCAAGAGGTCGCAGGTGCAGCTGTGCGGAAACCCATGATGAACGCGACACTGATGACGACTGCGACCGACACCAGGTTTGCCGCGAGGGAGGTCAGGACGTGTGCCCAGAGCATGCTTGATCTCGCGATCGGCATGGATTGGAAGCGCTCGAAGATGCCGCTCTGTAGGTCTAGGAACAGCCGGTAGGCCGTATATGCGATACCCGACGCGACTGTGATGAGGAGAATTCCCGGGAGCATGTAGCTGAGATACGAGTCGGTGGAGCCTGTGCGGATGGCACCTCCGAGGACATAAACGAACAGCAGCATCAGCGCGACAGGGGTGACCACCGTCGTAATAATCGTGTCTGGGCTCCGCACGATATGGCGAAGCGACCGGCCGGTGAGGATGCCAGTGTCGCTGAGGATGTTGGTGCTCATCAGGATTCCTTTCTCGGTTCGTCACCGATGAGGGCAAGGAAGACGTCCTCGAGTGAGGGTTGTTTCTGGACGTATTCCATCGTTGCCTCGGGGAGGAGTTGTCGGAGTTCTGCGAGGGTTCCGTTTTGGATGATCGTGCCCTCATGAAGGATCGCGATGCGGTCGGCGAGGTATTCGGCTTCATCGAGGTACTGCGTGGTGAGCAGGACTGTGGTGCCGCCTTTCGCGAGTTGCTTGACCGTTTGCCATACCTCCACGCGCGACTGAGGGTCGAGCCCCGTCGTCGGTTCGTCTAGGAAGATGATGGGAGGGTTGCCGATGAGGCTCATGGCGATGTCGAGTCGGCGTCGCATGCCACCTGAGTAGGTTGATGATGCTCGATTGCCCGCGTCGGTCAGAGCGAAGCGGGCAAGTAGCTCGTCAGTGATGGCCCCTGGGCTTTTCAGGCGACGCAGCTTTGCCACGAGCACCAGGTTCTCTCTTCCAGAGAGCACCTCGTCGACCGCAGCGAATTGACCGGTGAGGCTGATTGACTCGCGTACGTTACTGCCCTGCGTAGCAACGTCGAACTGATTCACCGTCGCCGAGCCCGCATCGGCTTTGAGAAGCGTCGACAGGATGCGCACCAGCGTGGTCTTACCAGCTCCGTTGGAGCCCAACAGCGCGAGGATGCTTCCCGCTTTGACGTCTAAGTCGACCCCGCGGAGCACGTGCACGTTTTTGAACGACTTTTCTACGCCGCGAACGCTGATAGCTGGGGTCTCGAGTACGGGGATCATTATTTGGCTTGCTCATCGATCGCGCGGTCAATCGAGTCCGCCAGGCGGGCGCGCTCTTTGCGGATCCAGCTGCCACCGGCGTAATTATCGAGGAACGTTTCCGCGAACTCCGCAGGGTCGTCTCCGACCAGCAAGCGAATCGGCGTAGCATCGGCCGCGCTCTGTTCAAGCAGATCGGCTAGATCACCAAGCATGGTGACGAGGGCTTTACCGTCGTCGCTTGGGCCCATGTACATCAGATACCGCTCGAGGGCCTTCGCCGCCTCCCGGTATCCCGCGGGAAGCTTCTTCACCCGGGCCTTGTACTCCAGATAACTCTTCTTATCGCCGAGATCTCCGACGAGCTTGTCGATCCACATGGTCACTTACCTTCCTGGCGGAGCCGTTCCAGTCGTTCTGTGAGGAAGCTCCAAGTCCTCCAGAAGTCGTCGAGGTAGTCGACGCCGGATGTGTTGAGCGAATAGACCTTGCGGGGCGGACCCTTTTCCGACGGCACTTTCGACACGTCGACGAAACCGCGCTGTTCGATCCGAACAAGCAGCGCATAAACGGTGCCTTCAGCGATTTCGGTGAAGCCCTGGTCGCGCAGTCGCGCTGTGATCTCGTAGCCGTAGGTGGGCTGCGCTCCCAGCAGAGCGAGCACGATGCCTTCCAGGGTGCCTTTGAGCATCTCTGTCATCTGTTTCGCCATGAAGCCCCTATTTGCTACTCGGTGGTGCTGACTACCACTAGATAGTAACACCGAATAGCGCATGTGCAAGAAGCAAAACCGCCGATCGGACCCAGTCGCAGGAGCAGGCGATCAGTGAGGTTCACGACATAGCAACGACGAAGCGATCAAGGGCCGCTCATCGGCGCATGGCTGCGGGACGAGTCGCGTCCGATCGAACACGAGGAGCCGCGAACCGAGGCCGCGCCGTCGCAAAACCCTATGGAAACGAGACGTCGCACCCTCCTTCTGCCGCGATTGTGTTGATGTCATTTTCCGTTCACGTCTGCACAGGATGCCGCATGTTTCCGGGGTTGTGCAGGCGAGTGTTGAGCGATGGCTTTTCAATACTCCTCTGCCCTAAAATCGTTTTTGCTTAGTACTCCTCTGCACAACAGGGAGGTAACGGGGTGGACGCAAGACGTGAGCGCATTGGAGTGTTTGGCGCGGTGACGATGCCGGATGCGCTGTGCATCTTCGCTCCGTGGGGATCTGGCAAGACGCCGCTTCTGCGAGCGATACCCAGAGTTTCAAGGAGTTCGGTCGCGGGCTGCACCTCCGGGTCGAGGACCCCTGCCCCGCGTGCGGCCTGGTGTGCCGTCAGGAGGTCTGTCTCTACCGCGCTGCCGCCGGCGACCGCATCGCCTCCGGAGAGCTCACCGGTGCCTCGAGAGTGGAGGCGCGTCAGGATTTCCGTGCCGAGTCACCACGCAGGACCAATGTCTGGCAGGTGGCCCAGGACGGCGGCTATGCCCTCATCGCGCTGCAGCCAGTACTCGGTGGACCTACGACCGCCGATGGGGGCTCGCGGCGGGCCAGCCTGCGCTTCGCCCAGCAGACGCTCCACTCCGAGCGGCGAATCCGCCCACGAAACGCGCTCATCGCAATGGGCGAGGTTCTCCAAGGGGCCACTGGTGTCGCGGGATGAGCTCAGCAAGGCCTCGTGGGACGTCGGCGATCAGCTGTCGGCCGGCGCCTTCCTCCTGTCGGACGCAGGTCAGGCCAGCCTGGCCGCGGCCCGATGAAGAAGGCAAAGACCGTCAGTGAGGTGGAGGACCGTGCCGGTGGATGATCCTCCGTCGGGCCAGGGACAACCGCAGAACCCCACGCGACCGACGACCCCTCGGGCGGACCCTCCGTCGAGCGCCGCGGGAGCGCCGCCTCGCGCGATCGCTTCCCCACGTCGCCAATTTGGTGACGACCATCGTCGACGGGCGTGGGCGGGACGAGTACTCCGATGGCTGCGCGTTCTTTCCAAGAGTTCGGTGCGGTGGGCGATCGCGGCCGTCAGCATCGTGACGTTGGCCTTGGTGGGCTGGAACCTCGGCACGGCCGCGACCGACCGCCCGCACACGCCGCTAGGTAATGAACGCGACGGCATCTACGCCTGGGTGACGGATCCAGAGTCTGACCTGAGCAGCCTGTGCGGGCGAGCTCAGCTGCGAGGGACTCCCTACGCACAGTGGTCGGACGAGGCTGCGGGAGAGCGGGTCTCGCACGCACCGTCTATGGTTGTGGGCACACCCACATTGAGCGCGTACTTCGACGATAAGGCCTACCACGAGCCGCGTAGCGCGATCATCACGACGACTCTGTACGGTGGAGATACAGAAGTGCTTGAGTCTCAATTCCCCACTGTCATAAGGCCCGGGTTGGGATCCAAGGGGGACGTCAGCAACGAGGAGGACGGGTCGGGGTATGCCGTCGGACCGTCCGTGACCTGGCGCACCAACTGGTCAGCCGAGGAAATGCGGTCACGGAATCATCGCTTCCCTAATGTCACCCACACCTCCGCCACGGCGCGCTGGTCTGATGCAGCGGCAATGGCACAGGCACAGCAGTGGCTGCTGCTGTCCGGCGTCTTCCTCGGCATCGTGGGTTCCGTTGTCGTCGAGGGGCTCTTCTCATGGGCGGCGCGTCGGTCGCAACCCGAGCGCCCTGGTCCCGCAGTCGCGCCTCCTCGCGACGGCGTCTACGAGTAGCCGCACCGTGACCCACCGAGCAGGTCACTCCAAGGCTTAGGTGTTCTCCCCGCTGACGTTGTGAACGCGGTCGATGGGTGATTTGCCGCCGATGCCGGTATGGGGCGTGTGGTGATTGTTGCTATGAATCCAGTCTTGGTAAGTTGCACCCACCCGTCCTCGACGACAAGTGCGACGAGTTCGCGGCGCCCCGCCCGGGTACTTTCCGAAGTTGCGTCTGTCGCCGAGTTGGATGGGAGCGACATCGAGGCCAGGATTTTGGCGCTCCTCGACGTGCCTTCGGGCGTATTTGAGGAACTAGCCCCGCCTTCCGTGGTCGTTGCCGATGGAAACGTGGGTGTGGCGATGGGGAACACACCGCGTAACTGTGTTCTCGTTGCCCGTGTCGATGGCGTCGTGTCACGGGTGATGCCGGCGCCCGTGCGGCTTGAGCCCGGAGAACTCGGCTGCCGGCCCGAAACCGCACTCATGGATCCGGAGTATTTGGGATCACCGCATTGATCTGCCCCCGCAGCCGACAGGATGCAAGGGCCGGTGCAGCCACTCGCTGCATAGCTCCGGCCCGGAGAACGTTCCCATCTGACGCACAATCGGCGAACTCTGTCGTCGGGAGGATTAGGCCCATATCTGTCGCGCTGGCCGTCCGGCTTGCGGGCGGGACCAGAACGAGGCGCAGGGTTCTGGGCCGACCGCGCCCGCCTTCGAGAAGTAGTGTGGAACGCATGATGCCTGCGTTGCCGATCCTCATCTCCGCGACATCGCCCACCTCCACTGAAGCCACGGATGTGTCGTTTCGGTACTACGAGGACATTGTGGGTCGGTACCACGGACGTCCCGCGTCCCGGCAGGAGATTCTGGCTGCCCAGGACGGGTACCCCAGTGATGACCTCCTCGAACCATTGGGGATCCTCCTACTCGCCCGCCAGGGACCCGCGGTTCTCGGGTGCGCGGGAATGCGGGTTCGCCCCGGTGAGATCGGCGAGGTGACCAGGGTCTTCGTGGAACCGGCGGCACGGGGCAAGGGCGTGGGACGGCTTCTCATGGAGGAGCTTGAACGCATATCCCGCGAACTGGGAGTCGATGCGTTGCGTCTGGACACGCGAACCGACCTCATCGAGGCACGGAGCCTGTACGCGTCCTTGGGCTTCATCGAGGGGCAAGCGCACAACACGGACCCCTACGCGAACCACTGGTTCCGAAAGGAAATACGGTGAACTCATGACGGCCAGAGACAGCACGCCGAGTCCCGGCCTGGTCCCGGAACTCCTTGTCACCTCTCTCGCGGAGAGCCTGGATTTCTGGTGCCGTCTCTGCGGGTTTGACGTGCTCTACGAGCGCCCCGACGAGGGTTTTGCGTACATCACCAGTGGCACGGCGCACATCATGCTCGAACAAACGGGCGTGGGACGAAACTGGATGCCTGCGGCGTTGGAGCCGCCTTTGGGCCGCGGCATCAATTTCCAGGTCTCGGTGGCGTCGATTGACCCGCTCGTCTGTGCTCTCCGCGGTGCCAGCCGGACGCTGTTCATGGAGCCGGAAACGAAGTGGTACCGGACAGGCACGACCGAGGCTGGCGTGGTTCAGTTTCTCGTACAAGACCCTGATGGGTACTTGATCCGATTCCAGGCGTCGCTGGGCCGAAGGCCTGTCAACCACGTCGCATAACGGGTTGGGCTCGCGGGCGAAGCAGTGGGACCTTTCAGTTGCCTGAACTGCCCGCGTCGGGCAATCGTCGCTGGCTCGCAGCTTGACGTTGCCCGAGCATCCAGCCGGCACCGAATGCGAGCACAGCCAGACCGACAATGAACAGCCCGATCCCGATCTGACTCCGTGGCGAGAGTTGTAGGCCTATTGGCGAGAACGTCGTGTTGCTGAGCGGCGCGTAGGCGAACCAGCCGAAGCTTGCTTGGTCACTCGGCACGAGAAGGAGCACGAGTCCGATGACGGCAGCCGCGGCGCCGAGGACGACTATGGAAACGCTCACCGGGCGTGAGGGGTCTGAGTTGAAAACTCCGCCTTGGCCAGCTTGTGTCTCGCCCATGTGGCCAATGCTAGATGACCCACCGGTTCCAGGATATGACAAAGCCCACAGAGGGTTGGTTGTTGAGACCCTATACGGGTATCTCTGTAGGGTGTGGTCATGGTGCAACGCTGCACGTACCTTGCTTGTCGTCCCTGCCGATTTGGTTGACACGCTCAAAGGGTGGAAGCCTCTCTGGCACAACCAGAGCGCGCTGCGTGATGAGTACGTCTCCTTTGTTGGCGCCTCTCCTGGGGCTGCGCTGGACCGCGACGGGGGTGCCGAGCACGTTACTGCGAGCTGTTTCGTCTTCACCCCCAATCTCGAGCAGGTTCTGCTGTGCTTCCACAAGAAGGGTCAGTTCTGGGTTCAGCTCGGCGGCCACGTCGAGGCAACGGACATATCAGTTGCCTCGGCGGCCCTCCGCGAGGCCCGTGAGGAAGGCGGCATCAACGACATCAGCCCGGTCGGCGCCATCCTCGATGTCGACCGACACGCCCTGGGTGGTGGCTTCACTCATTGCAGGGTTCATTGGGACATCGGCTTCGGCGCGATCGCGAGGACAGACCCGGCCCCGTCGACCAGCGCGGAGAGCGAGGATGTTGCGTGGTGGCCAGTTACAGAATTGCCCGATAACGTGCCTGCGAACTTTGGGCACCGCATACGAAGGATTCTTGACGAAATCAGACATCAAAGTGATGTCGCATAGCCGACGTTCGCGGCAACTACTGCTTTCGCTGGACTTCATGATGCGCGGGCTCGTGCACAGACCCTACCCGCGAATGTCACCCACTAGCTGATCGCAAAACTGCCGCGACGCACCGAAGGAAAGATCCAGAGCCAGAAGCTCCTCGTCCCGCTGATGGTTCCCCTGTGACACCGCAGGTCGGCCCGCCGCTTCCTCCACTACTCGTTCTCGATCTGCGTCGCTCAACGTCCGGCCTGTGGGACGGCAGATTTCACGACTGAGAGCACTGGCTCCGTGCAGGCCTTCGTCGATCAGAATTCGTAGATCGTGACGAGTTCATCCGACAGCAGCACGGTGTGCGGAAGATCGCGCAGTGCCTCGGCGTCAACCGAGATTCCCCTCAGCTGCGCGGCCTCCGCATATGCTTCCCACGGAAATGAATCGGGTTTCGCAGCGTCATCGCCACGCACCAGGTTGAGAACTTCTGCGATCACGTCGGCTGCGGAGCGTTTCCAGGAGACAGGCCGGACGTTCCCATGCTTGGACGAGGCCACTCCACGATCCATGTCGAGACGAATCATCGATTCGTCGGATAGGCGCAAATACTGGGTCATCGTCATCGTCATGGTCATGGTTGGCCTGACGTTTTCCGGAACCGGATCACCGAGTTCGCAGATGATGACCAGACCGGTCACTGACAGGCTGGAAATGTCGAGCGGCAGACGCTGAGCGCGCTCAATACCCACCGATCCTCGTTGCATCGGTACGCATCGACCCCGCTCATCGCTATCCGTCATGCTGGCAGCCTAGGTCCTTCGCTGTTCCCGGGCGACGCAACTGGCGAGCCACCCTGCGACCCGTCAATGCGACGTTGACCTGTTCCGCTCACCGTTTGTCACCCGAGCGAATGCTGGCGAACGACCGAGTTGGCCCCGAGGAACATCAGCAAAGCGACGCCGATGATCAGGGCAACGAGCCCTCCAGCGATGAGTCCGAGCATCGCCGGGGTCGAGTACCCCATCAGGCTCAGAGCGATGAATGCTGACGCTACGAGCACGACGAACGCGAGCAGGAAGCCGACGATCGCTCGTAACCATCCATAGGAGGACGAGCCGAATCCGTGGTCGCGCACCAAGACGACCAGTCGCAGGCCGATGACGGCAACAGCCTGCCAGCAGGCAATGGCGACGACGCCCCAAATGACGGCCGGAACGGCGAGCCGAGCGACCTCCGGGAATACCGCTACCACGCCCACTACCGCAGACGGGAGAACCCACACCTGCACAAACAAGCACGCGAGCAGCACAACGACGAGGACCGCCGTCAGCGCGAATGACATTCCGCGTCGCATCTGAAACCTCCCACCTCGGTTCAGGTTGATAAGAAAGTACCCGACCTCCATCACACTATCGACATCGGCATGGACCCTGAAAGACGTCATATCTATCGGCACGGACCACCGGACTCTCGCGCTTTCCGACCACGAACGCCGGACGACCTTGCCGGAGGGATCACTGTCCGACCCACCTGCGGCTCACGTTTATGTGTCCGCTGACCATTGAATTCGCGTTCCCTCGGCGGACACTTCGTTAAGCGGGAATGGGTATCCAATCACCGGGCTGCGGCGACGTGGTAGTCGAGGTTTCGTGCCGTGCGCACCGGCGTGCCACGCCACCTTTCACGTGGCCGTCGCGGGCCTCCCGGCGGTCGCGCTAGGCTCGGGTCATGTTCTCCGCTCGTGATTGATGTGGTCGCGCCTTTTCTCGGCAGCTTGACCCGTCTTTCACTGCGCCCGTTTGCGCCTTTCAGCTTGGAGCTTTCCCATGCCTTCCGCCCGGAATGCACGTTATGTCGACGTGCTCAAATTGCCTCATGTTCCGCGGACTTTCCTGGGCGCACTGGTCGGACGCTCGGCGTATGCCCTCGTGATCCTGCCTCTCCTCTTCGCTGTACAAGCCACTACCGGATCCATCGCAACCGCGGGGATCGCCGTCGCCGCGTACGGCGTCACTGCCTCATTTCTGGCGCCCTTGCGCGCGCAACTCATCGATCGGCACGGACGCCGACCGGTACTGCTCCTCCTTTCGGTGGCCTTCGGCGGGGTTCTCATGGCACTGGCGGTGGGTGCTTTCGCTGCGTGGTCGGGCGTCACGATGGTGGTCTTGGCCGGGCTCGCGGGTTCCGTGGCTCCGCCGTTGGGGCCGGCGATGCGCGTCGCGTGGTCCGAGCTGGCCCGGGAGCCTGCCCTGCTGCGGAAGGCGCTCAGCTTCGACTCCGTCGTGGAGGAGGTCCTCTATCTGGTGGGCCCGGCTGCCGCGGGTCTTGCGCTCGTGGTCATCGAGCCCGGCCTGGTCTTGCTGGTCCCTGCGGTGCTGGTCGTCCTCGGCACGGGACTGTTTGTGTCATCCCCGGCCATCCGGAATACACCGCATCGTCAGAATGCAGCCGAATCGACGTCTGCGCCCTCCGCCGTTCACGGCCGCGCGTTGCTCGGGAACACGCATTTCCTCGGGCTTCTGCTGCCGGCTCTGGTTGCGGGACTGGTGTCGGGCAACCTGACTATTGCGATTCCTGCCGCTTTTCCGGGCACCGAGGGTGCCGGCGCAGCCGGGATCGTGCTCGGTCTGTTCGCCGGTGGGAGTGCCGTGGGTGGGCTGATTTTTGGTGCGCTGCGGGTACCGGGGCGCGCACGCTTTCAGGTCATCGTCATCGCCGTTATCCTCGTGGTCCTACAGTCGGCTGTCGGCCTGACAGGCAACGCCGTGTGGATGGCCTTGACGGTCGTGGCCGCTGGCGCGTTCTTTTCACCGGTGATGATCGTGGCGTATTTCGCCGCCAATGATTTCGGCGGTGAGGACCGCAAAACTGAATCGACAACGTGGGTCAATACCAGCCACAACATTGGCGCCGCGGCGGGAAGTGCACTGGCCGGAATGGTGATTCAGGTAGCCGGGGTGAACGCATCGTTCCTAGCCATCGGCGGGATCGCAGTGCTTCTTCTCGTGGCGGCATTCGTTCTGGGCTCCCGCCGGATCGAAGAACTATCGCCGCGCCTGCACAACTGATTCACGACTGGCCCAGTGACACTCAAACGTCCCTGGGCTGGTCGATTCCGGCCCGCTCAGGGTTCATCAAGGAAGCTCACTATCGCGAGGGCTGGCCGGTGACGGGCGTGCACCCGTTGGCATCAGTCGCCTTCGCGATTCTTCGTCGAGATTGGGAAACGGGCGAGACCACAAACTTCGTTTGTCGCTCGACGTTGATCCACAAGTCCCGGCCATACTGGACCTCCCACACCGGTGCCGACGTGCACACTTCGCGAGCCCACGCCCAATGAACCATGTTTGAAGGTTGTTCACACTGACGCGGGACGACCCAGAACAGCCGCGGCCCGGGAAGGGTACCGCTTTGAGATGCCGCCGACTGCCGGAGATTTCCTGAGGGTAAACGAGGTCAAAATGATGCACACGAGATGACGCCCCTCGGGTGCCCGCACTATTGGCGTCTTTCGACATTTCTTCTTGTCTGGGAGAGTAGACGAGAAGTCCTGCTGGTCATACGGCAGGGCGCAATAGCTGTTGAGCCCTGCCGGATGACCGCTACTCCGGCCGTTCACGAAAACGTTAGGTCCAGAGTCGTCATGAAGAAGACAAACCTCAGAGCTTCAGGTCTTGGAGCTGCGGCGGTGACACTCGTCCTGTTCGCCTTGGCAGGTTGCTCGGCGGCGCCGGAGCCGATGGCGGGCGGAAGCACGCCAGCCACCAGTACATCCACCCCGGCCAGCACCCCGCGTCCTGGTGAGGCCGCTATCAGCACGGATCACGTATGCGGACAAGTGTCGACCCTGGCCACTTTAGAATCAAACACGGTCCACGGCTTCGCAGCAGAGGCCGTCAGCGCAGATGAATACGTCGCTCAAATGAACATGGTCGCCACCGGCTACGAGCACGTGCTGGTCAATGACTCCGACGTCGGGGACCGCGTGGCAGACGCCGTAGCGTTCCTGAAGTCGGCTGCACCATCTGCTGACGGTGCGCGCTTAGATCATGACTCGGCCGGGTGGCAAAACGCCGTTTCTGCACTAGGACTGGCGTGTAACAGCGCCGGTTCCTCCATCGCGGTCCTTGCAGATTTCGGCGGATAGGCGAGAAGCGAAGTCCGCCGACTGCCGAATCCCGTCCAGTCGCGAGGATGGTGGGGGACATGCGCGCTGGATCAACAATTGGAATGGCACCATATGGTCGACCTGGTCCCGGGGCTGTCCAACAGTTATGGGTGAGGCAGACCGCACTCTATGTCATTAGCCGCATCGCTTCTACGTGACATCATTGAAACGTCAGACGAGACTTCTACCGTATCCACCATCGGCGCGGCGTCTTTGGCTGCCACGTACAGCGCCTCGCAAAGTTCATGTGCCTCTTGTGAAGTGCTCGCACTCAGGCTGATAACCGAAAGAGTGGCGTCCGCCACGGTCACTTTCTCCAAATCATCGTAGAACAGTGACCCTTGCGGTCCTGCCTTCAGACTGTCAATGATTTCTTGGGAACCTGGGCCGTTCAGAGCCACCTGCGGTGCACCCGGACCCGCTCGCCCTGGGCCGGGGTCCGAGACGCGAACGGTATCCCCGAGGACCTCACCATGAACCGTGTTGTGACTGTTTGCACGGCTGACTATGCGGCTGACGAACTAACAAACATCACCACTAGCGGGTGTGGGCGATGATCGCTTCGGCGATAGCCACCGTGTCGCTATTCGACTGGACCTGGTAGGCCGACTGTCCGAGTGAGAAGATCACGATGCAGAACGGTGTGTGGTCGGCGCAGCTCTGCACGGCATGCTCGCCCTCGACCGCGCCCTTCAGCGCAACCGTCTGCAGGGCCCGGCTGTCTGGCGTGGAGACCATCGTGTCGACGAGTCCGGCCAGGTCATTGCCGACCGTGACCGACGTACCTAGAAGCCCAGCGGCGATCAAGTCGACCGGGACGCCCTCGGGCTGCACGGCGCAGCTGAATACCCCGGACCGTTGCGCCACGTAGTTCTCGAAATACGTGGAGCCGACGGTCGATTGGGACCGGACTTCGTATTCGAAAGAGTCGACGCCGAGGGCCGTGGCGATGCCCTGCGACCCGAGCGCGCCGGTGCAGTCCGGTTCGCGTTCGACCAGCTCGACCGCTGGCCAAACCAACTGGCCGGGCTCAGCATCCGTCAGAGCCGTGAAAACGGATGCCGCGAGCGGCTCCATCTGCGTCAGGATCGCGTCGGGCGTCAGCCCGGAATAATATCCACCGTCCAGGGTATTCCAGCGCGTGCTCAGCACGATTTCGACCCAGTCATCGCCGACCGGTGCGCTGATGAAGCAGCCAGATTCGGTGCCGCACCCGGTCGCCGCTTCAATGCCCACGATGGTCATCGGGGTGCCGGAGGGGCCGTCGCCGAGCGCGAAGCCGTCGCCCACCACGTAAGGTGCCCAGGAGTCTGCGCCGCCGGGAACGACCTTGACGCTGACGTACGCCCAGTCGGAATCGACGGAGTCTTTCATCGGGTCGGTCACCGCGGGGCCGACCCGCCAAGAGCAGGACAGACCACCCAGAGCAGGTACGGTGTACTCGTCAAGGGACAAGGCTGGCTGGATCGCGGCTACCGGGGTCGGCGCCGTTCCGTCGGCGGTGACGAAAACGGGGGCAACGTCATCAAGGGCGACAACGTCGTTGCACGTGTAGACGCTCGCTGCCGCTGGTGTCGGTGCGAATGACGGCGACGGTTCTATCGGGGGCCCCGCAGTGCATCCGCTGAGGACCACGATGGCGAGCAAAACGGTTGGCGTGATCAGGCTGCGGCGTAACATGCGCTCAGCCTAGCAGTGGGCATTTTGCCCTTTTGACCGGCGCTTTCCTCGGCAACAGCACAGGCGAGTACGACCTTTTCCGCTGCCACGGGACACTATGGGAGACTGATGTGTGACCGAAGTCGATGGCCGAGCCGAACTCTCGGAGGATCGAACGTATCGTTATCGTCGCTCCAGAGTTTGGTCTGACGGACCGCGCGCGACGTGCGTGATGCTGAACCCGTCTACCGCAGATGAGTACTCGGATGATCCGACGCTTCGCCGGTGTATCGGATTCGCGCGGCACTGGGGCCTCGGCGGGCTCAACGTCGTGAACCTTTACGCGTTCCGGGCACCGAAGCCGGCCGACTTGTGGACGGCAACGGATCCCGTCGGTCCCGAGAACAACCGCTACCTGGAAGACGCTGCCGCGAGCGATGAGGTACTTGTCGCCGCATGGGGCGCGCACGCGAAGCAAGAGCGCGTCCAAGAGGTGCTTTCGATTCCCGGATTTGACAGGCTCACCTGCTTGCGGACGACGGAGCGAGGGTATCCGAGTCATCCGCTCTACCTGCCAAAAGAACTCTCACCGGCGCCCTGGCCCGCCTGACGGCAAGGTCTGCAGCGGCCCGTGACGCAGGCATAGGGCCAGCGATCTGAGTGCGCCTCCTCGGACTCCAGTCGGGTCACGATGACGAGAAGCATGCTGAGCCGGTAGCTGACGTCGTCAGCTCTGGCTTTCGTCTATTCCGGGGCGGAGGGGAGAACGCCGACGACGGTGCCACCGAGGTTGGCCTCGCCCATGTGGCACTCGTGGCCGTCCACGGTGACGATGCCACTGCGGGTCACCAGCTGGTCCGAGCCCTTCATTCTCGATGGGTTTGTCGGCTGGTTTGTTGATCCATGCCGTCGTCGGAATAGACAGGATCTGCCGTGCCTGGGTCGTACTGAATCGTGCAGGGAAGCGTGCGCGTGCCACGGTCTGCGTCCGTGCCACGGTTTTCGCCTCTGCGAGGCCGTAGTGGACGTCCTCCGGCGTGTTGAGGCCGATCCCCAAAAAACGATGCTCGTGGTTGTAGCCGTCGCAGTAGGCGCCGGGGGAGCCGCGCACTCCTGCCCTCGCCCCGTCAACGTGACCGAGGTCGGTCGGATGCTCACCAATAAGCAGGCCGCCCGGCCGAAGTCCCGCCGCACGTTTCTCGCCGGGGTGCATGATCGCGGATGTGCTCGGGCGCGACGGTGACCGGGCCTCCGTTAAGCAGCTCCTCACGCCTGAAGGTCTCGTAGGCCGTGGGCAACCTCGATATGCACGGCAAGAACATCAGCGTGCTCCGCCTTCCCCGGCGGCACGACGAGAATCACCCCGGCGTACGATGTCGTCCCGCAAACGCACCACGATAGCGACGGTAAAATGGCCGTGGCAATAAATCGAAAATATGCCCACGCTGCCATTCCCATCGACGACCTCATCGCCGAAGGCGAGTCGTGGAACGTAGGCACACCTCGCACGATCATCACGTCAGCGCGTGATGCTCCGTGCACTTCGGCCCCCTGTTCCTCGTCTACGTCGGGGTTCTGGGACTTGTCTTTTACAGCATGATCGTTTTGGTGGCCAGGGGACGGCATCGCTCTGCATGCCCGCGCGGCGCACCACGCCTGTTCGCGGCATGGGTGCTGATCGGAACCGGCGCGATTTTTGCCCTGCTGTGGATGAGCGAATTAATTCCAGCGACCGTTACCGGTCAGGCGCCGCCTAGTCTTGTGGCAGCCGGGCTGATCGTAAACCCCATCCATGTCATCGACCTTTCCGTGGTTCTGCCAGGCATGATAGTGATCGGTGTGCTCGCTTTGCGGGAGAATTGGGTCGGACTGGTGCTGATGGTGCCTGCGCTGGTCTTTTCTGCGTTGATGGGATCGAGCATCATCGCTGCAATGGTGCTGATCTTCGCGACCGGGGACGCCAGCGGACTGGTCCCGATGGTGATGATCGCTCTTATTGTCGGGGCCAGCCTCACAGCCGCCATCGCATACGCGCGCCCGATGCGGGACGCATAAGCCGTGAAATCCCAGCTCCCCGCGATGCTGTCCACGGGAACCGGTGCGATAGTCAATGTCGCCTCCGAAGCAGGGCCGCGTGGCAATGCCTCCGGCAACGCCTACACGGTGTCCCAGCACGCCGTCATCGGCCTGACCCGCAGCGCTGCGTTTATGTACGGACCACAGGGAATCCGCGTCAACGCGGTAGCCCCCGGCGGCGTCGCCACCGGCATCGCATGAGTAGTCTGCATATTTCGACATTCTGTGGCTCCGCAGTTCGGCCGTAGGGACGTTGTTACTGCGCTGCCTTTTCAGGACGAGCGCAGGGTGCTAGCGGTGGCGACGCTCGGACACGAGCCCGCGCACCGGATCGGCCGTGACCGGAATCGGGTCGCTGAGTGTGCCGACGAACTCGCCATCGACGACATTGATGAAGCCGAGCAGTACCCAGCAACCGTCGGTATCCCGCAGCAGCCGGGCGGCGTAGAGCTCGGTGCGCTCGAACAGCACCGAGCCGGTGAAGTCCACCTGCTCGAGCCGGGCGTCCACAGGCACGCTGTAGACCCCGCCCCGTTCGCCGGCCCCCTGGCGTTCCGGTGATAGCTCGGCGACGCCGCAGCAGAACAGCAGGATCGGCACGCCGTCGACGATCTCGAACTGGAATACCTCGAGCTGGCCGAAACCCTGGCCTGGTTGGCTGAGCGGCGACTGCACTGTCCAGTCGCGCAGGTTTTCGCTGGTGGCGTGACCGAGTACTCCGCGCACCCGCGGGTCGCCGGATGCGGCGCGGGCGGTGATCAGCATCTGCCAGGTGCTCTCGCCGGGAAACCTGAACACCCAGGGGTCGCGCCAGGCCTGGTCGTGCCAGAGCGACGGGTCGAGAGTCTCGTAGAAGGCCGGGTCCGCCTCCACGAGCGGCTCGGTGGACACCTTGGCCCAGGTGAGCAGGTCGGGGGAGGTTGCCGCACCGACCCGTTGCACGAGGGTGTCTTCGGCGCGGGACGTGCCGGTGTAAAACATCCACCAGAGTCCGTCGTCGGCCCGCACCACCGAGCCGGTCCAGGTGGTTCCGTCGTCGAACGCGGGGGAATCCGAGATGATCAGGGCGTCTTGCACGACGGTCCAGTTCGTGAGGTCGGTGCTGACGGCGTGGCCCACGATCGGATGCCGGTGCCGGCGTTCGGGATCGCCCAGGGCCTTGCTGGCGTGCAGGTAGAAGGCGTGCGTGACGCCGTCAACCTGCACATACCAGGAGTCCCAGATCCACTTATCGGGCAGTTGGAGCGACATAGAACCGGCCTAACCTTTCACACCGCTGGACGCGATGCTGTTGACGAATGAGCGTTGCATCGGGCAGCCTCGGTAGCTCATCGAATCAGTCCATGCCGCTGAAGCCGAACCACACGGTGGCCTCGCCCGGGAGGGTCCCTGCTTCCAGCGTGTGGCTGGCGAGCAGGACGTCGTCGCGGTCGACCGGGTACGGCTCAGTGCCGAAGTTGGTCACGACCTCCCAGCCGTTGGGGCGCCGGTAGCGAAGCACGTCGGCGCGGCCCGAGGGAATCCACTCCAGATGTTCCCCGGTCTGCAGGGTGCGTCGCAATGCGAGGCCACTCCGGTACAGCTCGAGGGATGAGTTGGCATCGACGCTCTGGCTCGCCACCGCGTAGTCCGCGAACCACGCTGGCTGTGGCAGGTGTGTGCCTCCGGTTCCGAAGCCGAACGCTGAGCCCGCGTCGCTTCCAGGTTCCCACGGCAGCGGGACGCGGCATCCGTCTCGGCCGAGATCGGTGCCTTCGCTGCGGAAGAATGTCGGGTCCTGCCGTTCGGCGGCCGGAATTTCGGCGACCTCGTGCAGGCCGAGCTCCTCGCCTTGGTAGAGGTAGCTCGAGCCCGGAAGGCCCAGCATGAAGAGGGTCGCGGCCCTCGCGCGCCGCTCACCGGCCGCCCGGTCAAGTGCCGGCGAGACTCCGCCGGAGAGCACCCAGTCGACGCCGTGTTTGCGTGTCGGATTCCCGTCTTCGTCTCGGGCCGGCTGGGGAAGTCCGTAGCGGGTGGCGTGCCGGACGACGTCGTGGTTCGAGAGCACCCAGGTGCTTGACGATCCTGAGGCTTCCGCGAGCGTGAGGTTGTCCCGCACCACGGCCTCGAACTGCCCCGCGTCGAAGTCGGCTTCGAGCAGGTCGAAGTTGAAGGCCTGGCCGAGGCTGTCAGAGCTGGCGTAGAGAGGCACTCGCGCCTTGTCCACCCAGGCCTCAGCCACTGCAGTGCGCGCGGGGTCGTAAGAGTTGAAGACCTGGCGCCACTCGGCGTAGACCTCATGCACGTCGTCTCGATCGACCAGCGGGTGACTGCCGTCCCGGGGGAGTGCGTCCAGCTCCGCTTGCGAGGGGAGCGGGTCGGTGAGGTCCTTGGTGAGCATGTGGGCCACGTCGATGCGGAACCCGTCCACGCCGCGGTCCGACCAGAAACGGAGCGTGGTCACGAAGTCGGCGCGCACCTCGGGGCTGGCCCAGTTGAGGTCCGGTTGCTCAACGGCGAAGCTGTGCAAGTACCACTGGCCGTTGGAGACCGGTTCCCAGGCCGAGCCGCCGAAAGCGGAGACCCAGTCGGTGGGCGGAAGCGCGCCATCCGGTCCGCTTCCTTCCCGGAATATGTAGCGTTCGCGTGCGGCTGACCCGCGACCGGAGGCGAGCGCTTCCTGGAACCAGGCGTGCTGGTCAGAGGTGTGATTGGGTACGATGTCGACCACGACCCGGATGCCGCGCGAGTGCAGGGCGTCGAGCATGGCATCGAAGTCGGACAGGGTTCCGAGCCGCGGATCGACGTCACGGTAGTCGGCGACGTCGTATCCGCCGTCGGCCAGCGCCGAGGGGTAGAACGGGCTCAGCCATACCGCGTCGATGCCCAGCCCTTGGAGGTACCCGGCCTTCGAGGTGATGCCGGGGATGTCGCCCAGACCGTCGCCGTTTGCGTCGGCGAAGCTGCGGGGGTAGATCTGGTAGACCGTTGCCTGGCGCCACCAGGGTGCTGGCTCGATCACCGGGCTCTGGTCGGGGGCTTTTGTGACGTCGACGATGCTCACTGGGTTGATTCTCCTTGGGGTAGAGGTGGTGGTGATCGGGGTTAGGTCTGTGGGAGTCAGCCCTTCACCGCACCTTGGGTGACGCCATCCATCACCCAGCGCTGGGTGAACAGAAAGACGATGATTGCGGGCGCCATTGCCATCAGGTACGAGGCGAAGGACACGTTGTAGTTATTGCTGAACTGGGTCTGGAAGATGCTCTGCACGACCGGCAGGGTCTGCAGCGCCGGGTTGGAGGTGATCAGCGACGGCATCATGAAGTCGTTCCAGGAGGCGAGGAAGGCGAAGATGCCGACCGTGGCGCTCATCGGCGCCAGCAGGGGAAAAATCAGCCGCCAGAAGGTCTGCCAGGTGGAGGCGCCGTCAATGCGGGCGCTCTCCTCGAGCTCCTTCGGAATCGAGCGCAGAAACGCGGTGAAAAGCAGGATGCTGAAGCTCAGCTGAAACATGATGTGCAAAATCGTCACGCCGAGCGGGTTATCGAGGCCGAGCAGCCCGGTCAGCTGGATCTGCGGCAGCGCGACCACAGGGAAGGGGATGAACATGGCCGCGAGCAGGTATAAGAACGAGTAGCGGAACAGCTTGCGCTCCCAGTTGCGGGAGATCGCGAACGAAGCGAGGGCGCCGAGCAGCACGGTTCCGACGACGGTTCCGGCCGTGATGAGCACCGAGACGGTGAAGGCGGCCGGAAAATTCGTTAGGTTCCAGGCCGTGACGAAGCCCTCGATGCTGAACGGTGCCGGCAGCGAGAAAGCGTTGCCGTCGACCGCCTGCGACTGGGTCTTGAACGCCATCGAGATCGTCACGTAGAGCGGAACGATCACGGTGATGGCGCACAGGACCAGCACGAGTGTTGTGGTCCAACTCGACCTGTCGCGACGGATGCGTCCGGCGCGGGCGGGCCGGCTGGCCCGGCGGACAGTGTCGCTCTGGCGTGTCACGGTGGCTTCGATGCCCTCGTTTGCGAGGGTGGGCTGCATTGACATCAGACTGCGTTCCTTCCACGCGAGATGCGGAGTTGAATCAGTGAGATGACCACGACGATGACGAAAAACATTGTTGCGTTGGCCATCTGGTAGGCGTAGTCGCCTCCGGTGAAGCCCGTGACGATGGTCATCGGGATGCTGCGGGTGGCGGTGCCCGGACCGCCGTCGGTGAGGCCGACGATCACGTCGTAGGCGTTGAGGAAGTTCTTGAAGCCGAGCAGTACGTTGATCACGACATAACCCGCAACGAGCGGCAGGGTGATGCGCAGCAGTTGTTGCCGCTTGCTCGCCCCATCGAGGCCGGCCGCCTCGTAGACCTCGCCCGGCACCGCGAGCAGTCCCGCGATGTAGATGAGCAGCGTGCCTGGGATGGCCTGCCACGCGGTGACGATCACGATGCCGACCCAGGCGAGGTCGGGATTGGCGAGGATGCTCTCACTCAGCCAGCCGATTCCGGTCGTCTGGCCGAACCCGGGGAGCGAGTTGGAGAAGAGAAAATTGAAGACGAACGCGATGATGATGCCTGACACGACCATCGGAATCACGAACACCGTGCGAAGGGCGGTCTTTAGCTTAATCTGGGCCGTCAGCCCCACCGCGAGCAAAAGCGCGATCACGTTCACGAGCACCACCGTGACGGTGGCGAAGCCGAACGTGAAGAGGTAGCTCGAGAGGATCGCGGGGTCGGAGAACATGGCGACGTAGTTGATCAGGCCGATGAACTCCCAGTCGCCGAAACCGATCGAGTTCGTGAAGCTGAAGAAGATGCCGATGATGGCTGGCACCGTGATCGCGAGGGTGAAGAGAACGAGGCTCGGCACCAGGAAGGCGTAGTAGATGCCCTCGACCTTGCGCCTCGGGCGCCGGCGGGCGGTCGCGGTCGCTTCGGTCTGAGTCGGCGCCGTAGGCGCAGTCGTCATTGTCATGGACTGTTCCTTTCGTGACATTGGTCGGCCCGCCTAGCGGCGGAGCGCGAGCCGCGCCCAGTCGGCATCGAGGGTTGCGAGGGTGCTCTGCACGCTGCTGCCGAGCGCGAGGCCCTGCAGGTAGTTGTCGACCGGAATGGTCTGCGGAATGGCCTTCGACGCGCCCTGGTAGAAGTCGGCACTGGCGTAGTACTCGTTCATCCCGACGATGCGCGGGTCGGTCACCGGGGCCGAGTCGGCTGTGGTGCCGTAGCCGAGCTGGGCCGCGTTGTAGGCATCCATTACGTCCTGCTGAAACAGGAAGGTGAGAAAGTCGCGCGCCCCCTCCTTGCTGTTCGAGGCCTCCGGGATCCAGGCCGCGAGGTCGATGTTCACCCGTACTTCGAGGTCGTCGGGATCGTCGGTCATGGGCAGCGGAAAAGTGCCGAGCTCGAGGTCGGGCGAGGTCTTCGCGATCTCGCCGAGTGCCCACGGGCCCTGCAGGTACATGGCGGCTTTACCCTGGGCGAAGGCTAGGTTGCCGTCGCCGTATCCCTTGCTCGCGGCATCCGCGTTCGCGTAGCTGTCAATGAGAACCTTCATGCGGTCGACCGGTTCGGCCATCGTCTTCTCGAACGAGACCGGCGAATTGGGGCCGACCTCGGTGCCGAGTTCGTTCATCTGGTCATAGAATGCCGCCACGTCGACCTCGCCACCGACGGTGTAGTCGAACCAGCCCTGCGCGACCGTCCACGGATCTTTGAAGGTGCCGTAGAACGGGGTGATGCCCGCGGCCTTCAGCTGTTCGCAGACGGCGATGAGCTCGTCGTAGGTCTCGGGAACGTCGAGCCCCTGCTCGTCGAACATCGCCTTGTTGTAGATGACGGATGCCGCCATCACCGAATACGGCAGCACGCTGGTGCGGCCCGGGTAGGCGGCGTACTGGCCGACGAGGTCCTGCACCTCTGGGAGTACCCGGTCCGCCTCAGGCATGTCGGAGAGATCGCTCAGCGCGCCGCGTTCCATGAAGCGGGCCATCTCCATGTTGTAGTTGAGCAGTCCGAGGTCGGGCGGGTTGCCGCGCAGAAAGCTGGCCTGCAGATTCGACGACGAATCGAGGACGACTTCTACGTCGTCCTGCGTGGAGTTGTACTCCGTGATGAGATCACGGAAGTATGGAATGGCCTCGGGTTTGGTGAGGTAGAAGCGCACGGTTTCGGGAGCTTTCCCGGCGGTACAGCCAGTGAGCGTCATGCCAACCATCAGGAGCCCCAGGGTGACAGCCAGCACCCGGGGTGTGCGGCGAGTGTGTCCATGCACGTCATCGTCCTTTCAAAAACCGTCATTGGTATTCGTCTGATTAGTTTGACTATTAGATTTAGATAGCAAATCAACAGGTCTGCGACAATAATGCAACAAGAAGAATCAAGAGTCAAGAGGTGCGCAGACCATGTTGAACGCAGTTGCTCCCGAGTCACGCGCCAGCGTGCACGCGATGCTCGACTTCGCGTGGAACGCCGGCGCCTTCGTCAGCACCGATGCGATGGAGTCGACCGGCTTGACCCGGTCGACAGCCATCGACGCGCTCGATGAACTCATCGACGTCGGCCTGCTGCGCGAATTGCCGAACGCCCGAGCCGTTGGACAGTACAGCAAGGGCAGGCCTGCTCGTCGCTTCGAGCTATGCTCCGACGCGGCCGTCGTCATCGGCATGGATGCCGGCCACTCGCACCTCACCACGACAGCGGCCGACCTCCGCGGTGAACCGCTCGCGCAGCAGACTATTGAGCTCGACGCCGGGCACCAAGGCGGGGCGGAACGGCGCGCAGCTGTGCTTGGAGCGATCGACTCCATTCTGCGGGCGGCGGGTCGTTCCCGAGCAGAGGTGCTCGCCGCCTGCATCGGAGTGCCCGCGCCGGTGAACTCCCACGGCAGTTCGCCGAAGCAGCGCGACGGCTTCTGGCGGAGGATGAATCCCGACCTGCGCGAGCTGCTGGAGGAATGGGTGCCGATCGTACGGATTGAGAACGACGCCTCCCTTGCCGCTGTGGCCGAAGGCACCGTCGGCGCGGCCGTCGGCCTGCGGAATTTCGTGGTTCTCCTAGCCGGCGACCGTTTAGGCGCCGGAGTCGTCGTCGATGGGCACCTGCTCAGGGGTGCCCATGGAGGCGTTGGCGAGATGAAGGCATTCGACTACGTATTCGGGGTCGAGTCGGCCGCGGGCATAGGGCTGAAACTCACTGATTGGGTATTGCAGGCAGCCGAAGCCGGGCACATACCGTCAGATCACCCCCTCGCCGGGCTGCCCGCCGACCGGCTCACCGGTCGCGCTGTCCTCGAATTGGCACGGTCGGGTGACGCGTGGTCGAGAAGCCTTGTTGATCGAGCGGGCGCTTTGTTGGCACGCATCACCGCCGTGTTCGGCAGCCTCTACGATCCCGAGCGAGTGATTGTGGCGGGGGCGGTAGCGGACGGACTCGCCGAGGTACTTGACGTGGCTCGCACTCGCTTGCCGACGGAGCTGGACCTGCCCGCTCCCGATTTGACGCTCTCCGCGCTCGGCGCAAGCTCAGTCGCGACCGGAGCGATATCGGCCGCGATCGAGGCGGCTCGAGCGGATGTGCTTCGCCTCGGCACTGGCGCACTGCGTTGGCGTCGCGACGCCAGCTAGATGATTGTCGCGGTGTGAGCACGGGGGAGGAGGAGTGGCCGGCCATTCGCGATCGCGCTGGCGAATTTCGGTGCTTTTTTCTTGGTTAGTTCCGTCCGACGGAGAGTCGGCCGCTGACGGTGATCTCGAACGCGTTGAGGGCACCGTACCTTGTCTGGGTCCAGCGGGCTCTGCCTTGTCCGGTGGGGTCCAGGCTCCATGACCGCGAGGTACACGCATTTGAGGGCGGACTGCTCGTTGGGAAGTGGCCTCGAGCGCGGACGGCCTTGCGGGCGCATGTTCGACGTCTCACCGTTCGCCATAGCCGGAGCCCTCCTCCTCATCCTCGTGGCGATCCTCGCCCTGGTAACGTTCGTGCACAATCGGCGCTGGCCACAGCCGGCCGTGAACCTCGACACGTCCGAACTCCGAGCCGGCACAAAGGTCGTACCACTCGCGCACATCGACAGCGCCTCGCTCGGAGTCACCCCCTTGAAGAGGACCCGCGTCGTGATCCGGCGGATCACGGCCGGAAAAGAGGCACGAGCCGAGTTGGTCCTGCGCGACCGAAAAGACAGAACACCCGGCACCACCACAACCCGGCTCCTGGCAGAAGCACTGCGACGCACGACCGCTTTGCGCCAGCTGCAGCACACCGTCACTCGCAGTGGGTCCGATGGGCGGTCCCTCTCCCCGCTAACGGCCCCGCAAGCGGTCCGGCTTACGGGACGCACAGTAGACGCACGGCCCTCCGTCCGGCGCAGACGCTCATCGCATGAGCCACGTGCACCTGAGTGGGCAACTCGTCTGCCTCGATCAGGATCAGGCGTCCGTCGTCGCTGAGCATCTCTGATCACGCGGTTCGAACGCGTGCGGAGCATGGATGCCTCTCGTTCAGCGTAGTGTCGACCGACGATGGTGTGGCAGGTCGACGAGCGTTTCCAGGACAGTTCTGCGCTCAAAGCACTTCAGGACCGCGTTGCGGAAAGCGCTTGAGGACGGGCCACAGCCGGGATCGCACGTCGCTACGCGATCGACGGGCTTTGGTCGCTTCGTCTTGTCCGGCCTTTTACTTGGCCACGCTGACCGGTGAATCGAGGCTAAGTGAGATCAAGGCATGGCACGGAGAGCACAGCCAGGGCGGCCAGCGCTTCGGCGTACATGCGCGAAATCACCGGGCCAGCGGGGCTGCGCTGCGCACGGAGGCGACGACGTCGAGAACCGAACGGGTGGTGACCTTGGCGTACTGCTCGTCAAAGATCAGGCCCGCGTGGCTGGCGCCGTCGACGACGCGGTGTGAGCTCTCGGTCGACAACGTGACCAGCTTGGTCTGCGCCGCGTCGTGGGTGGCGTCGGTCTCGGCGCCGGCGGTAAGGACGACCAACGGCTTATCACCCAAGTCGGTGAGCATGGCGGCTTCCGCCCCCGAGGCGTTGGCCTGGACGAACTCGTCGATCCAGCCGGACGCGTAGTTGGCGGTGGCGGTGCCGGCGCGGACCTCGTCACGCGACTGTGCGGGCAGGTCGCCGTAGCTAAAGCTCCCGATCAAGCGCACCAACCCGACTCGGGAAGCCGCCGCGCCGAGAGCTGCAACCCGGTCCGTGACGGCGTCATAGGAGCCGCCGTCGTACGCCGCAGCTTTCCCTGGGTCCGCCTCGGTGGCCGGGTTGGTGGAGTCGACCAGCACCATCCCGGCGACCTCGTCGGGGTAACGGTCGACGTAGGTGAGGACGTAGAGGCCGCCGAAGGAGTGGCCGGCCAGCACGTAAGGCCCGGGCACGTTCCCGCGTTGCAGCAACGTGTGGAGATCGGTCGCTATCTGGGTGGCGTCCTGGGGGCTCTCGGCGGGCTCGCTCCAACCGCGACCCGCGCGGTCGTAGACGCAGACCCGGGTCTCGCTGGCGACGGCTGGCGCTATCCTCGCCATGGCCGAGGAGAAGTCACCTGCTCCGGGTTGGAGGACGACCGTCGGACTGCCGGCGCCGGTACAGTGCAGATGAAGGCGGTGTCCGCCGACGTCGATCAGCTGACCCGGCATCGGGTACGCGTTGGCGTCCACTGCTTCCTGCACGGTCTGGTAGCCGCCGCCGACCGCTGCCAGCAGCAGCACCGCGAACACCGGGTACAGCAGCCAGTGTCTGCTTCGGCTCCGCAGCTGACGGTGGGCTTGGACGGTCATCCAGGCCACCAGCGCCAGGAGGGCGACTGGCCATAGCCAGTTCAGCACCCCACGGATCGTCTCGCCGAACCCAATGAGAAGCAGACCACCCACTCCCATGAACACGGCAGGAACTGCTGCCCATGGCTGGGGTTGGTTGGTGAACCGCATCGAGAGCAGCGTCAACGTCGCCCAACCCAGGGCGAACCCGCACAGAACTGCGCCGGTGACGTCGTTCTCTTCCGGGCTGATGAACGGGGCGGCAGCGAGGAGGAGAGCTGCGAGCAGTCCGACGGCCAACGAGCTGGCCACGACCCAGCCGATGTGGCCGCGCGACACCGAACTCGCGGGGACCGGATCCGGGCCCTTGTCCGGGGAAGTGGGGGGAGGAATCGGAGTAGGGGTGGTGGTCACGATCGGCTCGATTCTAAGCGCCGCTAGCGTCGCGCGAGTACAGTGATCTGCACTTGTTACACGTGCCGTCGCTGTGACAGTACCCGCCGAAAGCCTGCAGCGATAGGTCCTAATCGGACCGGGACCTTGATGTCGGGGACGCCGCGGCGTCCACTCCGACAGTGCGCGTAGGCGCCCGGGTGGAGTCTCCTCACACGAGTCGAAGATTCGTTCGGCGAGGATGCGGACCAGATCATAAAAAACGGATTCAATCGTCAGGGCGGCGCTCGCGTCGTCGCATGATGCCGAGGCACCAGTTAGACATTCGCTCCATAGCCTCCACAAAGACATCTCTTCGGACCTCTTGAGAGCGGCGCTCGATCACTATCCCGAGGATGCTCCCAAGATCGTTTTCCAGGTCAACGCACCAGTCACCGCACTGCGATTAAACCCGTTCAACTTGCCTCCCCCAACTACATTGACCGGTATCTCACCGGGGGACGAGTGGATGCAGATTGATCGCGAGTATTTCGTTCAATCCCCAAGACGTCCGACACCGCATTCCTCACGCTGGATGCCCTGATGCGAACCATCTCCCGCTGAGGGTTCCGCTGACGGACATCGGGCGTTGTCCTGTCGGTGCCGGGTGGCATGATCGCTCCTGTGACAGGAGCTTAACTTCTGGCCGCGATAGAAGGGGACGAAAGATGAGCCTCCCTGCAGAGCGCCAAAGTCTCATGCAGCTCCAGGAGTCTCCTGGGTCACGTCCCGCCGGGTGGTGTAATTCATCGTCACCGTGCGGGTCAGTTGTTTTAGTTTAGGCGGCAGCGAGTTCTGGGAGGATCACCGCCTCGTCGATGACCTCGGTTGGGTTGTTCATTGTGGCCAGCTCGAGCATCGAGGCTTCGGAGAAGTAGCGTCGTTCGCCGGCTTCCCACTCGTCGTGTTGCTCGATCAGGACTGCGCCCGCGAGGCGGAGGAGGGCGGCGGAGTTAGGGAAGACGCCGACGACATCGGTGCGGCGTTTGATCTCCTTGTTGACCCGTTCCAACGGGTTTGTCGACCAGATCTGTCGCCAGTGACGCCGCGGGAACGCGGCGAAAGCGAGCAGGTCGGGTTGGGCATCGGTGAGCATCGCCGCGACCTTCGGGTGGGACCGGCTGAGCATCGTGGTGACCTCACGGAATTGCTTCTCGATGTGCTCGCGGTCGGGCTGGGCGAAGATGGTGCGGATGATCGACGCGACCATCTCCTGGGATCCTTTCGGGACCACGGCGAGGACGTTTCGCATGAAGTGCACTCGGCATCTCTGCCAGCCGGCGCCTTGGAAGACCGTGCCGATGGCCTTCTTCAGCCCGGTGTGGGCGTCAGACATGACCAGCTTCACCCCGTCGAGACCGCGGGTCTTCAACGACCGTAAGAAGCTGGTCCAGAAGCCTTCGTTCTCGCTGTCGCCCACGTCGAACCCCAGGACTTCCCGCCGTCCGTCGGCGGCGACGCCGATCGCGACGACGACGGCCTGGGACACGATGCGGTGCCCGACGCGCGCTTTGCAGTACGTGGCGTCGAGGAACACGTACGGGAAGTCCTGAGCGGCCAGCGTCCGGTCCCGGAACTCGGCCACTTCCGTGTCGAGGCCGGCGCAGATCCTGGACACTTCCGACTTGGATATCCCGGTATCAGCGCCGAGCGCCTTGACGAGGTCGTCGACCTTTCGGGTCGAGACGCCGTGGACATAGGCCTCCATCACGACGGCGAACAGGGCTTGGTCGACGCGGCGGCGGCGCTCGAGCAGGGCGGGGAAGAACGACCCGGCGCGCAGCTTCGGGATCTTCAGATCAAGGTCCCCGGCGGTCGTGCTCAAAGTCCGTGGCCGGGTGCCGTTGCGGTACGTGGTGCGGTCGCCGGAGCGTTCAAACGGGGCGGCGCCGATGAACGCGCTCGCTTCCGCATCGATGAGTTCTTGATACAGAGTTTCGGTCGCGACGCGGATGCGGTCGGTGACATCGGTGAGTTTGAGTTCTCCCAGCAGGTTGAGCAGGGCAGACTGGTCTAGAGCCATCGTGTGGTGTCCTTCGTGAGTTGCTTTAGTCGGTACTCACTGACCATCGCACGATGGCTCCTTGCGTTGACGAAGCAACGCTCAAAGCGGGGAAACCACACCACTCAATGGGACATGACCGTCTCCTGTTCCGTAAGAACTCACGACTGACAGAACCCCGAGAAGAGTCGTCTAGTCGATGGGCTCCACCCATTCGGCCCGCCATCCGGGTGCCTCCGACTTTTGCGTGTAATAGCGTGTATCGCGGATGATCGACCCGTCCGCTCCGAACTCCAGGATGACCACCACGTGCCACACGTCCCCGGCATAGTCATTCATCCCCTCGACGATCCAGATTTTCCCTGACCCCACGACTCGGCGCAGGGTGATCGAGGGGGCACAGGAAAAGCCTCCTGCGTTGCCCGCATTGCCCGCATGGCCTCACGTCCAGGGATGCGCTCCCCAGACTGAGGCATCTCTATCACGTAGCTTTCGTCACGAAGCCGAAACTCAGCGTCAGGTGAGAGCCCCTCCCCTGTGAGGCCGAACAAGCGCTGGAGGCCCTCGCGCATGGCCACCGGATCGTTGTCCGTAATTGCCTGCAGAAATAATTCGCGCACATCAAGGTCGCTCATTTATCCTCCTGGTCGACGTTAAAACTCGATTACGCACATTCTGCTCCTCCGCACGATGGAAGTGTCAGTGCCAGCGGACTACTTTCAACCCGCGTCGTCAGGCGCGCCACTTGGTAGTGTCTGGCGGGTGGGACAACTCAGAGTTCGTTCGATGATCACGTGCAGCGTGTCCGCTCAGGCATTGGCGCCGCACGGAGTCTTGGGTGCAGTTACGCGCGAACGGAACAGAGATGCTCTGGAGTTCGAGTGTTCCCGGGCCCGCCAGGCGCCGCTCCGGGGACGATGGATGGATGACGCGGCTTCTCAGTCAAGACAAGCGCGAACGCAGCGCGCGACTGCCGGACGGATCTCGGCGTCCGGATCGACGGTCAGTCTGTGGAACAGGAGCCCGTTGCCGCACGCTAGCAGTGTTCGCGCCGCCTCGTCGGCATCCTGGGCACCGGCTTGCCGAAGAAGCGCCGCTGTCCACTCGACCATGACGGCGCGCTGGCGCAGCAGTGGCGCGAGGATATCTGCGTCGTGCGCAGCCTCAAGGGAGAGCGCGAGGCGCACTCGAGTGCGAGCTGCTTGAGCACCGGAAGCGGTCTCAATCAGCGAGCAGACGAGGTCGACGACGTCCCGCTCAGTCGTCGTGTCCCCGGTCGGCGCGATCGGCGCATCCGCCCGCTCGGCGTCGGCGATGTGCTCGACCAGCCCGGCGAGGAGTGCGGCGCGAGTGCGAAACCAGTTCGACGTCGATCCCTTGGGGAGCCCGGCGCGGGCGTCGACGCGGGCGTGTGTGAGGGCTCGGATACCGTGGTCGCCGACTTCGTCAACCGCTGCGCGAAGGGCGCGTTCTCTCCTGGTGATCACACTAAGAATTTACACTACTGACGTAGTGACAGTGCACTATGAACGTAGTAAAATGTCTCCATGGTGATGGAATATGTGGTCCTCGCCGCGTGGCTGATACAAGCGGCTGTGGGAGTCTCGCTCTTCGTGAGCTGGTGGCGCGGCGGGCGCACGCGCGCACCGACCGTCGTGACCCATGCCGCGGCAGGAGTCCTCGGACTCGCACTGTGGGCGGCCTTCCTGCTGACCGGCAACGTGGTGTGGGCGTGGCTCGCGTTCGTGGTAATCACGGTGGGAAATGGCTTCGGCGACGCGATGCTACTCGGGCGATCGCGGGGCTTGCACGGCGTGACGACGTTCTGGAAGGGGTATGTGGGCGCCGTTGGCGACACCTTCCGAGGCCGGATGCCTCCACGCGTCACCTTCCACGCGTTGTTCTCTGGCCTGGTCTATTTCACGTGCCTCGGCGTGTGCATCGGAGCTACTGTCGCGGGCGCGGCGTGATGCGGGGAACTGGCCGAGTCTGTGCAGTCTTGCGACTACTTGCGCTCCGCAGAGGGTTCCCAAGTGACACGGCATCAGCGCACTCGGCCGCCGGGTGGTTTTGCCTCAGATCTGTCGCGTTGGGCGTCCCCCCTTGCGGACAGGTGACGGCCGGGCCAGGGCGTCACGGTCGTCGGTGCCGTGGTCGTCCGCGCTCCGCGTCTGCTTGGCGACCAGCGCTCGTGGCCCCTGTTCGGCACGTTGGCACGTGTCCGAACCAGGGCCAACTTCCCAAACAGGTGCCACGAAGGCGTGGCGGCGAAGAACACTCGCTGACGTCGCGCGCGAAGGTTCCGGTTGCGGAACACCGCCGAGAGCCGGACTCGCTGTGCAGGCGACTGTTGACATTTGTGCAGGCGACTTCAGGAAATGACTTCGGGCGTGGGCGCCCGCGCGCGCCAGGTGCTGATGCCGAACAGGGCCCAGCCGATGCCTGTCCCGAGGTGAGCGAAGGCCCCGTAGATTCTGTAGCCGCCGATGGGGTCGGTGAGCGGGTTCGGCAGCAGTGCCCACGCAAAGGCGATTGCGAGGAGAACTCCGATGCACAGCAGCAGTAGGCGGCTCGGCCCGCTCACCCGCGGGTGGAGCCGGGTTCCCCACAAGAGCAGGGCCAGCCCGATCGCGGCGAAGGGGAGAAAGAAAGGCGCCCCCAGTGCCTGGATGCTCAGATCGATGAGCGCTGGAACGATTAGGCCGATCAGTAGCAGCACGTAGCCGACCCGCGCCATCCGGCCGGTTGCCAGCGGCAGGCGCGATTGGAGAATGACCAGCCCCGCCGCGATCAGCAGATTCGGAATACCACCGAGCAGCATGCCCCAGAACAGCATCGAGCCGCCCAGAACGGCGCGGTCCTCGTTGAATGACGTCGGGCCGTGCACCGTCGTAAAGATCAGCCAGAGCCCGGCCATGAGCAGGCCGCCCATCACCATGAAGACGCTCGCCCAGCGAACTCGAGCGGCGGCATCCGTGTTCATGTCGCCAACAATAGACCCGGAGGTCACCTTCACAATCGTGGGACGCGCCCGTAGAGGGTTTCCAAATGACACGGCATCGGTGTGCTCGGCCGCCGGGTGGGTTGGGCCTGTCTCTGTCGCGTTGGTCGTCCGACTTAAAGGAGATCGCGAGCAGGTGCACTGCAGGCTCAGCAGGCTGTCTCGGTATCATGCGGACTATGCCAATCAAGCTGGAAAATGTAGGGATTGCCGTCCGCGACATCGACGCCACTATCGCGTTCTTCACCGACCTCGGGCTCGAGGTCATCGGTCGTGACACCATCAGTGGCGACTGGGCCGACACCGCCGTCGGCCTCGACGGCAACCACGCCAAGATCGCGGTGCTCACAACGCCGGACGGTCATGGTCAGATCGAGCTCTTCGAATACCTTCACCCCGACGCGATCGAGACCGAACCCACTCTCCCCAACGAGATCGGCATGCACCGCGTCGCGTTCTCCGTCGACGACATCGAGACAGCGCTTGAAATTGCTGCGCGGCACGGCTGCTACCCGCTTCGCGGCGTGGCGACCTATCAGGATCTCTACCAGCTCACATATCTACGCGGGCCGAGCGGAATCCTCGTGATGCTCGCCCAGGACCTGAAGAAGGGCTAGCGGCCGTTCGCTCCAATTGGGCTGCGTCACTGAACTCGATCTTGGCGCGTTCGCGACCGTCGGTGTGCTCTCTGTGTCCAGCGGAAGTTCCCCTGCGACACGGCCGGCGTCGGTCCTAGACCATCGCACTGGCGCGCTGAAAATGTCGCACTGGCTGTCCGGCTTGCGGGCGTCAGAGCGCGTGGATGATCACGACCGACGCAGAGTTCGTACCGAAGACAGCTGCACCTCATGGGTGCGTTGCTTCCTTCCCTCCGCCCGGTCAGTGTAGCGGCGATGTCGAACCGCTGATAGAGATGGTGTTGCCCTCGCGCTCGCCCCTGAATCGGTACTCGCCCCAGCGGATCGTTTGCGACTGCTCGTGCTCGACCGCGGCCCAATCCCACCCGGTCATAGCAGGGGAGTCGGCGCCGCATTGGGGCGGGTAGGACTCCATGATCGTCGTGCAGAACACCGGTCCGTCTCCGTCATCGAGCACCATGCCGGCGAACGATTCCTCGGCGGGGCCGCTCAACGCGATCAGCAGCGCGAGGATCGCGAGCGCGAGGGCGACCGGTGTCATCGCATACCGCTCCGGTTTGGACCGGGAGATCGCATTCATCACCACGCCGAGGGTGAGGTATCCAAAGACCACCCAGATCCCCACTTGCGAGAACGCGTTCGGAAACACGTCAGCGACACCCGCCCGGTCGAGGGCGAGCAGGGCGATGAACCCGTAGATCAGGATGGAGACGCCGGAGGCGATCCGATACCCGAGCGGCAGCACGCCGGGATGCTGCCCGCCCCACGCGAATCGTCCCCACGGCGCGCCGGAGGCGAGGGAAAGCTGGAAGAGAACCAGCAGGCCAATCAGAGTGACGAAGGCGATGGCGGCGATCACGGATGCAAGCATACGGGGCGGGCAGGTAAACCCACCCTTGCCGGCAGGGAGCACCTCTGCCGCGCTGTGCTAGCCGAGATCGATCAGCTAACTTATGCCAACTTACTAATGCGTGGCGAGAAGAGGGCACCCGGTCTATGGCGGTGCGATTGAGCACTACGCCGACGCGATCACTGTCCCACAGTGGTCACCAGCGTTCGTCCCGGTGAGGGTTCCCTTGTGAAAACGCCGATCGAGCCCGGCCCAGGCTCCGCGAACTGTCGCAACCTGTGTCGCTCAGGGTCCCTCTGACGGTCATCGGGCCGCAAATCTTGTTGTGGACATGTGCGGAACGTGAGCTGTGCCTCTTGGATGGCCTCGACGGGCTCGCGACCGGGGCATCCATCCTTGCGGTCGGCTCGTACATGCTCATCGGCTTCTGGCAGTTCAACCAGTCCTGCTTCAGCCCACCATCAACCCGGGTCAACGCTCGTTGAAAAGTAGGCCGTTACTACATCGACCGCTTGAAACTGTCAGCGCTACTGGTCTATTTTTCGAAGAGCGCTGACAAACCCGGACGATTTGGACAAATGCTAGACAACGAACGATCCGTTAGCGCTTGCGATCGTCGCAGCGGCGATCTGTGGTGCTCTCGTCTTATTCCTGTGGTGGAACACCAGTCCAGCCAAGATCATCACGGGCGACAGCGACACCGCCTCCCTGGGTCGGTGGATCACTTTCCGCCCTTGCCATCGAGACCCGCACCGAACTGCTCCTCATTCTGATCCGCGGTAGTGGGCCCGCGGCTCTTCAGTCCACTGGTCTTGCAACTACTAGTGCATTGGAATGCACTGAAGGTGCATATACTGATCTGCGATGAGCCGAAAAGTCTAGCCAGGGCGACGTGTTTGGCGAAGCCATATCCGTCGGCAACCCCGCGGTGAATACCGGCCGATAGACGTTGCCCGCCCCCTCAGCTTCAAGAAGAACGAGAGGAACACCCATGCACGCGGATACAGTTACTCTCGCCTCGACGATCGGCGCGCGAATCCGCCGGGAGCGGCTGGCGCGTGAGTGGACACTTGATCACCTCGCGGAGACAGCCGGCGTCAGCCGCCGCCAACTGGTGAATATTGAGCAAGGCGAAGCGAACCCCAGCATTGGCACGCTGCTGAGCATGAGCGACGCTCTCGGAATCGCCCTGTCCGAGCTCGTTGAGCCACCATCGGCACGCTTAGTGAATATCACTCGCGCGGGAGACGGCGCAGAACTGTGGACCGGAGAACACGGTGGCCGCGGCGTACTGCTCGTGAGCACGCCGTTTCCCGATGTGGTGGAGCTGTGGGACTGGCGGATGAATCCCGGCGAGCGTCACGAAAGCAAACCGCACCACCTGGGTGCCCGCGAGCTGTTACGAGTCACCATCGGTGTGGTGACAGTTGAAGTCGGGGGCGATCGCAACGAGCTCGAGGCAGGTGACGCGATCATGTTCTCCGGCGATGTGCCGCACGCGTACGGCAATCAGGGCACCGAGCCCGCGCAGTTCGCATTGACCGTCTACGACCCGGCCGACTCTCGCGCCTCGGGCCGGAAGCTGCCTCACAACGCGGCGGACGCCGCGCCAACATCATCCACCATGACCCCGTCTCCGAGACAGGGCTAGCCTGAGAAGGAGAACGCTGTGTATACCCCGCGACACAATCTCATCAAGGACGAGGCCACCATCCGCGACATGGTCGCCGCAGTCCGCACCGCATGGTTCGTCACCGCCGACTCGGACGGAATCCCGCAAGCGACGTTCCTGCCGATCATCTGGCGGGAAAACTCCGTGATCATGCACGTGGCGCGCGCCAACCGGCACTGGCGGGCACTGACGCCCGCCAGCGCGGCACTGCTGATCGTAACCGGCCCCGACGCCTACATCTCCCCGAGCTGGTACGAGCAGAAGCACATCGACGGTCGTGTCGTGCCGACCTGGGACTACACAGCCGTCCACCTCATCGGCACCGCCACTGTCCATGAGGACCCCGAATGGCTGCGCACCGCGGTCACCGAACTCACCGACGCGCACGAAGCCAGGCGGGAGCATCCCTGGGCGGTCTCCGACGCGCCAGCAGACCACATCGACTTCGAGCTCAGCGGCATCGTCGGCATCGAAGTCACCGTCACCCGAATCGAGGGCAAGGCGAAACTCAACCAGAACTACTCCGAGGCCGACCGACGCGGCGCCGTGAGCGGCCTTGCCCGCGAGCCATTCGCCGACGCGACGGCCGTCGCCCAGGAGATCGCGGCCACGCTTCAAGACTGAGGATCGACGCGCCTGGCCTGCAGCCCACTGATAGTTGCGTCGGTTGTTGAGGTCGTGGGGAACGCGTGCCGGGGCTGCGGCCGAGGTCACTCGCGGCATGCAGGGGCGTATGGTCGAGTCCCCAAGAGCTCCGCCCACTCCTTCTCGGTGAGTGCTCGTCCCGCGATCCGACAGGCGCGTTCCTGCCACACCTCCGGCTCGGCGACGACCTCCTGCCAACGCCCGTCGGACTGCTCGAGCATGACGGTGCGCTCGTTGGGTTCGGCCGACGCCTGGTCCCGTAGGCGCAGATCGCTGGGAAAGCGCGCCGACCAGTCTCCGAAGTCCCACGTGATGATCGCGCCGTCATCTCCGGCCGTCACCAGCTCACCGGTCGGTCGGAACTCGACGGCGGTGACCCCGCCGTCAAGATCCCGGAGCGTCTCCGCGATCTTGCCGGTTGAGGTGCTGGCCACTACGACGCCGGTGCCGGCGGCGATGGCTAGCTGATGGCCGTCTGGGCTGAAGTCGGCCACCGTTGGAAAGGACGACAGCGAGACCGTGATGGGCGCTGTTTGCCCGGAGGGGTCGACGATCCGCACCGCGAGCGAGCCATCTCGGACGGCGATCCGGCGGCCATCCGGACTGACGGCGAGAATCCCGGTGCCGGGGACCCGATGGAGCTCCCTGCCCGATGCCGTATCGAGTACGACGGTCGGTCCGAACCCGCTGGCGTATATGCGCGAACCGTCCGGTGAGAACTTCACCGCACTGTATTGCCATGCCGGACCGGGCAAGGCCTGACCGGGCTGGGAAGTCGGATCGGCACTGATCACGCCGAGCTCCACGAGTATCGGGCCGGTCCCGTCTCCTGCGCTGCCTCGCCACAGGGCGACGCTCGCGGATGACTCAGGCTGCTGCGTCGCCGCGAGCGCTGCGAACAGGGATCCGTCGGCCGAGAACTCGACGTCTATTGCCGTCCCGCCCATCCCCTCGTAGGTTGTCACGCCAGAGCGACCCTGCTGTGCGAGATCGAGCGTCCCCGTCCGCCGGGCAGGGCAGTGGACGTCGTTACAGGGGTCGGATGTCTCGCTGAATGCGACGGCGCCGGAGACGGGATCGACGGCCGATGTCAGCATCATCCTCCCGAACGGGGAGTACTCGCCGAGCTGCGATCGGGCGTCCAGATCGAACAGGCGCACGTCGTGGTCGCTGTCGATCACCGATGCCCGGGTCCCGTCCTCTGCAAGCGACATGCCCACGGCGGCTACTCCGTCTTCCGGGATCCGGATCACGCTCGTGAGACGGGGTGCGCGCGAGATGACGCGTACGAGGTTGACACGAGTCTCGGAATCGTCCCAGATGTGGATGGCCTCCACAGCGAGTAGCAGCGCACGGTCGAAATCCGACTCCTCCAGCGCCAGCCCAGCGACCCGTCGGGCCTCTGCGACCGTCGCGCGCTCGCCTGCGAGGTTCGCCTGGAAACCGGCAACGAGGCTCGCCGTCACCGCAAAGATCGCAAGAGCGGCCGCGCCCACAGTCACCCAGGAGAGCCGCCGCACCATGCGGCGCTCCTTGCGAAGCTGGTTCTGCGCGGCAGCGAGTCCCGCGGTCGCATTCGCCGAAGAGGCCTCGAGAAACTCGCTTTCGACCCCCGTGAGCGCGGGACCGACCGCATCGCGCCACTGCTGAGCCGCCGTCAGTCGGCCGCCGCGATAGAGCTCGCTCTCGGGTCGTGCCATCGCATCCCAGGCGACCGCGGCGGAACCGAGGTGTCGCATGATCCGCTGGCCCTCGACATCATCGGCGAGCCATTCCTTGAGCCGTGGCCACTCCCGTGCGAGCGCTTCATGCGAGACCTGCACCGATTCCTCATCGGTCGTCAGTAGCCGCGCATCGACAAGCCGACCGACGATCTGCGCATGGGCGTCGTCGATCGCGATCCGCGTCCGCTCCACCCGACGAGCTATCACCGCCCCGTCCGCGGAAGCCTCGACCAGACGAAGGAGGATGTCGCGCAGCAGCCGCTCCCCATCGGGGGAGAGCGTCGCGTAGACCTCTTCGGCGGTCTTCGCGACGGCACCGGAGATTTCACCGGATGCCCGATACCCGTCGACGGTCAGAACGCGGCCCTCACGACGTAACCACACCTGACGCAGGGCATGAGACAGCAGTGGAAGTGCCCGCCCATCGGCGTCGCGAACCAAGATCTCCACGAGGCCCGGCTCGAGGATGAGCCCGGCCTGTTCTGCAGGCTTCTCGATCACGGTTCGAACTCCGTCGGGGCCGAGCGCGGTGAGCATCAGCATGTGCGACTGGATGATCTGGGCGAATCCTTCGTGATGGGCCAGGTCTCCGAGGCGGTCGGCGCGGATCGCGACGACGAGCATGCCGCGGTAGACCATTCGCGACAAGGCGTCGAAGAACTCCTCGACCTGGGCGGGGTCGTCTGCGGCGAAGGCTTGCTCGCATTGATCGACGATCAGCAGCGATTCTCCGACTGGAAGAACGACATCCCGAAGGGAAGCTGCCGGATGCTCGCCCACCGTCACGATGGCGACCTTGGTGCCACGCGCGAGGAGCTGGGCACCGATCCCGGCCCTCACGAAGGAGGACTTGCCCACACCCGATGAGCCCGCGACGAGGAGCACACCGTGCTTCTCGAGTGCCCGCAGTGCCCCCGACAGCTCCTGCTCGCGACCGAAGTAGCGCTCGGCATCCACCACGCCCGCGGAAGGCAGGCCGAAGTACGGACACTCCGTGCTCTCGGCCCGGAACACCCGGTCGGACAGCAGAGCGGGATCCTGGCGCAGGATCGCCTGCTCCAGCTCGGCAAGCTCCGTACACGGGTCCAGTCCGAGCTCGGCAGCGAGCAGCCCACGCGCCCTGCGCACCGTGGCGAGCGCGTCCGCTTGCCGACCCTGCCGGTACTGCGCCACGCTCAGCACGACCCAGCGCCGCTCGCGCAACGGTGCCTCGGCGACGCGGGCCCGCGCCACCGCGGTCACCTCCTGAACCTCTCCCGACTGGAGCTGTGCGTCCAGAAGCAGCTCCTCGACCCCGAGACGCATCTCCTCCAGATGTCCGGACGCGAGCCGAGCCGGCTCCCAGTCGAGGAGTTCGACGTAGGGCTCCCCCCGCCACAGGGCGAGCGCCTCCGAGAACGTGTGCGCAGCCCGCTCGGGCTCGCCAAACTCCAGCTGCTGCGTACCCCGCGTGACGAGTCGTTCGAACCGCTCGGCGTCGACCTCGAAATGCACCGGTATCAGTCGGTACCCGAGCGGTGTGGTCTCGATCTGCGCCGGCGCGATGAGCCGGCGCAACCGCATGACGCATCCCGGAATGATCTTCGACCACGAGGCGGGCGGATTGTCGCCCCAGAGCGCCGCCGCGAGGGATTCGACCGACAACGATGCGCCCAGCCGGACTGTGAGCGCACCCATCACCGCTCGATCCCGCCGAGCCAAAGGGACCCGGCCGTCGTCAAGCGTCAGCGCTCCCAGTACGCGCACCTCCATGACGCCACTGTGACCCCGACCCCGACATCCGTCAAGACCATTGATATCGCACCGATACCGAATCGGCGGGTGCCGATACCCTGCTGATACCGGCGTGTCCTTCACTGATCAAACAGCCATCGCGCTGCCCGGGCCGAACGAAAGGACCAGACATGTGGACTTCAATGCGGCGCTCCCGCGCCGCCCACGCGACACGCTCATGGCGGGTGGGTGTTGCCGTTGCTTTACTGGCGTGCGTCGGCCTCGCCGCGTGCACCGCGACCGATCCGCCGTCCCCCGCATCGACCGCGCAGGCTGACACGATCGCACCGTTCCCGAAGCGCGGCGTCATCGACGCCGGCACATACCTCGTCACCGGCTACCCGGTGCCCTTTGAGATCACCGTCCCAGACGGCTGGGTGACCTACTTCGGGGATAGCCTGGGCAAGGACGACCCGGATCTCCCGAATGAATGGAATGCCACCGTGACTTTTTGGCCGCCCACCTCTGTCCCGACGGACGCATGCGCCTGGATGGGTGCGCTCGTCCAGATCGATCCAACGGCTGAGGCGTTCATCGATGCGATGACGGCGCAGGCGTCATCGGTAAGCACCCCTCCCGTCAAGGTCGTGGCGGGCGACTACTCCGGCTTCGAGTTCGACCACGCCGTCGCGAGCGACGTCGACATCCCCGCCTGCGACGACGGCGAGTTCTGCGTCTACTCGGATTCGACGCTGGACTGCACCGGACGCATGTACTCAAATGTAGGCGAGCGCGAAACCTTCCTGGTGGTCGGCCTGAACGGCGAGCGCGCTGTGATCTCGGTGGGCCAATCCCACGAATCGATCGATCCGGAGCTGATAAGGGAGGCCCGCGCCATCTTCGACTCGATCGAGTTCGTCAGATCCGACGAATGACGGACGGCCACGTCCTCGCCGTCAGCGTGAGTAAGAACGAGCAACAATCGGCGTTGAGAACCCGCACGCGCGGAAAGGCGATTGTTTGAGACCGGATACAGCCGGGGTGACCTCTCCCGCGGAAAGGCGAGTGCTCGGCAGGTCACGCTCACGCGAAGCGGAACACCAGCGGAAAGATCATGATCACGACAAGGGCCCAAACCCCGTAGGCCGGTAGGAACCTTGTCTGCCAGCGTTCGAGCGAGGTGAACCGGCGCCGACCACGAAGGAACCCGATCGTGAGCCAGGCTGCGCGCACCAAGTGCACCAGCAACAGCAGGTTGAGCCCGAGCGCGGCAATCTTGTTGGGGCTGAAACCGAACTCGGTGATTCGCGCCAGCATGGCAGTCAACATGACTGCGTCGACCGCGATCGCCACCACAACCAACACCAACTGGATAGCGTCGAACAGCCCGGGGCGGGCGAGAGAGTCCCGGGCCGATAGCGAGTAGAGCAAGAGGCACTGCACGAGCACCAGGATGGCGTCCATCAGGATGAGCAGGTCCCGGTCGACGGCCTTCAGGCCGCCGGCGGTGGCTACCACAGCGAGCACGGCTAATAGCATGATGATCGTCAGCGGGGTGAATACGCGGGTGAGCACCGGGGCGATATTCTCGACCACGTTCTGCTTGGCCTCCACCAGCCAAGCAGCCACGACGAGGGCGCCGGGCACGGCGATGGGCAGTATCCAGCCAGCCAGCACCGGTTCGGGGTCAACGCCTACGGCGGTCAGCACCGCGACGGTGAGGCCGACGAGCACGGCGCCGCCGAGGGCTAGCAGCGTGTAGTAAATCGCAAGCTCGCCGGTGAACCGCACGAAGTCCATCCGTCTGGCGTCGGAGCGCCAGCGGCCGCCGATGTAGGCCACGCCAACCAGAATCCAGAGCATGACCGGGGCGTGCAGCGCGGCGAGCAGGGCCGTGGAGCCGTCGACGGCGAACGGGTAGACGTTGAGCAGTACCGCCAGCGCGGCGAACGAAACGAGGAGCGCTGCCGCGACCGGCGCGGTGAGCCTGCGCTTCCAACCGAAGTAGGCGGCGAGGAATGGAAAGACGAGGAGGCCGAGGTTGCGGATCAGGCCACCGCTACCCTCGAGCAAGGTCAGGCCTGCCTTGACGGCCAGGCCCGTACCGAGGGCGAGGCCGAGCACCATGGCGAGTTCACGCCAAGCCGGCGTGCGGGTATCGTCGCCGTCATCCCGCACTATCACGAGCTGCTTCCAGAGCCGATCGGAGTGCTCCTCGGCGAATTCCCGGGAGACGGCGTCGAGGTTGCCCAGGCGCTTGATCGCAACGAGGAAAGCTTCGTCGTGGTCGAGTCCCGTGACCAATAGATCGTCGACCTGATCGCGCAGGTGGTCTTCCAGCTCCTCCGCATCGATGGTGGCGATCGCCTGGCGCCGCAGCACGTAGCCGCGCCACAGGTCGATCTGGGTCTCGAGGTCGCTGTCGAACGCCATCAGGCCCACGCTGCCGCCGCCGCGGGCGGTCGCGGATCGGCCTGCCACACCTGGCGGAGGGCCTCCACAACCACGGTCCACTGTTCCTGCCGCTCGGCGAGCTGCTCCCTGCCCAGGTCTGTGATCGTGTAGTGCTTCCGGCGACGTCCTGCCTCCGAGGTGCTCCACAGCGCGGTCACGTAGCCGAGCCGTTCCAGCCGGTGCAGCAATGGGTAGAGCATCCCGTCGGTCCACTGCATGCTGCCGCCAGAGAGCTCGCCGACTCGCTTGAGGATCGCGTAGCCGTACAGATCGCCGTCCATCAGAATCCCCAACACGAGGGGGGTGGCCGTGGCGGCGACCAGGTCTTTCTCGATGCGCATGGCGCCTCACTTCTATACCTAGAACTGCAATGTCTTGAACCCTAGCACCTCTAGGTATAGCGGCAGGCCAGCCAGGTGGGGCGCGCGTTGAGCGCATTCTCCCCGACTCTCGAAGCCGTGCGATGCGGCAAACGCGCACTGGCACCAGCGCTGGCGGTGACAAGATCAACGCCTGACACCGGGCAGTAGACGAAAGCAACAAGGCAAACGTCTGCCAGTCGCCGTGATAAACGTGACCAGACGTGGGTCAGGGTCGGAGGGGCCGAGTGGGCTCCTCCGATGGCAACACTCGTGATCCGGATAAGTCAAGTTGTGGCTAACTTTCCCCGGAGGCAAGCTCTGCAAGGGCAAGCCTCACCGGAACAGACAGGGCCGTCGGCCTAGCGCTCTCCCCGAACTGATGCTGATGGCAATGTCGCCGGGGTGCGCGGAGCGAGCCAGCCAACATGCGGAAAATGGTGCGCTCGTGGTCGAGTCTGCGGCGATGCCCAGTAGGTCCGCGTCGGGCGTTGAGCAGACGCCCATCCAGAGTCACCACTCGTTACTCGGGGCCGAGTCCGTGGATGCGGGCCCGCGGGGCGCTAGTCCATCGGGGGCGGCGGGAGCTCCTCGGTGTACATGCCGTAGGTCGTTGTACCGAGGATGTCACGCGATCCACAGTGGATGCGCTGGCCGACTGGACCATTGCCGCCGACAAGCTGCTCGTCTTCTAGCCCACGCAGCCACTTGTCACCGTTGGCTGTATAGTCAGTGCATGCTGACTATTGCTTCGCGTCTCGATGTCATGAACCGGCTCGGCCGGGCGATGGCCGACCCCACCCGATCGAGGATCCTGCTCAAGCTGCTCGCGCAGCCCGGCTACCCCGCCCAGCTGGCGCGCGACCTCGACCTCACCCGCTCGAACGTGTCGAACCATTTGAGTTGCCTGCGCGGCTGCGGCATTGTTGTCGCTGTTGCCGAGGGCAGGCAGACACGGTACGAAATTGCCGACCGGCACCTCACCCGAGCGCTGACGTTGCTCTTCGACGTTGTACTCGCCGTTGATGACGGCGTCGACTGCTCCGACGGGCACTGCGACATTCTGTTCTGCTGCGGGACCGGAGCATGACCGCCACAACGAATGGAGTTGCGCGCGTCGTCGACCCCGTCCGGAAACTGATCCTGCAACGCCGGATCCGGATCATCGTCACCATCACCATCACCTACAACGTGATCGAGGCGATCATCGCCCTGGCCGCCGGCACCATGGCATCCTCCGCCGCCCTGATCGGCTTCGGTCTCGACTCCATCGTCGAAGTCCTCTCCGCCGCCGCGATCGCCTGGCAATTCGCCGCCCCGGCCCCGGAGAAGCGCGAGAAAGTCGCGCTGCGCGTCGTGGCGTACTCCTTCTTCAGCCTGGCCGCCTACGTGATCGTCGACGCGGGCCTGTCGGTCTTTGGTCTTCGCGAACCGGAACACAGCCCGGTCGGGATCGCGCTGGCCGCCGTCAGCCTCGCCATCATGCCGGTTCTGAGCTGGTTCGAACGTCGCACCGGCCGTGAGCTGGGTTCGGCGTCGGCCGTAGCGGACTCGAAACAGACCCTCATCTGCAGCTACCTGTCTGCCGCGCTCCTCGGCGGGCTCTTGCTCAACTCACTTCTGGGGTGGGCGTGGGCGGATTCGATCGCCGCTCTCGTGATTGCCGGGTTCGCCATCCGGGAGGGCATGGAAGCATGGAAGGGCGACACCTGCGCCGTGCCGGTCAGCGCGCTCACGGGCGAACGAACCCTCGACGCAGACACCTGCTGCTAACTATCAGCTGGCCCGCTCATCGCACTACGCCGACAAGGAAAACCATGGTCACCACCAGCAGAAAAATCAGTCGCAACACACCGAGGCTTAGGGTGGCTATGTTCACGGCAGTTGCAGTGGCGACCGCCCTCACCGGCTGCTCCGTCCCGACTGAGGGCGGGCAGGAACACGCGGCCGAGAGCGGTGACGCGTTCGGCCACGTCCATGGAATCGGCATCAACCCGGCCACCGGCGCCGCCTTCGCCGCGACCCATGCTGGGGTCTTCGAACTCCCCACCCTGGATGCTGACACGGTTCGCGCCGACGACCTCGAGGGCCCCATCGCCGGCCGAGCGCAGGACACGATGGGTTTCACGATGAGCGGGGACATCATGTTCGGGTCCGGGCATCCGGACCCGGCCGAAGAACCGGATCTAAGCCCACCAAATCTCGGACTGATCACCAGCACTGACAACGCCTCCACCTGGGAATCGATCTCTTTGCGCGGTCGAACCGACTTCCACGACCTTTCCGTGACCCAGGACGGCAACAAAACCCGCATCTATGGGTACGGCGAGTCAGCCGGCATCGTCTCGATCAGCCAGGACGGCGGAAGCACATGGGCCGCCGGCGCCAGCCTTGCCCTGCGAGATCTAAGCGTCGACCCATCGACGCCGAGCACCGTCTACGCCACCACCGCTGACGGGCTGATGGTCAGCACCGACAGCGCGCACACGTTCACCCTTGTCTCGGACGCGCCACCCCTCTATCTGCTGGATTCGCTCAACGACAAGACCGGCGGGCTGATCGGCGTAGCCGTTGACGGACGCGTTTGGGTCCAATCGGGGATCGAGCCGTGGACATCCACCGGAAACGTGGAGGGCGAGACCGAGGCTCTCACTTACGCAGCAACGCCGACGTCTCGACTCGTTGTGGCCACCGGTCGAGGGATCATGGCCAGCGATGACCTCGGCACAACGTGGCGCGACGTGGTGCTGAACGGATGATGCAGATGAGGGTGGAGATCCTCCATATCGAGGACTGCGCGAACTGAAAGGAAGCCGCCCTCCGCGTGCGTACCGCGCTGGCAGTCACCGGGCACGAAGATGCCACGATCATCACCACGACGCTTCGAGCCCTTCACGCCGTCAGGCTTGGCCGGTCTCCCCACGGTCGGTCAATTGATGGGAGCCATTGGACATCGTTTCCCGCCGCCCCGTGACGGCCGGGCCGCGCAGGTCACGGGGCGGCGGCTGGATCAGTACTTCCGGTGCCGCTGTCACGGGCTCTCCGGCCACGGTCAGGGTCGCCAACGAGGCGCGTCCGGCTCGAAGGTATCGGCGGAGCCTCGCGGGCCAGCATCGTCGGGGCTGGGTCGTCATTATTTGAGGCACGGATCGGTCGCGCCACGATTGACTGTCTCACGCGCCGTCAGTGTTCTTAGACACATCAAGAAGGCCTACCGGCCATGGGACATGACCCTCGATAGTTACGTCCCAGTGTTGGTGTCTTTATCCAGGCTGTGCGCGCGTCACCGAAGGACCACGATAGCAGCCTGATGAAGATATCCGCCCCCCACGAAGCAGAAGCTCGGGGCCTTCGCTCCTACCGTGACCTCGCGCCCGCGCCTACCCTGACAGCAAACGACACGAGAGGACGACCATGTCGAACCCCAGCGCTCCCACCGCCACGCCCGTCCCCGCAGCCCCAGACCAAGGCCGCCGGTCTCTGCGCCGGGCGTGGATATCCGTGGCCGTCATACCCGTGGCCTTCGTCGCGGCCATGTTCATCGGTGAGGGGCTCCTGTCCATGCAGGGATACGAGTCTTATGGTGCGGAGCTGCCGCCGATTGGGGTTGTCATGCTGGCAAGTCTCCCGGCCATGTTGGTCATGATCGCTCCGGACCTCTTTTCCATCTGGTTCGGTTTCCAGGCCAGACGGCACGGAACCAGGAACGGCCTCTTTCCGGCCGCGATCGGGATTATTCTTGCGACCTTTGCGGTCCTCACAAACATCCTCCCCCTCCTGCTCAGGGTCTGAGCGACTCATCGGTCCCTCTGGCCCGCACGTCGCCGCGCTGGTGAAGCCTGCAACGTCCACCGATCTCACCGCACGGCGCCGAACCACTGACTAAGCCAGGGCAACTGTGCGCGTCAGCAACACCGTCGCGCTAGAGGTTCCCTTGTGAAAACGCCGATCGAGCCCGGCCCTGACTCTGCGATTTGTCCCATATCAGTGTCGCTCAAGGCCCGGCTTGCGGGCGCGAGGTCACCCCTTTGCGTGGCGTGGCACTGATCGTTGCGTGGCGCCTATCCGGCTTGACCATTACCGTGACCCCACCGCGTATTCAGTGATTGTCGACACGCGCTGTAGGTGCGTGGCTAGTGTAAGCACATGAGCAGCAGAACGGATCGAGCAAGTCTCCTCATTCACGCCGACAGGGACCACGTGTTTGCCGCCCTCACAAGTCCCAAGGCGCTCGTGCAGTGGTTACAGCCGAAGGGTATGCGCGGCCGTTTCGAGCGGTTCGATATGCGCGATGGCGGCTCCTACCGCCTCGTACTCACCCATGACAATGCATCTGGCGCGCCTGGCAAGACCTCAACCGACTCCGATGCGTCCGAGGTGCGAATCGCGCGAATCGTTCCGGGAGAATGTGTCCTGCAGGAGGTCAATTTCGAGTCGGACGATACTGAATTCAAGGGGACGATGCGAATGGGGTGGAGCCTGCGCAGCGAGAGTGACGGGACAGCGGTCGAGTTCGAGGCGCGAGACGTTCCGGAGGGGATTCGGGTACGCGACCATGCCGAGGGTCTCACTTCCTCGTTGTCGAACCTAGCCGCCTACCTCGAAGCGTAGGTTGCGGGTCCGCCATACGGGCGGCCGACCAGCAACGCTGTCGCGTCCGGGAGCTCTTCGGCGGTGGCGGTCTTGAAGCCGGTGAAGCCGTCCAACCGTGACCACGTCCACGGCGATGGTCCGGTCTGAGTCGTTGGCCGGTGACGGCCCGGCCGAGCTCATCGAGCCGGCAGAACCTGGTCAGGTCAGGACAGGCAATGGTAGCGTCAGACAAGTCGAGGCCTGCGAATCTGGAAGACCTCGACTTCCATCCCGGGGCAGCGATGCACAAACGCAGCCGGAGGCCCCGCCTCGTGTCACAGTCGCAGTGGACTGCGAGCGTACCCACTCAGATTGGTCAAATGCGCACCCGATAGCACAGGTGAAGCACCCGGTTACCCTGAACAAGTACGTCGGGGTCCTCCAACAGGTGCTGCGCGTCGACCGACCCGAAGTAGCGCTTCCCGGACCCAAACACCACGGGTGCGACGTCCATGCGCACCTCGTTGACCAGGCCTGCAGCAAGCGCCTGTCCACCGACGTCGCCGGCGGCGAACTCGACGATGCGGTCGCCCGCGAGCTCCTGTGCCGTGGTTACGGCTGCTTCGATGCTGTCGACGAAGTGGAACGGCGCCTCGGGGTCCCAGCCCTCGGGCGCCGGTCGGTGTGTCACGACGACGACGTGGTCGATCCCGCTCGGCGGCGCCCCGTCCCAGCCGTCCGTGATATCGAAGGCGTGGCGGCCCGCGATTGTCACCCCGACCTGGTCCCAGTAGGGCCGGATGTGGTCGTAGGACGCCTGCGACACCTTCAGTACGCCGCTGTCGTCCAACGGCACATCACCGCTGACCAACCACTCGAACAGCGGACCGGGATCGTCGTTCTCAGCGGCAATGAAACCATCCACGGAGACCGACGCATTTATGACCACTTTTCCCATGGATTCCTCCTCTGTTTGAGTCCCAAGTATTGCGTATCCTGCGTGGTCGCTCTTGTAAGAAATCATTCGGCTGGCAGTGGCCACCCGTCCAATACGTGACCGGGATGCTCGCGCAGGAATCGCCGCCGGACTTCGACATACCGGGTCGGCGTGAGCCCGGTGAACTCCCGGAACTCGTGGACGAAGTGGGCCTGGTCCAAGTAGCCCGCGCGGGCGGCAACCGCGGCCCAGTCGATCGGTGCAGCGACGTCAGTCGGGAGCACGGCGGCGCACCCTCCAGGTAGTAAAGATCGTCGATCAGCCCGTCGAGCGGCACCCTGGGCACATACTCCATGCTGACATCATCGCAGACGGCCCATCTGGCATCACGCGCCCGCGCAAGCATCGAGCCGGCGCCGATCCCTGACGGGTGCCCAGGCGCCGAACGAGTCGGCTAGAGGCAGAAGCCGCCGTCTATCTGCGCTCACTTCGCTGAGCCGCAGGCCCACTGACGGTAATAAGGCCCTCGCTCCAGTTGACGGTGATAAAGCCGTCAGGTACCCTGAAGGTGATAACACCGTCGCAAAGGGGAGTGTCGTGGCAGCACGTGGAGAAGTGAAAGGCCCTGAGGGCTTGGGGCGCATGCTGCAGCAAGGGCGCTTGGTGAGCGGGCTGACGCAGCGGGAACTCGCTGAGAGGCTGGAGACGGACCAGAAGTACATTTGGGGGTTGGAGTCCGGCAAGAACGCCATCGTGCTCGAGCGTATTTTTGCGATCATGCGCGAGACCGGCATTCGCATGTATATGGAGGTTGACGACCGCGCGGATGAGTCCCTGCCCGACAGTGGGGAGGCTCCCCGTGGCTGACCTGCACGTGGAACTCTACGGCCAACTGGTGGGTCATCTCGTCGGCACGGATCGCCGCACCTTCGACTTTGTCACGGCGAAGAATGCCATCGACACGTTTGGGCTCGGCAGCACGATCCTCTCGGAGTCGGTGCCGTTCGACCTGATCAGCAACCGCAGCAGGTCGGCGCGTCGACGAAATTTCTTCGCCGAGCTTCTGCCCGAGGGCACCGCGCTGCACACGCTCGCGGCCGAGATCAGGGTGTCCAGTGAGGACGTGATCGCGCTGTTGGCTCAGTTCGCCCGGGATGTCGCTGGTGCCGTTCAGATTTTTGACCCGGAGGCGCCGGGGGAGCCTCGCACTCCTGCCCTCGCCCCGGTTGACGCGGCCGCGGTCGGTCGGATGCTCACCAACACACAGGCCGCCCCGCTCGGAAACCGGCCGAAGTCCGGCCGCACGTCCCTGGCGGGCGTGCAAGACAAGATCGTGCTCGCACGACAGGATGATCAGTGGTTCCAGGTTCTTGAAGGGTATCCGTCGACGCACATCGTCAAGCCGCCGTCGGTGCGCTTCCCGTCGATCACCTTCGACGAGGAGTACGGCTTTCGTGCGGCCAAGGCAGCCGGACTGACCACGCTCGACGCGTGGATCGAAGACTTCGGCGGAATCCCCGGTCTCGTCATCGAGCGGTATGACCGATCGCCGGACGCACCGCAGGGCCGCATCCACCAGGAGGACATGAACCAGGCCCTGGGCGCATCGAAGAACGAGAAGTATCAGGAGTTCGGCGGCAAAGTGTCACTCAAACGCATCGCGGATGTCCTCGGTCGCGACGGCGACCGGGCCTCCGTTGAGCAGCTCCTCCGACTCCTGACCGTCTCGCAGGCCATGGGCAACCTCGATATGCACGGCAAGAACATCAGCATGATCCACCTCCCCGACGGCAACACGAGAATCACCCCGGCTTACGATGTTGTCCCGCAAACTCACCACGATAGCGACGGCAAAATGGCGCTGGCCGTCAATCGAAAATATGCCCACGCCGCCATCACCATCGATGACCTCATCGCCGAAGGCGAGTTGTGGAACGTGCGCATGCCTCGCACGATCGTCACGTCAGCGCTTGATGCTGTGGACCAGTTCGTGCGTTCCGAGAGTCCCGTCGAGCAGGCGTATGCCGGACTTCAGGACGACATTGCACGGTTCACGAGAAATCTTCTGGATGGACGCCCGACGGGCGCCGTCCACTACGTCGGGTAACGGTCAATAGTCGGGGCGGGATCAGTCCTGAACCCGTGACGAGATTCGTGCCACCTTTTACGATTTTGCTCATGCTCAATCTAGGGGTGGCGCAGAATGACGTCTGACGTCGCCTGGAGATTTGATGCACGCACGTTTATTCAACGTTTATTGCCTCGAACAGGCCGAAGCTGGTCCATATGTTTCGAGAGATTGGAGACGGATAGACCAAAGAACTCCTCGTCAGGTCGAGATTCCTCGAGGTTTTGACGCATCCTCTGCCGGCTCGAAAAAGAGTCCGGCGCAAACCGTTGGTCCTGGGTTCAAGTCCCAGTCGCCCTACTGTAAATATGGTTTGATCAGGGTTTCTTGTCTTGTCCGGTCATGTCCCATTGAGTGGTGTGGTTTCCCCGCTTTGAGCGTTGCTTCGTCAACGCAAGGAGCCATCGTGCGATGGTCAGTGAGTACCGACTAAAGCAACTCACGAAGGACACCACACGATGGCTCTAGACCAGTCTGCCCTGCTCAACCTGCTGGGAGAACTCAAACTCACCGATGTCACCGACCGCATCCGCGTCGCGACCGAAACTCTGTATCAAGAACTCATCGATGCGGAAGCGAGCGCGTTCATCGGCGCCGCCCCGTTTGAACGCTCCGGCGACCGCACCACGTACCGCAACGGCACCCGGCCACGGACTTTGAGCACGACCGCCGGGGACCTTGATCTGAAGATCCCGAAGCTGCGCGCCGGGTCGTTCTTCCCCGCCCTGCTCGAGCGCCGCCGCCGCGTCGACCAAGCCCTGTTCGCCGTCGTGATGGAGGCCTATGTCCACGGCGTCTCGACCCGAAAGGTCGACGACCTCGTCAAGGCGCTCGGCGCTGATACCGGGATATCCAAGTCGGAAGTGTCCAGGATCTGCGCCGGCCTCGACACGGAAGTGGCCGAGTTCCGGGACCGGACCCTGGCCGCTCAGGACTTCCCGTACGTGTTCCTCGACGCCACGTACTGCAAAGCGCGCGTCGGGCACCGCATCGTGTCCCAGGCCGTCGTCGTCGCGATCGGCGTCGCCGCCGACGGACGGCGGGAAGTCCTGGGGTTCGACGTGGGCGACAGCGAGAACGAAGGCTTCTGGACCAGCTTCTTACGGTCGTTGAAGACCCGCGGTCTCGACGGGGTGAAGCTGGTCATGTCTGACGCCCACACCGGGCTGAAGAAGGCCATCGGCACGGTCTTCCAAGGCGCCGGCTGGCAGAGATGCCGAGTGCACTTCATGCGAAACGTCCTCGCCGTGGTCCCGAAAGGATCCCAGGAGATGGTCGCGTCGATCATCCGCACCATCTTCGCCCAGCCCGACCGCGAGCACATCGAGAAGCAATTCCGTGAGGTCACCACGATGCTCAGCCGGTCCCACCCGAAGGTCGCGGCGATGCTCACCGATGCCCAACCCGACCTGCTCGCTTTCGCCGCGTTCCCGCGGCGTCACTGGCGACAGATCTGGTCGACAAACCCGTTGGAACGGGTCAACAAGGAGATCAAACGCCGCACCGATGTCGTCGGCGTCTTCCCTAACTCCGCCGCCCTCCTCCGCCTCGCGGGCGCAGTCCTGATCGAGCAACACGACGAGTGGGAAGCCGGCGAACGACGCTACTTCTCCGAAGCCTCGATGCTCGAGCTGGCCACAATGAACAACCCAACCGAGGTCATCGACGAGGCGGTGATCCTCCCAGAACTCGCTGCCGCCTAAACTAAAACAACTGACCCGCACGGTGACGATGAATTACACCACCCGGCGGGACGTGACCGCTTGTCCTCGGGGGCAAGACTTGATGTATCCATTGTTTATACATTGTTTATTGCAAAATAGTCGCTTGTTACGGGTGCTCATAGTGAAGGTGCACGACCCGGTTCGAGTGGTCTGGAATGACCTTGAACACCTATGAGTTATGGACACTCAGCACCTCATCGGGCTCGGTGTTGAGCCGGTATTAACGACAAGCGAACTCGCCGAGTATCTCGGCGTGAACGTGCAGGCCATCTACGATTTGCGCAACGACGGGCGTGGCCCGTCCGGCTTTCGGGTTGGCCGGGAGATCCGCTACCGCGTCTCCGATGTTCTCGGCTGGCTCGATGGTCTCCACGAGCCAGCACAGTCGCTGCGTGAACGCGGGGGAAAAAGCCCCCTCACACGCCAAAGGCGCTCACGCCCGACCAGATAGTGGCCATCAGACTGGCGGCCCGCGAATGGCACACAAAGGAGGGCCGGATGGGGCGCCGGTCCGACGGTCAGGTGCGGGACGTCATCGAGGTGATGCTCGGCACGGCAACGCGTATTGGCGAGGTCCTTGCGATTCGGCAGTGCGATATCGACTTGGACGCCGATCCGCCTCGGGTGACCGTGTGCGGAACGATCGTCGTGAATAGGGGAGCCGGTGTGGTCCGCCAGGAGCATCCGAAGACGCACGAGTCGAACCGGGTCATTGGTGTGCGGCAGCCCGACCGCACGGTCAAGCCGGGGCCCGCCGCGGTGCTACAGAAGCTCGCACCGCCCAAGTGAGGTGTCGCAGTGGGGAACCCTTTACGGGAAGCGCCGAGGAACAGGTAGCGTCAGGTTCAGCGTCGGCACCAGGCCGTCGAAGGGGGAAATGCTTTCTGGCTTGAGTGGTCCGCATGTACTGGTCATCCTCGGGGTGTTCGCCATCATCGCACTCGTCGTGATCGCCATCATCGTTGTCGCGATTCGACTCTCACGAAAAAGCGATATCCGTCCACTGCCTTCATCACCTGATCCTGTCGAACAGATTCAAAGACTTGCCAAGCTGCGTGACGATGGCTTGCTTTCGCAAGCAGAATTTGAAACGAAACGGGCGGAACTTCTGGGCCGAATCTGACCTAGGACCGCCGTCGCAGTGCGGTTCCAAGAACTTCCACGCAGTCCCGAAAGTCGGACGGCCACTGCGACACTTCAGCGTGGAAGTTCGATGGACCGGTTTAGCTGACTCCTGTGGAGATTCGTCTTCGCTGGAAAGATGTCATCATACCCAAGCCCTACCCACCCGAATTCCGACGCGATGTTGTCGCGGTCGCCCGGAAGCACGAAGCCCCGCTTAACCAAATCGCGAAGGACTTCGGCATCTCCTGTCTGGCGATCTGGCTCAAGAAAGCCGACGTCGAAGAAGGCGTCAAGCCGGGCGTGACGAAAAAGGAATCCGCCGAGCTCCGCGGAGCGAAGAAGCGCATCCTTGAAGCCGACCGAGCTGGACCGGGCTACCATGTCGCTGGAGGGCTCATGGACGCAGACGATGTGGTGCGCGAGTTCGGCACCGAGCTCGCGAGGGATGCCGTCTCTGCGGCGTCGCCCGGAGAGTTGGAGCTGTTCGATGAGGTCGCCGACGAATACTGGGCCGACCCAGTGGCCGCAGTCGCAACGGATCGGCGCGACGAGCGTCTCGGATTCGGCATCGACCTCGCACTACTGGCGCCCTACGCCATCGCCATCGCGGTGTCCGTCGGCCAATACCTTTTGGGAATCCTCACCGACGCATTCGCCGGCGAAGCGAAGTCCATCGTCGCATCCAAGCTCGGCACATTGCTCCGGAGAAAAACGGGGCCAGGGGCCCCGCAGCTGACGTCGGTACAGTTCGCGCAGGTGCGGTCCGTCGCTCTCGACGCGGCAGTTCGTCTGGGGCTCCCGACAAACACCGCGCGACTGCTGACGGACGCGATCGTCGGCGGGCTGGTGCAGATGCCGGGTACCCCGGGCGGGGGATCCACCGATGGACGTGCCGCTCCCTGAGCCGGACGCCGGCGAGCTTCCCGCTACGCGCGGCCTCGCTCTCCGCCCGAATGTAGCTGTCTTCGCCGCCTCAACCTATGCCGCCTTCCTCGCCCTCGTCCTCGCCGAGGTCGCCGTAGGGGCGTTCCTCGGCAACTGGCTGTTCAACGAGATCCTCGGCGGAACGTGGGCGCGTGTGCTTGCCGCATGCCTGCAATCCACTCAGAATGATCCGCAGACCACCTTCGCCTGCTATTCGGGCATCGAGCGGACTCGCGGCGTGTGGTCGGTCGCGGGCGCAGGTGTCGTCGGGGGACTCGGCCTCATCGCCATGGCGTACGCGCCGCGCTGGATCAGGCGGCGACGTGCACTCCGTCCGCTCGGTGAAGCGCATCAGGCGCTCCAGGTCCGCTTCGCGGCGGCGAGCGCGGCGATCGGGCTCCGAACGCCGCCGAAGCTCTTGCTCGGTCCGCTGCGGCAGCGCGACGCGTTCTCGTTCGGTGCATACGGTCGCTACGCCATCGCGATCCCTCGTGCACTCGCCTGCCGGGGGAACTCGGCGGCTTTTGATGGCGTGATCCGGCACGAGCTCGCTCACGTCCGCAACCGCGATGTCGGGTTCTCCTGGCTGGCGAGGTCGATCTGGTACATCGTGGGTCCGCTACTCGTGGTTCCCGTCGTCTGGGGCGTGATTACGCTCGAGCCGTCCCTGCTCCCGGGCTACATCCCACGTGCCCTGGTCATAGCCGTGGTCGTGTGGGCCGCGGCGCGCAACCTGATCCGCGTGCGCGAGTGGGAGGCCGATCTCACGGCCGCGCGCGGAGGGCCGGACGAGCTCGCGCTGGCCGAACGCACGGTCAGATTGGCGACCGCCACCGCCACGCACCCCCTTCGTCGATCCTTGGCAGCACATCCGTCGGTCGCATCGCGGCTGGCCGCGCTCCGCTCGCCCGAACGGGTGACCATTGTCAGGTTCGGGGATACTGCGGTCGTGGGCCTCCTCGTCGCCTTCGCGGTGCCGATGATCGAGCAGGCCTCGCAGTCGAGTCTCTCGGGAGGAGAGACGCTCTGGTCGATCACCTTCTCGGCGCTCGTCGCCGGTGCGATCCTCGGGTCATCCGTCGGCCTTGGCATCTGGCGCAACGTCCACGCCGAAACCGCGGCGAGCCTCGCGGACCCGGCGGCGCGCAGATCGCATTCGCGGCTCGCCGCCGCAGCTGGGCTCGCCGTGGGCATGCTCGTCGGAGAGGTGCTCTCTCTCCGGCACGTCGGCATCCCGATAGGGGATTGGCTAACCCTCACCGGCCTCATCCCCGCCCTCGCAATGGGGTCAACCGTGGCGGTCTCGGCGTCGCTCGCGTCGGCGTATATCCTCGGCGTCGGACGGCGAGGGCCTCGCATCGTCGGCCTATTCGTAAACATCGCGCTCTTTGGCCTGGCGTGGTGGCTTTCGCGCTCCATGCAGACAGCCTGGGACCTCATGGGATGGGATCTGTTCGCTCCTAGTGCCGCCCTCTTGTTGGGGGCGAACGGAGGCTGGTTGGCGGCGGCGGTCATCGCGACAGTCGGCGCGGCCGGCATGATCGGACTCGCGATCCGCCGGGCGACCGTGCCGCAATGGTGGTTCGAAGGCGCTCCCGCCTCGCCCCCGCCGGCAGCGCCGGCCTCTCGGTCGATGCTCGCGCTCGCCGTCATCGGAGGAGTGGCGGTCGGCCTGGGCTGTGCGGTCATCGCGCTCCTCCGGTGGCCGACGGACGAATCGGTCAGGGCCGCCGGACCCGGAGCTATCGAAACGGTCATCCTGATCGCTGCGGTGGGGGCCGCATGCTGGAGCCTCGGGGCAACGCTCGCGTTACGCGCGGACGGACCAACGGTTGGCCTCGTCGGCGGACTGATCGCTGCGGCCATAGGCTCGGCGGGCGGCGCGGCAGTCGTGGGCATCTCGTCGGGAGTGGTGAATCCGGCATCGCTATGGACCCTCGTGGTGGAGACGGCGCTGACCTGCGCGCTTCCGCTCGGCGCGCTCGGCATCGTGATCGGGGCCGCGCCCGGTGTGCTCACTCCGGCCAATCCGATCGCTCGCCCGCGGTGGCGTATCGCCGCACCCGCCGTTGCGGCGGTTGTGGGACTGATCCTGGCCGGAATGCTGATTCCGGCGCCTGCGGATGCGACCGCGGGCCCGGCCACCGTAGTCGAGGCCGCACTGTCATCGGCAATGGAGGAGGCGGCAGGTAAGTGTGAAACGGGGGTCACGAGGGGGTCGTGAGCAGTCGAGCGCGAGCTCGGGGTTGGCCGGCCAGACGGCGGATGGCCACCGCATCGGTAAGACTAGCGACAGGGATCCGGTCGTCACCAGTGCGCCTGCGCGCCGCGTTCACCACGCCGACCCGCCCTGACGAGAAGCAGTTGGGCGCCTCGAATCGTCCGTTAGGCTGCACCTAGCGGATCGGGGGAGAATATGGCGACTGCGCTCGAAGAAGGCGCCGACATTCTGCGTCGCGCATTTGGTCGGTCCCTCTCCGGGCCGCAATGGCTCCTCGGGTTCGCTGTGGCGAGTTACGCGGTCGCGCTGATGCTGCATCGATCCGGCGAGTTCAACCCGCTCGTGGACGGCGGGTTGCGACTGATCACAGTGTGGCTTCCCACCGCCGTGTGCGCGCTGGCCGCCTATCGCACGCGGTTCCGGCGCCCCGAGGTTCTCCTGGCAACGGCTGCCGTTGCCGCCTTCGCGATCGGCGACACCTACGCCGTGCTGACGACCGCGGCGGGTATGGAGCTGCCGCACCCCTCTCTTGCCGACATCGGATACCTGGCCTTTTACCCGCTGATGGAGGCGTCCCTGATCGTGCTCCTGGGTCGTGCGACGCAGGCAATGACGTGGGCACTGGTTCTGGATGGCGTCCTGGCTTCGTTGGGCGCGCTCGCGGTGCTGGCGGTGTTCTTGGATCCACTTCTCAAGGGGGCGGCAGAGGGGCCGGCGTCCTGGACTACAGGAGTCGCCATCTCCTATCCGCTCCTCAATCTCGCCCTTGTGGGTGCGTGCGTCGGCGTTCTGGCGGCGCAGGGCCGCAATGTTGGCCGCCGGTGGGGGCTGCTTGTGGTCGGATTGATGCTCTTTACGGCCACGGACCTCATCGACGCTTCGCTGGACTTGAACGGCGCCGATTCCGTGGGAATTCCCCTCGCTGCGGGCTCGGTGGCCGGGATCTCGCTGGCGACCCTGTGGGTCCACGCAGCTCTATTCCCTTCGGCACCGCGGAACGCATCACCGTGGTCCATTCCGGCGACGACCGTGCCCGTTCTTGCCACCGCAGCGTCGCTCGGAGTCTTGATCTTCGCCAGTCGGGTGCCGGTCTCGGCCTTGGCCCTGGTCCTCGCGAGCCTTACTCTCGTCCTGGCCGGGCTGCCGCTCGTGTTCCGCCAGCGGATCCGGCTCGCCGAAATGCGCGTCCAGGCGATGACCGATGAACTCACCGGCCTGCCGAACCGGCGGGCTCTCTACGCCGACGTTCCGCCGCGCCTGACCGCGAGCGCGCGGCGCCGCAGCGCCCTGCTTCTGCTCGACCTCGACAGATTCAAGGAAGTCAACGACAGCCTCGGCCACGACGTCGGCGACCTTCTCCTCGTGGAGGTCGCCAAACGCCTCTCCGGAGAACTCCGCGACACCGACATGCTCGCCCGCCTCGGCGGCGACGAATTCGCCATCCACCTTGCCGACTCCGATTCGCACCAGGCCGAGGCCGTGGCCGCCAAACTCCGCAACGCGATGTCCGAATCGTTCATCCTCAACCGCATCCGAGTGCAGTCCAGCGCCAGCATCGGCATCGCCGTCTACCCGGAACAGGGTGAGAACCTCACCGTGCTCCTGCGCAAAGCCGACATGGCTATGTACAAAGCGAAGACGACCCACTCCGGGCACCACGTCTACACCGCCGCCGACGGCGACGGACACGGCGAAGATCGCCTCCGCACGCTCCAAGAACTCCGCCTCGCGCTGAGGGAAGACCAGCTGGTGGTGTACTACCAACCCCAGATCAACTTCACCACCGGCGAGGTGAGTGGCGTGGAGGCCCTGGTGCGCTGGAATCACCCCACCCGGGGCCTGCTCAACCCCGACGCCTTCCTCGCCCTGGTCGAAGAAGCAGGGCTGATGTACCAGATGACACAGATCGTGCTCGAGAAGGCCCTCGACCAGGCCGCGGTCTGGAAAGCCAACGGCCGACCCCTGTCCGTTTCCGTCAACCTCTCCGCCAGCTCACTCGTGGACGCCGAGCTCCCGGAAACGGTCGGCAGGCTGCTTGCCTCCCGCGGGCTGTCTCCCTCCCTGCTCGTGCTCGAAGTCACCGAGGACTTCCTGATGGCAGACCGTGATCGTGCCCGGGACATCCTGACGCGGCTTCGGTCCACGGGCATTGGGATCTCCGTGGACGACTTCGGTACGGGATACAGTTCGCTCGCCTACCTGCGCGACCTGCCCATCGACGAGCTCAAACTGGACAAGTCCTTTGTGCTGCCGATGTCCTGCGACCCCCGCGCGGCTGCGCTCGTCGCTTCCATTATTGACCTCGCGCACAGCCTCGGCCTGCGCATGGTCGCCGAGGGCGTCGAGGACGACATCGCCTACTGGGATCTGGCCCACCTCGGTTGCGACATCGGTCAGGGGTTCCTCATGTCACGCCCGATCCCCGCCGCTGAGTTCGACGAGTGGCTGGCCAATCACGATCCCGTGCGAGTCACTGCCGAGTTCAAAGCGATGTGAACTACACGCTCCTGCCGGAAGTGCCTGGCGAGCGGAAGAACCTTCGGCGGGCAGTATCTGGGTATGTGCCAGCGGCCGGAGGCCCGTCTCGCACCTCGTTGTACGGAGCCATCACGTTGGGGGGGCACGCGGTTGAGCGGGGTCGTTCCGATGCCCGCATGGATACGTTAATGCCGTAGTAGTTGCGCCAAGGATCAAGGGCCCGGGTCGGCTCCGTCGTGCTGGTGCTTGCTTGGCGGTAGATCCATTCGGCTTTGAGAGTGCGGTTGAAGCGTTCGGCCTTCCCAAATTGACACAGCATCGGCACTCTCGGCCGCCGGTGGATTGGCCGCAGATCTGTCGCGCTGGTCGTCCCACTTGCGGGCCCGCAAAAATTGCGTCGCGGGTCAGATCGACAGGTACTTGTGTGAATCAGAACGTCTTGTGGCTGCTGTTTCGCAACGATCAATGACGCATCCGCGAGTTGCGGTTGATCGTCCCTTTTCTCTCGGGTGCCATGTCCGTGAGGCGCCGGCCGTCGTCGAGGTTGGCCTGCGGACTCGTGCCGTGTGGCCGTGGCCGTTGGACTGTGAGTGCGACGAGGCTGTCGACGATGAGACGCACTCCGGCTCAACTGAGGGGTGCGAGTTGCTCGCCAACGATGGCAACCGCCAGGAGCGCCGAGACGGCGGGGCCGAACAGTGTGAGTACGATGGCGGTGCAGGCCCAGGCCGAAGAGAACGTAGCCGGCGAACATGGGGACGAGGGCCATGTAGATCCCTACGGATTCGTTAGCCCATGAAGTCAGTAGTGTCGAGCCCCTCACCAGCACGACGGGCATGAGCGCTAGCCCGGCAGCCCCAAGAATGGTGCCCATCGCCGCTCGAGCTGGCACGCCGGTCGCGATGACCCGGTGTGGGCAGACGGATGCGGCACAGGGCGTTGACGAGAGCGAGAGCGAGTTGTTTGGCGACTACGAGTTTCCGGCGCTCACCCGCGAGACCGGCCAGAGCCATCGACCCTTCCAGAAGGAACGAGAGGTGAAGCGCCACAGCGTCGACACGCTCAACGTCGACGAGCCCAACCAGAAGCGAGCGAAGGATCCCCTCGACCTCGTCTTTGTGACGTCCAACAAGAGCCCGGCCGGGATGCCCCGCGGGGAGTTCGGCAGCGGCGTTGAGGAGGCCGCATCCGCGAAACCCGTTCTCGTACGCCAATTCGGCATGGTCCAGATAGGCATCGAAGACGGCGCCGATGAGAACCCTACTGTCCGATGCTGTTCTGGCGCGATCGGCATAGAGTCCCAACCACTCGTCGTGGCGGGCTTGGAGGTAAGCCTCCACCAGGTCCGCCTTGGAATCGAAAGTTGTTGTAGAGACTCATCTTGGCCACACCCGCATCCGCGGTGATGGTGTCGATCCCGGTCGCAGAGATCCCGTCCGCGTAAAAGCGGCGCGCAGCCCCGTCCAACAGGTGCCCGCGCGCCGAGCCCCGCCGCCGCCGACGCGCGCACACATGACCACCTCACGAATTGATCATGGTGTCCGTAGACGACCGTCCATGAGACGGCACGGAGGGTAGGTCTCAAGTCCGGCGTGTTCTGTCTCATATTCCGTGTCCATTCAGGTGCAACCGCGGTGTTCACCAATCTGGATTGGGATAGTCCTACGTTTATCAGATCACGCACTTGCGACCCTAAACCGCCCGGTGAGGGTTCCCCTGTGAAACCTGCAGCGAGCCCGGCGCTTGCTTCTGCAGCTCGCCCCAAATCCGTGTCGCTCAAGGTTCCTGCGGGACAGCCATGGCCCGTCGCTGATAGCCTCTCGCCATGACCTGGCCGGTGCTTCACATCTCACAAACCGTCGATGTCGACCTTGAGACGGTCGTCGCGTTGGCGGGCGAGCCCCGAAATCTTCCGCTGTGGGCTGCAGGGCTGAGTGACGGTATCCGGAATGAAGCCGGTCGGTGGGTCTCAGATTCGCCGATGGGATCCGTCGAAGTCCGATTCGTTGGTCCCACCGAGTCGGGCATCCTGGATCATGACGTGACCTTGCCCGACGGCACCGTGGTTCACAACCCGTTTCGCGTGCTCCGGAATGACCAGGGCAGCGAGATCGTGTTTTCGCTCTTCAAACGGCCGGGTGTGACCGACGACGAGTTCGAGGGGGACGCTCGACTCATTCGGGAAGACCTTGCTCATCTAAAGCTCCTCCTGGATCAGGGCTGAGATTCGGTCAGAGTTGGGCATGCTGGGTGAATGGGCGGCGCGGCGATCTATGTTGAGATCGAGATCAAGGGAGATGTCGACCGTGTCTGGCGACTGACTCAGGAGCCGGATCAGCACTCACGGTGGGATCTGCGTTTCAGCAGCATCACCCCGGTCGCGACGCTCCCGACTGGCGGCAGCCGATTCACCTACCAGCGCCGGATGCTGGTGCACACGATCACGGGGTCCGGCACCTCCCTTGGAGAGAAGCAGCGTCCCGATGGAACGCGCACGTCGTCGCTGCGTTTCACCACGGATGACCGCCTTTCGCCTATCCGATCCCGGCGCGGGTACTGGCGGTACATTCCCACGCCGCACGGGACGACGTTCATCACCGCGAGTGGCCCTCAACCGAACACCAACACGCCCGTGCAGCGCACGCCTGTGTCGGAGGTGGATGGAACACTGGGAGCAAAACTCAAAGGAGTCCGATATGAACAATCGTCCACTGCCGGTTGACCCCCCGAACCTCTTCCGGAGCACTGCATTCGCTCAGGGCATGATTGCTCCCGCCGGCCGAACTCTCTACGTCGGCGGTCAGAATGGCGTGGATAGCTCCGGCACCCTCTTGGAGGGCCTCGGGGCACAGACTGAACAGGCTCTTCGTAATGTGCTCGCCGTCCTAAACGCCGCTGGCACTGACGCGGAGCACGTTGCGAAGTTGACGATCTATCTGTCGGCCGGTATCGACCCGACCGACGCCTACTCCGCCACGCGCTCCGTCTGGGGCGATCGTCGAACAGCGGTCACAGTGCTCGCCGTTGACCCGGCAAAACGGGGTGCGCTCGTTGAGATCGACGCGATTGCGGCGCTTCCGGAAGTCTGATTCGAGCACGATGGCCGTTCTCTTGCGACACAGCATCGGCGCTTGGCAATCGGGCCGGCTGGCCACGGAACTGTCGCGCTGACGGTCCCGTTTGCGGGCAGACAGGTGTTCCAAGAACCCATTGTGTGCACTCTCTCCCGCGCTAGCTTGTCGGTGCTATGCGGCAGGGAGCAGTGTGAAACTGTCGGGCACAGTTGGGGCAGTCCCGACCCCGCCTGGTCCTGCCAAATTATGGAAGTGTCCTGGGACAGAGTGCTCATGACACCGATCCTTTCAGGGACCCGACGCGATCGCCGTCAACCTAAGGGAGGCCGCCCGCAAACGGTTCGGGGCGTTCAATCAAAGAGACGCCGGAACACGTTCGTGTCGGCCAAGTCGATCAACTCGTCACCACCGCCGGACATGATCGTGCGGATCGCATAGAGCGTGAAACCTTTCGCTTGCTGTGCCGTGACGGTGGGCGGAATGGCAAGTTCTTGACGCGACGTCACCACATCGACGAGGGCGGGGCCGTCATGATCGAATGCGGCGCGGAGTGCCCCCTCGAGGTCGTCGGGCTTCTCGACGCGCTGAGCGTGGATGCCCATTGCGGTTGCGACGTCGGCGAAGTTCGGGTTGTCAAGTTCGGTGCCGAAGTTCACGATGCCCGCCGCTTTCATTTCCAACTCGACGAAATTGAGGGACGAGTTGTTGAACACCACGATCTTCACCGGCAGTTTGTTCTGCCTGATCGTCATGAGCTCGCCAAAAAGCATGCTCAGGCCGCCGTCGCCGGAAAGGGCGATGACTTGCCGGGACGGGAACGCCGATTGCGCACCGATGGCATGCGGCACGGCGTTGGCCATTGTGCCGTGGCTAAACGATCCGATCAGTCTGCGTGAGCCGTTCATTTTCAGATAGCGAGCCGCCCACACGACCGGGGAGCCCACGTCGGGGATGAACACAGCGTCGTCTGTTGCCAATTCGCTCACCAGCCGCGCGACGTACTGCGGATGGATGGGTTCCCGGTTGTGATCGTTATCGGCCAGATTTTCGAGCTCTAAGCGTGCTTTGGCATAGTGGGCGAGTGCCGAGTCGAGGTGGCGGTGGCTGGACTTGGCTTCGAGCAGCGGCAGCAGAGAGTCGATCGTGTCCCCGACGTCGCCGACAAGTCCAAGGTCGATCGGTGTGCGAGCGCCGAGCCGTTCGCCCCGAATATCGACCTGAACGATTTTCGCTTTCGATGGATAGAACTGCGGGTACGGGAAGTCGGTGCCCAACATCAGGAGCGCGTCACAGTCCTCCATGGCACGGTAACCCGATGAGAACCCGAGAAGGCCGGTCATCCCGACGTCATACGGGTTGTCGTATTCGAGGAATTCCTTCCCGCGGAGGGCGTGCACGATCGGCGCTTGGAGTTTTTCGGCGACCGCCAGCAGTCGGGCATGCGCGCCCTCCGTTCCGGCGCCGCCGAGGATCGTCACTCTCTTCGCACCGTTCAAAATGGCTGCCGCCCGTGCCAATTCGGACGCACCGGGCCGAATTACGCTCGTCGTGGCCAGGATGGGAGCGGATTTCTTACGACCTACGTTCTCCTGGAGGAAAATTTCGCCCGGGATAACCACCACGGCGACACCGCGACGTTCGACCGCTGCGCGCATCGCGATCTCCAGTACCCGTGGCAACTGCTCCGGCACGCTCACAAGCTCGGTGTAGACACTGCATTCACGGAACAACTCTCGCGGATGTGTCTCCTGAAAATAGGTACTGCCGATCTCGGCTGCAGGGATATGGGCCGCGATAGCCAGCACCGGCACACGGCTGCGATTCGCATCATAAAGCCCGTTGATCAAATGCAGATTTCCTGGCCCGCAACTGCCTGCGCAGACGGCCAACTCGCCCGTCAGACTCGCCTCCGCGGCCGCCGCGAGCGCGGCAGCTTCCTCATGTCGGACGTGCTCCCAAGTGAGACCGTCAGACTTCCGGATTGCGTCTGTGAATCCGTTGAGCGAGTCTCCCGGCAGCCCATAGATCCGCTTAATGCCTGCATCCCTGATGATCTCGACCATGGTTTCAGCAACAGTGTTCAAGATATCTGTCCTTCCCGAGGCGCGACGCTTTCAGAGTTCCTCATGTCGTGTCCGTTGAGCCGGCAAGTACTAACCCGACCATGGCAGCACTATTAGGTGTCGCCATAATGCTCGCGGGATTGCTTGAAAGAACAATGGATCGATTGATCAACCCGGCAATAGTTCACCATAAGATGCGCAGTCCCACCAGATGCTGGTGCAGCGGCCCGGTGCGGACCTTTCCGCGGCGCTTGCTGGTCGACTTGTTGGCGAGCTGGCTGCGACGTGGTGCCGGCTTGACGCAGCTTCGGAACGGCCATTCACATCGCGAAGTCCATTCGCGCTCAGGGTTCCTCCTGCGGGCCTCTCTGTTTGTTCGGACCGCAGCCCAAGGTCACGGCGCAGGTTGAAGAGCCTGCATCAGGGCCGCGGCCCACGCACAGACTCCGCACACGACCGCAACTGTCGTATTGTCTAACGACCTTGGGCAGTGCGAAACTCAATCTGAAACAGTGGGTCGTCAAGGCGCAGCTCGACGACATCATCTCAACACGGAGTAGCCGATAAGCACCAAGGGGACTCTATGAAACGTGTGACATTTGCGAAACGTGCGACATTTGTACTGGCCGCAGCGACGGGGGCGGCTGTTGCCTTGTCAGGCTGCCAAGCACAGCAACCGGTCGCACCTGATTCATCATCGTCTGCTACCTCGACTCCCGCCCAGACGAATGAAACCACTGCGCAGGAGTCTGCTCAGGCGTGGGCGGATGAGACGTTCGGGTCGTTCGAGGCTTTCACCGTCACTGGTAGCGGCGCTGATGAGATTGTCCTTCCCGAAGACGCTAAATCTGGCTTTTACACAATCATGTGGGCACCCGGCCATTGGGCCAATGAGGACTCCTATGCGCAGGTTTATGGCGAGGACAGCACCTTCCATGAAGCCGGAACAGCGGATTACCAGGGCGATTCCGCCAGCGTGGCCTATGGCTTGGACGCCACCGTTGGCCCGGCGGGCTGGATAGGCATTGAGGCCGGCGCGGGTGACTGGTCCATTACTGTGTCGCCGATTTCGGCGCTTCCCGCGCTGCCGGAGACCGGCGGCTACGATTCCTATCTGTATGCGGGCACTGAGCAGCCGGTCGTCTTCTCGTCCACGAACTCGGGGCGGGTCAACGTTCGACAGTTCAATGGCGTCGATCCGACCGACAGCATTCTCCCTCAGCAAGACTTCACGGCAGTTGGCACTCTCCTCGCCGGTCCCAGCGTTGTCAACGTCCAGCTGGAAAGCGTGAGCCCCTGGACGCGATCCACGAACTAGGCAAGTCAACCCGAACTGATCAGCGGCCGGTTCCGTCTATGGGGCCGCGAATCAGGCGCGACAGAGGGTATTCAGCTATCCAGTGAATGGTGTCCCGCAGAGGGTTCGCTAACTGGGCGAGCAGCTGTATCTCAGTCAGGGCCTGGCTCGTATCCGATAAGCCAATGAAGACCAAAATGATCGACAACCTGGCCATCCGAAGCGCCCCAAGGCTTGGGGGCAAGGTAGTCAACGACCCTGCCGCCGACGGTGAGCTTGTCGAACCACTCATGAAGAACACCCGGCTCCGCGGTCCCCAGCAACGAAAGCCTGACACCTTCGGACCGGACGCTTTTCTCGCCCGCTGCGGCATCGGATCCCATCAATGCAACTGCGCCCTCGAGCACCCCGTGAGCTATGGCATGTGGCGGGCCGTCGGTGCGACCGAAATCCTCGTAGGTGTGCAGGGAAAGCTCTCCACCGAAAACAGCCGCATAGAAGCCGAGCGCTTCGCGCGCTGTACCGGGGAAGGTGACATAGATCTGCGGCGCCATCATGTGCAGATCATACAGAGAAATCAACTACGGATCGTATGAACGCTGTATGGGTTCCCGTGTGAAACGAGGAGCGAGGCCACCCGACTCGGTGATTGGGCCCTTCGACGAGGAACCACTGGATCATGTCAGCGGCCTCCCAGATCTGAAACCTCAGGAGTGGCCTGTCGATCTCCTGCGGCCAGTTCGATATCCACGGGATCCGAAAATTCCGGTACTTCGACCCGTGCGGTCAAGAATTCGGGCGGACGTCGGCGTCAGCATCGTCAGGTTGCCAGACCAGACGTCTCGACGACGTGCGGGACCGTAGGCGGGGAGGCGGGCTCGCTCAACCAACGCTGCAGTCCTTTGTAAGTCTCGTCACCGGGAAGACCTCGAACGGTTCCCCTTGTGAAGAGCCCGGCCGAGACGATGCATGACACGTGCGCATGACCGTCAGGCGACACACTGGGCGGCGTCTCAGGGCGCTGATAACCTACCGCCATGACTTCCTCGCTCGATTCGCTGCCAAAGGTTGGAGCACCCGCAGCGCGGGCACTTCAAGCCGCCGGCTACATCGGGCTACGGCAAGTGTCCGCTGAGCGTTCCCGTTGCATTATGGACGACATCACGCTCGTGGTGCGTGAGCGGTTGAACGTCGTCGTCGGCTGATCCGCAAGGGTGCTCTATCGGGATTCGTAGACCTTGCGACGACGGGGCCGGCGATCCCGCGCACGCTATGGGATTATGCAGTCATGAGGATATCTGGGGCCGCTCGAGTGTTGACTGTGGTCGCGATTGCGTTGACCGTGAGCGGGTGTCAGGCGGTGCTTGAGCCTCGTTCGACGATGGGGGTTGATGATGTGGTGGAAGCTTTCACAGCGCAGCCGACCTTCCCGTGACGAATCCACGCGACATTACCGCCGATGCCTGTGCCGCAAACGACGCCTGCTTAGCGGCGGTGCGGTCGAAGGAAGTCTCCATTTATCGTTTTGACTCGCCAGACGAAGCAGAGAAATTCGCAGAAACCCTTGGGGAGAACGGCTATCAGTCCGGCTGGGTTGTCTTGGAGTATCCAGGAGCCAATTTCGACACCGATCCCACGAAATCGTCGTATGCCGGCATTATCGATTCCATGTGGAAGAGCGATTGATGACCCCGGCGAGTTGACCATCATCATTTAGCGAGTCCCGGTCGCGGTTCAATAACCGCGACGGTTACAGGGTGAGTGAGAGGCGCATCTGTGGGAAGCAAGACTGACCGGCTCGACGTGGGACCCGATCAGGTTAATTGAGTTTCTCGACCGAACACTCGTGCCGGCACCTTCGGGAAATGACATCGGACCGTATACAGGCGACCGGTCACGGTGCACAATGCACTTCATGGGCACACAAGGGGAGACGCTTCAGATCGAGCTTGAGGACGTCGGGGGGACGTCGTGGTGGGCAGGCGTGCTCTCCACTCTGTCATCGCAGTACGGCAGCATGACCCTCCGATTCGTCGGCCGGATCGACGGCGAAGTGCGGTACAAGAGTGACTCGTTCGCGTCGCCCCGTGCGGTCACCCCGATGGCTCCGGAGGAGGCTCTTTCACCCGGGATGACCGAAAGCTTGATGAAACTCCGGCGTGAGATCGAAAAAAATGGCCGGGTGGAGACCGGCCGAGGACCTGAGTCGTGGGCGTTCAACTTTGCGCGGTCGGCGAAATGACCACGGAACAGTAACCGGCCTGTCATCCAAACTCGTGTGGGCGAGCTCCGGGGACGTTCCCCTCTGAAACACTAAGGGCACCCAGTTTTGGCTCTGTCATGTGGCCGTCCCTGTGTCACTTAACAGCCGGCTGCCACACGAGGACTCAGCAGTCGAGTTGTGGAACCACGTAGTCGCTGTGCCACGCTTGCCCAGGATTTGCAAGAAGACTGGCACGGCGGCAGCCGGGGGCAGAAGAAGTGCCCCCTCCGTTAGGGTAAACGCATGAGTAAGACAAGCATCCTCAGCCACCAGGAATCCATCATCGTCGAGGCGTCGGCCGCGTTTCTCTACGATCTGCTCTCCGACATCACCCGCACCGGCGAGTGGAGCCCGGTCTGTACGTCATGCTGGTGGGATGACGAGGCCGACGCCGGTCGGGTCGGTGCCTGGTTCACCGGGCACAACGAGCTCCCGCATCGGACCTGGGAGACCCGGTCTGAGGTCGTGACGGCAGAGCACGGTCGTGAGTTTGCCTGGGTGGTGGGCGGTAGCTTCGTCCGCTGGGGCTTCAGCTTCACCGCCGCGGAGACCGGGACGATACTCACCGAGTCTTGGGAATTCCTGCCCGACGGGATCGCCATGTTCGAGGACAAGTTCGGCGAAGACGCCCAGGCTCAAATCACCGACCGCACCCAGCAAGCCCTCGATGGAATCTCGAAAACCCTCGCCGCGATCAAACGGATCGCCGAGGTCTCCACCGACGCACGGGCACAGACCCAGTCATGACCGGGCCGCTCGGGGAGGGCCGTCTCTGCAACGGTCTTTCCAGAATTTCGACGAGCCACCTAAACTCCCACTGGCCTCATCGACCTTGACAAGTTTCTTCTCGGCACCGCCGGGAACCCAATAGACGACGATGATTCGTCGGTGTCCCGGTCGCCGTCCGGCCATACGCGGCACTGGTGGCTCCTGGCGGGCTGACGGCGCGAACGAGGCCGAGAGTCCGTTCGAGACCGTTGCAAGGTAACCTCTCCGCGTAGTGGGGACAACATGGATCGGTTCGAGGCGGAAGCACTGACGCACATGCTGGTCGTGGCCGATGCTGCAGCCAGTCGTGACTGGTATGTCGATGTCCTGGGTGCCTCGGTGTTCGGAGAGTATGGCGGCACATGGGTAGTGCTGGATCTCATGGGGACCTGGCTGCTGCTCGTCACCGGTGGCGAGCCGACGCCGGACAAGCCGAACGTAACCCTGGCGGCGCCCGACGATCCCGATCGGGTCAGCGCTGAGATTATCTTCCGGGTGGGCGACTGTCAGCGCGCCTTCGAGTTCCTCAGCAAGCGAGGAGCCGAGTTTCTGACCACGCCACTCGATCGCGGTGGTGAGATCCGGGCTTTCTTTCGAGACCTCGACGGTCATCTGTTCGAGATCTCCGAGCTGACCTGAACCGCGAGCCGCCACCGCGCCTCGGTTGATGCCCGCTGGCCTCGTGCGACCCTTGAGTGACGGCAGCCCGGACGGCCGGGGCGACCTTCGGCCTCGAGGGGATGTAGAACTTTCGGGTGACGTCGGGGGACTTGTGTCCGAGGATGACGGGTGACAGGTCCCCTTCCGAGCGCGCAAAAATTGCGTCGCGGGTGAGATCGACAGGTACTTGTATGAATCAGAACGATTTTTTGGCTGCTTTTTCGCCACGACAAGTGACGCATCCGCGGGCAGCTCGGCAGGGGTGTTGAGGAGGCCGCATCCGCGAAACCCGTTCTCGTCGGCAAGTTCGGCATGGTCCAGATAGGCATCGAAGACGGCGCCGATGAGGGCCCTAGTGTCCGATGTTGTTCTGGCGCGATCGGCATAGAGTCCCAACCACTCGTCGTGGCGGACCTGAAGGTAAGCCTCCACCAGGTCCGCCTTGGAATCGAAGTTGTTGTAGAGACGCATCTTGGCCACCCCCGCACCTGCGGTGATGGTGTCGATCCCGGTCGCAGAGATCCCGTCCGCGTAAAAGCGGCGGGCGGCCGCGTCTACGTTTATCAGATTACGCACTTGCGCCCCGAAAACGCCCGGTGAGGGTTCGGATTACGGGCGGATCACTCAGAACATCAACCAAAGTAAATGCCAGCACGAGTCGCGTCTAGACCATCTTGTTTGCGTCGGGGGACATCCTCGCTATTCGTGCTCTGGGATCTAGGAATGTCTGACGATTCTGACGAAAACCACAAGTGCCCAACGAGAAGCGCAAATGCCGCCAATCAGAACAGCCACACCGTGGGCGCGCGCGGTCAGGGCGTGGGGCGCCGGCTCATGCAGGAAGTGGAACGAAAATCCCACGAACTGGGACTCGATGCGATGCGATTTGACACACGAACCGACCTCGTCGAGGCGCGAAGCCTGTACTCGTCGCTCGGTTTCATCGAGGGCGAAGCGCGCAATACGGACCCACACGCGAACCACTGGTTCCGCAAAGAACTGCGGTGAAGTTGTGACAGGTGCGGACAGCATGGCGGGCCCCGGTCTGGTCCCGGAGCTCTTGGTCACGTCTCTCGAGGCGAGTCTGGATTTCCGTTGCCCACGGTGTCCCGCGGCAGCTGATCAGCGACAACTCGCGGCCCCGGCACCCGCAGGCGTGCGGGAGGCTCGAACGATATCACCGCACTTGCAAAGAGTTCTGTGCCCACCACGGTCCCGCCTCAACGGTCGAAGAAGTGCATGAGCTGTGTGAAGGTGCGGTGGCTCATAAGTGGACTACTTTGCAACGGGCGCGGATCGCTGAATAGCCCCGAGGTTGGCGCCGAGAACGCGGCACTCGTTCGCCAACAGGCCCGATTTGCAACCGCATATTCGTGCCGATAACTTAGTGACGCGCCCCGTACGGGGGTGGAACGACCGTTTGGGGCCTCCGTCAAAACTCTGCGAACACTCATCGACCGGGCCAAGGGCGACGATGCGCGACTGGGCTTCCAGCCGGGCATATTAGACGCCCCGGCCGCCGCCGGGATGGCCGTCGGCGCCATCACCCTCCTCGGCGGTGGCACCGTTCTTCTCCACGCCCTCATGATCGAGCCGTCACCAGAGGGAACGGGTTACCAGATCGTCGCCGCGGTGGGCATGCTCCTGGGGGTTCTCTTGATCGTCGGGCGCGCGCGCGTCAGCCGACCCGTCCGGCATGGGGCACTGGTCATGGCGGGTGCGCTCATACTTGCCTGTATCGCCCTCGCGGTCGACGCACCGACCGCGCTCGTCTTCGCTCAGTGCGGCAGTATGCTCGTCATCGCTGCGTACGCGCTCGTGCCCGTGCAACAGTCGGTCTGGTACCTGCCAATGACCATTTGCGCCGTATTTCTCGTCCTTGCCACGACCCAGTCCGACCTGGCGCCGCCGGTGCTGATCGTCTCGCTCGTGATTACCGTAGTCTCCGCCACTCTGCTGCATTGGCTGGCCCTGGGTGCGCTGAAGTCCGAAACGGATCCCCTTACCGCAATCGGAAATCACAGCGGCTTCCGGCGCCGCCTCACCGCGCATCTCAGACACTCATCGCAGACCGTCACCACCGTGGTGTTCCTGGACCTCGACCACTTCGCGCTCACGAACGACCGCTGCCCGATCGACGGCGATCAGGTCCTCATCGATTTCGCCATTCGGGTGAGCCGTGACCTGGGCTCCGAAGCGGCCGTTTGCCGCACCGGCGGTGACGAGTTCGCGCTCATGCTGCCGGGCACCACAGCCGCTGAGGCGGTCTCGTTAGTGGAGCAACTCCGACCGGACGTTCATGCGTTCTCCGCGGGGATCGTCGTGAGCGAGGCGGGGGCATCCGTTTCGGAAATGATGACCCATGCTGCTGATGCGCTGTCGGCCGCCAAGCGTGGCGGTCGCGGAGTGAGTCGTCAGCACAGCGGGCACTATGCCGGGGTCGCGGCGATCCGCCGGGCCATTGACGACGGCGAGTTCTTTCTCGAGTATCAGCCCATCGTCGACCTGCACACGCGCGGCATCATCGGAGCGGAAGCGCTTGTGCGCTGGCAGCACCCCACCCGAGGGCGCATCGCTCCCGACGAGTTCATCGGGCACTGTGAGGCCAGCGGGAGCATCGTCTTACTCGGCGAATGGGTGATGGGCGAGGCCCTGCGCACGGCGGCGAGCTGGAACATTCCCACGGTGACCGGCTACCCGCCGTTCGTCATGTCGGTGAATGTCTCCGGCGTGGAGTTCGCCGATCCGTCCTACGTTGCCCGCGCTCTCGCGGTCGCCTCCGCCGCCGGACTGTCGGCGGGCGCCTTCGCCCTCGAGCTCACGGAGACCGCCTACGGAATAGAAGCGGATGTCGTCGCGCGCAACATGGCGCTGCTGCACGAGGGCGGAATCCGCGTGGCCATCGACGACTTCGGAACCGGCTTCTCCAACCTCGAGCGGCTCAGTACACTGAGCACAAGTGTTCTCAAGATCGACCGCCGGTTCGTCTCCGAGATCGAGTCGGCAGCGGATGCCGCCCCGCTCGTACAGACAATCCTGAGCCTCGCCCAGGCCATCTCCAACGGGGTGGTCGCCGAGGGCGTGGAGACCGAGGTTCAGGCAGTGTGGCTACTGGAGCACGGCTGCCATGTGGCTCAGGGGTACCTGTTCTCACGGCCGGTACGCGCTGACGCTTTCGAGGCGCTCTGCCGGTAGGCGCGAGGTGCGCCCGCAGGCGAACGATGCGCGCGGGAAGCCACCCCTATGGCTAGATCTTCTTGTCCTCATGCCTTCTTGAGGTTGGAAGGCGCGGTCGCCGGACACGCTACGCGTAACGGCCGTCGTCCCTGTTGTGATACGGGGATTATTCCACCATCTTTACGCCGGCGTCGAGGCTAACCGGGCGTCACTCACTGGTGATTCAGCGAGTGGGCAGATCGGGGTAATCGCAACGCTGGGGTGTTGGCCTGTCAGGCCCGGCATGATTGTTGCCCCCAGTCGCCCAGGATCGGGGGTGTCTCGGCAACGGTGTTTCCGGCTTTCATTAGGAGGATTCTGCGTTCGGCCAGCGGTCACGGAAGGCAATGGCGAACGCGTTCAGAGCTGGCTTCCACATCATCGTCCATCGCATTCGGCCGACCCCGGTGGGTCGAGACTGCGAGTGACCAGACAAAGGACTTAGAGCCGCCTGCTCGATGGGGAAGTTCCGTTGAGCAACATTCGATTCAGCTCGTGGTTAATTCCGGCCCTGCGTTCTCGGGGTGTGCCCGCAGCATCGCGGCCACGGCGATCGCGTCGCCCTCCGGTTGGTGCGAGGCGCTGTGCGGCTTGGCGATGAACAGGTAGAGCAGCCCGCTGCCCATCACAATGATGAGACCGATCAGCACGATCCAGTCGTCGAGGAACACGCCGGTCGTGCCCGGCCTCGCCAGCAGCACCATCGCGAAGATCCCGTAGGTGAGTGCGATCACGTTGATTGCGAAGCCGAAGCGGCCCAGGTTGAACGGCCCGGCGGGTCGCCAGCCCTTGATCCGCTGCCGGAGCGCGGCGAGCACGACGGACTGGAACGCCACGTAGATGCCGATCACCGCGAAGGCCGTGATCCTCGCCAGAAGCGTACTGCCGCCCACGTAGATCAGTAGGCACAGCAGCAGGGGAACCGTGCAGGCCACGATGAGGGCGTTCACAGGCACCGCGGTGCGGTGCGAGACCCGGGCGAGCCAAGTGTGGCCGGGGATCATTCCGTCCCGCGCGAAGGAGAACAGCAGTCGGCTGGCGGCCGCCTGCAGGCTCAGCACGCAGGAGAGGAATGCCGTCAGGGCGACCACGAGGAAGATCTTCGCGCCGACCGTACCGAGCGACGCGTCGAGGATCGCGGGAATCGGGTCGATGTCCGTGCCCTGGACAATGGCCTGGAGGTCAGGGGCCGCCAGGACGTAACCTCCGAAGGAGAAGAGGGCCGAGACCCCGCCGACGAGAATGGTCAGGATCATGGCGCGCGGGATTCCCCTGGCTGGGTTCTCGACCTCCTCGGCCACGTCTCCGCAGGCCTCGAAACCGTAGAACAGGAATAGTCCGGCGAGGGCCGCGCCGAGGAACGCCGCCACGTAGCTGCCGTTCCCCTGCACGCCCATGGAGTCGAAGAAGACGCTGAACTCCTGCTTGCGCTGGAAGATCAACAGGTAGAGGCCGAGGCCGACGACGCCGACGAGCTCGGCGGCGAGACCGATCCTGGCCACCCGGCTGAGCGTCTTCGTGCCGGAGAAGTTCAGCCCGAAGGCCACCACGAGGAAAAGCACGGACAGGCCGAGGGTGACCTCGTTGGTGACCGGCGCATTGATCAGGCTGGTCAAAAAGCCAGAGCCGAATTCGGCGACGGCCGTGATGGTGACGATCATCGCGCAGATATACACCCAGGCCGCCATCCAGGCGTAGCGCTTGCCCCACAGCCTGCGGGTCCACGGGTAGATCCCGCCGGCGATCGGATACTGCGAGACGACCTCGCCGAAGACGAGGGCCACGAGCAACTGCCCGGTGCCAACGATGATCAGCCAAAAGATCGAGGGTGGACCGCCCGTGCTGAGCGCGAGCGCGAACAGCGAATACACGCCCACCAACGGGGACAGGTAGGTGAAGCCGAGGGCGAAATTACCCCAGAGACCCATGGAGCGGTGGAAGGAGTCGTCGTATCCGAGGGCCTGGAGGTGCTCGCTGTCGCCGAGCCCTTTCCGCGGGGACGCATTGTCGTTCATGTTGTAACCTTTCCGATCAAGCCGGAGGAACGCGCGGCCACCCACCCGGCCGTGAACACATCATTGTGTGTGCTCAACCTAGTGGACCGGAAACCGTGAGCGGTAAAGAACCGAAAGATTCCCTCTTGGGCGTGTTGCCGCCATCCTGAAGGTCATGTGCGGTTCGTGACCCGGTGACGGCCGGTGTTCCGGTCGCTCGGTGTCGTTGTCTTGTCGTTCTAGCTGTCGGTGTCAACCTGGCCGGGCCTCAACCCACGAGACCGGGACTAACAGAGCCTCCATATAACCCGGGGGCTTGACACTTTCCGCGGCCTGATGTCGTTTCTGTCTCCTTAGGAGACAGTTCGTCTCTGTCCTTGAGCGGTTCCCGTGGACAGGTGACGGCTTTCCAAACGCAACTCGAGTTCGCCGATCACGAGCGCGGCCAGGTCGTTCAGTGTTGCCATTTGCGCCGGCGTCGCTGCGCGCGGCACGTAGTCCAACACGCACAACATGCCAAGGTTGTGTCCGGACGTGGTTCGCAGCGGTATACCGGCATAGAACTGCACGCCCAGCTCACCGACAACGAGGGGGTTGGCCAGTGCGCGTGGATCGATTCGTGCGTCCTCAACGACCCACGGTTTGTCGTGCAGAATCGCCGAGGCGCACAGTCCGGCGTCGCGGCCAACCTCGACGACGTCAAGTCCAGGGTGGGACTTGAACCAGATCCGATCGTAATCCACGATGCTGACAATGGCGATCGGCACCTCGAAGGCACGCGCAGCCAGCGCGGTGATCCGATCAAAAGCACCGTCGGGTGGCGTGTCGAGGATCCGGTAGCGCCGCACCTCGGCCAAGCGGTCCGTTTCGTTGGGAGCCATGATCGAGCTCTCGAGCAGACGGTGACGCGGCGCATCCGATCGGGCCTCATCGCGAAGAGTCAACACAATATCGCGGACAAGAGGTCGATCTGCCGGGTTTTCAGCCGTCATCGATGACAGGAGATGACGCCAGACGGGGGGCACATGGCTGGGGATCTCGGGTTCGCGGCCGAGCCGGGCGAGCGCCGCGGCAAAGGACTGTCCCGGGAATTCAAGGTGGCCGGAGAAGCACTCCAGGAGCACCAATCCAAGCGAATAGATGTCGCTGGCCGCACCGACCTCATCTCCGCGAATTTGCTCCGGGCTGAGGTACGGCGCGGTGCCACGCGTCGAGGTTTCCAATGCTTCCTGAGCGCTCGCCCGCGCCGATGCCACACCGAAGTCCGAGAGTTTCGCTCGCGGGCGGCGACCGCTGCCCGGGTAGACCACCATCAAGATATTGGAAGGCTTCACATCGCGATGCACTACGCCCTGCTCGTGGACATATTCAAGCGCCTCGGCCAGATCGGACCCGATCTCGGCCGCCTCCCGCGGGGTTATTTTGCCTGCATGCAGTTTGGCGCGCAACGTGTCACCGGTGAGGAGCTCCATGACCAGGTACATCCGGGACTGCGCAGGGTCAACGAACCGTTCCACGCCCGCATCGAAGAGTGCCACCAGATTGGGATGGTTGAGGCTGGCAAGGATTCGCAGTTCGTTGCTCTGGCGATCGGCAGTCGCCTCGCCATCGAATGCCGGGAACAACTTCACGGCGACGTCGCGGTGAAGCAACTCATCCCTCGCGCGGTACACGGAAGCCATACCGCCCCGGGCAATGAAATCCGTGATCCGGTAGCGGCCCTGCAGGATCGAATACTCCAACGTGTCCGACGGGACCGATCGCCGCGCCCCGTCGTCCACCTGGGTTTCAGCCGCATCGTCCTCCCGCTCGGCCTTGTCGGTCATACGAGTCAGCGGCTGCGTCCCGACATGCTGCGGACAGCCCATGCGATGACTGCGATGATCAGGAGGACGGCGCCCACCCAGAGCAGGAACTGCAAGGCCTGAACGAAACCACCGACGAGCAGCAGGATAACGGCGACGATGGCGACGATGACGAAAATATTCATTTATTGCTCCCTTGGCGTGATGAGTGACAGCGGCGCTACCGGGGTCCGGGGCAACAAAAGCTTCGATTGAATTTATTCAGAGAACGATGCGAAAGTCAAAATGCCCTAGCGTCAGACCGCCGCAACTAGTCATCTATCGCCACAGTTGCGGGGCTTTCAAGCCGGGAGAGAAGGGCTGCGAGCGCCCGGGCGATATCCATGGCGATGGCGGTCGCGGCGCCCATCGACGTCGCCGGAGCGGAGTCCTTCCTGTCGTCCAGCTCGGCCATGAGGGACGCAAGCGAATCCGCGGCAGCGGAGTGCGCCGCCAGATCCGTATTTCCGGAATCCCAATCACGCAGCGCCGTAGCGAACGCGTCCAGGGCCAGGCTCACCGACGGGCGCAACTCCTCTCTCAGTGGCACCTCGATCGGGGTGCCCCACACGGCCCCGGCGAGTACTTCCGTGAGATCCCTCACGTGAAAGGCGATGGTTTCGAGGGCAGCCAGGTCCTCGTAGTCGGCGCTCAGGTCTCGGCGGTGGATTCGAGCCCGCGGATTGACCTTTCGGCTTTCGTCGGCCGCTTGCAGCGCAGTTCGCAGCTCGCCGGACAGGCCGATGAGCGAGTCTTTACGCGATGCCCAGCCGTCCCGCTCCGGCGGCCAGTTCTCGGCAAGGGCTTCGGCGATCTCGGACAGGTGATCGGCCAGCGCCGAGCGGTAGTTCGAGAGCTTCTGGTCGACGCCCTTGAGGTTCAGCGCGGGGAAGACCAGCATGTTGATCAGGAGCCCGATGACGATGCCGAGGCTGATTTGCACGACATAGCCGATGGAGTAAGAGTCGGCGTCGGGGCCGCCCACGATGAGCACGAACAAGACCGTGACGGGGATGTATTCGCGGTTGTTTCCGAACCACCCGGTTGCGGCGATCAGAGCGCCGACGCCGACGGCGACCGAAATCGTCACCACGTTGGGCTGGCTGAAAACGAGCACTGCAGCGGCGAGCACAATTCCGACTGCGAGACTACCGAGGGTCTGCAGGGCATTCCGAACCGAACCCATGAGCGTGGGATACATGCTCACGAGGGCGCCGAGCGGCGCGTAGTAGGGGTAGTTGTCGGCGACGCCGGGCAAATACGGAGCGATCGACCATGAAATGCCGACGGCTACAGCGGCTTTGCCGGCCTGCAACATGCGCGCCCTGGTTATGTGCGATTTCAGCTGCCGCGCCGTGTGTATAACTGGTGCCAGCGTGGTGCCTGTCATTATTGTTCCATTCGACTATGGTGCCCACCGGGCGTTCGTTGCTTCGTTACCGTACTGACCGAACCGGGGAATTCCCCGGCAGTGCACTCCGTTTGAGTTGCCCCGTCGTCGGTGCACGTCGGTCGACAACAAATATCTGCGAAGTTTCGAACCGCGCCGCTCAGCGTCGCCCCCGAATGCACGGGAGAATGAGTCCGTGACCCCACAGATAAAGACGGCCCCAGCAGCTCTCGGCATCCGTCGGAACCTCCTCCGGCCCAACGATTCCGAGCGCGCACACAACGTCGCTTACATTGAGCTGTTCTTCGACCTGATCTTCATTCTCGCGCTCACTCAGCTCTCCCGGCACCTCTTCGACAACCAGTCGCTGAGCGGGGCGCTCGAATCCGCCGTGCTTGTGCTGGCCTTCTGGTGGATCTGGATCTACACGACGTGGGCGACCAACTGGCTCGACCCCGTGCGATTGCCCGTGCGTGGCGCAATCATCGGCCTCGCACTCATCGGCCTCGTGATGAGCACGTCTATCTACGAGTCGTTCGGCGACCGGGGGCTGGTCTTCGCCGTCTCGTATGTGACCCTGCAGCTCGGACGCACCGGGTTCGTGCTGCTGGCGGTCGCCCGGCACGACCGTGCGCTGCACCGCACGCACCTGAGAATTTTCGTCTGGCTCACGGTGGCCGGGACCGTGTGGATTCTCGGCGCCGTGCTCCCGCTCGAATGGCGACTTCCGCTCTGGGGCATCGCGCTGGCCATCGAATACCTCTCCGCCGGCCTTGGCTTCCGCATGCCTCGTCTGGGGAAGTCCACGGCGGACGACTGGGACCTCTCCGGCCCCCACATCGCCGAGCGCAGCGCTCTATTCGTAATCCTCGCCATCGGCGAGTCCTTTCTCGTGACCGGGTTCGCGTTCGTCGACCAGGACATTTCAGTTGACGGCGCCCTTGGCCTGCTCGTGGCCTTCGTCATCGCCGTGACGATGTGGTGGCTCTACTTCGATCACGGGGAACGCGTCGGGAGCAAGGCCATCACGTCGGCATCGAACCCCGGCCGGCTGGCCCGCCTCGCCTACACGTATGTGCACGCGCTCATCATCGCGGGGATCGTGCTGAGCTCCGCTGCCGATAAGGAGGTGCTGAAGCATCCGGATGCCGCGGTGAGCGTCTGGACCGCTGCCGCTCTCCTCGGTGGGCCGGCACTCTATCTCGTGGGGCTCATACTCTTCCGCTGGGTCGTCGCCCGGGAACTGCTTATCTCCCATCTGGTCGGCGTCGCCGTATTCTTGCTGCTCTTCGGGCCGGCATTCCTGCTCTCACCCCTCGCGCTCGCAGCCATGACCGCGGCGGGGCTTGTGGGTGTCGCCGTGTGGGAAACGATCCTCCGCGTGCACACCGGCACCGACGAGCCGGAGGCCGGCTGACGTGCTCGCTCGGCCACAGGATGCGCCGGGTCAAGCGGCACGGCCAGCCCGGTCGCCGGTACGCGCAGATGGCACCGCCGCACGTGGCCGGCGTATCCCGGCAGCCCACGCACCTGAACACTTCCACGCTGTGCGCGGAGCGTCCACAGCTTGGTGGCCGCGGGGGTGCGGTCGCCGGACTCGCGGGTTCTACTGGAGGGCGGATACCCAACCGATTAACCGGGCAGTCGTAGTGACAAGCCGGCGCCCCGTCTTCCTGTGGGACTCCCAGCCGGTCGCGGGCTGGATTCTGATTGCCGCCAACCTTGTTGTCGGTGTCGGATGGATCATCGCGCATGCCCGCTATCTCCGGGGACTGGATGAGCTGCAACGGAAGATCATGTTGGATGCGATCGCCGTCGCACTGGGGGCGGGACTGGTGGGCGGATTCGCCTATGCGGCCGCGAACAGCATTGGCCTCGTCATCTTCGACGCCAATGTCGCCTTCCTCTGTGTCCTGATGGCCGTGGTCGATCCTGTCGCCATGGTTGTTGGAAGCCTGAGATACCGGTGAAGAACCATATGAAGGCCCTTCGAGCCGAGCACGCCTGGACCCAGGCGGATCTGGCGGAGCGCGTGAATGTGTCACGACAAACGATCAACGCGATCGAGAAGGAGAAGTTCGACCCGAGCCTCCCGGTCGCCTTCCGCATCGCCAAGGTCTTCGACAGAACGGTTGAGGAGATTTTTCTCGACGAACAATGACCGGTGCGATGGGGGAGAAGGCGATCTATGTTGAGCATGAGATCAAGGCTGATGTCGAGCGTGTGTGTCAATTAACGCAAAATCCGGCCCTGTATCCGCGGCGGAACCTCCGGTTTAGTGCCATTGCCCTCGTCGGGGAACTCCCGACGGGCGGAAACCGATTCACGTACCAACGGCGGATGCCTTTTCACACGATCACCGGAACCGGAACCTCGCTCGGAGAACGACAGAGGCCTGATGGAACACGTAGCTCGGACGCGTGGAAGTAGGTGCCGCATGACCAGTCCCGAACGTCGTTAATAGCCGGTGAGCGACCGTGGATATCGTCGCTCGGAAGTGTCGGCCGTCTTAGGCCGCGGTGACGCCGTGTGGGAGCGCGCCGCCCGGGACGTGCTTCGGTGGCGGGTGAAAACTGCGAGCGGGTTTAGCGTCGACTCCACGGCATCCGGCGTATTCTCGAACGTGTTACCGAGGAGGATTTCTCATGCGCAAGGTGACCTATTCAATGGGCATCTCACTTGACGGCTACATCGTCGGGCCAGACGGCAGCTTCGACTGGGCCGAGCCCAACGAAGAGGTCTTTCGATTCTGGATCGACGACATTCGAGAGGTGGGCGTGCACCTATTGGGACGGCGACTGTACGAGACGATGTTGTACTGGGAGACCGCTGATCAGGATCGATCTCTCGACGACGCCGAGCTCGAGTGGGTCGCGCTCTGGAACCCGCTCCCGAAGGTGGTGTTCTCAACCACGCTGTCCGCGGTGCAGGGCAACGCCCGCCTGGCCTCCGGCGACATCGCGGAGGAGGTCAAGCGTTTGCGAGCCGAGCCGGGGGAGGGCGACATTGCCATTGGCGGAGCGACTCTCGCGGCCGAGGCCGCCGAAAAGGGTCTGATCGACGAGTACCAAGCCATTGTGTACCCGGTGCTGGTCGGCGGCGGTGTACCGTTCTTCCCCCAACGCGAGCGCCGGGTAGATCTCGAACTCGTCGAAAGCCGCACCTTCGCTTCGGGAGTCATCTACCTCCGGCACCGCGTCGTCCGATAACCGGACTTCTCCGCATAGAGTGCGTGGTCTCTGCAGCGTTGTCATGATCCGTTGCGGTGGGATGCTGGTTGTGTGGAGTTGATCGGGAGCACCGCCAGGCCGTCGGTTGTCATTCGTCCGTATGGTCGCGCGGACGCCGCCGACACCCTGGCGATCTTTCTCGCTGCAGTCACCGAGACCGCTGCCGCCGACTACTCGCCGGAGCAGATTCAGGCGTGGGCTCAGCCAGAAGCGCGCGGGCTGCCGGCCTGGCATGCGGCGATGCGGGCGCGGAACAGTTATGTCGCCGTCGTGGATGGTGCGGTGGCAGGCTTCTCTGACGTGGACGCTGAGGGGCATATCGACATGATGTTCGTCACCCCTCGCTTCCAGCGACGCGGAATAGCGCGGAAACTGATCGGTCATGTTGAGGCTCACGCGCGTCAGGAGCAGCTGACAGAGCTGACAGCCGATGTCAGCATCACGGCCCGACCCTTCTTCGAGCGGTACGGATTCGCCGTCGAGGCCGAGCAGCACCCGGTGCAGGCGGGCGTCCAGCTCACCAACTACCGGATGAAGAAGCGGCTGGTGGCGCTTCGCTCCAACGGCTGACGGACGGCCCCTTTCTCTGCCCGAACGGCAGGACACGGCCTCAGCTGATCGTGCGCCGATAGATGGTGATCGCGACGGCCTAGGCGACGACGAGGATGCCGTTCCGGCGTGTTCATGCCTCGTTGGCGACGGCCTTGGCGATGGCATCGACCAGGTTCTTGCGCTCCCTGTTGATCCACTGGCCGTCCGCGTAATTCTGAACAAAGGTGTCTGCGAAGTCCACGGGGTCGTCTCCGAAAACGGTGCGCAGGGGGCTGCCGTCGACAGCGGCGCGCTCGATCAGGTCGGCGAGGTCTTCGAGCATCTGCATAAAGACATCGCCCTTGACGACGGCGCCGGAATACATGAGGTAGCGTTCAAGCCCGTCGATCGCGGTCCGGTAGCTTGCGGGGAAGTCTTCCTTGCGGGCCTTGTACCGCCGCCAGCGCTTCTTGTCTTCGAACGATCCCGTGATCTGCTCGATCCATCCTGCGGCCATTGTTACTCTCCTTCTCTCAGTGGAGTTCTACGTGGTCGCGGAGCTGCGTGATGCGTGCGTCGAGAAAACTCCACGCCTTCCAGAACTCGTCGAGGTACCTGCTGCCCAGCGGGTTCAGCGTGTACACCTTGCGCGGCGGTCCCTGCTCCGACGAAACCTTCGCAACGTCGACGAGCCCACGCTGCTCAACTCTGACCAGCAGGGCGTATACGGTGCCCTCGACAATGTCGTCGAAACCCTGCTCCCGTAGCCGCGCTGTGATTTCGTAGCCGTATGCCGGGTGTACGGCCAGAGTCGCGAGCACGATTCCCTCGAGAGTGCCCTTGAGCATCTCGGTCATTTGCTTACCCATGGAGCCGCTCCCTCCCGCTACTCAGCGCGGTTTACTACCGCTAGATAGTAGCACTAGATAGCGATCGCACAAGAGTGCCCACAGCGAAAACTTCCGCTGTGGGCAGGGGGACTGAGCAAATGGACGAGTGGACTATGCGAGAGTCGGCTGCAACAGTCCCTCGAGGCGCCGGTAGCTCGTTTCCATTCCGTCCGTCATTCCGGTGGCCAGAACAGCGTCACGCTGCTCGGCATTCGCATACGTGATGACGAGGGAGAGCAGGGTTCCCCCCTCGACCCCGGTGAGGGTCAGCTCGTTGAGCGTTGCCGGGAAGTCCATCCCGATCATCGCCTCGGTCGTGACCGCGCGGTAGGGCGCTTCCGACTCGAGTAGCTCGCCGGTGAAACCGAATCGCTCCTCGCCGCCATCCCGCTGCCACTCGTAGCGGTAGCTGTCGCCGACGGCGGTCGCGACCTCACAGACGGGCATCGACCAGCCGTCCGGTCCGAGCAGCCACCGCTGCATGAGCCCGGCATCGGTGTGTGCACGCCACACCTGGTGCACGGTGCCGCGGATGACCCGGGCCACCCGCACCTGCGTGTCGCTGAGGACCTGCGCTTCTGCCGCGCGTTCGGCGGCAAATGACGCCAGATCAGCCAACACCGTGTCGATCTGGGCCATGGCTTGGCGAGTGCCCTCCAGCATGCCCATATCAAGGAGCTGCTGCATGTGCTCGAGGGAGTCGAAGTACGAGGTCGTCCTCAGACGGCTGCCTTCCTTCGTCTCCTCGAAGGCGAAATCCATGCGTGTGGTCGGGAGGTCGGGGTTCGGCACCCCCTCTGCATCCGAAAACCTGTCGAGTACTTCGAACGCGCAGGGAGCATCGGCCGAAGTCCAGTCCCAGCAGCCGTAGACCACGTCGCCCTCCGGGCCGGTCATCGAGTACACGCTGCGTCCGCCGGCCACGGCGTCGTGCCGTACGAACTTTGCCGGATAGGTGGGTGGCCCCCAGAACCGTTCGATCTGGCGGGGATCGGTGTACGCATCCCAGAGCCGGCGGAGGGGCGCCGCGAAGTCGGCGACGATCGTGATGGTGAGCTGGTCGAGGTCCTTCTCGACGGAGGTGACGGGCATGATGTTCCTTTCGGTTTAGGTGTCTGGTCGTGCTGCGGGATCGTCTTCAGTGAACAGGATGTCGAGGCGGTCGATGCGCGAACGCCAGACCTCCTCGAAGTGATCGAGGAGGTGCTGCGCCTGGCGGATGCGATCAAGGTTTCCCCGCACCATCCGCTCACGGCCTCGAGGTTCTTTGGTCACAAGCCTCGCCTCCTCCAAAACGGCAACGTGCTTCTGGACCGCCGCGAAGGACATCAGGTAGGAGTCCGCCAGCTGGGACACCGAAACATCAGCGATGAGCGTGCGGCGCATGATGTCGCGCCGCGTCGTGTCTGCGAGGGCGCGGAAGATGCGGTTCACATCCTGATCTGAAAGCTCTGATACAACCATTTGATTGTATGTTAGTCGGTGTGGACGACTCTCGCAATCGTTGTGCAGAAGATCTGCGGACGGGGTGTGAGCTCTGGTCAGGCGGGCAGGCCGTGTGACATGCTGCTCGCATGGATCTCGGATCGAAGCTCTGCCGCGGATGGCTGTTCGCGATCAAGCACAGCCTGAACCGGCTGACCGGCTGACCGGCTGACCGGCTGACCGGCCGCATGGCCCGCCGGGGCAGCGAACACTTCTCGATTGTGCGAACGGTGGGCCGCAAGAGCGGCAAGACGTTCGAGACACCGATCATTGTGCAGCCGATCGAGGGCGGCTTCGTGTGCGAGCTCACGTACGGGCCCGAGGTCAATTGGTATCGGAATCTGATCGCCGCCAACGGCGGTGAGATAGTGCGCCACGGCGTGACGACGAAGATCGTCGGGCTCGAGCCCGCGACGACCGCCGAGGGCATTGCCGCGTTCACGCCGCTTCAGCAGCGTGCGCTCAAGGCGCTCAAACGCACCCATATCGTGAAGCTGATTGCCGCACAACAGCCTGACGCGTGAGCGTCGCGGGGCCGGCCGCACCGGGGGTGCCGTCGGCTGTCACCCGATCAGTTCTCGTCCAGCAACGCGGCCGCGTACATCGGCCGGGCCGCGTCGGCGCTCGGGGGGTGGAAGAGACTGGCCGTGGCATCCCGGAGCAGCCGGCTGAGCTCGTGTCCGTTGCCGAATCCGGTGCCGCCGGCGCATATCAGTGCCGTCTCGGTCGCGTGCCGCGCAACGTTCGATGCGTTGATGCGTGCGCTGACCAGCCGCAACGGCCATCCGTTTCCGTGATCGACGAGGTCGTCGACATCGCGACTGTAGGCGTCTAGTTGCGCCGGCACGGCCATGTACTCCATGTGTGCGTCGGCCAGGCGTGCTCGGAACTCCGGCACCTCGGCATACGTCGTGCCACTCCTGGCCGATGTCCGACTCTGCAGACCCTGCGCGGCCAGATCGAGCGCACGGCGCGCAACCCCGGCGTAGACCGACCCGATCAGCAGCTGAAAATGGCTCGCGATCGCGAAGGTCAACAGGTCGGGCTGTCGCCCCGTCGGGATCATTCGGGCAACCTTCTCTGGCCGCATTCGCACGTTTGTCAGGATAGTCGCGCGGCTCTGAGACGCGCGCATGCCGAGCACATCCCACTGGTCCGACACCTCGATGCCGGCGGCCGAGCGCTCGAGGAAGCCGTATACGAGCGTCGGGTTCGCGGGGTCCGTGCTGTCCAACCCGTGGGTAATCAGGCGTGTCCACACCGGTGACAACGACGTGAAGATCTTCACCCCGGTCAGCAGATATCCACCGTCTTCCTGCGGCTGCGCGACCGTGTTCGAGTCCTGCAGCACCCAGTCATTCGCGGGTTCGCTCACCCCGAACGCGAAGATCTCGCCGGTCATCGCTTCGGCAAACACGTACGTCAGCGATCGGTCGCCGCGCTCGACCATCGCTCGCACAACGCCGGTACACATGAGATGCATATTCACCGCGAGGGCCGTCGCCGGAGCCGCCGTCGCCAGGCGCTGCTGTAGCCGGGAGACTTCGTTCAGGGTCAGCCCCGCGCCTCCGAATTCTGTCGGAACGAACATGGTGAAATACTGGCGCTCGCTGAGCTCGGCAAAGTCCTCGTCGAAGAAGCGGTTTTCCCTGTCGTACACGCCCGCGCGCTCGCGGAACCGCTCCAACAGGCCGTCGGGAAGATATGTCTCGGCCAACTCCGCGTGTCGGGCTTCCCGATCCGGCATCTTCGCTCCTTCGTCGTTCATTCCTGTGTGAAATCACCATGGCACCGGTGCGTCCGCCGAATCCGAGGAGACCGGTCGGCCGCTCCGGAACGTCAAGCCGCACTGCGGGCGCGAGCGGCTGCCCACTTCTCGGCTCCTTGCGTGTTGATCTCGAGGATAGCCTTCAGCGATCAGGTGGATGCATCCTGTCCGTCTGGAGCGCCCTCCACCCGTCGTGTTGCTCGGCGTCGTTCGTCGCGTGGGGCCGCTGGGAGGTCTGAGGCCCCGGGCGTGGAAGATAAGGCATCCGCCCGATGCCCGTGGGCCACCTTAGGGAGGAATCTCAATGCTGTGCACGAACGCACGAACGCACGAACGCACGAAAAGAGGCAGCATGCTCATCTCCGAGGATTCGTTCTACCGGCTCTACCAGCAACGTGAAAGGGAACTCACCCGCGAACTCGAATATCGCCGCATCGCAGCGGCGAGGGCACTCGATGCACCGCCGCGGGTGCGGCTGACGATGGCGCAGCGGCTTGCTCGTCGGATGCGCGGAGTTTGGCAACATTCGCCGCTGGGCGTGGTGTCGCCGAAACGACCGCATCCATCACCGTGAGCGGCACGGCCGTCGAAGCGGATCCGCCCCGGGGAGCTCGACCGTTGGAGCCCCAGGAGTGGCACCATAGAGAGGTGCAGACCACGACGTGCCCGTCACTGATCGGCCGCGAGAGCGACCTCGAAACGCTGCGCAACGCCTTCCGCACGGGCATCGCGGGCACGACCAACACCGTTGTGCTCGGCGGCGAGGCCGGGATCGGCAAGACCCGGCTCGTCGAGGAATTCGTCTCCGGCCTTGCCGCCGACGCGATCGTGCTGCGCGGGCAGTCCGTCGATCTCGATCGGGATGCGCCGCCGCACGCCCCGATCATCGCCGCGCTCCGAGCCCTTGCGCGTGAGGTCGGGGAACGGACGTTGCTTGAGGCGTCGGGCCCGGCCCGCGACGCGTTGCTCGTGCTGCTTCCGGAACTCGGCGATCAAACCGAAGCAGGCGATCCCGCGGGGCGAGGGGGCGCCGACCGACTCTACGACGCGGTCGCCGGCACTCTTGAAAACGTGGCACGCACGCACCCCCTCGTGATCATCATCGAAGACCTGCACTGGGCCGACCACGGCACCCTCGCCCTGCTCCGTTTCCTTGTGCGGGTGATCGAGCGGGCCCGCATGCTCTTCGTCTTCACCTTTCGAAGCGACGAGCTCAGTCGTGGCAGCGACCTCCGCGCCTGGCTGCCCGAACTCGACCGAAACCGCCGCGTCGAGCGGCGCGAGCTGTCACGGTTGAACCGCAGGCAAGTCAAGCAGATGGCTACCGTGCTCCTCGGTACGACACCCAGCGAACGCGAGCTTGGCGTCGTCTACGAGCGCACGGACGGCGTTCCGTTCTTCATCGAGGAACTCGTCGGCTGCGAACGCTATGCGGGCGTCGACAGCGTCCCCGAGACGCTGCGCGGCCTGCTCCTCGCCCGGTATGAGCAACTGAGCGACCCGACCCAATGCATCCTGCGGCTCCTCGCTGCCGGCGGCGTGCGGGTGGAACATGAACTCCTTGCCCTCGTCACCGATGCGACCGCCGACGAGATCGACGACGCGGCGCGGGAGGCCGTTTCCTTAAGCGTGCTCGTCGTCGACGACACCGCCTACGCCTTCCGTCACGCCTTGGTACGCGAGGCGATTCACGAGCAACTGCTGCCCGGCGAGCGGGTGCGGTACCACACGCGGTACGCACAGGCCCTTGACGCTCGGCAGGGCGATCTAAAGGCCGATGCGACCGCGATCTCGTACCACTGGATGGCCGCGCACAGCGTGACGAATGCCTTCTCGGCGTCGATCGCTGCAATGATCCAGGCGCGCCAGTCCTACGCCTTCTCCTCTGCTGCCCGCATGGGGGAGCGCGCGATCGAGTTGTGGGAGCAGGTTCCGGATGCCGAGAACCTCGCCGGCCGTAGCCGCGTCGAACTGCTCGCCGAGACCTCTTACATTCTGCGCAATGCGGGCGAGAGCGACCGTGCCATCGCACTGATCGACGAGGCCATCGCCGCGTCCGGCCCGGCCGACACCGAACTGTACGCCCGCATGCTCCGCGACAAGGCTTCCTACCTTGCGAACGTCGGCCAGGTCGGTTCGATCGCCCTGCTCAGACAGGCACTCCTCGTGCTGAGTGACGCGTCCCGGAGCGTGCTCCGGGCGAATATTCTGGGCGAGCTCGCCGCCCGGCTGATGCTCGAGGCACGCTTCGACGAGGCCGTGGATATGGCCGACGCCGCCTACGCCGAGGCTCTGGACGTGGGCTCCCGGCCGCGGATGTCCGTTGCCGCGAACATCCGTGGGTTTTCCCGCCTGTCCGGCGGCGAGATCGACGCGGGCCTGGTCGACCTCGCCCTCGCGGGTGAGCTCGCCGACGGCAACGATTCGGCACGACTGCGGTACTGGGTTAATCAGTCCGACGCCATGTATCTGCTGGGCCGTTACGACGACGCGATCCGCATCGCCGAAGAGGGCGCCGAGCGTGCCCGCTCCCGAGGTGTCGAGCGCACCTCGGGCGTGATGCTGATGTCCAACGTGATCGGCCCGCTGCTGGCCCTCGGTCAGAGCAGCCGCGCCGACGACCTGCTCGACCGTGCGCTTGAACTCGACCCTCCGATCGGATTCAGCACCCACCTCCAACGACTCAAGTTGCAGTCGGTGCTGTGGTCCGGCGACGCGCGCCGTGCGGAGCGGATGCTGCGCGGCTGGCGTGGTGGGCTCAACCTTCAGCTTCGGATAGACGCACAACTGCGCCTCTCCCTCGCCGCGACCGCCGGCGAGATTGCGCTCGCCCGGGGTGACGTCCCCGGCGCGTGGCGGGAAGTGAGCATCGTGATCGAGCCCGAGCACCGATCCTTTCCCGCGTACGACCTGCCCCTGCTCGTGATCGCCGCGCGCATCGCCACGACCGCGCGGGCGACCGGAGTGGCTCTGGCCGTCCCCGGGTGCAGCGCAGCCGAGGCCGACGCTGACGCCGACGGCATCGAGGGGCGACTGCGTGCCGCCCTGGCAGCGTGTTCTGCGTGGCCGACCGCCCCGGCCCACCTGGCAATCTTCAACGCGGAGTTCGGCGGATCACGCCGGACCGGTAGCGATCCGCACCTGTGGATGCTCGCGGTGACAGCAGCCGCCGACGCGTCGGCACCGGCACAGCTTGCACCCTACGCCGCCCTCCGCCTGGCCGAGGCCCACGCGGCCGGTGGCGACCGGGCAGCGGCGCGTCTATGGGCGGAAACGGCGCGGCAAGACTCTGAGCGGATCGCAATGGGCCTCGTCGCCCTGCGGGTCATCGAACTCGAACGCCGGGTCGGCGGTGTGAAGGCGGGATCCGGTGATGTCGACTCGCGGCACTCCGGCGCCGCATCGCTGGAGGCGGTGCTGACCACGCGCGAGATTCAGGTTCTGGACCTGATCGCCCAGGGCCTCAGCAACCGAATGATCGCCGAGCGGCTCTTCATCAGCGTCAAGACGGCGAGCGTGCACGTGTCCAATATCCTGCGCAAAACCGGAGCGGCGACGCGTACCGAGGCGGCCTACGTCGCCCGCAGCTTCGCGGCGCCCCCGGCCGAGCCGCAGTCGGCCGGGGGCGCGCTGCTGCCTTAGGCGGGCCCGGCCCTCAAGCCCACAGATAGGGCATTGGCCGGATGCGACACGCCCCTCTTAGAGAGAAATCTCGGTTCTACCGAAACCACTTCTCACGACAGGCGGCACTGATGTTCATTCTCCTCATCGTCCTCGGCGCGATCGCCCTCGCAGCGATCGGATCGACCCTTGTCCAGGTCGTCCGCGACGGCTACGGGCGCATCGCCGACCGACCCGAACTTTTCCGCCCGAGGGAGCGAGACTATTTCCTCGAGCGGGGACTCGCGCGCGACCCGGGGCGCTAACCAGTTGCGGGTGGCGTCGACCGCGGCCGTGATCGCGATTGGCGCGGCTCACGCCAGAAGGGTTCTCCCGCCGGTCACCGTCTTGTCGCCCCGGCACGACGTCAGTCCTCTCGGATCTCGGCAAACAGCTTTTTGGTGGACGAATACCACTCCATTGATTGCTTGGGGTGTTTCCAGCGCGACTTCATCTCCGTCAGGGCTTGCGCGTGGGTGCTGTCTCCGGCCTTCACCGCGTCGCGGAGATGACGATCCTGAGCCTTGATCACGTCATCGGCGGTGGTGCCGCGCAAGAGTTCTTCGCACGCGCCGCCCAGCTGGCGGCAGGTCATTGTTTTCATCGACTCGAATCCTCACTGTGATCGAGCGGCCTCTGTCTGAGGTCCGCTACAGGTATGACGGTCGGGCGCCAACGATTGTGACCGTGGACGTGCTCGGTACGGCAGGTCAACTCCGGCGCTCGCCAGCGTCACGGCGGATGATGTGTTCCAAGGTTGCCGGGTCGGCGCGGAAATCGATCCGAAACACGACACTGTCGACGATCGTGAAATCGAACGCAACCCGTGGCGAGCCACGGTGAAACCACGCGGCACCCGCACGGCCGTCGATGAACACGGGCAACGCGGCCTTCGCAGCGCCGTTGAACATAGCCGCGACCGCGCTCCGTCCTTCTATCCGGGTCGCAGTGCCCACCGCAATCGCCGCCTCATCACCGGCGACCACCACACCCGGTGCCAGCAGCTCCAATAACTGCTCAAAATTGCCCTGCCGTGCGGCGGCAAGGAACGCATCAACAACTTGCCAGTCTGCTCTCCGATGAGCGACATCAAGCGGGCGGATCTTGCTGCGCGCACGCGAGGCGAGCTTACGCGCCGCGGCAGGAGTGGTGCCGAGGATCATTGCCAGAGTGGGAAAGTCAACGCTGAAGCTGTCGTGCAGCACAAAGGCGACACGCTCGTTCGGTGTGAGGCGATCCAAGACCACCTGGAGCGCAATCCCGACCGTGTCGGCCAATGCGAGTTCGTCGGCCGGGTCCGTGGCTCCCGACGGGAAGGCCATGTCGTCAACGAGAATCGGCTTCTCCACCCGCAGCCGGTCCAGGCAGAGGCGCGTCGTGACGGTGGTCAACCACCCGGGTAGGTTGTCGATGACGGCTTCCGTGCCGTGAAGCCGGAGCCAGGCCTGCTGGACCATGTCTTCGGCCTCTCCGTTATCCCGCAGCAACCGCCCCGCGATACGCAGCAGTCGTGGACGCTCCCGCTCGAAAACGGCCGTCTGGTCCATAAGCGTCACGTCCCCATTCCGGATTTCATACTAAGGATGACGTATCGACGGCGCCCCGTGTGACGGGGATGTCGATCAGGTTCCCTGACGTCACCGCGTGGTGTCGCCGGGCTCCACCCTGCACCGGGAAGAGAACACCCGTCCTCGAACCCTTGCAGCCACAGCGACGGCGGGTCACACTAGTCGGGACAAACGACGAGGGGAAGCACCCATGCCGCACGGAGACATCACCCACATCGACATTCCCGTGAGCGACCTCGCCAAAGGCGCGAAGTTCTACTCGGGACTGTTCGGCTGGCAGATCGCCGAAATGCCGGGGTTCGAGGGCTACCCGATGTGGCAGGCGCCGAACAAAGTCAGCGGCGGGGGACTGGCGCCACGAAGCGAGGATTTCACTCAGCCTCGGTCCTATGTCGAAGTCGACTCGATCGACGACACGCTCGTTGCCGCTGTCGCCGCGGGCGGCTCGGTCGCAATGGAAAAGGAAGCGATCTCAGACACCAGCTGGTGGGCGATCATTCGCGACCCGGATGGCAACGTGATCGGGCTCTACGAGGGATTCACGGACACGGAGGCACAGTGACACCACGCCACCCCTCGACGGCGTGAGCATCTAATCGATCGGCTTGAGTCGGAATCCGAGCTTCAGGTGGGCCTGGAAATGATCGATGCTGCCATCCACGAGATGGCCCCTGACCTGAACGACTTCGAACCAATCAAGGTTTTCCATGGTCTCGCTGGCCCGACGGATCGCGTTGGCGATGGCCTCGTCCGTGCCAATGGGCGACGTTCCAACGACGTCGATGACTCGATAGGTATGTTCAGACATGGTGTGCTCCTGAGGGCTCGTCAGTGAACGGATTTGAGGAATGCTACCGCATGCATCGGCCAGGCCACCAGAGCAAGCAGAAGTCTCATCCTGCAAATGACCTGATCCTCGGTATATTCCACTGCTCTTGCCATGATTGTGTTCGCAAGGCCTTGCCTTTGCCGGCGCGTGGGCGTTAGATACTTGGGTGAATACGTCTGTTCCCCTCCGGCAGGGCGTGCGGTCCCTCGTGCGCAAGTCCCTCGCGGTGATCGGCGTGGCCGTTCTTGCCTCCGCGTTGTCGGCCTGCACGGCCGCGTCACCGGCGATTCCCGCCTCTGCTACCCCGGTCCCGTCCGAGTCGTCGTCGGCCTCCGAACCCATGAGCATCCTGATCGGGGCGGAGACGACGGACATTCTCGACCAGAACGGCGCCGTCCTTGTCTCACTCCGGTACTCCGAGGACGGAGACGCCGCGGTCGCCGCCGCGATCGCCGTACTCGGACAACCGCAGGACACCCGTCACCAGGACCGGTCGAATCACTACCCGGAAGTGGATGGGAGTTCCTGGGGCGGTTTCGACATCGTGGTGAACCGGTACGCAGATGAGGCCCTGCTCACGGGCGATGCGGCCCGGTATCAACCCGCATTCAGTGTGCAGGCTACCGCTGCCGCCACACCCGCAAACATCACCATCGCCGCGGCCGACCACACGCGGGTCGGCGACGATCTCGACGCGGTCGCCGCAGGCCGGCCCGCGAACCGCGTTCACCTCCTCGACGCGCTCGGTATACGCTCTGTGACGCTCGAGCTCCCCGCATCTTTTTCCGGAGTCATCACTGACGCCGGGGTGGACATGACCTACGGAGTTATCGCCCATGCCGATCCGGGCTCCAGCACCATCACCGACATCGCCGCACCGACCTATCTCTTCTCGCTCTCCTAGGTCCCGCCGCACGTTGGACCACGCCGAGTGACCACAAAGCCTCGCGCTTGACGCGAAAGCGGGTGCACTATGGGCGCATGAGCAGCTACGTGTTTGACTTCGCCAGCGGCAATATGAGCCAGAAAGACCTCCTCGGCGGCAAGGGAGCCAACCTGGCCGAGATGACCAACCTGGGACTGCCCGTGCCGCCGGGTTTCACCATCACCACCGTGGCCTGCAAGGCCTATCTGGAGCACGGCACCCATCTCCCGGGCCTCACCGAAGAGGTGGCGGTCCATATGGCGGGGGTTGAGAAAACTGTGGGACGACGGTTGGGCGACGCGGAGGACCCCCTCCTGGTCTCGGTGCGTTCGGGCGCGAAGTTCTCCATGCCCGGGATGATGGAAACGGTGCTCAACGTCGGCCTCAACGACGACTCCGTGAAGGGTCTGGCGCGGCAGTCCGGCGACGAACGCTTCGCCCTCGACTCCTACCGGCGCCTGCTACAAATGTTCGGCGACACCGTGCTGGGCATTGAACGTGATGTGTTTTCCGAGGCCCTGGACCAGTTGAAAGACCGGGTCGGGGCCACTCGGCCTGGGAATCGCGGAATTGGGTGAATTGGTGGCAACGTTCCAGCGGCTCATCCGCCAACACGCGGGGCGGGAATTTCCCCAAGACCCGAATGAGCAGCTTGAACTCGCGGTGCGGGCCGTTTTCGACTCGTGGAACACCGAACGAGCGGTGCTGTACCGTCGCCAGGAACAGATTCCCGACGATCTGGGAACCGCCGTCAACGTACAGGCGATGGTGTTCGGCAACCTCGGTCCCGAGTCCGGTTCCGGGGTCGCGTTCACGCGAGACCCGGCCAGTGGTTCGCAGGGAGAGTATGGCGACTACCTGCAGAACGCGCAGGGCGAGGACGTCGTCGCCGGCATCCGCAACACGGTGTCCCTGGCGGACCTCGGCGAGCTGGACCAGACATCGCACGACGAGCTGCTCGCCATCATGCGCACCCTCGAAGATCATTATCACGACATGTGCGACATCGAATTCACCATCGAGCGGGGCAAACTGTGGATGCTGCAGACGCGCGTGGGGAAGCGCACGCCTGAGGCGGCCTTCCGGATCGCCGTGCACATGGCCGACGAAGGACTGATCGACCTCGATGAGGCGTTGCGCCGGGTGACCGGCGCCCAGCTGGCTCAACTGATGTTCCCTCGGTTCGACGTGGACGCGAAACGCGAGTTGATTGCCACGGGAATGAACGCGTCCCCCGGGGCGGCGGTCGGCAAGGTGGTCTTCGACTCCGACACCGCCGTGGAGTGGGCCGAGGAGGGCCTGGACGTCATCCTGGTACGCAAGGAGACCACCCCCGACGACCTGCACGGAATGGTCGCCGCCCGCGGCGTTCTCACCAGCCGGGGCGGCAAGACCTCCCACGCTGCCGTGGTCGCTCGCGGAATGGGGCGCACCTGCGTCTGCGGTGCCGAGTCCCTCGACGTTGACATCCCCGCGCGGGAGTTTCGACTGCGAGATGGGCGCGTTGTTCGCGAGGGTGACCTGATCTCCATCGACGGCACCACGGGGGAGGTCTTCGCCGGTGCTGTCCCCGTCGCGCCGTCATTCGTGGTGCGCCACTTCGAAGGAGAGACGGTCGAGGAAGACCTGGTCTACGCGGTCGCCCGGCTCATGGACCACGCCGACAACACTCGGCGCCTTCAGGTGCGGGCCAACGCGGACACTCCGGAAGACGCGAACCGCGCCCGCCGGTTCGGCGCCCAGGGGATCGGTCTGTGCCGCACCGAGCATATGTTCCTCGGAGATCGGCGGCAGCTCGTTGAGAACCTGATCGTGGCAGAAGACGAGGCGGCCACCCAGGCCGCCCTCGACGAACTCCTGCCATTGCAGCGCCAGGACTTCACCGAAATTCTGGAGGCCATGGACGGACTTCCTGTCACGATCCGGCTCATCGACCCGCCGCTGCACGAATTCCTGCCGAACTACACCGAGCTGTCGGTCCGGGTGGCACTGGACGAGTTGCGCGGCAAAACGAAGAAGCGTCGAATCCGGCTCCTGGAAGCCGTCAAACGCCTGAACGAGCACAACCCGATGCTGGGCCTGCGCGGTGTGCGCCTCGGCATTGTGATCCCTGGCCTGTTCACCATGCAGGCCCGCGCGATCCTGGAGGCCGCCGCCGACCGGAACGCCGCAGGCGGGGACGCCCGGCCGGAAATCATGATCCCGCTGGTCGCCTCCGTGCGCGAGCTCGACCTGGTGCGGGCAGAGATCCTCGCGGTGGCCGAGCAGGTGGAGGCTGAGAGAGGCGTCGACATCCACTTCGAAATCGGTACGATGATCGAGCTGCCCCGCGCCGCGATCACCGCGGACAAAATTGCCCGATCGGCGGAGTTCTTCTCGTTCGGCACCAACGATCTCACCCAGATGACGTGGGGCTTCTCCCGCGACGATGTGGAGGCGGCGTTCTTCTCGACCTACCTCGAACACGGCGTCTTCGCGGTGTCTCCGTTTGAATCCCTCGATACCGAGGGGGTCGGAGAGTTGGTACGCACCGCCGTCGAACGCGGGCGCAGCACTCGGCCGGACCTGCACCTGGGAGTCTGCGGCGAGCACGGCGGTGACCCCGCATCGATCCACTTCTTCGACGACGTCGGCCTCGATTACGTCTCCTGCTCACCGTTCCGGGTGCCGGTGGCCCGGCTCGAGGCCGGCCGGTCGGCGCTCGGCGCCGCCTGAGACTCACAGGTGTCATCTGCCGGCTTCACCGCCCTGAAGCGGGGGAGCACGGGGTCGAGGTCCGGCACGAGTGTGGCCCGCGCCCATAGCCAACGGGCATCGTCGAGGCTACATTGTCATCACGTCCCTCGATGTCGAAAGGCGGCAGCCGTGATCTTCCTGAACAGGAGTGAAGCAGGACGGCTGCTGGCCGAACGCCTGGCCGAGCTGGATCTGTTTGAACCGATCGTCTACGCCCTGCCGCGCGGAGGCGTCCCCGTGGCCGCCGAGGTGGCCCGAATGCTCAAGGCTCCTCTCGACCTGCTGATCGTACGCAAGATCGGAGCCCCCGGATTTCCCGAACTGGCGCTCGGCGCCGTTGTCGGCGGAGCGGCGCCTCAGCTCATCATCAATGACGACGTGTACGCCGCCACCGGGTCGGATGCCGCCAACCTCGAACGCACCAAGCGAAGCGAGCTCGACGAAATCGCCCGCCGTCGCAAACAGTATCTCGGGGATCGCCCCGTACAAGACCCCGCCGGCCGGGTGGCCATCGTCGTCGATGACGGGATCGCCACCGGAGCAACGGCCAGGGCGGCGCTCGCGGCGCTTCGGGCTCTGGGAGCGAAAATGACGGTTCTTGCGGCACCGGTCGCGCCGGCGCATGCCCTGGAAGAGCTCAAGTCAGAGGCGGACATCATTGCCGTGTTGCATGCACCCAACGAATTCTGGGCGATCGGCCAGTTCTATCGCGACTTCCACCAGCTGAGCGACGCAGAGACCATCAGCTATCTGCGATCAACCTGGGATACCGAGTGAAACGATCGGGTATCAGACAAGGGCAGAATTGACGTGTGTATGAAGTGGTCAGTCAATCCGGTACGGATGACTTTGTCATCGTTTCCTGCGACCGGTCGGGTCTCCAAACCGCGCCCTCCAGGTCGCTGTCAACGAGCGAGTTCCTGGCGTATGTCTCGCGCGTGGAACCCGGGGCGCCGCGATGGGTGTGGGCGGACACCTCCGCTGTGTATCCGCTGCTGCTCGAGCGCGGAGTTCGTGTGCACCGATGCCACGATTTGCGCCTGTGTCACGTCATTCTCCGCAATTCCGCGCTGAGCGTCGACAGCGACCTGGCCCGCCGCGCACCGGACGCATGGGACGGCGCACAGCCGCGTGACACCGAGCGGATCGACCTCGGGGCGACCCTGTTCGATTTCGACGAAACGGTCCCACCAGGCGACTCGATCGAGAAGCGCTCCCTTGACGAACTTCGCAGCCAGCTGGCCGCCGTGGCCGAGTCGCGCGACCCGGGACGCCTTCGCCTGCTGCTCGCCGCCGAGTCAGCGGGTGCCCTGATCGCTGCGGAGATGACGCGGGCCGGGCTGCCGTGGCGAACAGACCTGCACGAGCGGCTGCTGACATCCGAGCTTGGACCGCGGGTCGCCTACGGTGTGCGCCCGGACCGCCTCGAAGAGCTGGCCGGAGTGATCCGCATCCATCTCAACGATGCGCAACTCAACCCGGACTCGCCGACCGACATGCTCAAGGCGCTGCAGCGCGGGGGACTGCCCGTCACCTCAACCCGAGCCTGGGCGCTGCAGGAGCTGGAGCACCCCGTGATCGAACCGCTCCTGCGGTACAAGAAGCTCTACCGACTCCTGAGCGCCAACGGCTGGACCTGGATGGACACCTGGATCGTCAACGGGCGATTCCATCCGGAGTACGTACCCGGAGGTGTCGTCACCGGGCGATGGGCCGCGCGTGGCGGGGGCGCCCTCCAGCTGCCCAAACAGATTCGCGGCGCGGTGGTCGCGGACGAGGGCTGGACCTTCGTCGTGGCCGATGCCGCCCAGCTGGAACCGAGGATTCTCGCGGCGCTGTCCGGGGATCTCGCCATGGCGGATGCGGGCCGGGACACCGACCTGTATGCCGGCATCGTCGCCAGCGGCGTCGTCGACTCCCGCGATCACGCCAAGGTGGCCATGCTCGGCGCCATGTACGGGGCGACAACAGGAGAGAGCGGGCGCCTGCTCCCGAGCCTCGCCAGAGCGTACCCTCGCGCGATCGGCCTCACCGAATCCGCGGCCCGAGCGGGGGAGCGGGGCGAAATCGTCACGACGCGCCTCGGTCGCTCCTCACCCATACCGGCGCAGTCCTGGCACGACGCCCAGGCGCAGGCCTACGATCCGGGCGCCACGAGTTCGGATGAGCGACGAGCCAGGGCCCAGGCGCGGGACTGGGGCCGATTCACCCGCAACTTTGTGGTGCAGGGAAGCGCCGCGGAGTGGGCGTTGTGCTGGATGGCCGAGGTGCGCAAGCAACTGTGGCTGCTGCACGATACCGACGCCGGGTTCGACCGCGCGCCTCACCTGGTGTTCTTCCTGCATGACGAGATCATCGTGCACACACCACGCGCCCTCGCCGAACAGGTCGCCGCGGTGGTTCAGGAGGCCGCAGCAACGGCGGGGCGTCTCCTCTTCGGCACCTTCCCCGTTGACTTCATGCTCACGGTCGCGACGGTCGACACGTACGCCGATGCGAAGTAGCGGCAGGACGCCGCCGCAACAGTGCACGATGAGCCGGGATGGTCTGCTCCACGGACCCGGGCGCGGTCTTGTGGTTTGTCGGATCGGTGGGGCATAATTCAGCTAACGGCAGCAGTGTCGTGCAGTTCCGTTCAGAGGTCGTTGGGGAAGACGCCCCTCACACGAACGGAGAGAAAAGATGACTGCTACACAAACCCGTCGGGCTCCGACCGCGCGGGGTGTGCTTTACGTGCACTCCTCACCGCGCGCGCTGTGCCCACACGTTGAATGGGCCGCAGGTCGGGCCCTCGGAGAGGCTGTGAACTTTGACTGGGCCGACCAGCCCGTGCTCAAGGGTGCCCAGCGCGCCGAATATTATTGGGAGGGCGACCGGGGCACCGGGGCAGCGCTCGCATCTGCGCTGCGCGGGTGGGAGCACCTTCGATTCGAGGTCACCGAAGACGCCGGTCTCGGGACCGACGGCGGTCGCTGGCTGAACACGCCTGACTTGGGCATCTTCTATGCCCAGACCGACACCGTCGGCAACCTGGTCATCTCCGAGGACCGACTCCGATACGCGATGGAGGTGGCTGGATCAAATGTGCTAGAACTGCATCGGGAACTGCGCCTGGCCCTGGGGCAGGCGTGGGACGACGAACTGGAGCCGTTCCGTCACGCCAGCGACACGAATTCCGTCGTCTGGCTGCACAAGGTCGGCTGATCGGAGGAGGGCGCGGCCTGCGCGGTTCGAGCGCGCCGGTCCGGCTACCCTTGATACATGACTGCAGAAGAAGTGCCCGCTCTGACCGATGACGCCCTCGCGTTCGCCGAGACCGTCTTCGATCTGGCCCGCGACGGCCACACCGACCGACTCACCGCGCTGATTGAGCAGGGAGTCCCCGTCGACCTGACGAACGCTCGGGGCGACAGCCTGCTGATCCTGGCGGCGTACCACCAGCATGGCGACACGCTGACGGCGTTGCTGCGGCTCGGAGCCGATACCGCCCGGGTGAACGACAACGGCCAGACCGCTCTCGTCGCGGCCGTCTTTCGCAACAACGCTCCTATCGCCCTGGCTTTGCTGACGGCGGGCGCCGACCCGGAACTGGGCGCGCATCCGGCCCGTGCCGTAGCGCGCCAGTTCCGGCTGGCGGAGATGGAGCAACTGCTCAATTCCGCGTCGACAGCCTAAACGGACCGGAAGGCCACGACGGCGTTGTGGCCACCGAAACCGAAGGAGTTGCTCAGGGCGAGCAGGTCCCCGGCCGGCAACGTGCGCGGCGTGGTCACGACGTCAAGCGGAATCTCCGGGTCCTGATCCACGAGGTTGATCGTGGGGGGAGCCGTGCGCTCTGCCAGAGCCTGAACGGTGAAGAACGCTTCCAGCGCCCCGGCACCGCCCAGAAGATGTCCGGTGGACGCCTTCGTGGCGGAGACGGGAATGCCGTCGAGCAGGTCGCCGAAGACACGACGAAGCGCCTTGTACTCGGCGATGTCGCCGACGGGGGTGCTGGTGGCGTGGGCATTGATGTGGGATACATCCGACAGCTGCGCTCCGGCCCGCTCGACCGTTGTGGTCATGGCGCGAGCGGCGGCGGATCCTTCCGGGTCCGGAGCGGTGATGTGGTACGCATCGCTGTTCACCGCACCGCCGACGAGCTCGGCGTAGATGTGTGCGCCGCGCGCCTTGGCGTGCTCCTCGGTTTCGACGATCAGGGCCGCGGCGCCCTCTCCCAGCACGAAACCGTCGCGGGACAGGTCGTAGGGGCGGCTTGCGGTGGCCGGGGCGTCGTTGCGGGTGGAGAGCGCGTGCATCGCGGCAAAGGCCGCGATCGGCAACGGGTGAATGGCCGCTTCCGAGCCGCCGGCAATGACGACGTCGGCCAGTCCGGCCTGGAGCCGGTTGTAGGCGTTGACGAGAGCCTCGGTGCTCGACGCGCACGCGGAGACCACGGTTGTGATGCCGGCTCGGGCATGGAGATCCATGCCGATGGCGGCTCCGGGGCCGTTCGGCATGAGCATCGGGACGGTCATGGGCAGGACGCGCCGCGGGCCACGTTCACGCAGGGTGTCCCACGCGTCGAGCAGGGTCCAGACGCCGCCGATCCCGGTCGCCCAATCCACAGCGACACGGTCGGGCTCAACCTCGGGGGAGCCGGCGTCTGCCCAGGCCTCGCGGCCGGTGATCAACGCGAACTGGCTCGACGGGTCCAGGCGTTTGACTTCAAAGCGCTCAAGAACCGTGCTTGGGTGCACTCTTGCCTGAGCGGCGAAGGTGACGGGGATCTTGGTGTCGGCGACCCAGCCGTGATCGAGGGGGGTGGCGCCCGATTCTCCGGCCAGCAGTGCCGTCCAGGTATCTGACGCGTTGCCGCCGAGCGGCGTGGTTGCACCGATGCCGGTGATAACGATTTTCTTGGTCATAAGTCAACTCTCCATGAACGACAAACTTGAGGGCCGGAGGTGATTCACGGGTGCGGGAAAGCGATCGATCGCGATGCGCACCATGTCACAACCCGGTGAGCAGGCCGGTCGACGAGTGTCGGCCGGCCTGTTCGCAGGCTGGTGTTCTAGTCCTGTGCCTTCACAATGAAGTCGACAGCGTCGCCGACAGACTTGAGGTTCTTGACCTCTTCGTCGGGGATCTTCACATCGAATTTTTCTTCTGCGTTGACGACGATGGTCATCATCGAGATGGAATCGATGTCCAGGTCATCGGTGAACGACTTGCCGAGCTCAACCGTGTCGGTTGCGATTCCGGTCTCGTCGTTGATGAGCTCGGCCAGGCCGGCCAGAACTTCTTCGGTAGACAATGCCATAATGTTTTCTCCTTGGGGGGTTGACTCGGTTGACCGAGACCTAGTTTAGAGGGGTAGCGAGCGGGAGCCGCGCAGCGGCGGCCGGGCGGCGTGGCCTACGGCAGCACGACGACCTGGGCGCCGAAGACGAGACCGGCGCCGAAACCGATCTGTAGGGCGAGGCCACCGCTGAGTTCCGGGTGTTCTTCCAGCAGCCGGTGCGTGGCCAGTGGGATCGATGCCGACGAGGTGTTTCCCGTGGTGGCCACGTCGCGAGCGATCACAACGGACGCCGGCAACTTGAGCTGCTTGGCGAACTCGTCGATGATGCGCATGTTTGCCTGATGCGGGATGAAGGCGTCGAGCTGGTCGCTGGTGATGCCGGCAACCTTGAGGGCCTTCTTCGCGACCTTCGCCATGTCCCACACGGCCCAGCGGAAGACGGTCTGACCTTCCTGACGGAGCGTCGGCCATTCCGCCTCACCACGACGGTATTCCTGGAGCGTGGCGTTGGTGGAAATCGTGTCGGCCTTGGACCCGTCGGATCCCCACACCGTGGTGGAGATCCCCGCGAAGTCGCTCGGGCCGATGACGACGGCGCCGGCACCGTCGCCGAGAAGGAAGGAGATGCTCCGGTCCGTGGGATCGACGAGGTCCGAGAGCTTTTCCGCACCGATGACGAGGGCATACTGCGCCGCTCCGGCGCGGATCAGTGCGTCGGCCTGGGCAATTGCATACGCATAGCCGGCGCACGCCGCGTTGACGTCGTAGGCGGCGGCGGGGTTGGCGCCGACCCGGTCCGCGACAATGGCCGACACGGACGGGGTCTGACGCCCGTTGCTGATCGTCGCCACGATGACAGCGTCGATCAGGGCAGGGTCGATGCCGCTGCGCTCGATCGCTTCGCGGGCGGCATCCGTGGCCAGGTCAACCGTGTCGATGTTCTGGCTGGCTCGAGTGCGCGTGATGATTCCGGTGCGCTGCTGAATCCACTCGTCAGACGAATCGATGGCCTCAACGAGTTCATCGTTGGCGACGACGCGATCGCCGCGCGCGGCACCGACGGAGAGGATGCGGGTGTACTTCGGTCCGTGGGACTGCTGAAGCGTTGGCTTACTCATTCATCTCTCTCTAACTCGCGGCTGCATGCAGCGCGGTTCATGACTGCTGATCGATAAGGTCGAATGCGGCGGGGAGGTCGTCCGGTGTCTTGATGGCGACGCTGGGAACCCCCTTGAGCCCGCGTTTTGCGAGCCCGGTCAGGGCTCCGGCCGGTGCGAGCTCAATGATGCCGGTGACGCCGGCGGCGGCGAAGGACTCCATGCACCGATCCCACCGCACGGGCGAGGACACCTGGCCCACGAGCAACTCCACAAACCTGGCACCGTCGGTGACCCGGCCCCCGTCATTATTGGACCAGACGGGGATCGTCGGCGCGTTCGTGGACAGCGTCTGGGCGACGTCGGCGAGATGGTTGCGTGCCGGACCCATGTAGCGGGTGTGGAAGGCGCCGGCGACCTGCAACGGTATGACCCGGGCCCGGGTCGGCGGAGCGTCCGACAGCGTGGCGAGTGCGGGGAGTGCCCCCGCCACCACGATTTGCCCACCTCCGTTGAAGTTTGCCGGTTCGAGGTCCAGCGTGGCGAGAAGAGCAAGCAGCTCATCCTCGTTGGCGCCGATGACGGCGCTCATCCCGGTCGGTTCGAGTGCCGCCGCTGACGCCATGGCGAGCCCTCGTTCGCGAACGAAGCGGAGCGCATCGGTGGAGCTGAGGATGCCGGCCCCTGCGGCGGCGGTGATTTCACCGACCGAGTGCCCGGCGATGCCCGAGATGCGGTCGCGCCGACCGTCGGCCAGAAGTGCCTTCAGCGTGAGCAGTCCCGCCGCGACGATGAGCGGCTGGGCGACGGCGGTGTCGCGAATCACATCCGCCGTGCTGGTCGTGCCGTGCTCGAGCAGGTCGAGGCCCACCGCGGCCGACATCGCCTCCAGATCGGCCTCGAAACCGGGAAGGGACAGCCACGGCGTGAGGAAACCGGGGGTTTGGGAGCCCTGACCTGGGCAGACGACAACAATCACCTATTTAGTCTTCCAATCTCGAGTCGACGACGAGCGTGCATATCGTATGAAGAATTCAAGAAACCTTTGTGTGATACCGCAAAACGTGCAGATTAGCGGCGGCGAGAGGAGCCGTCGTGGTCGCTGATGGATCCCAGAATGAGCGCCGCCTGCAATATCAGGGCTTCGCGGGCCCCGGTCGCATCGTACCCGATGACCTCCGACACCCGCTTGAGGCGGTATCGCACCGTATTCGGGTGTACGAAGAGTTCGCGGGCGGTCGCCTCCAGGGAACGGCCGTTGTCGAGGTAGCACCACAGGGTGGTCAGAAGCTCGGTGGAGTGAGCCTGGAGGGGACGATAAATGCGATGGATGAGCGTCGCCCTGGCCAGGGGATCCCCGGCCAAGGACCGCTCGGGGAGCAGATCGTCGGCTCGCACCGGACGCGGAGCGTTGCGCCACGATCGGGCGACGGCGAACCCGGCCAGGGCGGCCTTGGCACTCTTGGACGCGTCGACCAGATTGGGAACCTCGTGGCCGAGCACGAGGTGACCCGAACCGAAACTCGGCTCCAGCTGCACGGCGATCTCCATGAAGGTCAGCGCAGCCGCGGTGCCGACGGGCTCATCCTGCTCCACCGGGGTGGGGCGGGCCCGACCGATGACCAGGACGAGACGGTTCCCCTGCACGCCGATGAGGACGTCGGCGGCCATGTGCCGCGCTGACCGGCGCAACTGATCGACGTCGAGCATCTTCGGCGTGGTGCCGACCAGAACGCAGACTTCACCGTGCCCGTGCCAGCCGAGTGCCGCGATCCGGCTCGGCAACTCGTCGTCGTATTCCCCGCTGAGAATAGAGTCAACGACCAGGGCTTCCAGACGCGCATCCCACAAGCCTCTGGCCTCCGCCGCCCTGGCGTAGACATCCGCGGACCCGAAGGCGATTTCACGCGAGTACAGCAGGATCGCTTCGCGGAGCAGCTCCCCGCCATCCTTGACGCGTTCTTCAACAACTTCCACGGTCACCCGGATCAGCTGCAGCGTCTGCTGCAGGCTGACCGAGCGAAGAAGCTCCCGTGGGGCGGCGCCAAAAACGTCGGCCGCGATCCACGGAGTGGAGCGCGGGTCCTCAAACCAGGAGATGAAGGATGTGATCCCGGCCTGGGCGACGAGGCCCACGGCCGACCGCCGCCCTGGTGGCATATCGCCATACCAGGGCAGCGTGTCCTCGAGACGCTTGAGCGTCGCCGTGGACAATTCACCCGAAATCGTTCGAAGCCAGTTGAGGGTCTGCTCTTTTGTTTTGGGCGCCGGTGCCACGGTTGTTTAGCTCTCGCCCCCGGCAGAGCCGGTGGTTCCGGCCGTCACATCGTGCAGCTGATATTTCTCGATAGCCTGGCCGACCACGCTCCGGTCGATCTCACCACGGCGAGCCAGCAGCTCGAGGGCGCGCACCACCATCGACGGGCTGTCGATCTTGAAGAAGCGTCGCGCGGCCGGTCGAGTGTCCGAGAAGCCGAAGCTGTCGGCTCCGAGCGTCGCGAAGTCGCCCGGGACGAACTGCCGGATCTGGTCGGGAACGGCGTGCATGAAGTCGGACACCGCAATGAACGGTCCGCCGGCTTCGGCGAGCTTCGACGTGACGTATGGCGTGCGCTGTTCGGCATCCGGGTTGAGGAAGTTGTGTTCCTCCACGGCCAGGCCGTCGCGGCGCAATTCGTTCCACGACGTGACAGACCAGACATCGGCCGAAACGCCCCAGTCATCGGCGAGGAGCTGTTGTGCCTCGAGTGCCCACGGCACGGCGACTCCCGATGCGAGCAGCTGGGCCTTCGGGCCGGTCGTCGAAGATTCGCTGACACGGTGGATTCCGCGCAGAATGCCCTCGACGTCCACGCCTTCCGGCTCGACCGGCTGCACGGCCGGCTCGTTGTACACCGTGATGTAGTACATGACGTTCGGGTCGGTGTGCTCGCCGCCGTACATGCGCTCGAGGCCGTCGCGAACGATGTGCCCGATCTCGTAGCCGTACGCGGGATCGTAGGACACGACCGCCGGGTTCGTGGAGGCGAGCAGGGGGGAGTGGCCGTCAGCGTGCTGCAGGCCTTCGCCGGTGAGCGTTGTGCGTCCAGCGGTGGCGCCGATGATGAAGCCGCGGGCCATCATGTCGCCGGCGGCCCAGAAAGCGTCCCCGGTGCGCTGGAAGCCGAACATGGAGTAGAAGACGTAGACCGGGATGAGGGGCTCGCCTTGGGTGGAATACGACGTTCCCACGTTGGTGAATGCGGCGGCCGCTCCGGCCTCGTTGATCCCGACGTGAAGGATCTGGCCCTGCGGGCTCTCCTTGTAGGCGAGCAGCTGGGCGTGGTCAACGGACGTGTAGTGCTGGCCGTTGGGGTTGTAGATCTTGGCGTTCGGGAAGAACGCGTCGATGCCGAACGTGCGGGCCTCGTCGGGAATGATCGGAACGATGCGGTTTCCGAAGTCGGGCGACCGCAGCAGTTCCTTGAGCAGGCGCACGAACGACATGGTCGTTGCGATTTCCTGGGTTCCGGAACCCTTCTTGGCGATGGCATACGTCTTATCGTTCGGGAGATTGAGCTTGGTGTGCTTCGTGCGGCGTTCGGGCAGGTAGCCGCCGAGCGCGCGCCGGCGCTCGTGCATGTACTGGATGGCCTCGTCATTCTCGCCGGGCGAGTAGTACGGCGGCAGGTACGGGTTTTCCTCAAGCTGAGCGTCCGTGATCGGCACATGCATGCTGTCGCGGAACGTCTTCAGGTTCTCGAGGGTCATCTTCTTCATCTGGTGGGTCGCGTTGCGGCCCTCGAAGCTCGGACCGAGGCCGTAGCCCTTGATCGTCTTCGCCAGGATGACGGTGGGCTGGCCCTTGTGCTCTGACGCCGCCTTGAACGCGGCGTAGACCTTGCGGTAGTCGTGGCCACCGCGCTTGAGGTTCCAGACCTCGTCATCGGTGTACCCCTCGACCAGCTTCAGGGCTCGCGGGTCGCGGCCGAAGAAGTGCTCGCGCACGTAGGCGCCGCTCTCGGCCTTGTACGTCTGGTAATCGCCGTCGGCGGTGATGTTCATCAGGTTGAGCAGGGCGCCCTCGGTGTCGCGCTTGAGCAGGTCGTCCCACTCGCGGCCCCAGACAACCTTGATGACGTTCCATCCGGCGCCGCGGAAGAAGCTCTCCAGCTCCTGGATGATCTTGCCGTTGCCTCGAACAGGGCCGTCGAGGCGCTGGAGGTTGCAGTTCACGATGAAGTTCAGGTTGTCGAGGCCCTCGTTCGCGGCGACCTGCAGCTGGCCGCGGCTTTCGACCTCGTCCATCTCGCCGTCACCGAGGAACGCCCAGACCTGCTGGTCGCTGGCATCCTTGATGCCACGGTTCGTGAGGTAGCGGTTCGTCTGCGCCTGGTAGATGGCGTTGATCGGGCCGAGGCCCATCGATACGGTCGGGAACTGCCAGAAGTCAGGCATCAACCGGGGGTGCGGGTACGAGGAGATGCCGTTCGGCCCGTGAGACTTCTCCTGCCGGAATCCGTCGAGCTGGTCCGTGCTCAGGCGGCCCTCAAGGTACGCGCGGGCATAGGTGCCGGGGGAGGCGTGGCCCTGGATGAAGATCTGGTCTCCGCCACCCGGGTGGTCCTGGCCGCGGAAGAAGTGGTTGAAGCCGATCTCGTACAGTGCGGCGGACGACGCGTAGGTCGAGATGTGGCCGCCGACGGCGATTCCGGGGCGCTGGGCGCGGTGCACGAGGACCGCAGCGTTCCAGCGGATCCAGGCCCGGTAGCGACGCTCAATGTCTTCGTCGCCCGGAAAATCCGGTTCGTTCTCCGGGGCGATGGTGTTCATGTAGTCGGTTGTGGGGACCATCGGAACGTTGAGGTGAAGTTCTTTCGAGCGCTTCAGCAGGCTGAGCATGATTTCACGGGCGCGCTCGTGGCCATGCGCGGCAACAAGTGAATCCAGCGATTCAGACCACTCCATCGTTTCATCCGGATCGGAATCGGCGTTGTTCGTCGAGTACGGGTCCTGGTCGTTGACCGTCACAGTCGACCTCTCTCTGTTCTTCACACGGCACCGACTACACAGCGCGAATTCGGCCGGGCTGTCGGCAGGTCGTGTCTAATTAGGCGTGCCAGCAGAGGACGGGTCAGATTATGACCATCGGCACCCCGCAAGCCTACAGATTCTCTCCGCGCTCTGTGTGCGAGACACTCGCGGGGTTAGGCTGATGGACTGTTGTAACGCGAACCCTCGCGGCGGAAAGGAAGCGCACTATGGCTCTGGAGAATGACACCCAGGCACCGGACTTCGAATTGGTCAATCAATTCGGTCAGCACGTGCAGCTGAGCCAGTTCCGTGGTTCGAAATCTGTGGCCCTGGTCTTCTTTCCGCTCGCCTTCTCCGGCATTTGCAGCGGCGAGCTTTGCGAACTGCGGGACAACCTCGCGCTCTTCTCCGACAGCGCCGTCGAACTCATCGGAATATCCGTCGATTCGAAGCACGCCCTGCGCGTCTGGGGTGAGCAGGAGGGGTACTCGTTCAATCTGTTGGCCGACTTCTGGCCTCATGGCGGCGTGGCCAAGGAATATGGAGTCTTTCTCGAGGCCAAGGGCTTCGCCAACCGGGCGACCTTCCTTATCGATCAGAGCGGAATCATCCGCGCCAGCTTCATCACGGCGCCCGGGGAAGCGCGTTCCCTGGACGCATACCGGGCTGCCCTCGGCGAGGTTCAGCCCGCCTAGCGGCAAACACGGCGTCCCGGAGCAGGTAGAGTAGAAACATCCTGCTCGTGGGTAACACGCGCCGCAGGGGCCTTTAGCTCAGTTGGTAGAGCGCCACGTTTACACCGTGGATGTCATCGGTTCGAGCCCGGTAGGGCCCACACTATAAATCCCGATCAACGCGGTCGGCCACGTCGGCGAGGCGGGAAGCAGCGCACGGCTCGGCGACGAGCGCGACGAGCGTACGCATCCGCTGCTCGCGCTCCGTGTCGGTCACAGCAGTCATACCGGGGCATGTCCGGCAGGGCGCGGGAATTTCACGACCCAGGCGGCGTGGCGCAACGAATGCGTGGGCCTCGACTAGAGTTACCTGCGGTCCGAATGTAATACCACAACACACCCGGCAGGTAGCGCCGGCAACGTCATGAAATCGTGAGGCGCGATGCCCAGCAGGCACCATGGCGAGTAGGCAGGCGTTCGGACAGGCCGTCGCGGAACTCACCGAGGCCCACGAACGGAAGACCAGTCTGTGTGCGCCGTTCCTGAGCGTCATCTCCGCCGACTGTGCCGTCGTCTCGACGTTCGGCTCTGCATTCGGATCCGAGACCGTGTGCGCGAGCGACCCGCGGGCCGCCCGCTTTGACGAGATGCAGTTCGATCTCGGCGAGGGACCGGGGTGGGCCTCCCTCCGCCTGAGAGCCCCCGTCTCGGTGCATGATCTGCAGTCCCCGGCGGTTGCGGTGTGGCCGGCACTCCTCAAAGCCATGGACACCGACGGCGTGCGCGGCGTCAGCGCGTTCCCGCTCATGCTGGGCACTCTGATGATCGGCGCGGTCGGGTTGTATACGTGGATTCCGGGCACCCTGACCGAGCCCGAGAAGATCGACGCGGGGATGCTCGCAAGTATCGTTGCCCGACAGGTGTTGCGCCGCGCATTGACTGCACAGACACTTAAGGCGGGCGCAGGGGATAATGAGAGCTACTCTCGACGCGTCGTGCACCAGGCGACGGGGATGGTTCTCGCTCAGCTCAACCTGTCAGCGGCGGATGCGCTGCTGATTATTCACGGTCACGCCTTTTCGAACGGTCGTACGGTTCGCGAAGTCGCCGCCGATGTTGTGGCACGGCGGCTGGACCTCTCGTCGATGCTGGATTCGTAAGATTGGAATATCGTGCCTCAGACGCGTGAAGGTCAGCTCCTGGATACCTTCGTCACCCTCGCTGACACCCTGGTTGCCGACTACGACGTCGTCGACCTGTTGTGTACCCTCGTGGACAAGTGCGCTTCGCTGCTCGACGCCGCGGCCGCCGGAATCATCCTCTCGGCCGGAAACGGTGAACTGGAGGTCGTCGCCTCCACGAATGAACGCAGCCGCCTGGTGGAGATTCTGCAGCTCCGGGCCGGCAGCGGTCCCTGTGTGGAGAGTTTCACCACGGGACGTGCCGTCGCCGTGCCGGACATCGACGCGGTCGGCACGAAATGGCCGCAGTTTCGTGCGGGCGCGCTGCAGCAGGGTTTCACCTCGATGCACGCCGTCCCGCTGCGACTGCGCGCCACGACCATTGGCTCGCTCAACCTGTTCTGGGGCCGTACCGGGGGCCTCAGCGAGGCCGACACACAAACCGTGCAGGCCCTCGCGGACGTCGCAACCATCGGTATCCTGCAGGAACGAGCCATTCGGGAGAGCGACGTGGTGCGCCGGCAGCTGCAGCATGCCCTGAATAGCCGGATCCTGGTCGAGCAGGCGAAGGGCGTGCTCGCGTACACGCACAACATCCACATGGGGGATGCTTTTGCCCTGCTCAGAGAGCATGCGAGGAACCACTCCATACCTCTTGCGGATGTCGCCGAACAAATTGTGCAGCGCAAACTGGCGTTGTAGTCCCGCGTGCGCCGCGAAGGCACGACTGCCAATTCTGACAACTCTCTAGGCGGACTTTCGACCGTAGGCGTAGACTGGCACTGCAACCCCAGACCCCGGTAGCGCATCTATTTGTGAGCCAGCTAGGGGACACGATGAAGCAGATCTATTATCCAGGCGGTTCGGTGGTCACGGGGAGCCAGCTGGCGGATGCGCTCATGCTGTACGCCGAGGCCCTCTGCAATCGCCGTCAGGTCGACGTTGTGGATATTCCGGTGCTCGGCTCGCGTGGAGAACTCCTTCGCGCACAGTTTCTGATCGGCGCGGCCACTCAACTTGTGAGCGTCGGCGCCGAACCTCTCTCTCCCGAACTCGTAGAACCGGAAACGCTGGACTTCCTGCACCGCAAGGCCCAACCCGGTGCCATGATTCCCGCCTCCTGGACGAGGGAGGACGTTCCCGCGGCACAGTTCGACGATTTCGACTACTAATCGCGCGGGACGCTCGGGTCGGAGGATTGTTCGGGTGCGTGCGACCGAGCCGCGAACGTTCCGCCACGGTAGGCTGGCGCTGTGCCTTTTTCGCTCGCCGATGTCAATCGAGTCGCCCACGAACTGTGGCCGCTCTCTGGAGCCGAAGCATGGGACGCCCCTGGTCTGGTCACCGGGGATCTGTCCCAGGACATCAGGTCCATCCATCTCGCCGTCGATGCCGTCGCGGACAGCGTCGATGAAGCCATCGCCGCCGGCGCCGACCTGCTTCTCGTTCACCACCCGCTGCTGCTGCGCGGCGTGGTGTCTATCGCTGAGGACCGCTACAAGGGTGCGCTGCTGAGTCGCCTGATCCGTGCGAAGTGCGCGCTGTTGGCCGCTCACACGAACGCCGACATCGTCACCGACGGAGTCTCCGACACATTGGCGACCAAGCTCGGCCTGCGCAACGCTCGGCCCATCGTCCCGGGAGCCACCCCGGAAGTCGGGCTCGGGCGCGTGGGGGAACTGAGCGACCCGGTCAGCCTCGGCCACCTGGCCCGCCGTCTCGGGGATCTTCTCCCGGCAACGGCATCCGGAATTCGAGTGGCCGGCGACTACGGCACCATGGTCACACGCGTGTCGCTGTGCGGGGGAGCGGGAGATTCTCTCCTGCGCGAGTCGGCCGTGCTTGGCTCCGACGTGTACATCACCTCAGACCTCCGTCACCACCCCGCGTCCGAGTCCCGCGAACAGTCACGTCTAACCGGCGACAGGCCGGCCCTCATCGACGTGTCGCACTGGGCGAGCGAATGGCTGTGGCTCGACGGTGCCGCCGAACAGCTGCGCACGGCGCTGCCGGGCACGCAGGTCACGGTGAGTGACGTGCGCACGGACCCCTGGGATTTCGTCATCATGCAGTGATGGTCACCGCACCCGCTATTCTTTTCACCCCACTAACTCCACAGAAGCAAAGGTCAGACACGTGAAGGCAACTCCCCTCCAGCAGAAGGAGCTTCTCCGGCTCCAGGCCCTCGACACGAAGGTGCTCCAGGTCACCCATCAGACGACGGCGCTGCCTCAGCACGCCGAAGTGCGCGGCCTCAAAAGCGAAGCGGATGCCGTCCGGGCGAGGCTGACCACGGAAGGCGGCGCCCTCGACGACGTGCGCACCGAACTCGGTCGGATCGAGTCGGATGTCGCGGTGGTGGAAAAGCGGATCGCGCGCGACACGGACCGCGTGCAGCATACCTCGTCGGTCAAGGATGTGCAGGCGCTCGAAACGGAGTTGACCGCACTACGCAAGCGTCTCTTCGACCTCGAAGAGATCGAGATCGCCGTGATGGAACGCCTCGAGGAACATGAGGCGGCTGTGGCCGTGGTGGTCGCAGAGCGCGACGCCGTGGCCGAGCGCACGGCCGCGGCGGAGGCATCGCGCGACGAACTCCTCGTCGACCTGGAGCGTCAGCTCGGCGAACTCCGTCGTGACCGTCTGACGGTGGCGGGAACGATTGAGGAGGAGCTGGTCGCGCTCTATGAGAAGCGTCGCGTCAGCGGGCGGGGCAACGCAGCGGCGCTGCTGCGGGCGCGCACGTGCAGCGGCTGCACGATGACCCTCACCGGCAGCGACCTGGCCGAGGTTCGGTCCGCCGCCCCCGACGAGGTGATCTTCTGCCCCGATTGCGGTGCGATTCTGGTGCGCACCGAAGAGTCCGGCATCTAGGAGCCCGATAGGGCTGTAGGCTTGGTCTCCGGAATGGGTCGGCAAGACGGTCGCGTCGTTCGTGGGTTTTGGGACGTGTCCCAGAGCCCCTGAACGCCGAGGAACGTCCGGGCTCCAGAGAGCAGGACGGTGGGTAACACCCACCCGGGGCAACCCGCGAGACAGTGCCACAGAAAGTAAACCGCCACCGGGCCCGGCCTTCGGGCTGGACCGGGGGGTAAGGGTGAAACGGTGGTGTAAGAGACCACCAGAGGCCAGGGCGACTTGGTCGGCTAGGTAAACCTCGTCCGGAGCAAGGTCAGACAGAAAGCGCTAAGGCGGCTCGCCGAGCTTTCGGGTAGACCGCTAGAGGGCTGCGGCAACGTAGTCCCAAGATAGATGGCCGTCCACGGTGCTTCGGCGCCGAGACAGAACCCGGCGTAATAGCCGACCCATTCCACACCCCGCCATTGCGCACGGCGCGGCAGCCCCCGGGCGCTCCGGCCCAGGCTGCCTCACCCGGGGGTCAGCGAGGCTGCACGAGATCGGCCCCGATGGTCAACGTCTGCACCCGCGGCGGATGCTCCGGCGTGAGCCGAATCTCCACACGCAAGCGACCCGCACGCCCGGGCACGTGCCACACAAGGTGGGCCGGTGACGTCGACAGTTCGCCGGCGCCGAGACCGGGACCGGAGCCATCTGCCGTCGCCGGTGCGAGGCCCCCGATACGCCCCACGGCCTGCCCCAACGCGGCACGTCTGCGATCCCACGCGTCGTCGAGGGCCACGTTGGGGGAGAATATGTCGGGCGAGGGTTCGTCGGGCCAATCCCTGATCAGCTCGTTCACGCTGCGCTGCGCGGCCCGGGTGGCCGGCAGTACCGTCGTCGGCCTCGCGGCGACACCCGCGTTGAGGCGATCGAAGGCCTGCGTCGTAGCCACGGCCAAACGCGAGTGGGTCGCGTTGCCGAACGCGACGATGCCGTGCCCGCGGGAGACGGACCACCGCATGTGCGCGGAAAAACCGGGATAGCCGCCCGAGTGCGACACGACCGTCCCCGTGTGGGGATACTCCTCAACGAACAGCCCGAAGCCGTAGCCGGTCGGATGCTTCGGGAGGGCGGGAACGAAACGGTACGCCTGCTGCATCTCGCGTCTGCTCGCCCGGGACAGCGGGGCCCCCGGTTCAGCGACACCGTCGGTGTCGTGAGCAGCCGCGAGCCAGGCGGCCCACCGGCTGAGATCGGTGACCGTGCTGAAGAGACCGCCGATGGGGGAGAAGGTGCCCGGCGGGGAGAACGGCAGCGCGTGCCAGTCATCGTCGAGCCAGCGGTTGCCGACAGCGACCCCGCCGGATGCCGGAACGGACGCGTCCCATCCCGTTCCCGTCAGCCCGAGGGGCTCCAGGAGGAGCTCGGTGACCACATCACGGTAGCCGCGGCCGCTCGCCTCTTCGATGACCTGCCCCAGCAGAGCGAATCCGAGGTTGGAGTAGGCAAAGCGTGTCCCCGGGACCGACTCGAAGGTGAGGCCACGTCGAAGCAGCGAATCGAACGCCCCGGCGCTCAGGCCCTCCTGCCGGTCCGCCCACGGATCGTCGGTGGGCAATCCCCCCGACATGGTGAGCAGCATCCGCACGGTCGGCACGGGGGCGTCGCGGCCCGGCAGCGTCACGGCGGCGAATGCCGGCACGAAACGCGTCACCGGCTCGTCAAGGTTCAGCCGCCCGGCGTCACGGAGCGCGAGCACCGCCGCAGCGGTGAAGCTTTTGGTGCAGGACGCGATGCGGTACGCGGTGTCGGCGCCGGGGCGGACTCCGTGCTGGTCACAGCCGACCGCCCCGGTGCGCACAAGCCCGCGTCGATCAAACGTTCCCCAGACCAGGCTGGGTGCGGAACCCCGCGCGTGGTGCTCGGCGAAGACCTCGTCGACCTCGTCGTGCGCCACGGGACCGCCTAGTCCTGGTGCTTCACCGCGAGTGCGGCGGCCCCGAGGATGCCGGCGTTGTTGCGGTGCACGGCCGGGATGATCCGGGTCTTGAGCTGCAACAGCGGCAGGAAGTGTTCGTGGTGCTTGGAGACGCCGCCGCCGACGATGAAAAGATCGGGGGAGAAGAGCATCTCAAGCGTCGAGTAGTACTTCTGCAGTCGTGAAGCCCACTTCTCCCAGCTGAGATCTTCACGTTCCTTCGCGGAGTACGCGGCCTTCGTCTCGTAGTCTTTGCCGTCGATTTGAAGGTGCCCGAGTTCGGTGTTGGGCACGAGCAGACCGTCGTTGAGCAGCGCGGTACCGATCCCGGTGCCGAGGGTGGTGAGCAGAACAACGCCGGGTACGTTGCGGGCCGCGCCGAACTGAGATTCGGCGTAACCGGCAGCATCCGCGTCATTGACGAAATGAATCGGAAGCATGAGCGCCTTTTCAAAGAGCGCCTCGGCGGCCAACCCAATCCACTTGTCGGACACGTTCGCCGCCGACATCGTGTGACCATTCTTGATCACCGCCGGAAAGCACACCCCGACCGGCAGGTCGTCAGTGCCTGTCGACAGTTTTGCCAGCAGGTGCTTCGCGGTGTCGATGATGTCCTGGGGGCGCCCGCCCTTGGGCGTGGGCAGTTTGACCCGGTCGGACAGCAGGGCACCGGTCGTCAGATCGACAATCGCTCCCTTGATGCCGGTTCCGCCGATGTCGATGCCGATGGCCGTCGTTGCGCTCATTGTTAAAACCTACCGGTTAGGGGAGCGTGAGAATCTCGGCGCCGCGCTCGGTCACCACGAGCGTGTGCTCGAACTGAGCCGTGATGCTGCGGTCCCTGGTGAGAACGGTCCAATCGTCACTCCACATGTCCCAATCGGCGGATCCGCCGAGGGTCAGCATCGGTTCGATCGTGAAGACCATCCCCACTTCCATCACGGTGTCGTACTGCGCGGCATCGTAGTGGGGGATGATCAGCCCGGAGTGGAACGCCGTTCCAACGCCGTGGCCGGTGTAATCACGAACGACGCCGTAGTTGAAGCGCTTGGCATAGGACTCGATGGCGCGGCCGATGACGTTCACCCGGCGTCCGGGTGCAACCGCCTTGATTCCCCGATTGAGGGCTTCGCGGGTGCGCTCAACCAGCAGGGTCACATCCTCGCTCGCTTCACCGACAACGAACGTGACGTTGGTGTCGCCGTGTACGCCGTTCTTGAACGCGGTGATATCGATGTTGACGATGTCACCGTTCTCGAGCACCGTGTCGTCAGGGATGCCATGGCAGATGACCTCGTTGACCGAGCTGCACAGGGACTTGGGGTAGCCGCGGTATCCGAGGGTCGAGGGATAAGCGTCGTGCTTGATGATGTACTCGTGCCCGATGACGTCGAGCTCTTCGGTGGTGACCCCGGGGCGGATGGCGTTTCCCACGGCTTCGATGGCGCGGGCCGCGATAAGTCCTGATTCGCGGATGAGCGCGATCTGCTCCGCCTTGTAGACATCCGATCCCGTGAACGGGGTCGGAGCCTTCTTTCCCACGTATTCGGGGCGCGCAATGTGGGAGGGGACGGAGCGCATCGACGACACGTTTCCAGGGACGAGGTGACCGGTTGAATCCTTAGGCATAGGATCAACCTTATGGCCGAAGACACCGAAAACCAGTACTGGTACAACATGCGCACCGGGGCCGTCGAGAAGGGCTTCCAATCAGCCTCCCTCGATCGGGTCGGACCGTTTGCCACCCACGACGAGGCGACACACGCCCTCGAGAAGCTGCGAGCGAACAGCGCGAAGTGGTCAGAGGACGACGCGCGCGACGCCCGCTGACCACGTCGTGGCCGACGGTAGCGGCCCGCGACTGAGGTGGGCCGCTACTCGTAGTTGTGCTCAGGCGCCGGGTAAGCGCCCGAGTTCACGTCGTCGCGAAAGTTGTGCACGGCATCCGTGAGGACCTGCCGCACGTTCGCGTACTGCCGTACGAAGCGGGGCACCCGGCCCTCGGTCATGCCGGCGAAGTCCGTCCAGACGAGCAGCTGGCCGTCCACCGACGGCCCGGCGCCCACGCCGATCGTCGGGATCTCGAGCGCCGCCGTCACCTGGGCCGCCACGGAGCCCGGCACCATTTCCAGGACGACGGCGAACGCGCCGGCGTCCTGCACCGCGAGGGCATCGGCGATCAGGTTTTGCGCGGCCTCGCCACGCCCCTGGATGATGTGGCCGCCGAGGCCGTGTTCGCTCTGCGGTGTAAAACCCACGTGACCCATCACCGGGATGCCGGCGGAAACGATCCGTTTAATCTGCTTGTGACTGCGCGTGCCGCCCTCAAGCTTCACTGCGTGTGCCTGCGCCTCCTTCATGAAGCGCACGGCCGTGGACAGCGCCTGGTCGGCGCCGCTCTCATAGGACCCGAACGGCATGTCTGCGACGACAAGCGCTCGGGTAACGGCCCTGGCCACGGCACGCGTGAGCGGAATGAGCTCGTCCACCGTCACCGGGAGCGTGGTTTCGTAGCCGAACACGTTGTTGCCCGCCGAATCGCCCACGAGCAGAAAATCGATGCCGGCCTGGTCGAAAATCTGGGCGGTGAGCATGTCGTAGCTCGTGAGCCCGGTGATCGGGATGCCTTGACGCTTGGCGTTGTTGAAGTGGCGGGTGCGCACCCTCTTCGGGCCGTCGGGGGCATGGCCGTAGGGGTGCTGTTCGGGGGCGGGCGGTGACGAGTCTGGCGCAGTTGACTTCGGCGCGGTCGATTCTGACATGCCACAAGTGTAGTCAAGCCATCAATCGGGCCGATGAGACAGTACCCTAGTAAGGAACCAGAAGGGGCTGAATGGACAAGCAGCGCGATTTCGTTCTCCGTACCATCGAAGAGCGAGGAATCAAGTTCGTTCGACTGTGGTTTACCGACGTCGTAGGAACCCTGAAATCGGTGGCGATTGCACCCGCCGAGGTTGAGGGCGCCTTCAACGAGGGCCTGGGCTTTGACGGCTCCGCGATCGAAGGCCTCACCCGATCGTTCGAAGCCGATGTCCTCGCGCACCCGGACCCCACCACGTTCCAGATCCTCCCGTGGCGCGGCGAGGTCGACCCCACCGCACGCATGTTCTGCGACATCACGACGCCCGACGGCCAGCCGGCCGTCGCCGATCCGCGCAACGTCCTCAAGCGCACGCTCGCCAAGGCGGCCGATCGCGGCTTCACGTTCTATACGCACCCCGAGATTGAGTTCTACCTGCTCAAGTCCTCGAAGTACGGCAAGAACGGGCCTGTGCCAGCCGATTCCGCCGGATACTTTGACAACGTTCCCGGCGGTACGGCACACGACTTCCGCCGCCGGTCCGTGCGCATGCTCGAAGACCTCGGCATTTCCGTGGAGTTCAGCCACCACGAGGCCGGTCCCGGCCAGAACGAGATCGACCTGCGGTACGCCGACGCGCTGACCACCGCCGACAACATCATGACCTTCCGCACGGTGGTGAAGGAGGTGGCGATCGAGCAGGGCGTCTATGCGACGTTCATGCCCAAGCCCATGTCCGAGCACCCGGGTTCCGGCATGCACACCCACATGTCACTCTTCGAGGGTGACACGAACGCGTTCTACGAGCCCGGCGCCCAGTACCAGCTCTCGAAGATCGGTCGCCAGTTCATCGCCGGGCTGCTCAAGCATGCCCCGGAAATCACGGCCGTCACGAACCAGTTCGTGAACTCGTACAAGCGGTTGTGGGGCGGTGACGAGGCCCCGAGCTTCGTTTGCTGGGGTCACAACAACCGGTCGGCGCTCATCCGCGTTCCGCTCTACAAGCCCAACAAGGGCCAGAGTGCTCGGGTCGAGTACCGCGCGATCGACTCCGCGGCGAACCCCTACCTCGCCTACTCGCTAATGCTCGCTGCCGGGCTCAAGGGCATCGAAGAGGGCTACGAGCTGCCCGCGGAGGCCGAAGACAACGTGTGGAGCCTGAGCGACACCGAGCGTCGCGCGCTCGGCTACACGCAGTTGCCCGCGAGCCTCGACCACGCCATCCAGTTCATGGAAGAGTCCGAACTGGTCGCGGAAACTCTCGGCGAGCAGGTCTTCAACTTCGTTCTGCTCAACAAGCGGAAGGAATGGAAGGACTACCGCTCCCAGGTCACCCCGTTTGAGCTGCGCAAAAACCTCGAAATGCTCTAGGAACCGGGGAACCGGGCGATGACGCGCGAATCGCTGACTCTGACCGAGTTGGCCAGGCTGGGCTTCGTCGACCTCGGTGAGGTGCGACTGCGCCTCACCGAGGTGACCGAGCTCGGCGGCCCGGACGGCCGTGAGCTGCTTCCGCTGCTCTCCCGCGCCGCGGATCCCGATGCGGCCCTCGGCGCGCTCGTCGACCTGCTCCGGCAACGCTCCGCGGAGATCTTCGCCATCCTGTCGGACACGGATGCCGCCCAGCGTCTCATCCGGGTGCTGGGAGCATCCAGCGGCCTCGCCGAATTCTTCCTGCGGCACCCCGACGAGCTCCCGGTACTCGCTGCGCCGTTGATGGCGTTGCCCTCGGTCGACGAGTTGAGTCAGGACCTGTTGGACTCTGTCGGCGCCGTCGACGGTTTTTCGGCCCTCGTCGACGATGCCGCCTGGGCGGCACTGCGAGTGCGCTACCGCCGACGGCTGGCCGCGGTCGCGGCCTTCGATCTCGAGCAGGCGGACCCGGTCGCCGGCGTCGACGGCATCGCCGACGCACTGGCCGACCTGGCGACCGCTGCTCTCGAGGCGGCGCTGGCGGTTGCGCGCAGCATGTCCAGCGGTGAGGTGGCGGGCCGGGGCGTCTTCCCGCGCGAGCAGGTGAGCGCCACGCGGCTTGCCGTGATCGGCATGGGCAAGGCCGGTGCGCGTGAGCTCAACTACGTGAGCGACGTCGACGTCATCTTCGTGGCCGACGGCGATCCGGAGGCCGGCCTCGAATCGACGCGCGCCGTCGAGATCGCCATTCGACTGGCCATCCTCATGATGCGAGGAATGAACGAGACCGCGGTCGAGCCCGAACTGTGGGAGGTCGATCCCAACCTGCGCCCCGAGGGGAAGAGCGGTGCGCTCGTGCGATCGATTGAGTCCCACCTCGCCTACTACGACCGGTGGGCGAAAAGCTGGGAGTTCCAGGCCTTGCTCAAGGCCCGCACCCTGGCCGGTGACCTTGAGTTGGGCGCTCGGTACATCGACGCGGTTTCCCCCAAGGTGTGGAGCAGCGCCAGCCGGGAGAACTTCGTTGACTCCGTGCAGCGGATGCGGGAACGGGTCACCGACAACATTCCCGACGGGGAAGTCGATTTCCAGCTCAAGCTGGGACCGGGCGGCCTCCGCGATATTGAATTCACCGTGCAGCTGCTGCAGCTGGTGCACGGCCAATCCGATCCCGCCGTGCGGCAGAGTGGAACGCTGCCGGCGCTGGCCGCCCTCGCGCACGGGGGGTATGTCGGTCGAGCGGAAGCCGCCGAATTCGCTCAGGACTACCGCACGCTTCGCCTGATGGAGCATCGTCTGCAGTTGGAGAAGCTGCGCCGCACCCATCTGATGCCCCGGGATGAAGCGAACCTCCGCGTGCTTGCTCGGGCGACCGGGCTTGCCACGAGCGCCGCCGGCCTTTCGAGTCTCTGGGGCGACACGAAACAGCGGGTGCGCGGACTGCACGAGCGGCTGTTCTACCGGCCCCTGCTGAGCGCCGTCGCGGCGCTGCCCGCCGAGGGCCTCAACCTCACGAACGCCCAGGCGCAAGCCCGCCTCGCCGCGATCGGCTTTCTCAATCCGCAGGGCGCGCTGGGTCATATTGCGGCGCTGTCCGGTGGCGTGTCGCGTCGCGCGACGATCCAGCGCCACCTGCTCCCCGTGATGCTGCAGTGGTTCTCGCAGGGCGCCGATCCCGACTACGGGCTACTGGCCTTTCGCCGGCTGAGCGACAACCTGGGCTCGACGTACTGGTTCCTGCGTATGCTCCGCGATTCCTCGGGGGCCGCAGAACGCCTCACCCGGGTGCTGTCCGGCTCTCGGTACGTGGGGGAGCTGCTGGAGAAGATCCCGGAAGCGGTCGCGTGGCTGGAGAACGAGGAAGACCTGCGACCTCGGCCGCTGACGGCGCTGCTCGACGAGACGAGAGCGGTACTGGCTCGGCACGAGAGTCCGGATGCCGCCGCCTCCATCCTGCGCACGGCACGACGCCGGGAACTGCTGCGCCTGGCCTTCGGCTCCATGCTGGGCCAGATCTCCATCGACGAACTCGCCGTCGGGCTCACCGACATCACGGCCAATTTCATTCGCGGCGTGATCGCCGCCATCCGCGGTCGAGAACTCAACGAACCCGGCGTCGGCGTGCCCGCCGGGCCGCAGACTCCGGACGGCATCGAGTTCGCCGTGATCGCGATGGGACGTTTCGGCGGCTCCGAACTCGGCTTCGGCTCCGACGCCGACGTGATGTACGTCTTCCGCAACGGCGCGCTCGAGGGCGAACCGGCCCACGAGCGCGCGCGCTTCATCGTCAAAGAACTGAACCGCCTCACCGACGATGACCGTCTGCCCCTGGACCTCGATACCGGCCTGCGTCCGGAAGGCAGCAACGGCGCCATTGTGCGGTCCCTCGACTCCTACGCGGCCTACTACGGCCGCTGGTCGCTCACCTGGGAAGCGCAGGCGCTGCTGCGAGGCCGCGGAGTGGCCGGCGACCTCACGCTGCAGAGCGACTTTGAACGACTCGCGGACTCCGTGCGCTATCCGGCCGCGATCGCCGACAAGGAGGTTCGCGAGATCAAACGGATCAAGGCCCGCGTCGAAAACGAGCGTCTGCCCCAGGCCGCCGACCCGAAACGGCACCTCAAACTGGGTCGCGGTTCCCTGAGCGATGTGGAGTGGTTCGTGCAGCTCCTCCAGCTGGAGAATGCGGCCACGGTCCCGGGGCTGCGGACCACGTCGACCCTCGTCGCACTGACGGCGGCGGTCGACGCGGGCCTGGTGAGCAGAGCGGACGCCGAGACGTTGCGAATCGCGTGGCTCTTCGCCTCGCGTGCCCGATCGGCGATCACGCTGTGGACAAACAAGACCGCCGATGTGCTTCCGGTCGACCGTGCCCAGCTCGAGGGCATCGCGCGAATTCTGGAATATCCCCCAGGTTCGGCAACGGAGTTGGAAGATGACTACCTGTCGGTGACCAGACGCTCCCGGTCCGTCTTTGAACGGCTCTTCTACGGCCCTGCGGAGCGCTCAGGCGCCAACGACGGCTGAGGCCTCTGCGCCCCGCGGGATCTTTAGGGAACCCGCCCGTGGGCATTGGGCACGAAAGAAGGACCGCACCCGTTGGGTGCGGTCCTTCGTGTCAGCCGAGGGGCTTAGACGCCGTAGTACAGTTCGAACTCGAACGGGTGCGGGCGCTGGGCGAGCGGCTTGATCTCGTTCTCACGCTTGTACTCGATCCAGGTCTCAATGAGCTCCGGCGTGAACACGTTTCCGGCCAATAGGAAGTCGTGGTCGGCTTCGAGGGCCTGCAGGGCGTGCTCGAGGGACGCGGGAACCTGAGGAATGTTCTTGGCTTCCTCAGGGGGCAGCTCGTAGAGGTCCTTGTCGACGGGCTCGTGCGGCTCGATGCGGTTCTTGATTCCGTCCAGGCCGGCCATGAGCTGCGCGGCGAAGGCGAGGTACGGGTTGCCGGAGGCGTCCGGTGCACGGAACTCCAGGCGCTTCGCCTTCGGGTTGGTGCCCGTGATCGGGATACGGATGGATGCCGAGCGGTTACCGGCGGAGTAAACCAGGTTGACCGGAGCTTCAAAACCCGGAACCAGGCGGTGATAGGAGTTCACGGTGGGGTTGGTGAAGGCGAGCACGGCGGGGGCGTGCTTGAGCAGGCCTCCGATGTACCAGCGAGCCACATCGGAGAGCCCGCCGTAGCCGGCCTCGTCGTAGAAAAGCGGCTTGCCTTCGGCCCAGAGGGACTGGTGCGTGTGCATGCCGGAGCCATTGTCGCCGAAGAGCGGCTTGGGCATGAACGTGGCCGTCTTGCCCCAGTCGTGTGCCGTGTTCTTGACGATGTACTTGAACTTCAACAGATCGTCGGCGGCGTGCACCATCGTGTCGAACTTGTAGTTGATCTCACCCTGACCGCCGGTGCCGACCTCGTGGTGGCTGCGTTCCAGGATGAGGCCCGCGTCCATGAGCTTGAGGCAGATATCGTCACGCATGTCGGCGTGCTGGTCGACGGGGCTGACCGGGAAGTAGCCTCCCTTGAACGGAGTCTTGTTGGCGAGGTTTCCGCCCTCTTCCTTCTTGCCCGAGTTCCAGGCGCCTTCGCTTGAATCCACGGAGTAATAGCTCGTGTGCTGGTTCACTTCGTAGCGCACGTCATCGAAGATGTAGAACTCGGCTTCGGAGCCGAAGAAGGCGGTGTCGCCGATGCCGGTCGAGGCGAGGTACTTCTCGGCCTTCTTGGCAACCTGGCGCGGGTCCTTGGAGTAGATTTCCCCGTTGCGCGGGTTGTAGATGTCGAACAGCATGATGAGCGTGCGCTCGGTACGGAAGGCGTCGATGTATGCGGTGGAGACATCGGGGATGAGCTGCATGTCGGACTCGTGGATCGACGCGAAACCGCGGATCGACGAACCATCAAACATTTGGCCGACGGTGAAGAAGTCTTCATCAACGGTCGAGGCCGGGATGTTGAAGTGCTGCTGCACACCGGGCAGGTCGGTGAAACGGATGTCAAGGAACTTGACGTCGGTGTCCTTGATGTACTTGAGCACTTCTGACGAATCGCGGAACATACGGGTTTACTCCAAACGAAGTGGGCGTGGATCACACAGTGCTGCACACTGCGATTCCCTTGAGATTAGCGTCGGGGCGTTACCTGAGGGTGACGCTTATGTTTCACACATGTTACAGGCGGGCACGCTCGATAGACTCATCGAGTGCCCGCATCTGACTCGCAAACCCGACCCTCCGGCCCTCCCGCCCCGAGCATGTGGCCCGGCGAACGCCTGGGTCTGCCTCGCACCGGTCGCGGCTCGATTGCTCGACCCGGCAGGCGACTGGCGGGCGTTGCCATCGACTGGTCGATCGCCGTTGGGGTTTCACTGATCTTCTTCGACTACAACGCCGTTGCCAATTCGGTGATTTTCGTTCTTCTGCAACTGATCTTCATTCCCACGATCGGCGGCAGCATCGGCCACCGCCTCGTCGGGATGCGCGTGGTTCCGGTGCAGGGCGGATGGATCGGCCCCTGGCGCGGAATCGTGCGCGCTGTCCTTCTGGGAATTGTGTTCCCCGCCCTGGTCTGGGACTCAGACCAACGAGGCTTCCACGACAAGGTGGCCGGAACGGTACTGATCCGCGCGTAGCGCACACGGCGTGCCAGAACGAGAAAAGGAACGGGCACCTGATTGCATCAGGTGCCCGTTCCTTTTCTCGTTCTGGCGTGAGCCTAGCCGCGCTGGGGCCGAGCCTTCATGGGGTCGACGCCCTTGGGGATGGGGAGCTTCGTGGTCATCGACGACAGGCGGTTGTTGACCGCGAGCACTTCAGCCTTGGTGAGTGTCGGCTTAATGCGGGTGAGGCGACGCGCGAGCTTGTGCAGCGGCACGGCATCGGCGTCAGGGCCGACAGCGATGACTGTGACCGTGACGTTGCCGCCGACCTTCGCGACGCGGCGACGCTCGTCGTCGACCATGCGCTGGGTGCGCGTCTTGGGTCCCTCGCTGATGAGCACGACCCCTCCGCGTCCCACCGCACGATAAACGGCATCCTGCGTCTTGCCGTTGACCGCGACAGGCATTTCGCTTCCGACCCAGCCACGTTTGAGCGAACTTCGGAGGACAGCGCCAACGGCACCGGGCTGCCCCTCGATCTGGGAGTACGCCGCCTTTTCGGCGCGACGCCCCAGAACGACGAGCATCACCAGCACTCCCGCGAGCACCCCGGAGACGGCCCAGAGAATGATTGTCAGCACGTTACCGGGCGACAGGATCAGCGCCAGGGCGACGCTGATCAGAACCGGAACCAGGAAGCCCAGAATCATGATCCAGACAATATTGGAGTCGTAACGCCGAGTCATCTGGAACACTTGCCACATTTGTTTGATGCGGCCGGTCTTCTTGGGGGGTTTTGGAGTCTTGTCCTTGCTGCGTGCCATGAACCAAGACTACCCAGTCACCAGAATGTTTCGTGACCGATCTTGGAGCTAAACGGCCTGGGCGAAACCGAGCTGGGCATCCGCGAGCGCGCGCAGTTCCTCGGGGACCTCACGCCCGGTCGCTTGCATCGACTGTGCCCACAGGCGTCCGGCGCGGTAGGAGGAACGCACCAGGGGGCCGGACAGCACGCCGATGAACCCGATCGCCTCCGCTTCCTGCCTCAGCTCCACGAATTCCTCGGGGCGAACCCAGCGTGCCACCGGCAGGTGGCGGGCACTCGGCCGCAGGTACTGGGTGATGGTGATGATGTCCGTTCCGGCGTCGTAGAGGTCCTGCAGGGCTTGCGTGACCTCGGCGCGTTCCTCGCCCATGCCCAGAATGAGGTTCGATTTGGTGATCATTCCGGCGGCCCTGCCCTGCGTGAGTACGTCGAGGGACCGGTCATACCGGAAGGCCGGACGGATGCGTTTGAAAATGCGCGGGACGGTCTCGACATTGTGTGCGAAAACCTCGGGTTTGGCGTCAAAGACCTGGCCGAGATGGTCTGGATTGCCGGAGAAGTCGGGCACGAGTATCTCGACGCCGGTGCCCGGGCTCTGCTCATGAATCTGCCGAATGGTCTCGGCGTAGAGCCAGGCTCCCTCGTCGGGCAGATCGTCACGCGCGACCCCGGTGACCGTGGCGTAGCGCAGGTTCATCGTCACCACGGATTCGCCGACGCGACGCGGTTCGTCCGTGTCGTAGTCGGCGGGCTTGCCCGTATCGATCTGGCAAAAGTCGCATCGGCGGGTGCACTGTGAACCGCCGATGAGGAAGGTGGCTTCGCGATCCTCCCAGCATTCGAAGATGTTCGGGCAGCCGGCCTCCTGGCACACCGTGTGCAGCCCCTCACTCTTGACGAGGTTCTGCAGTTTGCGATACTCGGGGCCCATCTTCGCGACTGTTTTGATCCACTCGGGCTTGCGCTCAATGGGGGTCTCGGCGTTGCGAATTTCGAGTCGAAGGAGCTTGCGCCCCTCGGGTGTGGCGCTCATGCTGAAACCTTCACTGTGTTGGGGAGCCCGGAATACTGCAGGCCGGACTGGAGAAAATTGGCGGTAACGGAAGCGATGACGTCTTTCGGTTCGACGGCACGCCCCAGCACGACGGACATGGTCGTGACGCCGGCGTCCTTGATGCCGCACGCGATGATGTGTGTGTAGGGTTCGAGGGAATTGCTGCAGTTCAGGGCGAAACCGTGCATGGTGACCCCGTTGGAGACGCGGATGCCGATGGCTGCGATCTTCTCCTCCCGGCCGGGAGGACCGACCCAGACCCCGGAGCGACCGTCGACCCGTACTCCGGTGATCTCGAAGTCGGCGAGAACGCCGATCAGGATCTCTTCGAGCTGCCGCACGTAGCCGACGACGTCGACAGGTTCCGCGAGGGTGAGAATCGGGTAACCGACCAGTTGGCCGGGGCCGTGCCAGGTGATCTTGCCGCCGCGATCGACGTCGATGACCGGCGTATCGTCCACCGGCCGTTCTTCGGGCAAGGTGCGTTTACCCGCCGTGTACACGGCGGGGTGCTCAAGGAGCAGGACGGTGTCCGTTTTCTCTCCGGAAGCGACGGAACGGTGGACTGCGCGTTGGAGCTCAAGGCCCTCAACATACGGCACGGAGTTGGCGCTTAGCCCCGCGACGACAAAGTCGAGCATGGGAGGAAGTCTAACCCAGCGTGCGAGGGCGCGATCCCTCCACAGCCCGTCGCGGCGTGTGGTGCGCACCCTGCGGTGGCGCATCGGTGCGAGTGAGCGGATGAGGGGGGAATCTGGTGTGGTGGAACACCGAAGGAGGAGGGCTGCCGTGATGAGAGCGCGAGGTCGATCGCGGCGAACGGCCGCTGCTTCTGCCGCGGAAGGGTCGCGCCTGGTGCCGTCGGTTCCAATGCACGATGACGCGGATCTTGCCGGCTACCGGGTTGTTCGCCGACTCGCCGCGGGGGACCATTCCGATGTCTATCTCGGATACTCCGCGACACCGGGAATGGTGCCCGTCGCCCTCAAAGTATTCAGACCCGACGCCGACGCCGACTCCATAGAGCATCAGATTCGGGTGCTCTGCCAGAGTCCGGAGAACCACATGGTCAGGCTCATCGACGTGGCGACGTTGTCGGACGAACGCGTCTGCCTGGTGCAGGAGCGGCTCGACGGGCGCACGCTCGCCCGACTGCTGACGGACCGCGGAACCATCGCAACCGGCGAAGCCGTGACGCTACTCGCCCCGGTTGTTGCGGCCCTGGCCGCCCTGCATGATTCGGGCCTGCGCCACGGGGCAATCGGACCGGCCGCGATCCTCCTGCACCCGTCCGGGCGTCCCGTGCTCGGCGGGCTGAGCGCTGTGCGTGACCTGCCCGACGTCCCCACCGCGCGGCTCCGCGTTCTCCGCGACGACTACGCCGGGGTCGCCGGCCTGCTGCGGGACGTGTTCGCTCATCTGGACGCCGGTGCGGAGGCGGGCGGCAGCACGCGGGAGGCCGGGCTACTCGTCGACAGGTTCGAAGCCCGAATCGCCCTCACTCCCTTCCGACCCGGCCTGGCCGAGCTCGAACGGGACCTGTTTGGTTGGGCAACAGCGACCCCCGTGCGGCTCGGCGCTCCCGAAGCCGCCGACGCTCCACGCGCCACGGTCACGCCGGCCCGCGTACCGGTTGTCGTCGGGGGCGTGCCCGGCACCCACCGAACGGGGCGACATCGGGTCACCGCACCGGAACGTGTACGGGCCAACCTCAGGCAGCGCCATCGGGCGGGCGGCGGTGCAACCGACGCTTACACCTCCGGCGAGCTGTTCCCGGACGGTGCCGGGTCTGCCGGGCGGGAGGCATTCCTCGGCCTGCCGAGGGATGCGATCGCGCTCGTTCGTGGCCTGAGCGGTTCGGCCTGGAAGTTGCTGGACGGCCATCCGGTTGAGCGGCTGCGGGCGCGCATAAGTGCCGCCCTTCGCGTGCGGCGGCGTCCGGTGCTCGTCGCGGTTCTCGTGGGCCTGTCGGCGGTGGTACTGGCGCTGACCCTGCTTCCGCCCGGCGGCCTGTCCAGTCGGGGGCAGGAGGACCCGATCCCCGGTGCCCCCGCGATGGCTTCGCCACCGGCCACGGCGGCTTCGGGCGCCCCGACAGGGGCCGCAAACCCGGCAGCATCGGACGACACGACGAACGGGGAGTCGGCCGAACGCACGGGAGACGACCCGGTGCTCGCCCTTCCCGCGTTACTGCAGGCCAGGGCGGACTGCCTCGCCCAGGCTTCCGTCATTTGCTTGGATGCCGTCGACCAGTCCGGTTCTGCGGCGATGGCCGCCGACAGCTACGCGGTGCGGATGCGCCAGGAGGGCGGGGCGCCCACGATCGAACCCGACTACACGGCGCTGACGGCGTCACTCGTGGAGCGCACCGGCGATGTGGCCCTCCTGGAGCTTACGGGAAACAGCAAACCGGCCTCGGTCCTTGTGGTCAAGGGCGAGGCCGGTTGGCTGTTACGCGAGATATTTACGTACTAGGCGGTGTCGAACCCAGGCCGTGTCGAACTCACATGCCGAGGTTGCCCTCAAACGCGCCGGCTTCAAGACGGGCCTTCATCGTGGTGAGGAAGAGCGCCGCATTGGCGCCGTCAATGATGCGGTGGTCGTAGGACAGTGCAAGGTACACACTCGAGCGGATCGCAATGGAATCCAGTCCGTCGTTGGTGACAACGAGCGGCTTCTTGTAGACGATTCCGGTGCCGAGGATGGCGCTCTGCGGCATGAAGACGACCGGGGTGTCGAAGAGGGCGCCACGTGAACCGGTGTTGGTCAACGTGAACGTTCCACCGGACAGCTCGTCGGGCTTGAGCTTGTTGTCGCGGGTACGCGTCGCGAGGTCGGCGATCTGAGCGGCGAAGCCGGCCAGATCGAGGTCTCCCGCGTTGCGTACGACGGGCGTCAGCAGCCCACGTTCCGTGTCAACGGCAATGCTCATGTTCTCCTGCGCCGGGTACACGATGGTGTCCCCGTCGATCGTCGCGTTGACGATCGGTACGGCCTGGAGGGCCTCGGCCGCGGCCAGGGCGAAGAACGGCAGGAACGACAGCTTGTTGCCGGTCTTGGCGTGGAAATCGACCTTGACACGGTCACGAAGCATGGCGACGCGAGTCACGTCCACCTCGATCACGGTCGTGAGCTGAGCGGACGTCTGCATCGAGACGACGGCGCGCTCGGCAATGACCTTGCGCAGTCGCGACATCGGCTGCGTGGTTCCGCGCAGCGGGGACACCTCGACGACGGGAGCGGCCGAGGACGAAGCGACGGCCGAGGAGGCCGCGGCGATGTCCTGCTTGCGGATGCGTCCGCCGACACCGGTGCCACTGATCGTGGACAGGTCAACGCCGGCCTCGTTCGCGAGCTTGCGCACGATCGGAGTGACGTATCCGCTGGTTCCGGCGTGCGAGCCACGAGCCGTGGGAGCGGCAACGGGCGGCGCCACGGCAGCCGGTGCTGCAGCGGGTGCTGCTGCGGGTGCGGGTGCTGCTGCGGGTGCAGGTGCCGCGGCGGGTGCTGCTGCTGCTGCGGGTGCTGCTGCGGCAGGTGCCGCTTCTGGCTCGGGTGCGGCTTCGGGCTCGGGTGCTGTTTCGGGCTCCGGTGCCGCTTCGGGCTCGGGTGCGGCTTCTGGCTCCGGTGCTGCTTCGGGCTCCGGCTCGGCAGCGGCCGGCTCGGGGGCAGCTTCAGCAACCGGGGCTTCCTCGGCCGGTGCCGCCGCGGATCCGTCGCCGATCTTGACGAGCGCGGTGCCCACCTCGACGGTTTCGTCTTCCTGAACCAGAATTTCTTCGATCACGCCGGCAATGGGCGACGGAATTTCCGTGTCCACTTTGTCGGTCGATACCTCGAGCAGTGGCTCGTCGACCTCCACGCGGTCGCCCACGTTCTTGAGCCAGCGGGTGACCGTTCCCTCTGTAACACTCTCACCGAGTGCCGGGAGGCTGACGGATTCGCTCATGCGCATGTCTCCTTCAAAACCATTTGATTATTCATAAGATACTGAGTTTCTAACTAGTAGCCGGGATGCCGGCTACATGGCGTGCAGGGGCTTGCCGGCGAGAGCCAGGAAGGCCTCCCCGAGTGCCTCGTTTTGGGTGGGGTGCGCGTGCAGTAGAGGAGCGATGTCCTCGGGGTACGCCTCCCAGTTGACAATGAGCTGGCCTTCGCCGATGAGCTCACCGACGCGAGCGCCGATCATGTGCACACCGACGACGGGGCCGTCTTTGACCCGAACGATCTTGACGGAACCGGCCGTGCCGAGGATCGAGCTCTTGCCGTTGCCACCGAGGTTGTACTCGTAGGTGGCGATGTCGTCCTTACCGAACTTCTCCGCGGCCTTCGCCTCTGAGTAGCCGACGGAGGCAATCTCCGGGTCGCAGTACGTGACCTTGGGGATGTTGATATCCTCGACGATGATCGGGTTTAAACCGGCGATTTCTTCCGCAACGAAGATTCCCTGCTGGAAGCCACGGTGCGCGAGCTGGAGTCCGGGGACGATGTCACCCACGGCGTAGACGCCGGGAATGTTGGTCGCGAGGCGCTCGTCGGTGATGACGAAGCCGCGGTCGACGGTGACGCCGACCTCTTCGAAGCCGAGACCGGCCGTCGCGGCGCCGCGACCCACGGCCACGAGGAGAATGTCAGCTTCGATCGTGGTTCCGTTTTCGAGGGTGACGACAACACCGCTGTCGTTCTGCGTGACGCTCTGGAAGCGCACGCCGAGGGAGTACTCGATTCCGCGCTTGCGGAATGCGCGCTCGAGCTGCTTGGAGATGGATTCTTCCTCCATCGGAGCGAGGTGGGGGAGAGCCTCGATGATGGTGACGTCGGAGCCGAAGGACTTCCAGACGCTGGCGAATTCGACACCGATGACGCCGCCTCCGAGGACGGCGACCTTCTTCGGGACGTAATCCAACTCGAGCGCCTGCTCGCTCGTGATGACGCGTCCGCCGAGTTCGAGGCCGGGGAGCGAGCGGGAGTAGGAGCCGGTGGCCAGAATGACGTTCTTACCGACGATCGTGTCGTCGCCGACCTGAACGGTGTTGGGGGAGACCAGCCGGCCCTCACCCTGAATGACCGTGATGCCGCGAGCCTTGATCAGGCCCTGGAGTCCCTTGTACTTGCTGGTGACGATTCCTTCGCGGAACGCCGTGACGGCCGCGATATCGATGCCGTCGAACGTGGACTTGACTCCGTACTTGGCACCCTCACGGCTGACGTCGGCGACCTCCGCCGAGTGCAGGAGAGCCTTCGTGGGAATGCACCCCACGTGAAGGCAGGTGCCCCCGAGCTTGTTCTTTTCGATCAGACCGACGGTGAACCCCAGCTGAACGGCGCGCAGCGCTGCTGCGTAACCGCCGCTTCCGCCACCGAGAACAACAATGTCAAAGTTTTGTTCGGACACTCAACGACTCCCTCGCGCACGACACCCTGCAGCCGCTGTCACGCGCTTGGCGCGTCAGCAGGCAACAATGGCAAGCTTTTCTTGCCCCTACGACTGTACTACGGGCGTGAAAAGTCCTCAGCCAGTCTGATCAGGGCCCGAACGGATACTCCGGTGGGTCCGACGCCGGTGAATCCCCAGGGACTGCCGGAGTTTTGGGACGGTCCGGCGATATCCACGTGGGCCCACGGAATGTTCGGCGCCACGAATTCCTTGAGGAAGACGCCGGCCAGGAGCATGCCCCCTGCCGTGCTCCCTATCTTGGCATTCGCGATGTCAGCGACATCGGAGTTCAGGGTGGCGCGCAACTCTGCGGGGAACGGCATGGGCCAGGCCGGCTCGCCCACACTCGTGCTGGCGCTGATCACCTGGGCAACGAGCTCGTCATCGCCCATGGCGGCGTAGTAGCGGTTTCCGAGGGCGACGATCGCCGCACCCGTCAGGGTCGCCACGTCCACGATCGCATCCGGTGCTTCCTCGCCCGCCGCGACAAGGCCGTCGGCGAGCACGAGCCGGCCCTCGGCATCCGTGTTCAACACCTCGACCGTGCGCCCGCCCCGAATACGCAGAACGTCGTTGGGACGAATGGCCGATCCCGACGGCATGTTCTCGGCAATGCACATCCAGGCGGTGAGGCGCACGGGCAGGTTCAGTCGAGCTGCGGCTGCTATCACGGCGAGAACTGTGGCCGCGCCCGTCATGTCGTACTTCATACCCACCATGGATGCCGGCGGCTTGAGGGAGAGTCCGCCGGTATCAAAGGTGATTCCCTTTCCCACGAGGGCGAGGTGCTTCGTCGCGGTTTCGGGAGCGTAGCTCAGTTTCACCAGCCGCGGAGGCCGCGTGGAACCCTGACCCACCCCGGCAATGCCACCAAACCCGTCGGCGACGAGCTGCTCTTCGTCCCACACCGTGACGTCGATGGGCAGCCCGTCCACGGCCTCAACGGCCTGCGCGGCCAGCGAGGCCGGATACAGGTCGATCGGCGGCATATTGACAAGATCCTTGACCAGCCCGATCGCTTCCGCGATCGCCTCCGCACGGCTGACCGCGTCCGGCGCCACCACGTCGGTGTGCACGGTCAGCTGACCGGCCGGCACCTTCGTGGCGGCGAGCGAGCTGTGCCGGTATTCCGTGTACGAGTACCCGCCGAGAGCCGCACCCTCCACGATGGCTTCGACCTCGAGGGCGGTCTGCACGGGGATCGCGAACGAGACGGCGGTCACGCCGGTGAGCTGGCGCACGGCCGACCCGGCCGCGTGGCGGAGGGAATCCGTCGTGACCTCCCGCCCGAGTCCCACGATCGCGACGGTGCGCATGGTCCCGACGCGGGCCGCGACGCGCACAATTTCGTCGGCGGCTCCGGTCACGGCGAGTGCGGCGAGCTGGTCGGAGATGAATCCGAGAGACGGATCTGCGAGCAGGGTGGGAGCGTCATCCGTTTGCACGGCGCCCACCACGAGAATGTCGGAGCTTGAGTCGAGAACGGGCTGGTTGGACACGAAAAGGCGGGGAACAGTCATGAACCGATCGTACGTCCCGGCGCCCTGTTCGCTGTCGGCACCACGCATGTGTACAGGAATCGAGCCCATGTGACAAGGGGCGGAATAGAGTTAACACATGCGGGATCCTTCTGAACTGTACAAGCTGACCGCGGACGCCGACGGCGTACCCGACGGTTTGAACCTCGTTGCCGGTCTGACCGGCTTCGCAGACGCCGGTGGCGCCGTTGCGCAATTCAACGAGTATCTATTGGGCACGCTTGAGCACACGGTGATTGCCGAATTCGACGCCGATGAGCTGTTGGACTATCGCGCTCGTCGCCCCATCATCTACTTCGACAAGGACCACCTCACGGACTACCAGCCGCCGTCACTGCGGTTGTACCTCACCCATGATGAGATCGGTCAGCCATTCCTGCTGTTGGCCGGCTTCGAACCCGACTTTCGGTGGGAACACTTCACGGCAGCCGTGCTGGAACTCACCCGACGTTTCGCGGTGACGTCCACAACCTGGGTGCATGCGATTCCCATGCCGGTGCCACACACGCGTCGCATCGGTGTGACGGTAAGCGGCAATCGATCCGATCTCATCGGCAGCATGTCGGTGTGGCGCCCACACACTCAGGTCTCCGCCAACGTGCTCCACCTGGTGGAATTCCGACTTCAAGAAATGGGGGCTTCAACGGTGGGGTACGTGCTGCTGATTCCGCACTACCTCGCGGATACGGAATTCCCGTCGGCTGCCCTGGCCGCGCTGGAGAGCACGAGCGCCTCGACAGGACTGATCTTTCCGACCGATCGGCTGCGGGAAGCGAATCGCGAATTCGTGGCGCGGATCGATGATCAGGTGCGCGACAACCCGGAGCTGGCCAAGCTCGTCGGCACGTTGGAAGAGCGGTACGACGCGTATATGGAGGGCAGCCCCCTGCGTTCCCCGCTCACGGATGAGGATGGCGAGCTCCCCACGGCCGATGAAATCGCCGCTGAACTGGAAAATTTCCTGGCCATCCGCCGAAGTAAGGATGATGGCGGCCTGAGCTGATCGCGGGGGAGCCGGGTTCGCCCCGGGCAACCGGCCGCAGGTAGATTGGGCAAGTGAACTCCCGTCGATCCTGGTTAGTCTTTTACATCGGCTCGTTCGCGTACCTTTCCGCGGTGCTGCAACGCACGTCCCTGGGTATTGCGGGCGTGTCAGCGGCGGAACGATTCGGCGGTTCGGCCGCCGTGCTGTCGAGTCTCGCCGTGATCCAGCTGGTCGTCTATGCCGCCATGCAGATTCCCGTGGGCGTCATGGTCGATCGTTTCGGTCCGCGGATGCTCATGGTCACCGGTACGGCGCTCATGGCGGTCGGCCAGCTCACACTCGCCTTCGCGCCCAACATCACGATCGCCGTCATTGGACGCATTCTCGTCGGCGCAGGCGACGCGGCGATTTTCGTCTCCATGATTCGTTTGATCAGCTTGTGGTTCTCTGGCCGGATCGTTCCGCTCCTGTCGCAGTGGATGGGAAACATCGGCCAGCTGGGTCAGGTGATGTCCGCTGTTCCGCTCGCCTGGCTGCTGCACATCTGGGGTTGGACGCCCGCGTTCGTGTCTGCGGCCTCCGTCGCCGTCGTTGCGCTGATCGTTCTGCTCGTGTTCGTGCAGGACCGACCCGTCGGCGCCATCGAACACGTGCGCGCGAACAGCTGGCGCGAAGCCCTGGTGCAGTTGCGGCACAGCTTCAAACGGCCCGGAACTCAGTTGGGGTTCTGGTCCCACTACGTCACCCAGTCGTCCGGTACCGTTTTCAGTCTGCTGTGGGGCTTCCCCTTCATGGTCTACGGGCTGGGCTACGACCCGGCCCGCGCCGCGGCAATGCTCACGATCGTGGTCGGCGCCGGGATGGTGTTCGGTCCGGTGCTCGGCCTGTTGACGGCGCGGCATCCCCTGCGTCGCAGCAACATCGTGCTGGGCATCGTCACGTCGATCGGCATCGCGTGGGCCGTTGTTCTGCTCTGGCCGGGCACACCGCCCGTCGGGGTGATCGTCGGACTCCTCATTGTGCTCGGCATCGGTGGCCCCGGCTCGCTGATCGGGTTCGATTTCGCCCGCACGTTCAATCCGCAGCGCAACCTCGGCTCGGCCAACGGCGTCGTCAACGTCGGCGGTTTCACCGCCAGCTTCACGACCATGTTCCTGATCGGGGTGCTCCTCGACCTGCAGGACAAGGTGCGCGTGGCCGGGGGAGCAGCCAGTGACCTCTATTCTCTGGAGTCCTTCAAGGTGGCGTTCGCGGTGCAGTACCTGGTCATCGGCACCGGGGTGTTCTTCCTCGTTCGCGCGAGGTCACGCACGCGCACGCAGATGTCCCGCGATGAAGGAATAACCGTGGCCCCGGTATGGGTTGCACTAGCCAGAGCGTGGAAGCGGCGTAAGGGGAGAGGGTAGTCGACACAATGGCTTGCCGTCCAGACAAACCGTGCAATAATTAACAACAGGACCCGTTCTGGTCTTGGGAGTGTCGGCGAAACGCCGGCACGGTTATCCCGGGACTTGACATGGGTCCTAGTACTGCCCGAAATCCCCGGAACTGTGGGGAGGTGGCACGTGCGAATAACTCGGCATGAGAGGTGTTCGAATGGCAACCCCCGTAAAGACTGAGGTGACCGGAGAGGTCACAACGGCGGACACTGCGGCTTCTGCGGCTGTGGAGAGTACGCCAGCGAAGGTCGTCAAGCCAAAGACGGCGACGGCGAAGACCGCCGCGGCGAAGACCGCCGCAGCCAAGACGGCTGCGGCGAAGACAGCCGCCGCGAAGCTCGCCGCAGGCACGGGCCCGGCCGCGGAAAAGGCCCCGCCCCGCAAGCGCGCCGCCGCGAAGAAGGTTGGCGTCAAAGTTGAAGACGTCCCCGATTCGGTCCCCGCCGAAGACGACGACGAAGAGTCGAAGCGCACCGCGCCGACCGAGCCGCTGCCCAAGGGCGCACTCGTACTGTCCCTCGTGGACGACGAGGATGAAGTACCCGTCTATTCCAGCGCCATCACCGGTGCCACCGCCGACCCGGTCAAGGACTACCTCAAGCAGATCGGTAAGGTCGCCCTGCTCAACGCGGCCGAAGAGGTTGAGTTGGCGATGCGCATCGAAGCGGGCCTCTTCGCCGAAGACAAGCTCTCGGAGATGTCGGACGTGGAGCGCAAGACGGCCCTCGGCCGCGAACTCCAGTGGGTGGCCAAAGACGGTGCCCGCGCGAAGAGTCACCTCCTGGGCGCGAACCTTCGCCTGGTCGTGTCCCTCGCCAAGCGCTACACGGGGCGCGGGATGCAGTTCCTCGACCTGATCCAGGAGGGAAACCTGGGCCTGATTCGTGCGGTCGAGAAGTTCGACTACACGAAGGGCTTCAAGTTCTCCACCTACGCCACCTGGTGGATTCGTCAGGCCATCACTCGTGCCATGGCCGACCAGGCCCGAACGATTCGTATCCCCGTTCACATGGTCGAGGTCATCAACAAGCTCGCGCGTGTTCAGCGTCAGATGCTGCAGGACCTCGGTCGCGAACCGACTCCTGAAGAGCTCAGCCGCGAACTGGACATGACGCCCGAGAAGGTCGTCGAGGTACAGAAGTACGGACGCGAACCCATCTCGCTGCACACCCCGCTGGGTGAAGACGGCGACAGCGAATTCGGTGACCTCATCGAGGACACCGAGGCCGTTGTCCCGGCGGATGCCGTGGGCTTCACCATGCTGCAGAAGCAGTTGGAAAGCCTGCTCGACTCCCTCTCCGAGCGTGAGGCCGGAGTCATCCGGATGCGTTTCGGGCTTGGTGACGGCATGCCCAAGACCCTCGACCAGATCGGTGACACCTTCGGCGTGACCCGTGAGCGGATCCGTCAGATCGAGTCGAAGACGATGGCCAAGCTGCGTCACCCCTCCCGGTCGCAGTCACTACGCGACTACCTCGAGTAGACGTGCCGGTGCGTTATGTCCCGGCGGTCCTCGTTGGCAGGATCGTCCGGACGCTCGCGCGTTGGCGCAAGCCGGGCGGAGGTTCGGCGATACCCGGACTCATTGTCAATCGGGTTGCCCCGGGCTTTCTGACGACGACCCTCAACGGGTTCCCCCAGGGGCTCGTTGTCGTGACCGGTTCGAGCGGCAAGTCCACGACCACGAAGATGCTCGTGGCTATTCTGCGCGCCCATGGCACGAGCGTGTTCACGAACTCGTCCACCGCGAACATCAGCCAGGGTCTGACGTCAGCGCTGCTCGAGCAGGTCAGCCTGACCGGACGCATGAGCGACGACATCGGCGTCCTCGAAATGGATGAGGGGCACGGCGCCCTGATCTCCGGTGGGTTGACACCCCGGGTGGTGGCACTGACGAATGTGATGGTCGATCAAATCGACCGTTTCCACGACTCCGACATGGTCGCGGCGCTGCTGGCCAAGATTGCCGCGCGCGCCACGGAAACCGTCGTGCTCAACGCCGACGACCAATTTCTCGTAGAGCTGGGCGCCGGGCTCGCGGCGACGGTGTCCGTCGCGCCGTACGGGGTCAGCGCCGAGGTGCTGGCTGCCAACCCGCGCGGTCTCGGCTATGCCCGAACCGCCCGCGAACGCCTGACACCGGGTACCGGCACCCTCATCACCCGGTGCGCCGGTCGGGTCGCGGATGTTTCGATGCCGCGTGCCTCTTCTGGTCCGGTCGAGCCGACAGACTCGACTCCGGCCCTGACGATCGAGCTTCCGGCGCGTGGCACGCACTACGCCGTTGACGCTGCCGCCGCGTTGGCGACGGCGCGTGCGGCACTCGGCGACCGCTTCGACTCGACGGTTGCGGCCGCAGCGCTCTCCACGATCCCCGCCGTCTTCGGTCGCGGCGAGATCGTGACGGTGCGCGGTCAGCAGGTCGAATTCGTCCTCGTGCAGAACCCGGCCAGCTTCCAGCTCAACGTGGACGCTCTCGAGCCGCACACCGAACAGATTCTGATCGCCATCGGTTCGGATGTGCGGGATCCCTCGTACTTCTGGCCCGTTGACACATCGGGCCTGGAACACGTGCTCATCGCGTCGGGCTCGAAGGCGCACCAGATTGCGCTGCAGCTGGCCTACGACGATGTTCGGGTCGACCGGATCGAACCGGACGTGCCGACGGCCCTCGACGCCTTCCTCGCCCTTCCCGCCCCCGAGCACGGGCTCAAGACAATCATCTTCTCGGCCGACGGGATGCGTCGGACCCGCGCCCACCTCGGGCTGGCCACAAATGACGAGGAGCAGTCATGACGCCGAACCTCACCATCATCTCGGTGCTCCCCGACCTGCTGAACACGAACGGGGACGCAGCGAATGCCCGAGTCCTCGCTCAGCGGGCGCGCTGGAGCGGTCATGAGGCATCCATCGTCGAGGTGCGGTCCAGGGCCGACGTTCCCGAAACCGTTGATGCGATTGTGATCGGTTCCGGCTCAGACGCCGAGCTCGTCCAGGCGCGTGACGTCTTGCTGACCATGCTCGACGAACTTCGCGACTGGACGACCGCCGGTGTGCCGTTGCTCGCCGTCGGAACCGGTTGGGAACTGCTGAGCTGGGGGATTGAGCTACAGGACGGCACCGTCGTCGAGGGCCTCGGGCTTGTCGCCGGCCGGGCCGTTCCCCGCGCCACGAGGGCCACTGACGATATCGTCGTCACCAGCAAGCACGGTCGTCTCGTCGGATTTGAAAACCACGCGCGCGACTATGTCGGTGCGGAAGCCTCGCCCCTCGGCCGCGTCGCCTCGGGAACCGGCAACGGAAACGGCAGCGAAGGCCTGGTCATGGGCGATGTGATCGGAACGCATCTGCACGGCCCCGTGCTGGCACGCAACCCGGGCCTGGCCGACCAGATGCTCCGCGCCGCGTTCGGCCGTGTCGGCGAGTCTTACGAGCCGGGGGAGCGATCCGTGGCTGTCGACGCGATGGCTCACGCCGTCCGCGATCAGATTTCGACGGGCCTGTCGCTCTCCGCAGAATAGGCACGCGGAACAGGCACGCCGGCTGGCAACGACAAACGGCCCGGGAATTCGTCTAAGACGATTTCCCGGGCCGTGCTGCGACGGCGTACGTCGTTGTTACGAACGCTGGTCTTCGAGCAGTCGGCTCGACTCGTCGTGCCAGCTCTCGGCGATTGCCGATAGCTTCTCCTGATGCTTGCGACCGTGGTGGGCACAGAACAGCAGTTCGCTGGTGTTCACGACGACGCGAATGTAGGCCTGGGCGCCACAAGCGTCGCAGCGGTCCGCCGCGGTCAGCTGGTGGGGGGTGCCCTGCTGCTCTGCTGCACCAGTTTCGGTGGCGATCTTGGACATATGTTCCTCCTCCAGACAAAAAACCTTATTGCCTCTTGCTCAATGTTTACACGCCTTGGCCCGGTTATCGAGCACAATACGGGCTGTTTCGCTGGAGGCGTACCGCACCGCGGCGGGTGTCGATTGCCGGGGGCGCCCCTCGGGCCGGTAATCTAGGGCAGTGAGTTCTGATTATTCTGCGCGCCATCTGTCCGTCCTCGAGGGGCTCGAGGCGGTGCGCAAGCGGCCGGGAATGTATATCGGGTCGACGGATTCCCGCGGCCTCATGCATTGCCTCTGGGAAATCATCGACAACGCCGTCGATGAGGCCCTCGGTGGGCACGGCAGCAGCATCCACATTGAGCTTCATCCCGATGAGAGCGTGGAGGTGCGTGACACGGCTCGCGGCATTCCCGTCGACATAGAGCCCAAGACCGGTCTTACCGGTGTGGAAGTGGTTTTCACCAAGCTTCACGCCGGGGGAAAATTCGGCAGTGGCTCGTATGCCGCATCGGGCGGACTTCACGGCGTCGGCGCATCCGTCGTCAACGCGCTGTCCGAACGACTCGACGTTGAAGTCGACCGAGGCGGCAAGACATGGGCGATGTCGTTCCACCGCGGTGAACCCGGGGTGTTCGCCGACACCGGCGACAAGAGCCCTGACGCACCCTTCACGCCGTTCGAAGACCAGAGCGTGTTGCGCGTTGTCGGTAAGGTCGCCAAGGGCGTCACCGGCACCCGTGTGCGCTATTGGGCCGACCGCCAGATCTTCACCAAGGGCGCCGCCTTCCAGGTGGACGACGTGCTCAACCGGGCACGTCAGACGGCATTCCTGGTACCGGGGCTGGCCATCGAAGTCGCCGATCGGCGCACTTCCGACGAGGTCGTGAGTGCGTTCCAGTTCGACGGCGGAATTTCCGAATTCGTCGACCACCTCGCTACCGACACCCCCATCACGGATACCTGGCGGCTGACCGGAAACGGAACCTTCAAGGAGACGGTGCCCGTTCTCACCGAGAAGGGCGCCATGGTGCCCACGGAACTGGAACGTACCTGCGAGGTGGACATCGCCCTGCGATGGGGAACCGGCTACGACACCATCGTGCAGAGCTTTGTGAACATCATCGCCACACCGAAGGGCGGAACACACCAGGCCGGCTTTGACACCGCGCTGCTGAAGTTTCTCCGCGGCCAGGTGGAGCAGAACGCGCGCCGTCTGAAGGCAGGGTCGGACAAGCTCGACAAGGACGACGTCATGGCCGGTTTGACGGCCGTGCTCACCGTTCGCCTCCCCGAGCCGCAGTTCGAGGGTCAGACGAAAGAGGTGCTCGGGACGCCCGCCGTTCGCGCGATCGTAGCCGCCGTCGTTGCTCGCGCGATGAACGAGCGTTTCGTCTCGCCGAAGCGCGACGACAAGGCACAGGCCGCCGTGGTGCTCGACAAGATCGTCGCCGAAATGAAGTCACGTATTTCCGCGCGGGCACACAAGGAGACCCAGCGCCGCAAGAACGCCCTGGAGAGTTCGTCGCTTCCGGCCAAGCTCGTGGATTGCCGCAGCAATGACGTATCCACGAGTGAGCTGTTCATCGTGGAGGGTGATTCGGCACTCGGCACCGCGAAGCTCGCGCGCGACAGCGAACACCAGGCCCTCCTGCCGATCCGCGGAAAAATTCTCAACGTGCAGAAGGCCTCCGTTTCCGACATGCTCTCCAACACCGAGTGCGCCTCGATCATTCAGGTGATCGGCGCGGGCTCCGGACGCAGTTTCGACCTCTCGGCCGCGCGCTACGGCAAGGTCATCATCATGAGCGACGCCGACGTGGACGGCGCCCACATTCGCACGCTCCTGCTCACGCTGTTCTTCCGCTACATGCGCCCGATGATCGCCGAGGGTCGCGTGTTCGCCGCCGTGCCGCCGCTGCACCGAGTCGTGGTGATGAACCCGGGAAGCAAACCCAACGAGACGATCTACACCTACTCCGAGGTAGAGCTCCACGGCGTGCTCAGCGCGCTCGAGAAGAAGGGCCGCCGCTACCAGGACCCCATCCAACGCTACAAGGGACTCGGCGAAATGGATGCCGATCAGCTTGCGACGACCACGATGGAACGCGCCCACCGAACGCTGCGTCGCGTGCGCGTGAACGACGCGGACGCCGCCGCGAAGGTTTTTGAGCTGCTGATGGGCAACGAAGTGGCCCCGCGCAAGGAATTCATCGTCGACAGCTCGGACAAGCTCAGTCGGGAACGCATCGACGTCTAACGCGTCCGGGTTCCTTTCACCGGCCGCCGGCGCGACGACGACGGGTACCATGCCAGCGCGGCGGTGACGAGGTCTTCGCGGTGTGAACGTGTCGCTTCAGGCGTTCAGGCGTTCAGGCGTTCAGACGTTCAGACGTTCAGACGTTCAGACGGAATGGTGACCGTGGCTTCAGCGCTGACGTGCCGGCCAGCCAAATGGTCGTGCGGGTGGGGTCGGCGGCCAACGGTGGGATCAGCCAATACTCGGTGCCGGTGCCGATGCGGGTGATCTCCCAGCCGTCGTTGTGCAGGCGCAGATGGTCGCGGGCGCAGAGTAGGATGCCGTCGTCGAGGTTGGTGAGTCCGCCGCCGTCCGCCCAGCCGTGCAGATGATGCGCTTCGCAGTGGCTAGGCGGGCGGTGACAGTCGGGCCAGAGACACCCGCCGTCGCGAAGCGCGAGTGCCGCGCGCTGTGCCTGCGAAAAGAGGCGCTGTTCCCGGCCTACATCCAGCACGGTGCCGTCCCGCCTGAACAACACCGGTATGAAACCGGCGGTGCAGATCGACCGGTCGATGGTGGTCGTCGGGACAGCGTCCGGGGTTCCTTCAATGAATCCGTCTGTCAGAACCAGTTCGCTCGAGGTACCCCGCGAGGGTGTCGGTGCTGGAGTGCCTGTCGCAGTGACGACGAGCTTCACCGACGGGCGAATTCGGCCGAAGAGGGTGCCGGGGTCGGCGGCCGCGGCGACCTTGATCACCTCGATCAGTGCCTCGGCGGCGATCTGGTCCGTGGATCGCGGGTCGTCGATGATGCGCTGCGCGCGTTCCTTCTCGCCCTTTTCCACAAACCGAGGTCCGCCGGTGCGGGGGCCGGTGATCTGCAGCAGGAAGTCCTTGAAGTAGGCACCGTTTTCCGGGTCCAGCTCAAAGTTGCCGTGCAACATGCCGTCCGGCTTGTCCCACACCCGCAGGTACTGCCGGGCGCGCATCGCGTCGGCCCGGGAGGCGACCCCGGCGGCGTCGATGGAGTCCCGGCACTGCCGGGCCGCCTTCGCCGCCTGGTCCGCATTACCGGAGCGGCACGTCTCGATGAGGCCGACGACGGCGTCGGTGAGCATCGCCTCCGTCACCCCGATCGCCGGTTCGCCGAGGCCCCGCCGGATGGCCGTCGCGGATTCCGTGCTGAGGGTCCCGTCCTTGACGGCCGCGCCCAACGGCGCGAACCAGGGCACGTGCACGCCAACCGTTGGCCGCTCCGGGAATTCCCGGGCCAACCGGTCGGCCTGCTGCTGGCGGTCAAGGGCTGCTTCGGCCTCGGTGGCCATGGTGCCGGCCTCGATCAGGCGGCGGGTGTCGGCCTTCGTACCGCCGCCTCCTCCGCCCAGCGATTGCACATAGTCCTCAGCGCTGGGATAGCCCTTTTTGCGGGCGAGGCCTTCGCGGCCGAGCGTCCAGTCGGAGCGGGCGGCGACGTTCGCCGCCGACAGGGCGAGGTACGTGGCGACCTCACGCATGTGTCGGGCAATGGCCCGGTGGGTGTTCTCCGACTGATCGTCGGAGAGCTCCGCGAACGACGCCGCGGATATACCCGACCGGGCCAAAGCCACGGTCAGATCAACGAAAACACCGTCAATGGTGGTTGTCATGAGATAAGTGTGACAGCGACCACTGACACTGACACTGTGGCGGTGGCGCCCTGGGCGCCTGTCATCAGACCTTCAGGGGCAGACGTCCGCCCGGATGGTCTCTTCCGGACGGCGCGTGGGCGGCGAGGGGACTACGGCGACGTGGCGGAGTACCGCTAGATCTCGCTTCCGATGACGCCGATGATCGCGTCGAGCATGACACCGGACGCGTCCCGACGCGAGCCGGACTCCGGAAGCGGCCGAGGCACACCCTCCGCAGAGGTGGCACGGGCGGGAGCATGCCCCACCCAGGCGACGGCGATGGCGTCTTCGCCCTTGAGGAAGCGCTGGCACCGCACTCCACCGGTGGCGCGGCCTTTCGCGGGATATTCCGTGAACTCGGAGACCTTGGCACTGCCGGGATCGGTGCCCGGCAGCGACTGGCTGCCGACGGCGACGGTCGCCACGACCGCGTTCGCGGCGTCTGTCGCAGCGAGGCTGGTGAAGAACACCACGGTGGCGCCGGGGGAGAGCTTGATGCCGGCCATGCCCCCGGCAGCGCGGCCCTGCGGCCGAACACCGGCGGCCGGGAACCTCAAGAGCTGCGAATCTGAGGCGATGAAGACGAGTTCGTCATCTTCGCCGCCCTGCGCCACACCGACGACCTCGTCCTTCGGTTTGAGGGCGATGACCTCAAAGTCGGGCTTGTTGGCCCAGTCGCCCGGCGTGAGCCGCTTCACCACGCCCTGCCGGGTGCCGAGCGCAATCGCGCGATCGGAGTCCAGCGAGACCAGGGCGAGCACGCGCTCTCCCCGGCTGGACAGCACGAGGTAATCGTTGATGCGAACGCCGGCGGCGAGCTGAATAGACGTCGCCGGCATGACGGGCAGGTCGACGGGGGAGAAGCGGATGAGTCGACCATGGCTCGTCACCGCGCCGATCTCCGTGCGACTCGTCGTTTCGAGCGACGACAGGATGGCGTCGTGTTTGCTGCGGCGTTGCGGGGGAGTGATGCGCGCGGTACCGGAGTCATCGGCCGCCGAAAGATCGACGCGCGCGATGCGGCCCGTGGCGCTGAGGAAGATGCGGGTGGGGATGTCCTGCACCTCGAGGATCGCCGCCTGACGTTTCGCCGCTGCGGCGGACATCCCGGCGATGCTCGGCTTGGCCTCGGTCAGCACGGTGCGGCGCGGGGTGCCGAATTTCTCGGCGACGGCGGCGAGCTCGGTGGAGACGAGCGTACGAATGGCCGCCTTGCTGGAGAGGAGAGCCTCCAACTGGGCGATTTCGGCCAGGAGCTGGTCGCGCTCGGCCTCCAGCTCGATTCTCGAGAACCGGGTGAGGCGACGCAGGCGCAGTTCCAGAATGTATTCGGCCTGCACCTGGCTGAGGTCGAAAACGTCGATGAGCCGGGTCCTGGCCATGTCCGTGTCGTCGCTGGCGCGGATGACCTGAATCACCTCATCGATGTCGACGATGGCCACGAGAAGTCCTTCCACGAGGTGGAGGCGTTCCTTGCGTCGCGCAAGCCGGTAGGCGGAACGGCGGGTCACCACCTCGATGCGGTGGTTCACGTAAACAAGCAGGAGCTCGCGCAGCCCCAGGGTCTGAGGTGCGCCCTCCACGAGGGCGACGGCGTTGATGTTGAACGAGTCTTCCAGCGGGGTGTAGCGGTACAGCTGCTCGAGTACGGCATCCGGGCTGAAACCGGTCTTGATACCGATCACGAGGCGCAGGCCCTTGGTGCGGTCGGTGAGGTCTGTGACGTCGGAGATGCCGCTCAGCTTCTTGGAATTGACGCCGTCCTTGATCTTCTCGATCACCTTCTCCGGTCCCACGAGGTAGGGCAGTTCCGTCACGACCAGGCCGGTCTTTCGTGCGCTGATCGACTCCACGGCAACGCGAGCGCGCGTCTTGAAGCTGCCGCGCCCCGACATGTACGCGTCCTTGATGCCGGAGAGCCCCACGATCGTGCCGCCGGTGGGCAGATCGGGCCCGGGAACGAACTCCATCAGGTGCTCCAGGGAGGCCTCGGGGTACGAGAGAAGGTGCCGCGCGGCCCCGACAACCTCGATGAGGTTGTGCGGTGCCATGTTCGTGGCCATTCCCACGGCGATGCCGCTGGCGCCGTTGACCAGGAGGTTCGGGTAGGCGGCCGGGAGCACGTCGGGCTGGGTGAGCTGGTTGTCGTAGTTGGGCACGAAATTGACGACGTCTTCGTCGAGGTGCTCGGTCATGGCGAGGGCCGGGGGCGCGAGCCGGGCCTCTGTGTAGCGCGGGGCGGCCGGGCCGTCATCGAGCGAGCCGAAGTTTCCGTGACCGTCAATCAGGGGAACGCGCAGGGAGAACGACTGGGCCATGCGCACGAGCGCGTCATAGATCGCCGTGTCGCCGTGCGGGTGCAGCTTGCCCATGACCTCGCCGACCACGCGGGCCGACTTGACGTGGCCACGGTCGGGTCGCAGGCCCATCTCATTCATCTGGTACAGGATGCGACGTTGCACGGGCTTCAGCCCGTCCCGGGCGTCGGGAAGCGCCCGTGAGTAGATGACCGAGTAGGCGTACTCGAGGAACGACCCCTGCATCTCGGTCGATACGTCGACGTCTTCGATTCTCTCGGTGTCGATCGCGGTGCGGGCGGCGGGTGGGGTGCTGTCTGCGCGGCTCATTCGTGAATTCTGATTCAGTCGTGTCGGCCCCGAACGTCAATTCGGTCGGGGAGGCACTGGTTTCACGCACTCTCGGGAGTGCGCTGGAAAGTTCGGGCGCGGCCTATGTCAGACTTAGCCCGATGTCAACCATGCTACCGGCCCGTCAATTCAGCTCTCCGCGCCTTGCCGATGTTCTGACAAGTTCACTCCTCGCCGTGCGGAACGAGCCGAACCGACTCGGCCTCCCGGCCGTCTCGAAGGCCGTCGTCGTTCTGGCCGACGGCCTCGGCGTCAGTGCGCTGCGAGCGCGAGCGGGCCACGCCCGTTTCCTCGCCGGCCGGCTGACCAAGGCCGATGTCATCGACGGCGTCTTTCCGGCCACCACGGCCGCGGGGATCGCCACCCTCACCACCGGTGTCGAACCCGGGGAGCATGGTCTGGTCGGGTATCAGGTGCTTGACGCGGACCGCGACCGGATGATCAACCAGCTCACCGGCTGGGATGAGGGAATGGACCCCGCCACATGGCAACGTGCCCGCACGGTCTTCGACCAGGCGGCGGATGCCGGCGTGCCGAGTTTCGCTATCGGACCCAAGCGTTTCGTCGACTCCGGCTTCACCCGGGCCGTGCTGCGGGGTGCACGCTACGTGCCCGCCGAAAGCATTGCGGACCGGTTTGAGGCGGCACGGGACATCCTGGCCTCCGAGCCGACCGCGCTCGTCTACCTGTATGTCGCCGAACTCGACGTGGCGGCGCACGCCCACGGCTGGGAATCCGGGCGGTGGCTGGCGCAGCTGGAAACCCTCGACGCCGAGATGGCCCGGTTCGCGGGCGGCCTGGCCGCCGATGAGGGACTGCTTCTGACCGCAGACCACGGCGTCATCGACGTGCCACAGACCAAGCATGTGCTCTTTGACACCGCACCGGCCCTCGTGGACGGCGTACGTCACATCGGGGGAGACCCGCGGTGCCTCCAGCTGTACATCGACCCCGCACGCCCCGACGTGACAAGCGCATCCCTTGCTGCGGCCTGGCAGGAGGTGGAGGGCCAGCGCGCCTGGGTGTACACCCGCGCGGAGGCCGTTGCCGCCCGGCTGTTCGGGGACATCGCCGCAGAGGTGCTTCCTCGTATCGGCGACGTCATCGTCGCGGCGAGGAAAGGCATCGCGTACTACGACTCGCGGCCGTCGAACCAGAACGCACGCTCAATGATCGGCCAGCACGGCTCCCTCACCGATGAGGAAGTCCGCGTACCGCTCATCCGGGCCGGGGCGTTCTCGCGCTGACCCGAATGAACGATCGACCCGGACGTTAGACCGGGTATTGTCCGCGCTTGACCTGAGGCTTCGGCAGACGCATCGGGCGAAGCTGGAGCGCACGCATGGCGACGTACCAGCGCACCCGCTCAACCTTGTCCGCACCGAACTTCGTCTCCATCTTCTTGATGACGATGAAGCCGAGGACGACGCAGTCCACAATCGCCACGATGAAAAACGCCCAGAGGGCGATGATTCCGTAGGTGGCGATTGACGGGATCGTCGAGAGCAGAATGACGAGGAACATCACCGGGATCATCAGCTCACCGACATTGAACCGAGCGTCAACGAAGTCGCGGGCGTAACGCTTCTGAGGCCCACGCTCACGAAGCGGGAGATACTTGTCCTCACCGTTCGCCATGCCGACTCGGGCTCGATCGCGGGACACCCGCGACTTGGCACGGGCCTGCTGCGCTGCGAGCTTGCGGTCGTTGGGAACGAGGGGCCTCTTATTCGCTGCTTCCTGCGTTCGGCGCGTCGGAGTCGGCTGCCCTTTTCCGGCTGGAGTGCCGTTCAGGCGAGCGGCCGTCTCGGCTGCGCTTTCGGTCGACGGCTCTGCGTCGGGGTTCACTGGTTGTTTAGCCACATCAAGTCCTTGCAATTGGGTGCCTTAAGATTACCCGTATGACAGATATCCCACTGACAATTGCCGACGAAAGCACAGTCGACGACGCATCCGTGCGTACGGCGGTCGAACTCGGACTGCCCACCACCATCGCCGAACTGTGCGCGCTGGTGCGCATTCCCTCGGTCGCGTGGTCTGCTTTCGACCGAGCGACCGTGCTGCGCAGCGCCGAGGCCGTGGCGACGATGGCCCGGGACCTGCACGTGTTCGACACGGTGGAAATCAAGCAGGCCGGCATCCCCGGCAGCAGCGAACTCGGCCAGCCCGCCGTGCTGGCGACCCGGGCCGCCCGGAACGGACGCCCAACAGTGCTGCTGTACGCCCATCACGACGTGCAGCCTCCCGGCAAAGACGAGGACTGGGACTCGGCAGCCTTCGAGCCGACCGTGCGCGGCGACCGCCTCTACGGTCGCGGTGCGGCCGATGACAAGGCCGGGGTGATGGCACACATTGCCTCCATTCGTGCGCTTGTCGACGCCGCGGGCCCCGACTTCGATCTCGGCCTGGCGCTCTTCATCGAGGGTGAGGAGGAATTCGGCAGCCGCTCCTTTGCCACGTTCCTCGACGAAAACATCGACGCCCTGCGAGCGGACGTGATCGTCGTCGCCGACTCCAACAACTGGGATGTCTCGACGCCGGCGCTGACGACCGGGCTTCGCGGCAACGTCACGCTGCGACTCGGCGTACGAACGCTTGACCACGCCTCACACTCCGGCATGTTCGGGGGAGCCGTTCCGGACGCCATGATGGCGACGATTGCGCTGCTCGCGACGCTCTACAACGCCGATGGCTCCGTCGCCGTCGAGGGGCTGACGAGCGACGCCGGCGACACCCCCGACTATTCGGAAGCCCAGCTGCGCGACGAGACGGGCCTGCTCGACGGAGTCACTCCCATCGGGCACGGATCCATCCTCAGCCGGATCTGGTCGCAGCCCGCCATCACCGTCACCGGCATCGACGCGCCGAGCGTCGACAACGCCTCAAACACCCTGTCGCCCTCAATCACCGTGCGGGTGAGTTGTCGCATCGCACCGGGCCAGCGGGCTGTCGACGCGGCCGTAGCGCTCGAGGAGCACCTGCGAGCGAACGCACCGTTTGGTGCCCACATCGAGATATCCGAAGTGGACTGCGGTGAACCCTTCCTCGTGGACACGAGCGGCTGGGCCGTCACCGAGGCACGTCGCGCCATGACGGATGCCTGGGGAACGCCGCCGGTCGACATCGGCGTCGGCGGTTCAATCCCGTTCATCGCCGACCTGGTTCGAGTGTTCCCCGAGGCGCAGATCCTCGTCACCGGCGTCGAGGACCCTGACTCGCGGGCGCACAGCCCCAACGAGTCCCTGCACCTCGGCGTCTTCAAACGTGCCGTGCTCACCGAGGCGCTTCTCTTGTCCCGACTGAACCACCGCAGCGGGCAATAGCCGGCGGCGGGCATCCTCCGCCGTTTCTCGTCCTCGGGAATGAATCAGGCCGACCCACGGTTAGACGGGGTAGAATTACCGTGACTTCCGAGCTGTCAGCTGACCGCTCGACACGACCACTTGATCCGGCCGCGCCTTGCGACCACCAAGGAGAAACATGACTGACGCCCTGATTGACACAACCAGCACCGCAGCTCACGGCGTTGGCCTCAGCGATGCCGCCGCCGACAAGGTTCGAAGCCTCCTCGCCCAGGAAGGACGCGAAGATCTTCGCCTGCGCGTCGCGGTACAGCCCGGCGGGTGTTCCGGCCTGATCTACCAGCTCTACTTCGACGAGCGAGTCCTGGAGGGCGACGCGGTCGTCGATTTCGACGGCGTCGGCGTCGTAGTGGACAAGATGAGCGTTCCCTACCTTGATGGTGCGAACATCAACTTCGAGGACACGATCGAGAAGCAGGGCTTCACGATCGACAACCCGAATGCCGGCAGCAGCTGCGCCTGCGGAGATTCCTTCAGCTAGGCAAAAACCCCGCTGAAACGCGAATTTCAGGAGATCATCCCCCGGGGATGATCTCCTTTCGCAGTTAATTTCCCGGTTCCGCCGGTGTCATGCGCGGTTCGGAAGCAACTTGGCCGTCTGAGTGCACGGAAGACGGTCGAGCTCGGAGTAGGCTAGGAATCGGTCACAGCACTTCCTGAGAAGTGTCCTCGAATCCCCCGAAAGGTCCCCGGTGCGCATTAACCACCGTCTCCGATGGGCTGCATTTCCGCTTGCAGCGACACTTGTAATAATTCTGGCCGGCTGCACGCAGGCCGAGTTACACGGCTATCTCCCCGGCTTTGTAGAAGGTCAACCGGCGGTGACGAACCAGACCGACCGAATTGCCGGTCTATGGACCACCTCGTGGATCGTTCTCCTCATCGTGGGAATCCTCACGTGGGGCCTCACGATCTGGGCTGTCGTCGTCTACCGTCGCCGCAAGGGCCAGACCGGCCTCCCGGTGCAGCTGCGCTACAACATGCCGATCGAGATCTTCTACACAATCGTCCCGCTCATTCTGGTCATCGGCTTCTTCGCCTTCACCGTTCGCGACCAGGTCGCGCTCGAAAGTCGCTTCGACGCCCCGGACGTCATCGTCGAGGTGCAGGCCAAGCAGTGGGCGTGGGACTTCAATTACGTCAACGAGGATGTCTACTCGGCCGGTGTTCAGGCACAGCCCGACCTTGAAGGCGCTCCCGGCGCCATCATCGACTCCGAGCTTCCGGTGCTCGTGCTGCCGGTCGACCAGAAGGTTGAATTCAAACTCGAGTCCCGCGACGTGATCCACTCGTTCTGGATCATCGACTTCCTCTACAAGAAGGACGTCATCCCCGGCAAGACCAACTACATGTCGGTCATCCCGGAACGGATCGGAACGTACTCGGGCAAGTGCGCCGAGCTGTGCGGTGAGTATCACTCCCTCATGCTCTTCAACACGGAGGTCGTTTCACAGGCGGACTACGACGCCTACATCGCGTCGCTGCGTGCCGCCGGCAACACCGGCCAGCTCGATAATAACTACGATCGCAATCAGACTCAGCCGGGTACGGACGCCCCGACGGCTCAGGAGGGTAACTAAGCCATGAGCACGACCATCACCCCCCAGGCACCGCGCAGCGCGACTCCGGTCTCACCGACCGCCGAACGCAAGGGCAACGTCCTCGTCAAGTGGATCACCTCCACCGACCACAAGGTGATCGGGTACATGTACCTCATCACCTCATTCATCTACTTCTGCCTCGGCGGGGTCATGGCGCTCATCATCCGCGCCCAGCTCTTCGCACCCGGTTTGGAAATCGTCCAGACCAAGGAGCAGTACAACCAGCTGTTCACGATGCACGGCACGATCATGCTGCTCATGTTCGCCACCCCCCTGTTCTTCGGGTTCGCGAACTTCCTCGTCCCGCTGCAGATCGGTGCCCCCGACGTCGCGTTCCCCCGCCTCAACGCGCTGGCGTACTGGTTCTTCAACTTCGGCAGCCTCATCGCCGTGGCCGGCTTCCTCACCCCTCAGGGCGCCGCGTCGTTCGGCTGGTTCGCCTACCAGCCGCTTGCCAGCACGACCTTCTCGCCGGGAGTCGGCGGAAACCTGTGGATGGTGGGCCTCGGCCTGTCCGGGTTCGGTACCATCCTCGGCTCCGTGAACTTCATCACCACGATCATCACGATGCGAGCCCCCGGCATGACGATGTGGCGTATGCCCATTTTCACCTGGAACTCACTCATCACCGCCTTGCTGGCCCTGATGGTGTTCCCCGTCCTGGCCGCCGCCATGCTGGCTGCCGCGTCAGACCGCATCTTCGGTTCGCACATCTACGACCCTGCCAACGGCGGTGCCATACTCTGGCAGCATTTGTTCTGGTTCTTCGGACACCCCGAGGTTTACATCATCGCGCTGCCGTTCTTCGGGATCGTGTCGGAAGTGTTCCCCGTCTTCAGCCGCAAGCCGATGTTCGGGTACAAGACGCTGGTCTACGCGACCATTTCGATCGCGGCCCTGTCCGTGTCGGTCTGGGCGCACCACATGTACGTCACCGGCTCGGTTCTCCTGCCCTTCTTCTCGCTCATGACCATGCTCATCGCGGTCCCCACCGGGGTGAAGATCTTCAACTGGATCGGCACAATGTGGCGGGGTTCCGTCACCTTCGAGACGCCGATGCTGTGGGCCATCGGGTTCCTCATCACCTTCACGTTCGGTGGGCTGACCGGAGTAATTCTCGCCTCGCCGCCGCTTGACTTCCACGTGTCGGACACCTACTTCGTGGTGGCGCACTTCCACTACGTCGTCTTCGGTACCGTCGTCTTCGCCATGTTCAGCGGATTCTACTTCTGGTGGCCGAAGTTCACCGGCAAGATGCTGAACGAGAGCCTCGGCAAGTGGCACTTCTGGTTGCTCTTCATCGGTTTCCACACCACGTTCCTCATCCAGCACTGGCTGGGAGTCGTGGGGATGCCCCGCCGTTACGCGACGTACTCACCCGCCGACAATTTCACCTGGATGAACCAGGTGTCCACTATCGGTGCGATGGTTCTGGCAACGTCGATGATTCCGTTCTTCCTGAATGTGTACATCACGGCCCGCAAGGCGCCGCTCGTCACGGTCAACGACCCCTGGGGCTACGGTTCGTCGCTGGAGTGGGCCACGTCGTGCCCGCCGCCGCGCCACAACTTCACGTCCATCCCGAGAATCCGTTCTGAGCGTCCCGCGTTCGACCTGAATCACCCGGAAGCGGGTCTCCCGGTTGGCATCGGTCCCATGAAGGACGCACCGGATGCCCCCACCTACGACGCATCATCGAACAAGGTGAAGTAAATGAGAACCAACGCCCGTCTGTTCTGGGGCCTGGCGGCCTTCTTCGGTGTCATGACTGTTGTGTACGTTGTGTGGAGCCTGCTGGATCCCACCCAGGGAAGCGTGGAGTGGGCAGGAACGTTCTGCCTCGGCCTCAGTGCTCTGCTCGCCGCGTTCATCGCCTTCTACCTGGGCAAGGTCTACACCGCCCAGGGCGGCGAAGCTCCCGAAGATCGACTCGATGCCAACATCGATGACGGTGACCCCGAGGCAGGCTTCTTCAGCCCGTGGAGCTGGTGGCCCATCGTGCTGGCGGCAGCCGCTGCGCTCGTCTTTCTGGGCCTCGCTATCGGACCGTGGATCGCCTTCATTGGGCTCGGGTTCGGTGTCATCGGGCTCGTGGGCTGGGTGTACGAATATTACCGGGGACTTTTCGCCCGCTAACCCTGTGCAGCGCCACCGGCCGGTCTCCCTTGCGGAGGCCGGCACGGTTGTTTAACCGCCAGTGAATTCGCCTCCACGCCCAAGTATGTGCATTTCTGCACTCCCCACCTGTGCGAATCGACATTGACAGGCATTAAGTCAGCACACATGCTGAGACAAGCCAAACGACCTGCTCGGCGGTTCCGACCACGTCCTGGCCGCCGATCACGTTGTGTCAAGGAAGACACCAGGGGGAATCCCATGAGCACAAGTTCCAGCACCCGAAGCGGTGTGCAAGAATCCGGATTGAAAAAGGTCGTCGCGGCCTCCATGGCCGGCACCGTCGTCGAATGGTACGAGTTCTTTCTCTACGCCTCCGCGGCAACTCTCGTCTTCGGTACCCTGTTCTTTCCGAATATCGGCACCGAACTCGAGGGCATCATCGCAGCCTTTGCCACCTACGCCGTCGGCTTTCTGGCCCGCCCCGTCGGTGGCATCGTCTTCGGACATTTCGGTGACAAGTTCGGGCGCAAACGCCTGCTCCAGTTCAGCCTCGTGCTCGTCGGCATCAGCACCTTCCTCATGGGTTGCCTGCCCACGTTCGATCAGATCGGCTACCTCGCACCGGTCCTGCTCGTTCTCCTGCGTTTCGTTCAGGGCTTCGCCGTCGGCGGCGAATGGGGAGGCGCCGTATTGCTCGTCGCCGAGCACAGCCCCGCGACGTCGCGCGGATTCTGGGCCAGCTGGCCGCAGGCCGCCGTTCCCGCGGGAAACCTGCTTGCCACGGCTGTGCTCTTCGTACTCGCCTCCACCCTCTCCGACGCCGCGTTCCTCAGCTGGGGATGGCGTGTTGCCTTCTGGCTATCCGCCATCATCGTGCTCGTAGGGTACTACATTCGTACCAAGGTCAGCGATGCCCCCATCTTCCTCAAGGCACAGAAGGAGGTCGTCGCCGGCGAGAAGAACTTCGGTATCGTCGAGGTCTTCCGTCGCTACCCCCGTGGCGTGTTCACCGCAATGGGCCTGCGCTTCGCCGAGAATATCCTGTACTACCTCGTCGTCGTCTTCTCGATCACGTACCTGAAGATCATTGTCGAGATGGATACGTCCCGTGTTCTGCTGCTCCTGCTGGTCGCCCACGCCATCCACTTCATTGTGATCCCGATTGTCGGTCACCTCTCCGACCGGATCGGCCGCCGCCCGCTGTATCTCACCGGTGCCCTTCTGGCCGGCACGTGGGGCTTCTTCGCGTTCCCCATGATGGACACCGCGAACGACATCGTCATCATCATCGCCATCATGATGGGGCTGCTTTTCCACGCCCTCATGTACGCCGGTCAGCCGGCGATCATGGCCGAAATGTTCCCCACCCGCATGCGCTACTCCGGTGTTTCGCTCGGCTACCAGGTCACGTCGGTGATCGCCGGCTCGATCGCCCCGATCATCGCCGTGAGCCTGCTGTCCACCTTCAACTCGTCGGTGGCGGTGGCCATCTACCTCGCGTCCGCCTGCCTCCTGACCGCCATCGTCGTGCTTACGCTCAAGGAAACCCGCGGCGTCTCGCTGCACGACATTGACGCAGCGGACGCCGCCGAGTCCGCCGACCGCGCCGAGTCCGCCTCAGAGCTGGCAGACACGACGAGTCGCTAACCCCCCGGAAACCGACGGCGGCCCGATCACACCGATCGGGCCGCCGTCGCTGTGTCTGCACAGCGCCGTGTCTTTGCCTTGCTCTCCTGTGCTCCGCGACAGTGTGCGACCACACCACGCTCAATCGGCGAATGCCCCCGGTCGGTACGAGATCTCGAGGGCTATGGCGTCGATCGCGGCGCGCACAACAGGTGATCTCAACGATTCGGATCGCACGACGGCCCAGATCGGCAGCTGCCGCTGAAAATCGTCCGGAAGCACCGGAACGAACTCCGGCCGGTCGTGTACGAGAAAATTGGGCAACAGTCCGATTCCGGCGCCGGCCTGCACCGCCTCGAGCTGCGCGAACAGGCTCGTGGATTGAAAGGTCGTGGCGGGTTCTGGCAACTGCGATGACCGGAAACCCAGGTCGGTCACCAGCAGGGCACTTTCGACATACGACACGAAGCCGTGGGACTGAATGTCGTCGATCGACGAGGGCGCGCCGCGACGGTGCAGATAGTCGCGGCTCGCGTAGAGGCGCAAGAAGTAGTTGGTGAGAAACATCGCCTGGGCGTTGTTGACGTCGTTGCGCCCGGCCACGATCTCCAGATCGACACCCGACCGGTTTTGACTCACCTTGCGGGTCGCACTGAACATTTCGATATTGATGAGCGGGTGTTCGCGCTGCAAATTCACGAGTGCCGGCGTGACGATCTCGGCTCCGAATCCGTCGATGGTACTGATGCGCAGCAGCCCCGAGAGTGGGTCCGTGCGACTGATCGCCGTCGTGAGGGCGCCGAGGCGGTCCTCGATCGCCTCGGCCGCGCTGACGGCGTGCCGGCCCAGTTCGGTGAGTTCCCAACCATGCGGGCTGCGCTCGAGAGTGCGCCCGCCCAGCTCCTGGTCGAGAGAGAGGATTCGTCGCGAAATGGTCGTGTGGGTGGTGCCGAGGGCCTCGGCGACCGCGTTGAAGCGGCCCAACCGGGCCACGGTGAGCAGCACGAGTAGGTCATTCGGGCTGGGGAGCTGGTGTGACGTCACGTCCGGTCCTCTCGGGGTTGTGCATCCATGCACATACCCTCTGTGAAATATTGGCTTGATTGCACTCTATCGGGCTGCGACGCTGGGGGGAGCGCACAAGCAAAGGAGCTTCGATATGTCAGTAGTCGCATGGATCGGGTTGGGCAACATGGGTGGACCCATGTCAGCGAATATGGTGGCCGCCGGCCACGAGGTTCGAGGATTCGATCTGAATCCGGATGCCCTCGCCACGGCCGCCCAAACCGGCGTCGCCGCCGCCGGGAGCATTGCAGAAGCCGTGGCCGGCGCCGACGTCGTCTTCACCATGCTGCCCAAGGGCGAGCATGCCCGGGCCGTGTACTTCGGTGATGACGGCGTCCTGGCCGGCGCAGATACATCGACCCTGCTCGTAGATTCGTCCACGATCGACATGGAGACGGCGCAGACCCTGCACGACGCTGCCGCGGCAGCGGGCTTCCGTTTCGTCGACGCGCCCGTCTCGGGCGGCATCAGCGGGGCAACCGCCGGAACGCTCACCTTCATGATCGGGGGCGAGGCCGGGGCGGTCACGGATGCCTCGGCATTCATTGAGCCGATGGCCGCGAACATCATTCCGACCGGCGGAGCCACGACGGGTCAAGCCGCGAAGATCTGCAACAACCTCATGCTGTTCATCAACCTCGCCGCGGCCGCCGAGGGGGCCGTGCTCGCCGACAGGCTGGGACTGGACAAGCAGGTGTTCTGGAATATCGCATCCGTGTCATCCGGCGACAGCTGGGCGCTGCGCACCTGGTACCCGATCAAAGACGTGGTCGAAACTGCCGCGGCCAACCGGGACTTCGCCCCGACGTTCACGACCTCGCTCGCGAGCAAGGACATCGGCCTCGCCATCGCCGCGGCCAAGGCCACCAACACCCCGCTTGAAATCGGCGAGCATGTCGCCGAACTTTTCCAACGTCTCATCGACGAGGGCGAGGGCGGTAAAGACTGTTCGATGATCGTCAAACTCGTCGACGGCACCCTGCAGCCTCACGTCTGAACCCCGTTACCCGGTAGAAAGAGCACTCTTATGCAAACAGTTCCCCACTTCATCAACGGCCGGCGCGCCGAGTCGGCCGAACGATTCGGCCCCGTCTTCAATCCCGCCACGGGTGTGCAGGAGAAGCAGGTCGTGCTGGCATCCCGTGCGGTCGTGATCGACGCCATCGAATCAGCCAAGACCGCACTGCCCGCGTGGCGGGCCAGCAGCCTGGCCACGCGCACGGCCATCTTCTTCAAGGTGCGCGAGCTGCTCGCCGAGCGTACGAACGAGCTCGCCGCGATCCTCACGAGCGAGCACGGCAAGGTGCTTTCCGACGCGGCGGGCGAGATCACCCGCGGTCTGGAGAACATTGAATTCGCCACCGGCCTGGCCCAGATGCTGAAGGGTGACTTTTCGCAGCAGGTTTCCAACGGAATCGACGTGCACTCCGTTCGCCAGAGCGTCGGCGTCGTCTCCTGCGTCACCCCCTTCAACTTCCCTGCCATGGTTCCGCTATGGATGATCGGCAGCGCAATCGCCTGCGGCAACACCGTGCTGCTCAAGCCGAGCGAAAAGGATCCGTCGTCGGCCATTTTCATCGCCGAGATCTTCGCGGAGGCCGGTCTGCCGGCCGGCGTGCTCAACGTCGTGCAGGGTGACAAGGAAGCCGTCGACGAGCTGCTCGACAACCCCGACGTGAAGGCGATCAGCTTTGTCGGTTCCACTCCGATCGCAAAGTCCATCTACAGCCGCGCGGCCGCGAACGGCAAGCGGGTACAGGCACTGGGTGGGGCCAAGAACCACATGGTAGTGCTGCCCGACGCAGACCTGGATATGGCCGCGGACGCCGCGATCAATGCGGCGTACGGTTCCGCCGGGGAGCGCTGCATGGCGGTGAGCGTGCTCGTTGCCGTCGGCGGGATCGCCGACGACCTGGTTGCCGCGATCCAGAAGCGCATGAAAACGCTCCGTGTCGGCCCCGGCACCGATCCGACATCGCAGATGGGCCCACTCATCACCGGCGAGCACCGCGATCGAGTCGCGGCTTACCTGGCCGGCGCGGAGGCCGCCGGCGCCACCATGGTCGTCGACGGGCGCGAGCAGAACTTCGACAACGACGGCTTCTTCCTCGGAGTGAGCCTGATTGACCACGTGGCTCCCGGGATGAAGGTCTACGACGACGAAATCTTCGGTCCGGTGCTCTCTGTCGTACGCGTGGACACCTTCGACGAAGCCGTCAAGCTCGTCAATGATCACGAGTTCGGCAACGGTGTCGCGCTGTTCACCCGCGACGGCGGCGCGGCGCGGCAGTTCGAGTTCGACGTCGAGGTCGGCATGGTGGGCATCAACGTGCCGATACCGGTGCCGGTCGGGTCGTTCTCCTTCGGGGGATGGAAGAACTCGCTCTTCGGCGATGCACACATGTACGGACCCGACAGCATCCGCTTCTATACCCGCGGCAAGGTCGTCACCACCCGCTGGCCGGACCCGGCCACGTCCGAGATCGACCTCGGCTTTCCCCAGATGGCCTAGGCTGCCACGAAAGCGGGTTCCCGAGAATCGGGAACCCGCTTTCGTCGTTAGGGCAGCGCGGTCCCTTCGGGTTCCCGCATCACCGCTGGTTGGTCAGCCGCGGCGTCGGCGGAAGCTGAACAGGTCGAAGGCGGCCGTCACGGTCCGCTCCGAGCCGCCGGCCGAGTCGGGCACGCCCCGGCCCATGTGGTGAGCCGACGGCCCCATGCCGATCAGCGCAGCGATATCCGTGGGGGAGAGGGTGAGTTCCATGGAGATGGCGCCTTGCGATTCGAGCTCGAAATGGTCGGCGAGCCCCGCGGCCAGGTGGGTTGCCTTGTCCGGCTGCAATTCCAACGCGAGTCCGTCTGCGCGCAGCTCTCGGAGGTGGCTGCCGTGCGGCACCACGACAAGCAGGAGTCCCCGGTGAGCAAGTACCCGGTGGAACTCCGCCGCATTGCGCGGGGCGAAGACATTGAGAATCACCTGAGCCGACGCGTCTCGGATCGGCAGGGGAGACCAGACATCCGCCACCAGGCCGTCGATGCGGTCGTGCACTCGCACCGTGCGCGTTACGGCGACGGGGGAGAGGTCCATCCCAAGCGCCCGCACGGCGGGCAGGCTGGCAACAGTCGCTCGGAGATAGTACCCGGTGCCGCAGCCGACGTCAAGCACGCGCTGCGGGCGCTCCGCCTGGATCGTCTCGGAGATCGCCTGCCGGAGGGGCTCATACCATCCTGCCGCCTGAAACCGGTCCCGAGCGTCGAGCATGCCCGCGCTGTCGCCGATGAACTTGCGGGGACCGGCCAGCATGGTGGCATACCCGCGCTTGTTAACGTCGAAGGCATGTCCGCTCGAACAGCCGAGAGCGAGGGTGCCGCGAGGTTCGAGTGGGAGAAAGCAGTTCGGGCACCGAAGCCACTCCGATAGCGTCTGGAGTGACATCGATGCCCGTTCTGTTGTGGTGACGATTACTTCTCGGTGATCTCCGCCTGGTGTCCGTCATGAGCGTGGTGGAGTTCGCTCTGGCTGACCGGAGTGACCCTGTCTTCGAAGAACCAACGGGACAGTCCGGCGCGGAGTTTCTCTGCGGCGGTGATCTTGCCCCGTGAGTTGGGCCGGGTCATGAGCGGCTTGAAGTCGTTGTAGCTGACCAGCTTCCAGCGCTCATACTCGTCAACGGGCTGGTGGACTTCCACGTACTCGCCACCGGGCAGTCGCACAATCCGACCAGACTCATAGCCGTGCAGCACGATCTCGCGGTCCTTCTTCATGAGTGCGAGGCAGACTCGCTTCGTGATGAAGTAGGCCAGGACCGGTCCCAGGATGGTGATTGCCTGAAGGGCGTGGATGACTCCCTCCATGGTGAGGTGGAAGTGCGTCGCAATGATATCCGAGGACGCTGCGGCCCACAGCCCGGCGTAGAACGTGACACCGGCGGCGCCGATGGCGGTGCGGGTCGGAGCGTTCCGTGGGCGATCGAGCACATGGTGCTCGCGCTTGTCACCGGTGATCCAGGCTTCAATGAACGGGTACACCATCACGAGAACGATGAAGATACCGATCACGATCAGCGGTGCCAGAATGTTGAAGGAGTACGTGTGGTTCAGGAACACGAACTCCCACCCCGGTGGAACCAGTCGAAGGGCGCCATCGGCAAAACCGATATACCAGTCGGGTTGGGTACCGGCGGACACCGGTGATGGGTCGTACGGGCCGTAGTTCCAGATCGGGTTGATGGTGAACAGCGACGCGATCAGCATCACGACACCGAAGACGATGAAGAAGAACCCGCCGGCCTTGGCCGCGTAGACCGGGAGAACGGGGTAGCCGACAACGTTCTGGTTGGTGTGACCGGCCGACGGGTACTGCGTGTGCTTGTGCACAACGACGAACAACAGGTGCATTGCGATGAGCGCCACGATGATGGCCGGCAGCAGCAGAATGTGCAGCGAGTACAGACGCCCGACGATGTCGACGCCGGGGAATTCCCCACCGAAGAGCAGGAAGGAGATCCACGTTCCGGCCACCGGGATGCCCTTGATGATCCCGTCGATGATCCGCAGGCCGTTACCGGACAGCAGGTCGTCGGGGAGGGAGTAACCGGTGAATCCCTCGGCCATGGCGAGGATGAAGAGGATGAAGCCAATGACCCAGTTCAGCTCGCGGGGCTTGCGGAAGGCGCCCGTGAAGTAGATGCGGAGCATGTGCAGGCCGATGGCGGCCACGAACAGCAGGGCCGCCCAGTGGTGCACTTGGCGCATAAGGAGTCCGCCACGCAGGTCGAAGGAAATATCGAGAGTGGAAGCCATGGCGGCCGACATCTCGATGCCCTTCAACGGTGCATAGGAACCCTCATAGTCCACCGGCGCCATCGATGCCTGGAAGAAGAAGGTGAGGAACGATCCGGACAGCAGGATGATGACGAAGCTGTAGAGCGCCACCTCGCCGAGCAGGAAGGACCAGTGGTCCGGGAAGATCTTACGACCGAGCTCCTTGACCGCACCGGAAATGCTGGTGCGCTCGTCTATGTAGTTCGCGGCTGATGCCGTGAATCCGCCGGACTTTTTTACTTCAGCGGTTTTGCGGGTGTCTAACGAGGTCATTTGCGCTCCCAGAAGCTCGGACCGACCGGTTCAGTGAAATCGCTCTGCGCGATGAGATAACCTTCGGCGTCCACCGTGATGGGCAACTGCGGGAGCGGCCTCTTGGCCGGTCCGAAAATGACCTCGCAGTGATTCGTGACGTCGAATTGTGATTGATGGCACGGGCACAGCAGGTGGTGCGTCTGCTGCTCGTACAGAGCAACAGGGCACCCGACGTGCGTGCAAATTTTGGAATATGCCACGATGCCCTGGTACGACCAGCCCTCGCGCTCCGGAGTCTCTACGAGTTGTTCCGGCTTCAGACGCATGACGAGAACCGCTGCCTTCGCCTTCTCCTCCAGCCGACCGTGGCCCATTTCGGCCAGGCCTTCCGGAATCACGTGGAATGAGGAACCAAGCGTGAGGTCGGATGCCTTAATCGGCGTTCCGGAGGGGTCAAGAGCCAAACGCGTGCCCTTTTTCCACAGGGTCTCCCGCAGCAGCTCAACCGGGTCCTGGTCCTGCGGGCCGAGGCCGCGGAAGAGAACGACAGCCGGGAGCGGGAACGCAATGAGCGCACCGATGAGGCTGTTGCGAATGAGGGTGCGTCGACCGAAGCCGGACTCGTCATTAGCCTGCTGGAAGATCTCCACCGCGCGGGCGCGTACCTCGTCGGTACCGCGAACGGGATGACGCTCGTCGATTCCCTCGTGGTCGGACATGAGGGCCTTGCCCCAGTGCACAGCCCCGATGCCGATCGCGAAAAGCGCGAGGGACAGGCCGAGGCCGATGAAGAGATTGTTAAGCCGAACCGAACCCGGATCTTCCGCAGAGATCGGGAACGCCATGTAGGCGGCGATAGCGAACACACTGCCGACGATGGACACGTAGAACAGGGTGTACACGGTGCGTTCCGCCCTGCGCTCCTCTTTCGGATCCAGATCCGTGATGCGAGGGCGGTGCGGCGGGAAGCCGGGATTCTCGAGCGAATTGCGCGCGACGACGGCGGTACCTGCAGGGGTACCTGCGCGTACAACGCTCGACGAGTCGGCGGCGGGGACATGCTCCGCGCCGTTATCGTCCTTGGCCATTGTTCTCCTTCTTACCAGCTGTCAATGTATTGCTGTGTCGCACGGGTAATCGATCAGTTCGATTTGGCAGTGATCCACACGGTCAGGGCCACGATGGCGCCTAGGCCGAAGATCCAAATGAACAGGCCCTCTGCAACGGGTCCCAGGGATCCGAGGGCAAGTCCGCCGGGTGACGGATTGTTTTCGATGTACTTGAGGTACGTGATGATGTCGCGCTTGCCTTCGGCCGACACGTTCATGTCATTGAAAACGGGCATGTTCTGCGGGCCGGTAATCATGGCCTCATAGATGTGAGCCGCGGACACGTCCTTGATCGCGGGGGCGAACTTGCCCTCCGTGAGTGCTCCACCGGCGCCGGCCACGTTGTGGCACATGGCACAGTTGATGCGGAACAATTCGGCACCCGTTGCGGCGTCCCCGCTTGCATCGAGGACTTCGCCCTCGGGAATCGCGGGGCCGGGAGCCTTCGACGCCACATAGGCGGCCAGGGCCGCGGTCTGGGCTTCGGTGAACTGGACGGGCTTCTTCTGCGCCTGAGGTCCCTGCATCTGCATCGGCATGCGGCCAGTGCCGACCTGGAAGTCAACGGATGCCGCTCCCACGCCGAGCAGGCTCGGGGCGACGTCCGAGCCGTCCAGGGCGAGGCCGTGGCACGTGGCGCAGTTCGCGGCGAACAGTTTTTCGCCCTCGTCGATGGTCTGCTGCGAGGACGCGTCGGTTGTCGCCGAGGCCGTGCTGGTGCTCAGCGCGGCATAGGCGGCCCCGGTGAAAAGCAGGCCGATGGCGATGAGGGCAACGCTGGCCAGGGGGTGGCGACGACCGGTCTTACGGGGCGTCCCACGCCTGCGCGGCGTCGAGGCTGAGGGGGTTTTATTCGTGGTCATGCTGAAGGTGTCCGCTCCTGAATCTTATTTAAGAACGTAGACGACCAGGAAAAGCCCGATCCAGACGACGTCGACGAAGTGCCAGTAGTAAGAGACCACGATGGCGCTGGTGGCTTCCTTGTGACCGAAGTTCTTGACCGCAAAGCCGCGACCAATGATGAGAAGGAATGCGATGAGGCCGGCCGTCACGTGGATGCCGTGGAAACCGGTCGTGATGTAGAACGCCGAGCCGTAGGCGTTGGAGCTGAGCGAAATTCCCTCAGACACCAGGGTCGCGTACTCGAAGACCTGACCGATCACGAAGATCGCGCCGAGAGCGTAAGTGAGGAAGAACCACTCGACCATGCCCCACTGGCTGAGCTTCCAGCCCGTTGAACGAGCCTGCAGCCTCTCCGCGGCGAATACGCCGAATTGGCACGTCACCGAGGAGGACACCAGGATGAGCGTATTGATCAACGCAAAGGTGAAATTGTGTTTGTCTGACTCGAAAAGCCAGAGCTCCGGGGACGTGGATCGTAGCGTGAAGTAGATGGCGAAGAGTCCCGCGAAGAACATCACCTCGCTACCCAGCCACACGATGGTGCCCACAGCCACGCTGTTAGGCCTGTTCACAACGGGTGCTGTCGCCGTCTGAGTAATTGAGGTGCTGGTCACCCCTCCATTATGGCCGATAACCGCACAGCTTTTTCTCAATCAGGCGTGCAAGTCGCCGTTTGGTGGCGGTATGCGTACCCCTTTTCCGGGCTGGATCCCTTGCGGATACGGGGAAACAGGGCCATCTCAGTAGAATTACGGTCATGCTTGAATCCCAGTCATGGCCAAATATTCTTACTGCTCTTCTTGACGGCGAAGATCTGAGCGTGGCTGACGCCGCCTGGTGCATGGAACAGGTTATGTTGGGTACCGTGACGCCGGCCCAGCTGGGCGCGTTTCTCGTTGCGCTGCGGGCCAAGGGCGAAACTGTCGATGAGATCGTGGGGTTCCGCGACGCGGTCCTGGACCACGCGGTGCCGCTCGACGTTGACTCCATGGGTCTTGACATCGTGGGTACCGGGGGCGACCGTTTTGGAACGGTGAACATTTCAACCATGGCCTCGATCGTGTGTGCCGCGGCGGGCGTACCGGTCGTCAAGCACGGCAACCGCGCGGCGAGTTCGGCGTCCGGCTCCTCCGACGTGCTGTCGGCGCTCGGGATCGATCTGACCCTGTCGCCGGAGCAGGTTGCCGCGGTGCTCGGCCGAACGGGCATCACCTTCGCCTACGCGGCAGCGTTCCACCCGGGATTCGGCAACGCGGCCAGCACACGCCGGGAGCTGGGAATTCCCACGGTCTTCAACTATCTCGGTCCGCTCTGCAACCCGGCCCGGCCGGAGGCCTCCGCCGTGGGGGTGGCGAGCCTTGATCGAGTGCCGCTGTTCGTCGGGGTATTCCAGACTCGAGGGGCGACCGCACTGGTCTTCCGTGGTGATGACGGCCTGGATGAGCTGACAACGACCGGCCACAGCCATGTGTGGGAGGTGTCCCGAGGCCTCGTGACGGAACACGACATTGATCCGCGGGACCTGGGCATCAAACGGGCCCAGATCAGTGAGCTGGTAGGCGGGGACGCCGAGCACAACGCCGCCGTCGTGCACGCCGTGCTGTCGGGCGAATCAGGCCCGATTCGGGACATCGTACTGCTCAACGCCGCTGCCGGCCTGGTGGCATTCGATCTGGCCAACAACCCGGCCCAGGTGCAGGTTGCCATACTCGACCGGTTCAGGGACAAGATGGTCGTTGCCGCTACGGCGATCGATTCCGGGGCCGCCGCGGCCAAACTTGCCCAGTGGGTCGCCGCGACGCGGATGTGATTCTGTGTCGATGGCGCGTATGTTGAACGTGTCAGAGCCGACAAAGCCGGCTGCGCCGGAATCGATCGAGTGAATGGATGACCGTGAAGAAACTCATCAATGATCCAAGCAATGTTGTTGCGGAGGCCGTGGCGGGGTTTGGGGTGGCGCACGCCGACCTCGTACGGATATCGAACGACCCTCTGTTCATCGTGCGCAAAGACGCTCCCGTGCGAGGCAAGGTGGGAATCGTCAGCGGTGGCGGTAGCGGTCATGAGCCGCTGCACGGCGGGTTCGTCGGAGCGGGAATGCTGGACGCCGCGGTCCCCGGCCCGGTGTTCACCTCGCCCACGCCCGATCCGATCCTTGCCGCGACCCAGGCCGTCGACGGGGGAGCGGGGGTTCTGCACATTGTGAAGAACTACACCGGTGACGTGCTCAATTTTGAGACGGCGGCTGACCTGGCCCTGATGGAAGACATCGAGGTGCGCTCCGTGATCATCAACGATGACGTCGCGGTGAAGGATTCGCTGTACACGGCCGGCCGCCGGGGTGTGGCAGGTACCGTACTGGTGGAAAAAATCGCGGGCGCGGCCGCCGAGCGCCTGGACGACCTCGCCACGGTTGCGCGGATTGCGGAAAAGGTCAATGGGGGGGTCCGGTCAATGGGGGTCGCGCTCACACCGTGTGTCGTGCCCCACGCCGGCGAGCCAAGCTTCGTGCTTGCCGACGATGAGGTCGAGATCGGTATCGGCATCCACGGTGAGCCGGGCCGGGAACGCATCAAACTGGAACCGGCCGATGCCATCGTCGACCGTCTGCTGGCCCCGATCCTGGACGATCTGCCCTTCGCACGCGGCGACGAGGTGCTCCTGTTCGTGAACGGCATGGGCGGTACCCCGCAGATCGAACTGTACATTCTCTTTCGTCGGGCGGTAGAGGTGCTTGCGGAACGGGGGATCACCGTGACGCGTTCCCTCGTAGGCAACTTCACCACGAGCCTGGACATGCAGGGCGCGTCGATTTCAGTGCTTAGGCTGGATGCCGAGCTGACGGATTTGTGGGACGCCCCGGTGCAGACATCTGCCCTGCGTTGGGGACGGTAGACACGGGATGAATCTGAGCACAGCATGGGCGCTTGCCTGGGTGCGCCTCTCGGCGCAGGTCATCGCGGAGCACCGCAGCGAACTCAATACGCTCGACCGGGAGATCGGAGACGGCGACCACGGTGAGAACATGGACCGCGGATTCAGCGCTGTGGTGAACAAGCTCAACGACGCCCCTGACGCACGCGAACCGTCGGTAGTGCTCAAACTGGTGGCGGGCACCCTCATCTCCACGGTCGGCGGCGCGGCAGGGCCGTTGTACGGCACCGCCTACCTGAAAGCGGCGGTCGCCGTGGCCGGGGCCGCCGACCTCGATGCCGCAGCAACCGTCGCGCTGATCACGGCCGCGCGAGATGGCATCGTGTTGCGAGGAAAGGCCGAGAGCGGGGACAAGACCATGGTCGATGCCTGGACGCCGGCCGTCGACGCGGCAGTCGCACGACTGGCGGCCGGCGGTACCCCGCTCGACGTCCTGGCCGCGGCCGCCGACGCCGCGGACCTCGGCGCGATTGCCACCGAGCCGCTCGTCGCGCGGAAGGGCCGTGCGAGCTACCTGGGGGAGCGCGCCCGGGGCCACCGCGACCCCGGTGCAGAGTCCACCCGGTTGCTTTTGCGGGCGGCCGTGGACGCCGCGGGAGCTTGATGGGGGACAGTGCGGAGGGAGCCGGCCGGCAGGTCGGCCTCGTCTTCGTGTCACACAGCGCGCTGATCGCCGAGGGATTGGTGGAGCTGGCGCGACAAATGGCGCCACATGCCGTACTCCTGCCGGCAGGGGGAACCGACGAGGGTGGAATCGGCACGAGTTTCCTGAAGGTCTCCGAGGCGATGCTCGCTGCAGTCGGCACGGGCGGAGCCGTCGTCTTCTGCGACCTCGGTTCGGCGATACTTACCGCGGAGACGGCACTCGAGTTCCTGGACGATGACGTGCGCGCGCGCATCCGTATCGTGGATGCGCCACTCGTGGAGGGTGGCGTGGCTGCGGCCGTCGCCGCCGAAATCGGGGGAGACCTCGGCAGTGTCGTCTCCGCGGCGCTGACCGCTGCGGGTGCGAGCAGCACAGAGGCCGTGCCGACCAGTGAGCCGAACGGCTCGGTGACCCGATCGGTGACGCTCATCAACCGAGACGGGTTGCATGCCCGGCCCGCCGCGGATTTCGTCACCCTCGCGAGCACCTTCGATGCCCGTGTCACCGTGAATGGCGTCGACGCCACGAGCCTTCTGGGGATCATGGCGCTGGGCCTGTCCCGGGGGATGACGGCAGAGCTCTCGTCATCGGGGCCCGAGGCCATCGAGGCGGTCGATGCGCTCTCGTCTCTGCTCGAGTCCGGATTCGGAGAGAAGGACGAGTAGCACTTAGCACGTTCTGTATTTCTTGTCGAATCGCGCGTACTCTGTACGCATGTCTGTAGACGGCACTTCCGAAGAGAAAGACGCTCAGCATTCTCCCGCCTGCCCCGTGTGTGGGCACGCCATGCGTGAGCACTTCATCGATCACTCAACGAACAACCCGATACTGAATTGTCCGGTTCCGCACCCGGGCGTCTGGGACCGGGATGCCTATGAGCCGGTCAACGAACTCGGAATGGTGATCCACACCGATCCCCGACCGAAGTCTTCCTCGCGTTAGCCCGGCTCTCACCGGGTCCACGGCGCTATTAATCACGGAAAAGCTATTGATATTTGCCATGCGGCTAAGTAGATTAGCCGTATGAACAATCCTCACCACGCACCGCTTCCGACGACGCGCTACCTCGTACGGCCGCAGGGAAGGATCGCCTACGACATCCAGGGGGCCGGGCCGCTCGTTCTCCTCGTGCCCGGCATGGGCGACCTCCGATCCACCTACCGGTTTGTCGCTCCCAAGCTCACCGACGCCGGGTACACCGTCGCCACCGCCGACCTTCGCGGCCACGGGGACAGCGACACCTCATTCTCCAGCTACGGGGACGCCGATACCGCCAGTGACGTGGCGGCGCTTCTGGTCGAGCTGGGCAGACCCGCTGTTGTTGTCGGAAACTCGATGGCCGCCGGTGCGGCCGTGATCGTCGCGACGGGCCGCCCCGAATTGGTCAGCGGTCTTGTCCTCGTGGGCCCTTTCGTGCGTGAGCCGGCATCCAGCCACCTGGTCAGCCGCGTGTTGTTCCGCCTCCTCATGGCGCGGCCGTGGGCCGTGGCGGTCTGGAAGGCGTACCTGCCCAGGCTGTATGCGGGAACGCCGCCAACCGACCTTGCCGGCTACAGAGCGGACGTCATCGCGAGCATCCGACGCCCGGGGTACACACGTGCGTTCATCCGCACCACGCGGACGAACCACAGGCAGGCGGGGGCGAGGCTCAAGCACGTCACGACGCCCGCTCTTGTCATTATGGGCGAGAAGGATCCCGATTTTCCGAGCCCGCGGGCGGAAGCCGACTGGATCGCCCGCGCGCTCGGGGGAACCGCCGTGATGGTTGCCGACGCCGGTCACTACCCGCAGTCGCAACAGCCGAAAGCCACCACGACCGCTATCGTTCGGTTCCTTGGGACGCTGAAGAGCGATGAGTAGGACACCACTGAGCACGGTCACCGTCGTTGATCGTGCGGCCGTGATGCTCGACGAAAGTGGCCCGGCCGGGCTGAATCTGGCTTCCCTGGCCGAGGCCCTGAATGTGCGGGTACCGTCGCTCTACAAGCACATTGATGGCATGCCCGGCCTCCGCCGGGGCATCATGATCCACGCCAAAACGAGCCTTGCCTACGCCCTCGGGGGCGCGGCCGTCGGACGTTCCCGGGACGACGCCATCAAGCGGATGTCTGTCGCCTACCGCCGCTGGGCGCTCGAACACCCCGGGCAGTACCCGATGACGATGCACGCGCCGATTCCCGGAGACGACGAAGATCTGACCGTGTCGTCATCGATCACCGAGGTCGTCTACAACGTGCTCTCCGGCTACGATCTGCGCGACGACGACGCCGTCGACGCCACCCGGTTTCTACGGTCCGCGTTGCACGGCTTTGTCGCACTGGAAACAAGCGGCGGCTTCGAGCTGCCGGTCGACCTGGAACGCAGCTATCTGAGGCTCGTCGCGAGCGTCGTGACCGCCTTGGCCGACTGGTCGCGGGAATGACCAGCGTACGACAGCGCACCGGGCAGGCACGCGACGGCGCACAGCATCAGCGCCGGATCGGCGGGAGAGTCGCCTCAAGCGCGTCCACATCCTCCGGGCGGCACAGGTCGGTAGCCGGCGTCTGAGCGGCGGCGCTACCGGCGGCTACGGCGTAGCGGAATGCCGCGTCTGTATCGCCGCCCGCTGAGAGCCGCAGCACGAACGCGCCGAGAAAACTGTCGCCGGCGCCGACCGTGCTCAGCACCTGGATTGTCGGCACCGCCAGACGCACGGCTCCCGCGGCGGAGGCGAGCACGGCCCCTTCCGCGCCTCGCGTCAGAGCGACCAGTTCTGCCGAACCTGCCGCGATCAGATCGGATGCGGCGGTGACCTGGCTCTGTTCCGTGTCAAGCGTCGCACCGACGAGCTCGCCGAGCTCCCGACGGCTCGGCTTGACCAGGTACACCCCCTCGGCCAGGGCTTCCCGAAGGGGAACGCCGGACGTATCCAGCACACAGCGCGCCCCACTGTCACGAGCCAGCCGCGCGACCCGGGCGTAGAAGTCCTCGGGCACTCCCGGCGGCAGGCTGCCGCTGGCAACCAGGTATCCAGCGTGTGGGGCTGTCTGCCGCACGGCAGCGAGACAGGCCTTCCACTCGGTCTCGCTGAGTTCGGGCCCTTGCAACACAAAGCGAAATTGTCTGCCCGTGCCTGATTCATCCACGGTGAAACTCTGGCGGGTGGTGCCTGAGATCGGCACGGCACGACTCGACACACCCTCGACGTCGAGCATGTGGCGCAGGGCCGCGCCGGTCAGTCCGCCGACCGCGTAGATGGCCAACGATTCCCCGCCGAGCAGATGAACGACCCGCGAGACGTTGATGCCGCCGCCGCCCGGATCCAGGCGAGTCGTCCCGCAGCGTAACTTGTGATCGCTCACCACCCGATCGGTCGATGTGCTGAGGTCGAGCGCGGGGTTCATGGTCAGGGTCACAATCGAACCCCTGGCGTGCCCCACGCTTTCGCGGGCGCTAATGGTGGTGCTCCTGCGGTCCGCCGGTCACCCGGTGTAGCCACTGGCCAATCGTGTCGATCATCTCAGCGTCGCGCTCCATCATGAGCTTCCCTCTCGCTCGGATCCCCATCCTGCACCAGGTCGAGGGCCGTGGATAGGGACGACGACCTGTCAGGGCGTACCCCGGCCCTGTGCACGATGTCGGTGTGCTACCCGGTGTTGAGCGGCTGGCGCGCGATTGCGATCATGTCCTGTGCCAGTACTTCGGACGGCTGTCGACCGCTGGCCCACACCGCTGTGAGCGTTCTCGTGAGAGTGATCCCGGTGACGTCCACGGCGACCAGGCGGCCGAGAGCGAGGTCATCGGCGACCGCCATCGAGCTGAGAACGCCAGGCGCCACTCCGGACCTGATCGCCGTACGAACGGCAGCGGTGCTGGAATATTCCAGGCGTGGAGCGGCCAGAGTTCCAGTGACGCCGGGGACCCATCCGAGCAGATGATCGAGAGCTTTGCGGGTTCCCGAGCCCTCCTCGCGGGTGATCAGCGGGGTATCGGCCAATTCCTGCGCGGACACAGGCCTGCGGCGCCGGGCCCAGACATGACCGGGGGAGACAACGACTATCAGCCGGTCCAGACCGATAGTCGTGGTGCGCAGGTCGCTCGGGATCTCGGGAGTCTCGATGAATCCGAGGGGTACCGTGCCGGCACGCACGAGAGCGATCACCGCTTCGCTGTTCGCCGCGGTGAGTCCGACGTTGGTCGCCACCTGGCCGGCGGACTCCTGCCGGCCACGCAGGGTGCCCAGCCAGCGCGGCAGGAGGTACTCAGCGATGGTCAGACTCGCCGCCACGTCGAGTCGGTGCAGGGCTTGCGAGCGTATCTCCTCGATCCCGGCTTCCATTCGTTCGGCGGCGGCGAGCACCTCGACGGCCCAACCGGTGACCAGGACCCCGGTCGCGGTCAACGTCGATCCTCGCGCCGACCGCACGATGAGGGAGGCCCCGATCTGGCCCTCCAACGCACGAACCCGTGATGACACGGCCTGCTGGGAGACGCCGAGACGCGCGGCGACGCGACTGAGGCTGCCCAATTCGCCCACGGACATCAGCATCTGGAGCCCCCCGAGGTCGGGCATATGTGGACCGAGCACGACACACCTCCCACAAGCCTCACTTGTGCCCCGCCAACGATACGCCCTCTACCGGCCCGTGTCCGCCGGGACGAGACTGGGTTCTGTGAGTTCAACAGAAATGCCTCCCGCCCGTCCCGGGCGCCTGCCCGCGGAGTCAACGCCCGCCCCTCGGCATTCCGATCGTGAGCGGGCATGGCTGGGCGGGTCCCGGAGGTGGATGCCCGGGGTCACGGTCGCGGGCGCGGCGGCGCTGAGCGCGTGGGGCATCCATTCATCGGTGCCGGCGATCCCGTTGCTCACCGTCGCTGTGGTTCTCGGAATCCTGGTCGCACAGATACCGGTCGCCCGCCCGGCTTTGTCGGGCATTCTCGCTCCCGGCCTCAGAGTCGCCGCCAAGGCATTCATGCATCTGGGCATCGTGCTGCTCGGCCTCAAACTGAGTCTGGTCGACATCGCACACCTCGGCTGGAAATCGATCGTCACCGTCCTCGCGGTGCTGGCGGTCACGTTCGTCGTGACATTGTGGCTGGGCCGCCTCTTCAAACTGCCCGGTCAACAGCCTTTGCTGATCGCGACCGGCTTCTCAATCTGTGGCGCATCCGCGATCGGCGCAATGAGCCATGCTGTCCATGCGAAGGAAGAGGACTCTGCCGTACCGGTCGCACTCGTCACCCTGTGCGGGACCCTGGCCATCGTCGTGCTGCCGCTCCTCTGGCATCCACTCGGCTTCAGCGCACTGCAGTTCGGGCACTGGGTCGGAGCGAGCGTGCATGATGTCGGTCAGGTCGTCGCGACCGCGCAGGTGGCCGGCCCTGCGGCGCTGGCCGTCGCCGTTGTGGTGAAGCTCACCCGCGTGTTGATGCTCGCCCCGATGGTGGCCATCACATCGCTGGTCGTGCGACGGAGACGCGGCACCAGGGAGTTCGGGCCGAAACACCCGCCGATCGTGCCACTGTTCGTCGCCGGTTTCATCTGCGCCGTGCTGGTGCGCACATTCGCGCCGCTGCCGGTCGCGGTCACGGGCGGCGCCGACACCGTACAGACGGCGTTCCTGGCGATGGCTCTCTTCGGGCTGGGAACGAGGGTCCGGCTCGGCCGGCTCGTGCGCACCGGATGGCGCGCTCTTCTGGTCGCCATGCTGTCCTGGGCGCTGATCGCTGCCCTCGCCTGGGTTGTCGTGCAACACGGGTGAGGGCCGCGTTCGGCGCATGGTCCGAGGCCGGTGTCGCCCGCGCCCATTGATGCGTCTAGTGCGAGAGGGGCTCCAGCGGGACGAGGACGCTATCGTCCCCGTCGGTCGCCCCGGTCCCGGCGATGCGTGCCGTGCGTCCGCGGCGCGGCCACTCCACAACGACCATGGCGGCAATCATGAACGCACCGCCGATGACGGTCTTGACCGCAAGTACTTCCTGGCCGACTCCCACAGCGATGAGCGCGGCAAAGACGACCTCGAGGGTGAGGATGATGGCAACACGGGACGCCTCTACGCGTGCCTGCGCCCACGTCTGCACGAAGTATCCGAATACCGTTGCGAACACGGCCGTGAACAGAACGGCCACCCAGACGTTCCCGCTGGGGGGCGCCTGATAGCCGTCGGGCACAGCGCCGATCCAGCAGACGACGGCGACGGCACACAATTGCACGAACGTGAGCGCGTACGCGTCGAGGCCCCTACTGAAGCGACTCAGGCCGACAATATGAAGCGCAAAGAATGCGGCGCACACGACGCCCCAGATCTGACCCACTTCAACGGTCATGCCCGTGATCGAGATGAGGCCCAAACCGACCAGGGCCAGCAGGGCGCCGATGGCCAGCTTGCCACCGATTCGGTGCCGGAACAGGAGCCAGCCGAGGACCGGTGTGAGCACCACGTAGGTTCCGGTGAGGAAGCCGGTAATTGCCGCGGTCGTCATCTCCAGCGCGATCGTCTGGGTGATGTAGCCCAGGCCCAGCAGGATGCCGAGCGAAGCGCCGACGACCCACATACGGGAGCCGAGTGCCCGCACCATCGTCGGCCGTGCCACGAGCATGATCAGGGCCGCGATCGTGAAGCGAGTCGCCAGGAAGTCGAAGAAGGGCTGCTGTTCGATGGCGGGCTTCATGATGACGAAAGCGCCACCCCATGTCGCCGCGACGAGTACCAGGGACCACACCGCCAGACGGGACTTCTTCACCTGACCAGCGTAGTCGAGGGGCGCCGTCACGCTCTCGTCCGGTGCCGTGAGCGACTCAGGTGCTGTCGCCTCCGTCGCGCCGGCTCAGCGCCGCCAAATTGTCGTTGTAGGCGCGCAGGTCTGCGTCGTCGGTGAGATCGGCCCGGCGATCGAGACGCCGCGCCACGCGTTCGTCTGATGCGAGCCATTGGCGCATGAGAACGAGGGCGGCGAGCACGGTGGGAAATTCACCGGCGCCCCACGCCACTCCGCCGCCGATGCGCTGATCGGCCAGCAGGGCTACGTCGTCCGTGAATTGCAGGGCGTGCCACCAGTCGATCGCCAGCACCTCGGTGCCGCTCATGATGCTCAGCCCGAAGAAGGCGTGGAAGGCCAGCGTGGATATCAGAAGGATGAGGCGCAGCGGATGACTCGGACGCGTCGGTCCCGGATCGATTCCGATCAGCACCCAGAAGAACACGTATCCGCTGGCCAGGAAGTGAACGCACATCAGAACGTGGCCGGTGTGTGTACGCAGGGAGAACTCAAACCAGCCCGTGTAGTAGAACGCCACCAGGCTGCCGGCGAAGAGCACGCCGGCGACCGCCGGGTGCGACAGCAGGCGCAGGTAGCGCGAGTGCACGATGATGAGTATCCACTCGCGGGGCCCGCGGCTGTGGTCCCGCCTCTTCGGCAAGACCCGCAGGGCGAGAAGCACGGGGCCCCCGAGCACCAGCAGGGGAGGAATGAACATCATGAGGCCCATGTGCTGGAGCATGTGGGTGCTGAAGCTCGCGGCGCCGTAAACTCCCGGCCCGCCGCTGGTGAAGTAGATCAGGGCGACGCATCCGGCGATCCAGGCCACGGTGCGGTTCACGGGCCAGGCATCACCGCGGCGGCGGAGTCGCACGACACCGGTGATGTAGAAGCCGGCCATGAGCACGCCCATCGCGAAGAAGAGCAAGTCCACGTGCACGGAGGTCAGGATCCGTCCGAGGGTCAGGGGCTCCGGAAACGGAAAGCCGATCAGGGCGCGGCGCACATCGAGCTCGGCCACCGACTGCTGGGATACGGGCGGGGCGCTGCGGGAAAGGCCGACGGACAGCCCGATCGCGGTCGACATGAGAACGACCTCGACGACCGCGAGGCGGGCGAAGGCTCTGGTGTCGGCGGGCGCGCGTACGAGCAGCGGAATGATCCGTCGGCGATGCCGGTAGCCGGCAAGTCCCAGCAACACCAGGATGACGCTTTTCGCCAGGAGCAGGAGCCCGTATCCGGACAGCAGGTCGGCGGGGGAGGAGATGCGCAGCCCGGCGTTGACGGCGCCGGACACAACCACCCCGAGGAATGCCCAACCGGCGAAGACCGAATACCGGGCCACGACGACCGGCAGGGCGGCACCGAGGCGCTTGCGCATGAGAATCAGGGCGACGAGTCCTCCGACCCAGACCGTGACGCCGACGAGGTGGATCGCCATGCTGTTGACCGCGTTGCCGTGCTCGTCTGATCCGGCCGCGTGACCAGACAGTGCCAGTGGCAGGAGAGCGAGAATGCTGAGCACGGTCGCCGTCGCAATCCATGACACCCGCGTTGTGACCAGCACGATCACGAGCAGGGTGACAACGCAGCCGATCGAGAGCAGGAGCGTTCTGCCGAGGTCCAACTGGGTGGCGAAGCACACGAACTGCGTCGCGAACAGACGGCTCGTCACGGGCACCCCGATCGTGCTGGCTGCCGTGAACACGAGGACAGCGATTCCGGCGGCCGCCCAGACGCTGGCCGCCCAGACGGCCCACCGGGAGGCACGCCACTGGCTGTAGCTGGCGCGCCCGGGGACGATGGACTGGCCCGGAAGGGCGAAGGTCGCGAGAACCAGGAGTCCGATCGTGACGGCGGCGGCGCCGTCGTGCAGGACGCGAGCGATGGGCAGGCCGCGGGTCACCAGATCTCCGGGGTCAATGAGCACGAGGCCGGAAAAGGCATCCGTCATGATCATGGCGAGGATTGTGAGCGTCACGGCGAGAGGCACACAGAGTGCCAGCACGACCGGGACCAGGGTCGGGGCGCGCACCGTGAGGATGCGCGACTCGAACCGGGTTGTGTCGTTGGTTTCGCGAGGGGAGTGCACGATGGAGCTTCCCGTCTCCGAGGCCGCGAACAGTCGCGACGACGAGGGGTCGGTACCGAGTCGGAGCAGCCGGCGTCGGGTGTGGGGAGGTGAAGAATGTGGCGGAGGTGATGGCCGCAGGCGGCAGCGTGTGCCGCGTGCGCCGACTGTCGCGGCACGGTCGTGGAACGAAGCGCCTGGAGGGCGACCACGTACGCGGGGGTGCGGGGGCTAGTGCGCGAAAAGGGCGGCAGGCGGACCGCGGTGTCTCATCGGTGACAGCAGAACATCCAGATCCGTGGCGATGAACCGGTGAGCGAGCAGGGCCATGACGTGCGCGCGGTAACGGGGCAGGGTCACGATGATTCCCACGTTGCGCGCAATGGCGACCAGGGCCAGCCGCGCGAAGTCGAGGAGCGACCAGAATGTCTGCTCACCGCGACGGAGGGCGAGGATCGTGATGAGCGCAGCCACGCCGTGGGCGATCCACATCCAACCCATGCCATGTACACCGGCCGTCGCCGCAGCGGAGGCCGTGTCGGAGGCGACGATGACGACGGCTGCGGAGCCGTGGTGGCTGCTTGCGGTCATGGTGGCCGCGCTCGTTCCGTCGAGTCCGAACAGGGCGTGGAACGAAACCTGACTCAGGACGACCGAGACAGCGAGTTTGGCGAGGGAGAGGTTCTTGCCGGCCAAGACGACGCAGAGCATTCCCGAGAAGGCGACCGCAAGCGACAGACTGATCGGTCCGGGGGAGGCGCCCCCACCCGCAACGTGCGACAGCGCGGCGACCAGAACGGCGACGGATGCGGTGAGCCAGCCGCGCACAAATCTCGCCCACCTGGTTGCCATGTCACGCCTCAATTCCTCTCATCAGGCTACCCGACACGCCCGCCGACTACGTTCACGCGTTCCACCTCAACAGGCACGGGGCATCATATTCAGTCGGGTGACAAAATCAAGCGCCCGACGTGATTTACAGAAAAGTTCCGCGCTTGTGTGACTATTTACGCATGAGCGCGACCAGTGGATTCGAGTTACGACCGGTGATTCTTCCGTCTGGCGCGACCTCCACGGGGACCGACGTGCCCTACCTGACCCGGCTGGCGGAATCGGCCCACAACGTCGACGGGGACGCCGCCCGAGCCGTGGATTTCGCCCGGACCATCGGTGGCCAGGTCGCGCGCCCCGGTGACGGCCAGACGCGGCGGCTGTTCGAGACCATGGCCACGCTCGCGGCGGCCGACCTCACCGCCGCACGGGTCGTCGAAGCACATGCGGACGCCCTGTCCATCCTCACCCAGCATTCCCGCCTGGGGGACGACACGTCGCACGCGCCCGCGTCGAACGAGCAGACCTGGGGCGTTTTCGCCGCGGAGGGCCCCGGGATGAGACTGAGCGCAACGGAGTCTGAGACGGGATGGACGCTCAGCGGCACCAAGCCGTGGTGTTCCCTGGCGGGCGTGCTGTCCCATGCGCTCGTGACGGCGCACACCTCGACATCGACCCGACGACTCTTCACCGTCGCACTCCGCCAGCCCGGTATCCGCGTGCGGGACGTGGACTGGGTGGCGCGCGGACTTGCCGCCGTTCCGAGCGTCCCGGTCGACTTCCGTGACGTGCCCGCCGGCCCGATTGGAGAAAACGGTTGGTATCTGGACCGGCCGGGGTTCGCTTGGGGCGGCATCGGCGTGGCGGCATGTTGGTGGGGTGGCGCGATCGGCCTGGCACGCCAGGTCTGGGCAACCGGTCGCGACCGGGAACCGGACCAATTGGCGCTGGCACATCTGGGGGCGCTCGACGTGGCGCTGACGGCTGCCGGCGTCGCCCTGGCGGGCGCCGCGGCCGCAATCGATGCCGGCCTGGCAAACGGGCCCGCCGGCACGCTCCTCGCCGCACGGATCAGGGGCATCGTGGCGCGCACCGTGGACGAGGTGATCCTGCGCACGGGCCATGCCCTCGGCCCGGCGCCGTTGGCACTCGATGAACGCCACGCACGCCGCGTCGCCGACCTGCAGTTGTACGTGCGACAACACCACGCTGAAAGAGACGACGCGTCGCTGGGGAGCCTCTTGGCGAGCGGTGACGGTGCGCCGTGGTGACCTTCAACCACGCCGCCGTCGGTACGCCGCCGAGCGCCTGGGACGAGTCGGGTTGGCGGGAATCCGTGCGGGTGCTCTCGTGGGAAAACGTCACGCGAGTGGTGGTCGTTGCCGCGCACCCCGACGACGAAACGCTCGGGGCGGGCGGCCTGATTGCCCGTTCGGCCGAGCTGGGGCTCGCGGTGTCCGTGGTGGTCGCGAGCAACGGTGAGGCCTCGCATCCGGAGTCGACGACCCATCCGCCCGCGCGCCTCGCGGCAATCCGCCGTCAGGAAATGGTGCAGGCCGTCGAAGAGCTGGCCCCCGCCGCGCCGGTGCGCTTTCTTGGGCTTCCCGACGGGGGATTGGCCGAGCATGAGGAGGAGTTGGCCGCAATCCTCGCCGCTGCGGTCGGTGAGGATGCGGCGTCCACATGGATCGTCGCCCCCTGGCGGTCAGATGGGCATCCCGACCATGTGGCGGTGGGTCGGGCCTCCGCCACGGCGGCGCTGAGCACCGGCGCAATCCTGTGGGAGTACCCCATCTGGGCGTGGCACTGGTCCACGCCGACCCACGAGATCTGGGACCCGAAACGCCTGCGCATTCTCGAGCTGTCATCGTCAACCCGGTCCGCCAAATCCCGCGCGATGTCGGCGCACAGCAGCCAAATGAACGCGCTGTCCGACAAGCCGGGCGACGAGGCGATCATTCAGCCGCAGTTCGGTGCGTATTTCGAACGCTTGTTTGAACTTTTTGTGGGGCCGCCAGCAGCGCCGGCGAGCGGCGCGGTCGGTGGGAACAGCCTGGCCGTCGCCTTCTTCGACCAGTTCTATTCGGGTGCCGTCGACCCTTGGGGATTTGAAACGCGCTGGTACGAACGGCGCAAACGTGCCTTGACGCTTGCAGCCCTGCCGCGGGAAAGGTATGCGTCGGCGCTTGAGCTCGGCTGCTCGATCGGTGTTCTCACGGAGCAACTGTCACTGCGCTGTGACACCGTGCTGGCGACGGACATCAGCGAACGCCCCCTCGAAACGGCACGGGAACGCCTGTCGGGCCGCGTGGGCGTCACGTTTCGGCAGCTCGCCTTTCCTGGGGAGTGGCCCGACGGAGAGTTCGACCTGGTCGTACTCTCCGAAGTCGGGTACTATTGTTCCGACGCTGACCTGACCCGGCTGGTGGAACGCTGCCGATCCGCGCTGGCGCCGGACGGCGTGCTGGTCGCCTGCCATTGGCGGCATCCGGTTGCCCAATATCCCGGTTCGGGGGATTCCGTGCACGCTGCCCTGGCCGGCGCCGCCGGCCTGGTGCGCACGGTGCAACACCGTGAGCGGGACTTTCTGCTTGAGGTCTTCGAGCCGGTTCCGGCTTTTTCGGTGGCCCAACGCGAGGGGCTCGCTCCATGACGAGACATGGTGGGATTCAGACGATAGCGGTCGTGGTCCCCGTTCGTAATGAGGAGGAGTGCCTCCCGCGTGCACTCGCGGCACTCACGGACGCCATTGACTTCCTGGGCACCTCGCTCGGGGCCGACGCCCCCGCCGTGCGCGTCGTGGTCGTGCTCGATCGGTGTACGGACGACTCGGCTGCTCTCACGGCCCGGTATGCGGATTTCAGCACCATCGTCATCGATGCCGGGGCCGTCGGCGCCGCCCGGCGGGCGGGGGTGCGTTTTCTGCTCGGCGGGGCCGCGCACGCGCCGGAGAATGTCTGGGTGGCGACGACGGATGCGGACTCGACCGTGCCGTTGACCTGGCTCACGACCCAGTTGGCCTGTGCTCACGCCGGTGTCGGTCTTGTACTCGGAACCGTGCTTCCTGACCTTCCTGAGGAGCACCCGCAGCACCGTCGGTGGGCGAGTGAGCACCGAATCGTGGAGGGACACCCCTACGTGCACGGGGCGAACATGGGTGTCCGTGCGGACTGCTACCTTGCGGCGGGGGAGTTCCCCCCAATCGTCACGGACGAGGACGTTCTTCTGGTGTTGGCGTTGCGGGCGCTCAAGGTGCGAGAGCGCCGCATCGCGACCATTCCGGTCTTGACGTCGGGTCGGTTCGTCGGTCGCGCGCCGGCTGGGTTCGCCGAGTATTTGGGGCGGATGGACGCGTCGCCGGTGAGCCTGCAGGCCTCCGTGGCCACAAGAGTGGGGTGACCGGCATCCTTGCTCCGCCGGGGTGGTCAGGCTAACGTGTGGCATCGACTACCGAAGGGCGTGTATGACGGCCCAGCCCAAACCCTTTGAGGCCCACGAATCGGGGGCCCTGTTTCACGGCACGAAGGCGCACCTGACGGTGGGGGACCTCCTGATGCCGGGACGCGCATCCAATTTCGAAGAGGCACGCACGGCGACGCATGTTTATGTGACGGGCACCTTGGACGCCGCGACGTGGGGAGCCGAATTGGCCACGGGGGACGGTCGCGGGCGGATCTACATCGTGCGACCGACCGGGACCGTCGAGGATGACCCCAACGTGACGGACAAGAAGTTTCCGGGCAATCCGACCCGGTCGTACCGCACCCGCGAGCCGGTGGAGATCATCGGCGAACTGGTGGGTTGGGTAGGTCACTCACCCGATCAGGTGCGGGCCATGCGTGACGGGCTCGCCGACCTGAAGCGTCGCGGCCTCGCAATCATCGACGATGACTAGCCTCCCGGGAGCCAACGACAGCCGGGGCGGAAGACGCGGATGGTGGTCCTCTGCGGAGTGCGTCCATCCGCTTGTTGACATAATGTGCATTATCGGTCACCCGGGTGGTCCGCTCGCACAACCGCGTCGGCGCGCTATTCGGCGAGGAATCCGGTGATGTCTCCGACGTAGCGCGTGTGGTCTTCCGGCACGCTGTTCTGAGGCACGGGCTCCACGGCGGCCTGGACGATCTCGGCGGCGAACTCGCTCACGTTGTACAGGCGTCCGGCAGCCTCCTTGCGCGCGCCGAGTGCGCCAGGGTTCGAGCGTTCGAGCAACGTTGCGGTGATTGTTCCCTCAATCATGTCGCCGGAGACAACGACGAAGTCGACACCGGCGGCGTCAAGCTCCGGGATCATGGACCGCAGGGCGTCTTCACCGGCACGCTTGCTGAGGGCGACCGGTTCGTACTCGGGCATCGTGGGCGTCGTCGCGACGAAGTGCGCCTGGTGGCTGGTCACAAAGACCACCCGCGAGTCTGCTCCCAGCAAAGGCAACGCGCTGGTCAGCAGGTTCACCTGGGCATCGCGGTTGAGCACCATGGCGTAGTCGGCGGCCATTCCGCTCTCCATGCCACCGGAGGCGTTCATGACGAGGATGTCGAGGCCGCCGTACTCCGCGCGGATGGTCTCAAACATGGCCGTGACCGATTCCGGATCGGTCAGATCGGCGCCGACGGTGATGGCCGTTCCGCCGGCGGCACGGATCGAGTCGGCGAGCTTCCTGGCACGCGCCTCCTTGTTCCGGAAGTTGATCACAACCGACGCGCCCGCTTCGGCAAAATAGCCGACGGTGTCCGCGCCGATCCCCCGCGATGAACCGGTGACCAGAACACGCTGGCCCTTGAGTGATCCTGCTGCAAGTGGATTGTTCACGCGAGCTCCTCATAAGGTCGTCGGGTCGAAATTCGCACGACCACAAGCTTAGAGACTACCAACATCCCCGTAAAACAGGCCTCCACCTGCTAGTTTTGAAGCAGAAACCCGTTGGAAAGAGGGGACGCAATGGACGCTTTCATCGCCGATTACGCGTGGATTGTCTGGCTTGTGATCATTCTGCTGTTCGTCACCATCGAGATGATGACCCTCGAACTCACCTTCCTGATGCTGGCCGTCGGAAGCGTGGGCGGCCTGGTATCCGGTCTTCTCGGTGCACAGTGGTGGCTGCAGCTCGTTCTCGCGGCGGTACTCGCCGTCACCCTGCTCCTCGGGATCAAGCCGCCGCTGCTCCGCCGCCTCAAACGCGGCGGAGACCCGACCAGATCAAACGTCGACGCCCTGCTCGGGGTGGAGGGCCACATCGTCAAGTCCCTGGAGTCCCCCGGCGGCCTCGTGCGGTTGGCCAACGGCGAGACCTGGACCGCCCGACTCTCCCCCGCCGCTTTGTCGAGACGCCTCGACCCGGGCGATCGCATTATTGTCACCGAGATAGACGGTGCGACTGCCGTGGTCATCCCTGCTGCCGAAAGGACAACGTCATGAACGATTCCGGAACGATTCTCACCCAGATCATTGTGATCGTGGTGCTGCTCGCCCTGATCATCGCGGTCATCGTCACCCTCTCTAAGGCCATCCGGATCATTCCCCAGGCGAGCAACGGCGTCGTCGAGCGACTCGGGCGGTACCACAAGACTCTCACTCCGGGACTGAATATCCTGATTCCGTTCATCGACCGCCTCCGCCCGCTCATCGACATGCGGGAACAGGTGGTCTCGTTCCCGCCGCAGCCCGTCATCACTGAAGACAACCTCGTCGTGTCCATCGACACGGTCGTCTATTTCCAGGTGACGGATGCCCGCGCGGCGACGTATGAGATCAACAACTACCTCGGGGCGGTCGAACAACTCACCACAACCACGCTGCGTAACGTCGTCGGCGGGCTGAACCTTGAGGAGGCCCTCACGAGCCGCGACAACATCAACGGCCAGCTGCGCATCGTGCTGGACGAAGCAACCGGCAAGTGGGGCATCCGGGTCGGCCGCGTCGAACTGAAGGCGATCGACCCGCCCATCTCGATCCAGGACTCCATGGAGAAACAGATGCGAGCCGAGCGTGACCGCCGGGCCCTCATCCTGACGGCCGAGGGAACAAAGCAGTCGGCGATCCTCACCGCCGAGGGCGCCAGGCAGGCCTCCATCCTCGAGGCCGAAGGCTACGCGAAGGCAGCCGTACTGCGCGCACAGGGCGAGGCGGAAGCCATCACGACCGTGTTCCAGGCCATTCACGAAGGAGATCCCGATCCGAAGCTCCTCGCGTACCAGTACCTGCTGACCCTGCCGAAACTGGCCGAGGGCAGCGCCAATAAGCTGTGGATTGTTCCGAGTGAACTGACCGAGGCCATGAAGGGCATCGGTAAGGCCTTCGGTCCGCACGGAGCCGGCCCCGAGGCCGACTCCCCCGCGGCCACTCGCCCGGCACCGCGGGCCTAGACGGTGTCAGAGCCGTCCCGCTCCGTGTTCCTGGAGAGCCCCGGAATACGCGTCTTCGCCCACCGCGGATTGGCCGGCGAGGCGCCGGAGAACACGCTTCTGGCGTTTCTCACCGCCCTGTCGGCCGGGGCGACGCATCTCGAAACCGATGTTCACGCGAGCCTCGACGCGGTGGCCGTGATCAGTCACGACCCCGATCTGGCCCGGGTGGGGCGTGACGTTCGCGTGAATCAGCTGACGATGGCCGAGCTCAAGCGCATCAACCTGGGTAACGGGCAGTTCGTGCCCTCCCTGTCGGAGGCCCTCGATGCCTTCCCGGAGGCACTGTTCAATATCGACGTGAAGTGCGACGAGGCGATCGTTCCCACGGCGCAGGCGATTCTTGCCGCACGCGCGACCGAACGCGTGCTCATCACCTCCTTTTCGGAAGAACGCCGCCGCCGGGCCTGCGATCTTCTTCCCGGCGTGGCCACATCCGCGTCGTCGCAAGGGGTTGTCAAGGCCCTCCTTGCCGCCTCCCTCGGACCACCCGAGGTGCTTCAACGCGTGCTGCGCAGTATCACAGCCGTGCAGGTTCCGGAACGGGTGGGTCCCCTGCGTATCGTCACGCCCCGTTTTGTGCGCCGGATGCATGCGGTCGGCGTCGAAGTGCACGTGTGGACGGTCAATGACGTGTTGGCCATGCGCCGCCTGCTCGACATCGGCGTGGACGGACTCGTGACCGATCGCACCGAGGTCGCCGTGGCCCTTATCGCCGAGCGAACCTGAGAATTTGCCCCCAAAACAGGGGTTGCGGAAGGGTAACGCACAGGTTAATGGTTTACAACTGTGTATGCATCGCGAGAACTGTGATTGCATCGCGAGAGGAGACCACACGATGGCTGACCGCAGTTTGCGTGGCATGAGATTGGGCGCACAAAGCCTTCAGAGCGAAGAGGGCGTGACCTTTTCCGCACGAGTAACCCACACCTACCGGTGTGCGACGTGCAGCAAAGAGACCGTCATGATTTTTTCGGCCGAGGCCGAAGCCCCCGACGAATGGGAGTGCAAGTACTGCTCCCGCGTTGCAACGCGTCTTGAAGACTCGACCCCGGTGATCGTTGATCACTCCGGAGAGAAAATCGCTCGAAGCCACTGGGATATGTTGCTTGAGCGTCGCACGCGTGCAGAACTGGAGGAACTCCTTCAGGAGCGCCTCACCGTTCTGCGTGAGCGTCGCGGACAGCAGAAGGTCGGCGCCTGAATCAATAGGTGCATGAACCAATAGGTGCCTGAGCCACGGCTCAGAACACGATCGGACGGTCCCGAGCCCTGGTGGCTCCGGGACCGCTGCTCGTTAAGGCCGACGAAGCCGAGTGTTGCGCCGAATCGTCCTCGTGCGCACGAGGCAAAGCACGAAGCCGAACACCCCCAGCCCGGACGCGAGCCATTCGATCTGCCGCCCCGCGAGCATGGCGGGCGTCATCGTTGAGCTGAGGGGCACGGTCTGCACCATGGCGCCCGGCTCCCACGTCGGCAGACGATCGATGGTTTCGCCGTTCGGCGTGATGATCGCGCTCGTGCCCACGGTGGAGATATTCACGACGGTCCGCCCGGTCTCGACGGCTCGCAGCCGGGCAATGGCCAGCTGCTGCACGCTCTCGTCGGTATGGCCGAAGTCGGCGTTGTTGGTTTGGCCGAGGATGATTTGCGCGCGGTCGTCGATCATGTTGTGAATGAGCTGATCGTCGGCGATGTCGAAGCAGATCGCAATTCCGGCGATCACGCCGTTGATGTCGAAGACGTTGTCGCGCGTGCCGATGCCGTAGTCCCGACCGATCAGGTCGATGAGATCCGGCGCGAAGGGGCGCCAAAAGGCCCGGTCGGGCATGTACTCGGCAAACGGAACGGGGTGCACCTTGTCGTAGACATCGACCGCGCCCCGACCCGCCTCCCACAGCAGGGAGCTGTTGAAGTATGTTCCGTCGTTGAGGGTGATCGTGCCTGCCAGAAGCGGGGCGTTCATCTCCCGGCTGATGTAGTCGAGAGTCTGCGCCGAACGCGGGTTCTGCAGCGGGTCGATGTCGCTGGCGTTCTCCGGCCACACCACGAAGTCGACATCCTCGCCGATCAGCGGCAGAGTGGCCGACACGTGATCATCGAGAATCTGCCCCGGCGCGTATTGGGCGAACAACCCGGCATCGGATGCGCCCTGCACCGCGGCCAGTCGGGTGCTGCCGCTGAGCACGACCGGGAACGCCGGCACCAGCAGGAGCAGCACAACAACGGTGACCACGATCGACGCGCGCTGAAGAAGCCCGAACCGCACATCGCGCAGCAGCTGCAGGGTGAGTGCGCTCAGCCATACGACCAGGAAGCTGAGGCCCGACACACCCACCCAGGCGACGAGAGAGCTGAACGGTCCCTCCGACTGGCTGAGCGCGACGCGACCCCAGGCGAAACCGCCGTAGGGCCACACGGCCGAGATGGCCTCGCGTGCGGTCCACAACCCGGCGACAATCACCGGGATTAGCCCCAGGCGGCCCAGACGACTGGGCCACAGGCGCGGGCCCACCCGCAGCACAACCGCGGTGAGGGCCAGGCCGACGGCGAAGAAGATGCTCTGCAGACCGCCCAGGGCAATCCATGGCACGGGCCCGAGATACAGGGTGATCCAGTAGATGTGTGTAAGCCAGAAGGACAATCCGGCCGCGAACCCGACCGCGAGGCCGGTCCACGGCCCCCGGCCGAGCAGGGATACGAACATGAGCAGGGCGCCGACCGGCGCGAGAACCCACCAACCCCGATCGGGAAACCCGGCGTCGAGCAGCACGCCGGCCAGGCCGGCCAGCACCAGGGCGGCCCAGACGGGCAGACCACGCGCACGCTCGATGACAGGATCGCGCGCCGCGCGTGGGCTCCGGGTGCGGGGGCTCTCGGTGCGTCGGCTCCCCATGCTCATCGTCGACATTCAGGAGACCGAGGAATAGGCGACGATTCCTCGGCGTACGTCATCCATCGCCTGTCGTGCCGCGCGTCCGACGGGACCGTCGGCGACAACGGACAGCTGATCGAGCAGGTCTATGGTCTGTTTGGTCCAGCGTACGAAGTCCCCCGCCGCCATTTCCGCCTCGAGGAGCACATCGCCTAGCGACGCACCACGCGCCCATTGCCACATGGCCAGGCTCAGGCCCACCGAGAGCGGCTTACTGCCGGGCAGCTTGTGTTCTCGCTCCAGATCGTCGATACGACTCCAGAGATCCTGGGTCTCGTCCAGGGCGCCGCGGAACGCACCGCGCGGCAGGTAGCGGGCGTCCAGCAGCCCCTCCTCCCGCCTCGGTTCAAAGACCAGGGCACACGCCATGGCTGCGAGGCTTGCGGGGTCGAGGTCGTTCCACAGCCCACGACGCAGGGACTCGGCAACGAGCAGGTCGCGTTCGGCGTAGATGCGACGAAGGATGCGACCGCTGTCACTGAGTTCGACGCGGCCGTGCTCGTTCTGCGTGAGGTAACCGTAGCCGAGGAGCACATCGCTCACCCGGTCGAAGACCCGCGCAATCGCACCGGTGCGGGCGCTGATCTGTTGACTGAGCTCCTCGGTCTGACGCGACAGCTTCCACCAGCGCTCCGCCCAGCGGGCATGCTGCTCGCGCTCCGGGCAGTGATGGCACGCGTGCGCCCGCATCGTTTTGCGCAGGTGCGTGATCTGCCGCTGACGTTTGTCCCGTTCTCCGCGCCGCGAGTTGTCGCTCTTGGACCCGGCGCGTTCGCACTCCGTGAGCTCGCGCCGAATTCTGGTGTACTCGGCGAAGTCACCAAGATGGCACGTCATGGCCTCAGCGAAGCCGGCGAGGGACTCCTCCTGCTGCCGCACGGTGCGCGCCAGTTCCACGACGGACCGGTCGGCCTGAAACTGGGCGAAAGAAGATTCGAGCACGGCCCTCGTGCGTTCTCGACCGAACTGGTCGATGAGGTTCACGGCCATGTTGTAGGTCGGCTTGAAGCTGGAGTTGAGCGGATACGTGCGGCGGGATGCAAGCGACGCCACCGCGTGCGGGTCGAGGCCCTGCTGCCATTGGATCACCGAGTGACCGAGGGTGTCGATGCCGCGGCGTCCGGCGCGTCCGGTCAGTTGGGTGTACTCCCCCGGCGTGATCGGAACCCGCGCCTCACCATTGAACTTCTCTAGCTTGTCGAGAACAACGGTGCGCGCGGGCATGTTGATTCCGAGGGCCAGCGTCTCGGTCGCGAAGACCGCCTTGACCAGCTTTTTCTGGAAAAGTTCCTCGACCACCTCTTTGAAGGCCGGAAGCAGCCCGGCATGATGCGCGGCAACGCCACGCTCGAGGCCGTCGAGCCACTCAAAATACCCCAGCACGCCGAGGTCCTCGTCGAGCAGCGTCCGGCAGCGGTCGTCGACGATTTCACGGATTTCACGGCGCTCGTTCTCGTCGGTGAGGCGCACACCCGCCCGCAGCACCTGCCGAACGGCCTGGTCGCAACCGACCCTGCTGAAGATGAAGAATATCGCGGGGAGCAGGTGTTTGCCCTGAAGCATGCGCACGATCCCGGCACGGTCCATGCGGGCGGTTTCGGTACGTTGCGGCACGAAATCCGGGCGCTTGTTGTTGCGCCCGCGGTAGTCGGTTCTGCGGTCATCCCCGCTGCGGCCGCCCCGCCCGCCGGAGCGTGCTCCCGCCTGAGACAGCCGAACGAGTTCCGGATTGACGCGGTGGGTTCCGACCAGGCCCGCCGCATCGAAGAGGTCGAGCATATTGTTCTTCACCAGCACGTGCTGCTCGAGCGGCACCGGGCGTTCCTCGGAGACGATGACCTCGGTCTCGCCGCGCACCGCCTGAAGCCAATCGCCGAACTCCTCGGCATTGGACACGGTGGCGCTGAGGGACACCATGCGCACGCGCTGGGGCAGGTGGATGATCACCTCTTCCCAGACCGCGCCCCGGAATCTATCGGCGAGGTAGTGCACCTCATCCATGACCACGAAGGCCAGGTTTGTCAGCAGATCCGAGTCGGCGTAGAGCATGTTCCGCAGTACCTCGGTGGTCATCACCACAATCCGAGCCTTCGCGTTGATGTTCGTGTCGCCCGTGAGCAGTCCCACCTCGTCGGCACCGTATTCGGTGACGAACTCCTGAAACTTCTGATTGCTGAGCGCCTTCATGGGCGCGGTGTAGAAGACCTTCTTCGTGGGGTCCTGCATCGCCAGGTATATGGCAAACTCGGCCACGATAGTCTTACCCGCCCCGGTGGGCGCCGCAACGAGCACGCTGTTTCCGGATTCGATCGAGGCACAGGCCTCGATCTGGAACGGATCCAGATCGAAGGGTCTCGCCGCCTGGAACTGCTGGAGAACCGGATGCGCGACGGTGCTGCGTGATGCGGCGTAGCGCTCGGCCGGAGATTGGATGTGAGTCACGTGATCCTAAAGCGCCAGGTCTGTTTCCCGGGCGCGAGCGCGTTTGGCTGCTCGTCGGTCGTGCAGGAAGGCGATGCCGTAGGCGGCGAAGTACAACACCACCATGGGGATCGCGAGAAGGAACATCGAGACAACGTCGGCCGCGGGAGTGGCGATAGCAGTGAACAGGGTGATGACGAGTACGGCGATGCGCCAGGACTTGATGATCGAGGAGGCGCTGATCACCCCGGCGAAGTTGAGCAGCACGATGAAGACGGGGAGCACAAAAGCGATGCCGATTGCCAGGACGAGTTTGAGCACGAAGTCGAAGTAGCTCTGCGCATTGATCAGAGCCGCATCCTCGGCCGGGGCAAAACTCGTCAACAGTTCGACCACGTTGGGCAACACAAACCATCCAGCCGCACAGCCGGCAAGAAAGAGCGGAATGGCCGAAAGGAAGAATCCGAAAGTGTATGCCTTCTCTTTGCGCGTCAGTCCCGGCACGAGGAAAGCGAAGATCTGGTAGAGCCAGACCGGACTCGAAATGATGAGTCCGACATAGAAGGAGATCCTCAGCTTGAGATCGAACGCGGAGGTCATGTCCGGGTAGTTGATCTGGGCGTTTCGCGACTGCGCTTCCATGATCTGCGTGATGGGTGCCCGGAGCTGATCCAGCACGAAATCAGCCTGGAACCATCCGACGACGGCTCCGACCAGGATGCCGGCCGCGGCCAGGAACAGACGTTTCCGCAGCTCGATCAGGTGCTGACCGAGCGACATTTTGCCTTCTGCCGTCGTACCGCGTCGGCTGCGCACCGCCATCTATCTAGGGCTTGTTCGCTGGGTCGACCGGACCGTCGGACGTCGGGCTTTCTGCGGTCGGCTCATCGCCCTTGTCGCCCTTGATCTCGGTCTTGAAGATCTTCATCGACTGGCCGAGGCTTCGAGCCAGGCCGGGCAGTTTCGGTGCCCCGAAGAGGAGAAGGATGATGAACAGGATGATCACGAGGTGCCATCCGCTGAATGCGTTACCGAACATGAGGTGTGGTCCTCTGAATTGTTTGAGCGTGTCGCAACAGTTTACCGCGCGTGATCAGCGGATCGCGACGTCGCCGCGCTCGGTCCGATGGGGACTTCAGGGCTCCGGGTACTGCTCGGCGCCCGCGGCCGCCCAATCGGCGACCGCCTGACGCGCCTGTGGCGGTCCGATCACGGTGACGAGTCCCGCGAGACCGGACACGAGCCGGATGAGCGAGTTGTAGTGGGCGACGCGCAGCGTGACGCGCACCATCGACGCATCACTCGGTGTGGCCCTCCCGATACGTTCCGGCAGGTAGTCGGCCACCAGGGCAATGGCGGCTTCCGGCATCTCCAGAACGACGGTGAAATCGTCGATCGACGGCTCGAAGAGCGCATCCGGCACCGTCAGATCGGCGGCATGCGGAACGGTCGGCCGCGTGGTCACCGCGACGTCACTCATCCGGTCCAGACGAAACGTGCGAACGGCACGTCGGAGGTGACACCACCCGCGCAGGTACCAGTCTCGATCAACGGATTCGACGCGCAGCGGGTCGACGTGCCGCAGCACTCGTTCCCCGCGAGCATTCAGGTAGTTGAATTCGATCTGCACATGTTCCCGCACGGCGGTTTGCATCAGGGTGATGATCTCCGGGGAGTCTCGGTTGGCGACGACCACCTGGCTCGGGGCGGCTGACGCTCCGCGGGTCAGCTTGGCCATCAGCGACGCGATCGCGCCACGGTCTGCGTTCTCGGGCAGGGCCGACAGATACTGGAGCCCGGCGATCAGCGCCGCTGCTTCCCTGGCCGAGAAGCGCGGAGAATCGTCGATGGCCACCCGGTGGGTGAGCACGATCCGGTCGTTGTCCTCGAATTCATCCCACAGAATGTCGAACAGGTCTCCATGCAGGTATTGACGGGTCTCCCCCGGTACTCCGGAGACCGCAATGAGTCGCACTGCGGAGCGCACACGCTCGGCCGGGACGCCGAAACGCCCGGCGACATCCGCGACGCTCACGTCGTCATGATCGATCAGGTACGGCACGAGCGACAACAGGAAGGTCAGCTTGTCGGCGGCGACCGGGGCGGGCGATTCACTCATTCTCTTCTCCGTGCACCTCGGCGACGTCGAGCAGGCGGGCACGAACCGCGGACAGCAGCAGTGGCGGCGTCAGCACCCGAATCTCCGGGCCGTAGCCGGCGAGCTCGTCGGCGAGGATGTTCAGGTCGGTGTAGTGCAGGGAGATGGTCGTGCGTCCGGTGCGTGACGGGGGTTCGGCGCCGATGTCGCGTTTGCCGAGACGAACGGCCGCATCACTGTCGGCCAGGACCGAGAGCGTCGCGGTCTGCGCAGTCCAAAGCGCCTCAAGCTCGTCGAGCGCATCCTGGCCCGGGTTCCTCCCGGGCCTCACCTCGGCCGGAGCGCCCGGTGCGCCGCGCACCGGCAACACCGGCCCGACAATGCGGGACAGCAGAAACGTACGCGCCGCACCGCGGGCCTGGTCGGTTGCGAACAGGTGCCAGCGGCCGTCGTGCAGCACGATGGCGTGCGGGGTGACCCGACGCTGCTGCGGGGCCCGTTCCCCCGGCTTCAGGTAAGGAAACGAGACGACCTGGTTCCTGTCCATGGCCTTGCTCAACGGTTCGAAGGAGGCCTCCCTCGCCCGGAGCGACGGCGCGTAGCCGAGAACGGGGTCGCGGGAGTCGATGCCGAGTGAATTGAGCTTGGTCAGCGCGCGACGCGACTCCGCTGACAGCGACCCCTCCCGCCACACGGTCGACGCGAGCTTGAGCAGCATCAATTCGTCGGGAGAAAACGTGACATCGGCCGGAAGATCGTACAGTCCCTTGGGAATGCGATACCGCAGGTGGTGGTTGCTGCCGGGGTCATCGGGCGGTTCGATGACCTCGAGGGGAATGCCCAGCTCCCGGATGTCGTCTTTGTCCCGTTCAAACTGCCGTTCGAGGCTCGCGTTGCTCTCGCTCGCGGAATACCGCTGCCGGTAGCCCTGAACGGTGGCGAGGATCTCGGCCTTCGTCAGACCGATCTCCGTCGCCAGGAGAGCAAGCACCAGGCTGAAGAGGCGTTCCTCAACAGTCACGGGTCGTGGGGGCACTGGTGCTGCGGGGGGCTGATCAGAAAGAGGCGGCACCGTGCGATTCTATCGCGCGGCGCCGCCTCGGTTGACCTGGCCGAAGGCTAGCCGATTCCGAGGATGTCCACGACGAAGACGAGAGTTGACCCTGCCGGAATGCCCTGCACAGCCTGATCGCCGTAGCCCTGGTCGGGCGGAATGACGGCGAGAACCTGGGATCCGACCGGCTGCCCGATCATTGCCTCGGCGAAGCCGGGAATGACACCGCCCTGAACCTTGGAGCCGTCGGCCGCGATCAGCGATGCGGGTGCGCCGTTCGTCCACGAGGAGTCGAAGACCTCCTTGCTGGCCCAGGCGACGCCGGTGTATGCCACGGTCACCGGGTCACCCTCCTTCACGGTGGCACCGTCGCCCTTCTTGAGCACGGCAACCTTCAGGTCGGTCGGAGCTGCGCCGGAGGGGATGGTGATGCCGGGGGCACCGTTCTCGGCCAAAACGACTCCGGGCATCCCGTTGACGCTCGGCTGGTCGGCTCCGTCGGCACGGGTCAGGTAGGACTTGACGACGTCGATCACGAAAACGAGCGTATCGGTGGCGGCGATTCCCAAGTCGGCGTTTCCACCCTGGGGGCCGAAGGCGTCTTCCGGCGCCACGGTCACGGCGAGGCGCGAGCCGACCTGAGCGCACAGCAGAGATTCGGAGAGTCCCTTGATGGTTTGGTCGTTGACGACGAGGCTGGCCTGCGACGTGCCGTCATAGGGCGATTCCTGTACAACCGCACCCGTGGTGCCGTTGTACACGCTCAGGTCGACCGTGACCTTCTGGCCCTCGGCGACCGGTGTGCCCTCGCCGGGAACAACCACGTTGAGCTGCGTCGTCGCGGTTTTGATCGGGGTCGGAAAGTCGACAACGGGCTTGGCGCCGAAGGCACCGGTGACGCTGAGGAGCTCCGACGCGGGGCCGGAGGTCACCGGCGGCGTGCAGTCATCGGCGGTGACGCCAGGGGTGCTGCAGGCTGTCAGGGACGCCACGAGTAGTCCGGCGGTAACGATCAGCGCGGATGCTTTGCGCACAAGTCCTCTTTCTGAAAAACGGGGTGCCGCGTATGCGACGGAAACCGGCCGGGTCGGCGACCGAAAGTCAGTCTATCTGGGGTTCTACCGGCGACTCGAGGTCACGGGCCTTGGACAGCTCTGCACTGGTGCTGGCCGCGCGAACACGTTTTCGCATGCTCTTCGAGCTGACGTTGCGTTCGCCGAGCGCGCCCGGGGTCCATGCTTCCACATCGGCGTCGTCGAAATCGGTCTTCGATGGTCGACGTTTGAGCTCGGGCAGTACAGCGCCCGGCGCGAGTCGGCGGGCCGTGATCAGAAAACCGGTGTGCCCGATCATGCGGTGGTCCGGGCGAACGGCGAGGCCTTCCACATGCCAACCGCGAATCATTGTCTCGTTCGAGTCGGGATTGGTATACATCCCCGTGCCGCGAATGGCCTCGGCCACGCGAGAAAGCTGGGTTACCGTGGCCACGTAGCACAGCAGCACACCGCCGGGCTTGAGGGCCTCCGAAACGACCTCGAGGCATTCCCACGGTGCCAGCATGTCCAGCACCACCCGGTCGACGGTGTGCGGTGCCGCAATCTCCGGGAGGGTCTCGGCCAGGTCGCCGAGCGTGATCGTCCAGTTGTGCGGGTCCGACCCGAGGAATGTTGCCACATTGTCGCGGGCGACATCGGCGAACTCGGCACGGCGTTCGAAGGAGGCGAGCCGGCCGGCCGGCCCGATGGCCCGCAGCAGCCAGAGCGACAGGGCGCCGGAGCCGACGCCGGCCTCGACCACCGTGGCGCCCGGAAAGATGTCGGCCTGCCCGATGATCTGCGCGGCGTCCTTGGGATAGATGATCGCGGCGCCTCGGGGCATCGACATGACAAAGTCGCTCAGCAGCGGACGCAGCGCGAGGTGCTCGACGCCCACATTGTTGGTGACCACGGAGCCATCGGGCTGACCGATGATGTCATCGTGCGACAGGATGCCGCGGTGGGTGTGAAAACCCTGGCCGGGGATCAACGCGATCGTGTTCATGCGACCCTTGGGCCCGGTGAGCTGCACCCGGTCGCCGGCGCGGAACGGTCCACTGTTCTGTACGACCTGGCTGCTCGTGTCTGTTGCACTGGTGTTCATGTGACTACTGGATCCTCATAGTTGGTGGGCTCGACGGCATTAGGACTGCAGCGTACGAGTCGGCGTCAAGTCTAGGTCGATCTCGGCGAGGCGAGCGCGGAACAGCGCCGCCACATCCTCCACGGTGCGCCCCTCGAGCGTGGACCAGCGCGTGTAGGCAGCGCTCTCCGGCAGCGGAATTTGATGCGGGACGGCAATGGTGATCGTGCCGGCCGCGACGGCGCTCGTGACGCCGGGAACAGAGTCCTCGATGGCGACGCAGTGTGCCGGATCGACGCCGAGGGCGGCGGCCGCCGTCAGGTACGGCTCGGGATGCGGCTTGCTGTTGCTGACCGTGTCGCCGGCGATGATGAGGTCGAAGGCGGCGAAGTCGATCAGTCCCGCGATCTGATGCGCCATGCGTTTCACGGACATCGTGACCAGAGCGGTGGGGATCCCCGCGGTCTTCAGCTCGGCGAGGAGTTCACGGGACCCGGGACGCCACGGGATCCCGTGCTCGGCGAGTTGTTCCTGCACGCGATCGGTCAACCACTGCACGATCGCGTCGGCGTCCATGTCGACGCCACGCGCCTGCAGAACGCCGGCGGAGTCCCACAACCCGGAACCCACCACGAGCATGCAGTCGTCATGGGTCCAGACCCCACCGTACGATGCAACGAGCTCGGTCTCGGCACGCATCCAGTACGGCTCGGTGTCGACGAGGGTCCCATCCATGTCCCAGAGAACGGCGGCGGGCAGGGGGGAAACTTTCGGGAACGCAGTCACGGAGTCCAAGTGTAGAGGGCACGGCCTATCCTTGACTGATGGTGCACGACACGGGCACACGAAATCGAGGTTTTACACGGTGACAGACGGAACAGAGTTTCTGGGCGGACGGCTTCTGGTCGTGGCGTTCGAGGGTTGGAATGACGCGGGCGAGGCGGCCACGGGCGCTGTGCGGGCGCTGAAGGAGCTGCTCGACGTCCGCGAGATCATGACTGTGGACCCGGAACTGTACTTCGACTTTCAGTTCAACCGGCCGACGGTGTCGACGAATGACGAGGGCCAGCGTGTCATCGAGTGGCCGAGCGCCACACTTCACGCCCCCGTTTCTCCCGGAACCGGAGGCGTTCCCCTCGCCGAGGACGCCGAATTGCACGTGAGCGGCACCAACGCCGGCAACATCTATCTTCTGCTCGGCACCGAACCGTCCCGCAGCTGGAAGAGCTTTGCGTCAGAGATCATCGACGCGGCCCTGGCGGCCGACGTGGCGGGCGTTGTGTTCCTCGGGGCCATGCTCGCTGACGTTCCGCACACTCGCCCCATCTCCATCTTCGTGACCAGCGACAACGCCGATGTTCGCGGAGAGTTGCAGATCGAACGCAGCAGCTATGAGGGTCCGGTCGGGATACTGAGCATTCTCTCCGATGCAGCGGAAGCGGTGGGCATTCCCACACTTTCGATCTGGGCCTCCGTGCCGCACTACGTGCACAATGCGCCGTCACCCAAGGCGATGCTGGCCCTCATCGACAAGCTCGAGGAGGTCATCGACGTGTCGATACCCCGCGGAAATCTCGTGACCGAAGCGGCCGAGTGGGAGGCGGGCATCGACACCCTCGCCGCCGAAGACGAGGAAATGGCGGCTTACATCGCTCAACTTGAGCAGGCACGCGACACCGTGGACTCTCCCGAGGCCAGCGGCGAGGCCATTGCGCAGGAATTCGAGAAGTATCTCCGCAAGCGCAGCGACGGCCGGGACGGTCACGCGGACGGACGCTCAGGTCCCGACGGGCCCCGGCAGTAGCCTCAGCAGTGCAGTAGCCTCAGCTGTCGCGCAGGTTGACGCCGAGCAGGGCGTCAACGGCGTCGGCGAGCAGTTCGGGGTCGTCGACACCGCTGACGGCGGCATCGAGCGCGAGCAGCGCGGCGGGCGTATTCAGGTCTGCCCGGAGGCTCTCCCGCATCTTCTCAATCACGTTCGCGCTCGACGTCGGCCGGGCGATCGGAGACACCGACGCGGAAGCGAAGGCCGCCCGGTAGCGGGCGAGCCGGTGCTCCGCCGCGCTCAACAGCTCGTCCGTCCACGCCCAATTCGTGCGGTAGTGCTGGGCCAGCAACGCCAGCCGAATGGCTCGGGGGTCGACGCCCTGCGTGCGCAAACCGGACACCAGAACCAGGTTGCCGAGCGACTTGCTCATCTTCTCACCCTCGTACGCGACCATGCCCGTGTGGCTGTACACGCCGGCAAGCGGATGTCCGGATAGCGCGGACGCGTGCCCGGCGCTCATGTCGTGGTGGGGGAAGACGAGGTCCGAACCGCCGCCCTGCACGGTGAAGTCGGTGCCGAGTTCCTTGAGCGCGATAACGGAACACTCGATGTGCCACCCGGGACGGCCCGCACCGACGCTGGAGGGCCACTGCGGTTCTCCGTCGCGCGCCGCGCGCCACAGCATCGGATCGAGGGCGTCCCTCTTGCCCGGCCGGTCGGGGTCTCCACCGCGCTCGGCGAACAGGGCGAGCATCGTGTCACGGTTCAGGTTGCTCTCGTCTCCGAGACGCCAGTCGGTGCGCGCCTCGGCCGCCGCGATGTCGAAGTACAGGTCGGAACCGGTGATGCCGTCTGCCCCGGCGACGGCGTCAGCGGTCTCGACCTCGTAGGCGAGACCGGCCGCGCGCAGCTGAGCGACGGCATCGGCGACCTCGTCGATGACCTCCGTCACAGCCACGTAATCGTTGGGCGGAATGATGCCGAGCGCCTCCATGTCGGTGCGGAAGAGTTCCACCTGGGACTGCGCGAGTTCCCGCCAATCCACGCCGGTCTCCGCCGCTCGTTCGAGGAGGGGGTCATCGATGTCCGTCACGTTCTGTGCGTAGTGCACCTGGAAGCCCGCGTCGAGCCAGACCCGCTGAAGCGTGTCGAAGGCCAGATAGGTTGCCGCATGCCCGAGATGTGTGGCGTCATAGGGCGTGATTCCGCACACGTACAGACGCGCGACATTGATGGGGCGCGCCTCCACGAGTGCGGCCGTCGCGGTGTCGTGCAGCCAGGGCGCGTCTGACGCACCGGGGACAGACGGAATTTCTGGTCGCTTCCAAGCATGCATGCAGCAAGCCTAACTAGGCCGTGATGGTGTTCGTTGCCAGAAGTATGAAGACGGTGACACCGAGCAGGACCCGGTAGATGACGAACGGCAGAAAACTGCGTTTGGAGATGTAGTTCATGAAGAAGCCGATCACGAACAGTGCGACGACGAACGCGACGCTGGTTGCGACAAGTGTCTCCAGCGGGCCGAAGATCTCCGGCTTGCACCCCACGGCGCCATCGATACACGGCTTCGCGATCGATTTGTAGACCTGGTAGAAGCCGCTGCCGAGAACGGCGGGGATGGCCAGCAGAAAGGCGTATCGCGCCGCGGCACGGCGCTCGTAACCCATGAACAGTCCCAGCGTGATGGTTCCACCCGAGCGGGAGACGCCGGGGATGAGCGCGAGCGACTGGGCGAAACCGTAGATGACGCCGTCTCGAACCGTGAGGTCTTTGAGCTTGCGGTTCTTGGCACCCACATAGTCGGCGATGCCCAGGAGTATGCCGAAGGCAATGAGCATGGTCGCGGTGATCCACAGGTTTCGCAGCACGGTTTCGATCTGGTCCTGGAACAGCAGACCGAGAATCACGATGGGCAGCGACCCGATGATGATGAGCCAGCCCATGCGGGCGTCCGGGTCGTTGCGAGGCACCCGGCCCGAGAGCGACCTGCCCCATTGACCGATGATGCGCACAATGTCGTGCCAGAAGAAGATCACCACGGCCAGTTCCGTGCCGATCTGGGTAATCGCCGTGAATTGTGCTCCCGGGTCCGCCCCGGTGCCCAGGAACTGGCCGACGATCGCGATGTGGGCACTGGACGAGACCGGGAGAAACTCGGTCAGTCCCTGTACCAGGCCCAGAATGATCGCATTAATGAAGTCCACGTGCGTCGCTTCCGCTTGGTGTGTGTCGAGCGCTGATTAGTAGCTCGAGAGCAGGTCCGTCAGAACCCGCCTGCCAAACACTAATGCGTCAAGCGGAACGCGTTCATCCACGCCGTGGAACATGGCGGGGAAATCCAGGTCCGCCGGGAGCTTGAGCGGGGCGAAGCCGTAGCCCTTGATCCCGAGGGTGCTCAGCGCCTTGTTGTCGGTCCCGGCCGACAACAGATACGGCAGCACGGGTGCGCCGGGGTCGTGTCGCCCGAGGGTGTCCACGACGGCTTCCACGAGCGGGCCGCCGAATTCGGTTTCCATGCCGATGTCACGGTGCATCGTGACGATCTGGATGTCCGGTCCCACGATCTCCGCGATCTCGGCGAGCACGGCGTCCTCCTCACCGGGGAGCGACCGAATGTCGATGAGCGCCTCCGCCGTGTCGGGAATCACGTTGTGCTTGTACCCGGCGGTGAGGCCCGTGGGGTTGGTCGTGGTGCGCAGGCTCGCCTGGATGAAGCCGGAGGCCGTGCCGGTGGCCAGGGCGAGTTCGTCGGGGCCCACCTGCTGCGGGTCGACGTCGAGAATACGCGCCACCTCTACCAGAAGCTGCGTCGTCGTCTCGGTGAGCCGAATCGGCCACGTGTGTCGGCCGACCTTCGCGACGGCCTCGGCGAGGCGGGTGATGGCGTTGTCGTGGTGCACGCGGGAGCCGTGGCCGGCACTGCCCGTTGCGACGAGCTTGACCCAGATGAGTGCCTTCTCCCCTGTCTGCAGCAGGTACGCGCGTTTTCCGGCGAGGGTGATCGAATAACCGCCGACTTCGCTGATGGCCTCCGTGGCGCCTGTGAAGAGCTCGGGGCGCGTCCTGGCGAGGTATCCGGAGCCCAGCACTCCCCCGGCCTCTTCGTCGGCGAAGAAGGCAATCACGAGGTCTCGCTCCGGGACGCCGCCCGAGCCGATGATGTCGGTGAGGGACGCGAGGATCATCGCATCCATGTTCTTCATGTCGACGGCGCCGCGACCCCAGAGCAACCCGTCCTTGATGACACCGCCGAACGGGTCCACGGACCAGTTCGCCGCATCGGCGGGAACCACATCGAGGTGACCGTGAACCACGAGTGCGCTTCGGCTGCTGTCCCGGCCGCGGACGCGAGCGACAACGCTCGTGCGTCCCGGTTCGGAATCAAAGAGTTGCGGCGTGAGGCCGAGGCCGGTCAGATGGGCCGCCACGTACTCGGCGGCCTCCGTTTCGCCGTTGGATCGACCCTCGCCATAGTTCGTCGTGTCGAAGCGAATCAGGTCGCGCGCAAGGCGTGCTGTGAGGTCAAGGTCGCTGTCGGTGGGGTGGTCTGGAACAGTGGGGGCCATGCCCTCACGCTACCGGCATCGCCACAATAGCGGCGCGCGTGAAACACGCTCCATAATCCGTGCTAAGTTATTACCTCGGCAGCCGGTTTTACACGGAGGCCGGATCACCCAGTCCGGGTGGCGGAATTGGTAGACGCGCTGGCTTGAGGTGCCAGTGCCCGTTAAGGGCGTGTGGGTTCAAGTCCCATCTCGGACACATTGATTGCTCCTGAAGCGATCAACGAGGACTGGTTGAGACAGTTCATAAGGCCGGATCTTAGGATCCGGCCTTATCTCGTTAACCGTCGCGGAGCGCCTTGGAATAGGTGGTCAACGGAACCGGCTATTTTTGGTCCTGATTCGGAAAGATGACTTTCTGGATGATGATGATGGCCGAGGCGGCGAGTGGAATCGCCACCAACGCGCCCAGTACGCCGCCAATGGTGCCGCCGGCGACCGCGCCGATGACGACGATCGATCCCGGAACCGCGACGGCGCGATTCATGATGCGTGGACTCAGCACATATGCCTCGACCTGCATGTAGGTGAGGTAGTAGAGCGCCGCCACCAGTCCCGTGAGCGGCGATGCGAGCAGGCACGCGAGGACGATGATGAACGACCCCGTCAACGTGCCCACCAACGGAATCAACGACAGTAGGAAAGCGATGAACGCGAGCAGTCGCGGGAGCGGAGCGCCGATGATGCTGAGAAAGATGAGGCTCAGCACGCCGTTGACCGCCGCGAGCGACACTTGTCCGACGACATAGCGCCCGACGGCGTGCACGATCTGCTCGGAAATCTCAATGAACGTGTCCCGTCTGCTCTTCGGAACGAAACGGTAGACGAGCCCCTTGATGGAAGACAGGGACGCGAGAAAATACAGGGTGAGGATCAGCACGATCACTCCGCCGGTGAGACCGCTGGCGATGCCGGCACCGACCGCGAGCAGTCCGCCTCCGAGCGTGGCCAGATTCTCGGCGTTCAGCAGGTCTTGGGCGCTTTGCACCAACTCATCGATATTGACGAATTCGCCGAACTGCCGGTCGAAGGTGTCGACCCAGTCCGCCTGCGAGAGGTTCGCGACGGTCTCCGGCAAATGCGTGATGAAGGCTGTGGCCTGCGCGACCACGACGGGCACGATCGTGACGAGCAGCCCGGCGAAGACCAACAGGACGGCACCGAACACAATGGCGATGGCGAGTCCGCGCTTCATATGCTTCGAGATCCAGGAGACGAGCGGATCCAGCCCGAGCGCGAGGAAGAGGGCGATGCCGATGTAGATCAGAACGGTGCCGAGCTGGGCGACGACTCCCCCGAGCACCAGGGCGAGGAGCACCCCTATGCCACCGACGAACCCGATCTTGAACGCATGGATGCGGGCATAGCGCACGGGGCCCTGTTGGGTCAGCTGAACGTCCGGACTCGCGGTGACGGGGGCGGTGGCTCGACTCGTCGAGCCGTTGTCATCACGTCGGCGTCGTCTCCTGGAAATCACGGCGTACATCCCCTTCTCGGTGCCACGGAACGAGCCCGGTCTCCGCTGCGGAGAGCATAGTGGATTTCCTGCGCACGGGGCGAGAACACGTCGGATCCCCCGCGGCGGGCGCGCAAAAGGGCCGCCGGAAGAACTTCTGGCGGCCCTGTGCGTACGGTCGGCTCCGCGGCGAGTCAGATCCGGGGTGGATCAGTTCCGCGGCGAATCAGGTTGGATCAGACGGCGACGACGGCTTCCTCCTCGGCGGGGGCAGCGACCTCGGCGGGTCCGACCGTGAGGATCTCCTGGAGCAGCAGATCGCTCGCCTCCTGGTCGGTCAGGCCCTGCGCGAGGGCGAGCTCCGAGACAAGGATCTGGCGGGCCTTTTCGAGCATGCGCTTCTCGCCGGCGGAGACGCCCTTGTCCTGATCGCGGCGCCACAGGTCGCGAACGACCTCGCTCACGCGGTACACGCTGCCGCTGGCCATCTTCTCCTGGTTGGACTTGTAGCGACGAGACCAGTTGCCGGGCTCTTCCGTGAACGGGTTCTGCAGCACGGCGTACACGGCCTGCACGCCCTCGGCGTCAATCACGTCGCGCACTCCGACGAGTTCGACGTTGTCGACCGGCAGCTGGATTGTGAGCGCGCTCGTGTGCACGTTGAGGGTCATGAACTGCTTCTCTTCGCCCTTCACGGTGCGCGAGGTGAGTGCCGTGATCGTGACCGCACCATGGTGCGGGTAAACGAGTGTTTCGCCGATTTCAATGTTCATAGGGAATACGCCTTGTCTTCAATTGGATTGAGCATTCTGCAGAGGTCAATGTGTCTGGAGTTCACGGGGTGGGGAGTCGATCAGCCATTCGGGCAGGAGGGTCACGAGTTGGTCGACGAGCTCGTCGTCTGACACGTCAATATGACCCCGCATCCAGGCGCTGATCAGTGTGAGGGCCCCGCCGGCCACATAGGTCGTCACGAGCTCCGCGTCTACCTGGGGCGGCACAACCTCGCCCTCGAAGACCGACTGGAGCATGCGGCTGGCGTACGCGTCGACGATCTGGTCAAAGGCGCTGCGCGTCAGCGGCAGTTCGGCCACGCTGGAGTACAGGGGAAAATTCTCGAGCATGTGCCCGACGAGCCTGGCGTAACCGAGTCGCGCCGCGCTTCGCCCCTCGGACGGGTCGTCTCCGCGCAGGTTCAGTCCGGCGGCGCTGATCTGAGCGAACTGCACGCGCAGCAACTCCGCGGCCAGGATGTCGAGGCTCGCGAAGTGGGCATAGAACGAGCTGCGGCTGATTCCGGCCGTTCGAACGATATCCGCCACGGAAACGGATGCCGTCGGGTCGGCCATCAGCGATCGCGTCGCGGTGAAAATAAGCTGACGCGTACGTTCGGCGCGAGGATCATGCGTTGACCAGCGAGTTTCCGGCTCCTGTACCTCGGAACCATTCGCTACCGTCATTCGACTATCATACCACTTCTCGGACACGTGTCGGAGAACACCTGTGAGCTCGAGATCCGGATCGGCTCGCCCGCGCACCTGCTCGACAACGCCGGAAAATGCGCGAGACTGGAATCTTCACTCACGACGAGGACACGACATGATCACGCTTCAGCAGGACACCGACGGTTTCATCCGCATGAACAGGCACTTTCCGGCGGGCGCGAGCATCACCGTCACCTTTACCTCCGGCGTGCCCGAGGAGTTCACCGGTGCCGCGCTCAACGCGATCTTTGACAGGGCCGTCGCCGACTACCGCGCCCGGAATCGACTCGACGCCAAGGGCTTTTCACGCGGCCCGGCCGTGACCGTGCAGCGAATGAAGGGTATCCAGTTCGTGGCCGTCCACCCAGGAATGACGAGGTAAGTCCCGCGGTCCCGATCAGGAGAGGATGTCCTTGGTCGTGAACCGACCGTAGGCCAGTGCCCCGAAGACGAGCACGTACCCGCCCTGCAGCAGCGCATTCGAGGCGAACGACGACAGGTCGAGGGGTTGGCGCAACAGATCGCCGAAACCCAGCCAATAGTGGCTGAACAGCCACGGGTGCAGCCACGCCAGCTGCGGGAGCACGTCGAGAATCTGCGCGACCACGGACACGACGACCGTCGCTGCCATTGCTCCCACTGGCACGTCGGTCAGCGTGGAGATGAACAGTCCGATCGCGGCCAGCCCCAGCAGGGAAACCGTCACGTAGGCCGCGATCAGCGCCGACCGCAGCAGCGACTCCGGCACCGAGATCGTGTCGCCGGACAGCAGGGTGACGGGTCCCACCGGGAAGAGCACCGCACCGATCAGCGCCCCGGTCACGGTGAGCGTCAGGGTGGCGACGAGGCAGAAGGCCGCGGCGCCGAGGTACTTCACCAGCAGTAGCCGCACCCGGCCGGCGGGGGCGACGAGCAGATAGCGGAGCGTGCCAAGGCCGGCCTCGCCCGCGATCGTGTCGCCGGCGACGACGCCGACGGTCAGCGGCAGAAATAGCGGAATCGCCACGACCATGGCCGTGAACCCGACGAACAACCCGTTCTGCGTGACCCGGTCAAGAAAGGGCGGGCCTTCCCCGGGTGAGAGATCGTTGGAGGACAGCCGGACGGCAACCGCGAGCAGTATCGGGATCAACGCGACCGCGACGAGCATGGCCCAGGTTCGACGTCGGCGGAACAACACGGACAGCTCGGAGCCGAGCAGGTCCCACCCGGCCGACGCCCGCCGAGGGGCGGGGCTCTCTGTCACAGGGCCGGCGGGTTCCGGGCTATTGGACGACATCGAAGCCTTCTCCGGTCAGCGCGACAAACCGCTCTTCGAGGCTGGGTTCCTCAAGCACGAATCCGCGAATGCGAACGCCTGCCGCCACCAGCGCCGTCACGATGGCTTCCGCGGGCGGCTGATCGGCGGGACATGCCGCCGTGACCGAGGCATCCCCCCGTGCTGCGTCCCGACTGCTCAGGGGCTCGGGCAGGAGACCCAGCTCGGCGAGCACGCGGACGGCAGAGTCGACGTCGGGTGTGGTGATCCGGACCCGGGGTTCGCTCCCCCGGCCGAGGTCGGCGAGCGTGCCCTGCGCCACCAGGGTCCCTGCGCTCATCACGGCCGCGTGGGTGCACATCTGCTCGACTTCGGCGAGCAGATGGCTCGACACGAAGACGGTGGTTCCTTCCGCGGCGAGCGAACGGATCAGACTGCGCACCTCCCGGGTTCCCTGTGGGTCAAGCCCGTTGGTGGGTTCGTCGAGCACGAGCAATTCTCGGGGCCGCAGGAGCGCATTGGCGATGCCGAGCCGCTGCTTCATTCCGAGCGAATACGCGTGCACCTTCTTATCGGCCGCGTGGCCGAGACCCACCCGTTCGAGCGCCAGGGCCACCCGGCCGGCTCGGGTAGCGGCCGCCGCATTCCGGTCCGCGGTGTCGAGTCGGTGGAGGTTGGCCGTGCCCGACAGAAACGGGTAGAAGGCGGGGCCTTCCACGAGAGCTCCGACCCGCGGAAGCACCCCTCGCAGGTGCCCGGGCATCGGCTCGCCGAGCACGGTCATCTCGCCACTCGTCGCGGCGGTCAGGCCCAGCAGCATACGGATGCTCGTGGTTTTTCCCGAACCGTTGGGGCCGAGAAAGCCGAACACGGCCCCGCGCGGCACCGTGAGGTCGATGCCGTTGACCGCCGTCTGACGCCCGAAGCGTTTTGTGAGGCCGCGGGTGGCGATCGCCGGATCGGAGGCGGACGCGTCGTCGGTACTCGCCGGAGCCGTGCCCTGGGCTGACCCGACGTTCGTCACGGAGCGGTTGCGACGGCCTGCAGCCGCTCGAGTGACACGGAGCCCGCCAGCATCCGACCGTCGGTGGTCACCAGCACGTTGAGAAGCGATGTGGAGAGCGCCCGACCTCCCGCCACGCGTGTGGTGAACTGGGTGAACAGCGGCGAGGCGGTGAGTTCCTCCGGAACAGATGCCGGGTTCAGTTCCACGACCGCGTCCCACCCGCTGCCCGTGACGACGGGACCTTCGCCGGGCGACGACGCCGGGCCGTCCCCCGCGGTCATGCGACCGGAGTGCCCGGCGACCGGAAGGCTCTGTTCGGTCACCGTGGCGTTGGCCGGCGGCGTGAAGGTGAAGAGGTCGGCGGACGGGGCGCTGAAATCGACCGTCGTGAAGCCCACCTCGAACGCGGGATCGGTCTGCCCCGTGGCTCGCACCGTGACCCGCAACGGCACACCGGTTTCGGCGTCGACGGCAATCGAAATCGACTGCACGAGGGTCTCGGTGGATGCGGGCGTGAGGATCAGGTCGTACACGCTGCGCCCGGCGACTGTGCCGTCGCTGCCGACGGAGACGGTCGTGCTCGGGTCTACGGCGCTCAGGAAGCGATCCGCGACCTCGGCCGGACTGCTCAGGCCCCCGGGGGCGAACCGCTTCAGGGCCGCCGCCTTGTCTCGGGCCGTGGCATCGTCCGGCGTGGGAATGGCGACGTGGGTGACGGCGTTCGTCTGGGACTCGTAGTACCAGGCGTCGGTGCCGTTGCTGATCAGATTTCGCTCCGCGAACCGGTCCAGAACCTGCACGCGCACGTTGCCCGGGCCGTGCGCGTACACCCGCGCCGTGTGTGACCCGGTCAACAGCTCGAGCGCGGCGGTGACGGCCTGCGCCGAGGGATCTGTCGCGGGCCCGGCGGGAGCCTCGGATGAGGAGGACATCGTTGCGCCGAGGTCCACGTCGGGCAGGCCGATGTCGGACGACTGCTCAATCGTGCCGGAGAACGACCTCACGGTGCTGTCGCTCACCATGAGCAACACCTGCTTCGGTGTCTTGTCGGGGAGGTCGACGGCGGCACCGGCCTGCAGCGGCACCGTGATCACCCCCACCGCAATCACGGCGGGCACCACCACGGCCGGCAGCCATTTGAGCGCTTTGTTCGGCATGATCATCGACCCATCTCACGAGGACTCATGACCGTGATCTTACGCCGACAGGCTGGGAATTGTCCCGGTCGTACCGTCAAAGTCTCGGAACGCGCGGGCCTAGGAGCCGTTCGGCGCGGCGTCTGAGATGCCGATGAACTGACTGCCGATCCCGTCGCACTCCGTGCGTCCCAGTCCGGCCGCCGGTTCCGGAATCTCATCAAAGCCGTGGTGTGCGCAACTGATATACGTGAACACGGGCCACCATTTCTTCGGGCGAACGGCCTCGGTGAACCCACACACGTCGCAGGTGAGCTGCACCCAGACCGGCTTCTTCCCGGTGCGGTTGGCCCGTGACTGCAGCAGCCAGGCGGGAGGGTCTTCTTCGAGCCTGGCCAGTTGCGCTTCGCCCATGCGCGTGGGGATGCCGTGACGCACCGCCATTTCCAGCGGGATGTCCAGGCGCAGGGCGACTTCTCGTCTCGTAATCATCAGGTCAAGAATACGCGGTGCACGCGCGCCCGGCATCCCCGCACGCCCTCGCGGCGATGTGCGGGTCATGGAATACTGAACCATGCCAAATTCTTCCTCACCGCTCGGACTGTTGCTCGATGTCGACGGCCCTATCGCCAGCCCGGTCACGCGAACCATAGCGACCCCGAGCATCCTGACCGATTTGATCGCCCTCGCCGCCGCCAACGTGCCGATCGCGTTCATCACCGGCCGTTCCGCCGCCTTCATTCGGGAACAGGTCGTCGCCCCGCTGCTCGAGGAGGGCCTGCCGACGAGGTTTCGAATGTACGGCGTCTGCGAGAAGGGCGCCGTCTGGTTCCCCATCGGCGGTGACGGCATGGGCGACGTTGTTGTCGACGCGAGCGTGGCGCTGCCCGTCGCGGTGGTCGATGAGCTGCGGCAATTGGTGCATGACGACTTTGCGGACACGATGTTCTTCGATGAGACCAAGCAGGCGATGGTGTCCGTGGAACAGCGAACGGATGTCGACGGCTCGGCGTTCAAGGCCCGGCAGCCGGCCTTCAACGAGGCGGCCTTCTCCGTTTTGGTGCGGCACGGACTCGGCGTGTCCTTCGACGACCGGGTCTCCGTCGATGCCTCGGGCGCGGCGCCGTACCGGCTCGATGCGACGATCATCTCCACGGACATCGAGTCCGTGAAACTTGACAAGAACCATGCGGCGAAACGGGCGCTGGCGTTCTTCGCAGAAGGCGGACCTCTCCCCCACCTGTGGCGCTCGGTCGGCGATTCTCGAAGCGACTACCTGATGGCCGACCATCTGCACGAAGAGGGCTACGACGTGGCGCATGTGGACGTTCGCCCCCTCGACGGCATGCTCGAACGCCCCTATCCGATCATCGTGATGGGCGAGCAGATCCACGACGAGGCGGGCGCGAGCTTCCTGGACTACTGGGTCGCCAGGCTCGGCCTGCGCTAACCCCCTGGGCGGGTGCGACGCCTTAGGTCGTCACGAAGCGGATCCCGTTCTGCAGGGTGCTGCGAAGCTCGAACACCTTCTCAAAGCTTCCGCGGTCCATGCCGGGAAACCCATCGCGGAGCAGCCCGTTGAGGCGCGAGCGTGGGATGACGATCACCATGGGGTGACGTCCGCGCTTCGGGACGGTCAGCGGGGCGTCGAGTGCGTTGTCGGGGAGCACGACGATCAGGCCGGTGAATCGCACCCGCACCTGCCGGGTGAACGCCTTCGCATTGACCTGCAGGCTGCGCAGCGGGTCGTCGCCGACGGTGATCTCGTCGCCGGCGAGCTCACCGCGACGCAACTGCACCGCGCCGCCCCAGTCCTCAGACAACACGGCGAACAGACCGGCCGGGCCCAGCACAACGTGATCGAGCTTGCCGCTCCCGTTGCCGACATCGACGTCATGCCAGGCGGTGAAACCGATTCCGAGGCCGGAAACCAGTTGCGCCGTCGCTTCCTCGGCCAGCGCCTTCGCCAGCGTGTGCCGGATGCCTCGGGGAGCGGATCGCACGAGCGACGGCGCGTACGGATCGTCGATGACCGTTCCCCGACCGGCCCACTCCCGAATGAGGTTCAGATACTGCTGGCGCACGCGTCCGCCCGGGTGCCCGTGCATGCGTGTCTTGAGACCGGTATTCGAGGCGCGGCTCGACGCCGATGAACCCGGTGTCGCGGACGTTCGGAACGGATCGGCCGGCATCGCAGGCTCCGGATCGCCGATACGCGTGCGGTCATACGCGGCGCGGCTCTCGGGACTGCCGATGCGTTCCCACGCGGCCTGCACCGCGTGGAACTGCGCGGCGCTGCCACCGACGTCCGGGTGAGTCCTCCGCAGCTGCAATCGGTATGCGCGGCGCAGGGCGTCATCGGTCGCCGAGGGAGCGACTCCCAGGACTTCGTACGGGGTGGACGCGGCGGGGCTCTCGTGCATCCGGGGATGTACCTTTCCTGCGATCAGACAATCTGTGGGTCAATTGGACAACATACCGCGATTGGCTGGAATACCGCCGAACACGCAGCCTCCGCGCCGGAATGTGCGACGATCAGCGAGTGAAGAATCCGGCTATTGTGCGTCCGCTGCACCGCTCCAGCACCCGGCTGGTCGTGATGGGCGTCGTCGGCGCTCTCGCTGCCCTTGTTCCGGCCGTTCAGGGAGCATGGGCCGTGGCACTCATTGCGGGCTGGGCAGCCGCGTGCGTGACGTATATCGGGTGGGTTTGGCTCGCAGTCGGGCGGCTCGACGCCAGCGGAACGGCCGCTCATGCCACCCGGGAAGACCCGTCTCGACGGGCATCCGAGTTGCTCGTACTGCTGGCGAGCGTCGTGAGCCTGGGCTCCATCGTCTTTCTCCTCTCGGCCGCCGAGAGCACCTCATCGGGCGCACGGGGTGCCCTGGCCGCGACCACCGTCGCGAGCGTTGCGCTGTCCTGGGTGCTCATCCACACGCTCTTCACGTTGCGCTATGCGTCGCTTTACTACCGGGGCGATGACGGCGGCGTCGATTTCAACCAGACCGAACCGCCCACGTACGGTGACTTCGCGTATCTTGCGTTCACCATCGGCATGACCTACCAGGTGTCAGACACGAGCATCCGCAGCCATCGCATTCGGATGGCCGCTCTGCGTCACGCGCTGCTGGCCTTCCCCTTCGGGGCGGGAATTCTCGCCGCCCTGATCAATCTGGTGGCCGGGCTGTTGCCCTAGGCCCCAGCGGGACGTCAGTTGCGCAGCAAGTGGAACGGGATGGCGAGAGACAGCGAAATCGCGAGGATTCCGGCAATGAAAATCGCGCCCTGGAAGACCGTGACCGAGAAGGCGAGGCCGAAAAGGAACATGCCCAGGATGAAAATCGCAAACGCGATGATAAAGGGGACGATGTTCATGGTGTGATCCTCTCGACGTGGCGCCCGCGCAAAATCTCCGGACGCCTCCCTTGAGCGTACCGGCCCCGATGGATTAAGCTTAACCAAACGCGGCCGGGAGAGCAGAATACCGCCCCGGATGGCCGCGACCTAGACCGAATCACCCCTGACAGGCTCGATGAGTTCGGGCCCGTTCCCCACCAGGGGTGCGACCTCGTAGAAGCGCAGCGTTTCGGCGAGGTCACGAGACGCGGCAACGGCGGCGTCCACGAAACCCTGGTCGCCCCGGGTGTGCGGATCCAGCCACTGGTCCCAGGCCTCGTCGGGAAGCGCCACGGGTATCCGGTCATGGATCGCGGCGAGCGGCCCCTGCGCGTCGGCCGTGAGAATGGTCGCCGAGAGCACCCACCGCGCCGGGTCGTCTTCGGCCAGCGCGGGGTTGCGCCACCACGAGTAGAGTCCGGCGAACGCCAGCGGGAGTCCGTCATCGGACTGCACGAAATACGGGGTCTTCCTGCTGCCTTCGGTGTGCCATTCGTAGTATCCCGTCGCCGGGATGAGCGCACGACGCGCCTCGACGGATTTCTTGAACGTCGGCTTCTCGGCCGCTGACTCCGAGCGTGCATTGAAGGTGGGAAACGTGGATTTGGGGTCGGTCGCGAAGGACGGGATCAACGACCAGCGCGCCGACTCGAGGCGGCGCACCGCGGGTTCTTGTTTTGCGGACTCCAGCACGATCGGAATCTGGTCCGTCGGCTTGATGTTCCACGAGGGCTCCGGCAGATTCGCCCCCTCGTGCTCCACGTCGAACATGGCGGCGAGATCCGCTGCCGTATCGGTAATGATGTATCGACCACACATACACACCAGATTACTCCCCTGCACCGTCGTGGCGTCCGGGACCCCACGACGCGGGTGAGCTAGCGTCAATCCTATGGACGACCGATACAGCGCAGACGTACTCTCCCCCGGCTGGCAGAAAGCCGGCCGCATCATCATCCCTACCCAGGAAGCCACCAGAGACCTCGTCATCGAAGAGGTCGCGACCGGGTTCTGCGGGGCGGTCATCCGCGTGGAGAAAAGGATCGTCACGCTCGAAGACCGGCACGGCAAGCTCCGCCTGTTTCCGCTCGGCAGCGGGTTTCTGCTCGAAGGCAAGCCCGTGGTGCTCGTGCCCCCCACCATGACGTCCGCGGTCGGCCGTGCCCGAACGGCATCGGGTTCGATGGCCGTGGCCGATGCGCCCGCGCGCGTCGCCCGGGCCAGCCGCATCTTCGTTGAGGGCCGCAACGATGCGGAGCTTGTGGAAAAGGTGTGGGGCGCTGACCTGCGCATCGAAGGCGTTGTCGTGGAATACCTCGAAGGCATCGATCACCTCGAGGAGATTCTGGCGGAGTTCGGCCCCGGCCCGACACGCAGGGTGGGGGTGCTGGTTGATCACCTGGTCCCCCGGTCGAAGGAAAGCCGCATCGCGGAGGCGGTCGCCCGCGGTCCGCACGCCGAGTCCGTTCTCGTGGTCGGGCATCCGTACATCGATGTGTGGCAGGCCGTGAAGCCCGCACGGGTGGGCCTGGCCGAATGGCCCCAGGTGCCACGCAGCATCGAATGGAAGCACGGTATCTGCGCCGCTCTCGGCTGGCCGCACGAGGAACAGGCCGACATCGCGAGGGCCTGGCAGCGCATCCTCGGGCAGGTGCGCACCTACGCCGACCTCGAACCAGATCTTCTGGGTCGTGTCGAGCACCTGATTGATTTCGTCACCGCGGATTGACCGCGCGGGTGGGCATCCGGGCGAACCCTCATGTCGAGAAGACCACGAGTTTTGTGGCAAAAGGCGGCAGGATTTAGCGTCACCGCCACATGTGGGCTAGTGTGGGTTCTGAAGTTGTAGTGCTTGCACGTCTTAAACGTATCGACCTCGGTTGATGCGCCACATTCCTTTCGGAAGCGGACGACGAATACCGCGACGAACGGCCCCGACAGTCGGGGTCGGTCTAACACTCCTGGAGGAGTTTTACAAATGGCAACAGGTACCGTAAAATGGTTCAACGCTGAAAAGGGCTTCGGCTTTATCGCACCCGACGACGGAAGCGCCGATGTTTTCGCGCACTACTCCGCGATCGCGTCGAATGGCTACAAGTCCCTCGATGAGAACCAGAAGGTCGAGTTCGAGGTAACCCAGGGCCCCAAGGGTCCCCAGGCCGAGAACATTCGCGCCCTCTAAATAGAGCTCAGTAACGCCCTCGCCCTTGTGGCGGGGGCGTTACTTCGTTAACGGGTCGGTTGCCGGTGCGGTCGCCTGCCCGGAGTGGCTCCCGGCCACAAATCGTTCCAGGCGCCGGTCCGGTACCAGCCAGATGAGCGCGACAACGCTGAACGTGGCCACGCCCAGCAGCGGGTCCACGATTGCCAGCGCGATGCCGACGACGTAGATGAACGGCGATCCCCTGCCCTTCCAGTCTCGTCCCAGAGCCCGGGCGAGCGGCCCGTCCCTCCCCTGATTGCGCCTGATCGAAAGCTGCAGCATGTAGAAGGCCAGCGACGCCAGGAGCAGGTTGATGCCGTAGACCATGACCGGCACCTGCGAGAGATGCGACTCGTCTGACCAGCGCGTGGTGAACGGAATCAGCGACAGCCAGAACAGCAGGTGCAGGTTGGCCCACAGGATTGCGCCGTTCACGGTCGCCGCGAGCTGGATCAGGTGATGGTGGTTGTTCCAGTAGATACCGACGTAGAGAAAGCTCAGCAGGTAGCTCAGCAGGGTGGGAACCACCGAGAGCAGCCCCCGCCAGCTCGGGTCTTCCGGCATTCGGAGTTCCAGAACCATGATCGTGATGATGATGGCGAGCACGCCGTCGCTGAACGCTTCCAGTCTGGTGGTGCTCATGCGATGCCCCTTTCTCAGAGCATCGTAGAACTACTTGACCAGGTCCTGCCAGCCGTCGCCGTCGACGTACTCAAAGATGAGGTTGGTCTCTGTGTGCGCCACGGCCGGATGTTCGGCGAGGTGTTCCAGCACGAAGTCACGCAGGTCGGACGCATCCGCCGCCGCGACGTGCAGCAGGTAGTCGTCTGCTCCCGCGGTGTGGAAGAGCCCAATGACACCGGGCCAGTGCGGCGCTGCGTCGCGGAAGTCATCGATCTGGACGCGGGCGTGCTTGGCCAGCCGTACGGAGATGAGCGCCTGCAGGGATGCGCCAAGCGCCGCGAGGTCGATGTTCGCCCGGTAGCCGCGGATGTGCCCGAGCTGTTGCAGCCGTCGCAGCCTGAGCGACACCGTGGATTCGGCGACGCCGATCTCGGCGGCCAGCGCGGCTCCGGATGCTCGCGCGTTCACCGATAGCGCACGCAGCAGTGCACGGTCGACGCGGTCAAGTTCTGGCTTCTTCGATTCCATCGGCGTGCTCCCTCGTTGCCGAGCAGCTTATGCGATATTCGCGCCAAATTGTGACAGAGTCTGCACGGCCACTTGCGAGTGCGGGCAGAATCTGCTTCTGTCGAATTATGCTGCCATCGTCGTCACACATCGAAACCCGTGCGGTCCACTCCGGCATGAGTGGAGTCGCCGACAGCGGATCCCACGTGCCCGCCATCGATCTCTCCACCACGAATGCCCTGTTCGGCGTCGAATCCGGGGGCGATTCCTACGAGAACCTGGCGACGGGAGGCACTCTCCGCCCCGGGGACTCGGCGGTCTACCAGCGACTGTGGCAGCCCGGCGTCGCCCGCTTCGAGGAGGCCCTTTCCTCACTGGAGGGGTCGGAGGCCACGGTCGCGTTTGCCACCGGGATGGCTGCCCTCACGGCCACCCTCATCGCCACGGTCACCGCCGGCAAGCCGCACATCGTGGCGCTGCGCCCGATCTACGGAGGAACGGACCATGTGCTCGCGACCGGACTGCTGGGGACCGAAATCACCTGGACCGACCAGGACGGTGTGGCCGCCGCCATACGCCCCAACACCGGACTGGTCATCCTGGAGTCCCCGGCCAACCCCACTCTGCAGCTGACCGACATCCGCGCGGTCGTCGACGCGGCCGGGACGGTACCGGTGCTCGTGGACAACACCTTCGCCACGCCGGTGCTGCAGCGGCCACTCGAATCGGGCGCGACCCTCGTGCTGCACAGTGCCACAAAGTACCTCGGCGGACACGGCGACGCCATGGGGGGAACCGTTTCGGGCCCGGAGGACTGGATGGTGCGGCTCCGGCAGGTGCGAGCCCTCACCGGAGGACTGCTGCATCCGCTGAGCGCCTACCTCCTGCACCGCGGGCTGCGCACCCTCCCGGTGCGCGTGCGCGCCCAGCAGGAGACTGCCGGTCTGATCGCCGGCCGACTCGTCGGCCACCCCGCGCTGAGCCGGGTGCTCTACCCCGGGCTTCCGGGGCAGGATCCGCAGTCGCTGATCGGGCGTCAGTGCGACGGTGCGGGTTCGCTCATTGCCTTGGACTTCGGCGACTACGACGCCGCGGCGCGGTTCGCCGAGGCACTCCAGCTCATCACGCACGCCGTGTCGCTCGGCGGGGTCGACTCGCTCGTGCAGCACCCGGCGTCGCTCACGCACCGTCCGGTCGAGGCGACTGCACGCCCTTCCGCCGGCGTTGTGCGCATCTCGGTGGGGCTGGAACACGTCGATGACCTTATGGCCGACATCCTCGGCGCGTTCGAGACCGGCGGTGAGTCGGACGCCGTGCCGGCGGACGTTCTCCTCGGCGCCTGACGACCGCACGAATCAGCACGAACCGCCTCGGCCGCCGCGCTAGCTGCGGCCGAGGCGGCGGCGCAGCAGGTCGATGCGCATCTGCAACTGGGTGACGCTGGCCTGGGCGACCGCGGGTCCACCGCAGAGTCGACGCAGTTCCGCGTGGATCATGCCGTGAGGTTCTTCGGCGAGTTTCGACCACATGCCCACGAGGCTCGCGAGCAGGGTCCGTTGCTCCTTCAGCGTGCGATACAGCGGCGGGGGGTCCTCCGGGGCAACCTCACCCGTTACCGGGTCCTTGCGGCGGTCTGTGGAGCGTTTGGCCTGCCTGGACTGGTGGTGCCGCAGCAGTTCGGAGACCTGTTCCGGTTCGAGCAGGCCCGGGATACCGATGAAGTCGAACTCCTCATCGGTGCCCGGTTCGGCGAGTTCGCCGAACTCGTCCCCGTTGAACATGACCATGTCGAACGTGGCCTGGGAGTCCAGTGCCTGCCAGGTGAAGTCGTCTTCGCCGAGCTCGTCCGAGGCCTTATCTTCCTTGTTGGCGGCGGCGACCATGGCGTCTTCGGGGTTGAACATGCCGTCGTCGCCGTCGTCACGGTTGCTGCGGTCGAGGGCGTGGTCGCGTTCGAGCTCCATGGCGTTGGCGAGGCTGAGCAGTCCCGCGACGTTCGGCAGGAAGATCGATGCGGTCTCGCCACGGCGGCGGGCGCGCACGAAGCGGCCGATCGCCTGGGCGAAGTACAGCGGGGTCGCGGCGCTCGTGGCATAGACGCCCACCGCGAGGCGCGGTACGTCGACGCCTTCGGACACCATGCGCACGGCGACCATCCACCGCCGGGTGTTCTTGGAGAATTCGTCGATCCGGTCGCTGGATTCCTTCTCGTCCGACAAGACGATCGTCACCGGCTCCCCGCAGATCTCCTCGAGGATCACGGCATAGGCCCGCGCCGTCGTCTGGTCGGTCGCGATCACGAGGCCGCCGGCATCCGGGATGCCCTGACGCACGGCGGTGAGGCGCTGGTCCGCCGATCGCAACACGGCCGGAATCCACTGCCCGGTCGGCTCGAGCGCGGTGCGCCACGCCTGGCTGGTGATGTCCTTGGTGTTGCCTTCGCCGAGCTTGGCTTCCATCTCGTCGCCGGCGCGCGTGCGCCACTTCATGTGTCCGGCGTAGACCATGAACATCACCGGTCGCACCACGCCGTCCGCCAGCGCGCGGCCGTAGCCGTAGGCGTAGTCGCTCTGCGACATGCGGATGCCGTGCTTGTCGGGCAGGTAGCTCACGAACGGGATCGGCGAGGTGTCCGAGCGAAACGGGGTTCCGGTGAGGGACAGTCGGCGTGTCGCGGGGCCGAATGCCTCACGGATGGCGTCGCCCCAGCTCAGGGCGTCGCCGCCGTGGTGGATCTCGTCCAGGATCACCAGGGTTCGGCTCGACTCGGTGAGTCGCTTGTGCAGCGCCGCCCGGGCGGCGACCTGCGCGTAGGTGACCACGACGCCGTGATAGTGGCTGCCGTAGATGCCGTCGGCGTTCTTGAACATCGGGTCGAGACGGATCCCGGCGCGCGCCGCGGCATCCGCCCACTGGTTCTTCAGGTGCTCGGTCGGGGCGACGACCGTGATGCGGTCGATGGTGCGGCGGGAGCGCAGTTCGGCGGCGAGGCGCAACGCGAACGTGGTCTTGCCGGCCCCCGGCGTGGCCGCGGCGAGGAAATCCCGCGGTTCGTGCCGGAAATAGGCTTCGAGGGCCTCGGCCTGCCAGGCCCGCAGCTTGCTCGCGGTGCCCCACGCGGCCCTCTCCGGGAAAGACGGGGACAAGTGTTCGGCTGCACTTGTTCCCTGCGCGGGACCGAAGGCAGATGGAGTATTCACTTCTCCCCAAGATATCAAGTTGTGCGGCCGCGTGTATGTCACGGCACAATGACAGCATGACGACTCCGCAACATCCGTGGTCCCGCTACGTCGCCGTGGGCGATTCCTTCACCGAGGGAATCGGTGACCCCGAGCCGTCTGCCCCGGGCGGGAACCGGGGATGGGCCGACCGTCTGGCGGACGTGCTCAGCACGGGGACCGAGGATTTTGCCTACGCGAACCTGGCGGTACGGGGCAAACTCATTCGGCAGATCAGCCACGAGCAGATTGAATCGGCGCTCGCCCTGCGACCGGACCTCATCACGTTCTCGGCCGGCGGCAACGACGTGATCAGGCCGGGCACCGACCCGGACGAGATCGCGTCGCGCTGCGAGGAAGCGGTGGGACAGCTCCGCCGCGACGGGGCGACCGTCGTGCTGTTCACCGGCGCCGACGTGGGCTTCTCCCCCGTCTTTCGCGGTATCCGCGGCAAGGTCGCGATTTACAACGAGAATCTGCGCGCCGTCGCCGCCAGGCACGACTGCATCGTGGCCGACATGTGGTCGCTGCGGGAAATTCAGGATTCGCGAATGTGGGCCCCCGACCGGCTGCACCTGAATGCGCTGGGTCATCACACGGTGGCTCGGATGGTGCTCTCGGCGCTCAACGTGGAGAACGCCCTGCAGCCGCAGATTCCGGAACCGATGCGCGAGATCACCTGGCGCCAGGCCCGCACGGAGGATCTCGCCTGGGCCAGGGAGTACCTGGTGCCGTGGGTGCTGCGCCGGGTGCGGCACCAGTCGTCCGGGGACAACGTGCTGCCCAAACGCCCGGCTGCCGGACCCTTCCTGCTGCGGGAGTAGTCAGGGCCGCCGCGAAGAGGTCGTGGCGGGCGAAGGCCGCGGCAGGTTCCGGTGCCGTCTCCTGGTAGCCGGCGACGGCTTCGGCGACGATCCTCCAGGGCCCGCTATCCCGCCGCGAGCTCGCCCGGGTGGCTGAACCGCCAGCCGGCGCCCGGGTCGGTGAGGGGTTCGCCGAGGACCAGTGGCACGCTGACCGACCGGTCCCCCACCGTGAATTCCACGTCGCCGACCTCGTCGCCGGCGTTGCCGAGCGTGACGCTCCGTGCCGTGGCCGCGCCGGTGATCGGGGTGTCCGACCAGACGAGAACGGAGGCGTCCTCCCCCGCCACAGCCTCGGCCGTCTGCCCCCACGCGGTCGTGTACGAGCCGAAGGAATCGCCCTTCACGGCGAGGTCCACGTTCTGGAAACCGGGCTTGACGCTCGCGATCAGCGCGGCGATGGCATCGTTGAGTTCACCATGCGTGTTGCCGCCGAGCACGACGCCCACGAGGGTGACGGTCTCACCGTCCACGGTGAGGTCCGTCGAGAACAGCAGGCACGCGCCGGCCGCATCGGTCGTGCCGGTCTTGATCCCGTCGACGCCCGCGGTGCCGAGGAGCTTGTTGGTGTTCGTGACCGCACCGACCGTGGGGAGCACTGCGCTGGGCATGGCCACGATCTCGGTCAGTGCCGCGTTGCCGGCAACAAGTTTGGCGAGCTCCACGAGGTTCGCCGTGCTGCTCACACTGTTGGACGAGATGCCGCTCGTGTCGGCCACGACGGTGTCGGTGAGGCCCTTCTCCGCCAGCCAGGAGTTGGCGGCCTCGAGGTACGCGCTCTCGCTGCCATACGCCCACACGGCCAGGGACGCCGCGTAGTTGTTGGCGGACGGCAGCAGCATGGCCTCGAAGGCCTCGCGTTCGCTCAGCACGAGGCCGGAGACGACCGGGGCGACGGAGCCGTTCTCGGCAAGTGACTTGTAGTACAGCTCAATATCAGCATCGGTGAACGTGATGTCAGGCCCGGACTCGCCGGCACCGAGCGGCTTGGCGTCCAACACCACGAGCGCCGTGACCATCTTCGTGATGCTCGCGATCGGAACGGATGCCTGTTCCCCGTGGGCCGCGAGGGCGCCGCTGAATCCGACGGCTCCGATCGCCCCCTGACCGTAGCTGGGCCAGGCCGGTTCCGTGGGCGGCTGCGTCAGATCCGTGGGCGTGCCGATCTCGGCGGCAGACGCCGGCACCGGGGCGAGCCCTGTCGCTCCGAGGTATCCGATGCCCAGCAGGACAACGAGCAGGGTTCCGAAGACGGCGAGGCGCCTCCGACGAAGGGTCACGCGTCGGCTCTGTGGCATCCGTCAATCGTACCGGGCCGATCCGGAGCCCGGCCCGAGCGGCACCCGTGTGTTGCTGTGCGCCGGCGGCGCCCGGAGGCTCAGACGCGCAGGGCGTAGAGCGCGACGGCGCTCGCCGAAGCTACGTTGAGCGAATCGACGCCGTGCAGCATGGGAATGGTCACCACGGTGTCCGCTGCCGCGAGGGCGTGGGTGCTGAGACCGTCGCCCTCGGCGCCGAGCACGAGGGCCACCCGTTCCGGCGCGTCGGCGGCGAAGCGATCGAGCGAGACGGCCTCGTCGCTCAGCGCCAGGGCGGCAAGGTGGAAGCCGGCCTCCTGCAGCAGCGGAGTCGCCTCGCTCCATTCGGGGAGTCGCGTCCACGGCACCTGCAACACGGTGCCCATGCTCACGCGCACGCTGCGCCGGTAGAGCGGGTCAGCGCAGCGCGGCGTGATGAGCACGGCGTCGGCGCCGAGGCCGGCCACCGACCGGAAGATCGCGCCGACGTTCGTGTGGTCGACGATGTCTTCGAGAATCACGATGCGGCGCGCCCCGGCGATGAGCTCCGACACCGACGGGAGCGCGGGGCGATGAATCGCGGCCAGGGCGCCGCGGTGCAGGTTGTAGCCGGTGAGCTTCTCCAGCACCCGAGACTCCCCCACGTACACGGGAACATCGGGCCAGTCCTGCAGCAGCCGCTCCGCGTCGGGCAGCCACTGCTCCTGCACCAGGAGGGACCGCGGCCGATGGCCTGCCGCAAGAGCCCGCGCGATCACCTTGGGAGATTCCGCGATGTAGAGGCCGCCGGCGGGTTCGGAGACCCGGCGCAACGCAACGTCGGTGAGGCGGGAGTAGTCGCTCAGGTCGGGCAGATCGAGGTCGGTGATGGGAATGATCTGCACGAGACGAGCACCTTTCGAGGGAGAAGAACGTTCATCCTGACAGGTCTGCATTCATTACTGAAAACAGACGAGTTTAGAATCGACGTGTGGCCGATTGCGCGCCTGCGGTTTCCCCGGTCCGGGTGGAACCCTTCAGATCGAGACGGGAGCCTCAATGACAGCCGATCTGTTCCCGCCTGCCGGCACACTGATCGACGCCGGGGTGCCCGATCAGGCTCCGGGAGACCCGGCCGACGAATCGGCGGCACGGGCCCAGCTCGACGCCCTCGCCGACCTCCTGCGCGGGCGGCGGACCGTCGTTTTGACCGGCGCCGGGCTCAGCACCGACTCCGGCATTCCCGATTATCGGGGCGAAGGCGCCCCGCAGCGCACGCCCATGACCTTTCAGACGTTCGTGAGCAACGAGCGCGCCCGCAAGCGCTACTGGGCGGGCAGCCACCTCGGGTGGCGGCATTTTCGCGCGGCCCAGCCGAACGTCGGTCACGCCTCATTGGTGCGGCTGGAGTCCGCCGGAGCCATTTCCGGCGTCGTCACGCAGAACGTCGACGGGTTGCACACGCGCGCCGGCTCGCGTCACGTCGTGGAACTGCACGGCTCGATGGATCGGGTCATCTGCCTCGTCTGTGGACAGGCGTTCGGCCGGGACAGCGTTGCGGAACGGCTGGAATCGGCCAACCCCGCGCTCCGAACCCCGGAGGCCGTGCGCATCGCCCCGGATGGCGACGCCGACGTGGACGACATCGACAAGTTCAGCGTTCCGGCCTGCACGGTCTGTGACGGGATGCTCAAACCCAATGTGGTGTTCTTCGGCGAGCTGGTGCCCACCGAACGGTTCACGGCGGCGCAGTCGCTCGTTCAGGCCGCCGAGGCGCTCGTCATCGCGGGATCCTCGCTCGCGGTGAACTCCGGCATCCGGCTGCTGGAGCAGGCGCGTCGTCGCAAGCTTCCCATCGTGGTTATCAACCGCGGCGCCACGAAGGGCGACGGACGGGCGGTTCTCAAGCTCGAGGCCGGCGCCTCCGAGACCCTCGCCGGATTGGCGGACCGGCTGTGCTGAACCCTGCGGACCTGGGCGGTGCGGATTCCGCGCCCACGACTCGCCTGTCCATCGTGCGACACGGCCAGACCGATTGGAACCTGCACCAGCGCATCCAGGGGAGCACGGACATCCCGCTGAATTCCACCGGCCGGGCGCAGGCCGCCGAGTCGGGCGTGCGCCTGCGCGAACGCCAGTGGGACGTGGTCGTCAGCAGTCCGCTGCAGCGCGCCGAGGAGACCGCCCGGATCATCGCCGGCGAGCTGGGACTCACCCGCCCCGAACTCCATGACGACATGACCGAACGCCACCACGGCCTGATGGAGGGGCTCACCTTCGCGCAGCGGCAGCAGCGCTTTCCCGACGGGGTACCCGTCCCGGGCCTCGAAACCCGCCAGCACGTCCTGGGCCGGGTGCTGCCCGCACTGGAGCGTCTGGCCAGTGTCCACGAGGGCCAGTCCGTGCTGATCGTGAGCCACGGCGGCATCATCGGCACGCTGCTGCGTCACTTCACCGACGGGGAACGCCCACGCCACGACGAAATCATTGCCAACGGTTCGGTACACGATTTCGTTTGGCAGCACGGCCGCATTGAACTCGTGCACTTCGATGCGACGCTCCGCACCGTCAACGAGTCGTTCGACGTGCTTCGCTGAGTGCGGGGCGGAACTGCCGCTGACGCGAGGCGAGCGGTGGCTCAGTCCCTCGCGCCTTGCTGAACCTGTTCGGTGAGTGCCGCGAGCAGCTTGACCGCAGACGCGCGCCAGGTGAAGCGGGACGCCGCGACAACCGACCGATCGGATCGGGCCGCCCACTCGCCCGGCTCGGCCAGCGCGTTCACGGCCGCGACAAGCGCCGCCGGGTTGCCGGGCTCGAAATACCGCGCGGCGTCGGCGCCGATTTCCCGAAAAATGGGGATATCGCTCACCACGACCGGTATGCCGAGGCTCATCGCCTCCACGAGCGGAATGCCGAAGCCCTCATCCAATGACGCAGTCACGAGCGCCGTCGCCGAGCGGAGCACGGCGGTGTACTCCGCGTCGCTCGCCCCGTTGTGGAAGACGAGTCGAGCCTGTGGAGCAAGACTCGTGAGCCGGGCACGCTCGGCGTCGGACACGCGGCTCATCAGGTGCAGTTCGTGCTCGGGCAGCTCGGCGACAGCGCGCACGAGCGTGTCCACGTCCTTGTACGGCATGAAGGAGCCCATGTAGACCAGTCGGCCGGTTTCCGGTGCGAGGCGGGCCGCGCGTCGCCCGCTCTCGGTGGGCGCCGTCGCGGCGTTCGGGACCACGCGCACCGGTCGCAGGGTGAGCCGGTGCGCGGCGATGAGGGAACTGGTCGTCTCGGAGACCGTGACGACGGCGTCGGCACGGTTCAACAGCATCCGTTGGGGCCACCAGGAGAGGTGGTACAGGCGCCACAACAACCGAATCGGCAGGGAAAACTCCCGCGGGGGCGTGCGATTGCGGTAGTAGATGAGATCGTGCACCGTCAGCAGCAAACGATAGTGGCGCCCCCAGGAGCCCATCGTCTGCATGGGGCTGAACACGACGTCGGGGTGCAGCCGATTCACCTGACGCGCCACCAACGGTTCACGGATGCTGGTGGGTGCGCTCACGAGCTGCCACGGCACGTTCGGGAGCATCGCCAGCTGGCGGTGGTCGCTGATGAGCATGGTGAGCGGATGCAGCGCGGCGAGTTCGGTGACGAGCCCCGCCGTGTAGCGGCTGATGCCGTCGTGACGATCGGTGCGGGTGTATCGGCAGTCGAAGACGATCTTCACGGCGTTCCAGCCAGGTCGAGGAAGGCGCGCACCTGCGAGGCGGCGGGTGCCGGCATTTCGTAGTGGATGAGATGGCCCACGTCGTGGATCACCGCGAGCGACGCATCCGCGAACAGGGTTTGCAGCCGGTACTGGGCCGCGAGGGGGGTGATGTCATCATTTTCGGCGGCGATGAGCATCGTGCGCTGGGGAATACGGGTCGCGAACTCGCTGACGTCGTGTCCGACCGAGGCGCGGAACGCGTCGAGGACGACACGGCGGTCGGAGAACGCCGAAAAGTATCGGTCATGCTGGTTGTGGATCCACCGGCGCAGTGCCCGGTCGCGCGTCTTCGTCATCGTGACGCTCATGATGCGTACGATGGCCCCGTTGCGCAGCAGCGCGAAGCCCAGCCTTTCCGGAAGGGTGGCCGCCGCCCAGTAGTAGAAAACGGCGAGTCGGGCGAGAACCCCGCGCGGCCCGGACAACGCGGGTGCGGCGATCGGGTTCACGAGAACAACATCGTCGGCGGGCATGCCCCCGGCCAGCGCCGCGGCGACGACAATCGACCCGAACGAGTGCCCGAGAATGACGACGCGACCGGTCGGAGCCAGAGCTTCGAGGAAGGCCGCCAACCAGAACGAGTAACCGTCCAGGTCGTGACGTCGGCCGGCGAGCGGTTCGGAGTCTCCGAAGCCGGGCAGGTCCGGTGAGACGATCCGCACGCCCGGGAGGTACGCCACGACCGGTTCCAGCCCGTGGTGATCACCTCGAAAGCCGTGCACCATCACAATGGTCGTGGCCGATTCCGGGTCGCCGTACTCCCAGAACGCACTCAGGCTGCCGCATATCGGGAGGGTGCGCGCCGTCACCGGAATCGCCTCGAGCAGGTCGGCGTAGGGAGAAGGAACGATCATTGGGGAAAGTTTATCCGCCAGACTTGCCTTCCTCTGGACCGACATAGCCCGGGTCGCCCTAGACTCGGGTCTAATCTGGCATTCACATCGACTATTTGCTGACCAGCGCCCTGTTGGGCCGGGAGGATCGCCGTGAGTTTTACCGCACCCATTCAGCTGCCCGGGTTGAGTCTGGACCCGCTCTGGTACCGTCGCTCGGTTTTCTACGAGGTGATGATTCGCTCCTTCGTCGACAGCAATGCCGACGGGTCCGGAGACCTCGCGGGACTCGTCTCCAAGTTGGACTATCTGCAGTGGCTCGGCATCGATGCTCTCTGGCTCCCACCGTTCTTCACGTCGCCGCTCCGGGACGGTGGGTACGACGTCTCGGATTTTCGCACGATCCTGCCCGAATTCGGCACGCTGGAGGAGTTCAAGGACCTGGTGACGAAGGCGCATGAACGCAACATGCGCATCATCATCGACCTCCCTTTGAACCACACCTCCGACCAGCACGAATGGTTCCAGCAGTCCAGGGAAGACCCGGAGGGGCCCTTCGGCGATTTCTACGTCTGGAATGACACCGACGACAAATACCCCAACATCCGCGTCATTTTCATCGATACCGAGGAATCGAACTGGTCGTTCGATCCCGTGCGTCGTCAGTTCTTTTTTCACCGCTTCTTCTCCCACCAGCCGGACCTCAACTTCGAGAATCCGGCCGTGCATGAGGCCATATTCGACGTCATCCGTTTCTGGCTCGACCTCGGCGTCGACGGGTTTCGACTGGACGCGATCCCCTACCTGTACGAGTCGGATGACGGCAACGGTGAGGGCGAGCCGCCCACGCACGAGTTCACCCGGCGGCTGCGGGCCATGGTCGATCGGGACTACCCCGGTCGGGTGATGATCGCCGAGGCCAACCAGTGGCCGCGCGAGGTCGCCGCGTTCTTCGGCACGGAAGACGAACCCGAATGCCACATGGCCTTCGATTTTCCGGTGATGCCCCGAATCTTCTACTCGCTGCGCTCGCAGCAGGCCAACGAACTGGTGCGGGTGCTGTCCGAGACGACTGACATTCCCGACGGAGCCGGCTGGGGCGTGTTCTTGCGCAACCACGACGAGTTGACGCTGGAAATGGTCAGTGAGGAATACCGCCAGGCGATGTACGGCTGGTACGCCTACGACCCGAGGATGCGCGCGAACATCGGCATCCGTCGGCGGCTGGCACCCCTGCTCGACAACTCCCGCTCCGAGCTCGAGCTCGCGCATGCCCTGCTGTTTGCCCTCCCGGGAAGCCCTTTTCTCTACTACGGCGACGAGATCGGTATGGGCGACAATATCTGGCTTCCCGACCGGGATAGTTCGCGCACGCCCATGCAGTGGACGCCCGACCGCAACGCCGGCTTTTCCTCCGCAGACCCCGGAAAATTGTTCCTGCCGGTCGTGCAGTCCCTCGTGTACAACTACACACAGACAAACGTGGAAACGCACCTCGCCCAGTCGGGGTCGCTCCTGCACTGGATCCGCAACGTGATCCACGTGCGCAAAGCGCATCCCACGTTCGGTCTCGGCGCGATCACGGTGCTCACCACGAACCACGACTCGGTTCTCGCATTCACGCGCACCTACGCCGGCACCGGAAAAATGTTCGGTGACCAGCCGGAGACGGTCCTGTGCGTTTTCAGCTTCTCGCACCACCCGGTCGCGTTTCAGATCACCGCCCCGGAGTTGGCAGGTACGCGACTCTACGATCTGTTCGGTGGAGCCGTTTTTCCGAGCTTCGACGCCGAGGGAACGCTCACCCTGACGTTGGGGGCCCAGAGCTTCTTCTGGCTGCACTGCGGTTAGCGCGAGGGCCGGACTGTCTGCCGGGCAGTGTCGGTGGTCGCCCGTAGGGTGGGGGTATGAGCAACTGGAGCGATCGACTCGCCGTCTTTGATTTGGAAACCACCGGAATCGACGTGGAGTCGTGCCGCATCGTCTCTGCCACGGTGGCGGTGCTCGACGAGGGCGGTGAGGTGGAACAGCGCATTGACTGGCTATTGGACCCGGGAGTCGACATTCCGGCCGGGGCCACGAACGTGCACGGCATCACGACCGAATACGCCGTCGTGAACGGGCAGAACGCGGCCGAGGGCATTGCGGAGATCGTGGCGGCACTTCGTGCGCACCTCGCCGACGGGCTGCCGGTGGTGGCCTACAACGCCCCCTACGACCTCACGCTGCTCAATCGCGAGGCCATGCGATACGGGATCGCCCCGTTGCTGTCCCCCTACCCGGTGATCGATCCGCTCGTCATCGACAAGGGCGTCGACAAGTACCGCAGGGGCAAGCGAACCCTCGAGGTCACGTCGGCCTTCTACGGGGTGACTCTCGCCGACGCGCACGATGCGGGAGCGGACGCCATCGCCGCGGGTCGGGTGGCGCAGGCCATTCACCGGGCGCATGTGAAGGCCCTGCCGAGCACTCTCCCTGAGCTGCACGCCGCGCAGGTCGCCTGGTACCGCCAACAGGCGGAAAGCTTTCAGGATTACATGCGTCGGGGCAGGGACCCGGAGTTCGTGGCCGACGTGCTGTGGCCGGAGCGCTGAACCGCCGGCTCGGCGGCCGTTCAGTTCGGGACTGAGGTGCCCTGCGCACGAAAAGGCGACCAGCAGAAGCTGGTCGCCTTTTCTGTGTGGCAGCTGCGGACTCGGAGAACTGCTGCGAGGAGGCGGTGCCGATCGAGCGGGGTGTGGCTGTTACTTGCCGAAGCCCTTGTAACGCGAGTTGAACTTCTCGACGCGTCCGGCGGAGTCCATGATGCGCTGCTTGCCCGTGTAGAACGGGTGCGACTCGGACGAGATTTCGACGTCGATGACCGGGTAGGTCGTTCCGTCTTCCCACTCGATGGTCTTCTTGCTGGAGACCGTGGAGCGGGTGAGGAAGGTCGCGCCCGATGCGAGGTCGCGGAAAACGACGGCGTTGTACACGGGGTGGATGTCAGACTTCATGAAGAGTTCCTTATCGCACTTCAGGTGAACAGATTTTTAACTGGTCACAGTGCTGTCTAGTGGTGCAAAACTATGCGGCCAAATGGCCACCGTCTACGTTAGCAGAAAGCCGACTCCGAGTGAGCAGGCACAGGTGAATTCAGAGTGACCGCGCGGCGTAGCGACCGTCGGTTTCGATGAGCTCGATGTTCAGGCCGAAGGTCTCACTCAGCGCCTCGGCCGTCAGCGCTTCCGAGATCGGCCCCGAGGCAACGATGCCGCCGTTCTTGATGAGGAGAACATGCGTGAAACCGAGCGGGATTTCTTCCACGTGATGCGTGACCATGATGATGGCCGGGGAGTTCGGTTCTTTGGCGTAACCGCTCAACAGCTGCAGGAGCGCCTCGCGTGCACCGAGATCGAGGCTCGCGGCCGGTTCGTCGAGCAGCAGCATCTCCGGATCGGTCATCACGGCCCTGGCGATTTGGACGCGCTTCTGCTCGCCGTCGCTCAGGGTGCCGAACTTGCGCTGAGCCAGGTGATCGAGCTTCCATTCGCTGAGCACGCGCTGGGCGCGCCGCTCGTCGATCGCTTCGTATTCTTCGTTCCAGCGGCCGGTCACGGAGTACGCGGCCGTCATGACGGCGTCGAGGACCTTCTCGTCGGCCGGAACTCGACGAGCCATGGCGGTCGACGCGAACCCGATGCGCGGACGAAGCTCGAACAGGTCTGTTCCGCCGAGCGGTTCCTCGAGCACCTCGGCCGTGCCGCTCGACGGGTGCGTGATCGCGGCGGCGATCTGCAGGAGCGTCGTCTTGCCTGCGCCATTGGGACCGAGAATCACCCAGCGCTGATCATCGTCGACGCTCCAGTTCACTGAGTCGAGGATGGGTGTGCCGGCCCGGACGACGGATACGTCGGTGAATTGAAGAACGTTGACCATGAGGCCATGTTATCGGGCGTCGCCCGGTCGCCGTGTACAGCTCGACCGGGCGATTGCCGATCTACAGCAGGGAAGCGTAAATCTCGCGGGTACGCGTCGCAATTTGCGCCCACCCGAATTCCTTCTCGGCACGGATGCGCCCCTGTCGTCCCATCTCGGCGGCGCGCAACGGATCGGCCACAACGTCGGTGAGAACGCGGGCCAAATCGGCGACGAACCGGTCGGGGTCAAGCGGGGTTCCCGTGCCGTCCGTCATCTGGTCGATGGGAACGAGGCGCCCCGTCTCACCGTCCGCGACGACCTCCGGGATGCCGCCCGTGGCGGTTCCCACGACCGCAAGACCGCAGGCCATGGCTTCCAGATTCACGATGCCGAGCGGCTCGTAGATGGACGGGCACACGAAGACGGTCCCCTGGGTCAGGACCGCGGAGAGCTCGTGCTGGGCGAGCAACCGGTTGATCCACACGACCCCGGAGCGTTCCTTCTGCAGCGCCTCGACCCCGGCGGTGACCTCGGCAAGAATGCCGGGAGTGTCCGGCGCACCGGCGCACAACACGAGCTGAACATCTGCTGGCAATTCCGCCGCGGCCCGCAGCAGGTACGGCAGGCCCTTCTGGCGGGTGATGCGCCCGACGAAGACGACCGACGGACGGTCGGGGTCGATTCCGAGCGATCGAACGAAGTCGAGGTCCGTGGTCGGCTTCCAGCGGTCGAGGTCGATGCCGTTGTACACGACGTGCACGCGGTTCTCGTCGAGGGACGGATAGCTGCGCAGGATGTCGCGGCGCATGCCGCCGCTCACGGCGATGACCGCATCCGCTGCCTCGAAGGCCGTCTTCTCGATCCAGCTGGACACACGATAACCGCCGCCGAGCTGCTCCGCCTTCCACGGCCTCAGCGGTTCGAGGCTGTGCGCCGTCACCACGTGCGGCACGCCGTGCAGGAGCTTGGCGACGTGCCCCGCCCCGTTCGCGTACCAGGTGTGGGAATGCACCACGTCCGCTCCACCCACGTCCTGAGCCATCTGCAGGTCCACCCCCAGGGTGGCGAGCGTCGGGTTGGCGTCCGCCAGCGTGGGCGGTACGTCATATGCATAGGTGTCCGCATCCGTGCGCGGCGGGCCGAAGCACCGCACCGTCACATCGATGTCTTCACGCAGCGCCTTGACAAGCTCCGTCACGTGCACTCCGGCACCGCCGTAGATCTCCGGCGGGTATTCCTTGGTCAGTATGTCCACTCGCATGGAGCAAAACTAGCGCAGGGTGGCGCGCAACACAGACACTATTGGTGCAGAAACCCCCCGATTGCCCCTACTCTTTACACATGAAGGCCAAGAAGATCTTTGGAATAGTTCTCGCTGGTGGTGAGGGAAAGCGGCTGATGCCGCTCACCGAAGACCGCGCAAAGCCCGCCGTTCCGTTCGGCGGGCACTACCGTTTGGTGGACTTTGCGCTCTCCAACCTCATCAATTCGGGGTTGACGCAGGTCGTCGTCCTCACCCAGTACAAGTCCCACAGTCTCGACCGTCACGTGTCGCAGACCTGGCATGTGTCTGGAGGACTGTCGAATTCGTACATCGCATCCGTACCGGCGCAGCAGCGACTCGGTAAACGCTGGTTCAGCGGCTCTGCCGACGCCATCCTGCAGAGCCTCAACCTCATCCATGACGAGAAACCCGACATCGTTGTCGTGGTCGGTGCCGACCACGTTTATCGCATGGACTTCAGCCAGATGATCCAGGCCCACATCGACTCCGGCGCGCAGGCCACCGTCGCCGCCATCCGGCAGCCGATCGGTCTCGCCGACCAGTTCGGCGTGATCGAGGTCGACGCCGCCACTCCCGACCGGATCAAGGACTTCCGCGAGAAGCCCAAGGATGCCGTCGGCCTCGCCGACGCGCCGCACGAGGTATTCGCTTCCATGGGCAACTACGTCTTCAACACCGACGCGTTGATCGAAGCCGTTCTGCGCGACGGAGAAAAGACCGACTCCAGCCATGACATGGGTGGCGACATCATCCCCGACTTCGTCGAGCGCGGCGAGGCCGGCGTCTATGACCTCAAGCGCAACGACGTGCCCGGCTCCACCGACCGTGACCGCTACTACTGGCGCGATGTGGGGACGATTGACTCGTTCTTCGAAGCGCATCAGGACCTGATCTCCGCCTTGCCTGTTTTCAACCTGTACAACCAGGAATGGCCGATCTTCAGCCAGCAGCAGAACTCGCCACCGGCCAAGTTCGTTCGGGACGCGCACGGTGCCCTCGGCACCATGATCGACTCCATCGTGTCGCTGGGTTGCGTCATTTCGGGAGCCCATATCGAGCGCAGCGTGCTGGCGCCGTGGACGGTCATCGGTTCTGCCGCGGAGGTTGTCGACTCGATCGTCTTCGACCGCGTGCAGATCCTGGCTGGTGCCGTGGTGCACCGGGCGATCCTGGACAAGGAGGTCGTCGTTGAGGCGGGCGCGTCGGTCGGTGTCGACCGCGGCCGGGACCTGGCTCGTGGCTTCAGCGTGACGGATTCCGGGATCACCGTCGTCGGCAAGGGCGTGCGCGTCCACCCGTGACCCCTGCAACTCGCTTTCTCGTCGTTCTCGACGTGGACTCCACACTTATCCAGGACGAGGTCATCGAGCTGCTGGCGGATGCCGCCGGCTCTCGTGAACTCGTCGCCGAGGTCACCGAGCGCGCGATGCTCGGTGACCTCGACTTCGCCGAAAGTCTCCGGGCGCGCGTCGCCACGCTCGAAGGGCTTCCAGAGAGCGTCTTCGCGGAGGTGGGGCGGAGCATCCGTCTCACGGAGGGCGTACCGGAGCTGATCACCGGCCTGCACGCCAACGGGTGCCGCGTCGGCGTCGTGTCCGGAGGGTTCCACGAGTTGTTGGATCCGCTCGCGGCAGAGCTCTCCATCGACCATTGGCGTGCCAACCGGCTCGAGGTCGTCGGAGGCCACCTCACCGGGCGGGTCCAGGGACCGATAATCGACGCCGCAGCCAAGGCGTCGGCCCTGCGCGAGTGGACGCTCGTCGAGGCGGTGCCGCTCCCCCGCACCGTTGCGGTCGGCGACGGGGCCAACGACCTGGACATGATGCATGCCGCGGGTCTCTCGATCGCATTCAACGCGAAGCCCCGGGTGAAGGCCGCCGCCGATCTTGCCATCGACGTGCGCGACCTCAGCCAGATTCTTCCGCTGCTCGGGCTGCGCGGCTGAGCCGCGGGGCTTAGTGCCCCATCCCCAGGCCGCCGTCGACCGGGATGACCGCGCCGGAAATGTACCCGGCATCGTCGCCGGCGAGCCAGCTGACGACCCGGGCCACTTCGGTCGGGGTGGCGAATCGACCGGCGGGGATGGACTTCTTGTAGTCGGCCTGCGTCGCCTCGGGCAGTGCCGCCGTCATATCCGTCTCAATGAAGCCCGGCGCGACGACGTTCGCCGTGATGCCACGTGCGCCGAGTTCGCGCGTGATCGATCGCGCGAGCCCGACCAGCCCGCTCTTCGACGCGGAATAGTTCACCTGGCCGGCGGACCCGTAGAGGCCGACAACGCTGGAGATCAGCACGATCCGACCGAAACGAGCCTTGAGCATGCCCTTCGACGCGCGCTTGACCACGCGGAAGGCGCCGCTGAGATTGGTGTCGACAACGGAAGTGAAATCGTCGTCGGACATACGCATGAGCAGCATGTCCCTGGTGACTCCCGCGTTGGCAACGACGACGTCGACGGGGCCGTAGGCCGCTTCGATTTCGGTGAACGCGGCGTCGATGCTTGCCGCATCGGTCACGTCGGCGCGCACGGTGAGGCTGCCGTCCGGCCCGTGGCCGGACCGCGACGTCACGGCGACGCGATGTCCGCCGGCCAGAAACTCCTCCGCAATCGCGTAGCCGATGCCTCGGTTGCCTCCGGTAACAAGAACGGTTCGTATCGTTGTCATGCACATTCCTTCAGTCGTGGCGCGGCAAAACTTTCGCCCGTCCATTCTCAGCTTAAGGCGTCTTCGGTATGTCGCCGTGAGACGTAAACTGGACGCAGCGGACAGTTACCCGCCGTAGTGGAGCGCATTCCGACATGAAGCAGCAGCAGTCGATCACCTCGCTTCCTCTCTCCCCCGAGGAGGAACGACGCAGTCGCATGATCAAGTACACGGTTGCCATGGGCATTCGCGTGGTGTGCATTGTGCTGATGCTGTTTGTGCACGGTTGGTGGCTTCTCGTCTGCGCGATCGGTGCGATCGCCCTTCCCTACTTCGCGGTGGTCATGGCCAATGTGCATTCCGATCCACGCGGAGGCCAGGTTCTGCGCCCCGGCAGCATCGAGCCGTATCGCGGCTCTGCACCGCCCACGGATGCTCCGGCTCCCGGCAGCGCCGGTCAGGACGAGCAGTGATAGGTCTGGGCGCGCCGCTCGACTCGGCTACCTGTTCCAGGGCCGACTGTCGCGACGCCGCAGTTTGGCGCCTGGATTGGCGCAATCCCAGAATCCACACCGAGGACCGGGTGAAGACCTGGCTCGCCTGCGACGATCACGTCGAGTACCTCCGCGAGTTCCTGTCTGCGCGTGACTTTCCCCTGCGGGTCTCGCCACTCACGGCAACGGATGAGTCGTCGTGAGCGCGTGGAAGTTCGCGTTCACGCGTCGCTGGGCCGGTTATCTGGCTCTGACGATCGTGTTCGCCGCCGTGTGCTCCGGCCTGGGAGCCTGGCAGCTGGCCCGCCGCACGGAAGCGCTCGTCGAAGTGTCCAAGATTGACGCGAACTACGACGCGTCGCCGGTGCCGCTCGCCGAGGCGCTGCCCACCCTGGACTCATTCTCCGAGTCTCAGAAATGGCTTCCCGTCACCATGACCGGTACGTACCTCGCGGACGATGAGCTGCTGGTGCGAAACCGCCCGCTCAACGTCCGTCCCGGTTTCGAGGTGCTGACCCCGCTTCGACTCAATGACGGGACGGTCTTCGTCGTCAATCGCGGCTGGTTGCCCACGGGAGACCGTCAGGATGCCCCGGATGTCGTTCCGGCACCGCCTGCCGGTCAGGTCACCGTGGTGGCGCGGCTGAAGGCCGCCGAGCCCACGTTCAACAACCGCACGGCCACCGGGAACCAGATCGCCACAATCAATTTGACGGACGTTGCCGGGCGCCTCGAACAGCCCACGTACACCGGGGCCTACGGATTGCTGGATTCTGAGAACCCCGCGCCGACCGAGTCCCGCCCGACCGCTGTGCTGAAACCAATCAGGGACGAAGGCCCTCATCTGTCCTACGCGCTGCAGTGGTTTGTGTTCGGGCTGATCGCCTTCTTCGGTCTGTCCTGGTCGCTCAGGGAAGAGTACCGCAGCGTGAACGCGGCGGACCCGGCGGAACGTGAGCGTGCGGACGTCCGTGATCGCAAGCGCGCCGCGAAGCCCCGGGATGATGCCGAGATCGAAGACGAACTCCTCGACCGGCAGGGCCGCTAGCACGGGGAACAACCGGCCGAACCGGCCACGCGATCGCGTGGGTCCGATTCGACCCTGTGCGCTTGCCGTTCGACGGTCTAGGAGAGCTCGATCAGGTCGAGGTAATCCTTGTTCCAGTGGTCCTCGGTACCCTCGGGCATGATCAGCACGCGTTCCGGGTTCAGGGCCTGCACCGCTCCCTCATCGTGGCTGACCAGAACCACAGCACCGGCATAGTGAGCCAGGGCGTCGAGGATCTCTTCACGGCTCGCCGGGTCCAGGTTGTTGGTGGGCTCATCGAGCAGCAGAACGTTGGCGCCGGAAACGACGATCATCGCAAGGGCCAGACGCGTCTTCTCTCCTCCGGAGAGGACACCCGCCGGCTTCTTCGAGTCATCGCCCGTGAACAGGAACGAGCCGAGCACGCGTCGAGCTTCCATTTCAGTGATGCTCGGCGAGCTGGAGACCATGTTCTCCAGCACCGAGCGCTGCACGTCGATCGTCTCGTGTTCCTGAGCGTAGTAGCCGATACGCAGGCCGTGCCCGGGCTCGATGCGTCCGGTGTCCGGCTCGTCGACTCCGGCGAGCATCCGCAACAGCGTGGTCTTGCCCGCACCGTTGAGGCCGAGAATGACGACCTTGGAGCCACGATCGATCGCGAGGTCCACGGCGGTGAAGATTTCGAGTGAGCCGTAGCTCTTCGACAGGTCGGTCGCCATGAGCGGCGTGCGTCCGCACGGCGAAGGCTCGGGGAAACGCAACTTGGCCACACGTTCGACCGCGCGCACCGCGTCGAGGCCGGACAGCAGCTTCTCGGCACGGGCCACCATCTGGTGGGCCGCCGCTGCCTTACTCGCCTTGGCTCCGAACTTGGCGGCCTGCAGCTGCAGCGTCGACGCCTTCTTCTCGGCGTTGGAGCGCTCCTTCTTGCGGCGCTCGGCGTCGGCCGTGCGCTGCAGGAGGTAGTTCTTCCAATTCATGTTGTAAATGTCGATCATCATGCGGTTGGCGTCCAGGTAAAAGACCCGGTTCACCGTCTCGCCGACCAGCTCGATGTCGTGGCTGATGATGATACATCCGCCGCGATAATTCTTCACAAACTCACGCAACCACGCAACCGAATCGGCGTCGAGGTGGTTGGTCGGCTCGTCGAGGATCATCATTTCGGCGGCGGAGAAAAGGATGCGGGCCAGTTCGATGCGGCGACGCTGACCGCCCGACAGGGTGCTGAGCGGCTGATCGAGAATGTGATCGGGCAGCTTGAGGTTGCTCGCGATCGATGCGGCCTCCGCTTCCGCCGAGTAACCGCCGAGCCCGTTGAACTCATCCGTCAGGCGCCCGTACTTCTTCATGGCCGAGGCGGCGATCTTCGGGTCGGAGCTCGCCATTTCGAGGCTGGACTCCTGCATGCCGAGCGCGATCGTTCCGAGCCCGCGGGCGTCGAGGATGCGGGTGCGAGCCAGCATGGACGGGTCTCCGGCACGGGGATCCTGGGGCAGGTAGCCGATTTCGCCCGAGTGGCTGATCGAGCCCTTGGTGGGGTTGGTCTCGCCCGCGAGCGTCTTGGTCAGCGTCGTCTTGCCGGCGCCGTTGCGTCCGACCAGGCCGATCTTGTCGCCGTGTGCGACACGGAAGTTCACGCCCTCCATGAGCACGCGAGCTCCAACGCGAATTTCGAGATCTTGCACGTTGAGCACAGCAATAGTCCGTTCAGGGGGGTGGTGGGAGTGTATGGATCAAGTGGTCCAACTAATCAGTATATTTGTCTTCCGAGCGTGGTGGCGCACACTGACCTATTGAAGCGCCCCGTGGAGGCTCTTTTCGAGCCATTCCCGGTACGCGTCGACGGACCAGCCGACCTCCAGGACGAGCGTGCGGTACACCTGCGGATGCCCGATGGCCCAGATCGCGGCGGCCCCTTCGTGATCGCTCAGGCCCGTGCGCAGGCCCCGCTTCATCCGCAGCACCGTGGCGACGTCGCCGTACCCCCGGAGTCTGGTCACATCCTGTCGGCGGGCGAAGTCGCCGACGTCGGGATCGATCACGGCGGCCTCGGTGACAACACGCAGAATGCCGGCGGTGCGCTCGTTCACGACCGTGCACCAGGCCGCGAGGATTCGAATGATCTCCGAGGGGTTTCGCGCGTCGTCGATCTTCTGGCGCATCGACGCCGAAACAATGTCGGGGGCATCCGCCTGCTCGGCGACGCGGTCCAGAATGGCGGCGAGGATCTCGGCCTTCGACCCCACGGAGTTGTAAATCGTCTGCACGGCCACATTGGCCTCGGTGGCGATGTCACCGATCGACACCGCGACGTAGCCCCGGCGCATCATGAGACGTCCGGCGGAGGAAACAATGTCTTCGCGTGTGGCGAGGGTCTGCCGCGCTCGTCGGGACAGGCCGGTAGCGGTTGTCATAAACTTAGAATACCCTTCCACTCAATGGAATGGCAATACAGCTCAGGGATGTGACCGATCAGCTGGGTTAACCGCCGCTACCCCGGTTGCCTGGGCAACCGGGGTAGCGGCGTAGATCGTGCTGGCGTTGACCAGGCCTACATCGAGAAGCCGAGCGCGCGCATCATGTCGCGACCGTCATGGGTGATTTTCTCCGGCCCCCACGGCGGCATCCACACCCAGTTGATGCGGAACTGGTTGACGACCCCGTCAAGCGCCTCGGCGGTCTGCTCCTCGAGAACGTCCGTCAAGGGGCAGCCCGCGGACGTCAGCGTCATGTGGACGACCAGCGCGTCGTTTTCGTCATCCCAGCCGAGGTCGTAGATCAATCCGAGATCAACGACGTTGATGCCGAGCTCTGGGTCCATGACGTCTTTGAGCGCCTCTTCGATCTCGTCGTAGCGCGTGGGGCTGAGTGTCGAAACCATGCCTCTAGCCTACGTTCGAAGGCGTCAGAAAGCGATCGTAGCCTTCATCTTCCAGACGATCGGCCAGCTCCGGTCCACCCTGCTCGGCAATGCGGCCGTTCACGAACACGTGAACGTAGTCCGGGGTGATGTAGCGGAGGATTCGCGTGTAGTGGGTGATCAGGAGCAGGCCGAGACCGGTGTTCTCCTTCGCCCGGTTGACGCCCTCCGAAACGACCTTGAGCGCGTCCACGTCGAGTCCGGAGTCGGTCTCGTCGAGAACGGCGAACTTGGGCTTCAAAAGCTCAAGCTGCAGGATTTCGTTGCGCTTCTTCTCTCCACCGGAGAAGCCCTCGTTGACGTTGCGCTCGGCAAAGGTCTTGTCCATGCGCAGCGCGGCCATGGACTCACGGACATCCTTGATCCACTTGCGGATGGGGGGCGCTTCGCCCTCGATCGCGGTCTTCGCGGTGCGGAGGAAGTTCGTGACGGTGACGCCGGGTATTTCCACCGGGTACTGCATGGCCAGGAACAGACCGGCGCGGGCGCGCTGGTCCACGGTCATGGCGAGCACATCGGCGCCGTCGAGGGTGATGGATCCGCTCTCGACCGTGTACTTCGGGTGGCCCGCGATTGTGTAAGCGAGCGTGGACTTGCCTGACCCGTTCGGGCCCATGATGGCGTGGATCTCGCCCTCGTTGATGGTGAGGTCGACGCCGCGCAGGATCTGCGTGACGCCCTGCTCGGTCTGGACGCTGACGTGCAGGTCTTTGATCTCAAGAACTGACATGAATGTTATTCGCTTTCTGAAGTGACTTTAGCTGTGACGGCGCCGCGGGTGAGGGCAGCGCCAGCTGACAGATGGGGAAAACTGTTAGACGGCCACGATGACTGAGGGATCGATGTAGATGTCGCCACCGATGATTTCAACCTGGTAGACGGGCACCGGCTCGTAGGCCGGCAGCGTGAGCGGCTTACCGGTCGTGAGGGAGAACATGGACCCGTGGGCCCAGCATTCCAGGGTCTCGCCTTCGACGAACCCCTCGGAGAGGGAGATGTCGCCGTGCGTGCAGGTATCGCCGATGGCGAAGACCCCACCGCTGGAATCGCGCACGAGCGCGATCGCCACACCGTCGATGTCGACCTTGACGGCCTGATTGGGTTCAAGCTCGTCGAACGCACAGATCTTCGTGGCTGCCATGATTACTTCCCGTCCGTGGTGAGAAGCTCAGCTTCGATGGCGAGCAGGAGGCGAGCCTCGAGCTCGGGTGAACCAATTTTCTGCACAATCTCCGTGAGGAATCCGCGAACGACGAGCCGGCGCGCTTCCTCCTCTGAGATTCCGCGGGACTGCAGGTAGAACAGCTGCTCGTCGTCGAAACGTCCCGTGGCACTCGCGTGACCGGCACCGACGATATCGCCGGTTTCGATCTCGAGGTTGGGAACGGAATCGGCGCGCGTGCCCTCGCTGAGCACGAGGTTGCGGTTCTGCTCGTAGCTGTCGGTGCCGGCGCCCTTGCTTCCGATCAGGACATCGCCGATCCAGACGGTGTGAGCGGCCGTCCCCTGCAGGGCGCCCTTGTAGTTGACGCGGCTGCGGCTCCGCGGTGCGTCGTGGTGCACGTACACCTGCTGTTCGAGGTGCTGGCCCGCGTCGGCGAAGTAGAGTCCGAGCAGGTCGGTGTCCGCTCCGCTTCCGGCCAGGCGCACCGACGGGCTCACCCGTACGATGCGACCGCCCAGCGATACGACGACATGCTTGAGCCGAGCGTCGCGACCAACGGATGCGAAGTGGTTGCTGAGGTGTACCGCCTCGTCGTCCCACTCCTGCACGGTCACCACGGTGAGGTTGGCCGACTCGCCGAGGATGATTTCAACGTTCTCGGTGAGGCGAGCCTCACCGGAGTTCTGCAGGATGACCGTCGCCTGGCTGAAGGGCTTGGCTTCGATGATCGTGTGTGCGGCCCGAGCGCCGGAGCCGAGCGCAGCACGCGACACGGTGATCTCCTTGGCTTCTTCACCGCTGACGGTGACGGCCAGTGCCTTCTCGAAGCCGGTCCAGGCGTTCGCGGAGGCCCGCTCTTCCGGAGCCCCGGCGAGGCCGATGCGACGGTCGGAGCGTTCGACCCATTCCACGCTGACGTCGGCGTTGTCGGTCGACTCGATCTTGTACGGGGAACCGTCAAGGTCGCCCGACAGGAGATCGGTGAACTTCGCGACCGGGAGGTATTTCCATACCGCCTCGCGACCGGTGACGGTCTCGAAGTCGGCGACGTTGGTGCTCTTGAATCGGCCCGAACGGGTCTGTACGGGTATGTAGGCGAACCGTCCGTCGGCGTGTTTGCTCGTTTTGACACTTGTGGCAGGTTCGATGGTGGCTGCCGTGGGCATGGTTGTTGAAGCGCCCTGGGTTGGCGCGGTGGCTGCGGACATTTAGCCGACAGATCCTTCCATGCCCATTTCAATGAGCTTGTTGAGTTCGAGGGCGTACTCCATTGGGAGCTCCCGGGCAATGGGTTCGATGAAGCCGCGCACGATCATGGCCATGGCCTCGTCTTCGGGCATACCGCGGCTCATCAGGTAGAACAACTGTTCTTCGCTGACGCGGGAGACGGTGGCCTCGTGGCCGAGCTGCACGTCGTCGACACGGATGTCAATGGACGGGTACGTGTCTGAGCGGGACTGGGTATCGACCAGGAGTGCATCACAGCGCACGGTGTTGGCCGAGTGGTGCGCGGTGGCATCCATGCGGACCTCACCACGGTAACCGCTGCGGCCGCCGCCGCGGGCGATGGACTTGGACACGATAGACGACTGCGTGTTCGGAGCCATGTGAATCATCTTGGCGCCGGCATCCTGGTGCTGCCCGGGACCGGCGAAGGCCACGGAGAGCGTCTCGCCCTTGGCGTGCTCGCCCATCAGGTAGATGGACGGGTACTTCATGGTGACCTTGGAGCCGATGTTGCCGTCGATCCATTCCATCGTGGCGCCCTCGCCGGCCGTGGCCCGCTTGGTCACGAGGTTGTAGACGTTGTTGGACCAGTTCTGGATGGTCGTGTAGCGAACGCGGGCGTTCTTCTTCACGACGATCTCCACCACGGCGGAGTGCAGCGAGTCGGACTTGTAGATCGGGGCGGTGCAGCCCTCGATGTAGTGAACGTAGCTGCCCTCGTCGGCGATGATCAGTGTGCGCTCGAACTGACCCATGTTTTCCGTGTTGATGCGGAAGTAGGCCTGCAGCGGGATCTCGACGTGCACGCCGGGCGGCACGTACACGAACGATCCACCGGACCACACCGCGGTGTTGAGCGCGGCGAACTTGTTGTCGCCGGACGGAATGATCGTGCCGAAGTACTCTTCAAAGAACTCCGGGTGCTCCTTGAGCGCCGTGTCGGTGTCCATGAAGATGACGCCCTGCGCTTCGAGTTCCTCGTTAATCGTGTGGTACACGACTTCGGACTCGTACTGGGCCGCGACTCCGGAAACGAGGCGCTGACGCTCCGCCTCGGGGATGCCCAACTTTTCGTACGTGTTCTTGATGTCGTCCGGCAGGTCTTCCCAGGTCTGGGCCTGCCGTTCCGTGGAGCGCACGAAATACTTGATGTTGTCAAAGTCGATCTCGGAGAGATCAGCGCCCCAAGTGGGCATGGGCTTGCGCTCAAACAGCTGCAGGGCCTTCAGGCGTCGCTGCAGCATCCATTCCGGTTCGGACTTCAAGTTCGAAATATCCGTGACAACCTCGGGCGAAATCCCGCGGCGGGCGGATGCCCCGGCCTTGTCCGAGTCGGCCCACCCGAATTCGTACGTGCCCAACCCCTCAAGATCGGGGCGGTCTAGCAGAACATCCGACATACTTACCTCTTCCCTACCCACAACAACCCGGATATCAGTCCGGTCATTCCCGAATTGTTCCCCGTCTACTGATTGGACTGGGGAACAACACGCAAATGGATTGCGTGGACAGCTACATTGCGAACCTAGAATATTCACGGACCACGCTTTCGTAAGCGCGGCCAACCGGCGTGCACTCATGAATTTCCGTGGAACCACGATTCTACAGGCTGTTCGCAGCGATTGTCGTGCTTGCCGGGGTATTCACATGCGCGCCGTTCGCGGAACGCAGAAACAGAAAGCTGAAACCGTGAAACGTATGTCGTCCTGGTTACCCGCCACGATCAACGCCCGCACGCGGGTGATCGCCTGGACCTACCTTGTGGCGCAGATCCTGCTCGTGGGTACGGGCGGCCTCGTCCGGTTGACGAGTTCCGGACTCGGCTGCCCCACGTGGCCGAGCTGCACGGCGCAATCGCTCGTGAACACCCCGGAGATGGGCATCCACGGGGTCATAGAATTCGGGAATCGCCTGCTGGGTGTGGCGCTCGGCCTGTTGGCCATCGTCGCCTTCCTCGCCGTGATTCGGCTCCGACGCGAACGCCGGGACCTGTTTCGGTTGACGCTTCTGGCCGGTCTCGGGATTCCGGCTCAGGCAGTCATTGGCGGCATCAGCGTGCTGACGCAGCTGAACCCGTATGTGGTGGGCATCCACTTCGTCATTTCGGTGCTACTCGTCGCGCTGTGCACCGCATTCGTGTACCGGGTGATCACCGGCAACGGACCCCGCTCCGTCGCCGTGCCCCGCCGGGTACTGATCACCGCCCACGTGACGAGCCTCGTTGTGTTGGTGACCATCGCGGTGGGAATTCTCACCACGGGTTCCGGCCCGCACGCCGGCGATGCCGATGCGCCGCGGAACGGGTTGGACTCGGAGCTTCTACAGCACATTCACAGCTGGCCCGCCTACCTGACCTTGGCCCTCACCGTGACGCTCCTCGCCTTCGCGTTCGGCGCACGCGTGCCCATGCGGCGCTGGGTGTTGCTCCTGCTCGGCGTCGAACTGTTGCAGATCGCCGGCGGCCTCGCGCAGGCCAACCTGGGCCTGCCGCCGTTCCTCGTCGGCATCCACATGGTGCTCGCCTGCGTGCTGGCGGCCTCGATGACGGCGGTCATCCTGCACCTCAAGCAGCCGGAGGCCGTGACGGCGGTCCCCGCCGACACAATCGGCAGCGGCGCATCCGCCCACAGGTAGGCTGCAAGAATTCGCCCACATCGGGCCGAGAACTCGGACACTCAAGACCGGTCCCGGTGTATTCTCCATGCATGCATCTCGTAGAGAGAGCCGTGTGGGAACCGCCGGACGATGAGGCCCGTCTGGTGGAATTCGGGCCGCCCATTTTCGGATTCGTGCCTCAACCGCGACTTCAGGAGCGCGGGTGGGACTGGGTCACGTCCCACGGCGTCACGCTGGAGGCGGAAGCGCACTACTGGCTTGCCGATCGGACAGGCAACTTCTGGTTCGACGATTCACCGCTCGGACCGGTCGGGCTCGCCGAACTGCGCGGATTCGTTTTCACCGACCGACCCGGGTCAACCAACCGCGGCGGCGATCCGATCCGGGATGCGCTCAACCAGCACCTCCAGTACGTGGTCATGAACCACACCAGGAACCCGCACGAGTTCGGGTCCAAGGAATGGGCGGACCTGCACACGAGCCAACAGCACCAGGTGGAGCAGTCCCTGGCTCGCACGGCGGAGCTGCAGGTCGACCACAAGCTCTACCCGGCCATGGCCGTCACGGTGGCGCAGTTCCGAGCCACCACGGCGGCGATCAGCGGGCGAATCGTCACGGTCGTGCTGCACGAGGCCGACTTCGACAAGATCGAAGCCGTGCTCACTCGTCGTCTGTAGGGCGCGTCGTCTGTAGGGCGCGTCGTCTGTGGGGCGCGTCGTCTGTGGGGCGCGTCGTCTGTAGGGTGGCCAGCGCCGCTAAGCGGGATCGGTGACGAACCCCTCGGACTGCATCCACTCGAACGCCACGTCCGCGGGTTCTGCTCCGTCCACATCCACCTGGCGGTTGAGGGAGCGCAGAACCTCATCCGTGAGGCTCGGCGATATCTGCGCGAAGACGTCCATCAGAGCGGGGTACTCCTTCAGAGTCTCGGTGAAGAACACCGGGGCGACGTTATAGGCCGGGAAGAACCCGAGGTCGTCCTCCAACACGGCGAGGTCGAGGGCATCGATACGTCCGTCGGTTGTGAAGACCTCGCCGAAGTTGCAGGCGCCGGTGTCCGTTGCACTGTAGATCGCACCGGTGTCGTAGATTCCGATGTTGCCGTCCGGTACCCCGTCCGCGGTCCCCCGCGACAGCCCGTACTGCTCGAGCATCGGGTTCAGCCCATCGGGCCGGGAGTTGAACTCCGACTCGACACAAAAGGTGCGCTCTTCGACCGGCAGAGCGGCGAGTTCGGACATCGTGGTGATTCCTCCGAGCTCGGGGACCGCTTCGCTGCGCACACCCAGCGCATAGGTGTTGTTCATGGGCGCCCGAGCGCCCCACGTCACACCATTGTCGAGGTCGAGGTCGTGCACGGCCTGCCATTGCTCCTGCTGGTCCGGAATGGCCGTGGTCTGTCCCAGGTATGTGAGCCAGGCCGTTCCCGTGTACTCCCACATGAGGTCGGCCTGCCCCGACAAGACAAGTTCACGAGCGGGCTGGCTGCCGGGAACGTTGCTCAGGTCGGTCACCGTGAATCCCGCAGCGGATGCGGCAAGCACGGCGATTTTTCCCAGGATGAGCTGCTCGGTGTAATTCTTCGATGTGACGGTCAGGGCCGCGCCGTCCACACCCGATATCGGCGTGATCGAGCCCGGCCCGAGTGCCGGAACGTAGGCGGTCGCCGGTTGCAGGCCACAGCCGGTCAGCGCCAATCCGGCCACGGTGAGAACACCGGCCACGAGCGAGAGGCGACGGAACTTCGAAGACATCAGATTCCCTTCGGGCGGGCGACGTGTTCCACGACGCGCCCCACCCAGTCGATCAACAAGGCGAGCAGGGCGACCAGTACGGCACCGGTGATGAGAACCGCGGTCAGATTGAGGTTGACGCCGGTGATGATGAGGATTCCGAGCCCGCCGCCGTTGATGAACGTCGCCAGTGCCGCCGTGCCGACAAGCAGAACCAGGGCCGTGCGAATGCCGGACAGCATCACGGGCACGGCCAGGGGAAGCTCGACCTTGAAGAGAACGGCGCTTGCCGTCATCCCCATGCCGCGCCCCGCTTCCACCAGACGGGCATCCACCTGCTGCAGGCCCACCATGGTGTTGCGGAGCACCGGGAGCGCCGCGTACAGCACCAGGCCAACGGTGGCGGCCCAAAATCCGAAACCGAGCCAGAAGGCCAGGAGCACGACAACGCCGACCGCCGGCGCGGCCTGCCCGATGTTCGCGAGGGCGAGAATCGGTCCGGTGAAACGGCGCAGGGGTCGGCGAGTCAGCAGGATGCCCAGGGGGATGGCGATGGCCAACACGATGACGGCGGACATCAGGGTGAGCTGCAGGTGCTCGACGGTGTAGCCCCACAGCGCAGCGGGTGCCAGCGTATTGAGCTCCACCGGTGTGAGATCGGCGGTGAGCAGCCAGATGACGAGGGCCAGAAAGGCGAGGGCGATTCCGGCGAGCTGGAGGACGAGGGCCCGCCACGCCAACCAGCGCCGGCGCGCGATCGTCGGGACACCGGTCAGACGTGCTGCCACCGACGGATCATTCACCACGGTGCTCACGGCCGGGCCGGCTCAGTCGCGGCGGCGGCCTGAAACACGCCGGTGTTAAGGCCGACGGGCGCATTCGCCGACTGGACGGCGGCGTCGCCCTGCGCCTTCGTAATCGCGTCCATGATCGTCTTAACGTTGATGACGCCCTTGAACACGTCGCGCCGCCCGATCACGAGGGCAGCCCCGGCGCTCGATACCAGCATCGTGTCGAGCGCGTCATTCAACGTCGCCCGACTGCCGACCACGGGGAGCTTGGGGTCTGGCACGTTCGTAATGGTGTCCAGACGGTCAAGCTGTCGAAGGGACAGCCACTGGATCGGACGCTCGCGTTCGTCCACGATGACGGCGTGGCCGTGGCCCGCCGTCTTCGCCCGACTGAGCACGTCTGCGGCCCGCTCCCCCGGTTTACCCACGACGGCCTCCGCCAGACCGACATCGGCCACGCGTGTGAGGGTGAGCTGCTTGAGCCCGGCGCCGGCGCCGATGAAGTTCTCGACGAATTCGTTGGCGGGCTCCGCCAGGATACGCTCCGGCGTGTCGTACTGCACGAGCTGGGCGCCCTCGTTGAAGATGGCGATCCAATCGCCCAGCTTCACCGCCTCATCGAAGTCGTGCGTGACACAGACGATGGTCTTCTGCAGCTCCTCCTGAATACTGAGCAGTTCGTCCTGCAGGCGCAGCCGGGTGATCGGGTCGACGGCGCCGAAGGGCTCGTCCATGAGCAGCACGGGCGGGTCTGCGGCCAGGGCACGCGCCACACCCACGCGCTGCTGCTGTCCGCCGGACAGTTCGTTGGGGTACCGGTCGCGGTAGGCGGCGGGGTCAAGCGTCACGAGTTCGAGCAGCGCGTCGACGCGGGCCGCAATGCGTGCCTTGTCCCAGCCCAGCATCTTGGGGACCATGCCGATGTTGGTGGCGACGGTCATATGCGGGAAGAGTCCGCCGGCCTGGATGACGTAGCCGATGCCGCGTCGGAGCTCGTCACCGTTCATCTTGGTCACGTCATCCCCGTCGACGACGATCTTGCCCTCGGAGGGTTCAATCAAACGGTTGATCATCTTGAGCGTCGTGGTTTTGCCGCAGCCGGAGGGCCCGACCAGCATGACGATCTTGCCCGCCGGGATTTCCATGGTGAGGCCGTCGACGGCCGGTTTAGCCTGCCCGGGGAATCGCTTCGTCACCGTGTCAAGCAGAATGCTTGCGCCGGTGACCTGTGCGGTGGGGGTGGGTTCTTGGAGTGATTCAGACACGGATACCTCGCGGAGTTGTCAGTCGGCCGACGCCGACGAGAAGAAGATCAAGAAGGAGGGCAAGCACGATGACACCGATGACACCGGTCAACACCGATTCCAGGGAATTAGCGCCGCCGAGACGGGACAGCCCGGAGAAGATGAATCCGCCCAGTCCCGGACCGAGGGAATACGCGCTGATCGCCGCGATGCCCATGACCATCTGGGCCGAAACCCGCACTCCGGTCAGAATGACGGGCCACGCGATGGGGAGCTCAACCTGCAGCAAGGTACGGAACCGGCTCATCCCGATCCCACGGGCCGATTCGACGATGGCGGGGGCAACGCCGGAGAGGCCGACGACCGCATTGCGCAGGATGGGGAGGGTGGCGAAGAAGGACACCACGATCACGGCCGGTAAAACACCGAACCCGAACGGGGCGATGAGGAGCCCGATGAAGGCGAAGGACGGAATCGTCAGTCCAATGGCCGAGACAGAGTTCGCAACCGCGCTGAGCGCCTTGCTCCGGTACACGAGCGCGGCGAGGATGATGGCGAGCACACTGGCCAGCAGAAGGCACTGCACCACCAGACTGAAGTGCTGCCAGCCCGAGAACAGGATTTGATTCAGCCTGTCCCCTACGAAATCCAACACATTCAAACCCACTTCGCGTCGTTGACCCTGGGTCACCGACGCCGACACGGGCGATGAAAGAATCGCCGCGCCGAGCTATGCGCAGATACGGGCTCCGGTCCTTGGGCGAAGGTGTGATCTCAGTGTAGGCGTTCGCCCACGTTTAGGGGGGTTGACAAACTCGCCCAGGCCGGAGATAGCACCCGCGCCGGTGACTAGAACGGCAGGAGCGGGTCGACGCCGACGGCGACGAAGAGCAGGGTGAGATACGCGATGGACCCGTGGAAGACTCGCATGGGTGAGACGTGCTCGTGACGGATGGCGAGGTTGTAGAGACGGTGCGTCTCGTAAATAAACCAGCCTCCCGTGACAATCGCGACGAAGCTGTACGTGAGCCCCATGCCGGCGACCGGAATGAGCAGCATCGAGCAGGCGACGGTTGCCCAGGCGTACAAGATGACCTGGAGACCGACCTGGGCGCGGCCGCGCACGACCGCGAGCATCGGAACGCCGGCGGCCTGGTAATCCGCACGGTACTTCATGGACAGCGGCCAGTAGTGCGGCGGCGTCCAGAGGAAAATGATCATGAACAGGATCATCGGCGGCCAGGAGAGGTCCCCGGTGACGGCCGCCCAACCGATGAGCACCGGCATGCAGCCGGCCACGCCGCCCCAGACGATATTCTGCGCCGTGCGACGTTTGAGAATGATCGTGTAGAACACGACGTACAACAGGATCGCGCCGAAAGACAACGCCGCGGCAAGCCAGTTCGTGAAAATCCAGAGCCAGGCGATCGAGGCGACGCCGAGCGCGTACGCGAAAATCAACGCCTCCCGGTCGCTGAGTTCCCCGGTGACGAGCGGACGGTTCTGTGTACGGTGCATCAGACGGTCGATGTCGCGGTCGATGTAGCAGTTGAACGCACCGGCCGAACCGGCGCTGAGCGCGCCGCCGATCAGCGTCGCGAGCACGAGCCACAGGCTCGGAATCCCACGCTCCGCGAGAAGCATGGTGGGAGCCGTCACGACCAGGAGCAGTTCCACAACCCGCGGTTTGGTCAACGACAGGTATGCCTTCAGCGTGCGCTTGATCGTACGCGGAGTTCTCTCGATGGTCTGAAGGGCGACGTCCATTAATCCTCGAATGCTAGGCAGTTCTACCAATTGTAGATCACGGCATGACGCTTCCCTGCAAATGACATGTCACGTCATTTAGAGCGACCCCGGTCATTCGTCCCTATACTGGGTACTGCTCCCCACAGTGAAACAGTAGTTCGGCGAGCCCCCGGGTGGGAGATGGCCGCATCAGCAGGCCAACTCGCTGGGGGTGACATTCCACATGCGGTCCCGCGTCAATACGCGGCACCGCGGTGCAGGGATGTTTGCCGACAATTGCACAACTATTCCAGGATGGGTTGAGCTCAACCCGCCCTCGCTTGAACGAAGGGTTACGTAACGTGGCAGCTTTCCAATGGGACTCCATTGACGATCAGGCGGTTAATACCGCACGAATTCTCGCGGCAGATGCCGTCGAAAAGGTGGGCAATGGGCACCCGGGAACGGCGATGAGCCTCGCCCCCGCCGCCTACCTACTCTTTCAGAAGGTCATGCGCCGTGACCCGGCCGACAACGACTGGCTCGGACGGGATCGTTTCATCCTGTCCGTGGGACACAGCTCCCTCACGCAGTACGTGCAGTTGTACCTGGGCGGCTACGGCCTGGAACTCGACGATCTGAAGGCGCTGCGCACCTGGGGTTCCAAGACCCCCGGCCACCCCGAATTCGGCCACACCGCCGGTGTGGAGATCACCACCGGCCCGCTCGGCCAGGGCCTCGCGTCAGCCGTCGGCTTCGCGTACGCCTCCCGCTTCGAGCGCGGGCTGTTCGACCCGGACGCATCCGTCGGCTCGAGCCCCTTCGACCACTTCGTGTACGTCGTCGCCGGCGACGGCGACCTGCAGGAGGGCATCACCTCCGAGGCCTCCTCAATCGCGGGACACCAGCAGCTGGGCAATTTGATTGCCATCTACGACAGCAACCAGATCTCGATCGAAGACGACACGAACATCGCCTTCACCGAAGACGTCGCCGCTCGCTACGAGGCGTACCACTGGCACGTACAGACCGTGGACTGGAAGAAGACGGGCGAGTACGTCGAGGACGTCGCCGCCCTGAACGACGCCATTCTGGCCGCCCAGGGCGTGACCGACAAGCCGTCGCTCATCATTCTCAAGACCATCATCGGGTGGCCGAGCCCGAAGAAGCAGAACACCGGCAAGATCCACGGATCCGCCCTCGGTGCCGAGGAACTCGCGGGAGTGAAGACCGTTCTCGGCTTCGACCCCGAGAAGACGTTCGACGTCGCCGACGACGTCATCTCCCACACCCGTGAGGCCCTCGTGCGCGGTGCGCAGGAGCACGCCGACTGGAATGTTCGATTCGACGCCTGGGCTGCAGCGAACCCCGAGCGCAAGATTCTGCTTGATCGCGTTCTCAGCGGCGACCTACCCGACGGCGTCGAGGAAGCCCTCCCGGTTTTCCCGGCCGGCACCGCGGTGTCGACGCGTGCGGCCTCCGGCAAGGTCCTGAATGCCCTGGGCCCCGTCATCCCCGAGCTGTGGGGGGGCTCGGCCGACCTCGCCGAGTCGAACAACACCACCATCGCCGGCGCGGCATCGTTCGTCCCGAGTGAGCACTCCACCGCAGCGTGGACCGGAAACACCTACGGTCGCGTTCTGCACTTCGGAATCCGTGAGCACGCGATGGCCGCCATCCTCAACGGCATCGTGCTGCACGGGAACACGCGCGCCTTCGGCGGCACGTTCCTTATCTTCAGCGACTACATGCGCCCCGCGGTGCGTCTAGCCGCACTCATGAAGGTGCCCTCTATCTTCGTCTGGACCCACGACTCCGTGGCCCTCGGCGAGGACGGCCCCACCCACCAGCCGATCGAGCAGCTCGCCACACTGCGCGCCATCCCCGGCCTCGACGTGGTGCGCCCCGGCGACGCCGCCGAGACGGCATGGGCGTGGAAAACGATCCTCGAACGCCGAAGCGGCCCCGCCGGCATCGCCCTGACGCGGCAGAACATTCCCGTGTTCGAACGCGGTGACGGCGACGCCTCCGGCGACACCTTCGCGTCCGCGTCACACGTCGCCCGCGGCGCCTACGTGCTTGCGGAGGCGGCCGGCGGAAGTCCCGACGTCCTGCTGATCGCCACCGGCTCAGAGGTGCAGCTCGCCGTTGAGGCGCGTGCGCAGCTCGCAACGGAGGGCGTCAACGCCCGCGTGATCTCGGCCCCGTGCCTCGAGTGGTTCGACGAGCAGAGCGCCGAGTACCGTGAGTCCGTTCTTCCGGCCGGTGTCACGGCCCGGGTATCGATTGAGGCCGGGATCGCGTTGACCTGGGATAAGTACGTCGGTGACCGTGGTCGGAGCATCTCCATCGAGCACTTCGGTGCGTCGGCGGACTACCAGACCTTGTTCCGTGAATTCGGCATCACCACTGAGGCCGTTGTGGCCGCCGCCAGGGACTCCATCGCCAATTAGCGGGCACCGGGCACGACCGAACGACCGTGAGATCGCAGAGCAGTGAAAACAGCACCGATATCGCAAGCAGAAACGCCTACAGAGGAGATTTACGACTATGACTGAAACCACCACCCCCCTCGCCCAGCTCTCGGCGGCCGGAGTCAGCATCTGGCTCGACGACCTGTCCCGGGACCGGATCGTCTCCGGCGGGCTTCAGCAGCTCATCGACAACAGCAACGTCGTCGGCGTGACGACGAACCCCACGATCTTCGCGGGCGCGCTCGCCAAGGGCGAGGCGTACACGGAGCAGGTCGCCGCATTGGCTGCCGCCGGGACCAGCGTGAGCGACGCCGTCTTCGAGATCACGACGGATGATGTCACCGCGGCGAGCGACATCTTCCGCCCGGTCTACGACCGCACGAACGGCGTCGACGGCCGCGTCTCGATCGAGGTCGAGCCGGGACTGGCCAGGGACACGGCCGGCACGGTCGCGCAGGCCCGTCAGCTCTGGGCCAAGGTCGACCGCCCCAACGCGATGATCAAGATCCCCGCGACCGTCGAAGGCCTCGACGCCATCACCGCCACGATCGCGGCCGGCATCAGCGTCAACGTGACGCTGATCTTCAGCCTCGAGCGTCACCGTCAGGTCATCAACGCCTACCTGACCGGTCTTGAGCAGGCGAAGGCTGCCGGGATCAATCTGTCCACCATCCACTCCGTGGCGTCCTTCTTCGTCTCCCGCGTCGACACCGAGATCGACAAGCGTCTCGTCGCCCTCGGAACGGACGAGGCAATCTCGCTGAAAAGCAAGGCCGGCGTCGCCAACGCACAGCTCGCCTACGAGGTCTTCGAGCAGGCGTTCGCCTCGGAGCGCGCCCTCGGGCTGCTCAACGCCGGTGCCAACAAGCAGCGTCCGCTGTGGGCGTCCACCGGAGTCAAGGACCCGAGCCTGCCCGACACCCTGTATGTGACCGAGCTGGTCGCGCCCGAGGTGGTCAACACGATGCCGGAGAAGACCATGCAGGCCGCGGCGGACCACGCGGTCGTACCGGCCGACTCGATCACCGGATCGTATGCCGCGGCCAACGCTGTCCTCGATGCCCTCGCCGCCCAGGGAATCTCCTACGACGACGTCACCCGCGTGCTGGAAGAAGAAGGCGTGTCCAAGTTCGTCGTGTCCTGGGACGAGCTGCGGCAGACGGTCTCCGCTGCCCTCGCCGCAGCCGAGACCTCGGTAGTGCGATGAGCTTCCGCATCGGCGTCAGCGGCTCGGCCGCTGACGCCGTACGCCGCGTCGTCCCCACCCTCGTCGAGGATTTGGTGGCATCGAGCATCACCTCGCTCGACCCGTCGCTCTGGGGCCCTGACGCCGAGGCGGAAGCGGCCAAACGTCTCGGCTGGACCGAGTCGGTAGCCATTTCCCGGCCCCTCGTCGCCGAGATCAACGCACTGCGTGACTCGCTGCGCAATGCCGGAGTGACCCGGATCGCGCTCGCGGGAATGGGCGGCTCTTCGCTCGCCCCGGAGGTCATCACGAACACCGCCGGCGTCAACCTCACCGTTCTCGATGCCACCGACCCCGGACAGGTGCTCGCGGCATTGTCCGACCACCTCGACTCGACCGCGCTTGTCGTGTCGTCGAAGTCCGGGTCCACCGTCGAAACGGACAGCCAGCGTCGCGTCTTCGAGCGCGCTTTTGTTGACGCCGGCATCGACCCGGCCGAGCGCATCATCGTGGTGACCGACCCCGGCTCGCCCCTTGAGGCATCCGCTCGCGCCGCCGGTTACCGTGTGTTCAACGCCGACCCCAATGTCGGCGGACGCTACTCGGCGCTGACCGCGTTCGGCCTCGTGCCGTCCGGGCTCGCCGGCGTCGATATCGGGGAACTGCTCGACGAGGCCGAATCGGTGCTCTTGTCGCTTGCCGTTGATTCGCTCGACAACCCCGGTCTCATTCTCGGTGCGGCCATGGCCGCGGCGCAGCCGCGCCGCGACAAGCTCGCCATCGTCGCCGACGGAACGCATATCGTCGGCTTCGCCGATTGGGTTGAGCAGCTGATCGCCGAGTCGACCGGCAAACTCGGTACCGGCATCCTTCCCGTCGTCCTCGACTTGGACGCCCCGGAACTGACGGCGAACCTGCCCGACGTTCAAGTTGTGCGGGTCGTCGCGGATGCCGGCGTCAACGTTTTCGCCGATCAGGACGGACGCGATGAGATTCGCGTCAGCGGCACGCTCGGTGCCCAGTTCCTGGTGTGGGAATACGCGACCGTGGTCGCCGGACGACTCCTGGGGATCAATCCCTTCGACCAGCCGGATGTCGAATCAGCGAAGATCGCGACCCGCGGCCTGCTGGATTCCCGCCCGGCTCCCGAGCCGGCCGCGTTCATCGCGGACGGCATTGAGGTGCGCGGAACCCCGCACGTCATTGGCGCCGCGAGTGACCTCGCGTCGGCTATCGACGCCCTGCTTGAAGAACTCGGTCCTGACGGGTACGTCGCCGTGCAGGCGTACGTCGACCGCCTTGCACTCCCCCAGCTGGCTGACGTTCGCTCGAAACTCGCGACGCTGGCCAAGCGTCCCGTCACCTTCGGCTGGGGACCTCGGTTCCTGCACTCCACAGGCCAGTTCCACAAGGGCGGCACCGCGACGGGCGTGTTCCTGCAGATTCTCGCCACACCGGCGGAGGACCTCTCCATCCCGGATCGTCCGTTCACGTTCGGTGAGCTCATCCAGGCGCAGGCCAGCGGTGATGCGAGCGTCCTGGCCGAACACGGTCGCCCCGTCCTCACCCTGACCCTCACCACACCCGCAGAAAATCTCGGTACGCTCTTCGAGGCGCTGGGCTAGCCCGGCACCCGAGCGTTCTTCCGCTTCCCGCTTTCGTCCCTTAGGAGCTGCATGTCCCCGGTGGAAATCACCCCGGAGTCCAATCCGCTGCGTTCACCCTCCGACTACCGTCTGAATCGCATTGCCGGGCCTTCCAGCCTCGTGATTTTCGGCGTGACCGGAGACCTGTCGCGGAAGAAACTCATGCCCGCCGTTTACGACCTGGCTAATCGTGGCCTCCTCCCGCCGGGCTTTGCGCTCGTCGGCTTTGCACGCCGCGACTGGGACCACGAGGATTTCATGCAGGTCGTGCATGACTCGGTGAAGAAGTATGCGCGCACCGAGTTCCACGAGGATGTGTGGGCGCAGCTCGCCGAGGGCATCCGGTTTGTTCCGGGTACCTTCGACGACGACGCCGCGTTTGAGCAGCTCAAGGAGACGATCGCCCAGCTCGACCGGGAACGTGGAACCATGGGCAATCACGCCTTCTACCTCGCGATCCCCCCGAAGGCCTTTCCGCTCGTCACCGAGCAGTTGCGGCGTTCGGGGCTCGCGGAGCAGAAGGACGGCCAGTGGAGGCGTGTCGTCATTGAGAAACCGTTCGGAAGCGACCTCAAGACCGCGCGTGAGCTCAACGACGTGGTCGAATCCGTGTTCCCGCCCGATTCGGTCTTCCGGATCGACCATTATCTCGGCAAGGAAACCGTCCAGAACATCCTGGCGTTGCGTTTCGCGAACCAGATGTTCGAACCGCTGTGGAACGCCAATCAGGTGGACCACGTGCAGATCACCATGGCCGAGGATATCGGCGTCGGCGGACGGGCCGGGTACTACGACGGCATCGGCGCGGCTCGCGACGTCATTCAGAACCACCTTTTGCAGCTGCTCGCCCTGACGGCGATGGAGGAACCGATTTCCTTCGCCGCGGCGGACCTCCGCGCTGAGAAGGAAAAGGTTCTGGCATCGGTGCACCTTCCCGAAGATCTGGGTCTGGGCACCGCGCGAGGGCAGTACACCGGAGGCTGGCAGGGCGGCGAGAAGGTCGTCGGCTTCCTCGATGAGGACGGCATGGACTCCGAGTCGATCACCGAGACCTACGCGGCCCTGCGCCTCACCATCGACAATCGTCGCTGGTCGGGCGTACCGTTCTACCTGCGCGCCGGCAAGCGTCTGGGCCGACGGGTCACCGAAATCGCCGTGGTCTTCAAGCGTGCGCCGCAGTACCTGTTCGCGGAGAGCCAAACCGCCGAACTCGGCCACAATGCACTCGTCATTCGCGTGCAGCCCGACGAGGGTGTCACCATTCGTTTCGGTTCCAAGGTTCCGGGCGCCGGCATGCAGGTGCGGGACGTGACCATGGACTTCGGATACGGGCATGCCTTCACCGAGGCGAGTCCGGAAGCGTACGAGCGGCTCATCCTCGATGTGTTGCTGGGAGACCCGCCGCTCTTCCCCCGCCACGAAGAGGTCGAGTTGTCCTGGAAGATTCTCGACCCGATCGAGGAGTATTGGGCCACACAGGGTCAGCCGGAACAGTACCGTCCCGGCACGTGGGGCCCGTCGTCCGCTGATGAATTGCTGGCCCGTGATGGCCGTACCTGGAGACGCCCATGATCGTCGATCTGCCTGACACCACGACCGCCAAGATTTCGAAGGCGCTCGTGCGGATTCGTGAGGAGGGCGGGGCCGTCGCCCTCGGACGCGTGCTCACCCTCATCATCTCGTCCACGCTCGGTCAGGAGGAGGAGGCCATCACGGCGGCCAACGACGCCTCTCGTGAGCATCCGATGCGGGTCATCGTGGTGTCGACCGAGCGTGTTGACGTGCCGAACTCCGCGGGGCCTCCCCGCGTTGACGCGGAGATTCGTGTCGGCGGCGACGCGGGCGCGAGTGAGGTCATCGTGCTGCGGGTGTACGGGGAGGCCGCGAGCGACCCGGAGAGCCTTGTCACGGGGCTTCTCCTGCCCGACGCGCCCGTGGTGGCCTGGTGGCCCGGCGCAGCCCCCGCCGTGCCCGCCGACTCGCCCCTGGGCCGGATCGCCTACCGACGGATAACGGACGCCTCGGCGCAACCGGACCCTCAGGGCGCGCTTCAACGCCTGCGGTCCAGCTACCGTCCGGGTGACACTGACTTCGCGTGGACTCGCCTGACCCTGTGGCGCACGCAGCTCGCTGCGGTGCTCGACCAGCCGCCCTTCGAGCCGGTCACCGGCATCCAGGTCACCGGCGCGGCGGATTCCCCCTCCACGACGCTTCTGGCGGCGTGGCTGCACCTGCAACTGGAGGTACCGGTGACGTGCGACCTGACCAGCGGCCCGCATGCGAACGGCATGTACGGGGTCAAGCTCACCCGCGCGGCCGGTGTGATTTCCCTCGAACGTGAGCACGCCGGTGTGGCCACTCTGGTCCAGCCCGGTCAGCCCGTGCAGGATCTGGCCCTCCGTCGACGCAGCCTGCGCGACTGCCTCGCCGATGAGCTCCGCCGCCTTGATCCGGATGACCTGTATGGTGAGGTCATCACGCGCGGCCTCCCGCTCTTGGAGGGCGCGGTGAATTCACAGACCGGAGTACCAGCGTGACGAATGAACGACGAGTTTTGGTCCACCAGAACAAGCAGGCGTTGGCCGGCTCTGTTGCCGCCAGGTTCATCACCAAGATGGTCGACATTCTGCACGAGGAGGGCGAGGCGAATGTGGTCCTCACGGGCGGTTCGGTAGGCATCGCCGTTCTGGAAGCGATCAACGAGTCGGCGGCCAGGGACACAATCGAGTGGCCCCGTGTCAGCTTCTGGTGGGGCGATGAGCGCTGGGTGGCGCGCGCGGATGCCGACCGAAACGAACGCCAGGCCCGCGAGGCCCTTCTCGACCACATCGCGGTGCCGGAGGCGAACATACACCCGTTCGCCGCAGCCGACGATGACATCAGCCTCGACGACGCCGCGCACAGGTACGCTGCCGAACTGGAGGAGCTGGCGCCCTATGGGGCCTCACTCCCCCGGTTCGACATCACCTTCCTCGGCGTCGGCCCCGACGGACACGTAGCGTCGCTGTTTCCGCACGGCAGCGGAATCCGGGAGAATGCGGCCAGTGTCATACCGGTGCGCAACTCGCCCAAGCCCCCCGCGGAGCGACTGTCCCTCACCCGGCCCGTGCTGAATTCGTCGGACCGGGTCTGGATGGTGCTGGCCGGGTCGGACAAGGCGTCAGCGCTCGGATTGGCTCTGGCAGGCGCGAGCCGGGACGAGGTTCCCGCTGCCGGCATCAAGGGGCGCAAACGCACGGTCTTCTTCGTGGACGATGAGGCGGCCGCCGAAGTGCCGGCGAGTCTCATCGCCCCGTCCTACTAGGGCTCCTGGTCCCAAACGAAGAAGGGCTCAACCACCGCGGTGGTTGAGCCCTTCTTCGATACGCGGCTACTTCGTCGGGCTCAATTTTCCGCGGCGAACCCGCAGCTGAGTGAGCGCCTCTTCCAGAAGAGACTCTGCCTCTTCCTCGCTGCGGCGCTCCTTGACATAGGCGAGATGCGTCTTGTACGGCTCCAGTTTGACGACGGAGGGAGGATTCTCCTTGTCGCGGCCGGCCGGTAGTCCGGAGGACGGGCAATCGATGGTGGCGGGAATCTCCTCATCCGGCAGGGTCGCCGCGAAATACCGCACGGTCTCGTTTCCGAGGGCGTCCCAGTAGGACACCTTGATCCGATCAGCGTGGAAACCGCGGTCCTGCTCGCCCATGGGGCCAGCTCCAACACGTGATCCCCGAATTGCACTACCACCAGATGCCATTTTATTCCTCCCATTGAAAAGCAACTCAGCGTGGCGCACACACCGCGTGCGCCGACTCTTACTACAACGTACGCCTGTGGATGCTAGGCGCCCGTATCAAACTTGGTGATCAACCCGAGCACCACGATGCATGTGATCCACAGTAGGCCCAATATGACCGTTATGCGGTTGAGGTTGCGTTCCGCAACACCCGACGCGCCCAGGTTCGATGTGACTCCACCGCCGAACATGTCGGATAGCCCCCCGCCCCGACCCTTGTGCAACAGAATGAGCATGGTGAGCAGAAGACTCGTAATTCCTACGAGGACCTGCAACACAACCTGGAGAATCTCCACACGAAACCTTTCACAAATGCGGTGGGCGCAGTTATCCCCACCAAGACCTTGCCAATTATAGCCCGAAGGGACGCCGCCCAGTGGGTGCCCACGCGGGCACCCACTGAAGGGCTACTGACCGACGTGCTTCTGGAACCGTACGATGCTCGAGAACTCGGCGATGTCCAGGCTGGCACCGCCGACGAGAGCCCCATCCACGTTGGGCTCGCGCATGTAGGCCGCGATGTTCCCGCTCTTCACGGAACCGCCGTACAGGATGCGCGTCTTGTCGGCGACATCCTGTCCGAGACTCTCCTGCAGCACCGACCGCAGCTGGGCGGCAACCTGCTCTGCCTGCTCCGGTGTGGCGGCCTTGCCGGAGCCGATGGCCCAGACCGGCTCGTAGGCCACGACGATGTCGGCCGCGTTGCTGACGCCGGCAAGCGCGGCGCGCAACTGGGCGACGGGAACGGCGCTCGGGCCGTGCTCTTCGAGGTCCGCGGCGGTTTCGCCGACGCAGATGATCGGAACGAGGTTGTGCTTCAGCGCCGCGCCGATCTTGGCGGACACCTCGGCATCGGTTTCGTTGTGCAGCGTGCGCCGCTCGGAGTGACCGATGATCACGTACTGGCACTCCAGCTGGGACAGGAACGCTCCGGAAATTTCGCCGGTGTATGCGCCCGACTCGTGTGCCGACACGTCTTGCGCTCCAAAGCCCAGCTCGAGCTTGTCGGCGGAGATCAGGGTCTGGACCGACCGGAGGTCGGTGAAGGGCGGGAAGACAGCGGCTTCAACGGCCGTGAAGTCGTGACCGGCGTCCTTCAGGTTCCACGCCAGTTTCTGCACGAAAGCGATGGCCTGAAGGTGATCCAGGTTCATCTTCCAGTTGCCGGCGATGAGCGGTGTGCGCCGAACTGTTGGGTTTACTACCATCCGAGGACCTCCAGTCCTGGCAGACGCTTGCCCTCGAGAAACTCGAGGCTCGCGCCGCCACCGGTCGAAATGTGACCGAATTGGTCATCTGTGAATCCGAGGATGCGTACGGCAGCGGCTGAATCTCCGCCGCCGACCACGCTGAGGCCGGATACCTCGGTCAGTGCCGAAGCAACCGTGCGGGTGCCCTCGGCGAAGGCGGCGATCTCGAACACGCCCATCGGACCGTTCCAGAAGACGGTCTGCGACTCGCGTATGACCGCCGCAAATGCCTCGGCCGTCTCCGGGCCGATGTCGAGGCCAAGGCCCGCGGCACCGAACGGAGTCTGCTCGATCGCGTCGGCGGCGGTGACCACGTGTTCAGCGTCGGCCCCGAATTTGGAGGCCACAACGATGTCGGTGGGCAGCACGATCTTGACGCCGAGGCGCTCGGCTTCGGCGAGGTATCCTCGCACCGTCTCGAGCTGGTCCGTCTCGAGCAGGCTTGCACCGACCGCATGTCCCTGCGCGGCGAGGAACGTGAAGAGCATGCCGCCACCGATGAGCAGCGAGTCGACTCGTGGGAGCAGATGTCCGATGACTCCGAGCTTGTCGGAGACCTTCGAACCACCGAGAACCACCGTGTAGGGCGCCTCAGGCTTCTCCGTGAGTCGATCCAACACCTCAAGCTCGGTGGCGATCAACAGGCCAGCCGCGCTCGGGAGGATCGCGGCGAGGTCGTAGACACTCGCCTGCTTGCGGTGTACGACGCCAAAACCGTCGGAGACGAAGGCATCGCCCAGGGCGGCGAGTTCGGCGGCGAAGGACGCGCGCTCGGCGTCGACCTTGCTGGTCTCCCCCGGGTTGAACCGAAGGTTTTCCAGTACGACGATGTCGCCGTCAACCAGGCCGGCCACGGCATCCGTGGCGGAGTTTCCGACGGTGTCGGTCGCGAAGGCCACGGGCCGGCCGACAAGCTCGCTCAGTCGAACGGCCACCGGGGCCAGGCTGTACTTGGCGTCAAAGGCCCCGTCGGGGCGCCCGAGGTGAGAAACAATCACCACACGGGCGCCCTGCGCCAGAAGCGCGTTGAGAGTGGGCAGCGACGCCCGCACGCGGCCGTCGTCGGTGATCTGTCCGTCTTTCAACGGCACATTCAGATCGAAGCGGACGATGACCCGCTTGCCCCGGAGCGCGCCCAGGGATTCGATCGTGCGAAGTGTCACTGCGCGGCCCGTTAGAGGCGCTCGGCGACGAACTCGGTCAGGTCGACCAGGCGGTTCGAGTAGCCCCACTCGTTGTCGTACCAGGATGCAACCTTGACCTGGTCGCCGATGACCTTCGTGAGGCCGGCGTCGAAGATCGAGGAATGCGGGTCGCCGACAATGTCGCTGGACACGATCGGGTCTTCGGTGTAGCTCAGGATGCCCTTGAGGGGACCCTCCGCTGCGGCCTTGTACGCGGCGTTGACCTCGGCGACGGTCACGGGACGAGAAACGGTGACCGTGAGGTCGGTGATCGACCCGGTCGGGACCGGAACGCGCAGCGCGTAACCGTCGAGCTTGCCGACGAGCTCGGGGATGACGAGGCCGAGGGCCTTGGCGGCACCCGTCGACGTGGGGATGATGTTCGCAGCGGCGGCGCGGGCGCGACGAAGGTCGCTGTGCGGGCCGTCCTGCAGGTTCTGGTCCGCCGTGTACGCGTGCACCGTGGTCATCAGGCCACGCTCGATGCCGAAGTTGTCCAGCAGCACCTTGGAGAGGGGAGCAAGGCAGTTCGTGGTGCAGGAGGCGTTCGAGATGATGTTGTGCAGGGCGGGGTCGTACGTGTTCTCGTTGACACCGAGAACGAGCGTGGCGACGTCCGCGCCAGTGGCGGGAGCGGAAACGAGAACCTTCTGGGCCCCGGCTTCGATGTGCTTCTGCGCGTCGACGGACTTGGTGAAACGACCGGTGGACTCGATGACGATTTCGACGCCCAGCTCGCCCCAGGGCAGGTTCGCCGGGTCGCGCTCGGCGAGTACCTTGATGGGCTTGCCGTCGACGATGATGAGGTCGCCGTCCACTTCGACCGTGGCGTTCAGGCGGCCGCCGACAGAGTCGTACTTGAGCAGGTGAGCGAGCGAGGCGGGGTCGGTGAGGTCGTTGACAGCGACGATTTCAATGTCGCTGCCCTTCGCCAGTGCTGCGCGGAAATAGTTACGGCCGATACGGCCGAATCCGTTGATACCGATCTTTACGGTCACGAAAAACTCCTGAGATACTGAGGGCGCGGTGCGCCGGGTGGGGAAATGCGGGTGAGAAGAGTACCGGTGAGCGGTGGCGCCTCCGCTTTCGAAGGCGCCGGCTCACGAGGTGGCCAGCACGCTACGAGAGTAGCAGCAGGCCGTTCGTCTTCTCGCGGGCGACCGTGAAACGGTCCTGGACGTTGGCCCAGTTCGCGATGTTCCAGAACGCCTTGACGTAGTCCGCGCGCACGTTGCGGTAGTCGAGGTAGTACGCGTGCTCCCAAACATCCAGCATGAGCACCGGCACGATGCCGGCGGCGAAGTTGGACTGCTGGTCGAAGAACTGCTGAATGATCAGCTGCTCTCCAATGGAGTCCCAGGCCAGGACGGCCCAACCTGACCCCTGCACGCCGAGCGCGGCAGCCGTGAAATGAGCCTGGAACTTCTCGAACGAGCCGAAGAAGTCGTCGATCGCCGACGCCAACTCGCCGACCGGCTTGTCGCCGCCGTTGGGCGACAGGTTGGTCCAGAAGATGGAGTGGTTCACGTGCCCACCGAGGTTGAAGGCGAGGTCTTTCTGCAGCTTGTTGACGTTGGTGAGGCTGCCCGAGTCGCGTGCTTCGGCCAGCTGCGCGAGTGCGGTGTTCGCACCCGTCACGTAGGCCTGGTGGTGCTTGCTGTGGTGCAGCTCCATGATCGTCGCGCTGATGCTGGGCTCAAGCGCCGAGTAGTCATAGTCGAGCTGGGGAAGGGTATATTCGGCCATTGCTTATCTCCTCTGAGTGGTGTCGGGGGACGATTGCGCCCCTCGACGTTGTAAGCGACTTTTTCAGTCTAGTCAGCTGGTTTGAAGGGGCACTGAATACGTCATCAGACGTCATCCGGGTGCGCGGGAAACGGAACGTCCGTTCCCGGAATCCCGAGGTCGACGGCCTTTTTATCGGCCATCGCGAGCAGTCGACGGATTCGACCGGCGACGGCATCCTTCGTCATCGGCGGATCGGCGTGGTGGCCGAGTTCGTCGAGGCTGGAATCACGGAAGTTGAGACGAAGCTCGCCGGCGTAGCGCAGGTGCTCCGGGATCTCCGTGCCGAGGATGTCCATGGCACGCTGAACGCGAGCGCAGGCCGCGACCGCCGCTTCGGCGGAGCGACGCAGGTTGGCGTCGTCGAAGTTGACGAGTCGATTGGCCGTGGCACGCACTTCGCGGCGCTGGCGCAGTTCTTCCCAGTTCAGAACCGTGGTCTCGGCGCCCATGTGCACGAGCATGGCACCGATCGCGTCACCGTCGCGGATGATCACCCGGTGAACGCCGCGAACTTCGCGGGCCTTCGCGGCGACTCCGAGCCGACCAGCGGCCCCCACGAGCGCCATGGCGGACTCGTTGCCGGGGCAGACAACCTCAAGGGCGGCGGACCGGCCGGGATCGGTGAGCGAGCCGCTCGCGAGGAACGCGCCACGCCACACCGCGGCAATCTCGTCGCGGGAACCGGTGGTGAGTCGGTTCGGCAGGCCGCGGATCGGACGCCGGCGGGCGTCCAGCAATCCCGTCTGGCGGGCCAGGGTCTCGCCGCCCTCGATCACTCGAACGAGGTAGTGGTTGGTGCGGCGCAGCCCGGAGGCGGCGATGACCTGCACGTCACTGCGCACACCGTAGAGCTCGGCAAGGTCTTTGCGCACGCGCCGTGCGAGGATGGCGGTGTCGAGTTCCGACTCGATGGCGATGCGGCTGCTGATGAGGTGAAGTCCTCCGGAGAACCGGAGAATTGTTGCCAACTCTGCCGCGCGCACTGTGGTCTTCGAGACCTCAACGCGGGAGAGTTCGTCTTTAACGTCGGCGGTGAGTGCCAATCGTATTTCCATTCTGTTATTCGGGCGTGCGATTGGGATGGGCCGCCTGACAGCGGCCGGCGGAGCGTGTGCGCCTGGGTTATTCGCGTCCGAGGTCGCGGTGTTTGATGTTCACCACAACGCCGGGAAGTTCTTCGAGTCGGGAGGCGAGCTCCGTGGCCATGGCGACGGAACGGTGCTTTCCGCCCGTGCAGCCAATACCAATCGTCGCATGCCGTTTGTTTTCGCGCTGGTAGCCGGCGAAGACGGGTGCCAGCGCGGCGGCGTAACCGTGAATGAATTCCGTCGCCCCCTCCTGGGCGAGCACGAAGTCGCGCACCTCGGAATCCTGCCCGGTGTGGCCGCGGAGCTCCGGGATCCAAAACGGGTTCGGGAGGAACCGCGCGTCGGCGACCATGTCGACATCCGTCGGCAGACCGTACTTGAAGCCGAAACTCATCAACGTCACCTGAACGCCCGCCGTTCCCTCGGCGGCGAACAGGTCGGTGGCCGTCGTGGCGAGGTTGTGCACGTTCAGGTCAGAGGTGTCGATGACGATGTCGCTCGACTCGCGAACGCTGAGGAGCCGGGCCCGCTCAGCGGCGATACCGTCCAGAAGCGTTCCCTCTCCCTGCAGCGGATGGGGTCGCCGTACGGATTCGAACCGGCGCACGAGCACGTCGTCCCGCGCCTCCAGGAACACCACCCGCACCTCGATGCCGTGCTGAAGGGACTGCACGGTCTCCCGGAAATCGCCGAACAGGTCCCGGCCGCGGATGTCGACGACGGCAGCGATTTTCGGCAGTGTCGTGCCGGCACGTTCGACGAGTTCCACGAGCGGGCGCAACATCTGCGGCGGCAGGTTGTCGACGACGTACCAGTCGAGGTCTTCAAGCGCGTTCGCGACCGTCGATCGGCCCGCCCCGGACATTCCCGTGACGATCAGCAATTCTTGCTTGTCGGGATCCGTTGTCATTCTAAAATGCGCCTTCTGTCGGTGTTGATCAGACATCAAGCCTACCGACCCGCGGACGCCTTCAGGCCCGCAGGTGCCGATATATCGTGCCGGCGAGCTGGGGACCGATACCGCGAACCTCGGAAATAGCCTCCTCCGGTGCCGACTTCAACCGCGCGACGGAACCGAAGTGCTGCAGGAGCACCTTCACCCGCGCCGGGCCGAGTCCGGGGATTTCGCCCAGGACGCTGGAAATGTCACGCTTGCGCCTGGCTCTCTGATGCGTGATCGCAAAGCGGTGCGCCTCGTCACGTATGCGTTGGATGAGAAAGAGCGCGTCGCTGTTGCGTGGGAGGATCACGGGGTAGTCCGAGTCGGGAAGCCAGATCTCTTCCAGCCGTTTCGCGATCCCGCACAGCTGGATGCCCGTCACGCCGGAGTCCGCGAGAGCCCGGGCGGCCGCCGCCACCTGGGGCTGGCCGCCGTCGACAATGAGCAGATTCGGCGAGTACCGGAACTTCCTGCGTTTCTGCTCGATCTCCTCGGATGGCGCCCCGCCCGACGGCACCTCCCCCAGGACCGACGCCTCCGGTGTCGACGTCGACACGTCGGCGGCCGGTGCCAGATAGGTCAGCCGTCGCATGAGCGTTCGGTAGATCGAATCGGTGTCGTCGGTGGATTCGGGGATGCTGAACCGGCGGTAGTCGTCTTTCCGGGGAAGACCGTCTTCGAACACCACCATTGATGCCACGATGTTCGTGCCACCGAGGTGCGACACGTCGTAGCATTCCATCCGCAGTGGCGCTGACGCCATGCCGAGGGCCTCCTGAATGTCTTCGAGCGCCTTGGATCGTGCCACGAAGTCGGAGCTGCGCCGAGTCTTATACAGCAGGAGCGCCTGTTTCGCGTTCTGCGTGGCCGTCGCCAGGAGCGCGGCCTTTTCACCGCGGTGCGCGGTCACGAGCCGCACCTTGCGGTTCGCGATCTCGGCCAGCCACAGTTCAAGAGCCTCGGCGTCGTCGGGCAGTTCAGGGACGATGATCTCGCGCGGGGGAACCGAGCTTCCCGTGTACGCGGTCTGCATGATGGAGTCGATGAGGTCGCCGGTGGACACGTCCAGTTCCTTGTCCAGCATCCATCCGCGCACGCCGCGGATGCGTCCGCCACGCACATGGAACAGCTGAACCGCGGCAGCGAGTTCGTCCTGCTCGAGGGCGAACAGGTCGATGTCCACGGTGTCGCGAAGCACAACGGCGCTTTTCTCGAGGATGGCCGTGAGCGCCATGACCTGGTCGCGCCGCTTCCCGGCGAGTTCGTATTTCTGCTCGGCCGCCGCCTCCTTCATCTCGGCGGTCAGCGTGTTGATGAGCTTGCGATCCTGGCTGCCCATGAAGCTCACGAACTGTTCCACGCGTGCCCGATGATCCTCGATCGAGACGTTCTGGGAGCAGGGTCCGAAGCAACGCCCGATCTGACTGGCGAAGCAGGGCTTGCCGCTTGTCATGGCGCGTTTGTAGTTTGCGTTGTTGCACGTACGGATCGGAAAGGCCTTGAGCATCAGCTCGATGGTCTCGTAGACGGCCCACACCTTCGGATACGGTCCGAAGTATCGGGCGCCCTTGATGCCCTCGGTACGGGTCACGAGCGCCCGCGGTGCCTCGTCGGCGAGCGTCACCGCGAGGTACGGGTACGACTTATCGTCCTTGAACTGCACGTTGAACGGCGGATCGTATTCGTTGATCCACGTCCACTCGAGCTGCAGGGCCTCCACCTCGGTGCCGACGACCGTCCACTCGACGGACGTCGCGGTGGTGACCATACGCCGGGTGCGTTCGTGCAGGCTCGGAAGCGGGGCAAAATAGTTGGCGAGGCGCGCGCGCAGGTTCTTCGCCTTGCCTACATACAGCACGCGACCGGTGTCATCGAGAAAACGATAGACACCGGGGGTCGTCGGAATCTCACCCGACTTGGGGCGATAGGTCAGGGCGTCAGACACGATGTGATCCGTTGGGGTCGTCGCGGAACCGGTTCTCGGTCCGGCGGGAGTCAGCCCGCGGCAAGGACTTCCTTGAGGAACCTTCCGGTGTGGCTCTTCTTGACCCCGGCCAGCTGCTCCGGGGTGCCCGTCGCGAGGATCTTGCCGCCGCCGGAGCCGCCCTCCGGTCCGATGTCGATGACCCAATCGGAGGACTTGATCACATCCAGGTTGTGCTCGATCACGATGACGGTATTGCCCTTGTCGACGAGGCTGTTGAGCACCAGCAGAAGTTTGCGCACGTCTTCAAAATGCAGCCCGGTCGTCGGCTCGTCGAGGACGTACACGCTGCGGCCGTTGGAACGCCGCTGCAGCTCGGTCGCGAGCTTGACCCGCTGCGCCTCACCGCCCGAGAGCGTTGTGGCGCTCTGTCCGAGGCGAACATAGCCGAGGCCGACCTCGACCAGGGTCTTGAGGAAGCGGTAGATGGAGGAGATGGGTTCGAAGAACTCGGCGGCTTCGCTGATGGGCATGTCGAGCACTTCGGCAATGTTCTTACCCTTGTAGTGCACCGTGAGGGTGTCGCGGTTGTAGCGCTGGCCCCCGCACACTTCGCAGGCAACGTACACGTCGGGCAGGAAGTTCATCTCGATCTTGATCGTTCCGTCGCCGGCGCATGCCTCACAGCGTCCTCCCTTGACGTTGAAGCTGAAGCGTCCCGGCAGGTAGCCGCGCGCCTTCGCTTCGATGGTTTCCGAGAAGAGGTTGCGAATCTTGTCGAACACGCCGGTGTATGTCGCCGGGTTCGAGCGCGGAGTGCGGCCGATCGGGGCCTGGTCCACGTGAATGACCTTGTCGAGGTGGTCGAGCCCGGTCACCCGGGTGTGTTTGCCCGGCAGCTTCCGTGCCCCGTTCAGCCGGTTGGCCAGCACGCGGTAGAGGATGTCGTTGACGAGAGAGGACTTGCCCGAGCCGCTCACACCCGTGACCGCCGTGAAGGTGCCCAGCGGGAACGTGGCGGACACCTTCTGCAGGTTGTTTGCGGCCGCTCCCGTGACGGTGATCACCCGCTCCGGGTCGATCGGTCGGCGTGTGGTGGGCGTCTCGATCGATTTGCGGCCGGCGAGATAGTCTCCGGTGAGCGACGTCGTGTTGGCGAGCAGGTCCTCGTAAGAGCCGGAGTGCACGACGTTGCCGCCGTTGATGCCCGCGCCGGGTCCGATGTCCACGACCCAGTCAGCGGTTCTGATCGTGTCCTCGTCATGTTCGACAACGATGAGGGTGTTGCCGAGGTCTCTCAGGGCGATGAGGGTCTCGATCAGACGACGGTTGTCACGCTGATGCAGTCCGATGCTCGGCTCGTCGAGCACATAGAGCACGCCGGTGAGCCCCGATCCGATTTGGGTCGCCAGACGGATGCGCTGCGCCTCGCCACCCGACAGGGTCGCGGCCGCGCGGGCGAGGTTGAGATAGTTGAGTCCGACCCGGATCAGGAAGTCGAGACGGGACCGGATCTCGCGCAGCACCTGCGCCGCGATGGCCGCCTCGCGATCGGTGAGGGTGAGCTCATCCATGAACGTGCGAGCCTCGCTCAGGCTCAGCGCGCAGACCTCGGCGATGCTGGAACCGTGCACGGTGACCGCGAGGACCTCCGGCTTGAGCCGGGTGCCGTTGCAGACATGGCAGTCCACCTCCCGCAGGTACTCGGCCCAGCGCTGTCGCTGGGTGTCGCTCTCCGCCTGCAGGTACTGTCGCTCGATGTAGGGAACGACGCCCTCGAACCCGGACGTGTAGCTCATTTCGCGCCCGTAACGGTTCTTCCACTTGACCCGCACCTCGAAATTGTCGCCGCGCATGACCGCGTTCTGCACGTCGGAGGTGAGCCCGGACCACGGGGTGTCCAGCGAGAAGTCCAGGTCGCGGGCGAGGCCGTCGAGCAGCTTCTCGTAGTACTGGAACAGGCCCTTGCCCTGGGTTGTCCACGGCAGCACGACGCCCTCGGCGATGCTGAGATCGGGATCGCCCAGGAGCAGGTCTTCATCGACGGACATCCGTGTGCCGAGGCCCGAGCATTCGGGGCACGCGCCAAACGGTGCGTTGAATGAGAACGTGCGCGGCTCGATTTCGGTCAGCTGCACGGGGTGGTTGTTGGGGCAGGACAGCTTTTCGGAGTAGCTCTGCCACGCCGCGTCGCCCTCGTTGTCGATGAAGTTGATCCGCACCAGACCGTCGGTGAGTTTGAGCGCGGTTTCGAGGGAGTCGGTGAGCCGACTGAGCAGCTCCGGACCGGCAACGAGGCGGTCGACGACGACGGAGATGTCGTGTTTCTGCTGCTTCTTCAGAGTCGGCGGTTCGCTCAGCTGGATCTGCACACCGTCGACGATGGCTCGTGAGTACCCGCTGCCGGCGAGTTCCTGGAAAAGGTCGACGAACTCGCCCTTCTTCTGCGAGATCACCGGGCTGACCACCTGGTAGCGGATGCCGGCGTCGAGTTCCATCAACTGGTCCGCGATCTGCTGCACCGTCTGGGACTGAATGATTTCACCGCACACCGCGCAGTGCGGGACGCCTATGCGTGCCCAGAGCAGGCGCATGTAGTCGTAGATCTCGGTGATCGTGCCCACGGTGGAGCGGGGGTTGCGGTTGGTGGATTTCTGGTCGATCGACACCGCCGGGCTCAGTCCCTCGATGAAGTCCACGTCGGGACGGTCGACCTGGCCGAGGAACTGTCGGGCGTAGGCCGAGAGCGACTCGACATAGCGGCGCTGGCCCTCGGCGAAGATCGTGTCGAACGCGAGCGACGACTTTCCGGAACCTGAGAGGCCGGTGAACACCACGAGGGAGTCTCGCGGGATCTCCAGATCCACGTTGTGGAGGTTGTGCACGCGGGCACCGCGAACGCTGAGTTTTGGACCGGACGTAACCTTCGTAATCGACACCTACCGAGTCTACGCAACGCCACCGACACCGACGTGCGGCCGCGGCCGCGGCCGCCCACAGCGAACAGGCACCCGAACAGATACCGTTTCAGGGTATGCATATACTCGGTAGTTATTAGCCGCTTGAGTTGCCGGAGGTCGTATGTCCGTTCGCCAGAGTCTGCTTGCCATCCTGAACCAGGGGCCCTGCTACGGCTACCAGCTGCGGGCCGAGTTCGACCGGCGCACCGGGTCGACCTGGCCGCTCAATGTCGGCCAGATCTACAACACCCTCGATCGCCTCGAACGCGACGGGATGGTGCAGAAGGCCGACATCGACGCCGACGGGCAGAACTATGTGGAGATCACCGAGGCCGGGCGCGGCGAGGTCGCCGACTGGCTCGGCACGCCGGTGGTGCGCACGATGGCCACCCGCGACGAACTCGCCATCAAGCTCGCCATTGCCGTGACGCTGCCGGGCGTGGACATCGCCCAGGTGATCCAGGTGCAGCGCTCCGCGACGATGCGCACCCTGCAGGAGCTGACCCGCACGAAGAACGCGACCGCCGACCCGGAATCGTCCACGCAGCTGGCCTGGCTGCTGGTGATCGACTCGCTCATCTTCGCCGCCGAAGCCGAGGCCCGCTGGCTCGACCATTCGGAGAGCACGCTGGCCCGTGCCCGTGCGGCCGGCGTCGCCGCTCCCCTGCCGCTCAACACCGATGTTCCCAAGCGCGGCCGCCCGGCCAGGACGGTGCCGGCAGGCGTCTGACCGACTCCGATGTTCTGCTGCGGCTCGACGGGGTCTCCATGCAATACGGCCGCGGCCCGGGCATCCGCCCTCGCGGCACTCGTTTGCCAGCGTGGCACTCGTTTGGACGAGTGCCAGGTGGCCAAAGGAGTGCGGCGAGGGTGCTACTGCAGGTGCCCGGCCTTCTCCATTTGACGCAGTTCGCGCTTGAGCTCGGAGAGCTCGTCCCTCAACCGCGCCGCGAGTTCGAATTTGAGTTCGCCGGCCGCCTCGAGCATCTGCGAGTTGAGGTCGGTGATGATCGATTCGAGGTCGTTGGCACCGTTGGCGGCCAGCCCCACCCTGCGTGTGGGCGTGGTGCCCTTGCGGCGCGCGTCGCGGCCGGCGAGCAGCTCGGCCGTGTCGGCCTCCTCACGGGCGAGGACGTCGGTGATGTCCGCGATGCGCTTGCGCAGCGGCGTCGGGTCGATGCCGTGCAGGGTGTTGTACGCCACCTGCTTCTCCCGCCGGCGGTCCGTTTCGTCGATCGCCTTCTCCATCGACGCGGTGAGTCGGTCCGCGTACATGTGCACCTCGCCCGAGACGTTGCGGGCGGCGCGGCCGATAGTCTGGATCAGCGACGTCGACGAACGGAGGAAGCCCTCCTTGTCGGCGTCGAGGATGGCCACGAGCGACACCTCGGGCAGGTCGAGGCCCTCCCGGAGCAGGTTGATGCCGACAAGCACGTCGTAGATTCCGGCGCGCAGTTCGGTGAGCAGTTCCACGCGGCGAAGCGTGTCGACGTCGGAGTGCAGGTAGCGCACCCTCACCCCGGCTTCGGTGAGGAAGTCGGTGAGCTCCTCCGCCATCTTCTTGGTGAGCGTCGTCACCAGAATCCGCTCATCGCGTTCGGTACGCAGCTTGATTTGTTCGAGGAGGTCGTCGATCTGGCCGGCGCTGGGCTTCACGACGATGTGCGGGTCGATGAGACCCGTCGGTCGAATGATCTGCTCGACGATGCCGTCGGCGATGCCCATCTCGTACTTGCCGGGCGTGGCCGAGAGGTAGACGGTTTGCCCGACCCGGTTTTTGAACTCGTTGAATTTGAGCGGGCGGTTGTCGAGCGCGCTCGGCAGTCGGAAGCCATGCTCCACGAGTGTGCGCTTGCGCGAGGAATCCCCCTCGTACATCGCGCCGATTTGCGGCACCGTCACGTGCGACTCGTCAATCACCATCAGGAAATCGTCCGGGAAATAGTCCAGCAGGCAGTGCGGCGCCTCCCCCGCCTGCCGCGCGTCAATGTGCCGCGAGTAGTTCTCGATACCGGAGCAGAACCCGATCTGCTCCATCATCTCGAGGTCGAAATTCGTGCGCATGCGCAGCCGCTGCGCCTCAAGAAGTTTGCCTTCCCGCTCGAGCTGCTCGAGGCGCTCGGCGAGTTCCTCCTGGATCGTACCGATGGCGCGCTGCATCACATCGTTGCTCGCGACGTAGTGCGAGCCCGGGAAGACCGCGACCGAGTCGAGTTTGCGCACGATGTCGCCGGTGAGCGGGTGCAGGCTGTGCAGCGCTTCGATCTCGTCGCCGAACATTTCGATTCGAATGGCAAGCTCTTCGTACATCGGGATGATCTCAATGGTGTCGCCGCGCACCCGAAAGTTGCCGCGCGAGAAGTCCACGTCATTGCGCTGGTACTGCATGGACACGAACTTGCGCACCAGCCAGTCACGGCTGACCTTCTGGCCCACCTGAAGGGCCACCATCGCCTCCATATACCCCTCCGGGGTGCCGAGGCCGTAAATGCAGGAGACCGTGGACACGACGATGACGTCGCGACGGCTGAGCAGGGCATTGGTCGTGGAGTGACGCAGCCGCTCGACCTCCTCATTGATGGACGAGTCCTTCTCGATGAAGGTGTCCGTCTGCGGGACGTAGGCCTCGGGCTGGTAGTAGTCGTAATAGGAGACGAAATATTCGACCGAGTTGTTGGGCATGAGCTCGCGGAACTCGTTGACCAGTTGCGCGGCCAGGGTCTTGTTATGGGCCAGCACCAGGGTGGGACGCTGCACCTGTTCGATCAGCCAGGCCGTCGTGGCGGACTTACCGGTTCCTGTCGCACCGAGCAGCACGATGTCGGTCTCGCCGGCGTTGATGCGCCCCGCAAGATCGGCGATCGCCGTCGGCTGGTCTCCACTCGGCGTGTACTCACTGACGACCTGAAACGGGTTGACCGAGCGGGTAGGTTCCATGCGTCAATTCTACGGACGTGCACCGGCATCCGCTCGCGCGGTGGCCTTACGGCGTGCACGCGGCGGCGCTGGCGGTCTGCCACAACCGGTCGACCTGGGCGAGCGTGGCCTCGACGGCGCCGGTGTTGTCGATGACCGTGTCCGCGATGGCGAGCCGTTCGGCGTCCCCGGCCTGGGAGTTCAGCCGCTGCGTGGCCTCCGTGCGAGTAAGGCCGCGCCGGGTCATCATGCGTGCGATCCGGGTGGCGGTATCCGCGTGCACGACGACGATGAGATCAAACGTCATCCGGCGGGCCTTGACCGCTTCGACCAGCAACGGGACGTCGTAGACCACGACCGCGTGCGGATCGCGGGCATCCGCTTCGGCGATGAGCTCGCGGGTGCGCTGCCACACGAGCGGATGCGTCAGCTCGTTGAGCCGGGTGCGCCGCTCGGCGTCGGCGAAGATGATGTCGCCCAGGGCGGCCCGGTCGAGGGACCCGTCGGCGCGGAGTACCCCCGACCCGAATTCCTCGGCGATGGCCGCCAGTCCCGGGGTGCCGGGGGCGACCACCTCACGGGCCAGCGCGTCGGCGTCGATGTGCACGGCGCCGAGCTCGGCGAGCCGCGCCGCGACCGTGCTCTTGCCCGAGGCGATTCCGCCCGTCAGTCCAATGAGGTACATCCGAGCAATCGTACTCGGCCCCGCCCCGGCGCCCGCAAAACCGGTTGACGTCGCGACACGCCGTTTTCGGTGGCCGCGCGATCCGGCGTGTCTCAGAAACACCGGTTTTGCGGGCGGGTGCGCAAAAAAACAGGCCGCACCCCGGAGGGTGCGACCTGCTCTAATTCGTGCGTGTGGTGCTAGTTGCCGCCGGAGAGCTTCTCGCGGAGAGCCGCGAGTGCCTCGTCGTCAGCAAGCGTGCCGGCGCCAGCCGTCTCGCTCGAGAAGGCAGAGCCGGCCGGAGCGACCTCGCTGGGAGCAGCGATTTCGTCGTTCGCGGTCGAGACCTGCTTCTTGTGGGCTTCCCAGCGCGCCTGGGCAGCAGCGTAGTCCTGCTCCCACTTTTCGCGCTGCTCGTCGAAGCCTTCGCGCCACTCGTTGGTCTCGGAGTCGAAGCCTTCGGGGTACTTGTACTGACCCTTGTCGTCGTACTCGGTGAGCATTCCGTAGAGTGCCGGGTCGAACTCGGTGCCGTCGGGGTCGACACCATCGTTGGCCTGCTTGAGGCTCAACGAAATGCGACGACGCTCGAGGTCGATGTCGATGACCTTCACGAAGACCTCATCGCCAACGGAGACAACCTGCTCGGCGAGCTCAACGTGCTTGCCGGAGAGCTCACTGATGTGAACCAGGCCCTCGATGCCCTCGGCGACGCGAACGAACGCACCGAACGGAACGAGCTTGGTGACCTTACCCGGTGCAACCTGGCCGATGGCGTGGGTGCGAGCGAATACCTGCCACGGGTCTTCCTGCGTTGCCTTGAGCGACAGCGAGACACGCTCGCGGTCCAGGTCAACCTCGAGGATCTCGACGGTGACTTCCTGGCCGACTTCGACGACCTCGCTGGCGTGCTCAATGTGCTTCCAGCTGAGCTCGGAAACGTGAACCAGACCATCAACGCCACCCAGGTCGACGAACGCACCGAAGTTGACGATCGACGAGACGATGCCCTTGCGGACCTGTCCCTTCTGGAGGTTGTTGAGGAACGTGGTGCGGCTCTCGGACTGAGTCTGCTCGAGCAGGGCGCGACGCGACAGCACAACGTTGTTGCGGTTCTTGTCGAGTTCGAGGATCTTGGCCTCGATCTCCTGGCCCAGGTACGGGGTCAGGTCGCGAACACGGCGAAGCTCGATGAGCGAAGCAGGAAGGAAGCCACGGAGACCGATGTCAACGATGAGTCCACCCTTGACGACCTCGATGACCGAACCGGTGACAACACCGTCGGCCTCCTTGATCATCTCGACGTCGCCCCATGCACGCTCGTACTGAGCGCGCTTCTTCGACAGGATGAGACGGCCTTCTTTGTCTTCCTTCTGAAGGACGAGAGCCTCAACCAAGTCGCCGACCTTGACAACCTCGGAAGGGTCAACGTCGTGCTTGATGGAAAGTTCGCGGGAGGGGATTACACCCTCGGTCTTGTAGCCCACGTCGAGGAGAACCTCGTCGCGGTCGATCTTCACGACGGTGCCTTCGATGAGGTCGCCGTCGTTGAAGAATTTCAGAGTCTTTTCGACCGCGGCCAGAAAATCTTCAGCAGATCCAATGTCGTTGATGGCGACCTGCTTGGGTGCCCGTTCGGTCGTTGCGATTGTCATGTAGTAGTTGCTCCAGGATGGACATTCATTGGGCCGTACGCGACCTGAGTCCGGAGTGAACCGGCTCTGACTGCTCCGCGCACAGCAGCGGATACTTCGCCACAAACGTGACACTCTATGCTAGCTGCTCCCCCGGGGCTGCGCCAACTTGGCTGAGTGCGAGATGACAGCGAGCTGTCAGGACGGGAGGAGCGCGGAACGCAGGGTGTCCAGGCCGACCCCGCCCAGGTCGAGCGCGTCACGGTGGAAGTCCTTGATCGAGAAGTCGACGCCGTCACGCGCCGCGGCGGAATCACGCAACTCCTCCCAGATGCGTTGACCGACCTTGTACGACGGCGCCTGTCCGGGCCAGCCGAGGTAGCGATTCACCTCGAACTTCACGAAGCCCTCGTTCATGTTCACGTTGCGGCCGAGGAATTCCAGCGCGTACTCGGCCGTCCAGATGCCGTTGCCGTCCGGTCGCTTCTTGCCCAGGTGCACGCCGATGTCGAGGGCCACGCGGGCCGCACGCATCCGCTGGCCGTCGAGCATGCCGAAGCGGTCGGCGGGGTCGTCGAGGTAGCCGAGCTGTTCCATGAGGCGTTCCGCGTAGAGCGCCCAGCCTTCAGCATGTCCCGAGGTGCCGGCCAGCTGACGGCGCCACGTGTTGAGCGTGCCGCGGTTGTACACAGCCTGGCCGATCTGCAGATGGTGGCCGGGGACGCCCTCGTGGTACACGGTGGTGAGTTCGCGCCAGGTGTCGAATTCCGTGACCCCCACCGGCACGGACCACCACATGCGACCGGGCCGCGAGAAATCGTCGGTGGGACCGGTGTAGTAGATTCCACCTTCCTGAGTGGGAGCGATCATGCATTCGATCGTCTTGATCTCATCGGGGATATCGAACTGGGACTTCGACAGTGCGATGACGGCGTTGTCGCTGGTCTTCTGCATCCATTCCTGCAGGGCCTTCGTGCCGTGCAGTTTGCGGCTCGCATCGGTGTCGAGGAATGCGATGGCTTCCAGCACGCTCGCGCCGGGCTTGATCTGCTGCGCGATGCTTTCCTGTTCCTCGGTCATGCGCGCGAGTTCTTCGAGGCCCCACTCGTAGGTCTCATCCAGGTCGATCGTGGCCCCCAGAAAACCGCGGGAGGCCAGCGAGTAGAGGTCGCGGCCGATGGCGTCCTGTTCGGTGGCGGCGCCCTCGAGTTCGTGGCCGAGAAAGTCGCCGAGCTTGCGGTACGCGGCGGCGGAGGCGCGAGCACCGGCGCCCAGGTCTTTCGCCAGCGAGGCCGGCAGTGTGCCGTCCTCGAGCGCCGCGTCGGCCGCGAAATGCGCGAAGAAGCCGTCATTGGCCTGATGCCGGCGAGTTTGCGCGAGAACCTCGCGTACCTGCCTCCTGGCGGGAGTGACGCCCTTCTCGATGCCCAGCCGGAGCGTCTCGATGTACCCGTCGACCGCGGCCGGCACGCTGCCGAGCCGGGAGGAGATGTTCGACCAGTCCTCCACGGTGGACGTGGGCATGAGGTCGAAGATTTCCCGGATGCCCTGGGCCGGCGAGGCGATCACGTTGAGGTCACGCAGGTGCAGGTGCTGCTCCGAGCTCTCCAGCTGCAGGGCGAGAGTGCTTCTCAGGTCGGTGCGGGTGACGGTGTCCACCGCGTCGACGTCGCTCGCCGCGTCAAGACGGGCGATGACGGCGGCGGCTTCGGCAACGAAGCGCTCCTGTCCGGCCGGCGAGAAATCCCCGAATCGACCGTCCCCCTCGGTGCGGCCGATGTAGGTGCCCACGGTGGGATCCAGCTCGACGAGGGTGTCAACCCAGTCCTCGGCTATCCGATCGATTGCCGTGACTGGTCGCTGCGTTTCGTGTGTCATGGCCCGAGCTTAGGACACCGGAACAGCTCCGGTGGACTAGTGGGCGGCGTCGTCCCAGTTCGCGCCGCGACCCACCTGAACGTCGAGGGGCACGAGCAATTCCACGGCGGAACTCATCCGATCGGTGACCACGTCGCGCAGGGTGTCCCACTCGCCGGGAGCGACGTCAAAGATCAGTTCGTCATGCACCTGCAGGAGCATGCGAGAGTCCATGCCGCGCGTGCCGAGATCGCTCGCGATCCCGTTCATGGCGATCTTCATGATGTCCGCCGCCGATCCCTGGATGGGCGCGTTCAGGGCCGCGCGCTCGGCGTTCTCACGCAGGGCGCGGTGCGGGCTCTGCAAATCCGGGAACGGACGTCGACGCCCGAAGATCGTTTCGGTGTATCCGTCGACCTTGGCCTGCTCGACGACGTGTCGCAGGTAGTCGCGGACGGCACCGAACCGCTCGAAGTAGTCGGTCATCAGCTGCTTGGCCTCCTTCGTCTCGATGCGCAGCTGCCGGGACAGACCGAACGCGCTCAGGCCGTAGGCCAGACCGTAGGACATGGCCTTGACCTTGCTGCGCATCTCGTTGGAAACATCTTCCGGCGACACCCCGAAAATTCGGGAACCGACGAACCGGTGCAGGTCCTCCCCGGCGGCGAACGCCTCGATGAGCCCGGCATCCTCCGACAGGTGCGCCATGATGCGCATCTCGATCTGCGAGTAGTCGGCCGTCAGCAGGCACTCGCTGCCCTCGCCCGCGTGGAACGCGGCCCGGATCCTGCGGCCCTCCTCGGTGCGCACCGGAATGTTCTGCAGGTTCGGGTCGGTCGACGAGATCCTGCCGGTCGCCGTGCCGATTTGCACGTAGTTCGTGTGGATGCGGCCGGTGTCGTCGATGGCCCGGTCCAGCGTTTCCACGATCTGACGCAGCTTCGTCGCGTCGCGGTGCTTGAGGAGAAGATCGAGGAACGGATGCGGGTTGCTGGCCTGCAGGTCCGCAAGAGCACCGGCATCCGTGGAGAAGCCGGTCTTGTTGGCGCGGGTCTTGGGCATCTCCAGCTGCGTGAAGAGTACGTCCTGCAGCTGTTTGGGAGACCCCAGGTTCACCTCGCGGCCGATCTCGGCGTAGGCGCTGGCGGCCAGCGCCGCCGTCTTCTCCCCGAGCTTGGTCGACAGCGCGGAGAGTTCGGCGTGCGACACGGCGACGCCAGCGAGCTCCATGTCGACGAGCGTCATCAACGTGGGTATTTCGATGTCGGACAGCACCCCGCGGGAGCCCTCGTCGAGGGCCTCCGTGACGGCGGTGGCGAGGCGCATCGTGTACCAGGCCTGCATGGGCACACCGCCTCCCGCCGAATCGTCGGGGACCAGCTGGTTGGGATCGGTGACCGGGAGTTCTTCCTGCAAGTATCGGCTGACCAGGTCGGACAGGGTCTTGTCCGGTCCGCCGGGCCGCACGAGCCAGCCGGCCACGAGGGTATCGATGGACAAGCCGTTGAACGCGACTCCGCTGCGCCGCAGCGCCTTGATCTGCAGTTTGGCGTCGTGCATCAGCTTGGGAGCATCGCTCGCGAGCCACTCCTCGACTGGCGCGTAGTCGGCGCGCCCCGGCTGCCATGGCAGGTTCACGGTCTCGGTCAGGCTCGACAGGCCGAAGCCGATGGCCCGCCCTTCCTGAACCTCAACGGTGAACCCGAGTCCCTGCGGTGACCGCGCCATGGACCGTGCGATCCACGCGGCGAGTTCCTCGTCGAGCAGGTCCTGGGCCTGTGGGGCAACGGGCGCGGCCGGGATCTCTTCGGCGGGCGCTGCGGCAGTCGTCGCGCCGGCGCCCTCCGCCGTGCCCTCGAGCTTCAGCACGCGGTCGAGCAGGCTCTTGAACTCCAGCCGCGAGAACACGTCCCGGACGGCATCCGCGTTCATCGGTGCCCGGCCGAGATCCGCCGGGCCGAAGGGCAGCTCGACCGTGGTGACAAGCCGGTTCAACCGGCGGTTGCGGACGGCATTCTCTTTCTGCTCGCGCAGGTTGTTGCCCACAACACCCTTGATCTCGTCGGCGTGCTCGAGGATGCCGTCGAGGCTGCCGTAGAGCCCGAGCCACTTCACCGCGGTCTTTTCGCCGACCTTGGAGATTCCGATCAGGTTGTCGCTCGTCTCGCCGACGAGGGCGGCCACGTCGGGGTACTGCTCGGGTTCGATGCCGTAGCGTTCGCGCACCCGCGCCGGGTCGTACCGGGTCAGGGCCGAGACGCCCTGGCTCGCGGGGTACAGCAGCGTCACCTTGTCGTTGACGAGTTGGATGGCATCGCGGTCGCCGGAAACGACGAGCACATCGAAGCCGGCCTCGGAGCCCTGCACCGAGAGGGTCGCGAGAATGTCGTCCGCCTCGAAGTCTTCCTTCGTGATGGTGATGATGTTCATGGCCGCCAGGGCCTCCTGCAGGAGTGGGATCTGGCCGAGGAATTCACTGGGCGTCGCGTTGCGGGTGCCCTTGTATTCCGGGTACTCCCGGGTGCGGAACGAGGCGCGCGAGATGTCGAAAGCCACGGCGATGTGCGTGGGCTTCTCGTTGCGCAGCAGACTGAGCAGCATGGACAGGAAGCCGTGAATGGCATTCGTGTGCTGCCCGTCGTGGGTCTGGAAGCTGTCCACGGGCAGGGCGTAGAACGCCCGGAATGCCAGGGAGTGGCCGTCGATGATCATGAGGGTAGGCTTTTCTGAATCCAACACGCTCCCAGCCTACAAGCGTCATCCGGGCTGAAGCTGGCACAACGACCAAAGGTGATCATGTTCAATACGACCGAAGACGCACTCGCCTGGGTTCAGGAGCGTGGCTGCGGGGACCTGGCCGAGAAGATGGGTATCGAGTTCACGGAGTTCACGATCGATCGGGCCGTGGCACGGATGCCGGTCGAGGGGAACACCCAGCCGGCCATGCTGATGCACGGTGGGGCTTACGTCGTGCTCGGGGAATCCCTGGGTTCCATGGCGGCCAACCTGCACGCCGGCAGTGACAAGCTCGCGGTCGGCATCGAGATCAACGCGTCGCACAACCGTTCGGCGACATCCGGTTACGTCACGGGCGTCTGCACCCCGATTCACCTCGGCCGCACGCTCACCACCCATGAAATCGTCGTCACGGATGACCAGGGTCGCCGGTGTTCCACGATTCGGATCACCAACCTTATTAAGGACATGCCGCCGACCCGATAACGGCACGATCCGCGTCGCAAAAAAACGGAGCCGGCGGGCAGGCCCAGGGGCTGCCCGCCGGCTCCGTTCGCGGCGATGCGTGTTGGCGCTACTTCTTGGCGCTGAGCTGCTCGATGATCGCCTGCGAGACGTCGTGCATGGTGAGACGGCGGTCCATGGACGCCTTCTGGATCCAGCGGAACGCTTCCGGTTCGGTCAGGCCCATCTTCTCGTTGAGCAGGCCCTTGGCCCGGTCGACGAGCTTGCGGGTCTCGAAGCGCTCGACCAGGTCGGCGACCTCGGCCTCCAGCGTGATGATCTGGCTGTAGCGCGAGAGGGCGATCTCGATCGCGGGCAGCAGGTCGTTGGGAGTGAAGGGCTTGACGACGTAGGCGAGCGCTCCGGCCTCGGTGGCCCGCTCGACGAGCTCCTTCTGGCTGAACGCCGTCAGGAGGACGACGGGAGCAATGTGCTCTTTGGACAGTCGCTCTGCGGCGCTGATGCCGTCGAGCTGTGGCATCTTCACGTCCATGATGACGAGGTCTGGGCGAAGTTCTCGAGCAAGCGCCACCGCAGTCTCACCGTCCCCGGCTTCACCGACGACTTCGAAGCCGTTGTCACGGAGAATTTCGACGATATCGAGGCGAATAAGGGACTCATCCTCCGCGACGACGACGCGGCGGGGAGGGGCGGGGGTGCTGGCTTGGTCGGTCACGCCCAAAAGCCTACGGTATTCTTGACGAGTAGATGTGAGCCGGTGTGGCGGAATGGCAGACGCGGAGCACTCAAAATGCTTTGTTCGAAAGGACGTGTGGGTTCGAGTCCCACCACCGGTACCAAGGAAACAACGGGAAAACCCCTGCTCAGGCAGGGGTTTTCGCGTTTCGGTATCCACTCCCGCCGTCTCGTCGGGACGGGCCTCAAGCTCGACTGTCGGCCCAAATTCTCTGCGCGGATCGACTACACCGTGCCGGTGAGCTGGCCCGAGAATGTGGCGAGAACGGCCTGCACGACCTCCTCCCTGGGGCATTCGGGATCGAAAACCAGCCATTCGAGCCCCACGAGCAGTGTTGCGCCGAAAACGCCGCTGGCCATGAGGCCGGAACGGCCGGGTCGGGCATCGGGCGGGAGAGCCTCGTCGATCGCGCACGCGAATTCCGCCAGCGCGGCATGCCGAAACTCAAAGGACGATTCCTGCCAGGTGCGGTCCGTCCGAAAAATCTCCCCCGCAATCACCCTGGCGAGGGCGGTGTTGCCGGCGATTCGTTCCAGGAGGGTCTCCACGAGGGCCTGAATGGCCGCCCAGCCGACCTTCCCCGATCGCGCGGCCCTGAGCGCCTCGGTGAGCGCCGACATGCCCTCCAGCAGCAGACCCTCGAAGATCTTGTCCTTCGAGGCGAAGTTGTAGTAGAGCGTTCCCTTGGCCACTCCGGCGCGCTGCGCCACGTCATCCATGGACGTTCCGCTGATTCCCTGCTCGGCGGCAAGATCGAGAGCCGCGTCGAGAATCGCTCGTTTGGATCCGGTTTCGCGTGCCATTGGTGTCCATCCCTCGGTGCTTCTGTTGCTCTTGTACTGACCAGTCAGTATAGTTTATGGAACGCCCTGCAGCGACGCACGTGTCCACTTCCGGACAGGCCCTAGTCCGCGCACCCACCGAACACGAACCAGTCGAGGGCACACCGATGCACGTCACGCTCAGCGCCGTCAGCAAGGGACCCAACGATTCCTCGCTGCCGCCGACCTCCGTCGAATTCTCCAGCGGAACCGCAACCCTGACTCGCGCGGAAACGGAGCGCCGACCCACGGTGCTCGGCCTGATCGCGAGCGGACGCATGCGCGCCGACGCGGGACTGGTCACGATCGACGGGGCGACGGACTATTCCGCGCTGCGTCGCCGCATCGCCCTCATCGACGCGCCGGGGGTGTGCGAACCGGCCGACGACGTCACGGTGGCGCAGGTCGTTGCCGAAGAGCTGATGTTCGCCGGCCGTGTCGGGACGCGCCGCAGCGTGCTGCAGGTGCTCACGCGCCTGGGGCTCCGCGGCGACGAGAAGTCCGCCATGGCCAACCTCGGACCCGATGCGCGCATCCGCCTGTTGACGGAACTGGCCGTGCTTCGTGAGGGAGTTGACGGCCTCGTGCTGTGCTCCCCCGATCGACATGGCGGGAACCCGCGAGGCTGGTGGGCCATCGCCCAGGGCCTCGCGGAACGCGGCTATGCCGTGCTCGCCATCGCCGGAGATGCGTCCGCCCATGCCATCACCGCCCACACGTTCGACCTTGAGGGACTGCCCCGATGAATATCTTCGCCATGGTGCGCGCCGAACTGGCCCGTCTCACGTCCACGGCCATGTCCCGGATCGCCCTGATCGCGCTTCTCCTCGTGCCCGTGTTGTACGGGGGCCTCTACCTCTGGGCCAACCAGGATCCCTACGCCGGACTCGACCGGGTTCCGGTCGCGCTCGTCGTCGCCGACACGGGGGCGGATATGAAGGGCACGGCAGAGAACTACGGCGACGAGGTGGCCACGCAGCTCGTCGCCCATGCGGACTTCGACTGGCACCGCGTCTCCGCGGCAGAGGCGCACTCCGGGGTCACAGACTCGGTCTATGACTTCAGCGTCACGATCCCCGCCGACTTCTCGACGGCGATCGTCTCCGCCTCGGGCGACTCCCCGCACCGGGCGACCATCACCCTCGCCACGAACGACACCACGGGGTATCTCGCGTCCACGATCGGCACCCAGGCCGCCAAGTCCATTCGCGCCGCCATCGTGACCAAGGTCAACAAGGAGGCCGCTGACGGCTTCCTCGTCGGCCTCTCCGATGTCCGCTCCAGCCTGGTCACGGCCACCGACGGAGCCGGGGAGGTGACCGAAGGCGCCGCATCCGCTGGCGCCGGCGCTGATGCCCTCGTCGCGGGAACGGGACAGCTCGCCAGCGGCGCGCGGGAGCTGTCTGCGGGCCTCGGCACCCTCGATGAGGCCACCGGAACGCTCGCCGACGGTGCCGGTCAGGTCGATTCCGGTGCCACGCGGGTGGCACAGGGCACCGGGCAGGTCGCCGATGCCACCGCCTCCGTGAGCGAGGGCGCCGGCCGGCTCGCAACAGGAACGGGACAGGTCGCGGACGGAGCGGAGGCGCTGGCGGCCGCGCAGTCGGAACTCGCCGACGCGACTTCCGGTGCCGGCGACAGCACCGCGGGAGCGGCCTCCGCGCTCGACGCCGCACGACGCAGCATCTCCGATCAGCTGACGTCGGCCGGGCTCACCCCGGCGCAAATCGGCTCGGTCCTGGCGACCCTCGACGCTCCGACGGCACGAATCGACACGGCCGGCACCATCCTGCAGTCCGCGGGCACCCGGATCGATGGTCTCGTGGATGCGGGCGACCGGGTGGCCGTCGGAGCTCGCGCCAGCGCCACCGGCGCGGCGACGCTCGCGGACGTAGCCGCCCAGACCAGGGACGGCGCGGCCTCGGCAGCCGAAGGCGCGACCCAGACCGCGGCCGGCGCCCACAGCCTCGCCACCGGCGCGACCGACCTGCACGCCGGCACGGCCGGCGCGGCCGAGGGAGGCGTGACGCTCGAGGGAGGGGCCTCTGCCCTGAACACGGGAGCGGAGGACCTGCGCACGGGACTGACCCAGCTCGAAACCGGAGCGGCCACGTTGCGGGACGGGCTGCAGAGCGGCGTCGACGAGATCCCCGCCTCGGATGCGGAGAGCCGTGCCCTGCAGGGCACCACGATCGCCGACCCCGTCGACCTCAATACGGCCGCGGTGACCAGTGCCGGCACCTATGGGGCGGGTCTCGCCCCGTTCTTCATCAGTCTGGCCGGGTGGATCGGCATCTACGCACTGTTCCTCATCGTCAAGCCCGTGTCCCGCCGGGCCATCACCGCACTGCACGCCCCCATCAAGATCACCCTCGCCGGCTGGCTGACCCCCGGACTGTTCGGCATGGTGCAGATGGCCGCCCTGTTCGCCATCGTCGCCGGCGCTCTCGGTTTCACGGTGCATAATCCGGTGGGCACCTACGCGATGATGGGCCTCGCCGCCCTCACCTTCGCGGCCATCATCCTCGCCCTCAACGTCTGGCTCGGCAGCGTCGGACAATTCATCGGGCTCGTGCTGATGGTCGTGCAACTCGTGACGGCCGGCGGCACGTTCCCGTGGCAGACCCTGCCGTTCCCCCTCGACTGGCTGCACCACATTGTGCCGATGAGTTACGCCGTCGACGGCATCCGCCAACTGATGTACGGCGGAATCCCCGCGACCGCCTGGGCGGATGCGGGTGTGCTTGTGCTCTGGCTGGTGGGCGCGCTTGTCCTGACGCTCATCGGGGTGACCCGCATGACGCATTTCCGTACCCTGCGCGATCTGCGTCCGAGCCTGATCGGATAGCGACGCCGGAAGCGACGAAAGCCCCGCCCCACGTCGACTCGACGCGGGGCGGGGCATTCCTGTATGCAGAACTACTGCTTGACGTAGGCGGGTGCAACCTCGTTGTGAGCGTCGCCCACGCGGTACACGCGAATGTCGTTCGTGGATCCCACGATTCCGGGAGGGGAACCGGAGATGACGACGACCTTGTCGCCGACCTCCGCGAGGCCCTCGCCCAGAAGAATGTCGTCAACCTGACCGAACATGGCGTCGGTGTGCGTCACCGGGTCGACCATGTACGTCTGCACGCCCCAGGTCAACGCAAGACGACGACGGATGCCGGCCTCGGGCGTGAAGGCGAGCATCGGGATGTTCGACCGCAGGCGCGACATGCGCCGTGCCGAGTCGCCCGACTGGGTGAAGATGCACAGGTACTTCGCCTCGACGAATTCCGCGACCTCGATCGCGGCGAGGGTGATCGCCCCGCCCTGGGTACGCGGACGGTTCGTGAGCTTGCCGATGCGTTCGAGACCGTGAGTTTCGGTGGATTCGACAATGCGGGCCATGGTCTGCACCGTGACGACGGGGTACTCCCCCACGCTTGTTTCACCACTGAGCATCACGGCGTCGGCGCCGTCGAGCACGGCGTTGGCGACGTCGGAGGTCTCGGCGCGGGTCGGAACAGGGCTCTGGATCATCGACTCGAGCATCTGCGTCGCGACGATGACCGGCTTCGCCATGCGTCGAGCGATCTCGACGGCGCGCTTCTGCACGATCGGAACGGCCTCGAGCGGAAGCTCCACACCCAGGTCTCCACGGGCGACCATGATCGCGTCGAACGCGTCAACGATGCCCTCGAGGTGTTCGACCGCCTGCGGCTTCTCGATCTTGGCGATGACCGGAACGCGACGTCCCTCTTCCGCCATGATCTCGTGTACGCGGGTGATGTCGTCGGCGTTGCGCACGAAGGACAGCGCGATCAGGTCGGTGCCGAGGCGGAGTCCCCACCGCAGGTCGGCCTCGTCCTTGTCGGACAGCGCGGGCACGTTGACCGCGACACCGGGCAGGTTGATGCCCTTGTTGTGGGACACGGGACCGGCGACGATGACCTTGGTCGTGACGACGACGCCATCCGTTTCGACGACCTCAACCTTGACCTTGCCATCGTCGATCAGCAGGAAGTCGCCGGGCTTCACGTCGTTGGGCAGGCCCTTGAACGTGGTTCCCGACAGTTCCTTGGTGCCGAGAACGTCTTCGGTCGTGATCTTGAAGATGTCGCCGACCGCGAGGTCGTACGGGCCGCCCTCGAACTTGCCGAGGCGAATCTTCGGGCCCTGCAGGTCGACCATGACAGCCACGGCGCGGCCGGAGTCGTTGGCGGCCTTGCGGACGTTGGCGTACACGCCCTCGTGCACCTGGTAGGTGCCGTGGCTGAGGTTCATGCGACAGACGTCAACGCCCGCGTCGATGAGCGCCCTGATCTGCTCGTAGCTGGCAGCTGCCGGCCCGAGTGTGGCGACAATTTTGGCGCGTCTCATGCTGGAGGATCTCCGGTTTCCGCGCCTTGCGGCGCATTGTGACTCTGTTCTGACGAACGGGTAGGGAGGAAAGTTAGAGGGCGAAGGCGCCGTCGGTGGGTTTGACCGGTGCCGGGAGGTGCGTTTCCCCTTCCAGGAAGGTGTCAACTGCGGCGGCGGCCGCGCGGCCCTCGGCGATGGCCCATACGATGAGGGACTGTCCGCGACCGGCATCTCCGGCGACGAAAACGCCTTCGTGACTGGTCTGGTAATCAGTGCCGCGTTCGACATTACCCCGGTCAGTGAACGGAAGCGTCAACTGGTGCTCGAGATCGTTCGCCTCCGGGCCGGTGAAGCCGAGGGCGAGAAGCACGAGATCGGCGGGAATTTCGCGTTCCGTGCCCGCCTTCGGCACGCGGCGTCCGTCCATGTACTCGGTCTCGGCAATTCGGATCGCGCGTACCTCACCGACATCGTTGGAGAGGAATTCGACGGTCGACGCGAGGTATTCGCGAGTTCCGCCCTCCTCGTGGGCGCTGGACACCTCGAAGAGGGTCGGAGCCATCGGCCACGGCTGGTGCTCGGGGCGTGCCGTCCCCGGCTGCTTTCCGATCGCGAGGTTTGTGACGGATGCGGCGAGCTGACGGTGTGCCGTTCCGATGCAGTCCGCCCCGGTGTCGCCACCGCCCAGAATGACAACGTGCTTGCCCTCGGCGGTGATCTGGTCGGCGATCGTTCCGCCGGCACCCACCTTGTTCTGCTGCACGAGGTATTCCATCGCGAAGTGCACACCGGGCAGGTCACGCCCGGGGACCGGCAGATCCCGCGGCACCATCGCGCCCGTGGCCACCACAACGGCGTCGTAGCGGGCACGCAGGTCGTCCCAGGTGATGTCGACGCCGATGTTGACTCCGGCACGGAACCGCGTGCCCTCGGCGGTCATCTGGGCGAGCCGGAGCTCCAGGTGCTTCTTCTCCATCTTGAAGTCGGGAATCCCGTAGCGCAGCAGGCCGCCGATGCGGTCATCCCGCTCGAACACGGCAACCGTGTGGCCGGCGCGGGTGAGCTGCTGAGCGGCGGCGAGGCCCGCCGGGCCGGAGCCGACAACGGCCACGGTCTTACCGGTCAGGCGCCCGGGAGGCTGCGGCTGCACCCAGCCCTTGGCGAAGGCCTGGTCGATGATCGACACCTCGACCTGTTTGATCGTGACGGCCGGCTGGTTGATACTCAGCACACACGACGACTCGCACGGAGCAGGGCACAGACGCCCGGTGAACTCCGGAAAATTGTTGGTCGCGTGCAGACGTTCGATGGCTTGTCGGCCCTCGTCGCGCCACACCAGGTCGTTCCATTCCGGGATCAGGTTGCCCAGCGGGCAGCCCTGGTTGCAGAACGGCACACCACAATCCATGCACCGCCCGGCCTGACGCTTGAGCACGGCGGAGTCGCCCTGCTCGTAGACCTCTTTCCAGTCCATCAGACGAACCGAGACCGGCCGACGGACCGGCAACTCGCGTTCGGTTGTCTTGAGGAATCCCTTCGGATCAGCCATTGGTTACCTCCAAAATTCGGTTCCAGACAACGTCACCGTCGGGATCGAGTCCCTCATCGACGGCGGACTGCCTGGTCGCCAGCACGGCCGCGTAGTCACGCGGCAGTACCTTGACGAATGTGCTCATGGTTTCTTCCAGGTTCGTCAGCATGCGCGCCGCCAGGGTGGAACCCGTCTGGTCACGGTGCTGCTCGAGCAGGTCACGCACGATCTCCTGGTCGGCGCTTCCCAGTGCCGAGAGCGTGAGCTCTCCGGATTCGAGGGCGTTGTAGTTGACGAGTTGCGCGTCGAGCCCGTACACGTATGCGGTACCGCCGGACATGCCGGCGCCGAGGTTACGCCCGGTGCTCCCGAGGATGACGGCGAGGCCGCCGGTCATGTATTCCAACGCGTGGTCCCCCACGCCCTCCACAACCGCGGTCGCTCCGGAGTTGCGCACGAGGAATCGTTCACCGACCATGCCCCGGATGAACATGCTGCCCTGTGTGGCACCATACCCGATCACGTTTCCGGCGATGACGTTGTCTTCGGCGGGGAAGGTGCTGCTGCGGTCGGGGAGCACGACGATCTGGCCGCCGGAGAGTCCCTTGCCCACATAGTCGTTGGAATCCCCCTCCAGTTTCAGGGTGATGCCGCTCGGCAGGAACGCGCCGAAGGATTGGCCGGCGGAGCCGGTGAGGGTGACCTCGATGGAACCGTTCGGCAGGCCGTGCTGGCCGTGGCGCAGCGTGACCTCGTGTCCGAGCATGGTTCCCACGGCACGTTCCGTGTTGCGGATCGGCAGGTCGATTTTCACCTGCCCGCCGTGGTCGAGCACGCTCGCGCTGCGCCGGATCAGTTCGTTGTCGAAATGCAGGTCCAGCTCGTGCTCCTGGCCACGGCGGTGCTGGCGCGGTTCCGACTCCGAGAAGTCGGGGCCGACCAGAATCGGCGAGAGGTCCAGTCCGGAGGCCTTCCAGTGTTTCATGGCCCGGTTCACGTCGAGCAGTTCGCGGTGCCCGATCACCTCGTCGAGGCTGCGGTAGCCCAGTTCTGCGAGGTACTCGCGTACCTCTTGGGCGATGAACTCGAAGAAGTTGATGACGTACTCCGCCTTGCCCGTGAACCGCTTGCGCAGCTCAGGGTTTTGGGTGGCGACACCAACGGGGCAGGTGTCGAGGTGGCAGACCCGCATCATGATGCAGCCCTCCACCACGAGCGGCGCCGTGGCGAACCCGAATTCCTCGGCGCCGAGCAGGGCCCCGATGATGACGTCGCGGCCGGTCTTCAGCTGGCCGTCCACCTGCACGACAACGCGGTCGCGCATCCCGTTGAGCATCAGGGTCTGCTGGGTTTCGGCGAGGCCGAGTTCCCACGGCGTCCCGGCATGCTTGAGGGAGTTGAGCGGGCTCGCACCCGTTCCACCATCGTGGCCGCTGATCAGAATGACGTCGGAGAGCGCCTTCGCGACACCCGCCGCGACCGCTCCGATGCCGGACTGGCTGACGAGCTTCGTGTGGATGCGGGCCTTGGGGTTCGCGCGTTTGAGGTCGAAGATCAACTGCTTGAGGTCTTCGATCGAGTAGATGTCGTGGTGCGGCGGCGGGGAGATGAGCCCGACGCCCGCGGTCGCGTTGCGCGTGCGGGCAATCCAGGGGTACACCTTCGTCGGCGGCAGCTGGCCGCCCTCGCCGGGCTTGGCCCCCTGTGCGAGCTTGATCTGGATGTCGTCCGCGTGGGTCAAGTACATGCTCGTGACCCCGAAGCGTCCGGAGGCGACCTGTTTGACGGAGCTGCGACGTTCGGGGTCGAGCAGTCGCTCGAGGTCCTCGCCGCCCTCACCGGTGTTGGAGCGTCCTCCGAGCTTGTTCATCGCGATGGCGAGCGTCTCGTGCGCCTCCTGGGAGATCGACCCGTAGCTCATCGCGCCGGTGGAGAAGCGCTTGACGATGGACGCCACGGATTCCACCTCGTCGAGCGGCACCGCCCGGCGCGCACCCATGTTGAAGCCGAACATGCCGCGGAGGGTCATCAGCGTTTCGGACTGGTCGTCGACGAGTTTTGTGTACTCGCGGAAGATGTCGTAACGACGCGTGCGAGTGGAGTGCTGCAGGCGGAAGATCGTCTCCGGGTTGAACAGGTGAGGGGCGCCGTCGCGGCGCCACTGGTATTCGCCGCCGGTGAGCAGGCGCTCGTGGGCGGTGACGGCGGCATCCATCGGATACGCCACCATGTGGCGTTGCAGCGTCTCGGCCGCGATGACGTCGATGCCGATGCCGCCGAGCTTCGTGGTCGTTCCGGTGAAGTACTGGTCGACGAATTCCTGACCGAGTCCGACGGCTTCGAAGGCCTGGGCGCCCGCATACGACGACACGGTCGAGATGCCCATCTTGGACATGATTTTGAGCACGCCCTTGCCGAGCGCCTTGATCACGTTGTTCACGGCCTTTTCGGCCGTGACGTTGGTGATCATGCCGCTGCGTACCAGGTCCTCGCAGGTTTCCATGGCGAGGTAGGGGTTGACCGCTGAGGCTCCGTAGCCGATCAGGGTGGCAACATGGTGCACCTCGCGCACATCGCCGGCCTCGACGATCAGGCCGACCTTCATACGGTTTTCGGTGCGGATGAGGTGGTGGTGCACCGCCGCGATCATCAGCAGCGACGGGATCGGCGCGAGGTCCTTGTTCGAGTCACGGTCGGAGAGCACGATGAACAGCGCCCCGTCTTCGATGGCCTCGTCGACCTCGAGGCAGAGCGCATCGAGGCGGCTGGACAGCGCGTCGGCGCCGTCCTCAAACCGGTAGAGCCCGCGAATGGTCGTGGTCGTGCGACTGCCGATGGCCGGGTCGATGTGCTGGATTTTGGCCAGCTCATCGTTGTTGATCACGGGGAAATCGAGGACAACCTGGCGGGCGTGTTCCGGGCCGGCGAGCAGGAGGTTGCGCTCCGGGCCGAGTCCCAGCTTGAGCGAGGTGACCACTTCTTCGCGGATGGAGTCGAGCGGCGGGTTCGTGACCTGCGCGAACTGCTGCGCGAAGTAATCGAACATGAGGCGGGGTCGATCGCTCAGTACCGCGATCGGGGTGTCGGATCCCATCGCGCCGAGGGGTTCGGCGCCCGTGCGTGCCATCGGGGCGAGCAGGATGCGCACTTCCTCTTCGGTGTAGCCGAAGGTGCGCTGGCGACGCACCACGGATGCCGGCGGGTGCACGATGTGCTCGCGCTCCGGGAGGTCCTTGAGGTTGATGCGTCCGGCATCGAGCCAGTCGCCCCAGGGTTTGCTTGCGGACAGATCGTCCTTGATCTCGTCGTCTTCGATGATCCGGCCGGCGACCGTGTCCACGAGGAACATCTTGCCGGGACGCAGTCGCCCCTTGCGCACCACGCGGCTCGGGTCGATGTCGAGGACACCGATCTCGCTCGCCAGAACGACAAGCCCGTCATCGGTGATGAGGTATCGGCCGGGGCGGAGCCCGTTGCGGTCGAGCGTGGCGCCGACGAGTCCTCCGTCGGTGAAGACGATGGCGGCCGGTCCGTCCCACGGCTCCATGAGCATCGAGTGGTACTCGTAGAAGTCGCGGCGTTGCGCGTCGAGGTCCGGCTGGTTCTCCCAGGCTTCGGGCATCATCATCATGACCGCGTGCGGCAGGGAACGACCGGACAGGCTCAGCAGCTCGACCACCTCGTCGAAGGACGCGGAGTCGCTGCCTCCGGGCGTGACGATCGGAAGGAGCGGGGCGAGATCGCCGAGTTCGACCGATTCAAGCTGTGATTGGCGCGCACTCATCCAGTTGCGGTTGCCCTGCACCGTGTTGATCTCGCCGTTGTGCGCAATCATCCGGAACGGCTGCGCGAGCGGCCAGGAGGGGAACGTGTTGGTCGAGTAACGGGAGTGCACGAGCGCCAGGGTTGAGGCGAAGCGATCGTCGGAGAGGTCGGGGTAGAACGGTTCGAGCTGGAGCGACGTCACCATGCCCTTGTAGACCAGGGTGCGGCAGGACAGGGAGGGGAAGTACAGCTCCAGCTCGCGCTCGGCACGCTTGCGCAAACGGAGCGCCTGGCGGTCGAGCGCGATGCCGCCGACGGTGTCGCCGTCATCGTCCGTGAGGCGGCTCTGCACGAACAACTGCTGGATCGCGGGCATGGCAGCGCGCGCCAGGTTGCCGAGCTCGTCGGGGCGCACCGGCACCTCGCGCCAGCCGAGCACGTCGAGGTTTTCCTCCTCGGCCTTGCGGTTGAGGGCGCGTTTGATGCTCGTGCGGGCAGTCGGGTCGGTCGGCAGGAACACGTTGCCCACGGCGTAGCGCCCCATGGGCGGCAGCTCGAAGTCCGTGACCTCGCGGAGGAAGGCGTCGGGTACCTGCGTGACGATTCCGGCGCCGTCGCCGGTGCCGGCGTCGGAGCCCACGGCGCCACGATGCTCGAGGTTGCGGAGGGCATCCAGGGCCAGCGCGATGATGTCGTGTCCCGGCGTTCCCCGAAGGGTGGCGACCATCGCCAGACCACAGGCGTCACGCTCGGCCGCAGGGTCGTAGAGACCCTGTTTGGCCGGCACCGTGCTGAATTTGGAGTAGAGAGAGTTCTGCGTCATGGAGACCGTCCTCACGAAATGACTGGCAGGGAGGGACGACGCTGGCCCGCTGGAAAAGAAGAAACACGGCAACCCGGGGCGCTACGCGCAGGTGGACCGGGTGCAGGGGTTGGCCTGGCCGGAGTTACGTGGGTGAAGAGGCGCTACCCGCGGGTGCTTGTGGCGGTGGGAGCGTGGTGTGCATCGGACCCTTCGGCATCAGCGCCGTCGTCCTCGAGGTCCGAATCAGTGTCTTGTGATTCTACATCAGGATCGGGAGCGATCCACTCGCGGCCGGGAACGCAGGCGCTCGGCTCGAGCCCCGGGTGCCCCCGACGTTGCACCAGGAAGATGATGATGCCCAGCAGGATGGCGCCGAAGGCCGCCCATACGTTGGTGCGAATGCCCAGGTAGATCTCACTCGGGTCGATGCGGATGCTCTCGAAGAAGCTGCGTCCGACGCCGTACCAGATGAGGTAGACGGCGATGGCCTTGCCCCATCGCAGGTTGATGCGTCGTTCCAGCATCAGGATGACGATGACCCCGACGACGTTCCAGATCATCTCGTACAGGAATGTGGGGTGGAACAGCGTCTCCGGGGGAAGGCCCACCGGGTACGCCGCGTTGGTGGATTCAATTTCCAGTCCCCAGGGAAGAGTGGTGGGGACGCCGAAGAGCTCGTGGTTGAACCAGTTGCCGAGGCGCCCGGTAGCCTGTGCGATGAGCATGGCCGGAGCCACGGCATCCGCGAAGGACCAGAAGCGAACCCCGGTCTGACGGCACCCGATGTAGGCGCCGATGGCGCCTCCGATCAGGGAGCCGAAGATGGCGTTGCCGCCCTCCCAGATCTTCACCGTGTCCCAGAGATCCGCGCCGTCATAGAAGTAGTCACCGGGGTGCGTGAGCACGTGGTAGACGCGTGCGCCGACGATGCCGAGCGGAACGGCCCAGAGAATGATGTCGAGAACGACTCCCGGCTCGGCGCCTCGTTTGCTCAGGCGACGCGACGTGATCATCGTGGCCAGGATGATTCCGGCCAGGATGCAGAGGGCGTACGCGTGGATGGTGAGCGGACCCACGCTGAAGGAACTCCATTCGGGGCCGGGACTCGGGATGCTCAGGGGCAGAGACAAATCAGTGTTACCTTCCGGAGATTGCGGGACGCTCGAAACCGCAGAGACGGTGCGTACCGCGGTCGATCAGTCGAATTTATTCTAGAGCGTGCGGATGTCGCGTGTGCCCTCGGAGAGGGCGAGGGCGAGCGCGGCCACGGCCGGAACGCCGCCGTCGGCGAGGGCTTTCACGAGAGCGGATCCCACGATGGCGCCGTCGGCGTAGCCGAGGATTTCGCGTACCTGTTCCGGCGTGGAGATTCCCAGGCCGACGCAGGCGCTTGTGGATCCGGCGGCGCGCAGGCGCTCGATCAGGATTCGAGCGGCCGAGTCCACTCCGGCACGCGCGCCGGTGGTGCCCATGGTGGATACCGCGTACACGAATCCGCGGCTTGCCGCGATGGCCTGGTCGAGGCGCGCGTCCGAGGAGGACGGCGCCGCGAGGAAGACCCGGTCGAGGCCGGTTCGTTCGCTCGCGGCCATCCAATCGCCGGCCTCGTCGGGAATCAGGTCGGGCGTGATGAGGCCCGCGCCGCCCGCAGCGAGCAGGTCGTCGGCGAACCGGTCGACGCCGTACTGCACGACCGGGTTCCAGTAGGTCATGACGAGTACCGGGGCGCTCACCTGAGCGGTGATGGCCGCGACGGCCTCGAAGCCGTGGCGCAGGCGGAACCCGCCGGCCAAAGCCTTCTGGGTGGCGACCTGGATGACCGGGCCGTCCATGACCGGGTCGGAATACGGCAGTCCGAGCTCGATGATGTCGACGCCGTTGGCGGCCAGGGCCACCGCCGCGTCGATGCTCTCGGTCAGGGTCGGGAAGCCGACCGGAAGGTAGCCGATGAGGGCGCCGCTTCCGGCTTCACGCCGCAGCGCGATCGTCGTCTCCACAGAGCTGACAACGGTGTCACCGGTCGCCGCGTGATTGGGGGTGTTGCTCATGACTGTTCTGCACCTTCGTCGACGAGCTCAAAATACCGGGCGGCGGTGGCCATGTCCTTGTCACCGCGGCCGCTCAGGTTCACCAGGATCGTCGCGTCCGGGCCGAGCTTCCGCCCCAGTTCCAGGGTTCCGGCGAGGGCATGCGCCGATTCGATGGCGGGGATGATTCCCTCGGTCTGGCTGAGCAGGCGCAGGGCAGACATCGCCGCGGCGTCTGTGACGGGCAGGTAGTCGGCCCGGCCGATGCTGGAGAGCCACGCGTGCTCCGGCCCGACACCGGGATAGTCCAGGCCGGCCGAGATCGAGTACGACTCGATCGTCTGGCCGTCTTCGTCCTGCAGCAGGAAGCTGCGGGCTCCGTGGAGCACTCCGGGACGACCCTTGGTCAGGGTCGCGGCGTGACGGGGTGTTTCGGCGCCGTCGCCGGCGGCCTCGTACCCGTAGAGGGCGACATCCGGGTCGTCGAGGAACGCGTGAAAGATGCCCATCGCGTTCGAACCGCCGCCGACGCACGCGGTGACGGCGTCCGGAAGCTTGCCCGTGAGGTCGAGAACCTGCTGGCGGGCCTCGTCGCCGATGATCTTCTGGAAGTCACGCACCATGGTGGGGAACGGGTGCGGTCCGGCGACGGTTCCGAAGATGTAGTTGGTGGTCTCAACGTTGGTCACCCAGTCACGCATGGCGTCGTTGATCGCGTCTTTGAGCGTGCGGGACCCGGTCTTCACCGGAATCACCTCGGCGCCCAGCAGGCGCATGCGGGCAACGTTCAACGCCTGACGCTCTGTGTCCACCTCACCCATGTAGACGACGCATTCGAGCCCGAAGAGCGCGGCGACCGTCGCCGTGGCGACGCCGTGCTGGCCCGCACCGGTCTCGGCGATGACGCGGGTCTTGCCGATGCGCTTGGTGAGCAGCGCCTGGCCGAGGGCGTTGTTGATCTTGTGCGACCCGGTGTGGTTCAGGTCTTCTCGTTTGAGGATGATGCGTGCGCCGCCGGCGTGCTCGGCGAAGCGGGGAACCTCGGTGATGATCGACGGCCGACCGGTGTAGCTGCGGTGGAGCTCCATGAGCTCGGCCGCGAACTCCGGGTCCTTCTTCGCGAGGTCGTACTCCTCCGTGAGTTCGTCCAGGGCGGCCACGAGGGACTCCGGGACGAAGCGTCCCCCGAAGTCACCGAAGTACGGGCCGGCGTGTTCGCTCAGGGGCTGGTCGCTTGCGGGCTGGGAATCCACGGGCATGTCTTATACCGCCAAAAATTCGGAGAGGGTGCGGATGGGGTCGCTCGTGACGAGCGCTTCGCCGACGAGCACCACGTCGGCCCCGGCGGAGCGGTAGTGGGCGACATCGGCGGCCGTCTTGACGGCGGACTCGGCGACGCGCACCACACCGGACGGAATCCGGTCAGCCAGGGAACCGAACAGGTCCTGGTCGAGGGTGAACGTGGACAGGTTGCGTGCGTTGACGCCCACCAGGCTGGCGCCGATGTCGAGCGCGCGGTTCACCTCGTCGCCGCTGTGGGTTTCAACGAGCGCGGTCATGCCCAGGTCCCGAATCAGGTCGTGCAGGAACAACAGGGTGGCCTGATCCAGCGCGGCAACAATGAGCAGAACGAGGTCGGCGCCGGCTGCACGTGCTTCGAGCACCTGGTAGGGCGTTCCGATGAAGTCCTTGCGGAGCACGGGGATCGTCGCCGCTGCCCGTACCTGTTCGAGGTCGGCGAGCGTTCCGCGGAAGCGGCGCCCTTCGGTGAGGACGCTGATGGCGCTCGCTCCCCCGGCCTCGTACGAGGCCGCGAGTGCTGCAGGGTCGACGATGTCGGCGAGTTCCCCGCGGGAAGGGCTGGCGCGCTTGATCTCGGCGATGATTTTGACGTGATCGGCGGGCGAAAGCGCCGCCAGGGCGTCGAGGGCGGCGGGGCGGTCGTGTGCCGCGCTTTCGACGTCGGCGAAGGGACGGTGGACGCGGCGTTCTTCGGCGTCGGCGATTGCGCCGGCCAGTAGCTCGGAGAGCACTCGGCTAGTGACCGTGCGGTGCTGCGGTCACGTCACCCACGCCGTAGCCGGCCTTGCCCATGACCCAGCCGACGATGGCGCCGACGATCAAGAGGCCGAAGGAGGCCCATACGAGCCACGGGATCACGAAGAAAAAGGCAGTGGTGCCGATCGTGAAGGCCAGCAGCATGATGATGACTGCCGTCCAGGCGGCCGGCGAGTGGCCGTGACCCGGGTCTGACGCGTCGATGCTCATGAATCTCCTTTTGTGCGTTGACGAACGTTTATATTGTAGCGGGCGGGCGGACCGGTCTACGCGGTGGGGTCCTCGCCGCGGCTGAGGTCGTCCCAGTCGACGACGGCGTCCGGCTCGGCGCGCGCGGCCGGGGTGCCGTCAGCCGGCACGAGGCGGGTGGCCTGGTAGCGCGTGGTCGGTCCGGGCCATCGCGACGCGGTGGCGATGATGCCGACGCCGGTCACGAGCATGAGCACGGATGCCGCCAGGGCCACGGCGGGCCACGGGGACACGGAGGCGGACGAAACCGCGGCGAGGATGGACTCGGTTCCGGCGATTCCCGTGGCCTGGGTGACGGCAGGCGCGCTCGCGAGGGCGGGATTGTCCAGCACCAGGTAGGCGGAGAGAAAGACCGACACCGCCAGCAGTATTTCAAGCGCGCCGAGAACAACGCGAATGCCGCGGCCGGCGATGGTCAGTGCCCCTCCGAGGGCGAATCCGGCAAGGGCCAGCGCCGTGACTGCCGGTGCGGCATCCGCCCCGTCCACGGCGAGGGTGAGCGCATCCGCATCGGTGGCGGAAACGACGGCATACACCCACACCTGCGTCCATGCGAGGAGGGCGAGGATGCCAGCGACCAGCACGAGCAGGATGAAGACGAGCTTCAACCGCCGCGGCGAGGTGCGGGACAGTATGGCGGCCATGACCTAGTCGACCCGACGCATCGCGTTGGCGACCGCGACCGCGCGCAGCGGCGCGGCCGCTTTGTTCTGCGATTCCTGATACTCCGACTCGGGGTCGGAGTCCAGCACCAATCCTCCGCCGGCCTGCACCCGGGCGACACCGTCCTTGATGGTGGCCGTGCGGATCGCGATGGCGAGGTCGGCGTCGCCGGCGAAACCGAAGTAGCCCACGACTCCCCCGTAGACACCCCGCTGCGCCGGTTCGAGCGAGTCGATGATTTCGAGCGCCCGGGGTTTCGGCGCGCCGGACAGCGTGCCGGCGGGGAACGCGGCCCGGAAGACATCGATGGCCGTTTTGTCGGGGAGCAGGTTTCCCTCGACCGAGGAGACGAGATGCATGATGTGGCTGAACCGCTCGATGCGTTTGAACTCGGTGACTTCGACGGACCCGGCCGCACAGACCTTGAGGAGGTCGTTGCGGGCGAGGTCGACGAGCATCAGGTGTTCGGCACCCTCCTTCGCGTCGTCGGCGAGTTCATCGGCGAAGTCGGCGTCGGCCTCCGGCGTGCTTCCACGCGGCTTGGATCCGGCGATCGGGTGGGTGAAGACGCGGCCTTTCTGCACCTTGACGAGGGCCTCCGGCGACGACCCCACAATCCAATAGGGCTCGCCGGAGGGTGATTCCAGGCTCAGCAGGTACATGTACGGGCTCGGGTTGAGACTGCGGAGCACCCGGTACACATCGATCGGGTGCGCGGTGCACTCAAGGTCGAATCGTTGTGAGATGACGACCTGGAAGACGTCCCCCGCCACGATGTGTTCCTTCGCCTTCGCGACGGAGGCAAGAAAATCGTCCCGCTCCGTGCGGTTGCTGGGGTACGCCGGGGTCGTGAGGTCGACCTCGGCCAGCCACGTTTCGCTCGGAACGGCGAGGCGCGCCTGCAGGGAGTCGAGCCGGGACTGGGCGGCGGCCCAGAGTTCGTCCGGCGTGTCGGTGCCGTCGTTGAGCACGTTGGCGATGAGCTGCACCGTGCCGTACTTGTGGTCGAGCGCCACCAGATCCGCGACGAAGCTGAAGGACTGGCCGGGCACGTCGTAGTCGGCCGGCGGCTGGTGCGGGAGTCTTTCGATCTGACGGATGGCCTCCCATCCGATGAAGCCGACGAGGCCGCCGGTCAGCGGAGGGTGCTCGACGAGCCGCGGCGTCTGCCAGCGTTCGAAGAGGTAGTTGAGGGCGGCGAGCGGCCCCAGGGTGACGGCGTCGCCGAGCGCACGTTCCGCGGAGATGCCGTAATCGATCCACCGGGTCTCGTCGCCGTCCTGGGTGAGCACGCCGAAGGAGGACACCCCGACGAACGAGAAGCGCGACCAGATGCCGCCCTGCTCGGCGGATTCGAGCAGAAAGCTGCCGGGCTTCTGGCCGGCCAGCTTGCGGTAGATGCCCATCGGCGTTTCGCCGTCGGCGAAGAGTTCGCGCATCACCGGGATGACGCGGTGTTCACCGAGAAGAGCGGCGAACTGCTCGCTCGTGGTGGTTCCGGCGCTCATTCTGCGGGCCGTTCCATGGTGACGACGTCCAGTTCTCGACCGTCGAAGCAGGTGCGCGTTCCGGTGTGGCAGGCCACTCCGACCTGATCGACCTGAACCAGGAGGGTGTCGTCGTCGCAGTCCAGCGCGGCAGAGCGCACGTACTGCGCGTGGCCGGAGGTGTCACCCTTGCGCCAGTACTCCTGGCGGCTGCGTGACCAGAACGTCACACGTCCCTCGGTGGTCGTGCGCCGCAGTGCCTCGCGGTCCATCCACCCGAGCATCAGCACCTCGCCGGTGTCCCATTGTTGGATCACGGCCGGGAGCAGCCCGTCGGAGTTGAAGACCGCCGCGTCGAGCCGAGTGTCGTTCGTCATCAGCGCACCTGCATTCCGGCATCCGCCAGCTCTCGCTTGACGTCACCAATCGTAAGAATCTCGCCGTGAAAAACGGATGCCGCGAGAACAGCGTCGGCGCCCGCCCTGATGGCGGGTGGAAAATCTTCGACCCGCCCGGCGCCGCCGGACGCGATCACGGGCACACGGCTGATGCCCCGCATCAGGGCGATCAGTTCGGTGTCGAATCCGGCCTTCGTGCCGTCGGCGTCGATGGAGTTGACGAGAAGCTCGCCCGCTCCCAGCTCGATGGCCTGCGTCGCCCACACGACGGCATCGATGTCGGTCTCCGTGCGCCCGCCGTGCGTGGTGACGATGAAGCCGGACTCGGTGCGGTCGCTGCGCTTCACGTCGAGGGAGAGCACGATGACCTGCGCGCCGAACCGATCGGCGATCTCGGTGATCAGCGCCGGCCGGGCGATCGCGGCGCTGTTGAGACCGACCTTGTCTGCCCCGCTGGCCTGCAGCCGAGAGACGTCTTCGACGCTTCGAATGCCTCCGCCCACCGTGAGCGGGATGAAGACCTGCTCGGCGGTTGCCCGGACGACATCGTAGGTCGTGGCGCGGTTATCGACGGTGGCGGTGACGTCGAGGAACGTGAGTTCGTCGGCGCCCTGCTCGTAGTACATCCGGGCGAGTTCGACGGGATCGCCGGCGTCGCGAAGGTTCTTGAAGTTGACTCCCTTCACGACGCGCCCGTTGGCCACGTCGAGGCAGGGAATGACTCGGACCGAGAGGCTCATGTCGGGCTCCCCGGGTTAGAGACGGGCGTTGTGGATGGTGGTGACGAGGATCGCCCGGGCGCCGATGGCGTAGAGCGAGTCCATCACGTTGTTCATGTCGAGGCGCGCAATCATCACGCGAACGGCAACCCACTCCGGGTCGTGCAAGGACGAGACCGTCGGGGACTCGATGCCGGTGGCGATGTCGCAGGCGTCGTCGAGCAGTGCGGACGGGATGTCATAGTCCAGCAGCACGTACTGTCGGGCGACGAGCACGCCCTGCAGTCGCCGCAGCAGCGTGGCGATGCCCGGCTTGTCGTTTTCGGAGCTGATGAGCACCGCCGTCGACTCCAAAATGACCGGGCCGAAGATTTCGAGGCCGGCCTTGCGCAGAGTCGTGCCGGTGGACACGACGTCGGCGACGGCATCCGCGACGCCCAACTGCACGGCCGATTCGACGGCACCGTCGAGGGGAACGAGGGTGACCTTCACGTCGTAGCCGGCGAGGAACTTCTCCACGAGGACGGGGTAGCTCGTGGCCACGCGCAGGCCGGTGAGGTCGGACAGTTCGCGGAAGCGTCCGGCCGGTCCGGCGAAGCGGAACGTGGAGTCGCCGAAGTCGAGACTGGCGATCTCCGGCGCCGTCGACCCTGAGTCGAGCAGCAGGTCACGGCCGGTGATTCCCACGTCGAGGGCACCGGAGCCCACGTAGGTGGCGATGTCGCGTGGACGCAGGTAGAAGAACTCCACGTCGTTGCGGGGGTCGGCGGCGACGAGGTCGCGCGGGTCGCGGCGGCCCCGGTACCCGGCCTCTGACAGCATTTGGGCGGCGGTTTCGGACAACGAGCCCTTGTTGGGCACGGCAATTCTTAGCATGGGGACACTCTCTGGTGATGTGGATTCGGGTTCTGAGTGGCGCGGTTGCCGCGTCGCAGTTCTCGGATCAGAGATGTCGGTACACGTCGGCGGGCGACAAGCCCTTCGCGATCAGCAGAACCTGAAGGTGGTACAGCAACTGAGAAATCTCGGCCGCCGTCTCTTCATCGCTCTGGAACTCCGCGGCCATCCATACCTCGGCGGCCTCTTCGACAATTTTCTTGCCGATGGCGTGCACTCCGGCGTCCAGTTCGCGAACGGTACCGGACCCTTCCGGGCGGTTCAGGGCCTTGTCGCTCAGCTCAGCAAAAAGGTCATCAAAAGTCTTCACCTGTCTAGGTTACTCGTGCCCGTGGCGGTGGCGGGCCGCGGTGGCGCGCAGCAGGGCGATCCGTGCCGCCGGATCGTCGGCGCCGAACACACTCGAACCGGCCACGAACGTGTCGGCGCCGGCTTCGGCGGCGATCCCGATGGTCTGCTCTGTGATGCCGCCGTCGACCTGCAACCAGACATCGAGTCCACTTGATTTCACGGCCGCGGAGAGAAGCTCGAGCTTGGGCATCGTCGACTCCATGAAGCTTTGGCCGCCAAACCCCGGCTCGACGGTCATCACGAGCACTTGGTCGAATTCCGGCAGCAGCTCGAGGTACTGCTCCACCGGGGTGCCGGGCTTCAGGGCCAGGCCCGCGCGCGCGCCGATCTGGCGCAGCCGGCGGGCCAGGGCCACGGCGTCCGTTGCCGCTTCGGCGTGAAAGGTGACTGAGTAGGCGCCGACCTCGGCGTAGCCTGGGGCCCATTTGTCGGGGTCGTCGATCATGAGGTGCACGTCGAGGGGCAGCGGAGAGACCTGCTGCAAGCGGTCGACCATAGCGAGCCCGAACGTGAGATTGGGCACGAAATGGTTGTCCATGATGTCGACGTGCACGAGGTCCGCGGTGCGAATGCGCCCGAGCTCACGTTCGAAATTGGCGAAATCGGCGGCCAGGATGCTCGGGTTGATGCGTATGGGCATGCCGAAAGCCTAGACGAACGGATGCCGCGGGGAGTCTAACCCTGGGGGACCCCGCGTCGGCGGAAGGCTGCGAAGCCGATCGCCATGAGTGCCACGGCGATGGCGGTCATCATCGTGAGTGCGCCGATCTGGATCGCGCCGACCGGGGGGTTGCCCACATGACTGGTCGGCGAGATGTCGAGCACCCACTGGTTAAATTTCAGGCCGGGACCGAGGAACGCGATGAACGTCATCACGGCATAGCCGGCCCAGGCGATCGCGAACAGCCGAGGACGGAGACCGTAGACCGCCAGCGCAAGTCCCGCGAGCACCAACTCGGCCGGAAGGTAGGCCAGGCCGGACGTCAGAGTGGGGCCGAACTCTGCCATGTCGCCGACCGACAGCGCGGTCGCGAAGCCCAGAACCAGCGACGAGCCGAGCACGATCGTGACAAGCCCGCCCAACACCACCAGTGTGTGCGAGGCAAGCCAGCGGGCCCGGGACAACGTGCCGGAAAGCCGAGTCTCCAGCCGACCGTCGGTTTCCTCGGCCCGCAGCGTACCGATGGCTTGGACGACGTACCCGGCCGCGACGATGGCCAGGTAGAGCTGGGTGACCGCGACGAACCCGTCCAGAGGCCGACCGTTGGCGATGCCCATGGCCGCGGCAAGCGCCGGGTTGCCGGCCACCGCATCGAGGAGCTGCTGGGAGAGGGCTCCCATCATCCCGGCCAGCAGGGCGCCCCCGGATAGCCAACCGAGGGCGGCGGGCCGGTGAATCCATGCCGCAAGTCCGATCGGGCTGCACAGCTGTCGGGCGGCGCGCTCGGGGCCGGCGCCGCCGCGGATAAGCGCGCTCCCCAGGTCGCGCCGGGCGGCCAGCCGCAGCGCCGCACCCCCCAGGGCGATGCCGACCGTGAGCGGGATGGCCAGCGCCCACCACCGTTGGTCCCCGAACGGCGCGGTCTTCTCAGCCCAGCCGAGCGGCGAGAGCCAGGTCACCCAGGTCTCCGTCACGTCACCGATGCCTCGCAGGACGTACGATGCCCCGAGCACGATGAGACTCCAGGTGTAAACCGCCCGGGCGTGCAGGGTGAGCTGCGCCAGCATCGCCGCGAGCCCGGCGAAGACGAAGGCCAGTGCGCAGAGTGAGAGCGCGTAAAGGACCGACCCGGCGAGCGGTACGCCGGAGGCGACCAACCCGACGGCGAACAGCACCCCGGTGGCGGCGATCGTAGCGGTGGCCACGAGGAGTGCGGCCAACGTGGGTTCGTGGCGGGCGATGCGGCCGCCGAGGAGCAGCTCCAGCCGGCCGGACTCCTCCTCGCGGCGCGTCGCCCGCGCCACCAGGCTGATGCCCAGCAGCGGCAGCAGGAAGGCGGCCATGAACCCGAACTCGTCCTGGATCACACCGCCGAGCGAGTCGATGCCCTCCACCTTGCCATTTATGGCGACGAGGGCATTCCCCGAGGTGACGGCCTCGGCGTAGGTATGGATTTTGGCGGGAGTGTCGTAAAGCGCGGCGATGCTGGCGGCGATGCCGATCATGGTCGCGCCCAGCACGAATGCCCAGATCAGAGCGCTGCGCCGCTGAATGCGACCGACGATGCGCAGCATGATGCCCAGACCGTTCGGGCGATCCGAGGCTTCATGACGTCGAGGAGTCATGGGGAGGTCTCCGCGGGATGCTCGTTTGCGGCCGCTTCGTCCGGGTCCCGGGTCTGTCCGTAGTTTCGCAGGAACAGCGCGTCAAGACTGGGTGGCGTGACCGTGAGCGTGTGGATGCCCGCAGTGTGGAGCCGCCCGATGGCAGCATCGAGGTGGTCGGGGTCGATGGTGAATCGGGAGTCCACGTGTCCGTCGAGCCGCTCGTGGTGGTGGTCGGCGACCCCGTCGGCGTCGGCCAGTCCCTCGGGCTTGCGCGCGGTGACGGCGTGGACGGCGCTCCGGGTGTGCCGGCGCAGGTCGGCCAGGGTGCCACTGATGACCGTGCGGCCCCCACGGATGATGCTCACCCGGTCGGCCAGCGCTTCCACCTCACCCATGATGTGACTGGACAGCAGCACGGTCACGCCGTCCGCGCGCCGGTCGCGGACGCACTGCTGGAAGGCCTGTTCCATGAGCGGGTCGAGTCCCGAGGTCGGCTCGTCGAGCACCAACAGGTCCGCATCAGCGGCCAGCGCGGCAATCAGGGCCACCTTCTGCCGGTTGCCTTTGGAGTAGTCGCGAACGCGCTTGGTGGGGTCGAGGTCGAAACGTTCGACGAGGTCCGCTCGTCGCCGCTTGTCGACCCCGCCCTGGGTGGCGCCCAGGACGTCGAGGCATTGACCCCCGGTCAGCGCCGGCCAGAGGGCGACGTCACCGGCGACGTAGGCCAGTCGGCGGTGCAGGCGGGGCGCGTCGTGCCAGGGATCGCCGCCGAACAGTTCGGCGTGGCCCGAGGTGGCCTTCATCAGCCCGAGCAGAACCCGGATCGTCGTGGACTTGCCGGAGCCGTTGGGACCGAGGAAGCCGTGCACCTCGCCGCGGCGCACGGTGAGGTCAAGGCCGTCGAGGGCCCGGACGTTGCCGAAGACCTTGGTGAGTCCTTCGGTGCGGATCACCGGGTGGTTGTCCGTCATGACAGCGACTCCTTCGCCGGGGACGAAAACACGCCCCCGGTGTATACGGTGGCTACCTGGTCGCGCACCAGGATCACGGTCTGGCCGTTGACCAGCAGAAACGCCGCTGGAACGACCGGGTCCTGGGCGAGGAACAGGTTGAATTCATACTCCAGATACTAAACGCCGGGCCGCACGGTGCGAGGGGCGGCCCGACCAGAATGCGGACCTGGGAGAGTGAGAAGAGGTCCCCGGCGCGATGATTCGTTCTCCGACCCGCGTCCGGCACCGAAAGGAACGTCCTTCCAGTGACTGGAATCGTCTTCTAACCGTGACGATTCAGCTGACCGGTGCCCGACTCAGGGGCAAAGGCACGCCGCCGCATCCACCGCAGTGCCCGGTCGCAAGACGAGCCCGTCACCACCGGGGTCGGTCATGTCGCGAGCGCTTCAGCGTGCGCCCGCGTTACTCCGGCGTGGGCGCCGTCGCGGAATGGATCCATTTGGCGTGGTCTCGCAGACCGAAGCGGACACCGAGTCTGATGATCCAGAAGAGGGCGAACGCAAACAACACGAACATGAGAATGTAGATGAGTATCCCGATCGCGTTGAACATGGGCCCACGGTATCAGGCGCCAGGGAGTCGTCGCATCGGTGGGGGGACGTGCCTCCTAAGCGAGGTCGGTACGGTGCACGCGCAGCACGGCGTCGGTCAGGGTGACCGTTGTGCCGTCAGGGCCGACCGCCTCGCGATCGACGAGCCCCTTCGTGACGACGGTCCAGTGGCCCGCCTCAAGCTCAAGGTCCGCGAGAACGTCGTCGGGAGTCGGAAGTGGCTCGGCGTGGGCGCTGTGCCCGGACCACGGCGGGAACGCGGCGTGCCCCACCACGAGCAGATGCCCGCCCGGTGCGACCGCGCACGCCGCCCGGCGCAGAATCTCGTCCCGCGGCAACGCGACCGGTGACTGCAGGAACACGGCCGACACGAGGTCGAAGGTCGTTCCGGGCTGCCAGGTCGCGAGATCGGCCTGGACCCAGCGGATGCGGTCACCGAGCCCGAGGGCATCCGCGCGGGTCTCTCCGCGGGCCAGAGCGGTCGTGGAGATGTCCACGGCCGTGACCTGCCAGCCGCTGCGTGCCAGCCACAGGGCGTCGCCGCCCTCCCCGCTGCCGAGGTCGAGCGCGGTTCCGGGCCGAAGTCCGGTGGCCTCATCTTCAAGGGCGGCATTGGCATGACCGCTCCACATCTGCCCGCCGTCGCCACCGCGCTCGACGTAGCGGCGCTCCCAAAACGCGGTGGGGTCTTCGGACGAATCGATGTCGTGGCCGTGCGCCCCGGTGGGGCCTGGGCTCGTGGATTCCGGGTTCATGTTTACACCCTGAACCCGGCCTAGGATTGGAGCAAGTTTTGATGCCGAATTGGCAAGAAGGGCGCCGGACATGGCAGACAGCTCGCTCGATCTCATCGGGTCCCGCCTGAAGAGCTGGCGACAGAAGCGGGGCATGACATTGGGCGAGCTGTCCGCCGCCACCGACATTTCCGCGAGCACCATTTCTCGGCTTGAGTCGGGCAAACGAGCACCGAACCTCGAACTGGTGGTGCCACTCGCCCGCGCTCTGCGACTGGAGCTCGACGATCTCGTTCCCCGCTCCGTGCCGGATCCCCGCGTTTCCCGGATCACGAGGCAGGCCGGTGAGGTGACCTACGTCTCTCTGTCGCCGGATTCCTCGCCCGTGCAGACCTACAAGATCACCCTTCCACCCACCCCTGCCGGCACGTTTTCCGCGCCCGCGCTGAAAGTCCACGACGGGTACGAGTGGCTCTACGTCCTCGACGGGCGACTGCGACTCGTGCTCGGTGAGCACGACGTGGTGCTCGGGCCCGGCGAGGCCGCGGAGTTCGACACCCGCACTCCCCACTCGTTGATGGCGTCCGGGAGCGGGCCCGTGGAACTCCTGACGATTTTCAGCAAGGAAGGCAAGCGCATCCACTTGCGTGCCCGCCCGGCAGAGGCCGAGTAGCCGCCGAACGCCGCCGGCATCAGGGCGCTTTCCGCCTGCTGGTCCCTCCCCCGTTGTGTGTGGCCGCGAGTTGTTCAGGGGTGGGTGAGGTTTCGTCAGGATTGTCGGTGGGTGGTGGCAGCATGAGGGTATGGAAAGCCTCCGGGAAGCCGTCGATGGTCTCGATGAGCAGTTGCGTGCGGCCGCCGCGGCGGTCGCGGCGTACGGCTCTTCGAGTGCGGATTTCGCGGGGTTGTCCGACGAGCGGGTGTTGGAGGCGCGGGGGCCGATCGCTGACCTTCGCCGGCTGAGCGACACGTACTCGGCGTTTCTGTCCGGCACGATCAGCGCCCGGTCGAGACGCGAGTTCGGTGGCAACGGCCTGTCGGCGCGGCAGGGGTTCGTCACGCCGGAGGCGATGGTGCAGCACGCCACCGGCACCACGCGGGGTGACGCGGCCAAGCTCGTCGCCGCCGGAACCCTGATGGCCGACACCGCCACGGCCGAGAACGCCGCGCACGAGGCCGGGCGGCACCCGGACGCGCACCTGCCGGTCGTCCCGGTTCCGTGGCAGGCGCCCCTCGTGCACGCGGTCACCGCCGGCGTCCTGTCGGTCGATGCCGCGGATGCCGTCCGTCGCGGCCTCGGAGACACCGACGCGTCCGTCACGGCCGAGAAGCTCGCCACGGCCCTCACCCGGGTGTTGACGGAGGCGCCGAGCCTGACGACGGATCAACTGTTCAAGCGGGCCCGTCGGCTGCGCGACGAACTCGACGAGGCCGGCATCGCCGCCCACGAGAAGCAGGCTCGGGACGACACGAGATTCACGGTGTTCCGCCGCGCCGACGGCATGGTCGCCGTCAACGCGCTGCTGGCGCCGGAGCAGGGCGAATGGTGGATGTCCACCTTCGACTGCGTGACCAGCCCCCGGCGCGGCGGGGTGCGGTTCGTCGACCCGGAGAAGGCGGCGTGGGCCGCCCGGATCCGCACCGACCCGCGCACCCTGCACCAGATCGCCGCCGACGCGTTCACCGACCTGCTGCACCAGGCCGCCGAGGTCGACCCGGGCCGGGTGTTCGGCGGACGCCGCCCCGCCGTGCGGGTGATCGTGACGCAGAAGGCGCTCACCGAGCAGACCGGACACGCCCTCCTCGAAGGCAACCCCGCCCCGGTGTCCTGGCAAACCGTGCAACGCGAACTCTGCGACGCCGGCTGGGTCGACGTGACCGTCGACACCACCGGACGAGCCCTCGACGTCGGACGCACCCACCGATTCTTCACCCCGAAGCAACGCATCGCCCTCGGGGTGCGTGACGGCGGCTGCCTCTGGCCCGGCTGCGACCAACCCCCCTCATTCACCGAGGTGCATCACCTGAACGAATGGACCACCGACCACGGTGACACCGACATCGACCTCGGCTGCCTGCTCTGCCGACGCGACCACCTCCGCCTGCACAACGACGGCTGGCGCATCCGGCACGACAACGGCCGCTACTGGCTCAGACCACCACCCAGCGTGGACCCGGAACAGGCCCTCATCCCCCTGCCCAGCAAGAACCCGCTCATGCTCGCCCTCCACCACACCAACCCCGCCTAGCCCGAAACCCGGAGGGCGCGGGAGCGCGGCGAGACTGCGCTGATGAGGGAACGCGTCATCCGGGACGGCAGAGAATGTCGTGTTCTCCATCGGCCCACGATGTCGCTATTCCGGAAGACGCTCGAGCAGAGTGATGAACATGGCGTCGGTGCCGTGGCGGTGCGGCCAGAGCTGCACGCTCGACGGGTCGCCGGCCAGGTCGAGTTCGGAGTTGCTCAGCGACTGCACGACCGCGGCCGTGTCGAGGGCACTGACCTTGCCCGACCATTTCTTGAGCGCGGTCGCCACGATGCCGCGCGTCTCCGCGGTATGCGGGGAACAGGTGACGTAGGCGAGGAGCCCGCCGGGCTTGAGCGCGCCGAGGGCCGCCTCGATCAGGCCGGACTGCAGCCCGGCGAGCTCGGCGACGTCCTTCGGCTGCTTGCGCCAACGGGCCTCCGGGCGGCGACGCAAGGCGCCCAGGCCCGTGCACGGGGCGTCGAGCAGAATCCGGTCGAACTCGCCGGGGTGCAGCTCGGCGATGCGGGTACCGTCAAGCTCCCACACCTCGACGTTCTCCGGGATCGCCGCGAGCGCGTTGCGCACGAGCGTCGCCCGGCTGTGCACGAGCTCATTGGCGACGAGTTCGGCGCCGTGGGCCCTGGCTTCGGCGGCCAGCAGCGCGGCCTTGCCGCCGGGGCCGGCACAGAGGTCGAGCCAGCGTTCGCCGGTCTCGATCGGGCGGGCCCGGGACAGTGCGAGCGCCGCGAGCTGCGAGCCCTCGTCCTGCACGCGAATGCGCCCCTTCGCCTTCGTCATGAGGTGGTACGGGTCTCCCCCGGCCAGGACATGCCCGGTGGGCGCGTAGGCGTCCGGCGTGCCCAGCAGGGCCTCATCCTCGGCCGTCGCGATACCGGGAAGCGCCACCATGTTCACCTTCGCGGGCACGTTGTTGGCCGCGAGCAGACCCTCGATCTCATCTTCGCGCCCCTCGGCCTTGAGGGCCTGCCGGAACGCACGCACGACCCAGGACGGATGCGAGTGCTCGGCCGCGAGACGGTCGTCGACGCCGGCGGCTCCCTCGAGCACCCGTTCACGCCATTCCTCGGCGCTGGAACGCGAAATGGTGCGCAGCACGCCGTTCGTGAATCCGGTCGCGGATCGGGAGCCGACCTGCTTCGCGATGGAGACCGATTCGTTGACGGCGGCATGGGTGGCGACTCGCGTGGCGAGGAGCTGATGCGTGCCGAGGCGGAGAACGTCGAGGATGGCCGGATCGATCGCGTCGACGGAGCGGTTCGCGGCCAGGGCGATGACCCGGTCGTAGAACCCCTGCATGCGCAGGGTGCCGTAGGTCAGCTCGGTGGCGAGGGCCGCATCCGCGGTGTTCAGCGCGGCACGCTGGATGCGGGTGGGCAGCAGCAGGTTCGCGTACGCGTCGGATTCACGAACGGCCGCAATGACCTCGTAGGCCACGCGCCGGGCCGGTTGTACGAATTCGGTGGTCGCCGCACGGGATTTCGGAAGTTGGACGCGGTCATTCATGAAGCGACCACCTCGTCTGCTGCCACTCCGCGCCACCAGTCGTTTGCTGTCATTGCTGTCTTTCCGGCCGGTTGTACACGTCGAAGCTCTAGCGGCGTCGTCCGTGTGCCAATCAGCACCGTTCTTTCTCGTTGCAGGATATGCCCTGCGGGAATGGGTGGGTCTGCGGCGTCGTCGCGGTCTGCGCTCGGCACGACGGGGGCCACGTCAAGAATCTTAAGGCGTGCGCCGGTCACGGTGGTGAAGGCACCCGGCTCCGGGGTCACGCCGCGGACCTGGTTGTAGACCGCCGCGGCAGACTGGTCCCAGTCGATGTGTGCGTCATCGATGGTGAGTTTGGGTGCCAGCGTCACCTCGCCGCGTTGCTCCATGGCCGTGACGCTGCCGCGGCCGAGGTCGTCGACCACGCGGAGCAGCAGCTCGGCGCCGCTGTGGCTGAGCGAGTCGAGCAGCATGCCCGAGGTGGCATGAGCGTCCAACGGCTGGCTGAAGCTGTCGAACACGGCGCCCGCGTCGAGTTCGCGCACGAGCTGGAAGACCGCGGCGCCGATCTCGGCGTCGCCCGCGATGACGGCGCGTTGCACCGGTGAGGCTCCGCGCCACCGGGGAAGCAGGGAGAAGTGCAGGTTGATCCAACCGAGGCGAGGAACGGACAGGAGGGGTTCGCGCACGATGCCGCCGTAGGCGACGATGACGCCGAGATCGGGTTGCAGAGCCGCGATGGATTCGGTCGCGTCCGCGCCGAGGCGGTTGGTTTTGAGCACGGTCAGGCCCAGGTTTTCGGCGGCCGCGGCGACCGGCGACGGGGTGAGCACGCGCTTGCGCCCGAGCGGCGCGTCGGCGCGGGTGATCACGGCCTCGATTGAGTGCTCTGTCGCGGCGAGGGACGAGAGGCTCGGAACGGCGACGTCGGGCGTTCCGGCGAAGATGAGTTTCATTACAGGAGCTCCGGGTCGTCGAATCGAACTCTAAGTGTAGGCGTCGGCTGGAACGATCCCGACTTCGTGGGCCGACGGCGCGTGGCCGCGTTGCGTACGACGGATGCCTTGAGCGCGTGAGAGACCTCGTCGCCCTTCGCGTACGCGAACCGCACGATCGCCCGCACGAGGGGTGCCTCTGTGCCGACCGGGCCCAGAACGTCGACGCCCGCGCTCTCACCCAGAGCGGCCAGGGCGGAGTCCACATCGGCGGCCGTTCCGGTGACCGATGCCACGCGCACGGCGGGTGGGAATCGCAGCTGGCGTCGGTCGGCGAGTTCCGCACTCGCGAACGCCTCCGCCTGCCAGGCGTTGAGTGCCCGGGCGAGGGCGCCGCCCACACCAACCAGGACGACCGGCGCGCCCGGTGCGGCCAGGGCGGCCGCGTTCGACCACCAGCGCAGGCAGTCCTCGCCGACGCGCAGGGATTCGCGGGCGAGCATCCGTTCCCCGTCGAGGATGAGGATGGCGCGGTAGCCGCCCGCGGGTATCGGTTCGGCGCCGCGGGTGGCGATCACGAGCGCGGGCTCGGCGCCGAGCGACTGGATCGAGTGCTCGCCGTCCGCGATGATGATGCGGGCTCCGGGGAAGGCGCGTCCGAGCTCTTCCGCGGTGCGGCCGGTTCCCATGGTGACGACCCGGAGTTTGTGGCCCTCGCAGTGGATGCAGGTCCACGCGGCAGCGATCGCCCCGCACCAGCGGCAGGCGGGCACGGCACGGGCCGAGCTGAGGCCGAGGGGCCCCTGGCAGGTGGTGCAGCGCGCCGCCTTCTTGCAGGTCTGGCAGGCGAGCATGGGCGCGTACCCGGGGCTGGCGACCTGCACGAGCACGGGGCCGTGGTGCAGGGCCTCCCGGGCGGCGTTCCATGCCGCCGTCGGAATGCGGGCCGCCCGGGCCTGCTGGTCGGACTCGGCCTGGAAATCGGTGGGGATCACGCGTGGGTGCCGGTTGACGGCGGGGTGCACCTCGCCCAGCCACCCGAGTTCGACGAGACGCTGTGTTTCCACGCTGCGGGAGTGGCTGATCAGCACAAGACTGCAGTCGGCTTCCTCGCGGCGGATGAGGGCGGCGTCGCGCGCGTGCACGTACGGGCTCAGCGGCTCCGCGTACAGGGGATCACCGTCGTCCCACAGCGCGATGAGGCCGAGGGACGCCGCAGGGGCGTACACCGCCGACCGGTTTCCGAGGATGATGCGCGGCTCGGGGCCGAGGCAGGCCAGGAATGCCCGGTAGCGGTCGGGGTTGCTTTGCCGGGCGTCGACCCGGCTGACCGATCCGGCCGGCGCCAATTGGTCGAGGGCGGCCTGCACCTGATCCTGGTCACGGTAGTCGGGCACGCAGAGCACGGCGGTCTTGCCGGTCGCGAGCGTGGCGACACCGAGCTCGGCGAGGGTCTGGGCCCAGTGACCGATGGTGGTGCCGTCGTCGAGGTGCACGAGGTCCGGGATGGCGGCCACGGCCACGCGCTGGCGGTCCATGATGGCGGTGACGAGGCGTCCCGTGGGGTAGCCGACGAAGGCCGGTGCCGCCAGCGCCTGGACCGAACCGGCCGCGATTCCGGCGGCCTGGACCGTCGGGGCAGGCTGGGCCAGTGAGGTGGGGTCGGCGGGCGAGCTCAGATCGGCCCGCGAGGTCTCGACAGGCTCGACCGGCGGAGACGGCTGGGCCGACGAGTCGGGCTCGGCCGCAGAGGGCGGCGCGGCCGGGGCGGTCGGGGCGGTCGGCGGGGCCTGGGCGATGAGCCAGGCCTTTTCGACGCGCACCTGGCGCGGCGGCACGGCCAGCCTGATGATGTCGCTCGCGTTGCCGGCCGCCCGGTCGGCCGCTCGACGGGCGAGCCGCCACACCGCGGGGGTGAGCACCCGGGCCGCGGACACCACGGCGTCGAGCGGGCTCAACGTGCCGGAGAACTGCTCTTTCGGAGCCGTCGCCGGATCGATCACCTCGATCAGGTAACCGTCGATGATGCGCCCGCCGGAACGGAACGGCACCCGCACCCGCACCCCGGGGCGCGCCACGTCGGCGAGCTCCTCGGGGATGCGGTAATCAAACAGGTGGTCCAGCTGCGGGAGAGGCGAGTCGATGAGCACCCGGGCCACGAGTCCGGAACGAGTCACGCTGCCCCTCTCCCCGCCGCCGTCAATATCGATGTGCCTTCTCTACAGCCCCGCGGAGCTTCGGAGGTCGTCGACGCGATCGAGGCGCTCCCACGTGAAATCGGCCAGTTCCCGGCCGAAGTGCCCGTACGTCGCCGTCTGCTGGTAGATCGGGCGCAGCAGGTCGAGGGAATTGATGATCGCCGCGGGTCGGAGGTCGAAGACGTCGCGGATGGCCGCGGTGATCTCGTTGTCCGGGAGTACGCCGGTCCCGAACGTCTCCACGTAGAGACCGACCGGCGCGGCCTTGCCGATCGCGTAGGCGACCTGCACCTCCAGGCGTTCAGCGAGCCCCGCGGCGACGGCGTTCTTCGCCACCCACCGCATGGCGTACGCGGCCGAACGGTCGACCTTGGACGGGTCCTTGCCGCTGAACGCGCCGCCACCGTGCCGACTGGATCCGCCGTAGGTGTCGATGATGATCTTGCGCCCGGTGAGCCCGGCGTCGCCCTGCGGGCCACCGATCTCAAAGCGTCCCGTGGGGTTGATCAGCGTGGCCAGGTGCGAGGAATCGAGGTCGATGCCGTCCAGTACGGGGCGGATGACAAGTTCGTTGACCTCGGCCCGGAGTCGCTCCGTCGTGACGGACGGCGCGTGCTGCGTTGAGACGACGACGGTCTCCACCGTGCGCGGAACGATTCCGTCGTAGCCGATGGTGACCTGGGTTTTACCGTCGGGGCGCAGGTAGTCGAGTTCGCCCGACTTGCGCACGTAGGCGAGACGCTCCGCGAGCCGGTGGGCGATCCAAATCGGGATCGGCATCAGCTCGGGCGTCTCCCGGGTGGCGTAGCCGAACATGATTCCCTGGTCGCCGGCGCCCTGACGGTCGTAGTCGTCGAGGCTCGACTGTTCCCGGGCCTCGAACGCGTTGTCGACGCCCTGGGCGATATCGGGAGACTGCCCGCCGATGGAGATTTCCACGCCGCAGGACCGGCCGTCAAACCATACGTCGGAGGAGTCGTATCCGATGTCGGTGATGCACTTGCGCACGATCGACGGGATCTCGACGTACGCCTCGGTGGTGACCTCGCCCGCGACGTGAACGAGACCGGTGGTCACGAGAGTTTCGACGGCCACTCGACTGTGCGGGTCTTCGGTGAGAAGGGCATCGAGGATGCTGTCGGAGATCTGGTCACAGATCTTGTCGGGGTGGCCCTCGGTGACCGATTCGGAGGTGAAGAGGCGAAGATCGCTCATCTGGCCCGTCTCTATAGGTGCGTCTGAATGAAAAGACTATGCGAATGAATGACTGTGCAAATGAAAACTGTGCGTGGCAAAAGCTGTGCATCGGCCAGACCGCGAAACGGCCCGGCAAGCGGGTCTAGACGACCACGTCAAGTATGCGGTGGGCGACCGACATCTTGCTGCCGGAGGCCTCTTGTACTATATCTCCGCGCCGGTCGAGCAGCAGAACCGTGTTACCGTCCGTGCCGAAACCTTCAGCCCACCCGACCCGGTTGACCACGAGGTAGTCGCATCCCTTGCGGGTGATCTTGTCGCGTCCGAGGGCCAGGAGGCGATCCTCGTCCGGCTCGGTTTCGGCGGCGAAGCCCACGATCACCTGACCGGGTCGCCGCATGGCGGAGAGGTCGGCGAGGATGTCGGGGTTTTTCACGAGTTCAAGCGTGAGCGTATCCCCCGTGTCTTCCTTCTTGATCTTGTCACCACGCACGTCTGCGGGTCGATAGTCGGCCACCGCGGCCGCCATCACGATCACGTCGGCTGTGGCGGCCGATGCGCGCAACGCGTCGTGCAGGTCGCGGGCGCTGCCGGCTTGCACCACATGCACCCCGTCAGGTGTGGGCACCTCGAGGTTGCAGGCCACGAGGGTGACGTTTGCCCCGCGGGCTCGTGCGGCTTCCGCGAGGGCGACGCCCTGCTTGCCGCTCGACCGGTTGCCCAGGAAGCGCACCGGGTCCAATGGCTCCCGGGTGCCGCCGGCGCTGATCAGTATTCGCCGGTTCAGCAGATCCTGCTCGGGGGCGTCGGAGCCCGGAGCCCCGCCGAGCGCCGCGAGGGCGGCCGAAACGATCGTGTCCGGCTCCTCCATCCGGCCGGCGCCCACATCCTGACCGGTCAGCCGGCCGACGCCGGGGCCCACGACGGTGACGCCCCGGCTGCGGAGGGTGGCGATATTCGCGACGGTCGCCGCGTGATTCCACATTTCGGTGTGCATCGCCGGGGCGATCACGAGCGGTGCCGTGCTGGCGAGGATGGTGTTGCCGAGCAGGTCGTCCGCGAGGCCCGCCGCGAGTTTGGCGATGGTGTTCGCGGTGGCCGGGGCGACGACGATCAGGTCGGCGGACTGGCCGATGGCCACGTGGCGAACCTCGGCGACGCCCTCATAGAGCTCCGAATACACCGGATGCCGGGAAATGGCCTCGAGGGTGGGCTTGCCGATGAAACGCAGGGCCGCCGGTGTGGCCACGACGTGCACCTCGTCGCCGTTCAACACAAAAGCGCGCACGATGTTGACGGCCTTGTAGGCAGCGATGCCTCCGGTGATACCGACGACAATCGTGCGGGCTGTCTTCATCGTGCGCGCTTGGGCGAGCCGAGTTACTCGACGATGGGACGCGAGGTGAGCTTGTCCTCGTTGATTTCGCGCAGCGCCACCGACAGGGGCTTGTCTTCCACGTTCGAGTCGACGAGCGGGCCCACGTTGTCGAAGAGGCTGCCTTCGTGCAGGTCAGCGTAGTAGTCGTTGATCTGGCGTGCGCGCTTGGAGGCGAAGATCACGAGTGCGTACTTGGAATCGACCTTGGAGAGCAGGTCGTCGATGGGCGGGTCAATGATGCCAGTGGGCTTGTTGGCCATTGGTGTCACACTCCTTTAGAGCAGTTCGAGAACAGGGCTGTTCGAAATAAAACAGTGCGTCTGGGTCAGCACGGTCGCGTCATAGGACGCGTGAAGAATCTTCAGCGGGCGCTACGACGTTTCCGCCGCAGGGCGTACCTGCATCAAGTCTACGACCTCCCGGGCGGCTTCGGATGCGTCGGCGTTGACTATTCGGTAGTCGAACTCGCCCTGAGCGGCCAATTCGAGCTTCGCGGTCTCCAATCGGCGGGCCTGCTCCGCGGAATCCTCGGTGCCGCGACCGACGAGCCGACGCACAAGTTCTTCCCAGGTGGGCGGCAGCAGAAAGACGAGTTTCGCCTCCGGCATGGCCCGGCGTACCGCCCTGGCCCCCTGGATGTCGATTTCCAGCAGCACGCTGTTGCCGGCCGCGATGGCCGCCTCGACCGGTCCGCGCGGCGTTCCGTAGCGGTACGCGTTGTGCACGGTCGCCCATTCGAGCAGTTCGCCCGATTCGGTCATGCTGTCGAAGGCCTCGTTGCTGACGAAGAAGTAGCTGACCCCCTCCACCTCGCCGGGACGCGGGGCACGGGTCGTGGCGGAGACGGACAGGTGCACGTCGGGGTAGTGCGTGCGAATGTGGTTCGCGACGGTACCCTTGCCCACGGCGGTAGGGCCCGCGAGCACGATGAGTCGTGAGTCGGGCGCGCCGTGGCGCAGCGTCGGCCGCTCGGAGAGGAAGTCTCGCAGCCGCTCACGCTGATGCCGTCCGAGGCCGCCGAGACGCTTCGACGGGGAGATTTCGAGGCGGTGGATGATGCGCTGCATCTTGGTCACGCCGATGGAGGGAATGCTCACGAGCATCTCGGTGACCCGGAGTCGGCCTTCCACCCCCAGGGGATCTTTCAGCGCCGCGCCGAGAACTTCGAGGGGCGTGCGCTCGCCGGAGGCGATCTGCGCCTTGACCCTGGCTCTGGCGCGGCGCGCGGCAACGGCAGCGCGCGAGGCGGCGACCCGGTCGACTTCGGGTGGGGTGGGACGGTTTTCAGCCACGGACGGCTCCTACTTCACTAGCGCGGCGCTCGATCGCTGCCGCAAGCCGATCGGGGCCTTGGGAGAGAACACTACGCGACTCACTTACGATAACCCCTTCGGCGTATTCACCATATATCGAGATCAGATCCATAATATTCCCTCCCTGGTGTCCGAAGCCGGGTGCGAGAACAGGAGTTCGGCGAGTTTTCGGCGCCGCGGCCACGTCAATGCCGAACTCGGCCAGGTCGAGGGTGGCCCCGAGCACGACTCCGAGCGACCCGAACGGGGGCGTGGCCACCGACACCGTTTCGGCGTTGCGGCGGCCGATGTCGTCGAGCACGGCCCGGGCAACGGTGAGACCGGCGTTCGGTCCCCCGGCGACGAGCGCCTGTTGCACGGCGGCGGCCTCGGGGTTGGAGGTCGCCGCGAGCAGGAAGAGTCCCTTGCCGTGCTCCAGGGCGATTTCGATGGGACGTTGGAGGGAACCGACGCCCATGAACGGCGTCACGGTGATGGCGTCCACTTCGAGGGGCGATCCGGGCGTCAGCCAGGCGTCGGCATAGGCCTCAACGCTCGTTCCGAGATCACCGCGCTTCACGTCACCGATCACGAGCAGTCCCGCGTCGCGGGCATCCGCCAGCACTCGTTCCAGGGCCACATAGCCGGCCGATCCGAAGCGTTCGAAGAACGCGACCTGGGGCTTGATGATCCCGGCGCGACCGGCGGCCGCGGCGACGACGGTGCGGCCGAAGGACTCCGCGCCGGCCGCCGAATCGGCCAGGCCCCAGTCCCCCAGCAGCCAGCTGTGCGGGTCGATGCCCACGCAGAGCTGGCCACGCTCCACGAACGCCTCACCGAGGCGGTCGCCGAACGTGGTCACCGTCGTCGCCCCCTGGCTCACAGCAGCGCCGTCCGCGCGATCGAATACTCCTGAAGCGAGGTCACCTCGAAACCGCCGCGAATCGCGTCAATGGAGGCTACCGCCGCGCTGAGTTCCGCGATGGTGGTGAACAGGGGCAGGTCCCCGGCCACGGCGGCCGCACGAATCTCGTAGCCGTCGGCGCGGGCCGTGCGCCCACCGGGCGTGTTGATGACGATCTGCACCTCTTCGCGGCGAATCAATTCCACGATCGACACGTCTTCGTCCCCGGTTTTCTCACTGAACTTCGTGACGATCCGGGCCTGGATGCCGTTGCGCTGCAGCACCTCGGCGGTGCCCTCGGTGGCGGCGATCGCGTAGCCCAACTGCTGCAGGCGGAGCATCGGCAGGATGATGGCTCGCTTGTCCCGGTCGGAGACCGAAACGAAGACCGTTCCGCTGAGCGGGATTCCGCCGTAGGCGGCGAGCTGGCTCTTGGCGAACGCGCGCGGGAAGTCCCGGTCGATGCCCATGACCTCGCCGGTGGATCGCATCTCCGGGCCGAGGATGGAGTCGACGACGTTGCCTTCCGGCGTGCGGAAACGGTTGAACGGCAGAACCGCTTCCTTCACGGCGACGGGAGCCTCCATCGGTACCCGCGAACCGTCGATCTCCGGCAGCTGGCCGGAGGCCTTGAGCTCCGCGATGGTCGTGCCCACCATGATGAGCGCCGCGGCCTTGGCGAGGGTGATGCCGAGGGCCTTCGCGACGAACGGCACCGTGCGCGAGGCACGCGGGTTCGCTTCGAGCACGTAGAGCACGCCGGCTCCGATGGCGAACTGCACGTTGAGCAGTCCGCGCACCCCGATTCCCTTCGCGATTCCGAGGGTCGCCTCCCGCACCCGGTCGATTTCGGCGCGCCCCAGGGTGACGGGCGGCAGCGTGCAGCTGGAATCCCCCGAGTGGATGCCGGCCTCCTCGATGTGCTCCATCACGCCGCCGATGTACAGCTCGTGTCCGTCGTAGATGGCGTCGACGTCGATCTCGATCGCGTCGTCGAGGAATCGGTCGACGAGCAGCGGGTGCGACGGACCGATGATGCCCTGTCCCTCCATGCGCGCGAAGTAGTCCGAAAGGGACGCGGAGTCGTAGACGATCTCCATGCCGCGCCCGCCGAGCACGTAGCTCGGGCGCACGAGCACCGGGTAGCCGATCCCTTCGGCGGCGACCACGGCACCGGCGTAGTCGATGGCCACGGCGTTGCGCGGTGCGAGCAAGCCGGCGGCGTCGAGGATGCCGGAGAACAGTCCGCGTTCCTCGGCGAGGTCGATGGCGTCCGGGCTGGTGCCGAGAATCGGGATCCCCGCGGCCTCGAGTCCCTTCGCCAGGCCGAGAGCGGTCTGACCGCCGAGCTGCACAACCACGCCGACGAGTTCGCCGCTGAGGCTCTCCGCGTGGATGACCTCGAGCACGTCCTCGAGGGTGAGCGGTTCGAAGTAGAGCCGATCGGAGGTGTCATAGTCGGTCGAGACCGTCTCCGGGTTGCAGTTGATCATGATCGTCTCGTACCCGGCGTCGGACAGCGCGAAGGACGCGTGCACGCAGGAGTAGTCGAATTCGACGCCCTGGCCGATACGGTTCGGGCCCGAACCGAGGATGACAACCTTCTTCCGGTCGCTCGGGACGACCTCGGTCTCCTGGTCGTAGCTGGAGTAGTGGTACGGCGTGAGGGCGGGGAACTCCCCCGCGCAGGTGTCCACCGTCTTGAAAACGGGGCGCAAGCCGAGGATGTGACGCACCTTGCGCACATCCGCTTCGCCGAAGCCGCGGAGCTCGCCGATCTGCGCATCGGAGAAGCCGTGGTCTTTGGCGTGCAGCAGCACGTCACGGTCGAGGCGTTCGGCGCGGGCGACGGCCTCGGCGACCTCGTTGATCAGCACGATCTGGTCGATGAACCACGGGTCGATCTTGGTCGCTTCGAAGACCTGCACGATGGTGGCGCCCTTGCGGAGCGCCTGCTGCACGGTGACGATGCGGCCGTCGGTGGGGATTTCCGCTTCGATCAGGAGCTCATCGACCGTGCGGTCCTCCGCGCCCCAGTGGAAGGAGGAGCCGCGCTTCTCGAGCGAGCGGAGGGCCTTCTGCAGCGCGGAGGCGTAGTTGCGTCCGATGGCCATGGCCTCGCCCACCGACTTCATGGTGGTGGTGAGCCGGGGGTCGGCTGCCGGGAACTTCTCGAACGCGAAGCGTGGCACCTTGACGACGACGTAGTCCAGCGTGGGTTCGAAGCTCGCCGGGGTCACGCCGGTGATGTCGTTGGGGATCTCGTCGAGACGGTACCCGAGCGCCAGTTTGGCGGCGATCTTGGCAATCGGGAACCCCGTCGCCTTGCTCGCGAGGGCCGAGGAACGGGATACCCGCGGGTTCATCTCAATCACGATGATGCGGCCGTCGGCCGGGTTGATCGCGAACTGGATGTTGCAGCCACCGGTGTCGACGCCGACGGCGCGAATGATGTCGATGCTGATGTCGCGCAGGTTCTGGTACTCGCGGTCGGTCAGCGTGAGGGCGGGGGCAACGGTGATGGAGTCTCCGGTGTGCACGCCGACGGGGTCCACGTTTTCGATGGAGCAGACGACGACCGTGTTGTCGGCCGTGTCCCGCATCATCTCGAGCTCGAATTCCTTCCAGCCGAGGATGGATTCTTCGAGGAGCACCTCGGTGGTGGGGCTGTGGTGCAGGCCGTCGCCGACGATGCGGCGCAGCTCCTGCTCGGTGTACGCGAAGCCGCTGCCGAGACCGCCCATGGTGAAGGAGGGACGAACCACGAGCGGGTAGCCGAGGTCCTCGGCGAAGCCGACGGCCTCGTCGACGGTGTGCGCGATGTGCGAGCGGGCCACGTCGGCGCCGGCGTCGAGAACCAGCTGCTTGAAGATCTGGCGGTCTTCGCCCTTGTTGATGGCGTCGAAGCTGGCGCCGATGAGTTCCACGTCGTACTTCTCGAGGATTCCGCGGTCGTGCAGCGCGATGGCCGCGTTCAGCGCGGTCTGGCCGCCGAGGGTGGGCAGGATCGCGTCGGGGCGTTCCTTCGCAATGATCGTTTCGAGGATCTCCGGGGTGATCGGCTCGATGTAGGTGGCGTCAGCGAAGTCCGGGTCGGTCATGATCGTGGCCGGGTTGGAGTTGACCAGGATGACGCGCACGCCTTCGGCGCGCAGCACGCGGCACGCCTGCGTTCCTGAGTAGTCGAACTCACACGCCTGGCCGATGACAATCGGGCCGGATCCAATGACAAGGACGCTGTTGATATCGTCGCGCTTGGGCATTACTTGCCGTCTCCTGCTCCGGCGGCCGCGTTTCGTTCGACCACCACATCCCTGAACCGATCAAAAAGGTAGTTTGCGTCGTGCGGGCCGGCTGCGGCCTCCGGGTGGTACTGCACCGAGAACGCTTCGAGGTCGAGGCAGCGAATGCCTTCGACGACCTGGTCGTTGAGGCTGTAGTGGCTGACTTCCACCCGGCCGAAGCCGGTGCGGGATTCGTGCACGCCCTCGATGGGCATGTCGACCGCGAAGCCGTGGTTCTGCGAGGTGATCTCTACCCGGCCGGTTGCCTTGTCGAGCACGGGCTGGTTGATGCCGCGGTGCCCGAAGGGCAGTTTGTAGGTGGGGAACCCGAGGGCGCGACCGAGCAGTTGGTTCCCGAAGCAGATCCCGAAGTACGGCACCCCGGCGCGCAGGATTTCCTGCAGCAGTGTGATGTGCGCGGTGGACGCGGCCGGGTCACCGGGGCCGTTGGAGAAGAACACCGCGGACGGACCCAGCGACAAGACGTGCTCGGCGGTGACCGACTGCGGCAGCACGAGAACCTCGAAGCCTCGCTCGGCGAGGTGATTCAGGGTCGACTGCTTCACCCCGAGGTCGAGCACGGCCACGGATCCGATCCGGTCTCCGACGGGAGGGAGCGAGAACGGTTCGACGGTCGAGACAGTATCGGAGAGGTTACGGCCGGCCATGGCCGGTCCGGTGCGCACGCGGTCCAGTTGTTCGCCGTCGGAGAGTTCCAGCAGGTCCCCGGAGAAGATCCCGGAGCGCATGGCACCCTTGTCGCGGATGTGGCGGGTGATGGCGCGCGTGTCGACACCGCAGATGCCCACGATGCCGCCCTCTTCGAGGTCGTGGTCGAGCGTGCGTGTGGCCCGGTGGTTCGAGGAGATGCGTGCGGGGTCGCGCACCACGAAACCGGCGACCCAGATCTTGCGTGATTCCATGTCGTCGTCATTGGCACCGGTGTTGCCGATGTGGGGCGCGGTCATGAGCACGATCTGCCCGGCGTAGGAGGGGTCCGTGAGGGTCTCCTGGTAGCCGGTCATCCCGGTGGCGAAGACGATCTCGCCGAGGGTTTGCCCCTCGCTGCCGTAGGCACGGCCTTCAAAGCGTTTGCCGTCTTCGAGTATGAGAACGGCCGGGGCCGTTCGATTGATTGCCTTGTAGTCGGCGACTGAGAACACCAAGCTACACCTCACTTTCGTTGCGGTCAGCGGGCCCGGTGGCCTCGGCTGCAATGGAACGGATCGCGTCGACGAGTCGGGCACGATCGCTGGGGTCAATGATGCGGAAGTAGCTGTCGACCGAACGGCCGGGTTCTGTCGCATGGTCGGTGCCGGGCGTCGGGGCGAGTCGCCAACCGAGCAGCACGAGGCCGTCCGTTTCGACGACGCGGTCGATGGCCCACGTGGCCGGGGTCAGACGTTCGATGGCGTCGGCCGGAACGAAGACCGGTCGTGTCCCGGTGAGGTCGAGGGTCACCCCGGCATCCGTCGCCGTGATTTCGGCCCTGGCCCGAAATGCAAGACCGGGAATGAACAGCCGTTCGAGCGGCGTGTCGCGGGGGGTGGTCGCCACGTAGTAGCCGCGGGCATGGGCCAGCGCCGTTTCCGTTCCGACGGGCGCCGGGTAGCCGGCGACAACGCCCGCGTCGCGGGTGCTGCGTCTGCGCCAGCTGCGGAACATGAGGGTGAATACGCCGAGGAGGACCACGGCGATGATGAGGGTGGGAACGGCCCTATCCATGGTGCTCCTGCACGTTGTGCGCGCGGGCGGCCGCGGCGACCTCGGCGGGATCCCGCAGCATGCCGTCAAGCAGGGTGGGGTAGCCGCGATGGAAGGTGGCCTGCACGACGCCCGGGAGCGTCATGGACAGGTACGGGGAGTTCACACTGGTTCCGGACAGGTCGGATCGGGTGAAGACCCGGCTGGCCGAGGCGTCGTAGAGGGTGAGTTCGGCCGGGCCGCCCTCGGTGATCGGTTGGCCCTGGCCGGCGATGCGGCCGATTCGGGCCGGTGTGGCGGACAGCACCCGGGCGATGTCGTTCCAGCCGAGGAGCCCGGTGGAGACGACGGCGGCGTGCACGACGGAGAGCGCTGACTCGAGGCCCACCATGCCGTTCGCCGCGGCATCCCATTCGCAGTCCTTCGACTCGATCGGGTGCGGGGCGTGGTCGGTGGCGACGATGTCGATGGTGCCGTCGGCGAGCCCGGCGCGCAGCGCCTCGACGTCTTCGCGGCGGCGGAGCGGCGGGTTCACCTTGAACCGCGCGTCGTACCCGGCGACGAGGTCTTCGGTGAGCAGCAGGTGGTGCGGGGTGACTTCGGCGGTGACGTTGATGCCACGCGCCTTGGCCCAGCGGATGACGTCGACCGAACCGGCCGTGGAGACGTGGCAGACGTGAAGGCGAGACCCCACGTGCTCGGCGAGCAGAACGTCGCGGGCGATGATGGATTCCTCGGCGACGGCGGGCCAGCCGACGAGACCGAGCTCGCCGGACAGCGCGCCCTCGTTCATCTGCGCCTTTTCGGTCAGTCGCGGCTCCTGGGAGTGCTGGGCGATGACGCCGTCGAAGGCCTTCACGTATTCGAGCGCGCGGCGCATCAGCAGCGGGTCGGACACGCAGAACCCGTCGTCGGAGAACACCCGGACCCGGGCCCGGCTGGTGGCCATTGCCCCGATCTCGGCGAGCTGCTGGCCTTTCAGGCCCACCGTCACGGCACCAATCGGCTGCACGTCCACGTAGCCGGAACGTTCGCCGAGGGCGAGCACCTGCTCGACCACGCCGGCCGTGTCCTGGGCCGGGGAGGTGTTGGCCATGGCGAACACGCTCGTGAAGCCGCCGCGGGCGGCGGCCTGGCTCCCGGTCAGAACGGTCTCGCTCTGTTCGGAGCCCGGTTCGCGCAGGTGGGCGTGCAGGTCAACCAGGCCGGGCAGGGCCATCAGCCCGTCGGCGTCCACCACGGTGGCGCCCGGGTGCGACAGGCTCGCCCCGAGCTCGCGGACCCGTCCGTTCTCCAGCACAATGTCGGTGCGCGCACCGTCGGGAAGGGTCGCTCCCCGAATCAGGTAGGTCTGGCTCTTGCGGGGCTCAGCGGGCATCATGCATCCTCTCGGTCACCGGACAGCAGCAGGTATAGGGCGGCCATCCGCACGGAAACGCCGTTCGCGACCTGCTCAAGCACGGTCGACTTGACCGAATCGGCCGCCGCGGACGATATTTCCAGCCCGCGATTCATCGGGCCAGGGTGCATGACAATGCTATCCGTGCCGAGCCGATTAAATCGCGCGTTGTCAAGCCCCCAGGCGCGGGAATACTCCCGACTGGTGGGAAAAAAGGCCGCACTCATGCGTTCGGCCTGGATTCGCAGCATCATGACCACGTCGGGGCGGGCGTCGATGGCCGTGTCGAGGTCGAAGCCGAACGTGGCCGGCCATCCGCTGGTGTCGGCGGGCAGCAGGGTGGGCGGAGCCACGAACGTGACCTCGGCGCCGAGCGTGGGCAGCAGCCACAGGTTGGAACGAGCCACTCGCGAATGCAGCACGTCGCCCACGATGGTGACCCGCACCCCGTCGAGGCCCTTGCCCCGGCTGACGGCACCGTGGATGCGTCGCCGGATGGTGAACGCGTCCAGGAGCGCCTGGGTGGGGTGCTCGTGGGTTCCGTCGCCGGCGTTGATGATTCCGGCGTCGATCCATCCGCTCTGCGCGAGCACGTGGGGCGCGCCCGACGCGGGGTGTCGGATCACGACCCCGTCGGCGCCGATGGCGGCCAGCGTTTGCGCGGTGTCCTTGAGACTTTCGCCCTTGGACACGCTCGAACCCTTCGCGCTGAAGTTGATCACATCAGCGCTCAGGCGTTTCGCGGCGGCTTCGAAGGAGATGCGGGTGCGGGTGGAGTCTTCGAAGAAGAGGTTGACGACGGTTTTGCCGCGCAGCGTGGGGAGCTTTTTCACCTCGCGCTGGGAGACATCCGCCATGTCTTCGGCAATATCGAGCAGCGCGATGGCTCGGTCACGACCGAGGTCGCGGGTGGACAGCAGGTGCCTCACTGGACTCGTCCTCCTTCGATCGACACGAACTCGTCGCCGTCGGTCTCTTCGAGGTGCACGTTGATGCGTTCCTCGGTGGAACTGGGCAGGTTGCGGCCCACGAAGTCCGCCCGGATGGGCAGCTCCCGGTGACCGCGGTCGACGAGCACCGCGAGGCGCACACTGTTGGGCCGACCGTGGTCGCCGAGCGCGTCGAGCGCCGCGCGGATGGTGCGACCGGAGTACAGCACGTCGTCGACGAGCACGACGGTGGCGCCGTCAATGCTTCCGGGAACCTCGGTGCGTGAGGGCGTTCGGGTGCGGGTATGCGCGAGGTCGTCCCGGTACAGGGTCACGTCGAGGGAACCGGCCCGCACCCGGGTGGCGGTGGGTTCAATGCGGGCGATCGTCTCCGCGATCCGTCGGGCGAGGACCACGCCGCGGGTGGGGATCCCGAGGATGACGAGGTTGTCCGGACCCCGATTGGACTCCAGGATCTCGTGGGAGATTCGAGTCAACGCGCGGGTGATGTCAGCCTGAGTGAGCACAATGTGTTCCAACAGCCGACCTCCTTCCCCGTCTCACAGGACGGCTGTTAAAGGATGTCAATTTGGGAATGTCTACACGGTCCAGCGTAGCGGATGCCGGTGGGGCGTCGTGACTCAGCGGGTGAAGGCGCCCGTGACGAACTGGGCGAACTCCACCGGGTCGGTGAGGCTGCCCTGGTACACGGCGCCGTCCACGAGAACGGTGGGCGTGCCGGAAATCGCCGGGATTTCCGCGCCGTCGATGGGTCCGGTAACCGCCGCGTCCGTGTTGGCCTGCGACCAGGCGGCGTAGGAACCGCTTGCCACGCACGCCGCAATGCTCACGCCTCCGGGCGCGAGGTCAACGAGCTCGTCATCGGAGAGTCCCGCGCTGCCTTCCTCCGGCTGGTTGGCGAACAGGACGGCGAGGTAGTCGACGGTCAGGTCCGGGTTGAGGGTGGCCTGGCAGGTGAGCGCGGATGACGCCCGGGTGGAGTAGTTCGATCCCAGGGACAAACGGTCGAGGAACGTCATCGGGTGAAGCCGGAGGGTGATGACGTCATTCGTGGCGGCGAGGGCGAGGCTGCCGCCGTTCGTGCGCTCGAATTGTTGGCAATACGGGCACATCAGGTCGAAGTACACGTCAACGGCGACCGGGCCGGTGCCGACCACGAGGTACCCGGCGTCGAAGTCGGCGGCACCGAGTCGGCCGGAGGGTTCGGCGGAGCCGTCCGGCACGTTCGTCGGATCCGGCGTGGGTGTGGCGGTCGTCGGCCCGGACTGGTGCGTCTCGCTCGCGACGGAGAAGAACATGACGCCCATCGTCGCCGCGGCGATGATCATGAACACCACGGCGAGGGCGGTGAACACGGTCGCGGTCGAGCCAATGATGATTCCGGCGACGGCGAGCCCGCGCCCCGCCTCGCCGCGCGCCCGGATCTGAGCGAGGGCGATGAAGCCGGTGACGATGGCCACAACGCCGATGAAGAACGCCGAGACGAACGACACGATGGCCAGAGTGTTCGTAGCCGGCGCCTGCGGGAAGGGCGGGGTTCTAGGCGCCGCAGCAGTCTGCGCGGCCGGAGGCCCGGGCCGCTCGGGGTGCTCCGGGTTCTCGGGCTGATCCGGTCCGGTGCTGGTCATCAGATCCCTGAACTGCTTGAGGGACGTCTTTAGGCGGTGGGGGCCGTCTGTGCGATCTTACCGAGAAGTCCGTTCACGAACCCGGCCGAGTCGTCCGTGGACAGGATTTTCGCCGCCTCAACGGCTTCGTCAATGGCCACGGCGTGCGGTACGGCGTCGTTGTAGAGGATTTCCCAGATTCCGATGCGCAGGATGGCCCGATCGATGTTGGGCAGGCGAGCGAGCGACCAGCCCTGCGAATAGGTTTCGATGAGTTCGTCGATCTCTTCACGGTGGTCGACGACGCCGTCCACGAGTTCGCGGGCGTACAGCCACGACGCCAGGCGCGCCGGTTCGCTCGCCGCGCGCTGCGCTTCGGTGGCCAGCGACTCGGTGATGGTGATTTGACGCACGTCGGCGGCGTACAGAATGTCGATGGCGCGCTTGCGGGCCTTGGTGCGGGCGCTCACTAGTTGACGCGGCCCAGGTAGTCGCCGGTGCGGGTGTCGACCTTGACCTTGGTGCCCTGTTCGAGGAAGAGGGGAACCTGAATCTGGTACCCGGTCTCCACGGTCGCCGGCTTGGTGCCGCCGGTTGAACGGTCACCCTGCAGGCCCGGCTCCGTGTAGGTGATTTCGAGCACGACGGATGCCGGGAGCTCGACGTACAGCGGGTCGCCGTTGTGCAGGGCCACGGTCACGGCCTGGCTCTCGAGCATGAAGTTGCTTGCCTCGCCCACGACGGCGGCGGGGACGTACAACTGGTCAAAGTCGGCCACGTCCATGAACACGTAGGACTCGCCATCGGCGTACAGGTACTGGAAGTCGCGACGGTCGACATTCTCGGTTTCGATCTTGGCGCCGGCGTTGAATGTACGGTCGACGGTCTTGCCGGAGATGACGTTTTTGAGCTTGGTACGAACGAACGCACCGCCCTTGCCGGGCTTGACGTGCTGGAATTCGATGACGGCCCAGAGGTTACCGTCGATCTTGAGCACGACGCCGTTCTTGATGTCAGCGGTAGAAGCCATGGGGGTGTGATCCGTTCAATTGTTAAAGTGCGCGGTCGATTCGACCTCATAGGAGTCTACGTGACCGATCGACAAGCGCCAAAGAGGGTCGGGGACCGGCGTCCCGGTTCGGCGCCCGCCGCAGCGTCAGCGCTCGCGGGTGACGAAGTCGAGCGCCAGGCGGTATGAGTCGAAACCGAGGCCGGCGATGACGCCGGTGGCTATCGCGCTGACGACGCTCGTGTGCCGGAAAGTTTCCCGCGCGTGCGGGTTCGAAATGTGCACCTCGATGAGTTCGAGGCCGGCCTTGGTCACGAGTGCGGCCGCGTCGCGGAGCGCGTAGCTGTAGTGCGTGAACGCGGCCGGATTGATGATGACCGGGAGGCCGTTGTCCACGGCTTCGTACAGCCAGTGGATGAGTTCGGCCTCGTCGTCGGTTTGCCGCAGGTCGATGCTGATCCCGGCGCGGGCGGCCGCGGTGAGCAGGGTGCGGAGGTCGTCGAGGTCGGCGGAACCGTAGACATCCGGTTCGCGGCTGCCGAGTCGACCGAGGTTGGGTCCGTTCAAAACCAAAACAGTGCTCATGTCCACAGCCTAAAGGCGTGGGTGACCGGTGGCGGCACCGAGGTCCCCGGCGTCAGCGGGGAAACGGGCGCGCCGGGGCCGCTCAGGGACGGGACTCGGCCTCGACCACGGCGGCCTCGAAGGCCACCCACGGCAGCATCGCGCATTTGACCCGCGCCGGGTAACGCGAGACGCCGCTGAAGGCCGCGGCGTCGCCGAGCACGTCCTCGTCGGCTTCGATCTTTCCACGGGAACGCAACATGTCGCGGAATGTTTCCAGCAGCGCGCGGGCCTCCGCGACGGTGAGGCCGCGCAACGTGTCGTTGAGCACGGAGGCGGAGGCGATGGAAATGGAGCAGCCCTCGCCGTGCCAGACGAGGTCCTCCACGGTGCTCTCGGCGCCGGCCGGGCTGAGCGTGACACGCATGGTGACCTCATCGCCGCACGACGTGTTCAGCTGGTGGGATTCGGCCACCCGCTGCGTGCTCGTCTGGTCGATCGCGGCGAGGGGTTCCGCGGAGGCACCATGCCTGGCCTTGTAGTGGTCGAGGATGATGGTCTGGTACAGCTGCTGCAGGTCGCTCACGCGGTGACTCCAAAGAACGGTGCGACCTCACGCAGGGTGGCCAGGAACCGGTCCACCTCGTCGGTCGTCGTGTACAGGTAGGTGCTCGCGCGGGTGGAGGCGGTCACTCCGAGACGGCGGTGCAGCGGCTGCGCGCAGTGGTGTCCCACCCGCACGGCGATGCCCGCGTCATCGAGGTATTGGCCCACGTCGTGCGCGTGCACGCCGGCCACCTCGAAGCTCGCCAGTCCGAGGCGTTCCACCCCGAGTCCCGGGCCCAGCAGCCGAACGCCGGGCATCTCGGTGAGTCCGGCGACGAGCCGCTGCCCCAGTTCGGCCTCCCAGCCACCGATGCGGGCCATGCCGGTCTCACGCAGGTAGTCCACGGCCGCGGCGAGGGCGATGGCCTGCGAGATGCGTTGCGTGCCCGCCTCGAAACGCTGCGGCGGCGCCAGGAATTCGGCCTCGTGCATACTGACCGTGGTGATCATGGATCCGCCGGTGAGGAACGGCGGCATGCCGGCGAGCAGGTGCGCCTTGCCGTAGAGCGCGCCTATCCCGGTGGGCCCGAGCATCTTGTGACCGGAGAAGACCGCGAAGTCCACGTCGAGGTTGACGACATCCACCGGCAGGTGCGGAACGGACTGGCACGCGTCCAGAACGACGAGCGCACCGACGCGCCGCGCGAGCCGCACCAGCTCGGCGACCGGGTTGATCACGCCGGTGACATTGGAAGCGTGAGTGAACGCCAGCACGCGGGTGTGCGTCCCGACGATTTCGGCGGCCGCGACCAGGTCGAGGGTGCCGTCGTCATGAACGGGAATGAAGCGCAGCGTCGCACCGGTGCGCAGTGCGAGCTGCTGCCAGGGAATGAGGTTCGCGTGGTGCTCCATCTCGGTGACCACGATCTCGTCACCCGCGGCGAGTGCGAAGCGTTCGGCGGCCTCTCCCCCGAACCCGAGCGAGGCGTTCGAGAAGGAGTAGGCCACGAGGTTGATCGCCTCGGTCGCGTTGGAGGTCCACACGAGTTCGGAGCTCTCTGCCCCGATGAAGGAAGCGACCGTGTCGCGGGCGGCTTCGAAGGCGTCGGTCGCTTCAACGGCGAGGGTGTGCGCCCCACGGTGCACGGCGGCGTTGCGCTGCTCGTAGTATTCCTGTTCGGCTTCCATCACGCTGATCGGGTTCTGTGACGTTGCCCCGGAATCCAGATAGTTCAGCGGATGCCCGTTCACGGTCTGGGCCAGCACGGGAAAGTCATTGCGGATGCGTTCAACCTCGACGTCGGTCAGGGTCGGCGCCGTCGTGGTCGGTGGAACGAGAGAGTTCATACGACAAGGATATTCCCTCTGCCGATGTGCGTTTCCGCCTCGTCTCGCGGTCTCGCGCGAGGGCCCGGAAAGATTGCGGTGGGAATCGACCCGGGGTCGTGTCAGGCTTAGAGGGTGACTGTGACCGACCCGCTCCTCGACGTGCGCCCTGACACCGTGCTGGATCGACCGTGGGTGACCGTGGTCTGGAATGACCCGGTCAATCTGATGTCCTACGTGTCGTACGTGTTCCGCAGCTACTTCGGTGTCACCCCCGAAGAGGCCGAACGGCTCATGCTGCAGGTGCACCACACCGGCAAGGCCGTCGTCGCCACGGGCAACCGGGAGGCCATGGAACGTCACGTCGAGGCCATGCACGGCTACGGTCTGTGGGCGACGCTCGCGAAGGCCGACTCGTGAACCGCTTCGGACTCGCGGCCTCCGGCAACCTTCTCGGTCGGTTCAAGCCGATCGAGGCCGACCTGTTGCAGCTGGCGATCGTCCAGCTGGTCGAACTCCTCGACGCAGCCGGGGAGGACGTGGTTGCCGCATCCTCCGACCCGGTGTTGCGCCGGATGCTGCCGGACGCCTACCCCGACGACGAGGAGGCGACCGCGGAGTTTCGCCGGTTCACGGGCAAGGACCTGCTCGCGGCCAAGGTTTTCAATGCGCGGGTGGTGCTGGCGACGCTGCGAGCGGCCCTCGCCGATACGCCGGTGACTCCGGCAGACAACTCGCCGGGCGCGGCCGCCAGGCGCGCCCGCGCGCCGATCGCGGAACCCCGCGAACCCGTCACCCTCGACCTCGACCCGGAGGCCGTGCAGTCCTGGCTGCGCACGCTCAACGACCTGCGCCTCAGCCTGGCCGAGCGCCTGCTGATCTCCTCCGACGGCGCCTTGCATCTGGAGGGTGACGAGGCACCGTTTCTGAATGAACTCTACGAGTGGGTCGGCATGGTGCAGGAGTCGCTCATCTATGCCATTGACATCTAGCCTCCTGCAGCCGCAACGCTGACCCGACGTCGGCGCTACTCCGGGGATCGTGCCGCGAGCCTCGCGAGGCGAAGAAGTGCGATTTCCCGCAGTTCGTTGGCGACGTTGCTGAGTTCGTCGGCCTCGTCGAGTTGAAGTCGGCGGTTGAGTTCATTCAGAATTTCGGTGCGGGATCTCCCGGCGGCGCGAATCAGAAAAATGCGCCCAAACCGTTCATCATATGCGCGATTTCCCTCCGCGATGGCCTCCGAGAGCGCCTGATCATGGGCGTCGTCGGACTGCTGCTCCCCGCGGGAGAACCGGCTGGCCTGCGAGTCTCCGGCAGCCACCTCCCCGATCCGCGGATGCCCGGACAACGCCTGGTCGATCTCGGCCTGGGTGAGCGGGGTCGCCTCCTCCCTCGCCGCGAGCAGCAGGTCGGCCGGCGTACTGAAGGGCCCGCGGGCCAGCACCCCGTCAACCCACCGCGGAACGGCCAGGCACGATTCCAGCCAGCCGCGCAATTCCTCTGTGCTTACAGTTTTCATTCGGCTCCCCAGAGATCGACACGGGTGTTGTGCTCGATCAGCCTAGGGCCTGCCGAGCGCACACGCACGGTCTCCCGGGCGCGTCTCCGGCCCCTACCACGGGACGTCGAGCTCGGCCAGGTCTTCGTACACGCTCGTGATCGCCGCTATTCTCGTGCGGCTTTCCCGCACATTCGCCCCCATGACTCCGGTGACGAGGAGGTTGATCAGGCTCATCGCGGTCGCGTAGCTGTCAAAGGCCGAGACGGAGTCGATGGGGCACTCCAGCCAGTGAGTGGCGACGTCGGCGTGGCGACGAGCCGAAGAGTCGGCGATGAGAACCAGCGGAATCCCCCGACGGTGAATGGCGGCCACGAGCTCCCCGAATCCGGCGGAGCGGCGGCGGAAGCCGAGCAGCACGACGACGTCGCCCGCCCCGAGCCCGGCGAGGTCCTCGGCGAGTGATTGTCCGGGAAGCGGGGCGAGGCGCACGTGATCGCGAACCTGCACCAACTGTTCCCGCAACTGCAGAGCCAGCGGGTAACTGTTGCGCATGCCGATCACCAGGACGCTACCAGCGGTGACGATGAGCCGGCTCGCCGCGTCCAAACGCCCGTCGTCGAGACTGTCGAGCAGGCGACGCAGGTTGTCGTTTTCGGCCTCCGCGTGCGCCGCAAGGCGAGACGGAGTCCCGGCGGAAGCCCCGGGACCGCCGATCGGGGAACCGTTGCTGCGCAGGGTACGCGCGTGATCGCGCACCTCGGCCGAGTCGTGGAACCCGAGGTGCCGGAACAGGCGCGACACGGTCGCCTTGGAGACACCGCTCAGTCGAGCGAGCTCCGAGGCGTTGTAGACGGCGAGGTCGCTGAGGTGGTCGAGGATGAAGTCCGCGGCCCGCTGCTCCTGCGGGGAGAGCTCTCCGTAGCGACCGTCGATGCGCTGGCCGATGTTGAGTGCCGCGCGGGAGGGCGGATGGGTCGGCAGGTCGGACACGTCGGCACTCCCTCGGTTCGCGGGCTCACGCACCTGATGGATCAGTCCCGATTGACTCAGGTGTTTCAGAAATCGAGCTTAGGCAACAGACGTTTCAGTCATGTTTCGACCAGCAGACGATTTGCGAAGCCCCGCGCAGGAGCCGGTGATCAGATGCTGAGCACCCGCTGGGCGACGGATTCCAGCGCCCCGGGCACGAGCCTGTAATACGCCCAGGTCCCGCGCTTGTCCCGGGAGAGGATGCCCGCCTCGACCAGAATTTTCAGGTGATGAGAGACGGTGGGTTGGCCCAGGTCGAGTGGTTCCGTCAGATCGCACACGCACGCCTCTGCCGTGTCGTGCGCGGCGACCATCGAGATCAGTCGCAGTCGGGTCGGGTCCGCGACCGCCTTCAACAGCCGCGCGAGGTCCACGGCGCTGTCGGCGCTCAGCGCGGGCGTCGTCGCGGGCGGGCGGGCGCTCACGTCGGTCAGTGGGAGCAGTTTGGATAACGGCATGTGAACACTCTCTCCCTAGATTGACAAGTATCGATGTATTCGTCACACTTCAAAGATCGAAGCACTTCGATCTTATCCTGGAGGCGACCGCGCCCAATGACTTCCCCCGCACCGGTTTCCACGGCGGCGCTGTCGCACCAGCCGCCTCGGCTGGGGCGCACAGACCGCTACCTGCCCGTCTGGATCATCGCGGCCATGGGGGTCGGCCTGCTCCTGGCGGCGTTCCTGCCCGCGGTCGGTGACGTGCTGCATGCCTTCTCGATCGGCTCGGTGAGCGTTCCGATCGCCGTCGGGCTGCTCGTGATGATGTACCCCGTGCTGGCAAAGGTGCGCTATTCGGATACCCGCCGGATTGCGGGCGACCGGCGTTTACTCGTCTCATCCCTGCTGCTGAACTGGATGCTCGGCCCCGCGCTCATGTTCGCGCTCGCCTGGCTGTTTCTGCCCGACCTGCCCGAGTACCGTACCGGCCTCATCATCGTGGGCCTCGCCCGGTGCATCGCGATGGTGCTCATCTGGAACGACCTGGCCTGCGGCGACCGGGAGGCCGCCGCTTTCCTCGTGGCGGTCAATTCCGTGTTCCAGGTCGTCGCGTTCGGCGCCCTCGGCTGGTTCTACCTGCAGGTTCTTCCCGGCTGGCTCGGCCTGCCCACCACGAGTGCAGACTTCTCTTTCTGGGCCATCACCGCCAGTGTGCTCGTGTTCCTCGGCGTCCCGCTGCTGGCCGGTTACCTCTCCCGCCGTATCGGGGAAGCACGCCGCGGCCGCACCTGGTATGAGGCAACATTCCTGCCCCGGGTCGGACCGTTTGCGCTCTACGGACTGCTCTTCACGATCGTGATGCTTTTCGCCCTGCAGGGACGACAGGTGATCGACGCCCCGTTCGACGTCGCGCGCATCGCCCTGCCGATGCTGCTCTATTTCGCGGTGATGTTCCTGCTCGGGTTCATGGTCGGCAAGATCGCGGGCCTGGCCTACGAGCGCTCGACGACGCTGGCCTTCACCGCCGCCGGCAACAATTTCGAACTGGCGATCGCCGTGGCGATCGGCACGTTCGGCGCCACAAGCGGCCAGGCCCTGGCAGGGATCGTCGGTCCGTTGATCGAGGTTCCGGCCCTGGTGGCCCTCGTCTACGTGGCCCTCTGGCTGCGCCCCCGGCTCTTCCCCGTCGGCCCCGCACCCACCTCGACGCCGACACTGCACAGGACACCATCATGACCATCCCATCACCCACCGTGCTCTTCGTCTGCATCCACAACGCGGGCCGATCGCAGATGGCCGCCGGCTATATGACGACCCTCTCCGAGGGTGCCGTCCAGGTGCTGTCCGGGGGTTCCGAACCCGGCAGCCAGATCAACCCGATCGCGATCCAGGCCATGCAGGAGGAGGGCATCGACATCACCGGCAACGTGCCCCGGCTGCTCTCCACCGAGCAGGTCCAGGCCTCAGACGCGGTCATCACCATGGGGTGCGGCGACGTGTGCCCCATCTTCCCCGGCAAACGCTACGAGGATTGGGAATTGACCGACCCGGCCGGCAAGAGCCTCGACGAGGTGCGTCCCATCCGCGACGACATCAAGCGGCGCGTACAGGCGTTGCTCGCCGAGATCCTCCCGGACGCGGGCTGAACCATGACGACTTCCGCACTGGGCGTGCCGACACTCCCCCCGTCACGCGCGCTGGCGGCACTGCCCGTCGCCATCATCGGCGCCGGGCCCGTCGGCCTGGCAGCGGCCGCGCAGCTGCTCGAGCGCGGCGTCGAGTGCGTGGTCTTCGAGCAGGGGGACACGGCCGGGGCCCACGTCACCGCCTGGGGCCACACCCGCCTGTTCTCACCCTGGGCATACGTCGTCGACGAGGCCGCCGTTCGCCTTCTCGATGCCGCCGGATGGGACGCTCCGCCGAGCGCAACTCTCCCCCTTGGCCACGACCTCGTCACGCGTTACCTGCTCCCCCTGTCGGCGACGCCCCAGCTGGCGCCCCGCATCCGCTACGGCAGGAGGGTCACCGATGTCACCCGTCAGGGCATGGACCGCACCCGCTCGACCGGCCGTGGGCGCACCCCGTTCCTGTTGCGCGTGCGGGAGGGAGGAACCGTCACCGAGCATCTCGCCCGCGCCGTCATCGACGCCTCCGGCACCTATGCCACCCCTAATGGCCTCACGTCGAGCGGGTTGCCGCCCACGGGGACGCGGGCGACCCCCGACCGGATCGGCGGGGCTCTTCCGGACGTGCTCGGGGCTGACCGCGCGCGGTTCGCGGGCCGGCACACCCTGGTCGTCGGCGCCGGTCACTCCGCCGCCAACACCCTGCTCGCACTCGCCGCGCTCGCGCGAGACGAACCCGGCACGTCGATGAGCTGGGCCGTGCGGGGCGGCAACCCGGTGCGCGCCTACGGATCGGCCGACGACGAGCTCACGGCACGAGGCGCGCTCGGCACATCCACCCACGACCTCGTGCGGTCGGGCGCCGTCGCGTTGCTCGACGGGTTCGAGATCGACGATGTGCTCCTCACCGACGACCGCCTCCGCGTGCAGGGACGCCGACACGGCGTACTCACCGTCGTCGAAGCCGACCGGGTGGTGAATGCCACCGGTTTTCGGCCAGACCTCCAGCTGCTGCGGGAGATCCGGCTCTCCCTCGATGACATCGTCGAGGCACCCCGAGCGCTGGCGGGCCTGATCGACCCCAACCTGCACAGCTGCGGCACGGTCAGCCCGCACGGGGTCGTCGAGCTGACACACCCGGAGCCCAACTTCTATATCGTGGGCATGAAGAGCTACGGCCGCGCGCCCACGTTCCTGCTGCTCACCGGGTACGAGCAGGTGCGCTCCATCGCCGACGAGCTGGCGGGAAACCCGTCCGCCGCCCGGGAAGTGCGCCTCGTGCTTCCGGAGACCGGGGTGTGCTCCACGGACGTCGACGAGTCCGGCGGCTGCTGCACCTGAGCCGTGCCCGTGAACCGGACGTGGTGCCCGGCTCCGCCGGTGAGGCCGCGCCGGCCAGTAGGCGGCGGCGAGAGTCAGTGCACCGCCACGGAGGACAGCCGGATCGTGGCGCCGGCCGGATCCGCAATCTGGGCGATCCGACCGAACGGTGTGTCTTCGGCCGCCTGCACGACGCTTCCACCGAGTTCGAGGACCGTGGCGATCGTCGCATCCACATCGTTCGCGCCGATGTAGATCTCCCAGGTGGCGGGTGCGTCCGCCGGACGGTAGGCGCTCGCGTCCATGATTCCGGCGTAATCCACGTCACCGCTCTTGAGCAACGTGTATCGGAAGGTGTCGGTGTCGCTCATCACCTCGGTGTGCCAGCCGAAGGCCTTCTCGTAGAAGACGATCTCCTTGGCGTACTCGGCGGTCTGCAGCTCGTGCCACACGGCCGTCGATGCCTCGTCGGCCAGGCCGTAACCGCTCATCGTGCCCGGCTCCCACAGGCCCACCATCGCGCCGGTCGGGTCGAGCGCGATGGCCATCCGCCCGAGACCCATGACGTCCGACGGTTCGAAGAGCACCGTTCCGCCGGCCTCCCAGACGGTGGCGGCGGTGGCCGCGGCGTCGGCCGTTTTCAGGTACGTGATCCAGCTGTCGGGCGCTCCGCCCGGGTTCTGCATCATCCCGGCGATCCGGGCGCCGTCCTTACGGAAATTCACGTAGTTACCGTAGTCGGGTCCCATCTCCTCGGCCGTCCACCCGAAAACCCCGGCGTAGAACGCTTTCGCCGCCGTGGGGTCGGTACTCGACAGATCGAACCAGACGGGAGCACCGATCGGTGCGGTGTCGGCAGCGGGCATGATGTCTCCTTTGACCGGGGACGACACCCTTTCGAGGTGACGACCTGCAGCGAGTGTAGGCCGCCCGGGTGGAGTCGACAAGAGTCCGCCCATGACGTGGCGACACGTGGAGGCCCGGAATTCGCGCCGCTCAGCCCACGCGAACGGCCGTCAGCGCCTCGAACGCGCGCCGGGGGCCTGCACCGCCGGAGAGAGACACCCCCAGCCGATCCAGCCGACCGCGGGGTTCCCCCGCGAGGTTCAGGAGCCGCCCGGCGGCCGCCCGGATCTCGCCGGTCGAGGCAGAGTTCGGATCGAGGGATTCCCCGAAACCGGCCGACTCGAGGGCGGCGGCCCCCGCAAACTGGTCGGTGGAAAAGGGCAGGAGAAGGAGGGGAACTCCGGCCGTCATGGCCTCGGTGACGCTGTTGTTTCCCCCGTGGCTCACGGCCAGCACGGCTTCCTCGAGCAGGCGCACCTGCGGAAGAAACCCGCGCACGAGCCAGTCGGGGGGCACGGGACCGAGCGCGGCGGGGTCGGTGGAGCCGGTCGCGATCGCAACCCGTACGGGCAGGTCGCGGAGCGCCGCGACCACCCGTTCGAGCACGTCGGCGCGCACGGACAGGAAACTTCCGAAGCTCACGTACGCCACGGGTTCGGTGCCGGTGCGCAGCCAATCGTCGACCTCGGCATCGTGCGCCTCCGATCGCACCGCCGAGCCGAGGAAGGCATGGTCCGGCAGCAGCACGCTGCGCGCCGCCGAGTGCAGCTCGGCGGGGTAGTTCAGCAGCAGCACATCGCCCGTCTCCCGGAACGCGTCGACGCTCGGCTCGGCGAGCGGGTCAAGCTCGCGCAGAGCCGCATTCCACTGCGCGGTGAACGAGTCCCGCACCGTCTCGCAGAGAAGCCGCAGCGCGGCAAGCTCGTCGACGTCCGGCCGGAAGGCGCGGGGCCACTCCGGTGGGTAGCCGTAGACCTCACCGAGCACGGGCAGCGCGGACGGATGCCCGAGCACGACGTCGGCGTGCCGTACCCCGGCCGTGACCAGGCCCAACCGCGCGGCAAACGCGAGGTGGTCGACAATCACCTGGTCAGGTCGGATCCGCTCCACGAGCCGCTGCACCTCGCGGGCAATCTGCACCGGGTTCCACAGGAGGTCGTTGCTGCGGGCCTCCGCCTGGAACCGAAGAGTCTCCACCATTCCGCTCCGGGTGGCCGCGAAGAAGCCGCGCAGGGCGTCGTCTTCGCCGCGCGGCTGCGCCTCCGCCCGGATCACCCCCGGGTTGGATCCCCGGCCGAGTTGCAGATTCTCGCGCTCGAAGCCGAACGCGCGCACGATGTCGGCCGTCGCGGGGCCGCTGGCCACGACGACACGCTCCCCCGCCTGCTGCCATGCCGTGCCGAGGGTCGCCAACGGGAACAGATGGGAGGCGTAGTCGGGACTGATGATCAGGAGAGTCATCGCGCATTCACCTCCCAGGCGACGTCTCCGCCGGCGTTCGCAACATCCCGGTACACCGCGGTGAGCGCCCGGGCCATCGACTGAATGGTGAAGGACCGGGCCACCATCGCGCTGCCGCGTTCGGCGTACTCCGACCCGAACGGTCCGACGGCCAGGTCGAGAGCCGCACGGATCGCGCCGGCGAGGGCGGCCGGGTGGGTCGTGTCCACCAGGAAGCCGGTGACGCCGTCCTCCACGTACGTGGCCGGACCACCGGCATCGGGTGCGACGACTGTCAGGCCGGTCGCCAGTGCTTCCAGCAACGCCAGCCCGAATTCCTCCTTCACGCTCGCGCACACATAGGCACCGTGCGGCGCGGCCCAGCCGGGCCGGCCGACACGAGCCGCCACGAGCCAGCGGGCCACGGTGTCGTTGGCTCGATGCCCCGCAAGCAGCAGGCCCTGTTCCGCGGCGCTCTCGAGCGGAACCAGCGCGCCGATCCGGCCCAGCTGTTCCTGTTCGTCGGGTGACGGATGCTCCAGGTCACCGCCGACAATCAGCAGGTTGCTGCCCGCGCGCAAAACGGGGTCGTCCGCCCACGCCTGCACGAGAGTCGCCATGCCCTTCACCCGGTGCAGCCGGCCGACGGAGATGAGCACCGGCAGGCCGCGGCGGTGCTGCGGCAGGCCGCGCAGCAGGGCATCCAGCTCGGCGAGCGGCGGCGGCACCGGCGCGCCCCGGCGGGCCGCGCGGGCATCGGCGAGGGAGCGCTCGATCACGGTGAGGTCGATGCCCTCCGCGGCGACCGTGTGTCGCTCCGGGTGGGCGGTGATGTCGATGCCGACGAGAGCCTGCATGTCTCGATGCAGATCCGGGCGGGGAAAGAACACCGTGTGGGCGGCATCCGCCGCCAGCCGCTGCACGAGACGCGCTCGAAACCAGAAGTGCTCGGCCGCGTCGACGGTGCCGAAGTTCTCCCGGGTGAGTGTCCCGGAACGTTCGAGGGAGTCGATGACCGCGTGGGGGTCGGGCGCCACGGTGAAGACCACGGGAATGTCGAGTTCCCGGGCGACCGTGGCGGCCGCGAGGCTGCCGACGTCCGCCATGCGCAGGTGAAGCGCGTCGACGGTTCCGGCGGCCCGCAGGACTCGGCGGATGCCTCGTTCCGCCGCGATTCGCCGTGGCCAGGCGTCCGCCGCCGATGTCACGTCTCCGACGAAGGGTACCGCCGCGAAGGCATGACCCGACAGGGTGGAGGCGGCCCCGGACAGGCCCCCCAGCGCTGCCTCGTGCGTGCCGCGGGACAGGGTGAGCACCCGCTCGACCTGCTCCGTGGCGGTGAGCTCCGAGCGACTCGTGATGTGCGCCCCGGACGCCCGGTGCCCGGCCACGAGCGCATCGCCGAGGCGCACGAGCAGTGTCGCGATACCGCCGTTGTCGCCCGACCCCACCCGCGACAGCTCGCCGTCGATATCGGCGTGCAGGAAGAGTTGGGCGACGGTGGTTCCGTGGCTCCACGGCGGACGCGGATGGCTCGCCGCCGTGAGGTCGAACAGCGCCAGCCGAGCCACGTCGGCGAGTTCGCCGTCCCCGAACGCGAGTGTGGTCGCGATGCGGATGCGCCCGTCGTTCGCGCCGCGGTCCCCGAGCGCAGCGACGGCTGCGGCCCGCGTGGCAACCGCCTCATCCACATCAACCGCCACGGTTCGCAGCATCCGTTCGGGGATACGACCGGGAACCAGCCCGATGGTTTCGACCAGACGCGAGCGCGCGCCGGGCTCCCGTACCCCGAGCAGCGCGGATTCAAGCGACAGCGCGACCGAGCCCGCGGCGGACGCCGACCACTGTTCGAGCGTGCGCTGGGCGATCATGCCGGAGAACCCGCCGTCGCGGACCATGCACACAAGACCGGCGAGGCCGTCGGGCCGCGGCAGGCGGATTCCGACGGCCCAGGCGGCGTGTTCGCGGAGGAAGCTCGACCCGTGCGAGAGGAGCGGCACCAGCACGTCGTCGGCCGAGTCGTCGAAGATTCGGGCCAACGCGTGCACGGCGGCGATCGCCGTGAGCTGGTCGCCCGGGTCACCGGCCGCGGCTGCCAGCAGACGCACGGCGCGGGATCCCCCGTCGCGGCTGGCCGCGACGGTCAGCTCGTCGGCGCACCGCATTCCGGCGAGGATGGATCCGGACTGACGCATGGCATCGAGAGCGGTATGCGGTCCCACGGTGGTTCTCCCGTCACGAGGTCCGGATCTGGTCAGGTTCGGCCGCCGGCGAAATAATTGGTTCGTCGATGAATCCTGACATGGAGTGGGGTTCTCGTTCGCGCCGGCCGACGGCTCACAGCAAGCCGTCAGCTGGCGGGGCGCGGCCGGACGCGGCTGAACGCGGTCAGCCGAACAAGGCCGCCACCTTGATCAGGGTTTGGGTGACGCCGTAGACCAGCGGGACGCCGACCAGGATCCAGCCGAGGACGATTCGTGCGTTCTTCATGTCAGGCCTCCATCGCGGGTACGCGAGCGCCGGGTGGCGTCGCGGCGGGTTCGTGGTGCTTCGCATCGACGGACTTCACCAGCAGGTTCGCGACAAAGCCGATCACCAGGATCCCGACCATCGTCAACAGCGCAGGCTGATAGTCCGCGGCGGTGAGCTGCCCCGGATCACCCTGCGCGTCCAGAATCGAATTGACGATCAGCGGACCGGCGATGCCGGCCGCCGACCACGCGGTGAGCAGCCGGCCGTGGATGGCTCCCACCTGGAAGGTTCCGAAGAGATCACGCAGATAGGCCGGTGCCGTGGCGAAGCCGCCGCCGTAGAACGAGATGATCACGAAGGCGAGGATCACATACAGGGTGGTCGTCGTTGATCCGACGAGCGCCAGCACCAGGTAGAGCACCGTTCCGATGCCGAGGTACATCATGTAGATGCTCTTGCGTCCCGTGAAATCCGATGTGGCGGACCACACGAATCGGCCGCCCATGTTGGCGATCGACAGCAGTCCCACGAAACCGCCGGCGACCGCGACGGTCACCAGCGACGTGCCATCGGGCTGCCGGAAGAAGTCCTGGATCATTGGAGCGGCCTGCTCGAGGATGCCGATGCCCGCGGTGACGTTGCAGAAGAGCACGATCCAGACGAGCCAGAACTGGCGGGTCTTGATCGCGTTCTTTGCGGACACGTGATTGCTCGTGACGAGCCGCCTGGTCGCGACGGTGGACGCATCAAAGCCGGCCGGGGTCCAGCCGGGGGCGGGAACCTTGATCGTGAACGCGCCGAACATCATGTACGCCAGGTAGACCACGGCGAAGGTGAGAAACAGTTTGCCGACCGCGTCGCCGCTGGCAACCCACCCGGTCGCGCCGGAGTTCGGGTCGTAGGCCGTGAGCAGTGCGGTCGACAGGGGACTCGCGATCAGGGCGCCACCGCCGAATCCCATGATCGCCATGCCGGTCGCGAGTCCCGGCCGGTCCGGGAACCATTTGATCAGCGTGGATACCGGTGAGATGTAGCCGATTCCCAGCCCGATGCCGCCGATGAACCCGTAGCCGAGGTATACGAGCCACAGCTGGTTGCTGAAAATCCCGAGGGAACCGATCAGGAAACCGCCCGACCAGAAGAGCGCCGAGACGAACATGGCCTTGCGCGGGCCGTTGGTGTCGACCCAGGTCCCCAATGCCGCGGCCGATAGGCCCAGCATCACGATGGCAATTGAGAAGATCACTCCGATCTGGGTGAGGCTGGCATCGAAATGCGATACCAGAGCCGTCTTGTACACGCTCGAGGCATACGCCTGTCCGATGCTCAGGTGCACGGCGAGGGCCGCCGGCGGTATCAGCCAACGGTTGAATCCGGGTGGGGCAATAGTTCGATCGCGGTCTAACCAGCTCATATCGGGTGAATTCCTCGCTGCCCTGGGGCGTAGCTTCATTGCTGTCGAATTCGACGGTGGAAAAGTGCCTGCCCGAGAGACTATACGAACGCATCGGCGAACATTTCTCCCCCTACTGCGCCGAAATCCCCGTTCCGAGGCAAATCCACGCCATCATGGAGCTATGAAACGTGGAGCACCGGTCGAAGACATCAACGAGAACAACCTGGTCGTCAAGAAGCCCCAGACGCACGCCGCCGGTCTCGAAGCGGTCGCTGTCGCCCTGGACCGCGGCATTGCGCAGGCCGGAGTCTCCCGCACCGCCAGGTCGCTCCTACGGCTGAACCAGCGCGACGGCACCGACTGCCCCGGATGCGCCTGGCCGGAATCGCAGGGGCACCGCAAGACCGCCGAATTCTGTGAGAACGGCGCCAAGGCCGTTGCCGAGGAAAGCACGCTGCGCACCGTGACCCCCGAATTCTGGGCCGAGCATTCCCTTGCGGAGCTCGAGACCAAGACCGAGTACTGGCTCGGCAACCAGGGCCGCATTACGCATCCTGTCGTCATTCGCCCCGGTGACACGCACTATTCGCAGATCAGCTGGGACGACGCGTTCGAGCTCATCGGCGAGAAGATTCGGGCGTCGATACCCGAACGCACCGTGTTCTATACCTCGGGCCGCACCGCCAACGAGTCGGCGTTCATGTACCAGCTGTTCGCACGGTCGATCGGCACGAACAACCTGCCGGACTGCTCGAACATGTGCCACGAGTCGTCGGGGTCGGCGCTCAACCCCACCATCGGCATCGGCAAAGGCACGGTGTCTCTTGAGGACATCCACCGGGCGGAGCTGATCTTCGTGATCGGTCAGAACCCGGGCACGAATCACCCGCGGATGCTCTCCGCCCTCGCGGAGTGCAAGGAGAACGGCGGCAAGATTGTGGCGGTGAATCCGCTGCCGGAGGCCGGCCTCTTCAACTTCCGGGACCCGCAGACGCCCACCGGCCTCGTCGGCAAGGGCGTCGACCTCGCCGACGAGTTCCTGCAGATCAAGGTGGGCGCCGACCTGGCCCTGTTCCAGGCCCTCGGGCACCTGCTCTTGGAAGAGGAAGAACGCGTGCCCGGCTCCGTCGTCGATCAGGACTTCGTGGCGGAAAACACCGACGGCATCGCGGCCTACCGCGCGGCCCGCAAGAGCATCGACTGGGAGGAGACCGAGACGGCGACCGGCCTGTCCCGCCTACAGATCGCCACGGTCGCCCAGATGATGGTGGACTCGAAGGCGACGATCATCTGCTGGGCCCTCGGACTCACCCAGCAGCCGCACTCGGTGAACACCCTGAAGGAGATCATCAACCTGCTCCTGCTGCAGGGCAACTTCGGCAAGCCCGGCGCCGGCGCGTGCCCCGTGCGCGGCCACTCCAACGTGCAGGGCGACCGCACGATGGGCGTCTGGGAGAAGCCGCAGGAGTGGATGCTCTCCGCCCTCGACCAGGAATTCTCCATCGACTCTCCCCGGGCGCACGGACTCGACTCCGTGGACACCGTCGAGGCCTTCGAGAACGATGACGTCGACGTGTTCGTGTCCATGGGCGGAAACTTCGCTCTCGCCTGCTCCGACACCGTGGCGCTCGAGGCCGCCATGCAGCGCGTCGGCCTCACCGTGAGCATCTCGACGAAACCGAACCGCTCACACGTGATGCATGGGCAGACCTCGCTCATCCTGCCGACCCTGGGACGTACCGACACGGACGACAAACATCCCGGCGGACGTCAGGTACTGTCGGTCGAAGACTCCATGTCCGTGGTGCGCACGACGCAGGGACGTCTCGACCCGGTCTCGGAGCACATGCTCGCCGAACCCGTGATCGTCGCGCGGATGGCGCGGGCGACGCTCGGAGACGACCACCCCGTGGACTGGAAGGCGATGTCCGAAGACTATGACGTCATCCGCGACCACATTTCGAGGGTCCTGCCCGGATTCCACGACTTCAACGCACGACTGAAAACGAAAAACGGTTTCGTGCTGCCCAACCCGCCTCGGGACACCCGCAGCTTCAAGACGGACATCGGCCTGGCCCGGTTCACGGTGAGCCCGCTCGAATACCTCACCCCGCCGGCGGGACATCTGATCCTGCAGACCATGCGCAGCCACGATCAGTACAACACGACCTTCTACGGCCTCGACGACCGCTACCGCGGCATCTCCAACGGGCGCCGGGTGATCCTGATCAACGCGGATGACGCGCGACAGATGGGTTTCGCGGACCGTGAGCTCGTCGACGTGATCAGCACGTTCCAGGGCGAGGAACGCCGCGCCGACAACTTCCGCCTCGTCGTCTACCCGACGCCGCGCGGCTGCGCCGCAGCGTACTTCCCGGAAGCGAACGCACTCATGCACCGTGAACTGGTGGCACGCGAGTCGAACACCCCCGGGTACAAAGCGATGGCCGTACGTTTCGTCGCCCGCGCAGAGGAGGACAGGCAGCTGAGCTGAGCCCCGGCTCCCGCACCCGAACCGGTCGCGTCGGGGCCGACCCACACCACCGAGGAGCCCGTATGACACCGCATCACACCTGGACCGGTCACGTCTTCATCGCGACGAGCGTCGACGGCTATATCGCCCGCCCTGACGGCCGGCTCGACTGGCTCGTGGACGGGCCGGCACCCACCGGCGACGGCGGCTACAGCGAGTTCACGGCCACCATCGACCACATGGTGATGGGCCGCGGGACGTACGAGGCGGTGGCCGAATACGACCCCTGGCCGTACACGCAACTGAAGGTCCTCGTGCTCAGCAGCACCCTCGCCGCGTCCGACGATCGCGTCACCGTGGTGCGCAGCCTCGATGACGCCGTCGACGCCCTCACCGTGGCCGGTGCCGAGCGGGTGTACGTCGACGGCGGCCGGGTCGTCTCCTCGTTCCTTGCCGCAGGCCTCATCGACGACCTCGTGATCACCCGGGTCCCCGTGCTGCTCGGCGCCGGCCGGCCGCTGTTCGGGGCGCTCCCGGCGGACGTGCGGCTCGAGTCGCGGGGGTCAGCCCCGATCGGCGGCGGAATGGTGCAGGAACGCTACACCGTCGTCCGCTGAACCCCGGCCCGCGCGGCCGCCCCGGGCGCCACCGGTGCGGCGTCCGACGCTGACTCGTCCTCGGCCTCGACGATGCGCTGGTCGCCGGCGTAAATGACCATCGCGGAACCGCGGAGAAAACCCACGAGGGTCATCCCGACCTCCGCCGCGAACTCCGCGGCGAGCGAGGAGGGCGCCGATACGGCCGCGAGCACCGGGATCCCGGCCATCAGCGCCTTCTGCGCCAGTTCGAAGCTCGCTCGGCTGGAGACCATGAGCACGGTGCCGGTGAGCGGCAGCCGCTCCTCCTTGACCGCCCACCCGATCACCTTGTCGACGGCGTTATGGCGCCCCACGTCCTCACGCAGTACGAGTAGTTCGCCGGTGCTGCCGTCGAACAAAGCCGCCGCGTGCAGGCCACCGGTCTTGCGGAACACGTTCTGGCCGGCTCGGAGCGCGTCGGGGAACGTGGTGAGCAGCTCGGCGTCGACGCGGAGGGCATCCGAGGCGACGTCGTAGCTCGACCGGGTGCGCACGCTGTCGATGCTCGCCTGACCGCAGAGGCCGCAGGCGCTGGTCGTGAGAAACGAACGTTCACGGCTCGGGTCCGGCGGCGCCACCCCGGCGGCGAGCGTGACGTCCATCACGTTGTAGGTGTTCTCCCCGTCGACCGTCGCACCGGCGCAGTAGCGTGCACTGCTGAAGTGGGCACCATGGGTGATGATCCCCTCCGACACCAGAAACCCGGCCGCCAGGTCGAAGTCGTTGCCGGGCGTGCGCATGGTCACCATGAGCGCTGTGCCGTTCACCCGCACCTCCAGCGGCTCCTCGACCGCGAGGATGTCCTCACCTGCCAGTCGACGCTCCCCCACCGTCAAACGAATGATCTTGCGTCGCGCCGTGATCCTGCCCATTATTTACCCGCCAATGTATGACATTTCTATTTTCTTCTTACCCGATGCCCGCAGTTCGCGGGTTTTGGAGCTGCGCAGCTCGGAGTACCGGTCCGTGCGTTCACGCCAGATGTGCGCCATCACGGTGGAGAGCTGCTCGTCGGTGCACCCCCCGCGCATGAGCGCGCGCAGGTCGTGGCCGTCGGTGGCGAACAGGCACGTGAACAGCTTGCCGTCGGTGGAGACCCTCGCCCGCGAGCAGGAGTGGCAGAACGACTGGGTGACGCTCGAGATCACGCCGATCTCGCCACCGCCGTCGCGGTAACGCCACCGCCTGCTGGTTTCGCCGTCATAGTTCGGGGCGACCTCCTCGAGCGGAAGCTCGGCGTTAATGCGGGCGACAACCTCGGCGGAGGGCACCACGGCGCCCATCTCCCAGCCGTTGCTCGTGCCCACGTCCATGAACTCGATGAAACGCAGAATATGCGGTGTGCCCTTGAAATGACGGGCCATGGCCACGATGTCCTGGTCGTTTTTGCCGCGCTGCATGACCATGTTGATCTTGACCGGGCCGAGCCCCACCGCGTGGGCAACGTCGATGCCGTTCAGCACCTTGGCGACCGGAAACCTGACGTCGTTCATGGCCTGGAAGGTGGCGTCGTCGAGCGAGTCGAGCGACACAGTGACCCGCTTCAGCCCGGCATCTTTGAGCGCCTGCGCCTTGACGGCCAGGACCGAGCCGTTCGTGGTCAGGGCGATGTCGATCTCGCGGCCGTCGGGGGTTCGGAGGGCCGCGAGCATGCCCACGAGTTCTTCGAGGCCGCGGCGCAGCAGCGGTTCGCCGCCGGTGAGACGAATCTTTTCCACCCCATGCGCGACGGCGATGCGGGCCAGCCGCGTCATCTCCTCAAACGTCATGAGTTCGTCACGCTCCATGAACGCGAAGTCTTTGCCGAAGATCTCCTTCGGCATGCAGTACACGCAGCGGAAATTGCACCGGTCGGTCACCGAGAGGCGCAGGTCGTGGAGGGGGCGATCGCGGTGATCGGCGAGCGACCCGGTGGCCGCCTCCGACTGCACCGGGATGTCTGACGCGTGACTGTAGAAGCGTGGTGAGAGTGCGGACATGTCGGCGCCGGTCATGTCTCCAACCTAGCTCGGTCGACCGCATTGTGAAACGCACCGCTCCGGCTCCTGGTCTCATCGAGTGCCGCGCAAGCTGCAACCACTGCCTGAAGGTTGGCTCTGGTGAGTGTCGGTGGGGTGGCATACACTTTTCATATAGAACATGCGTTCTAAGTACGTGCGAAATTTGGCGCGGCGAACGCAGCACGTGGATTGAAAAAGGAAGGCGAGGAATCCTGTTATGCCGCAGATTATTGACGCAACTGTTGATGTGGAGCTCACAAGCGATGGAGACCCGCGCGCCTTCGTGTGGAACCGGTTCGAGCACACCGTGATCGGGCAACCTCAAGCCGTTTTCAAGCGCACCCGCTGGTGGGAAGACGCCGGCACTCCCACCCGGATCGACACCGAACTGTGGCGGCTCGACGCGTCACGCGGCGGTGAGGAACAGCACCGTTACGATCTGCGGCGCGGGGCCGATGGCGCGTGGGTTCTTGCCCTCGACTGGGGGTGAGTGATGACCTTCTCACATCTGCACGTTGCGAGTGCCTATTCCACGCATTACGGGGTCACCCTTCCGGAAACCCTCGTCGACCAGGCGAGCGAACAGGGGGCCGACTTCCTCGCCCTCACCGACCGGGACGGCCTGTACGGTGCCGTCAAACACGTGCGGGCATGCGTGGCCGCCGGCATCCGCCCGGGACTCGGCGCCGAACTGGCCGTCCACGACGACGAATACCAGTCCCTCGGCAGGGTTGTCGTACTCGCGCACGGCAACAACACAGGAAGAGGCTACGCCGCGCTCTGCCGCGCCGTTTCGGCCGCTCACGACAACACGGGTGTTCCGTCGGCCGCTCCGAGCGCACCGGGCATTGACCTGCCGGCGCGCGCGACGGTTTCGGCCCGCGCACGGGCCAGCCACATCCCGAGCATCTCCCGTGCCCGCCTCGCCGACCTCGCGGCGCTGCGGTCCCTCACCATTCTGCTCGGCCCCGCCTCCGACGTCGGCCTGTCCACCCAGCAACGCAACGCTCCGGAGGCCCAGTCGCGGCTCGCCACCTGGCTCCGGGTGATGCCGGAACACTCCGTGCAACTCGAAATCGTCTGCCATCTCTCCGAGCCCGGCAGCGCCGGCAGCATCACCCCGGCCACGCGGATGCTGTCCCTCTCCGAATATTCCGGCGTTCCGGCGGTGCTCTCCAACGCCGTGCGCTACGGAACCACGGACGAAGCGGTCACCGCCGACCTGGCGGACGCCGCCCGCACCCTCACCCCGCTCGCCGATATGCCAACCCTGCAGACCAACGGACAGGCCTGGCTCAAACCGATCGGAGCCATGCGTCAGCTCGCGCGCATGGTCGTTGATGCCGGCCTGCACGACGATGGCGCACTCGAACGGCTGTTCCACAGTACCGACCGGCTCGCCGAGCAGTGCAGCCTCGACCCGGACACCGATATCGGGCTCGGACGCCCGCGCATGCCGGAGGCCCGAATCATCGGCGTCACCGGCGATCCGGTCGCCGAGTTGTGGCGCCGCGCGCGGCACGGCATCGACGACCTGTACGCTACCGTCGGGGACGCCACCCGTGCCGACGCGCACGCCCAACTCGCCCACGAGATGAAGACGGTGGAGCATCTGGGGTTTGCGAGCTATTTTCTCACCGTGGCCCGGGTCGCTGACCTGATTCGCGGCATGGGAATCCGTATCCAGGCCCGCGGGTCGGGGGTCGGGTCCGTGCTCAACTACGCGCTCCGCACGTCCTCCGTCGAGCCTCTCTCCAACGGTCTCTTGTTCGAACGGTTCCTCTCCCCCGAACGGCAGACCCTGCCCGATATCGATCTCGACGTGGAGTCGGCCCGGCGCCACGACATCTACCGCAAGATCTTCGAGACCTTCGGGAGCGACCGCGTCTCGTTGATGTCGATGACCAACGCGTATCGTGGGCGCGGCGCCGTGCGCGATGCCGGTCTGGCCCTCGGCATGCCCGATGACCAGATTGCCTCGATCGCCAAACAGATGTGGCGCTTCAACGCTCGAGATTTCCGCCGGGCGCTCGACGAGAAGCCGGAGCTGGAGGTGCTGGCCGCGGAGGTGCGCCAGTCGCAACAGCTCGACCTGCTGGTCGATCTCACTGCCCGGCTCGACCGACTCCCCCGACACATCTCGGTGCACCCGTGCGGTGTCATTCTCTCCGACGCGAGCCTGCTCGACCGCACCCCGGTGCAGGCGTCCGGGATGGGCCTGCCCATGTCGCAATTCGACAAGCACGACATGGACCCGATGGGGCTCATCAAGCTCGACATCCTCGGCGTGCGCATGCAGTCGGCCATGGCCCACGCCGTTGAGGAGCACCGTCGCCTCACCGGGGAGAGCATCGACCTGGACCGAGTCCCTCTCGACGATCCGAAAACATTCGAACTCATCCGGTCCACTCGAACGCTCGGAATCTTTCAAATCGAGTCGCCGGGCCAGATGGAACTCGTGGGCAAGCTCCAACCCGAGGTCTTCAACGACCTCACGATAGAAATCTCCCTGTTCCGTCCGGGGCCGATGAAGAACAACATGCCGCTCACCTACCTGCAGGCCCGGCATGGCGAGGTGGCGCCCGACTACCTGCATCCCCGATTCCGGCCCATTCTCGAGGAGACCCGTGGGGTCGTGATTTTCCACGAGCAGGTCATGCGGCTGTTCGATGAGTTGACCGGGTGCGGGCTGGGCAAAGCGGATGTCTTTCGACGCCACCTGGGCAAACCGGAACAACTCCCGCACATTGAGGCGTTCGTACGCGAACGCGCGCTGCTGCGCGGATTCCCCGAGGCGGTGATTGACCGGGTCTGGACCGTGCTCGAGGGGTTCGGCAGCTTCGGTTTTGCGAAGGCGCACGGCGCCGCTTTCGCCCTTCCCACCTACCAGTCCGCGTGGCTGAAGACCCATCACCCGGCGGAGTTCCTGTCCGGGCTACTCACGCACGATCCGGGGATGTGGCCGAAAGATCTCCTCGTGGCCGAGGCGCGCACCCTCGGGGTTCCCGTGCTCGGCCTCGATGTGCAGCGCAGCGCGCTCGACTACCGGGTGGAGGAACTCGCCGACGGCACCCAGGGCATCCGTCTCGCGCTCGTGGAGCTGACCGGCAGCACAGAAACCGAGCGGGCGCGCATCGTGCGGCACCAACCGTTCAGTTCCCTGCAGGACTTTCGCGACCGGGTTCGTCCCCGCCGACGCACCTTCGAGGCGCTCGCCCGAGTCGGCGCCCTCGACTGCTTCGTCGCGTACGACCGCACGCGTCGGCATGAGCTTCTGGCGCACATCCAGTCGCTGCGCGGCACGGCCGTGGCGATCACCGAGGAGCAGCTCGCGTTCGAGGTGGAACTTCCCGTGCACGCCTACGCGGGAGAGGGGGTGGGCGCGGTCACCTCGCTGGAGCTGCGTGGCCGCACCCAGACCGACCTGGAGCTGCGGGACCTGAACCTGGCCATTTCGGACCACCAGATGACACGGTTTCATGCTCTTTTCGCTGAGCTGGGCGTGACCCCGGCGTCCGAGCTGGCACACCTGCCCGGCGGCACGGAGGTGCTTCTCGCCGGTGTGCGCCGGGCCACGAATACCCCGCCGATGAGGGGCGGTCGCCGGGTGGTGTTCATCAGCCTCGATGATGGCAGCGGACCGGTGTCGAATGTGGTCTTCTTCCATGACGCCCAGGAACGTGTCGGCGCGCACGTCTTCCAAACGAAGTACATGCTCGTGCGCGGAACAACCCGTCGCTCGGGAGCGAAGGGAGTCTCGGTCACCGGCGAGAACCTGTGGGACCTCTTCGACGTCGCCCGCGAGGTGCGGGAACGGCACCAGCGGGAAATCGCCGCCCGGCAGCTGGCCGAGCTGGCCGCCGAGGAGGCCGACCGGCTGGCGGCGGACCAGGCGGCCGCCCGGCTCGACGAGGCATCCCGAAACAGGTTCCCGACCGGTCGTCGGCACCTCCGGGCCGCTCGGCGGGCCTGAACTCCCCACCCCGTGCTTCCCAACCCGTGCTTCCCAACCCGTGCTCCCCAACCCGTTCCGCCGGAACCCATACCGCAGAGAGTCGTACCGCCGAGCCCCGACGCGGCAGGGCCCGACCCGGCGCGAACCGTACCCGGCAGGCTAACGCCGGGGTGTCGGCGTGGGTTCGACCACACCGAAGGACTCGACCAGGTTCTCCCCGCCGTACTTCGCGTTGGCGACCGACATGACCGCCGGCCACATGCGGTGCCGAGCCGTGGCGACGGGGCCGCTCGAAAAATTCAACCGGCGCTGGTTCACGGCGCCGGACAGGCTGACGACCGCCGCGACGGTCGCCACCTCGGAACTGGCGCCGACCATCCACGTGTCCTTCGCGTCATCCGTCGTTCCGGTCTTGCCGATCATCGGCACCCACGGACGGGTGTTCGCATTCGACTGCTGCGCCGTTCCACTCGTCATCACCCGCCGCATCCCGTACACCATTCCCGCGGCGACGAGCGGGTCGACCGATGCGGTGCACTGCGTTTCCGGCACGGGCACGGGGACGCCGTCCCGGCCCACGATACTGTCGATCGCGATGGCGCTGCAGGTGACGCCCTGATTCGCGATCCCCGCGAATGCGACCGCCATGGTCAGGGGCGCGACCTCGTTCGTCCCGATGACCGTCGCGGCGCTTTGCAGCAGCGGCCGCCCGTCGGCTCTGTGCACGAGAAAGCTCTCCGCGCTCTGGCGGATCCCGCACAGGTCAAGGCGCTTGGCCATCCCGATGAAGCCGGTGTTGATCGAGCGGACCGTGGATTCCAGAGCGGTATAGTTCGCGCCGGACTCGTTCTGGTCGTTCCGCGGGTTCCAGTGCTGCTTGTCGTAGTTCTGCGGCCCCAGGCAGCTGTCCTGAAACGTGCCCCAGTTTGCTTTGCGCCTGGAATCGACCCGTTCGCTGAGCCGGTGCCCCTCTTTCAGCCACTGGGCGAGGGTGAAAACCTTGTATGACGACCCCGGCTGGAATCCGCTGGACCCCCCATAGGCGTAGTCGGTGTTGTAGTTGATGCCCGTGTAGTTGGCCCCGGTGCTCTGAACGGCCGGATCCTGGCTGTAGTCCTTGTTCTGAGTCATGGCGAGGACCCGACCGGTTCCGACCTGCACGCTTGTGATCACCGCCCCCAGATCGCCCACCGGGTAGGTCGTCGGCACCTGCTCCGTCATCGTGGCAACGGCCGCCTGCTGCAGGTCCAGGTCGAGTGTCGTGTAAACGCTGTACCCGCCACGCCGAAAATTGAGCATCCGCGCGGCGGGGTCCGCCCCGAATGTGGGATCGGTCTGCAGAATTTTCGTGACGTAGTCACAGAAGAACGCGTTGGCCGCCGCCGTCTGGCACCCCGTGCTGGGTTCGGTGATGGCGGGTTCCACGGGTGTCGCCACCGCCGCGGCATAGTCCTCCGGTGAAATCTTGCCATGTTTCAGCATCGCCGCGAGCAGGTAGTCCCTGCGCTGTTTGTTGGCCGCGTACCCGTTGGCGGTTCCGTTCGTGACGCTGTTCGGGCGGTCGATCTGAAACTTGACGGGATTGTTCACGATCGCCACGAGGCTCGCCGCCTGCACGAGGGTGAGATTGGCCGCCGTCGTGTTGAAGTAGTAGTTGGCGGCGGCCTCAATCCCATAGACCGTGCCGCCGAACCCGGCGATGTTGAAGTACTGACCCAGGATCTCGTCCTTGCTCAGGAGCTTCTCCACACCGATGGCGAGTCGCATCTCGCGGAGCTTACGCTCCGGGGTCGTCTCGGTCGCATTCGAGTAGCACGCCCGGCGCTTCTTCGCATCGGCGTTCAGTTCACACTTTTGAATCAGAACGTTCTTGACATACTGCTGGGTGATCGACGACCCGCCCTGGGTTGCGCCACCGGAGACCGTCGTGGCGGCCGCCCGCAGCGTTCCCTGCAGGTCTATTCCTCCGTGTTCGTAGAAGCGCGGGTCTTCCCCGGCGATGGCGGCGTCCTTGGCGTACGCACTGATCGCGTCCGAGGGCACGTCGATTCGGTTCTGGTCATAGAACGACGCGAGCAGAACGGGGGTGCCGTCGGCGTGCCTCGCGTAAATGTTGCTCTTCTGCGAGAGAGCATCAATAGAGACGAAGTCGGGGAGTCCCTCGAAGGCGTTGATGGTGTTGGACGCCGCCAATCCGGAGACGGCGACCACGGGCGTGATGCCGACGGTGACGAGGACCCCGGCGATCACGCTCAGCGCCACGAATCCGAACAGTCCATTCAGGCCGCCGTGCAGCGTTCGCGCCGCCGATACAGCCATCGTCGACACCGGGTTGTTAACCATGAGTACTCCCTCATCGTGGGTGGGTCCATGAAACATCGATCACCCCGCACACGCTAGGGGCGCGCCGCCACAATGCACGGGTCTTTTCCACGGCCAGACCGGAATCGGCTAGCATCCGAGCAACGATGAGGAGCACTGATGCGCACATTCGGCACGGAAGAAGAATTCATGTTCCTCGACCGTTCCACCCTGCGCCCGCGGAACATCAGCGCGGCCGTGCAAACCCTGCTTCATGAGGGGTCGGCGCCGGAACTCGCTCACGCGGAGTTCCTCACCTCGCAGATCGAGCATTCCAGCCGGGTCTTCGTCGATCTCCAGGAGGCCGAGACGAACCTGCTGTCGTTTCGCTCGCGGCTGGCCGATGCGGCGGCGTCTCGCGGCGCACTCGCGGCCGGTGTCGGCGCGCCCTTTCAGGGAGCGGAGTCGCCGGAGGTGACGGACACGGCCCGGTACCGCCGCGTGGAGGCCGAGTTCCGCGGCCTCATCCCGGAGCATCTCATCAACGGCCTGCATGTGCACGTGGGGATTCCGACCCGGGAAGCGGGCGTCGCCGCGCTCAACCGTGTGCGGGTGTGGCTTCCGGTGTTGCTGGCCATGTCGGCCAATTCCCCGTTCTGGAAGGGCCGCGACACCGGTTTTGCCACGTGGCGGGGCATCCATGCGCGACGCTGGTCAACGACCGGCTGCCCGCCGTACTTCACGGACGTTGCCGACTACGACCGGCGTACCGCGAACCTGGTCGGTGTCGGAGGAACGTCTGACCTGCACACGATCTGGTGGGGTGCGCGCCTGGCCGAGAAGTATCCCACCGTCGAGATCCGCGTGTGCGATGCCCAGCTCGACACGCGCAGCACCCTGCTTCTGACGGCGCTCACCCGGGCGTTGGTGTCCACAGCTCTCGCGGATGCCGACCGGGGCGCCGCTCCCCCATACCTGCAGCCGGAACTCCTCGACGCCTCCCTCTGGCATGCCGCGCGCGACGGCGTGCAGGCGAACCTGCTCAACCCGATCACGGGCGAGCTCGCCCCGGCCCGCACGGTGGTCGCCGGGATGGTCGCGACGGTCTCCGACGCCCTCGCGGAGGCCGGCGACGCCGACAGGGCGAGCGACCTGCTGGATCGATTCTGGCGTCTCGGTACCGGCGCCGAGCGCCAGCGTGCCGCGCTCGCCGCCGGCGGCACCGATGCTATCGCCACCCTCCTGCGCGATGCCGTCAGTGCTGCTGACTAACGCGCCGCCGATCAGCGCGCCGCCGATCGGTTAGCGGCGGCGGCCGACCGTGATGGCTGCGATCTCCCGCATCCGCGGGTGCTGGAGGTCACCGTTGTCCACGACCCCCTTCATCCACCAGAGCCGCAGACCCTCTGGTGTGACCGCCAGGGTTGCGAGGCAATTGTCGAACCATGGTCCCTTCAACCCGGTCCAGGTGAACGGCGGCGGGGCAACCCGCGCCGAGCGGGCCAGTCGACCGCTCGGCCGATTCGCGATTCCGTAGGCGATGATCGCCGCAAACGAGCGCATGGCCATCGGCAACGGGTTGCGGATCGGTGAGCAGACGGCCTGGATGATGCGGCTCCCCGACGCGCGATCGACTTCGGCCGCGTAGGAGAAATGCACGTCTCCCGACAGGAACACAATCGACTCCGGTGCCGAGCCCCGCCTGCCGTCGGCAACCGCGGTGGCCATCCCCGCCACCGCGCGGAAGCTCTTCTGGAACGCACCCCAATGCTCAAGGTCCAGGGCCTGGCGCAGCTTCTCCCCGATTCGGGCCGCGCGGGTGCCCCACGCGCCCTCGGAAATCGCTTCGTCCCACGCTTCCATGTTGTGCAGGCCGGTGGGGAGCAGGAACGGGAGCGACGTCGCCACGAGGACGTGGCGAATACCACCGCGCAGGCGGTGGTCGAACCACGCGGTCTCCGAGTCGTCCAGCAGCGCGCGCCGGCCGGGCTCGAGCACCCGGGCCGCCCGCGAATCGAGCACGATCAGTCTGGTGTCGCCCACGTCGCGGCAGTAGCTCCATCGGTAGCTGGTCGATTCGCGGTCGCAGCGCTCGGCGAATGCGTCGAGCGCTGCTGTCAGGTCGAGTTCGACGCCGCCCGAGTCATCCGCGTCCCTGGCCTCGATCTGTTGCCAGATTTCATCGCCGGCCCGCTCGCTCGGGGATAGGTTGCCGAGGTGCTGGTACACCCAGTACGACCCGAGTCCGGACACGATGCGCCCCTTCCACCACGTCGTCTTCTCCATCTCTTGCTTCCAGCTCAGGGAGGCGTTCCAGTCGTCGCGAATATCGTGGTCGTCGAAGATCATGGCCGTCGGCACGGTCGAGAGCAGCCAGCGGTTCGCCGGGTCCGACCAGGCGAGGCTGTACAGATGCGCGTATTCCTCGAAGTCGGCCAGCTCGGTGCCCGGTGATCTGGTCACGTCACGCCGGGCACGGATGAAGTCCTGCATGGCCTCGCTCGTGACGTCGGCGTAGACCTGATCACCGAGAAAGAGGATCAGGTCGGGCCACGCGAGGCTCCCGTCCTGTTGGGCCATGTGCAGGGCGTAGGCGCGGAGGGCGTCCACCCCGTGTGTTCGATTGTTCTCCGTGTCGTGCGGAACGCTCGTGCGGCATGATCCGAACGACATGCGCAGCGGCGTCTCGTCCGAGAGCGTGGCAATGACGGATGCCGGAAAGGTCGAGCCCGCCTGCGGCCAGACCTCGGCGCCGTCGATGCTCACCGTGTAGGGCGTGGTACTGCCCGGCTGGAGACCTTCCACCGCGATCAGTGCGTAGTGGTGTCCGTGCACCGCGAAGGTGCGGGCAGACCAGGAGGCCTCACCCGCGGTCACGGTAACCCGGGCGCACTGGAGCGTCTCGACCCAGATACTCGCAGACACCTCGTCGACATGCCTCAGCATGGGGCCCAGCACAAGTGGCGATTGTGGCATGCCCACATGCTCGCAGCTGCCGGGCGGCAGCACCACCCGGCCGAGCTGTTAGTTCTGCAGCCCGTTCACAAAACCCGCGGCGGCGTGCCGCGCGGCATCGGCGGCGGCGGTTCCGGCGGCGGCACCCGCCCCGGCGGCGACCGCGTCCAGGTCTGCGTCCGGAACTGCGCCCCCGGTGGACTCGTCGTCATCGTCCGACGGCACGTCGTCGACCGGGGCCGTCGCCTTCTGCTGCGTCTTGGCCAGGGCGGCGCCCGCCGCGGTTCCCCCTACGAGACCGGTCAGCAGATCCTTGATGCCGACGCCCATGGTGGAGGAGAGTACGGCGTCGACCTCGGAGAAGCCGGAGGCCACATTCTTGCTCAGCTGGCTTGCCCCATCCGTGGAGATCACCGTCAACTGATCGATGTTGCTCATCGGCGCGGCGAGTTCGTGCGCGATCTTGGGCAGCATCTCCACGAGACGCAGCTGGATCAGGGCTTCGGACTGCTGGGCGACGGCCTCGGCGGACAGCCGCGTTGCGGTGGCCTCGGCGGTGCCTCTGGCCAGAATGGCGTCGGCTTCCGCCTGGCCCTCTGCCCTGGTGGCGTCCGCGTTGGCGACGCGGCTGTCCCGGTCTGCGGTCGCGGCGGCGACGGATGCCTCGGCGGCGGCCAGGGCCGTCACCCGAATCCGGTAGGCATCCGCGTCGGCGATCGCGTTCACTTCGGATTCCAGCTCTGCCTTGCGCAGGCTGGCGCGACGCTGTGCAGTGAGTTCCTGCTCCTGCACAATGGCCTGCTGCGCCTTCGCCTCGGCCAGCGGCTTCGACGCCGCGGCCTCGGCGGCGGCCTTGTCAGTGTCGAGCTGCAACGCGGCCTTGCGCAGGGCAAGTGTGTTCTGAGCTTCGGCAATGGCCTGCTCGGCGGTGATCAAGGCTTCCTGAGACTCGCGGTTCGCGAAATGCTCAGCGACTTCGGCCTGACGACGCACCTTTGCCTGTTCGGCACGGCCGATGTCCTTGATGTAGTCGTTCTCGTCGGTGATCCCCTTGATCTCGAAGGAGTCAACGTCCAGGCCCTGGTTGGCGAGCGATTCGCGAGCAGTGGCCAATACCGAGCTGCCGAGTTCGTCGCGCTTTTGAATGACGGTCATGACGTCGGTCGCGCCGATCGACGAGCGCAGCGAACCACTCAGAACCTCTTGCGCGAAAGCATCGATGTTCTTGTCCTGGCCGAGGAACCGCTGGGCGGCGGCGCGAATCGCGGCGGGGTCATCGCCGACCTTGACGATGGCAACGGCTTCGACGGAGAGCGTGATGCCATTGCGGTCCTGCGCGACGGCGGTGATTTCGATCGCCCGGCTGCGCAGACTGATCTTGAAGGCCTTCTGAAAGAACGGGGTGATGAAGACGCCCTGGCCGTGCACGACCCGTTGCCCCGATTCCTCGAGGGTCGCCCCGTCGACGATCGTCTTCCGGGACTTCTTGCCCGTGATGATGAGGGCCTCATCCGGCCCCGCGTTCTTGTAGATGGTGCGCGCATAGATTAGGGCGACCACCAGAATCACCACAACCGTGACGATGATCCCGGGAATCGGGCCGAACAGGAAATCGAGCATGGCAGTCCTTCCGGCGCCGAAGCGCAAGGATGTGGCCCCGCGGCCGGTCGCCGCGGGCGCCTAGTACCCGATCAGTCTCGCAGAGATGCGTCCTGTCTGCCCCCCGCGGCGGAACGTGCGCAAATCGCGTGGGAGAGCGCATTGACAAGTCATGGAGGTGTGGCCATTCTGGCGGTAGAACGCGTGTGTTGTTGGATAGAAGTCGCCAGAGGCTTCTACTCGGCAGGTCATACCAGGAGGGCGACAATGCCGACTATTGTTCCCCGGTGGGATCTCACCCTGCTCGGGTACTGGCAGTTGAAACGAAACGACGAACCGGTTGACGTCGGCGCCAGGCAGAAGCGCGTCATCACGTCGCTGGCGCTGCTGGGCGTTCGGCCGCGTCATTTCATTGCCACGCTGCTCTGGCCGGACGGGTCCGAGACGCAGGCCGCCGGGAACCTGCGCGCGAGCATCTTTCGCATTACCCACGAGCTCCCCTGCCTGATCCGCACCACGGAACCGTTGCGGTTGGAGGAACACGTCGCCGTCGACGTGCATCGATTGCGACAAACGATCGGTGCCCTGATCGACTCCTCGGAACCCGGCGTCCCCCGCACCACGATCGACCTGCTGCGTACGACCGAGCTGCTTCCGGGGTGGTACGAAGACTGGGTCGTGTGTGAGCAGGAATTGCTTCAACATGAGCGCGTGGACGCCCTGGAGATCCTGGCCCGACGCTATCTGGCCGAGGGAGACACCTCGCACGCCATCGTTGCTGCACGGTCCGCGGCGTCCATCGAACCGCTGCGGGAAAGTCTGCAGTTTCTCCTCGTCCGCGGGTATCTCGCGGCCGACAATCGCGCCTCCGCGCTGAGTGCATACCGCGACTTCTGTCTGCGCCTCCGCCGCGAACTCGGCATGTCCCCCTCATCCCGTTTCGACGACATGCTCAGATCCGAACTCGCCCGCCCGGCGCCCCCGCGCGCCGCGTCCGGGCACGTGACAGCCCTGAAGGCGTGAACGCACGGACCTAGAGATTCCTAGGACTTCCTAGTACATTGGGGACACAACGTCGGCAGAGTCGCGCCGGCATGACGGCACCTTCCGAGGGGACACACACCAGATGAGCACCTACGACAACATTCTGCTGGAACGCCGCGGCCGTGTGGGATTGATCACCCTCAACCGCCCCGAGGCGCTCAACGCACTCAACGAGGCCCTCATGCGCGACGTGGTTGCCGCGGCAACCGAATTGGATCGAGACCCGGAAATCGGAGCCATCGTGATCACCGGGTCGGAGCGAGCCTTCGCCGCGGGGGCGGACATCAAGGAGATGGCCCCGCAGTCGTACATGGACATGTATGCCGCCGACTGGTTCGCCGGATGGGGCTCCCTTGCCGCCGTGCGCACCCCGGTCATCGCGGCCGTCGCCGGCCACGCGCTCGGTGGCGGTTGCGAACTCGCCATGATCTGCGACTTCATTATCGCGGCCGACACCGCCAAGTTCGGCCAGCCCGAAATCAAGCTGGGCGTCATCCCCGGGATCGGCGGATCACAGCGGCTGACCCGCGCCGTCGGCAAGGCCAAGGCAATGGAACTCATCCTGACGGGCCGCACGATGGGCGCAGAGGAAGCCGAGCGCTCAGGCCTCGTTGCCCGAGTCGTACCGGCCGCCGATCTGCTCACGGACGCCCTCACGACGGCGACAGCGATCGCATCGCGCTCGCTGCCGATTGCGATGCTCGCCAAGGAAGCCGTGAACGCGGCCTTCGAAACGACGCTCGCGGAGGGTGTCCGCTTTGAGCGTCGGCTCTTCCACTCGACCTTCGCGACGGACGACCAGAAAGAGGGCATGGCGGCATTCGTCGAGAAGCGCAGCCCCGTCTTCACCAACCGGTAGGACCCACCGCCGGCTACCGCGTCGGAACACGAATGCCGTTGACGACGAGGTCCGCGAGCTCGTCGTAGGCCTGTGCGGCGGTCAGTCCGGTGCTGTCCGAAATGTGCTGCTGCTGAATACGCACCATCACGGCGGACACGGCCTCGGCGATGAAGGCCGCCGAAACTTCGCGGAACGCACCGACGCGTACGCCGTCGCTGATGAGGTCGTGCACGCGCGCCGCGGCGAACTGCGTGTTGCGCTCGTAGATGGCGTTTGCCGGCGGGAATGCGGCCACATCGTCGATGAAAGCAGCGGACGCCGGCCGCAGTTCGTCGCCGACGGCGCGCAGGTAGGCGGCAATGCGGTCGGTGGGGTCGAGCGTGCCGTCGAGCTTGCGCTCTACGCGGTCGGCAGCGCCGCGAAAGAAGAACACCACGGCCTTTTGAACGAGTTGCTCGCGGCTGCTCGCGAGGGAGTAGATCGTCGACTTGCTGCAGTGCAGGCGCTGGGCGGCCGCGGCCAGGGTCACATCGGAGAACCCCTCCCGCAGAAACAGGTCAACGAGTTGTCCGAACAGCTCGTCCTGGCGCGCTGACCACCGCTCACGGGGACGCCGGGCGACGGTGGGAAGAGTCATGGCCGAATCCTGTCTGGTGATACATGTGGTGTACGCTCGTACACGAAATCGTACCAGCGATTTGCGCGAGGTAACCGAGGTAACCAATGACGTTCCGATCCCCTGCCGCCACCACACTGCCGTTCCCAACGCACGTACCGGCCGGCGTCGACCCCGTGGGTGCCGATGTCCCGTACCCCACCGCCGACCTGGTCTTCATCACCGACCTGCTCTCCGCGGCCGAACGCGACCGCCTCGCCCGCGCCCGGGAGTTCTTCCAGTCGGAGGTTCGCCCGCTGGCCGTTGATTTCTGGAATCGCGCCGAATTTCCCTTCGAGCTGCTGCCCAAGTTGGCCGCGCAGAACCTGAGCGGGATCGGGGATGACGAGACCACCCCCCTGCTCGCCGGCCTGCTGCAGATGGAACTCACTCGCGCCGACACCTCGATCTCCACCTTCTTCGGCGTGCACCACGAACTCTTCGCGGCGTCCATCGAGCAGCTCGGGTCCGAGGAGCAGCGCGAACGCCTACTGCCCGACCTGCTCGCACTGCGCAAGATCGGAGCCTTCGCACTTACGGAGCCCCTGCACGGCTCCGATATTTCCCGCGAAATGGAGACCACGGCCACCGCAGACGGCGACGTCTGGGTGTTGAACGGCCACAAGCGCTGGATCGGGAACGCGGCCATGGCCGACTATGTGCTGGTGTGGGCGCGTGATACCGCCGACAATCAGATCAAGGGCTTCATCGTGGAGAAGGAACGACCCGGCTTTTCCACGAGCACCATTGAACACAAGATTGCGGTGCGGATCGTCCAAAACGCCAACATCACCCTCGACAACGTGCGTATCCCCGCCGGCAACCGGCTGCCGGGAACCAACAGCTTTCGCGACACGAACGTGCTGCTGCGCAACTCCCGGGTCTGGGTGTCGTGGCAGGCCGTCGGGCAGCAGTTCGCCGCGTTCGACGTGGCCCGCGCGTACGCGCTGGAACGTCATCAGTTCGGGCAGCCGATAGCGTCGTTCCAGCTCATCCAGGAACAGCTCTCGCGGATGATCGGCAACGCCACCCTCTGCCTGACGCTCATGGTGCAACTCGCCCGCCTCCAGGAATCGGGTCGCCTGACCATGGATCAGGCCGCCCTCGCGAAATCGACCTGCACCACGCGGATGCGCGAAACAGTGTCCCTCGGGCGCGGCATCCTCGGCGGAAACGGAATCAGCACCGATTTCGAGATGGCGAAGATCTTTGCCGACGCCGAGGCGATCTATTCGTACGAGGGAAGCTACGAAATCAACGCTCTCCTCGTCGGTCGTGCCGTCACCGGCATCTCCGCGATCGCCTGACCCGGCTACGACGTGGCTTCGGGCCGCGCCTGACCGGTTACTTCGACGACCTCGGCCAGCTCGGCCAGGTGATGAGCGCGCGACGCCTCGGCGGGTGTGAACGGGTCGCCCGGACGGGAAAAATACAGCGGCTCGTTCCACGCCCGCGGAATCTTCAGAACGGTGTCGTCGACCGGGCCCACCGGCGCGGTTATCATTCGCGCCGAGAGGAGTTCCGCCGTCGCCGCGGCCAGTTCGCCCGGGTTCCCGGCGACCCGGGCCGCCAGGCCCAGCGCCTTCGTCTGCCCATCGGTGAGGGCCAGCGGCGACGTCGGCAACACCCGGGTCGAGCGGCCGCCACTGGCCACGAGGCTCGCGAGCAGGGCGTCGTCGGTGAGCTCTCCCGGCGCGCTCAGCACAAATTCGTCGAGGACGCCGCCGTCCACCGGATGCACATGGATGCTCAGAATATTCACGTCGAGTCGCTTGAAGCCGCGGGTGACCCGCTCAAGCGCTCCGCTCTCATCGGGAAGCACCGTACGCACCCGCCACAATGCCGGCGAATCGTGCAGGGTCGATCGTCGAAGCAGTGCCGGGGCGTGCAGCCACCGTCGGAGCAGTCGCCGCGCTCCAGGTTCCGCGACCCAGATCACCAGGGTTGTGGCCGTGAGGGCGAGAACAAGCACCTTGGCCACATACGGCAGCTCGGTGTGCACAACGACGGCGTGCACCACCAGCTCGATCGGGAGGATCGTGACAACGTCCGCGACGGTCTGGCGGGTCTTGGACGCCTCCGGCAGCTGTCCGCAGTCATCGCAGCGCAGCTCGGCGGTCGCCAACCTCGGTCGTCTCGATCTCGTCATTCTCTGAGTCTGCGGACCCAACGTTTCGCGCACATTGCGTGCAGGTCACGAGCCCGCGAAGTGTGGTCCGGCGTATGAAACGTGTGGTCCGGCGTGTGAACGGAGTGGAACCGCGAGCACGAACACTGTGATTCGGTCGCGTGCGCGCGTACGCTGGCCGCATGACTGACCAGGAGCGTACACAGCGCAGGGCTCACGACGCGGACGTCTTCACCGCGGAGCTGCCCGACTTTCTGAGCCGTTGGGTGGCCGCGCAGCGTTGGTTTCCGTCGAGGGATGTCCCTCCCGCCCTGAGTCTCGTCGGGCAGTGGACGCTGGCCTCACCCGATCTGGGGGTCCGGCTGCGCACGCTGCTCGTTCGAGACGATTCCCGCCCGGGCTCCGGGGTCTATCAGATTCCCGTCAGCGAGCGTGTGGCACGCGCGCCGCAACTGGAAGCCGCCCTCATCGCCGTGGTCGGCGAGGCGAACGGGCCGGCGCGCTTCGTCTACGACGGCACCCATGACACCCTGTGGGTGGGCGCCCTGCTCCGCTTCATCGTCGACCGGGGCGGCTACCCCGAGCAGCTGGAGTCCTCGTCCGCGACCATCGCGCACGGCCTGCCGATCCACGCCGGTCATCCCGCTTCGTCCCTTGCGACACGAGCGGCCTCCCGCCCCGTGCTCTCGAGCAGAGTGCTGAGCGGAGAACAATCGAACACGTCGATCATCTGCGACCTGGGCGGGGAGGCCGGGTCGGTTCCGCCCGTCATCTGCAAGGTCTTCCGGGCGATCCAGCATGGGCAGAATCCGGACGTCGTCGTGCAAACCGCGCTCGCGGAGGCCGGATCGCGCTACATTCCCGAACCGCTCGGTTCCGTGGCCGGTGAATGGGACGATCCCGACCGGCCGGACGGACGCGCCACCGGTCATCTTGCCTTCGTGCAGGAATTCATCCCGGATGCTGCGGATGCGTGGCGCACTGCTCTGATCGCGGCCGATGCGGGCGACGATTTCAGCGAGCCGGCTCGACGCCTCGGACACGCGACGGCCGAGGTGCACAGCGAACTCGCTGCGGCGATGCCGACCCTCGACGCCACCCCGCACGTGATGGTCACCATGGTGACCGCGATGCTGGATCGGTTCCGTCAGGCCGCTGTCGAGGTCCCCGCGCTCCTGAACGTGCGCCCCGAGGTTGAACGCATCTTTGCGCGGGCCCTGACGGTCCCGTGGCCCCGGCTTCAGCACATCCATGGAGACTTCCACCTGGGGCAGGTCCTGGACGCTCCCGGGCGCGGGTGGATTCTGCTGGACTTCGAGGGAGAGCCGCTGCGGGCCGTCAGCGACCGCGACCGGCCGGACGAGCCGATTCGCGACGTGGCGGGTATGCTGCGGTCTTTCGACTACGTCGCCGGAACGGTCATGCATGCGCACCCGCACCGGGACCCCGCCCACATTGTGGCGTGGGCGCTGGCCTGCCGACAGGCGTTTCTGGAGGGATACGCCCGGGGGACGGAGGGGCCAGGGGCAGGGGCACATCTCTCCCCCGCTGAGTCTGACAGCAGCGGCGAGAACACCGCGCTCCTCGACGCGTTCGAACTGGACAAGGCCATTTACGAGACGGTCTACGAGACACGCAACCGCCCGGACTGGCTGCCCCTGCCCCTGGCGGCGGTGCAGCGCCTCGCAAGCGCCGACAAACGCAGCCATAACGATCACGACTAGCCGACGTTCAGGCAACGGGACGGACCCGGCGTCGCCGACACCGGGTCCGTCCCGATAGCAGTGACGCCGGGCCACCCACCCGCAGGGCGTCGCGACTTTCGGGTCGACTAGGAATCATCGGCGGTCGAACGCGGCACCGCCTCGTCCGAGATGGTCTCGGCGGTCGTCGGCGCCGCGATGTTCACGAGCCAGTTCACGCCGAACCTGTCACGCAGCATGCCGAATTGGTCGTTCCATGGTGACGGGGACAGCGGCATCACCACGTTTCCTCCCGCGGCGAGTCCATTCCAGTAGCCGCGCAACTCCGCTTCGTCATCGCCGCTGAGCGACACAGAGATGTTGTCTCCGACCGTGTACGGCATGGCGTTCGGGACATCGGCGGCCATCAGGGTGAGGCCCGTGTCCGTGACCAGCATCGAGTGCATGATCTTGTCGTTCTCTGCGGGGTCGTCACTCACCTGGAACTCGGCGAACGTGCTCCGGGTCAGCGTGCCCCCGAAGACGGAGGTGTAGAAGTCCATGACCTCCCTGGCATTGTCGCGAAAGCTGAGGTACGGGTTGAGAGTGGTGCTCATTGTCATCTCCTGCGGTGGTGTTGTGGGCTTGATTAATGTCAGTCGGTGTCTCTGCTCTGCTGTGCTGCCTCCCTCACCTCCGCAACCCGCTCATCGGCCCGATCATGCAACAGGGGCGCCGTCGGGAACGGCATCCAATTGATGTTGATCTGGTTCGGGTATCCGGGGTCCACGTTCCACCCGTTGTTCGGGTCGACGCGAATGTAGCCCGTTGCCTTGAAGAAGTACATCTTCGTATTCGAGTCGCCCCAGACTGCGGCATCCACCCCGGCCGCGTAGGACGGGCCGAAGCCCGGCCAGTTGCCCGCGATCGGTTTCGGATACCCGGCCTCGACCGCCCACCCCGCGGCCGGATCGACACGCACGTACTGGCTGCCCTTGAAGAAGTAAATCTTCTGGGTGGTCTTGCTCCACACCGCGGCGTCGACTCCGGCGGCGAACGTGGCCGGGAAACCCGGCCAATTGCCCGCGATCGGTTTCGGATACCCGGCCTCGACCGCCCATCCCGCGGCCGGATCGACACGCAGGTACTGGCTGCCCTTGAAGAAGTACACCTTCTGCGTCGGTCCGCTCCACAGCGCGGCGTCGACTCCCGCGGCAAAGGCTGCGGGGAAGCCCGGCCAGTTGCCGGCGATCCGCTTCGGGTACTCAGGATCCATCGTGTAGCCGGTATAGCGCACGTAGTACTCGTCCGAGAACAGGTACAGCTTGGTGTTGGCGAACGTGTGCACGCCGGCGTCGATACCCGAGAGGAAGGCCTTCCACCCGATGGATGCCTGAGTGAACGGACACAGCACGTTGACGTTGTTGTTCATCAGGCAGGCGGTGGGGTTCACGGCGCACAGCTGGCAGTTGCCGTTGACCTCGGTGAAGAACCCGGTGTGCGAGGAGGTGCACGTGCAGTTCGACGATGTGTACTCGTCGAACGCGCCGAAAATGTGCCCAGTCTCGTGCGAATACACCCGGTCGATCGACGTCCAGTTCAGGAAGGACGACCCGGTTTCCCGCATGACGACCTTGAGCGAGTTCAGCCCGTTCGCGTAGGCAAACCAGGCCGTTGGCATCTTCGTGAAGAAGCCCACGTAGCCGTACTGCGAGCCGGTGGACGCTTTCACCGAATCCACGAGTTGGGTGAACCCGGGTGCGCCCGCCGGAAACCCGAGCAGCGACAGGGCGGGGTCACGCCATTTGTCCTCCGCGTCCCAGCCCAGCCCCACCGGCTTCGGATACCCTGCTTCGACGCTCCAGCCGGCAGCCGGATCCACCCGGATGTAGTCGTTGTAGAAGCGATTGGCGTTGAAGAAGTACACCTTCTGCGTCGTCTCGCTCCACAGCGCCCCATCCACCCCGTCCGCGAAGGAATCGGGGAAACCCGGCCAGTTTCCGGTGATCGGTTTGGGGTAGCCGGCGTCGACGTGCCAGCCATTGCTCGGGTCGACGCGAATGTACGTGTCGTTCTTGAAGAAGTAGATCTTCTGCGTCGTGCCGCTCCACAGCGCGGCATCGACCCCCGCGGCGAAGTCGGCGGGGAATCCGGGCCAGTTGCCCGCAATCTGTTTCGGATACCCCGCGTCCACGCTCCAGCCGTTGGCCGGGTCGACCCGAATGTACTCGCTGCCTTTGAAGAAGTAGATCTGCTGGGTGGTTCCACTCCACAGGGCCGCGTCGATTCCGGACGCGAAGTTGGCGGGGAATCCCGGCCAGTTGCCGGCGATCGGCTTGGGGTAGCCCGCGTCGGCCTTCCATCCGTTGTTCGGGTCGACGCGAATGTACTCGCTGCCCCGGAAGAAGTAGATCTTCTGGTTCGTGCCGCTCCAGAGGGCGTCGTCGATGCGACGGTAGAACGGTTCGCTGAGGCCCGGCCAGTTGGCTCCCTGCCAGGCGGTGAAGGTGGGCAGGGTCACGCTGAGTGAGGAGTAGGACCAGTTGAGCCTGGCCCGGGGTTCGTTGCCGGCCAGCGCCCCGTGACCGCTCTGCACCTCGGCCAGAATATGCGCCTTCTCCGCCGCGGAGATCGCATACTGGCCTGGCCCGGCCACAAACACAATGGCGGCGGCCACGCGGTTGATCATTCGTTCGTTAACCATGGGACTCTCCTCCTGGGATGCAGGGTGCGGTGAACATGAGCTGTTCCTCCGGAGATTCACCCGGAGTCTGACGCGCCTTCTCCTCCTGGTACGCGGCGGAGTTTCGGATGCGCACCGCCTCGAGGAACAGAAGTTCGTTGCTGTCCAGTTCCGGGATCAGTGTGGACACATCGGTGTCGAGAGGCACCACGCGGCCGCCCGGAATATCCTGGGTGATGCGTGCTTCCTGCGGCCCCGACACGTCCAGCAGCACGAGCCGCCCACTGCTGTGCCGGAACGTCGCCCCGGAAGCCAGAACCAAATCCAGGGCGTCAGCCACGGCGCCGCGCTGCCCCCGTTCGGGTTTCTCGTGCGCGACGTCGAGCACGAGCAATTTCGAGTTGTTATCCATATCGGCTGCTCCTTTTCCCTTGACTCCCGAGTCAATCCCAGTGGCCGTTACCGCCGCGTTACCGACGACGGCCCGCACGAGGAACGTCGCTACCATGAACCATGACTGACGGCGGTTTCGGTACTCGCGACGACGTGACTCACCTGGGTACCGTCGTCGGTGACACCGACCGGGGGCGCATCATCGCCCTGACGACATCAGGTGTTTTCGATGATCCGGCGCTTGTGCGGGCGTTCTGGAACCGGGATGCCGCGGACATCGACAGCGGCCTCCAGGGACACCTGTACACGCGACCCGAGGATGTCTTCGTCGTGCGGATACCCCGCGCCGACGACGTCGCCATCTCCCTCCTCGCCGGAGCGCTCGACGTCAATGCGCAGATCTGGGCGGCCGCCACGGGGATACGCCTGAGCTCCTCCCGAAGCAGACTGGTCATGGCGTGCACGGTCGCCCGCTCCGGCACGGGCTCCCTCCCGCGGCACCTCACGTGGCATGTTGGCGCACTGGCCGACGCCGCCGCCCGGCAATTCCATTTTGGGAACGGGGCCCTGCTGGCCTTCGTCCTGGACCGCGCCACGCTGGAACGGCTGCCCCTCGAATCCATCGATGCGGCACTCTCCGAACAGGCCGCCACGACGTCGAGGTTCATGGACAAGAACGAGGCCATGCGGGCGCTGCAGGCCATCGGTGTGCCGGCGGCGGAATCCTGGGGTTTCACGCCGGAGACGTGGCGGCGCGCCGGGCCTCATCTTCTGCCCGCCGACGGACGATACGTCTTCAAACCGTCGGGCGGGGCCGCCGGAATCGGTGTGTTCTTCGATCATGGATCCGGGTCAACGGCACGCGCGATCGCGAACCACGTCGGGGAGCTCCAGGCGACGGGCCGGTTGCCCGGGCGCTTTCAAGTACAACGTTTTCTTCGTGGGACGCCTCACGGTGCTTCGGCGTTTCTGTCCAGGGGCGGCGGTGTAGACATCCTGGAGGCGCACCGGCAGGTGATCGCGTCGGACGGGCGCTGGGTGGGGGCGCGCTGGACGCCGGGCATCCAGTCGGCTCAGTCGCAAGCCGCCGGGAACATTTACGCGCGGTTGGCCGGAACGTACGCGCTGACCGGCCTCGTCGGCGTGGACATGATTGCGGGCGCGGTGATCGAGGTCAACCCGCGGCTGACCGCCTCTGCTCCGATCGCCCACCTGCTCCGCCGTGCGGGGGTGATCCGCGAGCACCGCGGACCCGGTTTTCGGATGCGCCAACTCGACGTGAACACGTCCGTCGCGGTGCCCTGGGATGCTGTCGCTGACGGTCGACTGCGCGCCCTCATCGACCGTCTCGACGTCGAATTCGGCGTTCTCGCCCTGCCGCAGGGGCTCAACCCGTTCGGCGACTCCCGGTTTGTGTTCATCAACGACGATTCCCGCGGCACCGCCCAAAGGTTCTTTCGTCGACGCCTGGCCGGGTGGTCGTCCGGCGAGGTGCCACGCTGAGGTGCAGCGGGCGTGGCTACAGTGAGTTGCATGACCCTAAAAGCAATTGAGCCGCCCGCCCGCACGTTTCGCTGGTGGCTCAGCAACGAGGAGGTCGGCCGGACGCTGGCCCACCACCGCGGCTGGCGGCTCTCCGACCGGGGCGCCGTCGTCGCCGGCAAGGTGCTGCGCAAGTCGATTGCGCCCTCGTTAGAGATGCTCGGAACCGCGGCCCTGGCTTCGGGCTGGACCATGCGGGCAGCGGTTCCGCGCAGCGACGGGAGCGGCCCGACGCATTTCATGTGGGGCGTCTTCGATGCCAGGTCGGATGCCGACATCGCCGAGCAGGTGAAGGCCATCGCCGCGCAGTAACGCACCCGCGTCGCCGTGGAGCGATCGGCGGCCCGGACATCGTCGAAACTCAGCTGGACCCGAAGGAGTTCTACGCGTCCTATGCGAACGCTGCCAGGGCCGCGTGCCGTCGCCTACTCGACGAGGAGTCCCTGGAGGACGTCCGCCAGCCTCTCCGCGCCGAGTTGTGCGTCGAGGTCGGTGGTGTACTCCTCCGGCGAGTGCGAGATGCCCGTCGGGTTGCGCACGAAGAGCATCGCGGTCGGGATGACTGAGGCGAGAACGCCGGCATCGTGGCCTGCTCCGGTGTCGAGGACGGGCGCTTGCGGAAGCATGCTCTCGAGGCGACCGCGCAGGCGAGTGTCGAATCGGGTGGTCGCGCTGAAGGACTCCTCGGTGAGCTGCACCTCGCAGCCCTCCTCGGCGCCGAGCAACTCCAGTGCGCTTCGGATCGACTCGACGAGAGCGAGGGTGACCGTGTCGTCGGGGTGGCGGGCGTCGATCCAGAAGTCGACGCGGGAGGCGATCACGTTCGTCCCCCCGGGGACCGGCTGCAGGCGTCCCACGGTCGCGCGCGCATCCTGAGTTGTGCGCGCGAGGTCGCGGATGGCCTGGATCGCTCGGGCCGCAGCGACCATCGGGTCGTGGCGATCGGGCATCTGCGTTGTACCGGCATGGTTGCCCTCGCCGCGGATGCTCGCACGCCACCGTCCGTGACCGAGGATGCTGGAACCGATCGCGACGGGCGCATCGAGGTCGATCAGGGCGCGCCCCTGTTCGACATGCAGTTCGACGAACGAGTCGAAGGCGCCGATGCCGTCGACGTCGGCGCTGACGGCCCGGGGGTCGAAGCCGTTGCGCGTGAGCACCTCGGCGAAGGTATCGCCGTCTGGATCCTGCAGCGCGAGGGCCCGCTCCGGGGCGATCATGCCGGTCAGCAGGCGCGACCCGAGGCAGGCGATACCAAAGCGGGAGCCCTCTTCCTCGGGAAACGCCGCGACGACGAGCGGCTTGTCCGGTATAAATCCGCGGGCTCGGAGCAAGTCGACGGCGACGAGCGCCGACGCGATGCCGAGCGGGCCGTCGAACGCGCCGCCACCGGGCACTGAGTCGAGATGGCTGCCGGTGAGCACGGCGCCTGTCGTCGTGCGCGAGGGGGTGTGCCACCAGGCGCGGATGGTGCCGACGCCGTCGATCTCGACGTCGAGTCCGCGCTTCGTGGCGTGGGCGATGAACCACTCGCGCAGGTCGAGTTCCGCGTTGGAGAATACGGGGCGTGAGTAGCCGCCACGCAGCGGATCGGTGCCGATGTCGGCGATCTCGGCCAGGAGGCCGGCGACGGTGTCGACGCGGGGGGTGTTCTGGGTTGCGGCGCTGTGTGTGCCGGTGTTCTGCATGGTGGTCCGTATCTGTCAGCGGGCGGCGAGCAGCCCGGGGCGGAAGCGGCTCGGCACCTCTTCGCCGGCGACGAGTGCTGCGGCGAGTTCGCCGATCAGCGGGGCGAATTTGGCGCCGTGTCCCGAGCACGGCGAGAGCACGGTGATGCCCTCCACGCGGTCGATGACGAAGTTCTCATTCGGCGTGTTCGTGAACAGGCAGGTCGTCTCGGCGTACGGCTCGGGCACGAGGCCCGGGAGGTAGTGCTCGACGTAGTCCACGACGCGGCGCCGATTCGCGGGGTCGATGAGCTGGTCGTGCGCAGCGGCCGAGGGGATGCGCTTACCGCCGTTGAACTCGGCGATCTTCTGCCCGCGGTTGTCGGCGTCGCGTCCGCCGGGCAGCCCGTAGACCTGGATTTCGTCCGTCTTGTGGATGAACGACGGCCACGCGAGCTGCGCGTCGCGGTAGGGGAAGTGGTAGGCCTGCTCCTGCCGCACCTCGAGGGACGGGAACGTCTGGACGAAGGCGTCCGGCAGCGCGAGCTCGCCGAGGAGATCGGGCAACCAGCCGCCGGCCGCGACGACGACCTGCTCGGCCTCGAACGCCTCCCCCGTCGCGGTGAGCACGCGGTAGCCGGCCGCGGTCTTCTGCACCCGAGTGACGGGTTGATCACCCAGCACCCGAGCGCCGTGGAGTTGCGCCTGAGCGATCATCGCGCCGACGCTGCGCTCGGCGTCGATGACCCCCGCGCCGGGCTGCCAGAGCACGGTGGTGTCGAAGGCGAAGTCCCAGCGCACTCGCGCAGCATCTGCGGTGAGCAGCTCGTGTGCGACGCCGGCCGCGGCGAGCACCTCGGCGAGTCGTTCCGGATCGCGGGCGTTGCCGTAGTCGACCGCGCCGGTCGGCGTGATCAGTTCGGAACCGTGTGCCGTCGCCAACTCCGACCAGCCGCGTGAGGACTCCACAACGAGATCGACGTAGAAGGGCTCGGGGTACGCGTACCGAAAGATGCGGGCGGATCCATGCGAGCTGCCGAACTCGTTCGCGGGAGAGGTTCGTTCGAGAACGGTCACGTCGTGACCGCGCTGCGCGAGTCGCCACGCGGCGGAGGCTCCAGCGAGGCCGGCGCCGACGATGATGATGCTGGTCATGAGGATAGTCCTGTCATGTAGTGGCGCATGTGGATCAGTGGCGTGTGCGGATCACAAGGAGACGCGGATCTCGAGGAGGCGGGCTCGGGTGCCGCGCACGCCGCGTTCACGCTCATACCGACTGCGCCGGTGTGAAGTTCTCGTCATCCTCGTAGGCCCGCTCCGCATGGTGGTGCTCGTCGATGCCGGTGACTTCGTGCTCCTCGGGGATGCGTAGCCCAACAGTTTTCTGGATGGCCTTCGCGATCAACCAGGTGACGACGAAGGAGTAGGCGAGAACGGCGATGGTGGCGACGCTCTGCACACCCAGCAGTTCGAAGCCGCCGCCGTAGAAGAGACCGGCGCGTCCGTTCGGCGCGGCGGCGGTGGCGAAGAACCCAACCAGCAGCGTTCCGATGATGCCGCCGACGAGGTGCACGCCAACGACGTCGAGGGAGTCGTCGAAGCCGAGCCGGAACTTCCACTCGATGGCCAGGCAGCAGACCACACCGGCGATCGCTCCGATCGCGATAGCGCCGAGCGGCGACACGGCACCGCACGCCGGGGTGATCGCGACGAGGGCGGCAATGAGTCCGGATGCGCTGCCGAGGCTGGTGACGGCTCCGTGGCGGAGACGGTCGACCAAGGCCCAGCCGAGAAGGCCGGCGCAGGCGGCGACAGTGGTGTTGAGGAAGACGACGCTCGCGGCGTTGCCCGCAGCGAGCGCGGATCCTGCGTTGAATCCGTACCAGCCGACCCACAGCAGACCGGCGCCGACCAGAACGAGTGGGCGGTTGTGCGGGCGCGCAGGTCCGCCCCAGTCCTTGCTCTTGCCGAGCACGATCGCCAGCGCCAGGGCGGCGATCCCGGCGTTCATGTGTACGGCGGTGCCTCCGGCGAAGTCGACCGCTCCCAGAGCGTTGGCAATCCAGCCGCCCACGACGGTGTCGCTGTCGAACGCGAACACCCAGTGCGCGATCGGAAAGTAGACGAAGGTGGCCCAGAGCCCGGCGAAGAGGAGCCAGGCGCCGAACTTCATCCGTCCGGCAGCGGCTCCGGCGACGAGCGCAGTGGTGACCGCAGCGAAGAGCAGCTGGAAGGAGGCGAACAGGGCGAGCGGGATGCCGGCGTCCGGATCGTCGGCCAGTGCCGCATCGAGCCCGGCGAAGGCGAGCGGATCACCGAGCAGGCCGAGACCGCCGAGCGAATCGCCGAAGACCGCGGAGTAGCCGAAGGCGACCCAGAGGAGCGCGACGAGCGCTGCGCCGCCGAAGCACATGAGCATCATGTTGAGGATGCGGCGGGAGGAGACCATCCCGCCGTAGAACAGGGCAAGGCCCGGGATCATCAGTGCGACGAGCGCTGCGCTCGTCAGGATCCAGGCAACGTTTCCAGAGTCCACGTTTCACTCCACAGGGTTTGGGGGCGCGCCGGGATGGCGCGCCGGAGAAGGATAGAGAAAGGTGGTGCAGGTGGTGCAGGTGGTGCAGGTGGTGCAGGTGGTGCAGGTGGTGCAGGTGGTGCAGGTGGTGCAGGTGGTGCAGGTGGTGCAGGTGGTGCAGGTGGTGCAGGTGGTGCAGGTGGTGCAGGTGGTGCAGGTGGTGCAGGTGGTGCAGGTGGTGCGTGTGGTGCGTGTGGTGCGTGTGGTGCAGGGTGCGGCTCCCCGCGTCCGTTGTCCTAGGACATGTTCGGTGCGTCCCACAGGTTGAGCTTCGTGCCGATCCCCAGCTCGACCGCGTTCTCATAGACGGTCTTTGCCCACGCGACGTCCTCGACGCCCATTCCTCCGACGCTGAAGAGCACGGGCTGTCCGTCGAACTCACGTCCGACGGCGGTGCCCTCGAAGACGTCGCCGATGTTGACGACCCGCGACTCGTCGAGTTCGCCCGCCTCGATGAGGTCCTGCCAGTAGAGTCCGATCATGCCGAAGGCGGTCTCGTGCGAGGGTGCCGGGTATTCTTCGGCCCAGGCCTGGTAGATCGGCTTGGCATCCGCAATGAGGCGAGCTTTGCCCGACAGGGTGAATTCCTTGTCCATCTTCAGGTTCGCCGGCAGGCTGAGGAAGGCGCCGGGCTTGATCCAGTCGCCGTCGATGTAGGGGTAGTTCTCGGAGCCGACGAGTCCCGTGACCGCCTCCGAGACGATGTCGGAATCGCGCACTGCGGCCTCGATCGTGTCTGCGATTTCGATGGTCGTGAACTGCGGGTAGTGCTTCGACACATAGGCGGCGAAGGTCTCCGAGGTGGAGCGGCGACGGCCGTTGATACGAATCGTGTCGAGCGTCCGCCGCGCCGTCGTCAACGCGTGCAGGGCGCTCTTGTTCATCGCGCCGGGACCGATGATTCCAAGCGACTTCGCGTTGATCGGGGCGAGCTTTTTCGCGGCGGCGCCGGGCACTGCCGCGGTCCGATACGCGCTCTCGAGGTTGCCGGACATGATCGCGAACGGCGCGCCGGTCACCTTGTCGTTGAGGACGATGAGGTGGATGGACCGGGGCAGGCCCTGCTCGCGGTTGTCGATGTTCGAGCCGTACCACTTGACTCCGGCGGTGTCGAAGCGGCCTCCGAGGTAGGCCGGCATCGCCATGAACCGGCGGTCGGCAGCATCCGTGGGCATGGTGGGGAATGGTGAAGATGCAGGGAAGCCGATCTGCGCACCGTGCGAGTTCGCGGAGTTGCCGGCCATCCGGTAGTCGCCATTGGCCACGAGGATGAGCACTTCCTCCATGACCTCGATGCAGCGGTCCATGTCCTTCACCCCAGCGGCGATGACCTCCGGCTCGCTCAGGTACAGCATGTCGATGCGGGTGCTGGGTGTGGTCTCGCTGGTCGTAGATGATTCAGCCACGGATAGTCCTCCAGATCGGGGTGTGTAAGGGAAAGTATTCATACATATTGGGCGAACGTCCAATACTCCTTACGACCCTGATTGATAGCGAAACACTCGTAATATTGCCGAAATATCCCGGTAATACGAAGGTCCTATCATTTCCGAAATGGACCTCCGACAGCTGCGATATTTTCTCGCCGTAGCCGATGAACTCCACTTCGGGCGCGCGGCGGAGGTCCTGCACATGTCGCAGCCCCCGCTGAGCGTGCAGGTGAGCCGACTTGAGGAGGAGCTCGGGACACCGCTATTCGAGCGAACCACCCGGCGGGTGAGCCTCACCCCGGCCGGCCAACACCTGCAGACGAGGGCGCACGCGATCCTGGAAGAAGTGGACGCGGTCCGGGAGGAGATGCGCGACTACGCGGACGGCCTGTCCGGCCGGCTCTCTGCCGGGTTTGTCAGCTCGGCCAACTACACCGTGCTGCCCGGCGTCGTGCAGCTATTTCGCGCGCGACGGTCCAATGTCACCCTGGATCTGCACCCCCTGACCTCCGGCCAACAGATCGATGCACTCCGGGCGGGGACCCTCGACGTGGGCATCGTGCGCGATGACATTCCCCGGGACTCGGGCTCGTCTCTTGAACTGACGTCGGAGGTCGTATTCGAGGAGCTCCTCGTGGCGTGCCTCCCCGTTGATCATCCGCTGGCTCAGCGCAGCGAGGTGACGGCACGGGAGATCATCGACGTGCCCATGATCACCTATCCGCGTTCCCTCATGCCCGGCTACGTCGACCGGGTGGCCGCGGTGCTTGACGCGGCTGCCGGCGTCGTCCGGGTCGTCGAGGAGGTCGTGCATCAGGAGACGGCGCTGGGCTTCGTCGCGGCGGGCGTCGGCACGAGTATCCTGCCCGAGTCGGTGAGACACCTCCTTCCGCCGTCGATCGTCGCCATCCCCCTCTCGGGCTCTCCCACCACTCGGCTCATCGCGGTGCGCGCCGCCCGCCCGGAGCGCAAGGTCGCGGCGGTGTTCATCGAGTGCCTGCACGACGCGGCTCGCGACCTGGCCGGGCGATGACAGCCGTCGGTCATTCCCTTTGCGCTGAGTCGGGCAGCGCCGGGCTCCTGGAACGATCCCCGGACGGCGGCGGGTTGCGTGCCGACCCGAGTGTCGCGCCATCAAACCTGAATAGGCGTTACTGACTCACGCTCTTAGGGGACGCGGTTGAACTCATCCGGATTCGGGCCGGTACGCTCATCGCGGTTGAGCGCCGTGATGGCGAGTACGTCGGAATCCGTGAGCTCGAAGTCGAAGAGCGCGAAGTTCTCGGCGACGCGGGCCCGCGTGACCGACTTCGGGAAGACAACGTCGCCGCGCTGCAGGTGCCAGCGCAGCGTCACCTGTGCGGCGGTGCGGCCGAGGCGGTCGGCGACAGCGGTGATCACGGGATCGCCGAGCACCTTCCCCCGGGCGATAGGAGACCAGGCCTCGGTCACGATGCCGTGCTTCGTGTTGAACGCACGCAGGGGTTCCTGGGTGAGGTACGGATGTACCTCGATCTGGTTCACGGCGGGCACGGTGTCCGTCTCGTCGAACAGTCGCTGCAGGTGCGCCTGCTGGAAGTTGGACACGCCGATGGAGGCCACACGGCCGGAACGATGCATTTCTTCCATCGCCCTCCACGTCTCCACGTAGTCGCCCACGGCCGGGAGCGGCCAGTGGATGAGGAACAGGTCGAGCGATTCAAGGCCGAGCTCATCGAGCGTGCGGTCGAACGCGGCGAGGGCATCCGCGCGCGCGTGAGCGCCGTTGTTGAGCTTGCTCGTCACGTACACCTCCGTGCGGGCGAGGCCGGACTCGGCAATGGCCTGCCCGATTTCCTTCTCATTGCCGTACATCTCGGCGGTATCGATGTGCCGGTAGCCGGCCTCCAGCGCGGCGAGCGTGGCGGCCTGCGCATCCGGCGCGGCGATCTGGAATGTGCCGAAACCGAGCTGGGGAATGGTGGCGCCGCTGTTGAGCGGTGTGACAGGGACGGCGGCGGCGATGTGGGACGGTGCGGTCATCGGAACTCCTTAAGAGAATGACAGGTGTCTGGTTTCGGCTGAGCGCGTGCTGACGTCAACGCCGGCGCGGGCGATTGCGCGCACTCCGGGTGGAACCCGTTCCGGCGGCCGCGTATTCCGGTGGTCCGCGACATTCTGTGGACGTTGACCGCCCCCGTGCCCTCTTCAGCGGAACTCGTCCGGCAACGGTTGCTCCGACACGAGGTAGAGCCGTTGCGTGGCCCGGGTCATGGCCACGTACAGTGCGCCGGCGCCCCGCTCCGACGCCGCCATAATGGACTCAGGTTCCACGACGATGACGGCGTCGAACTCGAGTCCCTTGGCGTCCTGCGGGGTGAGCAGGGCGATGTCTCGGCTGAGCCCCAACGGACCGCGCCCGACGAGCGCGCCGAACTCCGCTGTCAGCGCCGTTTCGAGCGCCGTGATCTGCGCGTCGACGGCGATGACCGCGAGGGTGCCTTCGTGCTCCAGGCGCCGATCGCGACGCACCGCCTCCGCGGCATCCTGCAGGTGTTCCACGGGCCACTGGCTTGCCCGCACCGTGCGGGAGGGTGTGATGCGCAGGCCGTGCGCGAGCGCCACGCGTTCGGCGACCTCGGCGATCTGGCTCGGCGTGCGGTAGTTCACCGTGAGTTCCTCCAGCCGCCACCGGCCCGCTTCCAGCGAGCCCTGCAGCACAGGCCTGAGCGCGTCCTTCCAGCTGGCGGATGCGGCGGCCGACGCCGCCTGGGCGATGTCGCCGACGATCGTGAACGATCGTCTCGGGCCGCGGCGCAGCAGCAGCCGCCACTGCATCGGCGACAGCTCCTGGGCTTCGTCGACGACGACGTGACCGTACGTCCACGTGCGGTCACGTCCCGCGCGTTCGGCCGTCGTGGCGCGATCTCCCAGTTCGGCGAAGCTCTCCGCGAGTTCCTTCGCGTTGACGAGGCCCTTCACCTCCATGTTGTCGATGGCGGATTCCGCGTTCTCAATGTCGCGCTTGCGCTGTTCCTTGGCGGCGCGCTTTTGCGCCTGATCGACGACGTTGTACTCGCCGAGGAGTTCCGCCGCCTCGTCGAGCAGGGGAACGTCGGCGACGGTGAATTCAGATTCGCGGGAACGCCCAAGCAGCGCCCGGCGTTCCGCCGACCAGCCGGGGGTGATCTCGGCGAGCCACTGCGGGCGCGCGAACAGGTCTTGCACGAGCTTCTCGGGGGTGAGGGGCAGCCAGGCGGTGTTCAACGCGACCCTGACATCATCGGCCAGACGCAGGTCCTCCCGCAGCATGTGCAAATCAGTGTCGTCCATGGACCGGCCCTGCGCCTTGAGCTGCGCGAGCCACTGTTTCGCGAGCGCTCCGAGCGCGATCTTCACGAAGGTGACCCGCGCCTCGTTGTGCGGCTTGCCACCGGACCGCGCCCGGGCGATGGCGTCGAGGAACAGCTCCGGGTGCACGGTGAGGCGGTCACCGTTCACGACAAGGGTGAGCTCCTCGGCCGGCGCCCGCTGCCGGGACCGTACCGCGCGCGCCATGAGGTCCGCCATGAGGGTCTGGCCCTTGAGCTCGGCGACCGCCGGCACGTCCTCCTGGGTGGCCTCGACCCCCGTGAAGAGCTGGCCCACGGAGGCGAGCACGACTCCGGTCTCCCCGAGCGACGGCAGAACGGCTTCGATGTACTGCAGGAATGATCGGGACGGTCCCACGATGAGCACGCCGGAATCCCGCAACCGATCGCGGTGCGTGTACAGCAGATACGCCGCACGGTGAAGAGCGACGGCGGTCTTGCCCGTTCCCGGTCCGCCCTGCACCACCAGCACACCGGGCAGGTCGGAACGGATGATCGTGTCCTGCTCGGCCTGGATGGTGGACACGATGTCCGTCATGTGACCGGTGCGTTGGGCGGTCAGGGCGGCCAGCAGCGCACCCTCCCCCTGGTGCAGGGCCGCACCGGGCTCGTCGAGCAGCGACGCGTCCAGAATCTCGTCTTCGATGCGAATGATGTTGCGTCCGCTGGACAGGAGGTGCCGCCGAGACCGGGCGCCGAGCGGGGTGGCCGCCGTCGCCTGGTAGAAGGCGCTGGCCTGCGGCACGCGCCAGTCAAGCAGGATCGGGTGCAGCTCTTCGTCGCGGAGACCGACGCGCCCGATGTAACGGAAAACGGATTCCCCGGTCGGGTCCGGCGCTGTTTCCAACCGTCCGAACGCCAGCCGATCGTCGACCTCCCGCAGTTGCATGATTCGGTCTTCATAGAGCCGCGCGAAGTTGTCCCGCTCCGACCTCGCCTGGTGGTTGCCGCCGACGTCGAGCCTCCGCACCGCGGTCAGCTGCTGCTCGGCTTCGCGCTGCAACGCATCCAACCGAGCGTAGAGCGTTGTGACGTAGTCCTGTTCACGCGCCAGCTCTTGATCGATCACACAAACTCCCCTACAGCGAAAGGTCTAGTTTAGTCGCCGTCCGCGCGATGATTGCCTCCCGGCCCTGCGGGGGTTGCGCTGGAAGAGAAAGGGCGGGACGCGGCCTACAGGTCGGCGTGGTGGATGGCGGCGACGTCGGGGTGCCCGCGCATCCGGCTCTTGAGCGCGTTCTCACCGTACGTGGTGAAGATCGGGTTTTCGGGGTCCACAGTGATGCCGGGGGCGTGCAGGGTGTCTGGCAGGTCAAGCAGCGGGATGGTGGCGTCCAGCGCCGGCCCGAAGAAGAACGGGATCGAGATGCGGTCCTGCCCGATCAACGGGGAAATGACCCGGTGCACGGTGGCCTTCAGGTACCCGTCGGTGGCGACCTCGAGCAGTTCTCCGATGTTTACCACGAAGGCCCCGTCCAGCGGGGGCGCGTCGATCCAGTCGCCGTCCTTCTCCACCTGCAGGCCGCTCTTGCCCGGTTCGACGAAGAGCAGTGTGAGCACTCCCGAGTCTTTGTGCGCGCCGACGCCCTGTCGCGGGGTCGGGTCGGATTTTCCGGGGTAGCGCACGATTTTGATCAGGGTGAAGGGTTTGCGGGCGAAGGCCTCGTCGAAGACATGCTCGTCGGATCCGAGCGAGAGCGCCCACGCCTGCATCAGGCGCAGGGCCACCGCGTTCAGTTCCTCGCGCCATTGGGTCATGACCTTCTCGAGTTCCGGCAGGGCGGCGGGCCACTGGTTGGGACCCTCCAGCCGCATGAAGTCGGGGGTGCCGGCCGTGCGCGGCACCACGTCGCGTTCGGGACCGATGTCGATCTGTTCGCGCCAGTCGACGACGCCCTGGGTGAGCTCGCCGCCGATGCGCGTGTAGCCGCGAAAGTGGGGGCTCTGCAGGTTCTCAATGGCCATCTTGTCCGCTTCGGGCAGCGCGAAGAACGCGCGTGCGGTGCTCATCACCCGGTCGATGAGGTCGGCTGGAACGCCGTGCCCGGTCAGGTAGAAGAAGCCGTAGTCGTGGGTGGCTTCTCGCAGCTCCACCCGAAAGGCGGCGGCGTCGGCGGCGTCCCCGTCGAGTCGGGACAGGTCGAGCACGGGAAGAGTCACGGATGCTGCGGCGCCGGTCATGCCTCTAGTCTCCCACTCCCGGAGCGGTCGTGATCACGACAGCGTCGCCGGCTCGCTGGAGCGCAGCGGGATGATGTACGAGTATCCGGTCGCGTTGTTCTTCGTCATGGACAACACGAGTTCCATGTGCGGCTCCAGGGCCGTCACCTTGTCGAGGGGGGCGCCCACGATGAGCTGGAACCCGAGCCCCTTCCACGCCGCAACGGCACGTCCGGCGAACTCCGAGTCCGACTTCACGAAGCCCTCGTCGAGGAAGACCGGCGCGAAACGTGGACGGGTGCGGCTTTCGTCCCCCAGTTGGAAGCGCAGTGCGGCGCCGACGACGAACGCGACGAGTTCCTGCGACTCCCCACCGCTCTTGCCGCCCAGCGACGAGTAGGTGCTGACATCGACACCGTCGGGGGTGGTGCGCACGGCGGTGATCTCCACGTGCTTGCGCACATCGAGGAGCAGGTCCCTGGTGGTGTCCTGGCGTGCTTCCCCCTCCGGGCGTCGAATCAGCTGCATGAAGGTCTGCAGTCGGGTGAAGCGGCTCTCGGTTTCCTCCTCGGTGAAGTGCTCCGTGGCGCCCGATGACAGCGCCTTGAGCTCCTGACGGAAGGCGGCGACATCCTCGGAGTGCAGCCGTCGCAGCGAAATCTTCAGCCGGTCTCGTCCGGCGCCGAAGGGAAGCGTCGTCAGGATGTCGTTGATCGGGCGGAGTCGGTCTTCGATCTCCTCGATCGAACTGGAGAATGCTCCGGCGAGGGGCACCAGGTCCTGCCCGCTCCACGCCGCGAGTCGGCGCTTCCACTCCTGGCGTCGCTCGTGCAGGCCGAGCGTGTACACGGCATCGAGAATGTCCCGGTATGCCGTGAACGACTCCATGGACACGCCGATGTTCGGGTCGGGCCAACGGTTCTGGAAGGTCTCGAAGATGCGCACGAGCGAGTCCCGCGCCCGGGTCGCGGTCTCGCGGTCCTGGGCGGATTGGGCGATGAGGCCGTCGCGCAGCCGTTTTACGCCCGCCTCGTACTGGGCCAGGTCGGTGTGGTCGGTGACCAGGGCGAACTCCGCATCGAGGCGGGTGGCGTGTTCCGCCGACAGGGTGACCGTCGCCGTGCCTTCGATCCGGTCGAGGGCGTCCGCCAGGGCGTCCTGGGCGTCGACGATGCGCACCTGCTCGGCCGCGAGCAGGTCGGCCGTGTGCTCGGTGGTGTGCTTGGCCTTCCGCACACCCTCGAGCTCGGCCGCGAGTCGTTCCTCCTCGGTTTGCAGGGCCAGGAGCACGTCGCTCGCCCCGAGCACCCGCTCGTATTCGGCGCTCTTGTCGTTGATGCGGGCCTCGGCGCCCTCGGCGTCGATGGACGACCACACGGTGTCGACGACGACCTGCTGCGCGGCGGCGCGGTGGCGCAGCTCGGTGATGCTGTTGCCTCGAGCCGTCGCCTCACCGGCCAGCGTGTCGGCGGTGGCCCGGAGGGTGACGAGTTCCGCGTCGATGTCATCGAGCCTGCTCTGATTGGAGAAGCCGATGATCGACTTCTGGTCCCGGTTCCATCCGTGAGCGCCGCGGCCACCGTTGCGTGTCTGTCCGTTCCGGGTGACTCGGGGCCCGTCGCCCGTCAGGTCGGCCGCGGTGGTGACGCACAGGGCGTCCAGCGTTGGGGCCTGCACGCGGGCCCTGACCCACGCGCTGAACGGCGAATCCTGGTACCCGAGCTTGCCGCTGACGAAGCGCGAATCGCCGGCCGTGGCGGTGAAGTCTTCGAGCGCGACGCCTTCGAAGTGGATGCGTACGGGGAGGTGCAGGGGTTCGATGGCTTCACTGAGTGCGCGCAACCGCGTCGCGTCCACCAGCAGTACCCGGATGATGGGGGCGAGGGTGACTTCGGCCGCGTGCCGCCAGTCCTCCTCCCCCGTGGCGAGGTCGATGAGTTCCGCCACAAACGGGAGTTCCTCAACCGGGATGCCACTCGCCTCGGCGATGGTGACGCGGGCATTGTGCAGGTGCTGGGGGACGAGGCTTGCCCGCCCCGACAGGAACGCGCGTTCCTGAGTCAGTTCGCGGATCTGCTGCTCCACCGGGTACGACCTCTTGTGCAGCAGGTCGCGTTGTTCGTCGAGGTCGCGCTCCAATTCGGTGCTCTGCGCCAGAAACCGCCCGGCCTCGGCCTGGGCATGGCGCAGGTCGTCGAGGGAGTGGATGTCGACGGACAGGACCCGCACACGTTCGTCGAATCGGGCCCGCTCACCGGCCACATCGTCGCGTATGTCGCTCAGGCGTGCCCGTTCGTTCTGCAGGCCGATGAGCGCGTCACCGCCGTTGTCGCGCTGCCGGTGCTGGACGTGCCCGACCCGGGTCTTCAGGTCGGTTTCGGTGTCCCGGCTGTGCGTGAAGGCAGCAAGGTTGTCCCGCCGTTTGGCCCGGTTCGCGTCGGCGGCGAGGTCGAGCAAGTCGCGCTCGGTCTGCAGCTTCCACAGCACGAACGGTGTGTCGCCTTCGCGGTGCACTCCGAAGGTGTCGATGAGGTCGGCCTTGGTGGAGGCCGCCTCGAAGTCGCGATGCAGGTCGGGCAGTCGCTCGAGGACCTTGGCCTTCTGCGCCTCGGTGACCATGGCCCCGTACGACCGTTCCAGGTCTTCGAAATGGTCGACCGCCTTGTCCGCGGCGGCGAACGTGGCGGGTTGTTCGAGCACCATGGACTTGTAGAGCCCATCGACGCTCTTCACCTGCTGACCGGCCTGGATCCGGGCGAGCAACCGCAGGGCCTTGCCGCCCTCGCCGTTGGCGCCGATGCCCAGCCGGGTGAACAGCGTCTGCGCGAAGGCGGCGTAGGTGTCGAAAATGTCCATGTCGGGGAATCGCGTCTTCAGCGCCCGTTTGTCGAACCGGGATTCGGTGATTTCGGCGAGGTCGCGCAGGTCGAGGTATCCGTCGACAGTTGCCATCTTCATTGACACGTCGGCGAATCTCGTCGATGCACGTGGCAGGAAGTAGGTCCGCAGCACCGTGAAGCGCCGCTGGTTGTCGTCGATGAACGTCATCGCCACGGCGCCCCACGTCGACGAGTCCGCGCCGCGCAAGACCTGATCCTGCAGTGCTCCGGTGCCCGTCTCCCGATTGGAGTCGGTTTTGCCCTTGAGATACGACATGAGGTTGCGCTGGTCGGCGCTCCGCGCGCGGCCGGAGCCGGCGTCGTTGGAGGCACCGTTGAAGGGGGTGTCCGACGGCATCATGAGCGCGAGGTACGCATCGAGGAGGCTGCTCTTGCCCGTGCCGGACGCGCCGGAAACGAGCGTCGCGGTCGGTGCGAACGCCACGTCGTGGTGACCGTGGAATCCACCCCAGTTCACCATTTGCAGGGATTCGGCACGCCACTGCGTGGTTCCTTCGGTGGCTCCGTCGATGTAGAACAGGGCGGCGTCGCTCATGAGATGGCCTCCAGTGCGCGCTCGGCAACGGTGTCGGTTTCGTCGGCGTTATCGTTTCCCGCCGACCGTTCCTCGCCGTTCTGGCTGAGGAGCCACTCGAGAAGTTCCGCGAGACGCTCCAGCGGGAGGAGCACCTCGATCACCGCGGATATCCTGAACCGGTCCGGGTCGCTGGTCCTCAGCAGCACCCGCGCCTTGGCGAGGCTGTCCACGGCCGCTGCGGCCCGGCGGGCGTCGCCGGAGAGGTCGGTGGCGTGCTCCGGCCGGAAGCGCGCGACGTTGTCGACGAGATTGTCACGATCCACGATGACGATGTCCTGGCCGTTGGCTCGCTCGCTGCGAAAGCGTTGCCGCAGCAGCACGAGCAGAATCGTCTCTTCGCGCGAGTACGACACGTCGTGCAGCAGGGTGGGGAACCGGTCACCGCCTTCGGCGACGGCCTGGCGTTTGAACGCGACCTCATAGTGCAAATCGATGTGCAGGTCGAGGAATACGTCGTTGAGGCGCGATTTGAGCAGGCTCTGCGCGGCCAGCAGGGTGCGCCACTCGACGGGTTGCAGGGCCGCGGAGATGTAGCGCTGCTTCATCAGCAGCACGAGGGTCTTGCGCTGCATGATGCTGAGGCTGCCCTCATCTCCCTCAAACAACGAAAGGTTCTCCGCGGACCCGTCGCCGGGGTTTTCGGTGTCCGCGCCGCCGTCGACGTCATCGGTCCAGGTGTCAGTCATGATCAGATCCAGAGTTCAGGGCGGCCAGGGCCGCCGCGTCGTGCTCGTTCAAAACAATGCGAGGCACGGAGAACGACCGTGCGGTGCCGTCGGGTCGTACCGTGTCGAAGGCCTCAACTGCTTCGCCCCGGTGCACGGCGCCGAGCTGCGTCGCCAGGTGCAGCAGCCCGAGAATTTCGACCGGACGGCGGAGGCCGTCATCGAGGCCGTTGAACGCGTCACCGATCGAGGCATTCGTCCCGGCGAGGAATGCCGCCGTGGATGCGGAGACGAGCGCGAGGCGCAGGTCGTCCAGCAGCGGGCCGCCCTGCGTGCGCATCGCCTCCAGGCTGTCGGGCTCGGGGGCGTCCCCCGATACGTCGTCGAGGTCGGGCGGCGCGAGGTGTGCTCCCGGGTCGTAGAAACGTTCGCGCAGGTGCTCCACATCGAGCGTTCCCGGCATCAGTTCCGTTGTGACGGTCGACCGGGGTCCGGCGGTCTCCATCCACGTGGCGAGTTCCTTGTTGATCTCGCGCAGCAGCCGCTCCAGTTCCCGGTCCTTGACGACGTCATGGTTGACGATGTGTTCGCGCAGTGTTGTGGTGAGTCCGTTGCGCTGGGTGAGGACGTCGTCGATTCCCTTGCGGATGAGGCTCACCGTCCCCATGAAGCTTCTGCGGTCGTCGGCGCTCAGCTCCAGGGCGAAGGGGTGCAGCAAAATTGTTTCGAGGTCGTTCTTCAGTTCCTGCATGAGCTCGTCATTGCGCAGTAGGGCGAAGGCGCCCTCGAAGGCGCGGCCCTCCGCCGTCGACGTCATAAGGGCGTCGGTCTTCGTCAGGTAGTCGTCGAGAACCTCGCTGATCGGGCGTTCCTCGGCGCGGAAATCGTTCACGATCTGGCGGTGCATCAAGGCTACGGATTCTTCGACCCGTTTGAAGTCGCTCGGCAGTTGGGTGATCAGGTCGACGAGGTTCGCGTAGCCCTCATGCATCTGCTCCGACGACGTTTCCGCTATGTCGCCGCCCGCGGCGAGACGATCCCGTTCACTCTGCTTTTCGACGAGTTCCTGGTCGAGGCGCCGGAGGCGCTCGGCCCGATCGGGGTTCGCCTGGGTGGCCCGGTGACGCACGGCATCGACAATCGTCGTGAGTCGGGATTCGCTGATCAGGGCGCGGTCGCGGGAGAGGCCCGCGACCAACAGCAGCGCCTCGAGGGCATGGGACGTCAGAGAGTACTGCTCTTCGCCGTGCTCGCCCGTTTCGCGGTACAACCACTGGTCGTTCATCCACTGCACGCACAGGGCACGCCCGTTTTTGCCGGGCACCTCGCTGCCTACCGAGCGGAGATCGGCGAGGTAGGCGTCCACCTGGGTATGCAGCAGGTCCGCTTGCACACTGCGCCGGTCGCGGCTGAACGACGATTTGAAGACCGCGAGCACGAAGGGCGCCCATTTGCGGTCCAGCAGCCGGAGGGTCGGCTTGTCGAACGCCTCACGCACTCGCGCGAGTTCAGCCGCAATTTCGCTCACTCAGTATCCCTTCAAGACCTCATCAACCGTAGTCGCCCGATGGCCACACCGGGACTGCGGGCATCGCCTGCGGTATTCTCGCGCGGGCCGTGGTGAAATAGATTCTGATGTCCACGCCTGCCGCTCCCTCGCCCAAGATCGTTCATGCCACCGACGGCACCCACCTCGCCACCTACGAATTCGGTGACCCGGATGCCCCGACGTTGTTTCTCTTGCACGGGTTCGCGTCGAGCGCCATGGCGAACTGGCACCGTACCGGCTGGGTGCGGGACCTGCTGCGTGACGGGTACCACCTCGTCGCCCTCGACCAGCGCGGTCACGGCGCGAGCGACAAACCGCTCCGGGTGGAAAGTTTTGCCATGGGCACCCTCGCCGACGACGTCTTGCACGTTCTCGACGCGTATCTGATCGATGAGGTCGGCTTCGTCGGCTATTCCCTCGGCGCACGGGTCGGCTGGCGGGCGGCCCACGACCACCCGGACCGGATCAATCGGGCGGTGCTCGGCGGGATCCCCGATGGGGATCCGCTGAAACGCTTCGACATTGACGATGCCCGCGCGCACATCGAACACGGACATGACGTGACCGACCGCCTGACTCGGGCGTTCCTCACCATGGCGAAGGCGGATCCCGGCAACAACCTCGAATCGCTCGTCGCCCTCGTGGAAGGCATGCGCGACGGCGAACAGCCGGGCGCGGCCAATGCTCCCCATCAACCGGTCATGTTCGCCACCGGAAGTGAGGATCACATCCTCGAGGCGTCTCGCGCGCTCGCCGCGGCCACTCCCCACGGCACGTTCTATGAGATCCCGGGCCGCAACCACTTCAATGCGCCCACCTCCCGGCACTTCCGCGACGCGGCCCGAGCTTTTCTGGCGCAGGACCTGTGACACTGTGACACTGTGACGAACGATTCATGAAGGAGCACCAAATGAATGACCCGCGCGCCAACATGGACGGCAACAACCTGCTGGGCCTCGGCGCCCCGCGCCCTGACTGGTCGAAGACGCCCGGCCGTGTGCCGGGCTTCTGGCTCGCGCTGGCCGGTTTCGTACTCGCCATCGTCTTTCCCCTGCCTTCGCTCATCGTCGGGGTCATCGGCCTCGCTTTCACGACGCAGGCGTACCGGGTCATCCCCGCCAAGGCCCGCGGGCGCGGCCTGGTGATCGCGTCCCTCGTGCTCGTCGCCCTGACCGTTGCCCTCGCCCTATTCCGCACCATCCTGTCCCTCCTCCCCTAGCTCCCCTGGCCACAACGGTGGCTTTCGCATGTGTCGAATATTTACGCGGGCGCTCGCGAAACGGCGGTCGCTGCCACAGGCTGTGGTCATGTCAGTCTTCCCCGTAGCGCCCCTCGATCGTATTCGGGCAGAGCGCAGCAGCATCAAGTGGACTCGGTTTCCTGCCGACGTACTTCCCTTGTTCGTTGCCGAGATGGACTACACCCTCGCCCCCGAAATCGTTCAGACGCTCGTGCAGCGTGTGCAGGCCTCCGATACCGGCTACCTCGACGGTCCGGGCCCTCTCGCCCCCGCCTTCGCGGACTTCGCCCTCACCCGCTGGGCGTGGCGCGTGAATCCCGAACATGTGCACCTGGCCACCGACGTGAGCGTCGGAATCGTCGAGGTGCTGCGCCTCGTGGTCCCGCGCGGCGGACGGGTGTCCCTCACACCGCCGGTATACCCGCCGTTCTACGAACTGGTCGACGAGGTGGCCGCCGCCGCCGCCGAGACGCCGCTCGTCGAGTGCGACGGCACCTGGACGCTCGACCTCGACGGCATCGAACGCGAATTCGCCGCCGGCGTCGACGCGTTCCTGCTCTGCAACCCGCACAACCCGCACGGCATCGTCTTCGACCGGGAAACGCTCGAGGCCCTCGCGCGCCTGGCGGCCAAGTACAACGTCTTCGTTGTTTCCGATGAGATCCATGCCCCGCTCACCCACCCTGGCGTCACGTTCACACCCTTCGCCCCGCTCGCATCCGCTGCCGGCACGCGCGCCGTCACCGTGACATCCGCGAGCAAAGGCTGGAACCTCGCCGGGGTGAAGTGCGCCCTGATCGTTGCGGCGAACGACGACACCAATCAGCTGCTGAACCGCCTCCCCGAGGAGGTCGCCTGTCGCACCAGCATCCTCGGGCTGCACGCCAACATCGCGGCCTTTGCCTGTAGGGACTGGCTGGACAGTGCCATCACCCACATTGTCCACAACGATCGCCTCCTCGCATCCCTCCTCGGTGAACAGCTGCCCGCCGTGGTGTACCACCGGCCTCGCGCCGGTTACCTTGCCTGGCTCGACCTTCGCCCGCTGGGCCTCGGCGACTCCCCATACCGGCGCATCCTCGACGAGGCCAGGGTCGCCTTGAACGACGGCGAGTGCTTCGGCCCCGGCGGCCGCGGGTTCGCCAGGCTCAACCTCGCGTGTTCCCCCGACACGCTGCGGGAAGCCGTCGCCCGGATCAAGGCCCTCGTGGCACGCACGCCCGGCGCCACGGCCGGCTCCGCACGGCCGGCCTCCGTGCGAAGCGCGGCCTGAACGGTGCCATTCACCACGGATGCCGGCGCGCCGGCCCCGACGACAGCGACAGGATCCCCAATGCCGGCCCCCGCCCTCACGACACCGTCCACCGAAGCCGGCACCGTCGCCGCGCCGATCGCCGATTGGACGGATTTCAGCTTCGATACTCGCCAGGTTCATGTCGGCGAATACCCGGATGCGAACCGGGGCGCGCGGATTCCGCCACTGACCCTGAGCGCGGGTTACGTCTTCGATTCCTTCGACGACGGGGCCGCCCGGTTCGCCGGAGATTCGCGTGAACCCATCTACTCCCGCCAGGGCAACCCGACCAACGCCGTGGCCGAGGCACGTCTCGCCTCCCTCGAGGGCGGCACGGCGGCCGTCGTGGTGTCCTCCGGGCAGGCCGCCATCACGGCGGCTCTCTTCGCCCTCGCCGAGTCGGGGGAACACATCGTCTCGACCGCGAGCATCTACGGCGGCACCCGCATCCTGTTCGGCCGCAGCTTTCGACGGTTCGGCGTGGAGGTCGATTATGTCTGGAACACCGACAGCGACGCCGCCTGGGATGCGGTCATTCGTCCCACCACCAAGGCGATCTTCACGGAGACCATTCCGAATCCGCGCAATGACGTCGTCGACATTGCGCGGGTCGCGGCTGTCGCCCGGCGGCACGGCATTCCCCTTGTCGTCGACAACACCGTCGCCACCCCGTATCTGATTCGTCCCTTCGAGCACGGCGCAGACATCGTCGTGCACTCGACGACGAAGTTCTTGAGCGGGCACGGCGCGGGTGTCTCCGGGGCGGTGATTGACGGGGGAACGTTCGACTGGTCCGCGCGCTCCCGGAACTACCCGTTGCTGACGGAATCGTTGCGCCCGGGGCTCCCCTCGCTCCTCGACCGCTTCGGACCGGCCGCCTACGCGCAGTACGTGCGTGAGGCCGTCGTCAACGACATCGGACCGTCGCTGTCGCCCTTCAACGGGTTCCTGCTACACCAGGGCATTGAGACGCTCTCGCTGCGAATGGAGCGCCATGTTGACAACGCGACAGCCATCGCCCACTGGCTGGAGAAACAGTCGGAGGTGCAGGCCGTCGACTATGCCGGGCTGGCCAGCAGTCCACTGCACGAGTTGGCGCAGCGCTACTACAACGGGCGAACCGGGTCGGTCTTCGCCATTACGGTGCGGGGAGGCACCGAGGGCGCTCGCGCCTTCAGCAACGGGCTGCGCATCTTCAGTCGCATGACGGGAATCGGGGACACCCGGTCGATGGTGTTGCATCCTCTCACCACAACGCACGCGTCTTTCGCCCCCGATCTCAATGCTCGGTTGGGCATCACGGCCGGGATGCTGCGCCTGTCGGTGGGGATCGAATCGGTCGAAGATCTAATCGCTGACCTGCGGGACGGGCTGGATCGCGTCGCCGCGGTGCGGTGACCACGCCGGGCCGATGGGCACGAGCAGAGGCAACTCTCTCGTAGCTAGGCTCCTCCTGGCAGCCCGGTCACCGGCCAACCCGTTTCGAAGTGTGCACCCTCGTTGTCGCGCACCGCCGCGGGATCCGCGCGCGCATTGGCCACCAGCACATCCGCTTTCACGGGCCGCGGACCATCGAGATCGAACACCCAGACCCGTGTGATGGTCGGTGGCGCGGCGGCAATTTCCGCACTGGCGTCCCCCTGCGCCTGTCCCTCCGCCGGAGGTTCGTTCGTGCACACCTGAACGACCACCGTTTCGCCGGCCAGGATCGTGTTGATGGCCAGTTGCACAGCCTCGCAGTTGGCAACACGCAGGTTTCCGGACGCGTCCCGACTGATCTCGACGCTGACCCGCGGCAGGCGCCAGCCGTCAAAATACATGACGGCGTGGCTCGTCCCGTCCGCCGGCAACAGCCCGCGGATCCAGACCTGCACCGTGCGTTCGGCATTGTCCCGAACGTCGGACTGCCCTGCCGACCCGAACGACCGCGACAGGCGTCCGATGCCCCGAGCGGCGCGGTTCACGAGCCGACCGAGCCCCCGACTCGGTCGCACTCGCCCACCAACGACCCCGACGTGCCCGCCTGCAGCCTGTGCCTGTGACACACGACCTTCATCCGGCACTGCCATCCTGTGTTTCCTCCCCCAAGAATTACGTTAGACATGTCTATCCTAGACCGTGGGGGGTCGGGAACATAACCCCGGCTCCGCGCGGGCGTCCGCGCTGGTGCCGGTCACGGGGCGTTCGGGCACTCGAGGTCAGCCGGCGGTGCCGCCGGCAATTTCATAGGACCACAACTCGCTGCTGACCGCGACGGGGCGGGCGGCAGGTTCGCCGTCTTTCGGTTGTTCGCTGCGGTGCCCGTGCCCGAAGGCGGGCGAGGACTCCCACGCCTGGAACGACGCCTCATCCGCCCAGCGGGTGAGTACAAGCCAGGTGCTCCGGTCGTCCGTGGGCCTCAGCAGTTCGAATCCCTCAAATCCGGGTCGGTCGTCAACGGCGCCGGCCCTGGCCGCGAATCGCTGGGCCAATTCGTCGCCACTGTCGTCGGCCACGGTGATCGCGTTGATTTTGATGATCGTCATAGGGCTGCTGCTTTCTGTCGGGTTCGAGTGTGCCCATGGTGACAGCCGCCGCTGCGAATCGCCTACACGGTGAAGCGGGCTCTCACAGGTTGGCTTCCCTAAGCTGGGGTGACCATGCGACTTCTTCTCATCCGTCACGGCCAGACTCCGTCGAACATTCTCGGGCTGCTGGATACCGCGCATCCCGGTCCCGGCCTCACCAGCCTCGGCTCCGCACAGGCAGCTGCCGTTCCCGGGTCCCTGCGAGATCGCTCCCCGGAGGCCATCTTCGCGTCGACTCTCATTCGCACGCAGCTGACGGCGGGGCCACTCGCCGCTGAGCGCAACCTCCCCGTTCAGGTGCTGCCGGGCCTGCACGAGATCGAGGCCGGCACGCTCGAGGGGCTCAGCGACCATCAGTCCGTGCGCACCTACATGGAAACGGTTTTCGCGTGGGTGCAGGGCGACCTGGGTGCCGTCATGCCGGGGGCGGCCAACGGCCATGCCTTCTTCGACCGTTTCGACGCCGACATCGCGCGCATTGCCGCCACGACCCAAACCGCGGTGGCTTTCAGCCACGGCGCATCGATTCGCGTCTGGACAGCCATGCGCGCCGCCAACATTCCGCCGATGTTTACCGCTCAGCATGATCTCGACAACACCGGAGTCGCGGAACTGACCGGATCGCCCGAAGCCGGATGGACGCTCCAGTCCTGGGCCGGACGTCCGGTCGGCGGCGGCGCACTGACCGACCCGGCGGCCTCCGACCCGATGGGCGACGCCATCGACAGCGTCTAGGTTTCCCGGCTCGAGGCCTGGGCGCCCCGAGCCGGAGGTACCTTCGGTCGCACCAGGGCATGGCTGGCATGGATGAGCTGCTGCACGAGCTCGACGTCCAATCGCCCGTCGAGCACGATCGTGATCCAGTGCTTCTTGTTCAGGTGGTAACCGGGCGTGATCACGTCCGGAAATTCCTCCCGCAGCGCGCGGCTCTCCTCCGGATCGCACTTGAGCGACACCGTCAGCGGGTCTCCGGCCAGGGCGGAGAGGGCGAAGATCTTGCCATTTCCAGTGGTCTTGAACACGCTCGTCTCCGGCCCGAAGGGAAAGCTCTCCTCCGAGTGGGGCAGGCTCAGACAGAAGTCGACAAGAGCATCCGGGGTCATGCCCTCAGGCTACGCCTGCCGAAAGCTCACGCCCGCAGCTATACCAGGGACCCGGCCATGGCCTCTGCCGTGAGCTCCACCGATCGCAGACGGGCGTCGATCTCGCTGGACGGGTGCGCAAGGATGAGCTCGTCCGCCTGAGTGGACGCGGCCAGGTCGTCGAGGAAGGCCCGTACCTCTGCCGGAGTACCCACCGCGGAGTAGCGCATCATGTTGGCCAGCTGCACGCCCTGGGTCGTCGTCAGGAACGTGTCGATCTGCTCGTCCGTGTAGTCCGGCGTCGCGGGCCCGCGAGAGATCATGCCGCGCACGCGCCGGCGGCGCATCGTCTCGAACTGCGCCGTCGCGTCTGCTGCCTCATCGGCGGCGATCACGTTGGCGGCCACCATCACATGCGGTGCCGCGAGCTGCGCCGACGGCTGGAAGTCACGACGGTAGGTGGCGATGGCCTCGAAGAGCGAGTCCGGCGCGAAGTGGGACGCAAAGGCGTAGGGAAGGCCGAGGGCTGCAGCCAGTTGCGCGCCGAACAATGACGAGCCGAGGATGTACAGCGGAACGTTGGTGCCGGCGCCGGGAATGGCCTGCACGCCGGGGACGATCGACTCGCCGCTGAGGTAGGCCTGCAACTCGGTGACATCCTGCGGAAACTGGTCGCTCGCGCGGGGATCGCGGCGCATGGCCCTGGCGGTGGTCTGGTCGCTGCCCGGTGCTCGACCGAGGCCGAGGTCGATACGGCCGGGGTAGAGCTCGGCGAGGGTTCCGAATTGCTCGGCGATCACCAGCGGCGAGTGGTTCGGCAGCATGATGCCGCCGGCGCCCAGGCGGATGCTCTCAGTGTGCCCGGCAACATGCCCGATCAGGATGCCGGTGGCCGACGATGCGATGGTGGGCATGTTGTGATGCTCGGCGTACCAGACCCGGGTGTAGCCGTGCTTCTCGGCGGTCTGGGCGAGTGCAACGCTCCCCGCGAAACTTTCCCGGATGCTGTGTCCGGGAGTGATGGGAGCGAGATCGAGAATTGAAAGCGGAATCGTCATGCACGGTGCAACCGTGACGCCGGCAAATCGTTACCGCGATCTCGAGGCAATGTGTACGCGAAGCGGCGGCGCCCCCCAGTACGATCGGCACGTGCCCCGACTCGTCATCGTTCTTCCCCTGTCCCCTCTTCAGACGGGTGACCGGTTCGCCGTGCACGAGTGGCCGCTGCACATCACCGTTCTGGCACCGTTTCGAACGGATGCCGCGCCCGCCGATGTGGCGGCGCGCATGGCCGCGGCGGCATCCGCTGAACCGGCCATCACCGCCGTCGTGGGCCGCAAGCAGATGTTCGGCCGCCGACACGATGTTCCCGTCTCGGTCGTCGTCGAGAACCCGGCTCTCGCGCGTCTGCACGAACGGCTGGTGGCGGGCGTGCAACCCCTGGGCGATTCCCCGGACGAACCGGCCTTCACCGGCATGGATTTCACACCGCACATCACCTTCAAGAACCACGGTCGCATGCACGCCGGCGACATGGTGCTTCTCGAGCAGATCGCGCTCGTCGACATGGTGCCTCGGTCGGCGTCCGGCGGTCGCACCGTGCTGGCCACCTGTGCCTTGTCTCAGCACGCCTAAACGACCCGGTGGCCTGCGCGAAGTCCGGCGACACGCGGGTGTCGGAATACAGTACGATCAGACCCAATCCTCGGTCTAGCCCCATTTGGGTTACGGGAAACGGATCGCCAGTCGGTTGTCCCCTCGTCGCTGCCGCCATCCGCTCTCCCCTGCACACACAAGGACATCCGAGTGAAATCGTCACATCTCCGCGGGCTGCGTTTGTTCGCGACCACCCTCACCGCCTCCGTCGTGCTGACACTGGGGCTTGGCGCGGCCGGCGCCGGTCCGGCGACCGCGGCCCCCGCCGGGGTCACCGTCACGTGGGCGAACACGAACGTGTGGACTACGGGATTCCAGTCCGAGGTCGGCGTGCAGAACGGCTCGACGACGAGGATCAACCCCTGGCAGCTGTCGTTCACCTACGGCCACAAGATCAACACCCTGTGGAACGGCAGGGTCATGGCGTCGGCGGGCGGATTCGCGGTGAAGGCACCGTCGTGGTCGACGACGCTCGCCCCGGGCGCACGCACCTCCTTCGGACTCACGTCCTTCAAGGGCACCACGCCGACGTTGTCCCCCACCGCCTGCACAGTGATTGGCCTGCCCGCCGGGAGCCCGGCGATCTCCTGCTCCATCGCCGGCGCATCCACGCCGACCCCCACCCCCACGCCGGCCGCGACGGCCTCGCCGACGCCCACCGCAACGCCCACACCCATGCCGACACCCACGGCTACACCCACGGCCGCGCCGACCCCGACCCCGACGCCCACGCCAACACCAACCGCGACACCGACACCGACACCGGCTGGCGCCCTTCTCGTCGCCCCCTACGTCGACCTGGGTCTCTGGCCCACCGCAAACCTGTCCGCGTTCGCCGCGACGACGGGCGTCACAGCGGTCACGGGCTCCTTCATCGTGGCCGATCGCGCGAGCGCGTGCAGCCCGACATGGGCTGGATACACCGCGTACACGGTCGGAACGTCCGGTGACTTCCAGGCGAATATCAGTGCGTTCCAGACCGATGGAAAACAGTTCATCGCGTCCTTCGGCGGTGCCATCAACAACGAACTGGCCCGCGTATGCACGAATCCCACCACGCTGCTCAACGCCTACACGAAGGTCGTCACGCGCTACGACCTGGACCGCATCGACTTCGACATCGCGGGCTCTGACGTGTCGGATTCGACCTCGAACAAGCGCCGCGCGGCCGCCGTCGCCCTGTTGCAGAGCCAGCGCGCGGCCGCCGGACATCCGCTGCAGGTCTCACTCACACTGCCGGTGATGCCCTACGGCCTCATTCCGAGCGGCGTGCGCACAGTGACCGAGTTCGCCGCCGCCGGCGTCACACTCTCCGCCGTCAACATCATGGCCATGGATTACGGCGATGGGACGACCGCGATGGGAACGGCCGCCATTTCTGCGGCGAAGGCGACCGCCACACAGCTGGCGGGCATTCCGGCCTATGCGGGCCTGACCGCCGCGCAGCGACTATCCTTGGTCGGGATCACGCCAATGCTCGGCGCGAATGATATTCCCGGAGAGATCTTCACGCCGGCCGACGCGACCACTGTCGGAGCATTCGCCAGTGCGAACGCGCTAGCCAGCCTCGGCTGGTGGGAGATGACACGTGATCAGCCTTGTACGGCAACAATCCCGACGTACATGTGCTCGGGGGTGAGTAGTCCGCAGTGGACCTTCTCCCGTGCCTTCGTCGCGGCTACCACCTAGGACGGGCTGCCGCCCGCCGGCCGATGGGCAGGCGGACGCACTCCACTCGCCGTCGTAACCGAGAAAGTCTCCCATGTTCCTCGTCATTCAAGTCGTCGTCATCGCCAGTCTGTGGCTCGCCGCCATACTCTGCCTGCCCCCCGCGCTGCGCGGCAAGAGACGGCTGGTGTTCTGGTTCCTGCTCGCGTTCGCCGTGACCATGACGCCGCAGCCCCTCGAGATCTACCTCGCCGTTGACTCCGGGTTCGGGGGAATCAACACCACGAGCTTCATCTTTCACGCCACGGCCATCATCACCGTCGCTCTGCTTGACGCTCTCGTGCAGAGCGCCACGTCGAAGGACGGTCTGTCGCCCCGTCGAAATACCATCTCCGTTTCGGTGGTCGCGGCGATCATCGCCCTTCAGGCCGTGCTCTTTTTTGGCGGCCAATGGCGATTCGATACCGTTCGAGAGGCCCTCCCGCAGCTCGATTTCATCCTGTACTCATCAACCACCTGGCTCGCGCTCGTGTTCTTCTCTATCTCTGTGGCCGCTGCTTGTCTCCGCGATATTCGAAGGCAGACCAGAACCATCACGAAGGTGTCACTGGCGTTCATCGCCCTTGGCTGCCTCGGTGTGCTGGTCTACTCGATTCTCAGCCTCACCGGTGCGGGCCTCGGATTCGTCGATCACGACAGTACATTCCTGCAAGACGTCGCCGTGCTTCACCTCGCGTCGCTCTTGACGGCGCCGCTCTGCCTGGCCATCGGCGCCAGCCTCACTTCAGCCGTGGATGGACTCAAGACACTGGGCAGAAATGCGCGCTCGCGACTGCTGCTTCTGAGCCTCACGCCGCTGTGGATCGGGCTGATGGCAGAGACTCCGGAACTCTCCCTGGATTCCGCAAATTCACGGGCCGCGCTGCTCTTCGGAAAAAACCCGACGCCTCGCCTCTACCGGCGCTACGTTGAGGTTCGCGACAGCCTGCTGATTCACCCGCAGCAGATCACGAAACGGGATGAACAGATCCTGCGCCGCGCGGAGAACCATATCGACTCGCACCCGTCCACCACGTCACGTTCCCGTGCGGCGCAGGCGTCCTAAGCTGGTTTCGCGCCGGACGACCGGCAGCCAACGAAGGAGATGATCCCGTGAGCGAGCCCATCGTGCAGGAGCTGTCTCTCGCGCAGCTCGTCGAGAGAGCCCGCGCCCTGGCCGTCCCCGGGAAACGACACATCCTCGGTATCACCGGTGCCCCCGGAGCCGGTAAATCAACGATGGCCGCGCTCGTGGTCGCCGCGCTCGGACCTCACCTCGCCACGCTCGTGCCCATGGATGGGTTCCACCTCGCGAATGCCGTTCTGGCGGACCTCGGACGACGCGGGCGCAAGGGCGCCCCTGACACGTTCGACGACGTCGGATTCGCCGCACTCATGGGGCTCCTACGGCACCAGAACACAACGCTCCCCTTCCCTGATGCGCCGATCTACGCGCCGGAATTCCGGCGAGACCTGGAGGAATCCGTGGGCTCAGCAATCCCGGTTTCCGCCGCGATTCCCCTCGTGGTCACCGAGGGGAACTACCTGCTGCTGGAGCACGATTCCTGGCCCGACGCGCGCCGGATGATGGACGAGGTCTGGTTTCTCGAGCTCGCGGACGAGACGCGGCGGGAACGACTCGTTTTGCGGCACGAAGCGTTCGGCAAGACTCCGGTCGAGGCCGAGCTCTGGGCCGGCGGCTCCGACCAACGCAATGCCACCCTCGTCCAGTCCACCCGGGATCGAGCCGACCTGATCGTGCGACTGGTTTAGGCCTCGCCGCTACGCGGCCACCGGCGCGGCGATCCTACAGCGTCGGGTCGTCGCGGCGAGACGGATCGCGCTGACCGGGACGCCGCGTCATCCGCTCGATTTCCGCGTCGACGTCGGACTCGGTGTGGTAGCGCCGACCGGGTCCGTAGGCATCCAACCCGACGAACAGCGCCGCGACTCCCATCCCGAAGATGGCCCAGACCGGCCAGAAGTACACTCCGGGGCTCGTGAGGAACCAGATGGCCGTCAACAGGATCGACACGGCCGCCCACACCCCAATGTAGGTCCAGAAACTTGCCCGAGCCCTCAGCCGTTTTCGCGCTTCTCTGCGCAGTTGTTCATCGTCATTCATACGCCTCAGGATACGCGTGAGATTCGCACCTGCCTACGGGCGATCGGCCCACCTAACGGGACGGCACCAGCAGGGTCTGCCGGGCCGGTTCGGCGCCCGGCTCGAAGGCGAAGGTCACGACAATGTTTGCGGGTCCGCGTACGGTGAAGCGTGACAACACCGTAAATGCCAGGGCCTCTCCCGGCTCGAGGGTCCGCGGAGCCCCGTCGGCGACCGAGATCCGTCGCTGATCCAGCTCGGTGTAGCCGGTCAGCCGCACGTCGTGGGCCGTTGTCGTTCCCTCGTTGACCAGAATCCATTGATCGCCCGAGGTCTGTACCGCCCAGGCCACTTCGGCGGGTGCCGGCATCAGTCCGGCCTGTCTGAGCCGCCCCGGACGCCGCGGCCGGCCCGTGACGGCGGCCCGTGTCGCGCGATTCTGGGCGTCTTGGGCGCGCCGGTTGTTCAGCAGGGTCAGGTACCCGAAAACGGCAGCAACGATGACGGTGAGGAAGGCCGCGGCCACACCCCACCATTGCGCCTGCAGGCTGCTCAGCGCAATTTGCTCCGGAGTCATAGGCGCATCGTAACGGAGCCATTGCCGCCGAGCCGGGGGTTTGTCAGACTGTATCGATGATCTGGTCGGGAACCTGCAAGAGATCCGGTGCACGAGATGCATGACAAAACGTTGATTCTGCTGCGGCATGCCCAATCGGATTGGTCCGGACGTGAGTCCGACATCGATCGACCGTTGAACGATCGCGGTCGACGGCAGGCACCGCTCGTGGGCAAATGGCTCGGGTACCACGTTGCCGGAATCGATCTGGTCGTAGTCTCCCCCGCGACGCGAGCGCGCAGTACGTGGAGTCTCGCCGCCGAGGAATTCACCGTTGCACCGCCCAGCGTCAACGATGACCGCGTATACGCCGCGTCAAGCCGACAACTCCTTACCGTGCTGGGCGAACTTCCGAGCACGGCACAGACCGTGGTGCTCGTGGGCCACAATCCCGGGATCGAAGGCCTGGTGACCGTGGCCACGGGCGAATCGGTGCACATGAGCACATCGGCCCTGGCCGTCATTCGATTCGAGGGGGCCTGGTCAACGGTCGGTGACGCGGATGCTGCATTGACCGTGTTCGGTCGGCCGCCTCGCGACTTCCCGCACTGATCCGCGGGCGCGGGCATCATCGGCGCGGTCAGAGCGTCGGCAAGACCCTCTCCCGCACCTCCTTGCGCAGGATCTTGCCGAGCATCGAGCGCGGTGTCTCATTCATCTGCACAATGCGGCGGGGAATCTTGTAGGCCGCGAGGTGCTGGCGACAGTGATCGCGGAGCGCGTCTTCGTCGAGTGTGGCGTGCGGGGCCAGTTCGACCGCGGCGACCACCATCTCCCCGCCGCGTTCGAGGGGCTTGCCGAAGGCGGCCGCGTCGACGACGGAGGGGTGCAGGCGCAGCACCGCTTCCACCTCGGAGGGTGAGATGTTGAATCCGCCGGTGATGATGAGCTCCTTGGCACGATCCACGATGGTCGTGAAACCGTCGGCATCAACCGTGACGATGTCCCCCGTGCGCAGCCACCCCCCGGGAAGCAGGGTTTGCTGCGTCTGCTCCGGGTTGTTCCAGTACCCCTGAAAGACCTGCGGCCCCTTGAGCAGCAACTCCCCCGGCTGTCCCTGCTCCACGTCGACGGTCGGGTCGAGGAGGTCGACAACGCGCATGAGTGTGGACGGGAACGGAACACCGATCGTGCCGGGGCGACGCGTGGGATGGAACGGGTTGCCGAGGGCGACCGGGGAGGACTCCGTCATCCCGTATCCCTCCACGAGAAGCCCGCCGGAAACGGATTCCCACAGCTCCACGACATGGTCGGGCAGGTTCATGGCGCCCGAAATGCAGTACTTGCACGAGCGAAGAGAGATTCCCTTCTCCTTGGCGGCCTGCGCGGTGCGCTCGTAGATCGGCGGGACGGCGCAGTACACCGTGGCCGGCGACTTCTTCATGGCATCGAGGATCAGCCCCGGCTCGAACTTGGGGAAGAGCACGAGCAGTCCCTGTTTGCGGATACCGAACGTGAGATACAGCGTCATGCCGAAGGCATGAAACATGGGCAGAATCGCGTAGAAGATTTCCTTGCGGTACTCGGCACCGTGCATCCAGGCCTCACCCTGCAGGGCGTTCGCGTAGAGGTTGAAGTGGGTGAGCATCGCGCCCTTGGGCCGCCCGGTTGTGCCTGAGGTGTACTGGATCGCCGCGAGATCCTCGACGGACGGTCTCGGGTGGTCCGGGTCGATTGCTCCGTGCCCGAGCAGGTCCTTCCACGAGATGGTACCCGGGGCGGGGCCGGTCAGGGCATCTCGCGACTCGCGCAGCCTCTTCACGGGGAGCTGCAGAGCGAGCCGTTTCGCGGTCGGGAATGCGGTGAGCAGATTCACCGAGACGATGTGGTCGATCTCAATGTCCGCCGGAAACGCCCGCAGGGAGGGAACGGATTTGTCCCAGGCGATCACGATGCGTGCCTGGTGGTCTTCGAACTGGTGCCGCAGCTCCCTGGACGTGTACAGCGGATTGTGTTCGACAACAACGGCCCCGAGGCGCAGCACGGCGTAGAACGCAACGACGTGCTGCGGACAGTTCGGCAGGAGCACGGCCACGCGGTCGCCGGCGTGCACACCCAGCGTTCGAAGGCCTTCGGCCGCCCGATCGATCTGGTCGCCGAGCTCGGTGTACGTGGTACGTCGACCGAAGAACTCGAGCGCAGGATGGTCTCCCGCCTCCGCCACCGAGCGTTCCAGCATCGCCACCAGTGACTCGGTGGGAAGGTCGATCTCGGCCGGCACTCCCGGTTGATAGTTCGTGACCCAGGGCTGCTGCTCGGTGTTTGGCATACATCCATCCTGCCCGACCCGCGCGGTCGCGCCGCACAGCCGGTCCCGGGTGCGTCGACCCTAGGCGGGCGCTCCGCCCACACTCAGCGTGACCGGCGTGCCCCACGGGTCGTCGACCCGCAGCTGGTTGCCGTCGTCCCGCACGGAAAGGGATCGATGACGCAGACGCTCACTCACCGAGTCGAGATCGACCCGTGTCGGCACCGTGATAGCCACCTCGGCGAGGCCGAGGCTGGCGGCGCGGGGCCCGGCACCCCGGCTGTTCCAGGTGTTCATCGCCATGTGGTGGTGATACCCGCCCGCGCTCACGAACAACGCTCCGGGAATCTCGACCGTGACCTCGAAACCAAGGGCATCCACGTAGAACGCTCGGGCCGTCGCAACGTCGCCCACCTGCAGGTGCACGTGCCCGACCTTTGCCTCACCGTTCTGCGCTGCGTCCCCCGCTTCCGGCAGATGCTCTCGCAGGTAGCGATTCGGGTCGAGCGCCAGCGTTTGCATGTCAACGTGCCCGTCCCGGTACGCCCACTCGGAGCGATCCCGGTCCGCATACAGTTCAATCCCGTTCCCCTCCGGGTCGGTGAAATAGAACGCTTCGCTCACGAGATGATCGGCACTCCCGACGTAGGAGGAGCGGCGATCGCGCGAGGCCTGGTAGACGGTGGCGGCGAGTGCGGCGGGGCCGTCAAACAGCAGGGCAGTGTGGAACAGTCCGGCCTGCGAGCGCGACGGCGCCGGCAGCCCGGCGGCATGCTCGAGCACCACGAGCGGGGTCAGTCCGCGCCCGAGCACAACGGAAGAGCCATGCTCTCTGAGCGACTCAAGGCCGAGGGCGTCCCGATAGTACGAGGACATCAACGCCAGGTCGCCCACGCGCAGGCTCACGGCATCCATTCCCGTTTCGGCGGCCAGCAGGTCACCGTTGGGTCGGGTCGCGTGCTGGGTCATGGCGTTCCTGCAATCTGCGCGCCGCGCGTTTGGTTGTAGCTTCAAGTAAAGCAGAGGGTGGTTGAAGCGTCAAGCAAAATTGCGGCCAGCGCCATCGAAACACCCACCGAGTCAGCGCGCACCCGGCCCCGTGGCCTGGCGAGGCGAGCGCGCGCCCATCCGGCGACCGCGAATCAGCAACCAGAAGATGATCGCGACCTCACCGACGAAGAGGTACTGCGCGAACACGGCGGAGAAGTCCTCGACCAGAGTGATCCCGATGGCGTCGGCCAGGTATCCGACGCCGGCGAGGCCGAGCAGCCCACCCAGAACCCGGGGCACGAACCCGGAGCGCCAGGCGAGGTAGCCGATCAGGAGCAGATGGATGCCGAAGAGCCCGAGGCTGGTGACCCAGATCGTGGTGAACGCCTCGACAGAGCGCAGCACGACGGCCGGTTCGTCCAGGTGCGTGACCGCCGCCACGAGCTGGCCGATGGCCACCATGAACGCCACCGCGAACACCGTGCGGGTCCAGGCGGCCACAGCGGCGACCGTTCGATGCACATCACGGAACAGTGCGTACCAGGCGCCGGCGACGAGAATATCGAGCAGCGTGACAATGAAGAGCAGGATGACCCCCATCACAAAGAGAGGCTCCGCACCCCGAATCGCCTGCGTGGTTGCGGCCGCGTCGCCCGGTGTCACCAGGGGCACTATCGCGCCGAAGTTGGCGACGGCGGCCAGTATCGCCATGATCGCCAGCGCAACGCCCGAAACGAGGCTCGCGGTGCGCGGGGACCAATGCGTGAAATTCAGTCTCGCCGCGAGTGACGACGGTCGAGCGCTCTGTGTCTTCTGCAGGAATGTCATGGCTTCTCCGAGTTCGTAAACTTATGTTGTAAGTAAAATATGCCTACAGTGTAAGCTTGTCAACAGGACAGCGTAAGAACGGGAGAATTCGATGGCACCGAGCAAGCCGAAGGCCCGGCCGCGGGTTCGCCTCAACCGCGACCGGGTTCTGCACACCGCCATCGCGCTCGCCGATACGAGCGGAATCGAGGCGCTCACGATGCGACGGCTCGGAGATGAACTCGGCGTGGAAGCGATGTCCCTGTACAACCACGTGGCCAACAAAGACGATCTGCTCACCGGAATGGTCGACGCCATCTTCACCGAGATCGAGCTGCCCTCCCACAGCGACGGCTGGAAGGTGGCCATGCGCCAGCGGTCCGTGTCCTTCCGAGCGGTGCTGACGCGTCACTCCTGGGCCACCGCATTGCGCGACTCCGGCACCAATCCGGGCCCGGCCACGCTCCGGCATCACGACCGGGTGATCGGCACGCTGCGCCGGGCCGGGTTCTCCACCACCCTGACCGCGCACGCGTTCTCGGCCATCGACAGCTACATCTATGGGTTCGCGGTACAAGAAAAGGCGCTGCCGTTTCACACCGAGGAGGAGTCCGCGGCCATGGCGGCGCAGATGCTGGCCCACCTGCCGATGTCGGAGTACCCCGACCTCACCGAATTCACGATCGCTCACGTGCTGCAGCCCGGCTATGACTACGGTGACGAGTTCACGTTCGGTCTCGACCTCATCCTCGACGGCTTCGAGCGCCTCCTCGATGCGTAGCCGGCGTCCCCGGTCACGAGTCTTTCTCGCCCCGAGCAGGCGATACCTCACGAATTGGGGGCGCGCATCGAGTACCGTTAGAGTATGACGCCTCCTGAAACAACAACCCGGAGCGATGCAGACGCTGCCCCCGCAACGACAACCTTCGCCGATCTCGGACTCAACGACGCAATGCTGAAGGCGCTCAAGGTCGTCGGGTACGAGACTCCCTCTGCGATCCAGGCCGCGACCATTCCGCCGCTGATTGAAGGCCGCGACGTCGTTGGCCTCGCCCAGACCGGAACCGGCAAGACCGCCGCCTTCGCATTGCCCATCCTTTCCCGCCTCGACCTTGCACAGAAAAACCCGCAGGCCCTCGTGCTGGCCCCCACTCGCGAGCTTGCCCTGCAGGTATGCGAAGCCTTCGAAAAGTACGCCACCCACATGCGTGGCGTGCACGTGCTCCCCGTCTACGGCGGACAGGGCTACGGCGTTCAGCTATCCGCGCTGCGTCGCGGCGTGCACATTGTCGTCGGTACTCCCGGCCGCATCATGGACCACTTGGAAAAGGGCACGCTGAACCTGAGCGAACTCAAGTACCTCGTGCTCGACGAGGCCGACGAGATGCTCAAAATGGGCTTCGCCGAAGACGTCGAGACGATCCTCGCCGACACCCCCGATTCCAAGCAGGTGGCCCTGTTCTCCGCCACCATGCCCGCCTCCATCCGCCGCATTTCGCAGAAGTACCTGAACAACCCGAAAGAGATCACGGTCAAGAACAAGACCACGACCTCCGCGAACACGACGCAGCGCTACCTTGTCGTCTCGTACGGCCAGAAGGTCGACGCGCTCACGCGCATCCTCGAGGTCGAAAACTTCGAGGGCATGATCGTCTTCGCGCGCACCAAGAACGAGACCGAGACCCTGGCCGAGAAGCTGCGCGCACGCGGTTACTCAGCCATGGCCATCAACGGTGATGTTGCCCAGGTACAGCGTGAGCGTACCGTTGAGCAGCTCAAGTCCGGCAAGCTGGACATCCTCGTCGCCACGGATGTCGCCGCTCGCGGCCTCGACGTTGAGCGCATCAGCCACGTGATCAACTTCGATATCCCGATCGACACCGAGTCCTACGTGCACCGCATTGGCCGCACCGGCCGCGCCGGCCGCAGCGGTGCCGCGATCAGCTTCGTCACGCCGCGTGAGCGCCGGCTGCTCACTGCGATTGAGCGGGCCACCCGCCAGCCGCTCACGCAGATGCAGTTGCCCAGCCCGGATGACGTCAACGTCACCCGTTTGGCCCGCTTCGATGATCAGATCACCGCGGCCCTCGGCGAGTCCGAGCGCATCAGCAAGTTCCGCGACATCATCGCGCACTACGTGCAGCACCACGATGTGCCGGAGGCCGACGTGGCTGCCGCGCTCGCCGTGGTGGCGCAGGGCGAGACGCCCCTGCTGCTCACCGCGAAGGATGCCCGTGTGCAGCGCTTCGACCGGGACCGCGACGACCGCGACTCCCGACCGCCCCGCGGCGACCGGAACGACCGCAGCGACCGTCGCGAAGACCGTGGAACGCGCGGCGACCGCCCCGAGCAGGGCGACCGCGTCGAGCGCCGCCCGCGCAACTCGGACCGCGCGCTGGCCTCATACCGCATCGAGGTGGGCAAGCGCCACAAGGTGGAGCCGCGTCAGATCGTCGGGGCTCTCGCCAACGAGGGTGGCCTCAGCCGTGAAGACTTCGGTCACATCCAGATCAACCCGGAATATTCACTCGTTGAGCTGCCCGCCGATCTGTCCTCGGACATCCTCTCGAAGCTCTCCGGCACCCGCATCAGTGGCAAGCTCATCGAGCTGCGTGCCGACGGTGGCGGTGGCGTGCGTCGGGAAGACCGCGACCGCAGCGAGCGTCCCCCGCGCCGCTACTAGCACAGAGCAGTCCGCGTAAATGAGTCGCCCCCGAGCTTTCTCGGGGCGACGCGTTTGTGTGCGGCAGGCCCGATCCGGGTCAGCGGATGCCGCCTATCGCCTGCACGAGGGCGGCGAACCGCGGGTTTGCGGCCAGGTCATCGAGCGCGACCGTTCGACCGTCCGGTCCGGCCAGCGGAACCCGCCAGTTGGGGTATTCGTCGACGGTTCCCGGCTGGTTCTGGGTGCGTCGTTCGCCGACGGCATCGACCAGGGCCACACCCAGTAACGACGAGGGCGTGAGTGCCGTGAACGCGTACAATGCTTCGACGGTGGCCTGAACGTCCGCGTCGACTGCCAGGAGCCCGCGCTGCCGCAGCATGTCGAGCACCGCGCTCTGCTCGGTCGCCGCCAGCGCGCGTTCTTCCTCCGCCGGGTGGGTCAGCAGGCCGAGGGATTGGCGCAGACTCACGTGGTCGCCCGCCAGGTAGCCGGCCGTCGGCGGAAGGTCGTGGGTGTTGACGCTCGTGAGACACCGTTCGCGGTACTGCTCAGGCGCGAGCGGGCCCGCTTCCGTGCGTTCGAACCAGAGTATCGAGGTGCCGTAGATGCCGCGCTCGGTGAGGTAGCCGCGCACCCACGGCTCGAAGACTCCGAGGTCTTCCCCGATCACGATGGCTCCGGCCCGCTGCGCCTCGAGCGCCAGGATGCCGATCATCGCCTCGTGATCGTAGCGCACGTAGGTGCCGTCGCGCGGGCTGGCACCTTCCGGAACCCACCAGAGCCGGAACAGGCCGAGGACATGGTCCACGCGAATGCCGCCGGCATGGCGCAGCACACTGCGCAGCATGTCACGGTAGGCCGCGTAGCCCGTCTCGGCCAGTCGCCCGGGATGCCACGGCGGCTGTGACCAGTCTTGGCCCTGCTGTGTGAACATGTCCGGCGGGGCCCCCACGGTGACGCCGGCCGCGAGCACGTCGCGCAACGTCCAGGCATCCGCTCCCCCGCTTTGCACCCCCACAGGAAGATCGTGCACGATACCCAGCCCCATGCCGGCCGCCACCGCGGCGCTCTGGGCCTGCCCCAGCTGTTCGTCGCAGACCCACTGCAGCCAGCAGTGGAAGTCGATGCGATCCGCGAGGGAGTCTCTATGGCTCCTCGCAAAGGTGCTTTCCGGACCACTCGGTTGCACCAGCCACTCGGGTGCGTCCGGCGCAAACACCTCGCTGAGCGCGCACCACAGCGCGAAGTCCGCGAGGGCCTTCCCGCGCTCGGCACGGTACTGCGCGAAGCGACGGGCACGGGTCTCGCTCAGCGGCACAGCATAGACGAGTTCAAGCGCCGTGAGTTTCGCCGCGTACGACGAATCACGGTCGAGCCGGTCCGGGTCGCTGTTGGCGGCCTGCTGCTCGGCGGCGAGTCGTTGCACGAGGCCGCGCCGCTCGGGCGTCAGGAGCCGGTACTCCGGCACATTCTCCACCCTCACATATAGCGGGTGAAAGAACCGTCGGCTGGTCGGAAGGTACGGCGAAGGCTCAACGGGCGGCGCCGGTGCGGACGCGTGCAGGGGGTTCACGAGCACATAGTCGGCCCCGTACCGAGTGGCCGAGAGCGTGGCCAGGTCGGCGAGGTCGGCGAAATCGCCGATCCCCCACGAGCGCGACGATCGCACCGAGTACAGCTGCGCCATCAGACCCCAGGCGCGTCGGCCGTTGAGGGCGGTGGACGTCTCCAGCCGCTCGGGCGTCACGACGAGAGAGGCGTATGCCGTGTGGTCGCCGCTGCGCGCGTGCAGACGATGCCAGCCGAGGGGAAGCGAGCCGGGCACGGCGAAGATGCGCCGGCTGATGGTCCGGCCGGCGACCTGCTCGGTGTCCCACCATTCGTCGACCTGAGCGAGATCCATGCGGCTCCCATCTTCGGCGATGATCCAGACCGAAGCGGATGTTCCCTGCTCGGCATGCACCGGCAGTGCGTGTTCCGCTCCCTCGCGCAGCACGACCACGGGCGGCAGCAGCAGGCGCCATGGCGCCAGAACGTGTTCGCGGCGCGACGCCCGCACCTCCTCGGCAGTCTCGGCGGCCACACCCAGGGCGCTCAACACGGCGCACAGGGTGCGCGCACTGACCGGTATACGCTCGCCGTTGTCCCCCCAGAACCAGGTGTCCACTCCGTGATCCCGCGCCAGGTCGAGCAGTTCGGCGTTGATTTCCATGGTGGTCATGCGCACACTCTATCGGGCCGGTGTCGCTATGCCGTCGGTCGCACCGTTCTCTCCTGATCCCACGAAACGGCCCACTCGAGCTCCTCGAATATGCGCGACAGCACGATCGCGGTGAATCCCCAGATGAGTCTGCCGTCGACCTGAAAGGCCGGCGCGTGAAACACACGGTCGTCGACCTGATGCGCCGTGGCGACCCGATTCACCGGGTTGAGCAGGTCCGCGACCGGTACCCGGAACACGTCAACGGTTTCTCGGTGATCGACCGCGGCCACGTGAGACGGGTATGTCCACCAGGCTGGCACCGGGGTCACCAGATGGTTGCTCGCCGCCAGCGGAAAATCGGGCAACGTGCCAAGGGGTTCGAGCCCCGCCGGATCGAGCCCGGTCTCTTCGACGGCCTCGCGCATCGCGGCGGCTATGGGCCCGGAGTCGGATGCCTCGAGCCGGCCGCCCGGAAAGGCGATCTGTCCCGGATGGCTGCCCAGTGTCGCCGCGCGCCTCAGCAGCAGCACGTCGAGATCGCGCGACACCGGGCCGATCCCGGCAGCGCGTGCCGGCTCCGAGTCAAGCACTCCGAACAGCACCAGCACGGCGGCGTGACGTGACCGGGAGGTGTCCGGCAGCACGTGTGTCAGATCCGTGCGCCAGTCCAGTCCGCGATCACACAGTGCTGCAAGCTCGGCTCGGGGGCCATCGGGCATCATGACCCCAGCCTACGGACTCTCCTCGCCGAGTCGGCGCGGATGCGCCCGCGCGGGCGCCGCGCCCTTAGTCGTCGGAGGGGCTGCGGCGTTGCTGCTTCGTCGCGGAACGCTGTTCCTTGATCGCGAGCCAGCGCCGACCGGAGCCGCGGGTGGGCTTCGTGGCTCGGCGGCGCGGTCCGTCGGGTGACAGGGCATCGGACACAAGGTCGGAGAGTTTCACCAGCGCACTCTCCCGGTTTCGCAGCTGGGAGCGGTTCTCGGAGGCGGCGACGGAGACGACTCCGGAGGCGAGGCGGCGGTCGAGACGCTCGAGTAGTCGCGCCCGCTGATCGTCGGTGAGCACGAGGGATTTCGCGATGTTCCAGGACAGCTCGACTCGGCTGTCGGACGTGTTCACGTGCTGGCCGCCCGGTCCGGACGACCGCGAGAAGCGCCAGCGGAGTTCCGGTGCGGGAATCGTGAGCGCGGGCGATATCTCAAGATCCATATGTCCAGTTTGCCATGCGCGAGCGAAAACCAGGCCTCGGCGCGCGACAGTAAACTTGCCGGGTGCAGTTTTCTCTGTGGTTGGCCCTGTTGGGCGCCGGTACCCTGATCAGTTTCACGCCCGGCGCGGGGGCGATCAACACCATGAGCAATTCGCTGAATGCGGGCTTCCGCCGATCCATCTGGGGCATCTTCGGCCAGCAAGCCGCGCTGCTCGTCCACATTGTGATTGTTGCCCTCGGTGTGGGAATCCTCGTCGCCAGTTCCCCCCTTGCGTTCAACGTCATCCGCTACGCGGGGGCCGCCTACCTGGTGTATTTGGGCATCCGTCAGTTTCTCGCACGGCCCTCGCTCGACGCCGACAGCGTGCAATCGCTGCGCGACGAACCGCGCTGGTCGATGTTCCGGCGCGGCCTGTGGGTGAATCTGCTCAACCCGAAGGCGATCGTGTTCTTTCTGGCGTTCCTGCCGCAGTTCATTCGCGTCGATCAGCCCGTGGTCCCGCAGTATCTGATTGCCGCTGCCACCGTCGTCGCCATCGACATCGTGGTGATGTGGCTGTTCTTCGCCGGCACCGCACGGTCATTTCAGCGCTTCACCCGTGACGCTCGCGGTCAACGCGTGTTGAACCGGATCTTCGGGGTGCTGTTCGTGGCCGTCGGGGTGCTCCTCGGCGTCATTCACTAGGGGGCGGTGAGGTCCTTGCGCATCTGCACGGCGCTCGTTTCGTATCCGAGCGACTCGTAAAGCTTCCGGGCGTTCACGTTGTACCCGAAGACGTTGAGCCCCATGGATGTCGCTCCCAGGCGACGCGCTTCCTCCTCGCCGAGCAGCATGGCCTGGCGCCCCAGCCCCTGGTGCCGATGCGCGGCATCGATCTCCACGTCGAAGACCGACCACGCGTCCTGCTGTCCGGGCTGGGGGCCGATCCAGATGTATCCGACAGCTGCGTCGTCATGGAGCACATCGAAGACTCGATGCGTCGGGAGCGGCTGTCTCCCCGGAAAGTTCTCGGCCAGGGAACGGTCGGCGTTCTCCCGAGCGAGGCTTTCCGGCTCACCGGCCTGCAGCCGTGAGGCCAGGTACTCCTCGTTCGATGTGGTCAGCCACGTGTCGAAACGCTCCGGGGGCATGAACTCCAGTCGTATAGTCACTCCCCCATCGTGTCACTCGCACGGAGCCGCGCCGAGTGATATCACCGAGCGCGGTCCCGCCGCGGGATCATCGGCCGGAGAAGAGCCGGGAGAAGAAGCCTCCCTTGGCTGCGGGGTCGTTCTCGTGCCCGCGGCACCGATCGGAGCTCGGCACGCCGCGCATCACCTGATCAACGTGCTGGCCGCAACCCGCCCAGGTCGTCTTTCCACACTTTTTACACGAGACTGCACGGCACATAAATGGCTCCTTTTCGTTGAACTACTCTGTTCAGTATACCCCATGGGGTATCTAGCGGAAAAGCGGCCGGCACGTCGTGCACACGACCCCGACCCCGACGTCGGAGTCGGCCACGGCGTGGTGCTCGGCGGCCAACCGTTCCCGCAAGGCCCAGACGAGCAGGACTACCGCGGCGAGGGCGACGACGGGCCGAGCAGCCCCGGTGAGCATCGGTTCGGCCGTACGCAGATCGGTGGAGAGATACAAGGCCATCAGGCCCAGCGCCGGCCACCGGAGGTCACACCGGGTGGCTTCTCCTCCGATCGGAGCCGAAAAGTAGCTGGCGACGACCAGCCCCAGGATTCCGGAACCGAGCAGGGTGAGCGCATACGCCCACCACGACGCGGGGAATGCAAGAGCTCCCCCGACCGCGACGAATGCGCCGGTCGCGAGGCTGAGAACGACGTACGCCGCCACGGCGACGCCGAGCGCGATCACTCTTCGGCGTGGCGTCCACAGGCGCAGCTCAGCGAACAGGTTCGAAATTCTCATCGGCAGGTGACTCCTGGATCGGGGACGGGGCCGGCAGGCGGCAGGAATTCTCTCTGGTCAGGCGCGCGTACAGCGCCCAACCGAGCAGAAGCAGAGAGGCGGCCGCGAGATACGGCTGCACCGGTTCGAAAAATTGCAAGGCCCCCGATGTTCCGAGCGCGAGCAGCACGATCTTGTTGCACACCGGGCACCCGACCGCGAAGAACGTGATCATCCATCCGGCCATGCCGAGTCGTCCCTCGGAACGGCGCGGCGCGGCGCCCTCCGGATAGGCGACATACGTGGCCGTTACAAGCCCGGCGAGAACCGCACTGGTGGCGAGAACCGGAAAGGACCAGGCGGTGGGCGCCACCTCCCGTGAGAAGAACGGCGTATCGATCAGGTCGGTCGGAATGGCGATCACCAGATACGTGGCCGCGGCGGTGAGGGCGGCTACCCACCAGCGACGGGGCGGCCAGCCGGCCAGCGAGGCCCAGGAGGCAGCGAGTGAATGACCCACGCGCTCGGCGCGCCCACGTTCCGCGGGGTCAACCCGTCTTGGTGCGAGTCGCATGACTGTGGCCTCTTCTGTCCAGTGGATACCTGGTGGGGTATGTGAACACCGTACGGGGCATCCCGCGCAGACTCAAGTTCGGCCGCCGGGCAGTCATCCTGGCCGTGCGGAACATCTCGGCAACTTAGAGTGTTGCAGAGAGCGGATCACTGTCGGCAGAAGTGCCGACGGCACGTGCCACCACGACGAGGAGAATCATGAACACTGAACAAGCCATCCTGGCCGGCGGCTGCTTCTGGGGAGCCCAGCAGCTCCTGCGTCGGCGTCCGGGAATTCTCGCCACCCGGGTCGGATACTCCGGCGGCGACACCCCGAACGCGACCTACCGCAACCACGGCGACCACGCCGAAGCCGTGGAGATCGAGTTCGACCCCGCCGTGATCAGCTATCGCGAGGTGCTGGAATTCTTCTTCCAGATCCACGACCCGTCCACCAGGAACCGCCAGGGCAACGACGTGGGTCGCAGCTACCGCTCCGCCATTTACTACACGTCACCCGAGCAGAAGCGCGTCGCCGAACAGACGATAGCGGATGTCGACGCGTCCGGAATCTGGCCCGGCCCGGTTGTCACCGAGGTCGAGCCGGCGGGCGATTTCTGGGAGGCAGAGGAAGACCACCAGGACTACCTGGAGAAGGCCCCGAACGGCTACACCTGCCACTTCGTGAGGCCGGATTGGCGTCTTCCCTCGCACGCGAACACATCCACGAGCTGACCCGCTCCAAACGCACCCGAACGACTGCGTCGACCGCGCGGTCAGCCGTCGGGGACCTCGCCCCGCACCGGGAGGCCGCGCACGCTCTCGAACCGTCGCGCTCCCCCGTCAATCGGGTCGATGAAGGTCACCTCCCCGGCGAGCAGCTGTAGCGGGCGGGCGAAGTCGTGCAGCGCGACATCCCGCACCACCGGGTACAGCGGGTCATCGCTGATGGGGATTCCGAGGCCCCACATGTGCATGCGGAGTTGATGGGTGCGGCCGGTGCGCGGGGTCAACCGATATACGGCCCGGTCGCCCCGGACGGCAGAGACATCGACAAGTGTCTCCGCATTCACCGGGGCACCGGGCACGAGCTCGGCCTGCCACTGACCGCGGCGGGTGGCGAGATGATTGCGTACGGTGACGGGCAGCTCGAGGTCGGCGCGCCACGGGGCGAGGGCACGGTACACCTTGCCGACCTCGCCGCGTTGGAACATCGACTGATACGCCCCGCGCCAGCGGCGCTCGGTCGCCAGGACCAGCAGGCCCGACGTCACCCGATCGAGCCGGTGCAGCGGTGAGAGTTCGGGCAGGTCCAGTTCGGCCCGCAGCCGCACCACGACGCTCTGCAGCACGTGCCGCCCGCGTGGAATCGACGACAGAAAGGCCGGCTTGTCGATCACGACGAGGCGCTCGTCGCGGTGAATCACGTGAATCGCCCCCGGCACGAACACTTCGTCGGACAGATCACGGTGAAACCATATGAACGTGTGTGGCCGATAGGCGTCCCCGCCCCTGACCGGCGCCCCCGCCTGGTCAACGAACCGTGCGTCGGTCAGAAACCCGTCGACGTCGACGAACTCCGACAGGCGTTCGGTGAGCCAGTCGCCCATGGTCGCCCACGCCGGTCGGTCGGTGCGTTCCGGGGTGCTCACCCACGCGGCGTCAAGCCCGTGACGTTGCGGGAGAGGGGAACGCGGCGGCATCCCTCAATCGTACGTCGCCGGCCGTGTCCCAGACGGTCACATCGCCTCACCCTGCTCGGTGAGCCTTCGCGGCGTACTCAGTATCAAGACACGCCCGAGCCGGACGACGTGGCCCGCGGCCGACGATGAGACACGGGTTGCCGCGCTCGTGACAGCAGCCCCGACCTGATCAGGACACCGGGATGCCGTACTCGGCCGCGCTGGCGAATTCGATCCCGACGAACGGCTCTCCCCCGAGCACGCGCGCGTCATGTCCCGGTGGGATCACATAGGCGTCACCGGCCGTGATGGTAGCGACCTGGCCGTCATCGAGCTCGGCGTGGAGCGTCCCGGAGACACAGTAGCCCACGTGTTTCAGCTGGCACGAGTCGGTGAGCACCACGGGTTTGATGCAGTCGGACCAGACCCAGCCTGGTTCCATCTGCAGGCGACCGATCGTGTACTCGCCGAGATGATTGACACCGAGGCTGGTTTTCTCCGGCGTGCGGCGCTCGTCGGGAGAGTCGAAAGACTTGACGTGCAGCGACTTCTTGCTCTCAGGCATGGATTCCTCCTCCTAGGCGGTCACCGGGTCAGCGGCCACGCACGCGGCCCACCGGGCATAGACAGACTTGCCGCCAGACTAGTCGGCAGGCGGCGTTCGTCAAGTGGCCTGGGCGAGGGCGTACCCCCGGGCAGAGAGAGGCCGGGGGCGGCGCTGGTCGCGAGTCCGCACATCCGCCTGAGATGTGCCGCTGGGGGTGTCGGCGCGCGGCAACCGCGGCTACTCTGGCTCTCGACGAGATCGGCGGAGGGCGCGGCATTCGGTGTGGCCTCGCGGATGCCGGCCACAAGGAGAGGCAGCCCATGACCGCGAACACTCGAGGGCGCACGATCGTTCGGGATGGGCCGTGGGGGTTCATCTTTCTCTTGGCGTACATCGGCGCCGCCATCTACTTCGTCTCCACCTCAGACGGATCGTTCTGGGGCGTCATCCTCGGGCTGTTGCAGGCTATCGTCTGGCCGGTCTACGTGGTGTTCCACGTGTTGACGGCGATCGGCGCCTGAGCGGGCGCTTGTCGCAACATGACGGCGACGATGCCGCGACCCACCACGACGCCAGCGCCTGGCTCGGCAGGGCCTCATCCAGGTGAGTGCCCTGCCGCCGAAGCTCCATAGCGCTGACGCCCGATCAGCGCTGCGATGACACCTTGTTGCGTTCGGCGCCGGAGAACTGCGCCACATCGAGGGCGAACAGGTCATCGGAGCCGGCAGTCGCGGCGCCGAGCAGACCGGCGCAGGCCGGCAACAGCTGCTGGGCGTAGAACCGGGCCATCACGAGCTGGGTCTCGGCCTGCTGCGGGTCTTCTGCCGCGGCACCGGCAAGTGCGGAACGTGCCAGGAGCCAGCCACCGACGCAGAGTCCCCACATGCGCAGGTACGGGGCTGAACCGGACAGCACAGCATTCGGGTCTGCCCGGCCGGTGCGGAGCATCCATGCGGTCGCGGTGTCGAGTGCCCCCAGCTGCGTATCGAGGGCCTGCCGGATGGAATCGAACTCGGTTCCCGCTGCGGCCAATTCCGGCAGGATCCCGCGCATGGTCGCCAGGAACTCCAGGGCGGAGTCGCCCCCGCGTACACCCAACTTACGGCCGACGAGATCGGCGGCCTGGATCCCGTTGGTTCCCTCGTAGATCGCCATGATGCGCACGTCACGATAGTGCTGGGCCGCCCCGGTCTCCTCGATGAAGCCCATGCCGCCGTGAATCTGCAGGGCAAGCGAGGTGAGCTCGTTGCCGAGGTCGCTGCCGAAGGCCTTGCAGATCGGCGTGAGCAGACCGGCTATCTCGTCTGCACGCGTGCGCACGGCGGCATCCGGATTGTGCGTGCTCTGGTCGACGTACACGGCGTTCAGCAGCATCAGCCGGCGAGCGGCAGCCAAATATGTCTTCTGCGTCATGAGCATGCGGCGCACGTCGGGGAAATCGATGATCGCCGAGTCACGTTCGGTGGCACCGATCGCCCGCCCCTGACGCCTGGTCTTGGCGTACTCCAGGGACTGCTGATAAGCGCGCTCGCTGACTCCGACCGCCTGCATGCCCACCGAAACCCGCGCGCTGTTCATCATGACGAACATGATCTGCATGCCGAGATTCTCTTCACCCACCAGGTAGCCGGTGGCACCGTCGTAGTCGAGCACGCAGGTGGGTGAACCGTGGATGCCGAGTTTGTGCTCGAGCGACAGCGCCGCGACGCCGTTGCGCTCGCCGAGGGACCCGTCGTCGTTCACGAGGAACTTCGGCACGATGAAGCAGGAGATGCCCTTGGTTCCCGCTGGAGCACCGGGGAGGCGGGCGAGCACGAGGTGCACGATCTGCTCGGCCATGTCGTGGTCGCCGTAGGTGATGAATATCTTCTGGCCGGTGATGGCGTAGCTGCCGTCGTCGCGCTTGACGGCCCGGGTGGTGAGTGCGCCGACGTCGGAACCCGCGTGCGGTTCGGTGAGGTTCATGCTGCCGGTCCACTCCCCGCTGACCATCTGCGGGAGATAACGCTGCTTCAACTCCTCGCTGCCATAGTGCAGCAGCGCTTCAATGGCGCCCTGGGTGAGTAGAGGGCAGAGAGCGAAAGCCACGTTGGCGGTGGACATCAGTTCCTGGATGGCCAAACCGATCGTGTGCGGAAAATCGCCGCCGCCGAATTCTTCGGGCAGTGGCACCGCGCCCCAGCCGGTGTCCACGTACTGGCGGTAGGCGCTCGCGAAGCCCGGGGAGGTGACGACGGTGCCATCCGCCTCGCGCCGTGCGCCCTGCACGTCGCCGGCGCGATTGGTCGGGCCGACCACCTCGGCCATGAATTCGCCGCACTGCTCCAGGAGTTCGACGGCTGTGTCGAGGTCGGCGTGCTCGAATCCCGGCAGTGCGGCGAGGCCGGGATAGCCCACGACATGCTCGAGGGTGAAAGCGATATCGGCTGTTTGTGGACGAAATTGGCTCATGCCTGTCAGCGTAGCTACGGATATCGCCGCAGTGGTGAGACCTCAGCATCTGTTCGGGAATGTGCCGCTTCCCTACAACTCAGTGGCCGATCCACCGCCCTGAGCGTTGTATTCCTACAAAGCTTCCTAGCCCCCGGAGACGATCGGGATGTCGGTCGCGGCGGCAGCGCTGTCCATCGCGCCCGCATCGTGAACGTTGGTGAATCCGGCAGATTCCATGATTGAGACGGCCTGAGCCGAGCGGTTTCCGGATTGGCAGTAGACGATGTAATCACCATCCTGGGCATAGTCCCCAATCGCCTGCTCGAATGAGCCGGACTGCAGGTTGACGTTCACAGCCCCGTCAAGGTGGCCCGCGGCATACTCGGCGGGAGTGCGCACGTCCATGATGACGGTGTCCGCGGTAACCGTGACGGTTTCGGGTGCCGAGCAGGCCGTGAGACCGAGGCCGAGGCCGGCCAGAAGGGTGAAGAGCAGGGGCAGGGTTCGCAGGCGGCGCATGGGGTCTCCTTCAGATGAGAAATATGATCCCCAGTATACCCATAGGGGTATTGGTGCGCACGATGCGTTTGATGTTCTTCAGGTCTTTGCGATTGGCCGCGCGCATCACGATGGACATGAACGGTGCGGCGACTCGAGAGAAGCCTGGTCAACGATGTCGAGCCCGAGCGCCTGTCCGATGCCCGCGATCGACCCGAACAGGTGATCCACCAGCTGGTGCGCGGTGAATGCGTCGCACGGCGTCGGGGCGAGGGCGGCCGACCACCCGTCGGCGCGGCATCCTTGGTCGTCGCGACAGCGACCAGGCGCTCCAGGAAGTGGTTCCAACCCTCCGCGTGGCTGGTCTCCTGGTCGACCGTCAGACCCTCGTGCATGAGTCGAACGCTCGACATGCGGCAATATCGCCCGCCGCGCCGCAGCTTGGCGCGTTGTGAACGGGTCTCGGGGATACTTGTTGGAGCGCGTTGGAACCATCGAGAGGGGCACCGTGATTTCACGTATTCGGATTGGCGAGTTGACGGAGAAGTGAGCACCCAGAAACACGCCGCCAATCGGTTCGAGACGCTGGTTGAGCGCTCCCCCGATGCACTCATGGTGGTCACCGCAGACGGTCTCATCGTCTTGATCAATGCCGAGCTTGAGCGGATGTTCGGCCACCCGCGGGGTGCACTCGTCGGCCGGCACTACGGCCTGCTTCTGTCCGGCGTGGGCGAAATCGGACTGGCGGCTCAGCTCGGCACGAACCTGAACCTCGTTGGCCAGTGCCTTGACGGGTCCACGCTCGCGGTCGAGGCGCGAACGTCCCGGCTGTCCGACGCCTCCGGGGAGATCGCCGTGTCGATTCGGGACGTCGCGTATCGGCCCGCAAACGACGCCGAACTCCGCGACGCGGTGTCGCTCTTGAACGCCACGCTCGACTCGACCGCTGACGGCATCCTCATGGTTGCCAAGGACGGCCAGATCGCCGGATCCAATGAGCAGTTCGCCACGATGTGGGGCATTCCCGCCGAGCTGCTGAGCTCGCACGACGACGGCCGAGTCATGTCGTTCGTCCTCGATCAACTCGTCGATCCCGCCGAGTTCACGGCCACCGTGCGGGAGCTGTATGCCCACCCGGAGACCGAGAGCGACGACGTTCTGAAATTCCGCGACGGGCGCACCGTCGAGCGGTACTCCCGGCCACAGCGCGTCGCCGATACGATCGTCGGTCGCGTGTGGAGTTTCCGGGACGTCTCGGCCCGGGAACGAGCCCAGGATCAGGCTCGCCAGTCTCTGGCCGAGTTCGTCGCACAGGCCGAGCAGCTCAGACTGCTCGCGTTGCACGATGCGCTCACCGGCCTCGCCAACCGGGCGATGTTCCACGATCGTTTGAACCATGCCCTGGCCACCCGCGACGGTGGAGCCGTGCATGTTCTCCTTCTCGACCTCGATGACTTCAGGGAGGTCAACGACGTCTTGGGCCATCACTCCGGCGACGAACTATTGATGGAACTCGGCCGACGCCTGGAACACTGCGTACGCCCCGAAGACACCGTCGCGCGCCTCGGCGGTGACGAATTCGTGGTCTTGCTTGCCGGTGCGGCAGACCCCGACGCCGTCGCCGAACGAATCGTGGAGGCTATGAGCCTGCCTACGCAGGTGCAAGCCGCCGAGGTCCGGGTGAGCGTGACACTGGGAATCGCGTCAACGATGGATGGACCGCTCGAGGGGCCGGAACTGCTGCGGCGGGCCGACATCGCCCTGTACGTGGCGAAGGCCGCGGGCAAGAACCGCCACGTCAGCTTCCACCCCGACATGATGACGGCCCTGCTCGCACGCACCAACATGGAGACCGGCTTGCGCCAAGCCGTGGAACGCAAGGAAATCATCGTGCATTTCCAGCCGATTGTCGGTCCGCAAAACGGTCTCGTGTCGCAATTCGAGGTTCTGGTGCGGTGGCAACGCCCCACCGGGCTCGTGCCTCCACTCGACTTCATCCCCGCGGCCGAGCGCAGCGGCGCGATCATTGAAATCGGCGAAGAGGTACTGCGCCAGGCGTGCACCACGCTCTGCGGCTGGCTGAACGGTTGCGAACTGCGCTCGGTTGCCGTGAACGTGTCCGCGGTGCAGGTTCGCGAGGGACACTTCGCCCGACGCGTGCTCGCCATCGCCGCGGAGTGCGCAGTGCGACCGACGCAACTCGTGGTCGAGGTCACCGAAAGCGTCTTCCTCACCCCGGGAGATCACGTGATGGAACAGTTGAGGATCCTCCGTGACGCGGGGATCCGGATTTCCATCGACGACTTCGGCACCGGCTATTCATCCCTCGCCCAGCTCCAGGACCTGCCCGTTGACGCCATCAAGGTGGACAAGTCCTTCGTGGACAAAATCGTCACGGGCGGTGAGGATCTGCCCATCCTCACCTCGATGATCGACATGGCCCATAACTTGAGACTGCATGTTACGGCGGAGGGTGTCGAGACCCACGCGCAGGCCACGGAGCTCATCCGGCTCGGCTGCGACGGGCTGCAGGGCTACCTCTTCTCCAGACCCCAGCCCGCGAACGAGCTGCCGGAGGCGGAAGAACGCTCCGCCCTCCTGATGAAGGGCGTTCTCAGCAGCGTGACCGCCTGACGCGGTGCCGCTCAGGGCTCCGGCTGGCCAAGCAGGGCTCGGACGACGCCGGGTCGCGCGCAATTATGCCGCCGGAAGGTGAGTATTGGGTCAACTGGCGACACTGCAACCGAATCGTTATATGGGCGGCATCGAGGCCGTCGTCGCACTCTCGTCGTCGACCCGTGGAAACCGCGCTGACGCCCAGGCAGCGTGATTCCTCCAAATTCGCGAGATCCTGCGGGAGGACGGCCCATTGGCACCAGAAAAGATCGCCGCCCAGACAGCCGGTCCTGGCGACGCTACGGATCCGTAGCCGGCGAGGCCAGAAGGCCCGGTGAATGCCGCCTGGTGGCCTCAGTTGCCCCATTTATTGAGACCAAAACGGGCTCGGCGGCGACAAAGCGACTCACTTCTGTGAGACTAGATGGACTGAATCACCCCTACATCGGGCATTCGAACCGGGGAAACCCACTGGAGAAAAACCCAATGACGGATCAAGCTTTCCAACTAGCAGCAATCGTTTTGTATTTAGCGGGCATGGTCACCATCGGCTGGTTCGCCTACCGCCAGACCAAAGACCTCGATGACTTCATGCTCGCGGGTCGCGGCCTCAAGCCCGGCACCGCCGCCTTGAGCGCCGGCGCCTCCGATATGTCGGGCTGGCTCTTGCTGGGTCTTCCCGGCGCCATCTATGTGTCCGGCCTGGTCGAGGCGTGGATCGCCATCGGCCTCACCATCGGCGCCTGGCTCAACTGGAAGTTCATCGCTCCCCGGTTGCGCTCCTACACGCACGTGTCGAACAACTCGATCACCATCCCGAGTTTCTTCGAGAACCGCCTCAAAGACCACTCGCGTATTCTCCGCGTGGTCTCCGGCGTCATCATCCTGGTCTTCTTCACCTTCTATGTCTCCTCCGGAATGGTCGCCGGCGGGGTGTTCTTTGAGAACTCCTTCGGCTCGACCTTCCTGGCCGGAATGCTCATCGTCGCCGGAGTCACCCTGCTCTACACGCTCTTCGGCGGATTCCTCGGCGCCACCCTCACAGACGTCGCCCAGGGCATCCTGATGCTCGTTGCGTTGATTGCCGTGCCGCTCGTGGCCCTGAACGCCACGGGAGGCATCACCGCAACCTTCGAAGCCATCCGCGAAATCGACCCGAACCACCTCTCCCTGACCGCCGGCGGATCCATTCTCAGCGTCATCTCCGCCGCGGCATGGGGCCTCGGCTACATGGGCCAGCCGCACATCCTCGTGCGCTTCATGGCGATGCGTTCCCCCCAGGACGCCACGGCCGGACGCCGGATCGGCATCGGCTGGATGATCATCACAGCCCTCGGCGCCATCAGCACGGCACTCATCGGCATGGCCTACTTCCAGCAGCACCCGGAGGTCACCCTGAGCAACCCCGAGACGGTGTTCCTGTTGCTCTCGCAGGTTCTGTTCCACCCGTTCATCGCCGGTCTGGTGCTCGCCGCCGTGCTGGCCGCCATCATGAGCACCATCTCCTCGCAGCTCATCGTCTGCTCCTCCGCCCTGGTTGAGGACCTGTACAAAATCGTCGGCAAGAAGGACGCTTCTCCCAAGCAGATGATCATGCTCGGCCGCCTCGGCGTGCTGCTCGTGGCCCTCGTCGCCGGACTCATCGCGCTCAACCGCGATTCCACCATCCTCGAGCTGGTCGGATTCGCGTGGGCAGGCTTCGGTGCCGCGTTCGGTCCCGTCGTTCTTCTCTCGCTGTATTGGAAGAAGCTCTCCACCTGGGGCGCACTGTCCGCCATGATCACCGGCGCCGTCGTCGTCTTCATCTGGGGCAACTCCCCGCTCGGAGACGTCATGTACGAGATCGTGCCCGGCTTCATCGCGAGCATCATCGTGGCCGTGGTGGTCTCCCTGGCCACGCACAAGCCGTCGGCCGAAATCGAAACAGAGTTCGATGCCGCTGTCGAGCAGTCCCACCCGCGCTACAAGGCGCCGGCAGCCGCCAAGGTCTAGCACCGTCAGCACCACGCGTCACCCCTAGCGAAGGCACGTGCCCCGGCCACTACGGCCCGGGCACGTGCCTTCGTTTTCTTGGTCGTGCGAGATATGTCGAGATTCTCCCTATACCCTAAGGGGTATGAGACGCTAGACTCTGAACCAGTAGGATTAATACCCTCTAGGGTATCCCTTGGATGCGACCCCCCGGCCGAAAAGAAATGGTGGCCTGAAATGACTTCGGACACAGCGAAATCAGACGACATGCGCAAGATCGCCAACCGGCTCAAGCGCGCGCAGGGACAACTCGCGGCGGTGATCGCCGCCGTCGAATCCGGTGCAGACTGCCGCCCGGTGGTCACTCAGCTCGCCGCCGTGTCCAGCGCGATCGATCGAGCCGGCTTCACCATCATTTCCTCGGCCATGAAGGAATGCCTCGTCGACAACGCCGACGACGGAAACAAGAAGCAGCTCGACGTCAAAGAGCTCGAACGGCTCTTCCTCTCACTGGCCTGAGCCGTCCCCCGCCGACCGGGTTCAGCCAGACGGGTCCACACCACGGACAGACGTTGCCCCGACCGCCGCGGCACGCACTTGGCACGCCGGCACGTGTTTGAACGAGTGCCACCTCACCAAACGAGTGCCGCGAGCCACGGATGGTTTAACGACTCGCGCTCGATCGCGCCTGATCCTGCTTCTCGAGTCGGGCAAAATAGCCGGCGATCGGGACGTCGGTCGAAGAGTGAGCGATGATCGACAGGGAGATCGCGACAACGATGAGATGGAACAGGTGATCGGCGTCGGGATTGCCGCTCTCCAGTACCAGCAGGCCATAGAGCACGGAGGCGAATCCCTTCGGGCCGAACCAGGCCGCGGTGGCGCGCTCCTCCCACGGTAGTTTGCTGCCGATGAGCGCAGCCTCGACGGCGGCCGGTCGCGCGATCACCAGGATCAGCACGGCAAACAGGTACCCCATCGGCGACACGTCGGCGAGAAAGCTCGGCGCGATGAGTGCACCGAACACGAAGATGGCCAGCAGCTTGACGATCTCAGCAATGAATTCGCCGTATTCAATGAAGGCGTCGCGCAGCTCGGGTGCGGCGCTCGCGATGGTAATGCCTGCCGAGAACGCGGCCAGGTAGAGGTTCGCGCCGGTGCCGACGGCGACGCCGTAGATGATGATCGCGATCGCGACGGGACCGAGCGAGGCATACAGCGGCGTCGCCGCGAGGTACCGGATGCGCAGCAGCAGGGTGACGAGGAGCGGCACAGAGACTCCGAGCACCACGCCCCCGGCCAATTCGAGGGCGAGCACGAGGTACTCGACTTCCGGGCCCCCGATTGCCGCGATGAGAATCAAGACCACCGGCAGGGCAAGACCGTCATTGAGCCCTGACTCCACATTGAGCAGGCCCCGAATCCGTGCCGGGATCTCAATCCGGCCGACGATCGCGGAGGCGAAGACCGGATCGGTCGGGGCGAGCACCGCGGCCACGAGCAGCGCTTCGGGCCAGGGCAGCCCGACCAGCCAGACGCCGAGCAGAGCCGTGATGACGAATGTCAGTGGCATGCCGAGCAAGAGGGCCCGGCCGGGCAGGCGCCAGGCCTTCGCCAGGTCGCGCACCGCGAGCCGTTGTCCGTCGGTGAAGAGCACGACGAACAGTGCGATCTGGGCGATCTGGCTGACGAGGGTGTCGCCGGCTTGGAGCACAACGACACCGACCATCCCTGCCCGAGCAGGAATCCCGCAAGGAGGAACAACACAGCGGTGGACAGCACGGTGCGGTGCGCGATCCCCGAGATCAGGATCGCTGCGAGCAGCACGATGCCGAAGCTGAGAATCACCGGCTCGCCCCGTCGACACGGTGCATCGCGCATGCGACCCCGGTGACCTGCGTTGCTCGTGGCATCCGACCCCTCACCGTTGACGAAGGTCCCCGTTTCGGGAACAAACGAGTTACTGCACTGACAGGGTCATATTCTCACGGGAGTCGGCGCGCGTGGGGTCCGACATCGATACCCGAGTCTGAGGGATGCCCAAACGCACCCGGCGACGTTTGCCTGCTGTTCAGCCACCCGAGATCCGGTCACCATTGTTCCCTGGCATGTGCGTCACAGCGCGCCTGTCGGCGACGAGAAGCTCTCGAAGCTGTGAAATCTCCCGGGAGAGCTCCGCCACCTCCTGTCGCGTCACCGTTTGGGCTTCCTCCTCGACTGTTTCAACACGGTCGAGAAGCCAGGACGCGAGCGTCGCGGTGACCGTGCCGAGCAGTGCGATGCCGGCGATCATCATCCCCACCGCGATGAAACGACCGGGAATAGACACCGGTGAAAGGTCGCCGTATCCGACCGTGGTGATCGTCACGACGGCCCACCGGAGCGCATCTCCAAACGTGGTGATCGTTGCGCCAGAAACACCTCGTCCACGTCCAGCATCGCGAGGGCAGCGACGCCGACGACAAGAACCGACGCACCGACCGCGTAAAGCAGCACCTGTCCACGCAGGGCCGATCCGGCGGCACGCTGAAGCACGACGAGGAGAGTCACCAGACGGAGCAGGCGGAGGGGGCGGAGCACAGGCAGGATGACCATGAGCAACTCATGGATGTGGGTGAAGAACCACCGCCACCGTTGGGGCGCCAGGGTCAGACTCACGACATAGTCCACGACGAACAGGGCCCAGAGGGCCCACATGACCGCGTCGGCAGCCGATGCCCAGAGTGGAGCAGGCTCCGCGAGCAGCTGCCAGGCATACACCGTGATGAATACGAGCGCGGCGGCCGAAATCGGCCATTCGGCGATTTCCCGCCACCGGTCGAGTGTCATGCGGCCTGTTCGGGAGGGATTACTCATCCCGCCAGCTGCGCACGGTTCCGCCACCCCCCGCGCGCGCCTGCTCCGTTGTACAAAGGGTGGCGTTCCCCCGAAACACTCACCCTCGTGCCGCCGCCCCGTTCAGAAGATCGTCGACGCGTCAGCCCGGAACGACGCCGACGTCGAGCGGGCCGTGCCCGTCTTGTGGGGTGGAACGTTCGATCCTCGTGCCCACGACTCGGTGCACTTGCCGATGCGTGCGTCCGTGCCCGGGTGCCCCGAAGTGGGATCTTCGGTCTCTTCCGCTCCCCGGTGGTGTCCGTGCAGTAGGGCCGCACGGTGTTGCTCTGACCATGCACATGCCAGTGAAACAGGGCTCATTTCCTGCGGAGGATCCCTCACAATTCTGGGAACACTCCTCGCGGAAGCTGGGCGATGTCTTTTCCTCATGTGATCAAGTGAAAATTTCTCATGCGACGTGTCGCGCTTCTCCGGAAAGTCGCGACACCCAAAGTGGGACTGGGTACACCTTCCGGAAGCGACATAGCTTTTCCCCTATCGATCGGCATCCGCCAACGCCGCTGAAGAGAACGGGAAGACACCATGCATGCGCACGGGAGACGAGGGCACCAACGCCGTGGGATATCGTCTCAGGATTCCGCTCATCGCCGGGGTCATCACGTGTGTCGTCACCGCAAGGTGAACGGAACCCAGCGACCATGACGACTCCGATTGAGACTCCGGCACCCAGGAAGCGGAGGGGGTGGCGGATCGCCCTCCTATCCGTTGCGGCAGTCGTGCTGCTCATCGCCGGCGGTGCCGGCGCTTTCGCGTGGAACCTCTCCCGAACCTTCGACACGAAGACCCAGAAGATCCCGGAGGTCTTCCCGACGAACGAGGCCGCCCGTCCACCGGTGCTGCAGGGCGAGGCCGCGAAGGCACAAAACATCCTCCTGCTCGGCTCCGACACCCGGGGGTCGATCAACGGATCGATCGCCGACATCAGTGGCCAGCGCTCGGACACGATCATGGTCGTGCACGTCCCGGCGGACCGGAAGAGCATCTCCGTCATGTCGATCCTCCGCGACAGCTGGCTCGAAATCCCCGGGCACGGCGAGGCCAAGATCAACGCGGCTCTCTCCTATGGTGGCGTGCCGCTGGCCGTTCAGACGGTGGAAGGGCTGTTGGGTGTACGGATGGACCACGTGGCGATCATAGATTTTGACGGGTTCAAGGGTGTCACGGACGCCCTGGGCGGCGTCGACATTGAGAACACGATCGGCTTCAGCCCCTCCCACCTCCAGGGGCATTACTTCGCGCAGGGCACGTTGCCCGTCAACGGGACCGAGGCGCTGGCGTTCGTGCGCGAGCGGTACGCGTTCCCGGACGGCGACTTCCAGCGCGCTCGCAACCAGCAGGCCTTCATCAAGGCCGTTCTCAAGCGAGCCTTGAGCGCGGAGTCCCTGACCGACCCCCGCAAAGTTGGCGGCCTGATAGGAGCGGTTTCCCCCTACCTCGCGGTCGACGACAGCCTCGACTCTGCGTACGTCGCGGGCCTCGGCGTGGAATTGCGCAACGTTCGCGTGAGCGACGTCGGCTTCTTCACGCTGCCAACGAAGGGCACGGGCATGGCGGGCGCGCAGTCGATTGTCAACATCGACTGGGACAAGCTCAAGGCCGTGCAGCAGGCCTTCCAGGACGACGCCCTGCGCCCCTACGAGCTCGAGCTGCAGGCCGCCGGGTAGTTGGCGGATGCCGGGCATCAGGACATCCTCGAACCGTAGCGGCCGAGTTTGCTGCCACCGGGGTTGATATCGCCCGAAACCATCACTCATGTGCCGCGTGTCCGTTCAGGAACCCGTCGACGAGACCGGCCGGATCGACGCCGAATTCGAGCGGACCCCCGGCCCTCTGCCAGAGCCCGGCCGCTATATGCGGCGCAAGGAGAAGCGCAAGCTGCTGCCTGGGATTCTCGGCGATAAGCCGCCCCTCCGCCTGGTGGAACGCGAGGATGCGACCGACGTTTTCGAGGTTCGGCACCAGAGCGCCGAGCGCCGGCGCGAGGTCGGGGTAGCGGGGCGCCTCAGTGAGCAGCGTGGTCACGACGCCGCCGTACGCCCGGCGGGTCGCATCAAACGCGTCGACAATGGCTCGCAGGTCAGCGCGTACGTCGCCCGTCTCGGCGAGGTCCGCGAAGGGCGTGGCGGCTAGTCGGTCGGTGAGCGCTGCGGCGATCAACCCGGCCTTACTTGTCCACCGGCGGTACAACGTCACCTCGCCGATCCCGGCCGCGGCGGCGATGTCGACGGTCGTGGTACCGACGTACCCGCGCTCGGCCTAGAGCTGCACAACCACCTCGAAGAGGGCAGCGGTGTCGATACGTCTGGGCACGGGGCTCCCTCTCGTCGGACATCTTTATTGTAAGTGATCACTTGCATTCAGGCTCGGACGAACCTAACATTTAAGCGACACAATTCGCACCCGTACCATCCCCAGGTCCCCATGACCCGCGCCGCGTCGACAGCACCTCACCCCACCCACCGAGTGCTTTCGCCCCGAGAGCGACTGCTCGCGTCGAAGACGCGGCTGCAATTCACCGGATGGCTGCAATATCTCCTCCCGACAATCCTCGCGGCGTTCCTCGGGCTCGCCGCACTCGCCGCTGCACTGCTCAGTATCGGCCTCGGCGGGTCCGCCCTTCTCGCCGCGGCCGTACCGCTGGGACTCTCCGCTCTTCTGCTGCTGCGAACGGCATTCGACGTCGTCACCCTCACGGGCGGACTTCGACCGCGCGAGCCGATCCCCCGATCACTCAACGGGCTCGACGCGTTCGATCTTCTGCGGGCCCGTCGGTCGTGCCGGTCCTTCCAGACACGCGACCTGACCGATGCGGATCGCGATGAGCTGCTGACGGATGCCGCGCACTGGGCCCGCCCCGCAGCAGTTCTGGGCACCAGCCCCATCCGTTTCGAGTACGTGGCCGCGCCGCTCACCGTCTGGCCGGTCGTCGGCGCCCACGAGTTCCTCGTCGCAATCGCCCCCGCCCACTACGACCGCGCCGCGGTCGTCGACGTCGGCCGCGGCCTGCAACACGTCGTGATGGCAGCGACGCGGCGCGGCGTCGCAACCTGCTGGATCGGGCCCGGCGCTCACCACGCGAGCCTCATCGCGCGGCTCGGCGACCGTTTCGATCCCGCGCACGACCACGTGATCTGCGTGTGCGCAATCGGATACTCCTCTCGGCTGCGACCGTTGCTGATCCCCGCGATGCAGTGGCTACAGCACAGACGTCCGCCCCTCACCCGGCTGTTCTTCCGCGACGCCGCCTTCAGCGCGCCGCTCGCGGAGCACGACCCACTCGCGGTGCCCTTCGGGCGCGCCCCGGAGGGGTGCCAGTGGGCACCGTCGTCTTTCAACGGGCAGACCACGCGCGCGGCACTCGTCCCGGCGGCCGATGACAATGGCGAGGGGGTCGCGCGCGTCGACTTCGCGACGGCCACCGAGTCGCGGTTTTTCTGCTCGCCGCCGCTCCGTTCATCGCACCCGAGGAGAACGCCGTCACGGGCGCGCTCTTGTGCGGATTCGCGCTCGGCTGGGCGATGTTGGCCGTACTCTCGGCGAGGTTCACCGAGCATCCTCAGCGATGGTCGACGGCACCGGCACTGTTCTTGGCAGTGGCAGGTCTTCTCTTGATCTGGTTCGGCACCTCGGTGCGGGAACTGTTCAACTGGGTGTGGCCTCCCGCGGTGCTCGCGCTCGTGGTGTGGATGTTCATACGCGCCCATCGACAGCTCCCCAATCGAAGCAGTCGTGTGATGGTCTACCTGGTCATCGCCATCCTGGGGCTGGCCTCGATCGGCGGCGGATTCGAGACCGTGCGTGAAGCCGTCGACGCGAGCGCGAACCCCGCGCCCGGTCAGTTGATCGACGTCGCACGGGGTCCGGCAGCCCCACGGTCGTACTGGAACCCGGTGGAGGCGACGTCTCTTCGGTCATGGCATGGATATCACCTGCCGTGGCGCGTGACACCCGGGTCTGCGTTTACGACCGAGCAGGACGGGGTTGGAGCGAGCCCACGGACGGCCCTCAGGACGCCACACGAATTGTGGACGACCTCCACACACTGCTCCAGCGTGGTGATGTTCCGGCCCCGCAAGTGCTGGCGGGACATTCCTTCGGCGCTCTCTACGTGCTCACGTTCGCCGCGCGTTACCCCGACGACGTCGCCGGGATGGTGCTGGTGGACTCCACCAACCCTGCATCGGAGCCACAGGCGGGGGCAGCATCCCCATACAAGGGGGGAACCTATGACGCCCTGGGCCGCATCGCTGCGCTCGGCTCGGCCTCCGCACGAGTTGGCTTCGGTCGGCTGGTCGGGACGTTCGGGTACGAGTACAACGTTCTGCCGCCGCGCGCCCGCGAGGAGGTCCGCGCCAGCAGCGCGACGGCTGACTACGTCGGCAGCTTCATCGACGAATTCGTGCAAGCGAATGCCTCGGAGGGGGAAGCTGCGACTCTAAGGGACTTCGGAGACAAACCGTTGATCGTGCTCACCGCCGGCGTCAGCAGCGACGCCGCTCATTCTGCATCCCAGGACCACCTCGCCACCCTGTCGGGCAACAGCGTATACCGCGTCATCGTCGGGGCGAGCCACCCGGCGCTGATCCTGGACAAGAAGTATGCGGCATCCACCACTCATGCGATCCTCGACGTCGTCGCCTCCGTTCGCAGCGCACGGCCACTGAACTGACCGTGGGCCCGTTGACGCTCAACCACAACTCCGGCCGCGCTGACCTCATCGTGCCGTGATTTCTGTGATCTCATCAGGGCAGCGGCGCCGCGGCCGGGAGCCGGGCGGTGTCGCCGATCGACACGGCACCCGGGCGAATCACCTCGGCGTAAACGCCGAACATGATCTCCTTGGCCTGCAGCCGATAGCCCGCGAGGGTCTTCAGCAGGCTTGTGCCACGGGCGCCCGTGTCAGGGTCGAGGTCGATTACCGCGCATCGAGGGATCCCGCCCTTCACGAGCAGCCGGGCTCTCCCCAGCTGCAGTTCCCGACTGGCCCAGGAATCCTCGACATGCGCGTCGGCGTCGCCGGTGTCAATCGTGAACGTGGCGCGGAACCGGCGCGTATCGGGGTCGACTCCGGATTCGCCCGCCAGCCGGGCGAGTGAACTCGTGGTGGAGATCGTGACGGAATCGCCGAACACCACGCCTCCCCTGACGACGCTCCGCGTGAGTACCACGTCACGACCCAACACGCGAGAGACTTCAGCGGCCCAGGGCCCGTCGATTATCTCCATCGAGGTGGCTCGACCCCAATAGTCCAGTACGAGGTGGTCGCCCGTGCGCTCCGGCGCTGCCGTCACCTCGCGTCGGTCGGACCGTATCGACAGCCTCCCGCCTGACCAGCGTGCTGTGCACGTGAGAAGGGCCGGATGCTCGACCGTTTTCAGAATCTGGCCGCTCTGGGGGTCCACGACCGCGAAGAGGCGATCGCCGACCGGGCCCTCGGCCTCGAGCAGAACGTGCTCCCGCGGCTGATGGCGACCACCTTTGAGCGGTGACAACCCAATATCTCGAATGCGCATGATGCTGTTCACCCTAGCCGCAGCCCCGCGATCGGCGAATAGACTGCTCATCGCCGACCCGAATCACCCCTTCAGTGCTCGACCGGCAAGGCTCAACCGTTGAGGTAGGAGACCAGATTTGCCGGGAGTCCCAGCACGAGGCCATACGTGTCGTGCGCCACCATGATGCCTCGCGGGTGCCGGGAAATGTGCCAGCCGTGCAGCTCAAGCCCCCTGGTGAGGGTCTCCAGCAGGGCTTCCTCGCGCTGCGCGGCGTTGCGCGGTTGCCGGTCGCTCCCCAGGATCACCCGGTACTGCACCTCTTCAACCGAGAGATCGGCTAGTTCCTCGAGGTGATGATCGAGGCCCAGGGCGACGGGAGCCAAATACAGGTCAGTGACGTCGTGGGGTCGTGCGGCCATGACATTCTCCTTCAGTTGACATCACCCTACCCACCCCCGGTGGTGAACGATAGCGGGTGTGCTGCCTCAACGATCAACCCGACATCACCGATCAACCTGACGCGGGTAGCCGCGGCATCACCGACAGAGACCTTCACCGCCGGGCGCGGCCCGCCTGGTTAGTCCAGGCCCAGGTAAGCCTCGATGACCTTCTCGTCGGCGAGCAGTTCGTGGGCCGGCCCGGAATGCGAGATCTCCCCCGTCTCGAACACGTAACCGTAGTCCGCGGCAGCGAGAGCGCGCCGGGCATTCTGCTCGACGAGCACCACCGTCGTGCCGGTCTGCCGAATCTCCTCAATGACTCTGAACACCTCGTCCACGATCTTGGGCGCGAGCCCCATCGACGGTTCGTCGAGCAAGAGAATTTCCGGCTCGGCGATCAGGGCGCGGGCGATCGACAGCATCTGCTGCTCGCCGCCCGACAACGCACCGGCCTGCAGCTTGCGTCGTTCGAACAGCACGGGGAAGCGCTCGTAGACCTTGGCCATGTTCTCGTGCAGGGTGCGTCCGCGGTGCCAGCCGCCGAGGGTGAGGTTTTCGGCCACGGTCAGGGTGCCGAGAATCTCCCGCCCCTCGGGAACCTGCACGAGTCCGGCCTTCACCAGGCGGTGCGCGGGCCACTTCGTGATGTCCTGGCCCTTGAATGTGATGACGCCCTGGCGCGGACGCAGCAGACCGGACACGGCGTTCAATACGGAGGTCTTGCCGGCGCCGTTGGCGCCGACCAGGGTGACCAGCGCGCCCTCCGCGACCTCGAAGGACACGTTGCGCACGGCCTCGACGCGGCCGTAGTTGACCTGCAGGCCCTCAACGCTCAGGATCGGATCGCTCATCGGTTCTCCTCCGGGTCTGTCGCGCCGTTGGGCTCCGGGGTGTCCCCGGGGTCAGCGTCGGAGTGGCGCCCGTGCGCCTCACTGTCGGGGTCGGCGGCGATATGAGCGAGGTTCTCGGCCGCCAGAACGGATGCCGCATCGGCGTCCTCATCGGAGCCGGCCGAGCCGAGGTACGCCTCCAACACCCGCGGGTCCCTGGCGATGTCGGCCGGCAGACCGGAGGCGATGACCTCACCGAAGTTCAGCACCATGATCCGGTCACAGGTCGCCAGCATCATCCGCACGTTGTGTTCGATCACCAGCACGGCGATGCCGTCGGCGGCGAGCGAACGAATCAGGTCCGACAACCGTCCCGCCTCGACGTGGTTCATTCCGGCGGCCGGCTCGTCCAGCACCAGAAGTGACGGATGCGAGGCCAGCGCCCGGGCGATCTCCAGCCGACGCTGGTCGCCGTAGGAGAGGTCGCCTGCGGCATTGGCCGCCTTGTCCCCGAGGCCGACGCGGATCAGCTGCGCGGATGCCATCGCCACGGATTCACGCTCCAACCGACGTGCCGAGGGCAGGAAGAGCAGGCGACGCAGCATCGTGTCCTGGGTGATGCGGTACCCACCGACGAGCACGTTCTCCAGTGCGGACAGCCGGTTGAAGAGCTTGATCTGCTGGAAGGTCCGTGCGGCCCCGGCCTGCGCCAGGCGGTGAGCCTTCGTCGCCGCGGAGAGGGGAACGCCCAACACCGTGCCGGTGCCGGTGCTCGGCGGCGTCAACGCGGTGACCATGTTCACGAGGGTGGTTTTGCCTGCTCCGTTGGGGCCGATCAGGCCGAGAACCTCCCCGGCCTTCACGGTGAGGTCGACCGAGCGCACGGCGTGCACTCCGCCGTAGGACTTGCCGAGGCCGGTCAGGTTCACGAGCTCGGAACCCGGCGTCGGCAGGGCGGGCAGGTCGGGTCGCAGCGCCGGATCGGATATCAAGCGTTTGGCGGACTTTCGGCGCGGGATGAGGCCGGACAGCCCTCCCGGCAGGAACAGGATCACGACCAGGAGCAGGACTCCGGAAATCGTTGGACGGATCCAGCCGGCGTCGACGCCAAGAACACGCTGCAGCTCGGGGAGCACGGACAGGAACACGGAGCCCAGTATCGGGCCGACGAACAGCGTGACCCCGCCAACGACCGCCGTGACCAGGCCGTCCACCGCGGCGGTGAACGAGAACTCATTGGGGTCGGCAAACCGGGAGAAGTGCGCCAGCAGTACGCCGTAGAGGCCGGCAACCGCTCCCGCGATGACGAATGAGGCCATCCGGTATCGGGGTACGTCGATGCCCATCGTGGTGGCGGCAAGTTCGTCTTCGCGGATCGCGGCGAAGGCTCGTCCCATTCGGGAGCCGGAGAGACGCCAGAACCAGAAGGCCACGAGGGCCAGCGCGACCCAGGCCGTCCCGATTCCGACGAGCTTGGGGAAGCCCATCCCCTGCGCGCCGTTGGTCCAGCTCTGGTTGATCAGAAAAATGCGCACCATCTCGCCGAAGGCGAGAGTGGCGATGGCAAGGAAGACGCCGCGCAGGCGGATGACGGGCAGGCCCAGGATGAATGCGGCGACGATGCCCACTCCCATGCCGCAGACGATGCCGACGGCCAGGGGCGGGATGAGACCGAACAGGGGTTCGGCGGGCACGACGACGGCGGAGGTGAAGGCGGCCAGGGAGGCCAGGCCGACCTGGGCCAGGCTCAGCTGGCCGGCGATCAGCACGGCATAGAAGCTGAAGGCGAGGATCGCCGTCAAAGCGATCAGGGTGATGAGTGAGCTGTATTCCGCGAACATGATTAGACCTCCCGCGTCTTGCGTGCGCCGAAGAGGCCCTGCGGTCGCAGGATCAGGATCAGGAACAGGAGCCCGAATGCGACCATGTCCCGCCACGAGCTTCCGATGTAATTCACGGCGAGAACCTCGGCCAAGCCGAGGATCAAGCCGCCGATCAGGGCGCCCGGCAGGGATCCCATTCCACCGACGATGATCACGGCGAGGGCCTTCAGCTCGACGGCGTGACCGATTCCGAGTGAGGCGGCATTCACGTTCAGGGTGAAGAGCACGCCGGCCACCGCGCCCAGCGCCGAGGAGAGGGCGAACGTGGTGCTGCTGATCCGACCGACGTTCAGACCCAGCACCGAAGCCGCGTGCGGGTTTTCTGCGATGGTGCGCATGCCACGACCGAGCTTCGATTTGGCGACCACCCAGGTCAACACAACCATCAGCGACACGCTGATGGCGAGGATGACGATCTGGAGGAGGGAGACGGTGGCCCCGAGAATTTCCACCCGCACTCGAGTGAAGGCATCAGAGGGGAATCGCTGGGTGTCAGCACCGTACAACGCCTGCAGCAGCGAAAGCAGGATGGCCCCGAAGGCGATCGAGGAGATCAGGCCGGCGAAGTGCGCATCGTGCCGGCCGGCCAGCGGGCGGAAGGCGACGCGTTCGATCAGGATGCCCAGAACCGCGCCGAAGATCAGCACCATGGGAATGAGCAGCCAGATCGGAACGCCGAACCTGGTCACGACCTCGATCCCGACCAGGGCGCCGGCTGTGAAGACCGCGGCGTGGGCGAGGTTCAACCGGTCGAGGATGCCGAACACCAGGGTGAAACCGATGGCGAACAGAGCATAGATGGAACCGAGAAAGATCCCGTCCAGAAAGAGTTGCATTGGTGACGTCCCTGATATTTTCGGCCGTGTGCCGCCCGGGGACGGCACACGGCCTGTGCGTTGTTAGTGGTGCGGGGCGCTTACTTCAGGATGGTGAACTGACCGTCCTGAACGATCTGCACGAGCGCATCGTGCACGGCGTCGCGGTTCTCATTCAGGCTGACATCGCCCAGCACCGTCGGCACGTCGTTGATCTCGCCGAGACCGGACTTGATGTCCTCGCGCTCGGCCGAGCATCCGGATCGAACGGCGTGGTCGATGATCTGCATGCCGGCGTACGCCTGCGCGGCGAACTGATCCGGAGCGGAGCCGTACGCGGCGTTGTAGTCCTCGATGAACTTCACGTTCTGCGCGTTGTCGGAGGCAGAGTTCCAGGCAGCGCCCACGATGACGCCCTCGGCTGCGACGCCGGCGCCGGTGAGGAGAGCAGGTGAGTTGAAGCCGTTGCCGCCGATGATCGGCGTGTCGATGCCGATTTCGCGGGCCTGGCTGACGAGCGGCACGGCCGCGTCGATGAGTCCGGAGACGACAATGGCGTCGGCGTCGGACTGCTTGGCCTTGTTCAACAGGGCACGGAAGTCCGTGTCGGACTTGGAGAAGGTGAGGGTGTCAGCGATCTCCACGTTCTGGTCCTCGAGCGCCGTGGCGAAGGCCTGGTAGCCGGACTCGGTGAACGCGTCATCATTTGCGTACATGACGACGACCTTCTTCACGCCGAGCTTGTCGACAGCAGCCTTGACGGTCTGCGGGATGACGGCATCCTCGGTGAGGGAATCACGGAAGATGTAGTCGCCGATTTCGGTGACGCCGGCCGCGGTGTTCGACACGCCGAGCACGGGGACCTGCGCGTCCTGGGCGATCGGGTCCGTCTGCTTCGCGGTGTTGGACAGGGTCGGGCCGATGATGATGCTGGCGCCGGAGTTGATGAAGGTGTCGAACACCTGGATGGCCTGCTTCGGGTCGGTCGCGTCGTCTTCGACGGTGAGGTCGTAGGTGACCCCGCCAACCGCGTTCAGGTCCTCAACGGCGAGTTCCAGCGCATTCTTCTGGCCCGCGCCGTACTGTGCCGCAGCGCCCGTGAGGCTGAATGCCGCAGAGACGGGTACGGCGGAATCGATGACGCAATCCGCGCCCGTTCCGCTCCCGGTGAGGCTGCCACCGGCGGCGGAATCCGATTCCGCGGCGGTGCTGCAGCCGGTGACGGCGATTAGTAGGGCTGAACCGAAGACAGCGGTAGTGAGCAGTTTTCTTCTCATAGTGGACCTCCTTGGCCAAAGCGAGCGAGCGTGCCGCCTGGCGTCCAGGCGGGGTCCGTCTGTGCGAGCCTATCTTCCCCTATCCAACAGGCACGCCAAATGTCCCGGCGGGGCGTTGCGATCTCATCACATTTGGGGCCGACACGTTGTCACGGGCCGTGGCGACAGGCGGCCGCTGTTCTCACACGGCATCCGATCGGCGGTGCGGGCGCCGTTAGAACAGCGGCCAGGGCACCGCGGGAGCCCCGCCGTGCGGGGCGGGGAAGCGCCCGTCCGTGCGCAGCCGGTCGCAGCGTTCGGCCAGTGCGGCGATCTCCGGAACGCTGAGCAACCCGTCGAGCGTGTCGCCGAGGTCACCGGCGAGCTGCGTGCTGACGCGGTCGATCCCGGCGAGCTCCTCGGCGGAGAGCTCGTCGCCCAGCCAGCCCCAGAGCACGGTGCGCAGCTTGTGCTCAACATGAAAGGTGAGGCCGTGATCGACGCCGTGCCGGTGCCCATCCGGCATCGCGAGAATATGGTCACCCTTGCGGTCGGCGTTGTTCACAATGATGTCGAACACGGCCATGCGCCGCAGGGCACGCGAATCCTCGTGGATGAGCGCGACGGGTCGACCCGTCTGGTCCGTTCCCTCCAGTACCTGACGCCACGGCCCCTCGGGCACGGCGTCGGCCGCGACCAGGTCGACGGGGCCCTGAGCGGGGTCCGGCTCCTGCCACAGCTGCACCATCCCGGGACCCATCGGGCCGTCCCGCAGCCAGGTGCGCGGCACGACGTTCCACCCGAGCGACTCCGACACCAGGTACGCGGCAGCCTCACGGCTGGCGAGGTTCCCATCGGGAAAATCCCACAACGGATGCTCGCCGGAGATCGGCTTGTACACGACCGCAACTCCCCCGATGCTGCCGAGAAACGTCGCGTTGGAGGCCGTGCGGATGCGGCCCGTGATGTCGAGCGCGCCCTGATCGAGGTCGGCGGCGGACGGCATCACGTACCGGGAATGGGGCAGGTGTGCCCGTCCGCGTCGATGGGGTTGCCGCACAGCGGGCACATGGGGCGGCCGGCGCCCACGACCTCACGGGTGCGTTTCGCAAAGGCCCGGGCGGTGCCGACCGGCATTCGCACCAGCAGCACTTCCGCCGGTTCGGTGGCATCCGTGTCGAAGGGCTCGTCGTCGTCCTCCTCGAAGCGGTAGGCCTCGATCACGACCTGAACCGTGGACGGGTCCCAGCCGAGGCTCATGGCGGTCGTACGGAATTCCTCCTGCACGGGCTGCTCGAGCGGGTCGTTGTCAACGAGTTCGAGGGGGGTGATGGTCGGGATACTGAACGGATTGCCCTCGTGGTTGATGAGCTGGTCGAGGATCTCGTCGATCTTCTCGGCGAGCAGGGCCGACTGCTGCTTCTCCAGAGCGACGCTCACGATCTGCGCCCCGGTGCGCACCTGCAGGTAGAATTCCCGCGACCCGGGCGCACCCACCGTCCCGACGACGACGCGATCCGGCCAGGCAAACTCGTGCACGATTTTAGGCATGCAGATATTTTAGGCGCGTGATTCGTGTGGCGCCTGATGACCCGCCCCACCACCGACCGGCGCGTCGCCCGCCGGGGTGCTCCCGGCCAGCCAGGACAGGTCGCCGGAGTCGGTGTTGGTGGCGTGCACGCTCGGGCGATTCGCGCCGTACCGCACGATCGAGATGGATGCCGGGCCCACGTTGATGCGCTGAAACAGGTCGAGGTGCATACCCAGAGCGTCGGCGAGAATCGATTTGATGATGTCGCCGTGACTGACGGCCGCCCACACGGCCCCCGCGCCGTGCTGCGCCTCGAACTCGGCGTCGAGTCTCCGGATCGCGGCAACCGCCCGCGCCTGCATGCCGGCCATCGATTCGCCGCCGGGAAAGACCACGGCGGACGGCTGCGTCTGCACGACCGGCCACAGCGTTTCGCCGCTCAGGTCGCTGAGGGTTCTGCCCTGCCACTCGCCGTAGTCGCACTCTGTGATGTCGAGTTCCACCGGCGCCGCCGGGCAACCGGCCTGCCGATCGAGGATGAGCTCCGACGTCTGGCGGCAGCGTTCGAGCGGGCTGGAGACGACGCCGACCAGCGGCACGGAGGCGAGGCGTTCACCGGCACGGGCCGCCTGTTCGCGGCCGATCTCGTCGAGTCGGATGCCGACGGCACGTCCGGCCAGGATGCCCTCGGCGTTGGCGGTGGTGCGGCCATGCCGCACAAGGATGACTGTAGCCATGCGTACAGCCTAGGCATGACTCGCCTACGCGCCGCGCCGACCGCGGGCCCGGGCCGGTCGGTCTCTGCGGGCCGACAGGCGTTCCCGGCCGCGGTGCTACAGCGCCGCGCCGGACTTTCCGACCAGAGACGATCCGACCAGGCGGCTCATGCCGGGGAGTTTCATCCGCCGGATGGCGGTGCGGCGCAGCACGGAGGCGTAGCGGGTGGCGGGGACGAACCATTGCGCGGCAGCGGCGCCCGCCCGCTGGTGTTCGACCACCAGCGGGCGCCAGCGGTTTTCGAACGCGGCGAGCGCCGCTCCCATGTCGGTGTGCCCGGCGAGTTCATCCGCGAGAACGTAGGCGGCGCCCATCCCGAGTGAGGCGCCCTGCCCCGCCAGGAGCGAGACCACCGCGGCAGCGTCGCCGAGCAACACCACCCGCCCGGTGTACCTCGGAAGAATTCGCGATACGCGCCCGTGGCTCGCAGCGGATGCGGCGCGGCGCGTCGCGAAATACTCCGAGGTTACGCGCCGCTGCCCGGCGCGCACCGACCGGGAGCAACCGTCAACGGGCGTCTTCCGCGGCAATCGCACGCCGGATGGCCGCCATGGACTGCGCCACGGCGTCGTCGTCGGTCGACCAGTTGCTCACCGAGATGCGCAGAATGTCCCGGCCGGCCCAGCGAGAGCCCGACATCCAGGTGGTGCCATCGGCGATCAGCCGCGCCGTAATGCTGCGGGTGCGCTCATCCGTTCCGAAGCTCACGGAGACCTGCGTGAACACCACGTCGTTGATCACCTGCACTCCGGGAAGGTTCGAGAGTCGTGCGCCGAAGTCCTGGGCGTGTGCAACCAGCCCGTCGATCAGCGCGACCACACCGGAGCGGCCGAGCGATCGCAGGGCCGCCCAGACCGGCACGCCGCGGGCGCGGCGCGAGAATTCCGGCACCTTGTCCAAGGGGTCGCCCGGACCGCTCTCCTCCGTCATGAGGTAACTGGCATGCACGCCGAACACCGAACGCACCACCGGCGGACGCGACACGATGGCCACCCCGCAGTCGTAGGGCACGTTGAGTGTCTTGTGCGCGTCCGTCGCCCACGAATCGCAGGACTCCAGGCCGGCGACGAGGTGTCGGTGTGTGGGGCTGGCCGCGGCCCACAACCCGAACGCGCCGTCCACATGCACCCAGGCGCCGTGGGCGTGCGCGATGGCGGTCGCCTCGGTCAGCGGGTCGGAGGCGCCGGAGTGCAGGTTGCCAACCTGAAGGCACACGATCACCGGGCCGCTCACCGCATCCATCGCCGCGGCGAGCGCGGCGGGCACGAGTCGGCCCTGCGCATCCGCAGCCACCTCAACGGGCTTCGCCAGCCCCAGGTACCGCAACGCCAGATCCACAGATGCGTGTCGGTCCTGCCCCACGAAAACGGTCACACCCGGTGATCCCGCCAGGCCGTGGGTCGGCAGATCCCAACCGGCCTGCTCCAGCACATACTGCCGCGCGGCGGCCAGACCCACCAGGTTCGACCCGGTCGCCCCGGTCGTGAATCCCACATCGCAGCCGGCCGGAAGACCGAGCAGGTCGAGCAGCCAGCGGCCGGCCGCCTGTTCCGCCGCGGCCGTCGCCGGGGTGGAGTACCGCATCGCGGCATTCTGGTCCCACGCGCTCACCAGCCAGTCCGCACCCAGCGATGCCGGGAGCGTGCCACCGATCACCCATCCGAAGAATCGGCCGGAGGGCATCGCCATCAGGCCGGGTTCGGCGAGCCTGGCCAGTTCATCGACCACGGATGCCGCGGCCATCGGTTCGTCCTGCAGTGGCACCCCGAAGTCGTCGAGGAGCTCGTCGGCGGTGCGACTCGGGCCGATGCGCCGGGTCGGAAGGGAATCCAGCCAGTGCGTCGCGTGGGCGTGCGCTCGGTCGAGAGCGTCGCCATACTCATCCGCGGGCCGGGCTGCCATGCCCCCAGTGTAGAGAGCCGCCACCCGCGGCAACAGGGGTGCGGGCGAACCGTTCTGCTTGCGCGGCGATTTGGCGCCGTGGTTCAATGGCCCTCGAGGCCGGCTGGTTCGTCGCGCGAGCGGGCCGAGCGGGCCGAACGTCTCGGAAGGCACTTTTCAGACGTACGTCACTGCAGCTTTCTGGAGGCAACCGCATGATTCGGACCATCCTGCTTCGCGCCCGGGAGTCGTTCTGGTTTCTCCCGGCGGTATTCGGAATCGGGGCGATCCTTCTGGCCCTGGGTCTGGTCTTCCTGGACCGCACGGTTGCGAGCGACGCTGTCACCGGCACCTTCTTTCTCGATGTGCTCAGTGCGAGCGGGAGTCGCGCGATTCTCTCCATCATCGGAACGTCGATGCTCACCGTGGCGGGCACCACCTTCTCGATCACCATTTCCGTGCTCGCGACGACGTCCTCCACCTACGGGCCGCGGCTGGTACGAAACTTCATGGCCGACCGCGCCAACCAGTTCGTGCTCGCCGTCTTCACCTCCACCTTTCTGTACGCGCTCGTCGTGTTGCAGTCCGTGCACACGCAGGTCGACGACAACGACAGTTTCGTGCCGATCATGGCCGTCTTTTTTGCCGTGCTGCTCGCGGTGCTCGACGTGGCCGTGCTGGTGTTTTTCATCCACCACATTGCGGACTCGGTGCAGATCACCACGCTGCAACGCCAGGTGAAAAGCGATCTCAGCGCCACGATCGACCTGCTCTACCCGGATGATCCGGGCGGTGTGGTTCCGCCGGTCGGTGTCACCTCGTCTGGGCTATCACAGCCGATCGCGGCCGTCACCGGCGGGTATGTGCAACGCGTCGACCTGCAGAAACTCGCGCGGATTGGATCGTCCCGCCGATGCGTTTTCACCGTGGCGGCCACGCCGGGCACGCACGTTGTTCCGGGTGAGGCTTTGCTGGAGGTGGTCCTGTCGGATCCGGGTGCCTCCGCGACAGACCTGCAGCGCGACGTACGGTCCTCCTTCACCCTCGGTTCCGCCCGTACGCCGCACCAGGATATTCAGTTCGCGCTGCAGCAGCTGGTGGAAATCGCGGTGCGCGGCCTCGCCTCGGGCGCGAATGATCCGTACACGGCGGTGAGCGCCCTCGACCTCGCCGGCGAAAGCCTCATCCCGCTGTTTCGACGCCCCGTTCCCCCGTCGCACCTGGCGGACGGCGACGGCATCACCCGGGTGGTCTGCGTCTGGCCGACCGCGGAGGAACTGGCCGGTGCCGTGTTCACCGGCATCCGGATCTACGGCCTCGAGCACCCGATCGTGATTCAGGCCGCCCTGCGTCTGGCCGATCGGCTCGCTACGGCGTCGTCCACCGGGTCACGGCGCGGCCGGGTGGTCAGCGAAACCGGCAGGCTCCTCACGGCATTCGAAGCAACGGCTCCCGACCCGGACACGCTGGAGCGCGTGCGTGCGGCCTCCGCGGCTGTGCTGCAACCGGCACCCGACGACGAGAACCGGCCCTAGCCGGCAATCGGGCTGCACGGACCTACCGGCGAGGTACCCGGCACCCCCATACCCAGTGCGTCAGCGGTGGGTTTCGGTGAGGTAGCGCTGATTAGACGGGGGCGGAGAAGAAACGCACCAGATACAGTGACGGCAGGTAGCACGACCGAAGGGATGCCCATGAGCACGAGCGCCGTGATCGAGGTGGAGGGACTCACCAAGTCCTATGGGAAGTTCCAGGCGCTCAAGGGACTTGATCTGCATGTGGAGCGGGGGCAGGTGCACGGCTTTCTCGGGCCGAACGGCGCCGGCAAGTCGACGACGATCCGGGTGCTACTCGGCCTGCTGAAGGCCAATAGCGGCAGGGTGCGCCTGCTCGGCGGGGATCCGTGGCACGACGTCGTGAACCTGCACCGCCGACTCGCCTATGTTCCCGGTGAAGTGTCGCTGTGGCCGGGCATGACAGGTGGCGAGGCGATCGATCTGCTCGGTTCGCTGCGCGGGGGCCTGAACGAGAAACGGCGTGCCGAGTTGATCGACCGGTTCGAGCTGGATCCCACCAAACGCGGTCGCCAGTATTCCAAGGGCAACCGGCAGAAAGTCGCGATCGTCGCCGCGCTGGCCTCGGACGTGGAACTCCTCATCATGGACGAACCGACGAGCGGCCTGGACCCGCTGATGGAGAAGATCTTCCAGAAAACCGTCGGCGAGGCGCAGCGGCGCGGCGCAACCGTCCTGCTCAGCAGTCACATCCTCGCCGAAGTGGAAATCCTCGCCGACCGGTTGAGCATCATCCGCGACGGACGAATCGTGGAGAACGGCAGCCTGGCCGAACTCCGCGGCCACACCCGCACCTCCGTGCACGCGACGCTGGAACACCCGCCGGCGGTCGAACAGCTGACGTCGCTCGGTGACGTGCACCTCGACGGCCACCGCCTGACCGCATCGATCGACTCCCCGCGGATCGGCGAGGCCATGACGGCTCTCGCGCCCTACGGTTTGAGCGCACTCACCGTCGAGCCGCCGTCGCTGGAAAGCCTCTTCCTGCGCCTCTATGAAACGACCGACACCGAAACGGATGCCCCCGCCGGGGCCGGGCGATGAGTGCCGCCCTCGTGGGAACCGCGCCGTTGCTGCGCACGACCATTCACCATGACGGGCGTTCCTTCGCGCCGTGGATCATGATCGTGACGGCACTGGCGACATCGTCGGTGCTCGTGTACCCGTGGATCTTCCCCACCCAGCAGGACCGAGCCGGACTGGCGGCCGCGGTCGGCGCGAACCCCGCGCTGGGACTCATCTTCGGTCCCGCCTACGATCTGAGCAGCGCCGACGGCTTCACCGCCTGGCGCAGCCTTGCACTGGGCGGTTTCCTCGTCGCGCTGGGTGCCATCTTCCTGGTCACCCGGACCACTCGCGGTCAGGAGGATTCCGGTCAGGCCGAGTTGCTCGCATCCGGTGTGCTCGGACGTTCCAGCCGCCTCCTCGCCGGAGTCGGCCTCGCCATGATCGGCTCCCTGCTGCTCGGCACCGTCGCCGGTCTCGCCACGGTCCTCTGCGGCGGCGCCTGGGAATCGTCACTGCTGCTCGGCGGCACGTTCGCGGCCACCGGATGGATGTTCGCGGCTATCGCCGCCGTCACGGCGCAGCTCGGCTCCGACACTCGCACCGCCAACTCGCTCGCGGTCGGCACCCTCGGCGTGCTGTTCCTGCTGCGCGGCTTTCTGTTGTCGATCACCGCACCGGAGTGGACGGTGTGGGCCAACCCGCTGGGGTGGATGACCGAGACACGCCCCGCGACCCAGGACAACTGGTGGCCGCTGCTGCTCGCCGTCGGTTTCACCCTCGTGCTCCTCACGATCGCCTTCGTGCTGCAGGCTCGTCGTGACTTCGGGCAGGGCGCGATCGCGCCGCGGCAAGGTCCCGCCCGCGGCCGGGTGCGCTCTCCCCTGCGGCTCGCCCTGCGCATCAACGCCGGCCCGATGCTCACCTGGACGATCGCGTTCCTTGCCCTGGGCGTCATGTTCGGTTACTTCACCACCTCGATCACCGACCTCCTCGGCGCGGACAGCGCCGTCACCCAGCTTCTCGCCTCGGGCGGCGCGAGCTCCGACGCGCTGGTGTCGGTGTTCCTCGTCACCGTGCTCAGTCTCGTCGGCATCATCGCGGCGGTCCCGGGCGTGCAAGCCGTGCTCAAGGTGCGGGCCGAGGAGATGGATGACCGGGTCGAGTTGATCATCGCGGCGGGAACCCGTCGCTCCCGCTACTACGGCAGCAACATTCTGCTCGCCTTCGCCGCCCCGACCCTGTACGTTCTCCTCGCGGGCGCCATCGTTGCCGCGCTCGCCTCAAGCGCCGACATCGGCGTGGACTACTCCAGCGCGTTCCTGCAGGCCGTCGCCACCGTCCCCGCCGTCTGGACCGTCATCGCCCTGTCGGTGGCCGTCGTCGGCGCCCGTCCCCGGGTGACGCTGGTCGCCTGGTTCGGTGTGCTCGCCTCGTTCGTGCTCACCCTTCTCGGACCCACGTTCAAGCTTCCCGACTGGGCGCTGGGGATCAGCCCGTTCTGGCACATCCCGATCGTGTCGTCCGTCGAGGCGGACCCGAGCGGCCTGGTGTGGATCACCGGCGTCACCCTCGCCCTGGTCGCGATCGGCTTCGCCGGGTTCCGTCGCCGCGACCTCGCCCGCTGAGGCGGCCAGACCCGGACGGTCATGACCCACGCCGGTGTCCCCGCCGACTCCCCCGGTGCACTCGGCTGGAACAGGGTGCTCGAGAAGCTCGCCGCCTCTGCGTCGGCCCATTCCTAGTCGCTTCTTGCCGGTGCGTCGCAGGCTTAATGCAGAATGTACGACGGACAGGGCGCTGGGATGCCAAAGGCGACGGCGACCGGTACGACGGCGCACGAGGTGAATGCCAGACACGGTGACGACCACGGGGTGACCCTCGGCAAGCTGCGCGCCCTCGCCAAGCGGCTGAAAACCCAGCAGGATTTGGCCGTCGAGCTGTGGGGCACCGCGGCTACCTCGGCCCGGCTGCCTGGAGGTACTCACGGACTACCCGACGCCCCGAACTGCACCTCGCCGTTTGCACCGATATGGATCACAGAGATGGTTCGACGGCAGAACTCGACGTAGGCAGTTCCGGTTGCGTCGGCCCCGCCGGTTGCTGGCGCAGGACGCGGAGGATCCGGTGCAGGCTCAGCACGATGGCAGCGGCCGCATCCGGGGCATCGGCCAGGTCGTCTCCCCGAGCCGTGCCGGATTGCGCGATGAGGCGATCCACCACCGCCGCCGCGTCATGCCGTCGCTGTCGCTCGTCGGTATCGTCGTCGTCGAGTGGCTGCAGCAGCTCCCCGACGGCCGCCATGGCCTCTCCCAGGGGCGCACTCAACGCCTCGGCTATGGCGTAGGGGGCTTCCTCATTCCAGATCACGTCGGAGAGCACCTCAGTGATGTCCCGGACGTGAAACGTGACGCGTTCCAGGTTCTCAACGGTGCGGTAGTCGGCGTTCAGATCGCGGGGGTACCGACGACGACGCGGATTGGCGCGACGACTGTCGTCGGCCTTCTGCACGGCGACTCTCACGGCACGAGCCGCGTCCGAGAGCGTCTCCGTGCGACCAGACCAGTCTTCGTGGTGCGGCGGCCACTGCTCCTGCAGGGCGCTGCCCATGTCTTTGAGCTGCTGGGAGAGAACGAGCCGGAGGCGGTTGAGGCTGTCGGTGGCGGCGTCGAAGTTCAGTGGCGGGAACACGAGTACGTTGACGGCAAGTCCGACCGCTACTCCCACGGCGATCTGCACGAGATAGCCGAACGACATGTTCTCGGCGTTCTTCCCGCCGACCAACAGAACGAAGAGGGCGACGGAGGGAATCCAGTCGGTTCCCGACCCGAGCCGGGGTATCCCGGCGAGAAGCACCCCGATTCCCACCAGGACTCCGACGGTGAGGGGCGTGGGATTGCCGAAGGCAATCAGCAAAAAGGCGAGCCCGATTCCGAGCGCCAGTCCCACCAGCGTGTGCATGCCCTGCCGGAGGGTGCCTGCGACGGTCGGATACATGCTGACCAGGGCGCCCAATGGTGCGTAGTAGGCATATTGGGCGGCCACCCCCGGCATGAGGGGCGCGATCAGAAATGACAGGCCGGCCGCGAGGGCGGCCTTGAACGCGAAGTGGGTTCGCCGCGACCTGAGCACCGTTGAAACCCCACGACGAAGCGATGACCCGACAGGAGCAGCGATTCCATGGTCGGAGCTGTGAAGCCGACCCGACGGTGTTCGGCGGTTGCTCCCGAGATGCCTGAGTGTCGCGCGGGCGTCAGCCATGCTCCTGGCCATGTGTGATCCTTCGTTGCCGGTGGGTCTGCCGAATCATCCTAGTCACAGATCGAGCCGCATCAGGCATGTTTCTCTCGCACGGCACCCTCTAGCATTGCCTGATGAACGCGCTGCGGAACCCCGACGTTGCTGCCCGGCCGCACGCGAGGCGCGTGACACGATGGTGGCCGCTGGTGAGCGGTCTCAGCGCCGTGGCCCTGGTCGTCGTCTTGGGCGCGCTTATCGTCGCGCGGGACCAGGGCATGCCGCTGTCGATCGACGCCGAGTGGATGACCGAGTTGAACGAGAATCGGGCGCCCATCTGGCAGTTCCTGGCCCTCGTGATGGATTCGCTGGGCGGTGGGCTGGTCGCCATCGTCGTGTTTCCCGTGGTGATCGGGGTCGCCCTGCTGCTGGTGAAGCGCCCGTGGGCCGCTGGATATTACCTCGTAGCCACAGTGCTGACCGGCGCCGCCGTGCAAGTGCTCAAGAATCTGTTCGGTCGCGCCCGCCCGGAGAATGTCATGACGAACCTGGATTTCGGTTCATTCCCGTCCGGGCACGTGGCGAATGCTGCGACCATGGCCGTGGTCCTGGGAATTCTGGTGCCGCGGGTGTGGGTGTGGGCTGCCGGTGCGCTGTACACGGTCGTCATGATGATGAGCCGCACCTACCTGGGCGCGCACTGGCTCACCGACACCATTGGCGCCTTGCTCCTCGGAATCGGAGTCGCGGCCATCGTGTGGGCGCCGCTCGCGGCGAAGCTCAATGGTGAGCACGAGCTGGCCAGGAACCGACCTCGCGGCGCGTTCGTATCCTCGGCGCTGAGGCTGACCGTCGAAACTCGGGTGCTGGAGCCGACGCTGCGCCGACGGCTCTACCGGGGCGCCGTCGCCGTGGCTGGGGTGGGCCTCGTCTGCTTCACGGTCATTCTGCTGTCGGTGCTCAACGGGGATGGCCTGACGGTGATGGATGAGCCGGTTCGCGCCTGGTTGGCGACGTGGCGCTCCGCCTCCCTGACGGCGGTGATGATCGGGTTGGCCGTTGTTTTCGGGCCTGTTGCGCTACCGATCATCCTGCTCGTCGTGACGGTCGTCTGGGGCCTCGTCCGCCGGCACGCCTGGCGGCCCCTCCTTCTCGCCGGCGCCATGTTGACCGGCGTCGTGCTGGCGCAAATCATCGGGCACTCCGTTGACCGCCAACGCCCACCAATGGAGCTCATGCTTTTCGGCCCCGACCCCTCGTTCTCGTTCCCCTCGGGCCATGTTCTCGGCGCGGCAGACTTCGTTTTGCTCACGGTCTATCTCGTCGTCTCACGTCGAGAGGGCATCCGTGCGCCGCTCGTCGGGTTCTCCCTCGCGGCCGTGTGCATCGTCGCTGCGGCGATCAGCCGCGTCTATCTCGGGTACCACTGGGCGACGGATGCGCTGGCTTCGGTTTCGTTGTCCCTGGTCATTCTCGGCGGTGTCATCGCCGTCGACACCTGGCGCACCGTGCGGGTTCCCGACGAGGCGACCCGCGTCTAGGAGAGTCGGGCGCGCCAGGCCCGAGCGAAGCAGTACGCTCCGTAGGCGATGAGTCCGATCGCGATCGCGCCCAGGATGACCCCGCCGTACGGGAGCGCGGTCAGGCTCTTGAGCGCCCCGTCGAGCCCGGTCGACTTGCTCGGGTCCAGGGTGAACGCGGCCACCAGAATGAGTACCGCCACCACACCCAACGCGATGCCTTTCGCAACGTATCCCACAACGCCCAAGCCGATGATGGCTTTCCCCGCCGCGCCGCTCGGCACCGAGATGTCGGCGGTGAATTTCTGGAACAGTCCCTTCCACACGAAGTAGGCGCCGATGGCGAGTACGACAAGGCCGACCGCCACAAGGACAAAAACACCGCCCGGGGTCGCCATCAGCCCGGCACTCGTGTCACGTGTGCTGCCCGACGAGCTCGTGGAGCCACCGAACGCGAACGTCGCGGCCGTCCCCGCGAGACCAAGGTAGGCGACCGCCTTGCCGAGTTCAGCCGCCCGGTGCGACCATTTTCGTTTGGGATCCCCACCCTTCATCAGGAAGGCCCCCAGGATCAGCCACAACGCGAGCGCGGCCATGCCCACCACCACGGTCCAGAGCACGAATACGCCTCCGGGGCTTTGGGAGAGCTGCCCTAACGCGCCGGACTGATCAGCTGTACCGCCGCCGCCGCCGCCGCCGACCGCAATGGCGATCGCGAGCGCGGCAATCACGATGTGCAGCAGACCGTTAACGGCGAAACCCAGTCGGGCCAGCGCCTGCAGAGCGTCGCTTCTCTTCGCCTTGCCGGCAACACCGGCCGCTGAATGACTGATCACGGAATCAGCATAGGCCCACCACGTCGCCTCCGTGGCGTGATTCTGCTCCACTCGGTGCGACTCCCCGAGCGGATTCACGCTCCGCCTAGCCCGGGAGCCCGGTGCGGTCGATGATCTCCCGCATCCATGCCGCCGCCCGGACGGAATCGCCCGCCGCGATGGCCTGGGCGACCGCGACATGCAGGTCGACGTCGCGGCCATCCGGCTGGAGATTGACCCGCTCGGTCAGGGCGCGATAGCGCAGGGCCTCGTCCACCACCGCGTGCAGGCGCGTGAACATGGAGTTGCCGGACAGATCCAGCGCCAGGGAATGAAAGTCGCGATCGGCCTTCAGAAATACTTCAGGATCGTCGTGTTGCGCTGCCCCCGCCAGGGCAGCCGCGGCCAGTGTCAGCGGCGCCAGGTCTGGCCGAGGTATCGCGCCGAGTTCGACCCGGCGTGCGGCCGTCGCCGCGGCCTCCGGTTCGACGGCCTGCCGTAGCCCCCGCAGCTCCTCGAGCTGGTCAAGCCGGTCGGGACCGTCGAGGCGCCAGCGAATGACCAACGGGTCAAGAACGTCCCACTCCTGTCTCGGCAGGATCCGCAGGCCGACCCGGCGCCCGGCGTGGAGCATGCCGAGATTGACGAGAACCCTCGTGGCCTCGCGGACGATGCTTCGTGAGGCGCCGGTTCGGGACACCAGCCCGTCGACCGTGCTGACGGCGCCCGAGGCGAGGTCGCCCCGGATGATAGCGCTCCCGACGTCGTGAAGCACCCAGTCGAACATCGGCGTCACACTCGCACCCGTCGATCTCCCCGCGCCCCGGGAGCGATCGTGATCGACGGTGCTCACCGCTGTGAATTCGGCGAGATGACCAGCTCGTCGATACGAACGTGCGCGGGGGCGTCGATGACGAACTGCACGCTGCGCGCAATGTCATCCGCTGTCAACATCACGGCCCGCGCGGCCTTATCGGGCACGGAGGGGCGCTGGGCCAGAAAATCTGTCGCGACGTCGCCGGGGCACAGGTGGCACGCGCGAACCCCGAAGGGCGCCTCCTGCTGATTGAGCGACTTCGTTATGGCCCCCAGTGCGGTCTTGCTCGCCGAATACGCCACACCCGCACCCGGCTGGAATGCCCATCCGGCGTAGGAAGAGATCACGACGACGACGGCCCCGGTCTCCCGGAGGTCGGGGAGCGTGGCGTCGATGACCGTCGCAACGGACGTGAGGTTGGTCTCAATGATGTCCCGGAAGACATCCACGTCCTGGTTGTCCCAGCGCCGGGCCGGCGTGTTTCGGCCCGCCGCGAGGACGAGCCCGTCGATCCGTCCGAACTCCGCCACGATCGTGTCGCGCGCGGCGGCGACCGCGCGCCGGTCGTGCACGTCCAGCGGGAGCGCTCGCGCGGTGCCGCCCGATGCGACGATCTCCGCGACGGTGTCGGCCAGCACGTCCGAACGCCGCCCGGACACGACCACGGTCCAGCCCGCTGCTGCCGCCGACCTGGCCGTTGCCTGCCCCATGCCGCTACCGCCGCCGGTAATCCAGAGCACTCGATTCGTCATGATATGACCTCTCCTCGAACATTTCCCGGTCGCCCCGAGCCTGATCAATAGTATGCTTATTGACAATAGTATGTTTTTTGATTGGAGTGAAAATGCATCTTGACCTCACCAACCGCGTCGTTCTCGTGACCGGAGCCGCCCGCGGGATCGGCCGGATCATCGCCGAGCGCTTTGCGCAGGATGGCGCCCGCGTCGTGGCGCTCGACCTCGCCTTCGAAGCGTCGACCGCCTCCGGCAGCGTCACCACCGACGCCCCCATTGACCAGGTGGTCTGCAACGTCACAGACCCCGCATCGGTCGCCGCGGCGGTCGCCGCCGTGGTCGAGAGGTACGGCTCCATCGACGTGCTGGTGAACAACGCGGGAATCAACGTTGACGGTCTGGTCGAGGATCTCACGTGGGATCGCTGGCGGTCCTGCTTCGACGTCAACGTCGGCGGGATTTTCCTCATGAGCCAGGCGGTCGCCGAGGTGATGAAGGCCGCGGGCCGAGGCCGAATCATCAACGCGGCGTCGTTCGCGGCGATCGTACCGAGCGTCGGCAGTGCGGCCTACGCGGCGTCGAAGGCCGCCGTCGTACAATTCACTCGCGTGCTCGCGTCGGAACTGGGGCCGTGGAACATCACCGTGAACGCTTACGCTCCCGGCATGGTGCCGACCGCGATGAATGGCTTCGCCGAAATGCCGCAGGAGGCACAGGACCGGCTGCTCGACACGCTGTCGATCCGACGGTGGGAGACCGCCGACGACGTTGCGAACCTGCTGATGTTCCTCGCGAGCGACGCGTCGTCGTACATCACGGGCACGCTCATCGACGTCAGCGGCGGCAAGCTGGCCACGCAGATCCCGAGCCGCGCGCACGGACGTTGACGGGAACACAGCGCGAGCAGCCGTCACCTGTCCACCCGACGCCCGGCGGACTTCATGGGGCGTCGGCCGCCGAGGGTGGGTCAATCAGTGCCCCTCTCCTGCGCTCCGACCGGGGAGAGCACGGCGTAGCGTCGAAGAAGCGGTTTTCGACGCCGACACGTGCCACCGGCACGGGCGCCCCGCTCTCCCCTACCTTGTATTGGACAGTCTCATGACCCTCACCGTTCCCGCCCTCGCCGCGCCCGCAGCCAACGAGCCCCTGGTCCGCACCACCATCGACATCCGCACCCCCGGCGCCCACGACGTGGCGATCGACATCAAATTCGCCGGCATCTGCCACTCCGACATTCACCAGGCCCGCGACGAATGGGGCGTCGGGCTGTTCCCGATGGTTCCCGGCCACGAGATCGCGGGCATCGTCTCCGCCGTCGGCAGCGAGGTCACCGGCTACCGCGTGGGCGACCGTGTCGGCGTCGGCTGCTTCGTGGACTCCTGCCGTGAGTGCGCCAATTGCTTCGCCGGCGAGGAACAGTACTGCCTCAAGGGCGAGGTCGGAACCTACAACGCCCGCAACTACGACGGCACCCCGACCTACGGCGGGTACAGCACCGCCGTCGTCGTGGACGAGAACTTCGTACTCGGCATTCCCGACGGCATCGAGCTCTCCGAGGCCGCTCCCCTGCTGTGCGCCGGCATCACCCTGTACTCCCCGCTCAAGAATTGGAAGGCCGGCCCCGGCAAGAAGGTCGCCATCCTGGGCATGGGCGGCCTCGGACACATGGGCGTGAAAATCGCCCACGCGCTCGGCGCCGAGGTCACCGTGCTCAGCCAGACGCTCAGCAAGCAGGAGGACGGCCTGCGTTTCGGTGCCGACCACTACTACGCCACGAACGACCCGACCACGTTCACCGAGCTTGAGAACGAGTTCGACCTCATCGTGAACACCGTGGCCGCGAACCTTGACCTGGAGCGCTACCTCGGCCTGCTGGCACTCGACGGCACCCTCGTGCACGTGGGCATCCCCACCGAGCCCGACCAGGTGAAGATGTTCTGGCTCGCCTCGCAGCGCCGGTCCATTGCCGGGTCGAAGATCGGCGGCATCTGTCAGACCCAGGAGATGCTCGATTTCTGCGCCGCCCACGGCATCGGCGCCGACGTGGAAATCGTCTCCGTCGACCAGGTGAACGAGGCGTACGAGCGCGTCATCCGCAGCGATGTGCGCTACCGCTTCGTGATCGACACGGCCACCTTCGGTGCGGAAACTCCCACCACCGTCTAACTCGCGAGTCCCCGACGACTTGCCCGGGCGGCGTGGTCCCTGCGCAAAACCGGTGTTGTGCGCGCCACGCCGCCCGGGCGGGCCGATTGCCCCGGCGAGTCTCTTTTCAACCGGTTTTGGAGCGGGGGTCACGTCGAACGCAGGGCACCTTGCGCGCCACACCACGGTGAGTAGGGTGTTGGCATCGAAGGGAGCAACGGATGTCCGTCATCTCGCGGGGGTTCTTGGGGCGCAGGCGGGACACGGACCCGACCCTCCCGCCGGGGCAGTACCTTACACAGGACTTCCCGGTGCTCTCCGCCGGCCCGACGCCGGTCGTCGAGACCGCCGAGTGGGAATTCTCCATCCGCACCGAATCCGGCGAAGTACACCGATGGGACTGGCAGCAGCTGCATGCCTTGCCGCTGGACGACGTGACCGTGGACATCCACTGCGTGACACGCTGGTCGAAACTCGGAACAACGTGGCGCGGAGTGTCCCTCGACACCCTGTTCGCGAATGTCGATACCGACCACGAATTCGTGATGGCGCACTCGTACGGCGGGTACACGACGAACCTTCCGCTGGATGACCTGCTGGGCGGGCAAGCGTGGATCGCGACGAGTTTCGAGGGGGACGACCTCGCCCCGGAGCATGGGGGCCCGGCGCGGCTGCTCGTGCCGCACCTGTACTTCTGGAAGAGCGCCAAGTGGATTCGCGGGCTCGTGATGCAGGGCGATGACGAGCCGGGGTTCTGGGAGCAGAACGGGTACCACCTGTACGGCGACCCCTGGCTCGAGCAGCGCTATTGGTGACCGGCGGCTGGAACGTGGGAACCGTTGTCGAGGTGCGAGCGGAGGCGAGATCCGGGCGCACCATCGTGCTGCACGTGCCCGGTTGGGGAGGCAACATCGCCGGGCAGCATCTTGATGTTCGGCTGACCGCGCCGGACGGGTATCAGGCGGTGCGCTCGTACTCGCTCGCCTCGGCGGAAACCGGGGACCGGCTCGAACTCGCCGTCGACCGCTTTCCGGAGGGCGAGGTGTCCCCGTATCTGGTGGACGAGTTGCGCATCGGCGACGAGCTCGAGGTGCGCGGCCCGCTGGGCGGATGGTTTGTGTGGCGGCCGGATCAAACGGAGCCGGTGCAGCTGATCGCCGGGGGCTCGGGCATCGTGCCCCTCATGGCCATGATCCGCTCGCACCGGGCGGCCCGCAGCACGGCGGAATTCCGTCTGCTGTATTCGCTGCGCAGCGAGGAGGATGCCTTCTTCCGCGAGGAACTCACTCGACCCTCGCCGGGGCTCGCCGTCACCTGGCTCTTCACCCGGCGCACACCGCCCGGCTGGCCGCGACCGGCCTCCCGCATCACGGCCGCCGACCTGGAGGACGGAACGATCCCGGTCAGCCACTCCCCCAGCGTGTTCGTCTGCGGGCCCACCGGGTTCGTGGAGGCGGTGGCCACCGAACTCGTCGCGCTCGGCCACGACCCACACCGCGTCAAGACCGAGCGGTTCGGGGGCGCCTGATGCGCGGACACGTCGATGGCAACGCGCTGGCCGGCATCCTGTCAGAGCTTCAGCTGGAGGTGACGGCGCGCGGGCGGTGCGCCGGCTGCGGGGATGTCTCGGTGTTGGCGCGGGCGATGGTCTACGGCGATGAGTCCGCACACGTTGTGCGCTGCGCCGAGTGCTCCGGGGTGTTGTTCGTCGTGGTCGCGGAGCCGGCCGGGATGCGCCTGCAGATGCGCGGGATGGCGTGGCTGGACACCGCGCCCGAGTAGCCCGCACGCCGTCGCGCCGCCCCAATCACCCGCGGCGGCCGTGCAAAACCGGTGTTTTTCGCGCCACGCCGCCATCCCCGCCCGATCAGCACGGCGTGTCGTCATTCAACCGGTTTTGGCGACCCGACAGTGTGGGATTGGGTGCACCTCGGTGGTTACCGTCGGGGGCGCAGCCGTCCGATGCCCGGCAGAAAACGGCCGACGCCCGCGCCGTATGCGGCGTAGTCCGGATGCGCGGCCAGCAGCATCCGTTCTTCCCACCGTGTCTTCGTTGACAGCAACACAGCGAGCGCCGCCCACCCCACCACGTGCCCAACGGATGCGCCGACCAGCACGAGCGCGAACCCTCCCGTCATCAACCCCGTGTAGATCGGGCTGCGCACGAAGCCGTAGACACCCGATGTGACCAGTGGTGCGTTCTCGCGAGGAATCGGACTCGCGGTCAGCGCCGGCCCGAGACCGAGCACCCCAAGCACGGCGAGCGCCGCGCCGAGAAGACCGAGCACGATGGCGGCCATGATCCCACCGGCGTTCACGGGCCACAGCGCCCCGCGCGGGAGAAACACCAACACCGCCAGCAGCACGAATTGCGCCACCACCAGGCCGAGCGCGAAACCACGTTTCATGACTCGAGGCTACGCCCTCGACGCTGCGGGCCGGAGGTGTCGCCGCGCTCGTCCGTGGCTCGCCGGTATCACCGGCGTGGGATGCCTCCGGCCACACAACCCGGTGCCTGTGCGCGCCACGGCAGGCGTCTCGGGCCCCGGAAGCCCGAAGAGTAGTCTTCAGGGGTGGAATTGACCGGCCAGAACGTGCTCGACGCCGCCGAGTGGACCGTGCTCGAGCGGGCGCATCAGGAGCGGGCGGATGCGCTGACGCTGGAGCGGAGGCAGCGCGCCGGTACCGGGCGGTCGCATCCGGTGGATGATTTTCTGTTCACGTATTATCCGTTCCGACCCGGGTTGCTCCGACGCTGGCACCCGGGTTCCGGGGTGGTGCTGCAGGGCGCGGCGGGGATGGACCGCGCGTCGTGGAAGTGGTACCTCACCGCGGGGTCGGACGTGACCGTCGACGAGGCGGGATTCGTGGCCGCGAAAGGGCGGAGCATCCGCTTCATCGTGTCGCTGCTGTCGAAGACCGCGCTGCGTCCGGCGAACTTCGGATGCTTCGGGCTGCACGAATGGGCGATGGTGTACCGCCAGGACGAGCACCGGCACGTGGCGCCACTGCGGCTCGGGCAGGGCGATACCGACGACGTTGTGGAAGCCAACCACATCACATGCAGCCACTTCGACGCGTTTCGATTCTTCACGCCCCAGGCGCTGCCCTTGAACGAGTTGCAGCCCACGCGGGAGAGTCAGCCGGCCCTCGAGCAGCCGGGCTGCCTGCACGCCGGAATGGATGTCTACAAGTGGGTCATCAAACTCGGCCCGCTCATTCCGGGCGACGTGCTGCTCGACGCTTTCGAATTGGCGCGTGATATTCGACGGCTGGACATGCAGGCGTCACCATATGATCTGGGTGACTGGGGCTACGCGCCGGTCGCGGTGGAGACACCCGCCGGCAAGGCCGAATACGTGCGGCGGCAGAAGGTGTTCAGCCTGCGGAGCACAGCCCTGCGCGAACGCGTCGTGGCACTGTTCACGCCCTAAACCCGCACGGTCTCCTCCCGCAAAACCGCTGTTCTTCGCGCCACGCCGTCCGCACTGCCCGATGACCCCGGCGCGTCGCGTTTTCCCCGGTTTTAGAGCCGCCCGCCGACGGCCGACCGGGCTACTGTCGGGGCCGCAGGCGCACCGTCGGCAGCGTGGGTGCGGGGATGGGTGCCGGTTCCCCGGGCGGAAAGGTGCCGAACCGTGGCGGGATGCCGGGATCTCCGGGGTTCTCCACGCCGATCTCGGCCTGCCACTGCCGGCGGTATTCCACGATCTCCTCGTGGCTTCGGCCCACGAAGTTCCACCACATCAGAATCTTCTCGCCCAGCGGCTCCCCGCCGATGAGCAGAATGCGCACGGGTTCGGAGCCCGCGACGAGGGTGAGGGCGGTACCGCCCGGGGGCAGGTAGGCCAGGTGGGCCGGTGACACGAGGGTGCCGTCGACGTGCACCGTACCTGTGTCCACCAGCACGCCGTGCTCGAATGTTGCATCGATGTCGAGCGTCAGCCGCGCCCCGGGCTGGAGCACGAGCTCCGCTCCGAGCAGCGGGGTGTGCGTGGCGACCGGCGATGTGCTCCCGGCGAGCGTGCCGAGGAAGACCCGCACGGTCGATCCGTCGCCGTGAATCGGGTCGGGACGGTAATGCTCGAAGGTGGGCTCCATGCGGCGGGCCCCCTCCGGCAACGCCACCCAGAGCTGGGCGCCGTGCAGCACGTCGGTGTCGGGGGTGGAGAATTCGGAATGACTGATCCCCCGGCCGGCCGTCATCAGGTTCAACTCGCCGGGCCGAACGACGGCGTGAAAGCCCGCCGAGTCACGGTGCTCGATGCGTCCGGTGAAGAGCCAGCTGACCGTCTGCAGGCCGGTGTGCGGATGCCGCGGCACCCGCATGCCGCCGATCTCGCTGACCCGATCGGGCCCGTAATGATCGAGAAAGCACCACGCTCCGATCAGCGAGCGTTCGCGTTGGGGAAGGGTGCGTCGCACCTGCATCGACCGCAGTCCGCCGAGCGGAACGTCGCGCGGCGTCAGAATTTCGAGGCCGACCCGGGCGGGTTCTGCCTCGCACACCACCGCGAGGGGACGGGTTTCTGGGTTGCTCACGCGCCCAGCTTAATGGGCTCTGCGCAATCAGGGGTGTCTGTGGGGGCGGAAGCCGCCGGCGTCAAGGAGCGAGCGGGCAATGTAATGCGCCAGACTTCCGAGGATGTCGGCGGCGCGTCGTTGGAGGGTCCGGCCGCGACGACGTCGATGTGGTCTTCCACTACTTCAGGCGATCCGCCAGCCACTGCCGGAACACCTGCTTCGACCGACCCTCGACCATATCGATCAGCCGTGACGGCCTCAAGCGCTCCGGGGAGCGGCCCGCAGGGGCGCCCGCACGGGGGGCGCCCACAAACCGGCCAGTCGCACCGCTCGAAGTGCGGTGAAAAGTTCGGCCGCCTGCACGGGTTTGGCTACGGAACGCCCGGTCATCTGGGTTATCCGCCCCAGTCGGTGAAGCACCGTATTTCGGTGGCAATGAAGTTGCCTGCCACACTCGGCTGTCGAACCGTCGGTGGCGAACCAGCATTCGAGCGTGTCCAGCAGCACGCGGGCATCATCTGGATCAAGGTCAGCCAGCCCGCCGAGAACGCCGTCGCGGAGTTCGGCAGCGTAGGCGGGTTGGGACACGAGCATGGTGTCGATCGGGGCCGCGCCGTAGAGATGCACTCCTACCGCGGCGGGTGCGATACAACGCATGGCCAAAAGCGCTTGTCGCACTGCGGCAGGCGCGCGCTCGAGGGCTTCGAGCGGCAGGCTCGACCCGATTCGTGAACTGACGGTTCCGGCCAGTGCGTGCGCGGCGGCGGAAGGGTGCGCACCCGCCCCGCTTCCGAGCAGGCCCAGATACTCACCTTTCCACGGGGCCCAGGCGGAGCTGACCCCCACCCCCCGCAGCCGGTCGGTTATGGCGGGAATCGGGTCATCATCTGAGTGCCGCATCTCAACGGCAAGAACGACGAAGTTTGCCTGGTCGGGAAGGCCAAGAGCACGAACCGCTCGACCGGCATCGCCAGAGAACTCGCCTTCCAGAATCGCGAGCAGCATGACGTTTTTGCTCTGCTGGTCTTTGCGTTCCCGTTCGTCGACGACCTCTCGGTACGTCTCCGCGGCGGCGTTCGAGTACCGGTCGATAATGCCCCATACCCCGGATGACGCGGTGAGCAGCGCGGTTGCGTGTTCGGGCGTCGTCGCCTTCGCCATCAACGCGTCCCACAGGCGCAGACCTGCAAGCCGGTATGCGTGCAGGAGGCTCGCCATGGGGATGCCGTGCTCCGCTTTCACACGGCCGGCATGGCGGGGGGCGGCGAGCGAGTCATTGATGCCGAGCAGGCACTGCAGGATCGCCTCGAGGTTGTCATGCACGATACCTTCGAGCACACCCGCGCCGAGCACGCTCTCGGCGTAGTCGTGCTCACCGTTGATGATCTGGGCAACGACGCTGTCCGACAACTCGCCGACCGAGTCGATCATGCCGGAGAAGAGCTCGCGAGCGCCCTCCACCATGACATCCGGGGTCGGCATACTCTGCGGCGCTTCATTGCGTTCCATTCGTTCAGTGTAATCCGGTGACTCCGCCGTTTGGTTGTGCGCCGGCACAACGCACAGGGCCGAAATCGCGGCGGCAGCCCATGGCTATCACCAGCGGTGGAGTCGAGACTGGCCTGACACCGCGACCCGGAATTAGAGTCGCCGTCAGGTAACAATCAAGGGAGATTGATGACCAGCACCGATCCGATGTCGAGGACACAGGACATTCCGGCCCTCGACCAGCAGCAGCGCGATCAACTCGACGCCGCCATCATCGAGCTGGCCTCGGGTGCCAAGCGTTGGGCCGGCACCCCACTTTCCGAACGAGCCGGATTGCTGGGGGCTGTGCACGCAGCCATGAAGGAGGCCGCCCAGGAATGGGCGGAGACCGCCGCTGAGATCAAGGGACTGGACCCGTCATCCCAGCTCGTCGGGGAAGAGTGGATCGCCGGCCCGTATGCCGGCCTTTCAGGCGCCGGTACCCTCGCTCAGTCCATCGCCGCCCTCGCTGCGGGGACGAGTCCCCTTGCCGGCAGCCGGTTCGGAACGGCGCCCGGCGGTCGCGTCACCATCCCGGTACTTCCGACCAAAGTGCACGAATGGTTGCTGCTGCACGGATTCAGCGCTGAGATCTGGATAGCTCCTGGTCGCTCTCCCGAGGAGGTCCGGGCCAGCGCCGGCCTCGGCGAGCTCACGCCGACAACGTCGGGCGGAGTGGGACTCGTGCTGGGCGCGGGCAACATCACGTCGATTCCGCCGCTCGACGTGCTGTACGAGATCGTCGCGAACAACCGGTCGGCGCTGCTCAAGCTCAACCCGGTCATGGCTGGAATGAAATCAGTTTTCGACAAGGCTCTCGCGCCCCTGATCAACTTCGGAGTGCTCCGTATCGTGCAGGGCGCCGGCGACGTCGGTGCGTACCTCACGCAGCACGATGGCATCGCTCACGTGCACATCACCGGGAGTGCGGCGACTCACGATGCCATCGTCTGGGGAACGGGCGAGGATGCCGCGAGCCGCAAAGCAACAGGCACTCCGTTACTAGCCAAGCCGATCACCAGCGAACTCGGCGGAGTATCGCCCATCATTATCGTTCCGAGCGCATGGACGACGCATGACCTGCGCTATCAGGCCGAGCACGTCGTTACTCAGCGCCTGCACAACGGCGGATACAACTGCATTGCCGGCCAAGTGGTTGTCGTCAGCAGCAACTGGCCCCAGAAGAAGGCGTTCCTCGCCGAACTCCGACGGGCACTGGCGGCAGCCCCTCAACGCCCAGCCTGGTACCCCGGTAGCGATGGGCGAATGAAAGCCGCCTCGGCCGCCTATCCGACCGCCGAGCGGATGGGTCAAGACGGCTGCCGCCTGCTGATCGATGTCACAGCCGAAGACGACGCATCGAATGTGATCACCACGGAATATTTCTCCCCGGTGCTGGGTGTTGTCGAAGTGCCGGGCACGGGGCAGGCCTTCCTCGACGCTGCCGTCACGCTCGCCAATGACGAGTTCGTCGGCACCCTCGGGGCCAATCTCATTGTCGAGCCGAAGGTCATCCGGCAGCTCGGAACCGGGTTCCTCGACTCGATTGCACGCCTGCGCTACGGCACGATCGCCATCAATGCGTGGACCGGCCTCGGATTTCTCACCGCAACCGCATCGTGGGGTGCCTTCCCCGGTGCCACCATCGACAACGTGCAGAGCGGCATCGGAACCGTGCACAACGCCCTGCTCATCGATCGGCCCGAGCGCACGATCGTTCGCGGCCCGTTCCGGCCGTTTCCGCGATCGTTCGCGCACGGAGAATTCACTCTGTTCCCGAAGCCGCCGTGGTTCGTGCAGGCGCGTTCCGCCGCGACGACCGGACGTCGTCTCGCCGGTTTCGCGGCCAAGCCGTCATGGCTGAAGATGCCCGCAATCTTCCTGGCGGCATTCCGGGCCTGACCGTCCGGTCATCCCGCACGCTCCCCACCGCTCATCCCCCAGCCAGAAGGCGAGCCGTCGTGTTCACCAGTCCCTTTCCCGACGTCGACATCCCACATCTCAGCGTCTTTGACTACCTCTTCGGTTCACTCGACGTCGCATCCGCCGACCGCATTGCCCTCACCGACGGTGCGACCGGTGAGACCACCACGTACGGCGAGCTGGTGCGCCAGATCGAAGCAGTTGCCGGGGCACTCGCCGCTCGTGGCATTGGTGTGGGTAGCGTCGTGGCGTTGCACTCCCCGAACCGACCCGCTTTCGCCGTGGCGTTCCACGGCATTCTGCGAGCGGGTGCCACGGCGACGACGGTCAACGCGCTGTCGACGGCCGGTGAGATGGCAACGCAGCTGACCGACTCGAAAGCGGTAGCCATCATCGCAGCGGATGCGCTGTTCACCGTCTCTGCGGGAGCCGGCGACCTCGCCGGTGTGGCAGCGAACAACATCATCAGCCTCGGGGAGGTCAGCGGGAGCACGAGTCTCGCCGACCTGATCGGGGAGGCGCATCCCGCGCCCGACGTACGTTTCGATCCGGCAGCGCACCTGGCCGTGCTGCCGTACAGTTCGGGCACGACGGGCACGGCCAAAGGCGTCATGCTCACCCACCGCAATCTCGTGGCCAATGTTGCCCAGTCGGCATCAATCATCGGCGTGCGCGCCGATGATCGCGTTCTGGCTGTGCTGCCGTTCTTCCACATCTACGGCATGACCGTGTTGCTCAACATCTCTCTGGCACAACGGACCACCCTGGTGACCATGGCACGATTCGATCTGGCCGATTTCCTCTCTCTCATCCAGTCCGAGCGCATCACCTACGTCTTCATCGCTCCTCCCATCGCGGTGGCGCTGGCGAAGCATCCGCTGGTTGGCGAATTTGACCTGTCGAGCCTGCGCACGGTGTTCTCGGGGGCGGCGCCCCTCGACGGCATCGTCGGCGGCGCTGTTGCCGAGCGGCTGAACTGCGAGGTTCTCCAGGGCTATGGAATGACCGAGATGAGCCCGGTGTCGCATGCCTCACCCCGAGGTCGAACCGATATTCCCCTGAACTCGGTCGGTCTCACGGTGCCCAACGTTCAGTGCCGCATCGTTGACCCGCTCACCGGAGACGACATCGAGATCCCGGCCGTGGGCGTGAGTGAGCCCGGCGAATTGCTCTGCCGCGGCCCCAACATCATGGTGGGCTACCTCGGAAACGATGAAGCGACCCGGGCGACTATCGACGCCGACGGTTTTCTGCACACCGGCGATATCGCGACGGTGAGCGCCGAGGGGTACGTGACTGTCGTCGACCGGCTGAAAGAGCTCATCAAATACAAGGGATATCAGGTCGCGCCAGCGGAGCTTGAGTCGTTGTTGCTGGGGCATCCCCAGATCGCCGACGCCGCGGTCATCGGTGTGATCGACGCGGATGGTGAAGAGGTACCGAAAGCATTCCTGAGACTGCAGCCGGAGGCAACGGTCACCGGGGAGGACATCATGATGTGGGTCGCCGATCGGGTAGCCCCGCACAAGAAGGTTCGACAGGTGGAAATGATCGACTTCATCCCGAAGTCGGCGTCAGGCAAGATCCTGCGCAAGGATCTGCGGTTAAAAGGAGCGCTCGTATGAGTACCAACACGGAAGAATTCGACTACATCGTCGTCGGTGCCGGATCGGCCGGAGCAGCTGTCGCAGCTCGACTCACCGAAGACGCGAGCATCTCCGTTCTGCTGCTCGAGGCCGGTGGTGTCGACGATAAGCAGGAAATCGTCATCCCGGCGGCTTTCCCAAAACTGTTCAAGTCCGACTCCGATTGGAACTACCAAACCGAGCCGCAGGCCGAGCTGACAGGGCGGTCGATCTACTGGCCACGTGGCAAGGTGCTCGGCGGCTCTTCCTCCCTGAACGCCATGATGTGGGTACGCGGATTCGCTACCGACTATGACAACTGGGCGAGGCTGGCCGGGGATGGCTGGTCGTACGAGGCGCTCCTGCCGTATTTCCGCAGGGCAGAGGCAGTGGAGGGCAACAGCGATCCCGACCAGGGCACGGACGGTGCGAATTCGATCTCGCACCAACGCAGTCCTCGATCGCATACCGCAACCTTTCTTGAGGCTGCCGCCGAGGTCGGGATGCCACTCGTCGCGCCGAACTCGGCAAACCCGGAGGGGGTGAGCCAGACGATGGTGAGCCAGCGTGGCGGCATGCGCCACAACACGTCGGCCGCCTACCTTGCGCCGGCAGCCGAGCGCTCCAACCTTGTCGTTCGCACCGGGGCACACGCCACTCGCGTATTGTTCGAGGGGACCCGCGCTGTCGGTGTCGAATACCTCAGCGAGGACATCCCGACCTCGGTCTTCGCCCGCCGCGAGATCGTGCTGAGCGGCGGAGCGGTGAACACACCGCAGTTGCTTATGCTGTCGGGCATCGGCGATGCGACGCACCTCCGCTCCCTCGGAATCACCGTGGTCGTCGATGCTCCAGCGGTCGGCTCGAACATGCGCGACCACCTGTTTGCGGCGCTCGCAGTCGAGACCGACGATGACACGCTCTTCGGTGCCGAGACCGAGGAGCAGCTCAACGACTTCGTCTCGCACCAGCGCGGCATGCTCACCTCCAACGTTGCGGAGGCGTACGGTTTCGTCAAGACCGACCCGTCCCTCGACTTCCCCGATATCGAGGTGCTCTTCGCCGCCGTGCCGTACATCGGTGAGGGCCTCGTGGCCGCTCCGCGGCACGGCGTCAGTGTCGGCGCTATTCTGCTGCAGCCCAAGAGCCTCGGAACCGTGCGACTCGCCTCCGCCGATCCGCTCGCGAAACCCCTGATCGATCCGAATTACCTGAATGATCCGAACGGAGAAGATCGTGACACACTGCTCGCGGGCCTCGGCGTGTGCGAGCGTATTCTTGCCGCCGCGGCGTTCGCGCCAACGCGGGGTGACGGCACGTTCATCCAACCCGCCGGGTCGCATGCGCAGACGTTGGCCGAGCGTGATGCACTGGTAGTCGATGAGTTCTCGCAGACCCTCTACCACCCGACGAGCACCGCTCGCATGGGATCGGATGCTGGATCGGTGGTCGACCCGGAGCTGCGCGTGCGCGGCGTGCAGGGACTTCGCATCGCCGACGCGTCGATCATGCCGGAGATCATCCGCGGGCACACGAATGCCCCATCCATCATCATCGGCGAGAAGGCGGCTGATCTTCTGCGCGCATCAGTGCCGACCAGAGTGGAAGCGGCTTCGGTTCATTGAGGTGAGTCCGGTGGCGAGGATCGCGCGGCAGCGCGCAGGATGCGCGGAAGCTGCGCCGGCTCGTGCCAAGTCGCGGCCGCTCGATCGAAGCACCATGATCATCCGTGTCTGCCTCATGGGCAGTGTTGGCGCTCCCACCACGGGAAGGCTTCGACCTCTTTCAGCCCGACGACGTGCCCGTTACGCCCACCTCAACCACACCCTCAGTTGCGGAGAGCCGCTGAATGGTCGACGGCGGAGTGGGAAAGCCCGTGCGCATCCGGCTCTCGGCGTCGACGTCAGCGTTCGACGGCGGCGGTCTCATCGGCGCGCCAGGAGGCCAGGATACGCAGGGCATCACTCGAAGCAGACCCCGGCTGGGTGCTGTACACGAGGAGCTTCTGGTCGGGGTCACCCGGAACCGGGAAGGTCTCGTAGTTGATGTCGATCCGGCCGACGACCGGGTGGTCGAAGCGTTTGAGGCCGAAGGTGCACTCCCATACCCGGTGCTGGCTCCACCAGGAGCGAAAGGCGTCGCTCTTCACCGTCAATTCGCCGATCAGCTCGTTGAGCGCGCGGTCGTTCGGGTGTGAGCGCGCGTCGCGGCGCAGCAGGGCGGCCACGTCGCAGGCGACCACGTCCCAGTCCACGTACAGCGTGCGAGCGGCGGGGTCGAGGAAGGTCCACCGGGCCAGGCTGCGTTCGAGACCCGCGGCTCGGGTGAAGTCGGGCATCAGCTGCTTGGCGAGGTCGTTCATGGCCAAAACGTCCATGCCCACACCGAGCACGAACGCAGGTTGGGCGGTGAGAGATTGCATGATGGTGTGCACCGATGGCCGCACCGTGGTCGTGCGGCGCCGCTGCTGGGTGCGACCGCCGGTCGACGCCGACAGCAACGAGAACAGGTAGCTGCGCTCGGCCTCGTTCAGCCGCAAGGTCGCGGCGAGCGCGTTGACGACGGCATCAGATGCCTGCGTCACCCGGCCCTGCTCCATACGGGCGTAGTAGTCCACGCTCACACCGGCCAGCCCGGCGACCTCGTCACGGCGCAGGCCGGGCACGCGGCGGGTCGCCGCGCTCGGGTTCACCGGCAGCCCGATCTCCTCGGGCGTGAGGCGGGCCCGAGCCGAGCGCAGAAAATCGGCGAGGGTGCCTGTGTGATCCATTCTTCTAGTATCGCCCGAGCATCATGGACGCCGGGTGGGTGTGCATAGATCGGCTTCAGAACGTGCTCACCCCAAGGTCGAATTTCAATCCCCGCTAGATCGCCGGCCGCAGCCGCAGGCCCTGCATCCCACCGTCCACGGCGAGGGCCGTCCCGGTCGTCGAACCCGCAGACGGAGATACCAGGTACGCGATGGCGGCGGCGATTTCCTCGGGCTTCACGAGCCGACCGTGGGGTTGACGCGATTCAAGGGCGGCCCGTTCCGCGGCGGGATCCGGCGCGGCCGCCAAGAGTCGCTCCACCCACGGTGTGTCCGCGGTGCCGGGGTTGACGCAGTTGACCCGGATGCCCTCGTGCAGGTGGTCGGCGGCCATGCTCAGGGTCAGGGCCACAACCGCGCCCTTGGACGCCGAGTACAGTGCGCGGTTCTGCAGGCCGGCCGTTGCTGCCACCGAGGCCGTGTTGACAATCGCCGGAACCGGTGATGCGCGAAGATGCGGCAGGGCCGCCCGGCTCACCCGAACAATACCCAAAACGTTGATGTCGAAGACCCGGTGCCATTCCTCATCAGAATTGTCAGCGACAGTTCCCTGCGCGCCGATCCCCGCGTTGTTGACGACAATGTCGAGGCGACCGAATCGTGCGATCACGCGCTCGATTGCTCGGCGAACCGACTCGTCATCTGACACATCGACTTGCGCTGCGAAGTGTGAATCATCCGACGAGGGCGGCTTCAGGTCGAGGACCGCGACGTGGGCTCCCATCGACGCCAGTCGATCCGCGGCGGCCGCTCCGATTCCCGAAGCTCCGCCCGTCACGATCGCGACCAAACCACTCAGTTCCAAATTCATCACTTTCTCCAGTCGACCAAAAGCATTCGTCACGCCGGCACAAAGGTCTGGCGCTGTCGGCCCAGTCCTTCAATTTCTATTTCCACAACATCCCCGGCGCTGAGATAGGGGTATTTGCCGGAGAGGGCAACGCCGCGCGGCGTGCCCGTCAGCACGACGTCGCCCGCTTCCAGCGTGAGGTACTGGCTGAGGTGGTGAATCAGAAAATCGACCGGGAAGATCATGTCGGATGTGTTGGAGTCTTGGCGCGGCTGTCCGTTGACCCAACTCCGCAGTCGAAGTCGACTCGAATCGATCTCCTCCGCCGGGACCAGCCATGGCCCGAGTGGTGAAAATCCTGGTGAGCATTTGCCCTTCGACCACTGGCCGCCGGACTGTTCCAGCTGGAATGATCGCTCAGAGAGGTCATTCGCGGTCAGGTAGCCGGCAATGTGATCGGCGGCCTGTTCGACCGTATCGAGGTAGCTCGCCCGCTTTCCGATGACAACACCCAGTTCGACTTCCCAGTCCGTTTGGGAACTGCCGCGAGGAATGCGGGTGTCGTCGTCCGGCCCCGCCATCGTGTTGGGTGTCTTCAGGAAAATGATCGGCACGGTGGGTGGAGTCGAGCCGGATTCGGCCGCGTGCTCGGCATAGTTCATTCCGATGCAGATGATCGCCGACGGGCGCACGATCGGGGGACCCAGGCGCTCTGCACTCACGTCGACACCGGGCAGCGTGCCCTTCCGGAGAGCGACGCGCACCGATTCGATGCCGCCACTGGCAAGGAAAGCACCGGTGATATCGCTCGTCATTGCGGTCAGGTCGAATGCGCACTCGATACCCTTCTCGTCCAGATCGAGGACGGCGGGTTTCTCGGCGCCGGGGGCGCCATAGCGAATCAATTTCATGCTGTTTCCTTCTCGTGATGCCGAGTGGCCAGGTAGCTGAACAGTGCGCGAATTCCAAAGGTCCATGGGGGTAATGCCTCGGTGACCCCGGTCACGTTGCGCAGGACGCCGAGGTGTTCACTCTGTATGACCACGCCGTCGCCCGGTTTGTGGGTAAAGCCGAGGCCCGGTGCGCCGCGATCTTGAGTGGGCGAAAACAACGTCCCCGTGAAGAGGGCAAAACCATCGGGGTATTGGTGGTGAGTCCCACGAGCGGCCGCAACCAGTTCCTCGAACGGCCGGCTGATGTGGGCCACGGAATTCTGTCCGACAAGGGCATAGCCATCGACGCCGGTCACGGTAAGGCTGATCTCCTCGGTGCGGAGAGTGTCAAGGGTGAATTCCCGGTCGAAGAGTCGGAGGAAGGGTCCGATGGCACAGGACGCGTTGTTGTCCTTGGCCATCCCGAGGAGGAGCGCACTTCGTCCCTCGACGTCACGGAGGTTGACGTCATTGCCCAGCGTGGCGCCGCGTACCTCGCCCGTCGAGTCAGCCACGAGCACCAGCTCAGGTTCCGGGTTGCTCCACGATGAAAATGTCGGGATTCCCACCTGTGCTCCGAATCCCACGGCCGAGAGTACCGGTGCCTTAGTGAATACTTCCGGGTCCGGACCGATACCGACCTCGAGATACGGAGACCACATCCCCTGTGCGATCAGGATCGCCTTGGTCGCCTCGGCCTCCGTCGACCCCGGACGCAGCGACGCCAGGCTTCCTCCCAGGGCATCAAGAACGAGCGCGCGTACCTCGTCTGCGCGAGAGGCGTCGCCGGCACATTTCTCTTCGATGACCCGCTCGATCATGCTTTCAACGAAGGTGACCCCACACGCCTTGATGACCTGTAAATCGATCGGGGCGAGCAGATGAGGCCGGCTAGGGTCTGCGCCCAGGGAGTCGGCCGCAAGGTCGGCCAGCAACCATCGAGGTTCCCCGGCGCTCGAACGCACGATATCGACGGCGTCCGTCCGATCGAGCAGTTCGGAGACCGTGCTCACAATGTCGGTGAGGTCGTGGACCTGTCCCCGGCGCACAGACACGACACGAGGACCCCCGGTGATCGGATCCCACACGCGACCCACCAACAGTGCGGTCTCTGCGTCGTCCGGCAGAAGGCTCCCTTCAGCCGCCCCTCTCATGAGCCGCTCCCGGCGTCCTGCCCGTGCGGTTGCCATCGGCCATCGATACGACGGGAGATATTCCACGGGTTCTCGTCGCGCAGTGCCGGGTGGAGGTGCGTCGGCGGGAATCCCTGGTACGCGACCGGTCGCATGAATCGTGCGATCGCGCCCGGCCCCACCGACGTCGATCGCTCCGCGGTCGTCGCCGGGTACGGTCCTCCGTGGTGCTGGGCATACGACACGGTCACGCCGGTGGGCCACTCATTCCACAGCACACGGCCGCTGGTGTCCTGCAGCACCGACAGGAGCTGAGCGATGTTCTCCTCGGTCTCCGCCTGCACGCTCGCGGTGAGCTGTCCGTCGAGGAGCGTGGCCAGTTCGGCCAGATCCTCGCCGGGTTCGTAGCGAATCACCAGCGTTGCCGGTCCGAACATTTCCTGTTCCAGAATCGCGGGGTTTGCCCGAATGACCGCTGCCGTGGTCATGAGCACGGTTGGGGTGGGCGCATCAGCATCGTCGCCCTGAATCACGACCTCCACGCCGTCGGTGGCGGTCATGGCGGCAAGAACGACATCGAAGCCCGCTCGGAGTCTGGCGTTGAGGAGCGGGGTGCGCGGTACCTGCGCGACGTGCCCGCCCATTATCCGAGCGACCTCGTCGCGGTTGGTGGGGGCAAACAGCAGGCCGGGCTTGGTGCAGAACTGGCCCATTCCCATGGTGAACGAGCCGGTGTAGGCCGCGAGAATTTCATCTCCGCGCACGGCCCAGGCGCGTTCGGTCGCGAAGACCGGGTTGATGCTGCCCAGCTCTCCATAGAACGGAATGGGACGTTCGCGACGGGCGATTCGGTCGAGTAGCGCCCGTCCGCCTGCCGTGGAACCGGTGAACCCGACGGCCCGGGTACGCGGATGATCGACGAGGGCCTCCGCCGCCTCGCGGCCGGTGACCATGGCCAGGAGGTTCTCCGGTGCGCCCGCCGATCGTAATGCCTCGCGGGCGATTTCTCCCGAGCGGAGGCCCAGCGCGATGTGCCCGTCATGGACCTTATGGATGACAGCGCAGCCGGCCGCGAGGGCCGACGCGGTGTCCCCGCCCAGCACGCTGAAGGCGAACGGAAAATTCGAGGCACCGAAGACACCGACGACGCCCAGCGGAACGTTTACCCGTCTGATATCCGGTCGAGGCCCCATGCCCCACGAAGGATCGGCGTGGTCAATGGTGGCATCGAGATTCTCGCCGGCCAGGAGCTCAGCGATGTACAGCCGCAGCTGAAACACGGTGCGCCGAAGCTCTCCGCGCAGGCGAGGCTCGGCCAAATGGGTCTCTGTCTGGGCCAACGCGACCAGTTCGTCGGCGTGCGCCTCGAATGCGACGGCAATGGCCTCCAACCAGGACGCCCGTGCCTGCGGCGTCTCGCCCTGCGAAACGGCGAATGCAGAATGGGCGGCTTCAATGTGCTCCCCGGCACTCACTCCGGTCATCACGAGTGCTGCCCGGCGACGTAGGATCCCTGGGCGACTTCGAGCCACCCGTCGCCGCTGGGGAATTCCCAGCGAGCGCGGGAAGAGGAATGCATTTCGGCGCTGGTTCCCGGCAGGCGGGGCGCTCGGTAGCGGCCGTTCTCCACCTGGACCGGCTCGGTGAAATGCTCGTGCAGGTGGTCCACGTACTCGATCATGCGGTTGTCCATGGACCCGCTGACGGCGGCGTAGTCGAAGAAGGAGAAGTGCTGCACGAGCTCGCAGAGGCCCACCCCGCCGGCATGGGGACACACCGGGACGTCGAACTGTGCGGCCAGGAGAAGGTTGGCGACGTTTTCGTTCACGCCGGCCACTCGCGTTGAGTCGATTTGCATCACGTCGATTGCCTTGGCCTGAAGCAACTGCTTGAAGACGATTCTGTTGGCAACGGCTTCTCCCGTCGCGACCTTGACGGGCGCGACACCGCGACGGATCTGGGCATGCCCGAGAATATCGTCCGTGCTGGTGGGCTCTTCGATCCACCAGGGGTCGAACTCCGCCAGTTCGTTGACCCAATCGATCGCTTGCTGCGCTTCCCAGCGCTGGTTCGCGTCGATGGAGATTTTCACCTGGCTGCCCACCGCCTCCCGGGCCAGGCGCATCCGACGGCGATCTTCGGCAAGATCGCCGCCCACCTTCAGCTTGATCATCTCAAAGCCGTCCGCCACGGCCTGTCGACTCAGGCGGACCAACTTCTCGTCGCTGTACCCCAACCATCCCGGCGTGGTCGTGTAGGCGGGGAACCCGTCCAGCTGCAGCTGGGCGATGCGGGCCTCCTTTCCCTTTGAACCACGTTCCAGCAGGTCAAGCGCATCGCGAGGAGTCATGGCATTTTCAATGTGTGTGAAATCGACGACGCTGACGATCTCCTCGGCAGGCATTTCGCTCAACAGGAGCCAGAGTGGCTTCTTCTCGCGCTTGGCGCGAAGGTCCCACAAAGCATTGATAAGTGCACCGCAGGCCATGTGTGAGACGCCCTTTTCCGGGCCGAGCCACCGGAGCTGCGAATCGTGAACGAGTCGTCGGGCAGCCTCCCCGAGGTCCCCGATGAGCTCGTCGACATCGCGACCCACCAGCAGCTGTCCGTATGACGTGATAGCCGCGGCGACGATCTCGTTGCCTCGGCCGCAGGTGAACACGAAACCGTGACCACTTTCACCGCTGTCGGTTGAGATGATCACGTAGGCGGAGGAATAGTCCGGGTCCACGTTGACGGCGTCGGAGCCGTCAAGTTCGAGTGAGGTGGGGAAACGCACGTCCTGCGTGCGAATCGATGTGATCTTGGACATTGAGAACTCTCTATCTTTTAGTTGAAGCCGAGCAGGCCCGGCAGCCACAGGCTGAGCGCGGGAACAAAGGTGATGATGAAGAGCGTTGCGAGCATCGGGATGAAGAACGGTATGACGCCCTTGATGACCCGCGTTACCGGCACGTTGGTCACACTGGACAACACGAAGAGGACGAGCCCGACCGGCGGGGTCAGTAGCCCGATCAGGAGGTTGAAGATCACCACGATCCCGAAATGCACGGGGCTGATGCCGAAGGTCTCGGCCACGGGGCCCAGGACCGGCACCAGGATGAGGATTGCTGCCGTGGGTTCGAGAACTGCGCCGATGACCAACAACAGCACGTTGACCAGGATGAGGAAGACGATCGGACTGGAGGTGAAGTTCAGAATGAATTCCGCCGCGAGTTGCGGGGCTTGCTCGCGGGCAAGAACCCAGCCGAAAAGCGCGGCCGCGGCAACGATGAGCAACACTGAACCTGTTGTTTCAACGGATCCCAGCAGGATCCGATAGATGTTGCGCCGTGTTAGTGAGCCGTAGATCAACGCGATGACGAAGATGTAGAGCACTCCGACCCCGGCGGCCTCCGTGGGGGTGAATACGCCACTGAGAATTCCGCCAAGAATGATCACGGCGGATCCCATGGCCGGTAGTGCACCGAGCAGGGATCGACCTCGCACGGCCCAGGTGGATTTCGGCAGCACGAGGTGGCGTTGCCGTCGCATGAGCCACCACACCATCGCGCACAGGCAGGCGATCAGCACCAGGGCGGGCAGGATGCCCGCCATAAATAGCGCCCCGACGCTGACGCCGGCCGTGACCGCGTAGATGATGGCCGGAATACTCGGAGGGATCATGGGCGCGATCATTGACGAAGCGCCCGTGACCCCCAGACTGAACTCCTCGCTGTACCCACGCTTCTTCATCGCAGGAACCTGAATCTTTCCCATGGCTGCGGCATCTGCGATTGCCGCACCACTCATCCACGAAAACCCGAAGCTCGTCGCGATGTTCACGTACCCGAGGCTGCCGCGAATGTGCCCCAGGAAGGCAATCGCCGTGGTGTACAACCGATCCGAAATCCCGGAAACATTAGCGAGGTTCCCGAGCAGAATGAACAGGGGAACCGCGAGAATCGCGAAGCTGTTGACCCCCGACACGGTTCTCTGGACGGCAATCCCCAACGTCGCCGTCGGATCCAGAAGCACGTATACGAGCGATGGCACCAGGAGCGAAATTGCGACCGGCACTCGCAAGGCGAGCAGGAGCAGCAAGCCCCCAAGCATGAAGAGGAGTATCACGACTGTGGCCTTTCGGGGTCTTCAAGGGCGGTGACGTCTTCGAGGTTCGCCACAATGACCGGCACCTGATCGGGGTGCCGAATGTTCACGTAGCTGTTGAGCACACCGTGGAGAAAGATCAGGCCAAAGCCGACAACGGCAGCGGCGTACACGACGCTCATCGGAATGTGGGTTGCCGGCGCGTTCAATTTGGCGGCCGAAAGCGCGAATTGGGTACCGGCGATGGCCATCGCGGCTGACACTGCCAGGACGACTGCGATCGAGAAGTAGTCCACGACGACCGCGGCGACTCCCGTCAGCCTCGCCGCGATCAAATCAACCGTGACGTGCAGTCGCCTGGCCATAACGAATCCAGCGGAGACGAACGTGAGCCACACCAGTGCGAACCGGGCGAGCTCTTCCGTCCACGTAAAGGGAGCGGAGAAAACGAATCTGCTGATCACCTGGGTCAGAATCAGCACGAAGATGAGCACGAGAAATCCCGCAGCCAACAGCCGTTCAACGGTGACAACGGCTCGGATTCCCTTGAACCTTGACTCCAAATAGTCAGGCTCGTCCGGATGGACCATGTCTACTTGTCGCTCTGGATTTCTTTGTACAGATCGCCCCAGGTGACCTCGTTGGGCAGCATCTCGGTGGCCCGCTTCGCGAAGGCGTCTCGGTCGACATTCTCATTGACGATGATGCTGCCATCCGCTTTCCACTCGGCGAGGGTTTCCTTCTCCTGGGTCTCGACGCACTCGCGCACTTCAACCGCTGCGACGTCCATGGCGTCCTCCAGTGCCGTCTGTTCCTCGGAGCTGAGGTCGTCGAAGAGCGCGGTGTTCGTCACGATGTTCACGCCCTGAATCATGTGACCGGTGATGTTGATGTAGTCCTGCACCTCGTTGAACTTGGCCGACGAAATGGTCGGAATCGGGTTTTCCTGAGCGTCAATCACGCCCTGCTGCAGCGCCAGGTAAACCTCCCCGAAGGCCATCGGCGTGGCCGTTCCTCCCATGACCTTGGTGTTGGACAGGTACAGGGGGGCATCAGGCGTACGAATTTTCACGCCTTGAAGATCCTCGGGACTGTTGATTTCCTTGTTGGAAGTCACCTGCCGGGTGCCGTAGTACCAACCGGACAACACCTTGATGCCGGTCTCCTCGCTCATGTCATCGTAGATACCCGCCATGGTCGGTCCGGCAATCGTTTTGGCGAAGTGATCGACGCTGTCGAACAGATAGGCGCCGTCGAGGACGGCGGCCTCGTCATGCCAGACTCCGAGGAACGACGGACCCGCGATTGCCAGGTCGAGGCCACCGAGGGCGACCTGCTCGAGAGATTCTGCCTCCGAACCGAGCTGACCGCCCGGAAAGCTCTCGATGCTGATGCCGCTGCCGTCGAGTTCTCGATTGAGCGCCGTCACGCCGCACGTCTCCATCGGATGGCTCGCGTCGTAGACATGGGCCAGTTTCAGAACGCGGGTGTCGTTATTGCCGGACGCGCCCGCGTCACCTGCCGCGACCGGTTCCGAAAGGCCGCAACCGGCCAGCGCGGCGGCCGCGACGGCCGCCATGGAAAGGTGCAGGTACAACTTCTTCTGTGCCGCCCGCGAGCCGGTGAGCTGCATGTGGTTCGTCATGTGCGTTCTCCCTTGAACTAATCGATGAGTTGAAATGGTGCTGAAGGTGAATTAGGGGGGACCTGGCCTGCGCTGCGCGGGTGAAATACCCAGACGCTGTGCAAGTTGATCGAGAAGCCGGCCGGTCGAGGCGGTCAGCGGCATCGTTTCGAGGTTGGCCTGAGCCCGGGCGTGTTCGGGATCGCCAGGAGCCAGCACATCGCCTTTCGCTCGAGTGGATGCCCGGATGCGCTCCTGAAGTGTCCCGACGCGCGCTTCCGTGTGTGCGCGTCCGGTAAACGCGTTGCTGTCGATCGCGATCAGAAGGTGGCCTGTGTTCATCCGGGAGCCCGGGTTGTTCCACATGTCTTCGGTCTCATGAGCGAAAGATGCGGTACCCAGTGATGCCGCAATCGCCTCAAGCAGCGCCGAAACGGCCGATCCCTTGTGACCGCCGAACGGCGTCAGTGCCCCGGCCATCGCCTCCTGAGGATCCGTTGTGGGCCGGCCCGAGACATCCATTGCCCACCCTTCCGGCAAGGTGGTTCCTTCGTTCCTCGCCGCGATGACTTTTCCGTAGGCGCCGGTACTTGTGGCCATGTCTGCGGTCAGGGAATGCGCCCCCGCGCTCGGGGCCCCAATGGTCAGCGGGTTGGTGCCGAACAGCTTGCCGTCGCCACCGAAGGGGGCCACGGCCGGGCCGGTGGTCGACGTGAGAAATCCGATGAACCCGGAAGCAGAGAGTTGATCGACCCAGAAGGCCCCGGTTCCGTAGTGGCTGCTGTTCTGCACGGCAACGGCGCAGACGCCGCGCTCGGCCGTGTGGGTCATGGCGTAGTCGACCGCCCGGGCCATCGCGACCTGCCCCAGGGCTCCGTCGGCATCGAGCAGGGCGCTGGAACCGGTATCGGCAATCCACTGCATCTCCGGATGGCTATTGATGCCCCCGCTCTCGATGGCCGAGACGTACAGCGGCAAGCGCAGGAGTCCGTGGGAAGCGGTTCCTTGCTGGTCAGCGCCCACCAACGACAGGGCCGTTACCTCGGCGTCAGGTGCGGGGACGCCCACGCTACGGAGAGCCTGGGCGGCGAAGTCACGCAGATCTACGACGCCGTACGTTGCCGGTTTCATCATCATGGCCCCCTCGTTGGAAAAATGTGATTCGTTGGAATACTATATATATGTGGATCCCCGCAACCAGGGTCGGAACATCGAAAGATTTGGAAGACTATCCCCACGCGGTCGAAGTTAAGGAAGCTGAAACATGACTCACCCCCGAGGCGACACGCCTGATTCCGTGCCGACGCGACTGACAACGAGCGGCGTCTATGGCCTGCTTCGGGCGCAAATTCTCGACAACATCATTCCGCCTGGCACCCGGGTCAACATCGACGCCATCGCCCGCAAGTTCGGAGTATCACCCACTCCCGTACGCGAGGCGCTGCGACGGCTCCAGGGCGATAACCTGCTGGTCACCACCTCAAACCGGGGATACAGCACAACGCCGTTGCTGAATTTACAGGGCCTGCGCGAGCTGTTCGAATTCCGGCTGCTCGTGGAACCATGGGCGGCACGTACGGCGGCAGTCAATCGACTGGAAAATCCCGCGAGCCAGTTGAGTGCCGAACTACATACCTTCAGAAAACAGGCCGAGGGCAAAGACGACATCCGACAGCAGCTGGTCACCCACGACTCCCGGTTTCATGCGCACATTCTGGCGGCGTCGGGAAACGACGTGGTTCATTACGCCTATGAGCAGACCCACTGCCACCTGCACATCTTCCGCCTGTATCCCGCCGACATGGACGGCAGCATCACCATTGAGGAACATGGCCAGGTCTGGGAAGCCATCCGTGACTGCGAACCCGCCCGGGCCGAAAACGCGATGCACGCACACCTCAAGCAGGCGTTCCAGCGGTTCGCCAAGGCATTTGACTCCCCCGCGGCGGACCGGGCCGGACTCAGTGCCTATCTCCCGCCCCAGCTCGTCATCGACGATGCGCAACACCCGGCGCACCCGACAGACGGAGCATCGAGGGAATGATCCCAGAGGGGGTCGCAGCGTCCGTGCAGACGATGTGCCTGGTGCGTGACGACAAGCGTTCGTGGGAGCCGCGGCGCGCGACGACCGGCAGACTCACCCCGGGGATGCGACTCTGCGGTGGAGCCCGTGCGACAAACGAGGAACCGGGCGCCGATAGCGAAGTAGACGGCGCATGGCGCGCTGGCTGCCACAGTGGCACGCACTCGACGTGGCCGGGCAATGCGGGGCTGCCACGCGCCACCGCATTGAAGCGGCAGGCCGGATGCGGCACACTGAGCCGATGAGTACGAATGGAAAGTTAAGTCTTGCCGGGTCGGTGTCCCTCGGGGCCGGCGTCATGATCGGTGCCGGAATTTTCGCCCTCGTCGGCCAGGTCGCCGGACTCGCCGGCGATTGGTTCCCGGTCGCCTTTCTCGCCGGAGCCATCGTTGCGGGGGTCAGCTCCTACGCCTATATCCGGTATTCGAGCGTGAACCCGTCGTCGGGTGGGATCGCGATGCTGTTGAAGGATGCCTACGGTCCCGGTGTCGTGGCCGGCTCATTTTCGCTGTTCATGTACGTCTCCATGGTGATCGCGGAGAGTCTGCTCGCCCGCACCTTCGGCACGTATCTGCTCCGGCCGTTCGGGCTGCAGGGCTCGGCCGTTCTCGTGCCGGTGCTCGGGGTTCTCGCGATCGCGGCCGCCACGGTGGTGAACCTGATCGGCAACCGGCTGGTCGAGGGGTCTGCGCTGACGACCGCGATCCTGAAGATCGTCGGCATCGCCGTGCTCGCCATCGCTGGACTCGTGGCTGCCGTCGGGCACGGTGACGGCTTGTTCGCGCAGACATCCGGCGACCCGGTCGATGTGCTCGGGGTACTCGCCGCAACGACGCTCTGCGTGCTGGCCTACAAGGGGTTCACGACCATCACGAACCAGGGTGATGACCTCCGCGACCCGGAGCGGAACATCGGCCGCTCGATCGTCATTTCCCTGGCGGTCTGCACCGTGCTGTACCTCCTGATCACGGTCTCGGTGAACGCGAGCATCGGCGCGAGCGGGGCGGCGGATGCTCGAGACTACGCGCTGGCGCAAGCGGCCGAACCGATTTTCGGCGCCTGGGGCGTCGGGATCACCGTCGCCGTCGCCGTGATCGCGACCCTGTCCGGGCTTCTGGCGAGCCTCTTCTCGGTGTCGCGTCTCTACGCGATGCTCCAGGAGATGCACCAGGCGCCGTCGTTGCCTCGCCGCATCACACACCAACCGCTGCTAATCACCGCCGGGCTCGCGATCGTGGTGACCGCGTTCCTCGACCTGTCCCAGATCGCGTCGATTGGTGCGCTGCTGTACCTCACCATGGACATCGCGGTGCAGGGCGGGGTGCTCTTCGCCCTCCACCGCAAGATCAACGCCAGGCGATGGGTTCCGGGCCTGTCGATCCTGCTGGATCTGCTCATCCTCGTCCCCTTCATCGTCCTCAAGGCGCAGTCCGATCTCCTCACGGTTCTGGTAGCCGCCGCCATCGCCGCCGCGATCATCGTGGCGCAGGTGGTTGCGGTGCGCCGCCGATCCACCACCGGCGCCGAATAGGCGCCCGCCGGACCGACGGGGTCGCCGCAAAACCGGTGTTTTTCGCGACACGCCCGTTCGACGGTCCGATTCTCGCGGCAAGTCGCGATTCGACCGGTTTTGGGACCGGTGCGGAGCTCCCGGCGACCGGTCACAGGCGCAGACCCCTTCCCAAGCGCGGCAGAATTGGATACAGTATCCAAATGCCGACGCCGACTTCTCCCCTGCCTCTTGACGGCATCACGGTCGCCGATTTTTCCCGCGTTTTGGCGGGCCCGTTCGCCACCATGATGCTGGCTGACTTCGGCGCAGATGTGCTCAAGATCGAACGCCCCACCGGCGACGACACCCGAGCGTGGGTTCCGCCGGTGGACGGCAACGGGATGGGCACCTATTTCTCGAGCGTCAACCGCAACAAGCGATCCGTGGTCTGCGACCTGCGTACCGCCGCCGGGCTGCGCCAGGCCCGCGATATCGCCCTGGCCGCCGACGTGGTGATCGAGAATTTCCGCCCCGGGGTGATGGAACAGTACGGCCTCGACTACGCCAGCCTGCAGGAGCACCGGCCCGATCTGGTCTATTGCTCAATCACCGGATTCGGCCGGGCCGGCGGCGCCCACCTCCCCGGCTACGACCTGCTCGTCCAGGCGGTCGGCGGCCTCATGAGCGTCACCGGCTCCCCCGACGCCGAACCAAGCAAGGTCGGCGTCGCCCTCGTCGACGTGCTCACCGGGCAGAACGCGGTCGTGGGCATCCTGGCCGCCCTGCGTGTGCGCGACCAGAGCGGCCTCGGCCAACGGGTCGAGGTCAACCTGCTCTCCTCCCTGCTGGCCGGGCTCGTCAACCAGGCCTCGAGCACCCTCGCAACCGGCCAGGCCCCGGAACGGATGGGTAACGCCCACCCGAGCATCGCACCCTACGAAACCTTCGTGACCGCCGACGGCCCGCTCGCGATCGCCGTCGGCACCGACCAGCAATTCGATCGGCTGGTGACCGTACTCGGAGTGCCCGCGCTCGCCGGGGACGATCGGTTCCGCAGCAATCCGGACCGCCTCGCACACCGAGTCGTGCTGAAGTCTCTGCTCGAGGAGGCCCTGCGTGCCCAGCCCGCGGCACGCTGGGCCGAGCTGCTGACCGCCGAGGGCGTGCCGGCCGGCAAGGTGAACTCGATCACCGAGGCCCTCGACCTCGCCGACACACTCGGTCTCAACCCCGTGGTTGACGTGACCGATGATCACGGCTCCCGTGTGAGTCGCCAGATCGCCAATCCGATCGCCCTCTCGGTCACTCCCGCACGCTATCGTCGCCCCCCGCCGCTGCTCGGCGAACACGCCGGGGCCACCTTCGAGCCGTCCGGCTCGGCCCCGGCACCCGTCACCGCCCCTGTCACCGACCCGAAAGCACACTCATGACTGACACGTCCGATCTCATCGGTATCGATTCCCTGCTCACCGCGAGCGAGATCGCGCTCCGCACCGGGGTGCGCGACTTCGTCGACGCGGAGATCCGGCCCAACATCGCCCGCTGGTATGAAGCGGGCGAGTTCCCGCTCGAGATTGTGCCCGCAATGGCCAAGTTGGGCCTGCTCGGCATGCACCTGGACGGCTACGGCTGCGCCGGCCGCAGCGCCGTCGACTACGGCCTGGCCGCTCTCGAGCTGGAGGCCGGCGACTCGGGGCTGCGAACCTTCGTGAGCGTGCAGGGCTCGCTCGCCATGAGCGCCATCCACAAACACGGCTCCGAGGAGCAGAAGAACGAATGGCTCCCCCGGATGGCCGCCGGCGACGCGATCGGATGCTTCGGCCTCACCGAACCGGGCGCCGGCTCCGACCCGGGCAGCATGACCACCTTCGCCCGCCGCGACGGCGACGACTGGGTACTCACCGGAACCAAGCGCTGGATCGGACTGGCCTCGGTGGCCCAGGTCGCCGTGATCTGGGCGCAGACGACCGAGGGCGTGCGCGGCTTCGTGGTACCCACCGACACCCCCGGTTTCACGGCCACCGTCATCGGCCAGAAGCTCTCGATGCGGGCCTCCATCCAGTGCGAGATCGCCCTCGACAACGTGCGCCTGCCGGCCGCGGCCATGCTGCCCGGTGCCCGCGGCCTGCGCGGGCCTTTCGAGTGCCTCAACGAGGCGCGGTACGGCATCGTCTGGGGCGTCCTCGGCGCGGCCCGCGACAGCTACCTCACGGCGCTGGAATACGCGCAGCAACGCCTGCAGTTCGGCACCCCCCTCGCCGGCTACCAGCTCACCCAGCAGAAACTGGTCAACATGGCCGTCGAAATCAACAAGGGCACGCTGTTGGCCCTGCAGCTCGGCCGCCTCAAGGATGCCGGTACCCTGCAGCCGCATCAGATCTCCCTCGGCAAACTCAACAACTGCCGCGAGGCCATCGCCATTTGTCGCGAGGCCCGCACCATCCTCGGCGGCAACGGCATCACCCTCGACTACTCCCCGCTGCGGCACGCCAACAACCTCGAAAGCGTGCGCACGTACGAGGGCACCGACGAGGTGCACACTCTTATCCTCGGCCAGCACATCACCGGGATCCCGGCGTTCCACTGACCGGGCCCGAGCGGAACTGGGTTAGAGTTTCCAGCGTGAGACGAGCAGATCGACGGGGGCCCGCGTGAGCGGCACGCCCGCGCGGACGCGCCAGCGCCCGCCGACCGCACCGGAATTCGTGCTCGGCGAACTGCGCCGAATGATCGCCGTCGGGGAGCTCGTTCCCGGGCAGCCCCTCCGTCAGGACACCCTCGCGGAGCACCTCGGGGTGAGCCGCGTACCCCTGCGGGAAGCACTCAACACCCTCGAGTCCGAGGGTCAGCTCGAGTACGAACCGCACCGCGGCTACCGGGTGGCCCGGCTCTCCCTCAGCGACCTGCTGGAGGTGTACCGCATCCGGGAGCTGCTCGAAACAGAGGCCGTGCGGGCCGCCGTGCACCGCGCCGACGACACGGTGCTCGCCGAGCTGACCGCCGCCGAGGTCGAGGTCGAGGCCGCCAGCGCCGCCGGCGACCTGCTCGCCATGACCGGGGCCAACCGCCGATTCCACTTCGTGCTCATCGCCGCCGCCGGTATGCCGCGCCTGGAGCGCATCCTGCGAACGCTCTGGGATTCCACGGAAACCTATCGCTTCGTCTACTACGGCGACGAGGGCAACCGGAACCGGGTCGCACACGAGCACGCCGCCATCGTGCAGGCCTTCGCCGACCGTGACGCCGACCGGCTCATTCGACTCCTCGACGAGCACCGCGGGCACGCCGCCGAGGCACTCGAACGCTTGCTGCGCGCTTCCTGACCGATTTCGACAGCCCCGACTCATGCCGTCAGGAGAGGCGTTTCCGGCGGTCGAGGCGAGCACGGTCAGCGTCCATGCATACCCCCGGAGGTATGGTTCAAGGGTTACTCGCACCGAAACATCGGGCCGTATCGCATGCACGACATCGCGGACGGCGCCGCCCAAACCAAGAACGGACACACTCCTGTGGCACTCACGACTACCACCACCACACTCCCCTCCACGGCATCGATCGATGCAGCCACACTTCAAGGCTGGATTGAAAGTCACGACGACCTCGTCGTGATCGACGTGCGCGGCAGCGCCGAATTCGACACGCTGCATATCCGCGGTTCGTATCACGTTCCGCTGCCCCTGCTCAAGGAGCACGCCGAAGAATTCGCCAACCGGATGGGCACTCACGTGGTGCTCGTCTGCCAATCAGGAGCGAGAGCAGAGCAGGCTCGAAAGCGTCTCGGGGAAGCAGGAATGGACGGCGCGCAGGTGCTCACCGGGGGCGTTCCGGCCTACGCCGCCGCCGGCGGTGAGGCGGTACGCGGGCGCACGTCCTGGGCCATGGAGCGCCAGGTGCGCATGGCGGCGGGATCCCTGATGCTGCTCGGCGTTCTCGGGGGACGGTTCATCTCCCCGAAGATGCTCCTGCTCGCCGGCGGCATCGGGGCGGGCCTGACCTATTCGGCGGCAACCAACAGCTGCGCCCTCGGACAGATGCTGTCCTGGATGCCGTGGAATCGATCCGTCACCGAGCCCACCGCGCGTGAAGCACTCGACCAGCTGTCCGGCCGATCGTGACCACGACCCACGCCTGACCATCGGAATTTCGGCAACCCTCGCCGCATACCCCCCGGGGTATGCTACGCTGTGAAGACCCAAGAGAAGGAGACCACCATGTGTTACCAGATCACGTGTTCACACTGCAAGAAGGCGACCTGGGACGGTTGCGGTCAGCACATCGAGGACGCGCTCTACGGAGTGGCGGAGTCCGATCGCTGCACCTGCAACGCCTGATTCACGCGAGGGCATGAGCCCCGTGGGTGGTCCACGCCTCACGAAAGCCGGCTTGGTGCAGGCCCGTGGCCAGGCTGCCCAAGACTGGTCACGAGCGCTGGGCGAATCGACCTCGTGCGCCGTGACGAAAGACGGCCGCCCGCACCCCGCAGGCAAGTTTCACGAGGGTCGAGTCGCAGCCCTGAGCGAGTTGTCTCGAGAAATCGCCGACGACTCCGATGCCGGGCGGATCGTTGCCGGGGCCGCCGTCGTGCGGATGCGCTGGGCCGGCCGGGTGCGGCCCGGCGCCCGGCGTGACCGCGACTGGGACGCCTACCACGCCGGAGGGATCCAGGCGATGGCCGAAATCACCGCCATGCAGGGGACGGCCTCCTGACGACGCCGAAACAACCGCCCGGCGCACCGGCACGGAACGCACGTGAGGGAGTATTCTGCCTTGTACATAGCCGTCCGGTCGGGGCGGACTCCGGTTTGAGGAGATGAGAACATGACTTCTGATCCAGTGCCGAGCTCTTCGACGGGACCGCAGCCCTCCTCGCGCCGAGACGATAAACCGACGGCGCCGAGTCCCCAGCGCTCGCCCAAGAACCAGTCCCCGGATAAAATCTCGGACGTGACGCGGACCGGGATGATCTGGGTTGCCGTCAGCGCCGGGCTGGTGCTGCTGATTCTGCTCATCATCTTCATCCTGCAGAACGAGGATCGCGTCACCGTGCACTACTTCGGTTTCGCCGGAGAGCTTTCCCTGGGCATGGCGCTGTTCATCGCATCGGTGGCCGGCGGCGTGCTGGTCGCCATTGCCGGAGCAGCGCGCATCCTGCAGCTGCGCACCCAACGCCGCCGTACACCCGGCCGGTTATCGCCGGACACCGCGACACCCGGCCCCGCGACACCCGGCCGCACCGGACCCAAGCCCGGGCGCTGACGCGCCGCACACAACGGGGCGACGGCGCACGCCCGCGCACAGCGGGCGCGTCAGCGGATCGCCACCTACCGGCCCGGCTTCTGGGCGCGTGCGGCGCCGCGGTGAGGTCAGGCTTCGCACGGGGGCAAGGCAGGGTTTACCTCCGGTTTACGGTCCGGACACGTACGCGAGTCAACGTGTGAGCGCGCTCCCACAGCGCGGATGCAACTCCGCTCACACCCTCGTAAGGAAAAACTGTGCCTCCTTCCCGCACCGCCGCTACCGCGGCTGGTTTGCTCTGCCTGTCCCTTCTCGGCCTGACCGCATGCAGCAGTGCCGCATCCGGTGTCGCCTCCGAGGGCGGCGACACGCCGACGCTCGTCGTCTACACGAACTCCGGCTCGGATGGCCGAGACACCTGGTGGACCGAGAAGGCGGCCGAGGGCGGCTTCGACATTCAGATCGTCGCCGCAGGCGGTGGTGACGTCGTGAACCGTCTGGAGGCAGAGCAGAACGGACCGGTCGCGGACGTCGTGTTCGGCCTGAACAACATGTATTTCACCCAGCTCGACGCCGATGGACTCGTCACCCCGTACACGCCGGCCTGGTCCGGCGACGTGGACCCGTCTCTCGGCGACACGACCGGCGACGCGGCGTTCTGGCCGCTGGTGCAACAGGCGACTGTTCTCGTCTACAACCCGGCGGCGTACACGGCCGACGACGCGCCGACGAGCTGGACGGACCTCGCCACCACCCCACGCTTCGAGGGCACGTACGAGGTCGTCAACCAGTCGGGCCTGGGCGGCGCAACGACACAGCTCATCCTCGCGGGCATCGTCAGCGAGTATCGCGACGACAACGGTGACCTGGGCGTGTCCGACGACGGCTGGAACATCGTCAGAGCGCTCTTCGCGAACGGACTGCCCGCCGAACCCGACGTCCCGCTATTCCAACGCATCGCCGATGGCACGGTGAACGGCGGGCAGATCTGGACGTCGGGAATCCTCGGCTTTGAAGAGCAGTACGGCGTGCAAACGACCGTGGCGCAGCCGGCGGAAGGCGTCCCGTTCGCGATCGAGCAGGTTGCTCTCGTCGCCGGAAGCGGGCATGAGGAGCAGGCGCAACAGTTCATCGACTGGATGGGCAGCGGCGACGTTCAGGGCGCGTTCGCACAGAAGTTCAACGCCGCCCCCGTGAACGACCGTGCGGCCGAGCAGGCAAATCCCGAGGCCGTCGACCTTCTCGAAGGCGTCAAGCACCAGGACATCGACTACGCCTGGGCCAGCGAGCACATGGGCGACTGGGTCGAGAAGATCACCCTGCAGTACCTGCAGTGAGCGAGCCGACGGACTTCGCCGTCGAGTTCGACGGCGTGAAAGTAACCTACGGCGATTTCGTCGCCATCCCTGATCTGCACCTGGGAATCCGTGAAGGTGAGTTCTTCACCTTCCTCGGCCCCTCGGGCTGCGGGAAAACAACAGCGCTGCGCACGGTGGCCGGGTTCGTGAACCCGGCCCGCGGCGCGGTACGCATCAAAGGCACGGACGTCACTCGACTTCCCAGTGACGCTCGCGGCGTGGGGATGGTCTTTCAGAACTACGCGCTGTTCCCCAGCATGACCGTGCGCGACAACATCGGCTACGGTCTCCGGGTTCGGCGCGTTGACCGTGCCGGCCGCCAGCAACGTGTGGACGACGTCGCCCGACGGGTCGACCTCACGAGCGCGCAGCTCGATGCGCATGTCGCCGACCTGTCGGGCGGCCAGCAGCAGCGCGTCGCCATCGCCCGAACCATGGTGATGCAGCCGGACATCCTGCTCCTGGACGAACCCCTGTCCAACCTCGACGCGAAGCTGCGCGTGCAGATGCGCGCCGAGCTGAAAGCCTTGCAGTCCGATTTCGGCATCACCACGGTCTACGTCACTCACGATCAGGATGAGGCTCTCACGATGAGCGACCGCATCGCCGTGTTCAACCAGGGCAGCATCGAACAGGTCGGCACACCTGACGAGGTGTACGCCGACCCGCAAACGGAATTCGTGTGCAACTTCGTCGGGGAGAGCTCGAAGCTCTCGCCCCAGGTGGTGCGGAACATGGGGCTCGCCCCCACCGCGTCGTACGTGCGGGTGGAGCGAGCAGCGCTTGCGCCGCGCACACCGACGGCCATCCGGGTTCAGGGGCGGGTGGAGGACGTCGCGTATCACGGCATGCACATCCGGTATTCGGTCGGCGCCGTTGGTTGCACGGTGAAGGTGCTCGCGTCACCGACCGAACACCGGCTGCAGAAGGGCGACGACGCGTCGATCTACATCGACCCCTCCGATGTGTTGCAGTTTGACGACACCGGGCGCCGCATCCAGACCCGCGTGCTCTCGCACACGGCGGTTCCGGCGTGACGCGCCTTGGCCGGATCGCGCGTTCCCCCTTCTTCCTGGTGATCGGAACGATCACCATCTGGTTCACGGTGGCGTTCCTCGTGTGGCCGAACATCGCGGTGATCACGGCGGCGTTCGCCCCCGACGGTCACATTTCCTTCGACGCGTTCGACAAGATCGCCTCGTCCGAGCGCGTACAGCGATCCCTGTTCAACAGTGGGCTGCTCGCCGCAACGCTGGCCGTCTCAACCAATATTGTGGGCGTTTTCATCGTGCTCGTGACGAGCTATTTCCGCGTGCGCGGGGCACGGCTCCTCTGGTTCGGATACGCGACGACATTCATTTACGGTGGCGTGGTGCTCGCCAGCGGCTACCGTGCCATCTATGGCAGGGGCGGCATCGTGACCGGGTGGCTGCAAGGATTCCTGCCGGCACTGCCGGAAGACTGGTTCTCCGGCTTCCCGGCGGTGCTGATCACGATGACATTGGCGACGACCACGAACCACATGCTGTTCGTGTCCACCGCGATGTCGCGCATCGATCAGCAAAGTGTCGAGGCCGCAAAACTGATGGGGGCCGGCCCCTGGCGCATTCTTGGCACGATCGTGTTCCCGACCCTCCGTCCGGTACTGTTCGCGGTGACGATCCTCTCGTTCCTCACCGGACTCGGGGCGCTCAGCGCCCCCCAGGTGCTGGGCGGGACCGACTTTCAGACCGTCGCCCCGACGATCCTCACCCTCGCCAAGAGCGATTCCTCACGTGACGTCGCCATGCTTCTGGCTCTGATCCTCGGCGTCGCCACCATGCTGCTCCTGCTGGTGTTCGCTCGCATGGAGCGCGGCGGCACGTACTATTCTCTCGCCCGAGTGTCGTCCCGGCTGGAGAAGCAGCAGCTGCGCAGCACCGGAAACACCGTCCTGCATGTGGCGGCCTACGGCCTGTTCGTGCTCTACACCCTGCCTGTTGTGCTGATCGTGCTCTATTCCTTCCTGCCCACCACGGCGATCGTGAGCAATCAGGTGTCCCCGGCAGATCTCACCATGGCCAACTACCTGCGCGTGTTCAGCGGAAAGGCTGCCCTCTGGCCGCTGCTCGTGAGTATCGGCTACAGCTTTTTGGCGGCTTTCATCTGCGTGCTGGGGATGCTGTTCGTGGTCCGGATGCTCACCCAGCACCGCAACTGGGTCACGAAGGCACTCGAGGTGCTGCTGCATATCCCCTGGGTTCTTCCCGCGGCGTTGGCCGCGCTCGGCCTTGTCGTCGCGTACGACCACGCCACACCGATCCTCGGCGGGGTCGTGCTCACCGGCACGGCGGGCATCCTGCTCGTCGCGTACATCAGCGTGAAGATTCCGTTCACGCTGCGCCTGTTGCGGGCCGCGTTCGTCACGCTCGACTCGTCGCTGGAGGAGGCAGCACGCAACCTCGGCGCCTCGCCCTTGCATATTCTCCGCGACATCGTGCTGCCGCCGGTGTTTCCTGTCGCCATCGCGGTGTTCGCCCTGAACTTCAACTCTCTTCTGGACGACTACGACCTCGCCGCGTTTCTCGCACATCCGCTCTATCAGCCGCTCGGCGTCGTCATCCGCGCGAACACCTCCGGCGATCTCAACCCCGACGCGATCTCGAACAACTTCGTCTATACCGTGCTCCTGATGATCGTCACCGGCCTCGTGATGACGCTCGTGTACTGGCGACCGAAGCGTCGGACCCCCGCCGCACGCACCCCCCTCGCCACCCCCGACACCGTCCAGGCACCCAGCCCCACGCAGGAAGTCCACGCATGATGTCTCCCACCGCCACCGGCTCGGCCCTCCATTCCGCGCTCGCCATTCACCGACACCGGGGCCGAGCGTTGGTCATGGCGCACCGCGGCACCGCCGGTGCTACCGTTCCCGAGAACACGGCGCGAGCGTGCCAGGCGGCCGTTTTGTCCGGGGCGGACATCGTTGAAATCGACGTCATCGAGTCGACGGACGGCGTGTTCTTCGCCTTCCACGACGGCGAAGAGCCCAGCCGTCTCGGCCGTGACATCGACCTGAGGGAACTGCACTCGACCGAGATCGCGACGCTCCCTTTTGCCGGAATTGTCACGTCCGGCATGCCGGCGGTCGTGGAGACCCTGCACACCGTTCTGACGGGACTCTGGGGCCGGTTCCCCGACGCGTTCGTCAACCTCGACAGGTCCTGGCCGTACTGGCCGGGGCTGCTACCGTTCCTCGACGGCTACGACAACCCGCAACGACTCATCCTGAAATCCCATGTCGCGGACCGGGACTGGCGGATTCTCCAACGACACGCGGTCAAATACCCGTACATCGGCATCTGCCGCACCGTCACCGACGTCGACGAGGTAGTCGCCGCGCGCGATCTCAACCTCGTCGGCCTCGAACTCATCGCCAGTGACCAACACAGCCCCTTCTACGATCCCGACTACCTCCGCGGGCTTCGGGACCGCGGGGTACTCCTCCTCGCGAACGCGGAAATCGTCGGCAGCGAAAACCTGTTCGCCGGACACGACGATGATGAGTCCCTGTTCGGCTCCGCGACGGGCGGCTGGAACCGGCTTCTCGCTCTCGGGTTCGACATCATCCAGACGGACTGGCCCTGGCTGCTTCGACGCGCGATCACCGCGCAGCGTCGCGGCGAGCGCGACGCCTGTGACGCTCCCCCGTGCGCATGTCGGTGAGTCCCGTCGCACCGAACCGGCCCACGATGCTTGACGTCGCCGTCGCCGCCGGCGTCTCCAAGGCAACCGTCTCGCGCGTTCTCCAGCAACGAGGCCGGTTCTCGCCCGAGAGCCGGCTGAAGGTTCTTGTCGCCGTTCGAGAACTCGGCTTCGTTCCGAACGTGATGGCGTCCGAGCTTGCCTCCAAGCAGTCGACGGCCGTGGGACTGCTCCTGCGTGACGCGTCCAACCCCGCGTATGCGGCGCTGTTCGTCGAACTCGCACGTGCAGCGCGCGACGTGGATGTGCCACTCATCTCGATGACGGTGCATCACGACCGACGCGGCGGATTCCAGGTGCAAGCGCTTCAACGTCTGATCGGCATGCGCGTCGCCGGTCTCATCGTTGCCACGGGCGATGTCACCTCTGATCAGCTGAGCCCGTTCCGTGACAGCGTTCCCATCCTTCGCGCCGGTCGGCCCGAAGCAGCCAGCTACATCAACGCCGTCTCGTACGACGAGATCGACAACTCCCGTCTCATCACCGAGCATGTCCTGCGCTCGGGGCACGAGCGTATCGCCGTCATCCAGCCGAGCGAGCGCGGATCCCTTCCCGAGCACGTGCGCGCGCAGACCATGATCGAACTCATCCGAGCAGGCGGACGCACCGTGCACGTCGTCCGCGCCGACGAGGCCGACGACGGCGTTCAGGCCGCCCTTGCACTCGTCGTCGACGCGGGCGTGACGGCAATCATGACACCAACAGACAAACGACAAATGACCGTGATGAGAGGCGCCCTCCGCCTCGGATTGACAGTCCCCGGCCACGTCTCCGTGACAGGCATGGACGGCCTCACCCCCGGCAGCGACCTTCTCGGTCTCACGACCGTCCGCCTGCCCGTGGAAGAACTCGCCACGCGAACCATGGCCCGGATGACGCAGCTCATTCGAGGCGAACAACCCGCACTCCTCAACGAAACGCTGCGAGGCGTCCTCATCCCTGGCACCACACTGGCGAGTCCGCGCACGCGCACATGAACTGACGTACCGCCTCGGCACGAGCCACGACGAGAACGCGCCTGTACTCAGCCCCGATGCTGCTCCCACCGGATCCTACCGGGCCCGCCCCATTGACACCCCGGCGGGGCGAGAGCAGACTGTCGCCCATATCGGTGCCCTCTTCTGCTTGTGCGGGGCACATCCGAGGAGGAGTGCCCTATGCAAATACCGGCCCCATTCGATTACGCTCGCGCCGCCACCGTCGACGACGCCCTTGTTCTTCTCGATCGCCACGGTCCCGAGTCACGGGTCGTAGCCGGAGGGCACAGCCTGCTGCCGATGATGAAGCTGCGGCTGGCTCGGCCCGAGTGGCTGATCGACATCAACGACCTGTACGAACTCGACTTCATCCTTCGCGACGGTAACTACCTGCGCGTGGGCGCGATGACCCGCCACACGACGCTCTTGGAATCCGCCGAGATCGCCAGCCTGTTCCCGATCATCACCGACGCCGAGCGGGTCATTGCGGATCCCATTGTGCGCAACCGTGGAACCATCGGGGGCTCACTGTGCCAGGCCGATCCGGCCGAAGACCTGTCCACCTGCTGCGTTGTCCTGCGCGCCGAAGCGGTCATCCGCGGGCCTGGCGGCGAGCGCACCATTTCGATGAGCGAGTTCCACAAGGGCCCATACGAAACCGCGGTCGCCCAGAACGAGCTCCTCTGCGAGGTGCGTTTCCCGATCCTTCCGCGCTCGGGCAGCGCCTACGAAAAGGTCGAGCGTCGAGTCGGCGACTGGGCCGTCGTGGCGGCCGGTGCGCAGGTTTCACTCGCCGAGGACGGCACGGTCACCGACGTGGCCATCGGGCTCACCGCGGCCGGCGTCGACCACACCATCGAAGAGGCCGGAGCCGTGCTGAAGGGGAAGAAGCCGACGGAAGACCTGTTCATCAAGGCCGGTCGCCTCGCGGCCGCGGCCTCCGATCCTATCGCCGACCAGCGCGGCCCGATCGACTACAAGAGGCACCTCGCCGACGAACTCACCCGTCGGGTCCTGCGACGCGCCTGCGAGCGTGCCGGCGACACCCCGCACACGACAAAACAGGAAGGCTGAAGCGGATGCAGATCAGCATGACCGTCAACGGTGCCGATGTGACCCGGGAGGTCGAGCCGCGCGTGCTCCTTGTGCATTTCATCCGCGACGTCCTGAGGCTGACCGGGACACACTGGGGCTGCGACACGACCAACTGCGGCACCTGCGTTGTGCTGATGGACGGCCAGCCCGTGAAGTCCTGCACGGTCCTCGCGGCGATGGCCGACGGGCACGCCATCACCACAGTGGAGGGTTTGGCTGCCGGCGGCAAACTCGATCCCATCCAGCAGGGATTCATGGAGGAACACGGCCTACAGTGCGGCTTCTGCACGCCCGGCATGATGCTCACCGCCCGCGCCCTGCTCGACCACAATCCGCATCCCGACGACACGGAGATCCGCGAAGCCATCTCCGGCCAGATGTGCCGCTGTACCGGCTACGCCACCATCGTGCGCTCGGTGAAGTGGGCCGCCGAACATCCCACGGCCCAGGAGACCACCGAAGAAGAGGTGACCGCATGACCATCATCGACGAGCACCCGGCCAACCCGGCGGCCGGCGACGCAGAACGCCCGATCGGCTACGGTCGACTGCAGCGCAAGGAAGACCCGCGGTTCGTGCGCGGCAAGGGCAACTACGTCGATGACATCGTGCTGCCCGGCATGCTGCACGGCGCCATCCTGCGCGCCCCCGTTGCTCACGCCCGGCTGGTTTCGATCGACACCAGCAGGGCACTGGCCCACCCCGGGGTCAAGGCCGTCATCACCGGCCAGGACCTGCTCGGGCTGAAGCTCGCCTGGGCGCCCACCCTGTCCGCCGACGTGCAGGCAGTGCTCGTCACCGACAAGGTTCGCTTCCATGGCCAGGAAGTCGCTTTTGTCGTCGCCGACGACCGCTATTCGGCCCGCGACGCGCTCGAACTCATCGACGTCGAATACGACGTGCTGACGCCGGTCGTGGATGTCCGCAAGGCGCTCGACCCGGGCGCCCCCGTCATCCGTGATGACATCGAGGGCAAGACCGACAACCACATCTTCGACTGGGAGGCCGGCGACAAGGCCGGAACCGACGCGGTGTTCGCGTCCGCCGACGTCGTCGTCTCGCAGGAGATGGTCTACCCGCGAGTGCACCCGGCGCCGATGGAAACCTGCGGCGCGGTCGCAGACTACGAACCGATCGACGGCACGCTGACCCTGTACGAGACGTCGCAGGCTCCGCACGCCCACCGCACGCTCTTCGCGATCGTGTCCGGAATCCCCGAGCACAAGATCCGCATTGTCTCTCCCGACATCGGCGGAGGCTTCGGCAACAAGGTCGGCATCTACCCGGGCTACATCCTCGCCGTCGTCGGCTCGATCGTCACCGGCAAACCGGTGAAGTGGGTCGAGGACCGCGCAGAGAACCTCATGTCGACCTCCTTCGCCCGCGACTACATCATGCAAGGCGAGATCGCGGCAACGAAGGACGGCCAGATCCTGGCGGTCCGCACCAGCGTTCTCGCCGACCATGGCGCGTTCAACGCCACGGCGCAGCCGACGAAGTACCCGGCCGGTTTCTTCCACATCTTCACCGGCAGCTACGACCTCAAGGCCGCCTACTGCACGGTGACCGGCGCCTACACGAACAAGGCACCGGGCGGCGTCGCCTACGCCTGCTCGTTCCGCGTCACGGAGGCCGTGTACCTGGTCGAACGCATGGTGGACATCCTCGCCCGAAAACTGGAAATGGACCCTGCGGAGCTGCGGCTCAAGAATCTGATCAAGCCGGATCAGTTCCCCTACAAGAACAAGACCGGGTGGGAGTACGACTCGGGCGACTACGAGGTGACACTGCGCAAGTCGATGGCGATGGCCGGCTACGACGAGCTGCGGCGCGAGCAGAAGGACAAGCGCGAACGCGGAGAGCTGATGGGCATCGGCATCTCCTTCTTCACCGAAACCGTCGGAGCGGGTCCACGCAAACACATGGACATCGTCGGGCTCGGCATGAATGACGGAGCCGAATTACGCATACATCCAACGGGGAAGGCCGTCGTGCGCATCTCCGTGCAAAGCCAGGGCCAAGGCCATGAGACCACCTTCGCCCAGATCGTGGCGGAGGAGATCGGCATCCCACCGGAGGACATCGACGTCGTGCACGGTGACACCGACCAGACGCCATTCGGCCTCGGCACGTACGGCAGCCGGTCGACGCCGGTCAGCGGCGCCGCCGTCGCCCTCGTCGCCCGCAAGGTCAGAGAGAAGGCGAAATTCATCGCCGCCGCGATGCTCGAAACGCGGCCGGAGGACCTGGAGTGGGAAAAGGGCCGGTGGTTCGTCAAGGGCGATCCGACCGTCGGGAAGACCATGGCAGAGATCGCCATGGGCGCCCACGGCACCGTCGCCCTACCGGAGGGCGTCGATGGGAACCTGGATGCCGAGGTGACCTACGACCCACCCAACCTGACCTTTCCTTTCGGCGCCTACATCTGCGTGGTCGACGTCGACCCGGGCACCGGGCATGTCAAGGTTCGGCGGTTCATCGCCGTTGACGACTGCGGCACCCGGATCAACCCGATGATCATCGAGGGCCAGGTGCATGGCGGGCTGACCGACGGTGTCGGCATGGCGCTGATGCAGATCATCGAATTCGACGCGGAGGGCAACAACCTCGGCGGCTCCTTCATGGACTATCTCATCCCCACGGCGCTGGAGGTTCCCAACTGGGAGACGGGCTTCACCGTGACGCCCTCACCGCACCACCCGATCGGTGCGAAGGGAATCGGAGAGTCCGCCACTGTCGGCTCCCCACCGGCCATCGTGAATGCGGTCGTGGATGCCTTGGCGCCCTTCGGCGTCGTGCACATGGACATGCCGTGCACGCCGGCCCGGGTCTGGGCTGCCATGCAGGGCCGGCCCCGGCCGCCGATTTAACATGTTTGCCCTGGGGGCAGCCCTCACTGAACGGGCGCAGGAACTCACCGAACACCGCGCGCCATTCGTGCGCGCCACGGTCGTGCGCGCCGAACATCCGACCAGCGCACACGCCGGGGACACCGCCCTCATCGACGCGAACGGGGTGATCGACGGGTTCGTCGGCGGCAACTGCGTCGAGGCCAGCGTGCGCGACTACAGCCTCCGCGCGATCTCGACCGGGGAGCCGCTGCTGCTCAGGGTCGTGCCCGGCGAACCGTCACACCGTCACCAGGCGGGTGCGGTCGAGGTGTCAAACCCGTGCCTCAGCGGCGGCGCCGTCGAGATTTTTCTTGAACCGTGGGTACCGGCGCCTCGGGTCGTCATCGTCGGTTCGACTCCCATTGCGCAGGCGATCCAGACGCTGGGGACGGGCCTGGGTTTCGATCTGGAACTCACCGATGGCGCCTCGGCGACACCGCGCCCGGATGACGCGGCCCTCATCGTCGCGTCGCACGGCCGGGACGAGGAACCCGCGCTCGAGGCGGCCCTCCGCGCGGGAATCCCCTATGTCGCTCTCATCGCCAGCGAGAAACGTGGCGCCGCAGTGCTCGCCTCGCTCGACGTGGACGAGGAGCAACGATCGCGCGTCTTCAGTCCTGCCGGGCTCCGGCTGGGAGCGCGCACCCCCGCAGAAATCGCTCTGTCCGTTCTGGCGCAGCTCGTCTCCGAGCGAAACGTGCACCGGCCTGTCGAACCCGTCCCTGTTTTGGTGACGGCCACCGACCCGGTGTGTGGCATGTCCGTCGCGGCCGTGGAGGCCACCCTGCACATCGAGCACGCAGACGAGACAGTGTACTTCTGCTCGGCCGGCTGCCGAGCGGCGTTCGTGGCGAATCCGGATCGCTATGCCGTCGCGTCCTGACCCCCGGATCGCCGGACTCATCCTGGCCGCGGGGGCATCCGTGCGGCTCGGCCGACCGAAGCAGCTGCTCCCCTACGGCGACGGAGTCATCCTTGACGCTGTGCTCGCCACCGCACGGCAGTGCGGGTTCGACCAGATAGTGCTCGCTCTCGGCGGGTCGGCGGACGCCGTACGTGGCATCGTCGACACCACCGGCTGCGACGTGGCCGTCAACCCCGACTACGACACCGGATGCTCCTCCTCCATCGCAACCGCCCTCCCGGCCCTGCACCCCCGGACCGACGTTCTGGTTCTCCTGCTCGGGGACCAGCCGGGCATGCGCGCCGACAACGTTGGCCGGCTGATCGACGGCCGCGGGGAATCCCCCATCGCCGTCTGCCGCTACGACGACGGCGTCGGACACCCGTTCGCCTTCGACCGTTCCGTTCTGCCGGACCTCGCGGCGTTGCACGGTGACAAGGGCGTGTGGCGGCTGCTCGAGAAGCGAGCTACCGACGTCGCGGAGGTGCGGGTGCCAGGGGCGGTACCCCTCGACGTCGACACCGAGGCCGACTATTCGCGGGCGCTCGCCGAGTTGGACGGCCGATGAGCGGCGCGGCACGCGCGGGAGCCGAAGCGGAGATGCAACGGTTGGTGCCCGATGTCGCCACCCTGCTGGAATCCCTGAATACCGAGGACTATTTGGCCGACGAAGGGCTCGCAACCGCGCTGTTCCTGGCCGTGCGCCTGCCTCAGCCGATCCTGCTGGAGGGCGAACCTGGCGTCGGAAAAACCGAGGCGGCGAAGGCACTCGCCCGAGTGCTCGGCACACCGCTCTTCCGGCTGCAGTGTTACGAGGGCATCGACGCGGGGGAAGCGCTCTACGAATGGAACTACCCGCGTCAGCTGCTCGGCATCCGTCTGAGCGAGGCCCGGAACGTGGACCTCGACGAGACCGACCTCTTCGGGCCCCAATACCTGTTGCGCCGACCGCTGCTTCAAGCGATCGAGCACCCCGGACCTCGCCCCGCCGTGCTCTTGCTCGACGAGATCGACCGCGCCGACGCCGAGTTCGAGGCGTTCACCTTCGAGCTGTTGGCCGAGGCATCCGTGAGCATCCCCGAGCTGGGCACGGTGAAGGCGACGCATCCGCCGATCGTCATCCTCACCTCCAATCGCACGAGAGACCTGCATGACGCGCTGACCCGTCGGTGCCTGTACCACTGGATCGACTACCCGGGGCCCGAGCGCATCGTGGAGATCGTGCGCCGCAGAGTACCGCGGAGCGCCGAACGCATCGCCATCGACGCCGCCTCGGCGATCACGAAACTGCGCACGCTGGACATGGTGAAGCCCCCGGGCATCTCCGAAGCCATCGACTGGGTGTCGGCGCTGACCGTGCTTGGGGTTGACCGGCTCGACGCGAGAACGGTCGACCAGACGTGGGGGGCCATCCTGAAGAACCGGGACGACCTCGACCTCGCAGGAGCTCGTGGCGCAGACTGGTTGGTGGGAGGCGACAATGGCTGAGCCGCGGCCCACCATCACCCGGACCAGCGTCGAACCCGCCTCACTGGCAGTGGGCTTCGTGACGGCGCTGCGCCGGGCGGGCATGCCGAGTTCCCCCGACCGCGCGGCACGGCTCGCCGAGGCGCTGACGCTTCTTCCCCCAGACGCCAGGTCCCAGCTGTACTGGACGAGCAGGGTCGTGCTCGTCTCCTCGATGGAACAGCTGCCCGTGTTCGACGCTGTTTTTGCCGCCGTCTTCGGTGGCTCCGTGGACCTCGCCGAGAATCGGGGTGACCCCAACGCTCCCCCGGCTATCGACTCCGAGCCGCGCACCCGGCCGACGGCCGCCGATCGGCGGCCCGCCGGCGCCGCCCAGGAGGAAGGCAGCCGGCCGGCCGCCGCGCTACCCGGCGAGGCCGGCGATGCCGACCAAACCGAACCGGAAAGGGAAGCTCTCCTCCTGATGGCCTCTGCCGAGGAGCGCCTGCACGAGATGGCGTTCGCGGAGCTCGCCCCCGACGAAGTCGCCCGGATGCGACAGCTCGTGCAGCGAATTGTGCTGTCCACTCCCGAACGCCGCAGCCGACGGACCCGGAAAGCCCCGCACGCCAGTGCGCGGCTGGACCTGCGCCGTACCATCCGGTCCGCCGAGCGCTCGGGCGGCGACTCGATCCGGCTGGTCTACGCGAGGCGCCGTCCACGTCCGCGGCAATTGGTGATGCTGGCTGACGTCTCCGGGTCGATGGAGCCGTACACGAGGGTGTTCTTGGCCCTGTTACAGGGGGCGGTCGCCGGCGCCCGGGCCGAGGCCTTTGTCTTCGCCACCCGGCTGACCAGGCTCACGCGCCAATTGGCGACCCGAGACCCGGACCGCGCGCTCGCCGCAGCCGCCGCCGCCGCCCCGGACTGGACGGGCGGCACGCGGCTCGCGGAGAGCCTGCGCAGCTTCATCGACGAACACGGTCGCAGCGGCCTCGCGCGAGGCGCCGTCGTCGTGATCATCTCCGACGGCTGGGCGCACGATGCCCCTGAACTGGTCGGCGCACAAATGGCGCGCCTGCGCCGGCTGGCACACCGAATCGTTTGGGTCAACCCGCGCAAGGCGGCCGTTGGCTACCAGCCGCTGGTGGGCGGCATGGCAGCAGCCATGCCCTATGTCGACTACTTCGTCAGCGGGCACAGCTATGCGGCCTTGACGGAGGTGGCGGCAGCGATCCAGGAAAACCGCCGAGCACCGCCGGAGCGCCGTGCAGCGCAAGAGAACCAACACAACCCGACGAACAGAGGACAAGACAATGCAACTTGACAGCATTTTTTCCGTCGTCGCACCGATCGACGAGGTGTGGGCAACAATCATGGACTTCGAACGGGTCGCCGGCTGTGTGCCAGGGGCGCAGATCCTGAACAAGCTTTCGGAGGATGCCTACCAGGTCGGAATCAAGGTGAAGCTCGGCCCGGTGACTATGCAGTACAAGGGCATGCTGACCGTGCTGGAACGCGACGCCGACGCCCACAAGGCGGTGTTCGAAGGGAAGGCGCAGGAGACCCGTGGCCAGGGCACGGCGCAGGGCACAGGCAGCCTCGTCCTCGTGCAGGACGGCGACACCACGCGGGGCACGGTCAGCGCGGAAATCGCCCTGTCCGGCAAGGTCGCCGCTATGGGGAAGGGCGTCATCGGCAGTGTCACCGATCAGATGATTGCCCTCTTCGCCGAGAATCTGCAGGCAATGATCGCGGCGGCGGCAGCAGGCCAGCCGGCCGCGGGCGCGGCGGCGCAGACGGCGCCGTCGGGACAGCCTGAACCGTCGTCAGCGGCCGGCGGTGCGCCATCCGGCGCGTCCCGGCCCGCGCCCGCGGCGGCGCCGACGGCGGAGACCAGCCTCAACGCGATCTCGCTTGCCCAAGGTCTCATCGCGGAGAAGCTCAGCGAGCCGAAGATATACCTCGCCGTGCTCGGTGCGGTTGCGTTCGTGGCCTACCGCGTCGGAAAGATGGCCGGCCGAAGGTCGTCACGATGACGATGACGCCCACCGCGACGACCAGGAGGAGGACGGCTTCGGATGCGTGAGGTTCTGGGGCCCCTCTTGACTGGGTGGCACAACGGCGGAACCGCCGGCCTGGCCACCGTCGTGCGCACGTTCGACTCCGCGCCGAGGCCGGCCGGTGCATCGATGCTGGTCACACCCGGCGGCGAGGTAGTCGGCTCGGTGTCCGGCGGCTGCGTTGAAGGCGCCGTCTACGAGCTCGCCACCCAAGTCGTCTCGGACGGCCGGCCGGTCCTGGTGCGATACGGGATCAGCGACGACGATGCCTTCTCGATTGGGCTGACCTGCGGCGGCATCCTGGACGTGTTTGTCGAGCCTGTCTCCCGGGAGACCTTCGAGCAGCTCGACGCGGTGCGGCAGGACATCGTCGATTCCACGCCGGTGGGCGTTGCCACGGTGATAGAGCACCCGGAGGAGGGCTGGGCAGGCCGTCACCTCGTGGTCCGTCCGCATGGCTGCGAGGGCAGTGTGGGATCGGAGCGCGCCGATCGTGCCATCAGCGAGGATGGCCAGGGGCTGCTCGCCGCCGGACGGAACAGCATCCTGACCTACGGCCCTGATGGGGAGCGACGGGGCGAGGGGATGCGGGTGTTCTTCAACAGCTTTGCGCCGCGGCCGCGGATGTTCGTGTTCGGCGCCATCGACTTCGCCGCCGCGCTGACCCGTCTGGCGGCCTTCCTCGGTTACCGGGTCACGGTCTGCGATGCGCGCCCGGTGTTCGCCACCCCGGCCAGGTTCCCGGACGCCGACGAGGTCATCGTCGCGTGGCCGCACCGGTACCTCTCGGAGCAGATCGCCTCCGGCCTGGTGGACGAACGGGCGGTCATCTGCGTGCTCACGCACGATCCGAAATTCGACGTTCCTCTTCTCGACGTGGCTCTGCATGCCCCGCAGGTTGCCTACATCGGGGCGATGGGGTCGAGGCGAACCCACGATGACCGGCTTCGGCGGCTCCGCGAGGCGGGGGTTGGCGAGGCGCAATTGGCTCGCCTGCATAGCCCGATCGGCCTCGATCTGGGCTCGCGAACGCCTGAGGAAACGGCCGTGTCCATCGCCGCAGAGATCATCGCCCTTCAGTGGGGCGGCAGCGGAGAACCGCTCGGCCGCCTGGGCGAACGAATCCACCATGACGACCTATCCGAGCCTCTGCCGCAGGCCGAGCCGGCACAGACCGACTAGAGGACGTCGGCGAGGAGGGGTGCCTCTATATCCACCTGGCGGCGCTGAGAGAAGAGAGTCGACATGAGCGAGACAAATCCAGACCAGCCCACATCGAGTCAGCCGGCACCGCGCCAGGGCCCGGGCAGGAACGACCGAGGGGCGTCCGCCAACAGGATCATCCTCATCGTCGGACTGTCCCTCGTGGTGATCGTCACCGTGGTCGGCCTGATCTTCGCCCTGAACTTCCGGGGTGGCCCTGTAGACCAGAACGCGGATCTCGCCGCGGGCAGCAGAGTCGCCGTCGACATCCCCAATGCTGCGCTCTCCTTCCGCGCCAGCAACGATGACCAGGTCCACGTCACTATGCGCGGCACGTACTTCGGCTCCACGCCGACGCTGAAGACCCGGACAACCGGCGGAATCACGACCGTCAGCGGCGGATGCTCGCCGCGTTGGTTCAGTTTCTGTTCGCTCGATGTGACGATCGCGCTCCCGGCGCAGCTGCCGCTGATCGCCACGGGAACCAACGGGGCGATGATGACCTCCGGGCTGACCGGAGAGCTCCGCCTGGCGACGACGAACGGCCGGATCGAAACCGACGGCACGAAGGGCACCATCGAGCTGCGCACCACCAATGGTGCGATTCGAGTGCGCGGCGCCGCGTCGGCCGATGTGACGGCGACGACCACCAACGGCAGTATCGAACTGACTTTCCTCGAGCCGCCCGACGACGTGGTGGCGCGGAGCACGAACGGTTCGGTGACGGTGCGGGTGCCGGTGGACGGCGTGGGCTACTTCGTCAGGGCACAGACGACCAACGGCACGACCAACACGGGCTCGGTGCCCGGCGACGGGGGGTTCGACCGTACGATCGACGTGGAGACCACCAACGGTAGCGTCTCCGTGTTGCCGAACTGACCGCTGCCAAACTGTTTCCCACAGAAGTGGCCGGGCGTGCAGCACGGGCGTGCAGAATCGGCCTCAGCCCCGACGCGGCTCCCACCGGAAGAAGCGCACGGCCAGCGCGGCGGTGCCGGCGGCCCAGCCCAGGAGCACCGCGTAGTGCACCCAGTTCAGCACCGGTCCGTTCGGATCCCACGCGTCGACGAGGGCGTTCTGGAGGTGCTTGAGCGGGAACAGCGAGCCGAAGGTACTGAGCCAGTCAACTCCCTCAACCACGATGAACACATCGGACACGAACGCGAGCACGAACAGAAACATCAATCCGACCGCACCAACAGCGCGAGCGTTCGGCACCAGGGCCGCCAGCAGAAATCCGCAGGCGGCCAGGGTCAGGGTCCCGATCAGGATGACCAGCACCCCCACGGCCAGGCCCGCCGCCGGGATCCGCAGGTCGAAGAAGACGTAGCCGGTGGCCGAGACAAGCACGGCGACCAGGAACGTCAGGGCCAGCCCAGCAGCTGTGACTCCGATCAGGTAATGGCTCGCCGACAGTGGAGTGCCGCGCAGGCGCTTGAGCAGGCCCCGGTCTCGCGCGCGCGCGACCGCCTCGGGCAGGTTCATGAAGACCGCCGTGCCGGCGCCCCAGGTGATCATGCTGGCGGCGAAGAACGTGGCGAACGGGAGCCCGCCCGGCAGCGGCACGTTGCCCTGAATCGTCAGGAGCAGGGCGTAGAGCCCGACCGGGATGACCACGAAGAGCAGGGATCCCGGATCACGCCAGGTTGCCCGGTTCGCGGAGCGCGCCTGATCGAATACCAGCCGTGCCCCGGAGGGTCGCCGCACCCGCAGCGCCGCGGACAGGACAGCTACGTTCCCGCCCCCGGTCGGCGCGGCTTGGACGGCGACCGGTTCGCGCGTGCGCCTGGCGCCCGGCTGTCGGCGGAACGCCCAGGCGGCTATCAGGGCGCCGGCCACCCCCCACGCCGCGATGAACGCCAACGCACGCAGGTCCCAGCCGGAGCCTTCCAGGAACGGATCAAACTGCGTCTTCAAGGCATCCGTGTAGGGCTTGAGCGGGAACGCGGCGGCGACGCGGGACAGCCAGCCGGGAATGTCACCGCCGACGACGAACATGCCGGAGATGAAGGCCAGCATGATGGACACGCCGATGGCGAGCGCCTGGGCCATGGCGGCCGTGGCGGATACCGTGGCGACGGCCAGGCCGAGCGCGGAGAAGGATGCGATTCCCACCAGGAGGGTGAGAGTCAGGGCCAGGGCAGTCTCCGCCCGCACCTCCACGCCGTAGGCGACGACGGCGACAGCGAGGGTAAGGGAGAGGGAGACCATCGCGAAGATGACAGCGGCGCCGATCTGCCCGACCAGGTAGGCCCACGCGGGCAGCGGAGTGCCGCGCAGTCGCTTGAACACACCGCTCTCCCTGGCCTCGGACAGCGAGGTCGCCAGGGTGGGGAAGGTGGCGAAGAAGGTGCCCATCGCCACCGCGACCGGCGTGACGAACTGCATCACGCGAACCCCGGATACCGGGTCTACGGTCTCGTTCCCGGCCACGATTCCGATGACGACGAGCCAGACGACGGGCATGGCGAACGTGAAGATGAGAACCATCCTGGTGCGCCACAAGGCCTTCACGGCATAGCCCACCTGGGCCAGAGCCAGTCTGGCCGCCGCCCGGCGCCCGGTCTCGATCGCCCGAACCGTCACGGCGGGCGCACTCATGGCAGCCGCCGCGAAGCCGGCGATGTTACGGACTCCCCGTTGGCCTCCGTGGTGCCCTCGGCACCGCGTTCTCCACCGATCAGGGCCAGGTAGGCGTCCTCCAGGGAAGGGCGGCGCATGCCCAGCGCCGGCAACTCGCCTCCGCGCTCCAGCGCCCACCCGGTCAGCGTGTGGAGCACAGCGGCCGGGTGGTCCGTTTCCACAACCCATCCCGCCCCCTCCGCGACCGGGGCAGACGCCCCCAGCGGCGGGAGTTCCCCGATGCCCACGCCGTCCGGCAGCCGGAAGGAAACCACCGCGTCATGCTGTTTCGCCGCGAGCTCGTCCGGCGTCCCCAGCGCCACCAGCCGCCCGTGGACGATCACGGCAACCCGATCGGCCAGATGTTCGGCCTCGTCCAGATAGTGCGTGGTCAGAAGCACCGTCTTGCCCAGCTCCCGAAGCCCCTCCACGAGCTCCCATGCGCGGCGGCGTGCGGCGGGGTCGAAGCCGGTCGTCGGCTCGTCCAGAAACAAAAGCTCCGGGTCACCCACGAGCCCGAGGGCCAGATCCAGTCGCCGGCGCTGGCCACCGGACAGCGTCTTGACTCTGGCATCCCCTTTGTCGGTCAAGCCGACCTGCCCGATCACCGCATCGACGCCCAGGCGCCGGGGATACATTCCCCGATACAGGCGCACGAGCTCCCGCACGGTGAAGTCCTCGTCGAACCCCGCCTCCTGCAGCACGATCCCGATGCGTTCCCGGAAGTCGCGCCCGCCGGTCTGGGGGTCGAATCCCAGCACCTCCACGCTGCCACCGTCCGGGCGCCGGTGCCCTTCCAGGATTTCCACGGCCGTCGTCTTTCCGGCGCCGTTGGGACCGAGCAGCGCGAAAATCTCACCCTGCTCGATCGTGAACGACAGGTCATCGAGCACCGTGACCCCACCATATTGCTTACGAAGTCCATCGACCTTGACCGCGATCACGGCACCACTCCTCTGCGCTGACCCCCGTGTGCCGCGATACTAGTCCCGGGGAGGCGCTGCAGATAGGAGCACTGGTCAGGCCCCGCGCCGTGCGCGGTCGGATTAGGCGGGGCTCTACGGCCGAGGACCGCGCCGCGCCAGAATCCGGGCGAACAGGGCATGCAGCAGCGGGAACACCGACAGGGTCATAAGCACCGTCCCGAACACGACGTCGTCGGCACGGAGCAGGATTCCGCCGATCAGCAGGGCGGCGAAGAGAACGGCGGAGAGAATCTGCCGTGCGGTGCGCTCAAGCCGGGCCAGACGACGCTCCAGCCGCGGGCTCTGCACCGCGACCGTACCCTCGTCGATTCGCGTCACGAGGTTGTCGAGCCGCTGCGGCAGCCGAACGATGACACCCGCCACCGACATCGCCTGCCTGGCGGCTTCCTGCACGACGTTGCCGCCCTCGGCTCGGATCAGCTGCGCGGAGTACGGCTCGACGGCATTCCAGATGTTGAATGCCGGATCGAGCGAGCTGCACATCCCCGAGGTCAGAGACATCGCGCGGATGATGAGAAGGAAGTTCTCGGGAAGCTGGAACGGCAGCGAGCGCACCACGTCACCGAATTCGAGGGCGAAGGCGCGGAACTCGCGCGGGTCGACATCCTGCAGCTCGGCGAATCCCATCCCGCCGAAACGGGCGAACAGCTTCGTCATGGCCCGCTCGAGTTCGGCGGTGTCCGCGGACGGCAGCAGCACACCCACCTCCTGAATGCCGGCCACCATGCCCTTGCCGTCGCGTGAGGCCGCAGCGACCAGGAGCTTCCGAAGTCCCTGCCGCAGTGTGTCGGGCACGTCGCCCATCATTCCGAAGTCGATGAACGTGAACGTCCAGGCCCGACCGCCGGTCGATTCGGCCGCGGCGTCATCGCCGAGCGGCGTCACGAAGATGTTGCCGGGGTGCGGGTCGGCGTGGAAGTAACCGTAGAGGAAGAGCTGGTCGAACATCACGGCCGCGAATTCGGTGGCGACTTCGGACGGGTCGATGCCGGCCGCCCGGAGCCCGTCAACATCGTTGATCTTGATCGCGGTCACGTCTTGCAGGGTCAGCACCCGCCGGGTGGTGCGCTCCCACACCAGTTCCGGAACGCTTACCCGGGCGTCGTCGGCGAACTGCTCTGCAAACCGTTCGGCGTTCGCCGCCTCGTGCAGGTAGTCGATCTCCTCCAGGCTCGTAAACGCGAATTCCTCGACGAGGGCGGGCATGTCGACCCGGTCCGAGACCACGTGCACGTGGCTGAGCCAGCGGGCGACGCGACGCAGGGCGCTGAGGTCGACATCGACGATCGTACTGATGCCCGGCCGCTGAATCTTTACAACGACGTCGAGCAGGCCGGTTTCGGCCGCATCCGTCGGCGAGAGCCGGGCGCGGTGCACCTGGCCGAGGGATGCCGCGGCCAGCGGTGTGGGATCGACGAACGAAAACGCACGATCGAGGGACACACCCAATTCGGCTTCGGCGAGGGCGCTGATCGCCGGGAACGGCACCGGCGGTACCTCGTCCTGCAGTCCCTCCAGCTCCTTCGTGATCTCCGGCGGCAACACGTCGAGGCGTGACGACATGAACTGCCCGACCTTGATCATGAGGCCGCCCAGGTCGACGGCGAGCACATGGAAGCGCTGCGCGATGCGCTGCAGGCGCGCCGATCTGCTTCTCGCCGCGAGCCGGGCGAGCCCGATCCGCGGGAGAAACAGCTCGAACCACCACGTCTGCGCCAGATACCGAGCGGCAAACCACAGGATCCTGCGGGAGCGGGCGCGCATGTTCCCGACGTCGGTCATTGAATCTCCTTCATGCCGACGTACTGTGGGCACTCGGTCAGTCCTGGGCGAGGATGGAATAGAGCTTACGACGCGCCTCATCCAGCACGGCGACAGCCTGTTTCACCTGCTCCGGGTTGCCGGAGCGCCCGACCTGTGCGGCGGCCTGGGCCAAGTCGATGCCGGCCTTGGGAAGCGCGGTCGCCCGCCCGCTGTCCCGAGTGCTCGGTGCCTCCCACGGAGCCGGCTGGTCGGCCGCGGCATCCACGATTCGTAGCCCTTCGTCGGTCAGCGAGAAGGTTTTACGCCCGTTGGATTCCTCCGCGGCGATGACGCCCTCGTCGGCCAGCAACTGCAGCGTGGGATACACCGAGCCGGGGCTCGGCTTCCATGCGCCGCCGCTGCGTTCCTCAATCTCCTGAATGATCTGGTAGCCGTGCATCGGCTTCTCGGCGAGCAGCGCCAGCACCGCCGCACGCACGTCGCCGCGGCCGGCCCTCGGTCCTCCGGCCTTGCGGTCGAACTGTCCGCGCAGTTGTTCCATGGCGTCCCACACGACGGAACCCGGCCAGCCCTCACCGCCACCGCCCCGGTGTCCCCCGAAGCCATCGCCCATAAATGAACCAGTCATGTGTCCTCCTCAGCGCCCGAGCCACCGCGGCTCGGCGATACTTAACGATATATCGCCCACCGGCGCGTGGCGAGACCTCCGGGCATCTTCTCAGCACCACGTCGGCCACAGACGCTTGCGCACCCGGCGGTTTGCGCACTAGCGTTCGGCACATCAAGTGCACAACGGAAGTGAAGCTGATGACAACGCTCGTGTACGCCTTCTGCGCACTGCTCACGGGACTGGCTGTCTTCCAGGGGCTGCTGATCGCAGGCCTGCCCCTCGGCCACTTCGCATTCGGCGGCCAGCACCGCGTGCTTCCTCCGCGACTGCGGTTGGGCAGTGCCGTGTCCATCGCGATTTATGCCGTCTTCGCGACCGCGGCCCTCGTGCGCGGCGGCGTGATTGATCTCATTCCGAACGAGGGTTTCGCGTTCGTGCTCATGTGGGTGATTGCCGGTTACCTTCTGCTTGGGGTGGTGATGAATCTTCTCTCCCGCAGCCGACCGGAGCGGTTCACAATGGCCCCGCTGAGCCTGGTGCTGGCACTGATCGCGGTGGTCATCGCGGCCGGCTAGAGGTTCGTCCCCCGCAGCGTGTTTCGCGGCACCGATCACGACCAGTCATCGGAGGATGCGCCGCTGAGCCACGGGGAAGGTAGGCTCGGCTTTCGGATGCCGACCGAGCGCGCGCCGGGCACCGTGAATGCCGACCGTACCCCGGAGGAACCTCATCATGATCCGCACCCTCGTCCGCGACTACGAACACATCCATACGACCATCGGCATCAGCGGCAACCTGTTGTTCGTTGCGGGTTCGGTGCTGTTCTACACCGCTTTCGAGTCGTACTACACGATTGCGGTGTCGCTGTTCGTGGTCGGCTCTGTCTGCATGTTGATCGGCGCGATCGGGAACGGGCTTCGCCGCATGGAGCAGCGCCGCGAGGACAAGGCCCGCTCCCGCACCTGACACCGCGCGGCTCCAACACGCCACGACATGCTCGCACTCCGGGCCAGCGTGGCGGTGGCGCTCCGGGTCTAGGCTGGCGCCATGAATTTCGACGAGATGCCACTGCCAGGAATTGGGATTCGCCGGGAAATCACGGTCGCGGCCGGTCGGAGGGTGGGCGTGATCATCCACCGAGACGGCCGATCGGAGCTGATGATCTCCCGGTTGGATGACCCCGATGCGACACTCGCTTCGGTGCCGCTCACCGTCGAGGAAGCGGCGGCCCTGGGAGGCCTGCTCGGCGGTGCGCAACTCGTCGCCCAGTTGACGGCGGAACACCGCGACATGCCGGGCGTGAGCACCCAGCAGATCCAGATCGGCGGGGCGTCACCGTTCAGCGGCCGGACACTCGGTGAAACGCGTCTGCGCACGCGCACGGGCAGTTCCATCGTCGCCGTACTCCGCGACGGGAACGTTCTGCCGTCGCCGCGGCCGGATTTCGCGCTGCTACCGAACGACGTGTTGATCGTTGTCGGCACGACGACCGGGTTGGCCGCCGCGGTCGAAATCCTCCACCCGAGCTGAGCTGCCCGGTGAACACCACGACGTTGTCGTTGATCGAGCTCGGGGTTGTCTTTCTCGGGCTGGGGGTTCTGGGGCACCTGGCGAGCCGTATCGGGCTCCCGTCCGTGCCGCTCTATCTTCTCGGCGGACTGGCGCTGGGACGCAGCGGAATACTGGAGTTCTCCGGGGACGCGGACGTCGGTGGGATCGCCAGTGAAATCGGCGTCGTGCTACTGCTGCTCATGCTGGGTTTGGAATATACGGCGACCGAGCTCGTCACCGGGCTGCGTCAGTCCTGGTTGGCGGGCGTGACGGATCTCGTTCTGAACGCCGTCCCCGGCGCGGCGGTCGCGCTGATGTTGGGATGGGGGCCCGTCGGCGCACTGGTCATGGGCGGTGTCACCTACATCTCCTCGTCGGGGATCATCGCCAAGGCGCTCGGCGATCTCGGCCGCCTCGGCAACCGCGAAACACCCGTCATTCTCTCGATCCTGGTGATCGAAGATCTCACCATGGCCCTGTATCTGCCCATTCTGGTGGCCGTTCTGGCCGGTGCGACCATTCTGGCCGGGCTACAAGCGGTGGCCATCTCGATACTGGTCCTCGCGGTCATCATGGTGGCCGCGCTTCGCTACGGACATGTGGTCTCCAACGTCATCGCCAGCCCCGACCGGGAGTCGTTCCTGCTCAAACTCATCGGTGCGGCCCTGCTGGTGGCCGGTGTCGCCTCGGCAATGCACGTTTCCGCCGCCGTCGGCGCGTTCCTGTTGGGGATCGCGATTTCGGGCGGCACGGCCCGCGACGCAGCCCGCGTGCTGGAACCCTTGCGCGACGTCTTCGCCGCCATCTTCTTCTTCCTCTTTGGGCTGAACACCGACCCGAGCGGGATTCTCCCCGTGCTCGGCATCGCCCTGGTGCTGGCGGTCGTCACCGCCATGACCAAGGTGGCCACGGGGTGGTGGGCCGCGCGACGGCAAGGAATCGGCACCCTGGGCCGGGCGCGGGCCGGAGCAGCGTTGATCGCCCGCGGGGAGTTTTCGATCGTCATCGCCGGGCTGGCCGTCGCATCCGGATCGGTCGACGACGGCCTGGCAGCGCTCGCGACGACGTACGTGCTCCTGCTCGCCGTGACGGGACCGGTCGCAGCGCGATTCATCGAACCGATGGTCCGGGTAGTCAGCCGTAGACCGCGGGGCACTCTCGGGCTTCCTGAAGCGGAGTGAATCTGAACGCTCGTTCCGCTGCCGTCCCGCCGGGGCGTGCCCCGGGTGAGCGTTAGTGCGCGGAACCCGCAGCAGTCGCCGCGGCTACCTCGATGAGGCGCCCCGAGGCCACATCATAGATGAAGCCGTAGACCGGGATTTCGCCGGGAACAAGGGGATGCGCCTTGATGCGCACGACGTCCTCGAGCACGCTCTCAGCCTGGTCGGCGATGGTCAGCCAGTCGATGTACTTCGCCTCGGCGGACCCCGGGCCGACACCCACATCGGTGAACCCGGCATCGCCCAGAGCGGCCGTCTCCAGGCTGTTGGCCAACAAATCGCGCATGACGCCGTCAGTGAAAAACTCCATCCCGCAGTTGGAGTGGTGGATGACGAACCATTCCTTGGTGCCCAGGAGTTTGTACGAGATGACGAGCGACCGGATGGCATCGTCGGATGCGCGTCCGCCCGCGTTGCGGATGACGTGCGCGTCACCTTCGCTCAGGCCGGCGTACTTCGCCGGATCCAGACGCGCATCCATGCAGGTGAGGATCGCGAAGCCGCGCGCCGGCGGCAGACCGAGGTGGGACTTGTCCCCGAAACTCTCGGCATATGCGACGTTCGCGGACAGGACTTCTTCGAGCACCGACATGGCGGTTCCTTTACGGGTGGGGTTAGTGGTGTGCCGTCTGACACATCGACAGCGTAGCCATCGACCCGGCGGGAGACCCGATTGTTTCGTAAGATTCCGACAGCGCGACGGCGGGCCGCCTGCGCCGTCCCAACCGGCGGTGGACCGTCACAGTGACTCCAACGGCACGGTCCCATCCGTCAGCCGGTCGAGGTCCACCGGGTTGCCACGGCGGATAATGCCTTGCACGGCCTCGTTGACATCCCAGACATTGACGTTCATGCCGGCGACCACTCGTCCGTCCCGCACCCAGAAGGCGATGAACTCGCGCCCTGCCCGGTCGCCGCGGTAGACGACGTCGGCGCCGCTGGCCAGTGGCCCGAATCCCGAATACTCCATTCCGAGGTCGAACTGATCGGTGTAGAAATAGGGGATGTCGTCGTAGCTCGTGCTCTGGCCCAGCAGGGAGCGGGCTGCCGCTTTGCCGCCGTTCAACGCGTTTGCCCAGTGTTCACTGCGCAGGCGCATCTTCGCCAGAGGGTGGTAGGCATTGGCGATGTCACCGGCGGCCCAGATGGCCGGATCGCTCGTTCGCAGCGATGCGTCCACCAGGATGCCGCCGTCGATCTCCAGCCCGGCCGCCTGGGCGAGTGCGATGTTCGGCGTCGCCCCGACGGCGATCACCACGAGGTCGGCGGCGATGACCTCGCCGGACGTGAGCCTCACGCCGGTCGCGCGCCCGTCCGATCCCACGATCCCTTCCACCATGACCGACGGTCTCAGCACAACCCCGTTCTGAACGTGCAGGTCGGCGAAAACCTGACCCAGCTCGTCGCCCAGCGCGTTCGCCAACGGAATCGCACCCCGTTCGAGGATCGTGACGTGGTTTCCGAGAGTTTGTGCCGTCGCAGCGACCTCCATACCGATCCAGCCCGATCCGATCAGCACGAGTCGCGTGCCGCCGCCCAACAACAGGGACCGCAGGACGTCGGAGTCATCAACCGTGCGCAGGTGATGCACCCCCTCAAGTTCGATTCCCGGGACCGACAGGCGACGGGCGGCCGAACCCGTCGCGAGGAGCAATCCGCTGTACGGGACGGCATCCCCGTGATCGGTGTGCACAACGCGCGCACTGGTATCGATGCTCATTACCGTCGTTTCGAGCAACAGTTCGACGTCGTTCTCGGCGTACCAGTCCTCGGGGTCCACAAACACCGAATCGCGGTCGGCGGTGCCGCCGAGGTAGTCCTTGGACAGCGGGGGGCGGATATACGGCCGGTACGCCTCCGCACCGATGAGCCGGACCGACCCGGTGTAACCCTCCTCACGCAGCGTTCGGGCGGCTGACGCGCCGGCGAGCCCCGCACCCACGATGACGAATCCCTCGGAATTCTGCATGAGACCCTCTCCGCGTCGGCAGCTGGCGAGTTACGTTCGGACCGATTGTAGGAGTACCACCGCCACTCCACAACGGTTGCCGACCCCGCTCGGGTGGGGCGGGGCACGAAGCCGGGGTCAGGGGTAGACGCCATAGCGGCTCAGGGCACCGAGCAGGTCGCGGGTGAGGGGCAGTCGGGCGAGTTCCGCGGCGGTGAACCAGCGGGCGTCGGCCGCGTCGTCTGCGGCGACCGGCTCGCCGCTCACCCAGGTGGCGGCGAAATCGTGGATCTCGTAGGTGCCGCCGCGCCCGTCCGGCCGGTCCAGGATACCGAGTTCCCGGTCGATCCGCACGGTGACCCCGGTTTCTTCCAGCACCTCGCGCGCGGCCGCTGCCTCGACGGTCTCACCGGGCTCGACTTTCCCGCCCGGCACGCTCCAACGCCCGGCCTCCGGAGGGTCGGCCCGCAAGACGAGCAGGAAACGACCGTCGTCGGCCGTCACGATCGCGCCCGCCGCCAGAGTGATTCCCATGCCGACAGAGTAGGCCACGACTCGCTGCACGTCGCACTCCGGGGACTCCAGATCTGACAGCTCCGACGGGTCGGATCGCTGGCGACCGCACCATCCTGGCCTGTCCCGTGAAAATACGTGAGCTAGGATCAGCGGCATGGAGAACAAGTCGGCAGTGCCCCCAACACAGTTGTCGCACCACGAGTGCTGGAGTTTGCTGCGGGAGACGTCTGTGGGCCGCCTGGCGGTATGGCATGGAGACGGCCCCGATATTTTTCCGATCAACTACGCAACGGATCACGGAACGGTAATCTTCCGGACCGCGCCGGGGACAAAGCTTGCAGCCGCCCTGAGCGACAATCCGGTAGCAATGGAAGCCGACGGCATCAATCCCGAAGCGGGAGAGGCCTGGAGCGTCGTGATTCGGGGTAAGGCCGAGCTTCTCACGCAGACCGACGATGTTCTCAACACATTCTCCCTGCCGTTGTCTCCCCTGCAGGACGGCCAGAAAGACCACTTTGTCCGGGTCGTGCCAGAGTCAATCTCCGGGCGCCGTTTCAAGATTGTTCCCCCCAGCACGTGGTCGACCCCTGCTGAGGGCACAACACGCTCGGCCGACGAATAGCGGAAGGCAGCCGCCAAACTGAGGCTTGGTCACCATTCTCCCAGCTGGGAAACATACCGTGGGGCCAATGCGCTTGGCTTCACGGAGATCCCCTCGTCGCATCAACGGACATCCTCTCATCAGCAGGCGCAGTATTCCGGCCCCAGACGTGGCTCGGATGGCCCTCGTGCTGGCGCGAGGATCCACACCGCTGACCTGCGCACGGGCGCTCGTCACGACCACGAGAGATGACATTCATGCCCACTTCCCTGCCCACTTCCACACCAGCGCGCGGTACCACCTCGACGCCGGGTGCCAGTGCGTAGCGGCGCGAAGGCGCCGCTGAGACAGGGCGCTTTCGGCGCCGCAGCCATGGTGTTCACCGCGTTGCTCACCGTCAGCGTCGCGGTGCCGGCCCACGCGGTGAATATGGACGCATCCCCGGCGAGCGCGCCGGCAGCGGCCGCATCCACCCTCGCCGCGCAGAGCCTGCCGACGAGCACCGCGGCGAAAACCACTGTGCGCCCTGGATTCACGGCGAAGGACATCCCCAAGCCCCCGCCCCCAGCAGAGACGGCCGCCGCCGGCCTCTCCGCCGGACCCGCGATCCGCTGGCCGTTCCCCGGCCGTGTGCCGATCGCTGGAGGCTTCGGACCGCGCGCTTCGCCGTGCGCGGGCTGCTCCAGCTTCCACAAGGGGCTCGACATGAACCCCGGCGCGGGGACGCCCGTGCACGCGATCGCCGCCGGCGTCGTACGATTCGCGACCCCGAACGGCAACACCGGCCTCGGCGTGCACGTGATCATCGACCACCAGGTCGACGGTCGACTCGTGAGCAGCCTCTACGGGCACATGCAGCTGGGCAGCCTCACCGTGCGCGAGGGCGAGAGCGTGGCGGTCGGCCAGACGCTCGGGCAAGTGGGCAGCACCGGGCAGAGCACCGGCCCGCACCTCCACTTCGAGATCCTCCTCGACGGGGACACTCCCACTGACCCCTACGCCTGGGTAAGCGCGAGGGCGGGCCGCCCGTAGCTCCGCCATTGGTGCGTTCCGGCCGCCGCGTGTGACGGCGTCACGGCGGCGCTACCCGGTTCGAGCCGCAAGAACGCAGAACTCGTTGCCCTCAGGGTCGGCCAGCACCACCCAGGGAACGTCATGCTGACCGATATCGGCACGGCTGGCGCCCCGAGCGATCAGACGCTGAACTTCAGCGGCCTGGTCATCGGGAACGAAGTCGAAGTGGAGCCGGTTCTTCACACTCTTGCCCTCCGGCACCGGAATGAACAGGAGAGTCGGATGCGCACCCTCTGCGGGCGCAATCTCCAACTCGTCGTCGCTCTCGCCCACCACGATCCAGCCCAAGGCGTCACGCCACCACAGCCCGAGCACCTTGGGGTCGTGGCTATCGACGACGACTTCTTCCCAGATGAGCGACATGTTCCACACAGTACCCCCGCGTCAGCGCTTCACGATGAGGAGGCAGAGAATTCACCTCGGTGTGGATGATGGTGTCGCCGTTCGCGATGCCGATGACCTCGGCGTGGACGGGCCACCAGGCCGCGCTCATGTGGTCGATGTGGTCGATCACGATGGCCGGGATGATGCTCCCGTCGGCGGCACCGATGATCAGTGTCTACTCCCGGACGATCCAGACCGGTACCCGTGGCCTGCACAGATCGACCGGCCTCTTCGTCGTCGGCTACCTGGCGACCTGGAGCGGCTTCGCGGTGCATTGCCCGCTGCTTCGCCGTGCCGGTTCCGCTTGCATGATCATGTGCCCAGGACAGAGAGCCTGATAAATCTATTCCGCCGGGCCGCCCTTACGCGTACCATTCCATGCATCGCCACACCGTGACCGGCTGGCCATACCTGCTAGCGCGGACGGCACAGGAGGAGCGCGCCATGCGTGCAACCAGCGAACACGACGGAAATCCCGCACCGGGCAGCGCGGCGACCTCGAACACGAATCGGGCAGCATTGCGAGCAGGTGGAACGGCGGTCCTCATCGCCGGATTCGCCGGGATCGCGTGGTTTGCGCTCGAGCTCCTGCCGGCGGGCCTCGGATTCGACGACACCGACAACCCCGCAGTGAGCCTTGATTATCTGCGCCAGCATCCGCAAATTTACCCCTTTGCCGGGCTCGCAGCATTCATCATGGCGCTCGCCTACATCGTGGCGAGTTTTGCCGTCTCAGATGCCCTTGCCCCACGCACGAGCAGCATCACCCGCCGAAGCCTGAGCACGCTCGGTCACTTTGCGGCGGCCTTTCTGTTCATGCACGGGGTCTTGCGCGAGTCGGTGGGGCCGTTGCTCTACATCGAGACGCTCAACGGCGGATGGGGCGAGTCCGCGTTCCTCACCGTTCAGATGTTGGGAACCCACGGTTTCGCCCAGGCGAGCCTCATGATTCTCAGCGTCTGGACCGTTGGTATCTGTACTGCCGGGCTCCGCTCCCACGCCCTCCCCGTGTGGCTATGTGTTCTGGGCCTGGTTGCTGGTCTCCGTCTCGTGGTGCTGATCGCCGGTCCATTCCTGGCTGCGGCAACGATTGAGCTGCCGGGGTTCATCTGGCTTGGCTCGGTTGCACTGATCCCGCTGGGAATGCTGTGGTGGCTTGGCCTAGGTGTTGTGCTGTTGGTCACGTCCCGCCGCAACCGCTTGAGGAATGCCGTCAATCCGGCCGAGGATAGCGACACTCACGCGGACACGGCAGACAGCAGAGTCGGCGGAGGTGACGGCGGCGGCCTTCGGGACGAGCTCGCGGAATAGAGTGCGAAGCTCGCCCTCGACGAACTCCAGCGACGACGCGAGCGCTGGGACGCTCGCGGTTAGCGCGTCCATTGTGCTTGAGTCAATTTCTCAGCCTCCTGAGATGCGCACACTGTCTGTGAAAAGGTAAAATTGAATCACGATGGCGCCTCAAAGGAATAGCTCACGGCGAGTCCTCACTCGGGACGAAGCCGACGCGTACCCGGTGGAATTTGACAAGAGCCAGCGACTCGCCGACCATTTCCCGATCGGCGAAGCCCTGAATCGAAGTCGCCGCACGCTCCCCGGAAAAATATCCCAGACTGCGGCGATCGCGCAGCCTGACGTCAGGTACTCCGCGTGAACGTCCCGCCGACGTACCCCCTGCACGCCTGGCTGATCCGTGCCACGATTATGCCGAGCTCGGAGCCGTTCCAGTGAAACCAGTGCTGATGAGCGGTCAAGTTGGTACGCACGCGCAATCCGACATCGACCACACGCTGGCACTGATGCGGGAGATGCAGGTCGCAGAAGACCCCAATCCGATTCTGAGGGTGTACGCCCCGCGCCCCACAGTCGCGTTTAGTCGTCGGGAAGGGCTCATGCCGTCGTATGCGGCCGCACAGGAATCGGCGCGGGGCCATGGCTTCGCGCCCATTATCCGGCTCGCGGGCGGGAGAGCGGTGGCCTACGACGAAAGCTGCCTCGTTGTTGACCTGATTATACCGTCCGATCAGGGAATATCCAATGAACTTGTGTTCAGTGTGGTGTCTGAGTCTGTGCGCCGGGTGCTTGTGGATTTGGGTGTCGATGCGCGCGTTGGGGCGGTCCGACGCGAATACTGCGCGGGGCCTCACAGCGTGAATGCACGCGGCGAGGTGAAACTCGTCGGAATCGCCCAGAGGGTAACCCGAGGAGCACGGCTCGTCACAGCCTCTATCGCGTTGGGTCCCGCGACGCGCCTCCGATCCGTTGTGGACGATGTGTACGCGGTCATGTCGCTCGATTGGGACCCGCAAACATTCGGGACCTTGGCCGGCGAAGGCGTTCGGGCCTCTCCGAACGAGCTGGCCAGTGCGGTGATGGCCGGTCTTGCTCTGACGCATACCGAATGGGCAGAGCCGTTCGCCTGAGTCCACGGATTCCACGGTTTCTTGCAACCGTTTTCACGGCAACGTAGCCGCCCCGCTCGGCGGCGGCCATGACGTTTTTCACAGTTCGGGGTTGAAGAAGCGCCCCACGCGAATACCAGATCGGCCTTCAGGGGAGGGCCTTGTTGATCGAACGGGTGATCAGTAGCGGGTGCCCGGTCTCGAACGTTGCCAAGGAGATGCGAGAACACCTCGCGCGCAATCCCCGTGCCCTGCCGGACATGCCCCAGTATGAGAGTTGTGACCGACACCGAGCGCGAGAAGCGGATGCGCGACCTCGTCGAGCTCGTGGCCGATCCGGTGCGCCGCTACCTGCACCGACGCACCGACGCCGCGACGGCCGACGACGTGTTCGGCGAGACCCTGCTCGTGTGCTGGCGCCGCCTCGACGACGTGCCCGGTGACGCCCTCCCCTGGGCGATCGTCGTCGCGGGGCAGTGCCTGAGCAACGCCCGACGCGCCGAACGTCGCCGCACCCGCCTCATCGGCCGCATCATCGCCGTCGACCCGCCGCCGGCCGCTGCGGACGAGAACCCCGCAGCATCCATCGTCGATGGCACCGCCGCCGTCCTCGTGACCGCCGCCCTCGCGGGGCTGCGCCGAAACGACGCCGAGATCCTGCGGCTGTGGGCATGGGACGAGCTGACGAGCCCGCAGATCGCCGTCGTGCTGGGCATTACCGCGAACGCCGCGGCGATCCGCCTGCACCGGGCGAAGGCGCGCCTCAAGCAGGAGCTCCTGAAATCCGACCACCCGACCGGACATGTGACGTATGACGAAGGGAGCACCGATGCGCGACGATGACCGTGCGCTGCGCGATCAGCTGCGCGCCGCCGATCCGGCACGCGTGATGCCCCCGGCGTCGCCGACGTGGCTCGACCACAGAATGGAGCAGATCATGTCCGACCAGTCCCCCACCCCGACCGTGACCCCCGGGGCGTCGCGGCGCGCCTTCCGCCGTTGGATGCCGGTTGTCGGCGTCGCCGCAGGCCTCGCCATCGCCGCTGCCATCATCGTTCCGCTCGCCCTCGCCGGCCCGGAACCCTCCGTCGAGGCGCTGCAGCCTCCCATCGGCGGGGGCGCGAGCGGCAGCTGTATCAGGCTCGAGCCGGCGACCGTCGCCGCGCAGGAGCAGGCGTTCGCCGCGACGGTGCTGCAGATCCAGGGCGACACCGTACTTCTGGAGGTGACGGAGCGCTTCGCCGGCGACGTCGCCGACCGCGTCGAGGTGACGCAGGTCGACGCGATTGCCTCCGATTTCTCCGGCGTGCCCTTCGAGGTCGGACAGGGCTACCTCGTCGGCGTGGTCAACGGAACGATCACGAGCTGCGGCGTCACCGGTGCCGACACCGCCGAGCTGCGCGCGGTCTACGACACAGCGTTCCCGGGCTAATCCGCAGACGGCGACCCGGGGAACCCGGTCGACGACTGAGATTCAGGCCGTTCAGGTCTTCGTGCGGTCTGGTCTCAACGTGTTAGGCCGAGGAGCCGGGTGGTCCACAGCGACATGACGGGAAGCAGGCTGAGCAGTTCGGGCGCCGTCGATTCGTCCAGGGCATCAGACACCAGGTCACGGACGGCATACACGCCCCCAATGTGGTCGCTGAGCGGGGCGGGCGGAGTGTCACTGATCGCAGCGTGTGCGTCACGAATGAGGGCGGCCAGGCGGGTAGTGCCGGCACGTCGGCATTTCCGAGCTTCGGCACCGAGGGATTCGAATTCGACGTGGAACGCGCGCGCCGCAACGAGGTCGAGCTGCAGGGTGCTGAGGTAGGCCTCGAGGAAGCCGTTCACGGTTGCCGTCGGGGTGGCGGAGGGGACCATAACGGCGGTGAGGCGACCGAGCAGCACCTCGATGAAGCGCTCGTAGGCCGCGAACACGCAGGCGTCCTTGTCGTCGAAGGCCGCATAGAACGCGGCGCGGGAGACGCGGGCGCGGGCCGCGATCTCCCGCACGCCGACGCCGCGGTACCCCTCGGATGCGAGCAGCTCGGTCGCGGCGATCATCAGGCGTTCCCGGTGGATCGCCAACACCTCGTCGCGGCTCCGTTCGTGACGTCCGCGGCGGAGTACGGGCGGCAGCGTGAAAAAGACACCGTCGGTAACGTTTACCGGCGCCTGTTCGATGCGCTCGCTCATTCGGCCATGTTATTTGACCTCATTCGATTAAAGCAACTAATGTTTCTTTAAACGAGAGAGGTCTCAGTCGATGGAGAGCAAGACCAAGCCGCAACGCGACGGGGCGCGTCGTCGCCTCACGCTGGCCGGGCGCATTGCACTGGCCGATGGAGCGGGCGTGACTCCGCAGCTCATTGCCGACGTGTGCGCACAGGCGGGCATTCACCCACGGTCGTTTCGGCTGTTGTTCGCCACGGACGATGCGTTTCTCGATGCCGTGCAGGAGTGTTTGGCGCTGGAGTGCGCGGAGCGGCTTCGTTCGAGTTTCGCAGAGATCCGGAGACTGGATGACGGGCAGATGTTGCAGGCTGCCGCGGTCGCTCTCGCCCGGTCTCGCCCGATCGACCGTGGCGCGGTGATCATTCGTGCGGAACGTCGGCTGAGGGCATTGCGTTCCCCGAATGATGCCACGGCCCTGTTGGCCGCGGAGCACCGTCAACTCGACGCGCTCAGTGCTGTCGTGGCCGAGATGATCGGTCAGTTGGGCCGGGATGCGTCCTGGCCGACCGCCCTCGCCGCCCGCATCATCATCGAGACCTATGAGCGTTCGTTTGAGGCGTGGGTATTCGGCAGCGGTGACGAACGTGACTTCCACACCTCGTCGTACGTGACACGCACCCTGCCCACGCTCCTTGGCCGCATGACTTCTCCGAGTGTACGCGTCTCCCCCGTCACGGCAGCGGCCTGAGCCGGCCTGTTCTCGACACATTCTGGCTCAGATTGGGCCGCCATGCCGAACAAAGGAGTTCATATGCATCAGATCGATTCTCCCGCCCGCACGACCGTGACCCCCACCGCGAATGCCAGCGACCTGCTCCTGGAACGCGTCGCCGCCACGCCGGAGCTGGTGCTCTTCTCCCGTGTCGTGGAGTCCGGGAGATCGGATATCACGGCGGCGGAGTTTCTGGCGCAGGTGAAGGCTCTCGCGAAGGGATTCCTCGCGGCCGGCCTTCAGCCGGGGCAACGCATCGGGATGCTCGCCCGCACCCGCTACGAGTGGAGCCTGATCGATTTCGCGGCCTGGTTCGCCGGGGTCGTACTCGTCCCGATCTACGAAACGTCATCGCCGTTCCAGATCCGCTGGAACCTTGGTGACTCCGAGGCCGTTGCGGTGATCGTGGAGGACGCCGCGCTGCGCGCTCGTGTGGGAGGCGTACTGCCGGAGCTGCCGGACGTGAAGCAAGTCTGGACGATCGACGACGGTGACCTCGACGTGCTCACCTCGCGGGGAACGGCCATAGACGACAAGGAGCTCGAACGTCGACGCGGGCTCGCGACCGAAGATGACATCGCCACGATCATCTATACCTCTGGCACGACCGGCACCCCCAAGGGCTGCGTTCTCACCCATCGCAACTTCGTCGAGTTGAGCCGCAACACGGCGAGCGCGCTGCCGGAGGTCTTCGCGCCCGGCGCATCCACATTGCTTTTCATCCCGATGGCCCATGTGTTCGCCCGCTTCATCGCCGTCGTGAGTGTCTACGGTGGGGTACGGATCGCGCACCAGGGAGACACCAACAAGCTGATCGAGACGCTCGGCGAATTCAAGCCAACTTTTCTGCTCGCCGTCCCTCGTGTGTTTGAAAAGCTCTACAACTCCAGCGAGCAACGCGCCGAGGCCGGCGGGCGCGGAAAGCTGTTCCGGCAGGCTGCCGAAGCGGCCATCGCCCATTCTCGGGCTCGCGACCAGGGGCGCGTGCCGCTCAGGCTCCGCGTGCGCTTCGCCGTGCTCGACCGACTGGTGCTCTCCAAGCTGCGAACCGCCCTGGGCGGAAAGATGCAGTTCGCGGTGTCCGGAGGCGGGCCGCTCGGGGAGCGACTCGGGCATTTCTACCGCAGTCTCGGCGTCAGCATCCTCGAGGGGTATGGGCTCACGGAGACCACAGCTCCCGCCACCGTGTGTCGGCCGGGTTCGGTCGCCATCGGCACGGTCGGTCCGCCCCTGCCCGGCGTGTCGGTGCGTCTCGCTGATGACGGTGAAGTCGAGATCACGGGGGTCAACGTGTTCAGGGAATACTGGCGCGATCCCGATGCGACCGCTGCTGCGTTCGACGACGGATGGCTCCGAACCGGAGACCTGGGCAGATTCGACGAGAAGGGCAACCTGACCATCACCGGCCGCAAGAAGGACATCATCGTCACCGCCGGCGGCAAGAACGTGGCGCCCGCCGCTCTCGAAGACCCGATCAGGAACAACCCGATCGTGGGGCACGCGGTGGTTGTCGGCGACCGCCGCCCGTTCATCGCCGCGCTCGTGACGCTCGACACCGAGATGCTGCCGGCGTGGCTTCGAAACAATGATCTGGACCCGGACATGGGGCGCAACGTGGCCGCCGCACACCCCGCAGTACGCGCCGAGGTTCAGCGGGCGATCGATCACGGCAACTCACACGTGTCACGAGCAGAGTCGATTCGCAGCTTCGTCATCCTGCCCATCGACCTCACCGAGGCGAGCGGGCACCTCACACCGAAACTCTCCACGAAACGCTCAGTGATCCTGGAAGACTTCGCAGTCGAGATCGAGCTGCTCTATGCGGGCACCCCCGGCCACATCGACGCCGCGCCCCACGGCGAGTGAAGGTAGCCAACGGTGCCGCTAGCGGGAGCGACCGAAGGGTGCCATTCTCACTGGTGACGGGACTAGTTTGTGATTTCGGTGTCTGAGGAAGGTCGTGGTGATCGTGGATCCAGTGACATTGATAGTGGCGGCGCTTGCGGCAGGGGCCTCAGCGGGAGCGAGTACGACAGCGTCGACGGCCATCACTGACGCCTATGCCGGGCTGAAGGCACTGATCAAGAAACGATTCGCGGGCAATACCAAGGCCGAAGAAACGTTGGCTGATCATGAATCCGACCCCGATACGTATGAAAAGCCGTTGGCCAAGCAAATCCAGGCCACCGGCGCGGACCAGAACGACGAAATCCTGCGCGCGGCGCAGGAACTCTTGAAGAAGGCCGATGCGGCCGGAGTGAGAACGAAATACAACGTCACGGTGAGCGGCGGCACGGTCGGCATCATCGGCGACCATGGTCACGTCGTGAACTGACGACCGCACAAAGCCATGACTGACACCTTCGACTCCGGGACAGAGGGGCCGCCGAGTCACCGCGTGACGGTGAACGGCGGGACCGTCGGCGCCATCGGTGATCATGCCCACATTGAGAATGTCACGCCGCGTCGGCTGGTCGCGTGGCCCGTGTCAACGGGTTCGCCGCCGCCGTTGGCGTCTGCGTTCCAGCCTCGCACGTATATCGAGGGCCGGATGCGCGGCTCGCTCCCCACGGTGCTTCGTGGGGGTGGGGGGACGGGGAAAAGCCAGGTTGCCGTCAGTGTATACGCGTCCAGCACCGCGGACCTGCGCGTGTGGGTGTCCGGGGAATCGCGTGTCTCGGTGATCACGGGGTACGCCGACGCCGCCGTGCAACTCGACCTCGCCGACGCAGACAGCGGTCCGGAAAACCTCGCCCGGCGATTCCTGAGTTTCCTCGCCGGTACTGATCGGCCCTGGTTGATGGTCGTTGACGATCTCACCGACCCCGCGAACATCGTCGACCTGTGGCCGTCCGGGACCGGCCAGGTCGTGGTCACGACCCGCCGCCGCGATGCCGCCCTGTCGGGCGGGGGACGCATCATCGTCGACGTCGACGTCTACAGCCCCGAGGAAGCACACAGTTACCTGCGCGAGCGGCTCAGCCCTCTGGCTGGTGAGCTCCCTGACGACGCACTGGAACAGGCGGGCCAACTGGCTCAGGACCTCGGCTATCTGCCACTGGCCCTCTCGCAGGCAGCGGCCGTTGTCATCGATCAGGCCGTGTCCTGTACTGAGTACCGGGAATGGTTCGCTGACCGAACGCGAAAGCTGAACGAGCTGTTCCCCACCGACGCGAACGCCGACGGTTATGCCAAGACCATCGCCACAACCTGGGTACTGGCCATCGATACCGCGGACCAACTCGAACCCCTTCGCCTGTCACGACCGCTGGCGACCCTCGCCGCGTGCTTCGACCCTGCCGGCGCCCCTGACGCCGTCTACACGAGCGAGCCGGCTCTTCGGTACCTGGCGGCGGAGACAGGACAGGAGCTGGTCTCAAGTGCCACTGCCCGCAAGGCACTGCGGGCTCTCAACCGGTTGTCTCTGGTCACGCACGATGCCCGACAGGAACCGCCGACCGTTCGAATGCACAATCTGACTGGCAGGGCCATCCTTCAGACGCACACCAACGAAGACATCACTCGTCTCGTGCACATCGCGATCGCGGCCCTGGACCAAGCCTGGCCTCAGATCGAGAACAACCCGGCCCTTTCAGAGTTACTGCGGGGCAACACTGCCATGCTCCGTCAGCTCGATCCCGGCGCGATGTGGCGCGGGAAGGACAATGACGGGGTCGCTTCCGTTCTCTTCCGAAGTGGTCGGTCCCTCCTGAGCGCTGGCCTCGTCGCTCCGGCAATGGCCTATTTCCGTGACCTCGTCGACGAATGCGCTCACCACCTGGGCACTGATCACCCTGACACCCTGACGTCCCGCAATAACCTCGCCTACGCCTACCGGTCGGCCGGTAACCTCCAACGGGCCATCCCTCTGTATCAACGAACCCTGGCCGACCGGGAGCGGGTTCTCGGCGCTGACCATCCGGACACCCTGAGTTCCCGGAACAACCTCGCCGGCGCGTACGAGTCGGCCGGTGATCTCAAGCGGGCCGTTCCCCTGTATGAACAGACCCTGGCCGACCGGGAGCGGGTTCTCGGCGCGGACCACCCCGACACCCTGAATTCACGCAATAACCTCGCGTACGCCTACCGGTCCGCCGGTGATCTCAGGCGGGCGATCCCCCTGCATGAACAAACCGTGACCGACCGGGAGCGGGTTCTCGGCGCCGACCATCCCGACACGCTGACGTCCCGGAATAACCTCGGCTACGCCTACCGGTTGGCCGGTGATCTCGCGCGGGCCATCCCCCTGCATGAACAGACCCTGAAGGACCGGGAGCGGGTTCTCGGGGCCGACCACCCGGCGACCCTGACGTCGCGGAACAATCTCGCCCACGCCTACGAGTCGGCCGGTGATCTCCAGCGAGCCATCCCCCTCTATGAACAGACCGTGGCCGACCTCGATCGGGTTCTTGGTGCGGACCACCCCAACACCTTGACGTCCCGGAACAACCTTGCCCACGCCTACGCGTCGGCCGGTGATCTCAGCCGGGCCATCGCCTTGCAGGAACACACTCTGGCCGACCTCGAACGGGTTCTCGGCAGTGATCACCCCAGCACCTTGACGTCCCGAAGCAACCTCGCCGGCGCCTACCAATCGGCCGGTGATCTCGGCCGGGCCGTCCCCCTGTATGAACGGACTCTGACCGATCGGGAGCGGGTTCTCGGTGCTGACCACCCCGACACCCTGATGTCCCGGAACGACCTCGCCGGAGCATACGCGTCGGCCGGTGATCTCGGGCGGGCCATCCCTCTGTACGAACAAACTCTGACCGACCGGGAGCGGGTTCTCGGTACTGACCACCCCGACACCCTGACGTCCCGAAACGACCTCGCCGCGGCCCACTCGGCGGCCGGAGACAGGACGTAGGTCAGGGATTGTGGAATTTCGGACAACGACGCCGAGGCTTCGATGCGCGTGCCGACTCACGCACGGCCAGCGGAGCGGACGATCAGCCAACCGGAGTGAAGGCGTTGCCCCACTACCCGCCAGGTCTCGGGTGACGAGGTCCCCGGTGAGGTCGCCGGCGTATGCGGATCAACCGTCCGCATCGAGGCGAGCCCTGGCCACAGCGTCGGGGCCGGTGTCTGCGTTCACATCGTCGACCGCATCATTGTCGTCATCCCCGTTCATTGGCTGCGGCAGCCGCGGGGCCGCATCGGCTTGCGTGTCGATGTCGGCGAGACCCAGCGCGTTGCGGGCGTCGTCGCCCGACAGCCCAAAGAGCGACTTCACGTGCAGATCGCGTTGAGGGAAGGGGATGTCGATCCCGTAGGCCTCCAGAGCGGAGTGCAGCGCCCAGTTATAGGCAGCGGTCACGGCCACGGGCTTCTTCGTTGCCTCGGGATTGAGCCAGACGACGAGTTCGAAGTTCAGCGAACTCGTGCCGAATTCGATCAGCCACACTTGCGGGCGCTTGGGGCCGTCGAGGTGCAGGGTGAATGGCACGGCCGCGGCCGCTTCGAGCGCCGCCTGCTTCACAACGTTCTTGTCGGTGCCGTACGCGACCCCGAAGGGAACGCGCAGACGCCGCATCTCGTCGCTGTGGGTCCAATTCACCACCCGGCCGCTGACAAATTCGGAGTTCGGAACCAGAATATCGATGTTGTCGTTGGTGACGATCGTCGTCGCCCGAATCTTGATGTCACGGACCGCGCCGGTCACGCCGGATTCAAGTTCGACGAAATCGCCGATCTTCAGCGACTTGTCGAGCAGCAGAACGATCCCGGCGATGAAGTTCGCGAACAGGGATTGCAGCCCGAACCCGAGACCGACTCCCACGACGCCGCCCAGCACAGCGAAGTTGCTCAGCGGCACGCCGAGCGCCGAGATCGCCAGGAAGAAGCCGACCACCAAAACGGTGTAGGTGACGAGCCGCGACAACGTGTACCACGTCGACAAATGGGCGCTCCGCTGCGTGCGAGAGCTGCGCAGAATGATCATGCGCAGCACGAACGCGATCAGACTGGCCGCGACGAGAATGCCGACCGCGGCCAGAACGTCGACCGGTGTGATCTGCGTTCCGAATACGTCGACCGCGGCACGGATTCGATTGCCGTTCATTCACTGAGCAAAGCACAGCATCCCCGGCAGGGCTCTGAGGCGCGCCGTGATCACTCAGGCGGCGACCACGCTGCGGCTGACCCGCTGCGTCCTTGGCACGACACCCCGTCATGCGGCACCGGTGGTTGCCCGACAGGGACGGATGCGTCAACTCAAGCAACCGGCGTTCGGATCGGCGCGATCGTGCGACGCAGGATCGTGACGACGTCCACCACGCACAGTGCGGCGACCACGGCGAGGCAGAGCTTGGTGATGTCATCGGCGGATCCGCTCACGAAGATCGGCCCCGCCGCGATCCACCACACGAGCAGCGCGATCCACGCCAGGTCGATGATCAGGGCAACGCGACGTGTGAGCCGATCCCATCGACCGGAAACGAGTACAGAAATGCCGAGGGCCAGGCTGCCCGCCCACAGCAGCAGCGCCCAGGGCGCCCGCCCGGTTAGGAACCCCGGGTCGAGGGCGAACGCATCCACGAGAGGCCGCGGGAGCCCACTCCCCCAGCTCGCGAGCATCGGCACGGCAATCACGAGGCTCGCGCCGATGACTCCGAGCACGATCATGATCGCCGTGCCGGGGCGCCCAACCAGGTCGCGGTCAAGAGCGCGCCCGGGAGGTGCGACCCAGTCAGCTGGTTCCCGGCGCCGCGCGCCGATGACGCCGGCGATGACCATGAGCGAAATGATGAACCCGGGAAACCAGAATGCCCCCAGCCCCCACGAGAGCCACCAAATGCCGAGTCGGCTCAGCCAATCGCCGCCCGCGACCCCGGAGTCGACGGAAGTCGAGTACGTCGCTATGAGTGACAGCACCCACTGCACGGCGACCCCACCGAGCCCGAGCCAGGCGAAGCGCGGGGCGTCTGCGGGCCGGATGATCGTGAAACCTGCCGGTCGATACCGATCAGCCACATCGAGGGGGCGCCCGAAGGCCGCGAGCAGTTCGAAGGCGAGTGCGGCGTCCGCCTCCCGCCCGGCATCCGTCGCCCTGCCCTGCAGCTCCTCGGCCAGAAGCGAGCGCAACTCGAAGGCGACGTCATTGCGCTGCTTCCTCGGCAGGCGTCGCACCACGTCACTGACGTAGGACTCGATAATGGCATCAGTCCTCATTGCTGTTTCCTTCCAGAAGTCGATCCATCACCGAGGCCAGAAGGCCCCAGGACGCGGAGAGGTCGTGGAACAGGGTCGCCCCGCGTTCACTGAGCGTGTAGTAGCGCCGAGGCGGTCCGCTCTCGGCCTGCCACTGGGACTCCAGCAACCCCTGTGCCTCCAAGCGACGAAGCAACGGATACAGGGTGCCCTCCTCGATCGGCATTCCCCGTTCCATAAGCGCCTGACGGAGGGAATAACCGTACTGAGCCGTGCGCACCTGCGACAGCACGGCGAGAACGAGTGAACCCTTGCGCAGGTCTTGCTCGTACTTCGCATGCTCCGTAGCTCCGCTTACCATGCCGCCTACAGTACATAGCCGCACACAGTAATACAAGGCCTGGATCGTGGGGGTCGGCGAGGCGGCGTCTGCTGGGCTGCCGCGGGTGCGGGTGCGGGTGCGGGTGCGGGTGCGGGTGCGGGTGCGGGTGCGGGTGCGGGTGCGGGGATCGTACTCAGCCGAGACGGTTCGGCTGTGAAATCACCGCTCGGCAGCCCGCTGTGTGCCAACGACGGCGGAACTTCCGAGGTTGTCCCTGGCCAGCGCGGAGCCGTCCGCGACGGCATCGGTCCAGGTCTCTGTGGTGGCGACCGCGGCGAAGTTCGAGTTCAGGAGCGCCATGAGGGTCGTGTGCACAGTCTTCACGTCGGCGAAGCCTGCGTCGTTGGCGATGTTGATGGATCCGGTTGCGTCCGAGAGCACCTCGGCGGCCAGCCCGTGAGTCTCGGACTCGGCGGCCGAGGCAAGGATGCAGTTGTTGGTCATGTAGCCAACAAGGGTGATCGTGTCGACCTCGTGCTCCCGCAGCCATTCGAGAACATCCGTTCCGGCGAAGACCGTGCCGAACTGCTTCGTCACGGACTTCCACTCGGGACTCTGGCGGTTCGCGATCTCGGGATGCAGTCCGAAGCCGTCCGTCGTCGGGTTGAAGACAGGTGCGTCGTTTCCAGCGCTGTGCTGGATGACGGCGATCGGAATTCCCGCGGACGTGGCCGCGTCGATCGCGGCGGTGATCTTCGGCAGCGAGTCCGTGTGGGCCGGGTACTGAATCTCCAGCGGTCCGCTGAAGTACTCCTGCTGCACGTCGACAAGGATCAGTGCGCGACGGGGTGTGTTCATGGTGATGAGGTCCTGACGTTCGGGCAGCGTAACCTGCGTTTCCTCTTCAATGGCAATGCTCTGCGCGAGATTCTCGGGAGTGTGAAATTGCGCCCAGTCAGGTTCGGCCATGAAAGCGGCGATCTGGGAGCGGGGTCGCGTGCCACCCAGGACGACGCGGAGTCGGTGAGCATTCGAATCCCCTAATTCTGACGCAGTTCCACGCTCGCGGACTCGCCTTGAATGCCGACCGTGAAGCTGATCAGACCGTCCCGGTATGTGAACTCTTTCGTGTCGTCCGTCGACGCCATGAGCGCGGTGTCGGTAGCGGCAGCGTCGCGCTGCGATGTCCATGCATAGGCGGTGTCGTCGACCGGGGCCTCAAACGTGCCCACCCAGTAGATGGCGGTGAAGTCTTCGCTTCCAAGCTCCCAGTCGATACTGATGGCCCCATCGGCGATGGTGGCCGTCATGAAATCGGTGTCGCTATGCGAGTTGCTCTGCTTCCAATCGCCCGTCAGATCGGGCGCCTGGGGCACTTCTTCGACGGGCAGGGTGTCGTCAGTGACGGCCGGGACAGCACCAGCAGGTACGGCGTCAGCGCCAGCGCAACCTGTGAGGGCGAGACCGACAATGAGAACGATGGGGACCAAGAGCTTCTTCATGGAATCCATGGTGGCAGATGCCAGAGACACCCCAAGCGCACGGAGTGATCGGAACAATGAGCATGAAGCAGATTCAAGTCCGATCAGGGCCGATGCGCACGGGCTTGATGGCAACACGCTTCGACTCTCCCACCCGCCATGGTGCCCACTGTTCCGATATTTCGGGACGAGGCCGTCGCCGAGGATCGTGTCACTTCGGATGCTGGCTATGATTTTCGACGTCTGGCTCCGCCCGCAGAGCGTCGGCGATCTCTTCCTCGGGACGCGGCGCGATGGTCTGGTCGACCTCAAGCCTGGGGATGGACGGCTCATCGGGTCCGGGAATGTGGTTCTGAGGGGAGTGCTCGAATTGGACAGACACGGCGTATCCTTCGGTCGGTAACACCCACAGCGTAGGCCGATTTTCCGTCGAGCAGTCCAAAATCGCGAAGGCCCCCGTTATAACATCGAACCACGAGCGCGATCCGGCCATTGCCGTCTCCCCCGACGGCGCGGTAATCTGACCCGCAGAGACCCTGACGCCCAGAGCCCGGACCGGAACGCCGGATGATGACACCATTGGAAACCGCACGTGCCGCTTGCGCGGCGCGACGCTGGTGTGATGCCTTTGATCATTTCTCGGAGGCGGCCGATGCAGCTCCGCTTGAGGCATCAGACCTGGTCCTCTTCGCGACGGCTGCAATTCTCCTCGGGCGCGACGCCGAGGGCGTGGATCTTCACACGCGTGCGCACGAGGCGTTTCTCGAGCGCGGGGATGTCCTGGCGGCCGGGCGGATTGCGGCGTGGATCGCGGTCTTCCTCGGGGGCCTGGGTGAGTTCTCGAGAAGCGGCGGCTGGGTTGCGCGCGCGAATCGGCTCGCGGCAGAGGCTGCCTCGCCCAACGCGATCAGCGGTCTCGCCCTCGTGTCGCAAGCGCTCGGGGCTCTGTACGCCGGCGACGCGGCGCGCTCACGCGAGCTCTTCGAACACGTGGTGTCCATCGGCGAGCAGTTTGGCGACCGTGAAGTCACCGAACTCGGTCGGCTGGGGCTGGGTCAGGCGACCGTGGCACTCGGCCGCACCGAGGAAGGCATGGCTCTCCTCGATGAGGTGATGGTCGCCGTCACCGCAGGCGAACTCTCGCCGATGCCGGCGGGTATCGCCTATTGCGCCGTCATCGGCGTCTGCTGGATGGCATCCGACCTGGTACGGGAACAGGAATGGACCGCGGCACTCCAACATTGGTGCAACGAACAGCCCGACATGGTCGTGTTCAGTGGACAGTGCCAAATGCACCGTGCGGCGTTGTTCTCGTTACATGGCCAGTGGCAGGAGGCGATCGACGCCGCCGAGGCGGCCGTCGAGCGCGCGCGATTGGGCGATGTGAATGCCCTGTACGGCGGGAATTACCAGCGCGTCTCGTAGCAGTCGGTCGGTCGAATCGGGTGATTGCTGAGGAACTCGTTCTGAGCGAGAAGACCGTGGCCCGCCACCTCAGCAACATCTTCGCGAAGCTCGGGGTGACGTCGCGAACGGCCGCGGCGGCGTTTGCGCACGAACACAACCTCGTCGCAAAGCGTCACTAGCGCGGGGCCGTTCCGTAGGCGGTTCGTGTGGGTATTAATACCCATCCGCTTTCTGCGCGAAATGGGGCTTTCCGTCGATGAGAGGCGGTCTTGACGTCCGTAGCGTGACGTTATGGACGTGTCGCTGGGGGCAGGAACGGTCTCGACAGCGTTGTTCTCCGCGAGCATGCTGCCGATGCTGCCCGCACCCACAATCGAAGGAGGAAATGTCATGGATGCACGACAATCGACACCACAGCGAGTGGCCGAGACCGCCATCGACACCGTGGTGATCGGTGGCGGGCAGGCCGGCCTTGCGCTGGGGTAGTATCTCGGGACTCGAGTATGTGATTCTCGACGCGCACGATCGGGTGGGTGACGCCTGGCGCATGCGCTGGGATTCGCTCCACCTGTTCACGCCCGCGAAGTTCAACGGGCTTCCGGGCATGAAATTTCCCGGTGACCGACTGGCGTTTCCGAGCAAGGACGCGCAGGCGGAATTCCTAGAGGCCTATTCGACGCGGTTCGAGCTCAATGTGCACACCGGGGTTCGCGTCGATGCCGTTCGGCACGACGGGGAAAGGTTCATTGTGCGTTCCGATTCGCGCCAGTGGCGGGCGCGCAACGTCGTGGTGGCCACCGGTGGATGCCAGTCGCCACGACTTCCCGATTTCGCGGCCGATCTGTCGCCGGCGGTGAGGCAGTTGCATTCGAGCGCGTACCGCTCGCCGAATCAGCTCGGTGCCGGGGCGGTGCTCGTGGTGGGACTGGGCAACTCGGGTGCGGAGCTTGCCCTCGAGGCGAGCCGTGCACATCCGACACTCGTCGCGGCACGAACGCCGATGGAGATTCCGTTCCCGCACAATCGCACGAGCGCACGTTATCTTCTGCCCATCGTGAAAGTCCTCGGCATGCACCTCTTGACGCTCAGGACACCTCCGGGGCGCAAAGTGGCGACTCTGGGTGCGACCCCGCTCATCCGCACGAGAACCCGTGACCTGGTCGACGCCGGGGTGCGATTGGTTCCACGGATCGCCGGGGTGCAAGGTGGTATGCCGATGACGCAGGACGGTCATGTGCTCGACGTGGCCACTGTGCTCTGGTGCACCGGATACCGCGCCGACTTCTCGTGGATCGACCTGCCCGCGTTCGACGAAGACGGTGAGCCGGTGCACGAACGCGGTGTCGCACGTGTGCCGGGCTTGTACTTTCTCGGGCAGGAATTTCTCTACGCGATCGTCTCCGCGACGCTGCCCGGGATCGGACGTGACGCCCAGCACCTGGCTCGGGCGATCCGAACACGACAGCGGGACCGTCTTCTGACGACGTGACGTCGGTCACGATGCGTACCGCTGATCCCGCCGAGAGCGTCGGCCGCCAGAGATTTCCTGCAGCGTGAGTCAAACACCGGATGATACGCGGGCAGGTCAGATCGCTCACGAGTGATTCAGGGAGTGTACATCGAATACGATGCGCTCGACCTCGACCATGGAGAACGTGACGTCGGGGTCGACCAAGTCGCTCTCGCTTGCGCGATCCCGTCTCACGGGCCTACTACGACCGGAAGATCGCCCAAGGCAAGCGCCACAACCAAGCCCTCATCGCCCTCGCCCGACGGCGCTGCGATGTCCTGTTCGCGATGCTCCGGGACGGCGCCTGTATCAACGAACATCAGCTTGCCGCGTGACAAGGAGATAGGCCCCCCAGCTTCAACCTTGCTGTGCGGAAGTTCTTGCGAGTTGATTTGCGCGCTAGCCGAGACATGGACAAGGCGCTAATATGCGTCGCAAGACAACCCGTTTGAACGCGTGGACGATGGAAGGGCGACTGGCTAGATTACCCGTGGCCTCCGAGGCTGCTGCCTGATTGACTCTCGCCTTGGCGGCCCAATGACTATTGATCAGATCCAACCGTTGGCAGCAATTGATGCGTTCCTCCATGCCGCACGGCAGGGCATTGATCGCGTGCAGCCGGCAGGCTTGGCGGCTGAGATTGCAGCAGGTGCTCTAATCGTGGACATACGCCCAGTTGAGCAGCGGGAGCGTGACGGGGACATGCCGGGCGCGCTCGTCATCGACAGAAATGTGCTCGAGTGGCGACTGGATTCCACCTGCCCCCATCACATCCCCGAGATGACAAACGCCGGCCGGCGCGTAGTCATCATCTGCAATCAGGGCTACAGTTCGACTCTGGCTGCGGCCACCCTACGTCAGCTCGGCCTGCGGAGGGCAACGGATCTTGTCGGCGGATACCAAGCGTGGCTTCGCTATGCGAAACATGGCTCCGAAGGACCAGCTGACACGGAATAGCGCTCAGCAGGGTCACGTCCCGCTGAGTGGTGGAGTTTCTCGACACCGTGCAGGTCAGTTGTTTTAGTTTAGGCGGCAGCGAGTTCTGGGAGGATCACCGCCTCGTCGATGACCTCGACGGGGTTGTTAACTGTGGTCAGCTCGAGCATCGATCCCATCCACCCCGGTCAAACGGCGATGTCGTTTCGGCACGATCACCGGAGTGAACGTGCCGTCCCGGTCACGAGGCACCTGAATGGTCACCGGCCCCGTCGTGGGACTGATCACCGTTTTGGACGTCGTCCCGTTGCGCACGTTGGAGTCGTCGCGCTCGTCCGGGGCACGGTTCTTCTCATGGCCGAGGTGATCGGTCATTTCCTCGTCATCACGGCGCCCTTCCCGCCAGACCCACGTCCAGCGCATCAGGCCGGAAACACCGTTTAAGAGACAGCCCCTGGTCGGCTCCAGGTCGAAGCAGTCCGGGAAGGTGGCGCCATGGTTCCACTTTCAAACCGAGCGGGGCAACAGCGTGCTCCCAGTGGCTTTGCCCCGGTTGGTAGACCCGGGCTTATCCGATGCTCAACGCACTATGAGTTGGTCGAGGGTAGGTTGGGAGACGTGACTAGCCGTACCGGGCGTATCGCCCTGATCACCGTCGGCGGGATTACTCTGCTCCTTGGTGGAGTGTTTGCCGGGCAGGGCCTGAATCTGATCCCGGGAAGTTTCATGACAGGTAGCCGCATGTGGCTTTACATCGGGCTAATCATCGCCATCGTCGGCATCATCCTAATTGTGCTCGGCCTACGCCGACCAGGGCGCGGCCGCACGAGCAGCTGAGACTCCGGCTGTCGCGAGCCTAGATGGCGCTCCGACGTACCGCCACCCGGGAAGCCTCCTATGAAAACGGGCATTCCAACACCACCCATAGCGCCGATGCCCGCGGACACGGTCGGTCCGGCCGTGACGATCGACCCGGTGTGGGCAGTCGACACGGTTTGGAGAGTGTAGGCCACGGGCGCCACCAGAGCGCAGGTGAGGGCAACCGCGACGGTCATCCGCGCAGGCGCTCGTTGCGAGCATCTCGACTGCGGCCGTCATCCGGGCCCAGACTGCCGTGCGTTTCGTCCAGATGAGGCTCGCCCCGATCGCCACCGTCCGGTGCCGCCGCCGACAAGCCGCGTCGATCGGGGCCGGGTGCATCTATCCCATCTGCGGCGACATGCGCACCATGCCCGGTCTCTCGTCCGCCCCGGCAGCGGCATCGACATCGACCACGACCACGACCACGACCACGATGGCGAGATCGTCGCGCTGTCCTGAGAAGTGGATGCGAAGCTAGCGCGCCCCGCGCGTGCGCCGCCCAGCGAGCAGGGCCTGCCGATCCAGGCCGAAGATCCGGCGGGCCGCGAAGCCCCCAATTGTTGTTCCCGCCGCGAGCCCGATACCCGTCGCCAGCGCGACCACCATGGCGGGAAGCTCCTCGGTCACCGCGTACTCGGAATCCATAAAACCGTAGAGCGAGCGGTAGACGGCGAGGCCGGGGATCAACGCGATTATGCCCGCCATGGTCATCGCACCTTCGGGCACCTTGAGCCAGCGGTAGGTGAGGTACCCGATGACGCCCGCAGCGACCCCGGCGAGACCCGGCGCCAGCCCCGGCTGCGGAGCAAGGGGCAGAACCACTGAGTACACGGCGTAGACCAGACCGGCTACGGTCGCCATGAGCGGCACCAGCCGAAGTCGCACATACGAGGTGAGCGCGAATCCAACCCCGATGAGCGCGGATCCGGCCACACCGGGCATCAGGCTGATCTGGTCGCCGAGGGAGGTTTCGACCGTTACCGGTATGCCCATCCGAAGGGCCTCGCCCAGAACGATCGAAATCCCCACTGCGAGACCGAGGGTAAGCATGAGGACTTCCATACCGCGTGCTGTCGCCGTGACGTAGTACCCGTCGATCGCGTCCCGCGCCGATGCGGTCAGGCCGACACCCGAGAGCAGCGTGATGATTCCCGCGATGACGATGACTGTCGGATAGTTCGCACCGGGCAATTCAATGCCCACCGAGCTCAACCAGAAGATGAATACCGCGATGCTCGTCGTCGCCATGGCGGCGGCCATCTGCGCGAAGAACCCGGGAACGGACCATTTTCCCAGCTTGCGCGTGATGACGTCGGAGAGGACGGCGGATGCGGCCGCGACGAGCACCAGAGCGATGCCCACGTCGAACAGCACGACAACGCCGCTCGCCAGAACGCCCTTGCCCGCAGTCACGACCCAGCGACGGTACGGGTGCGGGCTGGTCAGAATCGAGGTGAGCCGCTCTCGCGCGTCTTCCACATCGACCGGACGATCTTGGCCGGCGATCTCATCGATGAGCAGGTACACATTCTGCAGCCGGGTGTAGTCGGTGGTGCGCACCTTCACAATGCGCATCACCGACATCGGGTCTTCGTTCATCCCGCGATGGACCGAGACCGTGATCGACGTGAAGGTGATGTCCACGTGCATGGCACTGATGCCGTACGCATCACTGATTCGCAATACGGTGGCCACGACGTCGGCCGCTGACGCGCCGGTGGCCAGCATCGCCTCCCCGGCGCGCAGACACAGGTCGATGACCAGTCGGGCGTGCCGCTGCGGCAGCTGATCGTCACCGCCGACAACGGAAATGATCTGGGTCGGGGTGTCTGTCCCGCGGATCGCCCCGCCGGCCAGCTCGATGAGAGACCGGCGCACCCGTCGTCGTAGAACAACTTGTCGGTCGTTGATGTCATCAGTCACAGCCCTAGGCTACGGGCACGCGCGCCTGCGATCTCACCTTTCCTGCTTCCGGCGACCAGCCGCAAGTCACATAGAAGAGATTGCCCTCTGCTCCGTAGCTTTCAGGCGCGAATCCGCCTGCCACCATGTCGCTGGTGGTGAGGGCGAGCCAGGACCAGCGAGGTGTGCCCGACGCCGCGATCTGCCGCAGGGTGTGTCCCAAGCAACCTCCACGGCTCAGAAGACCCAGGATGCCTTTGGCCCAATTTCGTTGTCGGTCGACAAGAGAAGAGCGATGCGCGGCATGCTGCTGGAGTTGATGGAACGCCGTTAAGGCGAAACGTCGACCGTCGTCTGCACCCAGTATCAGCAGAAGGACTGGCACCTACGACATGCGGGAACACACGGGTCTTGCCAGCGTAGTCCGTGACGGGGAGCGCCCGTGGTGCTGAGCCACATCATCACTCGTGCTCTCTCGCACGATCGGTGGTGCTGAAGCGCACGATCGAGTGGTGCTCAAAGCCTCAAGTACTCATGCTCCTAGCGGAGTCGGCTGAGATAGGCGTTGTAGGCATCCAATTCAACGTCGCCGTCCCGGTCCGTGCGTTTGTCGGCGGCCCGGGTGCGCACGCCTTCATCGTGTTGCCAACGCATCAGCAGCATGATCAGAATGATCAGCGAAGGAGACTCCCCATAGGACCAGGCCAACGCGCCAGCGGTTCGCTGATCAAGGATCGCATCGACACCCCAGCTCGGCGGCGGGGAGGCGAAGAACGTCACGACGGGTGACGTCGCGAGCATCACGATCACACCGAAGATTACGTGGAGCGGCATTTTGATGAATACCTCCAGCACCTGTCCGCCGTAGGGTAATTTCTGGGGAAGTGGATCGGTGGAGAACAGCGGAATCGCGAACAACAGACCTGCTGCCAGGAAATATAATTCGAGCCCAACGTGGCCAGTCCACGTCCGCAATAGGAGGCTGGCGACTTCTGTGAAATAGAGGCCATAGAGCGTCGTGAGGAACAGGGCAATCGTGAACGCCGGGTGGATCGCCATCATGCTCAGGGGAGAACGAAGCCCCATGAATGCTGCGCGCAGAATTACGAGGCCGACGCCGCGATGCGGCGTCGCCTTCAACAGCAAGGTGCCGGGTGACCCGCACACCAGCAGTGGCGGAACGATCATCATGAGAGTGAGCTGTTGGAACATGAAGACCGAGAAGAGCTCATACCCATAGCCCTCAATTCCGGCTCCCATTATGACGACGAGTACCAGACACCCCGTCAGAAAAGAAATGCTGCGGATGACGGACCATCGGATTCGGCGGCGCCAGAGGGTCACGGCGCCGAGGAGGTAGGTCGCCGCCAAGACGAGGGCCAGGATCGGAATGAGCGGAATTGGTTGCAGGTTGGGCGCAAAGAATTCCGCGATGCTTGGCGGCAGCGTCGGAATCCACACGGGTCCGTCGACGGCCGCATCTTTCATGCTCTGACGACCTTTCGGGAGTGTGTGCGTGACCAGTCCAAGCCCACGACAACAGCCACAGCACTCGTTCCCACGGGACCCACGGTACCAACGATTCAGCGCCCGCTCGGCGGCCTCCGCGGTGGCGCCGCTCTGCAACTGACGGGCCTGGCCGTCCCAGTCCCGGTAGCGAGTCCTCGCTTCGAAGCAGCCGGACGGCATCAGCCGGGTGGTGATCTCGCCGAAGGTGCCGATCGCCAGCCGTGGCCGGGACATTCAGCTCACCGCCGAGAGAGCGGGAGTGAGCCCCGGCCACACAGATACCCACAGACCAGACATCGAGCGCTATGAGGCTCGCCCCTAGGAAACCATGGTTTCCACCATCTGAACCGTGAGGCACGCGGACTCACCCCATCCGCTATTCATCGAGTCGATATAGAGCAACGGCCCCACCGACTCGCGCAAAACCCCGTGCATGAACAGGAACGCAGCCGCAAAAAGTCCGAGGGCGCTCAAGCTTCGGCGAGTGATACTACTGGTGCCTGACGCAAGCGCATCTGAGATGGCAAAACTTGCCACAATGCAAGCGAGTGCCATTATGAATACTGCGACCGCCGCCAAAGCGTAAAACTGCGGATACTGACGCAGATAATCGACTCACTGCGGGGTTGTCGGTGTCATCGAAACCGAGAACCGGCCCCATCAGCTCGAGTGTGAACATCGCGATGCCGGCGGGCCCGGCGGCGATAACCGCTATACCCCCTGCACGCAATGCTGCCCGGCTGGTCTTCCCGGCCGCCGTTTTCTCCGGTGCGGGACCCCTGTTGTGCCCGCTGGTTGCACGCATGGTGCGCTCCTTGGGCTAGCTCCGCGACGCGGGCCAGGATGCGAGCCGGTCACTGTCTCGCGAGGCACTGAATGGTACGCGCAAGAACGGTCGCGCAGAATGGACATGCTGTGGATGCGGCGAGTTTTCGTCCCGTCCAACCCGAGAATTGCTCATCGGCCTATCGGAGGAGGTTGAGCATGCGCTACTGTAGCGGCCACTCAGCAAAGAGCCTCGCGATGGGATGGGCGTTCATTAATGCTGCGATTCCGTACGGTCCTCTGGCCCTTGTTGTCGGGATATCAATTGTCATCGTTGTCATCGCAGTGGTTAACCACAACCGCAACCCCAATTAGCTCGCCGACAGCCGAGCGTCGATCACTGAGGATCGCCCAGACATGAGCACGACTACCGAAACAGACCCAAGTAAGTCCGTTCGCGGGATCGTCGCGACAGGAATGGCGACCGTCCTCGCGACAGTGATCTGCGGATGGCTCAAACTCGATGCGACGTTGACGGCCTCTATCGTCGCAACTGCTACAGGAGCTGCCGGCCTCCTAGCGCTGCGCATCGGCAATAGCCACCGCAGCAAGGAACAACAAGTCGCGGCTGCCGCCAGCGGGCTCATCCCCCGTCCCCTCGCGCTCGTGGTCGCTGTCACTGCCTCCGGGTTCTTGCTTGCCGAGAGCGCGATCTCCACTGTATTTGGGGGTGTCGTAGGACTAGCCAGCGATTCAACGGAATCATTCTGGGTCGTCATGTCATTCGTCTCCCTGTACGTCGTGGCCCCGCTCACACTCGTTGCTACATTCTTCATTGCTAAACGGGCTTCCCATTACATCGTCAGCCGCGCGCCTCTCTGGCTTGCGGTAGCCACCGCCGTCTTTGTCGTCCTTCGAATTATCCTTATCGCCGTTACGGCTGGCAGCGGCGCGTTCGGGCTTAGCTCGGTTGACCGGACCGCCTTGATAGTCGGCGAGTTGCTGCTCGCCGTCGTCATCTATGGGATCGCCGTTTTGGGCTGGTGGTCATCAACACGAGGGCACTTGGAGTTCGTTGCCGCCCGGTTGTTCCGGCTCCTCTCCGATGGCGACAAGGACGCCGCGCTCGCTCTGCTTCACGGGGCAGCTACCGCCTCACTCCCCTCCACCGGCGATACGGTTGGCGAGCGGACCGGCCCGACGACGTAGCCGTCACATACGTCGAGATCCGACAGTATTGCCGCCCAGCAGCTGGCATGACCCACGATGTACCAAGGGCTCGAACCTTTCGCCTCCTGGCGAACGGGAGTAACATGCATGCGCCTGAGGATGTCAGGTGCGCACGACGGCCGCTGGAGGTCAGATGATCCGCGCGATACTTGCCGCGATCGTAACCGCAGCGCTGATCAGTTCAGGAGCGACAGCTGCTCAGGCATCCAACGTCGACCCCGGTTGCTACACGAACGCGCCATACCGTATAGATGATCGATCTGACGGCGACGACGTCGTCATCTGCGAATATACCCGCTCGGAAGGGTGGATCGCGCGCAACGAGAGCGACACCATCTGGGCGGTGACCTCACCCGTGACGCGCATTTTCGACGTTTATGAGAATGAGGTGAGGTCTCAGCTCTTCCACAGATCCGCGAGAAGCTGGTACCGGTACATATTCCTCGCTCCTGGTGACGAGGTGGTCATTCCCGCGGATGCCAGCGGTGTGCATCTCTCGATCCAACCTGACCTCGCACTGGCATGGATCATGTTCGATCAGCTCGCCGACGAGGTCGAAGAGCAGAGCACAGAACTTATCGGCGACGTGGTCGGCGGAAAAAGTGCTCGTCGTGCCGCGCTCTGGAAATGCAGTCTCGCAATGTACAACGCGGCACGCCAACTCGACGATTCAGCGATCTGGCAGGCCGATCCCGAAAAACTGTGGAAGTCCGCGCAAAGAACCGTCAAGGACGGAAGCGAATGCGCGACGGCTTGGGGCAAGGCAAGAAAGGTCACAGCGGAAATTCCGTTCCCGAAGTACCGAGCCGTAGTGCTTGAGGTGACACAGGACGCCGACCTTACTGCAAAGGCGGTCGCGCGACTATCCGTAGCTCAAGGCACACTCGACGATCTCGGGTGGAAGCTAGTCTGCTCGTTGCCGAAGATCCGCGGAATCGGATGCTGACGCGTCACCGCCACACGTAGAGTCATTCCAGACTGCGTTGTACGGCGCCGCTGCGTTGTGCCCGGTGATGTGGCCTGGCTTCCAAGCCGGCCCTCCACCTCGACGCGCTTTTGAGCCGACGAGTCGACGGCCTGATCGTGGTGGGCCCGCGCACGGATGCACGGCCATCGCTCGGACGCCACTTGCCGGTACCCGTCGTGTACGCCTACGCACCCTCAACTGACGAGCACGACCTCTCCCTCGTACCCGACAACGTCCAAGGCGGTGCAGATTCCGTGGACTTTCTCGTATCGCGCGGTCGGCGACACATCGCCCACGTCACATCGAAACGACCCGGCGGTCGTCCAAAATGGTGGGACCAGTTTGTGCTCGAGCCTGTCGAGCGGGGCTAACGAAAGCACCTAACAGGCCCAAGTGTTTTACTCCGGAATCATCGCAAGCGTCGATCCCGAGATCACCATCGACTTGTCGTTCGCAGGGTCGATGCCCTTAGAGGCCGCTCACAAGTGTCGCCCATCGCGTTGTTCGACGATGGCGGCGACATCTTCGGTGACGATGCCCTGGTGTGAAAAGGCCCCGCCGCAGGATTCTGGCGGGGCCTTCGTCAGGATAGCGCCGTGGTGGTCGTCACTCGTGATGGGGTGTCATCAGCTGTTCTCGGTGGTCGCCGATTGCGCCGCGGCCAGGCAGACGATTGCCTTGTCGGCGGCGTAGGTCGCGATCAGTGCCGCGACTGCGAGGTTGTTCACCGATCGCGGGTGGCCGCGCGAAGCGAGGTGAATGTCCGTGCTGACCGACATCAAAAACCGTGGCGTCACCGAGACGTTCTTCCTGGTCTGTGACGGGCTGAAGGGGCTTGCCTGACGTTGTGGGGAACGTGTGGCCGTTGACCCTGCGATGGTCAGCGGTCGCGAACTGGTCACCCGGTTTTAGCTTGGCGGGGTTGACCACGGCGTCATCACTCGCCTTCGCTAGGCTTTCTTTCGGCGACGATTTCGGCAACTGCTGGCAGGTCTGCCTGTTCCATGTTTTCGATGTGAGTCAGGGACGGGTACGGACCTACTTCGGTTTCGCCCTCTACTGACATATCTCCAACCGGACTATCCACGGCCGGCACGGCTGGCTTCGCAGACTGAGACGCCCCGCTTTCACCAGATGGTGTCGATACCTCTTCACTCATGGTGGACCTCCGCACGTCGATTCGCGAACGTTTCGCTACTGGTGAGAATAGGCCTGGGGTCCGCACGCGTCCAGTAGAGGAATCCGCGGTTGCCCCGGCGGGTGCGGGCATTGCGCACTGGAACGGTGGTCCAAGGCTACTCTGCTTCGGGCACGACAGAAACGCGAATTTCAGCTGCGTCATATCGAGCATTGCCCAAGCAGCAACAACAGGAACCAAGACCAGTCTTGCATCGCGGTTTCGGCTGGGTTCACGCGTCCGTTACGCGCCTCGGCGACCAGACATCGAACGCACCAGGAACGCAATCACCGCAAACGCCAGGAGGATGACACCAACCCACAATAAGAAATTCAGCGACTGCACAAAACCGCCAGTCAGCAGGAGCACGACCGCGATGATGGCCACGACGATAAGCAGCATGTTCATGGTGTTTCCTTTCCAATGTTCCCCGAACATACAGTTTGCCGGGCACGTTCGCTATTTCTTGAACACGTCTTTCACATGTTCGCCGGCCTGCTTGAGACTCGCCTTGGCCTGATCGGTTTTGCCTTCAGACTCGAGCGACTTGTCCCCCGCGATCTTGCCTGCGCTCTCCTTGAGCCCCGGCCTTTTCAGCCGCGCTCCTGATCTTGTCGGCCTCACTCATTGTTTCCACCTCACGTCAGTCGAAGATAGTGAGGCTGCCGGCTGATCGGATCTTCAGCATTCCGGACGAGCGTCTCTCCGATGACGATACTCTCGCGCCAGGGCCGCAAAAATGAGCTGGACACCGGCACCGCTTTCGTGACTCACCCCGTGCTGATCTTGCGGCCGTCTCCACCAGCGCATGGACCAGCCCGGCGATGAGGACGGCATTCTCGGCGTGCGGGCAGACATCGCTCACAGGGACCTCTACAGTGACGTATTTCCGGGACAGCCGGCCGTCAAAGTAGACCATCCCTTCGTCCAGCAGAACGCCGGACGCGATATACCCGGCGATCAAGGCGTGGTGACCGGCAGCCGAGCCGAACGGCTCAACCGGCCCAGCTGTCGGCCACTGACCCCAAGCCTGCGTCCGGTAGCTGGCGCACCCAGTGTCATCGCCGTTCCAGAACGGCGAATTCGCGCTCAGGGCTGCCATAGCAGTTCATCCTCGACCCGGAACGTAGGCATGCCGTCATTGTGGACCAGCGACAACCGTTCTGTGCGAGCGCCCCGCGCCCGTACTTCGCCCGGGAATCGAAGGATTACCACCCAGCGCTACTATGGGAAGCACACCTGCATTGGCAGATGAGCGACGAGACGCGGAATTGGCAGGCACAAAATGAGCAGGCGCGGAATGGGCAGTCGCGGAATAGGTCTGATCGGAATCGTCTATCTGGTCATCGGGGTAGTGGTCGCTGCCACCCACGGCTATCTAGTGACATGGAACGTCCCCGGCAACATTCTGGAAGGCTTGGCGGCGATTGTGCTCTGGCCTCTCGTTGCCCTCTTCGGGGTCGATCTCCACACCCTGATCGCATAGGGACCCGAAAGTCCACGCGTCTGACGGGCCTCTCCGTGTCCTTCGACACCGCCATCAACCGGCGCAACGCTCAGGCGTTCGAATACGGAACCAAGGAATGGGATGGATTCCACACCCATGCCCGCAACTCCATCGAATCGTTGAACAGCCAAATCAAGAGCAACGGCCCCGAAGACATCGAATCCGCCAGCAGACGCCGCGGCCGAGGATTCGGCGCCGCTCAGATCATCGTGAGCATCCTGCTGACGAATTTCAACCTGCGCAAAATCGCCGCTTTCATCAGCGAGAAGATCAAAGAAGACGCCAAGAAGCAGGTCAACGGGCAGCCCGTGGTCCCACCAATCCGCCACCGCGACCGCGAATTCAACCCCTACAGCGACACCTACCCGGCCGGCGTGATGCGACCGGACAAGGCCAAACACACCATGTCCGACGAGACCGGCGGACCACCGCTCAGGACCTAACCGTCCGACTTAGGACCCCGTTACCGCCCGAGAGTGCAAAATTCCCAGCATTCGAGACAATCCGACGCGCGTAAAAACACCCGAAACAGCCTGAGCTACGTAGCTGCAGAAGAATTCGCGGCCATGAACAGCCACAAGATCGACTTAAACCAGAAATCGCTCCTGAGAAGCCTCAGGAGCGATTTCTTTTTGTTTCGACCGGCCCGTTTCGTGAAGAGTTTCATAAACGACCCTTTGTCGGGCTGACAGCATTTGAACCTGCGACCCCCTGAAGGCTCAAGCCTTAACTTGAACTTCACTGAATATCGCGGAAAACTCGCGGATTTCCTTATGTTTACAGGCAACCGGGCGGTTCACTGGCTGCAATGGTACTCGGTCAATTGGGGTCGAATCGAGATGAATGTGATGAGCAAATGATGACCATGTGAACCGTCGCGGTCGGCACCGCGATCCCAAGTCCTTGAGCACCTTGGGTCGCGACTTAGGACTCTGAGGGCACCAAAGGCAGTTCGGCTCCGTAGTTCCACGACAAGATGGCCGGCTGCTCTCGGTAATAGCTCAGCACGGAGACTGATCCAGCATCCAGAGTGATTTGAGCACCGAATCGAGGGGCCATTCTCAGGTACACGGCGGTCAGAATGCGCAGGAAATGGCCGTGCGCAACCAGGGCGACATCTCCCTCCTCCATGGCAGGCAGCACCCGCGTGAGCACCCTCGACGCGCGGGCGGCGACCCCCTCGACCGTCGCACCGGGCGTGTCACCACGAATCACGCCGTGGGTGAATGCGCTCCAGTTGTAGCCGAGTTCGCTGCGGATGTCCCGCGTCGTACGCCCCTCGTACCCGCCGTAGTCCCACTCAACGAGAAACGGATCGACCTCAGCTTGAAGGCCAGCGAGCTCAGCGGTGCGTCGCGCACGCTGCAGCGGCGACGTCAGAACGAGCGAGAAATCGTAACCGGCCACTAACCTGCCCGCGCCGCGGGCAAGTCCCTCTCCCCGGGCAGTGAGCGGAACATCCGTGAGCCCAGTGTGCTTGCCGTCCTTCGACCACTCCGTCTCCCCGTGGCGCAAGAGAATCAGCTTCCCTGGCGGGTTATCCGGAGCGGCGTGGCTGGGCAGCGGCTCGTTCGTGAACATACGGCAACAGTAGTATCACACCCCGGTTTCGATGGAGGTTCTTGATTGCTGGAATGGCCGGCGATCCCCTGCGGGCGTTCGAAGTGGGTGGGGGAACGGGCACCCCAGCAATCACGCGGCTACGGCCGTTCATGGTGAGCGCAGACGGCTCGGAAAGCGAAGAGATGCTCGCCCTCAGGAACCCCGGATGCCGCTCGCGACATGGACGTACTCCGCTCCCACGCGGGTGTGAGTTATAGCACTGCCCGTCGCGGCCGGTCCAGAAGTCTACGAGGTCGCGCCGTTGCGCGGCAACGAACCAGCTCATGAGGGTGGTTTCGACTTCGCTGCCGGGCCACGCCGTGTTCATGTGAACATCTCCCGCGTCCACGGCGATCGTTCTGGTTAGGCGTTCGCCGGGTCGGATGACGAGTGTCGGCTCGACGGCTTCGGCGATAAGTCGATTCGTTGGCCTCACGGGGGGCACGGCAAGACGACTCAGATGTTTATCGGGCCGGGCGACGGCGGTGCCGGCGTCGGTTCGCCGTTGAGGATGGCTTTCACGATCTTTTCCGCACGTAGAACTAGGGCATCACCGGGGTAAAACTCCTCGTAGAGTTCCTCCGCGTCCTCGAGTGTGCGCACCTGACAGAGAGCGAGCAGAAGCCGGATGTCGCGAGTGTCGCGTCCGGGGCGGTTCGCGCGAAGCTTCATTGCAAGCATCCCCTGTTTGGATGCCACTTGAATAACGATGCCGTCCTCATCGTAAATTGTCTCCCACTCGACGACGCGGCCGAGGGTCGGGACGGCGTCGGCCTTCGCGACCTCGAAGTTTAGCCACTTCGCGTCCCACCCATGCTTCAGTGCGACTCGTTCGGCGGCGGCAGCGACGGCATCGTCCGAGCCGGGGCGGACGTGGAGGACATCCAGGTCCTGCGTGGTCCCCCGATCGAAGTAGCGCAGGGCGAGCGCCGCACCGCCCACGAGACGGATGCCGGCCACCTCACCCGAAGTACGAAGCTCGGCGACGAGATCACGGAGGCCGATGATGATCGCGTTGCGGTCCAGCGCGGTGCCGGACATCAGACGCTCGCGAAGGTATCTGCCCATGCAAGAACGCCGCGTTCGGCAAACTCGTTCGGCACGTCATCACGTTCGGGCGCGGGGTCGGCCGGGTCGACCCTGAACACGACAGGTTCGGTCAGTGCGCGATCGGGGTCGTTGACCCATCCAGGCAGCGGGATGTTCTCTTGATTGAGCCGCCATGCCACGAGAGCCGCGATAGCGGCATCCCACATATGATCGCCGGTGGGTTCCGGCTCCGTCAGCCCAAGGATTCCTCGAACGAGTCCGTGTTCGGCGGTGAGATTATCGTTCAACTGAAGCAAAGCCCGGAGCGCGCGGTCTGTATCCTTCGCTCGAAGATACTCTCTGATCGCCTCTGCGGAGCTGGCAGCGTCATCACGACGCGTGGGAGCGGCATACAGGCGGTGTCCGGCGCCGGCGAGCAGCCGATCGACCGTACTGTAGGCAGCATCCCGTCCACGCTCATGATGGGAGACGCTGGCCTGGTCAATGCCGGTTAGCTCTGCGAGTCTCGCCTGAGTGAGGTGTTTGCTCCGGCGAGCGGCGCGGACGGGAGTAGATGAAGCTGCCACAATCGCCTCCTCTTTATTTCCAATATGACGTGTGCATCATATTCTAGCGCACACTCGATGCAACCCGTGCCTGAGGGTCTGGCCTGCACCGGCAGGATCGGCCTGCAGGGACAACATCGACCTGGATTGACTGTGGACACACTTGCCCTCGCCTCGACGATCGGATCGCGAATCCGTCGGGGGCGCCTGGCACGTGAGTGGACACTGGATGTTCATGGAAGTAAGCCGTCCAGAACCGTTCGCCGGATTCTCTCGACCGCGTCGGCCGCGTCGGGCCCCCCAGTCCGTTGTACGTCCCACGCCACGAGAACCGGGTCGGCCGTGCAGCCGGACACCGCCGACGTCCACGCCCGGGCGGTCGACCAGATCGTGGGGTCGGCCGGAACCACGTATTCGAGGGTGGCGTTGTCCGGCGTGGTCTCGGAGAAGCCGAGCCGGGCCAGATCCAGGCCTGTCCGTGCGTAGACAACCGCACGGCGGGCCACCCGCCACGGGGCAAGCAGATCAGCGGCCGGGTCCCCCGACACGAGGACGTCCAGCTCGGCGGCAGCGTCCCGAACCGTCTGCGCCTGACGCACGATGGCGTCCAGGCTCAACCAGAAACTGGAAATGCCCTGCGGCCCCGGATACTCCGCCAGGAATCGGCCCCACAAGGTCTCGTGCCGCAGCGCGCGCCAGCCGCACTACAGGTTATAGAGTCGCACGCAACACATCGGATGCTCTGCTGAAAGCTGCAGCACCTCTCTCTCCTCGCCGCACTGCACGGCATGCATTGGGTCAGTCTCGGGCTGCTCCCCGACTGGAACACCACCACGTCCACCGACCACGACGACAACCGTCTTGGCTTCTACCTCGGAGCGGGCGCACAGTCGTGGAATGACCGCGGCCCCGACGCGGTCCATGACGCTGACCGACGAACCGCGCGTCACCTCGGCAGCCGGGTCGCAGATACCGCCCACACGCTCGTTGCCGGCCGAGCCATTTCCTCAAACACCCTCGGCTCGCCGCCGCTGAGGAGAACCCCGAGGTCAAGTCGCCATCTAAACTGATTGTTTGCCCACGGAAGGAACCTCAATGAGCATGGAAGGCGCGGCCTGGAGCTCGCTCTACAAGATCTCTACCGCCAGGGACGGCAAGCACGGCTTCTCCCGTGAGTCCGTTCGGCGGATCATGACGTTCGCGGTGCCCTACCGGTCCAAGCTGCTGATCTTCATCACCCTCTCCACCGTGGGAGCTTTCCTCGCGGTCGCGACGCCGGTACTCGCCGGCCAGGTGGTCGACGTCATCGTCGCCCAGGGCGCGGCCACCACGATCGTGTGGCTCGCCGTCGTCATCGCCCTCGTGGCCGTGGCCGACGCCGCCGTGTCACTCGTGACGCGCTGGTACTCGGCGCGGATCGGCGAAGGCGTGATCCTCGACCTCCGCACCGCCGTCTTCAACCACGTGCAGAAGATGCCGATCGCGTTCTTCACCCGCACACGAACGGGCGCCCTCGTGAGCCGTCTCAACAACGATGTGATCGGCGCTCAGCAAGCCTTCAGCGGCACGCTGTCCGGCGTGGTCACGAACGTCGTGGCGCTGATCCTCACCCTGATCGTCATGCTCAGCACGTCCTGGCTCGTGACGGTTCTCGCCGTGATCATGCTCCCCATCTTCCTGGTACCCGCCCGCCGCATGGGCAGTCGCCTCGCTGCGCTGCGCCGCGAGGCCGCCGATCACAATTCCGCCATGAGCACGCAGATGACCGAGCGCTTCTCGGCGCCCGGCGCCACCCTCGTCAAGCTGTTCGGCCGGCCCGACGAGGAGGCCGAGGAGTTCCGCGTCCGCGCCGCCCGCGTCCGCGACATCGGGGTCCGCACCGCGATGCTGCAGTTCGTCTTCTTCACCGCACTGATGCTCGTCTCCGCTCTCGCCCTCGCGCTCGTGTACGGGCTCGGCGGCTTCCTCGCACTGGCCGGCCAGCTGAACACCGGTGACGTGGTCACCCTGGCGCTCCTCCTCACCCGCCTCTACGCGCCGCTCACCGGCCTCGCAAACGCACGGGTGGAGATCATGAGCGCGGTGGTCAGCTTCGAGCGCGTCTTCGAGGTGCTCGACCTCGAACCGCTCATCCAGGAGAAGCCCGACGCCGTCGCCGTCCCCGAAGGCCCAGTGGCCGTCGAGTTCGACGACGTCCGCTTCGCCTACCCGTCCGCGGACAAAGTCTCCCTCGCCTCTCTCGAGGAAGTTTCCACGCTAGACACCCGCGGTGGCGAGGAGGTGCTGCACGGCGTGTCCTTCAGGATCGAGCCGGGACAGACCGTTGCCCTCGTTGGTACGTCCGGTGCCGGCAAGTCCACAATTGCGCAGCTCCTCTCGCGCCTGTACGACGTCGACAGCGGCGCCGTGCGCCTCGCAGGCACGGATGTCCGCGATGTCACTTTCGCCTCCATGCGGCACACCCTGGGCATGGTGACGCAGGACGGCCACCTGTTCCACGAGACCATCCTCTCCAATCTGCGCCTCGCGAGGCCGGAGGCGACCGACGACGAGGTGTGGGACGCCGTCCGCCGTGCAAGGCTCGAGCCGCTCATCCGGTCCCTGCCGGACCAGCTGGACACCATGGTGGGAGAGCGTGGCTACCGGCTGTCCGGGGGTGAGCGCCAGCGGATGACCATCGCCAGGCTCCTGCTCGCCCAGCCGCGCGTCGTCATCCTCGACGAGGCGACGGCGGCGCTGGACTCGACGTCTGAGGCCGCCGTGCAGGCGGCGCTCAGCGAGGCGCTCAAGGGACGGACGGCGATGGTGATCGCACACCGCCTCTCCACCATCCGCAGCGCGGACCTGATCCTCGTGGTTGAGGACGGCTCGATCGTGGAGCGCGGTACGCACGAGGAACTTCTGGCTGTGGGTGGGCGGTACGAGGAATTGCACCGGACCCAGTTCGCCGTGCAGAAGAATGTTGCGGCGGATGAGGAAGCGCTGAGCGGGATCTAGTCACTGAGCTCGGTGCCCCCGCCCCGAGCGTCTCGGAAAGTCGTCTCATCACGTTTCGTGTCTCACCGCTCTCCATGGGGTTTTTCGAAGCGGAACAGGATGGAGACGTCCAACGCCCCATTGGGTCGTACCCGAGCCATGCACTGGCTTCATGTGAACCAACGACCGACTGAAGGCTCAAGCCTTAACTTGATCTTCAGAGCTCCGGGTCGTTCATGATCGTGACGCCGAGCTGCACCGTCTGCTGCTGCCCCGTTACCTGTTCGTATCTTCGGATGGTGTGAATATCTGAGGGAGTTGGCCTGTCGGGTCCGGCATGATTGTTGCCCCCAGTCGTTGATAATCCTGGGGGTGTTGTCACCGGGCTCGATTGGCGTCGGGTGATCGCTGATAGGGGCTCGACTCGGCTGGCAGCCGAGGTCGTTCGTAACGTGGATGCCGCGACTTGACGCCGTAGACCAGGCCACGAAACCAAGTGGATGGGAGCAACCATGATCGACAACTATGACAGCGTCGACGTGTTCGTCGGTGTCGACGTGGGCGAAGGCGAGCACCACGCCGTCGCCCTGAATCGAGCCGGCAAGGTCCTCTTCGACAAGGCGTTACCGAACGACGAAGCCAAGATGCGGGCGGTGCTGCAGAAGCTGAAATAGTTCGGCGCGCCATCCGCCACCGTCCGGGATTCGGCCGAGTTTCTTCACATCAACATGCACCAGTTCACCCGGCCGCTTGCGTTCGTAGCGTTCCGCGGTGGCGCGGGAGGAACGGATCACCGCGCCGGTAACCGGGTCTAACCACGACAGCGGCGGGAGGTCGTAGCGGTCGAGGATCCGAGACACCGTCCGGGCCGGCACCCCGGTCGTCGCCGCGATCCGCAGCGGGCCATGGCGCCCCAGCAGACGAGCAACGACGACCGCGGCTTCGCTGCGCGGACTTGTCCTCCGCGGGCAACTTCGGGGCCGGGACGATCGGTTCAGGAGACCGGCGCTGCCCTCTGCGCGGTGCCGGTTGATCCACCGGTGAGCGCACTGGCGGGAAATTCCGAGTTCCTTGGCAACGTGCGAGACCGGGCGACCGTCAGTGATCACGCGTTCGATCAACAACGCCCTCCCATGACGGGTCAATCTGGGATTAGCGTGGGGCATGAGAACCTCCGTTTTCGTGGCGACTTTGACATCACCACTGAAACCGGAGGTTCTCCCATTTTCGACCCCGAACTGTCACCAACGTCATGGCTGGGTACACCTAGCGGCGGGTAGCTATCGCCGTCTCACGGCTGCCCGAAAGGATCGTGGTGCTCATTGTAGCCCGAGACAGTAGGACGGACGCGACCAATCTTGCCGTCTCGGATTGGTCGCTCGGGCTGGGGTTGGAACTGTTGTCGCAGGAATTCGAGGAAGTAGGCGCGCAGTGCGACCGCGGGCTGTTGATTTTCCAGCCAACCACACACCGCAGCAGGATTCTCGCGGGGCGGGAAGCGCCTATGAGAGTCACGGCAGTCCTGCCAGGCGCAAAGGCCCACAGAGGCCTCCTACGGACACTCCCCCGCGGACTCCGGGCTGCGCGGTCCGCCTCCCAGGCCAAGAGACGCGAGGTCGTGAATCCGAGCTCCGCCGTTAACTCGGCAGCGGAGTTCCCTTCGCGCCGAAGATCTAGAGACTGAGAACGGTGGGCAACCACGTTGAGATCGCGGGGATCAGGCTTAAGACGAGCACGTCGATGAAGAGAATGAGCACGAAGGGCAGGATGGCCCTGGAGACGGTCTCGATTTTGAGGTTGGCGATCTGGGCAGCGACGAACAGGTTGATTCCAACCGGTGGCGTTATCAATCCGATGGCGAGGTTGACCACCATGATGATGCCGAAGTGCACGGGGTCAATACCCAGACTCATGGCTACCGGGAGCAGAATCGGCACCAGAATCAGAATGGCGGCTGCCGCCTCGATGAACATGCCCGTGATCAGTAGTAGAACGTTGACAATGACAATGAACGCGAACACGTTCAGGTTCATTCTCTCGAACAGGTCAGCGATGTCGGACGGAATCCCGAGCCTGTTGATGAGGAAGCCAAACAGGCCGGCGGTGCCGATGACGATCATGACGATGGCGGTCGTGATCGACGCCTTCGTGAAGATCCCCGCGAGGTCCGTGATCTTGATCTTGCGGTAGACCACCATGCCCACGAAGAGGGAGTAGACCACTGCCACGACCGCGGCCTCGGTGGGGGTGAAGACGCCGCCGTAAATGCCGCCAAGAACCATCACGGGCATCAAGAGCGCGAGCAATGCCCCGCGGAACGACCGGAACAGCTCTCGCATGTCTCGGCGGCCCACGCCCTTGTACCCGCGAATCTTGGAGACGACATAGGCCGCGACCAGAAGCGATGTGGCCACGAAGATGCCAGGGAATATTCCGGCGAGGAACATGTCGCCCACGGAGACTTGAGCCGAGATTGCGTACAGAATGAGCGGGATGCTGGGCGGGATGATGATGCCCAGCGCTCCCGACGCCGCCTGATTGGCTGTGGCGAACCGCACGTTGTAACCCCGGGCCACCATAGCGGGGATCATGATCGATCCGATGGCTGCCGTTGTCGCCGCTCCGGAACCGGAGATCGCGGCGAAGAACATCGAGGTGATTACCACGACCATGGCCAGGCCACCCGTGAGGTGACCAACGAGGGCGCTTCCGAGCCCGATGAGCTTTTCCGACAGCCCCCCGGACTGCATAAGAAACCCGGCGAGGATGAAAAAGGGGATCGCCATCAACGGAAACGAGTTGAGGGAGTTGAAAATCTGTTGTGGCACAACTTCGGGCCCGAAAGAGCCGCTGATGCCGGCCGTGGCCGCCGTTGCGAGGCCCAGGGCCACCGCGATAGGCACTCCCACCGCGAAACACACCGCAACCAAGCCAAAGAGCAATCCGCCCATTTCAGCTCACCTCCCCGTCGAGATTTTCGTTGTCGAGCCGGTTGACGTTGGGAAGTCCCCAGGAGTTGTCCTCAATCATCACGACGAGGGTGTTCAGGAACATCAACACCCCGCCGGCGCAGAGGGCGAGCATGGGCCACCGCATCGACAGGCCAGTGGCCGGCGCGGTTTGGTAGGCCACGGTCGCCGCGATATCCCAGCCGAACACGATCAGGATGACGTAGAACGAAAGCGACAGTACGTGGCTGCCGAGTCGAACCACCTTCTTGGTTGTGCCCTTGAGGAGATCGGGCACCAATTCCACGGCCAGCAGGGTGCCTTTGCGAACCGCGTAGGCGGCCCCGAGAAGGGTTAACCAGATCATGAGGAACCGGGAAACCTCCTCTGAGAATGTGAGGGAGTTACCCACCACGAACCGGGCGAATACCTGCCACCCGATCAGCACCGTCATGGCAGCCATCATCAGCGCCAAGGACCACCCCACGACCCGGTTCACACCGTCCATAAGCCGTACGTACCACTGCAATGTTGATTTCAACGCACACCTTCTGAACGTTTCACCCGGTACCGCTCGGTATCGGCGCGGAACTAGTACTGCGTTAGTGCCGGAGGCACCGACGCCTAGTAGTCAAAGTTACGAATGGAGTCGATCAGGTCTTCACCGATCTCCGGTGCCCACTTTTCATAAACTGGCTCCACGGCCGCGCGGAACGGCGCCAAATCGGGTTCGGTCACCTGCATGCCCTCGTCTATAAGCAACTGCGTCATCGCTGCTTCCTGTGACTGGCTGGCCTCACGTTGAATGGGCAGGGCGTATGCCGATGCTTCCATGATCGCGCTCTGGTCGTCGGCGGAGAACGAATCAAAGAGCACTCTGCTCATCATGATCGGGGCCGGTGAGTAAACATGCTGGGTGAGCGAGAGGTAGTCCTGAACCTCGTAGAACTTCACATCCACGATCGTGGCGATCGGGTTTTCTTGGCTGTCCATCACTCCCTGCTGCAGGGCGGTGTAGACCTCGGGCCAGGCCATCGGGGTGGCGTTGGCGCCCAGCGCACGCCAAGTGTCCACCTGCACTTCACTCTCCTGAGTGCGATGTTTAATGCCGGCGAGGTCGGCCGGGGTTTCGATAGGACGCACACTATTAGTCTCGTTTCGGAAGCCGTTCTCGGTCCACGCCAGCACCTTCACGTTGGCGGCTTCTTCGAACTGGGTGGCGAGGTCCTGACCGATTTCGCTGTCGAGTACCGCGTAGGCGTGCTCAGCGCTTTCGAACAGGTACGGGAGGTCGAAAACGAAGAAGTCCGGCACGAATCCACCCATCGGCCCCGTGGAAGACACGCCCATGTCGATGGAGTCGATGGACATGCCCTCTATGACTTCGCGTTCACCGCCGAGAGTGTTGTTGTAGAAGAACTTCACGTCAATGCGGCCGTCGGTCAGTTCGCTGAGCTTGTCCTTGAACGCTTGGGCGCCGATGTCCTGGTGCGAACCTTCACCCAGGGGCAAGCTCATATCGATGGACCCGGTGTAGGCCTCACCCGTTGCAGCCCCGGTTGCCGCGTTCGCTCCGCTGCACGAGGTGAGCAAAAGCGCACCCCCGACCGCAGCGGCCGCCAGTACTGTTTTGAATTTCCTCGTGTGCATCAACTGTGTTCCCTCCATTGGGTGATTGAGCCGGCCACATGCGCTCTCAAGACGCGAAGCATTCAGAGTGAGCGAGGTTTGCTGCAGAGGCAGATTCGGGCGTAGCGCCGAGCCATGTTGGCCGCGTCACTTCTCTGTGCCGACAAATCACAAGCTACGAGACCGAATGACGTTAAGCAACATTAAGCTTCCACATCATGACTCAGACGATATCGGGGACATCATGTCCTGGGCGAAGACTTACGGTTGCTTAAGATTTTCAGCACCCGTAAGGTCAGGAATTAGTTGCGGGAGCGTGGCTGCGACTCGACGAAGAGGTGACGGAATGCAGGACGAGAACACGGTTGGCAGCCGCCATGGGCGGCGAGAAACGACCTCGGCCGCCAGCGTCGCCCAGGCGGCCGGCGTTTCTGCGGCGGCGGTGTCCTACGTCATGAACGGTAAAACCGGAGTCTCCCCCGAGACCCGGGCGCACATTCTGAGCGTTGCCACGCAACTCGGATACGGGCGCGACCTCAGCAAGATCGCGAACTTTCAGCGCACGCGGGTCATCGGGCTGGTCTTTCCCAACATCACCAATCCGATGTTTCCGCGATGGGGTGAGGGCGTGATCGCCGCTGCCGCGGCCGCCGAGTACGAGGTCTACCTGGCCAACACCCAGGACGATCCCGAGGTGCTTGGCAAGGTGACTTCGTCTCTGGCCAGCCATAAGGTCGACGGCGTGATCATGGCGGCGGCTCTGCGCAAAGATGCCACGGCGCTGCGCACCCTCCGCACTTCCCAGATACCTTTCGTCTACCTCTCCCGACGGTCAACCTTTGTTGACGGTGATTTTGTGGGAATCGACGACCACGCCGCGGCCGGCCAAATGATGTCGCATGTGCTCTCGCACGGGTACACCGACATCGCCACGGTCGTCGGCCCGCGATTCTCCACGGCTTCCCTCGGCCGGGAAAGAGGGTTCGTGCAGGCGGCGGCCGACGCGGGCGTGGAGATCAGCGGGCAGCGCAAGATCAGCACGCACCTCAACAGCGACGGGGGCAGGCGCGCCGCAGCGAGGCTGCTCACGAGCGACAATCCGCCCCGAGCCATCGTGTGCGGCAGCGACGAGATCGCGATCGGGGCGATGGAGTACGCCGTCGATCACGGCATCCGAGTTCCCGAAGATGTGGCCGTGACCGGATTTGATGGGCTGCCGCACAGTCTGTCGGGACTCATAGGCATGACCACCATCGTGCAGCCGCAGATGGAGATGGCCACCGAGGCATTCGCCATGCTGCAGAAACGCATTGAGACTACGTCGAAGACCTATCAGGCCTTGCTGTGCGCGCATCGCTTGCACTTGGGACGAAGCTGCGGCTGCCCCGCCTAGCGGGTACCCCGTGTCCATTGGCCCTAGCTCTGACCGCGCGACGTCGCGCGTGTGCTGCTCACCCGTTTTTCCGCACCAAATCACCCAATTCAAAGGAGAGATGAATGGATTTTTCGACGAAGCGAGTCTTGGTTACGGCCGGGGCCAACGGAATAGGCCACGCCATTGCGACCAAATTCAAGGAGTTTGGAGCCGAAGTGTTCGTGACCGACATCAGCGTGGCGGCCGTAGAGGCCGCCCGTGCCGACGGATTTCACGCGCAGGTATCGGATGTCTCAATTGAGGCCGACGTGAAGGGTCTTATGCGGACCGTGCAGGACCGGCTCGGTGGCCTGGACATTTTGGTCAACAATGCTGGAATCGCGGGACCGACCGGACCAGTGGAGTCTCTAGAGACCGACGACTGGATGAAAACGTTCGATGTGAACATTCACGGTCAATTCCTGTGTGTAAAACACGGCCTACCACTGCTCCGGCGAGGGGAGAACTCGGCAATTGTCAACCTGTCCTCCGCCGCCGGTCGTCTGGGGATGGCTGGCCGCAGCGCCTACTCCGCCTCGAAATGGGCCGTTGTGGGATTCACGAAGACTCTGGCCATCGAGCTCGGGGCCGAGGGGATTCGTGCAAACGCCATCTGCCCCGGTGCGGTCGACGGCCCGCGCATCCGCGAGGTCATGACGGCCAAGGCAGAAATGACCGGCCGCCCAGTTTCCGAAATTGCGGCCGTGTACAACAGCCAGTCGTCGATGCAGCGCATGGTGACCGCGGACGACGTGGCAAACATGGCCGTGTTCGCAGCGAGCGACATGGCCCGAAACGTGAACGGTCAGGTTCTGGCTGTCGACGGAAACACCGAAAAACTCTACTGACCCGCACCCCTCGATCTCAACCACGAAGGTACTCAAGCCATGGCTTCCAAACGCAAAGTAATCATCACCAGCGCCGTCACGGGCGCCATTCACACCCCCTCGATGTCGCCCCACCTGCCGGTGTCCCCCAATGAAATCGCCGACGCGGCCATCGGCGCCGCCGAGGCCGGTGCTGCAATCGTCCACATGCATGCCCGCGACCCGAGTGACGGCCGACCCTCGCAAAAACTGGAGCACTTTGCCCCCATTCTGGAGAGACTCAAAGCGAACACCGACGCTGTGGTGAACATCACCACCGGGGGATCTCCGCACATGACTGTGGAAGAGCGCATGCTGCCCGCCTCGGAATTCAAGCCGGAGCTGGCTTCACTGAATATGGGCTCGATGAACTTCGGCCTGTACCCGATGCTCGACCGGTTTCCTGAATTCGCCCACGAATGGGAGCGGGAGGGCTTGGAAAAGAGCAGGGACCTCGTGTTCAAGAACACCTTCCAGGACATCGAGACGATCATGAACATCGGAAACTCCCAAGGCACCCACTTCGAATTCGAGTGCTACGACATCTCACACCTGAACAACCTGGCGCACTTCTTTGGCCGCGGTCTGGCGAAAGGCCCCCTGTTCGTGCAGTCCGTATTCGGGCTGCTGGGCGGTATCGGCGCGCACCCGGAGGACCTCATGCACATGCGGCGTACTGCTGATCGGCTCTTTGGAGAAGACTATGAATGGTCGATCCTGGGCGCCGGTAAGAACCAAATGTCGCTGGCCACGATCGGCGCCGCCATGGGCTCGAACGTTCGGGTGGGCCTCGAGGACTCGCTCTGGATCGGTCCTGGGCAGTTGGCCACGTCAAACGCCCAGCAGGTGACCCGCATTCGCACAATTCTGGAAGCTCTCAATTTTGAGATCGCAACACCCGACGAGGCCCGAGCCATGCTGCATCTCAAGGGTCGCGACAATGTTGGGTTCTAGAACTGGCGCAAACACCTATCCTGTGGACTCGTGACCGTGCTGCCTGCACCACCCGGATACAGGACCTTGTCGGTGCTGCGCAGCTCCTGCGATTTTGATGCTGTCCACACCGGATGTGCGACGTAGTCGGCATGCCACTGGTGGCGTGGCGGATCAAGCCCGGCACCATATTAATCAAGTCTGCCCGCGGACCCATCGTTCACGAAGCCGCCCGAGTACATACACCGCCGAGAGGTGTCGTTTCGAGCCCTGGTCGGGTCGTCTTCGAGAAGCAATCAAGAATGGAGCAAAGAATGGCCGAATTGCACAACACTGTCCTGCGACTCCAATTTGGTAGCGCCAGGGTGTGGGTCCGCCGCGCGAGGGCTCATCTGAGTATTCAAATCGCCATTGCCGAAAAGTATGTTCCGCCGCACTCTGAAAATCCCTCGGTCATAGCATGACCATTCTTGTTGCCCCGGACAGTTTCAAGGGGACATACTCGGCCTTCGAGGTCGCAACGGCCGTCACCGCTGGCATCAAGGCTGGCGGTGGCACCGCGGTGTCCCTACCGGTCGCAGACGGTGGCGAAGGAACCTTCGAGGCGCTGTGCCGCAGTCTCGAGGCAAGAGAAGTGCTGGTCGAAACGCAGAATCCTTGGGGTGAACCGCTCTCTGCGAGCGTTGGAATATCTTGGGACGGAACTGCCGTTGTCGAGGTTGCCCAAGCCAGCGGACTGACGGTGCGAGCGAACCCTGCCCACGACGCGGTGTCCGCCAGCACCTACGGGACAGGGCTCATGATTGTAGCCGCGCTTGGACAGGGTGCCAAACACATTCTGGTGGCTGCGGGCGGCTCCGCCACCACGGATGGAGGAGCCGGTGCGGTCCAAGCGATTAACGAGCATGGCGGCCTCCGGGGGTCGCGCATCACGGTCCTCTGCGATGTCACAACAACGTTCTTGGACGCCCCGCGGATCTTTGGACCTCAGAAGGGGGCCGATCCGACCGGCGTCATGTTGCTAGAAGGTCGCTTGAAAGATCTCGCCGTGGGATTTCCGCGAAATCCGGCTGGAGTACCACGCACCGGCGCAGCTGGAGGCCTATCCGGCGGGTTGTGGGCGAATTTCGGGGCAGATTTGGTGTCCGGAGCAGATGCTGTCCTGGACGCCGCGAACTTCGATAGCTATTTAGAACACGCCAGTGCGGTTGTAGTAGGCGAAGGACGGCTCGACTCGCAAACCAGTCAGGGGAAGATTATCTCGGTCATTCTGGCCCGGGTTCGTGAATCCGGCCGTTGTATTCCGGTAGTGGCCGTTGTTGGTTCGGTAGCGGACGATATCGGTGCCTATGTCAGGCAATTTGCGGATATATACGTTTCATCTGATGCAAAAGCTATGTTCCAGGCGGGCAGTTCCATTGCCGGGTATTCTACTGAGGCTCCATCGAACGGTCGGGCCGGGGCTGAGTCCTGATTCTCAGCTCACGAATTGCCTTCGTCGGAGAGCTCAAGGACCGTTTGAGCCCCTCTTTCCTGGCCTTAGCGGCAGGCTAGGGCCGGACGTGCCGGTTCTGCCCTCTGCCCTCTGCCCTCTGCCCTCTGCCCTCTGCCCTACGGAATCACTGACGTCCGTGATCGCGAGAATCTCGCGGTCAATGTGTAATTGTCGACGCTCGTTGAAAAGTTGGCCACCGCGGTTCTTCTATTCTGCGGTGTTCTCTGGTCTTGCGGAAGGCAGGGTGGTAATTCCGCTGTCCTTCAATCGATAGCTGGCACCTTTGAGTGAGATGACGTCAGCGTGATGAACGATGCGGTCGATCATGGCTGCGGCCACGACCTGGTCGCCGAAGACATCGCCCCAGCGAACTGAGATTCCCATACGTTCGTTCTGACTCTGAGTGCCGCATTCCCGCTGTCTCGGGCTGTCTCATAAAAGGTGTTTCCGGCCTGACGCGCTGGACGTGGATCTGGCGAGAACGGCGTCGATGCAACGAATTGCCGCTACGCGGGGTCGACACGGGCGACGTCATCCTCGTCGCCCCAGGACTCAACAAGCGTGATTCGCCCGCGCGAATCGCGAATGGAAAGAACGAGCGCAATGATCGCGGTGGCGATGCCGATAACGCCCAGGGGGTTCGCGATACCAATAGCGATATCCAACCCAGGCTGTGTGGGGCCGCTGATGATTGTCTGCAAACCGCGAGGTGTTGAATCTGGAAGCGTGAGTCCCAACAAGATTCCGCTAACGCCTGATGCAATGAGAAGCGCGTATGTTATCGCGCGAGTTTCGAACCCTCGACGTGCCGTGCGTCGTATCGCGAGCCCTGTGAACACCAGCAAGGCGGCAAAAATCACACCCAGCGTTGCCGCGTAGATGATGGTGAGGTCGCCACCGATCCCGAAGAGGTGGCGGCCCAACCACGACCACACCACCTGTGTGCCCTGATCGCGAGGCACTATGCGTCGCCCGAACTCGAATTACGCTGTACGTCATCACGCGCTCTCAATCACTGTGCTCGCCACAATCGTAGCCATGGAAGTGCGTGCGCGTGCGTACCTCCACAGATGGACAAGCCCCGCGAACCGCGAACTAGATGCGACGCTATCCGACAACACACCTCTATGTCACGTGGGACTGCTGCCGGTTCGATCGACTGACCTAGCCATACTGTTCGCCGGATGCCTGCCGGTAGGTGCGGTTATGTCGGCACGGCCGAAACCCGTCAGTGACCGCACCGCGGCACTCCCCCGCCGGTGCCCCTGCGAACTCGAACCGGGCGGCAGCTCTTTCCTCGCACCCTGACAGTGAACTGACCGAATTGGGCGTCACCGGTGGCCGTACTGTTGCCCACGTCACGAGCGACGACCGGACCATCACCACCTTGCTCGCAGGGTGGCTCCGAAACACAGTCACCTCTTCGATGGCACGCAGCCCCCGGGGTTCGTTTCACTTCCAAGCACGGACACCCCACGGGCACGGGCGCCCGCGTTTCACCGCAATGACCCTAGAAGCTATGGAGTCGAGAGCTGAGACCTTCCGATGGCATGGATCGTGGTACTAATCTGATGGCGTGATCGTCCCCAGTATCTCCCAGAGCGCCGTGGCTGTCGCGGATCACTACGACGAGCTCGATCCGATTTATCGTCGGGTGTGGGGTGAGCATGTTCATCACGGGCTATGGGCGACGGGTCGCGAGACGCCCGCCGAGGCCGTCAAGGCGCTTGTCGACACCGTCGGCGACCGGTTGCGCCTTATGCCCGGCGAGGCGTGCGTCGACATCGGTTGCGGCTATGGTTCCACCGCGAGGCAGCTCGCGGTAACACGCAGGGTCCGCGTTACCGGCTTCACGCTTTCCGCTGAGCAGGCCCACTACGCTGCCGCGCATCCCGAACCCGAGGTGGACATCCATCTTCGCGACTGGCTCGTCAACGGGCTGGCCGATGCCTCGGCCAATGCCGCATGGGCGATCGAGTCGAGCGAGCACATGGTCGACAAACCCAGGTTCTTCGCCGAGGCGCATCGCGTGCTCTCGCCCGGCGGTCGCTTCGTCGTCTGCGCGTGGCTCGCCGAGACTGATGCTAGCGGTTGGAAGGTTCGCCACCTGCTCGAGCCGATCTGCCGCGAAGGGCGCCTGCCCTCGATGGGCACGCGCGAGGAGTATGAGGCGATGGCAGTGGCGGCGGGCTTTGTGATCGCTGGCTATGAGGATGTCAGCCGCCGCGTCGCGCGCACATGGACGATCTGCGCCCGTCTACTTGTGAAGGCCTTGCTCGTCGATCGCGAGACCCGTCGTCTCGCCTTTGGCGCACGCAATCGCATCTTCGTTCTGAGCTTCCCCCGCCTGATCCTGGCCTACCGCACCGGTGCGATGCGCTACGGGATATTAACGCTATCGAAGGCGAGGGAGAACGAGGTGCCACGCGAACCCGACAAATCAACGCAGCATGAGCCATGCTTGATCGCCAGAACCACTACACGGTCAAGCTCTGGAAGAACAGAACGAGGGCACGGGCACTGAGCCGATGCCTTCCACACGCTCGGGCGGCAGCTTCCGCTCCCTACGTGTCTGAGGACTGCTGCCGGTTGATTTCGGTCGCGCGAGAACAATGCGCCTCCGAAGAGTCGCGATGGCAACAGCTCATCCGGTCCCTGCCGGACCAGCTGGACACCATGGTGGGAGAGCGTGGCAACCGGCTGTCCGGGGGGTGAACGCCAGCGGATGACCATCGCGAGGCTCCTGCTCGCCCAGCCGCGCGTCGTCATCCTCGACGAGGCGACGGCGGCGCTGGACTCGACGTCTGAGGCCGCCGTGCAGGCGGCGCTCAGCGAGGCGCTCAAGGGACGGACAGCCATGGTGATCGCACACCGCCTCTCCACCATCCGCAGCGCGGACCTGATCCTCGTGGTTGAGGACGGCTCGATCGTGGAGCGCGGTACGCACGAGGAACTTCTGGCTGTGGGTGGGCGGTACGAGGAATTGCACCGGACCCAGTTCGCCGTGCAGAAGAATGTTGCGGCGGATGAGGAAGCGCTGAGCGGGATCTAGTCACTGAGCTCGGTGCCCCCGCCCCGAGCGTCTCGGAAAGTCGTCTCATCACGTTTCGTGTCTCACCGCTCTCCATGGGGTTTTTCGAAGCGGAACAGGATGGAGACGTCCAACGCCCAATTGGGCCGTACCCGAGCCAGGGCGTTTCACGCAATCCGGAAACCGTTGGCATGACTGGCCACTTTTCCCGCCGGGGAATTGCGATTCCAAGCTAAGCGCGGTTTCATTCCACTGCTAGGTGTACCCAGCCATGACGTTGGTGACAGTTCGGGGTTGAAAAAGGGAGAACCTCCGGTTTCAGTGGTGATGTCAAAGTCGCCACGAACACGGAGGTTCTCATGCCCCACGCTAATACCAGATTGACCCTTCATGGGAGGGCGTTGTTGATCGAACGCGTGATCACTGACGGTCGCCCGGTCTCGCACGTTGCCAAGGAACTCGCAATTTCCCGCCAGTGCGCTCACCGGTGGATCAACCGGCACCGCGCAGAGGGCAGCGCCGGGCTCCTGAACCGATCGTCCCGGCCCCGAAGTTGCCCGCGGAGGACAAGTCCGCGCAGCGAAGCCGCGGTCGTCGTTGCTCGTCTGCTGGGGCGCCATGGCCCGCTGCGGATCGCGGCGACGACCGGGGTGCCGGCCCGGACGGTGTCTCGGATCCTCGACCGCTACGACCTCCCGCCGCTGTCGTGGTTAGACCCGGTCACCGGCGCGGTGCTCCGTTCCTCCCGCGCCACCGCGGAACGCTACGAACGCAAGCGGCCGGGTGAACTGGTGCATGTTGATGTGAAGAAACTCGGCCGAATCCCGGACGGTGGCGGATGGCGCGCCGATCCCACCCAGAGCCACGGGAACCACCGGAAGGGCATACGCAGAGTGGGGTTCGACTACATCCACGCGGTCATCGACGATCACTCCCGCCTCGCCCACGCGGAAATCCACGATGACGAAAAAGGCACCACCGCCGCCGGCGTTCTCGAGCGCGCGGCTGCGTTCTTCGCCCAGAACGGCATCCCGCACATCGAACGCGTCCTCTCCGACAACGCGTTCGCCTACCGAAAATCGACCGCATTCAAAGACGCCGTGGCCAGGATCGGCGCCGTGCAACGCTTCATCAAGCCGCACTGCCCGTGGACGAACGGGAAGGTCGAACGCCTCAATCGCACCCTTGGCACCGAGTGGGCCTACGCACGCAAATACACCAACAACAACGAACGCGCCGAAGCCCTTGCGCCATGGCTGAACTTCTACAACACTGAACGCATCCACACTGGAATCGGACAGACACCGCTCAGCCGAGTGTCACCAACCTCATGACTCAGTACAACTAGGGGCACGGAGTTAGGGGGAAAGTTCGTCCCCAGTCTCATGCGCGGCGCAACGCGCAAAACGAGCGCCGACGCCCGCAGGCACCATCTGGAATCAGAAAAACCTCGCCCGAGAGCGAGGTTTTATGCTGAGCGGACGCCGGGCTATTCGTTCAGATACAGGATCGCGTAGTCCGCTTCCTCAGTCGTGAACTGCCCGCCGTACTCACTGGTCAGCTGATCGTGTATCGCTGCCGGCGACATGGACAGCCTGTCCTGGTACGATCTTGCGCTGACCAAAGCGTTCGCCGGCCAGTCAGCTTCAACGTTGTCGACAGCGTACTGACCGGCTTCGAGGGTGAACTGCCCGCCGTACTCCGACGTCAGCTGATCGAAAACACCAGCCTTGCTCATATGCATCCTGTCGGAGTATCTGCTGGCTTGGTGCAGGGCGGATTCGAACTCGCGTGGAACAGGCGGCACCGGTTCTGGAGCCTGCTTCTCGACAACCTGCGGTGTCGTCCCCGCCGGTTCCGCCGTGGGCGCAGGCTCAACGACAACCGTCGCCGGCTGCACATCCGATGCACTGTCGAAAGCGCCAAGGCTGATCGTCATACCGATCGACGCGAGAATCGCGATACCGCCGAGGATGACGCCGGTGAGCGCCCACCCCTTCGGCTGGCTGTTGATGAGCGCGAGCACACCGAGTATCACCGCTGCGAAGCCGACCAAGGCGCCGAACACAGGGATCGGTCCGAGAGGCAGGGCAGCGATACCGACGATGAGCGCGGCCAAAGCAAAACCTGCAGGTTTCTTCGGCGGTGGGCGCATCGTTCCGGTTGCCGCCAAGTGTTCGGGCACGGATGGTGGTCGAGGCTCGTGTGAGCCGTCCCCCAGCGGTTCAGGTTCGGTCATCCGCCGAGTATGGCAGAGACCGACGACACGAGGTCTTAGGCAGAACCTGTAAAAGCGCCGCGTGACAGGCCAGATCGGACAAGCTGCCAACATCGGACACACGGAATCTCGCGGAAGTTGAGGTGAAGAACAAGTGCGTCTTTGCCAATCTACTTCGGGCACAAACGACCAACGTGCTGGATGGCCTGTTTTTTCACATGGCGTCACGCGAGGGACAAGTTCGCAAGGGGAACCTGGAACGCACGCGCTCTGTTAGCCGAGGTACGTGCAGCTGCCTTTAGCGTCGTCGCCACGTGTCACCGTCTGGAGAGCTGCGCCCCGGCGGTGACACGTGGCGGTACAGCATCAGGCTGGCAACTCCCAGCGGCTCCGGCCTCAAGCTTGGAGCAGGCCTTGATTGAGAGGAACGATGTCATCTAGTGTCGAATAAATGACCACCCCGAGCAACGACGAGGCACACCCCGAGATCTGCCGCGAGGGGGAACTCGATGACCACAACTACCAAGGTCGAGAAATGTTGGCGCAATATGGCCTAACTATGTACCTCTCTGCGGTCCTCGAAATGTCCTTAATCAATGTCCTAACGCTCGCTCAAACGGCTTCTGCCGTTGGCACTCAAACGCTCTTCGACGAGCATCTTGTCGCCAACTCGTCCGTTACGATGGGGCGCGTCCTCAAACGCCTCACGCCGTTCCTAGACGAGAGCCCCGAGTTGCTAGCCGAGCTAACCCTCGCCCTCGAGGAGCGAAATCGCTTCGCGCATCATTTCTTCCGTGACCACGACCTCGACTACATGAGCACAGGGGGGCGTGAGGTGATGCTTACCGAGGCGCTCATCGCACAGGAATTGTTTCGAGGAACGACCGAACTCCTCGAGCCGGTCGTCGCGGCCCACCTCGTCTTGCGCGGCATCCCACTCGGCACGCACGAGGCACGCGTTGAGGATCTCCTTGTCGAGCGACGTAAGGAAGCCGCGATCAAATACACCGCGGCCGAATAAGGCAGGGCGCTTGATTGCTCAGCGCAGGAGCAAGTCCAAGGGAGGCCGCCGTCTCAGCGAGTTCTGCGGCGCCCCCTCCCCCTCTATCTCACGCGTTAATTCTTGGAGTGGAGCTTCTCACCGTCAGGTCGCAGCTCTCCCGTTGGGGAAACATGGCGGTACAGCGTCTGCCGGGTGATCCCAAGCTCCTTACAGAGCTCACCGACCTTCGTTTCCTTTTGACCCATAGTGGCCATGGCCAGGCGAATCTTGGCCGGCGTGATCTGAAACGGGCGCCCACCGGTCCTACCGCGTGCTCGAGCTGCAGCCAAGCCGGCGATGGTGCTTTTGGAGATCAAGGCGCGTTCAAACTGCTTCCCTCTGGGCGGCGATATTGTCTTTGATCGCATTGTGCGCTCGGAACGAGCTAGTGAACGACATCAGCTCGGCGATGATGGACTCGAGCTCGACGTATTGGGCCCCTAGCGCACTGAGAATGCGTTGCCAAAGCTCCGCGGCAGTAGGCTCGGCTGCGCTCTCGTGCTTGTCATCGACCGCGGTTGGTTGTTCATCCGGGAGAGTCGAATCCTCCGCAGGCTCCGGGAACGATTCCAAGAGAGCGTCCATGTCGTCACCGAGGAGATCGAGCTCAAGCTCTACCCAATTCCAGTACACGTCTTCTTTCAGCTGATCTATGCGAGCGCGCACGATGCTCCCGCTTTCACCCATGGCGAGCAATCGTGCGCGGGCGGAATCGAGGTGCTCGACTCCGGGAGGGTCGATGGTGTCTACGATCCATTCCCTCAGCAGGTGCCCGCTCTCCTCGTCCCGATGTGCGGCGCTCACAGACGTGTCCGGCTTGGATCTCACAACCTTGATGCGTACTTCACGCTTCACGCGACGCCACTCATCGGTGCATCCCTGAATCAGTGCGGCGCACTCCTTCGCTAGCTTCTCCTCGCGTTCGGCGAGGAACAGCGAGTGCTGTCTCCGCCTTTCCGCGACAGCCTCGTCGCGCGCCTGACGGCTTTCCTCGGCCTGCTTTCTCCGATCGTCGCTTTGACCCATCCGGAAGAGCAATACGGGCACGATTGCTCCCAGCCCGATCCCGATCGCACTTGCGAGAACTTCTGCGACCCACTCAGAGCCAAACGAACTCGCATTCACGAGCATGAACATGAACATGAGCGAAATCTACTCTCGAGCGATGCGTCACACCAGGCAGTCTCCTCATCAGAAACCCGCGGCGGGGTCCGTCTCCGGACGTCCGGATGCTGTTCTTCGGCCGATGTTTTCGAGGCGCCGATCTGCGGCGACCCTTTGAGCGGCACTATCGCGCGGCGGCGCCCGCGGGATACAGTGCGAGGACGCTGATCGTCATCCTTTGGAGGTGGATGTGGGGTACGGGCTCTCGGCAGCGCGCGACGTGCGCACAGCGAACGGTGATGCGATCCGTCGCATCGTCGAGGGTGCACCGATAGACGCCGGTGGGCACCAGCGCGATGGGGTGCGCGTCGCAATCAATGTCTCGTGCGCCGACGTTGTGGATGTCCTCACGCATGGCTTCCTGAATCGCCACGAGCTCGCAGGCGAGCGCGTCGGTGATGATGGGAACACTCGCAATCGGATCGACGCTGCGATCGCAGACATCGCGTACAGCTTCGCCGGCGACGGGACAGATCCCTCACGACCTGCCATCGAGCCGGACCGTCTGCATTACGCCGCGCTCGAGCTCAACGGCGCGGGTGTGCGCTACTTCGGTGACATCTGCCTCCTGATCGACACCGCGATCGTCGACGACGCCCAGGTCGTCTTGGAGGAGAATTCCTACAACATAAGCAGGGAGCCAGTTCGCTCCGAGGTCGGCGAAGACCCCGCAGCCGTGCGGACGGCACTTCTGCGAGGCGCCGATCCTTGGAGTTCGCGCGCCGATCTCATCGCCCGGAAGGTTCTCGCCCTCACCTCTGCAGCCGACGACCGTCTGCTGACGATCGCCGCGGTCGGTCGCGGCATACTCGACGATGAGGAGTACATCGAAGTGCCGCTCACGGTCGCGGTCCATCCCGAGCACGTGATCGCGGCGCGCACTACGGCGGGCGAGATGGCGAGAGAGCTCGCTATCGCCTCGGCCACGAGTCCCTCTGCCCCACCGCAGACCGATCTCGTCTGGCTCAGCGCGCGCCGACGAGCGGCGCGTGCGCTCACGGACGCCGGCGTTCCGATAGTGGTTGTGACGCACGAAGGTAGGCAGCGGCTGTGACCGCCTGGTTCATCGACGCCCTAAACGCAAGCGGAGGCTCCGCATTCGCCGTGTTTCGCACACCCGATCTCGCTCTCGACGCCCAGAACCTGTCATCCCCCGCGATCTTCCTGACGGCGCCGGAGTTCGCACCAACACCCGTCTCGAGTCGCTCGATCGGGATGGCTGCGGCGCGCGGCCGTTTCCAGTCCGGTCTCTTCCTCGACGGCGCGGAAGTCGGCTTCGCCCGGCTCGACGACCTCGTCACCTTCGTCCGACGCGTGTATCTCGGCCGAGGCGGCGGCCCCGATGCTCCACGGTCCGAAGGCGGGCCATTCGGGCCTCCAGCCGGCGAAACTGACCGCGGCGGACCAGCGGACGATCCCGACCAGGAGTCGACCAAGTCCCTAATGAAATTCGGTCTCACCTTCATAGATGCGGCTCATCAATCGGAAGAGGAGGGAGGGCCGCCCTCCGACGTCCCCTTCGCTGCGTCCTCGCCGTCCCGAGCCGAGCACGCGTACGTCGTGTCGACCACGAGAATCGACCGTCTGTCCGCGACGAGCGTGGATCCAACCACGACCCTCGCCGACTCCATCAGCACGATCGCGGTTGAGCTCGCCCGGAGGGGGCCCGCGAGTTCGTCGCGCGAGGGTCTACGCGAGTGGCGATCGGCGATCGCACGGCTCGGCCGTGCGACGAGACGACTCGGGCTCACGAATCTGATGCTCGACACCCACCAGCTTCCTGAGCACATGGCGTCATACGCGCAGCACACGATTGGGGCGAGGCACCCCGACGACCTCGAGAACCACTATCGGAACCTCTTGCGATGGGGCTGGACACGAGAATCCGATGACACCGGGCTCAGATTCGACGATCTTCGGGTGTGGCCGCTTCCCCCGGCCTTCGCGCACTGGGCGTCAGATCCGGACCGCGCAGCCGTCTCTGATCTGCTCGGACGGACCCTCAGCGATCCGCGGATCCTTTCCACGCTGGGCTGGACTGAGGCGCGCGTGCTCGTATTCGCGGCGGCCCATCTCCAACCCGTCACGAGCGTGCATGCTCCTTGGATCCGGGACACCCAGTCCGATGAACTCGTCGACCACGTTGATCGGGCGCTCGCCTGGCTGAGCAGCCAACTGCCGGTCGATGCGTTCCCGACCCCTATCGAGGACCTAATCGCGTCGCCGCGCTACCTACAGCGAGCCGGAGATGTCCGTGCCTGAGCCGACCGCCGTCCTCCTCGTCCTCGCAGCGACGACTTCTCCGTCGCCGACTCCCGGGGCCGGCGGTCCCGACGTAGCGACCATCGTGCTCACGGGTTTGGTCACGCTTGTCACTGGCACCATCGGCGCCATCATCGGCATAACTTTCGAACGCCGCAAAGCGGAGAGCCAGGCACTGGTCGCGAAGCGCATCCAGGTATACGACGACATCGCACCGCGCATTAACGCGATCGTGTGCTTCTACTCCTGCGTCGGCGACTGGAAGCGGATGACTCCACAGGATGTCCTCGCTCACAAGCGCGCGGTCGATCGCACAATGAACATCAACCGTGGGCTCGTAAGCGTGTCGACGATCTCGGCGCACAAAGCTTTCATGGCCGAGTTCTTCGAGACCAGGATCGCACGGAGTCAGGATGCCCGACTCCGGGCGGATCTCGTCTACTTACAGGACGAGTGGGGTCGGCAGTGGAAGCGTTCATGGACGCGCCGTATCAGCTCAGAGCTGGCCGAGGATCGAGACTCCCGCCGCTCCCTCGCCGAGAAACAGCGCGCCGCCTACGACGCCTTCCTGACGACGCTCGCGCGCGACATCGGCGTCAAGCCGTGACCCGCAGTCTAGAGTCAATCGCGCACCGGGCGGACGCTGCTACGGCTGAACCTCTGCCTTCGGTATAGCCGACATGAGCTAAGTTCTCTCATCGAGACAACCAGCGTGGTTTCGCGCCAGCGAAGAACTGCGGCCGAGAGTAGGGCGGGACTAGGGGTCGACAACCGGCACAGTCCCGCGACAAGCACAGTCACACGGCGATGATGCACCCATAAGATGCCGTCATGGCTGGAGACGCAGAGATGTATAGGGGGGTCGACGAGGGATTCATTGAACTGCTCTACCAGGTTGGTGAAAACTCAGGCATCAACTCTGTCGAGCTCGGCAAGACCAGGGGTATCGACTCGGAGAGACTCGAGCAGCCAGGAGGCAAACATTGTCGCTATCGCTGTGAAATGAGCCGTCTGGCGTCTCCACAGGAGAGTCCCATATGCCCCGCCCGTAAGGAAATCCCGCTCACCTGCGTCTTACGGGACAACCAATCGAAGCTCTGGGCGACCACATCGAACCTATGCGGTGCTTCCCTCGACCTGTTCGGGACCCGACTCCGGGCGGCCGCCGAGCAGATACGCGCGACGGCCGCCACGTTCGTTTAGTCCTCGTCTCGTGCGAACGCCCGGTCAAGCAGCGCGGCGGTGGCCGGGTTCACGAGTTCGCTGCGCTGGATGTAGTGCTGCACCGTGATTTTCGTGTCGGTGTGGCCGAGGAGTTCTGCGGCGAGTTCGATGTTCGCGTTCGCGTTGACCGCGGTCGCGACCGTGCGGCGGAACATGTGCGGGGTCACCCCCTCGATCCCCGCTCCCCCGAGCACGTGACGCAGCTGTCGGCGCACGTTCGTGGTGGTCAGCGGCGTGCCGTCCCGGGATTGGAACAGCAGCGCATCCAGGTCGAGGTTCGGTGCGGTGGCGAGCCGGCGGCGCACCGCATCGGCGGTGAATGACGGCAGGGCCACGACGCGACGGGACTTCGCGGTCTTGGGGTGGTCTTGCCGAAAGGTCAGCTCGCCGTTGCGACTGATGATCGTGCCGGCCAGGCGGATGGATGGCACAACACTGGTGATGTCGACGTCTCGGCGGCGGATGGCCAGCACCTCCCCGATCCGGGCCGAGGTGCCGAGCATGACCTCGATGATTGCACCGAGCTGCCCGTCGGGCTTGGGACCGGACACGTGGTTGGCGCCAGCCTCCCACCGGGCGATCGCCGCGCGGATCACGTTCACCTCGGGGGCTGTGAGCGCATCGGGGATGTGCGGTTCGCGGTACAGGCGGCCAACGTGGTCCATCGGATTGCGCGGGAGGACCTCGTGTCGCACCGCCAGTTCCAGCGCCAGCCGCAGCACCACCCGAGCCTGCTTGGCGCGACTATAGGAGATCCTCGCCAACTCCTTGATGAACTGGTCACACCGGGCCACACCGATCTCCCGCAGCGTCAGATGGTCGAACACCGGAGAGACGAGGGTGCGCATATTGCGCTCATACAGGTTGCGAGTGGTCCTAGAGATCCGGCCCTCCAGATCAATGTCCTCGAGCCAGTACGTCACGAGGTCTTTGAACAGGCTGTCTGGCGTAAGAGTCGTGTCCGTGGGCTGTTGCAGGAACCGGTCGGCGAGCCGGCCCTTCAACGCTCGCTCGGCCGCCTTGGCGGTGGCGCCGCTGCTCTGCACCTGGCGGGATTGGCCGTCCCAGTCGCGGTAGCGGGTTCTCGCTTCGAAGCGGCCGGACGGCATCAGCCGGGTGGTGATCTCGCCAAAGGTGCCGATCGTCAGGCGCGGCCGGGACATTCACCTCACCGCCGATCGGGTCGCCGGGGCGGGCTGGTGGGCTCCCGTTGCTCGGCGATCCAGGCCCGCACGTCGGAGATGGCAAACTTCAGATGCTTGCCGAACCGGTACGCGGTGGGCCCTTTGCCGCGCACACGCCAGTCGTACACCGTGGACAGCGGAATGCCCAGGTAAGACGCCAGCTCGTTGACGTCCATCAGGGGCTCCAGGCCCCAGTCGTCGGTGGGAGAAGAGGTTGGGTTTTCGTTGTGGATACTCATACTCGACAGGTGCGCACCACAATCCCGGAGGATCGAAGAGAACCGAGAGCGACGTCGGCACCCCGGGTGACAGGGCCGGCTCAGCGGCTCCAGAGAGGAGTAAAAGGTGGGTTTTTGATGGGGTAGTCAAATCTTTAACCAAAAAAGTCCCGGAAACCCTTGAGTTTCCGGGACATTTTGTCGGGCTGACAGGATTTGAACCTGCGACCCCCTGACCCCCAGTCAGGTGCGCTACCAAGCTGCGCTACAGCCCGCCGCTCCAACGTTACGGTTTCAACGAACAAAACCCGCAGGAGGCAACTGAATTAGCTTACCGCCTCCGCGACGCCAGAAAGTGCACATCTGCCCCTCAGCCGTCCTCCACAGAAAAGAATCATCGGAGTATCTTCGTCGCATGACGCAAACGGGCGAGATCACGGTCATGTCGGTAGCGGATGTCCCCTGGCACGACGTACAACTCGTGTTCGGCACCAAGGGCGACGCGTCGCGGTGTTGGTGCCAGTACTTCAAGCCGCCAACCCCGGGCGAACGGCAGGGCAGCAGCGCGGAATGCCAGGCTCTCCTGCACCAACAGATCGTGAAGAACGACCCCGCGCCGGGCCTGATCGCATACCTCGCCGAAGAGCCGGTGGGCTGGTGCGCCGTCGAACCCCGACCGAATTACCCGCGGCTGCTACGTCAGGCGCTCGTCACCGAGGGCAGCCCCGACCCGGCGGAGGACGCATCCGTGTGGTCGGTGTCGTGCTTCGTGGTGCGGGTGGGTTTTCGACGTCGCGGCGTGGCGGGCGCGCTCCTGGCCGCCGCGGTGGAGCACGCCCGCCGGCACGGCGCCCGGCTGCTGGAGGCGTACCCGGTTGATGTGGCCGTGCGGCCGGGCGCACAGGCGGCGGAGTTGTACCACGGCACGCTGAGCCAGTTTCTGACGGCCGGCTTCCACGAGGTGTCCCGGCCGAAGCCGGACCGCCCCGTGGTTCAGCTCACTCTGCGGGAATAGCGGCCGTCACCTCCGCGATCTGCTCCTCGGTGAGCATCACCCACGGGGAGGAGCCCTGGCTGAGCGCGGCCGCCTCCGGGCTGTCGCCCTGCGAATACCACTTGGCTTCGAACGGCAGCTCGTCCAGCAGCACCCGGTCGCCCTTGTTGTACACGGTGGCGCCATCCCAGGCCGGGTGCGTTCCCACCGGCAGCGTCGGCTGTACGAACGGAATATCGCCGGGCAGAACCGGGCCGACCAACGACCACGGCGTCTCGCTGGTCTGTAGCACCGGGTCATCGGGCAGGTCGCCGGAGCTCCAATACTTGGACTCGTACACGGTGCCGTGCCAGACAACCTTGGTTCCCTTGGGGTAGGCCGCCGCCTCAACCCAAATCGGATACGGGCTCGTTTTCGGGTCGTCGACGCTCACCTCGGGGATGGGTTCCGACGTCGTTTCCGTCTCGCCGCCCTGCTGCGGGCGCCCGGTGAATCCCTCACCGAGTGCCTCGGCAAAGGTGAAGCCCTTCTGGTTCACGCCGCTGCACGCGTCGGACACGCGCGTCACATCCGGGAAGTTCGCGCCGCAGGTCTGGTCGCGGTTGAGCGACCACATCGACAACCGGCCCAGCTTGTTGGTCTTGGCGAAGGCCTGCAGCTGGCCGGCGTCGCTCAGCGTGAAGATCTCGCCGCACACGTCGTTCTGACCGATCATCGGCGTGGCACCCATCTTGGAGTACACGGTCTCGTCACTGAACGTCACCCCCTCCCGCTTGTACAGGGTGAGCATTTGGGCGTGCGTGGCCTCCAGCGCCGCGATCGACGCGTCCGCCATGCTCATGCTCGGGTCGCGGCTGTCGCCGTAGTCCATCGTCATCAGGTTGACGCCGGCGAGGTCGACGCCCGCCGCGAGCATCTGCCCGACCGCGGTCGTGCCGTCCTCGGTGAGGCCGGTCGGTGCCACGGGCAGTGTCATCCACACGATGAGGCCGTCGACCTGCTTTTGCAGCGCGGCCATGGCTGCGGCCCGGCGCTCCCCGGCCGCCGTATCCGTGAGGTTCACGCCCTCAACGTCAAGGTCGATGGTCGTCACCCCGTAGTGGGTGAGCACGTCAGCGTAGGCCTCCACGAGCGTGTCCGGTTCGAGGCAGCTCGTGGACAGTTCGTTGTTGATGGCGCCGCCGAACGACACGGCCACCTCACCGCCGAGCTGCTTGACGCGTGCCACTCGGCGGTCGAGGTCGAGGCCTGCGGCCGCTTCCTCCACGGTGTAATACGTGCCCCAGGTGGGAGTGCAGGGGGCATCCGTGCCCGCCACGATGAATGAGAGCACCACATCCCGGCCGGCCGGTGTGGCCGGTGCCTCGAACGCGAGCGAGGGTGTGGCGGTGACGTCCACGTACCCGGCAAACCACGGGTCAACGGATGCCGCGGCCTGCGCCCCAGCCCAGCTCTGCACGCCCATGTAGCCGAAAAAGCCGAGGGCACTCACGACCACGAGCGCCACAATGATGCGCACGGGTGACATGCGTCGGGACGTTTTTGCGGGAGGTTGTGCGCGATCGTCGCGCTCTGACGTGGACGAAGCCGCCATGGTGTTCCTTGCTCTGACAAGGAGCAGCGCATGGTGCCTGCCCCGGATCAAGGCTAGGCGAGCCGGCGGCGGTTCGCCAACGCCGCCCGCGTCTGACACCGAGATGTAAGAATTGCCCGGCCCGACAGGCGTGTGGCGGCGGGCGCACTGCGCCCGCCGCCACGTCGTTCCCGCCGCCTTACCCGGTCGGCGTGCCCGCCATGCTGGTGGCGATGGTGCGCATGGCCGAGGTGTCGGCCAGGGTCGCGACGTCGCCGATGTCCCGGCCTTCCGCCACGTCCCGCAGCAAACGACGCATGATCTTGCCCGAGCGCGTTTTCGGCAGCTCCGGCACCACGAGGATCCGCTTCGGCCGGGCGATGGGCCCGATTTCCGAGACGACGTGGGCGCTGAGGCTCGCGATAATGGCCTCCCGATCGGCGAGGTCGCCGTCGATGCTGTCGCGGAGGATCACGAACGCCACAATCGCCTGGCCGGTCGTCGGGTCAGATGCCCCCACGACGGCTGACTCCGCCACGGCGGGGTGGGAGACGAGGGCCGACTCCACCTCCACCGTGGAGATGCGGTGGCCGGAGATGTTCATCACGTCGTCGACCCGGCCGAGCAGCCAGATGTCACCGTGCTCGTCGTACTTCGCCCCGTCGCCGGCGAAGTAGTAGCCCTGCGCCTTGAACCGGTCCCAGTACACCTCCTGGGCGCGTTCCGGTTCGCCCCAGATGCCGCGGGACATGGCCGGCCAGGGCTTGTCGATGACGAGATATCCGCCCTCGCCCGCCTCGACCTTCGCGCCGTGGTCGTCGACGATCTGCACCGAGATCCCGGGCAGGGCAACCTGCGCCGAGCCCGGCTTCGTGGCCGTGACGCCGGGCAGCGGCGTGATCATGATCGCGCCGGTCTCGGTCTGCCACCAGGTGTCGACGATCGGGGTCGTGCCCCGGCCGATGTGGGTGTGGTACCACATCCAGGCTTCCGGGTTGATGGGTTCCCCCACACTGCCGAGCAGGCGCACCGACTCGAGGTTGTACTTCTGGGGAATGTGCTCACCCCACTTCATGAAGGTGCGGATCAGCGTCGGCGCGATGTAGTAGATCGTCACGCCGTACTTTTCGATGATCTCGAAGTGCCGTCCCTCGTGCGGTGTGTTCGGCGTTCCCTCGTACATCACCTGGGTGGCGCGGTTGGCGAGCGGCCCGTACACGATGTAGCTGTGCCCGGTGATCCAGCCGATGTCGGCGCCGCACCAATAGACATCCGTGTCGGGCTTGAGATCGAACACGGCGCGATGTGTGTAGGCGACCTGGGTGAGGTATCCGCCGGAGGTGTGCAGAATCCCCTTCGGCTTGCCGGTCGTTCCCGACGTGTAGAGGATGAACAACGGATGCTCCGAGTCGAACGACTCCGGCGCGTGCTCGGGCGACTGGGAGCCGACGAACTCGTCCCACCAGAGGTCGCGTCCCTCCTGCATGGCGACGGGCTCCCCCACCCGGCGAACCACGAGCACCTTCTCCACGGCGGCGCCCTCCAGCGCCTCATCCACATTCGCCTTCATCGGGGCGCCGGCACCGCGCCGGTACTGCCCGTCGGAGGTGATCACGACTCGTGCCTCGGCGTCGTCGACCCTGGCGCGCAGCGCCGCCGGCGAGAATCCTCCGAAGACGACGCTGTGCACGAGGCCCAGCCGGGCGCAGGCGAGCATGGAGACGACCGCCTCCGGGATCATCGGCAGCTGGATGACGACCCGGTCCCCCGCGACCAGGCCGAGCGAGGACAGCGCGTTGGCCGCCCGGCTGACCTCGTCCTTGAGCTGCGCGTAGGTGATGTCGCGGGTGTCGCCGGGCTCGCCGACCCAGTGCAGGGCAACCTGGTCACCGTGCCCGGACTCCACGTGACGATCCACGCAGTTGTACGCCACGTTGAGCTTGCCGCCGTGGAACCAGCGCGCGTTCGGCGGGTTCGACCAGTCGAGCACCTCGTCCCACGGCTGCGTCCAAACGAGATTCTCGGCCTGGGTGGCCCAGAAGTGCTCGCTGTCGCGGTCGGCGTGCTCGTAGTGCGAGACGTCGGCGTTGGCCTGCGCCTGAAAATGCTCGGTCGGTGCGAAGGTGCGTGTCACATCCGGGCCGGTGATGGTGCTCGATTCCCTCGACATCAGTGGTCCACCGCTTCCTTCTCGGCGCCGACGCCGGTAAGCGAACGCACCTCCATTTCGGCCTGCTTGTCCAGGTCCCGCGGAACCCGGTCGAGCACGGTGCCGAGCCAGCCCAGGAAGAACGCCAGCGGGATAGACACGAGGCCCGGGTTGCTGAGCGGGAAGATGGCGAAGTCGGCGCCGGGGATCATCGACGTTTCAGAGCCGGACACCACCGGGGAGAACGCGATCAGCAGGATGGCCGAGGCCAGTCCGCCGTACATGCTCCACACGGCGCCCTGGGTGCTGAACTTTCTCCAGAACAGCGAGTACAGGATGGTCGGCAGGTTGGCCGACGCGGCGACGGCGAACGCCAGCGCCACGAGGAAGGCGACGTTCTGGCCGTTGGCGCCGATACCGCCGATGATCGCGACGATGCCGATGATGATCACGGTGCGGCGGGCGATCTTGACCTCGTCCTCGGGACGGGCCTTGCCCTTCTTGAACACGCTGGCGTAGATGTCGTGGGCGAAGGATGCCGCGGCGGTGATGGTGAGGCCGGCCACTACGGCCAGGATGGTCGCGAAGGCCACCGCGGAGATGAGTCCGAGCAGGATCGGACCGCCGAGCTCGAAGGCCAGCAGCGGAGCGGCGGAGTTGACGCCGCCCGGTGAGGCGAGGATGCGGTCGGCGCCGATCAGGGCGGCCGCGCCGTAGCCGAGCACGAGGGTGAAGACGTAGAACCCGCCGATGAGCCAGATGGCCCACACCACGGAGCGGCGGGCTTCCTTGGCCGTCGGGACGGTGTAGAAGCGCATCAGCACGTGCGGCAGCGCCGCGGTGCCGAGCACCAGGGCCAGCGCCAGGGAGATGAAGTCGAGCTTGGTGACGTCGGACAGGCCGAACTTGAGGCCGGGGTTCAGGATCTCCGGGTTGCCCGCGGTCGCCACGGCGGCATCCAGCAGGGTGGAGAGGTTGAAGCCGTGCAGGGCGAGCGTCCAGATGGTCATCACGGCGGCACCGGCGATGAGCAGGCAGGCCTTGATGATCTGCACCCAGGTGGTGCCCTTCATGCCGCCGATGAGTACGTAGACGATCATCAGGGCGCCGACGATGGTGATCACGATCGACTGGCCGACCTTGTCGTTGATGCCGAGCAGCAGCGAGACGAGCCCGCCGGCGCCGGCCATCTGGGCCAGGAGGTAGAAGAAGCACACCATCAGGGTGGTGATCGCGGCCGCAATGCGAACCGGGCGCTGCTTCAGGCGGAAGGAGAGCACATCCGCCATCGTGTACTTGCCGGTGTTGCGGAGAAGTTCGGCGACGAGCAGGAGCGCGACCAGCCAGGCGACGAGAAATCCGATGGAGTACATGAATCCGTCGTAGCCGGTGATGGCGATCGCCCCGACGATTCCGAGGAACGAGGCCGCAGACAGGTAGTCGCCGGCGATGGCGGTGCCGTTCTGCCCGCCGGTGAAGGAACGTCCGGCCGCGTAGTAGTCGGCCGCCGTCTTGTTGTTGCGGCTGGCGCGCAGCACGATGAACAGCGTGATCGCGACGAACGCGCCGAAAATGCTGATGTTCAGAACCGGGTTGCCCGGAGACGAGGCCGCGGTTGCGAGGTGGATGTTCACTTGGACTCCTTCGAGGCGGTAGCGAGCGGGCCCTCAATTTCGTGGCGGATTTTCGACGCGATCGGGTCGAGCCGGCGCCCGGCATAGGTGACGTACCAGGTGGTGATCGCGAATGTGGTCACGATCTGGGCCAGGCCGAGCAGCAGGCCGATGTTCACACTTCCGAACACCTTGATCGACATGAAGTCGTGCGCGTAGCCCGCGAGAAGCACGTACGCGAAGTACCAGAGCAGGAAGGCAACGGCCACCGGGAAGACGAAACTCCGATGACGTTTGCGCAACTCCTGAAATTCTTCGGATTTCTGCACTTGATGGAAGGTATCCGCCGAAACGGCCACTTCCTCGGTCAGGGCGTCATTGCCCATGATGTTCTCCTCGTCATTGAAAGAAGTTCCAGCAGGCGCTGCCGGACTTGTATCGTGCGGCTCACTCTGCCCGTGTTTCGCCCGCCGGTGGTCGCCTTCCGGGGTTTCCATCGCCGAACGGCGGTCAGCATGCGCCGAACGGCGCGTTCCGCGCAGGAGGATTAGGGTTGGCAGCATGCCCGAGTCACCGCTGCTCGCCGTGGTCGTCATCGGCGTCGTCATCACCCTGCTCATCGCGCTCGTCGGCGCCGCGGGATTTCGGCTGCTCCGCTCCTGGCGGGAGCTGGGCACGGATGCCGAACGGGCCACGTTCACGACGCTGCACTCCGCGTCGTTGGCGGGCAAGCACCTGCGCAACGGGCTTGAGCCGGCCGGTGCCGCCAAGGCGAGCAAGCATCTGCGGAGCCTGTTGGGTTGCGAGGCGGTGGCCATCACGGATGTGACCGGTGTGCTCGCCTGGGACGGGATCGGGGATGAACACCGCGACGCGGCGATGGGCCTCGCCGCGAAGGTGCTCGCCACGGGGCGAACCCAGGTGGTGCGGGAGTCCGGGACAAACCTGGCCGAACTGCAGGAGGCGGTCGTGGCCCCGATCCGGGCGGGATCGCGCATCGTGGGTGCGCTCGTCGCCTACGCGCCGCGAGCCAAACCGGGACTGGTGCGCGCCACCGGCGAGGTGGCCGACTGGGTGGCGGCGCAGGTCGAATTGGCCGAACTCGAGTCCTCCCGCACCCTCCTGGTGGAGGCCGAGGTGCGCGCGTTGCGCGCGCAGATCAGCCCGCATTTCATCTACAACTCGCTCAATGCCATCGCCTCCTTCATCACCACCGATCCGGAGAAGGCTCGCGACCTTGTGTTGGAATTCGCCGACTTCACCCGCTACTCGTTCCGCCGGCACGGCGATTTCACCACCGTTGCGGAGGAGCTGCGCTGCATCGAGCATTACCTCAAGCTGGAACGCGCCCGCTTCGGCGACCGGTTGCTGGTCGGCCTGACCATCGCGCCGGAGGTGCTGAGCACGGTGATTCCCTTCCTCAGCCTGCAGCCGCTGGTGGAGAATGCGGTGCGGCACGGGCTCGAAGACAAGGAAGGCATCGGCAGGATCACGATTACCGCCCAGGATGCGGGCGCGTTCGTGGAGGTGACGATCGAAGACGACGGTGTCGGAATCGAACCGGAGCATCTCAGGGCGGTGCTCGCCGGACACAGCGACAGCGATCACGTCGGGCTGCGCAACGTGGATTCGCGGCTGCGCCAGGTGTACGGCGACGATCATGGACTGGTCGTGGACACCGCCCCCGGAGCGGGAACGCTGATCACCATGCGGGTTCCGAAGTCCCAGCCCCGACCCGACCTCGCTTCATGACCGAAATTCCCGTGTCCGGCGTGCCGGTGACTGACAGACTGGCTCCATGATCACTGTGCTCATCGCCGATGACGAGCCCCCCGCCCTCGATGAACTCACCTTCCTGCTCGGCAAGGACGACCGGGTCGGGACGATTCACCGCGCCTCATCCGGATCGGAGGCCCTGCGCATCCTCGATCACGAGCGTGTGGACGCGTTATTCCTCGACATCCACATGCCTGGACTGTCCGGCCTCGATATCGCCCGCGCCGTGTCACGGTCGGGCACCGCCCCCGCCGTGGTTTTCGTCACCGCCGACGAGGACCATGCCGTGAAGGCCTTCGAACTCGCCGCCGTCGACTATCTGCTCAAGCCCGTTCGCGCCGAACGGCTGGCCACGTCGGTCGGCCGGGTGATCGAAGCGATGACGATCGCGGAAACCGTGCCCGCCGCGATGATCACCGTCGACGTCGGCGGCATGAAGAAGATGATCCGCCGCGATGAGGTGAGCTACGTGCAGGCCCAGGGCGACTACGCCCGGCTGCACACCGCGGATTCCAGCCATCTCATCCGGGTTCCGCTCGCCGATCTGGAAAAGCAATGGGCCGAGGCCGGCTTCCTCCGCATACACCGCTCCTACCTCGTGTCGATGACGCACGTCACGAAAGCGAATCTGAGCGCCGCGCAGCCGACGATCGTCGCCAGCGGCGCCGAACTGCCCGTGAGCCGCCGGCACCTGCCCGCCCTGCGGGAAAAGCTCGAGACCACGCGCATCCGGCCGTCCGCATGAGCTCCGACGCGCCCCCCGGGCCGACCCCGCCGCGACGGGTGCGCGTCACCGCGCCCAGGTCCCAGGCCCGACGGGCGTCGCCGGGGTGCCCGGTGGCCCGAGAGGTCGCCGAGGAGTCCGAGGTGGGCCAGGTTTTCGTGCGTTCGCTCATCCGCTCGCAGCTTCGACTGGCGGTGGTCGTCGCTGTCGGCTTTCTGCTCATCCTGCTGGCGTTCCCGCTGCTTCTGGCCTGGGTGCCCGGCATGGACGAGGCCACGTTTCTCGGGGTGCCCTTCGGATGGCTGTTGCTCGGCGTCGGAGTTTACCCGCTGATCGGGCTGAGCGCGTGGCTGTATGTGCGCACCGCGTCGCGTAACGAGGCCCGGTACCTCGATCTGGTTGAGGACGAATGAACCCGGCGGTGGGCTACGCGGGCCTGATCGGCGTCTTCGTCGTGACCGCGGCGATCGGCTTCTACGGCCTCCGGATCTCTCGCACCACCGAGGACTTCTATGTCGCCTCGCGCACGGTGCGGCCGTGGTGGAACGCGTCCGCCATCGGCGGCGAATACCTGTCCGCCGCGAGTTTCCTCGGGGTCGCCGGGTTGATCCTCATCTCCGGCGCGGACGCGCTCTGGTTCCCGATCGGCTACACGGCCGGGTACCTGATGCTGCTGCTCTTCGTGGCCGCGCCGCTGCGCCGCTCGGGCGCGTACACGGTTCCCGATTTCACCGAGGGGCGCCTGGAGTCGGTGGCGGCACGCCGAGTCACGAGCCTGCTCGTGGTGCTCGTCGGCTGGTTCTACATCGTGCCGCAGCTGCAGGGCGCCGCCCTCACGATCCGCATCGCCACCGGACTTCCTTCGTGGGTGGGGTCCGTGGCCGTGGCCGTCGTCGTCTGTGTCACCGTGCTGATGGGTGGGATGAGGGCGATCACCTTCGTGCAGGCCTTCCAGTTCTGGCTCAAGCTCACCGCGATCGCCGTGCCGATCGTTTTCGTGCTGATCGTGATGGCCAACAACGGACTGGCCATTCCCGCCGTCGCCGAGCCGTTTGCGTCCAACCCGGTCGGTTCTCCCCCGTCCGGCACCTACCGGAACATCTCGCTGGTCATCGCCCTGCTGTTCGGCACGCTGGGCCTGCCGCACGTTCTGGTGCGCTTCTACACCAACCCGGACGGCACGTCCGCCAGACGCACGACCCTCATCGTCCTGGCGCTGCTGTCGGTCTTCTACATTTTCCCGACGCTCTATGGCGTTGTGGGGCGGGCGTTCGCGCCGGACCTCGCGGTGGCTGGCACGGCCGATGCCCTGGTGCTGTTGCTGCCGGGACGGCTGATCCCCGGGCCGGCGGGCGACATGCTCACCGCCCTCGTGATCGCCGGGGCGTTCGCCGCCTTCCTGTCGACCACCTCCGGGCTTGTGGTCTCCGTCGCGGGCGTGATCAGCCAGGACGTGCTCGGCGGCCGGGTGCGCGGCTTCCGGATCGCGGCGGTGTTCTCCTCCATCGCGCCGCTGGGGGTGGCCCTGATGACGGACTCGATGCAACTGGCCGGCAGTGTGGGCCTGGTGTTCGCGTTCACCGCCTCGACCCTGTGCCCGCTGTTGTTGCTCGGCATCTGGTGGCGCGGCCTGACGGACGCCGGCGCGATAGCGGGGATGCTCGCGGGCGGCGCCTTGTGCGGCGGGTCCATCGTGCTGGGCCGGGTGCTCGGGTCCGGCACGGGTCTGCTGGGCGAGTTGCTGGCGCAACCGGCGGCCTGGACCGTTCCCACGGCCTTCGCGGTGATGATCGCGGTATCGCTTGCCACGAAGAGCCGACGTCCGGGCGGCATCACGAAGATTATGACCCGCCTGCACACCCCGGAACGCCGGTCGGCCGCTGCGACCCGCTGACACGTCCCGCAACGGCGGGGAAACGCGAAACGCGCGCGCCCCGAAGGACGCGCGCGTTTGTGCAGGCCGGCTGCTTAGCGCTTGCGCTTCTCGCGCACGCGCATCGACAGGTTGATCGGGCTTCCCTCGAAGCCGTAGAGCTCGCGCAGGCGACGCTGGATGTAGCGACGGTAACCCGGGTCCAGGAAGCCCGTGGTGAACACCACGAACGTCGGAGGGCGGCTGGATGCCTGCGTACCGAAGAGGATCCGCGGCTGCTTGCCACCGCGCACGGGGTGCGGGTGGGCCGAGGCGAGCTCGGCCAGGAAGGCGTTGAACTTGCCGGTGGCGATGCGGGTGTCCCACGACTCGAGCGCGAGCTCGAGGGCCGGAACCAGCTTCTCCATGTGACGACCGGTGAGCGCCGAGATGTTCACGCGCGGGGCCCAGGACACGTGTGCCAGGTCCTGCTCGATTTCACGCTCGAGGTAACGGCGACGGTCGTCGTCGATCTGGTCCCACTTGTTGAACGCGAGCACGAGGGCGCGGCCCGACTCGATCACGAGGTCGATCACGCGGATGTCCTGCTCGCTGATGACCTCGGTCACGTCGAGCAGCACAATGGCGACCTCGGCCTTTTCGAGGGCGGCGCTCGTACGCAGCGAGGCGTAGAAGTCAGCGCCCTGCGCGAGGTGCACGCGACGGCGGATTCCAGCGGTGTCGACGAAACGCCACACCTTGCCGCCGAGCTCAACCTGCTCGTCGACCGGGTCGCGGGTGGTTCCGGCGAGGTCGTTGACGACCACGCGCTCTTCACCGACGACCTTGTTCAGCAGGCTCGACTTGCCGACGTTCGGGCGGCCGAGGATGGCCACGCGGCGGGGTCCGCCGACTTCCTGCTTGGCGACGTTGGAAATCTCGGGGAGAACCTCGAGGATCGCGTCGAGCAGGTCGGCGACGCCGCGACCGTGCAGGGCGGAGACCGGCCACGGCTGGCCGAGTCCGAGCGCCCAGAGGCTGGCCGCTTCGGGCTCCTGGCGAACGTCGTCGACCTTGTTGGCGATCAGGAAGACCGGCTTGCCGCTCTTGCGCAGCATCCGCACCACGGCTTCGTCGGTCGAGGTGGGCCCGACGTTCGAGTCAACGACGAACATCACGAGGTCGGAGAGGTCGATGGCGATTTCGGCCTGGGCGGCAACGGATGCGTCGATGCCCTTGGCGTCGGGCTCCCAACCGCCGGTGTCGACGAGGCTGAACGTGCGTGCGTTCCATTCGCCCTTGTACGCGACGCGGTCACGCGTCACGCCGGGAGTGTCTTCGACGACGGCCTCGCGGCGGCCGAGAATACGGTTGACGAGCGCCGACTTGCCCACGTTGGGGCGGCCGACGATCGCGATCACCGGAACGGCCGGCAGGTACTGAATCGCGCTCGGGTCGTTGGTGACCGTCGACAGTACGTCGAAGTCTTCCTCGTCGAGATCGTAGTCATCGAGGCCGGTGCGCAGCGCTTCGGCTCGCTTGGCGGCCAGCTCCTCGTCGAGGTTCGCCAGCCTTTCCGCCAGCTCGTTATCGAGCGCGGAGCCCGTGTCGTCGTATTCCTCAGTCATTTGCCCTAGCCGTACGTGTGTGGATGACGTCGATGACCGCGGTAATGGTCTGTTCTAAGTCAAGGTGGGTGGAGTCAACGGTGGTGACACCGTCTGCGGCGCTCATAAAATCGACGACCTGTGAGTCAGCGCGATCTCTCGATCGCAGCTGATCTGCCACGGTTTTGGCCGACTGGGTAGTTATTTCCGCAGAGCGCCTAGCCATTCTAGCCTCCTCGGATGCGGTGAGTAGAATGCGCACGTCTGCGTCGGGTGCCACGACGGTCGTAATGTCGCGTCCTTCCACCACCACGCCGGGCCGATCCACGTTGCTCGCGAGGCTCTGGAACAGCTCCGTGAGGTGTGTGCGTACCTCGGGAACGCGGGCGACGGCGCTCACTGCAGCCGATACGGCGGGCGAACGGATGGCGTCGGTCACGTCGGTCTCCCCCACGAGCACGTAGTACTCGTCGGGGTCGGTTCCGATGGAGTAGTCGAACTCGACCAGCGCGGCCTTGACCGCGTCGGCGCTCTCGGTGTCGACCTTGCGGTCGAGCACGAGCCAGGCGAGCGCACGATAGGCGGCGCCGGTGTCGAGGTAGGCGAAGCCGAGCCGGCGGGCCGCGGCGCGGCTGACGCTCGACTTTCCGCTTCCGGCCGGACCGTCGATGGCGACGACGGTGGGGAGAGAATGACGAGCCATGCGTTTAACCAGCAATCCGCCAGCCGCGGGCGGCCAGCTCAGTCGTGAGGCGCGAAATGGCCTCGGGCAGAACAGAAATTTCAGCAAGTCCGATTTGGGCGCCCGGCGAGTGCTCCAGCCGGAGGTCTTCGAGGTTCACCCCGAGGTCACCGATGTCGTTGAGCAGCGCCGCGATCTGGCCCGGCCGGTCACTGACCATGACGGTCATCGATGTGAAGCGGCGGTCCTGGCCGTGCTTGCCGGGCAGCCGTGCCACCCCGGCGTTGCCGCCGGCGAGTTCCTCGGCGACCCGGCGCTGAGCGCCGGGAGCGGTGGGGTCGGCGAGGGCGTCAATGAAGCGGTCGAGGTCGTCGCGGTAGGCGACGAGGATCTCCCGCACCGGTGCCGCGTTGGCGCCGAGGATCTGCACCCACAGGTCCGGGTCGCTCGCGGCGACACGCGTCACGTCGCGCAGGCCCTGGCCCGTGAGGTTCAAGGAGGAGTTGGCGGCACCGGTCAGGCGCCGGGCCATCAGCGTGGAGATCACCTGTGGCACGTGGGACACCAGCGCCACGCCGCGGTCGTGTTCCTCGGGGGTCATTTCCACGAGAATGGCGCCGAGGTCGAGAATGAGGTCATCGATCGCCCCGGCCTGCTGGTAGCTGATCGCGTCGTGGGCGGCGACCACCCAGGGGCGTCCGATGAACAGGTCGGCCCGGCCCGAGAGCGGCCCGCTTTTCTCGCGGCCGGCGAGCGGATGCGAGCCGATGTAGCGACTGACGTCGGCTCCCCGGGCGCGCAGCTCGGCCAGCGGCGCGAGCTTGACGCTCGCGACATCGGTCACGATCGCGGTCGGGTACGCCTCGAGCTCGCGGGCGACGACCTCCGCGGTGACGTCCGGCGGAACGCACACGACGATGAGCTGCGGGGTGTCGCCGGGCGCGGCCGCCCGGCCGGCTCCGTAGTCGATCGCGATGCTCAGGTGCGTCGGCGACGCATCGGCGAGGATCACTTCGATGCCGCGGTTGCGCAGGCCGAGGCCCACGCTTGTGCCGAGCAGGCCAACGCCCACGACGCGCACCGGGCCGACGAGTCGGCTCTCGATGGGCGTGCTCGCGGTCGGGCGCGCGTCGGCGTCGGCCGACGTGCTCCCGGTGGCGCCGGTGGCGCGCTCGGCAGGTGCGGTCATCAGCGAGCGTCGCGGCGATCGTCGCGCGAGTCGCGGCGATCGTCACGGTCGTCGCGTGCGTCGCGCTGGTCTCCGGCGGGCTGGTCCGTCTCCGGCCGCTTGCTCGGCGCCTGACGCGACACGGTGAGGAGCTGTCCGAGTTCTTCGCGGGTCAGTTCGCGCACGGCGCCCTGGCGCAATGTGCCGAGGTGCAGCGGGCCGAACTGGCGGCGCACCAGGTCGATGACGGGATGTCCGACGGACTCCAGCATCCGTCGCACGATGCGGTTGCGGCCGGAGTGCAGCGTCACCTCGACCAGGCTCACACCGTCGCCGGGAGGGCTCGTGAGGAGACGGGCCTTGTCCGCCTTGATGGGGCCGTCGTCGAGTTCGATGCCGCTCTGCAGCTGGCCGATGGTCTGCGCCGAGACGCGGCCCTCCACCTTGGCGATGTAGGTCTTCATCACACCGAACGAGGGGTGCGCGAGCACGTGGGCCATGTCGCCGTCGTTGGTGAGGATGAGCAGCCCGCTGGTCTGGGCGTCGAGGCGCCCCACGTTGAACAGGCGCTCGTCGAACTGGTCCGTGAACTCGCGCAGGTCGGGGCGGCCGTTCTCGTCCATCATCGACGAAACCACGCCGACGGGCTTGTTGAGCATGATGTACCGACGGCTCGTGTCGAGCTGCACGGCCACGTTGTCCACGGCCACCTGGTCGGTTTCGGGGTGTACTCGACGACCGAGCTCCGTGACGACCTTGCCGTTCACCCGCACGCGACCCGAGGTGATCAGCTCTTCGGACACCCGACGCGACGCGACGCCGGCCCCGGCGAGCACCTTCTGCAGGCGGATGCCGTCGGCCGCGGCCTCCGGATTCGTGCCCGCATCGGGGTTGTTGGTGGTTTCATGATGGTCGTTCGTCATCGCAGATCCTCGAATCCGTCGGAGCCGTCGTCGAGCAACGGCGATATGTGTGGCAACTCGTCGAGCGAGTTGATTCCGAGCTGGGTCAGCAGCAAGTCTGTGGTGGCGTAGTTGATCGCGCCGGTTTCGGCGTCGGTGAACGCCTCGGTGATGAGTCCGCGGCCGAGCAGCGTGCGCACGACGGAGTCGACGTTCACCGCACGAATCGACGCAACCGCGCCGCGGCCGATCGGCTGCTTGTAGGCGATCACGGCGAGCGTCTCGAGCGCGGCCTGCGAGAGGCGGCTCGGGTTCTGGGTGAGCACAAAATCGGCCACGAGCGGGTCGTGGGCGGCGCGCACGTAGATGCGCCAGCCGCCGGCCACGGCGCGCAGCTCGAAGCCGCGGCGCACGGTGTCGAATTTTCCGTCGAAGTCGTCGACGAGCCGCGACACGGACGCCGCGACGTCCTCGGCCGGGCGGCCCACCGCCGTCGCGAGGTGCACGATGCTCTGCGGCTCGTCCGCCACCATGAGCAGCGCCTCAAGCTCACGGTCGAGGGCGAACGCGGCGGCATCCGGTGCGTGCACGCGCGGCGCGGCGCCGGTCGGTACGGGCTGCTCCACGGGCGGGTGGGTCTGGGTGTCAGTTGTCATAATCGGCTCCGAGATTCGCGAGGTTCTCGTCGGACCAATTGGAGGCGCTCCAGCGCAGGGTGAGCTCACCGAGCGGTTCGATCTGGTCGAAGGAAATGGCACCGTAGCGGTACAGCTCGAGCACCGCGAGAAAGCGCGCGATCACGATGCCCTTCTCGCCTGCGCCCGTGATGAGGTGGCGGAACGAGAGCGGGTCCCCCGGCATGAGCATGGCCACGATGTACGCGGCCTGTTCGCGGATGCTCACGAGCGGCGCGTGCAGATGGTCCAGGCCTACCGTCGGCAGCTCACGGGGCGTGAGTGCGAGGGCGGCGAGGGCACCGAAGTCCTGCAGCGACAGCGTCCACATGAGTTCGGGGGTCTGCTGGCGGTATTTCTCCTCCAGCCGCACCGACCGGCTGTGCCGGGCCGACTCGGTGTCGAGGCGGTCGCCGAACCAGGCGGACGCCTGCTTGAACGCTCGGTATTGCAGCAGCCGGGCGAAGAGCAGGTCCCTGGCCTCGAGCAGTGCCACGTCGTCGGCGTCGACGAGTTCGCCCTGCGGCAACAGGCCGGCCACCTTGAGGTCGAGCAGCGTCGCGGCGACGACCAGAAACTCGGTCGCCTGGTCGAGTTCTTCCGGGCCGGTGAGGCCGCGTAGGTACCCGATGAATTCGTCGGTCACCTGGCTCAGGGAGATCTCGGTGATGTCGAGCTCATGGCGCGAAATCAGGTTGAGCAGCAGGTCGAACGGGCCCTCGAAATTGCCGAGGGCGACCGAAAAAGCGGGCTTCTCGGCCGCGCTAGGCGACGGCGCCACGCTGAATCAGTTCCCGAGCCACGGAGAGGTAGGCCTTGGCGGCCGGGTGCTCCGGGGCGAATTCGGTGATCGGTATCCCGGCGACGCTCGCGTCGGGGAATTTGACGGTGCGACCGACCACGGTGTCGAGCACGCGGTCGCCGAACGCGTCGACGACCCGCTCGAGAACCTCACGCGAGTGCAGCGTGCGGGAGTCGTACATGGTCGCGAGGATGCCGTCGAGCTCGATGGCCGGGTTGAGCCGGTCCCGCACCTTGTCGATGGTTTCAATGAGCAGGGCGACGCCGCGCAGGGCGAAGAACTCGCACTCGAGCGGGATCAGCACGCCGTGGGCGGCGGTGAGCGCGTTCACGGTGAGGATTCCGAGGGAGGGCTGGCAGTCGATGAGAATGACGTCGTACTCGGGCGTGAGCTTGCGCAGCACCCGGGTGAGGATTTGTTCGCGGGCGACCTCGTTCACGAGGTGCACCTCGGCGGCCGAGAGGTCGATGTTGGCCGGGATCACGTCAAGACCCTCGACGGAGGTCTGCTGTACGGCATCCAACGGGTTGACCTTGCTGCTCAGCAGCAGATCGTAAATGGTGGTGACATCGTGCGTGGGAACGCCGAGGCCGGCGGAGAGGGCGCCCTGCGGGTCGAAGTCGATCGCGAGCACGCGTCGGCCGTAGCCGGCCAGGGCCGCACCGAGGTTGATGGTGGTCGTGGTCTTGCCCACGCCGCCCTTCTGGTTGCAGAGCGCGATGACGCGAGCGGGACCGTGACTGCTCAGCGGTTCGGGCGCCGCAAACTCCTGTTTCTCACGCCCCGTGGGACCAACGGGAGTCTCTTCCAATCCGGGTAGAGATATCCGTTCACCCTGCCGACGCGCCACTGATGTCCTCGATCCGCTTTTTGCCACCTGCCGATTCTACCGACAGCGCGGGCCGCGCGGGGCTCGCCGTGCCGCGCGCCCCGTATTCCGGCCCGCCACAGCCCGCAAAGGTGGCCGCTGCGGTCAAGTGTTGCCCGCGCTTCAGGCACTATCGTCCGGTTCGGCCACCTTTGCGCGGCGAACCTGGAAGCGGATGTTGTCCGCGCACAGGCGAGGCGGGCGCCAGTTCTGCACAGATCCCGCAGGGGTCCCCCGTTCTCGCGCTCCCCGCGCCCATGATTGCAGCATGATCGACAACCGCCTCGACCCCGAGACAGGACTTTTTCTCGTGAAGAGTCCGACATCGACCGAATCAGACAGCCGGCAATTTCGTCGCGAAAGTCACCACGGCACCGCGCGTTTTCTGCGGAGGGGTGTCGCCGTCACCAGCAGAGACTGGGCGGTGTGGACGCCCCGGGAGCGCTACCTGGCTCGCGTTCGGGCCGTCGTGGAGACCCGACAGAACCGGCCGGTGATCAGTCACGAGTCGGCCGCCGCGCTCTGGGAGTTCCCCGTCATCGACGACGTGTTTCCGGCATCCGTGCACGTACTGGCCCCACGCGCGACGAATCTGCGCAGCAAGAACGGCGTGATCGTGCACCGCGGGGACTTCGGCACCGCCGACGTCGCGGCGACCGGCGGCATCCTCTCGACAACGCCGGAGCGCACCCTGCTCGACATCGCCCGCGCGACCCCCTTCGTGAGCGCCGTGGCCGCTCTCGACCACGCCTTGAACTCAGATCGTGCCCAGCCGCCGGTGTGGACCACGCAGGCGGCGCTGCTCGAATTGCTGCAGACGTGTGGCTCGCATCGTGGGGTTGTGAGGGCCACGAAGGCGATTCTGTTTGCCCGACCGAACGCCGCCAACGTGGGCGAATCGGTCAGTCGGGTCGCGATCGCTCAGCTCGGATTCCCCCGCCCCGAGCTACAGACCCGTCACCGCAATCCTCGCGGGGGTTCCTACTACACCGACTTCGAGTGGCCGGAATTCCACGTTGTCGGGGAACTCGATGGCCTCAGCAAGTACGTGAAACCTGAGTATCTGCATGGAATGACGCCCGGCGACGCGGTCGTGAAAGAGAAAGTACGCGAAGACGACCTTCGAGCCGAAGGAAACACCGTGGCTCGATGGATTCCCGACGACGTGCGCAACCCTCGGCAGTTGTTTCGCATCCTCAGTGCGGCGGGGCTGCCCACCGTGCGCTGAAGCATTCTGCGTTCAGCGGCGGCCTATTCCTGAACGTGTCGAAGGTTCGACAGCGCGCGGACGAAGCACACCACGGCGGCGAAGGCAGCGGCGCTCGCGGTGACGATCGTGTACAGGTCGAAGGCGCCGAGGAAGAGAACCACGCTCGCGAGTGCAAGCGCCACCGCGCCGACCACCCACATCAAGGCGAATGTCTTGTGGCGGTTACGGGTCGGTTTCTCTGTTGCCATACTTCAACGGTATCGGGTCGGCGCTCCGCGCGCCGCTCGGATCCCGTCAGCCGCCTCCGAATCGGACAGCTGTTGCCCGCGCACCAGACACTGATGTCCGCAACTGGCACCAATGCGGGCGGGCGGGGCGGGCGGGGGTCAGCGAGCCCGGGGGTGCGCCGTCGTGTACATGTCGCGGAGGGTGTCCACGGTGACGAGCGTATAGATCTGTGTGGTGGCCACCGAGGAATGGCCGAGCAGTTCCTGCACCACGCGCACATCCGCGCCTCCGGCGAGCAGGTGCGTGGCGAACGAGTGGCGCAGCGTGTGCGGCGACACGGGAACGGTCAGCCCGGCCCGTTCCGCTGCCGCGCGAATGATCAGCCAGGCATTCTGCCGGCTCACCCGCTGCCCGCGCGCACCGAGAAACAGCGCCGGTGTGGCCTTTCCCCGGCCCGACAGCGTCGGCCGGGCACGCACGATGTAGGCGTTCACGGCGGCCCGGGCGTAGCTGCCAACGGGCACAACGCGCTGTTTCTCACCCTTGCCGGTGAGCCGCACCATTTCCTCATCGAGCACCTCGGCGAGCACGTCGTCCACGTTGAGACTCACCACCTCGGAGACACGCGCACCGGTCGCGTAGAGCAACTCCAGCAGAGCCTTGTCGCGCAGCTGCAGCACGTCGTCGCCATCCGTGGCCGCGAGCAGTGCCGTGACCTCCTCAATCGAAATGGCTTTGGGCAGTCGCATAGCGAGCTTGGGCGGCTTGGTCTCGTGCGCCACGTCCGTGTCGACGAGCGCCTCTTCGAGCAGGAACCGGTGCCAGCCGCGCACGGTCGAGAGCACCCGCGCGATCGACGCCGCGGTCAGCGGCGTCTCGTGGCGCGTGCCCAGAAACTGCACGAACGAGGAGATGTGCGCCGCCGTGATGCCGCGCGGCTCGGTCACCGGCACATCGTCGAGCCACGCCGCGTACACGGTGAGGTCACGCCGATACGCGGCGACGGTGTTCGCGGCCAGGCCGCGTTCAATCGAGACGTGCCGCAGGTACGAGTCCACAGCCGCCTCGATCGCGCGGTTCACTCCGCGTGCTTCCAATTGAGTGGATGCCCGGGCCACGGCGCATCACTTTCCGCGAGGGTGCTCCAGTCGCGGGAGCGCGACACCTGGGCGGCGAGCACACCGATGACGAGCGACGGGTTCTGCACCCGCCGGGCGAGAACCGCGTCGACGCACTCGTCGAGCGGCACCCAGCGAATCTCAATATCGGCCTCTTCCTCGGTGCGCGCGAAGACTTCGGCGCTGGCCGAGATACCGCGGGCGAGGTAGATGCGAATGGCTTCGCTGCTGCCGCCGGGCGAGGTGTAGAAGTCACTCAGCACGTTCCACCGGGTCGCGACCACGTCGGCTTCCTCCGCCAGTTCACGCCGGGCGCCGACGAGGGGATCTTCCCCCGTGATGTCGAGCAGGCCGGCGGGCAGCTCCCATTCGCGCATGCGCACGGGGTGCCTGTACTGCTTGATCAGCAGCACCCGATCCTGCTCGTCGAGCGCGAGCACGACGACGGCACCGGTGTGGTCCACGAATTCGCGCACGATCGAGGCACCGTTGTAGTCGAAATCATCCCGACGGATGCTCCACACCTTGCCGGTGAAAACCTGCTCGGAGTCCGTGACGGTGAAGTCGGCGGTATCGTCCTGCAGTGGTTCGCCGACCGGCGTGGTGGCGGTCGACGGGTCGACGCTCACGACGAGTCTCTCGACGGCTCGGTTCGGCGTGCCTCGACGGCGGCGGAATCGGCACTATGGTCAGCGTCAGCGTCAGCGCCGCCGGAGTCAGCGTCGGATTCGTCGGACTCGTCGGCCTCGTCGGCCTCGTCGGTCTCCTCCGGCCCTGTCACGGCGGCGCGCGTCGCCGCGACACCCGACCAGTCCGTGCGTGACAGCGGCGAGGTCCAGGGGTCGGGGCCCCCGAACGGCGGCATGCTGAGCAGGCTCGCGGAGAGGTCAGACATCCGCGTCCTCTTTCACCTCAAACAGGCGAGTCGACTGCTGGCGATCGAGCGCCGCGGCGATAAGACCACGGAACAGCGGGTGCGCGTGGTTGGGACGCGAACGCAGCTCCGGGTGAGCCTGCGTGCCCACGTAGAACGGGTGCACCTCGCGGGGAAGCTCCACGTACTCCACGAGCTTGCGGTCCGGCGAGACGCCGGAGAACCAGAGCCCGGCGAGGGCGATCTGATCGCGGTACGCGTTGTTGACCTCGTAGCGGTGACGGTGACGCTCGGAGGCGACATTGGCGCCGTAGAGCTCGGCGACGATGGAGCCCTCCGCGAGGTCCGCCGCGTAGAGTCCGAGACGCATGGTGCCGCCGAGATCTCCGCCGGCGATGATCTCGACCTGTTCCTCCATGGTGGCGATCACGGGGAACTCGGTCTCGGGGTCGAACTCGCTCGACGACGCGCCTGGCAGGCCGGCCTTGTCGCGGGCGAATTCCACGACCATGCACTGCAGGCCGAGGCACAGGCCGAGCGTCGGAATGCCGTTTTCGCGAGCGAATTTGAGCGCGCCGAGCTTGCCCTCGATGCCACGGATGCCGAAACCGCCGGGAACGCAGATTCCGTCGAGTTCGCCGAGCAGACGCGCCGCGCCCTCTTCGGTTTCGCAGTCGTCGGAGCCGATCCAGACGATCTTCACCTTCGCCTGGTTTGCGAAGCCCCCCGCACGCAGCGCCTCGGTCACCGAGAGGTAGGCGTCCGGAAGGTCGATGTACTTGCCGACGAGACCGATGGTCACCTCGTGCTTGGGGTGACGCACCGCTTCGAGCAGGTTCTCCCACGCCGACCAGTCCACGGTGGAGGCGGTGAGGCCGAGGGCGTTGACGATGTAGCGGTCGAGGTTCTGGTCATGCAACATCGTCGGGATCTCGTAGATGCTGGCCACATCGACGGCGTTGACGACCGCGTCCTCGTCAACATCGCACATCAGGGCGATCTTGCGCTTGTTCGACTCGGAGACCGGGCGGTCGCTTCGCAGGACCAGCGCATCGGGCTGAATGCCGATGGAACGCAGCATGGCGACGGAGTGCTGCGTGGGCTTCGTCTTCTGCTCGCCGGCCGCGCCGAGGAACGGTACGAGCGACACGTGCACGAAGAAAACGTTGTTGCGACCAAGCTCGTGGCGCACCTGACGCGCGGCTTCGATGAACGGCTGCGATTCGATGTCACCGACGGTGCCGCCGATCTCGGTGATGATCACGTCGGGGCGCACGTCGTCGTCGGCCTGCAGACGCATACGGCGTTTGATCTCATCGGTGATGTGCGGGATGACCTGCACCGTGTCGCCGAGGTACTCGCCGCGGCGTTCCTTGGCGATCACCTGCGAGTACACCTGGCCGGTGGTCACGTTCGCGCTCTGACCCAGGTTGATGTCGAGGAATCGTTCGTAGTGACCGATGTCGAGGTCGGTTTCGGCGCCGTCGTCGGTGACGAACACTTCACCGTGCTGGAACGGGTTCATCGTTCCCGGATCCACGTTGAGATAAGGGTCCAGCTTCTGCATGACGACGCGTACGCCGCGAGCAGTGAGCAGGTTGCCGAGGCTTGCCGCCGTCAGGCCCTTGCCGAGGGAAGAAACAACACCACCCGTCACAAAAATGTGCTTCACAGTTTTGTCGAGTTGGCTGTTGTCTGAATTGTCCGCGTTAATTTTATCCACCACGGGCTTCAATGCTATCAGGTCATTTCGACGCCCTGAGCGAGCTCCATCAGCTCCCGCGCGTGCACGAGCCCGCTGTGCGAGTCGGGCAGTCCCGACAGCAGCCGGGCCATTTCGGCGGCGCGGTCGTCTCCGTGCAGCTGGCGCACGCTGCTCGCGGTGACCGAGCCGTCGCTGTCTTTCACGACGCTCAGGTGGTTGCCGGCGAACGCGGCGACCTGCGCCAGGTGGGTGACAACGATCACCTGGGCGGTTTCGGCGAGCCTCGCGAGGCGTCGTCCGATCTCAATCGCGGCCGCACCACCCACTCCGGCGTCAACCTCATCGAACACGAAGGTGGGCACCGGGTCGGTGGCGTTGATGACGACCTCGATCGCGAGCATCACCCGGGAGAGCTCTCCACCCGACGCGCCTCGGCCGAGGGACCGGGGTTCCGCGCCGGCATGAGGCTGCAACAGGATCTTCACCAGGTCCTGGCCGCTGGCGCTGAAGTCATCGCGGGTCTCCACCTGCACGAGCAGACGGGCATCCGGCATCGCCAGGGCTGCCAGTTCCGCCGTCACGAGCGTGCCGAGCGATGCCGCGGCGCGCCCACGCAGGGCAGTCACGGTGCCGGCAAGAGTGGTCACGAGGGTGTGGTCGGCCTGCGCATCGGCGCCGAGCTGTTCGATGCGCTCCGAGTCGCCGTCGAGCTCCAGCAGTCGGATGCTGCCGCTTTCGAGAAACGCGATCGCCTCGTCGATCCCGCCCGCGTATTTGCGGGCGAGTGAACCCAGCTCGGCGCGGCGTTCCTGAACGATCTCGAGTTCCCGCGCCCCGTCCACGTCGACGCCGGCGAGGTACGTGGAGAGTTCGGCGGCGATATCGGCAACGACAAAGCCGGCGTTGGCGAGGGAAGCGACGAGCGGCGGCAGGGCGGCGTCGTGTGCGGCCACGCGATCGAGGGCGCGCCGGGCTCCCTCGAGCAGGGCCACCACGTCGGGGGCGTCGTCGGGGTTCTCCTCGGCGGAGAGCATCTCGCGGGACTGCGCCGCGGCGAGCCGCAGCTCCTCCAGGTTTCCGAGACGTTCGGCGCGCTCGGCGAGTTCGGCGTCTTCACCGGGCTGCGGGGCCACCGTTTCGATCAGGGCGAGGGCCACGCGCAGGTCTTCGGCTTCGCGTTCGCGAAGGTCGTGCTCGGCGGTGAGCCGGTCGAGTTCGAGCTGGTTGGCCTGCCAGCGGTGGAACGCGTGCTGGTACAGGCCGAGCGCCTCCGTCAGGTCGGGTCCGGCGAAACGGTCGAGGGCGTCGCGCTGGGCGACGGCTGAGCGCAGGCGCACCTGGTCGGATTGACCGTGCACGACCACAAGCGCGCTGCGCAGGTCGCTCAAGACTCCGGCGGGCGCGCTGCGTCCGCCGACGACGGCGCGGCTGCGGCCCTCCGACGACACGGTTCGTCCCAGGATGAGCTCGGGCCCGTCGAGGTCTCCCCCGGCTTCGCGTACCCGTTCCGCCACGGGACCGCTGGGGTCGATGACCCAGCGTCCCTCGACGGAACTCTGCGGCTGACCCTGGCGCACCGTTCCGGCATCTGCTCGGTCTCCCAGCAGCAGGCCAAGCGCGGTGACGACCATCGTCTTGCCCGCACCCGTTTCACCGGTGACGGCCGTGAAACCGGGGCCGAGCGGGAGGGTGGCTTCGGCAATCACTCCCAGGTCGCGGATGACTATTTCCTCGATCATGCGGATGCCTCACTCACGCCCGACCGGGCCTCGCCAGCCGGTCACGGGCAGATTGAACTTGTTGACCAGTCGGTCGGTGAACACCCCGCTGTGCAACCGGGCGAGTCGCACGGGCACGGGGGAACGGCGCACGATCACGCGCGATCCCGGCGGAAGATCGAACGTCCGTCGGCCATCGGCACACAGTACCGCCGAAACACCGGTGCGGGCCAGAACCTCCACGGCGAGCGACGAATCCGGCGCGACGACGAGTGGGCGGGCGAACAGGGCGTGCGCGCTCAGCGGCACGAGCATGAGGGCGTCGAGGGTCGGCCACACGATGGGGCCTCCGGCCGAGAAGGCATAGGCCGTTGAGCCGGTGGGGGTGGACATGACCACGCCGTCGCAGCCGAAGGAGGACAGCGGCCGGCCGTCGACCTCGACGACCACCTCGATCATCCGCTCGCGGCTGGCCTTCTCCACGGTGACTTCGTTGAGCGCCCAGGATTCGTAGACGACCTCGTCGAAGGCCTTCACCCGCACGCTGAGAGTCATGCGTTCTTCGACGACGTAGTCGCGCCGGAGCGCGCGGTGCACGGCCGCGCCGAGGTCGTCTCGTTCGCTTTCGGCCAGGAAACCCACGTGACCGAGGTTGATCCCGAGCAATGGCACCGGGTGCCCGCGCACGAGTTCCGCGGCGCGCAGAATCGTGCCGTCTCCGCCGAGCACGATCGCCAGCTCCACGTCGGTGGTCTGCACGGTGTCGCCGAGGATCTCGAGGTGTCCGTTCAGGTCGGGCCAGGACGCCAGCACGTCGTCGCGTTCATTCGACGCGAGCACGGGGATCGCACCGGCCGCGATGAGCTGCCCCGCCACGGTGACTGCCGCTTCGAGCGAGTCGGCCCGGCCGGTGTGAGCGACGATGAGGATGTGGCGCGGCGCCGGGGTCATCGGGTCACGCTCCGACCAGCGCGTCGATCCGGTCGATCCATTCGGTGGGGCTGCTGCCCTCGCCGACGTTCAGGTGGCAGAGGTACTCGCGGTTGCCCGCGGCGCCGGCGATCGGTGAGGCGATGAGGCCCTTGGTGCGTAGACCGAGATCCCAGGCTGCCCAGAGCACTCCGGCGACGGCGTCGGAACGCAAGGCGGCATCGTGCACGACGCCCTCCCGGATTCCGCCACGCCCCACTTCGAACTGCGGCTTGATGAGCAGCACGAAGTCTGCTCCTTCGGCGGCCGTGGCCAGAAGCGCCGGGAGCACGGTCGTGAGCGAGATGAACGAGAGGTCGGCGACGACGAGGTCGGCGCGGGTGGTGATTCCCGTTTCCCGCGCGAGCTTGTCCGCCGTCGAGTACCGCAGGTTGAATCCCTCGACCAGGGTGAGCTTCGGCTCGTCGGCGAGCTGGGGCGCCAACTGGCCGTGACCGACGTCGACGCCCAGCACCTGCGCGGCTCCGCGTTCGAGCACCACCTGGCTGAATCCACCGGTCGAGGCGCCCGCATCCAGCACCGTGCGTCCGGTCACCGGAATGTCAAAGGCGTCGAGCGCGGCGATGAGTTTGTGGGCGCCGCGGCTCACGTAATGGTCGGTGGCCGCGACCTCCAACACGGAGCCTTCGCTCACGCGGTGGGAGGACTTCACGACGGGAAGACCGTCAACGGTCACGAGTCCGCCGGTGATGAGTTTCGCGGCAACCGTGCGGGAACGCACGAGGCCGCGTTCGGTGAGCGCAGCGTCGAGGCGCAGCAGCTCGGGTGGCGCGATCGCGTGCAGTGCCGCTTCCGCGAGCTCCTCTTCGGTGAGGTCGTCGTCCTCGAACCCCGCCCGGTCCGGCGCGACGAGTTCGCTCTGCTCGGCCGCTCGTTCTTCATTTGATCGGTAGCCGCTCGTGCCGGTGTTGCTCATTCGTGGATGTCCTTCGTGGTCGCGATCGCGTCTGCGCCGAGGGGCGCGTCTGCATCCTCGAGGCGCGCGACCAGGTCCTCGTGCAGCTGCACGAAGGCCGCGGCGCGCGCCTCCAGGGGTTGTTCGTCAATCATGCTGAGGCGGGAACCGAGGTCGGTCTTGCCTTCAGCGTCGGAATTGCTGGTCTGGTAGGTCACCTACCTAGGCTACTGCGCGAGATACAACCGCTCGGGAACGTTGAGCCCATAAATCGGTCGGCCCGAGTTCCAGATGACGGCGCACGCCGCGCGCAACAGGTTGATTCCGTTGTCTCCGTCGCTCGTGACGACCACATCTGCTCCTCGGATGGCGACCGTGGCGCCGCCGACCGTGGCGGTGGTTCCGTCGTCGGAGAAGACCGTCGTCGGGTACGGCTCGTGCAGCTGGCGCAGGTCGTCGAGCAGGAAGGTCGGCCGCGAGTCGGCCTCGGCGGCCAGGGCCTGCTTCGCGCGGTCGATTCCGGTGAGCACCAGGACCGCCGGGATTCCGGCGCGGTTCGCGCCCAGAATATCGGTGTCGAGGCGGTCGCCGATGAAGAGGGCACGGTGCGCGCCGAAGCGACTGACTGCTTCGACGAAGATGGCCGCCTCGGGTTTGCCCGCCACGATCGGCAGGCGCCCCACAGCGGTGTGTACGGCGGAAACGAGGGTTCCGTTGCCGGGTGCGATCCCCCGGGCCACCGGAATGGTCCAGTCGGTGTTCGTCGCAATCCACGGGATGCCCGCGGTCGGTCCGGTGGGACTCAACGCGAAGGACGCCTCGGCCAGGTGTGCCCATCCGATGTCAGGCGCGAACCCCTGGATGACCGCGGCGGGGTTGTCGTCTGCGGATCGCGTCACGATGAATCCGGCCTTCTCGACCTCGGAGACGAGCCCGTCTCCGCCGATCACGAGAATGCGGGACCCCGCGGGTACCTCCGCGGCCAGCAGGCGCACGGCGGCCTGCGGCGATGTGACGACATCCGTTGCTTCCACCGACAGCCCGAGCTCGGTCAGATGATCGGCGACAGACTGGTCGGTACGCGAGGCGTTGTTGGTGATGTAACCGACCCGCACGGATTCCGCCGCGAGGTTGAGGCTCTCCACCGCGAACGGGATGGCTGCCGGGCCGGCGTATACGACCCCGTCCAAATCGGCCAGGAGAACGTCCACTCCGGTGAGCGGCGTAACCGGCGCGCGTTGATCCGCGGCTTCGCCGCTGACGGGACCCTCGCCGTTCGACTGGGTCAAGCCGGTCACGACGTCACCCGTCGCTTGCGTCGCGTCGGTCGACGCCACGCCCGACCCGAAGATGCCGCGCACGAAGCCTCCAACGCCGCCCCTAGTCGGCACGCTCGGAGCTGTCCTCGTCGTGCGCCTCAACAGGTTCCTCATCGGAGCGAGCCGCTTCGGCGATGCCGTCGGACTCGTCGTCGTCATCATCGCCGGCATCTGCGGCTTCCTCTGCCAGGGCGGCGTCATCGTCTTCTTCGATCTCGTGAATCTCGATCGTCTCGTCCACGTCACCGTTCGACGAGAGGGCAGCATCGGCACGCTCGGCGCGCTCCAGCCACTTCTCAGCCTCTTCGACGCGGCCGAGTTCGCCCAGAACCTCGGCATACGCCACGAACAGTTCCGGGCTGTAGGAGTAGGCCGTGTTCGGGTCGAGCTGCGGGATCTCAAGCTCGCCGAGCGCGGCATCCGTTTCACCGAGGTCAAGGCGGGCACCCGACATGGCGATGGCCAGTGACACCTGGACTCCGGCCGGCAGGGTGCTGCGGTCGACGGAACGGCCGAGCTCGAGGGCGCGGTCGGGGCGTCCGACGCCACGCTCGCTGTCCACCATGAGCGCGAGCTGGTCGTTGGAGCCCGAGATGCGTCGATAGGTCCGCAGTTCCCGAAGGGCCAACGCGAAGTCGCCCGTCGCGTACGCCGTGATCGCGAGGCTCTCACGAACAACGCCGATGCGCCCGGCTCGGCGCGCGGCGCTCATAACGTGGCGGTGCGCGAGCTCCGGATCCTCATCGATGACCCGAGCGGCCATGGCGAGGTGACGGCCCACGGTTTCGGCGTTCTCTTTGGTGAGCGTCTTGAGCTCGTTGCGCGCAATCCGATCGAGGTCCTGGCCCGAAATATCGTCAGGCAGTTCCGGGTCGTCATGACGTGGGCGAACGGAACGCAGCTCGCGCTGCATCCGCTGCTCTTCGGTCATCTCTTCTTCGACGACCCGTGCATCGCGGTCGTTGCGTGCGGGGGCGCCGTCGCGGGTCCAGAGCTTCTTGCCGTCCTCGCGCGGTGCGCCGGCGCGGTTCGGGCTTCCGCCGCGCTGCGTCGCCATGCCGCCGGGACGACGGTCGATGTCCTGACGGGGACGCTCGGAGCGCTCTCCGTCCTTGGCCCAGGGCTTACGCTCACCGGAACCGGACGGACGCTCGTTGTTGCCACGGTAGGGAGGACGCTCGCCGCCCGAAGACGGACGGTCGTTGTTGCCGCGGTAGGGAGGACGCTCGCCCTGCTGGGGACGGTCCGAGTTGCCACGGAACGGGGGACGCTCGCCACCCGAGGACGGACGGTCGTTGTTCCCACGAAACGGAGGACGGTCACCCTGCTGGGGACGGTCATTGTTCCCACGGAACGGAGCGCGGTCACCCTGCTGAGGACGGTCCGAATTGCCCCGGTACGGAGGACGGTCACCCTGCTGAGGACGGTCATTGTTCCCACGGAACGGAGCGCGGTCACCCTGCTGAGGACGGTCCGAATTGCCCCGGTACGGAGGACGGTCACCCTGCTGAGGACGGTCATTGTTCCCACGGAACGGAGCGCGGTCACCCTGCTGAGGACGGTCCGAATTGCCCCGGTACGGAGGACGGTCACCCTGCTGAGGACGGTCATTGTTCCCACGGAACGGAGCGCGGTCACCCTGCTGGGGACGGTCCGAGTTGCCCCGGTAGGGAGGACGCTCGCCACCCGACGACGGACGCTCGTTGTTCCCACGGTACGAAGGACGCTCGCCCTGCTGAGGACGCTCGTTGTTCCCACGGTACGAAGGACGCTCGCCCTGCTGAGGACGCTCGTTGTTCCCACGGTACGAAGGACGCTCGCCCTGCTGAGGACGCTCGTTGTTCCCACGGTACGAAGGACGCTCGCCCTGCTGGGGACGATCCGAATTGCCTCGGTAGGGAGGACGCTCGCCCTGCTGGGGACGATCCGAATTGCCTCGGTAGGGAGGACGCTCGCCACCCGAGGACGGGCGGTCGTTGTTGCCGCGGTAGGGAGGACGCTCACCGCCCTGGCTGGGACGCTGTGAGCGGCCTTCATTCCCGCCGGCTCGCGGGGCGCCCGTGGCGCCGTCGCGCGCACCGTGCGGGCGTCCGCTCTGGTTTCCGCCTGAATGGCGGTCGTCTCGGCCGCCGTTGCGCGCATCGTCGCCGTACGTTCCTGAAGGGCTCACTGTGTCTCCTGTGTAATTAATCCGTCATTTCGACGACTTTCAATAGCCTAAGCCTTAACGCAAAATGGCCACCCTTGAGGTGGCCATTTTGTGTTGTTTCTAAGTTAAGTCCGGCGGTGTCCTACTCTCCCACAGGGTCCCCCCTGCAGTACCATCGGCGCAAAGAGTCTTAGCTTCCGGGTTCGGAATGTGACCGGGCGTTTCCCTCTTGCTATAGCCGCCGAAACACCTGTGATGCGTGTTTCGAACCTATATTTTTTAGTTATAGTGCTTCCGTAGAAGCGGTTGTTCTCGACCGTACATCGAGAACCACATAGTGGACGCTAAAGCAGCTTCTTCAAACTGAGTGTTATCAAATTATCGGCTTATTAGTACCGGTCAGCTTCATGGGTCTTTAGTCCCCACTTCCACATCCGGCCTATCAACGCAGTAGTCTAGCTGCGAGCCTCTCCCCCGAAGGGATGGAAATCTCATCTCGAAGCTGGCTTCCCGCTTAGATGCTTTCAGCGGTTATCCATTCCGAACGTAGCTAATCAGCGGTGCTCCTGGCGGAACAACTGACACACCAGAGGTTCGTCCATCCCGGTCCTCTCGTACTAGGGATAGATCTTCTCAAATTTCCTGCGCGCGCAGCGGATAGGGACCGAACTGTCTCACGACGTTCTAAACCCAGCTCGCGTACCGCTTTAATGGGCGAACAGCCCAACCCTTGGGACCTACTCCAGCCCCAGGATGCGACGAGCCGACATCGAGGTGCCAAACCATGCCGTCGATATGGACTCTTGGGCAAGATCAGCCTGTTATCCCCGAGGTACCTTTTATCCGTTGAGCGACAGCGCTTCCACAAGCCACTGCCGGATCACTAGTCCCGACTTTCGTCCCTGCTCGACTTGTCAGTCTCACAGTCAAGCTCCCTTGTGCACTTACACTCGACACCTGATTGCCAACCAGGTTGAGGGAACCTTTGGGCGCCTCCGTTACTTTTTAGGAGGCAACCGCCCCAGTTAAACTACCCACCAGGCACTGTCCCTGAACCGGATCACGGTTCGAAGTTAGGTATCCAATATGACCAGAGTGGTATTTCAACGATGACTCCACCTGAACTAGCGTCCAAGCTTCAAAGTCTCCCACCTATCCTACACAAGCCACACCGAACACCAATACCAAGCTGTAGTAAAGGTCACGGGGTCTTTCCGTCCTGCTGCGCGTAACGAGCATCTTTACTCGTAATGCAATTTCGCCGAGTTCGCGGTTGAGACAGCTGGGAAGTCGTTACGCCATTCGTGCAGGTCGGAACTTACCCGACAAGGAATTTCGCTACCTTAGGATGGTTATAGTTACCACCGCCGTTTACTGGGGCTTAAATTCTCAGCTTCGCCTTGCGGCTAACCGTTCCTCTTGACCTTCCAGCACCGGGCAGGCGTCAGTCCGTATACATCGTCTTGCGACTTAGCACGGACCTGTGTTTTTAGTAAACAGTCGCTTCCCACTGGTCTCTGCGGCCTTCGAACGCTCCCGGAGCAAGTCCGTTCACGCCTCAGGCCCCCCTTCTCCCGAAGTTACGGGGGCATTTTGCCGAGTTCCTTAACCACGATTCTCTCGATCTCCTTAGTATTCTCTACCTGATCACCTGAGTCGGTTTGGGGTACGGGTGACTAAAACCTCGCGTCGATGCTTTTCTCGGCAGCATAGGATCACTGATTTCACCCTTACGGGCTACCCATCGGGTCTCAGGCTATATGAACGACGGATTTGCCTATCGTTCGCCCTACATCCTTAGACCGGGTCAACCATCGCCCGGCTCAGCTACCTTCCTGCGTCACACCTGTTAATACGCTAACCGCACCAGAATAGGGTCGTACGCTAGGCCCCACGCCTCACCCCGAAGGGATCGGTCTAGGGGATTCAGATACTTAGCATTACTGGATTAGCTTGGGCGGTTTTTCGTCAGTACGGGAATATCAACCCGTTGTCCATCGACTACGCCTGTCGGCCTCGCCTTAGGTCCCGACTTACCCAGGGCGGATTAGCCTGGCCCTGGAACCCTTGATCTTTCGGAGGACGGGTTTCTCACCCGTCTTTCGCTACTCATGCCTGCATTCTCACTCGTGTGGCCTCCACGGCTGGTTTACACCGCCGCTTCGCTGGCCACACGACGCTCTCCTACCCATCAACACGGCTGAACCAACACCACAAGGGTGCGGCTAACCAAAAATATCAATGCCACAACTTCGGTGGCGTGCTTGAGCCCCGTTACATTGTCGGCGCGGAATCACTTGACCAGTGAGCTATTACGCACTCTTTCAAGGGTGGCTGCTTCTAAGCCAACCTCCTGGTTGTCTGTGCAACTCCACATCCTTTCCCACTTAGCACGCGCTTTGGGACCTTAGTTGGTGGTCTGGGTTGTTTCCCTCTCGACGATGAAGCTTATCCCCCACCGTCTCACTGCTGCGCTCTCACTTACCGGCATTCGGAGTTTGGCTGACGTCAGTAAGCTTTTGGGCCCCATCGGCCATCCAGTAGCTCTACCTCCGGCAAGAAACACGCAACGCTGCACCTAAATGCATTTCGGAGAGAACCAGCTATCACGAAGTTTGATTGGCCTTTCACCCCTATCCACAGCTCATCCCCTCCATTTTCAACTGAAGTGGGTTCGGTCCTCCACGACGTCTTACCGTCGCTTCAACCTGGCCATGGATAGATCACTTCGCTTCGGGTCTAGGACATGCGACTGAATCGCCCTATTCAGACTCGCTTTCGCTACGCATTCCCCTCTCGGGTTAAGCTCGCCACATATCACTAACTCGCAGGCTCATTCTTCAAAAGGCACGCTGTCACCAGAATCAGACTGGCTCCAACGGATTGTAAGCAAACGGTTTCAGGTACTATTTCACTCCCCTCCCGGGGTACTTTTCACCTTTCCCTCACGGTACTTGTTCACTATCGGTCATGTAGGAGTATTTAGGCTTATCAGGTGGTCCTGACGGATTCACACGGGATTTCTCGGGCCCCGTGCTACTTGGGATACTCTTCGGGTGATTGCTGCATTTCGACTACGGGGTTCGCACCCTCTATGACCAGGCTTTCAATCCTGTTCGTCTATACAACGCTCTAACCCTTGCCATTCGGTAGAATCAGCTGAAAAGTCCCACAACCCCGACCATGCAACGCCTACCGGCTATCACACATGATCGGTTTAGCCTCATCCGGGTTCGCTCGCCACTACTAACGGAATCACTATTGTTTTCTCTTCCTGTGGGTACTGAGATGTTTCACTTCCCCACGTTCCCTCTACCCGCCCTATATATTCAGGCGGGAGTCACCAGGTCACCTCACGGGCCTGGCGGGGTTTCCCCATTCGGACATCCTCGGATCACAGTTCGTTTATCAACTCCCCGAGGCTTATCGCAGATTACTACGTCCTTCTTCGGCTCTACATGCCAAGGCATTCACCGTTTGCTCTTAAAAATTTGAAATCACATGAGTTTGAATCGATTGGTGCCACGAATAAATTCGCGGCAGAAATTGACCAATGATCTATAAATAGATCTTTGTAATTTGGGGACCGAAGTCCCACAAATTTAAGATGCTCGCGTCCACTGTGTAGTTCTCAAAGTACGGGCGGTACCCCTCGAAGCCGGCGATTAATGCCCACAACAAGAAGTCCAGAGGAAGGTCCAAACCACCGAAGTGATCCGTTCCGGTCCCTCAGGACCCAACAGCGTGCTCATGCAAGTCTCTCCACCCCAATCTTTTCCAACCTCCGAAGAAGCGTACTTGAACCGAACTGGCCGTTCTTACATCAATGTCAATGTTCCACCCATGAGCGCCATCCAAACCGTTCGGCCTGGTATGACTGGCAACCGTATTCCGCTGTATACAGACGGGATTGCACGTGCTCCTTAGAAAGGAGGTGATCCAGCCGCACCTTCCGGTACGGCTACCTTGTTACGACTTAGTCCTAATCACCGATCCCACCTTCGACAGCTCCATCCCTTACGGGTTTGGCCACCGGCTTCGGGTGTTACCGACTTTCATGACTTGACGGGCGGTGTGTACAAGGCCCGGGAACGTATTCACCGCAGCGTTGCTGATCTGCGATTACTAGCGACTCCGACTTCATGAGGTCGAGTTGCAGACCTCAATCCGAACTGAGACCGGCTTTTTGGGATTCGCTCCACCTTGCGGTATTGCAGCCCTTTGTACCGGCCATTGTAGCATGCGTGAAGCCCAAGACATAAGGGGCATGATGATTTGACGTCATCCCCACCTTCCTCCGAGTTGACCCCGGCAGTATCCCATGAGTTCCCACCATTACGTGCTGGCAACATAGGACGAGGGTTGCGCTCGTTGCGGGACTTAACCCAACATCTCACGACACGAGCTGACGACAACCATGCACCACCTGTATACCGACCTTGCGGGGCGACTGTTTCCAGCCGTTTCCGGTATATGTCAAGCCTTGGTAAGGTTCTTCGCGTTGCATCGAATTAATCCGCATGCTCCGCCGCTTGTGCGGGCCCCCGTCAATTCCTTTGAGTTTTAGCCTTGCGGCCGTACTCCCCAGGCGGGGAACTTAATGCGTTAGCTGCGACACGGAGACCGTGGAATGGTCCCCACATCTAGTTCCCAACGTTTACGGCATGGACTACCAGGGTATCTAATCCTGTTCGCTCCCCATGCTTTCGCTCCTCAGCGTCAGTTACGGCCCAGAGATCTGCCTTCGCCATTGGTGTTCCTCCTGATATCTGCGCATTCCACCGCTACACCAGGAATTCCAATCTCCCCTACCGCACTCTAGTCTGCCCGTACCCACTGCAGGCCCGAGGTTGAGCCTCGGGTTTTCACAGCAGACGCAACAAACCGCCTACGAGCTCTTTACGCCCAATAATTCCGGACAACGCTTGCACCCTACGTATTACCGCGGCTGCTGGCACGTAGTTAGCCGGTGCTTTTTCTGCAGGTACCGTCACTTCCAGGAAAACCCAGTCACTTCTTCCCTACTAAAAGAGGTTTACAACCCGAAGGCCTTCGTCCCTCACGCGGCGTTGCTGCATCAGGCTTGCGCCCATTGTGCAATATTCCCCACTGCTGCCTCCCGTAGGAGTCTGGGCCGTGTCTCAGTCCCAGTGTGGCCGGTCACCCTCTCAGGCCGGCTACCCGTCGTCGCCTTGGTGAGCCATTACCTCACCAACTAGCTGATAGGCCGCGAGCTCATCCTTGACCAAAATTCTTTCCACCCCAGAAGATGCCTTCCAAGGTCGTATCCGGTATTAGCTACAGTTTCCCGCAGTTATCCCAGAGTCAAGGGCAGATTGCTCACGTGTTACTCACCCGTTCGCCACTGATCAAAGAAGCAAGCTCCTCATCACCGTTCGACTTGCATGTGTTAAGCACGCCGCCAGCGTTCGTCCTGAGCCAGGATCAAACTCTCCGTAAATGTTTGAATAGCTACCCAACCGAAATCGAGTGCCCATCTAGTGCACCAAGCCGCCGGAATAGGCGAACAAGATGCAAGTTTGAAACTAGCAAGAACAAATCATTACTGACTTGCTTTTGTTATTTTGCGTGATCGAAACCACGACTTTCAATTCATATTCCAAAGGAATCTCCCGGCTGCGTACCCGCTAGAAACGGGACAACAACCACGAGGTATTTGGCATTTGACATTGTGCACGCTGTTGAGTTCTCAAGGATCGGACGCACCCAGCTTCACACCCTAACGGGCACTCTCGCTGAGGCACTTCACTTACCAGGCCAGAGACGCGACAGAACCGCGATATCTTGACCCAGAATTTGTCCCGCATGAGGCCGGGAAGCTGAGCAGCTTTCCGCACCTGTGGGGTGACTTAGATGACATTACGGTGAATCCCGGGGGGCTGCAACTCTCGCCCTCATCCCGGGCGTGTCGCGCCGGAAACTCGTCTGAAACCTGCCCGAAACGCGCCGGGGCGTGCCCCGGCGCGTTTCGACCGCGGTATTCCACGCCGCTATTCGACGAAGACGCCGGCGAGCGTCTTCTTGCCGCGACGCAACACCGCCACTCCCCCGGGCAGCACGTTGCCCTCAATCGTGGTGTCTTCGCCGGCCACCTTCACGTTATTGAGGTAGACCCCACCCTGCGCCACCGCGCGACGGCCCTCGCCGAGACTCTTAGTGAGTCCGGTGTCGAGCAGCAGCTGCACCACCGAGGCGTACGGGGCGGTTGTCGTGTTCGGCAGTTCGCGCAGGGCCGCCTCGAGAGTCGCCGGGTCCAGCTCCGCCAGCTCCCCCTGGCCGAACAGGGCCTGTGCCGCGTTGATCGCGGCATCCGTAGCGGGAACGCCATGCACGAGACTCGTCACCTCGAAGGCCAGGGTGCGCTGGGCCTCGCGCTTGAAGGGTGCCGTTGCCACGGCTTCGGCGAGACGCTCGATCTCAACCTTGCTGAGGAAGGTGAACACCTTGAGACGAAAGACCACGTCGGCATCGTCGGTGTTCAGCCAGAACTGGTAGAACGCATATGGGCTTGTGAGCGTGGGGTCGAGCCAGATCGCGTTGCCCTCGCTCTTGCCGAACTTGGTGCCGTCACTGTTGGTGATGAGAGGCGTGCCGATCGCGTGCACGCTGCCCCCCTCGGCGCGACGAATCAGGTCGGTGCCGCTGGTCAGGTTGCCCCACTGGTCGCTTCCCCCGGTCTGCAGTACGCACCCGTAGCTGCGGAAGAGCTCGAGGTAGTCGAGTCCCTGGAGAATCTGGTAGCTGAACTCGGTGTAGCTGATGCCGGCATCCGAGTTGAGGCGCGCGCTCACAGCATCCTTCTTGAGCATGGTGCCCACGCGGAAGTACTTGCCGATCTCGCGCAGGAAGTCGATTGCCGACAGCGGGGCCGTCCAGTCGAGGTTGTTCACCATGGTGACGGCATTCGTGCCTTCGGCGCTGAGGAAGCGCGATACCTGGGCCTGCAGGTATCCGACCCATTCGACGACCGTGTCGGCGGGGGTGAGCGTGCGTTCGGCGGTCGGCCGCGGGTCACCGATCAGGCCGGTGGACCCACCGACGAGCCCGAGGGGGCGGTGGCCGGCTAGCTGGAGTCGGCGCATGAGCAGCAGCTGCACCAGATTGCCGAGGTGCAGGCTGGGCGCCGTGGGGTCGAAGCCGCAGTAATACGTGATCGGGTCGCCCGAGAGCAGCGTGCGCAGCTCATCGTCGTTGGTCGACACGTGCACGAGGCCGCGCCAGTTGATCTCCTCCCATACGTTATCGAAGGAGGAATCGTTGGTCTGCTGGGTGAGGATCACGGGGTCTGACACAGGCCCCAGATTACCAGCGAGACCCGGCGCCACTTATTAAGGGTTATAACTTATTTTGGGTAAATTCATGCTGTAGCCTTGATTGTCTTGGATTAGGGGTGGAGACTTACGACATGTTCGTGATTACCGCAGACCAAATCGACAGCCGAAACGACCGTGACCGTGCCGGCGACATGATCGAGGCCTTGCAGGAGCAGTTCGGCGACGCCTTCGCCCTGCCCGCCGATCAGACCTCCGGCGACGAAATTCAGGTGATCGTCACCGACGCCGAGGCCGCCCTCGGCGCAATTCTCCTTCTGCATCGCTCCGAACACTGGAGCGCGGGCCTCGGCATCGGAACGGTGCGCACTCCCCTGCCGGCATCCACGCGTCAGGCCGCCGGCGCCGCCTTCATCGCCGCCCGGCACGCGGTCACCCGGGCGAAGAAGACGGATGCCCACGTGGCGATCGATGCGCCCCTCACCGACGATCCACCCGCCGACGCGGCCCGCGGGGATACCTGCGCCCTGACGGTGGACCAGGTGGAGGCGCTACTCGCGATGCTGCTTCTTTTGAGGCAGCGCCGATCCGCGGAGGGGTGGGAGGCCGTGGACCTGCTCGACAGCGGTCTCAACCAGGTGGACATCGCTGCCACCCTCGGCATCTCTACCGCCGCCGTGAGCCAGCGAATCAAGGTCGCGCAGCATCACCTGGAGCAGACGGCGCATCCGGCGATCGTTAGGCTGCTAGAGCATCTCGACCGCGCCACAAGCGAAACGGACACCCCGGCATGAACATTCAAGCGACCTTCACGATCCTCACCTTCCTCTACTGGGTCGTGCTCCTGCTCACCACCCTCGGCTCCCTCGTCTTCGCCGCGCTGGCGTTCAAGCTGCAGCGGCAGATATTCGCGATCGGTTCGATCGCCGCGCTGGTGGCGGCCCTGGTCATGGCCAGCGTTCCCACCCCGGCGGGACCGTCATCGTTCGGGATCGTTCTCGGCATGCTCGCCCTCGGGCTCTCCGTCGTCGGCGGTGGTCCGATGGCCGTACTCGCCCTCCACCTCGCCACCCGCGGCAGCGTCGCACCCGGCACGCACGGCGGCATCCTGGTCGACGACCAGACGGCGCTCGGCACACCCGGTGCGGCCGGTACCGCCGAGACGACCGTGCACGAAGTGCTGCGCGGCGGCCTCGCCATCGGCATGCTGGAGCGCTTCGCCGTGACCGGGGCCATCCTTACCGGGTTTCCCGAAGCCATCGCGGTGGTCGTTGCCATCAAGGGCGTCGGTCGCTTCACAGAGCTGGCCTCCGCCGAATCGCGCGAGCGCTTCATCATCGGCACCTTCGCCAGTCTCATCTGGGCGTGCGCCTGCGCCGCCCTCGTGCACCTGGCCCTCAGCTGAACGACGCTCGCCGACCCGTCAGGACGCGGCTCGGGGGTGCGCCCGGTACGGCGAAACGGAGAGCTCCCCGGGCATCCAAAACCGCCACGGGAACGCCGCTCCCCCGCCGTCACCACCCACACCGGTGCGCGGTCCGGTCAGAAACGCCACGGGCATCTGCGGCAACTCCAAGCTGAACGGAGCCTCGGTCACGGGCGCGCCATCATCGGTCAGCAGAATGCCGAGCGCCTTCGTCAGCCGCGCCGGTCCCCTGGCGAGGTCTCGGTCACGCACCGCGGTGGGGCGTCGCGCGCGCGCCACGTCCAGGCCCGCCACGATCTCCCCGCCGCGCAACAGCACCGCGGATGCCTCCCCGTCCGGCGAGCACACCACGTTGGCGCACACGTGCATGCCGTAGCTGAAATACGCGTAGACGTGCCCGGGAGGCCCGAACATCGTGGTCGTGCGTTTGGTCGGCCCGCGGAAAGCGTGGGACCCGGGATCCGCGCCGCCCAGGTACGCCTCGACCTCGGTCAGTCGAACTGACACCCCGTCGCGGGTGAGTATCGCCCCCAGCAGCAGCGGGGCCACCTGCAGGGATGGCCGCGCGAACTGCTGGGGGTCGGTGATCACTCGGTGAGTGCGACCGCCAGCTTGCGTACGCGCTCCACGAGCGCGGCGCGCTGCTCGGCGACGCGCACGGGGGCGGTTCCGCCGATGCCGTCACGGCTGTCGACCGATCCGCGAATGGTCAGAACCTCACGCACCTGGGGAACGAGGTGGGGCGAGATCGCCAGCAGAGCCGCGTCATCAACCTCATGCAGGTCGAGGCCGTTCGTCTCGGCGAACTTCACCAGCGAACCGGTGATCTCGTGTGCATCGCGGAACGACACGTGCCGTTTCACGAGCCACTCGGCGACGTCCGTTGCCAGGGAGAATCCCTGCGGCGCGAGCTCGGCCATGCGATCGGTATGGAAGTGCAGGGTGGCGATCATGCCCGCGAACGCCGGCAGCAGCACCTCGAGCGTTTCGATCGAGTCGAAGACGGGCTCTTTGTCTTCCTGCAGGTCACGGTTGTACGCGAGCGGCAGACCCTTGAAGGTGCTGAGCAGACCGCTGAGGTTTCCGATCATGCGGCCGGACTTGCCACGCGCGAGCTCGGCAATGTCGGGGTTCTTCTTCTGCGGCATGATGGACGACCCCGTGGAGTACGCGTCGTCGAGGGTGACAAAACCGAACTCTTTGGTGTTCCAGAGGATGATTTCCTCGGCCAGACGCGACACGTCGATGCCGATCTGGGCCGTGATGTACGCGAACTCGGCGACGAGGTCACGGCTGGCGGTGCCGTCGATGGAGTTCTCGACGACGGCGCCGAAGCCGAGGTCGGCGGCCACCATGTTCGCGTCGAGGCCGAGCGTGTTGCCGGCCAGGGCGCCGGCGCCGTACGGCGAGAAGTCCGCACGCTTGCTCCAGTCAACGAAACGGTCCAGGTCGCGCACGAGCGGCCAGCAGTGCGCCAGCAGATGATGCGCGAGCAGCACCGGCTGGGCGTGCTGCAGGTGGGTGCGCCCCGGCATGATCGCGGTGTCGTGCGCCTCGGCCTGCGAGGCCAGGGCGTCAATGAGTTCGATCACGTTTCCCGCGAGGATGGCCGCGTGGTCACGCAGCATCATCCGCACGAGGGTGGCCACCTGATCGTTGCGGCTTCGACCGGCGCGAAGCTTGCCGCCGACCTCCACCCCGACCCGGTCGATGAGGCCGCGTTCCAGGGCGGAGTGCACGTCCTCGTCGCTTTCGGCCGGCACAAACCGGCCCTCGGCCACGTCGAGGGCGAGAAGGTCCAAAGCGGCGATCATCTGGTCGAGTTCGTCCGCGGTCAGGTATCCGGCGGACCGCAGGGCGCGGGCGTGTGCCCGCGAGCCCTGCAGGTCGTACGTGGCCAGCTGCCAGTCGAAGTCGGTTGACTTGCTCAGACGCGCCAGCTCCGGCGACGGTCCGCCGGCGAAGCGACCACCCCAGAGGGCGCCCGCCTTTCCGGCCCGGTTTGCGTTCTTCTCGCCCGACACGCGCGCCCTACTTCGCGGCGGCGGCGTCGCGTCGTGCGGCCACCTTGCTCGGCAGCGACCACAGCTCAATGAATCCCTTGGCCATGGACTGGTCGAAGGAGTCGCCGGTGTCGTAGGTGGCGAGGTTGAAGTCGTACAGGCTCGTGGTGCTGGAGCGCCCGGTGACGACGGCGGAGCCGGCGTGCATCTTGAGGCGGATGTCTCCGGTCACGTACTTCTGGGTGTCCTCGATGAACACGTCGAGGCTGCGCTTCAGACCGGAGAACCAGAGTCCGTCGTACACGAGCTCGGCCCACTTGCTTTCGACACCGCGCTTGAAGCGGGCGACATCGCGTTCCAGCGTCATGTTCTCGAGCTCTTCGTGCGCGGCGATGAGGGCCATGCCGGCGGGTGCTTCGTAGACCTCACGGCTCTTGATGCCCACGAGGCGGTCTTCGACGATGTCGATCCGGCCGACACCCTGGTCGCCGGCGAGGCGGTTCATGAGCTGGATGACCTGCAGCGGGGTGACCTTCTTGCCGTCGATCGCAACGGGCACGCCCTGGTCGAAGGAGACGACGACCTCGGTCGGTGCACGCGTGATCGAGGGATCCTGCGTGTAGGTGTACAGGTCCTCGATCGGCGCGTTCCATGGGTCTTCGAGGAACCCGGTTTCAACGGCCCGGCCCCACACGTTCTGGTCGATCGAGTACGGGCTCTTCTTCGACTGCACAATGGGCAGGTCGTGCGTTGACGCGTATTCGATGGCCTTGTCGCGGGTCAGTGCGAAGTCTCGCACCGGCGCGAGCGAAGTGAGCTCCGGCGCGAGGGCGGCGACGGCCGCTTCGAAACGCACCTGGTCGTTGCCCTTGCCGGTGCAACCGTGGGCGACGCTGTCGGCGCCGAGTTCGATGGCGGTGGAGGCGAGGTACTTGGCGATCAGCGGACGGCTGATGGCCGAAACCAGCGGGTAACGCTTCTGGTACAGGGCGTTGGCCTTGAGTGTGGGAACGATGTAGTCGTTCGCGAACTCGTCCTTCGCGTCGATGACGATCGACTCAACGGCACCACAGTCGAGTGCTCGCTGGCGGATGACGTCCATGTCTTCGCCCTCTTGTCCGACGTCGACGGCGAGGGCTACAACCTCCTTGCCGGTGGCGTCTTTCAGCCAGCCGATACCCACAGAGGTATCGAGTCCACCGGAGTATGCGAGCACAACACGTTCAGCCATGGTTCTCCCTAAAATCTTTGATCTGGTTCAAGTTTACGTGAGCGAGCGGGTCGAGGTCTCGACCCCCCGTTCAGTGGGACGCGGTGTTCTGCGCGAGCAGCCACACGAGCAACGCCTTCTGGGCGTGCAGGCGATTCTCGGCCTCGTCCCAGATGATGCTCTGCGGTCCGTCGATCACGTCGGCGGTCACCTCGTACCCGCGGTCGGCGGGCAGGCAATGCATGAAGTGGGCGCCGGGCTTGGCGAGGGCCATCATGGCCGCGTCGACGCGGTAGTGACCGAGGTCGCTCAGCCGGGACGCCTTCTCCTCTTCCTTGCCCATCGACACCCAGGTGTCGGTGATGACCACATCGACGCCGGCAACGGCTTCGAGGGGATCTTCGAAGAGGGCAACGGAGCCGCCGGCGCGTAGGGCGATGGCCGTGGCATCCGCTACCACCGCGTCGGTGGGCGTGTAGCCGACCGGCGAGGCGATGCGCACGTGCATGCCGGCGGTGGCGCCGGCGAGAAGGTAGGACTGGCCCATGTTGCAGGCTCCGTCGCCGAGGAAGACGAGCGTCTGCCCGGCGAGGTCGCCGCGGTGTTCACGAATTGTGAGCAGGTCGGCGAGCAGCTGGCACGGGTGAAAGTCGTCGGAGAGCGCGTTGATGACGGGAATGGTCGTTCCGTACGCCATCTCTTCGAGGCCGAGCTGGCCGTAGGTGCGCCACACGATCGCCGCGACCTGGCGTTCCAGAACACGCGCGGTGTCCGACGCGGTTTCCTTGCCGCCCAGCTGACTGTTCGCGGTGCTGATGATGAGCGGGCTGCCGCCGAGGTCGGCGATGCCGACCGCGAAGGACACCCGGGTGCGCGTGGATGACTTGTCGAAGATCACGGCGACGGTCTGCGGGCCCTCGAGGGGGCGCACCGCGAATCGGTCTCGCTTGAGCTTCAGGGCCAGATCGAGAATTTCGGCCTGTTCGGCCGGGGAGAGGTCATCGTCGCGCAGGAAATGGCGGGTCACGGTGTCACTTTCGATCGTTTGTGGAATCTGTCAACTCTAGAGCGTGGCCAGTGCCTGCCCGAATCGTCGTTCAAACTGCTCCAGTTCGGCGTCACCGATGATCAGCGGCGGCGCGAGGCGGATGGTGCTCTCGTTGGCCGCATTCACGATGAGTCCGGCATCGAGGGCGGTTGCAGCGAGCTCGCGTGCGACGGGCCGGTTCAGCCCGATGCCGAGCAGCAGGCCCCGGCCGCGCACCTCGGAGATGAGGGGTGAGTGCAACCGGGCGATGATCTCCCGCAGTTGCTCGCCGCGGCGGGCGGCGTTTCCCACCAGGTCGTCGCGTTCGATCGTGTCGAGCACGGCGTTCGCGGCGGCTGTGACGAGCGGGTTGCCGCCGAAGGTCGAGCCATGCTGTCCGAGTTGGAAAAGGGCGGATGCCGCACCGAACGTCACGAGGGCGCCGATGGGCAGTCCTCCGCCGAGTCCCTTGGCCAGCGTGAGCGCATCCGGTGTCACGCCCTCGTGCTGATACGCGAACCAGTCGCCCGTACGCCCGACCCCGGTCTGGATCTCGTCGATGATGAGCAGTGCTCCGTGTCGGGTACACAGCTCGCGGGCGCGTGCCACGAACCCGTCGGGGAGCCCGATCACTCCGGCCTCACCCTTGATGGGCTCGAGCACGAGGGCGCAGACGGTATCGTCGATGCTCGCTTCGAGGGCGTCGAGCGTGGCGTCGATGTGCTCCACCCCGCCGGGCATGGGCTCGAAGGGGGCACGCATGGCCGCCTTGCCGGTGAGAGCGAGGGCGCCCATGGTGCGGCCATGGAATGAGTCGGTGAGCGCGAGAATTCGCGTGCGGCGCCCCCCGGCCACGTTGAGACGCGCGAGCTTGAATGCGGCCTCATTGGCTTCGGTGCCGGAGTTGCAGAAGTAGACCCGGCCCGCAGACCCCGCGCCGGTGAGGCGCTGCAGGTGTTCCGCGAGCGCAATCTGCGGTTCGCTCGCAAAATAGTTGGAGACGTGCGCGACCGTTCCCATTTGCCGGGTGACGGCATCCACGAGGTCCGGATGAGCGTGGCCGAGCGAGTTCACGGCGATGCCCGCGAGAAAGTCGAGGTACTCCTTGCCGGTGTCGTCCCAGGCGTAGCAGCCGGAACCGCGCACGATCTGGGCGAGGGGCGGCGCGAAGGTGCCCATCATCGAAGCGCTGTAGCGGTCCTGCCAGGTAGTGGGGGTCATGCGGGTACTACCTCCGTACCGATGCCGCTTCCGGTGAAAATTTCGAGCAGGATCGAGTGCGGAACCCGACCGTCGATGATCGCGGCCTTGGCCACACCGCCTTCGACGGCGTCCAGGCACGCGGTCATCTTGGGGATCATTCCCGACTCCAGCTCGGGAAGGAGCGCGCGCAGCTCGGGCACGGCGATGATCGAGACAAGGGATTCGCGATTCGGCCAGTCGCTGTAGAGCCCGGCGACGTCGGTCAGGATCACGAGCTTGGCGGCGCCGAGCGCGATGGCGAGGGCCGCCGCCGCCGCGTCGGCGTTCACGTTGAGCGACTGCCCGGCAACATCCGCGTCGGGGGCGATCGACGAGACCACCGGGATGCGTCCGGCGGCCAGTTGGGCGTGCACGGCCTCCGGGTCGACACCCACGACATCGCCGACGAGGCCGAGGTCGATCTGTTCACCATCGATCACAACCCCACGTCGCTTGCCTCGGAACAGGCCGGCATCTTCGCCCGACAGGCCGGCGGCGAGCGGGCCGTGCTGGTTGATGTGGCTCACGAGGTCGCGGTTGATCTGTCCGGTGAGCACCATACGCACGACGTCCATGGCCTCGGGGGTCGTCACCCGGTAGCCGCCGCGAAATTCGCTCTCGATACCGAGGCGGGCGAGCATGGCGGAGATCTGTGGTCCGCCGCCGTGCACCACGACGGGACGCAGCCCCGCGTAGCGCAGGTAGACGATATCTTCCGCGAAGGCGCGCTGCAGCTCTTCGCTGACCATGGCGTTGCCGCCGAATTTGACGACCACGATCTGGTCGTGGAAGCGCTTGAGCCAGGGGAGCGATTCGATCAGGGTCGCGGCCTTGATTTCGGCCTCGGCCGTGGTGGTCGCCGGCGCGCTCTCGGGCGTGTGCGCACCGTCGATCGCCGCGGCTTCGTGCTCGTTCGCCATCAGCTGGAGTATGCGCTGTTCTCTTCGACGTACTCGTGCGTGAGGTCGTTGGTCCACACGGTGGCGCTCTCGCTGCCGGCGTGCAGGTCGATGACCACGGACACCGCGCGAGGCGTGAGGTCGACGAGCTCACGCGGCTGGTCGGGTTCACCCGCGGTGCACACCTGCACATCGTTGATGGCGACGTCGATGCCGTACGGGTCGAAGGCGGCGGAGGTGGTGCCGACGGCGGCGAGGACGCGGCCCCAGTTGGGGTCGTTCCCGTAGATCGCCGTCTTGAACAGGGCGCTGCGCGAAACGGCGCGGGCGACGGACACGGCATCCGCTTCGGTCTCGGCGTTGCGTACCTCGATGGCCACATCGTGCGCGGATCCCTCGGCGTCGCTCTGCATCTGCAGCGTGAGTTCCTGGCACAGCGCTATCAGGGCGGCGGTGAACTCGGCCATGTCGGCCTCGACGCCGCTCGCACCCGAGCCGAGCAGGCTCACGGTGTCGTTGGTGGACATGCAGCCGTCGGAGTCGAGCCGGTCGAAGGTGAGGCGGGTGGCTTCCCGCAGGGCGACGTCCAGCTGCGCGGAGGTCAGCACGGCGTCGGTCGTGATCACGACGAGCATCGTCGCCAGCCCGGGGGCAAGCATCCCGGCGCCCTTGGCCATGCCTCCGACGGTCCAGCCGGCCGGTGAGGTGACGAACGCCTGTTTCGGGGTGGTGTCGGTGGTCATGATGGCCTGAGCGGCCAGCAGGCCGGCCTCCGGCGAGGTGGCCGTATCCGTCTTGAGCGCGCGGGTCGCTTCGAACACACCGGCCTTCACGAGGTCGAGGTTCAGCTGCTCACCGATGAGACCTGTTGAACACACGACCACGTCGACGGCGGAGATGTCGAGTTCGGTCGCGACGGCCTCGGCCGTTGCGTGAGTCGTCTGGAAGCCGATCGAGCCGGTGTAGCAGTTCGCGCCGCCGGAGTTGAGCACGATGGCTCGAACGACACCGTCTTTCATCACCTGCTGGCTCCAGATCACCGGGTTGGCCTGGCACCGGTTCGTGGTGAACACGGTGGCGGCGCTGGTGAGCGGGCCGAGGTTGGACACGATGGCGAGGTCGAGTCCGCCGGATTTCTTCAGGCCGGCGGTGACGCCGGAGGCGGTGAATCCGGCTGCTGCGGTAATGCTCATGGGGCAACTCCATTCGTGGTCAGTCCCAGCGTCTGGGGCAAACCGAGGGCGATATTGGCCGATTGGATGGCAGCGCCAGCGGTGCCCTTGACAAGATTATCCACGGCGGTGATGGTGACGACCCGCCCGACAGCTTCATCGACGGCGAGGCCGATGAGAGCCGTGTTCGCGCCGAGAACGTCGGCGGTGCGGGGAAAATGGCCGGGCGGCAGCACGTGCACGAACGGCTCGTCGGCGTAGGTGTCTTCCCACGCCGCGCGTACCGCGGCGGCCGACGTGCCCGGCACGAGGCGCGCCGTTGCGGTGGCGAGGATGCCACGGGCCATGGGCACGATGATGGGTGTGAACGAGATGGTGGGGTTCTCCGCCCCCGCCCAGCGCAGGCTCTGCTCGATCTCGGGGATGTGGCGGTGCGTGCCGCCGACGGCGTACGGGTTCGCGGAACCGAGGATCTCGCTGGCGAGGTTGGGGAGTTTGAGGCTCTTGCCGGCGCCCGACGGACCGACGGCGAGAACGGCCACCAGGTCGGCTTCGTCGATCACTCCGGCACGGATTCCGGGCGCCAGCGCGAGCGCCACCGTGCTCGCGTTGCACCCCGGCGCCGCGATGCGCCGTGCGCCGGCCAGCCGGTCGCGGAGTCGCCCGGATGCGGTTGGAAGCTCGGGCACGCCGTAAGCCCAGGCACCGTAGTAGTCGCCGCCGTAGAAGGCGGCCCAGTCGTCTTCGCTCTGCAGACGGTGGTCCGCTCCGCAATCAACGACGAGAGTCTCGGCGCCCAGGTGAGCGGTGAGCTCGCCCGATTTACCGTGCGGAAGGGCCAGAAAAACGAGGTCGTGTCCGCGGAGCGTCTCCGGGGTGGTGTCGACAAGCGTGAGGTGCGCGAGCGACCGGAGGTGCGGTTGCGCGTCCACGAGCGGCTGTCCGGCGTTGCTGTGTGCGGTGACGGTTCGCACCTCGAATTCGGGGTGCCCGGCGAGCAGTCGCAGCAATTCTCCGCCCGCATAGCCGCTCGCGCCCGCCACCGCCACCGAAAATGCCATGCATCAAACTTAGCGCGCCGCTGCCGCCCCCAGTTTCGTCGCTCGCCCTCGTGGCACTCGTTTGAGCAGGCGGCACTCGTTTGAACGAGTGCCGCGTTTCTCAGGGGGTGCCACGAGTCTCGGGTGTCTCCCCCACAGCGCTGGGCCGGGCACGTTCCGCACCGCGCGGGCGCTGGGGCCGGTCCGGCGGGGCGGTTCGGGACAAGGTGAGTGCATGCTGGAGATACTTGAAACGTGGGATTTGCTCAACGACGGGCTCATTCCCGCCGAAGCCCTCCGCGCGTCCGGGATGAATTCCTACGCCATCGGCGTGCTGCTGCAGCGCGGCGAACTCCGGCGCGTGCGCCGTGGCTGGTATGTCTGCACGTCGAGGTGGGAGGCCGCGGGCGCCGACGGGCGCTATCGCTACTTCGTGCGGGCCACCGCGGCTCAGGCAGACCACCCGCTCGTGCTCTCGCATCATTCCGCCGCGGTCCTGCACGGTCTGCCGCTGATCGGCGCCTGGCCGGCTACGACTCACGCCCTGTTTCCCGACGCCGGAGGCGGCAGTAGCCAACGGATGCTCACGGCACATCGCGGGATACCCGATCCGGATTCGATAGTCATCGCGGGAGTGAGGGTGACCAGCCTGCCCCGCACACTCGTCGATATCGCCGCGGGCTCGAGTTTTCTCGTCGGCGTGGCCATGATCGATCACATGCTCCATCAGGAGGCACTGCGCGCGGACGCTGAGGCTGCCGCCGGTGTTCGCGGGGCGCCGCCGATCACGAAGGACATGCTCCTCACCGAGTTGGCCGCGGTGCACCCGCGGGTGGGGTGGCGCGCGGCGGAAAGGGCCATCGCGTTCGCAAACGGACTCTCCGCAAACGCCGGCGAGTCCCTCGGCAGGGTGCGTTTCGAGGAGCTGGGCTTCGAGATCCCCGAGTTGCAGGTGCGTTTCGACGTGCGGGGGCACTCGTATTATGTGGACTATTTCTGGCCCGGCGTACGCAAAATCGGCGAGTTCGACGGTCACATCAAATACACCCGAGCGGCCGTGATGAACGACAAGGACATCGCCGGGGTCCTGCGGGCGGAGAAGGAACGCGAGGACCTGCTGCGACCACTGGTGAACAGCTTCGATCGTTGGGGGTGGGCGCTCGAGCTCAACACGCGCGCGTTCTACTGGTTCCTGTGCGAGAGGGGCGTGCCGCGAGCTGGCACGCGCCCACCCGTCGTGGCACTCGTTTGAGAGGCTGGCCCTCGTTTGAACGAGTGCCGGCCTGCCCAACGAGTGCCGCGAGGCGACGGGGCTACTCGCGGAGGGTTGCCCCGAAACGAGCGGATGCCCGTGCGACGCCGGCCAGGCGGGCGTCGCTCGCCTCGGCCGCGGTGAGCGTGCGGTCGGGTGCGCGGAAGCGCAGCGCGAAGGTGAGCGACTTCTGGCCGGGCTCGATGCCGGTACCGCGGTAGTCGTCAACGAGGTCGATGCGTTCGAGCAGCGCGCCGGCGCCGTCGACGACGGCGGCACGCAGCTCACCGGCGGGCACGGCATCCGCCACCACAAGCGACAGGTCCTGCGTGGCGGCGGGTTTGGTGTGGATGACGGTCGCCGACACCACGGAGTTCGCCTGGGCGATGACGGCGTCGAGGTTGATCTCGGCGACGGCAACGACCGCCGGCAGGTCGTAGTCCTTGGCCACGGTGGGCAGCAGCTCCCCCGCGAAGCCGACAACGAGGTCGGCGGCATCCGTCGTGGTGACGAAGAGCTCGGCGGTGCGGCCCGGGTGCATGCCCGGGCGTGAGCCCTGACGTACCTGGATCGTCACGCCTGTGGCGAGGGAAACCTGCTGCACGGCGGCGAGGGCGTCCTGCCAGCCGGCCGGTGTGGCCGGGTGCCCGGGTTGGTGGCGCCGCGTGTTTCCGACGAGGACAACGCCGAGGTACAGCGGCTGCGGCGGGATTCCGGCGTTCAGCGCGCCCTGCACCTCGATGCTGGGCTTCTGAGCTCCCGGGGGGACGACCGGGATGCCGTAGACGACGCCCGCCTCGGGCCGGAAGACGAGGCCCTGTTCGAACAGGGACACGTCGACGAGGCCGCGTGAACGGTTGCGGTGCGCGATCTGCATCAGGCCGGGAAGCAGGGTGGTGCGCAGGAACGGCGCCGCCCCATCCATCGGGTTGGCCACGCGCACCTGGGCGACGTCCGCACCGTTGAACGCGGTGTTGGCCTTGGCCGGCACGAACGGGTACGCGAGCACCTCGGTGTGGCCGGTGGCGGCGAGGGTCTGCGACACGGACCGGCGCAAGGTCTGCGCGCGGGTTAATCCGCGGCCGGGGGGCGCGACGGGCAGCACGGAGGGGATGCGGTCGTACCCGACGATGCGGGCCACCTCCTCGGCGAGCGTCCACTTGTCGGTGAGGTCCGGGCGCCAGGTTGGCGGGGTGACCAACAGGCCACCGTCGGCCTCCTGCACCGTGGTTCCGATTTCCAGCAGCGAGGTGCGCACCTCGTCGCCGGTGTAGTCGAGTCCGATCAGTCCGGAGATGAACCCGGTCGGCAGGTGGATCGGCGCGGGTGCCCGACTGTCGTCGTGGGTCGATCCGAGACCGTCGGCCACTCCCCCGGCGAGGTCCACGAGCAGCTGCACGACGCGTGCCGCGGCCACGGAGGCAACCGCGGGATCGACGCCGCGTTCGAAGCGCCGGGACGCTTCGCTGGGCAGTTTGTGTCGGCGAGCGGAGCGGGCGATCGACACCGGGTCGAAGTTGGCGGCTTCGACGAGCACGTTGGTGCTCGTCGCGCCGATCTCGGTCGTGGCACCGCCCATCACGCCGGCGAGCCCTATCGGCCCGGACCCGTCCGTGATCAGCAGGTCTTCCCGCACGAGCGTGCGCACCGCGCCGTCGAGGGTGGTGATCTTCTCGCCCACGTCCGCGCGGCGGACAACGAGGCCGTCGGTGAGCTTGTCCAGGTCGTAGCCGTGCAACGGCTGGCCGAGTTCCACCATGACGTAGTTGGTCACGTCCACGATGAGCGAAATCGAACGGATGCCGGCCAGTCCGAGCCGAGACACCATCCAGGCGGGAGTGGGCCGGGTCGGGTCGATGCCGCGAACGACGCGGGTGACGAAGACGGTGCAGCCGATGCGGCCGCGGATCGGGGCCTGGTCGTCGATGGTGACGGGGAAGTCGGTGGACGGGGAGAACGTTGCTCCGGTGAGCGCCGGGTCGCGGAACGTGGCTCCGGTGGCGTGCGCGTATTCGCGGGCGATGCCCCGGATGGAGAACGCGTAGCCGCGGTCGGGGGTGACGTTGACCTCGACGGCCGAATCGTCCAGTCCCAGCAGGGCAATCGCGTCGGTTCCCACCGGCGCGTCGAGCCCGAGCGAAGCCAGCAGCAGAATGCCGTCGTGCTCGTCACCGAGCCCGAGTTCCCGGGCCGAGGCGATCATGCCGTCGGACACGTGGCCGTAGGTCTGGCGCGGGGCGATCGGGAACGGGCCGGGGAGCACGGCGCCGGGCAGGGTCACGACGACCTTGTCGCCGACCGCGAAGTTGTGCGCTCCGCAGACGATGCCGTGAACGGCCGGTCCGCCGTCGGCGGCGAGTTCGCCATCGGCGGCGACACGCACCTGGCACCAGTTGATGGTCTTGCCGTTCTTCTGCGGTTCGCCCACGAATTCGAGCACCTCGCCGACAACGATCGGACCGGTCAGCTCGAAGCGGTGGATGTCTTCCTCTTCGAGGCCGACACTCACCAGGGCGGCGTGCACGTCTTCGGGTGTGGTTCCCGGGGCAAGGTCGACGAATTCGCCCAGCCAGCTCAGTGGTACGCGCATCAGATGGTCATCCCGTACTGCTGGCTGAACCGGGTATCGCCCTCGACCATGTCGTGCATGTCCTTTACATCGTTTCTAAACATCAAAGCTCGCTCCACGCCAACACCGAACGCGAACCCGGAGTAGACCTCCGGGTCGATCCCGGCGGCGCGCAGCACGTTCGCGTGCACCATGCCGCAGCCGCCCCATTCGATCCAGCGTGCGCCGTCCTTGAACGTGGGGTGCCACACGTCGAGCTCGGCGCTCGGTTCGGTGAACGGAAAGTAGTTGGGGCGCAGGCGCACCTTGGCCTCCGGGCCGAACAGTGCCTGCACGAAGTGGTCGAGCGTGCCGCGCAGGTGGGCCATGGTCAGGCCCTTGTCGATGGCGATGCCCTCGATCTGGTGGAACACGGGCGTGTGCGTGGCATCGAGTTCGTCCGTGCGGAAGACCCGCCCGGGCGCGACGACGTATACGGGCAACTCGCGGGAGAGCAGCGCGCGCAGCTGCACGGGCGAGGTCTGGGTGCGCAGCACCAGGTGGGCATCCGTCGGCTCCACGAAGAACGTGTCCTGCATCGCCCGGGCGGGGTGGTCCTCGTCGAAATTGAGCCCGTCGAAGTTGAACCATTCGCTTTCGAGCTCCGGCCCCTCGGCCACTTCCCAGCCCATGGCCACGAAGACGTCGGAGGCACGCTCGGTGAGTAGCGAGATCGGATGCCGCGCCCCAGGCTTCCAGGTTGACGCCGCGGCGGTCACGTCCACGGTTTCGGCGGCGAGCCGGGCGATCGCCTCGGCCTCGCCGATCGCGGTTTCCCTGGCGGTGAACGCCTGGGTGACGCGCCCCTTCGCCTGCCCGAGCAGCTTGCCGGCGGCGGCCTTTTGGTCGCCCGGCACCGTGCGCATCAGGGCGTTGAGCCTGGAGATGGGGGAAGACTCCCCCACATGCTCGGCTCTCACCGACCTGAGGTCTGCGGAGGTTTCGGACAGCGAAATGGCGGTGAGGGCCGCGTCAACCGCAGCGCTCACCGCCTCTTCGGTAATGGCGGGCGGGTCAAGGGGACCAGAAGTTTCAGACACAGTCCCTGAGTTTAGCCGCCTCAGACACCCTGGCTTCTGCTCTGGGCACCCAGCGCTCGCGGGTCGACCAGGTTCGGGTCGACGGGCGGGGTCTCGTCCGGCTTGATCAGCTTGCCCGCCTGCGGGCCGGTGCGCTTGGCGATCCGGCGCGCAACCCAGGACAGGGACAGGTTCATCGTCAGGTAGATGGCCAGCACGATGAAGAAGAACGAGAACTGGTACTGATTGCCGAAGAAACCGCCGAGGTTGTTCAGTCCGGAGCGGAGCAGTTCGTTGTAGCCCACGACGAAGGCCAGCGAGGTGTCCTTGAGCAGCACGACCAGCTGCGCGATGATGATCGGAAGCATCTGCCGGAATGCCTGGGGAAACTCGATCCGGAACCGGGTGGCGACGGGGGTGAGACCGATGGCGAGGCCGGCCTCGCGCTGTCCGCGTGGGAGGGCATTGATGCCGGCACGGAGGGCTTCGCCGATGATCGCTCCGTTGTACACGGAGAGCGCGGCGACGCCGGCCCAGAACGAGCCGGTGCCGAATACCAGCAGAATGAACAGCATCATGAGCAGCACGGGCATGCCGCGGAAGAATTCAAGGATCACGGTGGTTGGAACTCGGATCCAGGCGGTGTCAGACGCACGCCCGAACGAGAACAGCACCCCGAGGATGAGCGCGAACGTCGCGGCGACCGCGGCCATCCGCAACGTCGCCAGGGCGCCGAGTCCGAGGGTGCGCCAGACCAGCAGGTCGCCGAAGACGTCCCAGCGGCTCACGTCCCAGAGGCCGGGCTGCACCGCGCCGTTGGCGCTTGTCTTGGGCAGGCCGAGCACGAAAATGAGGGCGACCAGGCCGCCGGCGATGACGATCGCTCCGACGATCGAGAGCGCGCGCGAACGCGCCCGAGACTTCGGTCCGGGGGCGTCGTACAGTACAGAACTCATCGGAGCACCGCGACCTTCTTCTCGATCCTGCCGGCGACGATGCCGAGAGGAATGGTGATGATGAGGTAGAACGCCGCGACGGCAAGCAGGATGGCGATGGTGGCGTCCCCGCGGTCGTTGGTGATCTTGCGGGCCGCCCCGAACAGTTCGAAGACGAAGAAGGCGCCGGCCACCGACGTGTTCTTGGTGAGGGCGATGAACACGTTGATCAGTGGCGGGACCACCATGCGGATGGCCTGGGGCATGACCACGTAGGAGAGCGTCTGACCGAAGGTGAGTCCCACGCTGCGCGCTGCTTCGGCCTGTCCGACGTGCACGCCGTTGACACCGGATCGCAGTGCCTCGGCGACGAACGGGGAGGTGTAGACCGTGAGGCCGATGGCGGCCAGCTGGAAGTACCCGGGCGTGAACTGCAGATACGGCAAAAGGTAGGCGCAGAAGAACAGCACCAGGGTGAGCGGAGTGTTGCGTACAAGCTCCGTGTAGGCGGTGGCGAAGATGCGGAACGATGCGATCGGTGAGATGCGCATGGCGGCGACGATCATGCCGAGCAACGATGCGCCGACTCCGGCGATGGCGAGCAGGCCCAGGGTGTTCCGGAAGCCTTCCAGGAACAGCGGCAGGTTGTCGATGACTGCGTCCACAACTCACCTCCTCTTCTTCTTTGTCTGTCTGCGGTGGCGCAGGGGGCGTACGTGGAACGTGCTGGGCCGCATCGCCGCAGCGACCCGCCCGTCGGGGTGGGCCACTGCGGCTCAGTGGATTACTGCGATTTGGTGCGGGCTACCGACGAGACGGTCGACCTAGTAGCGGTCGACGGCCGGAGGCGTCGGAGTCTTGAGCACAGAGCCCGCCGTGGCTTCCCACGCCTTGACCCAGCTGCCGTCGTCGTACGACTCTTCAAGCGCATCGTTGATGAAGTTGCGGAACTCGGTGTCGTCGTGCGCGAGGCCGATGCCGTAGGGCTCCTCGGTGAAGGCGTTGTTGACGACCTCGAACTCGCCCGGGTTCTGGTCGGCGAGGCCGGCGAGAATCACGTTGTCCGTGGTGACGGCGGCAACCTCGCCGCTACGCAGCGGGCCGAGGCAGTTGGAGTACGTGTCCGTGGCGATGATGTCCGTCGTGTACGCGGCGATGTTCTTCTCCGACGTGGAACCGCTCACGGTGCACACCTTCTTGCCGGCGAGGTCCTCGGGACCGGTGATGCCGTCCGGGTTGCCCTCGAGCACGAGCAGGTCCTGACCGGCCGAGTAGTACGGTCCGGCGAAGGACACGACCTCCTTGCGGGTGTCGTTGATCGTGTACGTCGCGATGACGAGGTCGACCTCGCCGTTTTCGATGAACGGTTCGCGGTTGGCGGAGACGGTCTCGCTCCAGTTGATGCCACTGGCGGGGATGCCGAGCTTGGCCGCGATGATCTTGCCGATCTCCACGTCGAAGCCTACCGGCTTGCCGTCGGGTCCACGCAGGCCGAACAGCGGCTGGTCGAACTTGGTGCCGATGTTGATGCTGCCCGCTTCGGCCAGTTTCGCCATCGTGGTGCCGGCTTCAAACTCTGTGGCATCGGCTACCGGCGGCTCGTCAGACGACGATGCGCCGGAGTCGCTGCAGCCGCTGAGAACGAGCGCGCTGATGGCAAGGGCCGAAATCACTAGACCTTTTTTGAGTCTCATGGTTTTTCTCCTGATTGCTGGTGTTGCTGCTGTGTGGGGCTTGCTCACGATTTGTTAGTGGGCAAGTATTTTGGAGAGGAAGTCTTGCGCTCTCGTGCTTTGGGGATTGGTGAAGAACTGCTCGGGAGTGGCTTCCTCCACGATCTCGCCCTCGGCCATAAAGATCACTCGGTCGGCAGCCTTGCGGGCAAAGCCCATCTCGTGAGTGACGACGATCATGGTCATGCCGTCGTTGGCGAGGTCGACCATGACCTCGAGTACCTCGTTGATCATTTCCGGGTCGAGTGCGCTCGTCGGCTCATCGAGCAGAATGACCTTGGGGTCCATGGCGAGGGCCCGCGCGATGGCGACGCGCTGCTGCTGCCCGCCGGAGAGCTGTGCGGGCATCTTCTTGGCCTGGTTCGCCACCCCCACACGGTCGAGCAGGGCCATGGCCCTCTTCTCGGCGTCGGCCTTCTTCATGCCGCGCACCTTGATCGGTCCAAGGGTGACGTTCTCGAGCACGGTCTTGTGCGCGAACAGGTTGAAGGCCTGGAAGACCATTCCCACGTCGGCGCGCAGGTGGGCGAGGGCTTTGCCTTCCTCGGCGAGCTTGACCCCGTCGATGGTGATGAGCCCATCGTCAATGGTTTCGAGGCGGTTGATCGCCCGGCAGAGTGTCGACTTGCCCGAACCGCTCGGCCCGATCACGACGACAACCTCACCGCGGTTGACCGTGGCGTTGATGTTCTTGAGAACGTGCAGTTCTCCGTAGTGCTTGTTGATGTCTTTTACGACGACCAACGGTTCGCCGCGACGGACCGTGATGTTTGACGTGGCCGGCGTGGCGTTTGTAGGCTCCATAAGCCCAACTTAGAACAAAATTCGATCGGGGACGCACCAAACCCCCGACGGTAACCGAGTTGTAACAGTCGGCACCGCCGGGGGCGGGATAAAACGGGTCGGAACGGGGGTTTCTCCCGCCGATTTAGCTGCGCTGGGCGAAGGCGCTCTCGTACAGGCACACGGATGCCGCAGTGGCGAGGTTCATCGACTCGGCGTGACCGTAAATCGGAACGCTGATGACGCGGTCCGCCTTGGCCAGGTCTTCATCGGTGAGCCCGCGGGCCTCGTTGCCGAAGAGCCACGCCGTCGGCGCGGCGAGGAGCCCCTCGGTGCGGGCCGTGAGCAGGTCCTCGCCCTTGATGTCGGCGGCGAGCAGCTGAAGCCCGGCAGTGCGCACGCGGTCGCGCACATCCTCGAGGCTCGCGGCGATCGCGACGGGCAGGTGGAAGATCGAGCCGGTGGATGACCGAATCACCTTGGTGTTGTACAGGTCGACGCTGCGACCGCAGAGGATGACGGCGTCGGCACCGGCGGCATCCGCTGCCCGAATGATCGTGCCGGCGTTGCCCGGGTCGCGCACCTCTTCGAGGATGACGACAAGTTTCGGTTCGGCGTTGAAGATCTTCCGCACCGAGGTGGGGAACTGGTGGCAGACGGCGACGAAACCCTGCGGCGTGACCGTGTCGGCCATGGCGTCAAGTACTTCTTCGGAGACGAACTCCACTTCGACACCCGCGGCAACGGCGGATTCGGCAAGGTCGGTGTAGCGTTCGAGGGCTGTCGGCGTGGCGTACAGCTCCACGACGAGTTCGGGGCGGAACGTGAGCGCCTCGGAGACGGCCTGCGGACCTTCGAGAAGGAACAGCCCCGTCTCGGTGCGCGCATCGCGCTTCGCAAGTTTCGCGACGGCTCTAACGCGCGGTGAACGTGGGTTATCAAGCATGTATCAAGCCTACTTGCAGAAAACGTGCGCAGATGCAGAAAAAGGGAGTGGGCGCTGTCGCGGCCACTCCCTTTTCACTGTTCCAGCGAAGCTGCTGGTCTGACTACGCTGCTGCAACCTTCGGTGCCGACGTGTCGGCGGGAAGGGCACCCTTGGCGGACTCGACGAGGGCCGCGAAGGTGGCGGGCTCGTTGACGGCCAGTTCGGCGAGCATACGACGGTCAACCTCGATGCCTGCAAGGCCGAGGCCCTGGATCAGACGGTTGTAGGTGAGGCCGTTGGCGCGCGATGCGGCGTTGATGCGCTGGATCCACAGGCGACGGAAGTCACCCTTGCGTGCACGGCGGTCACGGTAGCTGTAGGTGAAGGAGTGAGTGAGCTGCTCCTTCGCCTTGGTGACCAGGCGTGAACGCTGTCCGCGGTAGCCCTTGGCGCGTTCGAGAATAACGCGACGCTTCTTGTGGGCGTTTACAGCCCTCTTGACTCTTGCCATTTTTCCGGTTCCTTAAAAGTGTGTGGTCGTCGGCCGTTTAGAGACCGAGAAGCTTCTTGATGACCTTGGTGTCCGACTTGGCCAGAACCTGGTCCTGGTTGAGGCGAGCCTTGCGCTTGGTGCTCTTGACCTCAAGGTTGTGTCGCATACCAGCCTGCTGCTTCATGATCTTGCCGCTTCCGGTGACCTTGAACCGCTTCTTCGTGCCGGAGTGAGTCTTCATCTTAGGCATCTTTTTCCTCCAGTTTTGCTGCCTTATCGGCAACCTTGTCTGCCTTATCGGCAACCTTGTCTGCCTTTTCAGCAGCCTTATGTGCGTTAGTCTCCGCCTTGGCCTCTGACTTGTTCTTCAGAGGTCCGATGACCATGACCATGTTTCGTCCGTCAATGGTCGGAGTCGATTCCACGGAACCGAACTCGGATACATCCTCGGCAAATTTTCTGAGCAGTCGCACACCCTGGTCGGGACGGGACTGTTCACGACCACGGAACAAGATCATGGCCTTGACCTTGTCACCGGCCTTCAGGAAGCCTTCGGCGCGTTTGCGCTTGGTCTCGTAGTCGTGGGTATCAATCTTGAGGCGGAATCGAACCTCTTTGAGGATCGTGTTCGCCTGGTTGCGCCTGGCTTCTTTAGCCTTCTGCGCAGCCTCGTACTTGAACTTGCCGTAGTCCATGATCTTCGCCACGGGAGGCTTAGCTTCAGGGGCAACTTCGACAAGGTCGAGGTCGGCGTCCTGCGCCAGTCGCAGGGCAACATCAATGGCCACGACCCCGACCTGCTCGCCGTTGGGACCAACGAGACGAACTTCGGGGACGCGAATACGGTCATTTGTACGGGGATCGCTGATGCGTCTCTCCTCTTGGTTAACTTCGTGGTTACAACCGGCCAACGGATGTCGGCCGGGGACGAAGAGAGGAAAATCACGAGCATTTGTTCGAGCGCGATGCTCGTCCAACCACACGGCACCCTGGCTGCCTTCGCCCTCTGGAAACCAGCGGACGACGACGGAGTGCGAACTACCCGGTAACCTTTATGAAGCGGTCAAGCGCGGGTGGGAGATTCTCCACTTTCGTACCGAGACTAATGTCTCGGAACCGACATAACTCTAGCAGAGGATAGCAGTGAGCACCAATTACGACGAAGAGACCGCCCAGGCCACACGGGACATCGCGGATGTCGGAGCGGTGGAGATCATCACCACCGCGGCCGTACATTTGCTGAGCGCGGCGGCCGTGAAATGCGGGCTGGCCGATGATCCGGGCACCCAGACCGACCTCGATGAGGCCCGTAAACTCATCACCGCCCTCGCCGGTCTCGTGACGGCAGCCGCGCCCGAAATCTCCGACATGCATGCGCGCAGCCTGCGCGACGGCCTGCGGTCCGTGCAGCTCGCGTTCCGCGAGGCATCCGCCATTCCCGACCCGATCGGTGAGGGCCCGGGCGAGAAGTTCACCGGCCCGGTCAACTAGCCCGTGGATTTTCGCCTTCTGATTCCGTTCCGTCGCGACGCGAAGCGCGCCCAGATGGCCACACCCGAGAGACGACGGATCTTCTACATCCTCTTCATCGGGTACTTCGTGGCTCTCGTGGTCTCGTTCACGATTCTGCCCGGCCCGTGGCTGTGGTTCGTGCTGATCGGCGTCGTCGCCCTCACGGTTCTCGGCAATTACTGGGCGCGGGCGGATGCGCAGGACGGCTCCCGGCCGTAGCCTCCCGGGCGCGGCGCCCACCGCCGCACAGGTGGTGGGCGCCGCCGATGCCGGGGCCCGTCAGGTCTGACAGCGGGGGCACCAGTACGTGTCGCGCAGCTCGAGTTCGCTGCGTCCGATCTGCGCCCGGATGATCCGTGTCCCGCAGCGGCGACACGGCTGCCGATCCCGGGAATACACCCACAGCCGGCCGCCCCTTCGGGTGTTGCCCGTCGTCGTGCGTTCGGCTCGGTGCCGGTTGGCCTGGATCAGACGATGAGCCAAGTAGACAAGCGCGGGAAGGTCCGCCACGTCGCCGATCATCCTGGTTGGAAGCAGCCCACGCAGGAAACACAGTTCGTTCACGTACACGTTGCCGAGGCCCGCGAGGTTGCGCTGGTCGGCCAGCGCCACGGCCGCCGGCACGCTCGGCCGGGAGGCCAGCCGGCGTACCGCTTCGTCGGCGTCCCAGTCGGCGCCGAGCAGGTCCGGTCCCAGATGGCCCAGGCGGTTGTTCTCCTCCGCGCGCGGCATCAGCTCGAGCACGCCGAGGTCGAAGCCGACGGCCGCCCAGTCGAGCGTTTCGAGCACGATCCTGGCCTGGAACGCCGGCCGCTGCCACGTCGTTCCGTGCCGGTAAAGGTGCCAGGACCCTTCCATTTTCAGGTGGGAGTGCACGCTCACGCTGTCGGTGCGGATCAGGATGTGTTTGCCGCGACTGGCGACGTCGCGCACGGTCTGCCCGGACAGGTTGACGGTGGCCCATTCCGGAACCCGAATGTCGCTGCGGGTGAGCTCGCTCCCCCGCAACGCGTCGCCGAGCGAGCGCGCCTCCCGGAAGACGGTGTCACCCTCAGGCACTGAGCCTCAGCCCTTTGGGGGTGAGAGTGAAACCGGCCGCCTGCAGCTGCTCACCGACGGTCGTGCCGATCACGAAGGCTCCGTTGACGGTCTCCACGGCGACCCTGTCGATTCGTCCGGCTTTCACCACGGCGGCCAGACTCGCCGCGGCGGCGGCGAGCGGTGCGTCCTCCGACGAATATGCCAAAACGGTCTTGCCACCCCGTTCGATGTACAGCACGAGAATGCCGTCCACGAGCACCACAACGGCACCGGACTTGCGTCCGGGTCGGTGGCCGGTGCCCTCCGCGAGCGGCGGCCAGGGCAATACGGCGCCGTAGGGATTGGCCGGATCGGTGGCGGCGAGCGTGAGGGCGACCGGGTGCCTGGGTGCGGCGCCGTCGGCCGCGGCGGCGAAGGACCGCAGTCGGTCGATGGTTCCCCCGCCCGCGAATTGGGCGGCGCCGAGGCCGTCGACGAAGTATCCGCGGCGACAGCGTCCTGTCTCCTCGAATCCGCTGAGCGTGCGGTAGACGAGGGCGAAACCGCCGACCACGCCCTCGGCCTGAACCGCACCGCGGGTGACCACGCCGTACCGTTCCAGCAGGGTCTCGCCGAGGGCGTGGGCGCGCCGCGTCGCGACGGAGTCGGCGAGCGGCAGGAGCGACCACCGCCCCGACACCGTAGGCGGGCCGCTTCGTGTCGGAAGCGCCGAGCGCGGCACCGACCGGCCGCGGTGCATGCGGGCGCGCGGGGCCGAGCGGCTCGGTTTGTGGGACGGTCGTCCGCCGTTCAGGCGGGCCCGCATGGGAGCGAATGTGTCGTTGGTGATCAGTCCCGCCCAGACGAAATCCCAGAGGGCATCGACCAGGTCGGCATCTACTGTGTTGCCCACGGCATCGGACAGCTGCCGGAAGAAGTACCCGCCTCCGCCGCCGAGGGTGGCCAGGACGTCGTGCTGCAGCACGGTCAGATCCCGGCCCGGCGCGGGTGGCAGGGTCAGGGGCGCCGTCTCGGCCAGGTGCAGGCTGATCCAGCCGTCGTTCCCGGCGAGGGATCCGGCTCCGGCCCAGATCACCTCCCCCGCGTTGGTCAGTTCGTCGAGCATGCCGGGCAGGTACCCGGTTATTCGCGCTGGCAGGATGAGTGATTCCCAGGCGGAGGCGGGGATGCGGGCGCCCTCGAGCTGTTCGATGACCGCGGCGACGCCGTCCACGCCGCGCAGGCGCCCGCCGACGTGCTGCCATTCCGGCAGGAACCGCGCCATCGTCACCTGATCGACGGGTTCGACTTCGTGCCGCAGCGCCGCGAGCGAGCGCCGACGCAGCCGGCGGAGCACCTCGGCGTCACACCACTCGCTGCCGGTGCCGTTGGGCCGGAACTCGCCCTCCACAACGCGGCGGGAGTCGGCGAGCCGACGCAGCACCTGCTGCATGACCGCGGTGCCGAGTCCGAAACGATCCGCGGCCGCCTCCGTCGTGAACGGGCCGTGCGTGCGAGCGTAGCGGCTCACCAGGTCGCCGAGGGGGTCGGCGACGGCCTCGCTGAAGACCCGTGGAATGCCCAGCGGGAGCGGGACTCCGAGGGCGTCCCGCAGCCGGCTGGCGTCTTCAGTCACCGCCCACCAGTCGCGGCCGGCGAAGCTGGTGTAGACGATCCGTTTGGCGTCGACGAGTGCCCCCAGGTGTGCGGCCCGCTCGGCCTCGTCGCCCGCCGACATTCGGGGACCGAACTCGTCCCGGGTGAGGGGGCCGAGCCCCCGTAGGAGGTCGAAGATGCCCTCAATACCCTTCACCTTCCGGTCGGGCGCCAGGCGCTGCAGTTCTCGGTCTGTCGCCTCGATCACCGCGGGGTCGAGGAGTTCGCGCAGCTCGACCCGGCCGAGCAGTTCCGCGAGCAGGCTCGAGTCGATGGACAGGGCCGTCGCGCGACGTTCGGCGAGAGGAGTATCGCCCTCGTACATGAACGCTGCCACGTAGCCGAACAGGAGGGTGCTCGCGAACGGGCTCGCGGCATCCGTGTGCACCTCCATCAGCCGAATGGAGCGGGATTCGATTTGGGTGGCCAGCCGGGCCAGCGCCGGCAGGTCGTAGACGTCTTGCAGGCATTCACGCACGGTCTCGAGGATGATCGGGAACGTCGGGTATTCCCGGGCCACATCGAGTAGTTGCGCGGCCTTCTGGCGTTGTTGCCAGAGCGGGGAACGCGCGCCGGGATTGGAGCGCGGCAGGAGCAGCGCGCGTGCGGCGCATTCTCGAAAGCGTGCCGCGAAGAGGGCGGACCCGCCCACCTGCTCGGTGACGATCTGCTGCAGGTCATCGGGTTCGAAGACGAACAGTTCGGCCCCGGGCGGCTCGGCTCCCGTGTCGGGGATGCGCACCACGATGCCGTCATCGCTCGCGACGCAGTTGCCATCGAGGCCGAACAGCTCCCGCACCCGAGCGCCCACGGCGAGGGCCCAGGGCGCATGTACCTGCATGCCGTACGGGGAATGCAGGATGACACGCCAGTCCCCCAGCTCGTCGGTGAACCGTTCGACGACGAGGGTCCGGTCTGTCGGCAGGTGACGGGTGGCGGAGCGTTGCTCGTTCAGGAAGGCGAGCAGGTTGGTGATCGCTCGCTCGCCGAGGCCCGCGGCGGCGCAGCGTGCGCGGGCCTCGCGTGCGGGCAGCGCGGACACCTCACGCACGAACACGCCGATCGCCTCGCCGAGTTCGGCGGGCCGGCCCTGCCCGTCCCCCTTCCAGAACGGCAGCCGGCCCGGTTCCCCGAACGCCGGGAGCACGAGGACGCGGTCGTGGGTGATGTCCTGGATGCGCCAGCTCGTGGTGCCGAGGGCGAAGACGTCGCCCACCCGGGATTCGTAGACCATTTCTTCGTCGAGTTCGCCGACGCGTTTGCCGCCCACCTCGTCGCCGCCGACCATGAAGACGCCGAAGAGTCCGCGGTCGGGGATGGTGCCGCCGCTGGTCACGGCGAGCCGTTGCGCGCCGGGCCGGCCGGTGAGGGTGCCGGCCACCCGGTCCCAGATGATGCGCGGGCGTAGTTCGGCAAACTGGTCGGACGGGTAGCGACCGGCGAGCAGGTCGAGGGTGGCCTCATAGAGGGAGCGGGGCAGGCTCGCGAAGGGTGCGCTGCGGCGGACGGTGTCGAACCATTCCTCCACGTCGATCTCGTCGAGGGCGACGGCGGCGACGGTCTGCTGGGCGAGGATGTCCAGCGGGTTGGTGGGAACGCGCAGGGCTTCGATCCGGCCACTGAGCATCTGCTCTGCGGTGACGGCGGCGTGGATGAGGTCGGCGCGGTGCTTGGGATAGATCACCCCGCGGGAGATCTCGCCCACCTGGTGGCCGGCCCGACCCACTCGCTGGAGGGCGCTGGCGACCGACGGCGGCGACTCCACCTGCACCACGAGGTCGACCGCGCCCATGTCGATGCCGAGTTCGAGGGTGGAGGTGGCGACGACGCACCGCAGCCGTCCGGATTTCAGGTCGTCCTCGATGACGGCTCGCTGTTCCTTGCTGACCGAGCCGTGGTGGGCGCGGGCGAGCACCGCCTCGGCGCCTGCGGTCTGTCCGCTGGCTCCGAGCAGTTCTGCGGGTGGGCGCTCGCGTGGGGCGGATGCCGGGGTGCCGAGCGGTGCATCCGCTCCCTCGCCGTCGTCGCGGGCCGCGAGCCGTTCGGTGTAGATCTCGTTGAACCGGGCGGTGAGGCGTTCGGTGAGCCGGCGGGAGTTCGCGAACACGATCGACGAGGAGTGCGCGAGCACCTCGTCGACGATGGCTTCCTCGACGTGCGGCCAGATTGACCCGGTCTGGGCCGACGACGCCGCGGTGGATCCTTCGCGCGGCGCCACCGGCCCCAGCTGGCTCATGTCGTCGACGGGCACGACAACGCGCAGGTCGAACCGTTTCGGCGAGGCCGGGGCGACGATGTGTACCGGGGCGCTTCCGCCGAGGAACCGGGCCACCTCGCTGTGCGGCCGCACGGTGGCGGAGAGGCCGATGCGCTGGACCGGTGTGGCCAGCAGGGCGTCGAGGCGTTCGAGGGATACGGCGAGGTGCGCGCCGCGTTTGCTGGCCGCGACGGCGTGCACCTCGTCGATGATGACGGTGTGCACCCCGCGCAGGGACTCGCGTGCCGCGCTCGTGAGCAGCAGGAAGAGCGACTCCGGTGTGGTGATCAGGATGTCGGGCGGTGTTTTGACGAGGTGTCGGCGTTCGGCGGCGGGAGTGTCTCCCGACCGCACCCCGACGGTCACCTGCGGGACGGGCAGGCCCAGGCGTTCGGCCGCCCGGGTGATGCCGACGAGGGGCGCACGCAGGTTGCGCTCCACGTCGACACCGAGCGCCTTGAGCGGCGAGATATAGAGCACCCGCGTGGAGGCGGGCTCCGCCGCGGAGAGCGAAGAGGGTGTGGCGGCGAGCCGGTCGATGGCCCAGAGAAACGCGGCCAGTGTCTTACCCGAGCCGGTCGGCGCGACGACGAGCGCATGGGAGCCCGCGGAGATGGCCTGCCAGGCGCCGAGTTGCGCTGCGGTGGGCGCCTCGAATGCCTGGTCGAACCACGCGCGGGTCGCGGGCGAAAAGCGATCGAGCACCGTCATGGTCCTATTGTCGCGCGCCGCACCGACATCCGCTCGTCGCTACTTCAGGAGATCCGCCGGTGCGGGCATCCGGGCCCCTGCCAGGACGCGGATGCCGGTGGGTGCGGTCCCGGATCTCCTGAAGTAGGCACCATACGCGGCACGGATGCGCCGGCGCCGAGGCCGGTGACGCGGGGCTACGCGGAGGCGACGAGCTGCACCGTGAGGGAATCGACCTGGGTGGCGATCACGTCGCTCGCGGCCCAACGGGTGGCGAGGCGTCCGAGGGTCGCGTCGAGCTCCGCCCGGGTGAGACCGACGACGAGTTCGAGCCGCACGATGAGTTCGGGCCCGCTCAACCGGCCGTGCGGGTCCCCGTCGACGAGGTCCACGCCGAGAACGGAGAGTTCGGTGCTGACCGTGGCGTCGAACGCGGCTCGTACCGGTGCGCTCGCGTAGCTCGGCGTCCACGGCAGTGCTTGCGCTATCGACCACAGGGCGGGGCGGCGAATCACGAATTCCGTCGGGGACATCGGGTCGAGTACGACGAGGTCGGTGTTCTCCTGTGCCGCGGCGAGGGCCACCCGAACCGCGTCGGCCGGAACGGGCCGGGCGTCCGGGTTCCAGAGCGCCATGGCCGCCGCGGAGCTGAACGCCGGCAGCACATTTCGTCCGTCCGGACCGGCGACGGTGATGATCGACAGTTCCTGGGTCTTGTCGATCGTCACACCGTGGTCGTTGGTGCCGGACTCACCGAGCGCGGTGACCAGGGGAATCAGCAGCCGTGAGGCGCGGACCGCGTCGATGACGCCCTCCTCGCCCGCTTCCCGGGCGTGGAATCGACGCAGCGCCTCCAGGAGAGGCGTCGGGGCGAGCCCGTCGTCGTCCGCGCTCTCGTTCGGCTCGAAGTCCCGTCCGGCCCAGGGCTGACCGGCGGAATCGGCCGTGTTGCCGGCGTCGCCCGGGCCGGATGGCAGGCCCGTGGATCCGAGGTTACGAGCCCGAGACATCCAGCGCCTCGGCGAGGGTGAAGGCTCCCGCGTACAGCGCCTTGCCGACGATGGCTCCCTCCAGGCCGAGGGGCACGAGTTCCCGCAGGGCGATCAGGTCGTCGAGGCTCGAGACACCACCGGAGGCGATGACGGGCTTGCGGGTCTTGTCCAGGATCTGACGGAGCAGGTCGATGTTGGGTCCCTGCAGGGTGCCGTCCTTGGTGACGTCGGTCACCACGTAGCGGGCGCATCCGGCCGTCTCGAGCCGCTCCAGCACCTGCCACAGGTCGCCGCCGTCCTTGGTCCAGCCGCGAGCGGCCAGGGTGGTTCCGCGCACGTCGAGGCCCACGGCAACGGCCTCGCCGTACTGGGCGATGACGCTCGCCGCCCACTCGGGGTTCTCGAGCGCGGCCGTGCCGAGGTTGATGCGCTTCACGCCGGTGTTGAGCGCCGCCTCGAGCGACTCGTCGTCGCGGATTCCGCCGGACAGTTCGATGTTCACGTTCTTGACCTGGCGGATGACCTTCTTGATGACGCCCGTGTTGTTTCCGCGGCCGAAGGCCGCGTCGAGGTCGACGAGGTGGATCCACTCGGCTCCCTGGCGCACCCAGTCCGCCGCGGCATCGTCGGGGGTTCCGTAGTTCGTCTCGGTGCCGGCGCGGCCCTGCGTCAACCGCACGGCCTTGCCGTCGGCGACGTCGACGGCCGGGAGCAGAACGAGACGCGGGGTGGTGTTGAACTCACTCATATGTTTCCTCGATTGACATGGCCGCTGAGGCAGCCGACTTGAACACAAATACTGTGGGGGTGATGCGCTACTGGCGCAGGCTGGTCAGCCAGTTTTTCAGCAAACGGATGCCGGCCTCACCGGATTTCTCCGGGTGGAATTGCGTGGCCGAGAGCGGCCCGTTTTCCACGGCGGCGAGAAACGGTCCGCCGTGCTCGGCCCAGGTCAGGCGGGGCTGCGGAAACGGCGGCTGAACATCGAGCGTCCACGACTGGGCGGCGTAGGAGTGCACGAAGTAGAACCGTTCCTCCTCGATCCCCCGAAACAACAGGGAATCGGGGTCGGGGGTCACGGTGTTCCAGCCCATGTGCGGCAGCACCGGCGCGGGAAGCTCCGTCACCGTTCCCGGCCATTCGCCGAGGCCCTCGGTGTCGACGCCACGCTCGACCCCATGTTCGAAGAGCACCTGCATGCCCACGCAGATTCCGAGCACGGGGCGTCCTCCGGCCAGCCGGCGGTCGATGATGTCGTCGCCGCGTACCGCGGTCAGGGCGGCCATGACCGCGCTGAACGCACCGACGCCGGGGACCACGAGTCCGTCGGCCTCAAGCGCGACCTTCCGGTCGTGGGTGAGGGTGACGTCGGCACCGGCAAGTTCGAGCGCCTTGACGGCGGAGTGTACATTGCCGGTTCCGTAGTCGAAGACCACAACAGAGGTCACAGGGCGCCCTTCGTGGAGGGGATGCCGCTCACGAGCGGGTCGAGGGCCTTGGCGAGTCGGAAGGCGCGGGCGAAGGCCTTGAATTCCGCCTCCGCAATGTGGTGCGCATCCCGACCGCCCAGAACAGTGACGTGCACGGTCAGTCCGGCGTTGAAGGTGATGGCCTCAAACACGTGCCGCACCATGGAACCGGTGAAGTGCCCGCCGATCAGGTGAAACTCGAATCCGGCTGGTTCTCCGCCGTGCACGAGGTACGGCCGACCGGAGATGTCCACGACCGCCTGCACGAGGGCCTCGTCGAGGGGAACCAGGGCGTCGCCGTACCGAGAGATACCGGATTTGTCGCCGAGTGCCTGTTTGATGGCCTGGCCGAGCACGATCCCGATGTCTTCGACGGTGTGGTGCACGTCGATGTCGGTATCGCCGTGCGCGCGTACGGTGAGGTCGGTGAGGGAGTGCTTCGCGAATGCCGTGAGCAGGTGGTTGTAAAACGGCACGGTCGTCTGAATGTCGCTCACCCCGGTTCCGTCCAGGTTGATCGACAGCTCGATGCTCGATTCGCTGGTCTCGCGCTGCAGGTGGGCGACGCGCGGTGCAACCGGCGTTGAAGGTGAGCTCATGAACCCAGCTTATTCGCCCGCGGCCGACGTCGGTCGACCGAGGCGCTCCAACGCCTCGAGGAACGCCGTCGTCTCGGTGCGCGTACCGGCCGTCACGCGCAGGTGCCCGGCGATCCCGACGTCGCGGATCAGGATGCCTTCGGCCAGAAGCGCCTCGAAGGTGGCGCGGGGATCCGCTACGCCGCCGAAGAGCACGAAGTTGCTGCCGCTCTCGTACGGGGAGTAGCCCAGGCGGGCGAGTTCGACGACCAGTCGGTCGCGCTGACCGCGGATGTCGTCGACCATGGCCAGCATGTCGTCCGTGTGGGCCAGGGCCGCGTTGGCCGCCGCCTGCGTGAAGGCCGACAGGTGGTACGGCAAGCGAACGAGGCGCAGGGCGTCGGTCACGGCCGGGTCGGCGGCCAGGTACCCCACCCGTGCGCCGGCGAACGCGAAGGCCTTGCTCATCGTGCGTGAGACCAGCAATCGTTCGCGTCCCGGAAGCAGGCTGAGGGCGCTCGGCGTGCCGTCGGGTTCGAATTCGGCGTACGCCTCGTCGACGACGACGATTCCGCGGCTGGCGTCATAGACGGCGCTGATCGTGTCCAGGGACAGGGTCGTGCCGGTCGGGTTGTTGGGGGAACACAGAAAGACGAGGTCGGGGTTCGTGCGCGTCACCCAGTCCGCTGCGGTCTCCGGCGACAGGGTGAAATCGACATCGCGCCCGCCCGCGATCCACTCGGTACCGGTGCCCGAGGCGAGTATGGAGTACATCGAGTAGGTGGGGGCGAAGCCGAGCACGGACCGGCCGGGACCGCCGAAGGCCTGCAACACCTGCTGCAACACCTCATTGGAGCCGTTGGCGGCCCAGATATTCTCCGGGGTCAGTCCGTGGCCGAGGTACCCGGCGAGTCGTTCCCTCAACTCGGTGAACTCCCGGTCGGGGTAGCGGTTCACGGTGAGAACCGCCTGCGCCAGGGCCCGCACGATGTCCAGAGCCACCGGCTCCGGTATCGGATGCGTGTTCTCGTTCACGTTGAGGGCTACCGGAACATGCAGTTGCGGAGCTCCATAGGGGATTTGACCGCGGAGGTCGGCGCGCAGGGGAAGGTCATTGAGACTGGTCACCCGCCAATGCTACGGCGACGAGGGCCCTCTGCCCCAACCGGCGGCGCCCGTCCGCTGCGGGAGGGGAAAGGATCAGTACCCGGCGGGCAGGGCCAGACGTTGACCGGGCTGCAGGATTTTGCCCTGCAGGTGGTTCAGATCGACGATGTCGACGATGACGTCTCGCGGGTCCGCGGTGGGCGCAATCTGCTGGGCGAGGTTCCACAAGGTCTGGCCGGGCGCCACCGTGACGTAGCGGAACGACACGAGTTCCGTCTGCAGAACGGAGCCGGACGCGGCACCGGACGCGGTTGCCGCGTCGATTCCGCCGCCGAGGGCCAGCATGACCGCCGCGATGACCACCGGGGTGGCCACGACGGTGGTGAGCACGAGACGTCCCCGCCGGGTGAGTCGAAATCGCGTTGTGGCCGTCGGGGCCGCACGATCGGGTGCCGTGCTCGTGTGCGCGGCGGAGCTGATGTCTACGGTGCTCATGCCTGCTGTGCTCATATCGAGTGTGCTCATGCGTACTGTGCTCATGTCGAACCTCCGGGTGATCTCATTCGGCGAGTTGCGCATCCGACTCTCGGCCGGGAGAGCCGGATGCGAAACTATGTTCCGAATATAACTTCGAATATTCGAACAATCAACCCTTTCGCTCTCAATTTTCTCAAAGTGATCGCGACACCCTCGAATAGATGTTTGTCTTACCGGCGGAAACTGGATAAAGTTTCGATAGGAAGTTGTTCAATCCGAACTCAACCAGATACCACCGACATTCCCGTCGCAGGGCTTATGTCCACCGGCGGGACCGACTCGAGGAGCGAAAGCGTGACGAAAGACACCAGCGGTTCCCGCGACAAGGGCGGCACCCGACGCCGCAAGAGCCTGAGTGAACGCCAGCTCGCCATCCTTGACGTGATCCAGCGCTCGGTCAGCCAGCGCGGGTATCCGCCGAGCATGCGGGAGATCGGCGACGCGGTGGGCCTGGCATCCCTCTCCAGCGTCACTCATCAGCTCAACCAGCTGGAGCTGAGCGGCTACCTGCGCCGTGACCCCAACCGCCCCCGAGCGCTTGAGGTACTGATCGAGGTTCCCCGGTCACCGGAAGACCCGATCGTGCGGGAGAGCGCTGCACTCCCTGCACAGATCGGCGACGCGGCCATGGTTCCGCTCGTCGGGCGCATCGCCGCCGGCGTTCCCATCATGGCCGAGCAGCAGATCGACGAGATTTTCCCGCTTCCCCGGCAGCTCGTAGGCAAGGGCGAGCTGTTCATGCTCAAGGTCATCGGTGAATCGATGATCGACGCGGCCATCTGCGACGGGGACTGGGTCGTCATCCGGCAGCAGAAGACGGCCGAGAACGGCGAGATCGTCGCCGCCATGCTCGACAATGAGGCCACCGTGAAGGTCTTCCGGCAGCGGGACGGCCATACCTGGCTCCTCCCCCGCAACTCCAACTTCGAGCCCATCGTGGGCGACTTCGCCGAAATCCTCGGCAAGGTCGTCGCCGTTCTGCGCTCCGTCTAGTCACGACAAGAACGGCGCCGCGCCGGGACGTGCACCGTATGTGCACTTCCCGGCGCGACGCCGTGTTGTGGGTTAAGCCGGTACGGCCGCGCCGATTCTCGCGCGCACGATCCGGGTCGCTTCGAGCATATTGTTCAGCGACTCGACCGTTTCGGCGTAGCCGCGGGTCTTGAGACCGCAGTCGGGGTTCACCCAGACCTGGCGAACGGGGATGGATCCGACCGCCGTTTCGAGCAGCTCCGTCAGTTCGGTGACGCTCGGAACCCGCGGGGAGTGGATGTCCCACACGCCCGGTCCGATGCCGTGGTCGAAGCCGCCGGCCTTGATGTCGTGAACCACCTCCATCCGGGACCGCGCCGCCTCGATGCTCGTCACGTCGGCGTCGAGGTTCGCAATCGCGTCGATGACGACGCCGAACTCCGAGTAGCAGAGGTGCGTGTGGATCTGCGTGGCGTCCGCGACACCGGCCGTGGCCAGGCGGAATGACCCGACCGACCAGTCGAGGTAGTCCGGCTGCTGCTCCGTCTTGAGCGGCAGGAGTTCGCGCAGCGCCGGCTCATCCACCTGCACGATACCGATTCCGGCGGCCTCCAGGTCCCCGATCTCATCGCGGAGCGCGAGCGCCACCTGGCGGGCGGTCTCGCCCAGGGGCTGGTCGTCGCGCACGAACGACCAGGCGAGGATCGTCACCGGGCCGGTGAGCATGCCCTTGACCGGCTTCGTCGTGAGGCTCTGCGTGTACAGGGACCAGTCCACGGTGATCGGCTTGGGCCGGGACACGTCGCCCCAGAGGATGGACGGGCGCGTGCAGCGGCTCCCATAGGACTGCACCCAACCGTTCTCGGTGACGGCGAAACCGTCAAGGTTCTCGGCGAAGTACTGCACCATGTCGTTGCGCTCGGGTTCGCCGTGCACGAGGACGTCGAGTCCGATCTCCTCCTGCAGTTGCACGACCCGGGCGATTTCGGCCTTCATGAGCGCGCGGTATTCGCTCTCGGCCAGCGTTCCCTTGAGCAGCTGGGCGCGCGCGCGGCGGATCTCGCCGGTCTGCGGGAAGGACCCGATCGTGGTTGTCGGCAGCAGGGGCAGCCCGAGGGCCTTCTCCTGGGCGGTGAGTCGGTCGGCGTACTCGCCACGGGAGAAGTCGGCGGCGCTGAGGGTAGCCGTGCGCGCGCGCACCGCGCCGTCACGCACTCCGGGGCTGGCCTGGCGGGATTCCAGTGCGGCGGCGGCCGCGGCCAGCTCCGGAGCGATCGCGGCGGACCCCTCGGCCAGCCCGCGAGCCAGTACGGCCACCTGGGCGACCTTCTGATCGGCGAAGGCCAACCAGCTGGTGAGGTCCGCACCGAGAGAGGACTCGTCCGTGACGTCATGCGGCACGTGCAGCAACGAGGTCGACGTCGAGATGCTCACCGACGGGGACAGCGTGCGCAGGGCCACGGCACGGTCCAGAGCATCCTGCAGGTCACCCCGCCAGATGTTGTGCCCGTCGACGACACCGGCCACGAGTGCCTTCGTGGCCAGTCCCGGTGTCGGTGCCGGAAGGGTCCCGCGCACCAGGTCGAGGCCGATGGCTTCCACCGGGGAGTCGGCGAGCACCGGGAGTGCGTCGTCGAGGCTGCCGTAGGGAGCGGCGACGAAGATGGCGGGACGACGGTCCAACTGTCCGAGAGTCGCGTAGGTCGCGGCCAGCGCGGCGAGGGTCTCCACTCGGGGCACGTCGATGCTTTCGCTCACGAGGCCGGGCTCGTCCAGCTGTACCCAGTCGGCTCCGGCCGCCGCGAGGCGGGCGAGCAGTTCGGCATAGACGGGAAGTAGGTCATCGAGGCGCGACAGCGGCTGGAATCCCGCCGGTGCTTCGTCGCTCGGCTTGCTCAGCAGCAGGAACGTGAGGGGGCCGACAATGACGGGCCGGGTCGTGAAGCCCGCCGCGCGGGCCTCCTCGAATTCGCGCACAATGCGGTCGCTCGCGAGCGAGAAGACCGTTTCCGGCCCGATCTCGGGCACGAGGTAGTGGTAATTGGAGTCAAACCATTTGGTCATCTCCAGGGGCAGCTTGTCTCCCTCGCCGCGAGCCAGGGTGAAGTAGCCGGCGAGGTTGATTCGGCCGTCCCCGCCCACGAGCGACGCGAAGCGTGCGGGCACGGCCCCCACGGTCACGGCGGCATCCAGCACCTGGTCGTAGAACGAGAAGGACTCGGGGATCGAGGAGTCCGTGCGGCCCAGGCCGAGAGCGGCCAGACGTTCGCGGGTGCCCTGGCGCAGGGCACCCGCCGTGCTCTCCAGCTCGTCGGCGGTGATCGCACCGCGCCAGAAGGCTTCGACGGCCTTCTTGAGCTCACGGCGACGACCGATCCGCGGGTAGCCGAGGATCGTTCCGGACGGGAATTCGGGGGTGGTTGTCATGCTGATTTCCTGACTGGATAGGCCGCCGAGAAGGCGGGATAGCGCGAAGGTGAACGGGGGGAAGCGGGGTGCGGTTCATGGGTGTCGAGGGCGCCGCATCGGCGCAGCACCTCGAGCACGGTCTCGTGCTGGTTGAAGGCATAAAGGTGGAGGCCGGGGGCGCCGCCGTCGAGCACCTGCCCTGCGAGCTGAGTGGCGTGCGTGATACCGATCTCCCGCTGGCCTTCCGGGGTCGGTTCGACCTCGAGTTGGATGGCCAGGTCGGACGGCAGCTGCTCGCCGGAAAGCTCGAGGATACGCCGCAGCCGGCCCGGGCTCGTGACGGGCATGATTCCCGGCAGGATGGGGAATTCGACGCCCGCGCGGCGGGCCCGCTCGATGTACACGAGGTAGTCGTCGGCGTGGAAGAAGAGTTGGGTGATCGCGAGGTTGGCGCCTGCGGCCTGCTTGGCCAGCAGCGTGTCAATGTCCTGCGAGGTACCGCGGGACCGGGGATGCCCGTTGGGGAATCCTGCGACGGCGATGCGCACCTTGTCGCGCTCCGTCTTCACGCCGCGCGCGCCCGGCAGGCCGGGGATGACCGTCTCGCGGTAGGGCACACGTTCGGCCTGCACCCGGTGAATCAGCTGTACGAGCTCGGCGGCACTGTTCAGGTCACCGAGGAAGGGCTCTCCCTCGTTGACGCCCTGCGGCGGGTCGCCGCGCAGCGCGAGGTAGCTGCGAACCCCAGCGTCGAGGAATTCACGGATCAGCACACTGGCTTCGACGTTGGACGACCCCACACAGGTGAGGTGCGCCATCGGGTCCACCGTTGTGTGCTCGAGAATGTAGCGGAGCACGTCGAGCGACGCCGAACGGGACGAGCCGTTGGCTCCGTACGTCACGGAGAGGAACTCGGGACCGGCCGCAGCGAGGTGGTTGATGGTGGAGTGCAGGGCGGATGCCGCGGCATCCGTTTTCGGCGGATACAGCTCAAACGAGAACGGCACGTGCGCCCCGCGCGGTGTCGATGTCGTCGTCTCGGTCATCGGGATCCTCATTCGGCAGAAGCGGTGGAAGGTGCGGCCGGGCGGCCGCGGACCATCAGCGGAGCTGACAGTAACTCGCGGGCGGGTGCCGGGCTCGGCTGTCGCTCCATGCCACGGGCAGAAATCCCCGGGCAACGATTGTGTAGAAATCTACAACACTCCCGCGCGGCCCGCCGGAGTGTGACGCCGCGTGACTTGCGAGGGTTCACACTGCCGTGTGGGCGGCAGAAAAGGAGCCGCCGGCCGGCCGACGATTGTCGGCGGGCGGGCGGCTCGGTGGCTCTGGCCGGGTCAGGCGCTGACGGCCGGGCGCTGTACGAAGGGAGTGAACTGCGGTTCGATGTCCGCCGTGACAAATGCCGTGATGAGCGTTCCCGCCTCGACATACTCGGTCGAGACGACGCGTCCCTGGTCGTGCAGCAGGGCGATGAGGTCTCCGCGCTCGTACGGCACGAGCAGGTGCAGTTCGATCTGCGGTGTGGGGAGCAGATCGGAGATGGCGGCGAGCACGGTGTCGATGCCCTCACCGCTTCGCGCGGACACGAACGTGGCGTGCGGCTCCAGGCCGCGAAGCACCAGGCGATCGTCGTCGCTGATGAGGTCGCTCTTGTTGAACACCACGAGCTCGGGAATGTCCCGGGCGCCGACCTCGCCGATGACGTCGCGTACGGTGGCGAGCTGGCTCACCGGGTCGGGGTGTGACCCGTCGACGACATGCACGACGACGTCCGCGTCCGCGACCTCCTCGAGCGTTGACCGGAATGCCTCCACCAGTTGGTGCGGCAGGTTGCGTACGAAACCGACCGTGTCGGTGAGTGTGTACAGGCGCCCGTCTTCGGTCGTGGATTTGCGCACCGTCGCGTCGAGGGTCGCGAACAGCGAGTTCTCCACGAGCACACCGGCGCGGGTGATGCGGTTGAGCAGACTGGACTTGCCCGCGTTGGTGTAGCCCACGATGGCGACGGAGGGAACGGCGTTGCGCTTGCGGTTGGCCCGCTTCGCGATCCGCGCTGGTTTCATCTCGATCATTTGCTTGCGCAGGCGGGACATTCGGGTGTGGATGCGGCGGCGATCGAGTTCGATCTTCGTCTCACCGGGTCCACGCGAGCCCATTCCGGCTCCCGCACCACCGACCTGGCCACCGGCCTGGCGGGACATGGAGTCTCCCCATCCGCGCAGGCGCGGAAGCAGGTAGGCGAGCTGGGCGAGTTCGACCTGGGCCTTGCCCTCCCTGCTCGTGGCATGCTGGCTGAAAATGTCCAGGATGACGGCGGTGCGGTCGATGACCTTGACCTTCACGACGTCTTCGAGCGCGCGCCGTTGGCTCGGGGCCAGCTCGGTGTCGGCGATCACGGTGTCGGCGCCCATCACCTTGACGATATTCGCGACCTCCTCTGCCTTGCCCTTGCCCAGGTACGTGCTGGGGTCGGGCGTGGCACGGCGCTGCAACAGGCCGTCGAGCACCGTGGCACCGGCCGTCTCGGCGAGGGCCGCGAGTTCGCGCATGGAGTTCTCGGCGTCGGCGACCGTGCCGTGCGAATACACGCCGACGAGCACCACGTTTTCGAGGCGCAGCTGCCGGTATTCGACCTCGGTGACATCCTGGAGCTCGGTGGAGAGCCCGGCGACGCGGCGGAGCGCGTTCCGGTCCTCACGCTGGCTCTGGTCGCCATCGAAGTCGTTGCTGTGTTGCACGCCGGAGGCAGGTTCGGCCTGCAGCGCCTGCGCGGTGCCGGTGCTGAAAAGTGAGTAGCCGGCGGCACGACTTTCGGCGCTCGCAAGCACCCGGGCTACTACATCGTCGTCTTCATGGGGCACGATTGAATCAATCATTCCTTTAACTCTAGTTCAATGAACTCGGATAGGTTCCATTTATGTCATCCGACCACTACTTCTCCCCCGCACCGGGCACCGAATTGCGCACCCGCACCATTGAGGTCGAGCTCAACGGGGTCACCCGTGAGGTGACGACGGCGAACAATGTGTTCAGCCCCGGGCACATTGACACCGGCACCGAGGTGCTGATCAAGTACGCACCGGCCCCTCCGACGACGGGCGACCTTCTCGACCTCGGATGCGGCTGGGGCCCGATCAGCCTGCATCTCGCCCTCGCCTCCCCCGAGGCCACCGTGTGGGCCGTCGACGTGAACGAGCGCGCCCTGGACCTCGTACGCACCAACGCCGCCAGGTTGGGACTGACCAACATCCGGGCGGTTCAACCGAGCGACGTGCCCGCTGACATCCGTTTCCGCACGATCTGGTCAAACCCGCCCATCCGAGTGGGGAAGGACGAGCTGCACAACCTCATGACGACCTGGCTGCCGCGCCTGGAGTCCGAAGCGGATGCCTGGCTCGTCGTGCAGCGCAACCTCGGCGCCGACTCCCTCCAGCGTTGGCTCGCGGCCGAACTGAGCGACGAGTACACCGTCTCCCGCGAGTCCATCAGCAAGGGCTTCCGCATTCTGCTGGTCTCCCGGGACTGACTCCGACCGGGTCGGCTTCACGCTGATCACGACGCAGCAGACGGACGAGCACCGGCGGCGGCCGGCTGGACCGGAGAGCCGCTAACCGAGCGCGAGCACTCCGTCGAAGACGAGCTCGGCCGGCCCGGACAATGAGACGTGCTCCCCGTCTTCGGTGGGGAACATGCGCACGCCGAGCACGCCGCCGGGAACGTCGACGCGCCACTGGTTCGGCGCGCCCGCTCCGGCCCAGTGCCGGGTCGCGAGGGCGGCGGCAACGGCACCCGTGCCGCAGGAGAGCGTTTCGCCGCTGCCGCGCTCGTGCACGCGCATGCGGATGCGCCCGACTCCGTTCACGACGAGCGGGTCGAGCGGCACGACGAGTTCGACGTTGGCGCCGTCGGCCGCCTCGGGCTCCAACTGAGGAATGAAGGTGAGGTCGGCAGCGTCGAGTTCCGCATCGTCGGCGAGGGCGACGACCACGTGCGGGTTGCCCACGTTGATCCCCAGGCCGGGGCGGGCGATCGACAGGTTCTTCACCCGCACGAGCGGTTCGCCGCCGTCGAGCCGCCAGCGCCCGAGGTCGACCTGGTACCCGGTGGCGTTGCGTTGAACATCGCGCACGCCGGCCCGGGTGCCGATGGCAAGGGTGTCTCCCACCCCAAGAGTGGTGAGGCCGTTGTCGAGCAGAAAACGCGTGTACACGCGGATACCGTTGCCGCACATCTCGCTGACAGACCCGTCGGCGTTCCAGTAGTCCATGAACCACTCGGCGTGCTCATCCTCGGCGAGGGCGGCCGCACCGTCCGCGAGGTTCGCGGACCGCACCGCACGAATGATGCCGTCGCCGCCGACGCCGAACTTACGGTCGCAGACGGCGCGGATCTGCTCGGTGCTCAGCTCCATCTGCCCGTCCGGGTCCGCAAACAGCACAAAATCGTTGCCGGTGCCGTGACCCTTGGTGAAGTTCAGATTGATGCCCATGTGCCAAGTTTAGTCGGCCGAACCACCGTCGGCCGGTGCAGCGGCGGCGACCGGCACGGACGCGCCGGGAACGGCGGGCGCGGGGTCGGTGATGCCGCTCCGAATGCATTCGAGCGCCCGGGTGAGGCGATCGGTCGCGTCGGCGTCGATCCAGGACGTGGGGTACCGCTTGAACCAGCTCACCTGCCTGCGGGCGTAGCGGCGCGTGAGCTGCTGCGTGCTCTCGACGGCCTCGGCCCGCGTCATCGTGCCGTGCAGCTCCCCGAGGGCCTGTGCATAGCCGATGGCTCGGCTCGCGGTGACTCCGCGCTCGAGGCCACGCGCGAGAAGACCTTCCGCCTCCGCGACGATCCCATCCGCCCACATGCTCTCAACGCGGGCGTCAAGTCGGGGGGTGAGGTCTTCCCGCGGCACCCGAAGCCCCAGGGTGACGGTGGGGCGCCAGTACACGGGGTCGGCGGGGAGCACCGCGAGGTGCGGGGCGCCGGTGAGTTCGACGACCTCGAGGGCTCGCACGAGACGCCGCCCGTTGCTGGAGCCGATGCGCGCCGCCGCGTCCGGGTCGACCGCCTTCAGACGCGCGTACATGCTGCCCGGGCCGGTCGCCGTGAGTTCGGCCTCCAACCGGGCGCGCAGCTCCGGGTCGGTGCCGGGGAATCGGAAGTCGTACACGACGGACGAGACATAGAGCCCGGAACCGCCCACGAGGATGGGTGTCGCACCCCGCTGCTGAATATCGGAGATGACGTCGCGCGCATCGCGCTGGTAATCGGCGACGGTGGCTTCGTCGGTGACGTCGAGTACGTCGAGCATGCGGTGCGCAATGCCGCGTCGCTCGGTCACCGGGAGCTTCGCGGTTCCCACATCCATGCCGCGATACAACTGCATGGCGTCGGCGTTGACGATCTCGCACGGTTCGCCGCGGGCGGCGAGGTGTTCGGCGACGTCGAGGGACAGCGCCGATTTGCCGGTTCCGGTGGAGCCGACGATCACGATCAGCGGATGGTCGGCGGCGCCGATCACCGCTCTAGCGCTTCCCGTCATTGACGTCGTAGATCGGAACGGTCGACGCGCCGCCGGGCAGGCCAGGCGTCGTCACGTCGTTGCTCGCGTCACGCACACGCAGCGTGGGTAGCCACACGGCACCGTCAGAGGCAGGAGCGTGCGCGGGAACACCGCAGGATTCGGCCTCGCCGCGGTCCCAGGCGTCGCCGGCACGGGTAGCGCGGATACGCAGCGCCGCCTGGTCGCTCGAGTCCGCGATGAGGTGGAAGGGCGCCGCCTCCGTGATGACGACGGTTACCATGTCGCCGGGGCGGGGGCGTGCCGAGCCGGACGGCACATCAAAGTGCACGAGACGACTGTCGGGTGCACGGCCGCTCATCCGGTGCGTGTCTGCGTCTTTGCGGCCCTCTCCGTTGGCGACGAGCAACTCGACCTCGGTGCCGATCAGTGCCTTGTTCTCTTCCCAGGCGATGCGGTTCTGCAGCAGGGCCAGTCGTTCGTAGCGTTCCTGCACGACCTCTTTCGGCACCTGATCGGCCATGGTGGCGGCCGGCGTGCCGGGGCGAATGGAGTACTGGAACGTGAAGGCCGTGGCGAATCGAGCCTCTTCCACGACGCGAAGCGTCTCCTGAAAGTCTTCCTCGGTTTCGCCGGGGAAACCCACGATGATGTCGGTGCTGATGGCCGCGTTCGGCATCTGCGCGCGAACACGCTCCAGGATGCCGAGGAACTTCGAGGAACGGTAGGAGCGACGCATCGCCTTGAGCACGCGGTCCGATCCGGACTGCAGCGGCATGTGCAGCTGCGGCATCACGGCGGGGGTGTCGGCCATCGCGTCGATCACGTCGTCGGTGAACGCGGCCGGGTGCGGGCTCGTGAAGCGGATGCGTTCCAGTCCCTCGATCGTGCCCGCGGCGCGGAGCAGCTTGCCGAAGGCGAGTCGGTCACCGAATTCGACGCCGTACGAGTTCACGTTCTGCCCCAGCAGCGTGACCTCGATGGCGCCGTCATCGACGAGCGCCTGAATCTCCGCGAGGATCTCACCGGGGCGGCGGTCCTTCTCTTTGCCACGGAGCGCGGGCACGATGCAGAACGTGCAGGTGTTGTTGCAGCCGACGGAGATGGACACCCAGCCGCTGTAGCTGGAGTCTCGTTTGGTGGGCAGGGTCGACGGGAAGGTCTCGAGGGATTCCAGGATCTCGAGTTGGGCCTCGCCGTTGTGGCGGGAGCGTTCGAGCAGGCTGGGAAGCGCCCCCATGTTGTGGGTGCCGAACACGACGTCGACCCAGGGGGCCTTGTCGAGGATGGTGTTCTTGTCTTTCTGGGCGAGGCAGCCGCCCACGGCGATCTGCATGCCGTCGTGGCGCCGTTTCACCGACGCGAGGTAGCCGAGGTTCCCGTATAGCTTGTTGTCGGCGTTCTCTCGCACCGCGCAGGTGTTTATCACCACGACGTCGGCTTCCGCGCCGTCGGCGGACACGTACCCGGCGGCCTCGAGCGAGCCGCTCAGGCGTTCCGAGTCGTGCACGTTCATCTGGCAGCCGAAGGTCCGCACTTCGTAGGTGCGCGCTCGGCCCTCGGCATCGACCGCTGCCGCCGACGGGGTGATCACGGTGCGGCGGGCGAGCTCGGGGGCGGGGGCAATGCTACTCATAGTGACTCCAGTTTACGCGAGCATTGTGTGAACTGGGCCAGAGCCCTCCCCGGCGGCCGTCAATCAGCGAAACCGCACCCCGGAGGAGCCGCCGCCGCGCGAGGCGAGTGCTGCCTTCACGGCGTCCCGAACCACCTGGAAGTTGTAGCCCTTGCGCATGAGGAACGCGTTGAGCCGACGGTCAATGGTCTGGTCATCGAAGCGGCTGAGCTGCTGGATGCGTTTGATCGCCTCCTCGTTCGCGCGTTCCTGCTCGTCGTCCGGCAGCTCTTCGAGCTTGTCGAGCATCACGGCGGGGTCGAGTTTGCGGCGACGCATCTCGGTCTCGACGCCGGCGCGCCCGAGTCCCTTGCGTTCGTGATGCGTGTGGATGATCTGATCGGCGAGTTTCACGTCGTCGAGATACTCCAGTTCCACGAAGCGTTCCACCACGTCGTGCGCCTCACCGGCATCCAGATCGAGGTCGGTGAGTACGGCGAAGGCCTCCACAAGAGAGAGTGAACGCGCCCGGAGCCGCTGCAGGAGCACGGACTCCGCCCTCGCCCGCAGTTCCGCAGTGTCGGGTTCGGCCACAACCTCATCGTCTTCCCCGTCGGGCGACTCGACCGGGTCCGTGTGCCCGATCGGTTCCGTGTTCTCGGCTCGCTCGTCGAGGGCGCGCCCGATTTTCACGGGCGCTGGCGGCACCGTCGCGGACGCGGCCGTGCCCTGCGAAGCACCGCCCGGGTCGCGTGGTTCCAGGGGAGAACGGCGCTTCATTCCGGGCCCGGCCCCCGGAAGATAGGTCACGGGCGCCACCGTTTCCGTGCTCGGTGTCGTTGCCTCATCGGCGGGTTCGAAGTGAACCATTCCCGTGACCTGTCTCTCGTCGTGTTCGGTGGGGTGAAGCGCGCGCTACGCGGTCTTGCGCGAGTTGGCCTTGACCGGCACCGGCGGCGTCACAACCCCGGCCTCGGCCGCCTTGGCCTTCTCCTCGGCCTCTGCCGCGTCGAGGGCGGCCTTCTCGGCGGCCTTGAACGCGATACCTTCCGCACCGACTCCGAGCTTGTTGAGAATCTTCCGCTCGATCTCGTTGGCCATGTCGGGGTTGCGCAGCAGGAAGTTGCGTGAGTTCTCTTTTCCCTGGCCGAGCTGATCGCCGTCGTAGGTGTACCACGCGCCGGACTTCTTGACGATGCCCTGGTCGACGCCGAAGTCGATAAGACTTCCCTCGCGGGAAATGCCGATGCCGTACATGATGTCGAACTCGGCCTGCTTGAAGGGCGGCGCCATCTTGTTCTTCACGACCTTGACCCTGGTGCGGTTTCCGATGGCGTCGGTGCCGTCCTTCAGCGTCTCAATGCGACGAATGTCGAGTCGGACGGAGGCATAGAACTTGAGCGCCTTACCACCGGAGGTGGTCTCGGGGCTGCCGAAGAACACCCCGATCTTCTCTCGCAGCTGGTTGATGAAGATCATGGTGGTGTTCGTCTGGCTGAGCCCACCGGTAAGCTTTCGCAGCGCCTGCGACATGAGACGAGCCTGCAGTCCCACGTGAGAGTCACCCATCTCTCCCTCGATCTCGGCGCGCGGCACGAGCGCGGCCACGGAGTCGACGACGATCAGGTCGATGGATCCGCTTCGCACGAGCATGTCGGCGATTTCGAGCGCCTGCTCACCGGTGTCGGGCTGGGAGACGAGGAGTGCGTCGATGTCGACGCCGAGCTTTTTGGCGTATTCCGGGTCGAGGGCGTGCTCGGCGTCGATGAAGGCCGCAATGCCACCGTTCTTCTGCGCGTTCGCGATGGCGTGCAGCGTGAGGGTGGTCTTACCGGATGACTCCGGCCCATAAATCTCGACGATACGGCCGCGCGGCAGCCCGCCAACGCCGAGCGCGACGTCCAGCGCAATCGAACCGGTGGAGATGGTCTCAACGGGTGCGCGTTCGTCGCTGCCCAAACGCATAACCGAACCCTTGCCGAACTGGCGGTCGATTTGGGCGAGGGCGGTCTCGAGCGACTTTTCGCGATCTGCTGCTGATGCCATGATGTGGTCTCCTTCGGTCGTGCGTTTCGGCGCCTATAGGCTGTCGTGGCAGCATCGGGAAGACCCCGGCGCTTGCTGTCGACAAGGCAATTGCTGCGTTGTGCTGACGTTTGTGACTGTACGCCGACCCTCTGACATTGCGTCTGACGGCCCGTGCACGGTGCACAGAATCGAACACTCCGCGCTGTGGAGGAGTCTATCAACGACCGAACACTTCTTCGAGCAGGCTTGCCGTATTACTACCGGCGTGTCGAAATGCCGGGGCGTCAGTGGCGGGCGGCGGGAAGACCTGCACCGTGCCGGCGGCTCGCAGGAACGTCCGTTTCGGCGCACAACGCGAGCCACACCTCGCGCGCGGGCACGCCGGCTTCGAGGGCGGCGTCGGCTGTTCGCCCGCTCAACGGTCCGAGAACCAGGTCGCGGGTGAGCACGCTGCCGTAGGCCTGGCCGAACTCGTCGGCGACGGCACGACGGAATTCACTCAAACGCACGGGTCACTCCTTGCTGCGGGCATGAAAAATGCAGTGCGCGGCTTGCGGCGCACTGCATTCGTCGATGGTGAATCTTCAATGGGGAACGAGGCGACTATCGCACCAGGAGCCCGGGGTCGTAGGCGACCCCGAAGTCGTCGGGAACGGTGTCGGGGAACGTATCGATCCCCTCGATGACGGCCAAACGATCGCCGACCTCGCGCATGATGACCGAAATGGGCGTATCAAGTGCATCCGCTACGGATGCGAGGATCTCTGACGAGGCCTCTTTCTGTCCGCGCTCCACCTCGCTGAGGTAACCGAGCGCGACACTTGCCTTACTCGCGACCTGCCGCAGGGTTCTACCTTTTTGCAGGCGGAAGTCCCTGAGCACATCGCCGATTTCCTGACGTACAAGAATCATCGGAACCTCCTTCTCTTGCCTGTCAACCTACTGGATAGAACCGTGTGGTGGTACATAGAGCATTTTACGCCGGTTCGCAGTTCCGACAACACGAGACTACCGAGGGTGACTGATCTTTTCTTGTTAATGTGCTCGATGTAACCGAGCCGTAACAACATCTATTCCTCGGTGTCTCTGGCTAACAGCTCACGTACAGCCTCAATGGCGCACGACACCGTCTCCGCGCGGATCTCATCGCGTGTGCCGGTCAGGTGCAGAGGCACCGCCCACGAACCGGTTCCCTTGCAGAGCCCGATGAAAACGGTTCCCGCCTCCTGGCCGCCCTCGGGTCCCGGGCCGGCGACGCCGGTCGTCGATACTCCGATCGACGCACGCTCACCGTTCACCGCGAGGGCCGTACGCGCCCCGATGGCCATGAGCTTCGCCACGTCGGCGTGAACGGGTCCGTGCACGTTGAGAACGCTCGAGTCCACGCCGAGAAGCGTGCGTTTGAGTTCGGTGTTGTAGGCCACGATGGCGCCGTTGACGACGACGGATGCCCCGGGCACACGCACGAGCTCGGCTACCAGCAGTCCGCCGGTCAGCGACTCGGCGACGGCAATGCTGTAGTGACCGGCGGTCAGCTCGGCGATCAGCTCGGCGGCCGCATCCTCGTGCTCAGGCACTCGTGGGCTTCGTTGAATCCTGGCGTCGCGCGGCGATGAGGTAGTCGAGCCCCGAGTACACGGTGAGCGCCAGGGCGATCGACATGGCCACCGTGTTCACCCAGTGCATGACGTCGTCGCCGACGATGAGCCAGAGTGGAAGCAGGGCGAGCGAGAGCGCAACGGACTGTGCGATCGTCTTGAGTTTGCCGCCGCGGGACGCGGGGATGACGCGGTCGCGCAGCATCACGAAACGGAAGACCGTGATGCCGATTTCTCGCACCAGGATCACGATGGTGACCCACCACGGCAGCTCATTGATGATCGACAGGCAGACGAGGGCGCCGCCGGTGAGGATCTTGTCGGCGATCGGGTCAAGCAGCTTGCCCAGGTCTGTGACGAGGTTGTGCTTGCGGGCAATCGCCCCGTCGATGCCGTCGGTGGCGATCGCGAGGATGAACAGCACAGCGGCCGCCCAGCGCAGAGCGCCGTCGGCGCCGCCGTCGGCGAGAAGCATCCAGATGAACAGCGGCGCCAGCAGAATGCGCACCACGGTAATCGCGTTCGGTACATTCCAGTTGCCGGGGCGGACGAGCGGATCGTGCGGTGTCGCCATTGCGTTCAGTCCCTGTCCGTAAGGTTCCAGGCATCCTCGTCTTCAGAACTACCCTCGACTTCAGGATACCCCTGTGACATTTTCTGCACCGGGTCGTCGGCGTACCGTGCGTCGGGACGCTCGTTGCTCGGCGGAGCCGCCTGCTTGGCGTGCTGCTCCTCGTCGGAACCCCGCAGGCGTGCGATCACGCTCGGGAGCTGCTCGGCCGACACCAGAACATCTCGGGCCTTGGACCCCTCGGAGGGGCCGACGATCTCGCGGGACTCCATCAAGTCCATCAGGCGGCCGGCCTTCGCGAACCCGACCCGGAGCTTGCGCTGCAACATCGACGTCGAACCGAACTGGGTCGAGACGACAAGCTCCGCGGCGGCCAGCAGCACCTCGAGGTCGTCGCCGATGTCGGAGTCGATCTCCTTGCGCGGCTGCACCATCGCCACGTCGGGCCGGTAGTCGGGCCTCGCCTGATTGGTGACGTGCTTGACGACCTTCTCGATCTCTTCCTCGGTGACCCACGCGCCCTGCACACGGATCGCCTTCGACGCTCCCATCGGCAGGAACAGCGCGTCACCCTGACCGATGAGCTTGTCGGCACCCGGCTGGTCGAGAATGACCCGGGAGTCGGTGACGCTCGTCACGGCGAAGGCGAGGCGCGACGGCACGTTCGCCTTGATCAGGCCGGTGACAACGTCGACGCTGGGTCGCTGGGTGGCCAGCACGAGGTGAATTCCGGATGCTCGGGCAAGCTGGGTGATGCGCACGATCGAGTCTTCGACGTCGCGCGGGGCCACCATCATCAGGTCGGCGAGCTCATCGACGACCACGAGCAGGTACGGGTAGGCCTTGAGCTTGCGTTCGCTGCCCACGGGCAGCACGATTTCGCCGCCGACGACGGCCTTGTTGAAGTCGTCGATGTGGCGGAAGCCGAAGCTCGCCAGGTCGTCGTAGCGCATGTCCATCTCTTTCACGACCCACTGCAGCGCTTCGGCCGCCTTCTTCGGGCTCGTGATGATGGGGGTGATGAGGTGCGGCACGCCGGCATACGCGGCGAGTTCCACGCGCTTGGGGTCGATGAGCACCATGCGCACGTCGCTCGGCTTGGAACGCATGAGCAGACTCGTGATCATGGAGTTGACGAAGCTGGACTTGCCCGAACCGGTTGAACCGGCCACGAGCAGGTGGGGCATTTTGGCGAGGTTGGCGAGCACGAAGCCGCCACCCACGTCTTTACCGACTCCGATGGTCATCGGGTGGGTGCTGCTGGTGGCCACCGGCGAACGCAACACGTCACCGAGCGTCACGATCTCGCGGTCGGTGTTGGGGATCTCGATGCCGATGGCGCTCTTGCCGGGAATCGGGGAGAGGATGCGCACCTCGTTCGACGCGACCGCGTAGGAGAGGTTCTTGCTCAGCGCCGTGACCCGCTCCACCTTCACTCCGGGGCCCAACTCGATCTCGTACTGGGTCACGGTGGGGCCGCGGGAGAATCCGGTGACCTTGGCATCGACTCCGAACTGGCGCAGCACCTCGCTGATCGACTTGACGATCACATCGTTGGCGGCGGAGCGTGCCTTCGCGGGCGGGCCGGCGGTGAGAGTGGATGCCGCCGGTACGACGTAGGGCAGGTCGGACTCCGGTTCACTCGGCCGCAAGGATTCCGTCGACTCGTCGGCGGCGGGCTCGCCCTCAGCGGGCCGCACGGCGTTGACCGCGGGAATGACTTCGGTGGCGCGAGTGGGGTCGTCGGACTGCAGGCCGGTCGACCCGCTCTGAGCCACGTCGATTTCGCCGGTGAATCGCTTGACGGCAAGCTCGGCACGGCGCAGGTCTTCGAGCACCTCGGTGCCGTAGTGATCACCGGGTGCCGGGGCATCCGCCTCGCCTTCGAGGGGGGTGTCGAAGCCGCCCCGTGACACGTCGCCGCCGAGCAGAACACCAAGCGGGTCGGCGGCGTGACCGCCGTCGTCGTCCGGGGTCTTGTCGGCCGCCTGCCCGGCGTTGAAGTCGGGGTCTTCCTCGCGCTGACTGGTGTTGCGTCGCCACCACGGCAGCGCGGCGGTGTCGCCGTCCACGCCGTCCAGTTCGATCTGTTCGGTCTTCTCTGCCTTGCCGGTCTTGTCCGCCTTGTCGGGCTTGCCTGCCTTGTCGCTGCGGGTGCTCTTGCCCGCCACGCGCTCGGCCTCGTCGGGCAGCGGAGCGCCGAACAGCCAGGCATAAAGTTCCCGGGACCGGGTGGGGATGCGGTTCGGCGGCGTCTTGGTGATGATGAACAGGCTCAGGATGAGCAGCAGGATCACCACGATGGAGGCACCGACCGACGTGGTGAGCAGGATGAGCGGGGCCGCGATCATCCAGCCGATCACACCGCCCGACAACGCGAGCACGTTCATGCCCTCGCTGGGTTGCGGCTGGCCGCCGAAGATGTGGCAGAGCCCGGAGACGGAGACGAGAAGCAGGGTGAGTCCGATACCGATGCGCCCGTTGTCGTGCACCGAGCTCGGTTTGCGGAACAGCCAGACGGCGAAGATCAGCATGATCACCGGCAGCGCGAAGGCGACCCGGCCGAAGATACCACCGAAGGTCCACGCGTCGAGGTTCTGCGCCACGGCGTTGTTGATCAGGAACCACTCCACCACGGCACCGGCAATCGCCAGCAGCACGAGGAAGAAGGGCAGGCCGTCGCGTCGCTCCTCTTTCGAAAGCTGCTCGGGGCCGAGGGCGCGCGCGGCACCGCCGGTGATGTGCGCCAACCCCATCCACAGTCGCGCGCCGGCGCTCGGTTTAACCTCGGTTTCGGTGAATTTTACCGTCTTGGCCGTGCTCGCCTTGCTGGCAGGGCCGCGCGCCGGAGCACCCCGCGCGGGGGCGCTGCGGGTTCGACCGGTCGATTTCGTGCTCGTTGCCATACTCCAACGGTACCGCCGCCCCGCCGGATCGGGGTGATCCCACGCCCACGGCCCCCACGGTTGACCGCGAGACGGTGCCACCCGCTCGACGCGACCTGCCCCTGTTTGCCGGCTGGAGGTCGGACTAGATTGGGGGCGAACGGGCCCCGCCCGGGGCCGGATGCACACGCTGGGAGACCAATGAACATCGAACGAGTTGACCTCACGCCGCGCACGCTGATCGGGGTGCGCGCCGTCGTGCGGATGGACGAACTCACGGACTATTTCGGTCCGGCGCTGGACGGCGTGTACAACGAGCTGGACGAGCACGGGGTACAGATCTTCGGCCCACCCGTCGCCGTCTACCGCGGCGAGATCACCGACACGGCGGACCTCACGGTGGGTTTTCCCGTCGCCGATCTGGCGACGCCGCGGACGGGATCGATCGCCGTCACGCTGCCCGGCGGTCCTGCCGTCGCGGCGTTGGCGGTCGGCCCGTACGACCTGCTCGGCGCGGCACACGCGGAGGTGCTCGGCTGGCTGGCCGAGCACGACCTCACCCCGGCCGGGTTCCTGTGGGAGGAATACCTGGTCGGACCGGGCGACTCCGACGACCCGGCGGCCTGGCAGACCAAGCTGGTGTATCCGCTCTCCTGAGCGTCACGCCACCGCCGGCAACCAGGCGCCGAGTGCGGCTCCCTGCCCCACGTGCCCGTATCGCGTGACGGGCATCTGTCAACCCCTTTTCGCACGGCGGGCGGCTGCCTAGCGTGTAGGTGCAACACGGCATCTGTGCCGACAACGAAGGGATGCATCATGTCACGCACGAAGACGTCAGAGCCGATCAGCGCGGTGGGGAACAACTGATGGCCCAGACATCCGCCGCACCGGAGCGCAGCGGATCACGGCAGACACGCAAACAGAACGCCGAGCAGGGATTCGTCGCGTCGAAGGCGCTGATCGACAATCTCCAGAAGGTGCTCGTCGATCTGCTGGAATTGCAGCTGCAGGGCAAGCAGGCGCACTGGAACGTGGTCGGCAAGAACTTCCGGGACACGCACAAGATGCTCGACGAGATCATCATCGATGCCCGCACATTCAGCGACACGGTGGCCGAGCGCGTGCGTGCGCTGCATGGTGTCCCCGATGGCCGGAGCGGCACCGTGGCGAACACCACGACCCTGCCGGAGTTTCCGCACGGCGAGATCGACACGACCGAAACCATCGACCTGGTGACGGAGCGCCTGGAGGCGACCATCATCACCATGAGAGGCGTGCACGACGAGGTTGACGCCGAGGATCCGACGAGCGCGGATGTGCTCCACCAGGTGATCGAGCGTTTGGAGCAATTCGCCTGGATGGTCTCCGCAGAAAACCGCACCCCCGCCACCCGGAAGAACGCGTAGCGCCCGGGCGGTATCGGCGGCCGGCGCAATCGCCGGCCCCGGACGGCAGACGCAGGAACGCCCGCCCCGTCGAGGGGCGGGCGACCCCGGGTCGTAACACGCTTCGGTTGCTACGCGCTTCGGTTGCCGGTCATCGCGCGGATCAGGAAGGCGATCACCGCCAGAACGAGGAGCACCACCCCCACCCAGAGCAGGAAGTTCAGCGACTGCACGAATCCGCCTGTTACGAGCAGAATCACGGCAATCACGCCAATGACGATCAATAGGGTATTCATTGCTTGTCCTTTCCCGGTGAAGCCAATTCCAGTCAGGTACTACTTGCGGAAGGCATCCTTCACCTTTTCGCCGGCCTGCTTGAGATCAGACTTCGCCTGGTCTTTTTTGCCTTCGGCCTCCAGCGACTGATCCCCGGTGAGCTTGCCCGCACCTTCTTTGAACTTGCCGCCGATGTCCTCGGCCGCATTCTCGGCTTTGTCCTTGTCCGCCAACGTGCACGTCCCTTCGCTGTATGTGCGAATCCTGCCCCGGCTGAAGCAGGTGTGTTGCCTGTTCTGCGGAGAGAATACCCCCGTGTGCGGCATCCATCAAGCATCGACGGGGGCGTCGCCGCGGGCGGGAGCCGCTACCGCGTGGTACCGGCCACCTTGGGCAGCGACCCGCCGGCGGCAGCGTTGCGGTCGGGGCGGAAGTTGCTGAAGTCGACCCCGGGGATGTTCTCAACCAGGTCGATTTCCGCTTCGATCTGCGCGGCTTCGGATTCTTCCGGCCCCACGAGCGGAAGGCGCACGCGGGGGCTGCCGATGCGACGCAGGCCGTGCAGGATGTACTTGACGGCAACGGTTCCGGGCACATGCGTCATGACGGCACGAACCAGGGGCTCGAGCTGCATATGGGACGCGGTGGCGGTGGCCATGTCGCCGGCGTTGACGGCGTCCACCATGGCCCGATAGGGAGTGGCCGTGATGTTCGCGGTGACACCGATGAGCCCGGTGGCGCCGATGGAGAGGTGCGGCAGGACGTTGGCGTCGTCGCCGGAGAAATACATCAGGTCCGTCTGGTTGAGCACCCGGCTGACCTGGGCGAAATCGCCCTTGGCGTCTTTGACGGCGAGGATGTTGGGGTGCTTGGCGGCGCGGAGAATTGTCTCGTACGCGATGGGCACTCCGGTGCGACCCGGGATGTCGTAGAGAATGACCGGCAGGTCGGTGGCATCCGCAATCATGCGGAAGTGGGTGAGAATGCCGGCCTGCGTTGGCTTGTTGTAGTACGGCGTGACGATCATGTTGCCGTCGGCGCCGGCCTTCTCGCTCTGTCGGGCGAGCTGCATAGCGTGCGCGGTCTCGTTGGACCCGCCGCCGGTGATGATTTTGGCGCGGCCGCCTGCGACGGACTTCCCCACCTCAACCAGACGGATCTTCTCCTGGTCGGTGAGGGTGCTGGTCTCCCCCGTGGTGCCGGTGACGACGATGCCGTCGGCGCCGGCGTTGATCACATCATCGATGTGCTTTTCGACGCCGGCCCAGTCCACCTCGCCGTCGAAAGTGAAGGGTGTGACGAGTGCGACTAGCACCTGGCCAAAGGGATTCGTTGAGGAGCTCACACATTACAGGCTAGCGCCTACGGGGCAACGCGGCCGTTCTTGTTGAACGCGGCGTACGTGAGCGGCATGAGTTCCGCGAAGTGATTCTCCATCTGTTCCGCACACATTTCGATCTCGCGCTGCGGGAAGGAGGGGAACACCGAACCTTCGCGCTTGGTGCGCAGGCTGAGGAAATTCATCAGTGATCGCGCGTTGAGCGTCACGTACATGGACGAGTAGATGCTCAGCGGAAGAACGATCCGAGCGACCTCGCGGGCAACGCCGGCTTCGAGCATCCGCTGGTAGGCCTCGTAGGAATGCACGGCCGCCGCTCGCGTCTGCTGCTGCACGAGGGCCGTCTGCTCGGCCGTTCCCGGCAGGAAGTCGTAGGCGCCGGCCTTGCCGACCTGCACCAGGTTGCGCTCTTCGGAGGGCACATAAAAAACGGGATTCAGCTCCCGGTAGCGGCCCGATTCCTCGTTGTAGGAGGCGATGCGGTGACGCATGAACTCCCGAAAAACGAAGATCGGCGCGCGCACGTAGAACGTCATCGAGTTGTGTTCGAAGGGCGAGCCGTGCCGGTCGCGCATGAGGTAGTTGATGAGTCCGCTGCTGCGTTTCTCGTCGGCCTCGGTCTCCGCGCCGTCAAGCTGACTGGTCTCGAGGGTCTGCTCCCCCAGGGTGGACACACGGGCAGCGAACAACACATCGGAGTCGTGTGCGCTCGAACGCACCAACTCAACGGTCATCTCGGAACGGAACTCGATTTCAGGCACGGATGAAATTGTATCGCCCGTTTGCCGGGTCGGCGGGAGCACCCGGCCGTAACCTGTCGTCACAGTCGGATCGCCGCGGCGTTCCCCCCGTAACGTGGACGTCATGAATCCTCTCGCCGCCGCCCTGGTCCTGCTGGGCCTCGTGAGCGTGGCAACCGCGCTCGGCCTCCTGTGGCGGTCACGCCAGGGCCGCGTGTCCACCGCCGGAGGCGATGTGATCACGCCGGCGGATGTCGCGGCCGACATTGCGTTCGGCGATCACGCCACCCTCGTACAGTTTTCGACCCAGTGGTGCTCCCGTTGCCCCGGAACCGGGCGGCTGCTGGGCAAGGTGGCCGACGCCCGCACGGGTGTCGTGCACCTCGACGTCGACGTGTCGCATCGCGCCGACATTGCGAGCCGGTTCCAGATCGCGCAAACGCCGACCACGTTGATCCTCGACTCCGGCGGGCGCGTGCACGCCCGGATCGGCGGTGTCCCCCACGCGGCGGACATCGCCCGGCAGCTCGACGAACTCGCGGCCGCGCAGCGTGATTCGCTGACCGCGACCGGTGCCCTTGTCTAAGCCACGGGCCCCCATCGACCCGCGGGGTCCCCGTTTCAGCGCCATGATCACCGCGGTACTGCTGCTCGTGACGGTGTTCCTGGCGCTCGTGGGGGCATCCGTTGCGGCGCTCGTGCTGTTGACGGTGCTCGCCGGCCTCTTCGCCTGGGGCGCGGTCGCCGGTGCCGGACGACACCCGTACGGGCTGTTGTTCAAACGCGTCGTGCGCCCGCGACTGGCCCCGCCCGCCCAGCTGGAGGACCAGGCGCCGCCCACGTTCGCGCAGGCCGTCGGGCTCGTCGTGACCCTGGTCGGCGTGGTGCTCGGTGCGCTCGGCATTCCGGCGGCCGTGGGCGTCGCGGCCGCGGTGGCCTTCGTCGCCGCCTTCCTCAACGCCGTGTTCGACTATTGCCTCGGCTGCCAGATTTACCTGCTGGTGGTGCGCGCAAAAGGCGCCCGCGCGTAGACGGCGCCTTCAGGGCTTTCCCAGACGGGGCTTGCGCGGCGAGGCACCGGGCCGGATAGGGTGGAATTCCACCTTCAGGAGGTAACACAATGACCACGACGCTCACCAGTGAAGCAACCACAGTTTGGACCGGCACGCTCGCCGCCGGCAGCGGCACCGTTACGCTCGATTCCTCCTCCACCGCCGAATTCTCGGTGAACTGGAAGGCTCGTGCCGAGGGCGTCGCCAACACCACGAACCCCGAGGAGCTTCTCGGAGCGGCACACGCCTCCTGCTTCTCCATGGCGCTCGCCAACGCACTGGCCACCGCCGGTCACACGGCCACGAAGATTTCGACCACCGCTGCCGTGACCTTCGCCGCAGGAAAGGGCGTTCTCGGAAGCCACCTGCTGGTCAGCGCGAAGATCCCCGGCCTGACTGAAGAGGAATTCCAGGCTTTCGCCCAGGACGCCAAGGTCAACTGCCCCATCTCGAAGGCGTTGACCGGGATTCCGATCACGATTGAAGCCGAACTGGCCTGAGCCTGATGCGGGTACTGATCGCCGGGGCGTCCGGGCTGATCGGCAGTGAGCTGTCGCTTCAGCTGGGCGTCGCCGGCCATGACGTTCGGCGTCTCGTGCGCCGGGAGGCAACCCGGCCAGGCGAATTCCGCTGGGATCCCGCCGCGCTGTCCCTCGACCCGGCGGCACTCGACGGTGTTGACGCCGTCGTCAACCTGTCCGGCGCATCGCTGGCCCGCCTGCCGTGGACGCCGGGATACCGCAAAGAGATTCTGCGCTCCCGTGTGCAGGCCACGCGCACGCTCACAGACGCGGTGCAGCGCAGCACCACTCCGCCCGGCGTGCTGCTGAACGGCTCGGCCGTCGGTGTGTACGGGAACCGACCCGGCGAAACCGTGGACGAAACGTCGACGCCGGGCACGGATTTTCTGGCCCGCGTCGTCGGGACCTGGGAGCGAGAGGCGGCCCGCGCGTCGGATACGACCCGCGTCGTGATGCTGCGCACCGGGCTCGTCCTCGCCAAGGGCGGCGCGCTGGGGCCCCTGTTGCCGATCACCAGGCTGGGTCTCTCGGGCCCGTTGGGCGCGGGAACGCAGCACTGGCCGTGGGTGAGCCTGCACGATGAGGCTGCCGCAATCGTTCACCTGCTCACGTCGACGCTGAGCGGGCCGGTCAACATTGTGGGGCCGACCCCCGCGACCGCGAACGAGGTCATGGGGGCCCTCGCCCGACGCCTGCACCGACCGTTCAGGATTCCGGTGCCGCAGACGGTGCTGACGCTTCTGCTGCAGGATGCCGCTCGCCAGCTGCTGCTCGCGGACCAGAACGTGAGCTCCACTCTGCTGCAGGAGGACGGCTTCACGTTCATGCACGCGACGGCCGGCAGCGCCCTGGACTGGATGCTGCGGCAACCCTAGGACCGCAGCATCATCGCCCCCGTTTTCGGCGCTCGCTACGGTAACCGGCGTAGCGACCACCGACATCGGGGGCGGTGACGGGTCAGGCCTCTGCGGCACGCTCCAGGGCGATGGCCGTGCGGATGGCACCGCGGGCGCGGCGGCGGTCCCCGGAGGCGTCATAGGCCAGCCCGAGGCGCAACCAGACGCGCCAGTTGTCGGGTTCGGCATCCGCTTCTGCCTTGTACTGCGGGAACTCGGCGTCTGCCGCCGCACGGATCGGACGTCCGCTCGCGCGCCGCGGAAGATCGTCGACCGGGAGGCCGCCCTGCTCCCCGAGCAGACGCACGAGCCGTTCGGATCGCATGCCGAACATGATCTCCCTGGCCAGCGCCCAGAAGCCGATGATCGGGAGCACGAGCAGCGACACGCCGATCACGACTCCGACCGGTTCCCCGCTCTGCATGAACAACACCGCCCGCCAGCCCATCAGCACGAGGTAGAGCACGAGCAGCAGCGACATCAGAACAACGGCGATGCGGCCCTTCATACGGCGGCTCCGGGGGTGAGCCCCAGATCGACGATCTGGTCAAGTCCGACGGTCACGCCGCGCGCCTCGCGCGTGGCGGCGAGGGCGAGCAGGATTCCCTTGATGTAGGCATCCGTGGACAGCGTGTTGTGGCTGATGGTGAGGGTCTCCCCCGTGCCGCCGAGAAAGACGTCCTGCCGCGCCAGCAGTCCTTCGAGGCGCAGGCTGTGCACGGGAACGTTCGACACCTGCTGGCCCCGAGCGCGCTGGTCGGTGTGCGGCGCCGACACGGGGCCGCGGCCGGCACGAGCGGCACCGATGAGTTCCGCGGTGCGCACGGCCGTTCCGGACGGCGAATCGACCTTGCCGGCCTGGTGGGCCTCCACAATCTCGATCGACTCGTAGAAGCGCGCGGCCAGCGCCGAGAAGGCGGTTGCGAGCACGGATCCGATGGAGAAATTGGGGATGATGATGACACCGACATCGTCCCGATCGGCCAGGCGATGCGCGAGCGACCCGATGCGGTCCTGTGACCAGCCCGACGTTCCCACGAGCACCCGCAGGCCATGGTCAAGCGCGAAGTCGACGACGCTCTGGCTCACTCCGGGTCTGGTGAGATCGAACGCAATGTCGGCGCCGATCATCTCGTCGAGCGAACTCGTCGAGTTCAGCTGAGCCGCCAGCTCATACCCCTCGGTCCGCTCAATGAGCCCGCACACCAGGCGCCCCATCTTGCCCGTTGCGCCGATTACGGCCACCCTCGTTGTCATACATCCAATCTATCAAGCCGCGGCGGGGGCGGCCCACGGCGACCTCGCCCCGTGTGTGTCGCTACTTCAGGAGATCCGGCCGTCGGCATCCGCTCTGCCGCGTGTTTGCGGAGTCGACAGACGCCCCGGCACGCGGATCTCCTGACGTAGCCACGGACGCTCGGGGAACCGAGGGCAGGGGCCCTAGCCTTGGGGCATGCCCTTCTTCACGGATGTCCCGGTGTCTGACCCGCGTGCCGTCGCCCTGCTCACCGAGTACTTCGGCGACCGGGAATTGTCCTTTCCCGCTGCGCAGGGGAAATACCGGCCGACGTATCCCACGCCGGAGCAGTTCGTGCCGCCGCGGGGCGTGTTCCTGCTGCTGATGGACGGTGATGATCTCGTCGGGTGCGGCGGCATCCGTCGCCTCGGAGACACCCCGGACGGCACGGCGCGCTTCGAGGTGAAGCACGTGTGGCTGCGGCCGGTCGCGCGGGGACGCGGGTGGGGACGGTTGCTGCTCACGGAGCTGGAGCGGCGGGCGGCGGGCTTCGGCGCGGCCGAGGTCGTGCTCGACACGAACGCGAGCCTGGAGTCCGCCGCGGCGCTGTACCGGCGTTCCGGCTACGTGAGCATCGCGGCGTACAACGACAACCCCAATGCCACGAACTGGTACCGCAAGGCCCTGCCTCCGGCCTAGAACATGAAAGTTTCGGGCAGACCGGTGCGCAGTTCGACGGGGAGGTGGCCGAGGTCGTTGTGGGTGACGAGGGTCCACGGTCGGCCGGGCTTCTGCTGCAGAACGGTGAGCCCGCAGTGTGCCTGATTGATGCCGACCCAGCGCCAGTCGGGCGCGCCGAGCACCTCACGCACGAACCACGCGATCACGAAGTTGTGTGTGATGAGCAGGTCATGGCGCTGGCTGCGGCGGGGCTGCAGGAACTCAGCGACGGCGTCCTCCATCTGGGCACGTCCGGCGTCAATGTCTTCCTCGGTGACCGCACCGAAAAAAGGATCGTAGGCCGACGGGGTTTCCGGTGCCCGGCCCGACGGAATGCAGTCCATCAGCAGCGGCGAGGGCTGCGACGTGAGGGACGGCAGCCGTTCGGCGATGATAGCCGCCGTTTCCTCGGCCCGCTGCAACGGCGAATGCCAGGCGCCCGTGAAGGGCACGCCGCCGAGCCGCTCGCCGATCAGCTGCGCCTGCCTCTTGCCTCTCGGCGAGAGGGGGCCGTCCTGCATTCCGTGCTCGGCATCCATCTGCTCGCCGTGGCGAACCAGGTAGAGATACTGGGACATCTTCGACCCTTTCATTGTGTGCGCCCAGGGTCAGGCGAGGTTTGCGTGGGACTGGTCAGGAGACGACGGGAACGATCGAGGCGAAGGTGTCCTCGGCGAGGGCACCGACCGCCACGATCGAGACGGGCCCGCGCACGAGCTCCGCGGCCAGCTGCCGCACGTCTTCCGCCGTGACCAGGGCGAGGCGCCGCAGTGCCTCGTCGAGGTCGGAGAACTCCCCGAGGGTGATTTCCGAACGCCCGAGGCGCGACATGCGGGTGTCCGAGTCTTCGAGGGCGAGAGCGGATGCCCCGGAGAGCTGCCCGGCGGCGCGGCGCATCTCTTCATCGGTGACCCCATGTTCCGCGAGGCGGTGCAGTTCGCTCAGCAGGAGCTCGGCGACCTGGCCTGCCTTGGCCGGTGAACATCCGGCGTACATGCCGAACAGCCCCGCGTCGGAGTAACCGGGCGCGAAGGAGTACACCGAGTAGGCGAGGCCGCGCTTCTCGCGCACCTCCTGGAAGAGCCGCGACGACATGCCTCCGCCGAAGATGGAGTTCAACACGCTCATCGTGACCCGTCGGTCGTCCGTGGCGAGGATGCCCGGCATGCCGATGAGCAGGTTCGCCTGCTCCAGGGGGCGGTGCACGATCGTGACGGATTGTCCCTGGGTGATGGTGGCCGGCACGTCGGCGCGACGAACCACGGGGGTCGCCGGCACGCTGAGGTCCCAGCCGGCCAGTTCGAGGGCGCGCACGACGCCGGCGACGAGCTCATCGTGATCGACGGCACCGGCGACGGTGACGACAAGGTCCTGGGGCCGGTAGTTGGCCTGGTAATGCTCGTGGACGGCGCTGCGGGTGGCGCCGCGGATCGTCTGCGGGCTGCCGCCGATCGGGCGGCCGAGCGGATGCCCGCCGAGCACGGCCTCGAAGAAGCGTTCGTTGGCCACGTCGGCCGGATCGTCGTCGGCCATCGCGAGTTCTTCGAGAATGACCCCGCGCTCGGTTTCGAATTCATCCGCGTCGAGCGTGGACGACGTGAGCATGTCGGTGAGCACTTCGACGGCCATCGACAGGTCGCGGTCCTGAACCTTGGCGAAGTAGCAGGTGTATTCCTTGGCGGTCATGGCGTTGTGCTCGCCACCGACCTCATCGAAGGAGATGGCTATGTCGAAGGCGGTGCGGGTGGGCGTGCCTTTGAACAGCAGGTGCTCGAGGAAGTGCGTCGACCCGAAGTGGCCCGGGAGCTCATCCCGGGAGCCCACAGCCACCCAGTAGCCGATGGTGAGGCTGCGACTGCCGGGAACCCGCTCACTGAGAATTCGCACACCACTCGGGAGAACGGTGCGCCTGACCAGCGAATCACCGGCCGCTCGAAAGGAGAGTTCGGGTACGTCGAGGGGAAATTTAACTGCACCGTTCATATTCGATCAAGCTTACGGCAGCCCCAGCGGGCCGACGCCTGCGCGTCGATATGCCGACAGACAAGTCTGTCTAGTCTGTGCTACAGTCTGGGAATGCGGTTCCGGTCGACCCCTGTCTCCCCCGACGGAACACCCAGAGAACCGCTTCCGAGAATCAAGGAGTTGACCATATGACTGAGTTGACGGACACGCTGGCCAAGCCGGCCACCCACGCAAAGGTGCGGATCCTTGCCACGGCCGATCGTCTCTTTTACGCGGAGGGTGTACATACGGTCGGTGTTGACCGCATCATCAGCGAATCCAAGGTGACGAAGGCAACGTTCTACAAGTACTACCGCTCAAAGGACGCCCTGATCGTGGTGTACCTGCAGGGTCGGGACCGCATTGCCCGGGATTTCCTCACGTCCGTCGAGAAGCGCTACGACACGCCTGAGCAGCGTCTCCGCGGCGTCGTGGCCGAGATTTCCACGCAGGTCACCCGGCAGGGCTTTCACGGCTGCCCGTTCATCAACGCGGCCGCGCAGTTCGCCGACCCGAACCATCCGGTTCGCCAGGCCGTCACGGCGCACCGCGACTGGTATGGGGCCGCCGTGGAGGACCTGTTTCGTGGAATGGGGCACCCGCGTCCCGGCGATGCCGCCGACGACTTCTTCCTCGCGCGCGACGGCGCCTTCGCGGGGGCACACCTCGGCGATCCGGTCGGCGCCCACACGGCCCTGCTCCGGTCAGTTCAGCGCGTTCTGAACGAGACGGACGCCTGACCGCGCAGTCGCCCCGCCCGCGTTCGTGCGCTGTCGGCCGCGCTGGCCGCGTGACGCGGCGAGTTTGACCCGAGGTGAACCGGCCTATGTGGACAACCGGTCCAGGTCGAGCACGTCGCTGCGCGCCAGACGCAAACCCGCCGCCGCGACGAGGGCCTCCACCTGGTCGGGGTGACCGGCTCCGGCAACGGGTGCGAGCACGCCGGGCCGGGTGAGCAGCCAGGCGAGCGCGATCGTCGCGGGCTGCACGTCGTGGTCCGCGGCAATGCGATCCAGAAGCCCGATCAAACGCAGGTTCTTGCGGTTGAGATACCTCGCGGCACGCTGGGACCGGGTGTCGGTGCCGACATCCGCTTTGTTGCGGTACCGCCCGGCCAGAAAACCGTGCGCCAACGGGAAATACGGCATGACGGCCAGGCCCTGCGCCCGGGTCACCAGCGCCAGCGACGCCTCGAACAAGGGTCGGCGCACGAGGCTGTACTCCGTTTCGAGGGCGCTGAAGCGGGGAAGGCCGTTGGCGGCCAGTACTCGCGCCTCCATCAACCGTTCAGACGAAAAATTCGACGCCCCGAGGTAGCGCACCTTCCCGCTCTGCATGATGGTCGCCATGGCCCCCAGGCTTTCCTCGAGCGGAATCCGCGGGTCGTCGCCGTGAAAGTAGACCAGGTCGAGGTAGTCGGTTCCGAGACGTCGCAGGGACGCGTCGACGGCACCCATGATGCTGCGGGCGCTGAGCCCGGGATTGTCCAGATTGCGGCCGATTTTCGTGGCGATGACCATTCTGTCGCGGCCGCCGCGTCGGCCGAGCCACGCGCCGATCATGGTCTCGCTGCGACCGGCCGAGTAGCTGTCGGCCGTGTCGAGGAAGTTCCCCCCGAGGGACGCGTGCTCGTCGAGGATCTTTCGACTGGTTTCGCCGCTCACGGTCCAGCCGAAAGAACTGCAGCCGAGGGCGAGCGGATGCACACGCAGCGTGGTCTCGGGCATGTACCGGCGGCAGGGACTACACCCCACGTCGCGGTCCGTGACGTGTTCGCTGGAGCCGGCGCGGACGGGCGGCGGCTCTCCCATGATCGCGTGGGCCCCCGTGGGGTGGGACGGGCGCAATACGGCCAGTCGGGACATCCGTGTCTCCTCGCTCTCGGGGTGAGACTAACCCCGATCACACCCCAAGTCAGGCAAGACGCGACAATATGACGCAAAACGTGGCCAAGTCGACACCATTCATTCGGTTCACCCGCCGCCCCGCAGCATTGCGGGCAGCAGGCCGCGGGGCGCAAGTTAGGGTAGTAGGGAGAGCGAATTCGTGCGGAAGCCGATGTAGGGCCCACTTTTGGCCTGCCGAATCATTCGCCGGAAAGCACTAATGACTCAACTTGCTGACGTTGCCAACCCCGACGTGCCCGTCGAAGCCCGACGCCGCCGCACCTTCGCGGTGATTTCGCACCCGGACGCCGGAAAATCGACCCTGACCGAGGCACTGCTTCTGCATGCCAGGGCCATCACCCACGCCGGCGCCGTGCACGGCAAGGCCGGGCGCGGCGGTACCGTGTCCGACTGGATGGAGATGGAAAAGGCCCGCGGAATCTCCGTGACGAGCGCCGCCATCCAGTTCGAATACGACGATGCCGTGATCAACCTGGTCGATACTCCCGGGCACGCCGACTTCTCCGAAGACACCTTCCGGGTGCTCTCCGCCGTGGATGCCGCGGTCATGCTCGTGGACGCCAACAAGGGGCTCGAGCCGCAGACCATGAAGCTGTTCGCAGTGTGCAAGCAGCGCGGCCTCCCGGTGATCACCGTGATCAACAAGTGGGACCGTCCCGGGGCATCCCCTCTCGCCCTGATGGACGAGATCCAGAACCGCACCGGCCTGCTGCCCACGCCGTTGAACTGGCCCGTCGGCGAGGCCGGCAACCTACGCGGCGTGATGGATCGTCGCTCCGGGGACTTCCTGCGCTTCACGCGCACCCCCGGCGGCATCAAGGCGGCCCTGTCGACGCGGATGAGCGCGGCCGATGCGGCCGCCGAGGAGGGTGTGGAGTGGACGAACGCCACCGACGAGTCCGAACTTCTCGACGTGGAGGGCCAGAACCACGATTCTGAACTGTTCCTGGCCGGCGACACCACGCCCGTTCTGTTCTGCGCGGCCGTGGCCAACTTCGGCGTTCAGCAGCTGCTCGACACGCTCGTGGAGTTCGCGCCGCCGGCCGAGGCCCGCCCCGACATCGACGGCGTTCCCCGGCCCGTGGCCTCCGCTTTCTCCGGGTTCGTGTTCAAGGTGCAGTCCGGCATGAACACCGCGCACCGCGACCACGTCGCGTATGTGCGCGTGTGCTCGGGCGAGTTCCGCCGCGGCATGATCGTGACGCACGCCGCCACCGGGCGACCGTTCGCCACGAAGTATGCGCAGCAGCTGTTCGGCCGCGAACGCACCGTGATCGACCAGGCCTGGCCCGGCGACATCGTCGGCCTCGTGAACGCCTCGGCGCTGCGCGTGGGCGACTCGATCTTCGAGGACCAGCCGGTGGAGTATCCGCCGCTTCCCCTCTTCTCCCCGGAGCATTTTCGGGCCATCCGCCCGAAGGACAGCAGCAAGCACAAGCAGTTCCGCCGTGGGATCGAACAGCTCGACCACGAGGGCGTCATCCAGGTGATGCGGTCGGAGGTTCGGGGCGACCAGTCCCCCGTGCTCGGCGCCGTCGGTCCCATGCAGTTCGAGGTCGTCGAAGACCGGATGGTGCACGACTTCCACGCGGATGTTCGCATGGAAGCGCTTCCGTACCAGGTGGCCAGGCGCACGGACAAGGCCAGCGCCCTGCTGCTGGCCCCGATGAGGCAGGTGGAGGTGTTCACCCGGTCCGACAACACCCTGCTCGCCCTGTTCAGCACGCCGTGGCGCCTGCAGGCCATTCACCGGGAGAACCCCGACCTCGTGCTCATCGACATAGCGAACGCCACCGCCGACGACTTCCGCTAGTCGCAGCCGCGCGTCTGGTCGCTAGTTCAGGAGATCCGCCACAAACGGATGCCGCTGCCCGCCGTCCGGTGCGGGGGCTGGGCGCTGCGCGCCCGGATCTCCTGAACTAGGAACAGGGCGGCGGCATTCGCCGTGGCGGCAGAAAACCGGCCGCACCCCGAAGGGCACGGCCGGCTGTGTGTGACGGTGTCGCTTACGCGTCGACGACCACCGAGGTGATCAGCGGGCTGCGACGGTACTTGCGCTGCATCCACCGGCTCACGGACGAGGTGAAGAGGTCCTCGAGCTCGGCGCCGTTGACGGTCTTCACCCGGTTGGCGACCTTCATCGCTTCGTCGATGACCTTTGTCGCGCCGCGAACCCACTCGTCGTCGTGCACGAAGCCGCGAGCGAGGAATTCGACGGGCTCGGCGAGCAGGCCCGTCTTGGCGTTGAGGATTCCGAGGATGGTGATGGTTCCGTCCTCGGCGAGGCGACGACGGTCTTCCATCGCGGCTTCGGATGCGCCTCCGACGGTCATGCCGTCGACGAACACATAGTCGGCAGCGACACGGCCGGTGATCGAGGCACGGCCGTCGATCAGGTCGATGACGACGCCGTCCTCGGCGATGAGAACACGGTCCTCCTCCACACCGGTCTGCACGGCGAGCTCGGCGTTGGCCTTGAGGTGGCGCCATTCACCGTGCACGGGCATCACGTTGGTGGGCTTGACGATGTTGTAGCAGTAGACGAGCTCGCCGGCGCTCGCGTGGCCGGAGACGTGCACCTTGGCGTTGCCCTTGTGCACGACGTTGGCGCCCCAGCGGGTCAGCCCGTTGATGACGCGGTAGATCGAGTTCTCGTTTCCGGGGATCAGCGAGCTCGCGAGCAGAACGGTGTCGCCCTCGCCGATCTTGATGACGTGCTCACGGTTGGCCATGCGCGAAAGCGCCGCCATGGGCTCTCCCTGCGAGCCGGTGCAGATGAGAACGACCTTGTCGTCCTTCATGCGCTCGAGCGCCTTCATGTCGACGATCAGGTTCTTGGGAACGTTGAGGTAGCCGAGCTCAGTGGCGATGCCCATATTGCGAACCATGGAGCGGCCGACGAAGGCGACCTTGCGGTTGTGCTTGACGGCGGCGTCGATGACCTGCTGGATGCGGTGCACGTGGCTCGCGAAGCTCGAGACGATGATCCGGCGCTGGGAGGTGCGGAACACGGTGTCAATGGCCGGTCCGATGTCCTTCTCGGCGGTGGTGAATCCGGGAACCTCGGCGTTGGTCGAGTCCGTCAGGAACAGGTCGACGCCCTCTTCGGCCAGGCGCGCGAAGGCACCAAGGTCGGTGAGACGCTTGTCGAGCGGGAACTGGTCCATCTTGAAGTCGCCGGTGTGCAGCAGAAGGCCGGCCTCGGTGCGCACGGCGATGGCCAGCCCGTCGGGGATGGAGTGGTTCACCGCGATGAATTCGAGGTCGAAGACGCCGACGGTGCGGCGTTCGCCCTCCTTGACCTCGATGAAGTTCTGGCTGAGGCGGTGCTCCTGCAGCTTGGCGGCGAGGAACGCGAGGGTCAGCTTGGCGCCGATCACGGGGATGTCGCCGCGCTCCTTGAGGAGGTAGGGCACCGCACCAATGTGGTCTTCGTGGCCGTGCGTGAGCACGATGGCCTCGATGTCCTGCAGGCGGTCACGCAGGATCGAGAAGTCGGGCAGGATCACGTTGATGCCGGGCTGGTTGTCCTCGGGGAAGAGAACGCCGCAGTCGATGATGAGCAGCTTGCCCTTGTGCTCGAAGACGGTCATGTTGCGACCGATTTCGCCCAGACCGCCAAGCGGAGTGATGCGCAGGCCGCGCGAGGGCAAGGCCGGAGGGGCGGACAGGTCAAGGTCGTGGGTACTCATGAAACTCTTTTCTCTTGTGCGGTGGTGCAGGTCTCAGCATGAGGAGACGCAGGAATCCAGGGGTCTTTCACCGGGAAACCAGCGAGGTGAGTCGCATGAAGTTCAACCGGATGCCTGGCCTGAGTCAGAAAAATGGCGGGCACGAAGCCGTGCGTTGTGCCACTAGCTCTTCCAGTGTACCGGGGCCGGGGAAACCCCCGCACCGGGCGCACGACGAGAGGGCCCCGCCAACCGGCGGGGCCCTCTTGATACAGCTGTTGCGGGTCAGGCCGCGCGGCGACCAAACGTCCTGCCGGTCGACGACACGTAGCCACCCGCCTGCTCGTCGTGGCTCTGGTGGGTGACATACCCGGTGCCGATGGCTGTCCGGCGAGCGGTGAGGCTCACGTAACCGGTGGTGTCATCGGCGTGGAGGCTGTTGCGTGAGACGTAGGAATTCATGGTGCTCCTTATGTTGCTGCGGAAGCCGAACGGAACCGGGAAGCCTGGAGAAACACGGATGCTGCTCACACTCTGGGGCTCGGACGGCGGGAAGTCTGCGCTGCGCCGCGCGGGCCGGAACCGCGGGCTCACAATGAGCCTCCATCGATTCCGGGTGTCAGTCGAGAGTACGTCGTGTGTCCGAAAAACGTGCGGAAACGGGCCGATGGCCAGCGTCTGCACAGACGGCACACAGGCCCGGACGATGTGCTCGCAGGCACCGTGCAGCTGCCTCGCAGCTGCGGTCGAACCCGCGGCGATACGATCGGGGCATGGACAGCTCTTCTCTCTACGAGATTCCCCTCACCCTCATTGACGGCACCGAGACCACGTTCGGCGAGTTCCGCGGCAAGACCGTTCTCGTCGTCAATGTGGCGTCGAAGTGCGGCTTCACTCCGCAGTACGCCGGCCTGGAGGCGCTCTACGAGAAGTACGCGGCCGACGGCCTGGTCGTTCTCGGCATGCCGAGCAATCAGTTCATGGGCCAGGAACCGGGCGGCGAAGACGACATCGCGGCGTTCTGCGGCCTGACGTACGGGGTGACGTTCCCGATGTCGGCCAAGGTCGACGTTCGGGGAAAGCACCAGCATCCGCTGTTCGCCGAACTGACCAGGTTCAAGCGCGGCCTGCTGCCCGGGCTGGTGAAATGGAACTTCGAGAAGTTTCTCGTGAACTCCGACGGCCGGGTCGTTGACCGTTTTGCCTCCACGGTCGAACCGGAGTCTGCGGAGATCGTCACCGCGATCGAGAACGTCATCGCCGCCCCGTCAGCGGCGTAGCCGACGGGTACGCGCCGACCGGCGCACGCCGCTCAGCTGTCGGCGCGCCGCACGACGGTCTCGGCGTGCCGCAGCACGGGGCCGTCAATCATCCGGCCCTGGAATTGGAACACTCCCCGCTCGGTCACGGCCGCCGCGAGCAGCGCCCGGGCGTGGGTGACGGCGTCGGCCGTGGGAACGTAGGCCTCGCGAATGACTCCCACCTGACTCGGGTGGATGCAGGCGGTGGCCGTGAAGCCACTGGCCACGGCATCGGCGGCCTCGACGGTCAGCCCGGCCGTGTCGGGTATGTCGAGGTACACGGAGTCGACGGCTGCCTTGCCGGCGGCGCCGGCGGCCAGCAGAACCGTGCTGCGGGCGTGCCGTGCCACATCGCGGTAACGCCCGGAGCCGTCCCGACTCGACGTGCCGCCGAGGGAGGCGATGAGGTCTTCGGCACCCCACATGAGGGCGACGACGTTGCTCGCCGCGGCCAGCGCGGGCGCACCCTGGATGCCTGCGGCCGTCTCGCACAGGGCAATGACCCGATATGCCGCGAGCGCGGCCATCTGCTCGGCCGTCTCCGCCTTCGCGCACATGACGAAGCGGTACTCCGTCTGGTCCAGCGCGGCGACGTCGAGCGCGAAGTCCGGGGTTCCTACCGGGTTGACGCGCACAATCGTTCGATCCGGGTCGAGCGGATGCTCGAGGAGAGCGGCCCGGGCGTCCCCTTTGGCCGCCGGTGACACGGCGTCTTCCAGGTCGATGATCACGGCGTCGGAGCGCGCGGCGGCCTTGTCGAATCGTTCCGGCCGGTCGCCGGGGCAGAAGAGCAACGCCGGGCCGAGCGGAAACATCACGGTGCGGCGTCCTTGCACCAGACCATCACGGTGCGCACCGCCGTGGCGACCACGTCGTTGTACTGGTTCAGGCCGGTGTGGGTGAGGGTGATGATGCCCTGACCGGGTCGGGACGCCGACATCCGCTTACTGGTGACGACGGTCTCCGCGTAGAGGGTGTCCCCGTGGTGCATGGGGTGCGGGAACGTGACTTCGCTGAAGCCGAGGTTGGCCACGATCGTGCCCTGGGTCAGCTGGGCGACGGATGCCCCCACGAGCGTGGACAGGGTCCACATGGAGTTCATCAGGCGCTCGCCGAAGGGTTGGGTCGCGGCCCAGGCCGCATCAAGGTGCAGTCCCTGCGTGTTCATGGTCATCGTGGTGAACAGGACGTTGTCGGCCTCGGTTGCGGTGCGACCGGGGCGGTGCTGGTAGCGCACCGCCGGGTCGAATTCCTCGAAGAACAGCCCACGCTGCACGATCACCTGTCGTTCGTCTTTCATCGGGTGCCCTCCGCCGGGGTCAGGTCTACGGTGAGCGCGGCGCCGGTAGCGGCGATCACCTGATCCACGGTCACTCCCGGTGCCGTTTCGCGCAGCACGAGCCCGTCGGGGAGCACCTCGATCACGGCGAGGTCGGTGATGATGAGGTTGACGCAGCCCCGGCCGGTGAGCGGCAGACTGCACTGTTCGACGATCTTCGGTTGCCCGGTCTTGTCGGTGTGCTCCATCATGACGATAAGGCGTTTGGCACCGAAGACGAGGTCCATGGCGCCGCCCATCCCCTTGACCATCTTGCCGGGGACCATCCAATTGGCGAGGTCGCCGTTGGCGGCCACCTCCATGGCGCCGAGCACGGCCACGTCGACGTGGCCGCCGCGCACCATGCCGAAGGATGCCGCGGAGTCGAAGAAGGCCGCTCCGGTGTTCACCGTGACCGTTTCCTTACCCGCGTTGATGAGGTCGGGGTCGATGTTTTCCTCGGTGGGGTACGGGCCGACCCCGAGGATGCCGTTCTCGGAATGCAGCACGACTTCGATATCGTCCGGAATGTAGTTCGGGATCAGGGTGGGCATGCCGATGCCCAGGTTGACGTACTGGCCGTTTTCGAGCTCGGCGGCGACGCGTGCCGCGAGTTCGTCGCGTGTGAGGCTCACGAGGTTCCTTCCTCGGCTGCCGGTGCGGCGGAGACGGTGCGGCGTTCGATCCGCTTCTCCACCTGGCCGACGACCACGACCCGTTGCACGAAGATGCCGGGGGTATGAATGCTGGCGGGGTCGAGCTCGCCGGGTTCGACGAGTTGTTCCACCTGGGCGATGGTGATCTTTCCGGCCATGGCGGCGAGCGGGTTGAAGTTCGCGGCCGCCGCGTGGAAGACGAGGTTGCCGTAACGGTCGCCCTTGAGCGCGTGGACGAGGGCGAAGTCGGGCGTGACGGAGCGTTCCATCACGTAGTCCGCGCCGTCGAAGGTGCGTACCTCCTTGGGTTCCGAGGCGAGGGCCACGGTGCCGTCGGAGTGGTACCGCTGCGGTAGGCCGCCCTCGCTCACCTGGGTTCCCACTCCTGCGGGGGTGAAGAACGCCGGGATCCCCGCGCCGCCGGCGCGGAGCTTTTCGGCGAGCGTGCCCTGCGGGGTGAGTTCGACCTCGAGTTCACCGGACAGGTACTGCCGGGCGAATTCCTTGTTCTCCCCCACATACGAGCTGACCGTGCGCCGAATCCGGTGGTCGGCCAGCAGCCGGCCGAGCCCCCAGCCGTCGACACCGCAGTTGTTGCTGATGGTTTCAAGTTCGCTGGTTCCCTGCTCGTGCAGTGCTTCGATGAGCACCTCGGGGATACCGCAGAGCCCGAACCCGCCGACGGCGATGCTGGCGCCGTTGGGTATATCGGCCACCGCCTCCGCCGCGTTGCTGACAACCTTGTCAATCATTCAGTTCTCCCGTTCGGCGTGCGTCGACTACTGGTTGTGGAGCTGCTGGGCGCTAGCTGGCGAAGCCCAGCGACCGGGAGATGACCATGAGCTGCACCTCGGTCGTGCCCTCGCCCAGTTCCAGGACCTTCGAATCACGATAGTGCCGTGCCACCGGATTCTCGTTCATGAAGCCGTATCCGCCGAAGATTTGTGTGGCGTCCCGGGCGTTGTCCATGGCCGCCTCACTGCCGACCATCTTGGCGATCGAGGCCTCCATCTTGAAGGGCTTGCCGTTGATCATTTTCAGCGCAGCGTCGTAGTACGCGAGGCGGGCGGTGTGCACGCGCGCCTGCATCCGGGCGATCTTGAAGGCGATGTGCTGGTTCGAGCCGATGGACCGGCCGAACACGTTGCGGCTGTTCGCGTAGCGGATGGATTCCTCCAGGCAGCCCTGCGCGGCTCCGGTGCACAGTGCGGCGAAGGCGATGCGGCCCTCGTCGAGGGTCTGCACGAAGTTCGCGAAGCCGCGGCCGCGCTCGCCGAGCAGGTTGGCTTCGGGAACATGCACGTCCTCGAACAGCAGCGGGTGCGTGTCGGAAGTGTGCCACCCCACTTTGTCGTACGACGGGAGCGCCGTGAACCCGGGGGTGGGCGTCGGCACGAGGATGGCGGTGAGTTCCTTCTTGATCGAGCCGTTGGTGCGCGTGGACTCCCCGGTGACCGCGGTGACCGTGACCAGGCGGGTGATGTCGGAACCCGAGTTGGTGATGAACTGCTTCGTGCCGTTGATCACCCATTCGCCGTCCACGAGTTCCGCGGTGGTCTTGGTTCCCGCGGCGTCGGAGCCGGCATCCGCCTCGGTGAGGCCGAACGCGGCGAGCGCCGAGCCACTGGCGAGGCGCGGAACCCATTCCTGCTTCTGCGCCTCGGTGCCGCTGCGGTACACCGGCATGATGCCGAGTCCGACGCCGGCCTCGAGGGTGACGGCGATGCTCTGGTCGGCGCGGGCGAGCTGCTCAACGGCGAGGCAGAGGGCGAAGTAGTCCTTGCCCTGGCCGCCGTACTCCACCGGGAACGGCAGTCCGAACAGTCCCATCTCGCCCATCTCGGCGATGATGCCGTACGGGAGGCTGCGTTTCGTGTCGTATTCGTACGCGGCGGGGGCCACGACGGTGTCGGCGAAGTCACGAACCTTGTCGCTCAGGGCTTGGTATTCGGGGGTGAGTTCGTAGCTCATTCTGTGGCTCCCTTGTCTGAAGTCTGGTCTGGCGTAATGGTGGCGACGATCTGGTCGAGTTTGACGAGGTCGCCCGGCTTGACGTTCACGGTGACGAGTCCTGCGGTCTCGGTCACAAGTTTGTGTTCCATCTTCATGGCCTCGACAACGAGGATGGTCTGGCCGGCCTCGACCGTGTCACCGCTCGCGGCGTTCACGGCGATGACGGTGCCGGGCATCGGCGAGCGCACGTCGGGGCTGACCGCTCCGGGCGCCCGATCGCGGCTGCGCAGGTGTTCGGCGAGCTGTTCCGCACGGGAGCGGTTCCGCAACTCCATCGTGAAGCCGTGGGCGCCGATGTGCAGTTCGGCGCCGCGCTGCGCCACCGCGTAAACGCGGGTGATCCCGCGGTAGGCGACGCTCACCGTTCCGTCGGCGGAGACGCAGAGTCCGGCCGCGACCGGGGAGCCGTCTCCGACCGTGACGGATGCCCGGCCGGGCTCCCCGACGACGCCGACGGTCACCGAGTCGGTTGCGGACACCCCCAGGCAGTAGCGGCTGGCCCGCGCCGCGCCGAGCCGCCACCCGGTGGGGCGAGCCCAGACGCCGTTCGCCTCCGCCTCGGTGGACGCGCTCAGTGCCCGTTCGTGCAGGAACAGCGCCGCCGCCGCGAGCAGGTGGTCGTCGGCCCCACGAAAGGCGAGGGTCGGCAGGCGTCGTTCGATCAGGCCCGTGTCGAGGTGGCCCGCGCGCACGTCGTCGTCCTGCAACAACAGGCGCAGGTACTCGATGTTCGTGTGCACCCCGAGCACCACCGTGTCGCCGAGGGCCCGGTCGAGCCTGGTGAGCGCCTCCAGGCGGGTGGGCGCCCAGGCGATCACCTTGGCGAGCATCGGGTCGTAGTGGGAGGCGATCTCGAGGCCGTCGGTCAGTGAGCTGTCCACGCGGATGCCGTTGCCGGTCGCTTCACGCAGCCGCAGTACCGTGCCGGTGGTGGGCAGAAACCCGCGCTCCGGGTTTTCGGCGTAGACGCGTGCCTCCACGGCATGGCCGGTGAGGCGCACGTCGGACTGCGTCACGGTGAGTGCCTCCCCGCCGGCGATGCGCACCTGCCAGTCGACGAGGTCGATGCCGGTCACCATTTCGGTCACCGGGTGTTCCACCTGCAGCCTGGTGTTCATCTCCATGAAGAAGAACTCGCCGGGAGCGGCATCCGAGACCAGGAACTCCACCGTGCCGGCGCCGCTGTAGCCCACGCTGCGGGCGGCGGCGCAGGCGGCCTCGCCGATGCGGGCGCGGGTGGCCGGATCGAGCAGTGGTGACGGGGCCTCTTCGATGACCTTCTGGTGGCGGCGCTGAAGCGAGCACTCGCGCTCACCCAAATGGATGACGGCACCGTGGTTGTCGGCGAGCACCTGCACCTCGATGTGTCGGGGCGTGTCGATGAGGCGTTCGATCAGCAAGGTGTCGTCGCCGAATGCGCTCTGCGCCACGCGCCTGGCGGTGTCCAGCGTCGCCGCGAGGTCTTCTTCCCGGGTGACGACGTGCATCCCCTTGCCGCCGCCGCCGGCCGAGGGTTTGATCAGCATCGGGTACCCCACCTCGCCGGACGCGGCAATGAGTTGCTCATTGTTGAGGCCCGCCTCACTGATGCCGGGGATGGTGGGGACCCCGTAGCCGGCCACGTGGTTCTTCGACGCGATCTTGTCGCCCATCATGGTGAGCGCGTGCACGCTCGGCCCGATGAAGACGATGCCCGCATCGGAGCAGGCCTGCGCGAAGGACTGGTTCTCGCTCAGAAACCCGTAGCCGGGGTGGATCGCCTGGGCGCCGGTTTTGGCGGCGGCGTCGAGCACCGCTCGAACGTTGAGGTAGCTGTCGGCGGCGGCCGGGCCGCCGAGGCGCACCGCGGCATCCGCCAGCACCACGTGACGGGCGGTACGGTCGGCGTCGCTGTACACGGCGATGGAGCGGATGCCCCGCTCGCGCAGGGTGCGGATGATGCGGCACGCGATCTCGCCGCGGTTGGCGACGAGGACGGTGTCGAAGTGGGTGATCTGTGGCTCTGTCATGGTGTCGCTCACATCCGGAAGAGGCCGAAGGCGGAGTCGCCGAGCGGCGCAGTGGCGCAGACGGAGAGGGCGAGGCCCAGCACCGTGCGTGTGTCGGCAGGGTCGATGACGCCGTCGTCCCAGAGCCTGGCGGTGGAGTAATACGGGCTGCCCTGCCGCTCGTAGGTGTCGACGATCGGCTCCTTGAAGCTGCTTTCGTCCTCGGCGGACCATTCGTCGCCGCCGCCTTCGATCTGTTCGCGTTTCACGGTGGCGAGGACGGATGACGCCTGGGCGCCGCCCATCACCGAGATGCGGCTGCCCGGCCACATCCACAGGAACCGCGGCGAATAGGCCCGGCCGCACATGGAGTAGTTGCCGGCGCCGAAGGAACCGCCGATGACGACGGTGAGCTTGGGCACGCGGGCGGTGGCGACGGCGGTGACCATCTTGGCGCCGTTCTTGGCGATTCCGCCGGCTTCGTAGTCGCGGCCCACCATGAAACCGGAGATGTTCTGCAGGAACACGAGCGGGATACCCCGCTGGTCGCAGAGTTCAATGAAGTGCGCGCCCTTGACGGCCGACTCGGAGAACAGGACTCCGTTGTTGGCGACGATGCCGATCGGGTGACCGTGCAGGTGCGCGAAGCCGGTGATCAGGGTCGTGCCGTATTCCTTTTTGAACTCGTGGAAGTCGCTGCCGTCGACGAGGCGCGCGATGACCTCGTGCACGTCGTACTGCCCCTGCACGTCGGTGGGCACGGCCCCATACAGTTCGTCCTCGTCCGCGACGGGGTCGACAGTGGGGATCACGTCCCACGGCGCCGCGGCCGGGCGCGGCAGCGTGGACACGATGTCGCGCACGATCTGCAGGGCGTGCTCGTCGTTCTCGGCGAGGTGGTCCGTGACGCCGGAGGTGCGGGCGTGCAGGTCGCCGCCGCCGAGTTCCTCGGCGGTGACGATTTCGCCGATCGCGGCCTTCACGAGCGGCGGGCCGCCAAGGAAGATCGTGCCCTGGTTCCGCACGATCACGGTCTCGTCGCTCATCGCGGGCACGTAGGCGCCGCCGGCGGTGCAGGATCCCATCACCGAGGCGATCTGCGGGATCTTGGCCGCGGACATCCGGGCCTGGTTGTAGAAGATGCGGCCGAAGTGGTCCCGGTCGGGGAAGACCTCGTCCTGCATCGGCAGGAAGGCGCCGCCGGAATCGACGAGGTACACGCAGGGCAGGCGGTTCTCGAGCGCGATTTCCTGCGCGCGCAGGTGCTTCTTCACCGTCATCGGGTAATACGTTCCGCCCTTGACGGTGGCGTCGTTGGAGATGACAAGCACGAAGCGTCCGTGCACGAGGCCGATTCCGGCGATCACGCCGGCTCCGGGGCTGTCGTCGTTGTAGAGGCCGGTCGCGGCGAGCGGTGCGATCTCAAGGAACGGGCTGCCCTCATCGAGCAGCTGGTCGATGCGCTCCCGCGGGAGAAGTTTGCCCCGGGCCAGGTGGCGCTGCCGGGACTTTTCGGGGCCGCCGAGGGCGGCGCGGGCAAGGCGTGTCTTCAGGTCGACGACAAGCGCGCGCTGGGCGGCGTCGTTCGTCTGGAACGCCTGAGTAGTGGAGTCGAGCTGACTCGCGAGTGTCTCCATCGACATCTTCCCGTTGTGAAGCCGGATGGCCCGGATTCAAGTACAGTTAGTGTTCACTAACTGAAATTCAGGTTAGTCAGTATTAACTGGGAAGTCCAGTCAGAGACCTCACGCAGTCACAGAGTACAGGGAGAGCAGATGAGTAGCGCGGTCGAGTCTCCCGCCACACCCCGCAGCCGGGCCAAGGCCGATCGGCGCGAGGCTCTGCTGGGCGCCGCCGCGACGCTCTTCGCCCGCTCGGGCTTCAACGGCGCCTCCATTGAAGACCTCGGGGCGGCCGCCGGTGTGAGCGGGCCGGCCGTGTATCGGCACTTCAGCGGCAAGCAGGCCGTTCTCGCGGCGCTGCTGGTCGGCGTGAGCGAACACCTCGTCGCCGGCGGGCAGGGAGTCGTCGACGAGGCCACGGATGCTCCCTCGGCGCTCGGCGATCTCGTGCGGTTCCACATCGATTTCGCCCTGACCCACCCGGACGTCATTCGGGTGCAGGACCGGGACCTCGACAGCCTCGCCGAGGAGGACCGACACCTCGTGCGCGCCCTGCAGCGCCGCTATGTGGAGCTGTGGGTGGAAGTGCTGCGGCGCGTGCATCCCGAGGTGAGCGAGGTTCTGCTGCGCATTCGCGCCCACGCCACATTCGGGCTGCTCAACTCCACTCCGCACAGCGCTCGCGATTCCTCCGAGGCGGCCGTGCGTGACCTGCTTGAGGAAATGGCCCTCGCCGCGCTCGGCATGCCGGGCTCCTGACTCGAACCTTGACCTCGAGCGCGCTCCAGGGAGGCGTAAGCGCGGACATTTTCGCGACCGACCTCGTCCGCGCGTGCGAATCACGGTGTGTCGCGAGAAACTCCGAGGCTACGTGCGCCCGCGGCGGCCCGGGTCAGTGGCCGAGGGCGAGACGGATGCCGAGGGCCAGCATCACCACGGCGATGACGGCATCGAGCACGCGCCAGGCACTGGGGCGCGCGAAAAACGGGCGCAGCAGGCGCGCGCCGAAGCCGAGCGCCGCAAACCACACAAAGCTCGCGAGCACCGCGCCGGCGGCCCACCACCAGCGCTCCGCCGGCCCCTGCTGGTTGGCCACTCCGCCGAGAAAGAGCACAGTGTCGAGGTACACATGCGGGTTCAGCCAGGTCAGCGCGAGCACCGAGGTGACCGCCACCCGCAGGCCGATCTCCGCCGGTGCACCGGAGACGACGAGCGCTCCGGGACGGATGGCCCGCCGCGCGGCCCAGAGTCCGTACCCGATCAGGAAGGCGGAGCCCAGCACTCTAATGACGACGATCGCCACCGGCGCCGCGGTGATGACCGCGCCGAGCCCGACGACGCCGGCGAGGATCAGCACCGCGTCGGACAGCGCGCAGATGGCCACGACCGGCGCGATGACGCAATTGCGGCCTTCGATCCCGAGCCGGAGCACGAAGGCGTTCTGGGTGCCGATGGCGACGATCAGCGTCAGTCCGGTGATCAGGCCGAAGAAGGCAGGTACGAGGGTCGCAGAGAAGGTCACGGTTCAACGCTAGAACGATTCGGCAAATCAGTACAGCTATGGTTTCTTAGGCTGGATAAGCTGGGCTTATGCAGCGCTTCACTCTGGAACAGCTCGCGACACTCCTGGCGCTGATCGACGCTGGATCGTTCGACGCGGCCGCCGTACGGCTGCACATCACGGCATCCGCTGTGTCACAGCGCGTGAAGGCGATGGAGCACACGTGCGGGCGCGTTTTGGTGCAACGCACCGCACCGGTTCGCCTGACCGAGGCAGGTTCGGTGCTGCTGCGCTACGCCCGGCAGGTGGAGCTGCTCGAGGCCGACACCGTGCGAGAGCTTCAGGAGGGTCCGGGCGATGGGCGGCCGTTCCTCGTGTCCCTCGCTGTGAATGCCGACAGCCTCGCCACCTGGTTCTTGGAGGCGTTGGCCGGCCTCGGCGAGAGCCTCGGCGTGGCCTTCGACCTGCACCGGGAAGATCAGGAGCACACCACCTCCCTGCTGCGCGCCGGCACCGTGATGGCGGCCGTGACCGCGACGCGGGAGTCCGTGCAGGGCTGCGTCACGGAACCACTCGGGATGATGCGCTACCGCGCCGTCGCGAGCCCGGCCTTCGTCGACCGCGCCCTGCCGCACGGCCTCGCCGGCTCACCGGGCCTGACGGACGCACCGGTGGTGACGTACGAGCGTAACGACGACCTGCAGGAGGGATTCCTGCGCGGGCTGTTCGGCGCCGGTAGCACCGGCCCGACACACTTCATCCCCACCTCGAACGACTTCGCCCGTGCGATTCTGCTCGGCTTCGGGTGGGGCCTACTGCCCGAGCAGCAGTGCCTGACCGAGATCGCTGACGGTCGCCTGGTTGATCTGGCGCCGGAACGCGCCGTGGATGTTCCCCTGTACTGGCAACGGTGGAATCTGTCCTCGCCGTTACTCGATGCCGTGTCAACGGCGGTGCGCACCGAGGCGGCGCGCACGCTGGCTCCCCTCCGAGCCACTGGACCTGAGCCTTCGGTCTAGAACGAGGCGGTACAGACGCACATTTCGTTGCCCTCCACGTCGGCGAGCACCCACCAGTCCGGGGCATGCTCGTCGGTGAGCAGGGTCCCGCCTGCCTCGACAATGGTCTGCACACGGTCCTCCGCGTCGTCATTGGGCACGTAGACGTCGAGGTGGATCCGGTTGCGGTCGGTCCGCGCGATTTCCATGTGCTGGAACCACACCTTGGGATCTCTCCCCCGCGGGTCGACCAGTTCGATACCATCGTCGCCGAGCTTCTCTTCGTAGTCGAGCGCCGCCGCCCAGAACGGACGAATGGCGTCGGCGTCGGTGCAGTCGATCGCGATGTCGCACCGAGTCGGTTGCAGCGTGGCGACCTTCGCACCATGATCTGCGGCAAGCTCGTCGATCCGCGCGGCGAGCGTCAGGTCACGCGCGGTCACACCGCCGACGTCGTGCGAGCTGAGCACAAAGTCGATGCTGCCGTAGCCGAGCCGCACATCGGGGTGATGATTCATCGCATCCGCTTCCCCGGCCACGGCCGTGAGCAGCGCGACCGCCGTGGTGAAGTCGGCGGTCGTGAATGAGGCGTGCAGCGAGCTGTTGAAGTGCACGAACGCACTCTCCTGAAGCGCGTGAGCCGTATTGAAAGGGGCAAGGAGTCCGGCGCTGGATTTCATGCCTCCACTGTGCTCCGCGCTCCCCCACCGGTCAAGGGAGCGGGCTCGGACGGCGCTGGATATCAGGCGTGTTCTGAGCGGTTACCGTGCTTTCAGCGGTGGGTGTTCTCCGCCTGATCGTCGGAGAGCTCCGCGAACGACGCCGCGGATATACCCGACCGGGCCAAAGCCCCGGTCAGATAAACGAAAACACCGTCAATGGTGGTTGTCATGGAACAAGTGTGACAGCAGCCACCGACACTGGCCGGGGCCGGCGTGGCCGGAAACTAGACCATCGTGAGCACCATTGCCGGGTTGGCCAGGATTGTGCCGACATCGGCGAGGAATCGGGATCCCTGCTCGCCGTCGACGAGACGGTGATCGAACGACAGACTCAGGGTGAGCACCTGACGCAGAGCCACCTCGCCCCTGTACTCCCACGGCGTGCGACGAATGGCGCCCATGGCCAGGATGGCGGCCTCCCCCGGGTTGAGGATCGGCGTTCCGGCATCGATGCCGAAGACCCCGATATTCGTGATCGAGATGGTGCCGCCGCCCAGCGCGGCCGGCGTCGTTGTTCCCGCCCTCGCGGCCGTGGTGAGCTCGGCGAGCGCCGCCGCGAGCTCGGTGATCCCCATCGTGTCGGCGTCCTTGATGTTGGGCACCATGAGACCACGGGGTGTGGCCGCGGCGATGCCGAGGTTCACGTAGCCGAACTGCACGATTTCGCCGGCGGCCTCGTCCCATCGGGTGTTGACGCTCGGGTTGCGGGCGATCGCGATGCACACGGCCTTCGCCACGACGGTGAGGATGGAGATTCGCTGGTCGGCGAACGCCCGGTTGCTCTTCAGCGACTCGAGCAGGTCCATTGTGGGTGTCACATCCACGCTGAGAAACTCGGTCACGTGCGGCGCGGTGAACGCGCTCTTCACCATCGCGGCCGCGGTGAGCTTGCGGATGCTCTTGATCGGCGTGCGCGTCTCTCGAGCGGATGCGCCGGGCGCCGTTTCGTCGTCGGCCGGCGTCGGTGTGGACGCCTCGACCGGCGCGGCGTCGTTCTGCGCAGCACGCACATCGTCCCGGGTGATGAGGCCGTCCGGACCGGTTCCCGTGACGGTCTCAAGGTTGACACCAAGATCGCGGGCAAGCGCCCGCACCGGCGGCGTGGAACGCGGGCGCTCCCCCGTGGCCGTCTCGGCGGCCACGGACTGGGCGGTCGACTCGGCCGGCACCACAGTCTCCGGGGTCCCGTTTGCCGGGACGTCCGTTGTCGGCGCATCGGTTGACTGCGCAGCGGCTGCCGGTGCCGCGGTTGCCTGCGCCGACGCGGCGGCGGGAACGCCAACGCCGGAGCGTGCCCGTCGGGCCGGGCGTCCGCCGCGTTCGACGGCGGGGCCGTAGCCGACGAGATTCGCTTCACGCTCCTCGGTGGCCGGAGCCTCCGGTTCGCTCGTGGGCTCGGCGGCCGCTCCCGCGGCATCCGCCACATCGAAGGACACGATCGGCTCACCGACGTGCACGACGACACCTGCGGGCTGGTGCAGCTCGCTCACGACGCCGCTGAACGGCGACGGCAGCTCGACGACGGCCTTGGCCGTCTCCACATCGGCGATGTGCTGGTTGAGGCTCACGGTGTCCCCGGGCGCTATGTACCAGGCCACGATTTCGGACTCGGTGAGTCCCTCGCCGAGGTCGGGCAGCTTGAAGATCTTGAGCATGGTCACCGTCCCATCGCCGTGTCGATACCGTCGAGAATACGGTCGAGGTCGGGCAGGTGGTGGCTCTCAAGTTTCGCGGCGGGGTAGGGAATGTCGAAGCCGGTCACCCGCACCGGCGCGGACTCCAGGTAGTTGAAGCAGCTTTCGGTGAGGCTGGCAATGATCTCCCCGCCGATGCCACCGGTGCGGTTGGCTTCGTGCGTCACCACGAGGCGACCCGTCTTGCGAACGGATGCCTCCAGCGTGGGGTAGTCCACCGGTGACAGTGACCGCAGGTCGATGACTTCGATGGATACCCCTTCGTCGGCCGCGGCGAGCGCGGCATCCCTAGCGGTCGGCACGAGCGGACCGTAGGTGACGAGGGTCACGTCGGTGCCCGGCGCCACGATCGTGGCGCGTTCCATCGACGCCCCGAGCTCGGGGATGACCTCACCCTTCGCGTGATAGCGACGCTTCGGCTCGAAGTACAGCACCGGGTCGTCGCTCGCGATGGCCTGCCGAATCAGACTGTAGGCATCCTGAGGGTTGGAGACGGCGATCACGCGCAGCCCGGACGTGTGTGTGAAGTACGCCTCCGGCGATTCGGAGTGGTGCTCGGCCGCGCCGATTCCACCGCCGAAGGGTACCCGGATGGTGATGGGCATCTTCACCGCACCCTGGGTGCGGTAGTGCAGCTTGGCGACCTGGCTGACGATCTGGTCGAAGCCCGGGTAGATGAAACCGTCGAACTGGATTTCGGCGACCGGACGGTAGCCGCGGTAGGCGAGACCCACAGCCATGCCGATGATCGCGGACTCCGCGAGCGGCGTGTCCATGACGCGGCGGTGGCCGAACTCGGCGAGCAGGTCGCTGGTCACCCGGAAGACGCCGCCGAGCGCGCCGATGTCTTCACCGAGCAGCACGACCTTGGGGTCGTCGGTGAGTGCCCGGTGCAGGCCGGCGTTGATCGCCTTGGCGAGGGTGAGGGTCTTGGTGCTCGTGTCGGGCGTCATCTGGGTCGCCTCTGTCCCGGTCGTTGTTTCTGGATTTGGCATCGTCATGGTCATGACCGTTCCCCGGTGCTCTCGGTGTTGCTGGAGTCGAAGCTCGACAGGTAGGCGGCGTACCGGGCGCGTTCCCGGTCGAGCGTGGCGTTGGGCGTGGCGTACACGTTGTCAAAGACGGTGAGCGGCTCGGGGTCGGGCATATCGATGCAGCCGGCGCGAAGTTCGGCGGCGACCGTATCGGCCGTGACCTGGGTACGGGCCTCGAGTTCCGGGGTGAGCACGCCGCGCGATTCCAGCAGGCGCTGCACGCGCAGGATCGGGTCCTTGAGCTTCCACGCCTCGAGTTCCGCCTTGTCCCGGTAGCGGGTGGGGTCGTCCGCGGTGGTGTGCGGACCCATCCGGTAGGTGACGGCCTCTATGAAGGTGGGACCCTCGCCGCGTCGGGCGCGATCAAGGCCGATGCGGGTGGCCGCGATCACGGCCAGCACGTCGTTGCCGTCCACGCGCAGGCTCGGGATTCCAAAGCCCGGGGCCCGGTCGGCGATGCTCTGCACGGCCTGGAGACCCACGGGTTCCGAGATCGCCCAGTGGTTGTTCTGGCAGAAGAACACGACCGGCGCCTGGAAGCTGGCGGCGAAGATCATCGCCTCGTTCACATCGCCCTCACTGGTTGCCCCGTCACCGAAGTAGGTGACGGCGACCGAGTCGACGCCGTCGTGCTTGGCGCCCACGGCCCAGCCCACCGCGTGCAGGGTTTGGGCGCCGATGATGATGTTGGGGGCCGCGAGCTGATGCTCGTAGGGGTCCCAGCCGGACTGGGCGTTTCCGCGCCACACGCGCACAATATCGGCGAACGGAACCCCGCGCGCATAGGCGACGGCGTTCTCCCGGTAGCTGGGAAACATGAAATCATCGTCGCGGGTGGCCCGGGCGGAGCCGATCTGCGCGGCCTCCTGCCCGAGCAGCGGCGGCCACAGGCCCAGCTCACCCTGCCGCTGCAGGGCCGTCGCTTCGGTGTCGATGCGACGCACCACGACCATGTCTTCATACAGGGCGGCGAGCTGTTCGTCGGTGACATCGGCGACCCACGGGTCCAGCTCGGGGTTAGCAATCCGCACCCCGTCGGGGGTGATGAGTTGCACGAATTCGGGGGATGATTCAAGCATGGGGCCGCTCCTAGCGTCGCTGCTAAAGTTGTTTGAATCGTAAGCCGATGCGGCAAAGGGCACAACCACGTGGATGAATATTGAGCATTGTGCCCTATTCCACGACATCAGAGCGTGTTAGGTTGAGCAACATGTACACCCTCGACCAGACCGACACCCAGCTGTTGCGCGCGCTCACCGAGGAGCCGCGCAGCACCTTCGTCGCTCTCGCGCAGAAGCTCGGACTGTCCCGGAACACCGTGCAGGCCCGAATGGCGAGGCTCGAAGAATCCAACACCTTTCTGAGCTTCGATCGGCGGGTGAACACCATCGCCCTCGGCTACCCGCTCACCGCCTTCATCGACGTGCACGTGCAGCAGAAGCGACTCGCCCAGATCGTGGCCGAGCTCGCGCAGATTCCCGAGATCGTGCAGGCTCACGGCATGAGCGGTCAGTCCGACCTGCTGGTGCGGGTGGTCTGCACGGATGCCGACGATCTGTTCCGCATTGACGGCACCATTCTCGCCGTCGAGGGTGTCGATCGCACGGAGACGAGCCTCGCGATGGGTGAGGTGATCCCGTTCCGGGTGGCGCCTCTGTTGGAGCGAGCGCCGCACCGGCCCGGGCAATAATCTATTTGCTAAATCCTTCATATGGTTATATAAAGAAGTAATGATGTTTATGTGTGGGAGGTTCCGATTCGGGAACACGCACGAACACGCGGCCCCGGCATGAGCTTCCTTCGTCTGGCCACCCTCATCCGCCGCGGCGGCCGCATCGCGGAACCCGCCCCCGTGGCCCCGCCTCTGTTCCCCGGCGCCGAGGTCTTCGGCGGCAGCGTGCAGGTGCGTTTCATCAACGCCGGCGGCTGCAACGACTGCCCGGCCGAGGTGTCCGCCGCATTCGGCCCCGTCTACGATGTGGAACGCTACGGGGTTCGCCTCACCCCCTCCCCGCGCCATGCCGATGTGCTCGTGATCACCGGTGCCGTCACCCGCAACATGGCAGAACCCTTGCGCCGCACGATCGAGGCGACACCCGCACCGCGGTTCGTGATCGCCGTCGGCGACTGCGCGCTCACCGGCGGTATCTTCGCCGACGGTTACGGCCTGGCCGGCGTGGTGTCCGATTTCGTACGCGTCGACCTCGAGGTGCCCGGCAGTCCCCCCGCGCCCGACGCCATCGTGCGGGCCCTGCGCCGGATGACCGGCCGATGACCGTTCTTGGCGCGGGCCTGATCCTGCAGCTCGTGCTCGCGGGTGCCGCCGTGATAATAGCGTTCACGGCGGCACCCGCCCTGCGCGCCAGGGCCACGGGTATCCCGGTCACGCTGCTCGCCCTGGCCGGCGTGGTCACCGGCGCCGTGGCCATGAGCGGCGCCACCGGCGGCATCCGTCTTCCGCTTGCCCTGCCGATGGATCCCCTCGTCCTGGAGCCGGACCCCCTCGGCGGTCTGTTCATGGTGGTCGTGTCGGTCGTGGGCGTTCTCGTCACGACCTTCGGCATCGGCTCGGCCACGGGCCCCGCCTCGTCGCGCACGGCATGGGCCGCCCTTCCGGTGTTTCTCGTCGGCATGCAGCTCGTGCCGGCGGCCACGGACTCCGTCTCCTTCCTGCTGGCCTGGGAGGTGATGACTCTCGGCTCGACGGTGCTGTTGATGGCGGACCACGCGAGCCGGGCCTCGGTCGCTTCCGCCGGCGTCTGGTACTCGGCAATGTCCCAGCTGAGCTTCTTCCTCGTGCTCGCCGGATTCTCGGTGCTGGCCGCCGCGACGGGCGGTACGAGCTTCTCCACGCTCGCGACCGTCGAGCCCGGATCGGGCGCCTCAAACCTCGCCTTCGTGCTCTTCCTGCTCGGCTTCGGCGGCAAGGCGGAACTCGTGCCGCTGCACGTCTGGGTTCCCCGGGTGTTGCCGGAGGCACCGAGCCATGTGTCCGCGGCGATGAGCGGCGCCATGGTGAAGATCGGCGTCTACGGCGCCCTGCTCGTGTGCGTGCGCCTGCTGCCGGAGGCCCCGCCGTGGTGGGGAATCCTCATCATGATCCTCGGCGGCGCTTCCGCTCTCTACGGCATCCTGCAGGCCTCGGTCTCGAGCGACCTCAAGGTTCTTCTCGCGTATTCCACCACCGAGAACATGGGCCTCGTGTTCCTCGGCCTCGGTGCCTCGGTGCTGCTGCGTTCCTCCGACGCCCCCGAGGCAGCGGATGCCGCCCTCATCGCCGCCCTGCTGCTCGCCGTGAGCCACGCCCTGTTCAAAACGACGCTGTTCCTCGGCGCCGGTGCGATCAGCCATGCCACCGATGAACGCAACCTCGACAATCTCGGCGGACTCGGCGTTCGCATGCCCTGGACCGCGTTCTCGTTCGGTGTGGCGAGCCTCGGCGCCGCGTCCATCCCGATCACATCGGGTTTCGTCGCCGAGTGGATGCTGCTGCAGTCACTCATCCATGGCGGGCGACTGAACGGCGAGGTCGTTTCCGTCGCGGCATCCGTTGCGATGCCGCTCGCCGTCGCCGTGATCGCCCTCACGGCCGGCCTCGCCCTGCTCACGTTCGTGAAGGCGTACGGGATCGCGTTTCTGGCCAGACCCCGGTCGACCGCGGCCGCCCTGGCCCGCGAGGTTCCTCCGCTGATGCGGGTGTCGCTGGTGCTCGGAGCCCTGGCCGTCCTGGCCCTCGGCCTCGTGCCGGGCCCGGTGGCCGCCGTCGTCGCGGCGACCGTCGGCCCGCAGACCGCACTCGCGGCGGCGCCCGTCGGTCTCAATGGTGTGGCGCTTCCCGGCATCGACGCGGTGCTCGACCCGACCATGCTCCTTCTGCTCTCTGCTCTCGTGGCCCTTCCTATCCTGATCGTCATCGCGGTCTCGGCCCGCCGGCATCCGGCACGCAACAGCGCACTGCCATGGGGCGGCGGCGGTTCCCGTGCCCGGCCCCGCATGCAGTACACCGCAACCTCTTATGCCGAGCCGCTCGTGCGCGTCTTCGACGACGTGCTCAAGCCCTCACGAGACGTTCAGGTCACCCACGTGGGCGAATCACGCTATCTCGTGGAACGCGTCACCGTGCAGCAGAAAGTCTCCGACGTGATCGAGACCCGGCTGTACCGGCCAGTGCTCAACATGGTGCAGCGCTACGGCGTCCTCGCGCGGCACGCGGCCAACGGCAGCATCCACCGCTATCTCACCTACTCCTTCGTCGCCTTCGTGATCCTGCTCATTGTGGTGTCACTGTGATCTGGGCCGCGATCGTCATCGCGATCGCCCAGGTCGCGGTCTTCGTCGTTCTGGCTCCGCTGGTCGTGGGTGTGATGCGCCAGGTACGGGCTCGTCTTGAGGGGCGCGCCGGCCCCGGCGTCTGGCAGCCGTGGCGCGACGTGCGCAAGCTGCTGCGCAAGAACCCGGTGCGCGCCCAGGGCAGCAGCGGAATGCTCCGGGCCGGGCCGGTCGCCGTGCTCGTCTCGAGCCTGCTGCTCTGCGTGCTGCTCCCCCTGGTGGGGACGATACCGTTCGATCTCATCCCCAGCGACCTGTTCGTGATCGTCTCGGTCATGCTGATCGGCGTGGTCGCACTCGCCCTCGTGGGCCTGGACAGCGGCACGGCCTTCGGCGGCATGGGCTCGAGCCGCCACATGACCGTCGCTGCACTGGTGGAGCCGACCCTGCTGCTCGCCGTCTATGCCCTCTCGATTCCCGCCGGCAGCTCGACGCTGTCGCTCATCGTGCAGGCCAGGCTCGACACCCCCGAGATCATCATTTCGCCGGTGAGCGTGCTGGCCATCGTGGCCCTGACGATTGCGATCATGGCGGAGACGGGCCGGTTGCCCGTCGACAATCCGGGCACTCACCTCGAGCTCACGATGCTGCACGAGGCGATGCTGATCGAGGCATCCGGCAGAGATCTGGCCTGGCTCGAACTGGGTTCCTGGCTCAAACTCGCCGCGTTGCTCGGCCTCGTCGCCAATCTCGTCGTTCCCTGGGGAGTCGTCACCGACTTCGGTGCGTTCGCCCTGCTTCTCGGTACCGTGACCATCGCGGCCAAGGTGCTGATGCTCGCCGTGCTGCTGACCGTCGGTGAGGTCTTCCTCGCCAAGGTACGGCTCTTCCAGGTGCCGGAACTGCTCGCCGGTTCGTTCGCCCTCGCCTTCCTCGCCGTGACCGCCTCCTACCTGGTCGCTTAGGACCCCATGACAGACACCCTCTACACCCAGCTCGTCGGGCTCTGCACCGGAACGCTCCTGTTGACGAGCGCGCTCATGGTCTGGCGGCACTCTCTGCTCGCGTCGATCCGACTCCTCTCCGCACAGGGCGTGGCTCTCGCCGCCCTGGTCGCCGTTATCGGCGCGCAGGAGAATGAGGCCGAGCTCATCCTGGTGTCGCTGCTGATTCTCGCCACCAAGGGCGTGGCCCTGCCATGGGTGCTCGCGCACCAGACCAAGGCCACCATCCGCACGATCGAGGAGTCACCCCGGCTCAACCCCACCGCGGCCCTGCTCACCGTGACGCTGCTGACCATCCTCGCGTACGTGGTGGTCAGCCGGCTGATCGGCCTCGGCACGAGCGTCGCGTCCCACGCCGCCCCGATCGGTCTCGCCATGATCCTCACCGGATTCCTGCTGCTGATCACCCGACGTCGAGCGCGTTCGCAGCTCATCGGCTTCCTGTTGCTCGACAACGGCATCGCCACGGTCGCGTTCCTGACCAGCGGCGGTGTGCCGCTGCTCCTCGAGCTCGGCGTCTCCCTCGACGTGCTGCTCGTCGTGCTGATCCTGCATGTCTTCACCGGCCGGATGCGCCACAAGTTCGGTGGGACCGACGTCGACCAGTTGCGGGAGTTGCACGACTGATGGAATTCGCGCTCTGGACCCCTCTCGCCATCCCGGCGTTTTTCGCCCTGCTCGGCATCGCCGTCGACGCCGCCCCGCTTCGCCGCTACTACCCCGTGGTTTCCAGCGCCGCCGTGCTCGGCTCCGGACTGCTGCTCATTTCCGCCGTGCTGCGGCACGGCGGCGCCACGAGCGTCGGTGACCTGTTGCGGGCCGATGCCCTCTCGGCCTACATGCTCACCGTGGTCGGCGCGGTCGGGCTCGTCTCCACCTGGGGTGGGCTCAGCGGCCGCGCGGAGGGCCGCGGCCGCGCCACCGGCACCTACGGCGCCCTGCTGTCGTTGTTTCTCGCCGCCATGTCCCTCGCGGTGCTCGCGGACAGCATCGGCCTGATGTGGGCGGCGATTGAGGCGACGACCATCGCGACGGCGTTTCTCGTGGGCCATCACCGCACCAGGCGCTCACTCGAGGCAGCCTGGAAGTACGTCATCCTCGGCTCCGTCGGCGTTGCCATCGCGCTGCTCGGGATCGTGCTGATCTACGCGGCATCCATCGGCACCGACTCCCCCACTCTCTCCTGGCTCGCCCTCAGCCGCAGCGGCCTCGGCCTCGACCGGGCCCTCGTCACCGCCGGCGGCGCCCTCGCCGTGCTCGGTTTCGCCACCAAGGCCGGCCTCGCCCCCATGCACAGCTGGTTGCCGGACGCCCACAGTCAGGCCCCGGCCCCCGTATCCGGCCTCATGTCCGGCGTGCTGCTGTCCGTTGCCCTCTACGCGATCCTGCGCATCCAGACCATCACGAACGCCGTGATCGGTCCGGATTTCCTGCGCGTCATGCTCAGCATCGGCGGCCTGCTGTCCCTGCTCGTCGCCGCCTCCCTGCTCATCCGACAACGCGATTACAAGCGGATGCTGGCCTACTCGAGCATCGAGCACATGGGTCTCATGGCCATCGGCGTGGCCATCGGCCCCGCCGCCCTCCCGGCGGTGCTGCTCTACGTGCTCGCGCACGGGTTGATCAAAGCCACGCTTTTTGTGCTCGCGGGCCGCATTCTCGCGGTCGAAGGCACCGCCCTGATCGGTGACGTCCGGCATCTTCTGGCGCGTCGGCCCGGCCTGGCCGTCCCATGGCTCGTGGGTATGAGCGCACTGGTCGGTTTTGCGCCGTTCGGCATTTTCTTCGCCGAGGTCGGCATCATCACGGCCGGATGGGCAGCGGGTATGGGCGTCGTCGTCGGAGTGGCCCTGCTGCTCCTGCTGGTGATTTTCGCGGCGCTGACCCGACTGACGGTGTCCATGACCATGGGGTCCCCGCCTGCGATCGAACCGTTCACGCCGGACCGCTCCGCGCACGGGCCTCGGCTGCCGATCATCCTGGCCCTCGCCGTGACCGCGACGCTGGCCTTCGTCGCCGAGCCGGTAGGAACTCTTCTCCTGCAGGCCGGCGCTGTTCTGGGAGGGACGAACTGATGATTCCCCGCACAGGTCCGCGAACGGTCACCCGCGACGAGGTGGAAGCCGCGGCATCCGCGCTGCTCGCCGACGGGCGACGGCTCGCGCTGATGGCCTGCCATGAAGACGACGACACGTTCCGGATCGTCTACTGCTTCACCGGCGGCGACGACGACGCCCGAGTACACCTCTCGGTGACGGTACCCCGGTCCGACGCGTGGATTCCGAGCCTGGCCGCGCTTTCACTCCCCGCCGGCACCTTCGAACGGGAGATTCGCGACCTCTACGGCGTCGAGCCGCACGATCACCCGCAGCCGCACCGACTCGTGCGCCACGGACACTGGCCGCGCGGCTGGTACCCGATGCTGCGGGGTGCGCGGCTCGCTCCCGAGTTCGAACCCGACGTGGAGTCGTTCCCGTTCGTGGAAGTGGAAGGCCCGGGCGTGTACGAGATCGCCGTCGGCCCCATCCACGCCGGGATCATCGAGCCCGGCCACTTTCGCTTCTCGGTCGTCGGCGAGACGATCGTGCGCATGGAGGCCCGGCAGTGGTACCTTCACCGCGGGGTGGAGAGGCTGTTCGAGGGCTTACCGGCGGAGCACGGCATCGCCCTGGCCGAGCAGATCACGTCAGACACGACGGTGGGACATTCCCTGGCCTTCGTGATGGCCGTGGAAGACGCCGCCCACATCGAGGTGCCGGAATCCGACCGGCTGGTTCGTGCTCTCCTGCTCGAGATGGAGCGGCTGTACAACCACGTGACCGACCTCGGGTCGCTCGCCAACGACGTCGGTTTCGGCATCGTGGACGCGCACGCACAGTCTCTGCGTGAACAGCTCCTCCGCATCAACAAGACCCTCACCGGTCACCGCTATTTGCGCGGCGGGCTCAGCATCGGCGGCGCACGCATTCAGACGCTCCCTGACCCTGGGGTCCTGCGTCGTATTCAGGCCGCGGTCGAAGAACTCGTCGCGGTATCGCTCGGACACTCCATCGTGCGGGGACGTTTCACCGGCACCGCCACGTTGCCGTCTCAGCAGGCGGCCACGATCGGGACGCTCGGCTACGTGGCGCGCGCCTCGGGCATCGACGTGGATGCCCGGCGGGATCACCCCTTCGTGGACCTCGGCACCGCGTTCCGGGTGGTCACGGAGGAACGGGGCGACGTGCTGGCCCGGTACCGGGTGCGGGCCCGGGAATTCTCGGTTTCCGTTGCGGTGATCATCGATCTAGTGCACCGGCTCGGTTCGTCGACGGGAAGCGGCACGGTGGCGCCGGCGACAGGGCCGGGTGCCGGCCTTGCCCTCGTGGAGGGGTGGCGGGGCACCATTGCGCACCGCGTCGAGCTGGGCGCCGACGGACGGCTGGGCCGGGTGAAGGTCGTCGACCCGTCCTTCTTCAACTGGCCCGCTCTGCCGGTGGCCCTGGCCGAGACGATCGTGCCCGATTTTCCGCTCGCCAATAAGAGTTTCAACCAGTCCTACGCCGGCAACGACCTCTGACTCGGCGCCGCCGCAAGAGGCGGGTCGGTCGGTCCTGCTACTGGGCGTCCTGCTCCATCGTGCGCAGCAGCGCGTGAGAATCGGTGAGGTTGGACAACACCATCCGCTTGGCCGAGGCGAGCAGCTCAATGGTGTCCCGGTCACGCAGGGTGTAGAAGATGCTGTTGCCCTCCCGGCGCGTCACGACGACACCCGCGCGCCTGAGCACACCGAGTTGCTGGGACAGGTTGGAGAGCTCGCAGCCGAGTGTCTCGGCGAGGCTGCCGACCGAGCGTTCGCCGGCCACAAGCTGTTCCAACACCTGGACGCGGAGCGGGTGCCCGAGTGATTTGAACAGGTCGGCCTTCAGTTGGGCAGCGGGAACACCTTGACTCAGCACAAGTTGAGCATATCGCTATGTTGCGATTTCTTCAAATAGATCGAGCGTCGTCAGCCGGTCAGTACCCCATCCTGCCGGAGGGCTCGCACGTAGCCCAACGCATTGCCGAGTGCGTTCGGGTGGAAGTTGGGCGCGGCCGTCGGATTCGCCTGGTCGTAGGCGACGAAGGGAAGCCTCGCGCCGATCCCGTGGTTGGTGAATTCCTGCGTCACGTCAACCAGGGTCACCCGCGGATCTGCCGCAGCGGCGACCCCGGCCGAGATTGCGGCGTTGAGGGCGTCCGTGCCCGAGTTGACGAGGTCGCCCAGCGGAAGGAGGCCGGGCTGGAACAGCCGGGGGTAATTCAGTACGACGACCCTCGCCTGCGGCGCAGCCGCCGCGATCCCGGCGTACGTCGCCGCGAGGCGGGGCGGGAGCACGGCGATCGTTCCCAGGCTGACGTCCACCGTTGCCCGGCAGAGGTCCGATGCCGGGTTCGGAGCACACGCCGCCAGGACGGCATTCGATCCCGCGTCGATTCCTCCGATCGTGACCGTCACGAGTCGCGTGCTGCTGCTGACCCCGGCCAGCTGACCAGCAATGTCGGACAGGGACGCACCGGAGCACGCGTTATTGGACACCAGGCGGTAGCGGCTGGCCAGCGCAACGAGTTTCGGATAGCTGGAGTACTTGCTCCTCAGGCATGGTCCTGCTTCGTACGGCGGAGCCCCCTGCCCTGCCGTGAAGGAGTCGCCCAGGGCCACGTACGACCGGGCTCCGGAATCCGTGCCGTGGGCGAGCGCCGGCGATGCCGCCCCGCCGAGGAAGAGCGCCGCGAGGAGTGCGACCGTGGCGACGCGTGAACCCAGGCGAAGGCGGTGCACCGCTGATATTGAGGGAATCATGCGGGCACCCTACGCCCGACGGAGCGCCCCGGCAATGGCCGCATCGCACCCAGAACCTGACGACTGCGCGCGCCGTTGATCGGCGAGTCAGTCGCTCACCATGTCCCGCTCCCGCAGCCGCCACAGCCCCAGCACGCCGAATACGACCGCGAGCACGGTGATCACGATGATCGGCAGGGCCTGGAAGTCCTGCCCCACGCGCGAGACGGCGGTGACGGGGGTGTTCTCGGCAACCCACCGCGGGAGGGAGAACAAGTCGCCGAACATCGACACGACCGCCACGACGGCGAAGGTGCCCCAGGTGATCACGCTTGCCGCGCGTGGGAACCACGCGGCGCAGAAGACGGCGAAGGCGATCATCAACAGCACCGACGGCCAGTAGGCGATGGACGCCGCCGCGAAGCGCGGGGCCTGCTGCGGATCGTCAATCGATGCTCCGTAGCTGGCCCCGATGGCGAAGCCGCTCACTCCGAGAAGCACCAGCGACCAGACGGCGGGCAGGACCAGGCGCGAGAGCGCCCACCGCACGCGGGAAATGGCTCGCGACCAGGCGAGCTCGGCGCGGCCCGAACGCTCCTCGGTCCGCACGCTGTCGGCGCTCTGCAGCGCGAACGCCACGATCAGCAGCACGTTGGCGATGGCGAAAAGACCGAGCAGGCCGTCGAGCAGATTCGATTGCCCGCCGGTGAACGCCTTGGCGATCGGGTTGTCGGCCGTGAAGAGGTCGGTCATGGCCGTCGCGACCGTCCCGAAGAAAACCGCGCCGATGAGAACACCCACGGTCCAGCCGATGAGGGACCCGCGTTGCAGCCGCAGGGTGAGTCCGACCGGGGTTCGGAGCAGCGCGCTCGCGGTGCGGGGACCCTGCCGGTCCGGCAGCATGCCGGCGCCCACGTCGCGTCGTCGCTCGAGAGCCAGTGCGATTACCACCAGGACCACCGCGCTACCGACGGAGACGGCGAGGGGACCCCAGTTATTCTGGGCGTACGAGCGCATCTGCTGTCCCCAGCCGAGCGGGGACAGCCAGCTGATCGGGCTCGTCGTGTCTCCCTCTGCCTGCAGGTCCGCCGCGGCACGGATGAGGTACGCTGCCGCGAGCACGATGGACGCGAGCCCGTTGGCCCCTCGGCTGGTCTGCGCGAGCTGACCGGCGAAGGCAGCCACGCCCACGAAAACGAGGCCGACGCCGGTGAAGGATGCCCCCATCGCCAGGGCGCCGTCCGTGGGGAGGCCTTGTCCGATTGCGGCGATGGCGCAGGCGAGACCGACGACGACGGAGAATGCGCCGGCCACGATCCAGTTCGCCATGGAGTAGGCGTGGCGGCCGAGCACCCCGCCGCGCAACAGCTCCGTGCGGCCCGCTTCTTCCTCCGCGCGTCCATTGCGCGACACAAGGAAGATGACCGCGAAAGCGAGGGCGATGGCGACGGTCATCCACAGTTTGATGTTCAGAATGCCGCCGAGGGTGCTCGCACCGTACGGCAGCCCGGTGAGCGCGGCGACGGCCGGAGTGTTTGCCACGACGGCATAGGCGTCCCGGTCCGCCTGGGTGGGAAAGACCACCCGCTGGGATTCGACGACGAGCGCGATCATGCCGGCGAGCACCACGACCCAGATGAGCAAGCGCAGCCAGTTTCGCCGCAGGAGAAAGCGCAGCATGATCCCGAAGCCGACGTAGGCGTCGGGAATTCGTCCTCGACGCGGAGCCGCCGCCCGGGTCGGCAGGGACCGTTCTCCGGTTCGGGAGGTGGCGGTGGACATCAGTTCACCTCGGTGCCGGCGAGAGCTGCGTCGCCCTGTGCGCCGTAGTGACGCAGAAACAGTTCTTCGAGCGACGGCGGGGTGGAGATGAGTCCCCGCGGCGCGAGGGGTGCCAGCGCCGCCATCACCGTCGGCAGTGCGCCCTCGGCGACCGAAAAAGACACGCGCTGACCGATCGCGGCAAAATCGTGCACTCCGTCCACGGCCCCGATCAGGGCCGGGTCGCCGTCGAGTGTCACGGTGATCGTGGAACGCTGCAGGTGGCGCAGTTCCGTGAGCGTGCCCGACTCCACCGTGCGCCCGCCGCGGATGATCGTCACGGTGTCGCAGAGCTTTTCGACCTCGGCGAAGATGTGGCTGGACAGCAGAACCGACCGTCCCTCCTCCTTGAGCTCGGTAATGCAGTCGGTGAACACGCCCTCCATCAGCGGATCCAGTCCGATCGTCGGCTCGTCCAGGATGAGCAGTTCGGCGCGGCTGGAGAGCGCGGCGACGAGAGCGACCTTCTGGCGGTTTCCCTTCGAATAGCTGCGTGCCTTCTTGCTCGGGTCGAGTTCGAATCGTTGCACGTACCGGTCGATGCGGGCCCGATCGACGTCGCCGCGCAGTGCTCCGAGGATATCGATGGCCTGCCCGCCGGTCAGGTTCGGCCACAGTGTCACATCACCGGCGACGTAGGCCACCCGGCGGTGCAGTTCGACCGCGTCCCCCCACGGGTCACCGCCGAGCAGGGTTGCGCTGCCACCGTCGGCGCGGAGCAGTCCGAGCAGGATGCGGATTGTGGTGGATTTTCCCGACCCGTTGGGCCCGAGGAAACCGGCCACGCTGCCGGTGGCCACGCGCAGATCCAAGCCGGTGAGCGCAGGAGCGGCACCGAAGTTCTTCTTCAGTCCGCGCACGTCAATGGCGAGTTCGTTGGTCATGTCTGTTTCTCCAGTCGAAGTCGTGGGTGTCGCATCAGGAGGGTTCGGTGGAGTCGAGGGCTTCGCGCGTCATGCTCAGCGCGGTGTCATCCGTGTAGAGGCCGTTCGTATAGAGCTCCGCGGTCGGGAGGGCCACCCGGCGCATGACGGCGGGCCCGAGGCCCTGCCCGGCGCAGTCGAGAACGCGGGCCAGATGGGACGCCATCGTCACCATTCCGAGGCTCGTCATGGCCATCACCGCCGCGAGCGCCCGCGGGTCTGCTGACGCCCGGAGGGACCCGGAGGCGGCCCCCGCGCGCAGGAAATCCTCGGTTTCATCGATGATGACATCCACGATTCGCTGACCGGCCGCCGAGTCCTCGGTAATGGCCCTCGACAGGTAGCCGATGTCGATGGCGTACCGGGTGGGATCGGCCAGATAGCCCTGGAGAACGGCACGCAACCCCTCCGGACTGCTCTTGTCCTGGGCCTGGCGAAGAATCGTACCGAGCACGTGATCATCGCAGGCGCGGCGCAGGCCTTCCTTGTTGCCGAAGTGGTGCATCACCAGTCCCGCGCTCACTCCCGCGGTCATCGCGATAGACCGCACGCTCGTCTTGCCGAATCCGTCGGCGGCGAACCGTTCGATCGCGGCGTCGCGTATCTTGGCAGCGGCGGTGAGGTCCGTGGGTGGCGAGGATATGGCTGAACGCATGTTCAACATGCTATACGCGTGTGCAACCGGGTTCAAGGCCCGGAACGGCAAAAGGCCCGCCCTGCCGTAGCAGTGCGGGCCTTCCGTCTACCCGACCGACCTGGCGAGAGGTGATCGGGAGAATTTCAGGTGTGAACCTGTGTTGAGTCTAGCCTTCCGCCGGAGCGTCCGTGCCGTGGGATGCCGCGTCGCGGCCTTCCGTGTCCGCGGCGTCTTCGAGGACGGGGGCAAGCGACAGCTTGCCACGGTCATCGATCTTGGTGATCTCAACGAGCACCTTCTGGCCGACGCCGAGTACGTCTTCGACGTTCTCCACGCGCTTGCCACCGGCAAGCTTACGCACCTCAGAGATGTGCAGCAGACCGTCCTTGCCCGGGAGCAGCGATACGAAGGCGCCGAAAGCGGCGATCTTCACGACAGTTCCGAGGAACTGCTCGCCGACCTCGGGGTTGGTCGGGTTGGCGATGGAATTGACCATGGCGCGAGCCGCATCGGCCGACGGTCCGTCGACGGCGCCGATGTACACGGTGCCGTCTTCTTCGATCGAGATGTCGGCGCCGGTCTCATCCTGGATGCCGTTGATCGTCTTGCCCTTCGGGCCGATCAGCTCGCCGATCTTGTCGACCGGGATCTGGACGCTGATCACGCGAGGTGCGGTCGGTGCCATTTCGTCGGGAGCGTCGATGGCGGCGTTCAGAACCGAGAGGATCGTCGCGCGGGCGTCGCGGGCCTGGGTCAGCGCACCGGACAGGACCGACGCGGGGATGCCGTCGAGCTTGGTGTCCAGCTGGATCGCGGTGATGAAGTCACTCGTTCCGGCGACCTTGAAGTCCATGTCGCCGAGGGCGTCTTCGGCACCGAGGATGTCGGTCAGGGCCGCGTAGCGGGTCTGACCGTCAACGGTGTCGCTGATCAGGCCCATGGCGATACCGGCAACCGGTGCGCGCAGCGGCACTCCGGCGTTCAGCAGCGACAGGGTCGAGGCGCAGACGGAACCCATCGAGGTGGAACCGTTGGAGCTGAGCGCCTCGGAGACCTGGCGGATGGCGTAGGGGAACTCCTCGCGCGTCGGCAGCACGGGAACCAGGGCACGCTCAGCGAGCGCTCCGTGGCCGATCTCGCGGCGCTTCGGCGTTCCGACACGGCCGGTTTCACCGGTCGAGTAGGGCGGGAAGTTGTAGTTGTGCATGTAGCGCTTCTTGGTGACCGGGTTGAGCGAGTCGATCGACTGCTCAAGCTTCAGCATGTTCAGCGTGGTCACGCCGAGGATCTGGGTCTCACCGCGCTGGAAGATGGCCGAGCCGTGAACACGGGGAATGACCGCGACCTCGGCGTCGAGCGGACGGATGTCCGCCAGTCCGCGGCCGTCGATACGAATGCCCTCGTTCAGCACGCGCGAGCGCACCACGAGCTTCGTGACGGACTTGTACGCGGCGTTGACCTGGTTGTTCGCGCTCGCGTCGAGCTCCCCGGCCTCGACCTTGGCTGCGACAGCAGCCTTGACCGTGGCCTTGAGGGCATCGTCGGCGTTCTGACGCTCAACCTTGTCGGCGATCGCGTAGACGGCCTTGAGCTCGTCGTAGGCGAGAGCAGCGACGGCGTCGTATGTGGCCGTCTGGTAGGGCGGGAACAGTGCGAAGTCGGCGGTCGGCTTGGCCGCCTTGTCGGCGACTTCCTGCTGAGCGGCAACGAGCTGCTTGATGAACGGCTTGGAAGCGTCGATGCCCTGGGCAACGACTTCTTCGTTCGGCGCGATGGCGCCGCCCTTGATCAGGTTCCAGGCTCCGTCGGTGGCCTCGGCCTCGATCATCATGATCGCGACGTCCTGGGCGCCGTTGGCGTCCGTGACAACGCGGCCGGCGACGACCATGCTGAACACGGCGTCGGCGAGCTGCGAGTGCTTCGGGAAGGCAACCCACTGGCCGCCACCGTTCTCGTCGGGAACGAGGGCGACGCGAACGCCACCGATCGGACCGGAGAAGGGCAGTCCGGCGAGCTGCGTCGACATGGACGCAGCGTTGATCGCGAGCACGTCGTACAGCTCGTCGGGCTCGATAGCCAGAACGGTGATGACAACCTGGATCTCGTTGCGGAGACCGTCGACGAACGACGGGCGCAGCGGCCGGTCGATCAGGCGGCAGGTGAGGATGGCGTCGGTCGAGGGACGACCTTCGCGGCGGAAGAAGCTGCCCGGGATACGTCCCGCGGCATACATGCGCTCTTCGACGTCGATGGTGAGCGGGAAGAAGTCGAAGTTGTCCTTCGGCTGCTTGCTCACGCTCGTGGCGGAGAGAAGCATCGTCTCTTCGTCAATGTAAGCGGCGGCAGAACCCTGCGCCTGCTGGGCGAGACGCCCGGTTTCGAAACGGATGGTGCGCTTGCCGTACTTGCCGTTGTCGATAACGGTTTCGGCGAACGTGATTTCTGGACCCTCCATGTGGGGGTTCTCTCCTTAGTGTTGCTTCTCACCATGCTGGCGACGAAGGCTCGCGTGCCCGTGTGACAGGCGAGTTGGACCGGGAGCGGGATTCGCAGTTGTAGACACTGCCGAAGCGCTCCTGTTGCAGGCCAATGCGAAAGATTGGCCGTGGCAACTCTAACAGACGAGTCAGAAGCCGCCGGTGGGGCTGAAGCTCGAGTCGAGGGCGAAGGGATCCCGAACCTGGATCCCCCGCTCCGACCGGGCGACGAGCGCCGTGAGCTCCGCCGCTGCGCGATCGATTCGATCGGGCAGCGTGTGCAGCGCGCCGGCGCCGCTCCCCCAGTCCTCGGCCGCGGCAAACACCGCGGTCGGTGCGACGACGGCGTGCAGGTAGGTGAACATCGGGCGAATCATGTAGTCGAGTGCGAGCGAGTGGCGTGGCGTGCCCGCCGTCGCCCCGATCAGCACGGGCATGTCGGTGAGCGAACGGTCATCGAGCACATCGAAGAACGATTTGAACAGGCCGCTGTAGCTTGTGGTGAAGATGGGCGTGACGGCGATCAGGCCGTCAGCGGTGGTCACGGCCTCGATCACCGCGTCAAGCGTCGGGCTGGGGAAGCCGGTGAGCATGTTGTTCATCACGTCCTGCGCCACGTCGCGGAGCTCGAACGTGACCACGGTCGTGTCCACCCCCTGCTCGGCCAGCCGGGCGACCGTCGCGGCGGTGAGCTTGTCGGCGAGCATGCGGGTGGAGGAGGGTTGGCTCAGCCCGGCAGACACCACGGCGAGGGTTCTCTTTTCGGTCATGGTCTACGCCTGCGTCGAGGGTTCGCGGAGCGCGGGGCTCGCGCTCGCCGCGGCATCCGCCAGTCGCGACTCGCCGCGGGCGGTGCGCTCGGCGGCGAGCACGAGGGAGGCGTGGGTGGGGCCGTCCGGCACGTTCGCGGGGCGGTTCCGGGCGAATTCCTTGCGCAGAACGGGAACCACCTCACCGCCGAGGATGTCGAGTTGTTCCAGCACGGTTTTGAGCGGCAGCCCGGCGTGGTCCATCAGGAACAGTTGACGCTGGTAGTCGCCGAAGTGATCACGCATGGCGGCGTAGCGGTCGATGACCTGCTGCGGACTGCCGACGGTCAGTGGCGTCTGCTCGGTGAATTCTTCGAGACTGGGGCCGTGGCCGTACACCGGAGCGTTGTCGAAATAGGGCCGGAATTCGTTGACGGCGTCCTGTGATCTGGTGCGCATGAAGGCCTGGCCGCCGAGGCCGACGATGGCCTCGGAGGCGAGCCCGTGACCGTAGTGCTCGAAGCGCGCACGGTAGTAGCCGATGAGCTTCATATAGTGCTCTTTCGGCCAGAAGATGTTGTTGGCGAAGAAGCCGTCGCCGTAGTACGCGGCCTGTTCGGCGATTTCGGGGCTGCGGATGCTGCCGTGCCAGACGAAGGGCGCGATGCCGTCGAGCGGGCGCGGCGTGGACTGGAATCCTTGCAGCGGGGTGCGGAACTGACCCTGCCAGTCGACGTACTCCTCCCGCCACAGGCGCCGGAGCAGCGCATAGTTTTCGAGCGCGAGTGGGATCCCCTGGCGGATGTCCTGCCCGAACCACGGGTACACGGGTCCGGTGTTGCCGCGGCCGAGCGTCAGGTCGACCCGGCCGCCGGAGAGGTGCTGAAGCATCGCGAAATCTTCGGCGATCTTCACGGGGTCGTTCGTGGTGATGAGCGTCGTGGCCGTGGAGAGAATGAGCTTCTCCGTTGTCGCCGCGATATAGCCGAGCAGGGTCGTGGGCGACGAGGGCACAAACGGCGGATTGTGGTGCTCGCCAGTGGCGAACACGTCGAGACCGACCTCTTCGGCCTTCTGTGCGATCGCGACCATGGCCGTGATTCTCGCGTGCTCGGTGGGCTCGTGGCCCGTCGTGGGGTCTACGGTTCTGTCGCCCACCGTGAAAATTCCGAACTGCATGTACGTCTCCAATTTTCTATACGTCTGCATGTATATCCGGCACAACGGCAACCGGAGCGATCTTATTCCCGGTCGGCGCAGACGCAACGGCCGAATCCGTGCGCCGGGCCCGGACGGGGCGCAAACGACGAATTCGACCGTCACAAGAGGTTCGAAACAGCTACCTCAGCGCAGGCTCCTCGGCCGCTTCGACTGCGACGAGCGGGTTGCCATCGGCGTCGAGACCGCGCATTTTGCGGCCCAGCACCGAATGGCTGCGACCGTAGAGGAAGTACACCGCCAGGCCGACGGCAAGCCAGACGGCGAAACGCGCCCAGGTGAGGGTCGTGAGGTTCAGCATGAGCCACCCGCAGAGCACCGCCGACAGGATCGGCAGGAACGGCGAGAACGGCACCTTGAACGCGCGGGGCAGGTCGGGTCGCTTCTTGCGCAGGACGACCACCGCGATGCTCACGAGCACGAATGCCGACAACGTTCCGATGTTGATCATTTCCTCGAGAACACCCACGTCGGTGAGGCCGGCGATGAGGGCGACGGCCAGACCGACGATGATCTGCAGGCGTGCCGGCGTGTGGCGCTTTTCCGAGGTGACGCTGAGTCCCCGAGGAAGCAGGCCGTCACGGCTCATGGCGAAGAGCACGCGGGAGAGACCGAGCAGAAGCACCATGATCACGGTGGTGAGCCCGACGAGGATGCCCACGGAGATGATCTGCGCGGCCCACCCGGCCCCAACGGCGACGAAGGCCGTGGCGAGGGAGGCGTTGGGGTCGTCGGCGAGCACCGTGTAGGGCACCATTCCGGTGAGTACGAGGCTCACACCGATGTAGAGCACGGTAACGATGCCGAGGCCGAGGAAGATGCCCCGGGGAAGCGTCTTCTGCGGGTTTTTGACCTCCTCGGCGGAGGTGGCGACGACATCGAAGCCGATGAACGCGAAGAAGACGAGCGAGGCTCCGGCGAGCAGCCCGAACAGGCCGTACTGGGCCGGGGCCGCGCCGGTCATGAAGGAGAACAAGGACTGCATCCACACGTCCCCCTCACCGGGCTTGGACGGAACCGATTCCGGGATGAACGGCGTGTAGTTCTTGACGTTCACGAAGAACGCGCCGACCACGATCACGAAGAGCACGATGGCGACCTTGATGATCGTGAAGATGCTGGCGACGCGAGCCGACAGCTGCGTGCCGAGTACGAGCAGGGTCGTGAAGATGGCCACGATCACGAACGCTCCCCAGCTCACCTCGAGCCCGAACACGGTGATGGTGGCTGGAATGTTCCACCCGGCGAGCTCGAAGACGCTGCTCAGGTAGATACCCCAGTACTTCGCGATCACGGCCGCGGCCGTGAGCATTTCGAGGATCAGGTCCCAGCCGATGATCCAGGCGAGGAGCTCCCCGAGGGTGGCGTAGGTGAAGGTGTAGGCCGAGCCCGCGACCGGCACGGCGGAGGCGAATTCGGCGTAGCACATGATGGCGAGGGCGCAGGTGAGTGCGGCCAAAAGGAATGCGAGCGTCACGGAGGGGCCGGCGTAGCTGCCCGCCGCCTTCGCGCCGACCGAGAAGATGCCGGCACCGACCGCAACGGCGACACCCATGATCATCAGGTCCCAGGTGCCCAAGGTGCGTTTGAGGCTATGGCCCTTCTCAAGAGAATCGGCAATGGAATCTTCAATACTCTTGGTGCGCCTGAGGCTCATAGCGGGGTGGTGTCCGTTCAGTCGTTCATCCGGCATTCTTGTCGGGCAAACTCCAATCCTAGAGCCGGCATGGACCAACATCCGCCGCGGGCGGGGTCAACGGCCTCCGACCTGCTGCGCCGTGGCCTCCAGCTTGTCCCGGTATTCCTGCCACCAGGCGGCGTCGCCCGGCGCCATATTGTCGTTGTCGGCGCGGAGCCCCGTTCTGCCGTCGATGAGTTCTCGAACCAGATCGGCGTGCCCGGCATGACGGTGGGTTTCGACCGCCATGTGCACGAGGATCTTGTGCAGCGTCACCGTGCGGCGTTCGGCGGGCCACCACGGCACGTGGCCGACCGCGTCCAGGGCCAGCGCGTCGACCGTGGCGTCGGAGTGCGCCCATACCCGGCGGTACAGGGCGACGACCCACTCCCGCGATTCATCGGCCGTGGCCCACATATCCGCGTTGGCCTCGGCGCCCTCAGCAAGCCAGGGCATCGGCTCGCCGGATGGGCGTCCGAAGCTGTCGCCGAGATATCCGGCCTCGACGCTGGCCACGTGCTTGACGATGCCGAGCAGATTTGTTCCGGTCGCCACGAGGGGACGGCGAACGTCGTACTCGTCGAGTCCGTCGAGTTTCCATAGCAGGGCATCGCGGCCGACCTGCAGGTAGTGCAGGAGGTCCGATTTTTCATTCGCGTCGCTCATGAGTACATCCTGCCGCGGATCAGTGGCACGCGTGCGAGGTTCGAGCGGTTGAGCGGCACCGGTCGTGCGCCGCGGACCCCTGTACATTCCACACGCACGCGACGAGAATGACCGTGTCGCACGCGGCCGACCCGTCGAATCGGTCAGACACCCACCCCGGAGGCGCGAGATGAACGAACTGGCTGGATCACCCACCTCACACCGAGCTCGCACGCTCGCCGGCATCCCCTCATTCCAGATGCTGACCGACTATCTGGCCACCTCCGCCTATGCAGGTCGGCAAGGCGAATCGGGCGTGTGCGACTTCGCCTTCGGCAACCCGCACGAGATGCCGCCGGCCGCCTACGTGAATGCGTTGCGCGACGTACTGGAACCACGAACCGAGGAATGGTTCGCGTATCAGGCCGACTCCCCTGCGGCACAGTCCGCGGCCGCCGCAGGGCTGCAGCGACTCCTGGGCGTCGCGTTCGATTCCGCAGACATCCATCTGACCACCGGCGCATTTTCCGCCATCGCCCTGGCGCTGAAGACCGTCACCGATCCCGGCGACGAGGTCATCTACAGTCTGCCTCCGTGGTTCCTCTACGAACCGATCCTCACCGAAGCGGGCCTGATTTCCGTGAAGGTTCCCATCAACGCAGCCACGTTCGATCTGGACCTCGATGCGATCGCCTCCGCTATCACGCCGCGAACTCGGGTGGTCATAGTGAACTCCCCCAACAACCCCACCGGCCGGATCTACCCGCCCGAGCTCCTCACGGCTCTCGCCGCCCTCCTCGAGGCCGCCTCACAGCGACTGAATCGCCGGATCTACCTGCTCTCCGACGAGGCGTACAACCGAATAGTCTACGACGGGGCGCGGTTCCGCAGCCCGTCCGAGTTCTACCCGCATACCCTGCTCACGTACACCTACGGAAAAACCCACCTCGCCCCGGGCGAACGAATCGGCTACCTCGCACTCCCACCGGAGATGCCCGACCGGGCCGCGCTCCGGGAGATGATCACGGCCCTGCAGATCTCGATGGGCTGGATCTACCCCAATGCCACCCTGCAGTACGCGCTGCCTCGGCTCGAAGAATTCTCCACCGACATCGCCCTGCTGCAACGCAAACGGGACCGGATGGTCGAAGCGCTCACCGACATGGGCTACCGGGTCAGGCCGTGCGAGGGCACGTTCTACCTCTTCGTCGTGGCACCCGGCCCCGACGACACGATTTTCGCGGATCAATTGGCCCAGCGCGATGTATTCGTGCTGCCGGGCACCATGTTCGAGACCCCAGGGTTCTTCCGCATCTCCCTGACCGCCAGCGAAGAGATGATCGAACGCAGCCTGCCGATCTTCGCCGACGTCCTCAGCCTCGCGCACCCGCCGGCCGACACCGACTGACTCACCGGAGTAAGCGTCGCGGCCGGCCAAGATCCGTTCGGGCAAACAAAACGGGCCGCCACCCGAAAGTGACGGCCCGTCTGTAAGAAGCTCGCGTTATCAACGCTGCATCAAGCTACGGCTGTGTGAGCCTTAGCGACGCAGGCCGAGGCTGCCGATAAGTGTACGGTATCGCGCGATGTCGACATCGGACAGGTAACCGAGCAGTCGACGACGCTGACCAACCATGAGAAGCAGGCCACGACGTGAGTGGTGGTCGTGCTTGTGCTCTTTCAGGTGCTCCGTCAGGTCCAGGATGCGCTGCGTGAGCATGGCAATCTGGACTTCGGGGGACCCTGTGTCGCCTGGGTGGGTAGCGTACTTTTCGATGATCGCCTTCTTTGCATCAGCTTCGAGTGCCATAGATGGGATCCCCTTTCTCTTCACTGCGCGGTGCCTGAGGCAGAATGCCTGGGCTCTCTTTATCCGCGGCCGTTGAACGGCAACCTACATACTTTAGCAGATGATCGGCGGCGCCTGCGGTCAGCGTCGGCGTCGCCGCCGACCGGAGGGGGCAGGCTCTGCCGGAACCGCACGGGACACGGGGGCGTTCCACGTCTTCATGATCGCCCAGGTGACCGCGGCGATCGGCACGGAGAGCACGGCGCCGACGATCCCGGCGAGAATCGTGCCCGCCGCCAGGGCGAACAGGATCACGAGCGGGTGCAGCTTCAGGTTCTGTGCCATCACCACGGGCTGAAGCAGGTTTCCTTCGAGCTGGTTGACGCCGATCACGATGATGATCACGATCAGCGCGATCAGCGGGCCGTTGGCCACAAGCGCGACAAGAGCGGCGAGCACCCCGGCCGCCGTCGCTCCGATCAGGGGGATGAAGGCGCCGATGAACACGATGACGGCGAGCGGCAAGGCGAGGGGAACCTGCAGGATCGCGAGGCCGATGCCGATCGCGGACGCGTCGACGAGCGCGACGATGGCGGTGCCGCGCACGTACCCGCCGAGAACTCCGCGAGCCGTGACGCCGATCCGACGACCGCGTTCGAGACGTTTGCCCTCAAACGGTGTCAGGAAGAAGTTCCAGATGCGGTCGCCGTCTTTCAGGAAGAAGAACAGGATCACGAGGAGCAGCACGATTCCCGTGAACAGTTCCGCAACAACAGACGCGCCGGCCAGGGCTTCGGTTCCGAACTGGCTGCTCGTCACAAAATCAACGGCCGTGGCGCGCAGGTCTTCGAGCTGCTGCTCATCTATGTGGATGGGCCCCTGCAGCAGGAACACTTGCAGCGCGTCGATGCCTTCGGACGCCGACGCGAAGAGTTCATCCCACTGGTCTCGAACCGCGAACACGATCAGGGTAATGATCCCGCCGAACGCCGCGATGCTACCGAGCAACGCCGTCCACGTGGCCAGGATCGCCGGCATTCCCCGGCGGTTCAGCCAGGCGACGACCGGGTACAACGCCGACGCGAGGATCACGGCGATGAGCACGGGAATGACCACGAGCTTGAGCTGCACGAGCCCGAAGATGACCGCGGCGGCGAGGGTGATGACAAGCAGAATCTGGCCGCTGCGCAGCCCGAGCCAGCCGAGCCGGTCGTTCAGCAGCGTACGGGCAGGCGTCGGGCCGGGGACGTCATGTGGTCGCATGTGACCAGCCTAGACACTCCCGTGTCGGGTCGGCGCCTGTTCGCCGGAGCGAGTCGCCCGGGCCCGTGACACGAGGCCGGCGGCGATGTCGTCGAGCACACCGCGTTCACCGGCATAGATTCCGTCCTCGCGCGGCCAGTGACTCAGAACGTCCGTGAAACCGAGCTCGGCGGCACGACCCACCGCCGTCTCGAAGGCAGCCACGCTCTGCAGCGAATAGCTGCCGCCACTGTCCAGGTTGAGGTAGCGCTCGATGTCGTCCGGTTCGCGTCCCGCCTCCTGGGCCGCATCGTCGAGGCGCGCGGCGAGGTCACGCACGCTCGCCCACCATGCTTCACCGTCGGTGCCGTCCTTGCCTGTCGTCACCCAGCCGTCGCCGAGGCGACCGGCCAGGCGGATTCCCCTGGGCCCGTTCGCCGCTATGACCATCGGCACGCGCGGGAGCTGCGCGGGGACGCCGACCATGCGTGCGTGCACGGCCGTGAACCACTCGCCGTCGAAGCTGATTCCCTCCGGGCCGGGCGCTTCGTGGCGGAGCAGCAGGTCGAGGTCCGTCACAAATTCCGCGAACCGCTCGTGGCGTTGCCGGGGCGTCAACGCCGACTGACCCAGCGTGACGGCGTCGAAGCCGGTACCGCCCGATCCGACGCCGAGCAGGAACCGCCCGCCCGAGATGTCGTCGACCGTGGCGATGTCCTTGGCGAACGGAACCGGATGCCGATAATTGGGCGAGGACACGAATGTGCCGAGCCGGATGCGTGATGTGACCGTTGCGGCCGCCGTGAGCGTCGGCATCGTCGCGTACCAGGGCTCGTCGGCGAGGGAGCGCCACGAGAGGTGGTCGTACGTCCAGGCATGGTCGAAGCCATAATCCTCGGCCGCCACCCATTTCTCTCGGGCAGTCCGCCACGGATCTTGCGGGAGAATGACGATTCCATGGCGCATGACTCGAGTCTAGGGACGCTGGTGGGCACCTCCGCCCAGTGGCAGACTCTATTCATGAAGGTCATCGTGTCGCGGAGCGGGGGCATGGCGAATGTTCGCCTCACGTGGGAGGTGCGCATTGACGAGCAACCGGATGCGAGCGCGTGGGCCGATTTTCTGCTCGCCCTTCCCTGGGGCGACACGGCGGACAGCGAACCGGAACCGGGCCGCTACCTGTACCGCATCCGTTGCGCCCCGCATGAGGTGGTGCTGACGGACGCCAGTGTGACCGGTTCGTGGCGGGACCTCATCGACCGCGTGCAGGCCGCGAACGGCAGTATCTGACCCGGAGACGGGAAAACCCCCGAGGCCGGAGCCACGGGGGTTTTTCATTCGTCAATCGACGACGAGTCAGGAATCCTTGGGCCCCCGACCCCAGCCGCGGCGGCGGCGAACACCTTCATCGGTCATGGCGGCCTCAATGTGACCGTCGACCTGGTCACCGAAGTGATCGTCGAAGTTTTCCTCCAAATGCGCGGTGACGGTCTTCCCGATTCGGCGGGCGAGTTCTTCGCGACGCTGGCGACGTTCCGCACTGACCAGAATTTCGTGCTCCTCGCGAAGCGCCTTGAAGGTGGCTATGCACATGCCGATCATCACGACACTCACCGGTATCGCCGTGAGGATGGCACCGGTTTGCAGGGCGGCGAGCCCGCCGGCCAGCAGCAGGGCGATCGCGACGAGGCCGCCGAGGCCGGCCCACATGATGCGACTCCACTTGGGCGGGTTCGTGTCGCCGCCGGACGCTAGCATGTCGATGACGAGCGACCCGGAATCGGCGGACGTGATGAAGAAGATCGCGATGATGGCCACGGCCAGCACGGACAGCACCCCGCCCATCGGCAGGCCGCTCAGGAAGTTGAAGAGCACGTTCTCGGGAACGATGCCGACCTCGGGGTCGAACAGTCCTCCCCCGCCGCCGTCCCACGCCTGCTTGATGGCGCTTCCGCCCATGATCGCGAACCAGGCGAAGGTCACGAACGTCGGTACGAGCAGCACTCCGGCGATGAACTCGCGCACGGTGCGTCCACGGGAGATTCGTGCGATGAAGACTCCGACGAACGGGGCCCACGAGATCCACCAACCCCAGTAGAAGACCGTCCAGGCGCCCTGCCAGTCGAGACCGGTCTGACCGGTGAACGAACTGGTGTCGAACGTGATGCCCACGACGTTCTGGAAGTAGTTCCCGATCGATTCCACGAGCACGCGCAACAGGTACAGGGTGGGCCCCAGGAGCAGAACAGCCACGAGCAGCAGGGCGGCCATGCCGAGGTTGAGGTTGGAGAGCCATTTGATGCCCTTGCCGACGCCGCTGACGACCGAGACCGTGGCGATGGCCGTGATCACCAAGATGAGGACTACGAGCGTCGTGTTGTTCACCTCGCCCACAACGCCCAGGTGTCTGAGACCGGCCGCGATCTGCTTGACGCCGAGACCGAGCGAGGTCGCCACGCCGAACAGGGTGCCCACGATCGCGATGACGTCGATGGCGTCACCGAGACTGCCGCGCACGCGATCGCCGAGCAGCGGCTCGAGCGCCCAGCGGATGGAAACCGGTCGCCCCTTGCGGTGGATCGAGTAGGCCAGGCCGAGCCCGACGACGGCGTAGATGGCCCAGGCATGGAATCCCCAGTGCAGGAACGTCTGGTTCATCGCAGCGGCGGCGAGTTCCGGGGCGGATCCCGTGACTCCAGGCTTCGGGTTGGTGAAGAAGGTGAGCGGCTCCGACATGCCCCAGAAGACCAGGCCGATGCCCATCCCGGCGGCAAACAGCATGGCGAACCAGCTCAGAAGGCCGAATTCGGGCTTGTCATCGTCGGTGCCGAGTTTGATGTCGCCGAAGCGGCTGGCGCCCATCCACACCGCAAAGACCACGAAGGCCGCGACGAGAATGACGTAGTACGGGCCGAGGCCGGCAACGACCCAGCCCTGCAAGGTCGCGAGGGTGGCGCCGGTTCGTACCGGGAAGCCGATCGCGATGACGACGACGACGAGGATGATGCCGAGTGCGGGATAGAAGACGCGCGGCGCCGGCACAACGAAGTGTTTCTTCTTCTCTCTGACACCCTCCCCGTGCTCGATCGGACGGGATTGGGTTGGTGCGCTCACTGATAGAACTTCCTATTGGGGCTCTGAACCCGGTGTGCCGGTCGGGATCCCCGAAGTGGTCGGTGGCCGTTGTGCACCCGTTATCTTACATCGGCGCGTTCCATCGGCTTCCATCGGGTTCTCGCACGTGCCACGATGAGTCATGGACATCGACGACGTCAAAGAGATCCGTACCCTCACCGAAGACGAATGCTGGGACACGTTGCTCTCGGCCAGCCTGGGCCGCCTCGCGGTCAGCGTCGGCGGAATCCCGGATATCTTTCCGGTGAACTTCGTCGCCGCCGACCGGCGCCTGCTGTTTCGCACGGCGGAGGGCACGAAGCTGCTCGAACTCACGGTGAACAACCGGGTGGCCTTTGAAACGGATGGCGTGGGTCACGACGAGGCCTGGAGCATCGTCGTGAAGGGAACGGCAAGCATTCTGGAGAAGCGCGCCGAGATCGACGCTGCCGACCAGCTGCCGCTGCACCCGCTGATCCCGACCCTTAAGTACGTCTACGTGGAGATTATCCCCACCGAGATGAACGGCCGTCGGTTTGAGCTCGGCCCCGAGCCCGACCGCTACTGACCCCGTTCAGGGTCGGCCGGGCGCGGTGCGGGCCATCGCATCGAGGACGGCCGCCGCATAGGCATCGGCCGCCGCGTCGGCGCCGAAATGCGTCGGTCCCTCCCCCAGGTCCGCGACCACCCGGTACCGGCCGTCGGGTGTGCGCTCCAGCGCCCGGAACGCCCCGCCGAGTAACTCGCGCAGTTGGTCTTCACGCGGCAGCCAGAGCGCGTTCTCCAGGGCGAGGGAGTCGAGCGCCCACTCAGTGGTGCCGTTGAAGCCGAGGATGGTGCCCGTGTCGAATTCGTGCGGCTCGATGGCCATGCTGCTCACGGTGAAGACGTCGTAATCGAAGCCGGGCCGTTCGATGCGAAACGCGTCACCCGAGGCCGGTCGCCAGACCAGGCCGGCGGCGAGAAGAGCTCGGGCGTTGTCGGTGGAGATCATGCAACATTATGCACGCGACAGTGGCGTGCAAGACAGGGCCGAACGCAAAGTGCCGATGGCGGCGGCCGACCGCAACGTGACGGTTGCGACCGGCCGCGCCTCGCGCGTACTCGCCGGTGGGCCTGGTCGGGCCTAGCTGACGCCCAGGAGGTCGATCACGAAGATCAGGGTCTGGCCGGAAAGGCGGTGGCCGGAACCGGCCGGGCCGTAGGCCAGGTGCGGGGGTACAACCAGCTTGCGACGACCGCCGACCTTCATGCCCGGGATTCCCTGCTGCCAGCCGGCGACGAGCGAGCGCAGCGGAAAGTTGATCGATGCTCCGCGATTCCACGACGCGTCGAATTCGTCACCGGAGGCGAATTCAACGCCAACGTAGTGCACGTCAACGGTCGCGCCGGGGGTGGCTTCCGCGCCGTCGCCGACGACGATGTCTTCGATTTCAAGCTCTTCCGGCTCTGCGCCCTCTGGGAAGTCGATTTCCGGTTTTGAGTTCATATTTGTCATGGTTCCATCCAACCGGATGCGGCCGAACTTCACCTACTCAAAAATTCATCCTTGCGCGAACGCCGCCGAAGATGCACGATATATGTACATAAACTCGCCGCATCGGGAGAGTCGTCGGCATCGCCACACCACCGAAGCGGCGAGTTTTTGTCGCGGTTCGCGACCTTACGGGGACTCGAACATGGTGCCCGGGTTGAGGATCCCCAGAGGATCAAAAACGGCCTTGAGCCGCCGTTGCAGGTCAAAACCCGTGTCGCCGAGTTCGTCCTTCAGCCAGCGTCGCTTCAGCACTCCCACCCCGTGCTCGCCGGTCAGGGTGCCACCGAGCGAAAGGGCCGCTCGAAACATTTCGTCGGCCGCCGCCCAGATATGTGCCGGTACCGCAGGGGACCCCTCGGTTCCCGCCGGGCCGGCGGGAATCACGAAACTCGGGTGCAGGTTTCCGTCCCCGGCGTGAGCGACCACGGGAATGGCGATTCCGGTGCGCGCGCTGATCTCCGCAATCACGTCGAACATTTCCCGCATTCGTGAACGGGGCACGGAAACATCTTCGATGAGCACGGTTCCGTGCTGCTCCAGCGCGGGATGCAACGCCCGGCGAATGGCGAGCAGCCGTTCCCCGGACGCCTGATCGTTCGACACCCGCACCTGGCCGCCTTCACGTCGCATCACCTGGGCCACGCGGTCGGCCTCGAAGGCGGCACCCTCGCCATCCGTCTGCACGAGCAGGAAGGCACCGTGGCCGAGCGGAAGCCCGGCCGACTTCTCCGGTCCCAGGTAGCGACCCACAATGGCGAGGGCGACCGGGTCGACGAGTTCCATAACGGCCGGGCGCAAGCGTTCGGCGGTGATACGCGCGGATGCGGCGGCCGCCGCGGCCACGTCGGGGAAGACGGCGGCGACGGTGACCGTTCCCCCGAGCGGAACCGCACGCACGCGCACCGTCGCCTCCACGATGACGCCGAGGGTCCCTTCCGAGCCCGTGAGCAGCGCGGTGAGATCGTAGCCGGTGACGCCCTTCACGGTTCGGTGCCCCGTGTGCAGCAGCGAGCCGTCGGCGAGCACCACGGTGAGCGCGAGCACGGCCTCCCGGGTCACGCCGTACTTGGCGCACAGGAGACCGCCGGCGTTCGTCGCGATATTGCCCCCGACGGTGGAGATGGCCCTGCTGGCCGGATCGGGGGCGAACCACAACCCGTGCGGGGTGAGCGCGTCGTTCAGGTCCTGGTTGATCACGCCGGCCTCCACGACGGCGAGCTCGTCCTCCGGTCGAATCTCCAGAATGCGGTTCATGCCGGCGAGGTTCAGCACGACGGAACCATCGGAGCCGCAGGCTCCCCCGGCCAGGCCGGTACCCGCGCCGCGGGTGATGACGGGAACCCGAAATTCGGACGCGAGGCGCAGCACACACTGCACGTGCTCCACGGTGGTGGCGTTCACGACGGCGAGCGGTGTGCCGTCGGCCGTCCACCCCGACTTGTCCGTGCGACTGGCCGCAAGATCGGCTCCATCCACACTGACGATCGCACCCAACTCGGTCTGAAGACGTGTCACTACAGTCATGTAGTCCACCCTAGCGAGCGCGGTCGGTCATGTCTGATTTCCGCTACCGGCACGCGGGCGAACGTGGCACGCTGAAGGGGTGACCACAACTTCACGCACCAGAACGGCGCCATCCGCCCGCCCGGGCCTCGGCGACCCCGTCTTTGCGCAGCGGTACCGCGCGGTGAGTTCCCGCGATCAGCGCTTTGACGGCCAGTTCATCACCGGTGTGCACTCCACCGGCATCTATTGCCGTCCGAGCTGCCCGGCCGCCACTCCCAAGCCGGTCAACGTCTCGTTCTATCTCACGGCCGCGGCCGCGCACGAGGCCGGTCTGCGCGCCTGCAAGCGTTGCCTGCCCGATGCCGTGCCCGGTTCCCCGGCGTGGAACATGCGCGATGACCTCGCCGCCCGAGCCATGCGGCTCATCGCCGACGGCGCCGTTGAACGCGACGGCGTCCCGGGGTTAGCCGGCCGGCTCGGCTACACACCTCGGCATCTCACGCGCGTGCTCGTGTCAGAGCTCGGCGCCGGCCCGCTCGCCCTCGCCCGAGCCCATCGCGCCCAGACCGCGCGTATTCTGCTGGTCAACACGGCCCTGTCCATGACGGATGTTGCCTTCGCCGCCGGTTTCGGCAGCGTGCGCCAGTTCAACGAAACCATTGCGGCGGTCTACGAGCGCACGCCGTCCGCGCTGCGCCAGTCGACATCGCGCGCTCCGGACCCGCACCACGACAGCGACGCCCACGGCACGACGATCACCCTGCAGCTCCCCACCCGCGCGCCCTTCGACGGCCGCGGCCTCCTGCGTTTTCTCGGGGTGCGCGCCATCACCGGCGTTGAAACGGCTACCAACCACAGCTACACGCGTACGGTCCGGCTGCCCCACGGCCCGGCCACCGTCGAACTTTCGCTCGCCGGAACGGATGCCGCCCCGACGGTCGTCTGCGCGGCCACCCTGAGCAATTTGGCCGACCTTGCCCCGCTCGTCGGTCGGGTGCGTCGGCTCCTGGACCTCGACGCCGATTCCGCCGCGATCGACCTCGCCCTCAGCAGCGACCCTCAGCTTGCGACGCGCGTGTCGCTGACGCCGGGCATCCGGGTTCCCGGCACCCTGGATCCCGAGGAAACCCTGTTCCGCGCCCTGATCGGACAGCAGGTGTCCGTGGCGGCGGCGCGCACGGCCCTGACCCGGCTGACAATCGCGCTCGGTGACCAGCTCGCGGCACCCGACGGGGGCTCGCCGAAGGTTGGCGCGCCCACGCGGCTGTTTCCCACGAGCGCGCGCATCGCCGCCGAGGGACGTGACGTTCTGCGCGGTCCCGCCGCGCGCATCAACGCGATTGTTTGTGTGGCGGCAGAGCTTGAGCGCGGCGACCTCGTGCTGTCCTACGGCGACACTCGTGCCGAACTCGAGGCCAAGCTCACCGCTCTTCCGGGGATCGGACCGTGGACGGCCGGGTACGTCGCCCTGCGGGTTTTGGGAAGCCCCGACATTCTGCTCACGAGCGACCTGGCCATTCGGCAGGGCGCGAGTCGTCTCGGGCTCCCCGGTGAGCACCGCGCGCTGTCCGCTCGCGGGCATGAGTGGGCCCCGTGGCGCAGCTATGCCGGCATGCATCTGTGGCGCGCGGCGGGCGACCCCGTCGGAGTCCTCTAACGAACACCCCCGGGCATTGTCGCCCATCCACAGCCCGTGGCCCCCGGGTGCCGGTAGCCTGTACAGGTGAAGTTTGCGCATCTAAGAGTTGAAGGCCAGTCCACACCGAGGTTGGCGGTGACCTTCGGCGACGAGGCACTGTTCCTCGACGAGATCATGGAAGACGCCCCCCGCGACCTGCAAGACCTGCTGGAAAAGGGCGAACACGAGGTCGATCGCGTACGCGCTGTCAGCCTGAACGCCGCATCCGCGGGCGTGTCCATGACCTCGATCGACACACTCCGACACTCATCGGCGGTGTTGCGGCCTCCGCAGATCATCGCGATCGGGGCGAACTACGCCGCGCACTCGTCCGAACTGAGTCTGCGCCTGGAGACCTCCGCCACCATCTTCTCCCTCTGGCCGAACTCGCTCACCGGCCACGAATCCACCATCACCTGGCCCGCCGATCTCACCTCCCAGGTGGACTACGAGGCGGAGCTCGGCGTCATCATCGGCCGTGCGGCCCGCAACGTGTCCGTGCAGGATGCCCTCGACTACGTGTTCGGCTACACGATCGTCAACGACATCACCGCGCGCGACCTGCAGTTCTCCGAGGCGCAGTGGTCCCGCTGCAAGTCCTTCGACGGTTTCACCCCGACGGGGCCCATCGTCGTGACGGCCGAAGAGATCGGTGATCCTCAGGACGTGTGGCTCAGCACGCACGTTGACGGCCGCATCCTGCAGGATGCCTCGAGCGCCGACATGGTGCGCACGGTCGCCCAGATCATCTCCTACCTCTCGCAAACGTCGACGCTGATGCCCGGAACCCTCATCTCGACCGGCAGCCCCGGCGGCGCCGGTTACAGCCGCAAACCGCAGATTTTTCTGAAGGACGGCTCCACGGTCACCATCTCCATCGACAAGATCGGCTTTCTCACCACGCACTGTCGCACGAGCTAACCGTTCCGCAAAAGAGCCCTCTCCGGCGCACGGCGTGCGTTGGAGGGGGCTCTTTTGTGCGCGGCGGATGCGGAGGCTGCCCGGATCCGGCATCCGCCGCGGCGATGGCCGAGCGCCTCGCCGGCGCTGCCCGTCTCAAACAGCCGCCGGCCGGGACCTTACGCGCCGAGCAGCGCCTCTACCGGTCCGCGCACGAAGAACAGCACAAAGCCGGCCGCCACGACCCAGAGCAGTGGGCTGATCTGCTTGCCCTTGCCCGAGAAGGACCGAACGAGCACCCAGCTCACGAATCCGGCCCCGATGCCGTTGGCGATCGAGTACGTGAGCGGCATGATGAGGATGGTCAGGAACACCGGAAGTACGATCGAGAACTCGGAGAAGTCAATGTGACGGATCTGGGACACCATCATGGCCCCGACGATCACGAGGGCGGCCGCGGCCACCTCCAGCGGAACGATCTGGGTGAGCGGCGTGAAGAACATGGCAGCGAGGAACAACACGCCGGTGACAATGTTCGCCAGCCCCGTGCGTGCACCCTCGCCGATGCCCGCACCGGATTCGATGAACACGGTGTTCGATGACGCGGACGCCGCGCCTCCGGCCACCGCGCCGATGCCCTCGACGATGAGCGCCGACTTCAGTCTGGGAAAGTTGCCGTTCTTGTCGGCGAGACCGGCCTCGTTGGCGAGGCCGGTCATCGTGCCCATGGCATCGAAGAAGTTGGTGAACACGAGCGTGAAGACCAGCATCACCGCGGCGAGCATGCCGATCCGGTCGAATGCGCCGAAGCTCACCTGGCCGATCAGGCTCAGGTCCGGCACGGCGACGAATTCGGTGGGCAGAACGGGGGCGTTGAGGTTCCACCCGGCCGGGTTCACACCCAGTGACGGGCCGACCTTGAAAATGGACTCGAGTATGACAGCGATGATGGTCGTCGCCACGATGCCGATGAGCAGGGCTGCCTGGGCCTTGCGGGCCACCAGCACGCCGATGATGATAAGCCCGATCACGAAGACCGCGGTGGGCAGGGTGCTCACGGAACCCTGGTCGCCCAGTTGAACGGGCGGTGAAGCCGCGCCACTCGATCGTACGAACCCGGAGTCGACGAGGCCGATGAAGGCGATGAACAGTCCGATACCCACCGTGATGGCGATTTTCAGCTGCTGCGGCACGGCGTTGAAGATGAGCTCTCGCATGCCCGTGGAGGCGAGGATCACGATGATGACCCCATTGATGAGGACGAGTCCCATCGCTTCGGGCCAGGTGACCTGACCGACGACGCTCACCGCCAGGAAGGAATTGATGCCGAGCCCCGCGGCGAAGCCGTACGGCAGGCGGGCCACGAGCCCGAAGAGGATCGTCATGACCCCGGCCGTGAGGGCGGTGACCGCCGCCACCTGGGCGTTGGGCAGCCAATTGCCGGCCACGTCGACGGCAGCCTGGTCGGCGCTGAAACCGCCGAGGATCAGCGGGTTCAGGATGACGATATAGGCCATGGTCACGAACGTCACCAGGCCGCCGCGCATTTCGCGAGCCCACGTGGAACCGCGACTGGTGATCTCAAAGAATTTGTCCACCCTGGCGCCGACACCGGCGGGCTTCGGGGAGTGCGATTCTGACGTGGTTGTATTCGTGGTGGTGATGGTGTGCTCCCGGGCCGATCGGCAAGAAAATGGGCAGGTTGCGTGGGCTGTGGCGCTATTGGCACGCACACACGATGATCAGGTGAATAGTCTACGACTCAGACGTGGGGTACGAATGCGCCCCAGGCCACGCGTCGTTCTGTACCGGGGTCCGATTCCACTCGGTCGGCGGCATCAATGATCAGGGTGCGGCGGGTCGACTCGTCGTAGCGGGGCCACGTGTCGCCGGGGGCTCCGAGGGTGGCGAAGTCCAGCCACCGGCGTTGCATCCGGGCTCCGACGGCCCGGAACGCTGCCCGTCCGCCGAGCAGGGTCATTCCCCGCCCCGGCCAGCCGTTCAACCGGTCGAAGAGCGGGAACAGCTCCAGGCCGTGTGTGGCGTCCAGTCCCATCCAACGCACCAACCGGGGCGCCGCGTCGAAGCGGTAGAAGTACACCGGGGCGTAGCGGGAGTGTCGCTCCCCCACCTTGACGCTCGGGTACCAGAACGAGTAGTCGCCGCCGAAGTCGAGTGCCGCGCGCAGGGCAGGGATGCCGGGGTACTGCGCCTTCAAGGTCTTGCGGGCCTTCTTCTTCGTCTTCTTGAAGATGGCACGAATCCGGGTCGGTGTCGTGGCGAGGATGTCGATGCGACCACTGAACAGAGATCCTTCCCGTGCGTTGGTGCCGATGATCAACGGCACCCGGTGCGCGCGGCCATCCCGGAACGCGTCGAGCGGGCGTTCAGGCAGAAAATCCCCATCGATGACCGGACACAGCGGGATCGTGCCGGGGTCCTGGTCGGGGGTGCGCAGCGTGAGCTCGGTTGTCGCCTCGGCGAGCCGGGCCGGGTCGACGGTCAGCAAGAGGCGAACGGCGGGGTCCGTGGTGTCGCCGCCGACCGGTCCCCCCGCCCTGCCGGGGGCATCGACGAGGCTCTGCACGAATTCCTCGGCCCAACGGCCGGTGAGTGCCGGCGGGTACACCGCATTGGCCGGGGCGCTCTGCGCGATCGCACGGTGGAACAGACCCGCGGCGGCCGGCACGGTCATGAGGGTGGTCACGGCGTTTCCGCCGGCCGACTCGCCGAAGAGGGTGACGGCATCCGGGTCGCCGCCGAACTCACGAATGTTCTCCCGCACCCAGCGCAGTGCCGCGACCTGGTCTCGCACACCGAGGTTGCTCTCGAAGGGACGTTCCGGAGTGGAGTACCGGGTGAAGTCGAGGTAGCCGAGGGCGCCCAGCCGGTAGTTGAGGCTCACGTAGACGATGCCGCCGCGCCGCACGAGCCCTTCTCCCTGCCGCGGCACCTCGCGAGACGACCCCACGCTGTACGCACCTCCGTGGATGAAAACCATGACCGGGCGCAGCCCCGCCTCGGACGAACGTCCGGGGGCCGCCGCGTCGGCCGGCGCGATCACGTTCAGGTTGAGGCAGTCCTCGCTCTGCGGGATCCGCGGATGCGCGCCGATGAACTGCCCCCGGTGGCTTTGCGGCGCTACGGCACCGAACTCGTCGGCGGGCCGCACTCCCGACCACGCCGGCACGGGACGCGGTGACCGAAATCTCAGGTCTCCCACCGGGGCGGCCGCATAGGGGATCCCCCGCCAGGCGAGCACGCCCCGTTCACGTACGCCGCGCACGTCCCCGCCGCTCACATGGCGAACGAGTGCGCTGCTCTGCTCTCTCGTGATCTTGCCGGTCGCAACAGTCATGCCCCGATCCTATTTCTTCACTACGATCGGGGGAGAGCGCGCAACAACGAAATGAGAAACAATGGCACTGCCCTGGACCTTGCACGGTGACGGAAAAACGGTCGGGGCGCAGGAGGTCGTGGGCCCGGGCGAGCGTCTCAGCTGGCCGATCACGATCGGTATCGGCACCCAACACGTCGTCGCCATGTTCGGGGCGACATTCCTGGTTCCGCTGCTGACCGGTTTCCCGCCCAGCACGACCCTGTTGTTCTCGGGGATCGGCACGTTGCTCTTCCTGCTGATCACGGGCAACAGGCTGCCCAGCTACCTCGGCTCGTCGTTCGCGTTCATCGCACCGATCACGGCCGCGACCGCGTCGGCGGGGATGGGCAGTGCTCTGTTCGGCATCATGGCCGTCGGCGTGCTCCTGGCCGTCGTCGGACTGGTTGTGCAACTGACCGGCACCGGGTGGATCGACCGGTTAATGCCGCCCATCGTGTCGGGGGCCATTGTCGCCCTCATCGGGTTCAACCTCGCCCCGGTGGCCAGAGCAAACTTCGAACAGGCGCCGATCACCGCCGTGATCACGCTGCTGTCCGTCATCCTATGCACCGTGCTTTTTCGCGGCATCCTCGGCCGGTTGTCGATTTTCATCGGTGTTCTCGTGGGTTACGTCGCCGCGGTCGTTCTTGGTCAGGTCGACTTCGGCCAGGTGGCCGCCGCTCCGTGGGTGGGACTGCCGCCGTTCACCGCTCCGGCTAATCCGTTTGAGAACCCGGCGCTGGTGTTCGGGGTGTTGCCCGCGTTCCTACCCGTTGTGCTGGTTCTCATCGCCGAAAACGTGGGCCACATCAAGGGCGTGGCCCAGATGACGGATGCGAAAGTGAACCGGCTCACGGGGCGGGCGCTGCTCGCCGACGGCCTCGCGACCATGCTCGCCGGTCTCGGCGGCGGCAGCGGAACCACCACCTACGGTGAGAATATCGGGGTGATGGCGGCGACGCGCATCTATTCCACCGCCGCATACTGGGTGGCCGGGATCACCGCGGTTCTCCTCGGGCTCTCCCCCAAGGTCGGCGCCGTCATCAACACGATCCCCGCGGGCGTGCTCGGCGGGGTCACCACGGCGCTCTACGGCCTGATCGGGGTCATCGGGGTGAAAATCTGGCTCGACAATCGGGTCGACTTCTCCAAGCCCGTGAATCAGTTCACCGCGGCGACGGCCCTGATCATCGGCATCGCCGACTTCACCCTCTCGGCAGGCACGTTGAGCTTCAACGGAATCGCCCTGGGCACGATCGCGGCAATCGTGATCTATCACCTGATGACGTGGGTCGGCCGGGTGCGCCGCACGGCTTGAGCCGGCGGCAATTCGCTCAGCTGTGCAGGGCGGGGACCACGAGGTACAAGCCGTACAGACCGGCGCCGGCGCAGAGCACGAAGCAGGCGTAGCCGGCACCGATCGCGGCACGCTTCTGCCGATCGGTCAGCGGGTTCGCCGCTGCCGCCTTGCGTGTTCGCTTGGCCGCCTTCGCCGCGCGCTTGCGGGTGAGTACGGTAATGGCCCCGGTGAATTCGACCGGGTCGACGAGCGGGATCCGCCCTCCGGTCGTGAGCAGGCGCAGCCCGAGGGAATACAGGCCGACGACGACCATGGCGGCAACGAGCGATGCCCCCGCCACGATGCCGAAAGCGAACCAGTCGATCACAGTGCCATCTCCTTGCCAATCTTGCGGTCCGCACGGTTCTGGCGGCGCGGCGTTTTCGTGATCCTGACCACTCGGCCGGCATCGTCGATGTCGTTCAGCATCGTGTTGTGGGTGACCCGGTTGCGGCGCGACCAGCGGAACAGCACCACGATGACCACGCCTCCGATGAGGGCGTCGAGGACGATCCCAATCGGTCCGAGGGTGGTCAGCCCGGCGGCGAAGGCACCCATGATGGCGGACGCCGGCAGTGTCAGCATCCAGCCGAGGGAGATGCGCCCCGCCATGCCCCAGCGCACGGTGGCGCCGCGACGGCCGAGGCCGGATCCGATCACCGAGCCTGAGGCCACCTGTGTGGTGGACAGGGCGAAGCCCAAGTGGCTTGATGCCAGGATCGTCGCCGCCGTGCTCGTTTCGGCCGCGAAGCCCTGGGCGGGCTTGACCTCGGTCAGTCCGGTGCCCATGGTGCGGATGATACGCCAGCCGCCGGTGTAGGTGCCGAGCGCAATCGCAAGGGCACAGACGGCGATGACCCAGAAGGCCGGACCGCTACCGACGGCCTGGAAGCCGCCGGCAATGAGGGTGAGCGTGATCACACCCATTGTCTTCTGGGCATCGTTGGTGCCGTGCGCGAGCGCAACGAGGGAGGACGAGAAGATCTGGGCGGAGCGGAACCCGCCGCGGCCATCCGGCCGTCCGGCCTCGCGCCGGGTGACGGCGTAGGCGAGTTTGGTGGCCAGCAGCGCGATCACCCCGGCGATCAGCGGTGCGATGAGCGCCGGCAGCACGACCTTGGCGCCCACGACCGTGAAGTCGACGGCGTTCGTCCCGATGCCGATGACGGCGGCGCCGATCAGGCCGCCGAACAGCGCGTGACTCGAGCTGGACGGCAAACCACGCAGCCAGGTGATGAGGTTCCACACCGTGGCCCCGATCAGTCCGGCGAAGATGAGTTCCGGGGTGATCAGCACTCCGTTTTCGCCCTCGGTGATGATGCCGCCCGAGATGGTCCTGGCGACCTCGGTGGAGAGGAACGCGCCCACGAGGTTCAGGAGGGCGGCGACGCCCACGGCGACCTTGGGTTTCATCGCCCCGGTTGCAATCGGCGTCGCCATGGCATTCGCGGTATCGTGGAACCCATTCGTGAAGTCGAACACGAGGGCAAGCACGATGACGAGCACCACGATCAGGCTGAGGTCAGGCATTGGGTACCACTGTCTTGAGATCGGGGCCGAAGGTGAACGTGGCGTGGGCCGGAGCGCCGGCGAGGACTCCGGGAAGCCAATGCTTCGCATCGTCCCACATGTCGTCGACAGGAAGTTCCTCCACCGCAAACCACTCGGGATCAAGCTCATCGGATTCGCGGGGTGTCCCGGTCCATTCGGAGCAGACGAACACGGTGGACATCTGGCTCCAGGCCTCGCGCGACGGGAACAGGTACGTCAGTACTCCCCGCGGGATCAGGTTCTGCGCCTCCACACGCAGGCCGGATTCTTCCTCGATCTCACGCACCGCGGCATCGACCGGAGTCTCGCCCGGTTCGAGCTTGCCGCCGAGACCCACAATGTTTCCGAGCCCGAGGCCCTTTTTCTTGCGCCCCAGCAGCACCTGCAGCTGACCGGTCGGAGTCCGTCGGGTGAGGTAGCACACGCACACCTGGGGCAAAGTCATTATTTCAGCCTAGCCCGCCGGAAACGCCAACCCTGAAAGGTTAGGGTCGAAGTATGGAATACGTACCCGCCGCCGGCACCATCACCATGTTCACCACGACCTGGTGCGGCTATTGCTCGCGCCTGAAGTCGCAGCTGACGAAAGCGGGCGTCGGCTACCGCGAAATCAACGTCGAAGAGGTCGAAGGAACCTCGGAGCTCGTCATGAGTCTCAACGGAGGCAACCGCACGGTACCCACCGTGCTGTTCCCCGACGGTTCGAGCGCGTCGAACCCCTCCCTCGCCGACGTGCAGGCCAAACTCGCCTGAGCCCCTGCCGTTGCGGGGCAGGCAACGCCCGGCGTCGCCTGCCCCGCCGGAAGTTATCCGAACAGGACAGCGGCCTCGTCGTAACGGGCCGGTGAGACCTTCTTGAGGCCGATCGTCGCCGCGGCGATACTGACAACTTCGATCTCTGTGCCCCGCAGTGAGACCATCGAGCCCCACTGTTCGGCGTAAATGGCGTCGATCGCGCCCATGCCCAGTCGCGTCGCCAGGACGCGGTCGTAGGCCGACGGCGCTCCGCCGCGCTGCGTGTGTCCCAGCACCGTCGCGCGGGATTCGATCCCGGTTCGCTCCTCGATGAGCGGGGCGATGATTTCGCTGATCCCACCGAGCCTCGGGCGGTCGAACGCGTCGAGTCCCTTGTTGGAGTGCGCCTCTTCCATTCCGGAAAGCAGGAACCCCTCCGACACGACGATGACGGGGGCACGTCCGCGGTCACGCACGTGCTCGACCCATTCGCAGATCTGCTCGATCGTCTTCGGCTGCTCGGGGATGAGAATGGCGTGGGCTCCGCCGGCCATTCCGGAATGCAGGGCGATCCAGCCGACGTGGCGACCCATGACCTCGACCACCATGCAACGCCCGTGCGATTCCGCGGTGGTGCGCAGCCGGTCAATGGCTTCGGTGGCGATTTCCACCGCGGTGTTGAAACCGAAGGAGTAGTCGGTGGCTTCGAGGTCGTTGTCGATGGTCTTGGGCACACCGACGATCCTGAGTCCCGCCTCGGTGAGACGGTGCGCCGCCGTGAGCGTGCCCTCGCCGCCGATGGCGATAACGGCGTCGATGCCCTCGGCGTCGAGCGTTCTCTGGATGTTCTCCGGACCGCCGTTAGACCCTTCATACGGGTTGGTGCGCGAGCTGCCGAGGATGGTTCCGCCCTGGCGGGAGAGCCCACGCACGCTGTGCCGGTCGAGCGTCGTGAACTCCCCCTGCACGAGCCCGCGCCAGCCGTTGCGAATGCCGACGAATTCCGCGTCGTGCACGCGTTCGCCCTTGAGCACCGCGCCGCGAATGACGGCGTTCAGTCCGGGGCAGTCGCCGCCGCTGGTGAGGATACCGATCTTCATGGTCTTCTATTCCTTCAAGCGTAAACAAACATGGTTCGCCTATTCTGGTGCCAGCATTCACCCCGGCCCAAATCGGTTGCCGTCCGGCGTCTTATAGGGTGCCGTCGAGCGCCTGGGTGAGCAGGTAGACCAGCGCGCTGGCCTGGATCGAATCTGCGGACCGGTCTTCTTCCTGGGAACCGTCCAGTGCTCGAGCGGCGAGGCCCTGTTTGCTGCCGATCAGGTCGGCGATACGAGCGTCGATGGTGTGCGCGGCGATGATGCGCCACGCGGTGACCGGCTCATCCTGCCCGATGCGGTGCACCCGGTCGATGGCCTGTGTCTGCTCGGCGGCGGTCCAGCTCAACTCGGCCAACACCACGTTCGACGCCGCCTGCAGGTTCACACCGACACCGGCGGCGGTGAGCGAGCACACCGCGATGGAGACCTCCGGGTCGTTGTTGAACGCGTCAATTGCGGCCTGCCGGGCCACGGCGCTCTGATCTCCACGCAGCGAGACCGTTCGCAGCTCGCGCCTGGCGAACAGTTCCTCGGCGGCATCCATCACGTCGATGTGCTTGGCGAAGAACACGACCTTGCCCACCGAACGAGCCAGCTGGGCGGCGTAGTCTGCCGCCAGCCCCGCCTTGGCCTGGCCGATCTTGCGCACCATCGTGAACACGTTCTCGCCGGTGGTCTGGCCCTTGGAATCTTCGAGTTCGGCGTGTGCGACCGCGCGAATGTACGATTCGCGCTGGTCCTCGTCCGGCGCGATCGGGCCTGACCCGGAATGGCGGGCCGCGACGAGCGCGTTGAAGCGCACCACGAGACGAGCGCCGAGTTCCCGTTCCGCCTTCTGGATGGAACGGCCCAGCTCGTCGTCGAGTTCCACGGGGAGATCGGCAATCCGCTTCGCCGGAAGATCCGCGGCGACGTCCACCTTCCGACGACGCACGATGCCCATATCGATGACGGCGGCCCTGGCCTCGGCGTAGAAGCTCGGGTCGGCGGGAGTGAGCCCGGTGTCTTCGAGACGCTGCAGCAGCGCCGGCGCCGGCTTGTCGCCGTCGATCCATCCGAGGAACTGCCAAATGGCACGAAAATCATCGACATCGTTGATCAGGGGTGTGCCGGTGAGAGCCATCAGGAGCGGGTTGCCGCCGGGTGTGCGGCGACGAATCTGTTCCGCCAGCGCCAGCACATGCTTGGATCGCTGCGACTGCTGGTTCTTAATGAAGTGCGCCTCGTCGACGACCATGCCCTTGAACCCGAGAGTGCCGAGCCACGCGAGGTGCCGGTCGAGTACGTCATAGTTGACCACCACAACGTCGGCGAAGGCATCGAGGGTGTTGCCGTCACCGTGAATCACGGTCGCTCGACGATTCGGCGTCCACAATTCCACCTCCCGCGCCCAGTTCATCTTCACCACGTTGGGCACGATCGCCAGCAGCGGGTACGAGTTGCTCACGGACGCCGCGAGCAGACTCTGCGCCGTCTTGCCCAGTCCCGGCTCGTCGGCGAGCAGGTAGCTGCGGTGACCGAGCCTGGCACTTTCGATGAAACGAGCCTGGTGCCGCATGAGGTCCATGCCGGACGGGGACAGACGGTCGAGCGCGGGGGCCTCCGGCATGTCCATGCTGGCGGCCTGTCCTCCGGAACCGTACTCAAAGGATTTGAACAGGGGGCCGAGCAGATCCCAGTTGGCGAGGCGACGGGCGCGAGATATGGGCGCGGCCTGAGCGGCGCTGAAGTCAGGAGCCAGGAAGGGGTTCGCGAGCTGTCGCATGCGCACCGACGCGGGAACAACCTGGTTGGCCGGCGCGGGTGCCTTGACCTCCGGCTCGCGGGTGATGATGAGCTCGTCGGGGCTGAGTTCGGCCCCCGATTCCAGCAACCAGTCGCGGCGGAACCGCTGAGCAACGGTGGACACGCCGGCATCGGGCTCGAGCAGGGTGATCAGACTGGTGTCGCGAGCGGCGGTCTTCGCCAGGATCTGCGCGATACCGTCCAGGCGTTTGAGCAGTTCGGCGCGATTGACGTCGCTCTGCTCGGAATCGGCCTTGACCCTCGCGCGTTCTTCGCGCATGAGCAGCGCGATCACCTGGTACTTCGTGCGGTTTGTGGGTCCGAGTTTGCCGCCGGTCTGGGCCTTGGCCTCCACCTCGCGCACCTTGCGCGCCAGGATCGGAATGATCGGTGCATCATCGTCTCGGGATCGGGGTCGCATGCGCCGGCCTGCGTTGCCACGGTTGCTCGAACCGTCGGTGCGGGTATTAGCCATTGTTCTCCACTTCACAGCCTTGCGGCGCTGGTGACACGCTCACGAATGGCGGCATCCCAGGTGTTGCGGCATCAACAGACGCCGTCGATCGCTACAGTCAATCGCCAAGAAACCGGGGCCCCACCGGATTTCATCGACTGCATCTCGTCCTTCTGGAACGGTTGCAGTGGCACGGTGGCGTCGGTGACCGGGTCCTTCACGGGTCAGTCTACGCCCACAACTCACTCGCCCGAGCAAGACACGCGTCAGGCGTGCTGCACGGGCACCTTGGTTCGAATCCCCACGACGATGAAGACGAGAGCCGCGATGTACTGGGCCGAGGCCCATCCCTGGCCCTCGAGCGGAATCACGACGACCGGATTCCACAGCACGGCGATGGGGACAAGGCCGAGCAGCCACCACCAGGCCTTCGCCTGAATCACGAAGACCGTGAGGATGAGGGCGAGGATGCTCACCGCGTATCGGATAACGATGTATCCCTCGCCGCCGAGCAGCGCGAGGCCCGCCAGGAGCACGATGGCTCCGAGCAATCCGGGCGCAAGTGCGGCGCGTGTGAAGGTGGGTGCGGCCGGAGTGCCCATCAGACTCCCCCTCCGCCGCCGCCGCCGCCGCCGCCGCCGGAGAAGCCGCCACCTCCGCCGCCACCGCGGCCGGAACTCGACGAGCTGCTGGCGGTGCCCGACCAGCTCGACGTCGTCGACGTGGAGAAGGTGCTCAGCGCGCCGGCAAAGTACACGGCGCTGAACGCGTGTGTTCCCACGTACCAGTCGGGCTGCGTCGCCGTCTGTTCGTAGTATTGGCCCAGCACCCCCGACCATTCCTTCTCCTGGCCGAACAGAACCGCCAGCGGCAGGACACGTTCGGACAGTTTCACGATCTGGGGGCGGTCGGTGACGACCCCGCCCCCGTTATCCGGTCGGTAGGGCGAGCGCAGTGCGCCCGCCGGACTCTGCAGCACGCGCAGTCGGTCGGCTTCCGCCAGGCCTATGTACAATTTGACGCCTTCCAGGTAATCACGCAGTTCGGCTCCGCTCGCAGTCAGCGGGCGAAAATTCGCGACAGACGCAAGCGTGACCATGCTCGCGATGATTGACAGCACGATGATGGCCGCGGGCCACAGCCCGCCGACCACCGTGGCGACCGCGACGAGGCTCGCACCCACGGCGAGGGCCGCGGTGCCCACAGCGCCAATGATGAGCCACGTGCGGATCGGGTAGTCCTTCTTCTGACGAAGCCCGAGCGTCAGGGACGCCGCACGGGCCGCCGCGCCCTCCTTCTGCAGGGCCGCCGTCAGGGTGGCACTCTTCTTCTTCAGGTCCCGGCGCTCCCCCGCGGCCAGGCCGGGGAACAGCTTGGTGAGGATCCGCATCTCGGCCGGGTCGACGTCGTCCGTGTGGCGCAGCTCGAGCAGGTAGTGGTTCGAGGCGTCGGCCGACTCCAGAATTCGCACGTTTCCGCGCACGGCGAAGCTCACGAACTGAGCGGCCATGGCTGTGCCGCGCCGACGCATCACCTCACCGGAGGTGAGCAGGTTCACGCCCTTCGGCGGCAGGTATTCGGCGGTGATGGTCGGCCGTCCGGCCGTGCGGCGCCAGCGCGTGAATCGGAGTACCGCGGCAACGACGGCGAGGAGCAGCCCGAGCAGCGCGCCGAGCAGGCCGAGGCTGGGAAAAATGTTCGCCGTGAAGGAATCATCGCGGGGCACGAAGGTCCCGGGTTCGAAAACCACTACCACGGTGAGGTTCTCGTGCGCGTTCAGGTTGCGCGTGGCGGCGTCGACTCGCGACCCACCGGCGTCCGCGACGGGACCCCTGATCGTTTCGCAGGGCTGAGTGGTTCCCTGGGGCCCGCGGTAACAGGCCGCGTCACCGATGAGCGCGTCGGTGAGGTCCGGGTCGATGAGCACGGTCGCGCTCACCTCGGCGAACGGCTGCGCCCAGCCGGTTCCGTTGACATCCCAGTACAACTGCTCCGTGGCCGAATCATCGGGATAGAGCGTGACGTTCGACTGGACGTAGCTGATGACGTAGGTCTGGGCGCCGTGGACGAAGTCCGCATCGGCGATCGTCAGCTCAAGGAAATTTCCGTCCTCGCTCGTGAACTCGCTGGTGAAGGCGCGCGGCGTGCCACTCTCGTCGGTGACACTGTGCACCGTCAGAGCGGTGGGGTGCCCCTCATAGTCGGTGGGAATCGCCCGCAACAGCCCGCGGTTCTGATTGATGTCGGGAAAACGCGCGACGATCGTCTCCACCGTGGTCAGGGTGGAGCGGCCGTCGGCATCACGCCCGAGGGTGAAGTCTGAGTGCCAGGAGTCGAAGGTGAAGTCTCCCGTGCCCGTCTGCGCGGCGGCCGCGGCCGGCGCGGGCGTGGCGGCCGGGCTCCAGCCCACGATCAGGAGAACGGCGGTCACGAGGGCGACGGCAAGAGCGCGGCGCATCAATCGGAGCATGGTGCAATTCTACCGGCGGCTCCGGGGGTACCGGACTACCGGCACCCGCGACCCTCGCGTCGGCTCGGGCGTCGGCTCAGGCGCGCTGGATCGGGATCGACGTCGTGGAGGTCGGTCGTTGGAACAGCATCTCCAGCCCCGGCTTGAGCTCCGAGATCCAAGCTTCGTAGCCCGCCTCGGTGAGGTGCAGGAGGTCCTCGGAGAACCTCGGATCGATGACCCCATCCGCCTGGGAGAGCGCCGGCCACAGGTCGAGGTACATCGCGTGCTGGGTCGGTGCGTACTGCCAGATGTGCCGGTTGATGTTTCCGATGGAACGGGACAGGTCCCGATCGCGGGGCAAAACGGACTGCACCAACAATCGAGTGCTCGGCAGCGCCTTGCGCAGGCGGTGCAGAATCGTTTCCAGATTGCGCACAACGTACTCGTCGGATTTACGCCACCCGAGGTCGTTGGTTCCGATCAGGAGCACGATGGCGTCGGGCTCCAGCTCAATCACGGAGTCGAGATCGTCCACGACGTCATCGGTTGTGCGACCGCTGACTCCCAAATTGGTGACGTCGTATTCGGGGAACCACTCCGCCCAGTTTCCGCCCGCGGTCAGCCCATCACCGAGGAATGCGATGGATACAGACATCTGGACCTCCTTTGCGAACCATGACGGTATGAAACTGTGAGGCAGGCCACCCGCTCACCTCATCCTAAACGGCGACCACTCTGAGATCGAGGGCTTGACCCCTAGTCCAGCAGAATAGCCCCAACGGGGGGTAGGCCACCAGACCCTCCGCGGTCACGACGCGGCCGACGTGCTGCGCATCTTCGCGCCGTCGCTGCGCGCTTCGGTCGCCGCCGTGGCCGTGATCCGAGTGGCCATTCCCTCAAAAATAATGCCGTGGAACGGCAGGATGGCGGCCCAGTAGAGTCGCCCGCCGAGGCCGCGGGGGAAGAAGATCGCGCGTTGGCGGTACAGCGATCCACCGTCGAGTGCCGGGGTCACCGTCATTTCGAGCCACGCTCGGCCGGGAACGCGCATCTCGGCGCGCAGCCGGAGGAACCTGCCGTGGTCAATCTTCTCGACGCGCCAGAAGTCGAGCACGTCACCGCTGTGCAGGTGGTCGGGGTTGCGTCGGCCTCGTCGAAGGCCGACGCCGCCGACGACCTTGTCCATGAGGCCTCGAACGGCCCAGGCGAGAGGGAAGGAATACCAGCCGTTTTCTCCGCCGATGCTTTCGATCACCCGCCACAGGTCTGCGGGTGCCGCGGGGGTGCTCTTCTCCCTCAGGTCCGTGTACGCGACGTGACCGGCCCAGTCGGGGTCGCTGGGCAGCGGGTTGCTGGCCGCGCCCTCGATGGACGAGTTCCGCCAGCTCGTCTCGACGTCGCCGTCGCGCATCCGACCGAGGGCGAGGCGGACTGCGCGGCGGTAGCCGGTCAGTCCGCCGGGCGGAGCCGGGATGTACTCGTCGATGTCTCGCTCGTGCACGACGCAGTCGTATTGCAGCGACGCGATGATGGGGATGGCAAGATTTCGCGGAATGGGAGTGACGAGGTTGACCCACTGCGATGCCAGCCACGGGGTGAGCACCGGCAATGCGGCGATGGCGCGTTGCTTGAGGCCGGCCTCGAGGGCGTACCCGTTCATCATCTGTCCGTAGCGCAGCACGTCGGGGCCACCGATGTCGAAGGTGCGGTTCACGTCGGCGGGCAGGTCCGCGCAGGCCTGCAGGTAGTACAGCACGTCGCGCACGGCGATGGGCTGGATCCTGTTGCGCACCCACTGCGGTGCGGGCATGTACGGCAGCACATCGGTCAGGTGGCGGATCATCTCGAAGGAGGTCGACCCTGACCCGATCACCACACCCGCTTGCAGCGCCGCCGTGGGAACGCCGGATTGCAGCAGGATTCGACCGACCTCCATGCGTGAGCGGAGGTGCGCGGAGAGTTCGTCGGTGTCGGGGTGCAGTCCGCCGAGGTAGACGATTCGGGAGACGTTCGCGGCGGCGGCCGCCACGGCGACGTTCCGCGCGGCGACGCGCTCCGTTTGCTCGAAGTCACCGGAGGCGCCCATCGAGTGCACGAGGTAGTACAGCACGTCCACAGCGGTACACGCCGACTCGAGGGAGGCCGGGTCGCCGAGGTCTCCCTCGTAAATCTCGACCTGGTCAGCCCACGGCACGTCACGCAGTTTCAGCGGGGTGCGCACGAGCACGCGCACGCTGAATCCGGCTTCGAGCAGTTTGGGAACGAGACGTCCGCCGATGTATCCGGTGGCGCCGGTGACAAGTACGCGTCGAGAAGTCATGCGGGGCAGCCTAGCGGCTGCCCCTTGGAATTCGAACGGGTTTATCTACAGGACTGCCTTCGTGTGCCACACCGTTTTGGTTTCGGTGAATGCGACAATGCGCGCGAGGGCGGGCGCCGCGGCATCCGCTCCGGATTCCGGCGGGAGAACGCGCTTGAGCGTGTCGGCCGCGGAGATCTGCAACTCCACCCAGTCGAGGTGTTCCGCCCCGACCAGGTCGAGCGCGTTGACGTCGGCGTGGCTCGCCAGCCAGGGTGCGATTTCGGCCGGTGAACCGGTGAGAATGTTCACGACACCCCCGGGAACGTCGCTCGTGGCGAGAACCTCGCTAAGACTGATCGCCGCGAGCGGCGCCGTTTCGTGGGCGACGACGACAACCGTATTGCCGGCCACGAGAGCGGGGGCCACGGCACTGATCAGTCCCAGCAGCGAGCCGCTGCCCTGCGGCGCGATGATGGCGACGACTCCGGTGGGTTCGGGCACGGAAATGTTGAAGAACGGGCCGGAGACGGCGTTGGCGTTGCCGGCGACCTGAACGTACTTGTCGGCCCAGCCGGCGTACCAGACCCAGCGGTCGATGGCTTCGTCGACCTGAGCGGCGGCGGCCTGGGCGCTCACGCCCTCCGAATGCACGATTTCGTCGATGAACTGGATTCGACGTCCTTCGAGCAGCTCGGCGATGCGGTAGAGCACCTGTCCGCGGTTGTAGCCCGTGGCTCCGGACCAGCCGGAGACGGCCGCGCGGGCGGCGACGACTGCCTCGCGGGCATCTTTGCGGCTGGCCTTCGCGGCGTTGGCGAGGAATTCACCCTTGTTGGACACGACTTCGTACACCCGTCCGGATTCGCTGCGCGGAAACTTTCCGCCGATGTAGAGCTTGTAGGTCTTGGGGATGCTGAGGCGGGTCACTTGGTGGCCTTCTTTCCGGCTACAGGCTTCTTGACGGATGCGGCGGTTTCGGCTGACGGCGACGGGCTGGGCGCCGCGCGCACGGAGGGACGAGCCGAGGGCTTGAGGTACGCGGCGAGACCGTGGCGGCCGCCCTCGCGTCCGAAGCCGGATTCCTTGTACCCGCCGAACGGGCTTGCCGGGTCGAACTGGTTGAACGTGTTCGCCCAAATAACGCCGGCACGCAGTTTGTCGGCGACGGCGAGGATGCGGCTCCCCTTGTCGCTCCAGATACCGGCGGAGAGACCGTACGGCGTGTTGTTGGACTTGGCGATGGCCTCGGCGGGGGTGCGGAAGGTGAGCACGGACAGCACGGGACCGAACACCTCCTCGCGGGCGATCCGGTGACTCGTCGACACGTTGGTGAAGATCGTCGGCGTGAACCAGAAGCCGTTTTCGGGAATGGCGCAGTCGGCGCTCCACCGTTGGGCTCCTTCCTGGTCGCCGATGTCGGAGAGCTCGGTGATGCGCGCGAGCTGCGCGGCGCTGTTGATGGCGCCGATGTCGGTGTTCTTGTCGAGGGGGTCGCCGAGGCGGAGGGTGGACAGCCGCTGCTTCAACCGGTCGATCACCTCGTCGTGGATGCTCTCCTGTACCAGCAGGCGGCTTCCCGCGCAGCACACATGGCCCTGGTTGAAGAACACACCACGAACGATGCCCTCGATGGCCTGGTCGATGGGTGCGTCGTCGAAGACGATGTTGGCGCCCTTGCCGCCGAGCTCGAGGGTGAGCTTCTTGTCGGTGCCGGCCACCGAGCGTGCGATGGCGCGTCCGACGGCGGTGGAACCGGTGAAGGCGACCTTGTTCACGTCGGGGTGGTTGACGAGCGCCGAACCGGTGTCTCCGGCGCCGGTGATGATGTTGACGACACCGGCGGGCAGGTCCGCCTGCTGCAGAATTTCGGCGAACAGCATGGCCGTCAGCGACGTGGTCTCGGCTGGTTTGAGCACCACCGTGTTTCCGGCGGCGAGGGCGGGCGCGATCTTCCACGCGAGCATCAAAAGCGGGAAGTTCCACGGGATAACCTGGGCGGCGACGCCGAGGGCCGCGGGGTTGGGCCCGGCGCCGGCGTGGTCGAGCTTGTCGGCCCAGCCGGCGTAGTAGAAGAACCAGGCGGCGACGAGGGGCACGTCAACGTCGCGGGTCTCCTTGATGGGCTTGCCGTTGTCGAGGCTTTCGGCGACGGCGAGTTCCCTGGCGCGTTCCTGCACGAGCCGGGCGATGCGGAACAGGTACTTACCGCGGTCGCTGCCAGAGAGGCGCGACCACGTGCGGTCGTAGGCGCGACGTGCCGCGGCCACGGCACGGTCGACATCCGCGGTGTCGGCGGAGGAGATCATGGCGATCTGCTTCTCGGTGGCCGGGGAGATGGTCTGGAACGGGGTTCCGCGACCGGGCGTGAAGTCACCGTCGATGAACAGGCCGTACTCGGACTTGAGGTTGAGGATGGCCTGGGACTCCGGGGCGGGGGCGTAGTCAAGAAAATTCATGGGGAAGGTCCTTAGTCGATCGTCACGTAGTCGGGGCCGGAGTAGTGCCCGGTGGTCATCTTCTGGCGCTGAAGCAGCACGTCGTTGAGCAGGCTCGACGCGCCGAACCGGAACAGGTGCGGCTGGAGCCATTCCTCGCCCACCGTTTCCGCCACGGTGACGAGGTACTTGATGGCGTCCTTGGACGTGCGGATGCCGCCGGCCGGTTTGACACCGATCTTCTCGCCGGTGAGGCGGTGCCAGTCCCGCACGACCTCGAGCATGGACAGGGTCACGGGCAGGGTCGCCGCCGGGGCGACCTTGCCGGTGGAGGTCTTGATGAAGTCTCCCCCGGCGAGGATCGCGAGCCAGCTCGCGCGGCGCACGTTGTCATAGGTGTTGAGTTCGCCCGTCTCCAGGATGACCTTGAGGTGGGCGGACGTTCCGTCGCCGCGACGGCAGGCGTCCTTCACCGCCACGATCTCGTCGTAGACCTGACCGAACCGGCCGGAGAGGAACGCGCCACGGTCGATGACCATGTCGATCTCGTCGGCGCCGGCGGACACGGCGTCGGCGACGTCGAGCAGTTTGACCGCAAGGGATGCCCGGCCGCTGGGGAAGGCGGTGGCGACGGCGGCGACGTTCACACCGGCGGCGGTTCCGGCGGCATGGGCGGAGCCGAGGGCGGTCACGGCCGTGCCGACCATGTCGCCGTAGACGCAGACGGCAGCGACCCGCGGGCATCCGGGATCGCCCGGGTCGGGGATGAGCGCCTTGCTCACGAGGGAGCGCACCTTGCCGGGGGTGTCTGCGCCCTCGAGCGTCGTCAGGTCGATGAGGCCGATGATCGTGTCGATCGCCCAGCGCTTCGAGCTGGTTTTGATCGAGCGACTGCCGAGGTCGGCGGCGCGCGCCTCGAGGCCCACGGCGTCGATGCCGGGAATACCGTGCAGGTACCGACGCAGGTTCGCATCGGTGGCTTCCCCGCCGATGAGGGAGTGCGCACGCTGGGCCAGCTGGGCGGGTACCAGGTTAGTGGTCGTCATTGCTTGTCCTTACTCTGAAAGTCTGGTTCGGCACCGGGTGCAGGCGTGAGGCTCATTCGCCGGTGCCGAGGAGTGCGTTGGCGGTGTCCTCGTCCGTGACGAGCACAGTGCAGAGGCCGTTGTCCACGATGGCCCGGGCAACCCGGTGCTTGGCCCGTCCCGAGATGACGGCGATGGCGTGCGGGGCGCGCCGCAACTGTTCCAGTTGAATACCAACGGTACGCGCATCGAGATCCGGGTCGACGATGCGTCCGGTCTTATCGATGTAGCGGCCCACAATGTCGCCGACCGCGCCCTTGCGCACGAGGTCATCGATCTGGGCGACGGTGAGATAGCCACTGTCGACCAGCGCCGAGTTCTCGTCGGCCTGTCCGGCGCTGTAGAGGTAGGCGCTGGCGCTGGCACCCTGCTCCAGGACCGCTGCGACGGTGCGATCGGATTCGATGGCGCGTTTGGTTTCGCGGTGCTCGAAAATTGCCGGGCTGGGGAGCAGGGTGGCCATTCCTTTGGCCTTCTGGGCGATCATGACGGCCGTGGCCGCCGCCGTTCCCGCATGCTGGTTGAGGCTCACGCCGCCGTTGATCTGCACCACATTGACACCCGGTGCCCATCCCTGCTTGAGACTGAGGGATACTTCGTGCAGGGTGCGTCCCCAGCTGATCCCGAGGGTGCCGGGAACCGGCCGTAGTCCGGTGAGGTAGTCGGCGGCGGCCTGGGCGGTGCGCGTCTGGAGTTCGTCGTCGTTGGAGACCCCGGAGGAGGAGACGACGATGACATCGGTGAGGCCGGTGCTCTCGCGCAACTTGCGTTCGATGGGCAGACGGCGCGCTCGCGGGTGCACGATTTCGATGCGGATGAAGCCGTTGGCCTTGGCCTGGGCGAGAAGGCGTCCCACCTTCCACCGGGTGATGCGCAAAGCGACCCCGATTTCGTCCTGCGTCTGGTTTTCCTCGTAATAGAGCTCGGCGGCCCGAATGGAGAGAAGCTCATCGATGTCGCTCATACGTCCGTGCCTTTCCGCTGTCCTCAGGCCAGCCTAGGTTGCTCCGCGCCCGCAATCAACAGACGTTGCAGAATATGCTCAGATGAGCAGAAGCGGTGACGGCACGTCGCGCCGCGGCCGGGCACAGCCTAGGCTCTGAGCATGGAAAACACTCCCCCACATCCCGCCCTTGCCATTGACGTGGGCGGCACGAAGGTTGAAGCCGCCCTCGTCGACAGTCTCGGCGTCCTGGTTCCCGGAACCCGGCATCGCGCGCCGACCGGCCAGGGGGCCACGAGCGAGGACCTCGCTGCCGCCGTGACCACCGTACTCACCCGCACGCTCGCCGACCTGCCCGCCGAATCCGCCCTGCTCGGCGTGGGCATCGGGTGCGCCGGGCCCATCAATCTGCCCGGCGGCGCCGTCTCCCCGCTCAATCTGCCGGTCTGGCGCGATTTCGGGCTGCGCGACCTCGTGCAGGCCGTCGTTCCGGAGACCACGGTGCGACTCCGAATGGACGGATTGTGCATCACCCTCGCCGAACATTGGGTCGGCGCCGGGCGCGGCTTCGACAACGTGATGGGAATGGTCGTGTCGACCGGGGTCGGCGGAGGACTCATCCTCGACGGCAACACCGTGAGCGGCCCCACCGGCAATGCCGGACATGTGGGACACATCGAGGTCGGCGGATTCGACGATCCGTGCGTGTGCGGCGGAACCGGATGCCTCGAAGCCATCGCATCCGGACCCAAGACGGTGGCCTGGGCCCGGCGTCAGGGGTGGACGGGCGAAACGGGGGAGCATCTGTCCGCGGCCTATGCGGCCGGGGACGCGATTGCGATGCGCGCCGTTCAGCGCAGCGGCCGCGCCCTCGGGCAGGCGATCGCCGCCGCGACGACTCTCCTCGACCTGGATGTCGTGGCCATCGGCGGCGGGTTCTCCCAGGTGACGCCCGACCTGTTCCGATTCGCGCGCGAGGCGATCGCGCTGCGCACCCAACTGGCCTACGCGACCCGGGTGCAGGTGGTGCCCTCGGCCCTGTCTGGCGACGGGCCCCTGATCGGCGCCGCGGCTCTCATCCACCGCGCGTCGCTGGTGCCGTAGGCGACAGCGGCCTAGCGGGGCCGGTTCAGGTCGTCTTCGAGCATGTGCGGACGGGAGATGACGGCCGCCGCGACCGGCACCACACCCGCCATGGCGAGCAGGAAGAGCAACGGCCAGGTCCAGCCGCCGCTGACCGAGTGCAACAGCGCGAACAGGAGCGGGCCGAGGGCGCCGATCAGGTACCCGATGCTCTGCACAAATCCGCTCAGCGCCACCGAGCCCGTGTGGGTGCGTGTGCGCAGGTTGATGAGCACGAGGGCCAGCGGAAACAGGAGCGGCCCGAGCCCGGCGAACACCACCCACAACCAGGTGAGCGTTTCGGGTGCGAGCAGCAGTCCGAGGTCCCCCGCCACGAAGAAGCCGACACCGAGATACACGAGCCGTCCCACGTTCTTCATCCGGGCGGCCAGCACCGGAATCAGGAACGCCCCCGGAATGCCCATCCCGGCGTAGACGGCCAGCAGCACGCCCGCCTGGGCGGCGGTCAGCCCCGCGCTGTCCCGGAGCAGCTGCGGGAGCCACGCGAAGAACGCGTACGCGTTGAGCGCGGAAATCGCGAAGATGGCCGCGATGGCCCACGCTACCGAGGACCGCCAGATCCGGCCGAGGACAACCGGGTCGGCCTCGTCGAGCACCGGGGTCGGCACCGTTCCGATCCGGTGCCGCACCAGCATCGTCGTCCACGGCACCAGGGCCACGAGCGCGAGCACCATCCACATGCCGAGGGAGGTTCGCCAGCCCGCGGCATCCGCAACCGGCACGGCCACGAGTGCGGGAAAGAGCGTGCTGATCGCCACCACGGTGACGTAGAGCGAGGTGAGGATGCCGACGCGGTCGGGAAAATACTTCTTGACCAGCGGCGGCAACAGCACGTTGCCGATTCCGAGACCCGCGAACGTGAGGGCGCTCCCCAGAAGCAGGCCAACGGCCGAGACGGAGAGACCGCGGGCCAGATGCCCGAGCAGAATGGCGAGCAGTGCGACAACCAGAAGGCCTTCAAGCCCGATTCGGCGGGTGAAGACGGGGGCGAAGACGCCGAACAGGGCGAAACACACGGGCGGCAGCATGCCCAGAACGCCCAGCGTCGCAACGCTCAGCGGAATATCGGCATCGATCTGATTCGCGATCGGCGACAGCGCGGCGACGGCCGTGCGCAGGTTCGCAGCGACCAGCAGAATCCCGACGAATGCGAGGGTGCGGCCGTAGAACAGTCCGCGTCTGGCGCTCATACCGCCAGCCGGCGAATCACGCCGCGGCGCGTTCGACGCGAATGCGCGTGGGCAGGTCCTTCATTTCAAGCCAACGATCCACCGGAACGAGCGACGGCATGACGAAGGCCCACATGTCGATCAGCCGATCCTCGATGTCGTCCCGGCCGGTGAGCATGTCGGAGACGACCTGCACACCGGTGAAGGCCGAGACGAGGAACCGCGCCATCGCGCAAATGTCGATGTCGGCCGAGATCTCACCCTCTGCGATGCCGCGGCGCAGGTACTCTTCGCTTGCTTCCATCCAGCCCAGGTACGGACCGGCGACGGGCGTTTCGAAGTTCGCGGCCTCGATGGTGAGGCGCACGCCCGCGCTGACAATCGGGTCTTCATGCAGCTGGCGCGCCAGCTCAAGGGACATGACAATCAGCGCGCGCAGCCCGGGCACCCCGTCGGCCAGCAGCGAGCGACCGATGGCAGCGGATGCCTCATGCTGCGCGTCGATGATGGCGACCGCGAGGGCTTCCTTGGAGTCGAAGTGAAAATACAGCGCACCCTTCGTCACTCCGGCCGCCGCACTGACCTGCGCGAGGGAGGTGCTTCCGTACCCGCGAGCCTCAAACGCCGAGGCGGCCCCTCGGATAATTGCTGCGCGTGTTTCAATTGCTCGTTCCTGCTGTGCCATGCCACTCCTCGATCGTGCCTGCTGCAAGATTAGCTGCCCGAGCCGCGCGCGGCCGAATTACCGGCCCGGCCGGGCACTTCTTCGGTTCACCCGTTGGTGGTTCAGCCGCCGGGCGGCGCCGCCGGGGTCGGTCCCGGTGTCTCCGGGGTCGGGGGCGCCGGTTCCGGCACGACCTCCGGAACACCGCTGCTCGTGAACACGGTGATCGTGCTGCCCTTGAAGGCGGATCTGGCCGGGTCGGATCGAACCACGGTGCCGACCGGCATGTCGGAGGTCATCGCGCCGCCGTGCGCGAAACCGAATCCGGCGCGTTGCAGGGTGGACCGGGCCTGAGCGAGCTGCATGCCGCGCACATCGGGTACGGCCACCGGCACCCCGTAGATGACGTCGGATGTGGCATCGGCGAAGGCATCGCCACCGTATTTGGCGTTGGCGACGTCCATGACATCGGGCCACATGCGATGCCGTGCCTCCGACACCCGCCCGCTGTCGAAGCGAAGCGCGCGCTGGCTGAGCTTGCCGGTGAGGCTCACCACGCCGGCGACCGTCGCGACCTTGGTGCTGGCGCCCGTCATCCAGGTGTCGGCGCCGGAGTCGGTGGTACCCGTCTTGGCGATCATCGGTACGCGCGGGGACGTGGCATAGTACGACGCTCGCGCCGTGCCGCTCGTCATGACGCGCTGCATGGCGTAGGCCATACCCGCTGCGACCGAGGGCTCGACGGATGCCTCGCACGTCGACTTCGGGATGGGACGCTCCGCGCCGTCGGCACCGATGATCTGGTCGATGACGATCGGGCTGCAGGTCACACCGTTGTTCGCGATCCCGGCGAAGGCCACGGCCATGGAAAGGGGCGCGATCTCATTGGTGCCGATGACCGTCGCCGCACTCTGCAGGAGGGGATCGCCGTCTGCGCGGTGGATGCCGAACGATTCGGCGCGTTCCTTGATGTCGCACAGGTCGAGGCGTTTGGCCATGCCGATGAAACCGGTGTTGTAAGAGTTGATCGTGGATTCCAGTGCGCTGTAGTGGGCGCCGGTCTCGCCGAGCGAGTCATTGCGGGGATTCCATCCCTGACTGTTGTAATTCTGCGGGCCGAGGCACCGGTCCTGGAAGGTTCCCCAATTGGCCTTGCGCGCCGAGTCGACCCGTTCGCCGAGCGCGTGACCGTCGCTGAGCCACTGGGCCAGGGTGAAGACCTTATAGGTTGATCCCGGCTGGAATCCGCTCGAACCACCCATGTTCTTGTCGGTGTTGTAGTTCAGGCTGGTGTAATTGGCGCCGGTCGCCAGGACCGCCGGGTCCTGGCTGTAGTCCTTGCTCTGCGTCATGGCGAGCACGCGGCCGGTTCCCACCTGCACGCTGGAGATGACACCGCCGATGTCGCCGGCGCCGTAGGTCTTGGGCACATTGCGATTCATGGTCCCTACCGCGGCCGCTTGAACGTCGAGGTCGAGGCTCGTGTACACGTCGAAACCGCCGAGCCGGAAGTTGGCGGCCCGTGCCTCGGCGTCGGCACCGAACGTGGCATCCGCTTTCAGCACGCGTGTGACGTAGTCGCAGAAGAAGGCGTTGTCTCCCGCGGTCTGGCATCCCGTGCTGGGCGGGGTGATCACCGGTTCGATGACGGTGGCGACGGCCGCATCGTGTTCTTCCTGGGTGATCTTGTCGTACTTGAGCATTTCGCGCAGGATGTAGTCCCTGCGCTCCTTGTTGGCCGCGTATCCGTTGGCCGCGCCGTTGGTTGCACTGGTCGGGCGATCCAGCTGGTACCGCACCGGGTTGTTGACGATGGAGACGAGGCTCGCCGCCTGTGGCAGGGTGAGGTCCAGGGCGCTCGTGTTGAAGTAGTAGTTGGCTGCGGCCTCGATGCCGTAGACCGTTCCCCCGAAACCGGTGATGTTGAGGTAGCCGCGCAGGATATCGTCCTTGGAATACTCCTTCTCCATGCCGATCGCCAGGCGCATCTCTTTGAGCTTTCGGGCGGCGGAAATCTCGGTGGCGCTCGCGTAGCACTCCCGACTGGCTTCCTGATCGTCCATGGCCTCGCACTTCTGCACCAGGACGTTTTTCACGTATTGCTGCGTGATGGATGACCCGCCGCGTGTGTCGCCGCCGGCGAACGTGCTCACGGCCCCGCTGACGGTGCCCTGCAGGTCGATGCCGCCGTGGTCCAGGAAACGCGGGTCCTCACTCGAAATCACGGCGTCCTTGACGAAGGGGCTGATGGCGTCCGACCCGACCTCGACCCGGTTCTGCTCATAGAACGAGGCCATGAGCACCGGGGTTCCGTCGCTCTGCCTGGCATAAACATTGCTCTTCTGAGACAGCTGATCCAGTGCAATGTACCCGGGAAGGTTCTCAAACATGCTGATGGTGTTGGTCGCGGTCATACCGGAGAGTGCGAGGGCGGGCGTCACGGCCACCGTCACGAGCAGACCGGCGACGGCGCTCATGCAGAGGAGGCCGATTAGTCCCCCGACGGCTCCCCCGAACCGTCGTACTCTGCCGGGACCTGAGCCAAAATCCTCGTCCATGCCACTATCCCTCGTACTCGCGCTTCACCGTGCGGCAGATCCCCCTGCCGCCCATCCACTCTACGCAGCCATTCCGCGCGACGCAGCCGCCGCACCCGATGCCTCCAATTTACCCCCTCAGAATGGGGTAACCGGTCGGTCGGACTTTAGGCGTGGGGCTGTGCCGCAAGAACCTCGCGCACCCGCTCGACGTCGTCGCGAATCTGCTCGATCAGCGGTTCGATACCGGAGTAGGCCACCATGCCACGAATCCGGCTGACGAAGGACACATCGACGACGTGATCGTACAGGTCCAGGTCGGTTTCATCGAGAACGTAGGCCTCGACCTGGCGACGCTCGACACCTTCAAAGGTGGGATTGTTGCCGATCGAGATGGCCGCCGGGTATCGGACACCGGCATCCCTCAGCCACCCGGCGTAGACGCCGTCGGCCGGGGTGAAGCCCTCCGAATCCGGAGCGAGGTTCGCGGTGGGGAATCCGAGTTCCCGGCCGCGGGCGGCACCGTGCACGACCATGCCGCGCATCGCGGGCACATGCTCGAGCATCTCGGTCGCGGTCGCCACGTCTCCCTCGCTGAGCAGGTTGCGAATCCACGTGGACGACACTCGGCGGTCCTGGCGCGGCTTCACGTCCTCGATCAGTCGCACCTCGAAGCCGTATTTCGCGCCGAGTTCGATGAGCAGCTGCACGTCGCCCGCGCCCCTGGCGCCGAAACGAAAGTCGCGGCCCACGAGCACGAACCTGGTCCGCAACGCGGAGGCAAGAATCGAGGCGACGAACTCCTCCGGCTCCAGTCCGGCGAGCTGCCGGTCGAAACCGAGTACGAGGGTCGCGTCGACGCCGGTCTCCGCGAGCAGGTCCAGCTTCTGCTCGAGGCTGACAAGGGCATCCGGGCAGTGTTCCGGTGACAGCAGGGCGAGCGGATGCCGATCGAACGTCACGACGACCGCCGCCAGCTCGTGCTCCGCCGCGAGTGTCTTCAGCCCGGTGATCACGGCGCGATGGCCGGCATGCACGCCATCGAACTTGCCGATGCACACGGCCGAGTCCGTCCAGTCGGACGGTACGCCCGACGTTCCGTAGTAGGTCTTCACGCGCGCATCACCGGCTCCGGTGGTGCCGCCGCAGGATGGCGGGCGAGCCACCACATGCCGAGCAGGGGAAGCACCAGCGGTACGAATCCGTAGCCGCGCCCGAAGACCGACCAGACGGTCTTGTGCTGGAACAGGGCCGGGTCGAGAAGGCTCAGAGTTCCCACCAGCAGCACCCCGAGCAGTTCGAAGCTGATCGTGATCCACGCCACGCGGTACCAGCCGGGGCTGCGCCGAACGAGCGCGATGGTCGCCACGATGTACACCACGGCGGCGAGGGCGGAAAGGGAGTACGACAGCGGAGCGTCGGAGAACGTCTCAGCGATCTGCACGAAGGACCGGCCCGTGGCCGCGAGTGCCAACAGGCCGTAGACGGCGATCAGGAGTCGGCCGATGCCGGTCACTCGTCGTGTCGGGGCCGTCGATTCGGTCTGCTGTTGTGTCATGGCTTGGTAATTATCGCAGTTTCCGAGGCGGGTCGGCACCGGTTCAGAGTCCCTGCACGGTCCAAATCTGCATCATGCGGTACAGCATGACGGCGACCGCCAGGCAGGCGACACCGAGAATGACGGTGCTCCACCGGCCGCGTTCCACCAGAGCCCAGAATCCGGCCGCAACGGGGAGCAGGATGGCGCTGACCAGGTACGTGTAGAACTCCAGTACGCTCCCGGTGGCCGTGTTTCCCAGCCGGGGCGCCACGATGGCGGCGACGAACTGCACGAGCAGCAGTACCTCGACGAGGGCCGTCGCCCCCATGGTGAGGTCCGTTGGTTTACGACCCGCCAACCCGAGGATGACGCACAGGAGCCCGGCCGAAATGGCTACGGCGAGCTGCAGCCAGGTGAGCCATTCGATCATGCGTTTTCCCCCGCGAGCGTTGTTCCCGGCGTCGCGGCAGGTGCGGCGGGCTCGTCGGGCGGAAAGTTGAGAATGGACTTGGCCTGGCCGCCGCGCATTTCGACGAGGCCGACAAGCCGGCCGTCCGGCGCGATGGCGGCGATGGGTCCCCGGCCCTCCGGCGGCATGGTCACGTCGACGCGTTTGCCGTGGCCGAGGTCGATCGCCTGCTGTTCGGTGAGGTCCAGCCGGTCGAGCAGTCGGGTCGCGGCATCCGCCGGGGCGATGAGCGACGTCGCGACGTCGAGTTCCTCGAGCGGGGACGCCGATTCGATCCGGAACGGGCCGATACGGGTGCGGCGCAGCTCGGTCAGGTGCCCGCCGACGGCGAGCGTATCGCCGAGGTCGCGGGCCAACGCCCGAATGTAGGTTCCCGAGCCGCAGTTGACCCGCACCTTGAGGTCGAGAAAACCGTCCACCGCGGTGCTGGAGATCAGCTCGAAGGAGCTGACCGTGACCGGACGTTCCGTGAGCTGCACGTCTTCGCCGGCGCGCACGCGGGCGTAGGCACGTTTGCCGTCCACCTTGATCGCGCTCACGGCGCTCGGCCGCTGGCTGATGTCGCCGGTCAGGACCGTGATACCGGCGGCGACGGCGGCGGCCGTCACCGAAGCCATCGCCTCGGCGGATGCCCGCTCCAGCTCCTCCCCCTCGGCGTCGTCGGTGGTCGTCGATGCGCCGAGGCGAATGGTGGCGAGGTACTCCTTGTCGAGACCGACGACGTAGGTGAGCAGGCGGGTGGAGCTGTTCACTCCCAGAACGAGCAGTCCGGTTGCCATCGGGTCGAGGGTTCCGGCGTGGCCGACCTTGCGGGTGCCGGCGAGGCGGCGGGTGCGGGCTACGGCGTCGTGGCTGGTCCAGCCCTGGGCCTTGTCGACAAGCAGCAGGCCGCTGCGAACCGACTCGGGGCGCTTCATGCCGTCACCGGCGACGTCGCGGCGTTGCGCAGCGGGTTTGCGGACGTCAGGTCTGGTGTGGCGGGCGGCGTGTCGAACATGTCGTCAGCAGCCGCCTCGGGGGGCCGGAAACGTGTCCCTCGATGTCTCTTTCACAGGGGAAATAGTACCAGTCACGCCGGGGCACTTCCCTCGCGCCGGCACCGTCCGGCGCCGCCCTAGGCTGAAGTCATGCGAATTGCTGTGATCGGCGCCGGCGCCCTGGGCGGAACGTTCGCCACCCTGCTCGAGGTCGCGGGGCACGACGTCACCGTCACCGCGCGCGGCGGAACCCTCGCCGCGATCTGCCGGGACGGCATAAGGCTGAGCGGCGCCTTCGGTGAGGCGCACGCGCATCCCCTGGCCCTGGAGCGCCTCACCGTAACGCCCGAGCTCGCGCTCGTCTGCACGAAGGCACAGGACGCGGCCGCGGCCATCGCCGACAACGCCGGGTTCCTGAACGGATGCCCGGTGATCGTCGTGCAGAACGGACTGCTCGGGGTGCGCACGGCGACCGAACTCCTGCCCGATTCGGAGTGCTTCGGCCTGCTCGTGATCGTGGCGGCCAACTACACCGAACCGGGGCACGTGAGCGTGACCACGGCCGCGCCGAGCTACCTCGGCCGGGGAAGCGGGCCGGTCGACGCGGAGACGATGCGCTGGCAGGCGGTGCTCGGCGAGCCGCTGCGCACCCGCCCGATCGCGAACTTCGTCGGCGCCCAGTGGACCAAGCTCGTGGTGAACATGCTCAACGCGCTGCCGGCGATCACCGGGCTCAGCGTGCAGGACGTCGTCGACGACCCTCGGCTGCGACGGGTGCTCACGGCGAGCATGCGCGAGACCGTGCGCGTGGCACGGCGACGTGGCGTGCGGTTCGGCGCGCTGCAGAAGCTCGACGATCGCCGATTGCGCATCTTCTCGGGACTGCCTTTGTGGGCCGGCCAGATTCTCCCCCGCGGCATGCGCGCGCGGATGGGCCGGGTGCCCAACCGGGGTTCCACCCTGCAGAGCCTGCTGCGGGGGCAGCCCACCGAGATTGATTTCCTCAACGGAGCCGTCGTGCGCGAGGCGGAACTGGTGGGGATGGGCGCCCCGGTCAACGCGATGCTCACGGCACTCGTCCACGAGGTGGAGGCGGCCGGTAGCAGCCTTCCGGTGGCCGCGGTGCTCGCGCGCTTCGCCGTGCTCGGCCGCTCCTGAGGCCGTTTCCGGGCGTCGCTCGGGCCGGTCACGGCGGGCGAGCCGGGGATCAGCAGCTGTCGAGAAGCAGGCGGCGCGGGGCGTCGGCATCCGTGTTGTCGATCACCGCATCGACGAGGGTGCGCGGGGCGACCTCGGCCAGGTACAGGCTGTCTGCCGCGGTTTCCGGTTCGCTCTCCACGAGGATGCTGTACAGCCACAGGTCGTGCAGCTCGGACCGGTTGGCGAACGGGCCCTCCACGATCAGGATCGCGTCGGGTGACGTCGTGCGCCAGGTCGGTTCGATCCACCGGTCGCGGTCCGGGTCGAAGTGCTCGGTGACGAAACCGGCGCTGCCGTCGAGCCGGAACGGTTCCACCAGCACCCGCCGCAGCGCCGAGTAGTCGAAACCGAAGCGGTAGTGCCGTTCGGGTGTTGGTCGGCCGAACCGGTTTTGTTCCGCCGCCGAGCGCTGAAAGAACCGCAGGGAGGCGGTGAAGACCGTGCGCTCGTCGTCTTCGCGCAGCACCTCGGCGAGGTCGTGCGCAAATCGGGCGCGTCCGGACTCGTCGGTGCCGTCGACCGATAGGACGGTGCGGCCCTTCCCATAGTTGTGCAGGATCTCCTCCGCGAGGGTTCGCAGAAATTCGATGCGCGGTGTGGAGGGAAGCCTCATGAATCGAGCCTAGATTAGAACGGATGATCGTTACAGCCCCCACCACCGAGTCCGGTTCGCTGAGCCCGATGCTCAATAAGTGGTTTCGTTCCAACGCCAGGGACCTGCCCTGGCGACGCGACGGTTTTCCCCCGTGGGGCGTGTTGGTGAGCGAGTTCATGCTGCAGCAGACGCCTGTCGCGCGGGTCATCCCCCGGCTGACCGAATGGCTCGAACGCTGGCCGACGCCCGCGCACCTCGCCGCGGTGCCGCCGAGCGAGGCCGTTCGCGCGTGGGCGTCGCTCGGGTATCCGCGGCGAGCCTTGTGGTTGCACGAAGCGGCCGTGCAGATCACGCAGCGTCACGGTGGCCGCGTACCGGAGGACGTCGACGCCCTGCTCGCTCTCACCGGGGTCGGGGACTACACCGCGCGGGCGGTGGCCGCGTTCGCGTTCGGCCACCGGCATCCGGTCGTCGACACGAACACGCGCCGGGTGCTGGCCCGCTCCGTCAGCGGCCAGGGCGAACCTGCCCCGCCGAGCCGCACGCGCGACCTGGAGCTGATGTCGTCGGAGCTTCCGGAAGACCCGGTCGAAGCGGCCGTGTTCAACGCGGCGACGATGGAGCTCGGCGCCGTCGTGTGCACGAGCCGGTCCCCGAAGTGCGCCGAGTGTCCCGTGCGGAATTCCTGCGCCTGGCGGGCGCTCGGCTACCCGGCTTACGCGGGGGCCCGCAAGGCCGTGCAGAAGAAGTTCGAGGGCAGTGATCGGCAGGTTCGCGGCCTGATCATGGCGGAGCTGCGTTCCACGCATCGTCCCGTGACGCCGGCGGAGATCACCGGCCTGTGGGCGGATGCCGTGCAACGCGACCGGGCCCTTGCCGGCCTGATCGTCGACGGCCTCGCCGTTTCGGACCCTGCCGGCGGCTACACCCTCCCCGGCTAGCACGCACCCCCGGCTGGCACGCACCCCCGGCCCCGCGCATCCGGGGTGGTGTTTGGGGTCGTGGTGGTTGCCAGTTCAGATTGCCGGTGTTAGCGGATACCGGCCCAGTGAAACACGAGTGGCCTCTGGTTGCCGGCCAGGATCTCCTGAAGTAGCAACCGGAGGCCACCGGATGTCGACGCCGTTGTGAGGGTCGACGCGGGTCTATCTACTTTGCGACGGACTCGTCAGAGGTGTCGTCGTCCTGATCCGCGTCCTCGTCGGCTTCGTAGTCACGCGGTTTCACGTACGGGTCGGCCTCGCCGGCATAGGTGGCCGTGCCGGCGTCGCGCTCCGTGATGGAGTCACGTTCGTGCGCCTCGCGCAGCAGGTCGTCGATCAGCGCGGCGTTCTCGGGGATCCCATCCGCGATGAACTCGATCGACGGGGTCAGCCGCGCGGTGATGTTCTTGCCCACCTCGCTGCGCATCATGCCGGTCGCGGCCTTCAAAGCTGCGGCGCTGTCGGTGCGTTCCTCGATCGAACCGTACACGGTGTAAAAAACCGAGGCGTGCTGCAGGTCGCCCGTCACCTTCACGTCGGTGATGGTCACGAAGCCCAGGCGAGGGTCGCGCAGGCCGCGTTCCAGACGTTTGGCGATGATGACCTTGATGCGGTCCGCCATCTTTCTCGCGCGTTCCGGATCTGCCATGACTTTCTCCTTCTATCAAACTGCGGTTGCGGTGATTCACCGTTGCATTACTTCAGTGTGGCGTTAAACACCAGGGGTCTCCGCCCGATTGCCCGGTGGACAATCGAGCGGAGACCCCTGGACCGTGGAGTTAGACCCGCGGCTTTTCCTTCAATTCGATCGTCTCGATCTCGTCGCCGATCTGGATGTCGTTGAACTTACCCAGTCCGATACCACACTCGAAGTCCGTACGGACCTCGGTGACATCGTCCTTGAAGCGACGCAGCGATTCGATGCCCAGGTTGTCCCCCACCACGACGCCGTCGCGGATGACGCGAGCCTTGGCGTTTCGGGTGATGGTTCCGGAGCGAACGATGACGCCGGCGACGTTTCCGAACTTCGACGAGCTGAAGACCTCGCGAATCTCGGCGACACCACTCTGCACCTCTTCGAACTCGGGCTTGAGCATTCCCTTGAGGGAGCTCTCAATGTCCTCGAGCGCGGAGTAGATGACGGAGTAGAAGCGCACGTCCACACCTTCGCGAGAGGCACGTTCGCGTGCCTTCGTGTCGGGGCGAACGTTGAATCCAATGATGATGGCGTTGTCGACGGTAGCGAGGTTGACGTCGCTCTCGGTGACCGCACCGACACCACGGTGGATGATGCGCAGCTGCACGGAATCGTCGACCTCGATCTTGAGGAGCGACTCTTCCAGTGCCTCGACGGCACCGGAAACGTCACCCTTGATGATGAGGTTGAGCGACTCGACCTTGCCCTCTTCGAGTGCACGGGTGAAGTCTTCGAGGCTGATGCGCTTCCGAGCCTTGGCCAGCAGTGCGTTGCGCTCGGCGGCTTCACGCTTCTCAGCGATCTGACGCGCGGTGCGGTCTTCCTGGATGACCAGGAAGGTGTCGCCGGCTCGAGGAACGCTCGAGAGGCCCTGCACCTGGACGGCGCGTGACGGCGTGGCCGCAAGGACCGCGTTGCCGTTCTCGTCGGCCATGGCACGAACACGCCCGTAGGCGGTTCCCGCCACGATCGAGTCCCCGACATGCAGGGTTCCCGACTGGATGAGCACGGTTGCGACGGCGCCGCGACCCTTGTCGAGCTTGGCCTCGATGGCCACACCGCGAGCATCCTTGTCGGGCTTCGCACGCATGTCGAGTCCGGCATCCGCTACCAGCAGCACGGCGTCCAGGATTTCCTGAATACCGGTCTTGTTCTTGGCCGACACGTCGACGAACATGACGTCTCCGCCGTATTCTTCGGCGACCAGGCCGAACTCGGTCAGCTGCTGACGGACCTTCTGCGGGTTGGCGCCGGGCTTGTCGACCTTGTTGACCGCAACCACGATCGGCACGTCGGCGGCCTGTGCGTGGTTGAGTGCCTCAATCGTCTGCGGCATGATGCCGTCATCGGCGGCGACCACAAGGATCGCGATGTCGGTGACCTGAGCACCACGAGCACGCATGGCGGTGAACGCCTCGTGGCCCGGGGTGTCAATGAAGGTGACGGCACGGTCGATGCCCTCGTGCTCGGTGACGACCTGGTAGGCACCGATGTGCTGCGTGATGCCGCCCGCTTCGCCTGCGGCGACCTTGGCGTTACGGATCGCGTCGAGCAGTGCGGTCTTACCGTGGTCGACGTGGCCCATGACCGTGACGACGGGAGGACGAATCTGAAGTTCTTCGTCTGTCTCGTCTTCAAGTTCCTGGTCGATGTCGATGTCGAACGCCAGCAGAAGCTCGCGGTCCTCATCGTCAGGCGACACCATCTGGATCTTATAGCCCAGCTCGCTGCCGAGCACGTCGAACGTGGCCTCGTCGAGGGACTCGGATGCCGTTGCCATCTCACCGAGGTGGAACAGCACGGTAACGAGGTTTCCGGGGCTCGCGTCAATCTTGTCGGCGAAGTCGGTGATCGAGGCACCACGACGCAGACGAACAACGGTTCCACCGTCGCCGCGGGGTACGCTCACGCCACCCAGCGACGGGGCCTCGCGCAGTTCGAATTCTGCTCTCTTCGTGCGCTTCGACTTGCGTGCCTTGTTCTTTCCGCCACCACGACCGAACGCACCAGCGGTTCCACCGCCGGGGCCGCGACCGCGACCAGCGCCGCCACCGGCGGGGCGAGGCGGGCCGAATCCGGGTGCACCGGACGGTGCCCCACCGGGACGTGCACCGGGGCGTGCGCCACCGCCGCCTCCCGGTGCTCCACCGGGACGCTGGAACGATCCGGGGCGCTGACCGAAACCGGTCGGACGCGCGGCCTGGCCGGGTCCGCCGGGGCGAGGGGCTCCGGGGCGAGGAGCCGCCGGGCGGGGGATGTTGCTCGGCGACGGCGCAGCCGGACGCTGGCCCATGCCCTGGGCGCTGGCGAACGGGTTGTTGCCCGGACGCGACGGCTGAGCGGGACGCTGGCCCATGCCCTGGTTGCTGGCGAACGGGTTGTTGCCCGGACGGGCCGCTCCGGGGCGAGGCGCACCGGGCTTGACCGGGGTGGCCGAGCCGCCCGTGGTCTTCGCGGCGGGGGTCTCGGTGTCGGGCTTGGTCTCTGGTGCGTCGGTTCCTGCCTTGTCGGCTGCGGCTGCCTTTTCGGCGGCCGCGGCCTTCTCAGTTGCCTGCGCCTGACGCTCGGCAACCGTCAGGGGCGCGACGGGAACCGGCGCGGCCTCTGTTGCTTCGGCCGGCTCTGCTACGGCGGGCTGAGGGGTGGGCGCGCCGGGGGTAGGACGTGAGCCGGGCTTGACACCCGGTTTCATGGCGCCGGGCTTGACCGCGCCGGGCTTGACGCCCGTGCTCGGACGAGGGCTCGGTGCGGGAGCGGTCGTGGCGGCCGTTGCCGTGGTCGCTGCGGCCGGGGCGGCAGCGGCCGTGTTGGCGGCCTTGGCGTTCGCGCTCTCGGTTTCCAGTGCGGCACGAAGCCGTCTGGCCACCGGGGGTTCAACGCTGCTGGACGGTCCCTTAACGAACTCGCCCATTTCTTTCAATTTGGCAAGAGCAACCTTGCTGTCGACTCCGAGCTCGCTGGCGATCTCGTGTACGCGTGGTTTTGCAGCCACAATTCTCCTGTTCCGGGCCTGCACCCGGAAAGGGGCAGGCCGTTAGTAACGGACGGGTCTCATTTCGAGCCGCTCATTAGTTATCCATAAGCCAAGTCAGCCTGTTCTCTAGTTGTTTCGCGTCCAGCGAGCTGGTCACGCGAAGGGCACGCCCGAAGGCGCGTCGCCTCTGTGCGTCGTGAAAGCACGAGACTGTCGGATGCAACCACGCGCCCCTGCCGGGGAGAGTGGCGGTTTCATCCACCACGATCTCAGGCTCACGGGCGACGATCCTCATGAGTGAAGAACGTGCGGCGCGCGAACGGCATCCAATGCACGTTCTAACGGAGTCCATCGTACCCCCTAATCGGCATCCTCCAGAATGCTGTCCGGCTGAATGTCGATTTTGGCGCCCGTCAGCTTGGCCGCGAGGCGCGCATTCTGCCCCTCTTTTCCGATGGCGAGAGAAAGCTGATAGTCCGGAACCAGGGCGCGCACGGCCTTGATCGACTCATCAATGACGTAGCAGCTCGTCACCTTGGCGGGTGAGAGTGCACTGGCCACAAAGGTGGCCAGGTCGGGGGAAAAGTCGACGATATCGATCTTCTCGTTGTTGAGTTCGTTGGTGACGGCGCGAACACGCTGACCCAGTTCACCGATGCAGGCACCCTTGGCGTTCACGCCCGCTTCGGTGGCCCGAACGGCGATCTTGGTGCGGTGTCCTGCTTCACGGGCCAGGGAGACGATTTCCACGATGCCGCTGGCGATTTCCGGTACCTCGAGCGCGAAAAGCTTGCGCACGAGCGAGGGGTGCGTGCGCGAAACAGTGATCTGCGGCCCCTTGAGTCCACGAGCAACCGTCGTGACGAAGACGCGGATGCGCGCCCCATGCACGTAGGTTTCGCTCGGCACCTGCTCCTCGGGAGGCATGATCGCCTCGATCGTGCCGAGGTCAACGTGAATCATGCGCGGGTTGGGACCCTGCTGGATGATTCCGGCGACGATGTCGCCTTCGCGCCCCTTGAATTCACCGAGAACGGCGTCATCCGCGAGGTCGCGAAGACGCTGGTTGATGACCTGCTTGGCCGCGTATGCCGCGATCCGACCGAAGTCGGTCGGGTTGTCGATGGCTTCACCGATGACGTTGTCGTCTTCGTCGTGCTCTGGAACGTAGATGTCTACGTGCCCGTTCTTGCGGTCGAGTACAACGCGTACTCCCGCCTCTTCCATGGCTGCCTGTTTCGTGGGCTCATCCGGGTGGGTGTGCTTCAGATAGGCCGTCAGGATTGCCTGCTCAATAATCTGCACGAGTTCCTCGAAGGGAATCTCTTTCTCGCGCTCCAATTGCCGCAAAACACTGAGGTCGATGTCCATGGCCGGCCTCCTCTATTCAGATCTTGCCGCCGCGAAACTGCGCAGCGGGCTCACCTCTAAAGGTACCCGACTCCGGGCACCGAAATCACCGCGGCGAACGGTCTAGGCGAAGTGCGCGGCGACGTCAGCGACCGTGACCTGCTCGCGCTCCCCCGTGCTGCGGTTCCAGAGTTCCACAATGCCGTCGGCGGCGCCGCGTCCCACGATGACGATCCACGGCACGCCGATGAGCTCCGCGTCGCCGAACTTCACGCCGGGCGACACCTTGCGCCGGTCGTCGTACAGCACCTCGCGGTTGGACGCTTCGAGAGCGGCCACCACGAGTTCTGACGTTTCGAAGACGATCTCTTCCCGGCCGGTCGCGATCACGTGCACGTCGAAGGGAGCGACGGCCTCCGGCCAGATGAGGCCTTTGGCATCGTTGTTGAGCTCGGCGATGACCGCGAGGATGCGCGTGACGCCGATTCCGTACGATCCCATGGTCACGGTCACGAGTTTGCCGTTCTCATCCAGCACCTTGAGACCGAGGATCTCCGCGTACTTGCGTCCGAGTTGGAATACATGGCCGATTTCCATTCCGCGAATGAGTTCGACGGGCCCTGAGCCGTCGGGTGCCGGGTCCCCGGCACGCACGTCGGAGGCCTCCACCGTGGTGTCCACGGCGAAGTCACGTCCGGCAACGAGGCCGAAGACGTGGCGTCCCGGCTCGTTTGCGCCCGTGATCCACTCGGTGCCCGCCACCACGCGCGGGTCGACGAAGTAGCGGATGCCGGTGGCCGATTTCTCGCCGAGCATCGCTCCGGCGGCGCTCCACGGGCCGATGTAGCCCTTCACCAGGCCGGGTCGACCCTCGATCTTGTTGAGACGGGCGAAGTCGCCCTCGTTGGCGGCCTCAACCTCGGCGGGGCCGAAGGCGACCTCCACGCGCTTGAGGTCGACGTCCCGGTCGCCGGGCAGGCCGATCGCGATGATTTCGCGGGTGCCGTCGGGGTGGATGAGCGCGAGCACGACGTTCTTCAGCGTGTCGGCCGCGGTCCACTCGCGACCGTCGGGCCGGGGCTGCTCGGCGTTGGCCTTGTCGACCAGGGTCTGAATGGTGGGAGTGTCCGGCGTGTCGAACACCGCCGCTGCGGGCAGCGCAGTCCAGTCGGTTTCGGGCGGCACGATCGTGCGAAACGCTTCGACGTTGGCCGAGTACCCGCCGGCGGAGCGCACAAAGGTGTCTTCGCCGACCGGGGTGGGGTGCAGGAACTCTTCACTCTTGGAGCCACCCATGGCGCCGGCATCCGCCTGCACGATGGCGTACTCAAGGCCGAAGCGGGTGAAAATGCGCTCGTAGGCGTCGCGCTGCGCCTGGTAGCTCGCGTCGAGCCCGGCGTCGGTGTGATCGAAGGAGTAGGCGTCCTTCATGGTGAATTCGCGGCCGCGGAGCAGACCGCCTCGGGAGCGTGCCTCGTCGCGGTACTTGTCCTGGATCTGGTAGATCGACAGGGGCAGGTCCTTGTAGCTGCTGTACAGGTCCTTCACGAGCAGGGTGAAGACCTCTTCGTGGGTCGGGGCGAGGAGCATGTCGGAGCCCTTGCGGTCCTTGAGCCGGAACAGGCCGTCGCCGTACTCGTCCCAGCGTCCGGTGAGCTCGTAGGGTTCGCGCGGCAACAACGCCGGGAAGTGAACCTCGTAGGCGCCCGCGGCGGTCATCTCCTCGCGGATGATCTTCTCGACCTTGGCCTTCACTCGCAGCCCAAGGGGCAGCCAGGCGAAGATTCCCGGGGCCTGACGACGGATGTATCCGGCACGCACCAGAAGGCGGTGGCTGGTCACCTCGGCATCGGAGGGATCTTCGCGGAGGGTACGGAGGAAGTAGTTAGAGAGACGTGTAGGCACCCGACTACCTTACGGCGAACCGGAGCCTTCCCTCACAGGGCGAACTCACGGGTGCCCGTGGGCGCCGATGTGAGAGCACGGGGTTGGCCTGTCAGCGGGTAGGCGTTGCCGCCTGAAATGGCTGGCAGCGCCGCCCGTGCGGCCGCCGGTGGGTGAATTCTCCGGGCTCGGGTGGAGTACGTGACTACGAAACTCCTTGGACAAATATGTGAGCAACCCTCGCCTAAACGTTCTAATCGGGCTAAAATGGGGGTATGTTCACGACGGTGAAGTCCGGAGCTGAGATGGTCGCCCTGCTGGCGCAGGCCGACGCACTCGTCACGAATGCTCTGGCCGGGGTGCAGTTCGCGCTCCTCGACGACGAGGCGGCGCTGGCCGTGTTGGGGGCGTTGGAGGCGGTGGGGCGTCGGGTGGACGGTGGCCGGATCGGGTCCGCGGCGAATGTTGCGTGCCGCGCGGATGCGGGCTTGGGGCATGAGTCGTTGGCGTGGAAGAACGGGTGCCGGGGAAAGTTCGAACTGATCACCGGCGTGACGCGTATTTCCAGCAGCGAGGCGAAGCGGCGGATGCGGCTCGGCGGTTTGATCGCCGGTACCGCGAGCGCGTCGAGTGGGTTGCTGGGGCAGAGCGTTCCGGTGCGGCACCCCGCCGTCGCCGACGGTCTCGCCTCCGGCCAGCTCGGGGTGGATGCGGCGGAAGCCATCGTGACGGTGCTGGAGCAGATCGGCTCCCGCGTGGCGGTGGACGACCTGGACCGGGCCGAACGAGCCCTCGTCGCCTCGGCGACCGGGGCGATCACCGCGGAGACCGCGGGGCTTCCCGGGGCGGGGATCGCGTTCGGCGCCGACCTGATCCGCGCCCAAGCGCACCAGTGGGAGGCGGTGCTTGACCCGGACGGCGCCGCCCCGAGTGATGACGAGCACGCGGCGACAAGCACGGTGGGGTTCGGGGTGCTGCGTAACGGCCTCTACCCGCTGCGCGGCGCGGTGACGCCGGACCTTCTCGGGGTGATGAACGGTGTCTTCGCCACGTTCCTCTCCGCCCACGCGGCCCCGGCGTTCCCGTCGGCGGAGGAGCAGGCGCTTATGGAGGCCGGCGAAGTCATACCGGGGGCCGAGGCGGTGGCCGTGGATGACCGCACGGGAGGGGAGAAACGCGCCGACATTCTCCGCGCGGTGTTCGAGACGACAGCGCGGGACCCGAAAACGCCCACTATGGGTGGTGCCGCTCCCGTGGTGATGGTGCATGTGAACGCCCGCGACCTGAAGACCGGCCGCGGCGTCGGCTGGATCGACGGCGTCGACGCCCCGATCAGCCTCTCCACCGTGCAGCAGCGCTTATGCAGCGGCGGATATCAGCAGGTGGTCATCGGCGACGACGGACAGGTGCTGCACCTCGGCAGCAAAGAACGGTTCTTCAGCCCGGCGCAGCGCCGGGCGATCGCCGCCCGCGACGGCGGCTGCGTCATCCCCGGCTGCACCGTCCCCGCCGCGTGGTGCGAGGTGCACCACGTGATCCCGTGGCAATCCCACGGCGCGACCGACGTGGAGAACGGGGTGCTGCTGTGCTGGTTTCATCACCACAGCATCGACACCAACGGGTGGAACATCCGCATGACCCACGGCCGACCCCAGCTCCGCGGCCCCGTACTCTTCGACCCCACCCGAACCTGGCGGCCCGCCGCCACCCACCGGGCCAACACCCCCAGCACCGACCCACCCTGGAACAGATCCAGGAAGTGAACCGCGGCTATGCCCCGCGCGGGGCGGCGGAGGCGGTTATTGGCTGACGCTGACCGTCGGGGAGCCGAGCTCTGCGGCTGGCATTTCCGCGGCGAGGCGGTTGGCTTCCTCGATCAGGGTGGCGACGATTTCGGACTCCGGCACCGTCTTGATCACCTCGCCCTTGACGAAGATCTGGCCCTTGCCGTTGCCGGAGGCGACTCCGAGGTCGGCGTCTCGCGCCTCCCCAGGCCCGTTCACGACGCAACCCATCACGGCCACGCGCAACGGAACCGTCATGCCCTCGAGGCCGTCCGTCACATCGTTCGCGAGCTTGTACACATCCACCTGGGCGCGTCCGCAGCTGGGACACGACACGATCTCCAGCTTGCGTTCGCGCAGGTTGAGAGACTGCAGGATCTGCAGGCCCACCTTGATCTCCTCCGCGGGCGGCGCACTGAGCGACACCCGAATGGTGTCGCCGATGCCCTCGCCGAGCAGAATCCCGAACGCCGTGGCGCTCTTGATCGTTCCCTGGAACGACGGACCGGCCTCGGTCACGCCGAGGTGCAGGGGCCAGTCGCCGCGCTCGGCGAGCAGACGATAGGCCTTGACCATGATCACCGGGTCGTTGTGCTTGACCGAGATTTTGAAGTCGTGGAAGTCGTGGTCCTCGAACAGGCTCGCTTCCCAGACGGCGCTCTCCACGAGCGCCTCCGGGGTGGCCTTGCCGTACTTCTGCAGCAGGCTGGGTTCGAGCGACCCGGCGTTCACACCGATGCGCAGGCTGACTCCGGCTGCCTTGGCCGCGGCGGCGATCTTGCCCACCTGGTCGTCGAACTTGCGGATGTTGCCCGGGTTCACCCGGACGGCGGCACACCCTGCGTCAATGGCCGCGTACACGTAGTTCGGCTGGAAGTGAATATCGGCAATGACCGGGATCTGGCTCTTCTTCGCGATGATTGAGAGAGCCTCGGCGTCATCGCGGGTCGGAACGGCGACACGCACGATGTCGCATCCGCTCGCCGTGAGTTCGGCGATCTGCTGCAGGGTGCCATTGATGTTCGTCGTCTGCGTGGTCGTCATCGACTGAACGCTCACACGGGCGTCACCGCCGACGAGGACCTTGCCCACCTTGATCTGGCGGGATTTGCGTCTCGGAGCGAGTATCTCGGGTACTTTGGGCATTCCCAAATTGATTGCAGCCACGGGTCCAGCCTACTCGTCGGTGCGGGACAGAACCTGTGCGACACCACCGCGAGCAAACTGGGCGAGCAGGGCGGGGAGAAAACCTGCCGGGTGCGCGGGGCACGGTACAGAAAAAACTCGGCCGGCAGTGACATGCTGGCTTCGGCCGTGTTTCTGGAACGCCGGCCCACCCCACTTGACGAAGGAGTCCCTATGACCGCACATGACGTCGTTATTCTTGCCGGCTCGCGCACGCCGCAGGGCCGAGTGAACGGACAACTCGCCTCCCTCACCGCCGTGCAGCTCGGCGCCGCCGCCATCACGGGCGCCCTGGCTCGCGCCGGCGTCGCCCCCGACCAGGTCGATGCCGTTCTGATGGGTCAGGTGCTGCAGGCCGGTGCCGGCCAGAACCCGGCCCGGCAGAGCGCGGTCGAGGCCGGGATCCCGTGGAACGTGCCCGCCATGACGCTCAACAAGGTGTGCCTGTCCGGCCTCGCCGCCATCATCGACGCGGCCCGCCTCGTGCGCCTCGGCGAAGCCGACGTGGTGATCGCGGGCGGCCAGGAGTCGATGACCAACGCCCCGCACCTGTTGCCCGGCTCACGCCACGGCTGGGCCTACGGCACCGTTCCGATGCTCGACCACGCCGCCCACGACGGACTGACCGACGCCTTCGACGGCCTGTCGATGGGCTTGTCCACCGAGCTCGCCAACGAGAAGCTCGGACTCACCCGTCTGCAGCAGGACGACGTCGCCGCGGCCTCGCACCAGCGCACGGCCGCCGCCGTCAGCGCGGATGTCTTCGACGAGGAGATCACGCCGCTGAGCGTTCCCCAGCGCAAGGGCGAGCCGCTCGTACTCACCACGGACGAGGGCGTACGGGCCGCGAGCACGACGGAGACGCTCGGTCGCCTGCGTCCCGCCTTCTCGGAGGACGGCAACATCACGGCCGGAAACGCGGCCCCGCTGAGCGACGGCGCAAGCGCCGTCGTCGTGACCAGCAAGGCCTGGGCCGAGGAGCACGGGCTCTCCTGGCTCGCTGTGATCGAGGCGTCCGGCCAGGTCGCCGGCCCCGATAATTCCCTGCACTCGCAGCCGGCCAACGCCATCGCCAGCGCCCTGACGAAGCAGGGCTGGGACGCGAATGACCTTGACGTGGTCGAGATCAACGAGGCGTTCGCGTCCGTTGTCGTGCAGTCATCGAAGGTGCTCGGTGTGTCGGCCGACAAGGTCAACATTCACGGTGGCGGGATCGCCATCGGACACCCGATCGGCGCCTCGGGAGCACGGGTGGCGCTGCACGCGGCGCTGGAGCTCTCCCGCCGGGGCACCGGCAAGGCGGCCGTCGCGCTCTGCGGCGGCGGCGGCCAGGGCGAGGCGCTGCTGCTCTCGCGCTAACCGACCGGCCGAACGACGAGAGCCGCCGCCCCGGGTGTTCCGGGACGGCGGCTCTCGTCGGTTATCGGCCGGTTTCTCGACCAGCCGTGCTCATGCGAATGTCCATCAGCACCACGTCGGGGCACTGCCGAGTCACCTGCCGCATGGTCTCGCGCCCGGTCGCCGGCCACGACGACGCGGATCATCGGGCGCCGCCACGGGGAAGGTGTGCCTCCACCTGCAGGCCGAACGGGTCGAGGCGTTGCACCCGCAGGCGACCGCAGGATTCCCAGCACCATCCGCACCTCGTCGAGGGCGATCTTGCTGGTTGCCTTGATACTGGCGAGTGCCTGGGCGGCCTTGTCCGGCTGGGCATCGAGCAGGTGCAGCGCAACACCGGTCTGCACGTTGATCTGGGACAGCGAACGGGCCAGAACGTCGTGCAATTCTCGGGCGATCCGCACCCGCTCGCGCTGCATCCTCCCGTGGGAGTACTCGACGCCGGGGGCCTAACCGAACAGGTTGACGGGCTTGACGATGTCGGCGTACATGAGCAGCAGGCTCATCCCGCCGAGCAGCACCACCACGGCCAGGGTGAGCGGCATGAGCTTGGCCATGTCGACCGGCCCCGGCTCCGGTCGCCGGAACAGCTTCGCGAAGGCACGGCGGATGCCCTCCCAGAGCGCCCCGGCCACGTGCCCGCCGTCGAGCGGGAGCAGCGGCACGAGGTTGAAGACAAAGAGGGCGATATTGACGGATCCGAGAATCCCGACCATGGTGGCGATCTTGCTCGCCACGGGAATCGTGTCGATGCTGGCGATCTCGCCGGCGACTCGACCCACGCCGACCATGCTCATCGGCCCGTTGGGATCGCGTTCTCCCGGGCCGAAGGCGGCGTTGGCCACATCGACGAGACGCTGAGGGAGATGGATGATGATGCCGGCGGTCGAGGCGATCGTGTCGCCGACCGCGGGCATGACGGCCGTGACCGGCTGGCGGACGAGTTCCCCGGCGGCGCCGATGCCGACGAAGCCGACCTTCTCGGTGACCTGGTTGCCTGCGGCATCCGTCACGACGTCGCCCGCGGAATCGAGGACGAAGCGTTCGGTAAGTTTGGGCGTTATCGTGAGGCTCACATCGGTGCCGGCCCGGTCGACGACGACGGGCAGCGCCAGGCCGGGGGCGTCGCGGATGATCTGCGTGGACTGGCTCCAGCTGCTGATCGCGGTGCCGTTGATGCTGACGAAGCGGTCGCCGGGCCTCAACCCCGCCGCGGCGCCGGGGGCTGCCTCGTCGCCGCTCTCGCAGGACTGTCGTTCGCTGGTGGCCGGGAGCACGCAGGAGCTGACACTGCCGACGGTCGTGCTGGTCTGGGTGGTGCCGAAGCCCATCAGCAGAATCGAGAACATGACGATCGCGATGAGCAGGTTCATCGTCGGTCCGCCGAGCATGATGATGATGCGCTTGTACACGGGGAGTGTGTAAAAGGCGCGATGCTGCTCGCCCTCGCCGATCGTGTCGGCGCTCGCCTGGCGGGCGTCGTCGACCATGGTGGCCATGGCGCCCGGCCGCTTCTCTTCGGCACGTTTCTCCGGTGCGCCCTCCTGAACGAGAGTGTCGAAGAAGCCCGTGCTCGCGCTCTGCACCGCACCGCCCTTTTTCGGCGGGAACATGCCGATCATGGAGATATAACCGCCGAGCGGGATGGCCTTAAAGCCGTATTCGGTTTCGCCCTTCTTCTTCGACCACAGCGTCGGCCCGAAGCCGATCATGTACTGCGTGACCTTCACCCCGAACAGCTTGGCGGGGACCAGGTGGCCGATCTCGTGCAGGCCGATAGACACGGCAAGGCCGACGACGATGACGGCGACGCCGAGAATGAATAGCAGTACAGATTCCACAGTCGTAGAGTAGCTGTCCCAAGCTGCAAAGCGGCTGGTCGTTCGTCTGTCGGTCATTCTCGCGGCTTGTCTGCTGTAGTTTGCTTGATGCAGCATTTGGAGGTTCCCCTGTCTATCCCACACAACGCCGATCCGCTCGGCCTGCTCCTCGCCGACCGTTTTCGGCTCGATCGACTGGTCGGCACCGGTGGCATGGCTTCGGTCTATCAGGCGACGGATACCGCGCTCGGTCGCACGGTGGCGGTGAAGCTTTTTCGCACCGACAGCATGGACGCCGTGGGCCCGGAACGTCAGAGCGGTGAAATTTCGCTGCTCGCGAGCCTCAATCATTTCGCCCTGGTTACCCTGTTCGACGCGGGCACCGCGCACGTCGACGGCGCACCGCGCACATTCATCGTGATGGAATTCGTCGATGGCGCCGACCTGCGTACGCGCCTGCTCGAGGGCCCCGTTGAGTCGCGCGAGCTCGCCGACCTGGGCGCGGATCTCGCCGAGGCCCTGCACTACGTACACGAACTCGGCATCATTCACCGCGACATCAAGCCCGCGAATGTCCTCTTGAGCCCGTCGGGTTTCCCCGGTCGCGCCGTGCACGCCAAGCTCGCGGACTTCGGCATCGCCCGTTTGCTCGACGAGACGCGACTCACCGCCACCGGCGCCACCCTCGGCACCGCCAGTTACCTCAGTCCCGAGCAAGCCCTCGGCACCGCGCTCGGCCCGCCGACCGACGTGTATTCGCTCGGACTGGTATTGCTGGAAAGCCTGACCGGCGAACGCGCGTACCCCGGTACCGCGATTGAATCGGCCATGGCCCGGCTCCAGCGCCAGCCGGTCATTCCGCCTCGCGTGAGCCCCGGCTGGGCCGACCTGTTGACCGCCATGACCAGCCGCGAGGCCGGCGACCGTCCCACCGCCTCCGCCGCCGCGGTGGTGCTGCGCACGCTCGTGGCCGAAAGCACCCCCGGGCAGGTTGCGACGGCCCCCATGCTCGACGACTTTGCCGCCGAAACCGGACTCGCGACCTCACTCATGGCCGAACCGGCGGATGCCCCCACCCGGCTCCTGCCTGAGCAAACATCCGAGTCCGTGCCGGCACCCGCGGCCCAGCCCACGCAGCACACGGACCAGGAAGACGATGACGCCGCAACGGCGCTCATGCCCCGCAGCGATTCACCCGCGTCGGGACGCACCGTGCGCGAGAAGGAGCCCCGACCGCGGGCATCCGCGGTTCGTCCGTGGACCACCCGCGCCATGGCCATTGGCGCCGGCGTGATCGTGGCCGTCGCGGTACTGCTCGTGGTGTTGCTCAACCGGCCCGGCGCGCCGGAGGCGGTGCCCCCAAGCTACCCCGCCGTGGACGGCCCCCTCGGCACCCACCTGCAAGAACTTCAGGAAAGCGTGAACCCATGACCCGCCGTCGTTTTCGCATCGCCCTCGTGAGCCTCGCCCTGTCGACCCTCGCCCTGTCGGCGTGCGCCGGCGCGCCCGTGGCGCTGCAGCCGGCCACGGCCGAGCAGTTGCAGAGTGGGGTGCTCGAGGTGACCACGGCCGCCGCCGAGGGAGACCTCACCGGCGCGCAGTCCCTGCTCACCAGCCTTGAGGCCAGCCTCCGGACGGCCGCCGCCGCGGGCCAGATGACCCCTGAGCGCTCCGCGGAGATTCAGGCGGCCATCAACCTGGTGGGCACCGACCTCGCCACGGCGATCGACGCGGCCCAGGCGGAGGCCGACGCGCGGGCGGCCGCCGAAGCTCAGGCCGCCGCCGAAGCTCAGGCCGCCAAGGAAGCCGCCGACAACGAAGAGGCCGACAAGGCTGCCAAGGCGTCCGAGGAGGCGGCCAAGGCCGCCGAAGAAGCCAAGAAGGCCGCCGAGGAAACGGCGAAGAAGGACGAGAAAAGCGACAGCTGCAAGAAGGGCGACAAGGACTGCTAGGCGTACGAGCTCAGGCGACTATCGCGTGCCGGCCGCAGCGATGTGCCGGTCGGCGGCGGCGCGAGCCCAGGCCTCGGCGCCGGCGAGCGATTCCCGGGTCAGTGGTCCGTCCTGCTCGTGGGACTCAACCACGCGCAGCACTGTGTCGACAATGTCCAGGAACCCGATCGTGCCGGCGTGGAACGCCGCCACGGCCTGCTCGTTCGAGGCGTTGAACACGGCCGGGTAGCTTCCCCCGGCGCGCCCGACCCGCTTGGCCAGGTCCACGGCCGGAAACGCGGCGTCGTCGAGCGGCTCGAATGTCCAGCTATGCGGGGTCGCCCAGTCGATCGGTGCACCAACCGCCCCCACCCGATTCGGCCAATCCAGACCCAACGAGATCGGCAGGCGCATGTCGGGAGGTGAGGCCTGCGCGATCGTGGACCCGTCGATGAACTCCACCATCGAGTGCACGATCGATTGCGGGTGCACCACCACGTCGATCCGGTCGTACCCCACGTCAAACAGCAAATGCGCCTCGATGATCTCGAGTCCCTTGTTCACGAGGGTCGCCGAGTTTGTCGTCACGACGAGACCCATGTCCCAGGTCGGGTGGTTCAGCGCCTCGCGCGGCGTCACGTGGGTCAGCTGTTCGCGCGTGCGGCCACGGAACGGGCCACCGGATGCCGTCAGTACGAGTCGGCGAACCTCGTCGCTGGTGCCCGCGCGCAGGGCCTGGGCGATCGCGGAGTGCTCGGAATCGACCGGCACGATCTGGCCGGGGGCGGCGAGGGACTTCACGAGGTCACCACCCACAATGAGCGATTCCTTGTTGGCCAGCGCCAGCACCCGGCCGGCCTTCAGCGCGGCAAGGGTCGGCCCCAGACCCACCGAGCCGGTGATGCCGTTGAGTACGACGTCGGCGCCGACGTCCCGCACCAGCTGCTCCGCCTCATCCTCCCCGAGCGCCGTGTATTCCACGCCGAATTCGGCGGCCTGTTCGTCGAGGAGGGAACGGTTGGTGCCGGCCGACAGGCCGACCACCTCGAACCTGGTGGGGTTGGCCTTGATCACGTCGAGGGCCTGCGTACCGATCGAACCGGTGGACCCGAGGATTATTACTCTGCGCACGCCTCCATGCTAGGTGCAGCGGCCGGGCAGAGTAGGGTCGAGCAGTGACCGGTGCCGATGAAGAACCCCAGGACGACGCTGAAGTCGTCGACCCCCCACGTGCGAAACGACCCGGATTCGTGTATTTCCTGGGCTATGGGATCATGGCCCCGATCGCCAGATTCGTGTTCCGGCCGCGGATCACCGGCCGGGAAAACATCCCCAAGACCGGCCCGGTCATTTTCGCGAGCAACCATCTGTCGTTCATTGACAGCATCGTCATCCCCCTCACGGCGCCGCGGCGGGTGCAGTTCCTCGCCAAATCCACGTATTTCACTGGAACCGGGTTCACCGGCTGGGTGTCTCGGAACTTCTTCACGTCCATCGGCGCGGTGGGGGTGGAACGTGGCGCCGGGCAGGCCGCGCAGGTCGCGCTCGACGCGGGGCGCGGCATCCTCGAGTCCGAGAGCGCGTTCGCCATTTACCCGGAGGGCACCCGCTCGCTCGACGGTCGGCTGTACCGCGGACGCACCGGAGTGGCCTGGCTCGCACTCACGACCGGAGCCGTCGTCGTGCCGGTCGGTCTGATCGGCACACAGGAGATCATGCCGGTGGGCAGCAAGGTTCCGCGCATCCGCAAGATCACGGTGGCGTTCGGCGAACCGATCGACGTGAGCGAACACGGCACCGCCGATTCCGGCAAGGCACGCCGCCAGGCCACCGACGAGATCATGGCCGCGATTCATGAGCTGTCCGGTCAGGAACTCGCCAAAACCTACAACGAATCCCCGCCGTCCGGCACCCTGCACCGGCTCGCCGACAAGGTCTTCCCGCGCGAACGCGTGTAGTCTCCGGCCGGGACCGCTCAGGGTGTGGCGGTGGTCTCCGGCTTGTGACCGACCGGGAAATTGACCGAGGCCGCGATGAAGCACTCGCGAGCCGCCTCGGCGTGCAGCGACTGCGCGAGGTCGACCTGTGCGGGATCCGTGATCGTCACTCGCGGTCGGAGTGTGACGGACGTGAAATGACCCCCGCCCCCGGTCACCTGCTCCATCGTGCCGATCGGGGCATCCGTGTACGCGGTCACGGTCACGCCGTTGCGCGCGGCGACGTGCAGGTACGACAGCAGGTGACACTGGCTCAGTGCCGCGAGCAACAGTTCCTCCGGGTTCCACCGGTCGTTATCGCCGTGGAAGGTCGGATCGGACGAGCCGCTGATCGGTGGCTTTGTCGCGGATGCGCGCCCGGCCGGCGAAATCAGGTGATCGCGTCCGTAGGCCTTGTAGTGGCTCGTTCCTGTGCCGCGGTTGCCGGTCCACTCCACCCGCACCGCATAATCGTGCACTCCGTTCATGTGTCTCCCTCGCTCATACAAGATTCTTGCAGCCCCTTCAGCTTCCTCCAGCAATGGGTCGGTAAAGTGGAGTCATCATGACTGACATCCTCGCCGCTGCGCCCGCCTCCTCCCCCGCTACTTCGACCACCTACTCGGTGCCGCAGGAACGAAAGATTGTGACCGCGATCCCCGGCCCCAGGTCGTCCGAGCTGCACGCCCGGCGCTTGAGTGTCGTATCCAGCGGCGTCACCTCGATGCTTCCCGTGTACATCAAGAAGGCCAACGGCGCGATCATCGTCGACGTCGACGACAACCAGTTCATCGACCTCGGTGCCGGAATCGGTGTGACCACGATCGGTCACACCGAGTCCAGCGTCGTCGCTGCTGCCGTCGCCCAAACCGAAGACTTCGTCCACACCCTGTTCACCGTGACACCGTACGAGGAGTACATTCGCGTCGCCGAGCTGCTCGCCGAGCACACCCCCGGCGACTTCCCGAAGAAGTCCGTGCTCATCAACTCCGGCGCCGAGGCCGTGGAGAACGGCGTGAAAATCGCCCGCAAGTTCACCGGCCGCCGGGCTGTCGCCGTGCTCGACCACGCTTACCACGGTCGCACCGTGCTCACCATGGCCATGAACTACAAGGCCGCCCCGTACGCGACCGGCTACGGACCCCTCGCCAGCGACGTGTACCACGCACCGAGCTCCTACCCGTATCACGACGGCCTCAACGGGGCGGATGCCGCCGCCCGCACGATCGGATACCTCGAGAAGGTTATCGGCGCCTCAGACCTCGCCTGCCTCGTCGTCGAGCCGATCCAGGGTGAGGGCGGCTTCATGGTTCCCGCCGACGGTTACCTTCCTGCCCTGCAGGCGTGGTGCACCGACAACGGCGTTGTCATGATCGCGGACGAGATTCAGAGCGGAATGGGCCGCACCGGAAAGTACTTCGCGAGCGAGCACTTCGGCTGGGTCCCCGACCTCGTCCTGTCGGCCAAGGGCATCGCCGGCGGCTTCCCGCTTGCCGCCGTCACCGGCCGCGCCGAAATCCTCGATGCCTCCCAGCCCGGCGGCCTCGGCGGCACCTTCGGCGGCAACCCGGTAGCCTGCGCGGCCTCCATCGCCGTGTTCGAAGCGATTGAGGCGAACAACCTCCTGGCCGAGGGCGAGCGCATCGGCGCAACCCTGACCGCCGGCCTGACCGTGCTGAAGGACAAGTACGACATCATCGGTGAAATCCGCGGACGCGGCGCCATGATTGCCATCGAACTCGTGCAGCCCGGAACCGGGGACAGCACGAAGGCCCCCAACGCGGCGGCCGTCTCCGCAATCTCCGCGTACGCGGCGGCGCACGGGGTTTTGCTGCTCACCGCCGGCACCTATGGCAGCGTCCTGCGTTTCCTGCCCAGCCTCGCCCTGAGCGACACGCTGATCGCCGACGCCCTGTCGGTGATCGACGACGCCATGGCTGCGCTGTAAACCGCACCCGCATCCCGCACGCCGTTCACTTCCGTCGGAGCTGACCTCGGTCAGCTCCGACGAAAACCAGCCAGGAGCACAACCGTGTCAGAAACCTTCACCGTCACCGATGCGGTCGAGCTCGCCGTTGTGGAACGCAGCGGCTTCGTCGAATCTCGGCATGCGGGTTCCGCGGTCGTGTTGGGCCCCAACGGTGAGGTGCTGAGGGCGCTCGGCGACATCGAGACGCCGATTTTTCCGCGGTCGACGCTGAAGCCGTTCCAGGCCATCGCCGTCATGTCCAGCGGCGTCACCCTCCGGGGAGAGGACGCGGCCATCGCGACAGCGAGTCACAGTGGCACGCAGAAGCACGTCGATCTGGTGCGCGGTCTGCTGGCACGCGCCGGCATCAACGAGTCGGCACTCGGCTGCCCGACCGCCTGGCCCATCGATTCCGCGTCCAGGGATTCGCTCGTGCGTCTCGGGGCCGGCAAATCCGCCGTATACATGGAATGCTCCGGCAAACACGCGGCGATGCTGGTGGCGTGCGTGCAGAACGGATGGTCGCTGACCGGTTATCTCGACCCGGAACATCCCCTGCAGAAACGCATTCTCGATGTCGTCGAACGCTTCACGGGTGAGCGCCCGGTGGCGTCCGGGATAGACGGCTGCGGCGCCCCCGTGCACGCACTGACACTGACCGGGCTCGCGCGCGGCGTCGCTCGCATCGCCACATCGAAGTCGACCTCGCCATTCGCCATCTACCGCGAGGCCGGTTTTCTGGCCGAAGCCGTCCGCGAAAACGGGTGGGCTGTCGCCGGCCCCGGACTCTCCGACAGCATCGTGATCGACCGGCTCGGACTGTTCGTGAAGGGCGGCGCCGAAGGCGTCATGGTCGCGTCAGCCGAGAACGGCGTGACCGTGGCCCTGAAGATTCTCGACGGAAATTTGCGTGCCGCGACGATCGTGGTCCTGAGCCTGCTGGCAGACGCCGGTGCCATCGCCCGCGCCGACGTCGACGCGCTGATCCCCGAGCTCTCCCTCGCCGTCCACGGCGGCGGCCAGCCGGTCGGTTCGATCCGCCCCAGCTACACGTAGCACATTCACCCGGCGCGGGGACGACCGCGGCGATAGCCTTGAGTCAGGCAGGGACAGTGGTGTCCCCCGGCGATGCCTGCAATCAAGGAGCACCATGAAGATTGCTGTCCCCACCGAGGTGAAGAACAACGAGTTTCGGGTGGCCATCACCCCCGCCGGAGTTCACGAACTCACCGCCAACGGCCACGCGGTGCTGGTGCAGTCCGGTGCCGGGCTGGGTTCGACCATCACCGACGAGGCCTACATCGCCGCGGGCGCCACGATTTTGCCGGATGCCGCGAGCACGTGGGCCGCCGCAGACCTCGTGCTCAAGGTGAAGGAACCGATTCCCAGCGAGTACGACTTCTTTCGGCCCGACTTGCTGCTGTTCACCTACCTGCACCTCGCGGCCGAGGTGCAGCTCACCCAGGCCCTGCTCACGGCACGGGTGACCGCCATCGCCTACGAGACGGTTCAGCTGCCCTCCCGCGCCCTGCCCCTGCTCGCGCCGATGAGCGAGGTCGCGGGCCGCCTCGCCCCGATCGTCGGCGCGAACGCGATGCTGAAACCCAACGGCGGGCCGGGGCTGCTCGTGCCCGGGGTGCCGGGAACGCACCCGGCGCGCATCACCGTGCTCGGCGGTGGGGTCGCCGGAACCGCAGCGATGCAGGTGTCCGTCGGTCTCGGTGCCGAGGTGACGGTACTCGACACGAATCTGTTCCGGCTGCGTGAACTGGACGCCCTCTACTTCGGTCGGGTGAAGACGATCGCGTCGAACAGTTTCGAGATCGACAAGGCAGTCATGGAGGCGGACCTGGTGATCGGCTCCGTACTCATCCCCGGCGCGCGGGCACCGAAGTTGGTCAGCAACGATCTTGTCTCCCGTATGCGGCCGGGAAGCGTGCTGGTCGACATCGCCGTGGACCAGGGCGGCTGCTTCGCCGACTCCCACCCGACGACGCACGCCGATCCCACCTTCACCGTGCACCGGTCGTTGTTCTACTGCGTCGCCAACATGCCCGGCGCGGTTCCGCACACGTCCACGTACGCACTCACAAACGCCACATTGCCCTACGTCCGCGCCATTGCAAACCTCGGATGGACAGAGGCCCTGCGCGCGGATGCTCCCCTCGCGCTCGGACTCAACACCTTCGCGGGGAGCGTGGTGAGCGCTCCCGTCGCGAGCGCACACGGCCTCGAACTCCGCCCGCTCGTGGACGTGCTCGGCTAACGGGCGGCAGTGGCCGGCGGCGGCGTACCGATAGGCAGCGCGGCTCGCTCCACCGTCCCGTCGGGACGCAGCACCCACACGTGCCCGCGTCCCGGCGCCAGTGCCGGCGGAACGCTGCGGCGACGGCCGATGACCCGAAATTCACCCAGGCTGCAGCCGTCGAAGACGATCGCGGTCCGAACGCGCAGCGCGGCCAGAAGCGCCCACTGGGTCTGCCAGGCATCGGGATCGCCGATCACCACCTGCGGTCGTGTCCCCCCGCTGAGCTCCAGCCGATCGGAGACCGACAACGTCGGCGCTCCCGTGAGATCACGCACGTCTGCCCCGGCCCGCACACACAGCGTCGCGGTGCGCGCCGGTGACGAGGACACCACCAGCAGCGACCCATCAGTGAGCGGCGCGGCCCGTGCGGCGAGCAGGGGCGGCGTCGCGTCGGGCCGAGGGACGAGCAGCTGCACGCGGAGCCCACGGAAGCGACCGCCCCCGGGCGGGAGAGACGCATCGAACTGAGCCGATTGTCCCCCGGCGGCCACGTGCTCCGCGGCGTTGGGCAGTCGCAGGAGCATCAGGCTGGGGCAGAGCGCCGTGAGACCGTTCAGCGCCCCGGCGAGACGCTGCACCACCATGACGACGGTGATGCCGCGGGCCGCACCGTCACGCAGCAGTGTCGCGATCATGTCCAGCGCGGCGAGCCGGTGTTCCGTCTCCCACCGTGCGCACACCGCATCGAAGTCATCGAACAGCAGCACCCGGGCGGGGCAGCCGTCGGTCCCCTGGATATCGCGGCAAGCCTCGTCGAGCGCGTCCCAGGTGCCCTCGACGTCGGCCGGAACCAGGTCGATCGTCCTTTCGCCGCGGTGCGCCGCGAGGGTGTGCAGCAGGCTGCTCTTTCCCGACCGGGCACCGCCGACGATGAGCAGATGGCCGTCACGGGCCGGGTCCCAGCGAGCCGCCCGATATCGCTGCCGCTCCGGCTCGTCGAAGAGCCCCAGCAGAAGGCCGTCCCTGTCGAATGGATCCTCGGTGTCGTCGACGCCGGAACAGGCCATGTCAGTGAGCCTGCTGGGGAGCGGATCGAGCCATGGGCGGCGTGCCGACGGCGCGGCCACACCCGCGAGGGCACGGATGTCCGGTGGCCGCGTTGTCGCCACCTGGCACAGACGCGGTTCCGCGGCGGAGACCGCGATCAGGCAGCGGCCCGGCAGGTCGATGGGAAGCGCGGCGGCCGCATCCGTTCCGATGACGGCCTGGCTGTCGGCCACATTGTTGACCCGGAGTGAGAGCCTCAGGCTGCAGTTGGCCAACAGTGCGTCCCGCACCACGCCCGACGGGCGCTGAGTGCACAGGATGAGATGCATGCCGAGTGATCGGCCTCGGGCGGCGATGTCCACGAACAGTGCATGCAGTTCGGGAAATGCATTGATCATGGTGCCGAATTCGTCCACGACGATGATCAGCCGGGGCAGACGCCCCGGCCCGCGCGTCAACCGGGAGTCCGTGACGTCGGTCGCGTGGGCGGCGGCGAGCACACCTTCTCGGTGTCTCAACTCCGCCGCGAGGCTTGCCAGCGCCCGGGCTGCCGCCGTGGCCCCCAGATCGGTGATCAGTCCCACGCAGTGCGGCAGCGCCTGCAGGGGCTCAAAGGCCGCTCCGCCCTTGAAATCCACGAGCAGGAACGTCACCTGGGCCGGCGAGTAGCTGCCGGCGAGTGCGGTGACCCAGGTCACGAGCAGTTCGCTCTTGCCGCTGCCGGTGGTTCCGCCCACTACCGCGTGCGGGCCGCCTCGCACCAGGTCGACGGAGAAATCGCCGCTGTCGCCGCGACCGACGATGCAGGCGAGCGAGGCGGGTGCGCCAGCCCCGACCTCGGACGTGCGAAATCGTCCGATCTCGGCGAGAGCGATCGTAGCGGGAAGCGGTTCACCCCGGTGTCCCAGGCCGGCCGCGCGTGCCTGCTGCGTTGCACTGTCCGCAAAACGAATGGCGGCCTCGGCCGAGACCAGCTCCGGGTGGAATTCCAGTCCGACGACGTGCGACGGCGACGCCACGAGCACCGCACGTCGAGGTCCGTGCACCCGCACCACGGTGGCGCATCCAGGTGGCAGCTCGTCGACGTGTTCGGCCACGCTGAGCACCAGCCCGCCGATTGCGGGACTCACGGGTCCCGGCGGGACGAAACCCGGCGGTGCCGCGAGAAGAATCGAGTACCGTGTGCCCGCACGCCCGGGGTCTCGGCTGTGGGGCAACGAGGCGGCCCACGCCCAGTCTTTTGACGGTAGCGGTGCGATCCAGCACTCGCTCGGCGGAATTGCGAAACACAACTGCACGACGACGCCTCTGGCCATGGCACGAGCGAGGGCGGGCGGGCCGATGATCCCGATCCCGCCGCACGCGTCGACGTGGATCGGAGCGTCGGTGAGCGTCGCCGCCCAGCGCCGCAGCTGCCGTTCGTCGCCGACCGCGACAGCACCGGCACCGGAGCCGGAACCGGCTGCGAGCCGCAGCTCGCTGTCGATGGTGCCGCGTCCCAGGCTGACCATCGTTGCGCCCGACCGTCGCCAGCGCCCGGTCCCGGCCGGCTCGGCGAGGATGCACGCGACCGATGGCGTTTGTTGTCGCAGCGCCTGTCGGCGGTCGTCGAGGCGCTCGGCGACGCTCTCGCGCAGCTCGTCGAGCGCGGCGGCGTAGGAGGCCGCGTCACGCGTGGCGCGTTTGCGTTGGCTGCGCCGCATGTCGAACATGCTCGCCACGGCGATCACCGGGCTCAGCACGGCGAAGATCAGCGCGAACGCCGATCCGGTCACGAACCAGATGAGGGCTGCCATTCCGAGGGGCGCGAGCGTGGCGAGCACCGGAAACGCCGACGGCGCGGGCGGCGCCGGCCGGGGTGGAACGGCGAGGGCTTCCTGGGGGAGATTCACCTCGCCAGCACATCACCCCGGCGCCGGGTTCGCGGGCATGTCGTCGAAACCGGCGCGCAAGCTCCGGAAAGACGGGCGGTGGAGGAGCGCTTCAGTTCACGGTGAAGAACTGATCGGCAAGTTCGACCCGGGAACGCCGCGCCACGCGATAGCGTCGGCCGGGTTCGCACCGCACGGGGGCTTCATTGGGCCGGCGCAGCACGGTGCCGTTGCCGGAGAACCGGTCCGTGACCCAGAATTCGCCATCGTGCTGACCGAATTCCAGGTGTGTCTTGGACACCGACATCCCGGCGTCCGCTATCGGGAGGAGCACGTCGAATCTTTCCCCCGGCTGCGGCATCGGGCGCCGGCCGATCAAACCCGAGCCGCGCACGGACACGGTTTCGCCGGTGCTGAACTGCAGCACGAAGCCGGCCGGCTGGTACCCCGTCGACGCGAATGCGCTGCTCGGCACGATCTCGGGTCCGGGCGCGGGTCGTTGCGGCGCCGGTGCGACACCGGTGTCAACGGGAACAGAGACGACCGTGGTCCGCAGCAGCGGGGCGATGATGCTCGTGTCATTCGGCCGTGGATCGGGGCGCTTGCGGGTGAGCGGTGTCGCCGACCGCGAGCTGCCGCACTCGCCGCAAAACATGGCTCCGGTCGGCCGTATCGCTCCGCAAATCTGGCACCTCACGAGCCTGCTCCTTCCGTCCGTGCTGTGATTCCAGCGTACCGACTGAAGGAGCGAAGCGAGATGCTCGCCCGCAGGCGTTGCCGTCGGGTGCGGAGCGCCCCGAGCCCGCGCCGCAGATCATCGACGGCGTCCCACGCCGCGTCGGCGTCCTGCTCCGACGGCGTGCCGGGAGAGAACACGGCGTGGTCGACGGCTCTGGCCAGTGCGGCTGCGCGCCCCTGCAACTGCGCGTCACGGGCGTGCACCGCCTCGGCCAATTCGCCTCGGGTCGCGTTGCCGGGCACCGGGATGGCCTGGTCCGTCGTCGCGTCGGCGAACTCGTGCCACGCGCCACTCATCCGCGCGAGCGGCGTCGACCGGGTGCGGCGCAGTCTGCGGCGACGGGTCTTGGCCGCGATCACGAACAGCACCGGCGAGAGCAGCGCCAGCAGGGCAAGCGCCGTCCACCCGAGCACGCCGGCGGCACCGAGCAGAAACGCGAGAAACGGACTGAGCGCCGCGACGGGCTCCTCCATCGTGCGTTCGGCGGGGGCCGGGTCGCGCTGCTGCGGAGTGTCGACGGCCGGCGGCGGGATCACGGATTGCGGGCGGGTGACGACAGCAGGCTCATCGGGCTGGTTCGCCGGGATATCCCGCACGGCGGGCATCGGGTCGATGCTCGCCCAGGCGCCCGAACTCGACTGAACCTCGATCCACGCCGACGCGTCGGATCCGGTGACGCGAACCGGATCGGCGGCGTCGGCGTGGGTCTGCGGGGCAAACCCGACGACGACCCGCGCCGGAAAACCGATCTGTCGCGCCATCAGGGCGGCCGCGACGGCGTATTGCTCGTCGTCCCCGAGCATGGGCGACTCGGTGACCAGCTGGGTGATGCGATCTGCGCCGTGCCCGGAGCGGCTGAGCGGCTCCTCCGGGCCGATGCCGTGACTGACGTAGCCGTCGCCCGCCAGACCATCCAGGGCCTGCTGCAGTTGCGTCCCCGGTGCGGCGTCGGCATCAACGTAACCGTCAAGAGCCAGGGCGAGCCCGTCGGGAACGACACCGACCGGCGGTTGCACCGCCGACCCGGGGCGCAGGACGGAGAGGTCAGCCACCGCCGACGGCGTGACGGACTCGCTGCGGTACGAATCACCGCGGCTGAGTCCGGTGAGCACGGCGGCGGATCCGCCGATGTCGTTGTAGAAGAACGCGTCCGATCGGGCGAGCGCTGTCGCCCCGGAGAACTCGATCTGTTCCAGCTGGCCGATTCCCGGCACCCAGCGCCCCGCGTACCCGGCGACGGTCACCGAAAGCACCGTCTGCTTGCCCGCGACCTGGCTTTGGTCCAGCCGGTAGGGCAGCCGGGTGAACGAACCGACGGCGCTCTGCGTCTGGGTACTTCCGGCGGAATAGACGATGCCGTCGTAGCTGTCGAGGGTCGCCAAGCGCAGGCGCCCCTCGCTCGGCAGTCCGGTCACCTCAAACAGGGTCTCGTCGGCGAGGGCCGGCTGCAGATAGCGGCGGAATTCGCTCAACGGACTCGCGTAGTCCTGCGGGTTGAAGGGCTGCTGCACCCGGGCGCGCAACACGTCACGCTCCGTGCCGACGGGCGTGGCCGCCGCCGCGACCGTGCCCACCAAGACGGCGACGACGAGCAGGGCCGCGGCGCCGCCCACGGAGCGCAAATCCGAACGGTGCTCGTGGCGGGTTTGTTCGGCCGGCCCCGCCGGCGGGCGGGTCGCCGTTCGCCGGTTGCGGCGCATCCACAGCAGCCAGCCGAGCACCACCGTGAAGAAACCGATGCCGCACAGAACAGGCGAGAATGCGGACGTCGGTCCCAGCACGATTCCGGCGAGAAAAAACAGGCTCGGCGCCAGAACGGCGCGTTCGGGTATCCGGGACCGCAGTGCCGTGGACAGCCCCGCAACGGTCGACACGAGAACGAGGACGAGCACGGGAACGAGCAGGGTTTGGTAGGAGCCCACAGGGAGCACGATGGTGACCAGTTGCTTCCAGCTCAGGGCGCTGGCGGCCAGAAGGTCGACGAGGCCGGGACCGGTGGGCCAGAGGCCGAACGCGGCCCGGCCGGGTACCGCGAGGGGAACCCCGACGAGCAGAAAACCGGCCAGGGTCGCGAGCATGACGCCCCAGGCCGGCCATCGGAACCGAACTCCGCCGCCCGCGATCAGGGCGCCGACGACGAATGCGCCGAAAACGGTGACGACGAATTGGCGGCTCTGATACACCGGCCACAGTGTGACGGACGCCGCGGAAGTCGCCAGCAGAAGCGCGAGCACGTGCCCCGCCACGAGTCGCCATCGTGGGCGCTCCCCCGCACGCGCCGCCCGGCGGGACGTCGCGCCGGGCGCCTCGGTCGTACGTTTCGGAAGACTCATGCGGCCTTCGTCCGTGCGAGGCTCTTGTGCAGGTCGTCGAGGAACCCGATCGTGATCACGCTGAGCTCACCCATCCGACGGTAGTTTGGCACCGCCTCCGGTTCGCACACCACGGCGACGACCTGCACACCGGCGGAGAAGCGGTTCGCGGCGGCCCGCAGCCCGCGAGCGGCGAGCGTGGAACCGCAGACGAGGAAGGCAACCGAGATACCGTTCACGGCGTCGGAGGCCAGACCGGCGACGTCGGCGAGCGGCAGGGCGGACGGGTGCCGTTCAACCGCGCTGAGATCGTCAAGCAGTCGGTTGCGGGTCACCGTGTTGAGACCGCGCATTGCCGCCACCGGCCGCCGCGCGTACGGCGGGGTGAGAGCGCTCACCGACACGGACACGGTTCGGCCGTCGCGAATGGCCCGCACCCCGAGGGACCCTGCCACGCTCACGGCCAGCTCGAACTCATCATCGGTGGCGCATTCGCCCTCCTGCAGCCCCAGCACGACCATCAGTTCGCTGCGGCGGGTCTCCTCGAACTGCCGCACCATCAACGTGCCGGTCTTCGCCGTGCTCTTCCAGTGGATGCCGCGGCGCTCGTCCCCGGGAACGTATTCCCGCAGGGAATTGAAGGACACGTCGTTGGTGGTGAGATCGCGCGTCGGGTTGCCTTCGAGGTCACGAATCAGTCCGGTGCTCATGCTGGGGATGGAGATGGTGCGCGGGTGAACGCGCAGCAGGGTCTTCTCGGCCCAGACCAGTTCCTTGTGCACCAGCCCGACCGGGTCGGCGCGAACCGTGCGCACCGGGCCGACAGACACCAGTCCCCGGCGCAGGGTGGGGACGGCGAAATCGTGACCGAACTGCGCCTTCCGGCCGAGGCTCGGCATCGGGATGACCGACACCGCCGGGCCGATCGGCACCTCCACGCGCACCGCCGGCAGTCGACGGCGGGCCGGGTTCTGCACGACGACCCGCCCGGTGACCGGGTCGCCGACGACCACACGGTCCGCACCGAGGCTCAGGGAGACATCGTATGTCGAGCGCCCGAGCAGGTAGGCACAGGCCAGCAGGAGCAGCGTCAGCCCGGTCCAGGCGATCACGACGAGTTCCGTCCACCCGGCCAGGTATCCGCCGAGGAAGGCGAGGACAACCGTGACGGCCATGCCCCACCCGAGGGGCGTCACGACGGCCCGCACGACCCGGAACGCCCGCGCGAACCGCAGGCGCGTCGACGCCGTCCGCTGCAACGCCCCGGCGACGATACGGGTGAGGTGCCCCTCCGATGCGGTCGGCGCGGTGCCGCCGCCGCGGGTCCGGGAGTTCGTCCCGGTGTCAGTCACGGTGGGCTCGTTCGCTGGGCGGGGGCGTCTCGACAACGATCTGGGCGATCACCTGCGAGGCCGTCGCCCCGTCGAATTCGCTTTCCGGATCGAGCAAGAGCCGGTGCGCGAGCACCGGCTCAGCGAGCACCTTCACGTCGTCGGGAATGACATAGTGGCGGCCGTTGGCGGCCGCGAGGGTTTTGGCCGTGCGGATGAGCGCGAGGGCGCCCCGCACACTCACCCCGAGTCGCACTTCGGGTGCGGTGCGAGTGGCGTCGATCAGCCGGGACACGTAGTCGGTGATGCTCGGGTCCACGAACACGGTGCGGGCGAGGGCGGCGAGCTCGACCACGGTTTCGGCGGTGAGCACGGGCGTGACGCCGACCTCGTGAGCGCGATGCCCGGCACCATCGAGGATACGGATCATGGACGCGTGGTCGGGGTAGCCGATGGCGGACTTCATGATGAATCGATCCAGCTGCGCCTCCGGGAGCCGGTAGGTTCCGGCCTGCTCGATGGGGTTCTGGGTGGCGATGACCATGAAGGGCGTTCCGACCTGGTGTGTCACGCCGTCCGTGGTCACCTGACCCTCCTCCATCACTTCGAGCAGCGCCGACTGGGTCTTCGGGCTGGCCCGGTTGATTTCGTCGGCGAGCACGATGTTGGCGAAAATCGGGCCGCGATGGAATTCGAACGCGCCGTGGCGTTGGTCGTAGATGCTGACTCCGGTGATGTCCCCCGGCAGCAGGTCGGGCGTGAACTGAACACGGTTGCTCGTACCGCGCACGCTCTGCGCGATCGCGCGGGCCAGTGACGTCTTGCCGGTGCCTGGCACGTCTTCGAGCAGCAGGTGGCCCTCGCTGAGCAGCGCCGTGAACGCGAGGCGAATGACGTGGTTCTTGCCGAGAACGACGTGTTCCACGCCGCTCACCAGCCGGTCGAACGCGTCGGCGAACTGGGTGGCCTGCTCGGGGAGCATCGTCATGGGGAGGTCTCTCTCGGTCATTTGTCGTAGTCGTAGGAGTGCGTGTTCACGGTCACCGTCAGCCGCACCGTGCCGGCCGGCGGCGCATCCGGCAGGGTGCAACTGTTCGGTGAATCGGCGGGAGTGGGGGGCTCGCCGCCGGGTTCGGGAACTGAGCAGACATAGCTCGCCGGGACGGAACCGTTGGGCGGGTCGCTGGTCCAGGAGAACCGGCCGGTGGCGGCGTCGTAGCTGACTCCGGCCACGGCGCGAGTGACGGATGCCTCCGGCGCGGTCACCGGAGCGGACCACGGACCGCAGCCGCCCCAGGCGTTGCACGCTCGAACCTCCACCGAGACGGTGTCACCGAAGGCACCACCGATCAGTTCCCTCGGCCATCCCACCCCGTCGAAGGCAACGACGTCGCCGGTGCCGTCTGCAGCTCGCAGCTGGTAGCGGTCACCGCCGACCACGGCGCTCGCGGCGATCTGGTAGTCCCATGCCGTTCCGCGAGAGCGCATGGTTCCCGTCACGACGGGAGGTCCGACCGGGTCGGCGCGAATCACGGCGGAGGCCACGGCGGACACGGCGCATCCGGCACGGTTGTAGCCCCACACCACAAAGGAATACCGACCGTTGGTGCCGGTGAGTCCGTCGAACTGTGCCGAGCTCGCCATGCCGGACACGGCGAGCTGTGCGTCGACGACGCCCCCGACGACCGGGGCGGTCAGCGCGCCGGGCGCCGGGGAGGTGACGGAGCACACCTGGGAGCCGGACGGCGTGCGGGTTCCGGTGATTCGCTGCACGAAGTAGCCGAGCATCGGGTCGCCGGAGTTGGCGAAGGGGCTCCACGACACGGTCACCGAGCCGGTGGCGTCGCTTCCCGACGCCACCACGTTGGCTGCCTGCGGGGAACCGTAGGGGGTGCCGCTGCCGCGGGCGATCGTCCAGCTGCTGAGTTCGGGTAGCGCGTCGTTTCGGGCGCTCACCGTGAACTCGACCGGTGCGCCGTTCGTCAGGCCGTTCACGTCGATGCTGCAGCGTGCCGCCGCCGAGCACCGCACCCCGGTGGCGCTCACCTCGGGTTGCGTCGTCCCGCCGACGGTCAGGACGTAACCGCGTATGGGCGTGCCGCCGCCTCCCGGCGACACCGTGCCCCAGCTGAGGCGCAGGCCCCCGTCGAGTGGGACTGCGACCAGGCCGGTCGGCGCGACGGGCACCACGTCGGACCACACGTCGCTGCGCAGCGTGGTGACCGCGGATGCTCCGAGCGCGTTCTGCGCGGCGACCGACACCCGAACGGCGTTGTCGCGGCCGTTTCCCCGGGTGAAAACCTGGCACGACGTGGCCTGGCACAGGGTCGTGCCGAGCACCGCACCGGAATCGGCACCGCGCAACACGATCTGATACCCGGTGATCGGCGAGTTGTTCGCGGCGCCGGCATTGAACGCCACCGTGAGCGATCCGTCGCCGAATCCGCGCACGGCCACGTTCGTGACGGTTTCCGGCACATCCTGCACGGAGATTCGCACGGTGCCCCACGCGTAACGGTCGGGGTCGCCGGTGGCATCCGCCACCTGGTACTGCAGGTTCGTGTCGACGGGCGCCGCATCCGCGGACACGCGGATGCTGAGTCGGCTGGAGTCGGCGCTCGGGGTGATCGTGACCCCCGGCGGCACCGTCGCGCCGCCGAGGCCGCGCACATCGATCACACGCAACGGGGTGGCGGGGAACGGGTTCGCCGCCTCGTCGTTGGTGAGCACATCAACGACGGTGGTCTGCCCCCGTGGCGCGATGGCGGCATCCGCAGCGGGAATGGCGGTCGGCCTCGTGGAGGCGACGACGCGCAGGTCGATGCGACCGGAGCGTCCGTCGGCGAGACTGTCCCGCACTCCGATCAGGATGGGACGTGACGTTCCCTTGACGGCGGAGCTGTCGGCACGGAGGGTGAGCTCGTGGGCGTTGAGCGTCGCGGTGAATCCCGCGGGCTTCGGGTCGAGAACCGTGAACGCGAGCTCACCGACGTCGTTCGGGTACGGGTAGGAGGTGAGTTTGCGCAGGTCGATGACCTTCGCCTGCTGGGGCTCGAAGTCGATGACCGCACCGTCGAAGGCGGGCGGTTGATTGTCGCTCGGCGTCACCGTGATCGCAAGCACGATGGTGTTCGTGCGCCCCGCGGGGTCGCTCGCGGTCGAACCGTCCGTCACCTCGAACGAGATGGAGGCCGGACCGAAGTACCCGGCGGCGCTCGTGTACTGCAGCCGCGTGGTTGAAGCCGCGAGCACGGTCCCGTCGGCGTGGGTGGCGCGCACGGTGCTTGTGTCGGTGAGCCGCACCGTTCGACCGTCGACTGCGACCACGTAATCATTGATGTCGAGCGTCAGCGTCGTCTCACTTTTCACGGTGAGTGTCGGCACCCCGCTGCGTAGTTGCGGCAGGGCATCTCGAAAACCGGGGACCCAGACGAACGCGTACGACACGATGGCGTGATCGTGGGGGTGCGTGACGGAGAACGGAATGATCTGCGCGTGGTCGGCGAGTGTCACCTGGATGCGTTTGTTGTCGGTGACGGTGGCCGTGTTCGTGAAGCCGGGCAGCACGGCCAGGTCGAGGGTGCTGGAGGCGCCTTCCGCGAAGAACACCTGCGAGAGAACGTCGACGTCGACGCTTCGTCGGCCCTGAATGTCGCTCAGGGTGAGTCGGGTGTCCCTGGCGATCGGCTGGGACCGGGGCGCGTCCTTGCTGACCGCGACGGTGAGGAAGTTGGAGCTCGTGCCGCCGCGTTCGTTCTGGATGACGTAAATGTATCCGTAGCGTCCCTCCCGCGCAGGCGCCGTCACGGCGATGACGGCGTTGTCGACGACGGCAGAACCGGAATCGACGCCGGGGTTGCTCGTCTCGACGCTCACGATGCTCAGCGTGCCGCCGTCGGCGTCCGAGTCGTTGTCGAGTACCGGCACGGAGACCGTGCCACCGGGCCGCATATTGACCTCGTCGGGGGCGGCGATCGGATTGCGTGCACCGTCCGGGCGTGCGCTGATGCCCACACGCACGGTGCCGGTGGCGCGGGCGCCGAGCGCGTCGACGATCGCGTACGTGAAGGTATCGGTGCCGGTGGAGTACTCCCCGGCGGTGTACTCGAACGAGTCCGAATCCATGCCGGTGACGGCGCCCTTCTCCGGGTTGGTTTCCTGGCCGAGCAGCTGCACCGAATCATTGTCCGGGTCGATCCCGTTCAGCGGAATCGGAATATGCACGGTGCTGCCGGCAAGAACCCTGGCCACGACGGTCTGCGGCTCGGGTGCGTTGTTGGTCGCGGCATCCGCTTCACGCACCAGGATTCGCACCTCGGCGTTGGCGAACTGACCGTCGGGCGCCGTGACGCGGTACACGGCGGTGTAGTTTCCGGCGGTGGCGGGCGCCAGGTATCGCAGCACTGTGCCGGAGGTGAAGAGCAGCCCGGCCTGCCCGGTCAGTCCCTCGGTGAGCGTTGGGTCGAGGGTGAGCGGGTCGCCGTCGGGGTGTTCGTCATTGGCGAGCACGGGGATGTCGACGGCATCGTTCACCCGCACCGACACGGTATCGGGCCGTGCGCGCGGTGCCTGTTTCTGCGACACCGCGGGAAGCTCAATGACGGTGACGGTGCCCGTGGATTCGAGGAGCCCGTTGCTGACCCGGTAGCCGAAGGACACCGAGCCGGTGGGCAGCGGCCGAGTGAGGGTCACGCGCACAAACCGTTGTTCGAGAATTTCCACTCGGAGGCCGCTGTCTGCGGGGATGCTCGATGTTCCTGTGACCAGCAGGACTCCCCCGGCCGGGTCGAAGTCGGTGGCGAGCACGTCGACCAGCGTCGGCTGGCTGCCGCGGATGAACGCGGTGTGCGGAACGGTGACCGGTTGGCTGTCGATGTCGGCCGCGGCCGACACTTCGACGCGGATGTGTCCGGTGGCTGTTTCTGTTCCGTCGGTCACCGCGTATTCGAGGTAGTGCGTGCCGACCTCCAGACTCACGAAACGGAACGTGCCCTCGTCCCAGCGCGGCGTGATCGTCACGTTCGGCTTGGCCGGAACGCTGCTGAGCCGCAGCACGCCTGAGCCGCCGCGCGCGTGCTCGAGCGGTGACAGGGTGATTTCGGCGCCGGCGGTGGCGAGGGCCGAGAACGAGTCGGTCAGGATCGGAACCGTGCCGGCCGCCCGCACGAACACGGTCAGCGCTCCCGCCCCGACGTCGCGACCGTCGGACACGGTCAGGGCAACGTCGGTACGCCGTTCGGCGGCGGTATTGCCGGTTCCGCCCTCCGTGAATGTCACGGCTCCGGCTGGGGTGAAACCGACCTGGTCCGGCGCGTTCGTCGCGGCGGACGCCAGGTAGAACGGGTCACCGTCGGGGTCGATCCAGTCCCCGAGTACCTGAGCGGTGACCTGGCCGGACGCGTCGACGCTGGCCCGGGTGATGCGTGCCTGCGCGGGCGCGGAGTTCTCCTCGTCGCCGCGGATGCTCACCGTCACGGTGGCCGACGCCGTTCCCCCGCGACCGTCGGTGATCGAATAGGTGAAGGTCACGGGTTGGGTGGCCGTCGGCGGCAGGGTCAGTTGCAGCTGCTGGTTGTTGGCGACGAGTTCGAGGCGTCCCCGGTCCGCGGAGATGTCGCTGAATCCCGAGATCATGATCACGTCGTCGTTGAGGTCGTAGTCGTTGAGCAGCACGGGGAGCACCGTCGCCCGCCCCGGCCGGGCACCGAATGCGTCGTCGAGAGCGACGGGAGCCACCTGCGTCTGTTCGAAGGACGGCGGGGTATCGCCGTTGTCCTCCTCCACGGTGTGCCTGGTCTGATCGGTGTCGACCAGGTCGGCCCAGTTGTCGATGCGTTCGTTGCGTTGCTGCACGGCCCACGTCGTGCCGTTCACGGCGTCGTTGAGCACGACGCCGTCGCCGTTGAGTCGAAATTCGAGCCGCGCCGATGCGGCGATTCCGTCCAGAGGCGCCTCACCGGAGGTGTCGGCCGTGCCCGGTGCGTCGGAGCAGTCCCGCCACGCCGTTCCGTCCGCCCAGGCGGCGTAGTCGCAGGCCCCCACGGATGCCGGCGCCGCCGCCGAACGGTGACGCCCGGAAACCAGTTGTTCGGGTGATCCGCCGGCGAGGGGCACGGAGAGCAGTCCGCCGTTGTGCGCCACGAGCACCCGTTCGCCCTGGGCACTAGCCTGTTGGATTGCGGGGTTGTCGGTGGGGCCGAGGTCGACGTCAGTCTCCTCGAGGTACAGGTGCGCGGTGGTTGCGTTGAGCAGGGCCCAGCTGCCGGCCACGCTGGAGATCTGGTAATCGTCATCCGCCGTGCCGACCAGTCGTCGGCCGGGCTGTTCGGTCGCTGTGCCCGCGGGCATCGTCGCGAGCGCCGTCGTGTGCGTGACCACGTTTCCGGCCGTCGTGTCGATCTGCAACAGACTGCCGGTGCCCGGGGTGAACGCGGTCAACAGCCCGTCCGGGTCGAGGGTCACCACGGTGCCGGCTCCGAGGCTCAGCGTCGGTGCGGACAGGCCGTCAAAATCGGCGATTTCGGCGGCGGGCAGGGTCCAGATGTCGCCGTTCGACGTTACGACGGCGCGATCGGCGCCGAGCAGCACGGTCGGGTCGAGCGGAGGCAACGGTACGCTGCCTGTAATCTGCGCCGTGGCCGCATCGACGATGTCGAGCGAGCTGTCCGCGCGGTCAAGCACGAACACGCTCGCGCCTCGTTGCAGCACGTCGAGACTGTCGCCGTCGACACCGACGACGGTGTTCAGCTCCATGACGGCGGTGTTGGCACGGCCTACGGACTGCCGTGACTCGTTGGTCACCCACACGGCGGCGTCGCCGAGGTCGAATCGTTGGGCGGTGTACCCGCCGGAGACGACGGCGATCGTCGCGACCAGAGCGGCGATCACCACGCCGCTGGTGACGGTCGCGATCAGCGAGCGGTGGGTGCGCCCCCAGTCCCACCTCACCGGGTCACCGGTGGTATCACTGGGTCACCGTTGCGTCGACGCATTTCTCGGCGCTGGGTTCGCCGTTCGCCCCGGCCCGGTTCACCGTCACGGTGACACAGACCGTGTCCCGGCCCTCGGGGTCGACACCGAACTCCGTTCCCCGCTGGATGCTCTTCTCTCCCGAGCGAAGCTGCACGACGTAGTTGTCGCTGGACTGCACGCCGGGGTTCTGCCACTGAAAGACGATCGAGCCGCTGCGCGGGGTGCCGCTGATGTCACTCACCTGAGGGATTCCGGCGGTGCGTTCTCCCGCGACCAGTGTCAGCACCAGGGCCGCGACCCCGGCCAGGAGGATGAGGCCACCCGCCGAGGCGAGGCCCGCCCACCGCGGCGGGCGGCGACGCGCGTACGACGTGTCGCGCTGCCCACGGGTCTGTGTGCCACGAGGCCGGGAGGAACGCTCGCGTGTCTGCGAACTCGCCGGGGCGGTGCCGGCCGACCGACGGCCTCGCCTTCGGGCGCCTGCGGGCAGGCCGGGTCCGGTGATCCGCGTGTGGTCCAGGACGTCGACAGGTGTGGCTGCCGCCCAGTCATCGACGGACACTTCAAGCGGTGTCTGGGCAAGACCCAGCTCCGCCTCCACCGATTGCAGTTCCCGGATCAGTTCCAGAACGCTCTGCTGGCGCTGCGCGGGAGAGCGACGCATGGCGCGACCGAGAATGTCGTTCAGTCGGGCCGGGATCCCCGCTCGATCGATCGGCGCGAGCCGGGCCCGTCCGATCCGTGCCGAGAGCGCAGCCGTCCCGTTATCGCCGCCGGGCACCTCGAACGGCGAGCGGCCGGCCAGCAACGAGTAGAACGTCGCCCCGAGCGCCCAGACCTCCGACGCGATCGACCCGTGCACGTCGCCGTGCAGCACCTCCGGTGCCGACCAGGGAATGGACAGACCGACGAGAGCGGAGGGCGCACCCGCGGTGCCGTCCTCGTTTCCGGTATCCGCTTCAGCGTCCGCGAGCGTCGCCGCGATCCCGAAGTCCGAGAGCACCGGATGCCCGTATGCCGTGAGCAGAATGTTTGAGGGTTTGATGTCCCGGTGCAGCACCCCCGAGCGGTGGGCGCTCTCGACGGCGCTGGAGATCTTGATGCCGATCCGCAGCACGTCGGGTACGCTCAGCGGCTCCGAACGGTAGCGCTGGCTGAGATTCGCCGAGCAGTATTCCATGACAAGGTACGGTCGACCGTCCGCGGAGATGCTCGATTGAAACACGGTGAGAATGCAGGGGTGCGAGCCGAGCTGGGCCATCACATTGGCCTCGGCGCGAAAAAGCTCACGCACCTGATCGTTGACCACACCGGCGAGCAGAACCTTGACGGCCACGGGGCGGCGAGGCAGGTTCTGTTCGAACAGGAAGACGTCGGCGAATCCTCCGGAGCCGAGGGCTCGCACGTAGCTGAAACCCGGAAGCGTCGGAGGCGTAGACGGGAGACGTCGTGCCATGATCGCCTCCGTGCCGGTTCAGGTAGGCCGGTCAGGTTTCACCGGCCCCACGCCACCGAAAAAACGGCACCGTGACCCTTATTGTATGCAGACCGGGCGGCCGTTTTCGCCGGTAGGGCTTAGTTTTTGACGCCGATGGGATCAGCCGCGGTATCTTCCGAGTCGGTGAGGTCATTGACGCTCACCACGTCAACTACGATCACGGTCACGTTGTCGCGACCACCGTTCTCCAGCGCGGCTTCGAGGAGCGCCGCCGCCGCGTCCGCCGCGCTTGAGTTCGACAGCAGAAAGTGCCGAATCCCGTAGGACGTGATCTCCTTGGAGAGGCCGTCGGAGCAGACGAGAATGCGCATTCCCTCCTGCAGCGGCAGGATCCGGTAGTCGGGAATGGGGGGCTCGTGAAAGCCGACGGCTCGAGTGATGATGTTGCCCTGCGGGTGGACCTCGGCCTCTTCACGGGTGATGCGACCGGCGTCAAAGAGCTCCTGGACGACGGAGTGGTCGGTCGTGACCTGCTCGAGGACTCCGGCGTTGAGCTGGTACACCCGCGAATCCCCGATGTTGAAGGCAATCCAGTTCGGTGTTCCAGACACCACGGCGAGCGCGACGCCGGTGACCGTCGTGCCGGTTCCCTGATCGGTGACGCCGACGCCTTTGGCCATATCCTCCACCGCGAGGCTCAACGCAGAGTCGATGGAATGCGCGTCGAGCACCGCTTTGCCCGTGTGTTCGGCGAGGCGCGTCACCACAGCGGCGCTGGCGACATCGCCGGCGGAATGGCCGCCCATGCCGTCGGCGACCGAGAAGATGGGCGGCTGCGCGAGCAGGCTGTCCTCGTTCACTTCACGCCGGTGACCGACATCCGTAAGGGCCGACCAGGCCAGGGTGACACTTTTGCCGGTGGAAGGCAGCTCGACCGTGAATTCCGGCGAGCTCTGACCAATCTGGGTCACGGGTGATGCCTTCCAACGTCGAATCTGCAGAGAATAAAGCCAGCCCCTGGTTCAACGGAGGACTTCGATGATATTACCGTCCCCAATGTCGACCCGGGTACCGGGGCGCACCGCGACGGACTGCCCGGGGCGCAGCCGCTGACGCCGTCCGCGCTCCGGAAGCACGATGGTTCCGTTCGTGGAGCCGACATCGGTGACCACCACAGAGTCGCCGTCCTGACGGATCTCCAGGTGCGTTGCCGAGACCGCCGACGTGCGAGAGCCGATGGTGATCAGTCGCGTATCGGCTCGGGTTCCGGCTCCGATCCGGGCCGATTGCGGACGCCGCCCGAGCAGGTAGACGGTGTCCAGTCGGCGTTCCGTGCCGTCGGGCAGCCGAAACCCGTAACGTTCGAGTTGCCCGCCGGCAGGCTCGGACGCAGGTTCTTCGCGGGTCTCGCGGGGCGGGGTGGCCGGTGCCCGAAGCACGGTGTCTTCGGCGGGCGCGCCGTCGCGTTCCGCCGTTGTCGGGCGCGCCGCACGCGGAGCGCGCAGTACCGTGTCGTCGAAGTCGTCGCCCGACGGCGGTATCGGTGGCGAAGCCGGCACGTAGGTCGGTGAGACCGCGTGCGGTGCATGTTCGGCCGGCCCGGCCGGCCCCGCGCCCAGCAGAGCAGACCAGAACAGCGCGCTGCCCGAGATCGCCCCGGAATCGATGGTCTGTCCGGAACCAAGCTCCGCGGGATTGACCCGAGGGATCCCAGGGGAGCCGATGGTGAGCCCGGTGACTGAGACGAACGCGGCCGAGAACCACGGCGCCCCGCCCGCATCCGAGATGCGGCGGGAACCGCCGACCGAGAATACATCAACAGCGACGGCTCCGCGCACGGTCACTGACATCGGCACACCGTCGGTATCGGTCGTTTCCCCCAGGATGACGACGGCGACGCGGTCGACGGCCTCGTCACCGTGCAGTGGAATCACCGTCAGGACGTCGTCGGCCGTGGCGAGGGAGGGCCGATCCCGGTTGCAGAGCGCTTCCAACAGATGCGCCGGCGTCGTAGCAGGGAGAGCGATCAGATGGCCGGGTCCCACAATGAATGTCCACTCCGGCGAGGCCCCTGGCCACAGGGCGCAACCCACTCGTCCCACGTTCATTCCACCACCGCTTTCTGGAGCGCCGAGAGCCGGTTGGGTCCCCTGATATCGCTTAAGCCTGCACTGCCAGTATGTGCCGAGCGGACGATAAACTCACGTTGCCGCGGGCTGTCCCCCGTCGCCGGTCGACGCAGCGGGAACCAGGTAGACCCAGTCGGGCAGCAGGCCGGAGGAGAGCAGCCCGCGCAGCAGAACGGCCATCCCGTAGTCCGGACTGATCGAAAGCGCCTGGTCGATGAAAATCGCGGCGACGGAACCACGACCGAGCGCCCAGGACAGCCATGCGAGCATGCACAACGGTGCGGGCCTCGCCGATCGTGGGGCACTCGCGACCACGACCCTGAGCAGGGCGATTCCGCGCTTGATCCGTTCGGGGTCCGGGCGTTGATCGGTCAACCCGAGCATAAGATCGCCGATGGCCGCGGCCTCGGGGCTGATTCCCCGTCGTTCCTGCTCCTCGACGAGGTCATCGAGGTCCCGCCCGGTCACGGCCTGGAGCGCCCAGTAGTACTTGTTCACGGCCCGGGCGTCTTCACCGGCCTCCCGCCCGAACGCGAACTGCAGCATGACCTGGTCCCGGTTGCCGGCACCCTGCAGAACGAACAGGAGCCGGGCAACGTCGCCGGTGTGCGGGGACGCGGTGTCCCAGGCGAGAGCTTCCTCCGCGATCTCAACGGAGTCCAGAACCTCACCCACAACGGGCAGGAGTTCCTCCGGGGCACCGGGCGCTGCGTGCAGGCCGGTATAGCGGCGGTACTCCCGCGCCACCCGCTCGCGTCGGGCGGGCGACACCCGCGGGAGCTCCGTGCCGCTGGCCAGCGTTCCGAGGCTCTCCCGCGCACTCGATGGCGCGGACGCGTACACACGGGACGTCGTAATGTCGCCGAGGGGGCGGCCGGAGACCGGGCGGTGCGGGTCGAGGTAGGAGCCCCAGCCATCGGCGCCCACGCACAGCGCATCCCGCACGAGAAACCCGCTCATTTCGGCGCGCTTCACGAGGCAGCCAACGAACCGCTCCTGCGGAATCCCACCGGCGTCGCTGAACGATTCCCCGGTGTAGGCGATGGGCACGACGGAATCGACTCCGGGAATCTTGCACAGAGTCCCGATCAGGGTGGTCGCGATGCGTCTCAGCACCTTCGCAGTGGCATCCGGTTCGGGCAGGTTGAAGCGCAGTGCCCCGCAGGTGCGGTTACCGCGAAAGGCGACGAGAACCATGCTCTGCTCGGGGTGAAACCCGACGAGCTGGGGAACGAGTGCCAGGAAGTCGAAGGCTTCCCTGGTCTTGACGATTGTCGGCTGCATGGGACAAGAGTGGCCGCCGCCGCCTCAGCGGAGGTCAACGGCGGCCGATCTGGGCGAAACCACGCCGGTGGTCGACCCGTGGAGGAGTTCGTGTCGGTCAGACCTCGTCGGCGACGGGTGCGGCGAACTGTGCCTCGTAGAGCGCGTGGTACGCCCCGCCGGCCGCGAGCAGCTCGGCGTGGTTGCCCTGCTCCACGATACGGCCGGATTCCATCACCAGGATCAGGTCGGCGTCGCGGATTGTGGACAGCCGGTGTGCGATCACGAAGCTCGTGCGTTCGGCCCGCAGGGCGCTCATCGCTTTCTGTACCAGTACCTCGGTGCGGGTGTCCACCGAACTTGTGGCCTCATCGAGGATGAGCACGCTCGGCTTGGCCAGGAACGCCCGCGCAATTGTGAGTAACTGCATTTCCCCGGCGCTCACGTTGCTGCCGTCGTCGTCGAGCACCGTGTCGTAGCCGTCGGGCAGGGAATGCACGAACCTGTCGACGTAGGTTGCCTTGGCCGCGGCGAGGATTTCCTCCTCCGTGGACTCCGGCCGACCGTAGGCGATGTTGTCGCGAATGGTGCCCCCGAACAACCAGGTGTCCTGCAGCACCATTCCCATTCGGCTGCGCAGGTCCCGGCGGGTCATGTGCGCTACGTCAACGCCGTCGAGCAGGATTCGTCCGGCGTCGATCTCGTAGAAGCGCATCATGAGGTTGACGAGGGTGGTCTTGCCCGCGCCCGTCGGTCCGACGATGGCGATCGTCTGCCCGGGCTCTGCCACCAGGCTCAGGTCGTCGATCAGTGGCCGGTCCGGTGTGTAGCGGAACGACACGTCTTCGAAGACCAGGCGCCCGCGTACCTGATCGGGCGTTTCGGCGTCGGGCACGTCTTCGCTCTGCTCCTCGGCGTCGAGCAGGTCGAAGACGCGCTCGGCGGATGCGACACCGGACTGCAGCAGGTTCGCCATCGATCCGAGCTGCGCGAGCGGCTGGGTGAACTGGCGTGAGTATTGGATGAAGGCCTGAACGTCACCGAGCTGCATGGCGCCCGTGGCCACCTGCAGGCCGCCGGCGACCGCGATCGCCACGTATACGAGGTTGCCGATGAAGGTCATCGCCGGCATGATCATGCCGCTGATGAACTGCGCTCCGAAGCTCGCCCGGTACAACTCCTCGTTTTTCGCGGCGAAGCGCTCTTCGACCTCCTTCTGCCTGCCGAATACCTTCACCAGCGCGTGCCCGGTGAAGGTTTCCTCAATCTGGCCGTTGAGTTCGCCCGTGTTCTTCCACTGCCCGACGAAGAGTTTCTGAGAGCGTTTGGCGATGATCGCCGTGATCACGAGGGTCAGCGGCACTGTCACAAGGGCGATCAGCGCGAGCAGCGGCGACAACAGGAACATCATCACGATGACCCCGATCACGGTGAGCAGAGAGGTGACGACCTGGCTGAGCGACTGTTGCAGGCTCTGCGAGATGTTGTCGACGTCGTTGGTCACGCGGCTGAGCAGATCGCCGCGGGGTCGCTTGTCAAAGTAGCTCAGCGGGAGGCGATTGATCTTGGCTTCGATCTCCTCGCGCAGGCGGTACACGGTGCGCTGAACGATGCCGTTGAGAACGTACGCCTGCAGCCAGCTGAAGACGCTCGACAGCACATATAGCGCGAGGGCCCAGAACAAAACCGTGGAAAGCATCGCAAAGTCGATGCCGAGCCCCGGGGTGAGTGTCATCGCGCTGAGCATGTCGGCCCGGGCGGTATCGCCGGAGGCGCGCAGCTGCTCGATCACGGCGGCCTGGCTGGTTCCCGCCGGCAACGACTTCGAGACGATGCCGGAGAAGATGAGGTTGGTGCCCTCGCCGAGGAGGCGGGGACCCAGCACGGCGAACGTGACGCTGACGATCGCCAGTCCGAAGACGAGCGCGAGCCACAGCCGTTCCGGGCGCAGCTTGCCCAGAAGCCGTTTTCCGGAGGCGGTGAAATTCATCGGTTTCTCGACCGGCAGGCTCATCGCGCCGAACGGCCCGCCGCCGCGCGGCGGACGTGCGGCCGGCTTGTCGGCGGTGCTGGACTCGCTCATGCTGCTTCCTCCGCGGTCAGCTGGGATGACACAATTTCCTGGTATGTGGTGTTGCGCTCCAGCAACTCGTCGTGCGTTCCCCGGCCGACGATGCGGCCGTCCTCGAGCACGAGAATCTGGTCGGCGTCAATGATGCTCGAAACGCGTTGGGCTACTATCACCATCGTCGCTCCGTCGGTGCTGTGCTTCAGGGCCAGCCGCAGCCGGGCGTCCGTTGCCAGGTCGAGCGCCGAGAACGAGTCGTCGAAAATATACAGGTCCGGGCGTTTGACCAGGGCCCTTGCGATGGCGAGGCGTTGGCGCTGCCCGCCGGACACGTTCGTTCCGCCCTGTGAGATGGGAGCGTCGAGGCCGTCCTCCATCTCTTCCACGAAGTCTTTCGCCTGCGCGATGGTCAGGGCACGCCAGAGCTCTTCCTCCGTGGCGTCGGGCTTGCCGTAGCGCAGGTTGCTGCGCACGGTACCGGAGAACAGGTACGGCTTCTGCGGAACGAGACCGATGTTGCCCCACAGCAGGTCGGGGTTGAGGTCGCGCACGTTGACCCCGTCGACGAGTACCGAACCGCTCGTGGCGTCGAAAAGCCGCGGCAGCAGGTTGACGAGGGTGGACTTGCCGCTGCCGGTGCTGCCGATGATCGCGGTCGTCTCCCCGTGCCGGGCGATGAAGCTCACGTTACGCAGCACCGGCTGTTCGGCGCCCGGGTAGGCGAAGCCCACGTCGAGCAGTTCGAGTTCTCCGCGCCCGACCGTGTCGTTGACCGGATTGACCGGGGGCACGACACTGGAGACGGTCGAGAGCACCTCGCTGATGCGATCGGCCGACACCGCGGCGCGCGGAATCATCACCGCCATGAACGTGGCCATCATCACCGCCATCAGAATCTGCATCAGGTAGCTGAGGAACGCAATGAGCGTGCCGACCTGCATGGAGCCGTCCTGGATGCGGAAGGCCCCGAACCAGATCACGGCGACGCTCGAGACGTTGAGCACGAGCATGACGATGGGAAACATCAGTGCCATCAGTCGGCCCGAGCTCAGCGCGACTTCGGTAACGTCGCGATTGGCGACGGCGAAACGCTCGGTCTCCACGTCTTCGCGCACAAACGCACGAACCACGCGGATGCCGGTGAGCTGCTCACGCAGAACCCGGTTGACCGTGTCGATGCGGGTCTGCATCTTGCGGAACAGCGGCACCATTTTCACGACGATGAATCCCACCGCCACGAGCAGGATCGGAACGCTCACGGCGATGAGCCAGGACAACTGCACATCCTGGCGGATGGCCATGATGACCCCGCCGATGCTGAGGATGGGCGCAGAAACGAGCAGTGTGCAGGTGGTCAGCACGAGCATCTGTACCTGCTGCACGTCGTTGGTGGACCGGGTGATGAGCGAGGCTGCCCCGAACCGGGTCACCTCCTGCTCGGAGAATTCGCCGACACGGGTGAACACGCCGCCGCGCAGGTCGCGACCCACCTTCATGGCAACCTTCGCGCCGAAGTACACGGCCACGATCGCGCACAGGATCTGTGCGAGCGTGATGAGGAGCATGACGCCGCCGACGCGCAGGATGTAGCCGGTGTCCCCCTTTGCCACTCCCTCGTCGATGATGTCGGCGTTCAGGGTGGGCAGGTAGAGCGAGGCGATCGACTGGGCGAGCTGGAACACGACCACCGCCAGAAGCAGCGGCCAGTACGGCCTCAGGTAGCGCACGAGCAATTTCCACAACACGGGGGGGGTCTCCTAGTTCACTGCGGGGTCGGGTATCGCGGCGGTGGCCACGGTGACGGGGGTGTCGTCGGTGTGATGCGCGCCCCGCGAGCCGTCATCACGGCGACCCATGATGCCGTACAGGATGACGTCCGTCACCTCCTCGGCGCTGAACGTCAGTCCGCCGCGGATCTGCCGGATCGACGTCGAGAGGGTCACCATGCGGATGATCTGGCCCGTCCGTTCGGGACCGAAGTTCAGCCTCTCGAGATCGGCCGCCACGGCTTCGCCGAGCACATCGGTCAGCTCGTGCCGGGGGTCGTGCGCGTGCGGAGGCCCGAACCGTCCGAGGGCGGTCATGATGGTGAACACGGTCGTGAAGCGGTCGCGCATCATCACGACAATGGCGCGCACCTTGTCTTCGAGCGGCAACGTCACGTCGACGCCGCGCAGCCGTTCCCGGAACGGCTCCGGGTCGAGCTGCCGGTCGACGGCGGCCTGGATGAGTTCGTCCTTGGTGCCGAACGCGCGAAAAATGGTTCCTTCGGCGATGCCGGCCCGGGTGGCGATCTGCTTGGTCGTGAGCGCCTGACCGTACTCGATCAGCAACGGCGTGACGACGTCGATCAACATCTCCTGCCGGTCCTCGACGGACAGGGAACGCGCCCGGGTTGATTTCTTTCTCACCCGAGAATCCTAACTGAGTGAGCACTCACTCACAAACGTTGGGACCGTGAATTTCCCTTGTTAGGCGAACAGCTCGGAGATGAATGCAAGGTCCTCGCCGGTGGGCCGCCAGGCCGCCGTCGCATTCTGCACGATTTGTTCCGGCCTGGTTGCCCCGGCGATAACGCTCGTGAGCCCCGGCTGGGCGAGGAGCCAGGCGAATGTGGCCGCGAGCATGGTGACGCCGCGCTCACCGCACCAGGCCGCGTAGGTTTCGATGGTGTCCCACGGGGCGTTCTCGACCAGGTGCGGTCGGATCATCATGATGCGGCTGTCCGCCGGTCCGCCGCTGCGTGAGAATTTTCCGGTGAACAGGCCGTTGTAGAGCGGAAAGAAGGGCAGGAACCCGAGTCCGTACGCGTTCACGGCGGGCAGCACCTCCTGCTCAGCGCCGCGCACCAGCAGGTTGTACTCGTTCTGGCTTGAAATGAACCGCGGGTGCCCGTTCATCGCGGCGGTGAATTCGGCCTCGGCGATCTGCCAGCCGGCCAGATTCGAGTGCCCGATGTAGCGGATCTTGCCCTCGGCGATCAGGTCGTCCAGCGTGGACAGTGTCTCTTCGATGGGCGTGCGCGGATCAGGCTGGTGCAGCTGGTACAGGTCGATCCAGTCGGTCTGCAGCCGCCGTAGCGACGCCTCGACCGCCAGGCGGATGTAACGGCGCGAGCCCCGTGCTCCCCAGTCCGGCCCGTTGGCCCCGCCCATGTCCATTCCGAATTTGGATGCAAGCACGATCTGGTCGCGTTTGCCCTTGAGCGCATGCCCCATGAGCGTTTCGCTCTGGCCACGTTCGGCGCCATAAATGTCGGCGGTGTCGAACAGCGTCACGCCCACATCGATCGCGGCGTCGATGACCGCGTTCGTACCCGCCTGTGACACGGTGGCCGTTCCCGCCCGGCCGAAATTGTTGCACCCCAGTCCGATCGTCGACACGGTGAGTCCGGATGCGCCAAGCCTGCGGTATTCGATCTGAGCCATATGCCAAGACTACGGTGCGCGACTCCTCCACAGGCCGGGCGCGCTCACCGACGCACCGATGTCCGAATCCCGCCAGCCTCCGGTCGGGGTGGCGGCTACAGTCGGAATATGACCACTTCCGAGACCTCGCTGATCCGCGTGGCCAGCCCCATCGGTCGGCTGGAGATCACTGCCGACACCACCGGCATCCTGGCGCTGTCCATCGAACGAGAGGGAATGCTGCCCCTGGATGCCCTCCCGGAGTCCCCGTCCCCCCTGTTGCGGCTCGCCGCCACGCAGCTCGGCGAGTACTTCGCGGGCCGGCGCACGACCTTCGATCTTCCCGTGCACCTGGAGCGCGGCACCGCCTTCCAGCAGAGTGTCTGGCACGGCCTGCAGCGGCTCCGCTTCGGGGAGGTCGTCTCCTACGGCGATCTCGGCGCGTCCATCGGCCGTCCTGGCTCGGGCCGCGCCATCGGCGGTGCCGTTGGAGCCAACCCCGTGCCGATCATCGTCGCGTGTCACCGAGTGCTTGCGTCCAGCGGACGGATCACCGGGTACAGCGCCGGTGCGGGCATTCCCACCAAGGCGTGGCTGCTCGGCCTCGAGGGCATTGCGCACAGGTATGAGTGATGCCATCACGGACCAGCGCACCCTTCTCGTGCGGGGTGACGACGACGTATCCCGTTGCGGCTGGGTGGGTACAGACCCCGAGTACCGCCGATATCACGACAAGGAATGGGGGCGTCCACTCCGCGACGACGAGAGACTGTTCGAAAAGGTCTGCCTAGAGGGTTTTCAAGCGGGACTGTCGTGGATCACCATCCTGCGACGCCGCCCGGTGTTCCGTGAGGTCTTCCACGGCTTCGACGTCGCACGGGTCGCCGAGATGACTCCCGACGACGTGGAGCGGTTGCTCGGCGATGCGCGGATCATCCGTCACCGCGGCAAGATCGAGGCGACCATCAGCAACGCGCGGGTCACCCGTGACCTCGGCGAGAGCCTGGGGCACCTGATCTGGAGCTTCGCGCCGGAAACGCCCCGGGCGCGCCCGGTGCGCAGCTTCGCCGACGTCCCGGCGATCACGGAGCAGTCGACGGCGCTCAGCCGGGAGTTGCGCCGCCGCGGGTACAAGTTTGTCGGCCCCACGACGATGTACGCGCTCATGCAGTCGGCGGGGCTCGTCGATGACCACCTCGTCGGCTGCCACCGGGCACCCGACGCGTAGCGCCCGTCGCGCCTCCGTACGGTCGAGCCCCGTTAGGAGGGGATCAGTCCGAGTGCCCGCACGGCCTCCCGCTCCTCCACGAGCTCGGCGACGGACGCGGCCAGTCGGGTCCGGGAGAACTCCCCGAACTCAAGTCCCTCAACGATGCGCCACTCCCCGTCGACGGATCGGGAGGGAAACGAGCTCACCAGGCCCGTCGGCACCCCGTATGAGCCGTCGGAGACGACGCCGACGCTGGTCCACCCGGCGGGCGTACCGTTCACCCAGTCCCACACGTGGTCGATCGCGGCACTGGCCGCCGAGGCGGCCGACGACGCGCCGCGCACCCGAATGATCTCCGCTCCGCGGTTGGCCACCCGCGGAATGTACGTTTGCGCCAACCATGTCTTGTCGATGACCTCGATCACCGGCCGACCGTCCACCGTGGCGTGGAAGACATCCGGATATTGGCTGGACGAATGGTTGCCCCAGATGGTGAGCCCGGCGATGGAGGTGACAGGCACAGCCAGGTGGGCGGCCAGCTGCGCCACCGCACGGTTGTGATCGAGTCGGGTCATCGCCGTGAACCGATCGGCGGGAATGTCGGGGGCGTGCGCCGCCGCGATGAGCGCATTCGTGTTGGCGGGATTGCCCACCACCAGCACCCGCACGTCGTCGGCGGCGCCCGTGTTGATGGAGCGCCCCTGAGGGCCGAAGACGCGTCCGTTGGCTTCGAGCAGGTCGGCGCGGTCCATCCCCGGTCCCCGCGGGCGAGAACCGACCAGCAAGGCAACGTTGACGGCGTCGAAGGCGCGCAGAGGGTCATCCGTCACCTCAACGGACCGCAGCAGCGGAAATGCGCCGTCGTGCAGTTCCAGCGCGGCCCCTTCGGCCGCGTTGAGTCCCTGGGGAATCTCCAGGAGTCGCAGGTTGATCGGCACGTCTGCGCCGAGCATCTGGCCGGATGCAATGCGAAACAGCAGCGCGTAGCCGATCTGTCCGCCGGCACCGGTCACGGTCACGTTCCTGGCTTCTGGGGGCACGCTCACACCCTAGCCAGTTTCAGGTCTCCCGGGAAGTGAGGCCGTGGCGGCCGGCACGACTGCCGTCAGGGCCAGAAGATGGTGAATTCGGGGGCGGGACCGCTCGCGTCCACGACCAGTTCCAGCTCGCCGACGGCGCCGGGGCGCAGTATGATCCGCATTGATCTCGCCCACTCGATGAGCTCGGACGTGCTGTCAAAGTCGACGGAGTTCTGCACGAGGGCGCGCACGAATTCACCCTTCGATTTCTTGTTGAAGTGGTTCAGCGCCCGGGTGCCGCCATTCACGTCCGTGACGACGCGCAGAAACACCGACTCCGCGCGCTGCGGAGCGGCACCGAGCGCCACGTACGCCTCGGAGCGCAGGTCCAGCAGGAGCCCGCGCCTATCCTGCAACACGGCGGTGACGGGGCCCGCCCAATGCTTCTTGAGTGCCAGGCCGGGAAGCCGGGAATCATGGGAGACGCGGTACGCCGGAATCGGATCCAGCGCCCCAATGGGCCCGAAGAGGGCCGAATGCACGAGCACGTGCTCTGCGGCGAAGGCGCGTTGCGCCTCGGTGAGGGAGCCGGCATCCAGCGCGTCGAAAATGACGCCGGTGTAGCGGTCAACGGCCGGCATGGTGAACGATGTCAGGAGAGAGCGGTTGCGCTCGATCTCGGCTGACTGCGTGCGGCCCAGTTTGAGTGCAGTCCTCGCGGCATCCGGGGTCTTTGAGAGAAGAACCAGGGTGCGGGCGACGGAACGCCGCGCGCCCGTCAGCGGAGGAAAGGCCAGGGTGGGCCAGTCCAGGGGTACGGCTTCGCCGCCGGAGCGTTTCGTCTCCGACGGCGGAAGCAGTACTAACATGCGTTTTCTGCGGCTGTGGACTAAACCAGTGCCGCCTGACGGGCGACGATCGTGACGATGTCGTTGTCGACGGACAGGAATCCGTCGGCAGCTTCGGCCACAATCTTCGACCCGTCGGCGAGGGTGAGGCGAACCTCACCCTCCGCGAGGATGGCCAACAGGGGCTCGTGGCCGGCCAGAATACCGATCTGACCTTCCACGGTGCGCGCCACGACCATGGTCGCCTCGCCGGTCCAGACCTGCTGGTCCGCCGAGACAACGCTGACGCTCAGCGGTGCTGCCATGTTTAGCCGTTCTCCTTCTGAATCTGAGCCCACTTCTCTTCGACATCGTTGATGCCACCGACGTTGAAGAAGGCCTGCTCGGCCACGTGGTCGAACTCGCCGTTGGCAATCGCCGTGAACGACTCGATCGTGTCCTTCAGCGGAACCGTGGATCCTGTGACACCGGTGAACTTCTTCGCCATGTAGGTGTTCTGGCTCAGGAACTGCTGGATGCGACGCGCACGGGAAACCGTGACCTTGTCCTCTTCAGAGAGCTCGTCAACACCGAGGATCGCGATGATCTCCTGGAGTTCCTTGTTCTTCTGGAGAATCGCCTTGACACGGACGGCCGCGTTGTAGTGATCGTTGCCCAAGTAGCGGGGGTCGAGGATACGACTCGTCGAGGTAAGCGGGTCGACGGCCGGGTACAGGCCCTTCGACGCGATCTCGCGAGACAGCTCGGTCGTGGCGTCGAGGTGGGCGAAGGTGGTCGCCGGCGCCGGGTCGGTGTAGTCGTCGGCGGGGACGTAGATCGCCTGGAGGGAGGTGATCGAGTGTCCACGGGTCGACGTGATGCGCTCCTGGAGGATACCCATCTCGTCGGCGAGGTTCGGCTGGTAGCCCACGGCGGACGGCATACGGCCGAGCAGCGTGGAGACCTCGGAACCGGCCTGCGTGAAGCGGAAGATGTTGTCGATGAAGAGCAACACGTCCTGCTTCTCGACGTCGCGGAAGTACTCAGCCATCGTGAGGGCGGAGAGCGCGACGCGAAGACGCGTTCCCGGCGGCTCGTCCATCTGGCCGAAGACGAGCGCCGTCTTGTCGAAGACTCCGGCTTCTTCCATCTCGACGATGAGGTCGTTGCCCTCACGGGTGCGCTCACCGACTCCGGCGAACACCGATACTCCACCGTGGTCCTGCGCAACGCGCTGGATCATTTCCTGGATCAGAACGGTCTTGCCGACACCGGCGCCACCGAAGAGTCCGATCTTTCCACCGAGCACATACGGCGTCAGGAGGTCGATGACCTTGATGCCGGTTTCGAACAGCTGAGTCTTGGCCTCGAGCTGGTCGAAGGGCGGCGGCTTGCGGTGGATGGGCCAGCGCTCGGTGATCTCAATCTTCTCGTCGGGAGCGGCGTTGAGCACCTCTCCGATGACGTTGAAGACCTTGCCCTTGGTGACGTTTCCGACGGGAACGGTGATGGGGCTTCCGGTGTCCCGAACCTCCTGGCCACGAACGAGTCCGTCGGTCGGGTTCAGGGCGATCGCACGAATGAGGTCGTCGCCGAGGTGCAGTGCAACCTCTAGCGTGATCTCGTTCGTCTGTCCACCGATCGTGATGGAGGTCTTCAGGGCGTTGTACATGCCGGGGATCGAGTCATGCGGAAACTCGATGTCGACAACGGGGCCGGTAACGCGAGCGACACGGCCAACAGAGCCGGCCGTATCCTCCGCGTGGACTGGCGCGGTTACGGTGTCAGTCATTGCTCTCTCTTCTCTGGTTACTTCTTGGCGGATGAGAGCGCATCGGCTCCACCCACGATCTCGGAAATCTGCTGGGTGATCTCGGACTGACGTGCATTGTTCGACAACCGCGTGTAGTCCGTGATGAGCTTGTCAGCGTTGTCACTGGCCGATTTCATGGCCTTCTGACGGCTGGCGTGCTCTGAGGCCGCGGACTGCAACATGGCGTTGAACAAGCGGCTTTCGATGTACACCGGAAGCAGGCTGTCCAGCACCGTTTCGACGTCCGGCTCGAACTCATAGAGCGGCAGGACCTTGTTGTCGGCGGCGGGCTCAGCGACGCCCTCGACGACCTCGAGCGGGAGAAGCCGTACGACCTCGGGAACCTGGCTGACCATGCTCACAAAGCGGTTGTACACGATGTGAATCTCGTCGACTCCGCCGTCGGTGTAGTCCCGCAGGAAGGTCTCAAGAAGAGCCTCACCGATTTCCTTGGCCGTTTCGAACTGCGGCTGGTCGGTACCGCCGGTCCAGACGCGCTCAGACGCCCGGTTGCGGAATGCGAAGTAGGCGATCGACTTACGTCCGACGAGGAAGTAAACGATGTCCTTGCCCTGGCTACGCAGCAGTTCGCTCAGCGACTCCGCTTCACGCAGAACCTGTGAGCTGAATGCTCCGGCCAGGCCTCGGTCCGAGGCGAAGATCACGACGGCGGCGCGTTGAATCTTCTCCGGTTCGGTCGTGAGTACGTGCTCAACGTTCGAGTACGTAGCCACCGCGGATACGGCGCGGGTGACCGCGCGCGAATACGGGGTTGACGCAGCGACCCGCGCCTGCGCCTTTTGAATGCGCGAGGCGGAGATCAGCTCCATGGCCCGAGTGATCTTCTTAGTCGTCTGGGCAGACTTGATTTTCTGCCGGTAGACGCGAAGTTGCGCTCCCATGTGTCTCCTGGTTTCCTTGTCTGTCAGTGATTAATCGGGCGACGACGCGTTAGCGGCGGTGCTTGACGATCTTTTCCTGAGTGACTTCTTCGACGGCAATGGCCTCGAACTTTTCGCTGCCGACGGAGGCCAGTGTTTCGCCCTCGCCGGTCTGGAATTCGAGCTTGAACTTGTCGATCTCCGTCGACATGCTCGAGACGGTGTCATCGGTGAGAAGGTTCGTCTCGCGCAGGGTCGACAACACCGTGGTGTTGCGGGCCAGGTAGTCGAGCAGTTCGCGCTCGAAGCGCAGAACGTCCGGAATCGGAACCTCGTCGAGCTTGCCGTTGATGCCGGCCCAGATCGAAACGACCTGGTCCTCGACGGGGTAGGGCGAGTACTGCGGCTGGCGCAGCAGCTCGGTGAGGCGGGCGCCGCGAGCAAGCTGGCGACGGCTGGCCGGGTCGAGGTCCGACGCGAACATGGCGAAGGCCTCAAGCGAGCGGTACTGCGCGAGCTCGAGCTTCAGCGTTCCGGACACCTTCTTGATCGACTTGACCTGGGCGTCTCCACCCACTCGCGAGACCGAGATTCCCACGTCGACAGCGGGACGCTGGTTGGCGTTGAAGAGGTCGGACTGCAGGAAGATCTGACCATCGGTGATCGAGATCACGTTGGTCGGGATGTACGCCGCCACGTCGTTGGCCTTGGTCTCAAGGATCGGCAGACCGGTCATCGATCCGGCGCCGAAGGCGTCGGAGAGCTTGGCACAACGCTCGAGCAGGCGAGAGTGGAGGTAGAACACGTCTCCGGGGTACGCCTCGCGTCCCGGCGGACGACGCAGCAGCAGCGAAACGGCGCGGTAGGCCTCGGCCTGCTTGGACAGGTCATCGAAGACGATGAGAACGTGCTTGCCGGCGTACATCCAGTGCTGGCCGATGGCCGATCCGGTGAACGGGGCGAGGTACTTGAAGCCGGCCGGGTCGGAGGCGGGGGCGGCGACGATGGTGGTGTACTCCATCGCTCCGGCGTCCTCGAGCGCACCCTTGACCGAGGCGATGGTGGAGCCTCGCTGGCCGATGGCGACGTAGATGCAGCGCACCTGCTTGTTGGTGTCGCCCGACTCCCAGTTCGCCTTCTGGTTGATGATGGTGTCGATCGCGATCGCGGTCTTGCCGGTCTGGCGGTCACCGATGATGAGCTGACGCTGACCACGGCCGATCGGGATCATGGCGTCGATCGCCTTGATGCCGGTCTGCATGGGCTCGTGCACGCTCTTGCGGTCCATGACGCCGGGGGCCTGCAGCTCAAGAGCACGACGGCCCTCGGTTGCGATCTCGCCGAGACCGTCAATGGGCGCGCCGAGCGGGTCGACGACACGTCCGAGGTAGCCTTCACCAACGGGAACGGAGAGAACCTCACCAGTGCGGTGCACCTCCATGCCCTCAACGATTCCGGCGAACTCGCCGAGTACGACGACACCGATCTCGTCCTCGTCGAGGTTCTGGGCTAGGCCCAGGGTCCCATCGGCGAATTTGACGAGCTCGTTGGCCATCACGCCGGGCAGTCCCTCAACGTGGGCGATGCCATCGCCTGCGGTGGTGACGTAACCGACCTCGGTGGTGGAGGTCTTGTTCGGCTCGTAGGACTTGACGAAGTCCTGGAGAGCGTCGCGGATCTCATCGGGGCTGATCGTTAGTTCTGCCATCATCTTCCCTTTTCTGTACTGGTTGTACAGGTGTTAGCTGTTGTGAAACGCTGCCGTCTCGAGGTTTGTGTAGTGCTGCCCGCTCTAGCGAGCGAGCTGAAGTCTCAGGTCCGCGAGGCGGGTAGCGATGCTGCCGTCAATGACGTCATCACCGATCTGAATGCGCACGCCGCCGAGTACAGCCGGGTCAACGACCAGGTTGATGCTGAGCTTGCGTCCGTAGCGCTCCGACAGGTTCTCGGTGAGGCGCTGGATTTGTGCCGGGGCCAGTGCTCCGGCGGACGTGATCGTGGCGATCGACATTCCGGCCTGGTCGGCGACAACCGCGGCCGCGTGCCGAAGCAACTCGCCGATTCGGCGGCCGCGAGGCTGCTGCACCAGGTGGCGCACGATGGCGAGCGTCTCGCCGGAAACCTTGCCGGCCAGGAGTGCGTCAACCAGTCCCGCTTTCGCGGACGGGCGACCCAGCTTGCTTGCCAGGGCCAGCTCCAGCTCGGCGTCCGAGGACACGGCCGTACCGAAGGCGAACAATTCCGCGCCGATCGACACGTCGGCCGGGGCCGAGATGGCGGTGGCACGCAAGCCGAGATCTTCAATGCCGGCGAGCAGGTCATCATGCTCCGACCAACGCTCCGCGACGACGGCGCCCAGAAGATCGAGTGCCTGAGGGGTCACGGTGCTGCCGAATACTGCCTTGACCAGCGTGACCTTCGCCGCGGCGGATGCCGAGGGGTCGGCCAGCGCGGAGAGCAGCTGCGACGAGGCACCGACAGCACGACCGGCAGTGAACAGGCTTTCGCCCGTCGCCAGATCAATCGATGCTACCGAGCCGGCCAATACCGATCTCGATGATGCCAATGCTTCTCTGGTGGCGCTTCCCATTGACTACTTCTTCCCTGCTGTCTCGGCAGCGTTCTCCGAGGCTTCAAGTTCAGCCAGGAAGCGGTCGACAATGGCGCTCGACTTGGCGTCGTCGGTCAGGCTCTCGCCAATGACACCGGATGCCAGGTCAATGGCCAGGGATCCCACTTCACTGCGAAGTGAAACAACGGCTGCCTGACGTTCGGCTTCGATCTGAGCCTTGGCGCTTGCGGTGACGCGAGCGGCCTCTGACACGGCCTGGTCCTTGTGCTCAGCGACAATGCGCTGGCCGTCGGTGCGTGCCTGGTCACGAATCTGTCCTGCTTCGGCGCGAGCCTCAGCGAGCTGAGCCGTGTACTGCTCGAGAGCAGCTTCGGCCTTGCGCTGGGCGTCGTCGGCCTTGGCGATGTTGCCCTCGATGGCCTCTGCACGGTTGTCAAGAAGCGTCTGCATCTTCGGAAGCGCGTACTTCCAGAAGAAGAACAAGATCACGACAAAGCAGACCGCTGACCAGATGATGTCGTAGACAGCCGGGATGAGGGGGTTGTGCGCCTCTTCCGTGGCGGCGGCAGCAATTACTGCGTGAATCATCATGCCTCCTTTACTAGTGAGAAAAGAGGATTAGTTCGTGAAGATGAAGTACGTGGCGATGCCGATGAAGGCCAGCGCCTCGGTGAAGGCGATACCGATGTACATCAGAACCTGAAGACGACCGGCCAGCTCAGGCTGACGGGCGACGCCTTCGATCGTCTTTCCGACGACGATACCCACACCGATTGCCGGGCCGATGGCTGCGAGGCCATAACCGACAGTCGCGATGTTGCCGTTGATTTCCGCGAGAACGGTTGTTGCGTCCACGTGTGTTTCCTTCCGTAAGGGGTGAATGCGGCGAGTGCCGAATTCTATGTCTAGTGTTCCTCAGCCAGCGCGAGCTGGATGTAGACGGCGGTCAGTAGGGCAAAAATGTAGGCCTGGAGGACCGCGATCAGAATCTCAAAGAGGGTGAAGGCGAATCCGAAGACGAGGGTCCCGGCTCCGAAGAGCTTGAAACCACCGTCAGCCGTGAAGAAGAAGAACTGCGTTGCGCTGAAGAACAGCACCAACAGCAGGTGGCCGACGATCATGTTCATCATGAGTCGAAGCGTCAGGGTGACCGGACGAATCAGGAATGTCGAGATGAACTCGATCGGCGTCACGATGATGTACAGACCCGGCGGCACTCCGGGGGGGAACAGGGAGTTTCTGAAGAATTTACCCGGGCTCTTCTTGACTCCGGCGTAAATGAAGGCTCCGTAGGAGATGACTCCGAGAAGGAGTGGCACTCCAATCACGCTGGTTCCGGCGATATTAAGGCCCGGAATGATTCCCGTGATGTTCATGAACAGGACCATGAAGAAGATGGTCGTGAGCAACGGCAAGAAACGCTTGCCGTCTTTCTTTCCGAGGAGATCTTCCGCGATGTTGACTCGAACGAAGTCGAGGCCCATTTCGGCCAGGCTCTGCATGCGGGTCGGGATGATCTTCATCTTGCGGGTACCGATCCAGAACAACAGAATCAGAACAGCAACCGCCAGAAGGCGGATGAGGATGATTCGGTTCATCTCGAACGGGGTATCCGCGAAGAAGATCACATCAGGAAAGAACTCGTTGATGGATGGACCAATGAAGTCACCGTCACTTGTAGCAGACGGGACCAGCAGGTTTACGGCGATTTTTAGCAGCGCTTTCTCCTGTTTCGGGGCGGTGAGCTCTGCTCGCGCTTCGACGAATGTGGGACAGGTTTACGACGCTGTAGAAGAGCTGCAAACCAGGGGGGATCGGTGTTCACTCTACCGGAAATCCGGCCCTGCAACGAATCGAGACACCGTTTCTAGTCGTCCGTGGGTGCCGGCGGCAGCGTGACGTCGCTCACATAACTCATTCGGCTCTTCATCACGACGACCGCGTCCACGACTAGGGAGCCGATGACGCCGGCGACGATGCTGAGGAACAGCACGATCGGGGAGATCCACGGCTGGTCGTGCAGCAGCACGATGAGTACCAGGAACACCACGAATTTGAGCAGCCATCCGCCCATGACGATCCCGAAGAATGCGCCGATGGCCGCTTCGCGCCCGGCGAAGCGATTGGCCAGTAGGATGCTCCCGGCCGTGATGCCCATGAAGACGACCGCCATTGCGGTCCCGACCAGGGCACTCACCACTCCGATGGAGCCTTGGACGAGGCCCCCGACGACGGCACCGACGACGGCAATGCCGAGCGCGAGGAACCCCCCGTACACGAGGATTCGTCGGAGGATGGGAATGGACGTGGGCTGTTGGGGCAGGGTCGGGCTTGTCATGCGGTCTCCTCGGCAGGCTTCACAGACTGCGCGGCCTCATCAAGAGGGTCGAGTTGGGCGATTTCTTCGGTTTGAGGGGCTGTGCCGCGGTAGAGCTGGCTTTCCCGTTCGCCTGCCTTGCGTCTGCTCAGCGGCGCGAGGGTCACCAGAGTACAGATGATAAGGGCAACGACAAGAAACACGGTGGCGTACCACGTGGGCAGGCCCAGGTATCCGGGGAGCACGAAGTACAGCAGGCATCCCACCGACGCGGCCGCCGTCCACCCGTAAAAGATCAAAACGGCGTGCAGGTGGGAATGGCCCATGTCGAGCAGCCGGTGATGCAGATGCTTGCGGTCGGCGCTGAACGGCGACTTGCCCACTCGTACGCGACGGAACACGGCAAGCCCGAAGTCCAGCAGCGGGATGATGAGAATGGCCACCGGAAGCAGAATCGGGATGAAGGCGGGGATGAGCTGGGAGCGATTGACCGCGGTGGGGTCGACCTGACCGGTGATGGCGATAGCCGAGGTGGCCATGAGCAACCCCACGAGCAGCGCCCCGGCGTCACCCATGAACATGCGGGCCGGGTGCCAGTTGAGTGGAAGGAAACCCACGCACGCGCCCACGAGGATGGCGGCGATCAGCGACGCGAGATTGAAATAGTTGGTGGGAGACGTGTCGCGCACGAGCAGGTAGCTGTACACGAAGAAGACACCATTGGCGATGAGGGCGACTCCCGTGACGAGGCCGTCGAGCCCATCGATGAAGTTGATCATGTTCATGACAACGACGATCGCCACGACCGTGAAGACGATCGACATCCAGCCCGAACCCACGGTGAGCCCGCCGATGGGCAGGGAGTAAATCTGCACGCCCTGCCACGCCACGAGACCCGCCGCGATGAACTGGCCGGCCAGTTTGGTCATCCAGTCGAGATCCCAGAGATCGTCCGCGACGCCGACGAGCACGATGAGCAGGGCCGCACCGAGAATGGCGAGGATCTGCTTCGGGTCGGCGAACACGAGTTGTAGCGGCGGAAACTGGGACGACGCCAGATACGCCACTCCGAAGGCCACCACGATTCCGAGGAACATGGCGATGCCGCCGAGCCTCGGCGTGGGACGCGTGTGCACGTCCCTGTCCCGGATTTGCGGGTACAGCTGGTAGCGGTGGCTCAGCTTGTAGACCACCACGGATAGCCCGAAGGTCACGAGCGCCGATACCAGCGCGAGGAGCAGGAAGAGTGTCATGGGTCAGTCGCGGCTGTCGGCGTCGCGCACCGCATCGGGGGCTGAATCGAGTTGGGGCGCGGCGTCGGTTTCGGGCGCGTCGGCGGGGGCGAGGGCGTCGCCGATCACCGCCTCGATCTCCGCGCGGCTCACGACGCCGTCGCGCACGATGCGCAGCGTGCCGCCGTTCGAGTCGAAACCCGTGGCATCCACGATTGTGGAGGCCTGGGCAGCGGATGCCGTGGCGTCCGTCCCGTAGGACGCGCCGGCCACTCCCCCGTCGAGGTACACGGCCACGCGGTCGCCGAGTGCGGCTTCGGCGGACTGGGCATCGGTGGCGGCGGGTTGGCCGCTGAGATTTGCGGACGACACCGCGAGGGGCCCCGTCTGCCGCAGGATGTCCAGGGCGACGGGGTCGCTCGGCATTCGCAATGCGACGGTCCCCCGTGTCTCGCCGAGGTCCCACACCAGGGACGGCTGCGCATTGAGGATGACGGTCAGTCCGCCAGGCCAGAACGTCGCGACCAGGTCACGAACCGGCTGCGGGATTCCCACGGCGAGGGCATCCATCGTGGTGACTCCGGGAATCAGCACGGGCGGCGGGGACATCCGCCCCCGGCCTTTCGCGTCGAGGAGATTCTGCACGGCCTCCGGGCTGAATGCGTCCGCTGCGATGCCGTACACGGTGTCGGTGGGGATGACGACGAGCGCGCTGCGGCCGATCGCCGAGAGGGCCATTCTCATGCCGGCGGCGTAGTCCGCTTCGACCGAGCAACTGTAGATGCGTGTCATTTCCCTCAATTCTAGCGGAGGTACCCTGACCCTCAGACGTGAGCGCGGGCTAGGTGTTGCGGATGGCCGTCGTCGCGCGGTCCCTGGTCGTGTAGTCGCGGTGCGTGGACGGTGCCCGCCAGCCGTCGTCGGCGAGAATCCGGCGAATGTCCGTTCCCTGCAGCTCCCCGTGCTCGATCACCAGCACGCCTCCGGCGCGCAGCAGACGAAGCGCCGTGCGTGACACCTGACGAACGATGTCGAGCCCATCCACCCCGCCGAACAGCGCCCGGGCCGGGTCGAACAGGCGAACCTCCGGGTCGCGGGGAATCGCATCCGCCGGAATGTACGGCGGATTGGAGATGACGACGGCGACGCTGCCGTCCAGATCCGTGAACGCATCCGTGAGGTCACCGAAGACGAGTGTCGCGTTGGCCGCGCCGACCTCGACAAAGTTTCGGCTGGTCCACTCGAAGGCCTCCGGGGAATTCTCAACCGCCCACACCCGGGCGTGGGGAACCTCGGTGGCCATCGAAAGTGCGATCGCTCCGCTTCCCGTGCCGAGGTCAACCGCGATCGGTTCCGGGTCCGGCAGGGAACGCAGAGCGTCAATCGCAAGCTGGGCGACCTGCTCCGTTTCGGGGCGCGGGACGAACACTCCGGGTCCGACCCGGAGGTTCAGCGCGCGGAACGGGGCCCGGCCGGTGATGTGCTGCAGGGGTTCCCGGGTGGCACGACGAGCGGCGAGCGCGAGGATCGCCGTGGCGTCGGCTTCGACCAACGGTTTGCGGAGAATACCGGCGGCCTGCACCTCGCCGCGGCTCTGCCCGAGAACGTGGCCGATCAGCAGGTCGGCGTCGACCTCCGCGTCGGCGATACCCGCGAGTGAAAGCCGGTCAATGAGCAGTTCACGCAGGGAATCGACATCTGCGGGAATACGGGGCTCGTCGGGGTTGCTGGGCTCTATTACGGGAAAGGTCACAGTGAAATCTACCGCACTCCCGTGAGCGTCCCACTGCCCGTAGGCTGAACACGGCCCTTGCCCCCGAGTGAAAGTTGACTCCGAATGCCCCAGAAAATTTACGCTGACATCACCAAAGCCGTCGGTGGAACCCCGCTCGTCCAGCTCAACCGCCTGACGGCCGGCCTGGACGCGACCGTTCTGTTGAAGCTTGAGTTCTACAACCCCTCCGGCAGTGTCAAGGACCGCATCGGTGTCGCCATTGTCGACGCCGCCGAAGCGGATGGCTCGCTGAAGCCGGGCGGAACCATCGTTGAGGCCACCAGCGGCAACACGGGCATCGCGCTGGCCATGGTGGGCGCGGCTCGCGGCTACACGGTGATCCTGGCCATGCCGGAGACCATGAGCAAGGAACGTCGCGTGATGATGCGCGCCTATGGAGCCGAAATCGTGCTCACGAGCGGTGCCGACGGCATGCGCGGTGCCGTCGAAACCGCCAATTCCCTGGTGGCGTCCACCCCCGGAGCCATCCTCGCGAGCCAGTTCACCAATCCCGCGAACCCGGCGATCCACCGCGCGACGACCGGCGTGGAGATCTGGGACGACACCGACGGCGCCGTGGACATCCTGGTATCCGGCATCGGAACCGGCGGCACGATCAGCGGCGCCGGTCAGCTGCTAAAGGAACGCAAGAGCTCGGTCGTCGTGGTTGGTGTCGAACCGATCGACTCCCCCATCCTCACGGGCGGCAAGCCCGGTCCGCACAAGATCCAGGGTCTCGGCGCGAACTTCGTGCCGGAAACCCTCGATCGCACCGTGTACGACTCCGTCACCGATGTGACCCTGGCCGATTCCCTCGCCACCGCGCGTGCGCTCGGTACCCAGGAGGGCATCCTCGCGGGTATTTCCGGCGGAGCAGCCGTCTGGGCTGCCTTGGAACAGGCGAAGCTGGCCGAGAACGCCGGCAAGACCATCGTGGTCGTCGTTCCCGGTTTCGGGGAACGGTATATCTCGACGGTCCTGTACGAAGACCTTCTGGACTAGGCCGGCGGGCATTCCCGAGATGAGCGTTGTGGCGCGTGTTCGCGAAGATGTCGCGAACGCGCGCCGACACGACCCCGCGGCACGCAGCAACGCCGAGGTGCTTCTCGCCTACAGCGGGCTGCACGCGGTGTGGACGTACCGCGTCGCCCACCGGCTGTGGACGAGAGGGTTCCACCTCGGAGCACGCCTGCTCTCTCAATTCGGTCGTTTCCTCACCGGCATTGAGATTCATCCCGGTGCGACCATCGGGCGTCGGTTGTTCATCGATCACGGCATGGGCGTCGTGATTGGTGAGACCGCGGTCCTCGGCGATGACGTCATGCTGTACCACAGCGTCACTCTCGGCGGAAAGAGCCGTCACGGCGTGAAACCCGGGGACAAACGACACCCCACCCTCGGCGACGGCGTCACGGTGGGTGCCGGCGCGAAGGTACTCGGCGACATCGTTATCGGTGCGGGAAGCACGATCGGAGCGAATTCGGTCGTGACGAAAGACGCCCCGCCGCACTCTCTTCTCGTGGGCCTCCCGGCGAAGGTGCGACCGGTCAAGCCGGCAACGACCGAGTCCGCCAGGGGCGGGGTCTCCTGGCCCGAGGACTATTCGGTCTGACCAGGCCCCGGCCCACCTACCGCAAACACGTGTGGACCCCGGCGAAAGCCGGGGTCCACACGTGTTTCGCGCGGGGGCGCTCGTTACTCCGGGTCGCCCAGTTCGGCCAGACGGGTTTCCTCGTCGGCCCGGATGCAGGAGTCGATGACGGCATGCAGGGAACCGTTCATGACGGCATCCAGGTTGTAGGCCTTGTATCCCGTGCGGTGATCGGCAATCCGGTTTTCCGGGAAGTTATACGTGCGGATGCGCTCCGAGCGGTCCATGGTGCGAATCTGGCCCTTACGAACCAGGCTCGCCGCCGCGTCGATCTCCTCCTGCTGCCGGGCCAGAACGCGGGCGCGCAGCACACGCATGCCCGCTTCCTTGTTCTGCAGCTGGCTCTTCTCGTTCTGCATCGCCACCACGATGCCCGTGGGCAGGTGGGTGATGCGAACGGCGGAGTCCGTGGTGTTGACCGATTGGCCGCCGGGGCCGCTCGACCGGTACACGTCGATCTTGAGGTCGTTCGGGTGCAGCTCGACCTCTTCGGGCTCGTCGACCTCGGGAAAGACGAGCACACCGGCCGCGGAGGTGTGGATGCGTCCCTGAGACTCCGTCGCCGGCACGCGCTGCACGCGGTGCACGCCGCCCTCGTATTTCATGTGTGCCCACACGCCCTCGGCCGGGTCGCTCGAGTTGCCCTTGATCGCGAGCTGGATATCCTTGATTCCGCCCAGGTCGCTCGAAGTCTGCTCGATGATCTCGGTTTTCCAGTGCTTCGACTCGGCGTAGTGCAGGTACATGCGCAACAGGTCGGCGGCGAACAGCGCCGATTCGGCGCCGCCCTCCCCCATCTTGATCTCCATGATCACGTCGCGTGCGTCGAGTTCGTCACGCGGGATCAGCAGGCGGCGCAGCTGTTCGGCCTTGACCTCCAGCTGTTCCGTGAGCTCGGGGATCTCTTCGGCGAAAGCCGAATCTTCCTCCGCGAGTTCGCGCGCGGCGTCGAGGTTGTCACTGACCGATTTCCACTCGTGGTAGGCGGCGATGATACGACTGAGCTCGGCGTAGCGCCGGTTGACCTTCTTGGAACGGGCCGGATTCGCATGCAGTTCCGGATCCGCCAACTGCGACTGGAGGTCGTCGTGCTCGGCCAACATCGTGAGGACGGATTCGAACATTAGCGGTCCTTGTCCGACCCGCTCAGGGTCGGCATCGACTTCTGCACCTGGGCGAGGAATTCGACGTTCGAGGAGGTTTCCTTGAGACGACCAAGAATGAGTTCAAGCGCCTGCTGCTGCTCCAGGCCGGCGAGGGCGCGGCGCAGTTTCCAGGTGACCTTGACCTCATCCGCGCTCATCAGCATTTCTTCGCGGCGGGTGCCGGAGGCGTTCACGTCGACGGCCGGGAAGATGCGCTTGTCGGCGAGGTGGCGGGACAGGCGCAGCTCCATGTTTCCGGTGCCCTTGAACTCCTCGAAGATGACCTCGTCCATTTTGGAGCCGGTCTCGACGAGTGCCGACGCGAGAATGGTGAGCGAACCGCCATTCTCGATGTTGCGGGCCGCTCCGAAGAAACGCTTCGGCGGGTAGAGCGCGGATGCGTCGACGCCGCCGGAGAGGATCCGACCCGATGCCGGGGCAACGAGGTTGTACGCGCGTCCCAGTCGGGTGATCGAGTCCAACAGCACGACGACGTCGTGTCCCAGCTCCACGAGACGCTTGGCGCGCTCGATGGCGAGTTCGGCGACCGTGGTGTGGTCTTCTGCCGGGCGGTCGAAGGTGGAGGCGATGACCTCGCCCTTGACGGTGCGCTGCATGTCGGTGACTTCTTCCGGACGCTCATCGACCAGAACCACCATGAGGTGCACCTCGGGGTTGTTGGTCGCGATGGCGTTCGCAATCTGCTGCATGACGATGGTCTTGCCGGCCTTGGGCGGCGCGACGATGAGTCCGCGCTGGCCCTTGCCGATCGGCGCCACCAGGTCAATGATGCGTTGGGTGACCTTGCCGGGCTCGGTTTCGAGACGAAGTCGTTCCTGCGGGTACAGCGGGGTGAGCTTCTGGAACTCGACGCGGGCGGACGCTTCCTCGACGGTCAGACCGTTGATCGAGTCGACCTTGACGATCGCGTTGTACTTCTGGCGACCGCTCTGATCGCCCTCGTGCGGCTGGCGGATGGAACCGACAACGGCGTCACCCTTGCGCAGGTTGTACTTCTTGACCTGGCCGAGTGAAACGTACACGTCGCTCGCACCCGGCAGGTACCCGGACGTACGGACGAAGGCATAGTTGTCGAGTACGTCGAGGATGCCGGCGACGGGGATGAGAACGTCGTCGTCGTTGACCTCTGGCTCGAAATCGTCGCCGGTGTTCGTTCCACGGCGTTTGCGGTCGCGGTAGCGATTGCGGTTGCCGCGGCCGTTGATTTCATCGTCCAGTCCGGTGCGGTCAGGACCCTGGTTGCGGTCCTGCTGGTTGCGGTCCTGCTGGTTGCGATCGCTCTGACCGCCCTGGTTGCGCTCGTTCTGGCCGCCCTGGTTGCGGTTGTTCTGCTGACGCTGATTCTGCTGACGGTTGCCGTCGTCCTGGGCACCCTGTCCGCGGTCGTTCTGGTTGCGATCGTTCTGGTTGCGGTCCTGGGCCTGGTTGCGGTCCTGGGCCTGGTTCCGGTCCTGGGCCTGGTTCCGGTCCTGAGACTGGTTGCGGTCCTGGGCCTGGCCGTTGCGGTCGGCTGCCGGCGTGCGGTCCCCACCGCGGCTGCGGTTGCGGCTCCGGCCCTGACGAGGCTGCTCCTGTTCGGGCTCATCCGCCTGGACCTCGGTGGTGTGCTCGGTGGGCTCGGCCTGCACGGGTGCTTCGTCCTGAGCGGTCTTGGGGCGAGACGAGGCACGGCGCGAGTTGCGGCGTGAGCCCGTCGCGGGAGCGTCGGTGACGGGAGTCTCGGCTGCGGGGGCCTCGGCGGTCGCAACGGCGTCTGCCGTGTCGGTGACGACGCCGTCGGCCTCACTCAGATCGACGGGTGCGACGCGAACGGCGCGCTTGCGGGTCTGGCGGGCGGGCTTGTCGTCGGCGCCTGTGGCGTTCGCGTTCGTGTTGGCGTTGGGCGCGACCGTGGCCTTGGCTTCCGGCAGAATGATTCCGAGCATCCCGAGGCTGTCGGCCGGTGATGCGGCCGGCGCTGCCGTCGCGGAGCTGGCACGGCGCGGCGCACGCTTGCGCGGAGCGGTCTGCGCGGGCTCGGCCGAGGCGACGGGGGCGTCCTGCACCGGGGCGTCGGTGGCCGGGGCGTCGGTGGCCGGGGCGTCATTGTCCGCGGGGGCATCGGTGGCGATTGAGGTGTCTACCGCGGCGCCGTCATCGGCGGCCTTGGCTTGTTGCGCAGCAATGGCTTCCACGAGTTCTCCTTTACGAAGCTTGGATGCGCCGGGGATACCCAGTCCACCCGCCAGAGCTTGCAGCTCGGCGACGCGGAGGGTGTTCAGGCGAGGGGTGTCCGTACCAGTGGAACGGAGGTTGACATCGGTCACGAAGGGGGTTCCTTTCCCCTGACGCCATACGGAACGTGCCAGGAGAGATGTGTGCAGCGACTGATCGCGCTGCGAGTGAACCAATCCGACAAATGAGGGGGATTGGTGTGAACACACACAGCCACGGTCTAACGACGCAATAGCAGTGAGTTACAGGGAATGCACCGGAGAAGAGGTCGCATTATCGCGGTTTCTATCGGGTGCGCAATAACTCTAGCACTTCCGCAGGTCGCGAAAATGCACCGCGGGGCGCCCTGCACGGTGTTGCCGTGTCAGGGCGCTTTCGTCGACCTAAGCCGCCGCGTCGCCGACCAGAGGCGCCACGGTCGCGCCCTGGAAGTCGACGGCGAGCATGAGCGCGCGCCAGGGGGTTTCGGATTCCTTCGCCACGAGCTCAGCGGCCACCAGGCGCTGCCCGGGGTCGCTCGCGAGCACGAGAATCGACGGTCCGGCTCCCGAGACAACGGCAGCGAATCCGTGCTCACGCAGCAGCGAGATGAGGCGATTCGTTTCCGGCATCGCCGCGGCACGATAGCTCTGGTGGAGCTTGTCCTCGGTGGCGGTGAGCAACAGCTCGGGGCTCTGGATCAGTGCCGCGATCAGCAGCGCCGAGCGCGACAGGTTGAAGACGGCGTCTTCGTGGGGCACCGACTCCGGCTGCAGGCTTCGAGCCAGCGCCGTCGACATGACATGTTCCGGTACGAACACGAGCGGCTTCACCCCGCGGTGCACCATGAGCTTCTTGTGCTTGGGACCCTCTGGGGTCATCCACGCAATGGTCAAACCACCGAACAGAGCGGGTGCGACGTTGTCGGGATGCCCCTCCATGTCCGTTGCGAGGGCGAGCAGCGCCTCGGCGTCGAGGTCGACGATCCCCTCGAGCAGTCCCTTGGCCGCGAGAACACCCGACACGATGGCCGCACCCGATGAGCCCAGGCCCCTGCCATGCGGAATCACATTCTGCGCGATCAGGTTGAGGCCGGGCATCGGCTGTCCATAGGCGGCAAAGGTGTGTGCAATGGCTCGGACCACGAGGTTGGTTTCATCGGTCGGAACCTCACCCTCACCGACGCCGTGCACCTCGACGGTGACACCGGGTTCGTCGCGCACGCGTACTTCAAGGTGGTCGTACTGGGCCAGGGCGAGTCCCAGCGTGTCGAACCCCGGTCCGAGGTTCGCCGTGGTGGCTGGAACCTGGACCGTTACGGCTCGACCGGCCAACGACACCGTGGCGCTCATGCTTTGCCCAGACCCAGAACGCTGGCGACTTCGGCGGTATCGACCGGCACGATCGTGGGCGTCACGTCGGAACCGTCTGCGGTGCGAAGTGCCCATTGCGGGTCTTTCAGACCGTGTCCGGTGACGGTGATGACCACCGTCGCCCCGGCCGGGATCAGACCGGCCTCTGAGCGTTCCAGAAGCCCGGCGACGCCGATCGCGGAGGCCGGTTCGACGAAGATGCCCACTTCCGCGGAGAGGATGCGATGCGCCGCGAGGATGTTGGCGTCGGTGATTGCTCCGAAGTAGCCGTCGCTGTCGGCGCGAGCCTTGATCGCGAAATCCCACGATGCCGGGTTGCCGATCCGGATGGCGCTCGCAATGGTGTCCGGGTTCTCGACGCGGTGTCCGAGCACGAGCGGGGCGCTGCCGGCAGCCTGGAATCCGAACATGCGCGGGAGCTTCGTGGTGGCGCCTCGCGCGACCTCTTCGCTGTAACCGCGGTGGTAGGCCGTGTAGTTTCCGGCGTTGCCCACGGGAACGAAGTGGAAGTCGGGGGCATCACCGAGAGCCTCGACGACCTCGAACGCAGCCGTCTTCTGTCCCTCGATCCGGTCGGGGTTCACCGAGTTCACGAGATGAACCGGGTAGTTTGCGGCGAGATCGCGGGCGATGTCGAGGCAGTCATCGAAGTTGCCCTGCACCTGCAGCAGCTGCGCGTTGTGCGCAACGGCCTGGCTGAGCTTTCCCATGGCGATCTTACCCTCGGGTACGAGCACCGCGGCGGTGATTCCGGCATGAGTGGCGTAGGCCGCCGCAGATGCCGACGTGTTGCCGGTTGACGCGCAGATAACGGCCTTGGCGCCGTCCTCCATCGCCTTCGAGATGGCCATGGTCATGCCGCGGTCCTTGAACGAACCCGTGGGGTTCATGCCCTCGAACTTGATCCAAACCTTCGCTCCGGTGCGGGCCGACAGCGCCGGCGCGGGGATGAGCGGCGTGCCACCCTCGCCCAGGGTGATGATGGGCGTGGCGTCGGTGACATTGAGCCGATCCGCGTACTCACGCAGCACCCCGCGCCACTGACGCGACGGGGGTGACTTGACGGCGGCCAGAACGGACTCGCCCTCGGTGGACGACTTCAGGCTGGACTCTCGAACGACGGACATCAGACTCCTTCAACTCTCAAAACGGATGCGATGGTGGTGACAAATCGGTTGGCCGCCAGATCGCGCACGGTAGCGGCAAGCGCCCCTTCCGTGGCGTCGTGGGTTCCGATCACAAGGGTAGCCGTGGCGGACACGGCCGGGCGACTGACGGTCTTGGCGACGGCCGGGGTGATGGACTGCTCCACCAGCGCCAGGGACACATGGTGGGCGCTGAAGACGCTGGCGACTTCGGCGAGCACCCCGGGCTCGTCGGTGACCTCGAGGGTGACCGCGTACCGGGTGGTGACGCTGCCGATATCGAAGATCGGAAGGGCTGCGTGGCTCGACGCGGCGACGCCGGGACCGCCGGCGACGTGGCGACGCGCGAGCGACACGAGATCGCCGAGAACGGCCGACGCCGTCTCCACTCCCCCGGCACCGGCGCCGTAGAACATGAGACTGCCGGCCGCTTCGGCCTCGACGAACACCGCATTGTTTGCTTCATGCACGGCCGCGAGCGGGTGACTGCGCGGCACCATGGCGGGGTAGACCCGCGCCGAGACGCCGTCGACGCCGTGCTCGTCGGTGAAACGCTCACAGATGGCGAGGAGCTTCACAACGTAGCCGGCCTTGCGCGCCGATTCGATCTGCGCCGGCGTCACGGATGTAATGCCCTCCCGGTAGACGGACGAGAGCGGCACGGTCGTGTGAAAGGCCAGGCTGGCCAGAATGGCCGCCTTCTGCGCCGCATCGTACCCGCCGATGTCGGCGGTCGGGTCCGCCTCCGCGTAACCGAGGGCCGTGGCAGAGGCGAGTGCGTCCTCGAGGGAGTCCCCTGCCTGGTCCATGCGGTCGAGGATGTAGTTGGTCGTGCCGTTGACGATACCGAGAATGCGCACGACACGGTCGCCGGCGAGGCTTTCGCGCAGCGGACGCAGGATCGGAATCGCGGCAGCCACCGCGGCCTCGTAGTTGAGTTGCGCGCCGACCTGGTCGGCGGCCGCGAACAGCTCGGCACCGTGCTCGGCAAGCAACGCCTTATTCGCTGTGACGACGTCCGCACCGGAGTTGATGGCGAGCAGGATGTAGCTCCGGGCCGGTTCGATGCCGCCCATGAGTTCAATCACGACGTCGGCGCCGAGAATGAGGGACTCGGCATCCGTGGTGAAGAGTTCCTTGGGCAGGTCTACGGTGCGCTCGGCGTTGACATCACGCACGGCGATGCCCACGAGTTCAAGGCTTGCGCCCACTCTGCTGGCCAGTTCGTCGCGCTGTTCGAGGAGCAGGCGAGCGACCTGGGCGCCAACAGAGCCGCCGCCGAGCAGGGCGACTCGCAGGTTGCGGTATTCGATCATCGGGTGATTCCTTCGTCGTCGTCGTCGTTGGTCGAGACCGCCGCCGTTGTCGACGTCGCCCCCACTCGCTGTTCGTTTTGGTCGGGACCCCACCCGGCGTCACGCGCCAGCAGGTCGGCGATTGTCTCGCCGCGGACCAGCACCCGGGCCCGACCATCTGCGACCGCGACCACGGGCGGGCGGCCGAGGTAGTTGTAGTTGTTGGCGAGCGACCAGCAGTACGCTCCGGTCGCCGGAACCGCGACGACATCACCGGGGGCGACATCACCCGGAAGGTAGTCAGCGCTCACCACGATGTCGCCGCTCTCGCAGTGTTTGCCGGCCACACGCACCAGCACGGGATCGGCGGCGGAGACACGGTTGGCCAGCCGCACGGAATAGTCCGCGCCGTAGAGGGCCGGGCGTACGTTGTCACTCATACCGCCGTCGACGCTCACGTAGAGTCGCGTGTTTCCAGAGACATCCACCGGCTTGGTGGTACCGACCTCGTACAGCGTCGCCCCGGCGGGTCCGACGATGACCCGGCCCGGTTCGAAGGCCACGGTGGGTACCGCGATGCCGAGGCGCGTGCACTCGGCGGAGACGATGTCGGCCAGGCGGGCGGCGAGTTCGCCGATCGGCGTGGGGGTGTCGGCGCTCGTATACGCGATGCCGAAGCCGCCTCCCAGGTTCAGTTCCGCGACCGGGCCGCCGTCCAGCAGGCCGGCATGCACCGCGAGCAGTCGCGCGGCGCTCTCCGCGAAACCGTCGGCTCCGAAGATCTGCGAACCGATGTGGCAGTGCAGGCCGATGAAGCGCAGTGACTTTTCGGCACGGATGAGTGCGACAAGCCGTGCCGCGTCGTCGAGCACAACGCCGAACTTCTGGTCTTCATGCGACGTGGCGAGGAACTCGTGGGTGGAAGCGTGTACCCCGCTGTTCACCCGCAAGCGCACGTTGAGGATCACTCCGTGCGTGGCTGCGGCGGCGGCGACCCGGGCGATCTCGATCTCGCTGTCAATCACGATCGAGCCGACCCGCAGGCGTGCGGCTTCGTCGATTTCCGCGAGGGATTTGTTGTTGCCGTGGTAACCGAGGCGGGCGGGATCGGCACCGGCGGCGAGGGCGACCGCCAGCTCCCCGGTAGTGCACACGTCGATGTTCAGGCCGGCGTCGAGCATCCAGCGCACGATTTCGACGGACAGGAACGCCTTGCCGGCGTAGTACACGTGCACATCGCCGCCGATGCGAGCGAATTCGGCCTCAAAGACGCGCAGCAGCTCGGCGGCGCGACTGCGGACATCCGCTTCGTCGACCACATAGAGGGGCGTGCCGAATTCGGCGACGAGGGCCGAGGCGCTGACCCCGGCGATTTCGAGTTCCCCGCGGGCGGTACGCGAGGCATTCGCGGGCCACAGGCCGGGAACGAGGGCATTGGCGTCGGGGGGCAGGGCGAGCCATGCCGGAGCGAGCGGGTTCGGTGGCACGAGTATAAACCTCAGAAGGATCGGGTGCGCGAGCGGTGCAGCACGGGCGGGAATTCCGAGCGAGCGAACCCGGATTGGTCCCTGAAGCCGAGCTCGCAGCCGCGGAATGCGGGCCAGCTGGTATGAATTCTAGCGAACCAGGGTGTGGGAGCAGAAATCACCCGGCGCAGGTGCCCAAGGTGGCGAGCGACTGCGTGGTGAGCACGAGTGTGCTTGAGTCCAGCGTAATACGTGCGCGCTCGGGGGTGACGTCCGCGCTACGCACGGCGACTTCCGCGGGCAGGTATTTCGCGACGCAGACGCGCACCGGGGTCTGCCCCAGCACTGTCGCGAGGACCCCGCTCACGTCGAAGCTGCCGAGATCGGTCGTTACCTCGACGCCGGTCGGCGTGAACAGGAGGGCGTCGGGGGTGGTTGACGGCGTCGCCGTGGCCAGGTAGCCGATCGTGAGCCCCAGCACGTCCAGGTTTCCGGTGTAGGTCACCGCGTCCGTTCCGAGGGTGAGTTCGGTCTCCGCCGGGGTCCCGGCGGCGTGGGCGATGCCGTTGAGCGCCTCGGCAGTGAGATCGACGGTGGCCACCACGTGACCGATGCTCCCACCCACCCGGGGCTGTACGTCCGAGGCCACGACGTGAACGGATGCGGGGATTCCGTCGACGGTGAGCTGCGGCGCCGTGACATCAACCTGGTCGAAGCTGCCGGCGACGTACTGCGCGATCACCGAGGTGCCACCGATGGACACGCTCACCTTGCCCGTCGCCGAGGCAGGCAGGGCGTCTTCGATCTGCCCCGCCGCCTGCCTCTCGGCGAAGGCCCGCAAGCCGACGTCGGCGAGAAGAAAAGCTCCGACCAGAAGCCCGACCATCACGACGAGCATGATCAGGCATCCTGAGCCCCGGCGTTTGCTGGCCACGGTTACATCTTTTCCGGAGCCGCCACACCCAGCAGCCCCAGGCCGTTGCGAATGACCTGTCCGGTGGCGTCGTTCAGCCAAAGTCGGGTGCGGTGCACGTCGGTGATCGGTTCCTCGCCGAGCGGAATGACCCGGCAGTTGTCGTACCAGCGGTGGTAGTAACCGGCGACCTCTTCGATATAACGAGCCACCCGGTGGGGTTCGCGCAGTTCAGCGGCCTGGGTCACGACACGCGGGAATTCCTGCAACACACCGAGCAGGGCGGATTCGCTGTCGTGCACGAGAAGCTCCGGTGCGAAGACGGACCGTTCCACACCGGAGGCCGCCGCGTTGCGGGCGACCGAGCACGTGCGAGCGTGGGCATACTGTACGTAGAACACCGGGTTCTCGTTGGTGCGCTTGCCGAGCAGGTCGAGGTCGATGTCGAGCTGGGAGTCGCTACTGGAACGCACGAGCGAGTACCGGCCGGCGTCCACGCCGACGGCGTCAACCAGGTCGTCGAGCGTGACAATGGTTCCGGCGCGCTTCGACATGCGGACCGGTTCGCCGCCCTTGAGCAGGTTGACCATCTGGCCGATCAGAATCTGCAGGTTCAACCCCGGCTCGTCGCCGAAGGCAGACACCATGGCCATCATGCGCCCCACGTAGCCGTGGTGATCCGCGCCGAGCATGATGAGGCACTGGTCGAAGCCGCGTTCGCGCTTGTCGAGGTAGTAGCCGAGGTCACCAGAGATGTAGGCCGGTTCGCCGTTCGAGCGGATGATCACACGATCGCGATCGTCGCCGAACGTCGTGGTGCGCAACCAGATGGCACCATCCGCCTCGAAAATGTGCCCCTGCTCACGCAGCCGAGCGATGGCGCGGTCGACGGCACCGGACTCATGCAGGGAATCTTCGTGGAAGAACACGTCGAAGTCCACGCCGAAGCCGTGCAGCTTCTCCTTGATCTCGGTGAACATGAGATCGACGCCCACCGCGCGGAAGATCTCCTGCTGGTCGTCGCGAGCGAGGGCCGCGAGGTCACCCTCATGGAGTCGCACGACGGTGTTCGCGATGTCGGAGATGTACGCTCCGCCGTATCCGTCTTCGGGCGTGGGCTCGCCGAGGTAGCTCGCGAGCACGCTGCGAGCGAAGCGGTCGATCTGTGAACCGTGATCGTTGAAGTAGTACTCGCGTGTGACATCCGCTCCCTGCGCCTTGAGCACGCGGGCGAGGCTGTCGCCCACCGCAGCCCAGCGCACGCCACCCATGTGGATGGGGCCGGTGGGGTTCGCGGAGACGAATTCGAGGTTGATCTTGATGCCGTCGTAGATATGGCCGGTTCCGTAAGCGTCTCCCGCGTCGACGATCTTCTTCGCGAGAGCACCGGCGGCGGCGGCTTCGAGCCGAATATTGATGAAACCGGGGCCGGCGACCTCCACGGACGCGACGTCATCGAGCTTTTCGAGCCCGGCGGCCAGCTCCGTGGCGATCTCCCGCGGTGTGGTGCCGAACGGCTTGGCAATCTTCAGGGCGATACTTGAGGCCCAGTCGCCGTGATCACGGTTACGCGGACGTTCCAGAACGACGTCGGCAAGAGAGAGATCGAGCTGCACGGCGCCGTTGTCGCCGTCGTGTCGGCGCTCACCAGCGGCACTGATGAGGTCGAAGAGGGTCTGGGAAAGTTCGGCAGGAGTCACACGTTTAATCTTACCGGCCCTCACTCTTGGTAAGGTCAACGCGTGACTGACTCCCGTACTACCCCCATCGCCATTCGCACTCGTCGACGTCACGCCGGCGTCCTTCTGGCCGGCGGCGCCCTCGCACTGCTCATCCTCACCGGGTGCACTCCCGCGACAACGCCGTCCGCGAGCGATACCCCGATTCCCTCGGCGAGCCCGACCCCGACGTCGAGCACCACCACGCCGACTCCGACCCCGACCCCGACTCCGACTCCGGAACCCACGGGCACACCGGTCACGCTCACCTGCGACCAGATCCTCACGGCGCAGGACGCCTACGACTTCAACCCGAACTACGGCACCGCGCCCGGGTACGAGGCTGCCGCGGGCAGCCTCGCCGCAAAGGCCGTGAAGTACAGCGGCGTGGCGTGCGGGTGGTCAAACCAGACGAGCGGCGAGGTCATCGCGATCTCTGTCGCTCAGCCGGAAGATTCGCTGAGTACGACGTTGAAGGATGCGGCTATTGCCGACAGCCAGGTCGTTCCGACGTACAGCACCTCCCCCGACATTGAGGGCTTCTTCACGGTCAGCGGCGGCGCCGGTCAGGTTCAGGTCTTCACCGGCGCCTACTGGGTCACCCTCAGCTCCCCCGCCTTCTTCGAGCCGGGCGATGCGCAGTCGCTCGTAGCGACGGTGCTCGGGCACGTGGGCTAGTGGTCCTCCGCAGGGTGCTAACCTTGTGAACACCCTGGCCCCCATAGCTCAGGGGATAGAGCACTGCCCTCCGGAGGCAGGGGCGGCAGTTCGAATCTGCCTGGGGGCACATTTGTCGCGTGACAGTCCAGTTCGGACTATTGCCATCTACTTCGGACAATCCGGCTATCAAGTTCGTTGAAAGTCATGTCGTTGTCTTGAGCAGACGTGACCCGAACGCGGTCCTCAGCCTGTCGCAGTTGACGTGCCTTGGCGGGATTTCCGTACGCGACAGGTCAAACGGGACAAGTTCGCTCACCATTGCGGTCAAGAAGTCGGTGGCCTCTATGAGCTTTGCGAGGTGGTTAAGCCCCTTGTTGCGCAGTTCAGGCACCTCGCGCGGCGTTTCGTCACCGTCGTTCCAGGCGTTATAGAACTACTTGTAGACCCAGACAGCCTTGCCCATTTCCTCCTGCCAGCCAGAATGCTCGGGCGGCCGTCGGCGTCAGCATCGTCACGTTGCCAGAGTAGACGTCTCGACGACGTGCGGGACCGTAGGCGGGGAGGCGGGCTCGCTCAACCAACGCTGCAGTCCTTTGTAAGTCTCGTCACCGGGAAGACCTCGAACGGTTCCCCTACGAAACGAGCGACCGTCGCGAGCACTTCGATGTGCGAATGGCCAATGGTCCGTAGATTGCGGAGTGCAGTCGCGCTGGGTTCGCCTCACGGTGCGCCCCGCTTGTGACAAGCACATGATACATTTATGTATTATTCAAGTGACACAAGATGGGGGCCGCAACGATGGCTTGGTTGTACTTCATGGTGCTGGGTCCTGTGGCAGCGGGCATTGTTCTGGTTGTGGTCTGGTGGCTGATTTGGGGGCGGAAAATGGGGCTTCCATCTAGCACGGCTGGTGCGTCAGCTTTGGCTGCAGGGCTGATTCTCCTGCTTGTCGGAGTCCTGGTGCGTCTGTTGGCCGGGCCGTTGGCGCTCGTGCTCCATATTCCGACTGAATTATGGGGCTGGTACTCGGACTATCGGTTCACCTACCCGTTGGTGCTCGGCATTCTCGGCTTGGTCATCGTCGCATTGCCGGTGCGGGCGCGCAGCGGGCGGGGCACTGCAGAGCTCGCGCCCCGGACGCCGTTGAGCTACGCCAAAGGGTGGTGGTTCATCACCCCCGCCGTGGTGCTCGCGCTAGTCGTCACCTTTACCGTCGCAGCCGGTGCCGCCTCGCGGCCGGAGGAGACAACAGGTCGCTACACGGTGTATTGGGTGCACCTCGGCGGGGAACGGGCAATGGGCACCGGCATCTACGGTTGGTTCTACTCCGTACCCTGTCTCATTCTCATTGGAGTCATGATTGTCATCGCCAGTATTGACCTGGTTCTCATCGCCCGACCGGCGCTCGACCCCGATCATGAGCGCGACGCACACGTGCGAACCGTCCGCACCCGCAACGTCGTCTTGATCGCGACTGGTGCGCTCCTGGTGCATGTCGGACTCATCTTCGGCTCCCTCGCCGCAACAGCTTCCGTTCGATCGTCGTTCCCGACCTCAGAAGGCAGCGTGGCATTCTGGACGCCATTCGCCGCCCTGCAGCCGACGCTCGTCGGCGCGTCCAGCGTGGCCGCGGGGCTCGGGTTCATGCTCTGGGTCGCCGTCGCCGCGTCCGCGATTCCGCCGCGACGGCGCCGGCCAACCGCAACCAGATCATGATCATCACCCTGTCGGGTTCTGCCCCGCCCACGGAGCAGATCCGCGATCAAATCCGCGGCCTGATCTCCTCCGGTCGACTTGCCGCCGACGAGCGCCTCCCCTCCGTTCGGCAGCTCGCCAAGGACCTCGGCGTCGCCCCTGGCACCGTCGCCAAGGCGTACAAGGCGCTCGAAACCGAGGGCCACCTCACCGCCCGCACCGGCGGGGGAACCCGGGTCAGCCGAAGCGCGACGACGACACCGCTCCGGGTAGTGGAAGCGGCCCGCCAACTTGCCACGACCAGTACCCGCGCCGGCACCGGGCTGGACGACACCATCCGCATCCTCCGCGCAATCTGGCCCGAGCAACAGATCCCACCCAAAGCACCGAACGCGGGAGGTACGCGCTGAGCGATCCGCCCGGGAAAATCCCAGCTGTCCTGTAGGGGGTTCCGCTTGCGGATCCGCTTTCGCGCATCCCTGGTATCTACGGTTCCGTCAGTCCGGGCTGCTCGATCAGGGCGAGCTGGGTACCGTCGGCGTCGATAAGGTACCCGGCTCGAAGACCCCAATCCTGCATGCGCACCGGGTGCAGTCGTGGCATCCCGGCTGTCGCCTCGGGCACGCCGGAGCGACGAATGGCGTCGTACAGCTCATCGACGTCGGCGACTCGGAGGCAACACATGAAATTGCTTGACCGCGGGTCGAGGTCAGGGAAGGGGAAGAACTCCAATTGCACACTACCTCGGGCAAGGATCATCCAACCCTCGTCGCGAAACACTCGCTCGAATCCAAAACTGTTGTAGAACGTCTCTGTCTCGTCGAAGTTCCGTGAAGGGAGATTCGGTACAGCGCGGTCAGGAATAGGAGTCCAGGACATGCTCCAATGATTGCAGGCCCTCGGCCGCGCTAACAGGAGCGGCTTCGCCTCCCGCCGCCCGAGATCGCGCGCCAGTTGATGCCCGCCCGCCGAGAAAACTATCTCCGGCAGTGATGCCCGCAGAAGGTTCCTTCGTGACCTGGCCAGCGTGATTCGAACTTCGAGAATATCTTGATCGAATGATCGAATTTCGTTGCGGGTCCGACCTGCGGATCGCAGCACCACCAGCAGAGGAGTAGAGATGTCCTTCCAGGCGTACCTCGACAACATCGAAGACAAGACGGGGCTGACCCCCCGCCAGTTCATGGCGTTGGCCCAAGCGAAAGGTTTCGACGATCCGTCCACGAAAGCCGGGGTGATCGTCGATTGGCTACAAGCGGACTTCGACTTGGGCCGCGGTCATGCCATGGCTCTGGTTCACGTCATCAAGAACGGCGAAAAGATCGACACCAAGCATGTGGGCACCGGTACCGCGCACAGTGACCCATCCGACACGCTATGGCTCGACGGGAAGCAGACCCGCCCCGCGTGAGCCACGCATACTTGGCCGCAGTTGTTTATTTCGACGGCTCTCGCTCCCGCTGACCGTTCCGCTTGCGGATCCGGACAAAGATGAGAACGCGCAAGTTGCTTGAGTCTGTGCGTGTCAGAATCGACGAATGGCAGGCGTACCCAACGGCTTCGAATTCGACGTAATCGACGGTGGCGTAGTGATTCGCCATCACGGTCGAAAGGCGACCACTTTGCGGGGTGCAGTGGCAGACCAGTTTCTCGCAGATGCTGAACGCGGTGATTCGCAGGAGCTCATGGCTAGGGTGACTGGCAATTACAAGCGAGGCAACGAGCGGGTCGCCAAGAATCATCCACGCAACCAGGCCTTGTAGTCAAGGTCGTTTCGAGGAGTCGGCAATGTTTCTGACCGACGTCTCCTGCAATGGCTAAAGCTCTACACACCCCGCCGCGGGGAAGCCCGTCTTTCGCGGTGATTGTGTCAATGAGCGTTCCCCTTGCGGGCACGGCCTTGGACGCTCGGTATCCGTCATAAATCGCCTGCGACTCTGTGCTGATTAGCTCTCTGTGGGTCATGTCCCATTGAGTGGTGTGGTTTCCCCGCTTTGAGCGTTGCTTCGTCAACGCAAGGAGCCATCGTGCGATGGTCAGTGAGTACCGACTAAAGCAACTCACGAAGGACACCACACGATGGCTCTAGACCAGTCTGCCCTGCTCAACCTGCTGGGAGAACTCAAACTCACCGATGTCACCGACCGCATCCGCGTCGCGACCGAAACTCTGTATCAAGAACTCATCGATGCGGAAGCGAGCGCGTTCATCGGCGCCGCCCCGTTTGAACGCTCCGGCGACCGCACCACGTACCGCAACGGCACCCGGCCACGGACTTTGAGCACGACCGCCGGGGACCTTGATCTGAAGATCCCGAAGCTGCGCGCCGGGTCGTTCTTCCCCGCCCTGCTCGAGCGCCGCCGCCGCGTCGACCAAGCCCTGTTCGCCGTCGTGATGGAGGCCTATGTCCACGGCGTCTCGACCCGAAAGGTCGACGACCTCGTCAAGGCGCTCGGCGCTGATACCGGGATATCCAAGTCGGAAGTGTCCAGGATCTGCGCCGGCCTCGACACGGAAGTGGCCGAGTTCCGGGACCGGACCCTGGCCGCTCAGGACTTCCCGTACGTGTTCCTCGACGCCACGTACTGCAAAGCGCGCGTCGGGCACCGCATCGTGTCCCAGGCCGTCGTCGTCGCGATCGGCGTCGCCGCCGACGGACGGCGGGAAGTCCTGGGGTTCGACGTGGGCGACAGCGAGAACGAAGGCTTCTGGACCAGCTTCTTACGGTCGTTGAAGACCCGCGGTCTCGACGGGGTGAAGCTGGTCATGTCTGACGCCCACACCGGGCTGAAGAAGGCCATCGGCACGGTCTTCCAAGGCGCCGGCTGGCAGAGATGCCGAGTGCACTTCATGCGAAACGTCCTCGCCGTGGTCCCGAAAGGATCCCAGGAGATGGTCGCGTCGATCATCCGCACCATCTTCGCCCAGCCCGACCGCGAGCACATCGAGAAGCAATTCCGTGAGGTCACCACGATGCTCAGCCGGTCCCACCCGAAGGTCGCGGCGATGCTCACCGATGCCCAACCCGACCTGCTCGCTTTCGCCGCGTTCCCGCGGCGTCACTGGCGACAGATCTGGTCGACAAACCCGTTGGAACGGGTCAACAAGGAGATCAAACGCCGCACCGATGTCGTCGGCGTCTTCCCTAACTCCGCCGCCCTCCTCCGCCTCGCGGGCGCAGTCCTGATCGAGCAACACGACGAGTGGGAAGCCGGCGAACGACGCTACTTCTCCGAAGCCTCGATGCTCGAGCTGGCCACAATGAACAACCCAACCGAGGTCATCGACGAGGCGGTGATCCTCCCAGAACTCGCTGCCGCCTAAACTAAAACAACTGACCCGCACGGTGACGATGAATTACACCACCCGGCGGGACGTGACCCGTCCCGCAAGGGACGCGGGATCTTCAGGGCACTGTAACCCCGGTCGGCGAGGAGCCCTAAACTTGGTCAGCCGTGCGCGGGGCGTGGTGCGACGACCCCGCGGGCGCACCAGGCCATCGCTGACACCTCGATCGATCCGGTGGGGAGCAGCTCGGCGCAGCGGTCTTGAAGTGCGTCGCGCTGTACCGCCGACAGGGACGCGACGTAGGCTCCGGCCGGCCCAACCCCGAGGGTGTACGGCTGCCACCAGTCATTAAACGTGGCATAGTGTCGCGTCACGGTCAGAGCAGAGGTTTCAATTTGGAGTAGACCGACGTCTGTGCACAAATCGAGCAGGTCGCCGTCGCGTGTACCAATAAGGTCTGACTCGCCGCGTTCCTTCGGATAGAGGTCGCGCACAGCATTCCAAAAAGTGGCCAGAGGTCCTCGCCCTCCGGCGTGATCCCAAACGCAGGCGGCAACTATCCCACCCGGGCGAGTCACCCGCGCCATCTCCGACAGCCCGGCTCGAGCATCCTTCATCAAATGAATGACCAGCTGCGCTAGCGTGATGTCGAATTCAGCATCATTGAACGGAAGATTCTCGGCTTCGGATACGAGCACATCGACCGAGGGGAAGCGTTGCCGGATCGCTTCCACGAAAGGAAGAGACGGATCGACTGCGACGACCGCCGATGGTCCCGCGCGGGCGACCAGCTGCACGGTTAGGGCACCCGTGCCGCACCCCACATCAAGCGCACGCTGACCACCTGCCACACCAGCCCAGTCGGCGAAAAGCGATCCGAGTGGTTCGGAGAATTGACCCATGAAGCTGGAGTACGCGGCCGCCGAGACGTTGAAACTCATGAGAAGCAGGCTAACGGACGATCGTCAGCTGGTTGTCTATTCTTCTGCGAAAGATTGGGCTCGAATTCGAAGAGAACGACACTGGCGGAGCACGTGATATCCGATCGGTGTACGGCTCACATCTTTGAGGTCCGCTGACCGTTCCCAATTGACACAGCATCGGCACGCGTGGTCGTTCGGCGGATTGACCCCAGCTTTGTCGCGCTGGTCCTCGGTTGAAGTCAGCCGGCGAACTCACCTATCGGATAAGGCGTGGCTGAGTTGCCCAGCGTCTCGACGAGCTTCGGTGCGCATTTGCCATCATCGTAGGTCCACCCCAAAGCAGTCTGAACGTCGAATTCGACGGTCACGACGAAGCAGGTTTACACGCCGGACGGCCCCGAATAGGCGCTCGAGTCGGCAAGCGGATCGGTCATGTCCCATTGAGTGGTGTGGTTTCCCCGCTTTGAGCGTTGCTTCGTCAACGCAAGGAGCCATCGTGCGATGGTCAGTGAGTACCGACTAAAGCAACTCACGAAGGACACCACACGATGGCGCTAGACCAGTCTGCCCTGCTCAACCTGCTGGGAGAACTCAAACTCACCGATGTCACCGACCGCATCCGCGTCGCGACCGAAACTCTGTATCAAGAACTCATCGATGCGGAAGCGAGCGCGTTCATCGGCGCCGCCCCGTTTGAACGCTCCGGCGACCGCACCACGTACCGCAACGGCACCCGGCCACGGACTTTGAGCACGACCGCCGGGGACCTTGATCTGAAGATCCCGAAGCTGCGCGCCGGGTCGTTCTTCCCCGCCCTGCTCGAGCGCCGCCGCCGCGTCGACCAAGCCCTGTTCGCCGTCGTGATGGAGGCCTATGTCCACGGCGTCTCGACCCGAAAGGTCGACGACCTCGTCAAGGCGCTCGGCGCTGATACCGGGATATCCAAGTCGGAAGTGTCCAGGATCTGCGCCGGCCTCGACACGGAAGTGGCCGAGTTCCGGGACCGGACGCTGGCCGCTCAGGACTTCCCGTACGTGTTCCTCGACGCCACGTACTGCAAAGCGCGCGTCGGGCACCGCATCGTGTCCCAGGCCGTCGTCGTCGCGATCGGCGTCGCCGCCGACGGACGGCGGGAAGTCCTGGGGTTCGACGTGGGCGACAGCGAGAACGAAGGCTTCTGGACCAGCTTCTTACGGTCGTTGAAGACCCGCGGTCTCGACGGGGTGAAGCTGGTCATGTCTGACGCCCACACCGGGCTGAAGAAGGCCATCGGCACGGTCTTCCAAGGCGCCGGCTGGCAGAGATGCCGAGTGCACTTCATGCGAAACGTCCTCGCCGTGGTCCCGAAAGGATCCCAGGAGATGGTCGCGTCGATCATCCGCACCATCTTCGCCCAGCCCGACCGCGAGCACATCGAGAAGCAATTCCGTGAGGTCACCACGATGCTCAGCCGGTCCCACCCGAAGGTCGCGGCGATGCTCACCGATGCCCAACCCGACCTGCTCGCTTTCGCCGCGTTCCCGCGGCGTCACTGGCGACAGATCTGGTCGACAAACCCGTTGGAACGGGTCAACAAGGAGATCAAACGCCGCACCGATGTCGTCGGCGTCTTCCCTAACTCCGCCGCCCTCCTCCGCCTCGCGGGCGCAGTCCTGATCGAGCAACACGACGAGTGGGAAGCCGGCGAACGACGCTACTTCTCCGAAGCCTCGATGCTCGAGCTGGCCACAATGAACAACCCAACCGAGGTCATCGACGAGGCGGTGATCCTCCCAGAACTCGCTGCCGCCTAAACTAAAACAACTGACCCGCACGGTGACGATGAATTACACCACCCGGCGGGACGTGACCCCCGAACTGATCAGGACATCAAACATCACCGCGCTCGAGGTGTCCTGGCTGTCGAAAGGACTAGACCTCTTGGATTGCCCCTGCGCATGACGAGCCGAATTACGGCGATGAGCCTGCCGCATAGCTTCACCGATGAACAGACCCGCGGCCCGTTGGTTTCTTCACACACGAGCACGTGTTTCGCCCGCACGGCACCGGCACCGTCATGATTGATCGGGTTTCGTTTGCTGCGCCCCTGGGAGTCCTCGGCCACATAGTCGAGCGCCTTGCACTCGCGAGATACATGCGCAAAGTTATCGAGAAGCGAAACTCCTACCTGCGAAGCGTCATTGAGTGGACGTCACGCTGCAAGGCGCGGCTCTGCCGACAAACTGCCCGCAAGGGATCGTCCACCGGTCCCTGCGTTCTGACAGAGGCCTGCCTCAGGCAGTCGCGCAACGCGCAGGACCGGCGGCTGCCCAACCGTCAGGCAGGGCCGGACTTGCCGATGTAGGCCACCCCGAGCCTGAACGCGGCCCAGATCACCCCCATCACCGCGGAGGCGACGAACACCAGAACAACATCGGGTTGGAACAGGACCCAGTGGCTGATCGGCGTGCCGTTCAGTCGTGGCACCAGGCCGAGAAAGACCCACGCCGCGGCCAGTGTGGCGAGCAGCGGGAACCACAAGCTGAACAGGCCAGAGACGCCAGACCGGGTCTTGGCGCGAATCTTGGCCCGGCGAAGCCACGCCCAGACCATGCTGAGCAGGTAGAAGATCGGCAGGGCCACAAGACCGAGGAACAGTGCCTGCCTGGTCGATTCGGACCCTTCGTAATAGTCGAGGCCGAGGGCCATGTCGGAGATGCCGATGCGGAGGTGGTCCGTTTCTCCGAAGCCCATTCCGCCGCCGCCGTTGACGAGCACGATGACCGCCTTCTTCTCTGTGGGGAGCATCGTCGCGAGCGTTTCGACGCCGGGGCTGACCCCGGTATGCCAGACGGCCCCGACGCCGGATTCCACGTACCAGCCGAAGCCGTAGCCCGGCGATACGTCGCTGGCCGGGCGCATCATAAGCGCCTTGCCCTCGGCGCTCAGCAGATCGTCCTCGCCGTTCATCATCATGCCGAGGTAGCGCGCGAGATCGTTGGCGCTGGCAATGATTCCGCCCTGTGGAGCCGTTGCGCGGTCGGTTGTGTCGTCAGCCACGGGACGCTTGGTGCCAAACCATGGCACGTGCCCGGTCGCCATCGACTCGTGGATCACGCCGTCAGCGACGAAGCTGTGGTCCATACCGACCGGCTCCAAAATGTTCGTTGTCACATAGGCCTGGTATTGCCGTCCGCTGACGACTTCGATCAGGCGACCCAGAATCTCGTAGTTCGCATTCGAGTACTCCCACTTTTCGTCGGGCTTGTTGGTGGGAGTCACCTCGGCCAGCTGGTCAACCCCGCGCGCCAGCTCATCGTTCTTCCCGGTGGCATCCGGATGTCCGGCGTTTCCTTGCAGAGTGGAGAAGCCGCTCGTGTGGCTGAGCAACTGCCGGATCGTGATCGCGCCGGCGGGCGTGCCGGCGAACTCGTCAAGATACTGCGAGAGCTCGGCATTAAGGCCGATCTTGTCCGCCTCGACCAGTTGCATGACGGCCAACGCCGTAAAACTCTTGGAGATCGAACCGATCACGAAGGGGGTGTCCGCAGTCACCGGGGTGTCACTTCCGAGCTTGACGACACCCCGCGCGCCAACCGATGTGATGTCATCATCGATTACGACGGCATACGCCAAGCCTGGCACGGCGGAAGCGGGCATCTCCCTGTCGATAAAGTCCTCTATCGAATTGTCGTTGGCAGCGGCAGTGGCAGTGGCATTTGCCGGCAACGCGGCGCTAAGTCCAGCGAGCGTGGATGCCGCAAGCACGAGTACTCCGACCATACGAGCGCTGGTACGAGAGTGCTTCATCGGGGTGTCCAATCTCCAAGTTGGTATGAGCCATACGATGTGAGGAATGTAGGCGTCATCATACGATGCAAGGTGGCGTCTAGGTCGCCTCTGCCACCAACGCGGCAGTGATGCCATCGAGGATGAGCTTGAGCCCGAAGTCGAACTCGTTGCCGTACGCATATCCCGGCTGCAGAACAAGGGTGACCGCCATGGTGGCCAGGTTCGGGTAGACGGCGGGCATCGCTTCCTGCCCGGCCATGATCTCCTCCGCAGCGGGGCCGATGTCGCCGGAGGGGTTCAGGGGCAACGCGGCTTCCTGCTGCGCGAACCCCAGCACATAACTGTCGAGAATCGACAGAGCGTGGCCGGTCAACGGCATCGAGAAACCGGCGGCGGTAAAGCAGCCGATCACCGAATCCAGGTGGCCGAGTGTGGCTGGGCCCGGTGACATTCTGGCCTTCATTCTGATGGCCCACGGGTGTCGTGCAAGCACGCGTCGCGTCGACTCTGCCCTGGCCTGCATCGCCGAGCGCCACTCGTCACCAGCCTCCGGTGTCGCGAACTCGGAGTACACCACGTCGAGCATGCCGTCGAAGATTTCGTCTTTGCTTTTGACGTGGTAGTAGAGCGACATGGCTTCGACCCCAAGTTCTACGGCCAATTTGCGCATGCTCAGCGACTCGATGCCGCGCTCGTCGGCGATGGCCACCGCGGCGCGGATTGCCCGCACTCTCGTGACCGGTTCTCTGGTGTTCGTCGTAGCCATAGACGTCACCTTACATCGTATGGTACTTTCGTGCTATTCGCCCTTACACCGTATGGCCATACCGACTTAGAGATGGAAAACCACATGAAGAACCCCAGTACCGCCGCCCCATTGGTTGGAGTACTTTTTCTCGCCGCCTTCTTCCTCTACGGCATCGGCACCTCGATTGCCACTACCGCGACAGCGGGCAGCGGCCCCCTGATGATCGGCGTCGGGATGATGCTCCTCAATACGGCCGCTGTCATCGCAATCGGCGCGCTCGTGTACCCGATCCTGCGCCCGCATTCTCCCGCAGCGGCAGTCGGATATGTGGCCACTCGTCTGTTCGAGGGCACGCTCCTCGCCATCGGTGCGATCGCGCTTTTCACTGGTGCGGTCGCTGCCAACATCTTCGCCTACAACATCGCGATGGCGGGGCTCGGCATCGGAAGCCTGTTCTTCTGCGTCGTGCTCTACCGCACACGACTCGTCCCGCGCTTCCTGGCAGCATGGGGCTTCATCGGTTACGCAGCATTCGCCACGGGATCTGTGCTCGAGCTTCTTGGGGTCGAGGGAGCAGGGCTTCCCACGACAATCCCCGGCGGCCTGTTCGAGCTCTTCTTTGCGATTTGGCTTCTCGTGCGCGGCTTCAGCTCGCCTGCCGTCATCCCGGTTGCTGCCCGCGCATGAACGGGATCCCCGGCACCGTCGGGCAATCATTGTCCGAACGCCGACCTGCGCGTTGGCACCGCCCCGGGACCATGGCAACCTTGATCATGTTCACGCCGATTCAGATTCACTCGGACCATCGCCAAAGGAAAGACAATAAATGAAGCAGTACAAGGTTCTTACCCAGCGCGGCGGATTGTTCAAGGAGACTGCTTCCCAGAAATTGGAAGCGACTCTGAACGAGCATGCAGCCGATGGCTGGCGGGTCGTGAACAGCTTCTGGCTCACGGGGAGTAGCTCGATCACGACCGTCCTGGAGCGAGAAGCCGATTGACACCGTGCCTTTTCGCTTTCGCCGCGAGGAGTGCTCGTTAGCTCACGGCGTCGGTGATAAGGCGTTCCATGCGGGCGATGCCCGCGTAACGGCCGGCGTTGTCGGTGAGGATCAGCGGGTCGTAGCGGTGCGCCCTGTCCCGAGTGATGGCTCTGAGGAGCGCGTCGCGAACCGGGGTGTCGAGGTTCACGCGGAGTCCGTCCGTGGTGACACCGAGGTTGGCGCTCTCGCTGTCGAGAACAGAGACGGGCCGATTGCTGTGGTCGATCAGAACCACGGTGCGAAGCCCCGGATCGTGGGCGAAAAGAGCCGCGGCCGACCGGGCGGTATCCACCGCGGGCACCACGTCGATCAGATCCCGAACCGTTGGAACGGACTTCGGCACGGCGGCCGGCAGCACGGACTTGTCCAGGTCGGGCCAGCCGGGACCTGGCCGGGCGAGATAGTACCCCTGGGCGAGCGGAACGCCGAGCGCCGTGATGGTGTCGTACTCCGCCGCCGTTTCGACGCCTTCGGCGAGAACCCACGAATCGATGCGACCAGCGAAGGTGCCGATCATCTCGACGAGGGCACGCTTCGCTTCATCGGCATCGATGCCCTGAATGAGCTGCCGGTCAAGTTTCATCAGCGCCGGCTTCAGGGCAAGCAGATGGGTGAGGCCCGCGTACCCCGAACCGACATCATCGACGGCGATGAGCGCACCAGCACCGCGGAGCGCATTGAGTTCGATCTCAAGGTCGAGATAGGACTCGATGGTGGATTGTTCGGTGAGTTCGACGATGATCCCCTGCAAGTCCGGATGGTCGCGCCAAACGGCCCGGATTTCCTCATTGCGGAGCACATGCGGTGACACGTTGACGGTAAGGAAGCAATTGGGGGGAACCGATGCGCGTTCCGCCAGGACAACACGGAGGCATCTCGCTTCGACCTCCGCGGAGCGGTTCGCCGCACGTGCCTGGTCGAACAGTTCCTCGACCCCGACGGATTCGCCGAGGTCAAAACGAGACAAACCCTCGAAGCCGACAATTGTTCCGCGGGCGGTGTCTACTATCGGCTGGAACACCGCAGACACACCGGTCCCGGCGCAGACGGCATCCAGCATCGTCGACCACGCCGAGGCGGACGGTGGCCTGGTCAGGAGGTGGCTACGATTCGGGTGGTGATGCTCTCCACCAGTTCCGGGGTCACCGTCGTGATTCCGTGCACGGCACTAGCATGCGCGGCGACGAGAACGAGGATCTCATCATCGGTCGAGCTCACCCAACTCGCCGTGCAACCGGGTACCACGTCACCGCACGCGAATGACTTCACAATTTTTCCCCTCACCGGTGCCGCTCTCGGCGGCTCCCCATTGTTTGATGGCTCCAAGCATAGTTTGCGCGGAACCCCCGCGCGGTCGCCCTCGTGGGGGCTGAATCATTCACAGATTGTGGTTGCGATGGCCGGCCGTAGCTGTTACTCCTAAGGTGACGTGCAGGACCGTTTCGGTCGCTGCTTCGGAGTGTGGCAGAGAGGGAGAGTGGCCTTGGTGCGCGAGAATCCTCCAGTGAATGAACCCGATGATAGCGAAATCGAGGTTGGCAGGCCGAAGGACTGGGCCGCCGGGATTCCCGGCGTGCTTCACTCAATGATTCCCGCGATTGAGCACATGGGTGTGGGGCGCACACGAAAGACCCTGTTGTCCATGAATCACAAGGATGGCTTCGACTGCATGAGCTGCGCGTGGCCGGATCCGGATCATCGCAAGGCATTCGAGTTCTGCGAAAATGGCGCCAAGGCCGTCACCTGGGAAGCGACTCCCGTGGTCGTGTCTTCCAGTTTTTGGGCCGAGCATTCGATGAGCGACTTGCTCGGGCGCTCCGAGTATTGGCTCGGCATGCAGGGACGCCTCACCGAACCCGTGTACAAGCCCGCCGGCGAGGATCACTATCGGCCCGTCAGCTGGGACCAGGCGTTCTCCATCGTCGGCAGCAAACTCAACAATCTAAAGTCCCCCGACGAGGCTGCCTTCTACACCAGCGGCCGAACGTCCAACGAAGCCGCTTTCGCGTATCAACTTTTCGTGCGCGGCTACGGCACCAATAATCTGCCCGACTGCTCCAACATGTGTCATGAATCCTCCGGCTGGGCCATGGGTCAGACGATTGGCATCGGCAAGGCCACCATCACGTACGACGACTTCGGCAAGGCCGATCTGATCATCATCATGGGACAGAATCCGGGCACCAACCATCCACGCATGCTCACGGCCCTGGAGGAGGCCAAAGACAACGGCGCAGAAATTGTCGCCGTCAATCCGATGCCCGAAGCGGGCCTGAAACGGTACAAAAACCCGCAAGAGGTCAAGGGCATTATTGGCCGCGGTACCGAGATCGCCGACCAGTTCATGCAGATCCGGCTGGGCGGGGACATGGCGCTGCTGCAGGCCGTCTCCAAGCGCGTGCTCGATGCCGAGGCCAAGGACCCGGGGACGGTGCTGGACCACCAGTTTCTTGAGGAGCACTGTGAAGGCCTTGAGGAGCTCGAACTGCACCTCGCGGAGCTGGATGAGGACGCAGTCCTGGAGGCCACGGGCCTGCGCGTCGAGGAAATCGACGAGCTGGCGGCCCGCTACCTGAAGGCCGAAAGGGTGATCATCACCTGGGCGATGGGTTTGACCCAGCAGAAGAAGGGGGTCGCCACCATCAAGGAGATCATCAATCTGCTTCTGCTGCGCGGCAACATCGGCAAGCCGGGCGCCGGGGCATCCCCGATCCGAGGCCACAGTAATGTGCAGGGCGACAGGACAATGGGCATCTGGGAGCAGATGCCGCCGTCTTTCATGGATGCGCTGGGCAAGGAATTCGGCTTCGAACCGCCGATTGACCACGGCACCGATGCGGTCCAGACGATTCAGGCCATGCGCGACGGCGGCATCAAGTTTTTCATGGCCCTGGGCGGAAACCTGGTCGGAGCGATCGCCGACAGGAACGCCGCGGAAGCCGCCATGCACGGCACGGAGATGACGGTCCAGATCTCCACCAAACTGAACCGCTCTCACGCCGTGGTGGGCACGGAAGCGCTCATTCTTCCGACCATGGGACGCAGCGAGATCGACAGGCAGGTGTCTGGGGAGCAGTTCGTGTCTGTGGAAGACACGGTCTGTGCGGTGCACCCGTCCTTCGGCAAGGTTGAACCGGTGGCGCCTGGACTCCTTTCCGAAGTCGCCATCATCTCCCGTCTGGCACGGGCGACGATTCCCGGAAAGACCACCGCCGACTGGGCCGGCTTCGAGATGAACTACGACCTGATCCGCGAACACATCTCTCACGTGGTGGGCGGCTGCGAGGACTACAACATACAGATCAGGCAGGATGGCGGCTTTGTGTTGCCGAACGGGCCGCGCGACTCACGGACCTTCCACACCCCCACGGGAAAGGCCGTGATCACCGTCAACAAGCTTGAGTTTCTCGACCGGCCGACGGGCACGCTGATCTTGCAGACCTTGAGGTCTCATGACCAGTTCAATACCACCATATACGGTTTCGACGACCGTTACCGCGGCATCAAAAAGGGCCGCCATGTGGTCTTCGTGAATCCGCACGACCTGGCCGAACTGGGATTAGAGGACGGCCAACGGGTGGACGTACACGGGATTCACGATGACGGCGCGCAGCGAGTGCTACGCAATTACCGGGTCGTTTCCTATCCCAGCGCCAAGGGCTGCGCCGCCGCCTACTACCCGGAGGCGAACGTGCTCGTTCCCCTCGACAACGTCGCTGACGGCAGCAACACACCCGTGTCCAAGGCGGTTATCGTTCGACTGCAACCTGCCGAGGAGCAGGACCCCCACCCCACGATTTCGGGCGCACTACCCACCGGGTTGTAGGAACGGAGCGGGGCGCGAGCAGTCAGGGCCGGGCTCCACGGACCCAACTCGCGCTTCTCATCTTTCGACTCCGTCATGGCGCCCCTATCCGTGAAAGCGGTCCTCCGCTGGTGTGATCACCACCGAACGCAGCGATTTCCCTAACCATTGCACCGAGACACTGTTCGTACAATGCACGGAGCGGAACAAGAGCCGTAGCCACACGGATCGACCATGCGGATTCCGCGTGGATCTACTATCGCCCTGAGGGAGCAGTCATCGGGGCGATCACCCCGGCCGCACGCGGTCGACGCGGAGGCCGCGGACTCTGCCTTAGTCTCGGGGAATGCGTAGTGCAAGGAACGGCTCGCGGGTGCTGGTCGGCATTCTCGTCCTCGGGGCGTACCCGCCCGCCCCGGTGAGGCTGTGGCGATGACCGTGGAGCATGTGCACGACGGTGACACGCTCTTCCTGCGAACGACTCAGCCCAACGCCCTGGTGGCGACGACGGACGCGGTCAAGGTGCGCCTCCTCGGTATCGATACTCCGGAGGTGGGTGACCATGCCGAATGTTTCGGCGACCAGGCCACTGAGCAGTTGCGGATGTTGCTGCCGGACGGCAGCCAGACGTGGATCACCACCGACCAGGACCCGACTGATCAATACGGCCGCAGCCAGTTCTACCTCTGGACCGAGGACGGGCGGTTCGTCAACTACGAGCTCGTTGCCGGAGGCGCCGCCGAGTCACTCATGATTGCCCCGAACGACGCCTACTACCCGCTCCTGCGTGCGGCAGAAGACGCTGCAACGACGTCCGGTACGGGCATGTGGGGGGCATGCTGAACGGGCAGGTCCAGCAGGCCCCTGACTCTCAGCGGGCAACGAGCAGGAGCACGGCGGCATCCGCAGGGGCGGCGCTCAGCGCTTTCCTCGATGGTTGGTCGTCCTCTTGATGCTTCCATCCGGCGCGAAGTAGGTCCACGGGCCGGACTTCGCTCCTCGATCGAAGGTGCCCTCATCGATGGGCAGGCCGCCCGTCGTCCAGCGCTGCCAAAGGCCGTGTTTGTCACCGCGCAGAAACCCACCCTTTTGCAGCAATCCGCCGGTCTGCCGGTACCAGATGCAGTCCCCGTTCAGCTCGCCGTCGTCGTACTGGAACTCCGAGCGCAGGGCGCCGTCGCGAAAGTAGTGTCGCCAGAGCCCGGTGCGCTCACCCTCAAGATAATGTCCGGAGATCATGCCGCCGTGCGGGTCAGGTTCCTCCCAGAGTCCGGTCTTCCGGCCCTCCGCATCGAGCAGGTTCACGGCATGCTCGCGATCTGGATGAGGTTGCCGCACGTGTCGTCCAACACGGCAGTGGTGACGGGCCCCATGACCATGGGTGGTTGGGTAAAACGCACACCGAGCGCGACGAGCCGCTCGTACTCCGCACCCACGTCATCGACACCGAAACTCGTGAACGGTATGCCATCTTCGGCGAGCGCCGCTTTGAATACCTTCGCCGCCGGGTGCTCGTCCGGCTCGAGCAGCAGCTCCACGCCGTCCTGTGCACCCGGACCGACAACGGTAAGCCAGCGAAACTCTCCTGCGGGCAGGTCGGTCTTCTTCACGAACCCCAGCGTTCCGACATAGAAATCCAATGCCTTCGCCTGATCGGCAACGAACACCGACGCGGTGGTGATGGTAATAGTCATGCGCTTGTCTCCTTGATGCGGTCATCGATCCACGCGCGCGCCTCAACGAGGTTGCAGGTATCGAGATGGTGGATGGTCGTTCGCCCGCTCGCGGTCAATCGCAGGAGCCCGGCGTCACGCAGCACGGCAATGTGTTTGGCGACGGCCTGGCGGCTCATGTTGTGGCCCCGTTTGATCAAGCGAACACACAGTTCGAACAGGGTCTGGTCATTGCGCGAGCCCAGTTCCTCAAGCAGGGCGAGACGAGCTGGGTCGCACAGTGCGCGGAAGACCACATCCATGCCCGTATTTTAGCAACTTCACGGTTGCCAATCAATCGGTACGCGCATTACTTCGTTGATGATTGGTCGTAATCACTGGCCACGAAAACACCCCCGGAGTAAGGTGACGGAGCGATTTCTCGCACGCAGTCTGGTACCGCGCCGAAAGGAGACCTTCATGTCCGGTCGCATTCAGATCGACGTCTTCACCACGCTTGACGGAGTCGCACAGGCTCCCGGCGGCCCCGATGAAGACTCCGACGGAGGTTTCACATTCGGTGGCTGGCAGGCCCCTCTGGTCGACGCGACCGATGGCGCCCAGATCGGGGAGGGCATAGACAGTATGGACGCCCTGCTCCTGGGCCGGCGCACGTATGACATCTTCGCCGGCTACTGGCCGCATCACCTCGACGGGCCCGAAGGCGGTATCGGTCGCAAATTCGAGGCGATCCCCAAATATGTCGCGTCCCGTGGCACGCCCGAACTCGAATGGCACAACTCCCACCTGCTCGGAAGCGATCTCGTCGCCGAGCTGACGGCGCTGCGTGAGCGTCACGAGGAAATCCACGTGATCGGCAGCATCGCCTTCGCCCGCACTCTCGTCGCCGATGGCCTGTTCGACCGGCTGAACCTGTGGGTGTACCCGATCGTGGTCGGCCCGGGCAAACGGCTGTTCACCGCCGAGGGCCCACCCGCATCTCTCGAACTTCTCGCTGCCGAGCCACCGTCGGCGAAGGGTGCGGTTCTCCTGCGCTACGGATGGAAGGGACGCGTTCCGGCGACGGGCGACATGAGTCGACAAGACGCCGCACCCTGATGGCGCGAAACGCGACCGGTTGACCTGTCGGGCAACCGGTCGCCATCATGATTTCGTCGGCCGGGCTCTGAGAGGTTTTTCCGTAGCCTGCGAGACTGGGCTCATGAGCCCACAGCAGAGCACTCAACCCGCCCACTCCGACGCAGCGAGCATGATCGCCGTCGTCACAACAGGTGTTGGCGACGTCGACCACCTCGTGGTGAGCACGGTACCAAGACCGGTGGCCGGACCGGGCGAGGTCCTCGTTCGGGTACTCGCGGCGGGCGTGAACAACACCGACATCAATACGCGACTCGGCTGGTATTCGTCGTCAGTGTCGACCGCCACCGACGATTCCTCCGCCGGAATCGAGGGAGTCGGAGCAGATCGCGTGGACGGCGGCTGGAATGAGGCCACACCGTTTCCCCTGATCCAAGGCGCAGACTGCTGCGGTCGGGTCGCCGGGGTCGGGAGCGGGGTCGACGAGGCCATCGTCGGCACCCGCGTGCTCATTCGTTCGTGCATGCCCCTGGGCGTTAGGGCAGGATCCAACCAGACCGAGTGGCTCGGCTCCGATCGCGATGGCGCTTTCGCGCAGTTCACGATTGCGCGAGCCGGAGACGTGTTCCCGGTCGAGAGCACCTGGAGCGACGCCGAGCTCGCCACGATTCCGTGCGCGTACGGCACCGCGGAGAACATGGTGAGCCGTGCCGGCATCACCGTGGGCACGCGCGTTCTGGTCCCCGGAGCATCCGGGGGCGTGGGATCGGCCGTCGTCCAGCTGGCGAAACGACGGGGCGCCTATGTCATCGGGATCGCCAGCGGCGCGAAACGTGAACGAGTTCTTGAGATCGGTGCCGACGAGGTCCTGGAGCGCGGGCAGGATCCCGTCGTGCACCTGGGCGCCAAGAGCATCGACGTCGTTGTCGATAACGTCGCCGGCGCCGGATTCGGCGGCATGCTCGCCGTGCTGCGACATGGTGGCACGTATGTCACGTCGGGCGCCATTGCCGGCCCGATCGTCGAACTCGACCTGCGCACCCTTTATCTGGGCGACTTGCGCCTCATCGGCTGCACCGCTTGGGATGAGCATGTGTTTGCCGACGTCGTCTCGTACGTCGAACGAGGCGAGATCCGCCCGCTGCTGGAGCGCACCTACCCGCTGCACGACATTGCCGCCGCGCAGCGCGACTTCCTGCAAAAACGCCACGTCGGAAACGTTGTTTTGATTCCGCCCACGGTGAGCGACCGGTGAGCACCCGCAGGTCTGGCGATATGCTGAATCCGTGCCCCACCCCAACAGCCGCGCTGCCAAGGCCGTTCGTCGACGCCGACGACGCATGGCCCTGGTCGAGAACGATCTGACCCCGGAACAGTGGGCGACACTGCAACAGCTGTGGGGCTGCTGCGCGTATTGTGCCGCGAGCGACCGCGCCCTGCAGCGGGACTGCGTGCAACCAATCTCCCGGGGCGGGCGCTACACCCTCGACAACATCGTCCCGGCGTGCGGCGCCTGCAACGCCAGCAAGAGCAACGATGAGGTGACCAGCTGGATGCGCCGTAAGAAGCTGGACGAGCGCCGCTTCCTCGTTAGGTTCGTGGAAGTGCGGGGCAAACTCGCCGAGACACGAGTTGCCCTCGCCGCATCGCTCGCCGCAGACTAGAGGTACCGGATCGCTATTGAGTCTTCCGCCTACGGCTAAGGAGCTCACCATGACCGAACCGAACGAAGCACGCGTCGGCCTCTACATCGACTTCGACAACATCGTCATCTCGCGTTACCAGCAGTTGCACGGGCGCAATGCGTTCCAGCGCGACGGTATCCGCGACTTCGACAAGTCGAGGGCAGGTGCCGACCCCGAGGTCGCCGCGCGGCTTGCCGCCGCCACCGTCGACTTCAACGCGATCATCGACTTCGCGCTGTCGTTCGGTGCTTTGGTCGTCAACCGCGCGTATGCCGACTGGTCTGTTCCCGTCAACGCGAACTATCAACGTCAGCTCATGTCGCGAGCCGTGGATCTCACTCAGCTGTTCACCGCAACCACGCGCGGAACGAAGAACGGTGCCGATATTCGGCTCGCCGTCGACGTGGTCGAGGACCTCTTCCGACTGCCCGACCTGACGCACGTCATCATCGTCGCCGGCGACTCCGACTACATCGCCCTCGCGCAGAAATCCAAACGCCTCGGTCGTTTCGTGGTCGGCATCGGCGTCGCCGGGTCGACGAGCACCTCGCTCGCGGCGGCGTGCGACGAATTCGAGGACTACGACTCGCTCCCGGGGATCGAGAAGGTCGCGGCGACATCCGAACAGGCTCCGGCAACGGCCGACAGAGCCACGTCGACCAAGAAGGCGTCGGAACCGGTAGACAAAGAGCCGAAGGAGGCTCCTGCACAGGTGCGCAAGGTCTCGACAAACCCCATGTTCTCGCACACCGATGACACACAATTCGACGAGCAGGAACCGGCCGATGACACCGACCCGCAGACGGTCGCCACGGAGCTGCTCGTGCGTGCGCTGCAGATCGGGCATGCGAAGGGCGATGCCGACGAGTGGCTCAACACGGGCACGGTCAAGAACCAAATGCGTCGGATGGACCCTGCGTTCAACGAGAAGCCCCTCGGCTACCGTTCGTTCACCGATTTTCTCGCGTCACGCAGTGACCTGGCCGAGCTGCAAGAAGATGGCTCGCAGCGGCTGATTCGACTGCTGCCCGACGCCAACGGCCGACGCTGAGACTCTGACGCACCCTTGACGCCGGTTCAGGCCCGGCGCCGACCTGCGTGACACCCCAGGGCACGTGACCCGGTCGCACGTTCCGCGTCCGGTGCGCTGTACTGTCGCGCTGCGCGGGCTCAGCGAAACTCGGCCGATACACCGCCGTGGCGCGGTGCAACGTGCTGCAATACCTGCTGCCAGACGTCAGAAATCACCAGGCGCCCACTCCCCTGAACCGTTGCACGCCGAGCGTGCGGGATGCGTTTGGCGAACCAGGCGCTGTCGTAGGCACGCGCCACCGGGTCGTCCTCCCCGTACACCAGCACGGTATCCGCGGTAATGCGGTCAAGATCTGCCACCCAACCGGGGTCGCGCCGACTCAGCAGATCCGTCGCGACACCGATGGCGCCCTGGACCTCCGCTTCACGGAGCATCCTGCCGAGTCGCCCCAGCTCCCCGAGTCGGCCGAGAGCGGGGTCATCGGGAGAGACGCCGAGGGCATCGAGCCCGAACGGCATCAGTTCGGAGACTCGAGTGATCAGGGATTCCATCGTGTCGCCGCGTGACACCTCCAGACACTCCACGGCGGAGGACGGCGACGACTGTTCCGAAGCCACGGGAGCAACGGCCGAGACCACAATCAGACGATCAATTCGACGCGGATGTCGGGCGGCCAGCGACATCGCGACCTCCGCACCGATCCCCCAGCCAACGACACCCACCCGACCGAAGTCCGTGCCGCTGACTTCGGAGGAAACCCGTTCCGTTCGCTCCAGAAACTCGGCAATGTCGTCTGCTCGCCGCTCTATCGTCACCGGCTCTGAGTCGCCCAAGGGGTCGGACCCTCCGTAGCCCGGCCGGTCGAGACCGATGAGGTGGACACCCCACGTGCTGGTGATCGTGGGATTCGGGTCGAACATCCCCGAACCCGGTGTCGGGTGGCACAGGACCACCAAGCGCTTCGCAGCCGCGTCACCGAGGCCGGAGAGACCCAGGCCACGCCCGTTGGCCAGTACGAAACGCCGATTCGCCATGACGACCCCTCCGAACTCCGGCGAACCGGACGTGGCGGCGGACTCGGGAGGCCCCTGCCGTCGACGATCCGCGGGCTCGCTTGCGATTGTGCCCAGTGTCCCGAGTGCGCCGCGCGGTGTCAAGGGCCGCGCCCCACAGCGGGGCGCCGACCCGCCGGCGAACTCTTGTACAGTGAAGAGGCCATCGCTCGCGATGAGCGACCACGGATTCGAGTAGGGACACACCACGAACCACGAACAACGAGTCGTTCACGCCCGCGAACTTCTCGCGGGACTGGACCTGCCTCGACCCCTGACCCCCGAAAGTCTCCATCACCGCATGGAGCGACTGCGCGGCAAGCAGATCGTCGTGCGCGAGGCCACCTCCCGCATGGTCGAGTACGGGATCTGCGGTTTGTGGATCGAAATCGCCGACGAAGCCTTCGAGCGTGTGCACTACGCGCCTACCGAGTCCGCAGTTCACCGGCAACAATTCATCAATCACGAGTATGGGCACATGATCCTCGCCCACGAGAAGGTTCTGCTGCCCGCCGACCGCATCGCCCTGCTGGCACCCCTGATTCCCATGGATGCGATCGTGCATGCCTTGTCCCGACGGGATTTCACGGTTGAGCAGGAGGCGCTGGCCGAAGCGATCGGTGATGAGCTTGCCATCACGATGCTGAGGGACTCCTCCAACACCCGTTCCGGGAGACAGACCGGATTCGGGAAGGTTCTCTAGTGCCGGCAAACAATGCCAGTGCCGCCGACTCCTCGGCCGCCCAGCGCGAACTTGCCCGGAAAATCAACCTTCTGCTCGACGTGGTGGTCGCCGAAGGAAACACTCCGCACACCTACAAAGACATCGCCGCCGCGCTGGCGGCGAAGGGACTGTCGCTGTCCCGCGCGCGCTGGGCCTACATGCTGTCGGGCGCCGGGCCCCTCGTGACCGATCCCGCCCTGCTCACCGGCATCGCCGAATTCTTTCGGATCCCGGCCGAGTATCTGCTCGGCTCCGACGATGACATTCCCGAACGAGTGGACTCTCAGCTGGTGTTCGTGCGGCAGCTGCGCGCCAACCGAGTTGTCGACTTCGCCGCGCGCACGCTTTCCGATGTCTCACCCGAGACCCTCCGCGCCATTACCGCGCTTCTGCAGGACGACGCCACCGGAGATGCCACGCCGTAGGCTCTCCCACGCCGCACGGGGCATCGCCGAGTGTCAGCCGCGGGCACGGCTCGGTTGCACCCGGGGCGGTTCTCCCGGCATCTTGGGAAAGTCGGGCGGGAAGGGAAGTTCACCGAACCCCGCCTCAAGGTCGCGTTTCCACCATTCCAGCAGCATGCCAATCGTGCCCGGGTGCTCGTGCATTGTCGCCCAGGGGTCGCCGCTCGTGCGCAAGCGATCGGGCACGCTCGACAGCGTCAGGCTACGAGGATCGATGTTTCCTAGTTCGCTCCACTCGACGGGGCAGGACACCGGCGCGTGCGCGAGCGGACGAGGGCTGTACGCGCCGGCCATGGTGCGATCCCGGTTGGCCTGGTTGAAGTCGACGAAGATTTTCTCACCGCGCTCCTCCTTCCACCAGTTGGTGGTCACCGCTTTCGGCTGACGGCGTTCGAGCTCGCGCGCCGCGGCGATGACGGCGTGCCGCACATCAAGAAATTCGTGCGTCGGTTCGATGGGCGCGAACACGTGCAGGCCACGGTTTCCGGATGTCTTCACGAATGCGTCGAGCCCGGCCTCGGCGAGCACCGACCTCAGCTCAACGGCCACGGGCACGGCGTCATCGAAGTCGCGGCCGGGCTGCGGGTCCAGATCGATGCGCATCTCGTCGGGATGGTCGGTATCCCCGGCGCGCGACGCCCACGGGTGAAACACGATCGTGTTCATCTGCGCCGCCCACACGGCGGTCGCGGGCTCGTCGATCACGAGCTGCGGATGCGAGCGCCCGCTCGGGTACACCACCGGCACCGCGCGCACGTAGTCGGGAGCTCCCTTGGGCGGGTTCTTCGAGAAGTACTGCTCGCCGTCGATGCCGGCCGGAAACCGCTGCAACGACACCGGCCGGTCCCCGTTCGCGCGCACGAACGGCTCCCCCACCGCCATCAGGTAACGTGCCAGATCCAGCTTGGTCAGCCCGCGGTCGGGCCACAACACACGACTGGGGCTCGACAGACGCACCTGGCGTTGCCCGTGTGGTCCATCAACCTCGAGAACGATCGCTTCGGCCGTCATGCGCACAATCTAGAACCGCCACGGCCCCACCGCAAGCGACCATCCGTGAACCGGTGCGTCGGGGGTATTCGACCCGATTCCGGGCAGGGCCGGGGCGAGCAGGATGTCGATCGCTCCAGGCTGCCCCGGCCCAGTGTCAGTGTCAGTGTCAGTGGTGCCTGTGACACTTATTTCATGACAACCACCATTGACGGTGTTTTCGCTGGTTTGACCGGGTCGCTGGCCCGATCAAACATATCCGCGGCGTCGTTCGCGGAGCTCTCCGATGATCAGTCGGAGAACACCCACCGGGCCATCGCCCGACACATGCGGGAGGTCGGAAAGTATTACGCGTTGTCGGCGGCGAACGTCGCCGCCCGCTCCGACTGGCAGCTCGGCCGGGAAGGCCTCGCCAGAAAGAAGGGCTACGCCTCCGCAGAGGACTATGTGCAGTCATTGGGCGGTGGCGGCGGCACCAGGGCCGACACCCGCCGCCTGATCGAGGCTGGCACCATGGCCACCGAGGCCGAAACCGCCCGGGATCGGCAGGAGCAGGCCGACGAGCTGGCGCGGGAGTTCCCGGAGGCCCCGCCGGTCGAGGTGCACGTGCCGTGGTTCGCTCCGCTCGGTGCCGCCGTCACCAATGGAACCCTCAGCACCGAATCCGCGACCGCCATCCGTCGAGGCCTCGGAGAACCCGCCATCGGGGTGACGGAGGCGATGCTCGCCGACGCGGTCATCGCCCTCATCGCCCAGTGCCGCACCGGGAACGCCGACCAGGCCGCGAAGGCGGCCCGGCAGTGCCGGGACTCCATCGATGCCGCCGGTGTCGCGTCCCGGGCCGACGCCATGCGCGCCCGACAGTACCTGCGGGTGTGGGACAAGCCGGACGGTATGTTGCACGGCGCCTTCGAGCTGGACCCGGAGAACGGCGCCTACTTCACGGACTTCCTGCTGCAGATCATCGGACCCCGCACCGGCGGCCCCCGGTTTGTGGAGAAGGGCGAGAAGGAACGCGCCAGGCGCATCATCGACGACCCACGCTCCACGGACCAGATCGCCGCCGAGGCACTGATCGAGGTGATCAAGGTCGCCGCGGCCGCCGACCCCGGCACCCTGTTCGGCCGCATTCGCCCATCGGTCAAGTTAGTCGTAACTGCAACAGATACTCCGGCACCGACATCCTCGCTTGGCGCCTCGGGCGAACTGGTTCTGACAAGCGGGTTCCTCGAGGGAGCACCGGGAGCGGTACCGATCACCACGATCGACCGGTCGATCTGCAACGCCGGCTTCATACCGGTGTTGTTCAGTCGGGACGGCACTGCGCTCGACGTGGGACGGGAACAGAGACTCTTCACGCAGGCGCAACGCGCGGCCCTCGCACTCCGGGACCGAGGCTGCAGGTGGCCCGGCTGCCACCGACCACCGAGCTACTCCGAAGCCCATCATCTGCACGGCTGGCACGCGGACGGCGGACTCACCAACCTCGACGACGGCATCCTGCTCTGCGCCCGAGACCACCTCCGGTTGCACAACGACGGTTGGGAGATCACCCGCGTGGGCACCGGAACCGGCATGGACTATTCGCTAATCCCACCCGCGACCGCCGATCTCACCCGAACACCCATCCGGCTGGTCAGCCAGTCGCCAGTGAAGCCCCGGCCGCCACTGCGTCAACGCAGCTGAAGCGAAGCGGTATCACGGCCTGGTGGCCGGTGGAGCTACGAGACGGATGCCGCGAGCAACGCGACCACAACCGTGTCGTCCTTCGTGGATTGTTCGCCGATGGCGGTGAAACCGAGACGGGCATGAAAGGCAAGCGACCGCGGATTGGGCGGGAATGTGTTGACCTCGCACACCACCTCGGCGGCGTCAACGTCCCGTGCAGCCTGAAAGACCGAGCCGTATAGAACCTCGCCGAGGCCCTGGCTGCGCGCGGTCGGCGCCACGACGATGCGGTCCACGTACAGGAAGTCGCTCGACCGGGCCTCGAACCAGCGATAGTTCTCACTCGAGTAGTCCGCCGACGGGGTGAATGTGATCACGAAACCGAGCACGTTTGCCGGGTCGTCCGCCGTCGTGACGACGACCGAATGCGCCGCGGATGCCACCAGTTCCGCCAACACGTCGGCGTCCAGGGCGTTGACGGCAGGCACCGCCGCGTTGTTGAGCGTGAGCACCTGGGGCAAGTCGAGGGGGTCGAGGGTTCGAAGCGCATGCGTCATGGCCGCCACGATACCCAACAGAGCTGAACGGGGCCTTCACGAGCCGGTCCCAGCGGGCGGGAGCAAGCGTGCGTTAAGATTCCATGGTGCCTCCTGTATCGACCTCCCTCCGCATCGCCCTCGTTTCCCTGCACACGTCCCCGGGGGCCGAACCGGGTTCCGGCGATGCCGGCGGAATGAACGTTGTCGTGCGTAACCAGGCGGAGGCCCTCGCCGCCGCGGGCCACACCGTGGAAATCCTCACGCGGCGTTCGTCCCCGGAGATCGCGCGCAAGGTACAGCTGCACCCCCGTGTCACCCTTCGTTTTCTCGACGCCGGACCGGCGGCGCCGGTCCCCAAGGGCGACCACGAAGACTTCATCGACGCCTTTCGGCAGCGGATGTCGGCCCTCGGCCCGTACGACATCATCCACTCTCATCACTGGTTCTCCGGCATGGCGGCCCTCCCCCTCGCCCAGGAACGCCGCACGCCGCACGTGCAGAGCTTCCACAGCATCGCCGCCGAGGAGTCGACCCCACTCTCGGAGGGCGAACGACCTGAGTCCGCCGGCCGTATGGCCGGGGAAGCCTGGCTGGCCCGGGAATCCGACGCAATCGTCGCGATCAGCGAAGCGGAGGCCGACACGGTGGTTCGTCGGCTCGGCGGCATCCGGGAATGCATTCGGGTGGTGCAACCGGGCGTGGACGGCACCCTGTTTCGACCGACGAAGCACGCGGCCCGCCCCGGACTCGGTTATGTTTTGGTCGCGGCCCGGCTGCAGCCGCTCAAGGGACTCGACCTCGCCATTGAGGCCATCGCCGCCGTGCCCGAGGCGATCCGACCTGAACTGATCATCGCCGGAGACGCCTCGAGCGACTTCGACGGCTACGTCGACGAGCTGCGCGCCCTCGCCGCGCGACACGACATCGAACACGGCGTGCGCTTCGTCGGCCCCCAGAACCGGGCGAAGCTCGCGGTGCTCTTCCGCGAGGCGCGTGCCGTGCTCATCCCTTCACATTCGGAAACGTACGGGCTGGTGGCCCTGGAAGCCGCCGCCAGCGGGGTGCCCGTCGTCGCCGCCGGAACCGGGGGCCTGCGCGAGGCCGTCGTGCACGGCACGACCGGCGTGGTGCTCGAGTCCCGTGATCCTGCGGTGTGGGGCCAGTACATCTCTCATCTGCTCTCCGACCACGAATTCGCCCAGCAGCTATCCGTGTCGGCCCGCGAACGCGCCGAGCACCTCGACTGGCCGCGGTCGGCGCAGAAGCTGCTCGAGGTCTACCGTCAGCTCGTGCTCCCCGGGGCGGCGGGCTGCCGGCACGAACTCGCGATCGCATGACCCTGCTCGACACGGTCTCTTCCGTTCTGCTCGTGCACGCGCATCCCGATGATGAGACCATCACCACGGGTGCGCTCGCGGCGGAACTCGTGGCCCGCGGCATCCGGGTGTTTCTGCTGACGGCGACCCGCGGCGAGCGCGGCGAAGTCGTGCCCGGGCCGCTCTCCGCCCTGGAGGGAACGGATGCCCTCACCCGCGAACGCGAACTCGAACTGAACCGCGCGGCGAACGCCCTCGGGCTCACCGAGCGGTACTGGCTCGGCGAGTACCCGGCCAGGGTGCCCGGGCTGCCGCCGCGCCAATACCGGGATTCGGGCATGACTTGGCTTCGTCCCGGCCTCGCCGGTCCGGCCTCTGACGTCGACACTGCCTCCCTCGTGCGCGCCGCAGCCGCCGACACCGCCGCCGACGTGACTGCCCTGGTGTCCCATCTGCACCCGTCGCTCGTGATCAGCTACGACAACGGCGGCGGCTACGGACACCCCGACCATGTGCGCATGCACGAGGTCGCCGTCGCCGTGACCCACGCCACCGGCACACCCTTTGCCGAGATTGTCGCCGATCCGGGCGAGGCCGACGAATGGTTCACCCTCGACAGACACCTCGACACGGTCACCGCCGCCCTGAGCTGCCATGCGAGCCAGCTCACCGTCGACGGCGCAGACATCGTGCATTCGGGTGGGCAGCGCGAGCCGATCACCACGTCGATGGGCCTGCGCCGTGCGTAACTGCCGACATCCGGTTGCCCCGCAATAGTAGGGTTCCGGCTCCTCTGCGCCTAGGCTAAAACTCCACGCGGTTTTGTTCAGACAAAACCAACGAAGGGAAGACAATGACGTCATTACTTGTGGGAATCGATGGAAGCGAATCCAGCCGAAGGGCCGTGGCATTCGCCTGTCGACTCGCCGACGAATCGGGGGCGGTGCTGCACATCGTTCATGTTATTCCCTGGTCACCGTACTCGTTCACGAGCCCGGACGAGAACGAGCACCGTTCGGCCAGCAAGGCCCGCGAGATCGCGGCAGCCGAGGAACAAATCATGCGGCCGGCGCTGGCCGTTGCCGATGATTTTTCGATCACCCCCACCTCAATCGTTGTGCACGGAAGCCCGGCTGACCAGCTTGTATCGATCGCAGAGCGCCAGGCGGCATCGCAGATCATCGTGGGCCGCACCGGAGATTCCCGGCTCAAACAGGTTCTCTTCGGGAGCACGCCCGTGCGCCTCATTCAAATGTCCAAGACCCCGGTGACGGTGGTCCCGTGATCCGCGCAGGCATCGACGAGGCCATCAGCGGCGCGTTCACTCCCATTGCCGACTTCATCAGCGGCATCATCTTCTACTCGATCAAGATCGGTGACCCCGAGACGATCGCCTATGTGGAGATCCCCCTGATCGTGGCGTGGCTCGTCATCGCCGCCCTCTTCTTCACGATCTACCTGAAATTCCAGAATGTGCGCGGCGTCAAGCACGCCCTCGATCTGGTGCGCGGACGCTATTCCAAACCAGAGGATGCCGGTGAAGTCTCGCACTTCCAGGCTCTCACGACCGCGATTTCCGGCACGGTCGGTCTCGGGAACATCGCGGGAGTGGCGGTCGCCGTGTCGATCGGCGGCCCGGGCGCCACGTTCTGGATGATCCTCGTCGGCTTCCTCAGCATGAGCACCAAAATGGCGGAGTGCACCCTCGGCGTGAAGTACCGCATTGAGCACGCCGACGGCTCGGTCTCCGGCGGACCGATGTACTACCTGCGTGACGGTCTCGCCGCTCTCGGCAAGCGCAAACTCGGCCGGGTTCTTGCCGTGCTCTTCGCTCTGTTCTGCATCGGCGGCTCCATCGGCGGCGGAAACATGTTCCAGGCCAACCAGGCCACGAGCCAGATCATCAACGTCACCGGCGGTGACGATGGCCTCCTCGGCCAGTGGCGTTTCGTCATCGGCCTGGTTTTCGCCCTCGCCGTGGGTGCCGTCATCATCGGCGGTATCAAGTCCATCGCCCGGGTTACCGAAAAGATCGTGCCCCTCATGGCGGTCCTGTACATCCTCGGATGCCTCGCGGTCATCTTCGGCAACTTCGCCGCAATCCCGGATGCCATCGGGCAGATCTTCGCCGGAGCCTTCAACCCCGAAGGCATCGCCGGCGGCATCATTGGCGTGCTCATCCAGGGCTTTCAGCGCGCCGCGTTCTCGAACGAAGCCGGCGTCGGCTCCGCGTCGATCGCGCACTCCGCGGTCAAGACCGAAGAACCCGCCACCGAGGGTTTCGTTGCCCTGCTGGAGCCCTTCATCGACACCGTGGTGATCTGCACAATGACCGCGCTCGCGGTTATCATCACCGGGACGTGGAGCGACACCTCGAGCGCGCCCGGCGTGGAAACCACGTCGGCGGCCTTCGCCACCGTGGCACCCTGGTTCCCGATCCTGCTCGCCGTCGCCGTGGTTCTCTTTGCGTTCTCGACCATGATCTCGTGGTCGTACTACGGCATGAAGGCCACCGGCTACCTGTTCAAGGACAGTCCGCGTGCCGAACTCGGGTACAAGATCGTGTTCTGCATCTTCATCGTCATCGGATCGTCGCTGTCGCTCGGCCCGGTCATCGCGTTCTCCGATGCGATGATCTTTGCCATGGCGATCCCGAATGTGCTCGGCCTGTACCTGCTGGCGCGCGTGATCAAGACGGAAATCTTCGTCTACCGCTCCAAGGTTGTGAGCGGTGAATTCGCGATGGTGGAGCAGTAGTCCGCAGCACACACGCGAAACGGATGCCCTGCGGGCCCTGCCCGGCCGCCCGGGGCATCCGTCTGCGGCGTCCGGCGTTGTGCGGACGCCCTCGAAGGCTACGCGGCGACGAGCTCGGGAACGGCGTCAGCTGCCGAGACAACGTTCCTGCGGAGCACCTCGAGCAGAAGCGGCAGCTGGTCGGCCGGAGCACCGGGCGCCTCGGGGTGCCACTGCACGCCGGTGATGGGTGCCGTCGCGTGTTCGAGGGCCTCGACAAGCCCGTCGGGGGCGACGGCGGCGGGCACGAGGCCGGCACCGAGCACTCCCACGCTCTGATGGTGCGCGCTCTGTACCAGGATCTCGGTGTTTCCCAACCCGCGGGCAAGACGGCTCTGCGCCGTGAGCGTCACGCCGTGGGTCGAGAGAATCTCGTCGATCGGCGCGTTCGCGTTCTTGTGAATACCATCGTCGATGTGCTGCACCAAGTTGCCGCCGAGAGCGACGTTGATGATCTGCAACCCCCGGCAAATGCCGAGCAGCGGTGTGTTGGCGGCGAGCGCCCGCTGAACCAGCGCGATCTGGCCCTCATCGGCGGCTCGGTAGTGCGCTGTTTCGCCCTGGTAGTCGGGGCGTGCGCCGTAGAAGCTTGGGGTGATGTCCTCACCACCGACGATCACGATCGCGTCGGCGTCCCGAGTGGCCCGCAACAGCTCGGCCGGGGTCGTGTCCGCCGCAGCGATGCGCGTGACCTGCCACCCGCCGGAAATGCCGTCGTCAACCACGCGTCCGTTGAGCACCTGCACCTTGGCGTGGTACTCGGGGCGATCGGGGCGGTCTCCGGTGACCTCAATGACGAACAGTCGCGGTGCGGCGAACATCTGTGTCGTGAGCTGTTCAGTCATGGTCGCCTCCGCATCCGGTTGGGTTTCGTGTGATCTCTATTGTGCGCGCGGGCCCCGGGCGCCGCGAGCGGGGTCGTAACACAGGGCAATCTGACGACGGCGGTGCACACCCATCGGGTAGCTGTTCGGATCGATTTCCTAGACTGGTTCACACACGAGTCGTAGGCTCTGCACGACGGATGCTCGTCACGCCCGACCCCCCGCAACGCTTTCGAAAGGACCCCAACGTGGTGAAACAGTCCATCTTTGGCCGCATCTCGCAGCTGGCCAAGGCCAACATCAACGCCCTGCTGGACTCGGCCGAGGACCCCAAGCTCATGCTCGACCAGATGGTGCGGGACTTCACGAGCAGCATCGCAGACGCAGAAAGCGCCATCGCCGAAACAATCGGCAACCTGAGGCTGCTGGAAGACGACTACCGCGAAGACGTGGAGGCCGCCGGCGAGTGGGGCAACAAGGCCCTCGCCGCGAGCCGCAAGGCCGATCAGCTGCGCACGTCAGGGGATCCGGTCGGTGCCGACAAATTCGACAACCTGGCCAAGGTGGCCCTCGGCCGTCAGCTCTCCTCCGAGAAGGAAGCCAAGCAGGCCGAACCGCAGATCGAGTCTCAGACGGCCGTTGTCGAGCAGCTCAAGAGCGGCCTCAACGCCATGAAGGAGAAGCTGAAGCAGCTCGCCTCCAAGCGCGACGAACTCGTCGCCCGGTCGAAGACGGCTGCGGCCCAGAAGCAGGTCATGGACGCGGTAAAGAGCATCGACCTGCTCGATCCGACGAGCGAGGTCAGCCGGTTTGAGGACAAGATTCGCCGCGAAGAAGCCCGCGTCCGTGGGGCGAGCGAGCTGGCCGCGTCGAGCCTCGATGCCCAGTTCGAAAGCCTCGAGGACCTCGGTGAGCTCTCCGAAGTCGACGCCCGGCTCGCGGCGCTGAAGGCCGGAACGAGTACGGCGATCACGAGCTGACCGGGTGGCGGGGCCCGAATCATGATTTGATTCCACCATGACAACTCTGGGATTCATCGGTGCCGGGCAGCTGGGGAGGCAGCTGGCTCGCCTGGCCGCCTTCAACGGCTACAAGGTCGTCGTGAGCAACGCGGACGGTACCGACAGCCTCGCCGAGCTCGTCGCCGAACTTGGCTCGAACGCAATGGCTGCCACGCCGGTGGAGGCGGCCGCGGCGGGAGACGTGGTGGTCGTGTCCATTCCGCTCAGCGCCCTGGCGTCGATTCCGGTCGACGCGTTGGCGGGGAAGATCGTGATCGACACCAACGACTATTATCCGGAGCGGGACGGGCACATTGAGGCTCTCGACACGGAAACCACCACGGTCTCCGAGCTGCTGCAATCCCACCTGCCCGAGTCGCGTGTGGTGAAGGCCTTCAACCATGTGCCGGCAGATGAACTCACCACGGCGAGCCGTCCGGCCGGGTCACCGGAACGCAAGGCGCTCATCGTGGCCGGGCACGATCCCGCCTCCCGGGAGGTCGTAGCGTCCCTCGTCGATGTCTTCGGCTTCGACAGCATCGACATCGGACCGCTGGAAGAGGGGTGGCGGATCCAGCGTGACACCCCGGGCCATGGCCGCGTCCTGGACCTCTTCGACCTGCGCAACGCGTTGGCCTCCGCCATTCGCTACCGCGACATGTAGCCGCATCGGCGCCGGCTCGCGGCTGGCGTCGTTTCGCGCGCCGCGGCCGGGGGGCCATACTGAGGTATGGCTCCCACTTTCGTTGTAGTTCCACAATGGCAGGGTTCGGTTTCCCCACGCGCGATGCGCCTCGTCGACGGGGCCGCGGCAATTCAGGGTGATCTGCCCGCCTCGGCCACGCTCGAGGTCGATGTTCCCGTCGAGGCCGGCGACGCCCAGGACACCGGCATTCACCGGTTCTCGTCCCTGCAGGTGGTGCGGGAACGCCAGGGCACCGTGCTGCGCACCGCACCGGACTGGGCGCTCACCATCGGGGGCGACTGCGGAGTGTCCCTCGCGTCCGTCGAGCACGCGAGCCGCGAGCATCCGGGAGACGTTGCCCTCGTGTGGTTTGGCGCGCGCCCGGAACTGCACACCCCCGACACGTCGCCGTCCGGCGGGTTCTGCGGGATGGTGCTGCGCGCCATCGCGGGCGAGGGTCACCCGGACATCGCCCTCGACGAGGCAACCCGCATTCCCTTTGATCGGATTGTGTTGGCGGGAACCCGCGATGTCGACACGGCAGAGGCCGACCTCATCACTGAACGACGCCTCACGACCGTGGACGTTGACCAGCTCGCTACCGCCGACGCCCTCGTCGCCGCGATTCGGGCCACCGGGGCGAGGTCGGTCTACGTGCACGTGGGTCTCGACGTTCTGGACCCGTCCGCGCTGCGAGGACTGTCCGATCTCGTGCCGTTCGGGCTCACCGTCCCAGCGCTGACGACCGCCATCACGGCGGTTCGCGCGGCATTCCCGGTGGTCGGGGCGAGCCTCGTCGGCTTCTCACCGGCCTCGCCGGCGGAAGCCACCGATGACCTCCCCAGCATCCTGCGCGTGATCGGCGCCCTGACCCGCTGACGCAGGCCGTCGGCCCGTTCCCTTCCGACACCGCCCCCTCCCCGCCCATCGCAGATGGCGCATCCGACACAGCCAATGGAGGCTTCGTGACCGAGACAATCCCGCCCACCCCCTCCGCACAGCAGGAACGCGTCGTGATCGAACGCCGCGGCCACGTGCTGCTGATCGGATTCAACCGCCCGGAGAAGCGAAACGCCGCGGACTTCGCCCTGTTGCAGCAACTGTCGCTCGCCTACGGTGAGCTTGACCGTGATCCCGAGCTTCGCGTGGGCCTCGTGCACGCGATCGGCGACCATTTCACGGCCGGACTCGACCTGGCCGATGTGGGGCCCCGCCTCGGCGCGGACGGTCTCGACATGGTGCCGGAGGGCGGCGTCAACCCGTGGCAGGTCGACGGGCACTCGGTCAGCAAGCCCGTGGTCATGGCCGTTCAGGGCACCTGCCTCACCCTGGGCATTGAACTGATCCTCGCGAGCGACATCGCGGTCGCCGCAGAGTCGACGGTGTTCGGCCAGATCGAGGTGTCCCGGGGAATCCTCCCGTTCGGCGGGGCCACCATTCGACTGCCGCGCGCGATCGGCTGGGGCAACGCCATGCGCTGGCTGCTCACCGGCGACATGTTCGACGCCACGGAGGCCCTGCGGATCGGGCTGGTACAGGAGATCGTGCCCGACGGGCAGCAGTTCGAACGTGCCCTCGCCATCGCCGACCGGGTGGCGGCGCAGGCCCCGCTCGCCGTGCAGGCGACCCTCGCCAACGCGCGCACGGCCGTGCGCGCGGGCGACGCCGCGGCCGAGGCGCACCTGCAACCGGAGCTGGCCCGCCTGGCGGCCACAAAGGATGCGCGAATCGGCATGGAGTCGTTCCTGACACGCGTACCGGCCGTCTTCGAAGGCCGGTAACGCACTCGTTCACCGGTCACATCGCGGGTAGGCTTCATCTACCCGGAGGTGTTCCCGGGTCCCTCTGACTCTTGGAGACACATGGCCCCCTCCACCACCCAAGCCACCTACGACGTCATTGTGATCGGCGGTGGTGCGGTCGGTGAAAACGTGGCCGACCGCACCAGCCAGGGTGGTCTCCGCACCGTGATCGTCGAGGGCGCGCTCGTCGGCGGCGAGTGCTCGTACTGGGCGTGCATGCCCTCCAAGTCCCTGCTGAGAAGCGCGGCAGCCGTAGCCGCCGCACGGCGCGTCTCCGGAGCGGCGGAACGCGTCACCGAGCCCGCCGCCGGATCACGCGCGACGGTCGATGTGGCCGCGACCCTGCGCCGACGCGATGGGATTGTCAGCAATTGGTCCGACGAGGGGCAGGTGCAGTGGCTCGACACCGCCGGCATCGCCCTCGTGCGCGGTCACGGTCGCCTGAGCGGCCTGCGGGAGGTCACCGTGACCGCCGCCGACGGGTCCACGACGGTGCTCACGGCCACACACGCGGTCGTGCTCAGCACCGGATCCGCCGCGCTCCTGCCCGACGTTTCCGGTCTGGCCGACGTCACGCCCTGGACCAGCCGTGAGGCCACCTCCGTTCAGAAGGTGCCGGACAGCCTCGCCATCATCGGGGGCGGCACCGTAGGCACCGAGATGGCGACGGCCTTCGTCGCACTCGGTTCCCGCGTGACCGTCATCGCCCGCGGCGAGCTCCTCGGCGGGCAGGAACCGTTCGCGGGCGCGCTCGTCACCACGGCTCTCGAGCGCGGCGGCGCGAGAGTCCTGGTCGGGGCGACGACGTCTTCCGTTCGACGCACCGACGCGGGAGACGTGGAACTCACCCTGGTCAACGGCGACACGGTGACGGCATCCCAGGTACTCGTCGCCACCGGGCGAACGCCAGTGACCGGTGACCTCGGCCTGACCGTTGTGGGCCTGGAACCGGGCGACTGGCTTAGGGTCGACGACACGATGCTCGTGCAGGGTGAGTCGCCCGCACTGGCCGGCGATTGGCTCTACGCCACGGGAGACGTGAACCGCCGCGCACTGCTCACCCACCAGGGCAAGTATCAGGCCCGCGCCGCCGGCGATGTGATCGTGGCCCGGGCGGCCGGAACCCCGGTACAGGACGCACCGTGGGGCGCGCATGTGGCAACCGCCGACCACTCGGCGGTACCCCAGGTGACGTTCACCGACCCGGAGGTGGCATCCGTCGGACTCACCGCGGCCGGAGCGGTGAAGGCCGGCTACCGGGTGCGTATCCTCGACCATGACCTCGCCGCGCTCGGCGGGGCCAGCACACTGTCCGACAGCTACGTGGGAAAGGCCCGCATCATTGTGGACCTGGACCGCGAAGTGATCATCGGCGCCACGTTTGTGGGCCAGGACGTGGCGGAGCTGCTGCAGTCGGCCACGATCGCCGTCGTCGGCGAGGTGCCGATCGGCCGCCTGTGGCATGCGGTGCCGAGCTATCCCACACTGAGCGAGGTGTGGTTGCGGCTGCTGGAGGCCTACGGTCGACCCGGAGACGAATCCCACTAGGACCAACTACTTTAGAGGCATGCGCCGCTTACTCTTCGACTCCCCCCTCAGCCACGCCGGTTACCTGTACGCGACCCTCGTCGGGACGGTGTGGGGTTCGCTGTGGAGCACGGGCACCGTCGAGCGCCGCGGTGGCCTACTGGTGTTTCGCGGCATGCCGGCGTGGACGTTCGGGCGCGGCGGGTCGTGCGTGGGCGGCTGTTATCTCACCAACCACAACGTGTCAGCGGCCGTGCTCGAACACGAGGCCGTGCACAAACGCCAATGGCAACGCTACGGACTCGTTTTTCCGCTGCTTTATGCCCTGGCGGGGCGCAACCCGCTGAAGAACCGCTTCGAGATTGAGGCGGGCCTGGAGAAGGGCGGCTACCTGCGCTGACGACGTGTCGGCCACTGAGCACGAAAACGCCCGGCCGTGAAACGGTCGGGCGTTTTCGCTGTGTTCGCGCTTCCGGGTGCGCGTCTCTCGGGTGTTAGCGGGTGGCGACCTCTGCGACGGCGAGCGCCTCAAGGTTGCCACGCAGGCTTGCGCCCAGGTCGGCATCCACGCTCGTCCAGTACCAGATGGCGCGCTCGATGACCTCGGCGCGTGTCACGCCGCTGATCGCGCCGGTGATGGTCGCGAGGAAACGAGCCTTCGCGGCGTCGTCGAACACGTCGCGGTAGAGCGCTCCGGCCTGACCGAAGTCGCTGTCCTCGCTGCGCAGGGTCGCGGCGGCGCGCAGAAGTTCGCCGTCGTTTTCCCAGTTACCCTCCCCCGCCGCTGCGGCGTCGGCGACGGGCCCGCCGAGCGAGTTCGGCGCGTAGTTCGGTGCACTCGGGGCGTTGAAGCCGTGGCGGGCCGCACCGTCCTGGGAGTAGTTGTGCACCGGGGCCTGCGGTGCGTTGATCGGAATCTGGTTGTAGTTCGTTCCGACGCGGTACCGCTGGGCATCCGGGTAGGAGAAGATGCGCGCCATGAGCATCTTGTCGGGGCTCGCGGCGATTCCGGGAACGAGGTTCGCGGGCGAGAACGCGGCCTGTTCGATCTCGGCGAAAAAGTTTTCCGGGTTGCGGTTGAGGGTGTGCGTGCCCACCGGGATCAGCGGGAAGTCCGCGTGCGGCCAGGTCTTCGTCACGTCGAACGGGTTGAACCGGTAGGTCTTGCCCTGCTCGTAGGGCATGACCTGCACCGAGACGTTCCACGACGGGAAGTTTCCGGCGTCGATGGCCTCATAGAGGTCGCGACGGTAGTGGTCGGCGTCGGCGCCGGCGATGAGTTCGGCCTCCGCGCCGTCCATCTCCACGTTGCCCTGGTTGGAATCGAAGTGGTACTTCACCCAGAATCGCTCGCCCTCGGCGTTGATCCACTGGTACGTGTGAGAGCCGAAGCCGGGCATTTCGCGCCAGGAACGCGGCAATCCTCGGTCACCCATGAGGTAGGTCACCTGGTGGGCGGATTCCGGTGACAGGGTCCAGAAGTCCCACTGCATGTCGGCGTCGCGCAGCCCGGAACCGGGCAGGCGCTTCTGCGAGTGGATGAAGTCCGGGAACTTGATTCCGTCGCGGATGAAGAAGACGGGGGTGTTGTTGCCGACGATGTCGTAGTTGCCCTCTGAGGTGTAGAACTTCACCGAGAAGCCGCGCACATCGCGCCAGGTGTCGGGGCTGCCCTGCTCGCCGGCCACGCTGGAGAAACGCTGGAGGGTGTCGGTGGTCGTTCCGGGCTGGAAGACTGCGGCACGCGTGTATGCGGACACGTCGCCGGTGACGACGAACTGTCCGTGCGCTCCGCCGCCCTTGGCGTGCACGATGCGCTCCGGGATGCGCTCGCGGTTGAACTGGGCGAGCTTTTCGACCAGGTAACGATCGTGCAGTGCCGTGACGCCGTTATCGCCGACGGTGAGCGAATGCTCATCGCTCGCGACGGGGGTGCCCGACTGGGTGGTGGTGGTGTTCTCGGTGGTCATGAGACTCCTTGCATGGGGTTGTCGACTGAAGGAAAAGTGGCGAGGGCGCTCTGGCACGAGGGGCACAGGCCCCAGTACGTGACCTCGGCGGCGTGAACGGCGAACCCCGAAGAGTTCTCGGGAACAAGGCAGGGGGCCGCTCCGATGGAGCAATCCACGTCGTGCACGGCACTGCAGCGCGTACAGACGATGTGGTGGTGGTTGTCACCGACCCGACGTTCGAACAGAGCGGCGGAACCGGCCGGTTCAATTTTGCGCACGAGTCCGCCCTCGGTGAAGGCGGACAGCACGCCGTACACGGCCTGCCGGCTCGTGCTGGGCAGTTCGACACTGACCGAGGCGAACACGCGATCGGCGCTCGAATGCGGCGCCGTGGTCAGCGCGCGCAGGACGGCCAGTCGAGGACCGGTGACCTTGAGGCCCACGGCGCGGATGCCGGCTGAGAGCGCTTCCGTCACCGCGGCGTCCGTGTCTCCTGTCTGCGTCATTCCTCGACGCTAGCAGTTGTTTTGACTAGATCAAAATAAGTTCATGGGGTGTTCACCGTGCGCCCAGGCTCGGGCGGCACGCGGTCCTGCCACCGGAACCGGCGTTCAAGCTGGGCGCCGAGCGCGAACAGGGTGGCCTCGCCGCCGGGACGACCGATCAGCTGCACGCCCATCGGCAGACCGTCCGCGGTCTGCGCCACGGGCAACACGATTGCGGGGAGGCCACTGACGTTCACCATCGAGGTGAAGGGCGTGTACTGCACCTGCTGCCCAAAGTTGCGCTCGCCGTCGTCGGGGTCATACCAGCCGACCGGCCTCGGGGTGAGGGCGAGGGCCGGGGTGAGAACCGCGTCGAAGCGCGACAGCTGCCGGATGAACGAACGCTCGAACGCGCTGAGCGCGGCGAGCGCCTCGGCGAGTTGCCGGGCGGTGAGTGCGCGGCCGCGATGCATAAGCCATCGTGTGAGCGGGTCCAGCAGTTCTTCCTGCGCGCCGCCGTCCGCTGGGATGCTCGCGGCCCCTGCCTGCCAGATGGTGCGGAACGCGGGGACGTAGCCGGGGTCAGGGTCGAGGGCGATGTCATCGGTGCCGTGACCGAGCACGTCGAATTCCCGCCGCGCCGCGTCCAGGGCGACGACAGCCTCGGGGGCCAGATCAATGTCGTAGTCGTTGTCCCAGGCCGACGTCGTCATCACCCCGAGCTGGAACCGTCCTTCGCCTCGCACGGCGTGGGCGAGCAGCGGGCCGTCATCACCGGGGGCACGCAGCGCGAAGTGGTGATCCGGGTGATTTCCGTGCGGGGTGATCATGGCGTCGAGCAGCAGGGCGGCATCCGCTACGGTGCGCGCGAGCGGTCCGGCCACGGGCAGCCCACCGAGCTTGTCGATTCCGGATGCCGCCGGCACCCGCCCACGCGAGGGCTTGACCCCGACGAGGCCGCATGCCGCCGCGGGAATGCGCACGGATCCACCACCGTCGGAGCCGGGCGCGAACGGAAGCAGCCGGGCGGACACGGCGACCGCCGCGCCGCCGCTCGAACCGCCGGCGCCCAAGCGCGAGTCCCACGGGTTTCGGGCCGGCGGGCCGGCCGGGCCCTCCGTGTACGACGGCAGCCCGAATTCGGGGGTGCTCGTTTTGCCGAGGCTCACGCCGCCGGCCTCGTCGAGGGCAATCACCAGATCGTCGGATTCCTCCGGGACGAAGTCGCGCATGAGCCTCGATCCGAAACGCGCGGGGACGCCGGCCCGCAGCTGCAGGTCCTTGTCCGCAAAGGGCAGCCCCCACAACGGGACCGTCTTCGGCACGGTCTGCTCAACCAGTCGGGCCCGTGCCCTGGCGTTGCCCGGGGTCACCGTCACAAACGCGCCAAGCGACGCGTCTCGCGCTTGAATCCTCGCGAGGTAGTGCTCCGTGAGCTCGGAAGGGCTCAGTTCGCCGCTCTGCAAGGCCTGCCACTGCTCGAGCGCGGTCAATTCATGCGGTTCAGCCATGCTGTGAGCCTAGCTTTGCGAGTAGCGTTGACGCATGCCACGCGCACTCTACAACCCGATGGGAACCACCGCACTGATCACCGGAGCCTCCAGCGGCCTCGGCGCCGGCTACGCCCACGAACTCGCCCAACGCGGCGCGGACCTCGTGCTCGTCGCCCGACGTCAGGATCGTCTCGAGGCCCTCGCCGTGGACCTGGCGGAGAAGTACGGCACCGTGTCGACGGTGATACCGCTCGACCTGACCGCTGGGGACGCGGTTCCCGAGCTCGTCGCCGATCTGAAGAACCGCAACGTGATCATCGGCACACTCGTGAACAGTGCCGGCTTCGGCACAATCGGCCCGTTCGCACGCACGGAAGCGGCCCCGCAGCTCGAACAGGTGCGGCTCAACGTGCTCGCCCTCACGCACCTCACCCATGCCCTGCTGCCCGACCTGATCGACACGGCCACCCGGATGCCGCACGCGGCGGCCCTGGTGAACCTCGCGAGCACGGCGGCATTCCAGCCGATGCCGCACATGTCGGTTTACGCCGCGAGTAAGGCGTATGTGCTGAGCTTCACCGAGTCCCTGTGGTACGAGACCCGGGCGACCGGGCTCAAGGTCACCGCCGTCTGCCCCGGATTCGTGGACACCGAGTTCGCACGGGTCGCCGGAAGCACAGCCGCGCGCCGGTCCCTCACCGTGGATCGTGTCATGGACAGCACCTGCGCTGCGCTCGACCGCGGCGTCACTCCCCCGCAGGTGATCGTCGGCAAACGCAACGCCATGCTGGCCCGTGCCGTGGCCTTCTCACCGCGCAAGGCCGTACTCTCCGTCGCGGCGCGGCATCACTGACCACAAGTCAGCGACGGAGTGCTACTTGAGGCTCTTCTGCAGCAGCACGGTGCCGAGCCAGCGTTCGAATTTGAACCCGACCTTGCCCATACGCCCGATTTCTTCGAAGCCGAAGTCCTGGTGCAGTTTGATCGAGGCATCCGCGCCCTGGTCGGCGATGACGGCGATGATCTCTTTGAGCCCGGCGGCCTTCGACCGGGTGATCAACTCGGCCAGCAGCTGACGGCCGAGCCCCTTGCCCGTGGATGCCGCACCGAGGTAGATGGAGTTCTCGACCGTGAACCGGTAGGCCCGTTTCTGCTTCCATGGCGCCACGAGGGCGTAGCCGAGAATTTGACCGGCCGGTGACTCGGCCACGATGAACGGCATCCCGTGCTTGCCGAGGTAGTAGAACTTGTCGCGCCACTCCGGCAGCGTCATGGCGTCTTCGTCGAAGGTGACGGTGCTGTTGGCGACATAGTAGTTGTATATCTCGCGGATGTCCGGCAGGTCGGTGACCCGCGCATCGCGCATCGTGTACGCGAACGGGTTCTCGGATGCCGGTTCCGGCCTCAGATGCCTCGGCAGCCGTCTCCGCCGCTCGTATTCTTCCTCCAGCACCGCGCACGTCCTTTCACGTTCTCGTCCAGATTACCCGAGCGCCCAGTCGACCGGGGCCGCGCCCTGGGCCCGAAGCAGCTCGTTCGCACGGCTGAAGGGCCGGGAGCCGAAGAAACCCCGCCGAGCCGACAACGGGCTGGGGTGCGGTGACTCAAGTATCGGCGTCTCCCCGAGCATGGGTCGCAACGAGGCGGCTTCCTTGCCCCAGAGGACCGCCACGAGCGGGGCATCACGCGCCACGAGCGCCCGGATGGCCTGCTCGGTCACGGCTTCCCAGCCGTGACGACGATGAGATCCCGTTGCCCCGGCCCGCACCGTGAGCACACGGTTGAGCAGCAGCACGCCGGAGCGTGACCAGGGCGTGAGGTCGCCGTGCACGGGCGGCGTCACCCCGAGGTCGCTGTACAGCTCCCGGTAGATGTTGACGAGGCTGCGCGGCACGGGCCGCACCTGCGGATCGACGGCGAAGGCGAGCCCGATCGCGTGCCCGGGCGTCGGGTACGGGTCCTGGCCGACGATCAGCACCCGAACGGCGTCGAACGGGTCGCGAAACGCGCGCAGCACGTTGTCGGCTACCGGCAGCCACGGTCGCTCCGCGGCGCTTTCCGCATCGAGAAAGCGTCCCAGCCGGTCCAGTTCGGGGGCAACCGGTGCGAGGGCTCCGGCCCAGCCGCGGTCGATGGGCGCGGTCAGGCTCAGCGCTCCGCGGGAATTCGAGGCGTCCGGCGGGGGTGGTGCGGCGTCGCTAGGCACCGAAGGTGCTCACGAGCACGCCACCGTCCGCCTGGCTCACCCGCCACACGCTGCCCGCGCCGACGACGCTCAGGGCGCCCTCGCCGACGACCAGCGCGGTGTTCTCGTCGATCGCGAGGCCGCCGTCGATGAGTCCGGCCTCGGTCGCGGAAATCAACCGGGACAGGGTGCCCCACTGTGCGGCGTGAACGTCCACGGTCACATCGAGCAGTCCGATGCCCTGCTCGATCGTGATCTCGTCCAGGTCTTCCGCGGCGCCCTGCGGGCTCACCTCGACGCCGCCGATGCGCCAGCCGCCGACAATGGCACGTTCCGCGGCGATCATCGCGCCGGCGGAGAAGCCGAGGTATGGGATCCCGACGGAGACCTGGCGGCGAATCTCGCCGCTGATCGGGAGCACGGCGCGCAGGTAATCGGGCGTCGCGCCGCCTCCGATCAGGATCCCGTCGACATCCGCTATCGACAGGTTGGTGGCAAGGCCGTCCGGCTCGAGCGCCGTGACGACGGGTTCGAAGGGGCCCGTCGCGGCGAGGGCCGCCGTCAACCGTGCGCTGTGGTCTGCGGCGCCACCGGGGCCGACGGCGACAATGGCGATACGCGGCTCCGGCCGCCCGGATGCCGCGGAGCGGGCCGCCGCTTCGAGGAAGAACGGCCCGTAGACGCTCGCGTCGTGCTCGGTCGTTTCGCCGCCACCGACCAGGTGCACGCTCATGCGGCGAACCCGCCGGTCACGGCGTCGAGGGGGGTGGACCGGGGTGGGCCGGCGAGACGGGTCACTGCATCAGAAGTCATGTTCCGATTTTAGTTCATGCCCGGTGCCGCCGGCCCGGGGCGCTACGCCGAGTGCGCCGCTCCCGGCACGTGCCGCTCTTCCTGGCCACCGTAGAGCGATAGCGGGCGGATGAGGGCGTTCGAGGCGCGCTGCTCGATGATGTGCGCGGTCCAGCCGGTCACCCGGGCGGCCACGAACAGCGGAGTGAAGCTCAGGGTGTCGAAACCCATGAGGTGGTACGCCGGCCCGGACGGATAGTCCAGGTTGGGCAAAATCGACTTCTTCGACGTCATCGCCGCCTCGAGAGATTCGTACATCTCGAGCATTTCCGGCGCGTCGTAGTGCTCGATGAGTGTGAGCAGTGCCGCGCGCATCGTGGGCACCCGTGAGTCACCGCTCTTGTAGACGCGGTGGCCGAAGCCCATGATCTTGCGCTTGTCGACGAGCGCCTGGTCCAGCCAGGCCGTCGCCCGCTCGCCGGCTCCCGCGCCGAGTCCGATCTCGGTGAACGTGTGCATGACGGCTTCGTTCGCGCCGCCATGCAGCGCTCCCTTCAGCGCGCCGATTGCTCCGGTGATCGCCGAGTAATAGTCGGCGAGCGTCGAGGTGATGACGCGTGCCGTGAACGTCGACGCGTTGAAGGAGTGCTCCGCGTACAGGATCATCGACACGTCGAAGGCGTTCACCACCACAAGCTCCGGCACCTCGCCGAAGGTCATGTGCAGGAAGTTCGCGGAGTACCCCAGGTCGGACCGCGGCTCGACGAGGCTGAGCCCATGACGACGCCGCTGGTCGTACGACACGATGGCGGGCAGCTGCGCGAAGAGGCGCAAGGATTTCGCGAGATCGGCCTCCGGCGAATCATCGCTCGTCTTCGGGTCGCTCGCGCCGATGACGCTCACGGCGGTGCGTACCACGTCCATCGGGTGGGCGGTGAGCGGAAGCTCATCGATCACACGGCGCACGGCAGGCTCAAGGTGGCGAAGGGCGCGCTCCGCGGTTTCAAAGTCGGCGAGCTGAGTCTCGGTCGGAAGCTCTCCGTACCAGAGCAGGTACGCGACTTCCTCGAAGTTGCAGCGCGCCGCGAGCTCCTGCACCGGGTAGCCCCGATACAGGAGTGAGTTCGTGTCGGGGTTGACCTTGGACACGGCGGTGGTGTCGACGACGACCCCGGCCAGTCCCTTGAATATCTTGGGCTCGGTCGCCGGGGCCGCCGCGGCGTTCTGCTCTGTCGTAGTCATGTCGTTCCTTCAGACCTTGGAGGTGATGTGCGGATTGAGGGTGAAGTCAAAGATGTCGGAGTCGAAATGGCTGTATTCCGAGTACTCGAGGAGCTTATAGAGATCGGCACGATGTTGCATCTCGCCGAGCATCGGCTCGAGACTGCCCTGCTCCAGGATCAGGTCGAGTCCCCGATCGGCCGCACCCATGGCGAGGCGGAGCAGTGACACGGGGAAAATGACCATGTTCATGCCCACGTTCGCCAGCTCGTCGACGGTATACAGCCGACCCTTGCCGAATTCGGTCATATTCGCCAGGAGCGGCACGTCGACCGCCGCGCGCATGGCCTCGAACTCGGCGAGGCTGCCCATCGCTTCGGGGAAGATCGCGTCGGCGCCCGCGTCCACGAGCTTCCTGGCGCGATCCAGCGCGGCGTCGAGGCCGTCGACGGCACGCATGTCCGTGCGCGCCATGATCAGGAAGTTCGGGTCGCGACGCGCGTCGACGGCGGCGCGGATGCGCTTGATCGCCGTGTCGTCGTCGACGACCTGCTTGCCGTCGAGGTGTCCGCATCGCTTCGGGTTGACCTGGTCCTCGATGTGCATGCCGGCCAGGCCGGCGTCCTCGAGCGTCTGAATCGTGCGGGCCACGTTCATCGGTTCGCCGAAACCGGTGTCCGCGTCGACGATGGCCGGCAGGTCCGTCATGCGGGCCATCTGCTGGCTCCGGCCGGCCACCTCGGTGAGCGTGGTCAGGCCGATGTCGGGCAGGCCCAGGTCGGCGGACAGCACAGCTCCGGAGATGTACACCCCCTCGAAGCCCTTGTTCTGGATGAGCTTGGCCGAGAGGGGGTTGAACGCGCCGGGGTAGCGCTGCAGCACGCCCGATTCGAGGCCCGCGCGCAGGGCGATGCGCTTGTCGGCGGCTGAAATTCGGGAGTACAGCATTAGAAGATTCCCATCACACTTGTCGGAGGAAGCAACCCGGGTCGGGCCGCGATGGTCAGCTCGCCGAGCTCGTCGGCCGTCAGCTCGGGGAGGCGCTCCACGAGCGCCAGGAAGCGTTCGATTTCGGTGTCCTCGAGCACGTCGGCGGCGAGCATCCGGAACTTGTTCACGTATTCCGCGCGACCGAAGGGCTTGGCGCCGAGCGGGTGCGCGTCGGCGACGGCGATCTCATCGGTGATGATGCGCCCGTCGGTGAGCGTGATGACCACCCGGCCGCCGAAGGCCTTCTCTGTGACGTCGAGGGAGTGGTAGCGGCGCGTCCATTCCTGGTCTTCCTCGGTCGTCACCTTGTTCCACAGCGCCACCGTGTCGTGGCGGCCGGCGCGCTCGGGAGAGTAGGAGTCAACGTGGTGCCAGCTGCCGTCTTGCAGGGCCACCGTGAAGATGTACGGAATGGAGTGGTCGAGGGTCTCCCGCGATGCGGTGGGGTCATACTTCTGCGGATCGTTGGCGCCGGAGCCGATCACGTAGTGCGTGTGATGGCTCGTGTGGATGACGACGGAGGCGATGGACTCACTCGATGCGAGTTCCGGGTGGGCGCGGTGCAGGCGCCGGGCCAGGTCGATCCAGGCCTGCGCCTGGTATTCGGCCGAGTGCTCCTTCGTGTAGCTGTCCAGAATGGCGCGCTTGGCGCTGCCGGGCTTCGGCAGGGACACGTCGTACGCGCCGTCTGGTCCGTCGAGCAACCAGGCGATGACGCCGTCTTCACCCTCATAGATGGGCGTCGGGCTGGTCTCACCGCGCAGTGCGCGGTCAACGGCCTCGATCGCCATTTTGCCGGCGAAGGCCGGAGCATGGGACTTCCAGCTGCTGATTTCGCCCTTGCGCGACTGGCGGGTGGCCGTCGTGGTGTGCAGGGCCTGTCCGACGGCCTGGAAGATGATGTCTTTCTCGAGTCCGAGGAGCGAACCGATTCCGGCGGCGGCCGACGGGCCGAGGTGCGCGACGTGGTCGATCTTGTGCGCGTGCAGACTGATCGATTTCACGAGGTCGATCTGAATCTCGTACCCGGTGGCGATGCCTCGAACGAGGTCGGCGCCGGTAAGCCCCTTCGCGGTGGCGAGATGCTGCGCGACCGCGAGGATGGGGGGAATGTTGTCGCCGGGGTGGGAGTATTCCGCGGCGAGGAACGTGTCGTGGTAGTCGAGTTCACGTACGGCGACGCCGTTCGCCCAAGCGGCCCATTCCGGGGAGACCCGTCGGGCGGGGTCAAGACCGAAGACCGTCGATCCGTCGCCACCGTTCGAGCGGGGGTGGGCAAGGGCCTGCGACCGGGCGGCGGTCACGGGCTTGCGGGTCAGCGACGCCGCGGCAACGGCGGCGTTGTCGATGACCCGGTTGATGATCATTTCGGTGACGTCGTCGGTGACGGCCACCGGGTCTGCCGCGCATTCCGCGATTTTCCAGGCCAGTTGGTCCTCACGGGCAAGGTTTTCTTCACTGCGGTGAACTCGAATGTGGTGGATCTGCACGATGATTCCCTTCGGTTATTCGGCCGGGACGGCCGTTTCCTCAGCAAGCGTCGCGAGAACGTTTGTGAGGCTCTGGTAGAGGTGGACATGTGTGGCGTGGGCGGCGAGTGCGGCATCGCCGGCGATGATGGCGTCGATGATGAGCAGGTGTTCCGCTGCCGCGGCGCGCAGCCGTTCCTGGTTTCCGCGGGCGATGCGGCGGATGCGTGCCAGGTGCGTGCGCACGCTCTCCAGGGCTCCGAAGAGGAACGGGTTGGCCACGGCGGCGTCCACGGCGGCCTCGAAGTCGTCGATGAGTTCGTAGTACCGGTGAATCCCGTCGTCGCCCTGCAACAGCAGCGCCGGGGCATCCAGGAACTGGGCGCGGAGGGCCTGGAAGACCTCCGGGTCCCGCCGCTCGGCGGCCAGGCGCACGGTGTGCACCTCAAGGGATTCCCGCAGTTCGTAGAGGCCATTGATGCTCGCAAGGGACAACTCGGTCACCTCGAAGCCGCGTCCGCTGCGCCCCACGACGAGGCCGTCCGCGGTCAGCCGGGCGACGGCGGCCCGCAACGGCGTTCGCGACACGCCGATTCGTTCCGCCTGCTCGACTTCGAGCAGACCGGTACCGGGGGGCAGGTCGCCGTCGAGAATCTCGTTGCGTAACTGCCGATAGGCCCTCTCGCTGGCGCGGAGGGGGACTTTCGACCCGAGCGTCGTGGCTTCTGTATACACAAAGCTCATCCTATTCCATCAGACCGGCTTTTATGCAATACTTCAACCACTCTTTGTATACAGAGGCGCTTCAATGGAGAGGTTCAACATGATCAGCGCACCACCACACGGGTCCTACCAGCGCAGCTGGCAACGGAGCATCGACTCCCCCGAAGAATTCTGGCTGGAAGCCGCCGCCGACATCGAGTGGACCACTCCGCCGCGCGCGGCATTCGAACAGCGCTCGGCCACGGACTGGTCGTGGTTTCCCGGCGGACACCTGAACACGAGCGTCAACGCCCTGGATCGGCATGTCCTGGCCGGCCGAGGGGCACAAACCGCCCTGATCTACGATTCCGCCATGACCGGCACTCAGGCATCCCTGACCTACCTCGATCTGCTCGGTCGGGTGTCCAAATTCGCCGGCGCGCTCCGCGCCAACGGTGTCGGCCGCGGCGACCGCGTCATCATCTACCTCCCGATGATCCCCGAGGCCGTCATCGCCATGCTCGCCTGCGCTCGCATCGGCGCCATCCACTCGGTCGTCTTCGGCGGTTTCGCCGCGAACGAACTGGCCGCCCGCATCGATGATGCTCGCCCGTCAGTGATCGTCACGGCATCGGGTGGCCACGAGCCCGGTCGCGCCGTGGAGTATCTGCCTCTTGTTCAGCGAGCACTCACGCTCAGCGACGGTTCGGTGCACACGGTGATCGTGCGCAACCGAGACACAATCCCCGGTTCTGCCGCGGACTACGCCGACGAGCCGGTGTCCTGGCTTGACTGGGCCGCCGAGGAAGACGGCGCGGCGCCGGCCGACCCGGTGAGCATGGCCTCGGAGGACCCGCTGTACATTCTGTATACCTCGGGAACCACGGGAAGCCCCAAGGGGATCGTGCGTGATACCGGCGGCCATGCCGTCGCCCTCGCCTGGTCGATGCGCAACATCTACAACGTTGAGCCGGGCGACGTCTACTGGGCTGCCTCCGACGTGGGCTGGGTGGTCGGCCACTCCTATATCGTCTACGCCCCACTTCTGGTCGGCGCCACCACGGTCATCTACGAGGGCAAGCCCATCGGCACCCCGGATGCCGGCGCCTTTTGGCGCGTCGTCGAGCAGCACCGGGTCAAGGTGCTCTTCACCGCGCCGACGGCCGTGCGTGCGATCCGACGCGTCGACCCCGAACTGCTGGAACTCAAGAAGTACGACGTGTCCTGCCTCGCGAGCCTTTTCCTCGCCGGTGAACGCCTCGATCCGGAGACGTTCCATTGGGCCAACGACGGACTGCACTGCCCCGTCGTCGACCACTGGTGGCAGACGGAAACGGGCTGGGCGATCTGCGCCAATCCCCTCGGCATCGAGGAGCTCGAAACGCGTCCGGGGTCGGCGACCGTTCCGGTTCCGGGGTACAAGATCGAGATTCTCGACGGCAAGGGCCGTCCGGTCACGCGGGTGGGCAAGGACGGCAACATCGCGATCCGCCTCCCCCTGCCCCCGGGCAATCTCATCGGCATCTGGGGCAGCAAGGAACGTTTTGCGAGCGCGTATCTCACGGCCTTTCCGGGCTACTACGCCACGGGCGACTCCGGTCACTTCGACGAGGACGGGTATCTGTACATCATGGGGCGCACCGACGACGTCATCAACGTCGCCGGGCATCGGCTGTCAACGGGTTCCCTCGAAGAGGTCCTGACGCTGCATCCCGCCGTCGCCGAGTGCGCCGTGCTTGGCGTGCACGACGCCCTCAAGGGGCAGCGCGCGGCAGGCTTCGTCACCCTCAAGGCGGGCGCCACGATCGATCACGACACCCTGGCCAGGGAGCTGGTCGCCCTTGTGCGCGACAACGTCGGCCCCGTCGCCGCGTTTCGTGACGTGACGATTCTGGAACGCCTCCCGAAGACCCGATCGGGCAAGATTCTGCGCAAGACGATCCGCCAGATCGTGGACGGAGAACCATACACGGTGCCCCCCACCATCGAGGACCCTGCCGTTCTCGACGACCTCAGGCAGGCCCTGGCCGCCACCGCGGAGAAGGCACCGGCCGTGCGTGTCGACCGGTCCTGATCGGCGGCGCCGCGGGCGCTGCCGTCATCGGACGGTCAGCGGTCCGCGCGCGATTCGGGTGGGTGCCGCCTGCGCGACGGGCTTGATCACGACCAGGTCGATATTGACGTGCGCCGGGCGCAGCACGCTCGACACGATGGTGTCGGCCACGTCTTCAGCCACCAGCGGGTGGGGAACGTTTTCGTAGGCGGCGGCGGCCTTCTCGGTGTCGCCGTCGAAGCGTACGAGTCCGAATTCGTCCGTCTTCACCATTCCCGGCGCGATCTCGATCACCCGGATCGGTTCACCGTTCAACTCGAGGCGTAATACCTCGGTCATGGCGTGCGCGGCGAACTTGGCCGCGTTGTACCCGCCGCCGCCGAGGTAGGCCACATGGCCGGCGATCGAGGTGACGTTCACGATGTCGGCGGAGCCCTGATCATCCGCTATCGACGCCCGCAACAGCGGCAGCAGGGCCGTCGTGACGCGTTTGACGGCGAGCACGTTGATTTCGAACATCCACGCCCAGTCGTCGATGCTGGAGGTCTCCACCGAGTCCATTCCCTTGGCGCCGCCGGCGTTGTTCACGAGGGCATGCACCGGCCCGGATGCGGCCAGGTGGTCCCGAAGCGCGTCCACGTCGCCCTGCTTCGTGAGATCCGCGGTAAAGACGTCCGCCCCCGTCTCGTCCCGCAACGCCGCGAGACGATCCGCACGACGCGCGACCCCGACCACGTTCCAGCCCTGCTCGCGGAACGCTCGCACCGTCGCCGCTCCGATTCCCGAGCTCGCACCGGTCACAACTACTCTTCGTGTACTCATTTCTCCATTCTGGCGGGAGAATGGTCTGAATGAGCGCAACGCCCCCCGCCACCAGTCCGCCCGCCAAGCGACGCGTCCCCCTGTGGGACAACGCCAGGTGGATCACCGTCACGCTCGTGGTGGTTGGGCACGCGATCCTCAAGTTGATTGGCGAGTCCGATTCGGCCTACGCGATGTACCTCTTCATTTACGCGTTCCATGTGCCTATTTTCGTGGCGGTCAGTGGCTACTTCGCCAAATCAGGCCCGCCGGGCACCCGCCAGTTGCAGCGCCTGCTCACGGATATCGCCTTCCCCTACGTTGTTTTCGAGACCGTGTGGACGTGCATTCGCTGGTTGCTCGGCGGCAAATTCAACCTGGACTATTCGACCGCCAGCTGGACGCTCTGGTTCCTGCTGGCGCTGTTGGTGTGGCGGATCACCCTGCCGTACCTGGTGCTCCTGCGCTACCCGCTCCTGCTCAGCATCATCCTGTCGATCAGTTCGGGCTATATCGACAGCATTGACAGCACCTTCACACTTTCGCGAACGATCGGCCTGCTCCCCTTCTTCGTCTTCGGCTGGAAACTGCGCCAGTGGCAACTCACCGATCGGTGGCTACGCCTGCGCACCGCCGACATCTGGAAGTGGCGCGCCGGCGCCCTCGCCCTCTTCACAACGGTGTACGTGCTGATTTCGCTCAACATCGAAGCGCTGCGCACGCTCAAGATGCGGCAGTTCCTGCTGTACGACGAGGGCTATTCCCTGTTCGGCTACACGCAGTTCTGGGCCGGCGGCGTGCGTCTGGGCTTCGTGCTGCTCACCTTCGCGCTGATTGTCGCGTTTCTGCTGCTGGTGCCACGTCGCGCCACGTGGTTCACGCCCTTCGGCGCCGCCACGATGTACATTTACCTGCTGCACAGCTTTGTGCTCTTCCCGCTTCGGGAAACCGGGGTTCTGGACGGTCCGCAGTCGGCCTGGGTTTTGCCCGGCGTGATCGCCCTGAGCGTCGTGATCTCCGTGGTGCTGTCGCTCAGGCCGGTGCGGAGCGTCTTCCGCCCCTTCGTGGAGCCGCGCGCCCGCTGGCTGTTCAGATCCACGGTCGCGACGCCCACCGGCACGATCGTGCTGCCGCGGGGCGATCTCAAGTAGTACCAACCGCACAGACGGCGTGTGACGTCGTGTTTCGGCATGCTTGCGGCCCCTTTGAGCGCCTGTCTAAGCTCGCTGCAGAGCGCTGAATGCCCCGCTCGTCGACGATTACAAGGGAGAGGTCACCTCATGAGCGACAACGCCGCACAGTGGAAGTTCGAAACGAAGCAGGTTCACTCGGGTGCACGCCCCGATCCCGTGACGAATGCGCGGGCCACGCCGATCTACCAGACCACCTCCTACGTGTTCAACAGCGCGGAGCACGCCCAGAACCTCTTCGCGCTCGCCGAGTTCGGCAATATCTACACCCGCATTCAGAACCCGACCCAGGCCGTCGTGGAAGAGCGTGTTGCGGCACTCGAGGGCGGCACCGGGGCCCTCCTGGTGGCGTCGGGTCAGTCGGCCTCCACGTTCTCCGTACTCAATATCGCCCAGGCCGGCGACCACATTGTGTCGTCGAGCTCCATCTACGGCGGAACCTACAACCTGTTCAAATACACCCTCGCCAAGCTCGGCATCGAGACGACCTTCGTTGAGGATCAGGACGACGCCGAGGAATGGCGCCGCGCGGTTCGACCGAACACGAAGTTGTTCTTCGCGGAAACCATCGGCAACCCCCGGATCAACGTGCTCGACATCAGCCTGGTCGCGGACGTGGCCCACAACAGCGGTGTGCCCCTCATCGTCGACAACACGATTGCGACCCCGTACCTGATTCGCCCGTTCGAACACGGAGCGGACATCATCGTGCACTCCGCCACCAAGTTCCTCGGCGGCCACGGCACCGTCATCGGCGGCGTCATCGTGGACGGCGGAAAATTCGAGTGGACCAGGAACGTGGAGAAGTTCCCGGGGCTGACAGAGCCCGACCCCTCGTACCACGGCGCCAGCTACACGGCCGCCGTGGGAGACGGACTGGCCTACATCATCAAGGCACGCGTGCAGCTGCTGCGGGACCTCGGTTCATCCATCGCGCCGGCGAGCGCATGGCAGCTGATCCAGGGCATCGAAACCCTCAGCCTCCGCATCGAACGCCACGTGCAAAACGCGCAGGACGTCGCCGAATGGCTGGACAACCACGCTGACATCGCGTCGGTCAACTATGCCGGACTTCCCTCGAGCCCCTGGTATGCCGCGGCCAACACGTACGCCCCGAAAGGTGTCGGAGCGGTCCTCTCCTTCGAGCTCAAGGGCGGTGTCGACGCCGGTCGTGCCCTCGTCGACAATCTCGAGCTGTTCAGCCACCTCGCCAACATCGGCGACGTGCGTTCCCTCGTGATCCACCCCGCATCCACGACGCACGCGCAGCTCACTCCGGAACAACAGCTCACTGCGGGCGTCACCCCCGGGCTCGTACGCCTGTCCGTGGGCATCGAGAATGTGGCCGACCTCAAGGCCGACCTTGAGGTGGGCCTCGCGGCCGCTCGCGCCGTCGTGGCCGCCTCGCGCGCCAGCGCATAAGTCGCCCCGCGGTCGGGTCGACGTAACATTGCGCCGGCCCGTCCCGCGGACCGACAGAATGGGAGCCTATGGAATGGCAGCTACCCTCAGACACGGTCCCCTCCAGCTTCATCACTGAAGCCCAGGCGCGGTCGCTCCTCGGCAAACCCCCCGCGACCGGCGCGTGGCGTGAGGGCGACCCGGTCGGAAACCGGCGATTCGAGGACATCGGTCCCCTCCAATTCGAAGCGGGCGGCAAGCTTCCGTCCGTGCGCATGGCCTACGAGACCTGGGGACGGCTGTCTCCTGCCGGCGACAATGCGATCCTCGTGCTGCACGCTCTCACCGGCGACAGTCACCTACGCGGACCGGCCGTGCCCGGCCACCGAACGGCCGGGTGGTGGAGCGGGATCGTCGGGCCGGGTCTCGCGATCGACACCGACCGTTACTTCGTCGTCGCTCCCAATATGCTCGGCGGCTGCCAGGGCAGCAGCGGCCCGTCGTCCGTCGCGCCGGACGGCCTGGAGTGGGGCGCCCGTTTTCCCTACCTGACCATTCGCGATCAAGTGGCCGCCCAGATAGCACTGACCGACCGGCTCGGCATCGATCGTTGGGCCGCGGTCGTCGGCGGTTCCATGGGCGGAATGCACGCACTCGAATGGGCCGTCGCCGTCCCCCAACGGGTTGCGCGCCTGGCGATCCTCGCGGCGCCCCCGGTGACGACGGCCGATCAGATCGCTCTCAACTCTGTGCAGCTCGAAGCGGTGCGAACGGACCCGTCGTTCCGTTCCGGCGACTACTACGATGCGGAAGACGGAGACGGCCCGACGAGGGGACTGGCCCTCGCCCGGCGCATGGCCCTGCTCAACTATCGCAGCCCGGCCGAGTTGAACCTCAGATTCGATCGGTCCTGGCAGAGTCCGATCAGTCCGCTTGGCAATGGTGGCCGCTTCGCCGTGGAGTCGTACCTGGATTTCCATGGCAACAAATTCACCCGTCGCTTCGACGCGAACAGCTACATCGTGCTCGTCGAAGCCATGAACTCGCACGACATCGGCCGGGGCAGACAGGGCGTCGAGGCCGCCCTGTCCGGCGTCACCGCTCGGGCTGTCGTGGTGGGGATTGACAGCGACCGTCTCTTTCCGGTAGTCGGCCAGGAAAGCATCGCCAGGCATCTCCCGGGCAATATTGATGGCCGAAAACCGGTGATTCTGCACTCGGAGTACGGCCATGACAGCTTTTTGATCGAAACCGCGGCCATCGGTGCCCAATTGCAGAAATTGCTGGCCTAGGGGGTCGAATTTCGGGTCCCTAGCCCGATATGGTGCATTAATACATTCATAATCATGTTCCTCCCTGACCCGAAACAGGAATTCATGCAACGAATACTGAAGGAGCGCGACCGATTGCTTCGAAGGTCCGCTCAGGCCTATGGTCTGGCCGGGTCCGTCGCCGTGTTCCTGTGCCTGCTTGTTCCCGGGGGGATTTCGTCCGGCGCCCGTCAGGGTTCCCTCGCGCTCGTGTTCCTGATGGCCGGCTCCCAGTATGTTCTCGGCCACACCGGCGCCATCCGCTGGGCTCTGCTGACCGTTGGTTTCGGCGTCGGCATCATTCTTCTGGTGGGGTTCGGCAGCCACCCGACGATTCCGCTCAACGTGGTGGAGGAAGCCACCCTGGGCATCCTCGCGGCAGTTCCCATGAGCTGCGTGGCGATGGTGCTGGTCGTCACCCGCAAGCGCATTCTTGTTCTCGTGGCCGCATTCGGTGCGACAATGGCCGCCATCATCGTCGTCGTGTCACTGCACGCGGCCACGCCGCTGCCGCTCGCGCTCGGCATAACGGGATGGCTCTCGTGCATCATGGCCGGATGGTGGATCGCGCAGAGCGTTCCCCGGGTCATGCACCGCATCGCCGCCATCGGGCGTGCACACCGCGCCGAACGCCATGCGAGCGAGGTGGAGGCCCAGCGCCGCACCGACGCTCGCCTCCTGCACGACACCGTCCTGGCCACCCTGACCCTGCTCGCGCATTCCGGAGTGGGGGTGACCCCACTAGCCCTGCGCCAGCAGTCGGGCGACGATGCCCGGCTTCTGCGTCAGTTGCGTCTCGGAGGCATGCCAAGCCCCCGCCGCTCCGGGGTTTACACGCTCGAGGCGAGCAACGTCTCCACCCTCGGCACGACGCTTGAATCGGTGCGCCACCGCTTCGGGCGCATGGGGCTCGAGGTCGAATGGCACGGCAGCGGTCAGGTACGCCTGCCCACCGACGTTCTCGATTCCTTCCTGCTCGCCCTCGGCGAATGCCTGGAAAACGTGCGGCGGCACTCCGGCGTCCTGCACGCCGACGTGACGATCACGGAAGACGAAACAACGGTGCGGGCCATGGTGACCGATGCCGGTGTCGGGTTCGACCTGGCCGCTGTGGGTACCGAACGCCTCGGAGTCGCCGAATCGGTTATTGCCCGCCTCCGCGCCGTCGGCGGTAATGCCCGGTTGTTCTCGTCCCCGGGCTCCGGCACCACCGTCGTCCTCGAGGTGCCGAAATGATCTTCTCCGGCCTCATCGACAGCCGCGTTGCCGACGCCCAGCCGGTCGCCAATCGTGGCGCGGTACGTTCCGTAAGCTGGGGCCGCCGACTTGTGTCCCTCGACGACGCGGCGAGCAGCACGGCGAATGGGCTCGGGGGCCAGCACCTGGGCATTGGCATGACACTCAGCGGCGCCTTCATCGCCGCGTTTCTGTTCGGGCATTTCGTCGTCGAATGGCAGGGGCGACCGTTTCCCACGCTGAGCCTGATCGCCTGGATTCTGCTCCTGGCGGCGGCCTTCGTCGTCAACCAGATCGTGCAGCGACTCGCCACCCGGATGCCGCTGTGGCTGTTCCTGTCCGCGCTTGCCGTGGGCGCCGTCGTCGTCGTGCTCGACCTGGCCGGATGCTGGGGACTCACGGAAGCGGGGATCTACCCGACGGCCGCCGCGGCCGTCGGCGGACTGCTCATGTCGATGATCACCCTGCGCGACACCCGGGACATCCTTCTGGCCATCGCCGGGCTTGGAGTCTTTCTGGCGGTCGGCACAATCTTCGAGGAACGCAATGATGTCCTGACCTTCGGTCCGGAAGTACTCACCATCGCTGTTGCCGTTATCCCGCCGCTCGTCGGGGCGGGCATCGCCCGCGGATTCCGGCGCATGGTTCAGCGCGAACTCGATCTTGTGCTCGTGCAGAGCACGATCTCGCAGCCCCGGTTCGCGGTGGGAATGCTCGCCTCAGAGCAGCTCGCTCGCCTCGACCTCGACGCCGAGACCCTGCTGAACGACGTGGCCCAGGGTCGCACCGCGTTGCCTCTCTCCCCGACGACGGCGATGACCGCCGGCGCACTCGCCACCGCGCTGCGCCTTCACCTGATCGAGGGCCGCACCGAAACCTGGCTGCATCACGCCGTGTCAGAGTCCGAATACCTCAATCCCGCCGTGACCCTGGTCGATCCGAATGGTCTGGCGGGCTTGCTCTCCCCCGTTCAGCGCGAGGGCCTCCTGCTCACGATCTGGCTCCTGGTGGGTGACACGAGCGGCCCGGATGCGTCCGTGTCTCTGCGCTTCGGACCGCTGGCACCCACTCGGCGAGGCGCCTCCGCCCACGTTCTCCAGTTCGATCTTGCGCTGGCGACGACCGGGGTTCCGCGTCGCCGCGTTGACCCGGAGACCTGGCAGGCGATCAGAGCCGTTGGACCCTACATCGATTCCAATAAGAGCGGTACTCTGCAGGTAGACATTGAGTGCAACGTGGAAAACCCCGCCGATGCGTAGACTTCCAGTTTTTCCAAATGCAGTGCCAGCCAGTAGGAGGCCCCACCGTGACGACAACACCTAGCCCCATTCGTCTCGCGCTCGTCGATGACCATCGGATGCTTCTGGGGGCGCTCACCGAGTGGATCCGCAGTGCGGCAGACGACATCGATATGGTGGCGGCCGTGACCACCTGGCCGGAGCTGCTCACTCATCCCGAGTTCCCGGTGGATGTGGTGCTCCTCGACCTTGACCTCAAGGACAACATTCCCGTGTCCTTGAAGATCGCAACTCTCAAGACCACCGGCGTGAAAACGGTGCTCATGAGCACCTACTCGGAGCCGGCTCTCGTCCGCGAGGCGCTTGCCGCGGGCGCACTCGGTTATCTCGTGAAAAGCGAAGAGGCCAGCATGATCGTGGAGGCCATTCGCGCCGCGGCGGTGGGCAAGTCCTACATTTCAGCGGAACTCGACTACGCGCTCAACTCCAGCCAGACCGCCGAGGGGCCGCGGCTGAGCGCTCAGGAGCGCCGCGTCATGGCCCTCTACGGGGCCGGCGAGCCCGTGAAGGCCGTGGCGTACCAATTGGGTATTTCCGAGGAGACGGCAAAGTCCTACCTCAAGCGCATTCGGGAGAAGTACCGTCTCGCCGGGTATGACGTGGGAACCAAGGTCGCCCTGCGGAAGCGCGCGATCCGCGACGGCATCCTGTTGCAGACCGACTGACGCCGGCTCGGGGCCACACGGCCCCGAGCTACTTGACGGTGCGGATCAGCTGGGTGCCGTAGGGCACGGTGATCCCGCGCCGACGCCACCGTCGGTCGATGCCGAACGTGACGAGAGTGAGCACGACGCCGATGAGGCTCAGGGCGACGCCGATCCACACCGGGGCGAGGTAGCCGAAGCCGCCGGCAATGGCGACGCCGCCCAGCGCGGCGCCAAGCGCGTTTCCGACGTTGAGCGATGAGTGGTTGAGGGCAGCCGCCAGGGATTGGCTTTCGTGCGCCACGTCCATGAGTCGAGCCTGAATGGTCGGCGACAGGGCGGATGCCGCGGCCCCGATGAAGAACATGCCGGTGAGCAGGCCGGCGAGGGAATGCGCGGACAACGCCAGGACGAGGAGGGCGCCGATGAGTACCGCGAAGGATATGTACATCGTGCGCCGCACACTCCAATCGGCGAGTGCGCCACCGCCGAAGTTTCCGGCGGTCATTCCCAGACCGACGACGACGAGCACCAGCGGGACGGCCCCCGCGGTGAGCCCGGTGATTTCGATCACGAGCGGGGCAACGTAGGTGTATACCGCGAAGAGTCCGCCGAAGCCGATGGCGCCGATGCCGAGGGTGATCCATACCTGCAGTTGACGGAAGGCGCGCAGTTCGGCCCGCATCGTGGCGTGCGGGTTGCCGGCCTGGAACGGCACGAAGATGGCCACCGCGGCAAAGGTGAGCGCGAAGATGCCGGCAACAACGAGGTACGCCACCCGCCATCCGCTCGTCTGTCCGATGAAGGTGATCGTGGGAACGCCGATCACGTTGGCGATCGTGAGTCCCGACAGCACCAGCGCGATTCCTCGCGCGCGTTTACCCGGTCCCATCAGGTTGGCCGCGACGAGAGAAGCGATGCCGAAGTAGGCGCCGTGCGGCAGGGCCGCAGCGAATCGGGCGATCAACACGGTTTCGAAGTTCGGCAACAGAGCCGAGGCGATCGTACCGACCGTGAAGGCGGTCAGCAGGGCAAGCAGGAGCTTCTTGCGCGGCCACCGCGCCGCGGCGGCCGCGATGGTGGGCGCGCCCACGACCACTCCGAGTGCGTACGCGGAGATGAGCCAACCGGCCCGGGCGTTGGCGGCATCGGGCGAGGCGGCGTACAGCGTCGGCAAGAGGTCGTGCGCGAGATTGGGCAGCAGCCCCATGGCGACGAATTCGGTCGCGCCGATGCCGAAACCGCCCAGGGCGAGGGCGAGGAGGGCAAGACGAATTCGGGTCGACGACAGGGGCGTCGACCCGTCAGTGGAGAGGGGCATAGGCCCATGCTAATCGCCGACCGTCAGAATCCACTGCCGGTGCCCGATACGTGCTAGCGGCGCAGCGCCTTGCGGGCGAGCCAGTTGCCGAAGAATTGCACGAACTGAACAAGAATGATGATCAGCAGGACCGCCGCCCAGGTGACGATCGGGTTGAACTGGCGGTAGCCGTATTGCAGGGCGAAGTTTCCCAGGCCGCCGCCGCCGACGTAGCCGGCGACCGCCGACATGTCCACGAGCGCGACGAAGATGAAGGTGTAGCCGAGAATCAGCGGTCCGAGCGCTTCGGGGAGCAGCACCGTGAAGATGATGCGGAGCGGACCGGCGCCGACGCTGCGGGCCGCGTCGATCACGCCGGGCGTCACGGTGAGCAGGTTCTGTTCCACGATGCGTGCCATGGCGAAGGAAGCCGCAAGGGCGATGGTGAAGATGATCGCGTTGTTTCCGATGCCGCTGCCGGTGACGGCCCGGGCGAGCGGTTGAGCGGCCGCGAGGAAGATGATGAACGGAATCGGACGGATGAAGTTGACCAGCAGGTTGAGCACGAAGAACAGTGACTTGTTCTCAAGAATGCTGCCGGCGCGGGTGAGGTAGAGCCCGAGGCCCACGAGCAGCCCGCCGAGGCCGCCGAAGAGCAGGGTGAGCGCGACGATGTAGAGGGTCTCGTAGGTGGCCGTCCAGAGTTCGGGCAGCAGGTGGATGAGCGCATCCATCTCAGCGCACCTCCGTCACGGTTGTGAGCGTTCGGACGTGGGCGAGTACCCGGTCGATGGCCGGGTCCGCGCCGGTGAGGGCGAGGGTGAGATGCCCGAACGGGCGTCCCTGAATCTCGTTGATGCCGCCGTAGACGACCTCGAACGTCACCCCGGCCGCCCCGAGCTCGCCGAAGACGGCCTTCTGATCGACCGCTCGGTCTCGGAACGCGAACGTCACGATCCGCCCGGCATGCCGTTCACGCAGCACGGTGAGTTCGCCGGGCGACGGAACGCCCTTGACCACGGTCGAGACGAACCGAGCGGATGCAGCTGCCTGCGGGTTCGAGAACACGTCGAAGACGGGTCCGCGCTCGATGACCTTGCCCTGGTCCATCACGGCGACCTTGGTCGCAATGGTCTGGATGACATCCATTTCGTGGGTGATCACGATGATGGTGACGCCGAACTCCGCATTCACGCGTTTGAGCAGCGCGAGCACCTCGTGGGTGGTTTCCGGGTCGAGCGCGCTCGTCGCCTCGTCGGCGAGGAGGATGCTCGGTTGCGTGGCGAGGGCGCGGGCGATTCCCACCCGCTGCTTCTGCCCGCCGGAGAGCTGGTCGGGGAAGGAACCGGCCTTGTCGGCGAGGCCGACGAATTCGAGCAGTTCGGCCACGCGTGCGGCGCGCTGCTCCTTGGGATGGCCGGCTACCTCGAGCGGGTAGGCCACGTTGCGGGCCACGGTTCGGGAGCCGAGCAGGTTGAACTGTTGGAAGATCATGCCGATGCCGAGGCGCACCGTGCGCAAGTCGCGCTCCCGCAGCGCGGCGATGTTTTGCCCGTTCACCCAGATCTCGCCCGAGGTGGAACGTTCGAGCGCGTTGACGAGGCGCACCAGGGTGCTCTTGCCGGCACCGGAATACCCGATGATGCCGTAAATGTCGCCGGCATCGACGTCGAGGCTCACCCCGTCGATCGCCGTGACGCTCGTTCCGTCCTTGGTCGTGGGCGGGTAGACCTTTCCCACATTGCGCAGACTGACTACAGCCATCCTTTTTGTCCCGCTCATTTCGATTCTGCGTGTACGTGCCGTGATAGCGCCCGGGCGTCACGACGCGGTCCGGGGCCGATGCTCCCCGGACCGCGCCGTCGTGACGCGGATGCCTACTGGGCGGCCTTGATGTCGGCCTGGACCGTGGCGAGCGACTCGACCAGGTCGGCGACCGGGGTGGTCACCATTTCGGCGGTGTCGCCGGAGACAGCGAACACGCCATCCTGCACGGCCGTGGTGGTCTGGTAGATCTCAACGAGCTTCTGGAAGGTCTTGTTGTCCTTGTCCTCGGCCCGCGAAGCGAACACGTTCACGTAGGGCAACGCCTGCGGGTCGCCCGCATCGTCGGTGGCGATGGCGTCGGAGAACTTCAGTCCGGCCTTGTCGGCGAAGTCGTTGTTGATGATGGCGGCGGCAACGTCGGGCAGCGAGCTCGCGGTGAGCGAGGCATCGAGCGCCGTGACCTTGACCTTCGACGCCTTCTCGTCAACGTCGTCGAGGCTGGAGAAGATCGACCCGCCATCGGTCAGCTGGATGAGGCCGTTGGACTGCAGGATGACCAGCGCACGCGCCTGGTTACTGTCGTCGTCGGGCACGGCGACGGTGTCTCCCTTCTCGATGTCGTCAACGCTGCTGTACTGCGAGGAGTAGAGGCCGAGGGGGTAGATCGCCGTGGCGCCGATCGGAGCCAGATCTTCGCCGCTCGCCTCGTTGTACTCGGCGAGGTAGACAATGTGTTGGAACTGGTTGAGGTCGACCTCACCGGCGGCGAGGGCCGGGTTCACCTGCGGGTACTGCGCGAAGTCGACAATCTCGATCTCGATGCCGTCGGCAGCTGCCGCCTCGGTGTATACGTCCCAGTACGGGTCGCTCGCCCCAACGACGCCGATTTTGATGGCGTCACCGTCGGTGCCGGTGGCGGTCTCGCCCGAGGCGCCGGCACAGCCGGCCAGCAGGGCAACGAGCGGTACCACCGTGAGAGCGGCGAGCAGGGACTTCTTGATTCGGGGGTTTTTCTTCACGGGTGCAGATCCTTTTCGCGGTGGGGTGTGTGCGCGCACGCCGCAGAGAGCCGGTCGGCCGTCGTGGGCCGAATGGGCAGGGACCGAAAAACCGTCCGATTTCGGGCACAGGACAACCCCGGTTCAATGGGGGTGGGTGTGTGCCGCAGCTCTGCGAGGCGCCCTTCAACGATATCCGCCGAAGCTGCGCCTCGCATTGGCCTCCGACATACTCCGTCACAGAACCTGCGACTTACCCCTCGATCAGCTCAGTAAGTTCGACCCAGCGGGTTTCCAGATCCGCGATCGTGGCTTCGAGTTCGCTCAACTTCACGCCGAGCTCACTCAGGCCGGCAAAGTCGGATTGGTCGTGCGACGCCAGCTTCTCGTGTTTGACGGCAATGCGTTCCTGCAGCTTGACCACCTTGCGGTCGATCGAGCCGATTTCCTTCTGCGCATTGCGCAGTGCGGCGCCGCCGATGTTGGGCTTGCGCTTGGCCGGACCGGAGGCATCCGCCGGGGAGCCCGACGCCGGACCGGCGACAGCCTTGCGACGCACCTCAAGGTACTGATCCACTCCGCCGGGAAGGTGGCGGAAGCCGCCGTCCATGACCGCATACTGATTGTCCGTGACGCGCTCAATCAGGTACCGGTCGTGCGAAACCACCAGCAGCGTGCCGGGAAAGGAGTCCAGCAGGTCTTCCATGGCCGCGAGCATGTCCGTGTCGAGGTCGTTGGTGGGCTCGTCGAGGATGAGCACATTGGGCTCGTCGAGCACGATCAGCAGGAGCTGGAGGCGGCGCTTCTGCCCACCGGAGAGTTCCTTGACCCTGGTCGAGAGCTGGGCACTCATGAAGCCCATCCGCTCCAGCATCTGGCCGGGGGTGATTTCCTTGCCTCCGGCCATGTAGCTCGTCTTCTGCCGCCCGATGACCTCACTGACCTTGTCGTTCAGGATGTGCTCGAGTTCGAAGAGCTGCTGGGTGAGCACGGCGACCTTGATGGTCTTGCCGCGCTTGACCGTTCCGCTCGTGGGGGCCAGCGTGCCGGCGACGAGGCCGAGCAGGGTGCTCTTGCCTGCACCGTTCACGCCCATGATACCGGTGCGCTCCCCCGGCGCGATGCGCCAGGTGATGTCGTTCAGCACGGTCTTCACGGCGGAGTCGTCGCCCTTCACCGGGAAGGTGACCGTGATGTCGATGAGGTCGACGACGTCCTTGCCGAGGCGCTGCATGGCCATCGACTGCATCGAGACCGTGTCGCGGGGCGGCGGCTCGTTCTCAATCAGCTCATTGGCCGCGTCGATGCGGAATTTGGGCTTCGCGGTGCGTGCGGGGGCGCCGCGGCGCAGCCAGGCCAGTTCCTTCTTCATCAGGTTCTGACGCTTGGCCTCGACCACGGAGCTCATCCGGTCGCGCTCGACGCGCTGCAGGATGTATGCGGCGTAGCCGCCCTCGAAAGGCTCAATCAGGCGGTCGTGCACCTCCCAGGTCATGTTGCACACCTCGTCGAGGAACCACCGGTCGTGTGTGACGACCACGAGCCCGCCGGAGTTCGCGGCCCAGCGGGTCTTGAGGTGGCCGGCGAGCCAGGAGATGCCCTCCACGTCCAGGTGGTTGGTGGGCTCATCCAGGAAGATCACGTCGTAGTCGCCGATGAGCACCGCGGCGAGGGCGACACGACGGCGTTGGCCACCGGACAGGTCGTCGACGAGCGCGTCCCACGGGATGTCGCGGACCAGTCCGCCGATGACATCGCGGACCTTGGAGTCACCCGCCCAGACGTGCTCCTCGATGCTGCCGACAATGGTGTGGCCGACGGTCTGGCCGGAGGCGAGGTCGTCGGCCTGGTCGAGCATTCCGATGGTGACGCCGCGACGACGCGTGACGCGCCCCTCGTCGGGCTCCATGCGGCCGGCCAGCAGCCGCATGAGGGTGGACTTGCCGTCGCCGTTGCGGCCGACGACCCCAATACGGTCGCCTTCGTTCAGTCCGGCGGTGACGCTGTCAAAGATGACGCGGGTGGGAAATTCAAGGTGAAGGGACTCAGCCCCGAGCAAATGTGCCATAGCCTCCGAGTTTACGTCACGAAAGCGACGCCCGGGATGTGACGGCGGAGGAGGTCCTGTCGGGCGACGGCTCAGTCGTTGATGAGGCGGGCGCCGTGCACGGGCCCGGTTGCCCGCACGACCCGAAGCCGGGACGCGGAGAGGGCGACCTGTAGTTCGAGCGCACTGTCGGCATCGGCGACGAGGAAGGCGACCGTCGGGCCGGATCCGGAGATGATTCCGGCGAGGGCACCGTTCTCCTCGCCGAGCTGAATGACGCTGCCGAGCCCGGGTGCGAGGTGAAGCGCCGGCGCCTGCAGGTCGTTGTGCAGTGCGTCGGCGAGCATGTGCGGGTCGCCGGCGCGCAGGGCCAGCAGAACGTTGGAGTCGACGGTCGGCTGCACCTCGGCCGGAAAGATGTCCTGGGCGTGGCGGTCGCGGTGACGGTCCAGTTCGCTGTAGACCGCCGGGGTTGAGATGCCGAATTCGGCCAGCGCGAGCACCCACTGGAATTTGCCCTTGGCCAGGGCCGGACTCAGCTGGTCGCCGCGCCCGGTGCCGATCGCGGTGCCGCCGGTGATGGCGAACGGCACGTCGGCCCCGAGCTTCGCGCCGATGGCGAGCAGTTCGTCTTTGCTCGCGTTCGTGCCCCACAGGGCGTCGCAGGCGAGGAGGGTGGCCGCGGCATCCGCCGAGCCGCCGCCCATTCCGCCCGCGATGGGGACGTTCTTCTCAATGTCCAGGTGTACTCCCCCGCGGTACCCGGTCTTGCGGGCGAGTGCGCGGGCGGCCTTGATGGCGAGGTTGGTTCCGTCGGTGGAGAGGCCGGAGGTGTCAACGGAGCCGGTGAACGTGACGGAGAAGTCACTGGCCGCCTGGGCGCGTACCTCTTCGCTCAGCGACACGGCCTGGAAGGCGGTCGCGAGTTCGTGGTAGCCGTCGTCGCGAACGGCACCGACCTTCAGGAAGACGTTGATCTTGCCCGGCGCGCGCGCGTGCACAACCTGGGTGCCGGCCGTCGTCGTCATGCTCTTAACCTAGCCCAGCCCGCGAGGTCCCCTCGACCCGGCGTCGTGCGTTCAACTCGTCGGGGTGTCCACCCAGGCGCGCGCGACGGCGAGGAAGTCGTGCACGGTGAGCTGTTCGCCGCGGGTCGTCGGGTCGATGCCGGCTTGCTGCATGAGAGCGGATGCCGTCGCCGAATCTCCGAGCACCCCCGACAGGGACTGCCGCAGCATCTTGCGGCGCTGCTGGAACGCGGCGTCAACCAGCGCGAAGGTCGCAAGGCGCAGGTCCTCGGTTTCCAGCGGCTCGGCGCGTCGTTCGAACGCGACCAGAATCGAGTCCACGTTTGGGACCGGCCAGAACACCTGGCGGCTCACCTTCCCGGCGGTGCGAAAGGCACCGTACCAGGCGGCCTTCACGCTCGGGCTGCCGTAGACCTTGCTGCCGGGAGGCGCCGCGAGGCGTTCCCCGACTTCGGCCTGAACCATGACGACACCGGCGTGGATCGACGAGAAATTCTCCAGCAGGTACAGGAGCACGGGCACGGACACATTGTAGGGCAGATTGGCCACGAGCCGGGTCGGATCATGCGGCAGCGACGCGATCTTCAGGGCGTCCGCTCGGATGACGGTGAGGTTCGCACCCGGCTGCATGAGTTCGACGGTCAGAGGAAGCTGCTCGGCGAGGCGATCGTCGATCTCGACGGCCACGACGCTTGCCCCGGTCTCGAGTATGCCGAGCGTCAGGGAGCCGAGTCCCGGCCCGACCTCGACGACCACGTCGTCGGCGGCGACGCTCGCGACACGCACAATCCGGCGCACGGTGTTGCCGTCAATGACGAAGTTCTGGCCCAGCTTCTTGGTCGGGTTGACGCCGAGCATCTCGGCGAGGTCGCGGATCTCGGCGGGGCCGAGGAGCTTCTGCGGCGCCTTGTCCGGAACGGCGTCCTGGCCGGGCTCGGCGGTCACGCCAGACCGCCGGTCGGCTGGGCGTCGGAGCGGTCGGCGTCGTGCGCCGCGGTGACCGGCTCGGCGTCCCAACGCCCGTAGACGAGCTCGGTGTTCGAGGTGATTTGAGCAGACAGGAGGGAGACGTCCGTTTCGAGGTGGTTGGCCATCATCCGCAGGGTGTTCGGCAGCAGGTACGGGGCGTTCGGGCGACCGCGGTAGGGCATCGGCGTGAGGAACGGGGCATCGGTCTCGACCAGCAGCAGGCTGCGCGGGGCGACGGCGAGCGCGGCGCGCAGGTCGTGGGCGTTGCCGAACGTGACATTGCCGGCGAACGACATGTACCAGCCGTGCTCGGCGCAGATCCTGGCCATTTCGGCATCGCCGGAGAAGCAATGGAAGACGGTGCGCTCGGGGGCCCCCACCCGCAGCAGCGTGGCGATAACCTCGGCGTGGGCGTTGCGATCATGAATCTGCAGGGCCAGGCTGTTCTGTTTGGCGATCTCGATGTGCGCCTCGAACGAGCGGTACTGCGTGGCGTGCCCGGGTTCCTCGGTGCGGAAAAAGTCCAGCCCCGTTTCGCCGACGGCCACCACCCGTGGGCGCGCGGCGAGCTCGCTGATCTCGGCGATCGCGTCGTCGAGGGTGCCTGATGCCGCGTAGACCGGGGCCTCATTCGGGTGGATCGCCACGGCGGCGAGCATCCGGGGTTCGATCAGGGCCATGTCCGCAGACCAGCGCGAGGTTTCCCGGTCGCCACCGACCTGGATGACGCCGCGCACACCCACGGTGGAGGCGCGGTCGAGCTGCTCGGTGTAGCTGAGCGGGTTCTCCCCGTCAGCGATCTCGAGGTGCGTGTGGTTGTCGTACACCGGAACCGACAGCGGTTCGGGCAGGGGCGGGTAGCTCAGGTCGCGCCCGGCCCCCTTGTCCCGCTGCCGAATCGGTGCGGCGTCGTTACCCAACGGTCGACTCGATCCGGGGGAAGAGCGGCTCGAGCGCCGACACCTGCGCGCCGCCCGTCCACTCCCAGGCACGGTCGACGCGCTGGTCGGCGAGAGCGCCCGCGCCGCCGAGGGCGGTCCAGAGCTTCGCGGTGGCGAGGGGAATCACCGGCGAGAGCAGCACGGCGAGGGTGCCGAGGCCGCGAACGGAGGTGTGCAGCACCGTCTCGAGGCGCTCACGGCTGGCGGGGTCCTTGGCCAGAGCCCACGGTTCCTGCAGCGTGATGTAGCCGTTGAGCTCGTCAACCAGCTCCCAGACGGCGGAGACCGCCTCATGGATCGCGAGGCGATCGATGGCCGACGCGGCGGCATCCGTCGCGCGCCGTTCCGTGGCGCGGATGCCGGCGTCGGCGTCGCTCTGCGGCCCGCCAACGGGAACGGTCCCGTCGCAGTAGCGCAGCACCATCGCGATGACGCGGGAGGCCAGGTTGCCGAAACCGTTCGCGAGTTCGGACTGGTACCGGGCCGACAGGTCTTCCCAGGAGAAAGACCCGTCCTGGCCGAAGCTGATGGCGCGCATGAAGTAATAGCGGAACGCGTCGGAGCCGAACGTGTCGGTGATCTGGCTCGGTGCGATCCCGGTGAGCTTGGACTTGCTCATCTTCTCGCCACCGACGAGCAGCCAGCCGTGGCCGAAGACCTGCTTGGGCACCTCGATGCCCGCGGCCATGAGCATGGCCGGCCAGATGACGGCGTGGAATCGGAGGATGTCTTTGCCGACGATGTGCGTGGCCGGCCAGCGGCTCGCGAAGGCCTCGTCATCCTGCCCGTATCCGGCGGCGGTGATGTAGTTCAGGAGCGCGTCGAACCAGACGTACACGACGTGACTTTCGTCCCAGGGCACCTTGATGCCCCAGTCGAAGCTCGAGCGGGAGATCGACAGGTCGCTCAGCCCGCGCTTGACGAAGGAGATGACCTCATTGCGCGCGGATTCCGGCTGCACGAAGTCGGGGTTCTCCTCGTAGAGAGCCAGGAGCTGATCGGCGAAGGCGCTCATTTTGAAGAAGTAGTTCTTCTCATGCAGCAGTTCGACCGGCTTGGAGTGGATCGCACACACCAGAACACCGGCGTCGTCCCCGGTTCCATCGACGAGATCCGAGGTGGGCTTGTATTCCTCGCAGCCCACGCAGTAGTAGCCCTCGTACTCGCCGGTGTAGATGTGGCCCTCGGTCTGCAGGTGCTGCAGGAATTTCTGAGCGTTGACCTCGTGGCGTTCGTCGGTGGTGCGGATGAAGTCGTCGTTGGCGATGTTCACCGTTTCGAGCAGGGGCTTCCACGCGGTCTCGACCAGGCGGTCGGCCCACTCCTTCGGCGAGACGCCGTTGGCGGTGGCCGTGCGCAGGATTTTCTGCCCGTGCTCGTCTGTTCCGGTGAGCAGCCACGCGTTGTCACCCGACTGGCGGTGCCAGCGGGCGAGCACGTCTGCGGCCACCTCTGTGTATGCGTGCCCGATGTGCGGGACATCATTCACGTAGAAAATGGGCGTGGTGATGTAGAAAGAAGAGCCGTCGGACATTCTCACATCCTATGTGCGCGAGGCGCCATCGCTCGCCGTGTGACGAAAGTCGACGACCGCCGGACGTCACCCACCGGCGGTGGGATCGGTCGATCGATGCCGGTGTCCGAAGACCGGGGGCAGCACCTCGTGGGCCGGCGGCCCCGATCGACGGTCGGGGGCGTCCCTGGTCGCTTCCGTCTCCCGAATGTCGACGCCACGCACCTTCTGGTGCGAGTAATCAACCGGATCCATGCTGAGAACGATCTTGCCGTGGGCATGGCCGGCTTCGAGTTCCCGATAGGCGAGTTCGACATCCTCCAGGGGGTAAATGGCAGCGACGGGGATGGTGATCTGGCGATCCGCGATCATCTGCGCGATGCGGGTAAGTGCGACGTTGTCGGCGGAGTCCACGTTCGCCAGGGCCGGGTCCGTCACATGCTCGAGTTCCGCGTCGACGCCGTGCGGCGCGATCTTCCGCAATTCCTCGGGCAGGCCCGCGCCGTATTCGACCGGGATGACGCCGATCTGGCGCAGTCGATCAAAACTCTCCCGGCTCGCGGTGCCGATCACGGTCGCGCCGCGGCGTTTGGCGAGCTGCGCGGCGATGATGCCCACGCCCCCGGCCGCCGCGTGCACGAGCACGGTGCGACCGGGGCCCGGGTTCACGTCCTGCACGGCCTGCCAGGCGCTCGCAGCGGCGACGAACAGGCTGCCCGCGATTTCCCACGACAGCCCCTCCGGTTTGGCAATGATGTTGCCGGGGCTCACCAGTACGAACTCCGACTGGGCGCCCTGCGGGGCGTGGCCGAGCACCGAATCGTTCACGTGCCAGTCGACAACCCCCTCGCCGACCCGTGAGATCACGCCGGCGAAGTCGCTCCCTTGCCCCGCCGGAAAGCGGACGGGCCGTTCTGCCTGCAGGCGGCCCTCTCGGATGCTGGTCTCGATGGGGTTCAGCCCGGCGACCATGACCTGCACGACGACTTCGCCGGGGCCGGGAACGGGAACGGGCGTCTCGACGACCTGCAGCACCTCCGGTCCCCCGTAGCGGGAGAAATTGACAGCACGCGGCATTTCGCGCCTCCAGGTGGTCGACAACCCTCCGACTTACTGTCGGAGTTAACAGCGAGTATTACTCAACTCGACCGTTCCTGCTCAGATTGCGGCCGCCATCGCCCGTCAGCGCGGCGAACGCGGCGGCTTCGACTCCTTCTGCTGCAGGGCCGCCTCGTACAGGTCACGCTTGCTCAGCCCGCTCGCGGCCGAGACATCTGCCGTGGCGTCCTTCAACCGGATGCCGGTGGCCACGAGGGCGATCACCTCGGCCACACCGTCGCTGAGGTCCAGCACCCGCACCTCGGCGCCCGCGACGACGATGCAGATTTCACCGCGCACACCGCCGGCGGCCCATTCGGCGAGTTCGGTCGCGGTGCCGCGCTTGACCTCTTCATAGAACTTGGTCAGTTCGCGGCAGACCACCACGCGACGATCGGCGCCCAAGACCGCGGCGAGGTCGAGCAGGCTGGCCGCGAGGCGATTGGGCGATTCGAAGAAGACCATGGTGCGCCGTTCGGCCGCGAGCTCACGGAAGACCGAGGTGCGCTCGCCGTGCTTGCGCGGAAGGAATCCCTCGAACGTGAAGCGGTCGGTGGGCAGGCCCGACACCGCGAGGGCGGTCAGCACGGCCGAGGGACCGGGCAGTGCGGAGACGACCACTCCGGCCGCGACAGCGGCATCAACCAGGTGGAATCCCGGGTCGGATACGGTGGGCATCCCCGCATCGCTGAGCACGAGCAGGTCGGTGTCCCGGGCGAGTTCCACGAGTTCCGCCGCCTTGCCGCGTTCGTTGTGGTCGTGCAGGCTGATGAGCCGCGGTCGATTCTCAATGCCGAGCGCCTTGAGCAGGTGGATGGTGACCCGAGTGTCTTCGGAGGCGACGACCGTCGCGGTGGTGAGCGCCTCGACCAGACGCTTGGAGGCATCCCCGAGGTTCCCGATGGGCGTGGCAGCGAGGATGATCATGCTCTCATTGTCTCAGGCTCCGCTTCGGGACGCGCAACGCTCACTACGATGGTCAGGTGCTCGCAACTTCTCGATGGGTCCGCTGGGCCGCTCCCGTCGGTGTCGTCGCGCTCGCGCTGATCCTGCGGCTGTGGGACCTCGGCAACCCCCACTCACTTGTCTTCGACGAGACCTTCTACGTGAAGGATGCCTGGTCGTTGTTCAACAACGGCTACGAGTCCAGCTGGCCTGCCGGCGCGGACGAGCTCTTCGCCGGGGGAAACACCGAGATCTATTCGACGGATGCGTCGTTCGTCGTGCACCCGCCGCTCGGCAAGTGGCTCATCGCGCTGGGCATGGCGGCCGTCGGCCCCGGGAGCAGCTGGGGCTGGCGCATTTCCACGGTGATCGTCGGCGTGCTGGCCGTCGCGCTCCTGATGCTCGTCGCCCGGAAGCTGTTCGGCTCACTCACGCTCGCCGTGATTGCCGGTTTTCTGCTCGCCATCGACGGCCACGCGATCGTCATGTCCCGGGTGGCGCTGCTCGACAACTCGGTCATGTTCTTCACCCTGCTGGGCTTCGGGGCGATTCTGCTCGACCGTCCGTGGCATGAACGCCGGCTCGGAGCCTGGCTGGATGCCAGTCGTGCGGCCGGGCGTGATCCGCACTGGGGCCCGACGCTCTGGTGGCGACCGTGGCTGATATCGGCCGGGCTCGCGTTCGGGCTGGCCTGCTCGGTCAAGTGGTCCGGCGTCTATTTTCTCGCCGCGTTCGGCGTGTACACAGTGGTTGTCGACGCCCTCGCCCGCCGCCGCGCCGGTGTGTCATTCTGGGCCAGCGCCGCCGTGCTCAAGCAGGCGGCCGCGAATTTCATTTTGCTGGTGCCCGTCGCGGTCATCACGTTCCTGGTCTCGTGGACGGGCTGGTTCGTCACGCGCGGCGGTTTCTACCGCACCTGGGCCGATTCGCTCGGCACGGCGTGGACGGGGCCGTTCGCCTGGGTGCCGCACACCGTGCAAAGCTTCTGGCATTATCAGGTGGCCGCCTATTCGTACCACGTCGGCCTCGCGACGCCGCATCCCTATCAGGCCAACCCGCTCACCTGGCTGTTCATGATCCGCCCGACCAGCATGTTCTACGAAGGATCCAGTCGGGGCGAGAACGGCTGCGCGAGCGACAGCTGCGCTTCCGCCATCACATCGGTGGGCAACCCGCTCATCTGGTGGGCCGCCACGGCCGCCCTGTTCTACCTCGTATATCGGCTCGCCCGCTACCGCGAATGGCAGGTGGGGCTGGTGATGATGGGTATGGTCGCCGGCTATCTGCCGTGGCTCATGTACCTGAACCGAACCGTATTCCAGTTCTATACGATCACGTTCGAGCCGTACCTCTTACTGGGAGTTACCTGCGTGATTGGGCTCATTTTAGGGCTGTTCCCGGGGACCGGGACACGGTCGCTCGACCCGATCCGGCGAGCAAACGGAATCCACCTCGTCCTCATTTTCCTGGTTTTAGCCATTCTGATCAGCGCTTTCTTCTACCCGCTCTGGACGGGGATGCAGACGTCTTTCGCTTTCTGGCAGCTGCACACATGGATGCCGAGTTGGCGATAGTGGGACTTGATATATTCTAATTTGGGCATATGATGACTGGGAATAGTGTGTGAAAACTTGGTGTCGACGGGGGTCCGGACTCTAGACTGGGTGGTATCTGCATCACGAGTAATTGCTCACATCCCGGCTGAGAAGTCCTACGTCCACCAAAGGCCTCATGTCGGAAGCAACTGCCGCACCCGCGGTCCGCATCATTCGGACCCGTCCGGGTGGAGACAATAAGAACCCCACGAGCGAGTATTCGTCGCTGCTGCACACCGTGCGCAACCTCGGACTCCTGGGACGCCGCACGGGCTTCTACTGGATGCTCTTCTCAATCCTCATCGTCGCAACGGGCGGCGCCGTTGCCGGCTTCGTTCTGCTCGGTGACTCCTGGTACCAGCTGCTCATCGCGGCCGCCCTCGGCATCATCTTCACCCAGTTCGCGTTTCTGGCGCATGAAGCATCGCACCGAGCGGTCTTCCAGTCAGGTAAGGCCAACGATCGCGCCGGCCGCATTCTCGCCAACCTGTTCGTCGGCATCAGCTACGCCTGGTGGATGACGAAACACAGCCGCCACCACGCCAACCCGAACGTGATCGGCAAAGACCCCGACATCGAGCCCGACTTCATCGTCTTTCGCGAGGAAGACGCCGCCAAGGCCAGCTGGTTGGGCTCCTTCATCACCCGCAAGCAGGGCTATCTCTTCTTCCCCCTCTTGATGTTCGAAGGCTTCAACCTTCACGTGCAGGGCTTCAAGACGGTCTTCGGCCGCCGCAAGGTGGACAAGCGCTGGGTCGAGATCTCGATGCTTCTCACCCGCATCACCCTGTACGTCGCCGTGATCTTCTTCTTCCTGCCCATCGGTATCGCCTTCGCCTTCATCGGTGTTCAGCTCGCCGTCTTCGGCGTGTACATGGGTGCGTCATTCGCCCCGAACCACAAGGGCATGCCTCAGCTGCCCGCCGAGAGCCGCGTGGACTTCCTGCGCCGCCAGGTGCTCACTTCACGCAACATTCGTGGTGGAACGTTCATCGACACCTACATGGGCGGCCTCAACTACCAGGTTGAGCACCACCTCTTCCCGAACATGGCCCGCCCGCACCTGCGCAAGGCGCAGGAGATCACCAAGGAATACTGCGCCTCCAACGACATCAAGTACACCGAAACCGGCGTCTTCGAGTCGTACGGCATCGTCGTCGAATACCTGAACAAGGTGGGTCTGGCGGCCAGGGACCCGTTCGACTGCCCGATGGTCGCCCGCTTCCGCTACCGCTAGACGAAGCATCCGCTCGAAGGCCCCTCTGCCCCGACATCGCCTCCTGGCGCTCGGGGCCGAGGGGCTTTCTCCTTCCCATCGGCGGCCGCGTCCGGTGGACTCGGGCCCCGCACAACGCAACACCACGTAACACCACGTAACATGGGAGCGTGACAGCGTACGTCTCGGCTCTCGACCTCTTCTCGATTGGGATCGGTCCATCCAGTTCCCACACGGTTGGCCCGATGCGGGCCGCCCTCGTATTCGCTGAACGCCTGCGAGATTCCGGCCGGCTCGACGAGGTCGAGCACGTTCGATGCTCACTCTTCGGATCCCTCGGATCCACGGGCCTCGGCCACGGGACACCCGACGCCGTTCTCGCGGGTCTCACCGGTCTCCGGCCGGAGGCCTGCGATCCCGCTCGAGTGCGCGGAGCGTGGTCGAACCTGCCGGAGGGAGCCACGATCACGCTGCTCGGTGGTCGGACGGTTCCCATCCAGAAGAGCGACGTCAGGTTCGAACCGCGCACCCGACTGCCGGGCCACCCCAACGCCCTCACCATTTCGGCCTGGGGCGCTTCAGAGACCGTTCCCGTGCGCGAGGAGACGTTCTACTCCATCGGGGGCGGGTTTCTTCGCCAGGACGGAGACCGCGTCGGCGCCACGCCCGCCGCGTCCCAGCCGCTCCCCTACACGTCCAGTGCTCAGCTGCTGGCCCTGTGCGACGCTCACGGTCTGGACATCTGCGAGGTGGCCCGCCGCAATGAAGAGGCGATCCACGGACCCGAGAAACTCAACGCCGGGCTCGACGCGATTTGGCACGCCATGCACGTGTGTGTGGAGGCGGGATTGGCCGCGACGGGTACTCTTCCCGGTGGCCTCAAGGTGAAGCGTCGCGCCGCATCCGTTCGTATGCGTCTTGAGGAATATGACGGGCAGTCCCAGCATGACCGGGACACATCGACCGAGTGGCTGCATGCGTTCGCGCTCGCGGTGAATGAAGAGAACGCCTCGGGCGGACGGGTGGTGACCGCACCGACCAACGGCGCCGCCGGCATCATTCCGGCCGTGGGCCACTACTACCTGCGTTTTGTGCCGGGGGCGGACGCCGCCGGCATCCGCCGATACCTGCTCACCGCGGTGGCTCTCGGATCGCTCGTGAAGGCGAACGCCTCTATTTCCGGGGCGGAGGGCGGCTGCCAGGCGGAAGTCGGATCGGCGTGTGCGATGGCGGCCGGCGCGCTGTGCGCTGTGCTTGGCGGAACGACCCGGCAGGTGGAGAACGCAGCCGAAATCGCCATGGAGCATCACCTGGGCCTCACCTGCGATCCGGTCGGCGGACTGGTGCAGGTTCCCTGCATCGAACGCAATGCCATCGCATCGTCGACGGCCGTCTCCGCGGCCCGGTTGGCGCTGCACGGAGATGGAACACACCTCGTGTCGCTCGATACGGTGATCGAGACCATGCGGCAGACCGGCCTGGACATGATGACGAAATACAAGGAAACGAGCGAGGGCGGCTTGGCCGTCAACGTCATCGAGTGCTGACGACCCCGCACGGGGTCGCTCGGACACGAGTTCCTGGGCCCTAGAGTGGTCACGCACGACCACTATCACCGGGGGGAAAATATTCTGCGCATCACATCACGGCTGGGCATCACCATGGCCGCTGCCACACTGCTCATGGCCCTGTCCGGTTGCGCCGGCACACCGACGCCGGCCGTGACCGTGACGTTCACGCCAACGGCGACGCCCACGCCCACGGCGACTCCCACCCCAACGCCGACGGCCACCGCCGAGCCCGTTCCGGAACCCGCGCTGGTGCCCAACCCCGAGGTGCCCGATCTCGTCCCGAACGCCGAGCCGGTTCCCCTACCACAGGGCCCCGCCGTCGATCTCGGTTCGACGCCCGGCGCTCGCGGGTCGGCGGTCGCGAACACGGCCGGAGCACTGATGACCTACACGGTTGTCGAGGGCGATGCCTTCTTCGACATTGCGCAACGCTTCAACATTCCGGTTCAGCTGCTACTCACGATGAATCCGTCGGTCCCCGGTCTCGGGGAACGGATCTACCTGCAGCAGATCATCAACCTGGACTGGACGACCACACGCTGAGCCGCCCGTTCCGGCTAGACCGCCTCAAGCGCGAAGAGGACCGCCTGTTCGGGCGTGATCAGGGGTGCCGGCAGTCCCACGAGGGCAAGAACCGCGCCGCTGAGGACCAGCTCTCCCGCCTCGGCGGCGAGCCACGCCGGCGGTAGGGCCTGCACCGTCTGCGGTGCAGGACCTACGAGCAGCGATCGTACTCGGTAGCGGCGTTCGGGCCGGAGGCCGGGGAACCGGATGGGCGCGGGCAGCGCGGTGTGCGGCGCGGCCACGGCAACCTGCTGAAAGAGCGCCGCAAAGCCGTCCTGCGCCACGACACCGTGCAGTTCAAGCGCCGGATCGGAGCCGTCGGCATGCACGACCACTCCGCTGTGCAAGAGCGCCCGTCGCTGCTTGTAAACCGTGATCCAGGCGCGAACCTGGTCGACTTCGGCCGGCGCGGCCGTAGTGAGGTCCCACTCGATGCCCGCGCTGCCGAACAATGCTGTGGCCAGTCGGAACCCGAGCGCGGAGGTGCGCCCGGTCGTGTGGGCGGTGGCGGCACCGAGATGCCCGCCCAGGTACTCCGGCGGAACCAGCACTCCCGTGTAGCGCTGGATCTGCTGACGCTCGAGAGGGTCGTTGGTGTCACTCGTCCACACCCTGTCCACCCGCTCCAGAATGCCGAGGTCGATGCGGCCGCCGCCGGAGGCACAGGACTCGATCTCGAGTCCGGGCTGTGCGCCGCGCACGGAGTCCATGAGGTTGTAGAGGGCCAGCGTCTGCCGGTGCGCCGATCCACCGAGCAGGTCACGGTTGTGGTCCCATTTCAGGTAGGCAATGGGGTACTCGCGAAGCAGCGCGGTGAGGCGTTCGAGCAGCCAGGCAAACGCCTCGGGATGCGCCAGATCCAGCACCCGCTGTCCACGCCAGGTGGGAGCAGTGGCCGAACCGAGCAGCCAGTCTGGGTGCGCCCTGGCGAGGTCGGAGTCCGGGTTGACCATCTCGGGTTCCACCCACAGTCCGAAGTCGAGACCGGCCGCGTGCACACGTTCGATCAGCGGGTGCAGCCCCAGCGGCCATTTGGCCGCGTCGACGAACCAATCGCCGAGTGCACGCTGATCGTCGGTACGGCCGGAGAACCAACCGTCGTCGAGCACGAAACGTTCCACGCCCACCTCCGCGGCGGCGTCAACGAGCCGACCGAGCGTCTCCAGGTCGTGGTCGAAGTACACGGCCTCCCAGGTGTTCAGCACGACGGGGCGCGGCCCGGCGATGGTGGACCAGGACCGAATCCACGGGTGCAGCCGCGCGCTCAGCCCGTCGAGACCGGCGTCGGAGTACACGGCAACGGTCCACGGGCTGCGGTAGTTCTCCCCGCCGGCCACGCTCAGCTCCCCTGGTTCGAGCAGTTCGCCCGACCCGAGCGCGGCGTAACCGAGTGCGCTGCGCTCGGCCCAGACCCGTTTGTCTCCGCTCCAGGCCTCGTGCACGGCCCAGGCCTCGCCGTGCCGAAATCCGAAACCGGGCGTACCGACCACCGTCAGGTAGGAGTCGTCGTGGCCGGGGCGGCCGTGTCGGGATTCGCGGCTCCACAGGCCGTGGCCGAGCAGGCTGCGCTGCGGCCGACGCTCGTGGCTCCACAGTCCGGTGAAGTCGAGCACCTCCCTGGCCCGGTCGGGCACCGGCAGGATGACGTCGAGGGCGGCCAGCTCGAAGGACCCGGTGCCGGTGTTGGTGAGCGTGTGCCGCAGCCGCAGCACGCCCTGAGCGGTGAGTTCGAGGTCGATGACGACCGTGACGGATGCCTGGTGCTCGACCAGTTCGATGGCCAGCGTGTTCGCACCACGCTCGTGCACGGCGAGAAGCTCAAAGGCGAGGTCGGCCCGGCCGATGCCGGGACGGAATCCGCCGATCCCCGGGCGGCCGCTCCACCCGTCGCTGAGGGTCGGCAGCAGCGACAGCCGCACCGGAACGTCGAGGGAGCTGGGACCGACCGGCGGGACGCTCGCGGCGGCTAGCGTGGCCAGGTCGGTCGGATCAAGATCACCCAGATCGCCTCCCCAGTGCACGATCACGGGCGCGCCGGGACCCGATGCGTCCAGGACGAGGGAGGTGCCGGCGGCACGGAGGTGGCGGATCATGGCAGTGCTTCCAATCGGGACACGGATGTTCATCGGCGACATGACGATGCTGCCCGGTGCGGGTGCGCCGGGCAGCATCGTGAACTCAGTCAATCAGTACGGTCTACTCCTTGACGGGAATGGACTGGGCCTTGAGGGCATCAATTGTGGCGACCTGGCCGGTGGTGAGCGCCTCGGCGAGGGTTCCCTTGCCGCTAACGGCGGCCTTGAATCCGTCGGACACGTCGTTGTAGGTCTGGGTCATTGTCGGACCCCAGACCCAGCCAGACGGAACCTGGCGGGACGCTTCGGCGAAGACGTCGTAGATGGGCTGGTTGCCATAGAACTCCACGCCCTCCGTGAGCACGGGCAGGTCGAGACCGGACTTGGCGGCCGGGTACAGGTTGGCCGACTCGTTGAGCATGGTGAGGGACTCACTGGAGCTGTTCAGCCACAAAGCGAACTTCGCTGCCTCGTACGGGTGCTTCGAACCCGTGAAGACTGCGGTGGACGAGCCACCCCAGTTGCCGCTGGCGGCATCGCCGGCGTTCCACTGCGGAGACGGAGCCACGGCCCAGTTGCCGGCGGTGTCCGGGGCGCCGCTGGCAATGGAGTTCGCACCCCAGGCAGCGGAGTTCCAGGTCCAGGCCGCTCCAGTGTTGTACGCATTGTCCCACTCGGTGGTCCACGGCGGCTGGGTCGACACAAGGTCGCGGTCGATCAGGTCCTGCCAGTATTCGGCGACCTTGATGGAGGTGTCGTCGGTGAGATCGACACTCCAGTCGGTGCCGTCGTTGCCGAACCAGGTTCCGCCGGCCTGCCAGACGAGCCCGGCGAACTGGTTGATGTCACTCTGCGAGAAGTTCGTGATGTACGAACCGGTGGCGCGCACCTGCTCGGCCGCGGTAGCAAACTCGTCCCACGTGGTGGGGATCGCGATGTTGTTGGCCGCGAAGAGGTCGGCCCGGTAGAACATGGCCATGGGCCCGGAGTCCTGCGGGATCGCGTAGACCGAGTCGGCCTCGCTGAAGCTGACCTGGCCCCAGGTCCAGTCGACGAAGTCGCTCTTGGCATCCATCACTCCGGCGCACGAGGCGAGGTTGACCAGGCCGTCCTGCACGCGGAAGTTGGGCAGCGCGTCGTATTCGATCTGACCGAGGTCGGGCGCGTTGCCGGCCTCGAGCTGGTTGAAGAAGTTGGCGTACGTGCCGCCGTTGCCGTTCGGGCCGGTCTGTACGGCGACCTGGATGTCGGGGTTCGCCTCGTTCCACACATTGACGACATCTTCGATGCCGGGGATCCAGGATGTGAACGTCAGGTCGACCTTTCCGTCTGCCGGGGTGCAGTCTGCGGCGCTGTCGCCCGTGGACGCGGCCGTTGAGCAGCCGGTGAGTACGACCGTCGCCGCGGTGAGCAGGGCAACGGTGGCCGCTCGTTTCGTGATTCGCATTGTTTTCCTTTGTTGGGTTTTCGCTGAAAAGGAGTGGTGCTCTGTGGTTTGGAACGGTCTGAAAGGTAGGAAGGGTTACTTGACGCTGCCGGCCCCCAGGCCGTTGCGCCAGAAGCGCTGCAGCAACAGGAACAGGATGATCAGAGGAATGATCGACAGGAGCGCGCCGATGAGCACGTAACCGCGCAGTTCGGGGATCTGGTTGACCTGGGAGTTCCAGGCATAGAGCCCGAGGGTGACGGGGAACAGGGTCTCGTCGCGCAGCATGATGAGCGGGAGGAAGAAGTTGTTCCAGATGGCCACGAACTGGAAGAGGAACACCGTGACCAGGGCGGGGAACATGAGCCGCACCGAGACGGTGAAGAAGGTGCGCACCTCGCCGGCGCCGTCGAGGCGGGCGGCCTCGATGAGCTCGTCCGGCACGCTCGCCGCGGCGAAGATGCGGGTGAGGTATACCCCGAACGGGCTGACCAGGCTGGGCAGGAACACCGCCCAGAACGTGTTGGTGAGGCTGACCTGGCTGAAAATCAGGAACAGCGGCAACGCAAGGGCGGTGGCGGGCACGAGCACCCCGCCGAGCACGATGTTGAAGAGCAGCTCCCGGCCCGGAAAGCGGTACTTCGCCAGCGCGTAGCCGGCCATACCGGCGAACAGGGTGGCGAGCAGGGCGCCGGCGCCGGCGTAGAGCGCGCTGTTGAGCATCCACTTGAGGAAGACGCCGTCACGGTAGGTGACCAGGTTGCCGATGTTGGCAAACAGGTTGAAGTCGGCGAACCAGAGCGGGTGGGTGCTCGTGAACTGTGAGCTGCTCTTGGTGCCGGCGATGAACAGCCACCAGATCGGGATGAGGAAGTAGAGCGTGAAGACGAGCATCACGGTCATGGCACCGACGCGGGAGAGCGAGCTCTCGCGCGCCACCTTCGGTGCGGGGTTGGCAGTGTTCCTGACGCGCCTGGACCGACGTTCGACGGCCGGAGAGTCGGTGAGGGCGCTCATTTGCCTTCCTTCCGCTGGGTGAACTTGAGGAACGTGAACGACAGGACGAATGTGGCCAGCGCCAGCACGACGCTGAATGCGGCGGCGAGGTTCACGTTGGGGATGGAGGAGGTGGAGTAGACCATCAGGTTCGGCGTGAACGTGCTGGTGACGGCGGAGCTGAAGGAGCGGAACACCTGCGGCTCGGCGAGCAGCTGCAGCGTACCGATGATGGAGAAGATGCCGGTGAGCACGATTGCCGGCATGATCAGCGGAATTTTGATCGACCAGGCGATGCGCAGCTGCCCGGCGCCGTCAAGGCGGGCGGCCTCGTAGATCTCGGTGGGAATGGCCAGCAGCGCCGAGTAGATGATGAGCATGTTGTAGCCCACATAGACCCAGGTGACGACGTTGGCGATCGCCCAGAGCACCAGGTCGGCGGAGAGGAAGCTCACGTTGCTTGTGATCGCGGTGAACGGCGAGAGGTTGGGCGAGTAGAGAAAGCCCCACATGATCGCCGCGATGACGCCGGGCACGGCATAGGGCACGAAGAACGCGAGCCGGAAGAAGCGCTTTCCGCGCAGCAGCGGGGAATCCAGCAGCAGCGCGAAGATCAGCGCGAGGCCCAGCATGACCGGAACCTGCACCACGCCGAAGCTGAGCACCCGTGCGATGGATTCCCAGAACGGGCCGTTCTGGAAGACCAGGATGTACTGGGTGAGGCCGCCGAACACCTCGGTCGCCTTGCCGAAGGTGCCGTCCCGCTCGATGACGAGCAGCGACTGATACACGGCGTAGCCGATGGGAACCAGGTAGAACAGCGTGAAGAGCACGGCAAATGGCACGATGAAGATCGCGATCGCGCTCGGGTGCGTCACGCGGGACTTGCGGGGGCGCGGCGCTGGGCGGCCGAGTCCCGCGCTTCGGGCGTCTGCGGCCACAGCGGCTGGTGCACTCATGAAACGGTGTCCTCTCTGATGACGCGGACGGATCCGGCCGGTACGCGCAGGCTGCGAACGATGTCGGTGCCGGTGACCAGCTCGAATCCGTTCGCGCCCATGTCCACGTCGGTATCGCCGTGGTTGATGATGAAGCGGTAGCTCGTGTCGTTACCAGTGCGTCGCACGACCTCGAGCAGGCCGTCGTTCTCGGGGCCGACCGCGGTGACGCCGGCCGTGATGGCGATGGTGCGCATGAGGTCGCGGTAGGTGGTCGGGTCTGGTGCGGTGGCGAGGTACCAAGCGGTGCCGTTGCCGTGGCTGTTGCGGGTGATCGCGGGCACGCCGGCCAGCGGTCCTTCCGCGTAGCTGGCCAGGGCCTCGGCACCGGCCAGTCGCAGTCGTTCCGACCACAGGGTGCCGCTGGCATCCCGGCTCAGGGCGGTTTGGGCGATCGCGCCAACTGCGGTGAGGCCCACGGTCAGGCCGGGCGCGATCGGCGCGAATTCCTCCACGGTGATCCCGAGCAGCGCGCGGAAGGCTCCGGGGTAGCCGCCGGGGCGCACCCGGTCGTCTTCGTCGACGATTCCGCTGTAGAAGGTGACCACGGCGTGGCCACCGGTGGCCACGAATTCGGCGAGCCGGTCGGCCTGGGCGTCGGTGACGAGGTACAGCGCGGGAACGACAACGAGGTGGTACCCGCTGAGGTCGGCATCCGGGGAGACGATGTCGACGGTGATACCGAGCCGGTGCAGCGCGCTGTATGCGGCATGCACCTGCTGGAGGTACGTCACCGACATGGACGGACGCGACTCGTTGTCGCCGGCCCACCAGGCTTCCCAGCTGAACAGGATCGCCGTGTCCGCCACGACCCGGGTGCCGATCACCTCGTCCAACCGGTCGAGGATGGAGCCCAGCTCGACCACCTCCCGAAAGAGAATGGTGTCGGTTCCGGCGTGCGGCACCAGCGCGGAGTGGAACTTCTCCGAACCCTGCAGGGACGCACGCCACTGGAAGAAGCAGATGGCCTCGGCACCACGGGCCACATGGGAGAGCGAATTGCGGGTCATCTCCCCCGGCACCTTTGCCACGTTGAGCGGCTGCCAGTTGACGGCACTCGTCGCCTGTTCCATGAGCAGCCAGGCGCCCCCGCCGGCGAGACCACGGCTCAGGTCCGCCGCGAAGGCGAGCTCGGTAGTGGGGTCGTCGAGGCGGTGGTCGAGGTAGTGGTCGTTTGCCACAACATCAACCGCGGAGGCCCACGACCAGTAGTCCAGATTGCGGATGTGCGCGGTCACCATGAAGTTCGTGGTGACGGGCACGCGACTGTGCCGCCGCAGGACGGCTTCCTCCGCACGGTAGTAACCGAGCAGCTCGTCGGAGCTGAACCGGTGAAAGTCGAGCACCTGGCCGGGGTTGCGGCTGGACAGGGTCAGGCGGGGGGTGTGCACCTCGTCCCAGGTGCCGTAGCGCTGGCTCCAGAACGACGTGCCCCACGCACCGTTGAGCGCGTCAATGCTGCCGTAACGCGCCTCAAGCCAGCGGCGGAAGGCGGCCGCGGTGTCGTCGTCGTAGCAGAGGGCATTATGGCAACCGAGTTCGTTGGATACGTGCCACAGCGCCACAGCGGGGTGGGCGCCGTAGCGGCGGGCCACCTGTTCCACCAGGCGAAGGGCATGCTCCCGGAACACCGGCGAGCTCGGGCACCAGGCCTGGCGTCCACCGGAGAAGCGGGTGGTGCCGTCTTCGGCCTGGGGCAGGATCTCGGGGTGCGCGGTGGTGAGCCACGGCGGCGGCGACGAGGTACCGGTGCCCAGGTTCACCCGGATGCCGTGGGCGTGCAGCAGCTCGATGACGGTATCCAGCAGGGTGAAGTCGTACTCACCGGGACGCGGCTCGAGGGCCGACCACCCGAAAATGTTGATGGCGACGAGGTCGACACCTGCCTGCTGCATCAGCAGCACGTCGTCGGCCCAGACCTCGGGTCCCCACTGCTCCGGGTTGTAGTCGCAGCCGTACCCGATGCCGGTCTGCACGAACGGGGTAGCACGGGTGGCCTGGTCCATGTCGACCGAGGTGGCTGCTGGGGTGTACATCGACTCCTGCTTCTGTGAACGTGCACAGATTCGGAGCAAACAACTCCTCGATGAGTTTCTGTGAACGTACACAGATTAGATAGATCGACGCCACGGTGTCAAGCCATGCAACCGGTACAGTTATCGAATGGTGATCACTCCGAGGCGGCGTAAGCGCGCGACGATCCACGATGTGGCCGCCGAAGCCGGGGTTTCCCGCGGCACGGTCAGCCGGGTCGTGAACAACGAACCGTACGTGTCTGTCGAGGCTCGCGCCGCCATCGAGGCGGCCATCGAGAAGGTCGGCTACGTACCCAACACCGCCGCCCGCAACCTGGTCATGCAACGTTCTCAGGCCGTCGGCCTGATCGTGCACGAACCGCACTCGCTGTTTCTGGAAGACCCGAACATCGGCGGGATCCTCCTCGGCGCCAACACGGCGCTCTCCCGCGCCGACTATCAGATGGTCAGCCTGGTGATCGAGTCGGATCGGGATACCGAGCGTGTGGCCCGGTACCTCAGTGGCGGCTTCGTAGACGGTGTCGTCGTGGTATCGGCGCGGGAGAAAGACCCGATCACAAAGGTTATTGAACGGCTCGAGCTGCCGGCGGCATTCGTCGGGCATCCGCAAGACCTTCACGACGTTCCCTACGTGGGCATCAACAACCATCAGGCCGCCCGGTCGATCACCGAACGGCTGATCGGCACCGGGCGCCGCCGGATCGGAATGATCGTCGCCGCCCTTGACCGGGACTCGGGCACCGACCGCCTGGCGGGATTCACGGAGGCCCTGGGCGAGCGCTTCGACCCGTCCCTGGTGGCTCGGGTCCCGCTGTACACCTACGCGGACGGGCGAGACGGGATGCGGGCCCTCCTCGCGCGCGACCCCCTCATCGACGGGGTGTTCGCGGCCTCCGATGCTCTCGCCGCCGGTGCGCTGAATGCGTTGCGGGAGGCCGGCCGCAGCGTTCCCGGTGATGTCGGAATTGTCGGCTTCGACGACAGCGCGTGGGCCTTGCGCTGCCAGCCGCCGCTGTCGACCGTGCACCAGCCGGCCAACGGGCTCGGGGAACGCGCTGCGGAGTCCGTGCTCAGTCAGCTGCGCGGCGAGGCGCCCGAGCTCGGCGGTATTCTGCTGGACACCGAAATCGTGTGGCGCAACTCCGCTTGACCGGGCTCCCCCGCCGGCTACAGGCGGTTGACGCCGGTGACGCGGATGACGGCTTCGCCGAGTTCGTCGGACGCGGCGAGGTCGACCTCCGCGCTGATGCCCCAGTCGTGGTCACCGGCCGGGTCGTCCAGAATCTGACGCACCGTCCAACTGGTCGGTGTCGTCTCGATCATCAGCAGGTCGGAGCTTCGCGCATCAGCCCCGGTGAGCAGCTGGTCGTGGTCCGCGAAGTAGCCGTCCATGGCGTCTCCCCAGACGTCGGCGGTGAAGCCGTGTTCCCGGTCGAGCACGCCGAGCTCGTCGTAGTTCTCGAGCGCGGCCAGTTGCACCCGGCGGAACAGTTCGTTGCGCACGAGGATCCGGAACGCCCGCACATTCGTGGTGAGCCGTTTCGGGGCCGGCGGCAGGAGCGCGTGGGCCTCGGTCGCGTGCTCGACGGGGTCGGGGTGCAGCAATTCCTCCCACTCGTCGAGCAGGCTCGAGTCCACCTGGCGCACGAGTTCACCGAGCCACTCGATCAGGTCGAGCAGGTCCTCGTTCTTGGCCTCGTCCGGAATCGTCTGCCGCGCGGCGCGATATGCGTCTGAGAGGTAACGCAGCACGACGCCCTCGCTACGGGCCAGCTTGTAGAACGCGATGAACTCCCCGAAGGACATCGCCCGCTCGTACATGTCGCGCACCACGGACTTGGGCCGTAGCTCGAAGTCCGCGATCCACGGCTGGGACGCCTTGTAGGTCTCGAATGTGTAGTTCAACAGCTCTTCGAGCGGCTTGGGCCAGGTGATCTCTTCGAGCAGCGCCATCCGCTCGTCGTATTCGATCCCCTCCCGCTTCATCGCGTTCACGGCCTCGCCGCGGGCGGCGAACTGCTGGCCCATCAGCACCGGCCGGGGGTTGTCGAGCGTCGCCTCAAGTATGGAGATCATATCGAGGGCGTAGTTTCCGGTGCCCGGGCCGGGGCCGGCCTCCGGGTCGGGGTCGAGCAGTTCGAACGCGGCAAGCGCGAACGGAGACAGCGGTTGGTTGAGCGCGAAGTTGGCCTGCAGATCCACCGTCAACCGGATCTTCCCGCTCGCGCTCTGCTCAACGATCCCCGCTTCCCGCAGCGTCTTGTAAATGCCGAGCGCACGCCGGGCGAGCACGAGCTGACGTTTCCAGGGTTCGTGGTTGTCGAACACGAGCGAATGAACGTGAGCGAAGGCGTCGCCGCCGCGTCCGATCACGTTGATGAGCATGGCGGCCGTCATCTGCATGCTCGAGCCGAGCGTCTCCGGCTCGGCGTCGACGAGGCGGCGGAACGACGGCTCACCCCACGACACGAAGCCCTCTGGCGCCTTCTTGCGCACGATCTTGCGCTTCTTCTTCGGGTCGTCGCCGGCCTTTTCGATGGCCTTGAGGTTCTCCGACTCATGGTCGGGCGCCTGGATCACCACGGTGCCGGCGGTGTCGTAGCCCGCCCGCCCGGCGCGTCCGGCGATCTGATGGAATTCACGCACGTGCACCTGGCGCATTTTCACGCCGTCGTATTTGGTGAGCGCGGTGAACAGCACGGTGCGGATGGGTACGTTGATGCCGACACCGAGGGTGTCGGTGCCGCAGATCACCCGCAGCATGCCGCGCTGGGCGAGCTGCTCCACCAGACGGCGGTACTTGGGCAGCATGCCGGCGTGGTGCACGCCGATGCCCATGCGGATGAGCCGGGAGAGCGTCTTGCCGAAACTCGTCGTGAACCGGAACTCGTCGATCAGTTCCGCGATTTCGTCGCGCTGCTCACGGGTGGCGACCTTGGCGCTCGCGAGCGCCTGCGCGCGCTCGAGCGCGGCGGCCTGGGAGAAATGCACAATGTAGACGGGGGCCTTCTGCGTGTGCAGCAGGTCCTCGACGGTCTCGTGCACGGGCGTGGTCTCGTAGTAGTAGTTCAGCGGCACCGGGCGTTCGACGCCCGTGACGATCGCCGTCTCGCGGCCGGTGCGCTGTGAGAGATCTTCCGCGATGAATTTCACGTCGCCGAGGGTGGCCGACATGAGGATGAATTGCACGCGTGGCAGCAGGAGCAGGGGAACCTGCCATGCCCAGCCGCGTTCCGGGTCGGCGTAGAAGTGAAACTCGTCCATGACCACCTGGTCGACCTCGGTGTCTTCGCCGTGGCGCAGTGCGAGGTTCGCGAGGATCTCGGCCGTGCAGCAGATGATGGGCGCGTCGGCATTCACCGAGGAGTCGCCCGTCATCATGCCCACGTTCTCGGCGCCGAACGTCTCCACGAGGGAGAAGAACTTCTCGCTGACGAGCGCCTTGATCGGGGCGGTGTAGAAACTGCGTTTACCTGCGGACAGGGCCGCGAAGTGCGCGCCGACGGCGACGAGGGATTTGCCGGTGCCCGTGGGCGTGCTGAGGATGAGGTTCGCGCCGGATACGATCTCGATGACCGCTTCCTCCTGTGCCGGGTACAGGGACAGTCCCTGCCCGGTCGCCCAGTCCTCAAATGCCGCGAAGAGAACGTCGGGGTCGGTTTCGCTGGGGAGGCTCGTGAGAAGTGACATATTCCCTTAAGAGTGCACTACTTCGCTGCCCGCCGTCTGCAGGGCCGCGGCCCGCGACCGGTTCAGGCAGCGTGTTGCATCAGCCACGCGAGCAGGTAGGAACGGCTGTTACCGTCGTCGATGCGGCTGTCTGGCAGACCGGCCGCGACGTCGAGGGCGGCAGCCGCGGCATCCGGCCCCTGCAAGGCGGAGTACATCAGCAGGTAGTCGCCGAACATCACGTCATAACGCTCAGGGAGCGGACTCGCGGCCGACAGTGCGTCAGCCAGATTGGCTTGCACTCGGTCGGGGTCACCGCCGAGATAGTCGGCGACGGGACTCATCGGCAGCACCAGGATACCGAGCATCGCGCTCGGTTCTGCGCTGAACCAGGTGGCATAGTCACGCTTGCCACCCCAGACGAGCGAGGTGATGGTGTGGTCGAACCCCTGGTAGACGGGGTCATCGAGGTCGAAATCGGTCCAATAGGCGCGCGCGGAGGCTGCCTCGCTGGAGAGCATCCAGCCTGCCTCGCCGGCCAGGTCCGCCTGGCCGCTGGCGGCGGCCCAGAGGGCCAGTCCGTTCCACGCGCTCACGGCCTCGGAACTGGACTCCTGGTTGTTACCGTCGCCGAACGGCGACGTGCCGCTGGCCCAGGAATGACCCGCGTAGGCGTCGAACACGCGCCGCTCGGGGAAGTAGTCGCTGCCTCCGCTGGTGGCGAGGTCGGCAGCCAGAAGGTTGAGAACCGGCGCCCAACGTTCGACGGATGAAGTGTCGGCGGCGGAACCATCCCCGGCCGCGACCACGGCCGCCGCGTAGAAGAAGTAGCCGTAGTGGAAGTGATGATCGTTGAATTCCTCCGAACCGAACGAGGTGGCCAGGCCCACGACCCCCTTGGCCTCCGGGTCGTAGACGAAGCATCGCTCCGTGCGATCCCGGCAGCCGTCGGGGTCCATCCACTCGTCTAGTGCGGCCGTGAGCCGGCTGGTGAGCTCGGCGGCGGCGTCGTCGGCACCTACCTGGCGCGCCACCGCAAGCAGGTTGGCGGCACGGTAGAGCGATTTGCCACCGAAATAGGTGTCGGCCGCGAACGTGCCCGTGGTGTCCACATCGGCCCGCACCTGGTCGGCCAGGCGCTCGCGTTCCGCTCCCGCCAGGCCCGACAGGTTGATCGCACCGCTGGGCTGCACCGTGGGCACCGACCAGGCAAGTTGGGAGCCAGTGCACACTGTGAGCGTGCCAAAGCTGCTGGGATAGCTGCCGGCGTCGCAGCGAGTTCCGGATGCGAGCCCCGGTAGCTGATGGGGAAGCGCCGCAATGAGGGTGTCCCCACCGTCCGCGGTGATGTAGTGGATGGTCGTGGTCGCCACCGCCGGCGTGGTGTCGAAGTCCACCCGGGTGCCGGAAACGGGGTGCGCGGCGGCGTCGACGAAGGACTGCAGGGAACCGTCATCGGGCAGGGCGAACCACGTCGCGCTGCCCCCCATCGGCAACGACAGGGTGGTGCCGTCATCGGACAGGCCCCCAGCCGAAACCAGCCCATAGCCAGTGCCGGCAACGTCGACGGTCCAGACGCCGTCTCCGGCGGGCGTGAACGCCGTTGGCATGGTGAGGGTCAGGTCTCTTGCGGCGGCGAAAGAAATGAACGGCGAGCCCTCTGCGATCACTGTCGACCCGAGATCACGCCCTCCGGCACGTTGGGTGATAGTGACCGACGCCTCGTCATAGGCGGTCACCATCTGGTCAACGGTTTGGCCGGCCGGGTCGAGCTCCACCCGAATTTGGTCGGTAAAGCCGCCGAGGATCACGTTGCTCTGGGCGCTCACCCGGGGCAACCCGAAGGCGAACCCGGTGTCAGTGAGCAGGAAGGACAGCGGCAGCGGGAACACCGGCATCAACTCCTCACCGAAGACCAGTCCGGAGAACCACCGACTGGTGGGCGGCACCAATCCGTCGGCCAGGCGCGCTACCGGCAAGGCCTTGACGGTGCGCTGGGGCACGGCATTGGCGAGCGGCCCGATCGCCGCCGTCGGGAAGATCAGCCCCTCGCCGGTCGGATTGGTCGGCACCGACCGGACGATGGGTGTGCAGGCCGCCACCCCCAGGGCCGCGGTGATGGCGATGGCGAGACAGGCCACCAGGGTCAGGCTTCTCGATTTCTGCAGCACGGTCATAACCCGATCGTCCGCAGGAAGCCGTAGATGCCGTCGCCGACGCCCGCGAGCGGGCCATCGTCGCGGAGCGACAGCGTGGCCGACACCGGCGTGCCGGGCGCGACGAGCCCGTTGTAGGCCCCGTCCGACAGCCCGTCACTAGCCACGCGCATCGTCGTTTCCGCCTGGCCATCCACGGTCTGCACCTCAACGGCCTCGAGCGTGCCCATGATCCGAGAACGGTTGGGCAGCACGATATCGACCCGCGCGCCCTGTTCTACCCTGGAATAGTCGGTGCTGCTCAGTACGAATTGCGCGGAGACGAACAATGAACCGTTCCGGTTTATGATGGCCAACACCTGCCCGGCCTGCACAAACGAGCCCCGCTCGGTCGTAATGCCGGTGAGCGTGCCGTCGATGGATGCGGTCAGGGTGAGAACACCGTCGTCGGACACCGAGTAGGCCACGTTTTCGAGGCTGACCAGTCCCTCGGCGAGGTCTGCCTGCAGGGTCGGGCTCTGCACCGTGAACAGGGCCTGCCCAACGCTCACCGCGTCGCCCTCGTCGGCCAGCCGTTCCAGCACGACTCCCCCGTAGTCCGTGCCAACCGGATACTCCGCGGCCTCAATGGACGCGGAGTCGCTGGCCACGTGCGATTGTCGCAGGTTGAACACCACCGTGAGTGCGGATACCAGCCCGAGAACCGTGATCAAGCCGACGAAGAGCTTGGCGCGGTTCGCCCAGGTCATGCTGTCACCGCCTCTCGGCTCGGGGCATCCGCCGTCAGCGGTGCAGCAGCAGGCACGGGAGCACCCGGCCATTCGAGGCTCCGCCGCGGCCGGCGCATGCCGCGCCGATCGGCCGCGGCGCTCAGCGGTGTCGCCCGGCTCTCGTGCAGTGCAGCTCCGATGAAACTCCCGAGGATAACCGTGTTGGTCACGTTCCACGCCGTTGCCAGGGTCGCGGCGCCGATTCCGAGGTCCCGCCACACGGCCACCACCGAGGTGAGCAAGAGGAAGACGAAGACCAGCACCTGCGGAATCATGAAGTTGAAGGGCGAGGCAATCGTGGATTTGTTGCCTGTCGCCCGCCACTGCTGCTCCCTACCGAAAACGACGTTCGCCAGAGCTGCCAGGTAGATCGGGAACGACGCAGCGGCGAGCATCAGGGTCTCCCACCGGAAGGATCCCATCGTGTAGAACGCCAGGGCCACCTGCAGGAGATAAAATCCTAAGTAGTAGAGCAGCCAGGTGGCCAGGCTGGTGGAGAGGTTCACTGGCCGCAGATCGAAGTAGATCTCCAACGGCGGCACGACCAGCAGGAGCAGTGGAGCTATACCGGTCAAGTAGAATGACGCGGTGACCAGATACTGCAATCTCTGGTCGAAAGTCAGTCGCCGGCGGGGGCTGAGCGGGTTGCTCGTCAGGAGGATCTCGAAGCCACCGGTCGCCCAGCGCAGCTGTTGCTTGGTGTACGCCTCCACGGTGTCCGGCGCGTGGCCGGTCGCGAGCACCATGGGGATGAAAATTGTCTTCCACCCGCGTTCGTGCAGCTTGAGGGAAGTCCAGACATCCTCTGATTTGGAATCTGTGTACATGCCGCCCACGTCGTTGACGGCGTCGCGACGGAAGATCACGTTGGTGCCAACGCAGAAGGCGGCGTTGAACCGGTTGCGGCCCGGTTGGATGAACCTGTAGAACACCGATTGCATGTAGCCGGCGCCACGGGAAATCACGTTGTGCAGGTTGCGGTAGGCCTGCGGTGTCTGCACGAACGCCACCCGGTCGTCAATAAAGAACGGCAAGGTCTCAACGAGGAAATCGGGATCAGGAACAAAATCAGCGTCGAAGATCACGAAATACTCGCCGGAGCTGGCGGTGAGCGCGTGGTTGACGTTCCCGGCCTTGGCTCCGTTCGAACTCAGTCGTCGGAGATACCTGGCGCCCAGCTCGGCAGCGAGGTCACGTACCTCGTCAGCACGACCGTCATCCAGCACCCAAGTGATGTGCGCCCCGCGGACGGCCACCGCCGCGGTGACGGTCTCCCGGATCACCTCCACGCTTTCGCCGTAGGTCGTAATGAAGACGTCGATGCTGGTCGGCTGACCACCGAGGTACAGGGACCTGTCGGGACCTGGCCCGGTCTCCAAGCGTCGGCTGGACCGGGTGGCGAACAGAGCCGCCTTCGCCTGATGGAAGGCGAAATCACGAGGGTCCTGGGCACCGGAGAGGATCGTCCACATGGACAGCAGGGCCTGAAAGATCAGGCTGGACTCCGCCACAATCACCAGCGAATACGGGAGCCAGTCGCCTCGACTGGCCGGGTTGAGGAGAAAATTGGCGTAGGCAAGGATACCGATTGTGGCGATCACCACCAGCAGCACCAGCGAGGGCGAGTGATGTTTATCGTGGCTGTCCCGACCCCGACCAGACGCCAGGGTGTCGGCTGCGGAGGGTTCGATGATGAAGGGATGCAGGGTCGTCATCCATGTCTCATTTCGGCTACCGGATTCGGGTCCGGGGTTCGCGAGCGGGTTCTCGGGCGAGGCTCGCGGGAAATGGTGCCGCCAGTCCGTCGGCGCTAGGGGGCCGAACGGGAACTGGGCTGTGGGCATCGTCGTCCGGTACTCGATGTGACAAGAAATCGATGGAACGGATTTTCTGAGCATCCCCGGGGATGGAGGTGGGTAGCCTCCACGTGCGGACCTAGCGCAACTGTAGGGACGACGAGGGCGATCTCACAGCCTTCGTGCGATTTCCGGCGCAGGTTTATCGTGTTCGTAACACCCCGTTAATCGTGGCGCCCCGGAATGGCGTTTATGCCCCCACAGTGGGGGCGGTGAGCGGGCGTTCGTGTTTATGAGGCATTTGTAAGCCCCGAGCCCTTCTCCTCACAGCGGTTAAACCTAAGCTGGGGCCATGCCGAGCCTTCCGCCTTCGACTCACACGCCCGACTCGTCGGGGCCGGTCGCCTCCCGTCCGCCGCTCGTTCGGCGGATCGGGCACGACACCCGACCCGCGCTGGTCGGTCTGGCGGCCGTTTTGGCAGGGTTCGGCCTCGCGGAACTGGTCGCCGGGCTCATCGCCCCCGGAGCCAGTCCGGTCCTCGTCGTCGGTGCGCTCCTTATCGACCTCGCGCCGTCCTGGGTCAAGGAACTCATGATCTCGCTTTTCGGCACCGGCGACAAGGTTGCGCTGATCGTTTTCATCGCTCTGGTGGCCGCAGGACTGGCCGCCCTCGCGGGATCCCTCGAGTACCGCCGACCGCCCGTGGGTCGTCTTGTGGTGGTGGCCGCCGGCCTTGTGGCTCTGGCCGCGGCGCTCACCCGCGCGGGGGCGTCCCCTTTCGATGGTGTGCCGCCCGTGCTGGCCACGGGACTCGCTGTTCTTTTGCTGAGCGTGCTAACCACCCGGCTGCACGCCAGTGCGGCGCCGACAGAAGTGGCGGTGGGTGGCACGTCGTCCGGCACCCCGACCGCGGATGCCCGCGCGTCCCTGGACCGGCGCCGGTTTCTGGTCTTCACGGGGACAAGTGCCGCTGTCGGACTGATCGCGGCGATCGGCGGCCAGCTGCTCGCCGCCGGCAGTCGGGCTGCGGATGCCGCGCGCGCCCTGTTCACCCTGCCGGCGGCGACCGTTCCCGGCGCCCCCACGCCGGCCGGCGCCTCGTTCGCGATCGATGGCCTGTCACCGGTCATCACGCCCAACGCGGACTTCTACCGCATCGACACCGCACTGTCCGTGCCCCGGCTCGACCCCAGCATGTGGACACTGCGGATCACGGGAATGGTCGAGCGGGAGGTGGAGATCTCGTTCGCGGAGCTGCTCGCGCTTCCGCTGGAGGAAAGCACGACGACCCTCGCCTGCGTGTCCAACTACGTCGGCGGCGACCTGATCGGCAACGCCGTGTGGCTCGGTTACCCGATCCGTGAACTTCTCGCCCGTGCGGTGCCGACGGCGGGCGCCGACATGGTGCTGTCGCGCAGTTCCGACGGTTTCACCGCCGGAACTCCCCTGGCGGCTCTCACCGATGAGCGCAACGCCATCCTCGCGGTCGGCATGAACGGCGACCCGCTTCCGCTCGAGCACGGGTACCCGGTTCGCATGGTCGTTCCCGGTCTCTATGGGTATGTCTCCGCCACGAAGTGGGTCGTTGAGCTCAACGTCACCCGCTTCGATCAGGCGCAGGGATATTGGACGCCGAGGGGCTGGTCCGAGCTCGGGCCGGTGAAACTGTCGTCCCGCATCGACGTTCCGCGGGGCGGCGTGCCGGCGGGGCCGGTGGTTGTGGCCGGGGTCGCGTGGTCGCAGCACGTGGGAATCAGCGCCGTGCAGGTGCAGATCGACGACGGTGACTGGGTCGACGCGACGCTCGCGGAGGCCATCTCCGCCGACACCTGGCGGCAGTGGATGTTCACCTGGCCGGCCACGTCAGGAAGTCATTCCGTCACGGTGCGGGCCACGGATGCCAATGGTCTGGTTCAGACGTCCGTCACGCGCGGTGTCGCCCCCGACGGCGCAACGGGCCTGCACCAGGTGACGGTCAACGTCACCTAGCCCGTCGTCAACCGGTCACGCGACCGGAGTGAGCACGGCGATGGGAATCGTGCGATCCGTCTTCTTCTCGTAGCCGGCGAAGGTGCTCGCCTGCCTGATCACGACGTCTGTCCACAGCCGGTCGCGTTCGGCCGGGTCGGTGATGCGGACAGACACGTCGGTGTGCCGGGAACGGATTTGAATGTGGGCGCGCGCGGACTGCCGCAGGTTTTTGAACCATTGCGGGTCGCTCGGTGCGCCCCCGGCAGACCCCACCACGAGATAGCCGCCCTCGTGCTCGAAGAACCCCACGGGAACGGTGTGCGGCCGACCGGTGGTGCGGCCGGGCACGGTGAGCAGCAGCACGCCGAACCGGCCGATCGATCCTCCGATCAGACCGTTCGTGCTGCGGTACAGCCACACCGCCACGCGCATGGTCACCCGGGTCATCGTCTTCGCCACCGAACTCATGTCGTCCCCTCGTCCGGAGCGATCATGACACCACGCGGTCGGCAGGTCAACGGTGCGGGCGCTCGGTCCGGTTCAGGCGGTCCGCACGTCGAGGGCCCCTCCCGCCTCGGCGAATCGTTCCAGTACCTCGATGATGCGACCCTTGCACCCGCCGCACCCGGTGCCGGCGCGCGTCGCCGCCCCGATGCAGGCCACCGTGCTGTCACCGGCGCCGGCGGCCGCCTCGATGCCGCCGACGCTCACGCCGTTGCACCAGCACACGGTCGCGTCGGCGGCAAAGGCGCTTCCGGCGGCGGGCTCGTAGTCCGGTCCGTCATGGCGCAGCAGCAGGGAGCGGTCGGCGGGCAGTTCGCTGCCGCGTTCGAACAGGAGCGTCAGCTCGGCGGCGGCACGCGGCATCCCGACGCAGACGAAGCCTTCCAGGATGCCGCGCCGAGTGACCATTTTCACGTACCGGTTGTGCTCGGGTTCTGCCCACTGCGACACGCCCAGCGGGGCGGAATCGCCGGCCGCGGCGTGACCGGTCGGCTGGTCATCCCACGGGTCCGCCGCGGTGTTGCCGGCCGCGACCACGTCGACGCCCTCGGCCTTGAGCATCACGACCGCCGCGGCGTTCTCGGCCAGTTCTACGTTGGCGGGGTGTCCCCCGATCTCGGCCGTGAAGCGGGCCGCCAGCCAGTCGGCCTGACGCCAGCCGGGACCGATCAGCCCCGACGGGCCGCCGGCGGGCAGAGCCCGGGACGCGCCGGCCTGCGGCCGCGGCGCGAGGTGCGCGCAGTCACCGATCGCATACACCCGGGTGTCTGACCAGCTCTGCAGCCGCTCGTCCACGAGGATGCCGGTGGACACGGGAAGCCCGGAGAGGGCCGCGAGCTCGGATCGGGCGCCGACTCCGCAGGAGAGCAGCAGCAGGTCCCCGTGAATCTGTTTGCCGTCGGCGCAGATGAGCGCGTCGAAGCGTTCCGTCCCGGTGTCGTCGACGTGGATGAGCACGCTCTCCGCCCGGGAATGGTTGACCATGGTGACGCCGGCGCTCCGGGAGCTGCGCGCGAGCACGGTGCCACCGCCACGGTCGAGGTTTCGGCCCATCGGGATGTCGCCGTGATAGACGACGCACACCTGACTTCCGGCCCGCGCCGCGGCGAGCGCGATCTCCATCCCGAGCACGCCGGCGCCGAGAACGACGATGCGCTGCGCCGCTTGCACGGCGGCGAGCACGCGCGCGGCGTCGTCGAGGTCGCGCAGCACCGTGACCCCGTGCGGGAGCGTGGCCCCGTTGCGGTCAAGCTCCGCCGCGTCCGCGGTCGGCATCGTCTTGTCCAATCGCACCCATGTCACCCCGGCGAGCGTGGGAACGTTGGCGCGCGCGCCGGTGGCCAGCACGAGCCGGTCATACGGGAGTTGGGTGCCGTCGCCGAGGGTGACGGTGGCTCGGCTGCGGTTGATGGCGGTGACGCTGGCGCCGAGCCGAAAGTGAACGCCCGCGTCGCGTGCCGCACTCGGATCGGTGATCTCGAGGCTGTCGCGTTCCGCGTTGCCGACGGCATATTCGGCGATCAGAACGCGGTTGTACGCGTCGACGTTCTCGGCGCCCACCACGGTGAGATGCACCCGCCCGCTGTGCACGACGGGTAGCAGCTCCTCCACGAATCGGGCTCCGACCGGGCCGTAGCCCACGAGCACGATCCGTTCGGCGGTGCCGTCAAGGATGTCAGGCATGGGTGTCGGCCTCCACGAGGGCGCGCAGACGCACCGCCGTTTTCTTGAACTCCGGCATACCGGAGATCGGGTCGGTCACGTCGGCGGTCAGCAGGTTGGCCCGCTGGTCGCCCGCGAAGTGGAAAGGTAAGAACACCGTGTCGGGACGGATATCCACGGTCACTGCGGCCCGGCAGCGCACAGTTCCGCGGGCGTTGCTGACTTCCACCCACGCGTCCTCGGCAATGCCCAGCTGCTCGGCGGTGGCCGGGTGCACCTGCAGTCGGGCGTTCGGCTGCGCCGACCGGAGCTCCGGCACTCGGCGTGTCTGCGCTCCGGACTGGTAGTGCTCGAGCAGGCGGCCCGTGATGAGGGTGACGGCGCCGTCGCGCTGAACCACCTCCGGCAACGGGCGGGCCCGCACGGCACACAGTCGGGCCCGACCGTCGAGGTGGTTGAAGCGGTCGAGAAAGAGTCGCGGGGTACCGGTGGAACCCTCGGGGTAGGGCCAGTACGCGGCGGTTTCCGTGTCGAGAAGCGCGTAGCTGAGGCCGGAGTAGTCGGCGATTCCGCCGGCCGAGGCGCGGCACAGCTCGTCGAAGACGTCGCCCGGGTCGGCGCTGAACGTGGACGGGGCGTCGAGTCGCCGAGCGAGCTCCCGCAGCACCCAGAGTTCGCTGCGCACTCCGGCGGGGGCGGGCACCGCTTCGCGACGACGGATGACACGCCCTTCAAGCGAGGTCATGGTTCCGGATTCCTCCGCCCACTGCGTCACGGGAAGCACCACGTCGGCGAGCGCCGCGGTCTCGGAGAAGAAGAAGTCGGCGACCACCAGGAAATCGAGCCGACCGAGGGCGGTGCGCACCCGGTCGGCGTTGGGCGCGGACACCACCACGTTGGAGCCGTGCACGAGGAGGCAGCGCACGCCGTCGGGCTCACCGAGCGTGGTGAGCAGCTCCACGGCGGGGAGTCCGGCCCCGGGGAGACTGTCGGCATCCACGCCCCAGACGCCGGCGACGTGGGCGCGCGCCGCCGGGTCGGTGATCTTGCGGTAGCCGGGCAGCTGGTCGCACTTTTGCCCGTGTTCCCGGCCGCCCTGGCCGTTCCCCTGCCCGGTGAGGGTGCCGTAGCCGGAGTGGGCGGTTCCGGGCAGGCCGAGAAGCAGGCTCAGGTTGATCGCCGCCGTCGCGGTGTCGGTTCCGTCGGCGTGCTGCTCGACGCCGCGACCGGTGAGGATGTAGGTGCCCCCGGATGCTTCGGCGCCGAGAACGCCGGCGCCCAGGCGGCGAGCCAGGTCGCGCAGCTGCCGGGCCGGAACGCCGGTGTGCTGCTGCACGCGTTCGGGCCACCATTGGCTCACGCTGCGGCGCAGGGCATCGAAACCGGTGGTGCGTGCCGCCACATACGCCGTGTCGACGAGTTTCTCGGCGATCACCAGGTGCGTGAGTCCGAGGAGCAGCACGAGGTCGCTCCCCGGTGTGGGCTGCACGTGCATTCCGGCACCGTCGTCGGTGAGTCGCGCCGTCGCCGTGCGCCGCGGATCCACCACGATGAGGCCACCGGCCGCGCGGGCCCCGTCCAGGTGCCCGATGAACGGTGGCATCGTCTGGGCCACGTTTGAGCCGAGAATGAGGATGGTACTCGCTCGGTCGAGGTCGTCCACCCGGAACGGCAGGCCGCGGTCGAGGCCGAAGGCGCGGGTACCGGCCGCCGCCGCGCTCGACATGCAGAACCGGCCGTTGTAGTCGATGCGGCTTGATCCGAGGGCGACTCGGGTGAATTTGCCCAGCTGGTACGCCTTCTCGTTGGTGAGTCCCCCTCCGCCGAACACCCCGACCGCGTCCGCGCCGTGCCGGGCACGCGTCGCGCGAAGCCGGTCGGCGATGAGATCGAGCGTGTCCGCCCACGACCTGGCCGCAAACGTGCCGTCCGGCTCGCGCACCATCGGTTCCAGCAGGCGCTCGGGCGAGCCGAGAAGTTCGGCCGCGGTCCAGCCCTTCTTGCACAGGCCGCCGCGGTTCGTCGGGAAGTCGCGGCCGCTGATCACGACGCCGACCGGGGCGTCCGTGGGGCTGAGCCTCATGGCACACTGCAGCGCGCAGTACGGGCAGTGCGTGGCCACGCCGGTGGCCGTGGCGGGAGCCGCTGGGGGAGCCGATGCTGGAGTCACGGTGGTTGCTCATTTCGTTTGGGGCGTGCGGGGGCCGACCGCCGAGGCCGGGGTCGTGGCCTCGGCGTCGCGGGCCTAGATCCGCTGACCGGCGACGGAGGAACCCCGGCGCAGGTAGACGAAAGCGGTGACGGCCATCATCACGACGTAGGCGAGGGCGAAGCCGTAGATGGCGTTCGTGTAGTCGCCGGTGGTGGTCTTCGAGAAACCCAGCACCTGCGGGATGATGAATCCGCCGTACGCGCCGATGGCGGAGATCAGGCCGAGGGCGGCCGCGGTCTTGCGTTGCGTGTTCACGTCACCGGAGTTCACGTGGGCGTCTGCCACACCGCTGCGCGCCGAGAACACGCTCGGAATCATCCGGTAGGTCGACCCGTTTCCGATTCCGGTGGCCACGAAGATGAGCACGAAGCTGCCGAGGAAAGCCCAGAAGTTGCCGAGCGGCAACACCACGGTCACCGCGAGCGCCCCGACCGCCATCACCCCGAACGCGGCGACGGTGACGGAGGCGCCGCCGAACCGATCGGCGAGGCGTCCGCCGAACGGTCGGGCGAGCGAGCCGACGAGGGCCCCGATGAAGGCGAGGGACAGCGAGGCGGAGGCCACCTGGAAGGTGGAGTATTCCGGGAACTGGTCGGCGATGAGTTTCGGGAACACGCTTGCGAAACCGATGAACGAGCCGAAGGTTCCGATGTACAGTACCGCGAGGATCCACAGGTGCGGCTCCTTCAGGGCAGCGACGGAACCGGCGAAGTCGGCCTTCGCGCTCGAGAGGTTGTCCATGTATTTCCAGGCGCCCCACATGGCCAGCAGGATGAACGGCACCCAGAAGAACCCGGCGAGGGTGATGTTGAGCGTACCGATGGCGCCGAGCGTGATGATGATCGGCACGAGCAGCTGGGCCACGGCGGCTCCGACGTTGCCGCCGGCCGCATTCAGTCCGAGCGCGTAGCCCTTCTGGCTCTGCGGGTAGAAGAAGGTGATGTTGGACATCGAGCTGGCGAAGTTGCCGCCGCCGAAACCGGCCAGTGCCGCCACGAACAGCATCACGCCAAACGGGGTGTCCGGGTTTCCGACGCTGATCCCGAGGGCGATCGAGGGGATCAGCAGCAGGCCGGCGGAGATGATCGTCCAGTTGCGGCCGCCGAATTTGGGCACGAGGAAGGTATACGGAAAACGGAGGGTGGCGCCCACGAGACTGGGCATGGAGATGAGCCAGAAGATTTCGGCGGTGGAGAAGGTGAAGCCCGCGGCCGGAAGCGATACGACGACGATGCTCCACAACTGCCACACGATGAAGCCGAGGAATTCGGCGAAGATGGACCATTTGAGGTTGCGGGAGGCAATGAGCTTGCCGCCGTTCTCCCACTGGTCCTGATTCTCGGGATTCCAGTTGTCGATCCACCGGCCGGGGCGGTGGACGAGGGAGAGAGCGTTCAGGTCGTCGGGTGAGGGGCCGAGCCGGGTGGCCGGGGCGGACGTGGCTGTCAAGGGAGCTCCCTGGGGGTTGTGGTCGAGGCCGGTAGCGGACGAGTGATCTGCACCTGGGCTTGACGTTATTCGGGGCGTGTTTCCGTGAACCGTGGGTGCCGTTAACGTTCGATCACCAGATGGTCACACCCTCGAAGCCACGGTGAGGGGACCGTGTTACACGTTGGACACATGCCCGTTAAGGAGCGAGTGCGGCCACTGACTGGTTAAATGGGTGAATGACTATTACTGCTGCTGCCGATGGGTCGGCCCTCGGCAACCCCGGCCCGGCCGGGTGGGCCTGGTACGTCGATGAGTGCAACTGGGCTGCCGGGGGCTGGAAACACGCCACCAACAACCAGGGTGAACTCCGGGCCGTGCTCGAACTGTTTCGCGCCACCAGACACATCGACGACGATCTGCTCGTGCTCTGCGACAGCCAATACGTGATCAATTGCATTACGAAGTGGATGCGCGGGTGGAAGGCCAAGGGGTGGCGCAAGGCCGACGGCAAGCCGGTGCTCAACGTGGATCTGCTGAAGGAGATTGATGCGGAGATCGTCGGCCGCCGGTACCGGTTCGAATGGGTGAAGGGCCATGCCAACCATCCCCTCAACGAGGCGGCCGACGTGCGCGCCCGCGGGGCGTCGGAATCGTTTCAACGCGGCACGCCCGTGCGCAGCGGGCCGGGCTACACGGCGTCTGGCCGGGCATCCGTGGCCGCTCCGACGTCGGAGCGGCCGGCCGCGGGGCCTTCCGAAACGGCTCGCGCGGGCACGTTCCCCCATTCCGAGCTGTTCTCCTTCGACGGCGACGCCGCCGACCTCGGGGACGGGCACGAGGGCCTCGGCGGCCAGCACGACAGTGAGCGGCCGGTCTCTGAGCTGCGCAGCGTGAGCGAACAGCGCAGCATCACGCTGATGCTGAGCGCCGAGGATTTTGACCGGCTCACCCAGCGCGCACGAGTGCGCGGCATCAGCATGGAGGATTGTCTGCGCGCGCTGATCTGACGCCTGTCGTCGGCTCGGCGTATACTGCCGCTATTCCCGGACGATCTCGACGTTCGTCCGCTCAGCCTGAGTAGCAATCGACTCTCTCCCTCATCGACGAACGGAGTAATCATGGTCATGACAGCGCTTACCTCTGCCGATGTTCGGCACCTGGAACGGGACCTGCGGCGGATGCGCGCCGAACTCGCGACCGAAGTCGCACGGCTCAGCGGTTCGCTCGACGAGGTGCGGGTCGCCAGGGACGGAACGCAGGATGACGAGCATGACCCGGAAGGTCCCACCCTGACCATGGAGTGGTCGCGGCTCTCGGGTGTGCAGCGCGAATTCGCTGAGAAGCTCGCACGTATCGACCGTGCCCTGCAGCGCGTTGATGAGGGAACCTATGGCCTGTGCCTGCGCCGCGGGGAACCGATCGGCCGCGCACGCCTGGACGCCCAGCCCGCAACGGAGCTCTGCATTGATTGCGCACGCGAGCTTGAGGCCGAACGTCGGCGCTGACCGCGCACGGGCGGAACGGGCGGCTAACAGACCCCGATGAGGGACCGAAGTGCGAATTCCGACACCATGGGGATCCCGTAGTCCCGTGCTTTTCCGGCCTTGGGCGTAATCGCACTCGGGTTGGCGACGACGAGAAGCCGGGTGCGCATCGTGACGGCCGACGCCACGGTGAAGCCGCGCGCGCATAGCTCACGCTTCCAGTCGGACCGCGACCGGGCCAGGTCGCCACTGAGCACGACAATGTCGCCCCGATGCAACGGTGCCGCTCCGGGCCACGGCGGGTCGCACGGTTCCGCCTCTTCCGCCGGTGACGGCGGGTCGATCACTGCGGTGACGCGTTCCGCGGCAACGCCGAGCATGGCGGCGACGCCGAGCAGTTCTGCGCGCTCGCGTGCGCCGACGGTGCCCGCGAGCCGGGCGACGCGGGTCAGGTCGTCCACGTAGGCGTCGTTGAGCTCGGTGCACACGGTGCCGCTGATCCCGGTCATTTCGGCAATCTGCATGAGCACGCGCAGGTCCGGCTCGAGCTGATCGTTTCGCAGGCAGAGGTCCAGCAGGGCCAGGTAGTCGAGGTGGGCGTCCGGACCGGAATAGTCGGGCAGCCGGGCGGCCATTCGCTCAAGAAATCCGGGGGCCTCGGTCGCAGTTCCCGGCGGGCGGGGAACCCACTCGACCCCCGTCGGGACGAGCGGCGCCCAGGGTGTGTCGGCCGCGCGGTCCAGGGCCATCTGCCAGGCGGGGAGCCCCGGATCACTCTGAATGTAGGCGGCGAGGAGCTGCGCGGTCGCGAGGGCTTGAGGGAGGGCGCCGTGTCCCGATGCCACCTCGATGTCGAAAGCGGCGCAGCAGTCCGCGAGGGAACGCCCGGCGCCGGGCAGCAGGATTCGGGCGAGTTGCATGGTGCATACCGCTTCCATGCCCCGCCGGGGACGATACGCCATTCGTTCCAACTCGCTCATGAGAAAACTCGTGGCGTACTGGGCGTTGTGGCAGACGAGCACCCGGCCGGAGAGGAGCTCCACCAGCCGCGGCGCGATCTGCTCGAACGAGGGATGGTCCGGGGCGCCCACCATGCTGTGCCACCGTCCGGTGATGTTGCCGGCCGCATCGGCGTGCACCACAGCGACCTCAATGACGCGGTCTGTTCGGTACGGAAAGAGACCCGTCGTTTCGACATTCACGACGGCAAATCCACGCTGCGGCATCCTGTTCCTCACCTGTACCTGTTCTCAGGTGAAGGTATCCGCAATGCTCAACCGGCCGCGAGTTCCACTTCGGGTGGCCTTCGTTTGGGGGCGTCGGCACTCGCCGCTGCGTCACCGGCGCTCCAGAACATAAGTGAGCCACGTCGGGCGACGCAACCATGAAAATTCTTGCTATCTGTCGAAAAGTATATTTTACTGTTTGATATTCCTCACGAGAATTGTTTGAAACACAAAGGAGCTGGCACATGGCGGAGTCTTCCACCCGCACGGTCGAACGGGCGCTCAACCTGCTGGCGGTCATCTGCGACCAGAGCAAGCTGAACCTGTCCGAGGCCTCCCGGGCCGTTGACCTCTCCCCCAGCACCGCGCTGCGGCTGCTGCGCACGCTGGAGGCCAGCGGCTTTGTGCACAAGGACCCCGACGGCACGTATGGGCCCGGCAGTCGGCTCATCCAACTGGGCGCACAGTCGCTCAGCAACGAGTCGCTCATCACGCTCTGCCGCACCGAGATGGAAGAACTCGTCGAACAGACCGGAGAATCCGTGTACCTGAGCGTGCAGGCGCACCGCGCGACGGCGCTCTACATCGCCATCGTCGAGGGCACCCACTCGGTGCGCCACTCCAGCTGGGTCGGACGGGTCATCCCGATGGACAGCTCCGCATCCGGCCGCGTGCTCGCCGGCCAGACTCCTGCGGAAGGCTACGTCGCCCTCGAGCACGGCATCGAAGCCGATGTCACGGCGATCGCCGCGCCCATCTACTCGGAACACCGCGTTGTCGCGTCGATGAGCATCGTCGTACCCAGCTACCGAGTCCACGCCACCGATGTCGCGCGGTTCGGTGCGGCCCTGGTCGCCGCAACGAGCCGAGTGTCCGCCGGGCTCGGCCGACAGACAGACGTCACAATTGCAGGAGGATTCGCATGATCAGCTTTGACAAGGTCTCCACGACGCACCCGGACGGCACTGTTGCCGTCAAGGAACTCAGCCTGGTGGCGCCCAACTCCGTCGCCGGCCTCATCTAGTCCACCCTCCCCCCTCTCCCGCACAACACGAAGGATCACCGATGCAAGGCTCACGCCCCGTTCGCGCCGCCCGCGGCACCACCCTGACCGCGAAGAGCTGGCAGACCGAAGGCCCGCTGCGGATGCTCATGAACAACCTCGACCCCGAGGTCGCCGAGCATCCCGAGGACCTCGTCGTGTACGGCGGCACCGGAAAAGCCGCCCGCAACTGGGAGGCCTACGACGCGATCGTGCGCACGCTCACCACGCTGGAGAAGGACGAAACGCTGCTCGTGCAGTCCGGCAAGCCGGTGGGCGTCTTCCGAACCAACGAGTGGGCGCCGCGGGTGCTCATCGCCAACTCGAACCTCGTGGGCGATTGGGCCACCTGGCCCGAGTTCCGCAGGCTCGAGGCGCTCGGCCTGACCATGTACGGACAGATGACCGCTGGCTCCTGGATCTACATTGGAACCCAGGGCATCCTGCAAGGCACCTACGAAACCTTCGCGGCCGTGGCCGCGAAACGGTTTGAGGGCACCCTGGCCGGCACGCTGACCCTCACCGGCGGGGCCGGCGGCATGGGCGGCGCCCAGCCGCTCGCCGTCACCATGAACGACGGCGTCGTGCTGATCGTCGACGTCGACGAGACGCGTCTGCAGCGCCGCGTCGACCACGGTTACCTCGACCAACTCACGACCGACCTGGACGACGCGATCGCCCGCGTCCTCGCGGCGAAAGACGAGAAGCGCCCGCTGTCTGTCGGTCTCGTCGGCAACGCCGCGACGGTGTTCGCCGAGTTGCTGGCGCGCAAGGTGCCCATTGACATCGTCACCGACCAGACAAGCGCGCACGACCCGCTGGCGTATCTGCCCGAGGGCGTCACCGTGGCGGAATGGCACACGTACGCGGCCGAGAAGCCGGAAGAGTTCACCGAGCGCTCTCGCGCCGCGATGGCCAAGCAGGTCAAGGCCATGGTCGAATTCCAGGATGCCGGCGCCGAGGTCTTCGACTACGGCAACTCGATCCGCGCCGAAGCCGAACTCGGCGGTTACGACCGGGCATTCGAGTTTCCCGGTTTCGTGCCCGCGTACATCCGCCCGCTCTTCGCCGAGGGCAAGGGCCCGTTCCGCTGGGTGGCCCTCTCCGGCGACCCGGCCGACATCGCGGCCACCGACAAGGCCATCGTCGCACTGTTCCCGGAAGACGATCACCTGCGCCGGTGGATCACCAAGGCCCAGGACCTCGTGCACTTCGAAGGCCTGCCCGCCCGGATCTGCTGGCTCGGCTACAAGGAACGCCACCTCGCCGGGCTCAAATTCAACGAGATGGTCGCCTCGGGCGAGCTTTCCGCCCCGATCGTGATCGGCCGAGACCACCTCGACTCCGGCTCGGTCGCGTCGCCCTACCGGGAGACCGAGGATATGAAGGACGGCTCCGATGCGATCGCAGACTGGCCGCTCCTCAACGCCCTGCTGAACACGGCATCCGGTGCCACCTGGGTGTCGATCCACCACGGCGGCGGTGTCGGCATCGGACGCAGCATCCACGCCGGCCAGGTGATCGTCGCCGACGGCACCCCGCTCGCCGCTGAGAAAATCGAGCGTGTGCTCACGAACGACCCGGGCACCGGCGTGATGCGTCACGTCGACGCCGGCTACGAGCGGGCCGAAGAGGTGGCCAGGGAACGCGGCCTGCGCGTGCCGATGATGGAATCGGAGTGAGCGAACTCCTCGCCCACGGTGTTCTGGCCGGTCTCGACGAAATCGCGAGCATCGGCCGTGACTCCCAGCGCGGCGGATACTCCCGGCACGTCTGGCAGAGCGCCGACCATGAGTTGCGGGACTGGTTCGTCGAACGCGCAGAGCGCCTCGGGCTGGCCGTGGAAACCGATCGCAACGGCAACATCTGGGCCTGGTGGGGAACGCCGGGACCGAACGCCGTCGTCACCGGCAGCCACCTCGATTCCGTGCCCGGCGGCGGCGCCTACGACGGCCCGCTCGGCGTCGTCTCGGCGCTGGACGCCATTGCGCGGCTGCAGGCCAGTGGCGTCACACCGTCGCGCCCCTGCGCCATCCTCGTCTTCGCGGAGGAGGAAGGCTCCCGGTTCGGTATCGCCTGCCTCGGCTCGAGGCTGATGACCGGGGCGCTGGACGCCGACCAAGCCAGGGCCCTCGTCGACCCCGACGGCGTCACGCTGGCCGAGGCCGCGGCGCACGCCGGACTCGACCCGGCGCACCTCGGCAGCGACGGGGACGCACTGGCGCGGATCGGGCTGTTCATCGAGCTGCACGTCGAGCAGGGCCGCGGCCTGATCGACCTCGGGCACCCGGTGGCCGTCGCCTCCTCGATCCTGGCCCACGGGCGCTGGCGCCTCACCGTGGCGGGTCAGGGCAACCACGCCGGCGCCACCCTGATGACCGACCGCCGCGACCCGATGGTCGCGGCCGCACGTGCCGTGCTCGCCGTGCAGCAGGCGGCCTCGGCCAGGCCGGGGACCCGGGCCACCATCGGGCGGATGAACATCGTCCCCGGCGGCACGAATGTGATCCCCTCGCGCGTCGAGGCGTGGCTCGACGCCAGGGCGGAGACCGACGAGGAGACTCGCGCCCTGCTGGGCGAGATCACCGCCCAGGTCGACGAGGCCGTGGCCGAGAACGGATGCTCCGTCTCCGTCGCCCGGGAATCCTGGGCCACTGCCGTGCACTTCGACCCGGAGCTGCGAGACCGGTTCAGCGCGGCCCTCGACGGGGTTCCGGCCTTGCCGACGGGCGCCGGCCATGACGCGGGGGTGCTCGCGGCGAGCGTGCCGAGCGCGATGCTCTTCGTGCGCAACCCGACCGGCATCTCGCACTCGCCCGAGGAATTCGCCTCGGCCGATGACTGCGTGGCCGGCGTCGAGGCGCTGGAGAAGCTGCTGAGGACGCTGCTGTGAGCGCGAGACCAGGTGCCTACTGGTGCGAGACCCTGCTCATCGAAGGCGTGCCGACGCCCGGCGTTCGCGTCGAGGTGGGCGCGGACGGGCGGATCGCCCAGGTGACCCCCGCCAGCGAGCCGGCACCGACCGATGTACGTCTGGGCACGGTGCTTCCGGGCATGGCCAATGCGCACTCGCACGCGTTTCATCGGGCACTGCGCGGCCGCACCCACGCGGCGGGCGGCGACTTCTGGCAGTGGCGCGAGGCGATGTACCTCGCGGCGGGCCGGCTCGACCCCGACCGGTACTACGCCCTGGCCCGCGCCGTGTTCGCGGAGATGCTGGTCAGTGGCTGGACCGCCGTCGGCGAGTTCCACTACGTGCATCACCGCCCGGACGGCTCCCGGTACCCGCGCGAGCACGCCATGGAGCTCGCGCTGGCCGCGGCGGCACGCGATGTGGGCATCCGTCTCGTGCTGCTCGACACCGTCTATCTGGCCGGCGGCATCGGGCGCCCGCTCGCGCCGGAGCAGCGCGCCTTCAACGACGGCTCTGCCGCGGGCTGGCTGGAACGCTGGCAATCGCTGAACGAGACCCTCGGCGTGGATCCGGATGCCCTGGTCAGCCTCGGCGCCGCGATCCACTCGGTGCGCGCCGTGCCCCCCGCCGCCATGCGGGAGGTGCTCGCGGGACTGCCGACGGAAGCGCCCGTGCACATCCACCTTTCCGAGCAGCCGCAGGAGAACGCGGACTGCCTGGCCGAATACGGGGTGACGCCGACCGGCGTGCTCGCCGGCCTCGGCGCCCTCTCGCCGCGCCTGAGCCTCGTGCACGCCACCCACCTCACCGACGACGACATCGCGCTGATCGGAAACAGCGGCGCCGCCGTCGTGATGTGCCCGACGACGGAGGCCGACCTCGGCGACGGGATCGGCCCGGCCCGGCGTCTTGCCGCCGCCGGCGCCCGGATCGCGCTCGGCTCCGACCAGAACGCCGTCGTCGACCCGCTGCTCGAAATGCGCGGCCTCGAGGCCGGCGAACGCCTGACCTCCGGCGAGCGCGGACGGTTCGACCCGGCCCAGCTCCTGACCGCCGCGACGACCAACGGCTACGCCTCCCTCGGCCTCGGCGACAACCGGCTGCGCCGCGGCGGTCTCTGCGACCTCATCGAGGTGTCGGCGGAGAGCGTGCGCACGGTCGGGTCGGCACCGGCCCAGCTGCCGCTCACCGCAACGGCATCCGACGTGCTCCGGGTGATCGTGCACGGCGTGATTGTCGCCGACTCCGGACGGCTCGTCTCGCCCGGCGGCGCAAACCGGCTGCCCGGGGTGTTGCTGCGGGACGCCCTGGCCGCGCTCGACAACGCCCCGCCCACCCACGACGATACGTCCGGAGAAGACGCATGACCACCGCACGGAACACCGAACTCGTCACCGGCATCGGCGAACTGACCACGCAGGCCGACGACGGAGAGCGCCTGGTCGACGCCGCCCTCGTAATCGAGGACGGCCGAATCGCCTGGATCGGCGCTGCGGCCGATGCCCCGGCCGCCGATGTGCGCACGGACGTCGGCGGCCGCGCGGCGCTCCCCGGCTGGGTCGACACGCACACCCACCTCATCTTCGCGGGCGACCGCGCGGCCGAGTTCGAGGCCCGGATGGCCGGGCAGCGCTACGAGGCCGGCGGAATCAACACGACGGTGCGGGCGACGCGGGCGGCGACCGACGAGCAGCTCATCGGCAACGCAGCGCGGCTGCGCCGGGAGGCGGAGGCGCAGGGCACCACGTTCCTCGAAACCAAGACCGGCTACGGCCTCGACCTGGAGAGCGAGGTGCGCTCAGCCAGGGCGGCGGCGGCCGTCGCCGACGTCGTCACCTACCTCGGCGCCCACCTGGTGCCGCAGGGCATCGACCGGCGTGACTATCTCGACCTCGTCACCGGGCACATGCTCGCGGCCGTGGCGCCCTACGTGCAGTACATCGACGCCTTCTGCGAGGTGGGCGCCTTCGACGTGGAGGAGACCCGCGAGGTTCTGCTCGCCGGCCGCGCCGTCGGCCTCGGCCTGCGCCTGCACGGCAACCAGCTCGGCTTCAGCGGCGGGGTGCGGCTCGCCGTCGAGCTGGATGCAGCGAGCGTCGACCACTGCAACCACCTCGAGCCGGCGGACATCGACGCGCTCGCGTCCTCATCGACCGTCGCGACACTGCTGCCAGCCTGCGACCTGTCCACGCGTGAACCCTTCCCGCCGGCCCGGCGGCTGCTCGACGCCGGCGCGAGCATCGCCCTCGCCACCAACTGCAACCCCGGAACCTCGTACACGACGTCGATGCCCTACTGCGTGGCCACCGCGGTGCTGCAGATGGGCCTGACGATCGAGGAGGCCGTCTGGGCCGCGACGCGCGGTGCCGCCCGGGCCGTGGGCCGCGAGCAGGGACCGGATGCGGTCGGATCGCTCCGCGTGGGCGGCCTGGCCGACCTCCAGGTGCTCGACGCGCCATCCGTCGCCCACCTCGCATACCGCCCCGGCGTTCCGCTGGCGGCCATGGTGTGGCGCCGCGGAGTGCGGCACGCGCCCCCTTCTCCCCCATTCCAGGCATCGATCGCCACCTGATGGCCCTCTCGGCGCACGTTCTCATTGCGCGCGTCGCCATCGTCCGGGTGCTCCCCGCGTAGTAGCATGGCGTCCATGATGAACTTGATCGTTTTTCTCCTCGTCGTCTGGCTGGTTTTCGCGGTGCTCGGGTTCGTGATCAAGGGGCTGTTCTGGCTCGCCGTCCTCGGAATCGTGCTGTTCCTGGCAACCGCCGTTTTCGGCTGGGTGAAGCGCAAAACCGCGACGTAGCGACGATCAGCGCGGGCCGACCTGCGCTCTGCGGGCGTTCCTCGCGGCATTTTTCGGCGGCAGCAGTGTGTCCGCCTGCTCGAGCGACATGCCGTTGGTTTCCGGGATCTTCACAAGTACGAACCAGAACGACAGCCCGGCGAAGAGCGCGTACATTGCGTAGGTGAGGGGCAGCGACGCGTTCGCCATCGGGGGGAAGCTCACGGTGATCACGAAGTTCGCAATCCACTGCGCGGCGGCCGCGAGACCGAGCGCCTTGGCGCGAATCGAGTTCGGGAAGATTTCGCCGAGCAGCACCCAGACGACGGGACCCCAGGAAGCGCCGAACGAGATCACGAAGAGGTTCGCGGCCACGAGAGCGATCGGCGCCCAGGCCCCCGGCAGGCTCAGCACCCCGTCGACGGTCTGGGACCGGCTGAATGCCACGGCCATGGTGGCCAGTGACACGGTCATGCCGATCGAACCGGCCAGAAGGATGGGGCGCCGGCCGATCCGGTCCACGAGGGCGATCGCCACGAGGGTCACGAGGATGTTGGTCACCGACGTGATGACCGAAATGGTCAGTGAACTGCTCTCTTCGAAGCCCACGGCTTCCCACAGGGTGGTGGAGTAGTAGAAGATCACGTTGATGCCCACGAACTGCTGGAACACCGACAGGATGATGCCGACCCAGACGATGGGTTTGAGCCCGAACCTTTTGCCGCGCAGGGAGCCCGATCGCTGGGACAGGCGGTCGTTGCTGATGGAGTCGTTCATGTCGCGTAGTTCACGGTCGACGTCGCCGGTGGGCCACAGACGCAGGAACACGGCGCGAGCCTCGCTTTCTCGGCTCTTGAGTACCAGGAATCTCGGCGACTCCGGCAGCAGGTACGCGACGGCGCCGTAGACGATGGCCGGTGCGGCACCGGCCAGGAACATCCAGCGCCAGGCCTCGAGTCCGAGCCAGTACGTGCCACTCGCCCCGCCGGCGGCGTTGGCGAATACGGCGTCCGACAGAAGCGCCGTGAATATTCCCAGGGTGATGGCGAGCTGCTGCAACGATCCCAGGCGTCCGCGCAGGTGCCGTGGTGAGATTTCCGCGATGTAGGCGGGCGCCACGACCGATGCGAGTCCGATCCCGAGGCCACCGACAACCCGCCACACGATGAGGTCGACGACACCGAATGCGAAACCCGACCCGATGGAACTGGCGAGGAAGACGATGCCGCCGACGATCATCATCGGGATGCGCCCGTAGCGGTCGGCGAAGCGTCCACCGAAGAAGGCACCGGCCGCTGCCCCGAGGAGCGCGCACGCCACGGCGAAGCCGGTGAGGACCCCGCTCAGGGCGAATTCGTTCTGCACAGCGTTGACGGCACCGTTGATGACCGAGGAGTCGAAACCGAAGAGAAACCCGCCGAGCGCCCCGGCTGTGGCCAGGAGGATGACTTTTCGGTTGGTTCCCCGCTGGTCCGTACTGCTCAGCGTGTTCGTATCGGTCAAAGTGCCACTCTCCTACGTTCTTGACTCAGCGATGTGTTCAGAAAACATCGCCATTTTCGTGCAACTTAGCGAGACTACGCTGGGTTTCTCCCATCCGGTGTATCGACGGCCGGTCCACGCGCGGGAATGAGAAAGAGTCGGCTGCCTTCCAGCCGGCGCGGGTTAGGGTCTGCTCATGAGCAGGTTTGCGGACACGTGGCGTGCACGGTTGTTGACCACCTTGTCCGGCAATGACCATGGCCGACCCGCGTGGGTCGAGAAGATGGAACTCGGCGACGACATTGGCTTCTTCGGCCCGGGCTCGGCATCCTGGGCGGTGCACGGCGGCATGGCCACGATGGTGGCGGGCATCCGCGCCCTGCTCATGCAGACCCTGCATCCGGGAGCGATGGCGGGCGTGCACGACTGGTCTCGCTACAAAGAAGACCCGCTCGGCAGGCTCTCAGGCACGATTCAATGGCTGTTGACCGTGACCTTCGCCGGAACGGAGCAGGCCGTGCGCGAGTCAGGCCGGGTGGCCCACTTTCACGACCGCGTCGCCGGCACGTATCTCGACGCGCAGGAGGTGGAACGCCCCTACCGCGCGGTTGACCCCGAGCTGCTGTCGTGGGTTCACGTGGTTTTCACGGATGCCTTCCTCGCGACCGAAACGATGTGGGGCGGCCCCATACCCGGTGGCGCCGACCAGTATGTGCGCGAGTGGTCGAAGGCCGGCGAACTCGTGGGGGTCATCGATCCGCCGCTCTCGGAGAGCGAGCTGCGCGGTCGACTCGAGGCCTTTCGCGCCGCTGGAACACTCAAGAGCGACGAGCGGGTGGCCGAGGCGGTGCGCTTCATTCGCCACCCCCCGTTGCGGCCCTCCATGCTGCCGTTCTACCGCATCATGTTCGCAGGGGCTGTGGCCTCACTGCCGGTGGAATACCGGGAGATGCTCGGGCTGAAGCGGTCACGGCTGCCGGTGATCTGGGCAACCGGCGTGGTGCTCGGTCTCGTGCGCTCCCTGCTCGGCGCCTCGTCCTCGTCGGAGGACGCCGCCCGGGCGCGCATCGCCCGCCTCGACGCCGCGGCTGCGCACGAGCACGAGCACGATTGATGCCGCGGCACTGGCATACAGCGCGACCGAGACACCCACCGTCAGCGAGCCGGGCCGCACGATCGACTGGCCGGCGAGGGCCTGCACGGTGAGCACCACCACAACCCCGGCATACAGGACGACGACGATCCCCAGGATCTGGGCGCGCACGACCGCGGAGCGCAGCCGGGGAATCCGGCGCATGCCCGCCTCAAGCAGCAGGGCCGCGAGCGGGATGAGTTGCAGGGCATGCATGCCGACGAAGTGCGGAATGCGCAGGTCGCCGGCCACCGTGCTCCATCCGAGCACCGGCAGGCCGGGTCCGCCGTCGGCCAGTCCTACCGTGTGGGCGCCCGCCATGCCGTGGAAATCGTCGAGCTGGCTCGCCGTGGGCCCGGTCATCAGAAACGCCAGTCCCATGCCCACCACGGCGATGAGGACACCCGAACGGATGGCGAGGGTGCGCGCGGGGTCGCCCAGGTCGGCGCGGAACAGCAGCACGCCGATGAGCATCGCGGCGACCCAGACGATAACGATCGAAACGGCCATGATCGACCAGAGGGTGGTTGCCAGCGGGGTCGACACGTTGAAGTGGCTGGTGGTGCCGGTTGCGGCAGCGCCGACGATGACGAGCATTTCGACGAAAAGCAGCACGGCGCTGATCGTGCCGGCCCACCACGCGAGGCGGCGGCCGCGTTGCAGAAGGCCGACCAGCCACGACAGGGTCAGGGTGTAAATCACGATCGACAGCGCGAATTTGAGCGGTTTGGCCCAGACCGGCAGGTCGGTGACCTGGCGCGGGTCTATCAGGAGGCCGATGAGGCAGACCACGGCCAGGAGGGCCATGGCGGCGCCGAGCCAGAGCAGAGGGCGGTGCCAGCTGATGCGCCTGAGTACGGCGCCGGCCGGGGTGGGTGTAACGGTGCGGGTAGACGGGACTGACATGGTGACTCCTTCGGTCACGAGTTTGAGGTGCGGGAGGGCGATGTTCCAGGTGCGGCGGGGACTGCGGGAAGCGCCGGCGCCATCGCGGTAAAACGCAGCGCGGAGACGTGTTCTTGGGCGGCACGGCGCAGGCCCGAGAACAGGGCGTCGCCGAGCACGGTGCCCACGACCACGGTTTCGGCCTGGCTGGCACGGTCGGGCAGGGCGGCGATCTCGTCGAGGTCTGCCTCGGCGACCAGCAGCGCGGCGGCCGCATAGCGTTCCACCCAGCCGTGTCGGTCGAGGTGCTCCACGGCCTGCAAAGACTCCAGCACCCGCGCGGCGGCGAGGCGACCCGGGTTGAGGGGCGAGACACACCATCCGTCGGTAACCGTGTCGATCCGGTCGAGGGCCCGCGCTGTGAGCATCGCGGGATCGATGTGCTCCGAGACCGAGCGCTGCGCGAGGTCAAAGGTCTCTGGCAGCGGCAGGTCGGAATCGATGGCGTCGAGCACCCGGCGGGCGTCGGCGACCGCGAGCCCCCCGACGTCGATAAGACTGCGGATGAGCCGCAGCCGGCGCAGGTGCTCGTCGCCATAGTCGGCCTGGTTCGGGCCGCGCCGCTCCCCCGCGGGCAGCAGGCCTTCGCGCAGGTAGAATTTCACGGTGGCGACCGGAATGCCACTCGCCGCGCTCAACTTGGCCATCTTCATATGGATAGTGTAACTATCCGATAATCTTACTGTCTATAGCCGGGGCGCATTGGGCCACACGTTACCCGGGTCAGTGCTCGGGAGCGAAGAAGGCGCCGATCGCCAGCGAGAGCGCGGCCGGATCGTTCACGTGGCACAATTCCCGGGCCGAGTGCATCGACAGGAGCGGAACGCCCACGTCGACGGTGCGAATCCCGAGGCGGGTGGCGGTGAGCGGGCCGATGGTCGAGCCGCACGGCACGGTGTTGCTCGATACGAACTCCTGGTACTCGACGCCGGCCTGCGCGCAGGTGCGCGCCCACAGGGCAGCACCGACCGCATCCGTTGCGTAGCGTTGGTTCGCGTTGACTTTGAGCAGCGGACCGCCGCCGACGATGGGCGTGTTGGCCGGGTCATGCCGTTCGGGGTAGTTGGGGTGCACGGCGTGGCCCGTGTCGGCCGAGAGGCACCACGACTCGGCGTAGGCCTGCAACCGTTCGGAAACGGATGCGCCGAGACCCGACGCGATTCGGGTGAGGACGTCGTCGAGCAGAGGCCCGCTCGCACCCGACCGGGACATGGAGCCGAGTTCCTCGTGATCGAAGGCGGCGAGCACAGTGATGGACCCGTCGACGGGGTCGGCCGCCGCCTCGATGAGGGCGCGCAGGCCGGCGTGCACCGAGGAGAGGTTGTCCATTCGCCCCGCAGCGAAGAGCGAACCGTCCTGGCCGAACACCGCAGGGGCCTGCGTGTCGGCCGTGAGGATGTCATACCCGGCGACATCGGCGGCCGGAATCCCGGCGAGCGCAGCGAGGTGCGCCACGAGGTCGGAATCGGCCAGCTCTCCCACTCCGAAGATCGGCGTCATGTGACGCTGTCGGTCGAGCACGAGGCCGTTGTTCACCTCACGGTCGAGGTGCACGGCGAGCTGCGGGATCCGCAGGAAGGCGCCGGTGCGCACGAGATGCTCGGTACCGGCCGTGGTGACGAGGCGGCCGGCAAGTTCCAGTTCGCGGTCGAGCCACGAGTTGAGCAGCGGGCCGCCGTACACCTCGACACCGGCCTGAAGCCACCCGTGAGAGCCGATCGTCGGTTTGGGTTTGAGCTTGAACCCGGGAGAATCGGTGTGGGCGCCGAGCACCCGGAACGGGGTTGTCGGCAGCGCACCCACGGGTTGCACCCAGGCGATGATCGCGCCGTCGCGCAGCACGAAGCGGCCGCCAGCCGTTCCGGACCAGGCGTCGGATTCACTCAGCCGCGTGAAACCTGCGCCCTCCAGGCGTCGCGCCGCCTCGGCCGCCGCGTGGTACGACGACGGCGAAGCGGTGATGAAGCGAGCGAAGTCGTCGATGTAAGCGGGGGTGGCGTCCATCTGTCCATCCAACCACCCCTGGTCCGCGGTCCTAGACTGGCCGGAATCGTATCGGTGACTCGCGCCGGTGATGAGAGGGCCCCCGATGACGGATTTGAACGGCAACACAGCGCAACAGAAGGGGTGGTACCCGGATCCGTCCGGCGCGCCGGTGCAACGTTTCTGGAACGGAACCCAATGGACCGAGGATCGGTATGACCCTTCGCTCGCCGTCTATGGCACGACTCCCCCGCTCGTGCCCGGTCTGGGCACGGCGGTCAAGAACAGACTCCTCTGGGGCATCGTTCTGCTCCCTCTCGTCTCCGTCATCGGAACGGCGCAGTTCGACCTGACGGCCTATGTACGGGCATCCCTGTCGGCGACGGGCCCGGTCATGAGCCCCGGGTACGCGCTGCTGCAGTTCCTTGGTTTCGTCGTCTATGCGGCCACGATTGTGTTGGCCCTCCTGGACTACCGCGGCCTGTCCCGGCTCGGTGTGCCCCGGCCCTTCCACTGGGCGTGGACATTCCTCACGGGGGGCATCTACATCATCGGTCGCACGGTCATCGTGCGCCGACGCGTCGGCGGAAGCCTGGCTCCGATCTGGACGTGGGTTGCCATCTGGGCGTTGGCCGGGGTCGTGGCCTTCGTCAAGACGGCGGCGGCTCTCACCGTGCTGGCCCCGCTGCTCGAAAACACCATCGCGAGCTAGCGTCGGTTCAGCCGCGTGCCGGCGCCTCCGTCTGCAGTGCGGCCCGGGCGAAAGCGGCGCCGCCCACGCTCGGTGTCCACGAGTCGCCGAACCAGTCCGCGCTCGGCTCGAAGACGCCGAGCCGGTTGAGCAGCCGCCATTTCTCCATCAGGAGGCGGTGCACGCGTGAGGTGGTGACCCGGTCGCCGGTCGGTTCCGCCCAGCCGATGGTTTCCATGCCGCGGGCCACCGCCACGAGGTATTCGGCGGACTGGACGAGGGTGCGTGTCGCGACGAAGAGCAGGAGCAGACGCGTCGCGTCGCTCACTTCAGGGACCCGGCTCTTGTGCACCGTCGCCGCGAGATGCCACCAGAGCGTACGCGGCGAGTCCGTGAGCCTGCGGCCCCTGACCGTGCGCCGCAGAGTTCCGTTGCTGAGCCGGAGCAGGCCGACATTGCGCATGTGCAGGCGCATTTCCAGCAGTGGGCTGATGTGACTTTCCCGGTTCACGCTGACGGGCCATCCAAAGTCCAGCTCGGTGGTGGCTTCGATCACCACTGCGGGCGGCAAGTGCCCGGCCTTCGTCAGGCGGATGCCGTCGTCGCCGACGCGTCGCAGCATCCAGTTGATCTGCTCCACCATGCGCGTCATCGCTCGCGGGTTGAGCAGGACGGTGTCACTCACCCGAGCCTGCGCGATGAGCCGCCGAAAACCCGGCACGGAGTCTGCGTGCATTCGCGGCTCGAATTGCTGAATGACGTTCATACTTTGAGCCTAGCCACGCCCACCCCAACCGTTGGTCCCTGCGCCGGTGCGAGCGAAAGATGTCGCGTAGCCTTGGAAGTATGGCTCGAAGCATTGCAACCAATACCGTCGCTGAACTGGACGACCTCCTTGATTGGGTGCGCCCCCGGCATCACATGCTGCTCGCGACCACGCGCAGGGACGGCCGACCGCAGATTTCCCCGGTGTCCGGCGGTGTCGACGCTGCGGGCCGCATCGTGATCGCCACCTATCCGGGCCGCGCAAAGACCCGCAACGCCGAGCGGGACGCGCGTGCCTCCGTCGTCGTGTTGTCAAACGACTGGGACGGCGCGTGGGTACAGATCGACGGTGACGCCGAGGTACTGCACATGCCGGAGGCCGCCGACGGACTTGTCGACTATTTTCGGTGCATCGCCGGCGAGCATTCCGACTGGGACGAATTCCGCGCGGCCATGGCGCTGCAGGACAAGTCGCTCATCCGGGTGACGCCCACTCGGTGGGGCCCGATCGCGACGGGAGGCTTCCCCGCCGACGTCGCCACCCGCCTTGAGGCACGCTGACCGGTGTCTCCCACTGTCGGGCGGGTCTGACACGCTTGAGACATGACTGATACCCGGGCATCCGCTCTCGAAATTCTTCGCACCCTCGTGGGGCGGTCCGACGCGGATTTTCATGAGGGCCAGTACGAGGCCATCGAGACCCTCGTCGATCAGCGGCGCCGAGCCTTGGTGGTGCAGCGCACCGGTTGGGGCAAGTCGGCCGTGTACTTCGTCGCCACCCTGCTGCTGCGCCGGCAGGGAGCAGGGCCGACCATTCTGGTCTCCCCGTTGCTCGCGCTTATGCGCGATCAGGTCGCCGCGGCCGCCCGCGCCGGTGTTCGCGCGGTGTCGATCAATTCCTCGAACGCCCACGAGTGGGGCGAGGTGCTGCAGAAGCTGCAGCGCGACGAGGTGGATGTGCTCCTCGTGTCTCCGGAACGGTTGAACAATCCGTCGTTCCGTGACGAACAACTCCCGGCGTTGATTGCGCGGGTCGGCCTGCTTGTGGTCGACGAAGCGCACTGCATTTCCGACTGGGGCCACGACTTTCGTCCCGATTACCGGCGTCTGCGCGATCTCATTGCCCAAATGCCGGTCGGTGTTCCTGTGCTCGCCACGACGGCCACCGCCAACAGCAGGGTGGTGACGGACGTCGCGGAGCAGATTGCCCAGGCGACCACCGGCCTGGCTCCCGGCTCTGCTGTCAGCCCGGTGGTCACCATTCGTGGGCCGCTCGCCCGCACCTCGTTGCGCCTCGGGGTGCTGCGGCTGCCGGATTCCCGGGCCCGGTTGGCCTGGCTACTAAGCCACCTCGGCGAACTTCCCGGTAGCGGCATCATTTACACCCTCACGGTCTCCGCGGCCGAAGACACCGCCCGGTTGCTGCGGGACGCCGGCCATGTGGTGCGCTCGTACACCGGCCAGACGGACACCATGGAGCGGGAGGAGTCGGAGGGACTGCTCAAAAACAACGAGGTCAAGGCCCTCGTCGCCACGAGCGCCCTCGGTATGGGTTTTGACAAGCCGGACCTCGGGTTCGTGCTGCACCTCGGGGCGCCGTCGTCGCCGGTCGCGTACTACCAGCAGGTGGGCCGTGCGGGCCGTGCCACAGCAAACGCCGACGTTCTGCTGCTGCCCGGCACCGAAGACGAAGCCATCTGGCACTACTTCGCCACCGCATCGATGCCCAACCAGGCGAAGGCGGAAGCCGTGCTCGGCGCCCTCGTCGAGAACGGCCCGTCCCCTCTCTCGACGCCGGCGCTTGAGGCGCGCGTCGATCTGCGTCGCACTCCGCTGGAACTGCTGCTCAAGGTGCTCGATGTCGACGGTGCCGTGCGCCGCGTGAAGGGCGGCTGGGTGGCGACGGGCGAACCGTGGGTGTACGACCGGGATCGGTACGAGCGCATCGCCGCCGCGCGGCTCACCGAGCAACGCGCCATGCTCGAATTCGAAAGCACGACGGGTTGCCGCATGGAGTTCTTGCAGCGCGCACTCGACGATGTCACCGCGGTGCCCTGCGGGCGCTGCGACAACTGCGCCGCACCGTGGTATCCGCTGGATGTGCGCGAGGAAGCGGCGAGCACCGCGGCGGCGTCCCTCGACCGCGTTGGCGTCACCCTCGACGCCCGTGCCCAGTGGCCCACGGGAATGGCGAGCCTCGGCGTCACGGCCTCCGGCAAGATCGCTGTCGGTGAGCGTTTGTCGGAAGGCCGGGCGCTCGCGCGCCTCACCGACCTCGGTTGGGGCGGCGCCCTCCGCGAGATCTTCGAAGGCACCGGTGCGGATGCCCCGGCGACGACCGCAATGACGGCCGCATGCATCCGGGTGCTCGCCGAGTGGAACTGGCAGGAACGCCCCGTTGCCGTGGTGAGCATGCCGTCCCGGCGGCGGCCCCTGCTCATTGATTCGGTCGCGCGCACGTTGTCTGAGGTGGGCCGGTTGCCGTGGTTGGGCCGACTGGACGTGGCCAACGGCGGCCCGACCGGAACGCCCGGCGGCAACAGCGCGTATCGGCTGTCCAACGTGTGGGACCGTTTCGTGGTGGGTCCGGACCTGGCGGCGGCGCTCGAGCCGTTTGCCGGCCGTCCGATTCTGTTGGTCGATGATGTCGCCGACAGCCGCTGGACGTTGACGGTGGCGGGCCGCCGGTTGCGGCGAGCGGGGGCCTCCGCGGTGCTGCCGTTCACCCTCGCCCTGCGTTCGTAGCCGGGCGCGTCCGTTTCGCCGCCACACAAGGTAACCGGAATATTTCACGCTCCCGGTCGCTTGTTACGCTACGGATGCCGCCATTGCGGCTCAGCACACCCCTTGATTCCCGAAGGCCAGTACTTATGAAGCTCACGCTCCCCACTGCGGCACTCCTCACAGCGGTCGCCCTTACGCTCACCGGTTGCGCCGCATCGGGCGGCGATGCGACCTCCGAGTCCGGCGCGGACACGTCGCTCAGCGCCGTGCAGGACGCCGGCGTGCTGACCGTGGGCACCGAGGGAACGTACCGCCCGTTCTCGTTCCATGAAGACGGTTCGGGGCAGCTCACGGGTTACGACGTCGAGGTCGTCACGGCCGTCGCCGACGAACTCGGGGTGTCGGTCGCCTTCGAGGAGACCCAGTGGGACGCCATCTTCGCCGGCCTCACCGCCGGCCGGTTCGACGTGATCGCCAACCAGGTGTCCATCACGCCGGAACGCACGGAGGCCTACACGTTCTCGACGCCGTACACCTACTCGACCGGCGTGATCGTGGTCCCCAGCGACAACACCTCCATCACCTCCTTCGAGAGCCTGTCGGGTAAGAAGACGGCCCAGTCGCTCACCAGCAACTGGAACACTCTCGCAACCGAGAGCGGTGCCATCGTTGAAGGTGTTGAAGGGTGGGCGCAGTCCGTCGCGCTCGTCGAGCAGGGTCGGGTGGATGCCACGATCAACGACAAGCTCACGTTCCTCGATTACAAGAAGCAGAGCGGTGCAGACGGTCTGAAGATCGCCGCCGAGACGAGCGACCGTTCGGAGAGCGCGTTTGCAGTCGCCCAGGGCGGTACGGCGCTCGCGAGCGCCATTGACACCGCGCTGGCCACGTTGCAGGAGAATGGAACCCTGGCCACGATCTCCGACAAGTACTTCGGCGCGGACGTCAGCCAGTAACTCGCCCGCAGCCCTCGCGCTGCGAACCCCAACGCTGACCTACCTGCAGGAGCGGACCCCATGATCCAGCCCAATTGGGAGTTGTTCGCCAGCTCCTTCCTTCCTCTGCTGGACGGGGCGATTCGGGGAACGATTCCACTTGCCCTGATGTCCTTCGCGATCGGGTTGGTGCTTGCCCTTGCCCTCGCCCTGATGCGCCTCTCGACGCGACTGTGGGTCTCCGGGATCGCCCGGGTCTACATCTCCCTGGTGCGGGGGACTCCGCTGCTGGTACAGCTTTTCGTCATCTTCTACGGTCTTCCGTCGGTCGGCGTGCTCATCGATCCGTGGCCCAGCGCCGTTGTCGCCTTCTCCATCAACGTGGGCGGCTACGCCGCCGAAGTTATTCGAGCGGCGATCCTGTCGGTGCCGAAGGGGCAATGGGAGGCCGCATACATGATCGGCATGTCCCGTGCCCGTGCCCTGACCCGCATCATCCTCCCGCAGGCCGCACGCGTGTCGGTGCCCCCACTCTCCAACACGTTCATCAGCCTCGTGAAGGACACTTCCCTCGCCTCCCTGATTCTGGTCACCGAGCTGTTCCGGGAGGCGCAGCAGGTCGCCGCGTTCAGCCAGGAATTCATGCTCCTGTATCTGGAGGCCGCACTCATCTACTGGGTCATCTGCCTTGTGCTCTCCACTGGCCAGGGTTTCCTGGAAAAGCGATTGGACCGTTATGTCGCCCGTTGAACCGCCTCCGGCGCTGCTGACCGTGCGCGGCCTGCAAAAAAGCTTCGGCACGAACCACGTGTTGTCCTCGATCGACCTCGAGGTGCACCGCGGCCGTGTGCTGGCACTGATCGGGCCGTCGGGTTCGGGCAAGACCACCATTCTGCGCTGCCTCAATGGGCTCGAACTCGCCGACGGCGGCAGCATCGACGTTGCCGGGGAGCTCGCTCTCGACTTCGCCACGACGCCGTCGAAGAAGGCGCTCACCGCTCTCCGCGACCGGTCGGCGATGGTCTTTCAACATTACAACCTGTTCCCGCACAAGACGGTGCTGGAAAACGTGATGGAAGGACCGGTCGTCGTTCAACGGCGTCCCGTCGCCGAGGCACGAGATGAGGCTCTCGCACTCCTGGCCCGTGTCGGGCTCACGGACAAGCGGGACAGCTACCCCTTTGAACTTTCGGGTGGTCAACAGCAGCGGGTCGGAATCGTTCGTGCCCTCGCGCTGCGGCCCCAGCTTCTGCTCTTTGACGAGCCCACCTCCGCCCTGGATCCGGAGCTCGTCGGCGACGTGCTCCGTCTCATCAAGGAGCTCGCGGGTGAGGGCTGGACCATGGTCATTGTGACGCACGAACTCGAATTCGCCCGTGAGGTCGCTCACGAGGTCGCCTTCGTAGACGGCGGGCACATCGTGGAACGCGGCGACCCGAAGGAACTGCTGCGAAATCCGAAGAACGAGCGAACACAGCAGTTCCTGCACCGCCTGCTACATCCCTTCTAGACTCGCGTCGCTCCCCCGGCGACGCTCGTTTCCAGAGTTTCGCATTCATCTTCTCGGCCCCCGCCCTGCGAATTCACCCTCCAGCGGCCCCGTGCGGCGATGGCGCCCTTTCCCGGTGGCAACGCACCCCGCTTGCCGGCCGTCGCTCGTGCCCCGACAATGCCACGGGACCCCGCTCCTCCACACCGGCTCGCTTGCGCCCGGGTTACGCTGGCTCGGTGATCCCGCAATTGTCGACCGAAACCGTTCAGGCTCAGGAACAACAACCGAAGCGCGAAGGACCGACCGCGATGCGGCGCGGGAGCGGCGTGCTCCGGCTTTCGATGGGCCTGCTCCTGCTGGCCGCCGTCGCGACCCAGGTGATCGATGAGACGGTCCACAACGCCTTCGTTCCCGGTGAGTATTTCAGCTATTTCACCATCATCTCAGCGCTCGTGACGGGTGTCGTTTTGCTTCTTGCGGGCATGGCCGCGCTGGTTCGCGGCACGGATTCGACGACGTTCACCACGGTGCGCCTCGGGGTTCTCTCCTACATGGTGGTCACGGGCGTCGTCTACGCGGCACTGCTGCGGGGTGTGGCGACCGAGGGGTATGCCGGCATCTCCTGGCCCAATGAGGCTCTGCACGTGTGGGCGCCCATTTTCATCGTGATCGATTGGTTCTTCGCCCCCGGGCGCGTAGCGCTGGACTGGAGGGCCCTCGGGTTCGTGCTCCTGTACCCCGTTGCGTGGCTGGTGTTCACCCTCGCCCGCGGCGGTCTCACGGGCTGGTACCCGTACCCGTTTCTGGATCCCGCGCTGCCGTCCGGCTGGTTCGGGGTGGTCGCGTACATTGCGGGGATCGCGGTATTCATCGCGGCCGTGGCCGCGGGCGGGCTGGCTGCCGGCCGTCTGGCGGCCCGATTCACCCCTCACGCGTGATTCGGCCCTGAATGCACCGTCAGCGGCCGTCGGTGCACGATGAGGTGCTTAAAGCAGGGATCAGTCTGGCCGGTAGGGCGGCATCAGACTGATCCGAGAAAGACACGTTAGGCGTGTATGTCGGCCTTCCTGTCTCTCATCACCTGAAACCTACTGCGCTAAACCGCGCGGATCAAGGGCCTACCGTCATATTCATGAATATTCCTCAGAGCGAGCGCTGGTTGGTTTGTGCAATGACACTGGGGCCGGCGTCGGTCACCAGCACGTTCAGGGATGCCGGTATCTGTTCCTTCATCGATTCCACGTGGCTGATGAGACCGACGGTTCGCCCGCCGGCACGCAGCGCGTCGAGGGTGCCCATCGCCGTTTCCAGCGTTTCGGCATCCAGGGAGCCGAAGCCTTCGTCAACGAACAGCGTGTCCAGGCTGACTCCGCCGGCCTGGCCGGTCACAACTTCCGCGAGCCCGAGGGCGAGCGACAGCGACGCCAGGAACGTCTCTCCGCCGGAGAGCGAGTGAGTGGCGCGCGCCCGTCCGGTGTGCTCGTCGCGAATGGCCAGCCCCAGACCGGACTGCCCACCCCGGTATTCCGCGGAGTCGTCGTGCTCGAGTGTGTAACGGCCGCTCGTCATGGTGCGCAGCCGAGTGTTGGCGGCGGCCACGATCTGCTCGAGTTCGGCCGCGAGCACATAGGTTTCCAGCCGGATTCGCTTGGTGTTCGGCTCATCGCCGTGCACGACATCGGCCAGTTGCCGCACCTGGGCGTGGCGACTGATCAGATCGGCGGATGTCGCGAATTGAGCTGTGACCTCGGCCACGAGCCGACCCAGCTGTCCGACACGTTCGGCGAGGGAACTGTGCAGCGTGAACGCGGTGTCGCGGGCGGCATTGGCCCGGCTCAGCGCCAGCGTGAAGGACTCCCGGTCGACGGGCACTTTCGGCAGCCCCATGAGTTCGGGGTCGGTGGAGGCCCCCCGCGCGGCAGCCAGCGCATCGTCGAAGTCACGCACATGCGCTTCGGCCGCGCGAATTCCGGCGTCGTCGAGTCGCGCGTCAACGACATCGGCTTCGTCGGCGAACCCCTCCCGGTCGATCTCGGAACGGAGGGCCCAGAGCGCGGCATCGCGGTTGGTGTGTCGCTCCCGGGTCAGCGCGAGTGCATCGTGCAGCGCGCGAGCGGCATCGAGCTCCCGTTGGAGGTCATTCATTTGCGCGCCGATGCTGGCAAAACCGTCGTGGTGCGCCACCACCCGCGCCCGAAGAACATCTCGATTCGCGCTCCGTTCGCCGTGCTTTGTGGCCATGGTGTCTCGTGTGGCGCGGATTGCGACGAGCCCGGCCTGCTCGCTCGCGAGTTCCTCCCGATGCTGCGCGAGTTCGACCTCCAGGTGCCCCAGTTGCGCTGAGGCACCGCGGATGGCGCGGAGTCCCTCGTCCGCACGTTCGGCCTCGAGCCGCAGTTCCGTCGCGCCGCGGTTGGAGGCAAGGCCCTTCAGTTGAGCGAGCCGTACGGCGGCGGCGTTGACGATCTCCTGGGCCGCGCTCAGAGATTCCTGGCGCTTCCGCATCACCATGCGGGAGAGTTCGAGATCGGTTTCCGTCACGGGCTCCGTTGGGGCCGTCGCCGGCTGGGGATGTTCCGGTGAACCACAGACCGAGCACGGCGCCCCGTCGAGAAGCTGACCGGCCAGTTCCTGGGCATGGCCGGCGAAGCGACGGGTCAGGAGAGACTCGTAGGCGAGCGCGGCGGCGGCATTCTCTCGGCTGCGATCCAGGAGGTCGTCATTTGCGCGCTCCGCCGCGAGCTCGCATGCGACGACGTCTTCTGCCGCCTGGAGCGCCGCGCGAACACGGGTGCGGTCCGCAGCGGCTTCCGTCTCGCCGGCCGCGGCCACGGCGACCATCGAGTGGTCTGCGGCCAGCTGCTCGATCTTCGCCGGGAGCAGATCCAGGCGCGCCTGGGCGTTCGCGAGGGCGGTTGTGCTGTGTGCGAGCGACACGGCCAGGGCGCCGACCTCACTGTCGAGCCCGGGGAGTTGCTCCTCGTCGAGCAGCGCGGCACCGAGCGCCCCCAAGCGCCCCAGCAGGTGGTCAATCGACGTCTGCAGGATCACGCTTTCAGCGGCCCCAGACCCGTCGGCGCCCAAAGCGATCCCGTGCTCGCCCGTCGACCGACGGAGCTCCAGCCAGCGAGCACGCGCATCCGTTTCGCCCGCGAGCGCGGCGGCGGAATCGGTGTCGGCCGCCCGGAGGCTGCGCAGCTGCGGCCACACTCGGGCGGCCCGCACGGCTCGGGTCAGCTCGGCTCGACGCTGCGTCACCTGACCATGCTGTTCGTCAAGACTCCGGAGCTTCTCTGCCGCCGCGGCTCGTCGCTCCTGACGGCGAGCAGTCTCGGCGGCGTCGTGCTCATCTCTCGCCGCGCGGGTGAGCGCCTGAGTTAAGCCCTCGACGTCGGCCGCGGCCTGGTCCAGTTCTTCGCGAAGCCCGGAGTGGGCCGTGGTGAACCAGGCAAGATCGGGAGTGCTCACGTCGTGAGTCAGCCGCAGCTGGTGCGCGGCGGCCGCGGCGTGCTCCGTGATGGCGCGTTGCACCGCTCCCAACTCGTCGTCGAGGCCCTTGCGCCTGAGGATAAGTGCCGTCTCGAGCTGCGCGAACCGGCTGGAACCGCACAGGGTGCGCAGCACCTCGCGGCGCTCCTCGGTTTTGGCGAGCAGAAAGCGCTGGAATCGGTTCTGCGCGAGCAGGATCACCTGCAGGAACTGGTCCTGCTTGAGCGGAAGAATGGTGGCCAGCTCCACGCCGACCGCCCCCGGCTTGGCGGCGATTCCCCGCCACCCGTCACGGTCCCTGACCTGCAGCACCGCCGTGGGCGCGGCAGTGGTCATTCCGGAGCCGTTCTTCTTGGCCCGTTCATACTGGGGGCTGCGCAGCAGTCGATAGTCGGTGTCGTTGATGGCGAAGTCGAGCTCCACGTAGGTGGGGTCGGCCGCCGCACAATGATCGCTGCGCAGTTGCTGTTCACTGCCGGAGAAGCGGGGAACCTGGCCGTAGAGCGCAAAGCAGATCGCGTCGAGAATGCTGGACTTGCCGGCGCCGGTCTTGCCCGTGATCAGGAAGATCCCGTCGGAGTCGAAGGCCTCGAAGTCCACGCTCTGCTCGGTCTTGAACGGGCCGAAGCCGGCGAGCCTGAGCCTTTTGATTTTCATGAGTTGGCCTCTCGGGCGCCCTGTTCGGCGAGGAGCTCGGCAATCAACGCGCTTTCGAAGTCGCTGGGGCCCACCCCGTTGCGCACGAAGGACAGAAAGCCCGCGACGATGTCGGTGTCGGTGGGTGCCGAGCGTAACCGTTCGGCGTAGCTCGCGTGCTCGGTCGTTTCCATCAGGACCGGTCGGTGCTCGAGAGTGATGCAGTGCGGAAAGCGTTCCTGCAGGCTGCGCATGGCATCGAGGGGGCGTACCTGATCGGTGAGAATGGTCTTCACCCAGTCCGACTGCCTCGGCGTGTACTGCTCGTCGGTGAGCAACTCCTGCAGCGTGCCCTCAAGGATGGTGAGCCGGCGTGGGACGGGGAGATCGATCCACTCGACCGTCGACTGCGCCTCGTCTCCGGTGTTCTCCGCACCTGACAGTTCGACGAGCCAGGCGCCCCGGGGCTTGGCGGCCTCGGCGAAGGAATAGTGCAGGGGCGCACCGGAATACCGCACCCGATCGCTGAGCCGTGCCCGGCCGTGAATATGACCAAGGGCCACGTAGCTCGGACCGTCGAACACCTCGAGCGGCACGACATCGAGTCCGCCCACCGTGATATCCCGCTCCACCGTGCTCGCCTCCGCCGCGGCCGCGACCCCCGCCACGAAGCAGTGCGACAGCACAACGCTGCGCCCTCCCCTGGCCTGCAGGTCCAGCCGGATCCGGTCCATCGCGAAGCGGAGCGTCTGCTCGTGGGTTCGCAGTTCGACGTCGGGGTACACGTGCCGAATGAGCGCCGGTTCGAGATACGGAATGCCGTAGAAGTGCACGGGCCCAGTGTCGTCGTGAATGGTCACCGGCGAGAGGTATTCGTCGTGGCGCGTGACAACGTGGATGCCGGCCAGTCCGGCCCACTCCGATTGGAAGCCCAGGCGAGCGGCGGAATCGTGGTTTCCGCTGGTCATCACGACCGCGGCCCCGGCCTCCTTGATGTCGCGGAGCACTCCCGTGAGCACGGCATAGCTCTCTTTGGAGGGCATGGCGTTGTCGAAAATGTCCCCCGCGACGGCCACCACGTCGATTCCTCGGTCGCGCACCACCGCGACGAGGGCCGACAGCACGGTGGTGAGGTGATCGAGGGTGGAATGAGTATGAAAGGTTCGGCCGATGTGCCAGTCGGAGGTGTGCAGAATCTTCATGTTTCCCACGGTACCGGTGGCCGCCGACAGTGCCCGCCGCGGCCCGCGCCGGGCGTACACCCTAATTCTTCATTTCTCTGTGTTTCTCTTGACAACCAAATCAAACCACAGCTAAAGTCAGTGAAAACAACTTCCCGTGGCATCCGTCACTCATTGTCGAGGAGGCATCGTGTTCGCCGAAGAACGTCAGCTCCTGATCGCTGACCTGGTCACCGAGCGTGGTCGCGTCACCGTGAGCGACCTCGCCAACCGCTTCAACATCACGTCCGAAACGGTTCGTCGCGACCTGGACGCATTGGAGAAGGCCCGCCAGCTGCGTCGCGTCCACGGCGGCGCCGTCGCCATCGACCGGATGAGCCTGTCCGAGCCGAGTCTCCAGGAACGCCAGACTCAGCGACTCGACGAGAAAGCGCGCATCGCCCAGGCCGCCCTCGCGCTCATCCCGATCAGCCGCACCGGGTCGGTCATCCTCGACTCTGGAACCACGACGGAGCACCTCGCCGACCTGCTGGCGCAGTGGTCCCCACCGGCCGCCGGCGACCAGCTCCTCGTCATCACCAATGCCTTGCCGATTGCCTGGAAACTCTCCAACAACCTGGCGATTCACCTGCACGTGCTCGGCGGCCGTGTGCGCGGCCTCACGAGCGCCATCGTGGGCAGCGGCACGATTGAGCAGCTCGGCGCTCTGCGCCCCGACATCGCATTTGTCGGAGCCAACGGCGTCAATGCCACGTTCGGCCTGAGCACGCCCGACTCGGTCGAGGCGTCGGTGAAAGCGGCCATGGTGCGCTCGGCGCGCCGCGTGGTGGCGTTGGCCGATTCGTCCAAGCTCGACGAGGAAACTCTGGTCTGCTTCGCCGGGTTGGGCGACATCGACACCCTGATTACGGATGCCCCGCCATCCGCTGAACTCGCGGCCGCCCTGGCCGCCGCCGACGTAGAGGTTGTGATCGCATGATAGTGACTCTGACACCCAATCCGAGCCTGGATCGCACGATAGAACTGGCCGGGCCGCTGGCTCGGGGCGAGGTGCAGCGCGCCGTTCTGGCTCACCACGAACCAGGCGGAAAGGGCGTGAACATCTGCCGCGCCCTCGAGACGTCCGGGCTGAAGAGCCTCGCAATTCTCCCCGGAGACGAAGACGACCCTGTACTCGTCGCCCTGCGCAGTCAGGGCATTCCGCACGTCGGGCTGCCGATCGGTGCCGCGCTGCGCAGCAACGTCGCCATCACCGAACCCGACGGCACGACCACGAAGGTCAACGAGCCGGGACCGGTCCTCACCGAGGCGCAGCAGAGCGCTCTCATCGACCTGGTTCTCGACCGGGCCGAGGGAGCCAGCTGGCTGGTCCTCGCCGGGTCGCTCCCCCGCGGCGTGCCGGCCGATTTCTACGCGACACTCATCAGAAGGGTACGTGACCGCTTCGGCGCTGCGGCCCCCCGCGTGGCCGTGGATTCCTCGGGGGCGCCCCTGGCGGCCGCCGCGACAGAAGCACCTGACCTGCTCAAGCCCAACGCCGAGGAACTCGCCGAGCTCACCGGGCGTTTCGACGCCGACACCCTCGAAGCCGACCCGCAGCTCACCATCGAGGCCGCACGCACCCTCATCGCGGGCGGTACCGGCGCTGTACTGGCGACGCTCGGCTCGCAGGGCGCCGTGCTCGTCACCGCCGAGGGCAGCTGGCTCGCCCAGACTCCCCCCATGACCGCCGTCAGCACGGTCGGGGCCGGCGACTCCGCCCTGGCCGGCTTTCTCCTGAGCCGCGACGCCGGGGCAAGCCCCGCCGACTGTCTCCGCCAGGCCGCAGCGCACGGCGCCGCCGCAGCTTCACTTCCGGGTTCCACCGTTCCCGCCCTTGACCAGACCGACCCCGACGCCGTGCGTGTAACGGCATTCGACAACCACAGCAAGACCCTGAATCCAAAGGAGGATGACCAGTGAGTGCACTGATTACGCCGGAGCTTGTTGCTCTGGACACCAACCTCGGCACCGCGCCGGCGACTGTCATTCGGCACCTTGCCGAACTCATCGTCGCGGCAGGCCGAGCCACCGAAGTCGAGGGCCTGTACGCCGATGCCCTGGCCCGCGAGGAAAAAACGGCGACCGGAATTCCCGGCGGACTCGCCATCCCCCACTGCCGTTCCGCGGCCGTGCTCGAGCCGACACTGGCCCTGGCCCGCCTGTCGACACCCGTGGACTTCGGATCAAAGGACGGCCCCGCCGACCTCGTGTTCTTCATCGCCGCCCCGGACGGCGCCGATCAGGAGCACCTGAAGATCCTCGCGAAGCTCGCCCGTTCTCTGATGAAGAAGGACTTCACCACGGCTCTGCGCGCCGCATCGTCGGCACCGGCGATCGTGGAACTCGTGACCAACGTCGTCGCGCCCGCGACGGTACCCGCCGGAGCAGCGCACGCAGCCGAAAGCTCCAGCACCGGCACGTCATCGGCATCCGCCGCCTCGGGAACGAAACGCCTCGTCGCCGTCACCGCCTGCCCGACCGGGATCGCCCACACCTACATGGCAGCCGATGCCCTCGTCGCCGCCGCGAAGGATGCCGGGGTCGACCTGCAGGTCGAAACCCAGGGCTCGGCCGGACTCACCCCGCTCGACCCGGCCGTGATTGCAGGCGCATCCGCGGTGATCTTCGCCGTGGACGTTGATGTGCGCGGCCGAGAGCGTTTCTCCGGTCTTCCCGTGGTCAACGCTCCCGTCAAACGTGGAATCGACGAACCCGAGAAGCTGATTGCGGAGGCTTTGGCGGCCGCAGACAACCCCAACGCCCGACGGGTCACCGGCGGCCTCGCGGCGTCGGAGACGACGGAGGCGAACGAGCACCTGGGCCAGAAGGTCAAACGCGCCCTTCTCACCGGCGTGAGCTACATGATTCCGTTCGTGGCGGGCGGAGGACTGCTCATCGCCCTCGGGTTCCTGCTCGGCGGCTATGACGTCACGGATGTCGCCGACAACGTGGTGATCAACAACAGCCTGCTGAACCTCCCGGAGGGCGGCCTCGCCATCTATCTTGGTGCGGTGTTCTTCAAGATCGGCGCACTGTCGATGGGCTTCCTCGTACCGGCCCTCGCCGGGTACATCTCGTACGGCATCGCGGATCGCCCGGGTATCGCACCAGGCTTCGTCGCCGGTGCCGTTGCCGGATTCATGGGCGCCGGGTTCCTCGGCGGTATCGTCGGTGGTCTTCTCGCTGGTGTCGTTGCCGCGGGCATCGGTCGCATCGACGTGCCCCGCTGGCTCCGCAGCCTCATGCCCGTCGTGATCATCCCGCTCGTCGCGTCGATCGCCGCCTCCGGCATCATGTTCATCCTTCTGGGCGGCCCGATCGCCGCTCTGACCGAGGCTCTGAACAGCTGGCTCGGCGGTATGACCGGTGCGTCCGCGATCATCCTCGGCATGATCCTCGGCCTCATGATGGCGTTCGACCTCGGCGGCCCGGTCAACAAGGTGGCCTACGCCTTTGCTGTGGCCGGTCTCGGCGCGGCGACCGTCGCCAACCAGGCACCGTGGCAGGTCATGGCCGCGGTCATGGCCGCCGGCATGGTGCCCCCGCTCGCGATGGCCCTGGCCACCGTGCTGGACCGCAAGCTGTTCAGCCTCGCTGAGCGCGAGAACGGCAAGGCGGCCTGGCTGCTCGGGGCATCGTTCATCTCCGAAGGCGCCATCCCGTTCGCCGCCGCCGACGTGTTCCGCGTCATCCCGGCCAGCATGCTCGGTGCGGCCGTCACCGGCGCCCTCTCCATGGCATGGGGCGTGACCAGCAAGGCACCGCACGGTGGAATCTTCGTCTTCTTCGCGATCGACAACTTCCTGCTGTTCGTGGTGGCCATCCTGATCGGTACCGTCATTGCCGCCTTCGCGGTCGTCGGCCTGAAGCGCTACGCCGTGCGCAAGCCCGCGGCCGAGGACGCCGCCATGGCAGCGGTGTGAGTCAGTCGCAGTAGACTCACCAACACTGATTCACCAGTTTCCAATTCGACCCGCACCCCCGCACGCGGGGTGCGGGTCGAACGCCACCATAACCAAGGGAGTCTCGTGGAGACGCTGTCAGACAACACCTTCAACGGGGTAGGGGTCAGCCCAGGCCGGATCATCGGATCCGTACGACAGATGCCCAAACCCGTGTCCGAGCCCCCCGTCGGGGAACGGCTCACCCACGACACCCCCGAGGCGGCGGTCGAAGCCCTCCGGGCGGCAGCGAAGTCCGTGCAGGCGTCACTCAACGATCGAGCGGCCGGCGCCAGCGGCGCGGGCCGTGAGGTGCTCGAAGCCACCGCGCTGATGGCCGCAGACCCCATGCTCATCAAGGCCGCGGTGAAGCTGATCAACGGCGGAGCCTCGGCCGAGCGGGCGATCTGGGACGCCGCGGCATCCGTCGCCGAAATGCTGTTCAACCTCGGCGGGTACATGGCCGAACGCGCCACGGATATCTTCGACGTTCGATCTCGAGTCGTCGCCGAGTTGCGGGGAGTGCCGGCACCCGGAATTCCCCTCAGCGACACCCCGTTCGTGCTGGTGGCGGAGGACCTCGCGCCGGCCGACACGGCCACTCTCGATCCGGCCAGCGTCATCGCCCTCGTCACCTCAAGCGGTGGGCCGCAGTCGCACACCGCGATCATCGCCCGGGCTCTGGGGCTTCCCGCGGTCGTCGCCGCGGTGGGCGTGACCGAGCTCGAGGAAGGGACACTCGTCTACGTCGACGGCGCCGCCGGAACCATCACGGTCGATCCCGGTGCGGCCGAGACCGAGGCCGCAGAGGCCTGGCTTCGGACCGCTGCCGCACTGGCCGATTTCGACGGCAACGGCCGTACCCTTGACGGTCACCTCGTGCCGCTGCTCTCCAACGTGGGCGGCGCGGCCGACGCGGTGAAGGCCGCAGCGGCCGGCGCGCAGGGCGTCGGGCTGCTCCGCACCGAATTCTGCTTTCTTGACCGCGACGCCGAACCCACGGTCGACGAGCAGGTTGCCGCGTACCGGGGCGTCTTCGACGCTTTCCCGGGCAAGAAGGTTGTGTTGCGCACCCTCGACGCGGGTGCCGACAAGCCCCTCCCCTTCCTCACGGACGCCTCCGAGCCCAACCCCGCTCTCGGCGTGCGCGGCTATCGCACGGACTTCACCTCACCCGGAGTGTTGGAACGCCAACTGAGCGCCGTCGCTCTCGCGGCGGAAGGATCGGAGGCCGACGTCTGGGTGATGGCCCCGATGATCGCCACGGCCGAGGAGGCCGGTGACTTCGCGGCGCTCTGTGCGACCGCCGGCCTGAAAACGCCGGGCGTCATGGTGGAGGTCCCCTCCGCCGCACTCACGAGCGCGGCGATCCTCAGGCGCGTCGCCTTCGTCAGCCTCGGAACAAACGACCTGACCCAGTACGCGATGGCCGCCGACCGCCAGCTCGGCCCGCTCGCCGCCCTCAACACCCCCTGGCAGCCGGCCGTTCTGCAGTTGGTGCGGATCACCGTCGCCGGATCTGTTGCGGAGGGAAACAACAAGCCGGTCGGCGTCTGCGGCGAAGCCGCGGCCGATCCGGCTCTCGCCGTGGTGCTCGTCGGCCTCGGAGTGTCAACGCTGTCCATGACCGCGCGGGCGCTGTCCGCCGTGGGCGCCGTGCTCGCGAGCGTCACCCTGGAGCAGGCGCAGGACCTCGCCGCCGTGGCTCTCTCCGCCTCAAGCGCCACGGAGGCCCGTGCCGCCGTGCGCGCGGGGCTGCCCATCCTCGACGAACTGGGCCTGTAACATTTTCATCCACCGCACCTACTCCGACAACCCCGTTTCCCAGGAGGAACAATATGTCTGAACGCACCGCCGTCATCGCCAGCCGCGTTGGCCTGCACGCTCGTCCCGCGGGGATTTTCGTCGCCGCCGTGAGCGCGCTTCCGATCGAGGTGACCATTGCCATGCAGGGCGAGCCCGCCGACGATGCCATGGACGCCTCGAGCATCCTGTCGATCATGAGCCTCGGCGCCGGCAACGGAGACACCGTCGTGTTGCGAGCCGAGGGCGACGGCGCGGACGATGCCCTCGACGCACTCGTCACCCTGCTCGAAACGGACCTCGACGCCGAGTAGCAGGGCACGCCAAAACCGGTGAACTCGCGACACACCGTCCCGGATGTCCGTCTGGCCCGGCGTGTCGCCATTTCTCCGGTTTTGTGTGGATCTGAGGGTGACTGCGCGATCACTCCCCGCTGATCGCCAGATCATCCTGCCGGGGCTCCACGAGAGTGATGAATGCACTCAACTGGGCCAGCGCCGCCGCGTTTCTGGGCAGGTAGTCGGTCAGGGTCGGCGAATACACCAGGTAGGCCGCCCATTGCGCCCGGGAGATGGCCACATTGAGCCGGTTGGCCAGCAGCAGGAATTCCAGCCCCCGCGGCACTTCCTCCGCCGAGGACGCCGCAAGGGACACGATCGCGACCGCGGCCTCCCGCCCCTGAAATTTGTCGACCGTGCCGACGGCCACGGAGTCGAAGCCGGCGTCGGACAGCGAGACGCGCAAGAGTTCGACCTGCGCGTTGTACGGCGCGACGACGATGATGTTCGGCTGCTCGAGCGGACCGGTGTGCCCACCGGATGACCAGGCGCGACCGAGCACCTTCCTCACGAGTCCCACGACAACGGCGACCTCCTCCGGTGAGGAAGTGGAGTTGGATCGGTGGTCGACGGGCACCGGATGCAGTCCGGGCGCGACCCCGGAAAGGGTGCGATCCGAGCCGTGCGACCGAAGCTTGCCCTCGTAGGACAGCACCGAAACGGGCGCGCACACTGCCGGGTGCATCCGCCAACTCGTCGCCAGGAAGTAGCCGAACGGACTTGGCAGCACGTTGTGCCCGTCCGACAGCCAGCCCAGCGCAGACGTGTCGACCGGTTCCGGGTGGGTTCCCTGGCTCACCTGCGGCAGCTGCTGAGGATCACCGAGCAGCAGCAGGCGCTGCGCCGACACCGCTGCGGCGATGGTGCTCGCCAGCGAGTACTGACCGGCCTCGTCGATCACGAGCAGGTCGAGCGAGCCGCGCGGAATGCGGCCGGCGTTGCTGAAGTCCCACGCCGTACCCCCGACGACGAATCCTCCGTGCTGCCCGGTGAAGCGGGCGAAGGAGCCGGCGTCGAGCGCTGTCCACGGCACGGGAAGTTTTTCCTCGCCCTTGCGGGATTTCTTGCCGACGCGGTCCGCTCCGAGCCCCGCGGCGAGAACGGCCCGCAGCATGTTCTCGACCGTGGCGTGCGACTGGGCGACGACGCCCACCGTCCAGCCGTGGTTGAGCACGAGGTCGGCGACCACCCGCGAACCCACGTAGGTCTTTCCGGTTCCGGGGGGTCCCTGCACGGCCAGGTACGAGCGATCGAGGGACAGCAGACTGTCCCGGATGGCGGTTCGCACGTCGCCGTCGATGACCGGCGCAAGACCGGTCCCACCCGTTCGGCGGGGCTCCGACCGACGAAGTATGTCGAAGGCGGCGTCGGCGACGGGCTCGGGGTGGGCCTCCAAAACCGTGCGGCCCCAGTCCGCGATGGCATCCACCTGGGTGCCCGCCGGCGGTGGGGTTCCGGGGGTCAGCGCAAGCGGCAGCTCGTCGTGATGCGGGGCATCCGCCTGCAGGATCTCTTCGATGACGTACTCGACGGTGTCGGCGACCTCCACGATGGTGGTCTTGTTGTGCGCGGCGCGTGCGCCAGGGTCTGTGCCGCGATTGATCGGTGGGTACGGCGGGCCGTACACCAGAAACGGCTGGTCGCCGGGTTTGAGCGAGCTGCCGGGGGCGAGCGTTCCGGAGACGCGAAGCAGCCGGCGGTCAAGTTTCTGCCGCCCCCCGCGGTGCCAGTCGACGTCGACGGACGCCGCCTCGATCACGAGCACGCCCCGGGTGTCTGCCCAGTCGTCGACGGGCGTGCTCAACCGGGCGTAGTGATCCCACCAGAACGACTTCTGCTCCCGGCGGTGATAGTCAATGGCCGCGGACGCCAGGGCCAGGGCAGTCTGATCGGCCGTGCGTTCGTGGGGTGGCACGTCCGCGAGCAGCGCCACGAGTTCCAGGTACACCGGGTCGGGTTCGCGCAGGACGACGTCGAGGGTGAGGTCGAGGGCCGTCGCCAGCGGCACCTGGTTCTCGCGAGCTCGCTCCAGCAACCAGTCGCGCAACCGCAGGGTCGATCGGCAGTCGTAGGCGTTGTACCGCGCGATGTCCGCGAGGACGGAGGCCGCGACGGCTGTTTCGCCCGCGGCCAGCAGCGCTCGAAAGCGCACGTATTCGGCGATCGAGTCGGCGGCGTTGGCGACGCCCTCGCGTTCGTCGTCACCCATGTACAGGGGCTCCAGCTTTTTGAGCGAGTAGCTGCGACTGCCGATGCGCAATCCCTGGCGTACCACGGGGTACAGATCGATGAGCACCCGGCTGCGCAGTAGATCGTCGACGATCTGCTCGCCGACCCCGTGACGAGCGGCGAGGGTGAGCAGGTGTGTGCGTTCGTAGGGCGCGTAGTGGTAGATGTGCATGTTCGGGTGCCGCGTGCGTCGCTCCTGCACCCAGTCGAGGAAGTCGATGAGCGCCGTGCGCTCCTCGGCGTAGGAATGCGCCCAGAAGGCGTGGAAGGTGTCGTCGGGTTCGACGAGTCCGAACAGGTAATCGAGGCCCCAGACCGTCGTCTCCGCCGCGGCCGCCGCGGTCTCGCTGCTCGGGGCGCCAGGCTCCGAGTACAGCGGGTCCCCCTCGAAATCGAAGAAGACGTCCCCGGCATCGGGTTCTGGCAGCGCCGCGAGGGCCACGGGGTTCACGACCTCCCAGGTGATCGGCTGCCCGCCGGCGGGGCTCGTGGTCTGTACCCGGGCCTGCTCGCGCAGCGTGGTCAGCGCCGCGTCGGACAGCCCGTCGACGGGGCCCGTGCGGAGGGCCAGCTGCTCGATGCTGGTGACACCGGCCGCGCGAAGGTGCGCGCGTTGACCGAGCCGCAGGTTGGCAACGAGCAACACGTCGCGGTGCTCCTGCACCTGCTCATCGCAGGCCGCACAGCGTCCGCACGCGGCGTACCTCGGGTCGTTCCATTCGGTGGGTGCCCCGGCGGCGACGCGCTCATCGATCAGGCGTTCGAGCCGGGCGCGGCGTTGTCGATACACCGGGAGGATGTCCTGCAGGCGATGCGAGCTTGTGCGCCCGTCACCGAGCACGACGTGCACCAGGTCGCCTACCGGTATTCCCTCACGCATCAGCTGGTCGCTGTACGCGGCAAGCTGCAGCAGCGCTGTGACCTTCGCGGTTCGGGCAAGCTTGGTGTCGTAGACCTCGTACGTTGACGTGTTGGTATCCCGGATGATGAAGTCCGCGTAGCCGAGAAACCGCCCATCGAAGAAGGCGGCCTGGTACACGACCTCGGCACCGGCGCGGAGTGCCGACTCGCTCTGCTGCACCGCGAGCAGTGGGTCATCACCATAGGAGGGCCGCGCGATTTCAACGATCGTGTGCGTGGCGCGCAGCCGCTCCAACATCCGCAGCTCGTGCTCGTCGCCGAGCACCGCCGTGCGGCGGAGCATCGCGTCTTCGCGTTCGATGACCCGATTGATGCGCCCCAATCTGCCGTCCAACGTACGCATGAGCGCCCACTCGCACTGCGCGGCGGCGCTCAGATCACTTGCCGAGTAGATGACCGTCGTCGAATCGAGCACGTACACGCAAACTCCTCGCTCACGCGAGGGAGGGAACCTCGCGTGCTTTGAGGCTACCGAACGCCACCGACATGCGGTTATCTCAAGGACCGTCGTTGCCGAAAACTAGCATCCGCGGAACGCTGAGCTCGGCCAGGACCGGTCAGGCGTTCGTCGTCTCCGCGAGAATATCGCGGCTGAGCAGGGCAGCCCCGGCGACCGCCGCGGGCATCACGATGACGGCCGCCCCCGGGATCAGGAACAGCACGTACGTGAGCACGCCGAATCCGAGGCTGCGCGCTCGTCGAGAGCCCAGCATCCGTCGCCGCTCGGTGAGGGTGAAGCCGCGCGCGTCGAAGGCGAAGCCGGTGAGTTCGAGGGTGAGGATCCATCCGCCGAAGAGCGCCCCGAGCACGAGCGCGCCCAGCTGCCCAAGCACGGGAACGAGCCCGCAGAGCAGCAGCACGACAGCGACCAGAACGGCGAGGGTGATCAACCGCAGGGCGTCGGTCACGGAACGCAGAATGCTGCGCAGCAGTCCGCGCTTCGGTTCGACCGGCTCGTCGCCGAGGGTGGTTTCAACCGCGCGCCAGATGCGCGCATAGAAGGGGTCGCCGACCAGCAGCGCCACCGCCACAAAGGTGTACGCCACCAGCAGGATGCCGGCGGCCGCGATCGCCGCGCCGACGACGACTCGCACGACCGTGCGCCAGGGCTCGTCCCAGCCACTGGCGAACGGACTGATGGCGGCTGCACTGGTCTCGAGGTTGACGAGCAGCACCACGAAACCGGCGACGTACACAATGCCGACGATGAGGGCGGGCAGGGCGCCGAGCAGCATGAGGCGCGGCGACGTGATCCACATTCTGAGGCCGCGGACCAGGAACCCGGCCCCGGCGAAGAACTCGCGGGCGGGAGTGGGTCGGGCGGGAGTCGAGTCGGGCGGCACCCCAACACCCTAGCTCGGCGGCTGAAACTCGAACGCAGGCCCTGCGCCATTCGGAGACCCGCGTCGGTGCGGCCCGGGCCCTCTGCGAGTGAACCGACATCGACCTCGGAGGCGGCGGGGTCGGGCGAAGCTGAAACGGCCGGGCATGTGGTTGACGGCGCTGTTCTCGGCCGGCGATATTGCAGCTATTGGCGGTCGGCTCGAGCCACTATGATTCCACTACAAACCCCACACCCCTGCCCGCAATCGAGTAAGGACAAACCGTGACCGAACGCCAGAATTACCTGGGAAATGTCGAAAGCACCGATGAACCACGTGAGCACACGATTTCGGACTGGACCGATCTCGGCGAGGAGATGTGGTCCTATCTCACCGGCAAGGGAGCGGCGATCAATTACACCTTCGTCGACATGACGGTCGAGGTTCCCCGCGATATCGGCCCGGATGCCCCGCGCGCCATCTGGAAGGTCGACGGGACGCTTCGAGTCACCACGAGCGATGCCCTCACTCCGGGCTCCGACCCGCACCGCAAATAGTCGTGAACGCCCCCGTGCACTTGCACGTCGACCTCACGTTCTCCCTCGCGGAGGAGGACGATGGCGCATCCGTTGACCGGCTGCACGGCACGATCACGGCCGACGGCGAAGAGGTGACGGTCTATGCGAGCGATCCGTCGGTTCTCGTGCAGGGACGCACCCTGAACCTGAGCAGTATTCGGGAACTCGCCGCACAATTGGCTGCACGGGGACTCACCGTGTCCCTCGCCGGACCGGACGGGATCATCGCCCGAATCGGTGATGTCGACGCGCCGTTGGTTCAGCGACTGGTCACCAAGTCGCCCCACATCACCCTCGGAAGCCGCGTCGCCCTGGCGCCGCTGCTGCACAGCGGAGCCAAAAGCGCGCTGACCTCTGCCCCAGCGATGGTGCCGCTGCCCCCGTCGACGCTCTTCCCCCTCGTGCCGACATTCGAGCGCAAGCTGCGTCGACGCGTCACGACGACGCATTATGCGAGCGGCGGCGGTCGGCCGCGCCTGATATTCGTCGTGGGTTCGCAGAATTGGAACGGACAGAAGCCGCGGGAATTCGACCTCCTGCCCACGACGACGAGGATCGGATCGTCGCCGGAATCCGACCTGGTCCTGGCCGACTTGGACCCCGTACATGCCGAGATCCGCCACGACGAGAATGATGAGTACGTTCTTTACCCGCTTGGGGAGGTGAGTGGCAGTGTCCGCCCGGTGGATGATGTCGCCTCCACTCGAGGTGGCGGCATCATCCTGCGCACGGGTTCACGGGTAGAGATGGGCAAGTGGCGCATGGCGTTCTTCCGCGAGGAATTCGCCGATCATGGGCGCCCCTTCGGCGGTCGGGTCGGCGGCGAGTTCGCGGTGCAGAAGCCGCAGGCGCCGCGGCCACGCCCCGCCCGTCAATAGGTCTTCACGACCGGCCGAACGGATGCCTCCTCGATGGTCGGCTGGTCGGCATCCGCTGCCGAGCAGCGGTCCGGGCGACTACGGTCGCGGCGACGATCGCCACCACGCACACGACGGCGGTGATCCCGGCCGGCACGGAGAGAGGTTCGCCGCCCAGCCTGGCGATGGCCACCCACGCAAATCCCCAGCCGAGCGCGAGGGTGGGCGCCCAACGCCCACGGTCGTACAGGGCGAGGAGTACACCGACGAGCCCCGCCACGCCGATCACGCCGACGGCCCACACGTCCGGGGACAGACCGAACCCGGTGAAGCCGGCGGCCACGAGCACCGCGGCCACGTTCGCGGCGGTGGCCACGCAGACCCAGCCGAGATAGAGGCCCATGGTTGCGTCCACGAGCAGCAGCTCAAGCGTGCTCTGGGGTCGGGTGTCCAGCATCGTGCGCATCGTCCAGACGAGCACGACCAGCAGCAGCACGATGATGGGGACGCTGAGCGGAAGCAGATCAAACTGGACGCTCAGGATCCACGCGGCGTTGAGCAGCAGCGACAGCGCAATCGGGTAGCCGAGGCGCCGTTGACGAGGGTCGCCTTTCTGGGCCGGGAACAACTGCCACACGGCGTAGGCGAGGAGGCCGGCGTAGATCGGAGTCCAGATCGCGAAGGCCGGGCCACCGGGGGCGATGAGTGTGGCGTCCGCGGCGAGAGCGCCGCCGGAGACCTCCGGCATGGGCGTCCCGCCGGCGGCACCCGAACCGATGAAGGCCCCGACGATACCGAGAACGGCGCTGGTGAGCACCGTTCCCTGCCGTAGTGCATCACGGTGTTCCATGAGACCTCCCCTGGCCATACGTCACAACCGCCGACACCGACCGAGGGCCGGGGTGTAAGAAGGGCACCGTAGCACTGCGAGCGGCGCTGCGCTATCCCCCTAGAGGGACGAGCCGTTGCGACCGGCACCGTCGTAGGGTGGAATGGTCGATCCGATACAGAAAATCGGCGACGGGAAGGATTCTTGTGAAGATGCTACAGATTGAGTGCCCTGAGTGCAATCAATTGGTCTGGATCACCTCCGATACGCGCTTCGCGACGTATCACTCAAAGGAGAACTCCACCGAGGATTGCCCCGGTTCCCGCACCATCATTCCGTTGCCCCCGAAGACGTCCGCGCGGCGCAGAAGTGTCACCACAACGAGGTAGCGACACCGCCCAACCGGACACGAGCCGGCATCCACCGTCGACACGGGGTGCCGGCTCCTTGCATGTCCGGTCGGGGTGCTGCGGCAGACCCGAACTGGGCGCGGAGGCGCCACCGACGTACCCTTGATTATGAGCACTCCTCCCCTGGCGGCGCAGAAGCCGCAGCAGCGAATTCATCACAGCGACGTGTACGTGGACAACTACGAGTGGCTGCGCGACAAGGAGAGCCCGGAGGTGATCGGCCATCTCGAGGCCGAGAACGCGTATACACAGGCCCGCACGGGTCACCTGGAATTGCTGCAGGAGCAGCTCTTCGAGGAGATCAAGGGCCGCACCCAGGAGACCGATCTGAGCGTACCGGTGCGCCGCGGCGATTGGTGGTACTACACCCGCACCAGTGAAGGCCGGGAATACGGCATCCACTGCCGCGCGCCGATAGCCGCCCCGGACGACTGGGTACCCCCCATCGTGACCGTCGTGGACGGAGTCGGGCTGCCCGGCGAGCAGATCCTGCTCGACGACAATGTCGAGGCGGCCGACCATGATTTCTACTCCCTCGGCAGCTTCGACGTCAGCACGGACGGCAGCATGCTTCTCTACGCAACGGATGTGGAGGGCGACGAACGATACACGGTTCGAGTGCGTGTCCTCGCCACCGGTGAAAACCTCCCCGACGAAATCTCGAACACGAGCGCGGGTGCGGTCTTCGACCCGAGCGGCCGCTACCTCTTCTACACGACCGTTGACGAGGCCTGGCGCCCCGACACGGTGTGGCGTCACCTGCTCGGCACCGCGGCATCCGCCGACGCCAGCATCTTCACCGAGCCCGATGAACGGTTCTGGGTGGGTGTCGGCCTCACCCGCAGCCACCAGTACCTGATGATCGAGGCCGGCTCGAGCATTACGACCGAGACACACCTGCTCGACGCTTCCGACCCGACCGGCGATTTCACGGTGGTCTGGCCTCGCCGCGAGGGGGTGGAATACGACGTGGAGCATGCGGTCATCGATGGAGAGGACTGCCTCCTGATCGTGCACAACCACCACGCGATCAACTTCGAACTCGTGAGCGTCGCGGCCGCCGACCCCCACGGCGAGAGCCGGGTATTGCTTGCGCACAACCCGGAAATCCGACTGGAGAGCGTGGATGCGTTCCGTGACTTCATCGTCGTCGAGTACCGCAAGGACGGCCTCACCCGGATCGCCGTCGATCGTCCGGGCGGCGTGCTCACGGAGATCGCCTTCGACGAGAAACTCTTCACCGTGGGAACCTCAGGCAACCCGGACTGGACCCAGCCCACCGTTCGCCTGGGGTACACGAGCTTTGTCACGCCCAGCACGGTCTATGACTATGTCGTGGCCACCGGCGAGCTGCGCATGCTCAAGCAGCAGCCGGTACTCGGCGGGTACGACCCGACGCTCTTCGAGCAACGGCGCGAGTGGGCCACGGCGGCGGACGGCACCCGGATTCCCATTTCGCTCGTCTTTCGGCGCGACCTGGTCACCCCGGGACAACCCGCGCCGACGGTGCTTTACGGCTACGGTTCCTACGAGCACAGCGTCGACCCCGGATTCGGTATCTCTCGGCTCAGCCTGCTCGATCGCGGCATGATCTTCGCCATCGCGCACGTGCGCGGCGGCGGGGAGCTCGGCCGTTCCTGGTACGAGCAGGGCAAGACACACCAGAAACGCAACACGTTCACCGATTTCATCGCCTGTGCCGAGCATCTCATCGACGAGGACTACACCGCGCCGGACCGGCTGGTCGCCGAGGGCGGCAGCGCCGGCGGCCTGCTCGTGGGCGCGGTGGCGAATATGGCGCCGCAGCTCTTCTCCGGCATCCTCGCGGTCGTGCCGTTCGTGGATGCGCTCACCTCGATTCTCGACCCTTCCCTCCCACTCACCGTCATCGAATGGGACGAATGGGGAGACCCCCTGCACAATCCGGAGGTGTACGCCTACATGAAGTCCTACTCCCCCGTGGAAAACGTGCACGACACGCACTACCCCCGCATCCTCGCGGTCACGAGCCTCAACGACACGAGGGTGCTTTATGTCGAGTCGGCCAAGTGGGTGGCCCGACTGCGTGAGGTGGGAGCGGATGTGCTGCTCAAGACCGAGATGTCTGCCGGTCACGGCGGCGTCTCCGGCCGGTACAGCGCGTGGCGGGAGCGCGCGTTCAACTATGCGTGGGTGGTGGACGCGGCGCGGGCTCATCCCTCGGGCGAGGAACCTCCCGTGATGGACTGACTGGGCCAAGCACCGGAATCATCATTTCCTTCCCGTCGACCGCGCACGGTCGTATCCTGTAGGTGCGCCGTCAACGCAGGCCAGGAGGGCCGGTCGATCATGCGAAAGCGGGGCGTTCTATCGAACGCAGGTTCCGACGGTGCGGTGTGCGCGGACTTTGTCGCGGCGCTGCCGATCACCGGCGCCGCCGTGTCCGCGTTCGGAAGTTCGGTCCCCGAAACCTTCGTCTGTGCCACGGATGGTCTCGCCGCGCACCTCGACGAACTTCAGTTCGATCTGGGGGAAGGCCCCCGCTGGGAGGCCGTGCGAACGCGACGGCCCGTTCTGCTGCCCTTCGTGCGCAGCCAAACGCATACGAAATGGCCCGTCTATGGGAAGGCCCTTCTGCTGCTCGACGTGCAGGCGGTGTTCGTGTTTCCGCTCACGATCGGGGCCATTGACGTTGGCGTCGTGGAGCTGTACAGCACGGCTCCCGATCCGCTGCAACCGAGCGATCTCCACCAGGCAATAGCCCTGGCCGATCGGTCGGCGTGGACGCTGTTGCACAACGTCCTCACCTGGAACGAGCAGCCTGATACGGCACCCCCGGCCCCCTCACCGCTCAGCCGACGCGAGATCCACCAGGCCACCGGCATGGTGCTCGTACAGCTTGAAACGACCGCCACGGATGCCCTCCAGCGACTGCGCGCACACGCGTTTCTCCATGACCAGTCGGTGCGGGACGTTGCCAGGGAGGTGGTGGACCGCACTCTGGTATTCACACCGGATTAAGTGTTTCCCGATGACGGCTTTGGTTTTACACTGAAGGGATGAGCACGGTGACTCGCGCGTGGCAGGTGAGCAGCGCCTTCGTCAAGCTGGCGGACGCGCTGGTGGGCGAGTACGACGTGCTGGATGTTTTGCACACGCTCGTGGAGGAATCGGTCGCCCTGCTCGACGCGCAGGCGGCGGGACTGCTGCTGGCTGATGCGACCGGCCAGCTGCAGGTGCTCGCGTCCACGAGCGAGGAGAGCCAGCTGGTGGAGATCCTGCAGAGCGAGGCCGGCATCGGGCCGTGTGTCGACGCGTTCCGCACGGGTCAGGTCGTCACGCTCAACGACATCGCGGCGGACGGCGGCAAGTATCCGGCATTCCAGAAAGCCGCCCTCTCCCAGGGCTTCCTGTCTGTACATGCGATCCCGATGCGTTTTCGTCCCAAGACCATCGGGGCGCTCAATCTGTTCCGCAGCGAGACGGGCAGCCTCACCGAAGAGGATGCGGCGATCGGTCAGGCCCTTGCGGACGTGGCGACAATCAGCATCCTGCAGGAGCGCACCGTACGAGAAAACACGGCCGTGAACGAACAGCTTCAACGGGCGCTCAACAGCCGCATTCTCATTGAGCAGGCCAAGGGAGTGATCGCCCAACGCAGTCAGGTGAACATGACTGAGGCGTTCAACCGCCTTCGCGCCCATGCTCGCTCACACAACGAGCTCATGCACGAGAGCGCGGAAAAGGTGATCAGCAGCGCCGTACAGCTGTGACCAGGGCGTTTGGCACGATCCGGTGCTACCCGACCAGACCCTCCCGCTCCGCGACGGAACGAGCGGGCCTCGGCTCGAACACGTCGAGGAGGAAATCCTTTTCACGATGTTGAACCGTGCGTTGCAGCCCGGACAGCCGGGCCAGTTCGGTGTGCACGTGCTCCGCGCTCAACGGGTAATCGCGGACGGGATGCCGCCAGTGGCAGGCGAGGAGAACGCCGTCCGGGGTGAGACGCGACCGGCATTTCGCCAGTAATCGCCCCAGTTCCACGGCCGAATAACAGTACGCCACCTCAGACAGCACGATGAGGTCGAAGGCCCCGTCGGGCCATTCCGTGGGCAGATACCGCCTCTCGGCGCTCACCGGCGATTCCCCGGCCGGTCCCGGCCGCACGCTCTCGGGTGCACTCCCACCACCGCGGAGGGCAAGCACACGGGTGCAGCGCCCCGCCAACGCCGAGGTGAGCCCGCTGGCACTGCCGATTTCGAGCGCGGCGGCGAAGTGCGCGCGCGGCAGCACCGCCAGCATGAGGGCGCTCTTGCGCCGCTCGTACCAGCCCGTGTCACCGCCGAAGGGGCCGCCGCCGGGCTGCTCCCGTCGCTCCGTGCCACGACCCGGCCGATTCTCGACCAGTCCCGCCTCGATGAAGGTCTCAAACCCGCGCGTGAAGTGTTCGGTGAACTGCGGCTTCACAATCGGTTCGTCACCGGGCGCTTCGTCCCACTCGTGCCCCGGGGTGCGACGCCGGCCCAGTGCCTTCGCCTTCGCCTCGCGCTCGGCCGCGGTGAGATCCAGCGCACACATGGCATCATGCGGCCATACGTCGTCGGTCGGGGCCGACCAATGCCACGCCCAGATCGGGTATTCGAACAACCGGGCACCGGTGGCCTGCACCGCGCCGGCCGCGGCCTCACCGGCTGCCGTATGGTCCGGGTGCCCGTCGGCACGCCACGGAGCGACAACCCAGGTTCCGGTTCCAGTCCCCTCGAGCCCCTCGATCTCGGCGGCGATGGCGCGCGAGACCTCCTCGATGTGGGCGGAGAGCAGTCCGTCCGGCAACTCCAGCAATCGCAGCGTCGCCTCCGGCGCTAGCGCCGCGACGGTGTCCATGACATCGATCCGCCGGATCGCGGCGAGCCGCTCGGGCGTCACGGTGGACGATCGCCTCCGCGAAACGTCGCCGTTGCTGAGCACCAACACCGAAATGGGCAGCCCGAGAGACGCCGCCCGGGCGATCAGCCCGCCGGCGCCGAGTGCTTCATCGTCGGGATGCGCCGCCACGACGACAAGGCGTCGCAGGTCGGGCAGGGAGATATCGGGGAGGGCGGCGCGCCACTCGGGGGCGGCCCATACCCGCTCGAAGGTGCCGTCGTCTCCGTGGCCGAAGGTCAGCATGGCGGGGTTCCCGTCGGCGGAGCTGTCGCTGGGGGCATGGTGTCCTTCCCGTTCGTCGTCGCGAGCGTCGAGACCCTATCACCGCCTGCTCCGTTGGGCCACTGCTGTCCGGGGAGCGTGAGATTATTGACGCATGGCCCTCTTCGCTGCATCCCTCGTGGGCATGTCGTGGTGACCGGGCCGGTGTCGTCCGCGTCGGGCTCATCCGAGAAGATCCCCGCGTGGCGGGCGCTGCTGGCCGCGCCGATCGAAGCGGCCGAGGCCTCCGTTCAACGTCACTCCGGTCGCATCGGCGAGCGGTCCCGGGCCGCCGATCGACCCGTAACCCGCATGGGCCTGCAGTTCGAACTGCGCGAGCAGACGCCGCGCACGAGCGAACGCTGGCGCGGTCCCACAGCACAGCCGGTGAAGACCCTCCGGCCCGGCCACGGCGACTTTCGCCTCGGAGTTCGACCCGTCGTACAGAACGACAACGGCAACTGGGTGCGCGCGAACCTGGCCTGGAACAACCTCACCTTTCAGGTGCGGGAACTCAACCTCGATCCCCGGCAACATCGATGGTTCTCCGAGCTCATTGCGCTGTACCGGGCTGTCCGCATGGTCTATTCCAGTCAGGAGGCCGACTGGATCTACCTGGACGATTTCAGCAGCCCGCTACTCTGGCACTATTTCGAGCAGGCGAGCGCGCTCGAAATCGCCCTCGTGGGAACGAAGAAGAACGCTGTCGTGGCGGTGGCGGCCGCCGCCCGCGTGAGCCTCGACGTTCGGCGGGTCGACGGCACGCTGCGACTCGACACAGTGCTGACCCTCGACGACAGCCCGCACCCGGCCGAGCAGGCCGGCGTCATCGGCACCCACGGCATCTACACGTATTCGCTGGACCCGCACACCGTCTTCACTCTCGCTCCGACGCCCGAGCCGCTCACGACCGCGCAGCGGGCACTCATCGGCAAGCCGGCCGCGGCGGTCGTGCCGGAGGCCGACGTGGCCGAATTCCTCACCGAGTATTACCCGGCCCTGCGCCGCACCCTGCCCACGACGAGCACGGATGCCTCGGTGCTGTTTGCCGCGCCGGATCCACCGACGCTCGTGGTCACCGCGCGGTTCGAGGCCGGGCCGGTCCTGCGCCTCGACGGCGAATTCGAATACCGGGAGGGCAGCGTCGTGGCTCGACTGCCGCTCGAACCGCGGTACGGCGAAGCCGATGCCCGCGACGCCGACACGGAGGCCGAGCTGCGTGAACGCGCCACCCGGGTGCTGTCCCCCGGTGCGGTGGTCTGCGCGCCCTCCGACGCGACTCCAGACCCGGCACCGGGAGCATCGGGACCGATCATGGCGTTCGGCGACACTCTCCGTGGCGTTGATGCGGCGGAATTCGCCGACAAGGTGCTGCGCAGGCTGCGCGCCCTGGTCGGCGTGCGAGTGGACGTGATCGGCGAAGAGCCGGACTATCGCGAGCTGACCGCCCCGCCCCGGCTCACGTTCACCACCGTGGAGAGCACCCAGCGCGACTGGTTCGACCTCGGCGTTCTCGTGCGGGTCGACGGTCGCAGTGTTCCCTTCGCCCCGCTGTTCACGGCACTCTCGAAGGGTCACACCCGCCTGCTGCTCGTCGACAACAGTTACCTTTCGCTGCGGCAGCCCGTGTTCGATCGTCTGCGCGAGCTGATCGAGGAGGCCGGCGAGCTGTCCGAATGGGAGACGGGCCTGCGCATCAGCCGGCACCAGGCGAGCCTCTGGGCCGATTTCGAAGACCTCGCCGACGAGACCGAGCAGGCGGTGACCTGGCGGGCCGCCGTCGCCGGGCTGCTGGATCTGACCGCGATCGACCCCGCTCCGCTCCCCTCCGGCGTGCACGCGACATTGCGCCCGTATCAACGTCAGGGGTTTCACTGGCTCGCTTTCCTGTGGCAACACGGTCTGGGCGGAATCCTCGCGGACGACATGGGACTCGGCAAGACTCTGCAGGCCCTCGCGCTCATCGAGCATGCCACCCGGTCAGGAGAAGGCGGCACCGGCCCCGTGAGCGACCGGCGGCCGTTCCTGGTCGTGGCGCCGACATCCGTCGTGTCGAACTGGGTGAGCGAAGCCGCACGGTTCACCCCGGGGCTGCGGGTGCGTGCCGTCACCAGCACCGAGGGATCCGGCCGCACATCCGTGGCGGATGCCGCAGCCGGCGTCGACGTGATCGTCACGTCGTACGCGCTGTTCCGCCTCGACTTCGACGCCTACCAGGCGCACGGCTGGGCGGGACTCCTGCTCGACGAGGCGCAGTTCGTGAAGAACCGAACCTCGCAAGCGTATGTGTGCGCGAAAGAGCTGCGTACCCCGTTCAAGCTCGCCATCACGGGAACGCCGATGGAGAACAACCTGCTCGATCTGTGGTCGCTGCTCAGTATCGTGGCACCCGGGCTCTTCGCCTCGGCGCGGCAGTTCACCGAGACGTACGTGCGCCCGTTGGAGCTGGCGGCCGACACGGCCCTGTACGCGAAGCTGCGCCGACGCATCCGCCCGGTCTTGATGCGGCGCACCAAGGAGGTCGTGGCGCCGGAGTTGCCGGCCAAGCAGGAGCAGGTGCTGACGGTCGAGCTGGGCCCGCAGCACCGCACCATTTACGACACGTTCCTGCAACGCGAGCGACAGAAGTTGCTCGGGCTCATCGACGACATGGACAAGAACCGGTTCATCATCTTCCGTTCGATCACCCTGCTGCGCATGCTCAGCCTCGACGCCTCACTCGTCGACGAGGCGTACCGGGGCGTGCCGTCGAGCAAGCTCGACGTGCTCTTCGAACAGTTGGAGGGCGTGGTCGCCGAGGGGCACCGGGCGCTGATCTTCAGCCAGTTCACGTCCTTCCTGAAGCTTGCCGCCGCCCGGCTCGACGCGCTCGGCACACCGTACTGCTACCTCGACGGGTCGACCCTCGCCCGCTCGGAGGTGGTCGACCGGTTCAAGACGGGTCTCGCGCCCGTGTTCCTGATCAGCCTCAAGGCGGGTGGTTTCGGGCTCAATCTCACCGAGGCGGACTACGTGTTCCTGCTCGACCCGTGGTGGAATCCGGCGAGCGAGGCGCAGGCGATTGACCGTACGCACCGCATCGGCCAGACCCGCAACGTGATGGTCTACCGCCTGGTGGCGACCGGCACGATCGAAGACAAGGTGATGGCGCTCAAACAGCGCAAGGCCGCGCTCTTTGAGGCGATGCTCGGCGACGAGGCGGGGTTCAGCGCGTCGCTCACCGCCGAGGACGTCCGATCCCTCTTCGAGTGACAGGCCGGCCGTCCCCGTCGGCGGCGCGTTCTTCGGGTCTCGGTCAGATCGCGCTCGATCCCGCCCACAGGTTGATGCCCATGTCGGTCGCGTGCTCGTCGATTGCGGCGAGCTCGTCGACGCCGAACGAGAGATTGTCGAGTGCGGCAACGTTCGTCTCCAGCTGCGCGACCGAGGAGGCGCCGACGAGCGCCGACGTGACCGCCGTGTTGCGCAGCACCCACGCGAGAGCCATTTGGGCGAGCGACTGGCCGCGGCCCTCGGCAATGTCGGTGAGCGCGCGGATGCTCGCGAGCGTCGCCTCATTCACCATGCCCTTGTTCGCGGAGCCGTCCCTCGCCACGCGTGAATCCGAGGGGATCCCGCCAAGATAGCGGTCGGTGAGCAGTCCCTGCGCGAGCGGCGAGAACGCGATGCAGCCGGCGCCGATGTCGTCCAGGGTGTCGAGCAGGTCGTCTTCGACCCAACGGTTGAACATCGAGTACGAGGGCTGGTGGATGAGCAGGGGGGTGCCCATCTCGGCGAGAATCGCGGCCGCCTCACGGGTGCGGGTCGGCGAGTACGAGGAAATCCCGGCGTAGAGCGCCCGGCCGCTCGTGACGGCGGTGTGCAGGGCGCCCATGGTCTCCTCGAGCGGGGTGTCGGGGTCGGCGCGGTGCGAGTAGAACACGTCGACATAGTCGACACCCATGCGGCCGAGGGACTGGTCCAGGCTTGCAAGCAGGTACTTGCGCGACCCGAAGTTCCCGTACGGTCCCGGCCACATGTCATAGCCGGCCTTGCTGGAGATGACCATTTCGGCGCGGTGCGCCACGAAGTCCTCACGGAAGACCTTGCCGAAGTTTGTCTCGGCGCTGCCGTACGGCGGACCGTAGTTGTTGGCGAGGTCGAAGTGCGTGATGCCGAGGTCGAACGCCCGGCGCAGGATGGCGCGTTGGGTGTCAATCGGCGTGTCGTCGCCGAAGTTCTGCCAGAGTCCGAGCGAGATTGCGGGCAGTTTGAGACCGCTCCGACCCGTGCGTCGGTACGGCATGGATTCATAACGGTCTTCTGCGGGAATGTAGGTCACCTGATGATGATGCCACGGCATCCGCCCGTCTCGCAGTTGATCCGGCCAGACGAGTCACCGGAGCGCACCGCATACCCATCATCGCGCCCGACCATGAGTGTCCACGCGCGACACCGACGGCCTGCCGCTCGAAATCCACGAACACTGATGCGCGTGGATGGCACAATGGCCCCATGAATACCGTCCTTGCGCCGGCCACCGTCGTCTCGGTCAGCCGTGACGACCGGCACCGCTTCAGCAAACCCACCGTGCCGGAGATCGTGCTGCTCGCCGGTTTCGGCATCGAGGGCGACGCCCACGCCGGCGTGACCACGCAGCACCGGTACCTGCTGAAGAAGGACCCGACCCGGCCGAACCTCACGCAGGTGCACCTGATCCCGTCGGAGCTGTTCGGCGAGCTGGCGCGCGACGGCTTCAGCGTGGCGCCCGGCGAGCTCGGCGAGAACGTCGCGACGGCGGGGCTTGATCTACTGAGCCTGCCCGACGGCGCGCTGCTGCATCTCGGCGCCACGGCGACCGTGCGCGTCACGGGATTGCGCAGCCCCTGCTCGCTCATCAATGGGTACCGGAGCGGGCTCCTGAAGGCACTCATCAGCACGGATGCCGCGGGCCGGCCGGTGCGCCGGTCCGGTGTGATGGGTGTGGTGGCGCACGGCGGCACGGTCCGGCCGGGCGACAGCATCCGAGTGCAGCTGCCCGAGGGCGAACAGCTCCCTCTCGGCGTCGTCTGACCGACGCGCCTTGATGCCCTAGTCGGCCGACTGAACCTCTTCGGTAGGCTGGAACCACGGCGGGTACACGGCGACCTTGGGGCGGTACGACGACTGCTTGAGAATGTCGCGCACCGTGTCGCGCACCCGGTCGTTCGCGACGCCGAGCAGGGTGACCAGCTCAAGCGGAAAAGAGTCCATCACGAGCAGTTCCGCGCGCAGCAGAACATCGGCGTCGGGATCGGAACGCAGACGAACGAGCATCCGCTCGACGCCGTCGGCCGTGGCCACGATGCGGGAGCCGGCCAACGCCGCATCTCCATCGGCGAGAGCCACCCCGGCGGGGAAGTCGTCGTTGGTGGCCTCATGCGCCTCGACGACCGTCTTCACGGTGCTGACCAGGATCACGAAGTCGTAGGCATCGGAGCCGTGGGCGTTGAGCTCGAGCCGCGGGTCACCATTGTTGGCCCGAATCCCATCCCACACCGTGGCGTGCGGCGAGAGGAAGAACGGCACGTAGTTCGCCACGGTGAGGTCGTCCTCGCCGGGGAGAAGCGCCGCGCGGCGCGCGTCGCGCACGGCGGTCGCGGAAACATCGACGGTGGGTCGGGTCTCGAGCGACTCGCTCGCGTCGGCCAGCAGGCACCCGCTCTCGAGGATGGCAGCGAGGTTGCTGATGTGGGTCACGTGGTAGAGCCGCTGCTCACCCACATTGTCGACGGCGCGCTTCGCCGCAGCCGTCCTGCGGGGCGCCGCCACCGGGGCCACCCGACGTGGGCCGGTAAGGGACGGCGGCTTCGCGGCGCTGGACCTCTTGCGTACGGTGGCCACGGGTACGACCTCCGGTGCAGCCTTGGGAAAGCAGATGGCGCACAGTTCGCCGTCTAGCCCGTGAATGCATTCGTCGCTCAAGTCAAAACCTTTCGTGGGTGTGGAGAAAACCACCACCAATCAACGTTACGTTCATTTGGCGCGACGCGCTGACATTCGTCGTGATTGTTTGCCGCCCAATGCCGACGGCCCACCGCGACGCGTGCCCGGTCAGGGGCGCAGGCCGAAGATCACGCCGTCGGCGGTGACGGTCACCTTCAATCGGTCGAGGCTCGGCACGACCAGATCGGCCTCGAGCTCGGCGGCCGTATGCGTTCCGACGACGGCGATGGTCGCGCATCCGGCCGCACGCGCGGCAGTGAGGCCGGCCGGCGCGTCTTCGAACACGACGCACTCGCGCGGGTCGACGCCGAGCCGGGCGGCCCCCTCGTGAAACGGTTCCGGGTTGGGTTTACCCCGGCCGGTGTCGTCGATGGTCACGATGACGCTCGGCGCCGCGAGTCCCGACGCGGCAATGCGGGCGGCGGCCAGCGTGCGCGCGCAGGACGTGACGATGGCGCGTCGGGCGTCGGGAATGCCGAGCAGCAGCTCGGCCGCGCCCGGCAGCACGGTGATGTCCTGGGTGTCATCGGTTTCCAGGGCCAGTACGCGAGCGAGGGCCACGTCCACGTCGCAGGCCGGCACAAGGGATTCGACGATTTGTCGAGCGGGCATGCCGTGGTTGCCCGGGCGGAAGGCGTCATTCAGACCACGTTCGCTCGCCCAGCTCAGCCACGACCGGTTGACGGCCGGCGTCGAGTCGATGAGCGTGCCGTCCATGTCGAACAACACGCCCCGAAAGGCCCGTCCGAGCACGGATTCGGTGGCGGGTGGCATGGTGGACGTGGCATCGGTGATGAGCATCAGGTTCCCTTCGAGCTGTCCTTTCAGGTTAGGGGACAGATGCGGAGCGCCCATGGCTCACACACACGGGGCTCGGGTACCGTGAGGTATGCAGACTTCTGAAACGAACCCCGTGACCCCCGACGACGCCGCGACTCCCAGCGCACACCGGTTGATCGCCGTCATCCGGCAGCTGGCCGAATTCGACGTGGCCCGGTCCACGGAGGAAGACCAGCTTGCCGTACAGGAGGCCGTCGCCCTCACCTCGCCCGAGCACCAGCGTGCCCTGCTGATCGCTCTTCTGCTCGAACGCGTTCGCACCGAGCAGTAGCTCGGTCTGCTCGCCTTTCCGCGAGCGCGCTGCCGCCCCGGGGCGGATTGTCACCGGGCCGGCAGCGTCACGCTCAGATCGTGAAATCCGTTTCCGGGATGGCGACCGCGGAATCCAGCGGGCGCATCGCCTTGTGGACGCTGTACGACGACGTCACGAGGATGGGCATGTGATCTGAGGTGCCACTCGGGAGGGTCTCGACGTTGTCGATGCTCAGTCCCACCGATGTGGCGAGGTCGAAGTGGCCCTGGAAGAACTTGTACCGCGTGTACGTGATGGTGTCGCTGAGGGTCAGATCGTAACCCGACTCGTTGACGCGGGCGCTCAGCTTCCGCTTGAAGATCGGATAGTTGTAGTCGCCGACCATGAGCGTGGGCAGGCCTGGACCGAGTTCGTGGAGCTCATCGTGCGCTGTCCGAATCTGGTTGCGGCGGAGAGAATTCCGCGCCGTGAGCGGTGCGGCGTGGAACGACGCCACGACAATCTCCCGCTGCTCGGCGAGATCGACCAGTCGCGTGCCGATCAGGCGCTCGTGAGCGGGCGTCAGCAACTTGTCGTGCAGGGACTTCTTCAGCGCGAACGCCTGCGTCTTCACCGCGGTGAAGCGGTCACGGCGGTAGTAAATGGCCAGACCCAGCCGGTTGCGTATGGTCGAGTCCGCGAGGTGCAGCAGGCCGACCTCGGCGGGCAACTCGACCGTGTCGCACTCCTGCAGACACAGGATGTCGGGGTCGTATCGCTCCGCCAAGGCGATGAGTTCACCGCTGGCCCGATTCTTGCGGAGATTGTAACTAATGACCTTCATGGAAGACCTGCCTCAAACTCAATAGGGATGCTCCCAGCCTACGGTTCTCCAGCCGTGAGTTTGCACTGTAGGAGACTTATCCGGCGCCGACGATCAGCAACGTGGCACAAAAGACCAGTCCCGCCGCGAGGAAGGTGATCGTCGTGTACCCGAGAATGTCCCGCATCTTGAGCCCTGCGATGGCCAGCAGCGGCAGCGCCCAGAACGGTTGAATCATGTTCGTCCACTGGTCCCCGTAGGTGACGGCCATGATCGCCACCGACGGGTCGACGCCAAGTCGTTCGGCGGCATCGAGCATGATCGGGCCCTGCACGGCGAACTGACCGCCGCCGGAGGGAACGAAGAAGTTCACGAGCCCGGCCGACAGCAGGGCCATGATTCCGAACGTCTGGGGGGTGGCGATATTCACGAAGAAGTCCGAGAACACCCCGATGAGTCCCGAGGCCACCATCATGCCCAGGATCCCGGCGTAGAGCGGGAACTGCAGCAGGATGTCACCCACGTTGGACGCGGCGTTGCGCACGAGGCGAATAAGTTCGAACGGGTTGCGCACGAGCAGGAAGATGAGCGCCAGAAAGGACCAGTTGACGATGTCAAGGGTGAGCGTTCCGCCCTCGATGAAGTGCACGGCAAGGTAGGCCACGAGGGCCAGCCCCACGAGAAGGGTGAGGATACGGCTCGCATCCAGACGGTCCGCGGGAGTGACGACCGGCTCCTCGGCGACCTGCGTGTCCCGGGCATCGAACTCAAGCTCGAAGATCGGCGCGTTGCGCTTGGGCGCCACCACAGCGAGGGCGAGCGCCACCACAACGATCGTCGCACCGGCGGCGGCGATGTTCCACGGGGAGAACATGGTGTCGCCGAGCGGAATCGTGCGGCCGAGCTGTTCCGTCAGGAAGGAGCCCTCGGTTGCGGCGGCGAGCGGTCCGGAACCGGAATAGCCCATATGCCAGACGACGAACCCGCTGTAGCCGGCGGCCACGAGCAGTGGGAAATGCAGCTTCACACCCCGGGCGCGGGCCTGAGCCGCAACCTCCTTGGCGAGCAGGCCGCCGACCACGAGGCCGAGGCCCCAGGTGATGAGGCAGGCGAGGGCGGCAACCACGAACACGAACGAGTACGCCTGCACGGGTGTACGGGGAATGCCGCCGAGCGTCGTGAGGAGGCGGTGAACCGGGCTCGTATTGGCAAGAGCGTGCCCGAGCAGCAGCACGAGTGCCATCTGCGTCATGAAGGCGAGCAGACCGCCGAGGCCGTCGCCCCAGCTGCGTATCACGTCTACCGGTCCGGAATCCGTGAGGACGAGCGCCAGAATGGCGACAACAACCGTGAGCACGATCACGAACACGAGCGCGCTCGGAATGTACCGCTCGACGAGCGAATTGATGGGCCTCATGAACGCGGCGACCGGTCCGGTGGCTCGCTTGTCATTCGCTATGGACATGGGACATCCCCCTGATTGGCAACGATGCTGGTGGTTCAGGGCGTCTGCACTGACCTGATCACCATACAGGTGATCCTTTTCGGGTCGTTGCCCGGCTCGTAGACTGGGGCGGACGTGTGTTCACCGTCACGACGCAGGGATACGACTATGAGGCAGAACGACATCGTTTTGATCCGGCACGGACAAACCGAATGGAGCATCACCGGCCAGCACACAGGCCGTACCGATGTGCCGCTCACGGATTTCGGACGCCAGCAGGCTGATGCCCTGGGGAGCATGCTGGACGGCGAACACTTCGACCTGGTGCTCGCCAGCCCGCTCGTTCGAGCCTGGGAAACGATGGAACGTGCCGGGTACCGCGGGCAGGGCGTCGAGACCGACAATGCACTGGAATGGGACTACGGCGTGTACGAGGGACGACGCACCGACGACGTCCGCACGGAGATACCGGGCTGGTCGGTGTGGACGCATCCCATTCCCGGTGGCGAGTCCGCCGAAGAGGTGGGCGCCCGCGCCGATCTCGCGATCGAACAGTGCCTCGCCGCGGAGGGCCGGGTCGCGCTGTTCGCGCACGGTCATTTCCTGCGCATCATGACGGCCCGGTGGATGGGGTTGCCGGCCGTCGCCGGCAAGAACCTGAGCCTCGGTACCGCGACGGTGTCAACGCTCGGCTGGGAGCGGGAGAACCGCGTCTTGCAGGGCTGGAACGATGCGTGCCATCTCAGCTCGATGGACCCGTTCCTCTAGACCGGCCGTCTTCCCCCGCAAAACCGGTGTTTGTGCGACACGCCGCGCCGAGGCGCCACCGTGCCCGCCGTGTCGGGATATTCCCCGGTTTTGCGGCACTCAGGGTCGGCGGATGTTCCGCCTCTACTGTTGACAGATGACAGACTCCGCAGCACCCACCGTCCAGAGCCCGCGCATCACGATGTTCGGGGCTCAGTGGTGCGGCGACTGCCGTCGATCCAAGAAGCTGCTCGACGTTCTCAACATCGACTACGACTACGTCGACCTGGAGACCGTCGAAGACGGCGCCGACCGGGCCAAGGCCATCAGCGGCCTTTCCAAGATCCCGGTCATCGTCTTCCCTGACGACACGCACGTCGTCGAGCCCACGGATTCGGCCCTGCACGCCAAGCTCACCGCGCTCGGCGCGATCTCCTAACCCCGGCATCCGCAAGAACGGTCCGCAAAACCGGTGCTCGCGCGACACGCCGTGGTGAGGCGCCGCCCCACCCGGCGTGTCCGAGATTTCACCGGTTTTCGTGCACCCCTCATGCCCTGACGGAACGCAGCGATTCCTGCAGGGCCTCGGCCGAGCGGTGCAGCAGGGCCAGTTCTACGTCATCCATCGGCACGTCGACGACACGCTGTACCCCACCGGCGCCCACGATTGACGGCACGCTCAGCGCGATCCCGTCGATGCCGCGATAGCCGCGCAGCACACTGGACACCGGCAGGATGGCGCGTTCATTGCGCAGAACGGCCTCCACGATGCGCGCCGCGCTCAGCCCGATCGCGTAGTTCGTCGCGCCCTTGCCCGCGATGATGCGGTAGGCCGAGCGCACGACGTCCCGGGTGAGGGCCGCCAGCCGGTCCCGCGGAAAAAGCCGGGCCCCCGCGTCATCATTCCAGTCGGACAGCGGCGTCTGGCCGATCGAGGCGTCCGACCACAGGGCGAACTCACTGTCGCCGTGCTCGCCGACGATCAACGCGTGCACGTTCTGCGCCGCGATGCCGGCTGCCTCCGCGATCAGCCAGCGCAGCCGGGCCGAGTCGAGCAGCGTTCCCGAGGAGAACAACCGCCCCGGCGGCAGATCCACGCAGTCTGCGGCCACCACCGTGAGCACGTCGCACGGGTTTGTCACCAAAACGAAGACCGCGTTCGGGGCCAGGGCCACGAGCTGAGGCATCAGCTGCGCCAGGATGCCGGCGTTCACCCCGGCGAGTTCGAGTCGCGTCTGGCCGGGTGCCTGCTTCGCGCCCGCTGTCACGACGATGACGTCCGAATCGGCCACGACGGCCAGGTCGCTGCCGCCGCTGATCCGCGACGCGCCGGTGAACGGCGTACCGTGTGCCAGATCGAGCACCTCCGCGTCGACCTTGGCCCGGTTGATGTCATAGAGCACCACCTGCAGCGCGGAGTTGCGGATCAGGGCGGCATAGGCGACGGATGTCCCCACACTGCCGGCTCCGATGATCGACAATGTGCTTTCCCTGGCCGGATTCATGCCTCCCAGTGTGGCGTGTTCTCGAGAAACTCGAAAGGACCGGCACGCGCGCCCGTGCCTGTCACCGGACCTCAGCAACTCGGCACCGGCCGTTGGGTAGGGTGAAGGGACCGCCCGCCACTCTCCGAGGAGCTTCATGCCCATCACCGTTCACGGCGTCATCGTTCGTTCGAAGGGCGCACCGGTGGAACTCACCGATATTGTCATTCCCGACCCGGGCCCCGGCGAAGTCGTCGTCGACATCGACACCTGCGGCGTCTGTCACACGGACTTCCACTACAAGGAGGGCAGGATCAGCGATGACTTTCCGTTCCTGCTCGGGCACGAGGCCGCGGGACGCGTAAGCATCATTGGCGCGGGCGTCACCCACGTCGCTGTCGGCGACTTCGTCGTCCTCAACTGGCGCGCCGTCTGCGGCGACTGCCGTGCCTGCAAACGCGCCGAGCCCTGGTACTGCTTCAACACCTTCAACGCCGCGCAGAAGATGACCCTGCCGGACGGCACCGAGCTGAGCCCCGCGCTCGGAATCGGCGCCTTCGCCGACAAAACCCTTGTGCACGAGAAACAGTGCACCAAGGTGAACCCGGATGCCGACCCCGCGGCGGTCGGGCTGCTCGGCTGCGGCATCATGGCCGGCATCGGCGCCGCCATGAACACCGGTAATGTGACCCGCGGCGACTCGGTCGCCGTCATCGGCTGCGGCGGCGTGGGCAATGCGGCGGTCGTGGGCTCGAAGCTCGCCGGCGCATCCGTGATCATCGCCATTGACCGGGACCCGAAGAAGCTCAGCAAGGCGCGCGAGCTCGGCGCGACGCACGAGATCGACTCCTCCGCCCTCGACGAGGCCGGAGTGGTCGCCGCCGTGCAGGCGCTGACCGACGGCTTCGGCGCCGACGTCGTGATCGACGCGGTCGGCCGCCCCGAAACGTGGCGGCAGGCATTCTACGCCCGTGACCTGGCCGGAACGGTCGTTCTGGTCGGCGTACCGACGCCCGAGATGATGCTCGAGGTCCCGTTGCTCGACGTCTTCGGTCGCGGCGGCTCGCTCAAGTCCTCCTGGTACGGCGATTGCCTGCCGGAGCGGGATTTCCCGATGCTCACGGACCTGTACCTGCAGGGTCGGCTGCCGCTCGACGAGTTCGTCAGCGAGCGGATCGGGATCGACGGTATCGACGCGGCCTTCGACAAGATGGCCCGTGGCGACGTGCTGCGTTCGGTCGTGGTGCTCTGATGGCCGCCCGCATCGAAAACCTCGTTACGGCCGGCAGTTTCAGCCTGGACGGCGGCACCTGGGAGCTTGAGAACAACGTCTGGATCGTCGGCGACGACACCGAGTGCATCGTGATCGACGCCGCCCACGACGCCGAGGCCATTCTCACGGCCGTCGGAGGCCGTACTCTGCTCGGCATCTACTGCACCCACGCGCACAACGACCACATCGGCGCGGTCCTCGGTGTGCAGTCGAGCACGCCGGTGGCCGCGCACCTGCACCCGGCCGACGACATGCTCTGGCGCGCCGTCTATCCACATGCCGCGTATCTGCCCCTTGAGAACGGGCAGCGTATCGTCGTGGCCGGCACCGAACTGGAGGTGATTCATACGCCGGGGCACTCCCCGGGTGCGGTCTGTTTCTACGCCGCGGAGCTCGGCACCCTCTTCAGCGGGGACACCCTGTTCCACGGCGGCCCGGGCGCGACCGGGCGCTCCTACAGCGACTTCCCGACCATCATCGACTCGATCACCACGCGGTTGCTCACCCTGCCGGCCGAGACCGTGGTGCTCACCGGACATGGTGAGTCGACCACGATCGGCGACGAGGCCCCCAACCGGGAGGCGTGGATCGCCCGCGGGCACTAGTCCGACCGGCGATCCACTCCTCGGCGTTCCGCCCGTGCGGCGGCGTTAATCGCGCTCCTCGTGGTGGTCACCGTGCCCGTTGTCTCGGCAGTCGCCGCGTTGGCCGTGGTCGTGGCCGGATACCCCGGCCACCGTCCACACCTCACCGCCCAGCGTCACGATGTATGCCGTGTCCGTCACGAAATCGACCGAGGTCGGCAGGTTGAGGGCATCCGCAACGACAGAGAACGTGCCGTTGGCGTTGACACGCAGCAGCTCGCCGCTGTCGGGTAGACCCGGGGAGCCGGCAGGCACGTCGCCGGGCGAATCGCCCTGCGACAGGGCATACACCGTGCCACACCGGCCGACCTCGACGTCCACGAGCAGGCTGTAGCCGGACGCGACATGTTTCGCCACCGGATGCTTCGCCCCGAAGGAGACCACCTTGCCTGTCGCCGGAAGGTGCGGCACCGGTCCGGCCTCGGCCATGTAGATGGTCTTGCCTGACACGGCCAGGCCGGTCGGCACGATGTCGGGGAAGGCGATCAGCTCGGTCACGGTTCCAGCCAGCGTCACGTTGAGGACCCGGTTGTGATGCCCGTCGGTCACGAGGAAGCCGCCGCGGAAGGGCTGGAGCGAGAACTGGACGCCATCAGCGAGGAAATAGTCCGTGTCCGGCGGATGCGTGCGGGAGAATTCCCCGAGGTCCGCGATCACCGTGAACGTCGTGGGACTGTCGATCCGATAGATGCCGTTGATATTGGTGCCACCGACCTCAGGACCCACCACGGAGACCAGGACGTAGGCCGTGTTGCCGATGAAGGCGACATCGACCGGGCCCTCGATGCCGATCACTGTCGTCGGCAGTCCGCTGGCGAATGTTGAGGTGGCACCCGTCTTCGGATCGATGCGGGTCACGATACCGAGCACATTTTCAGTGACGTAGAGCGCCCCGTCGGGGCCGATCGTGCCGCCGGTCGTTCCTTGGAGGCCCGACACCAGGAGTGTTGCTGGCGGATGATGCGGTGTCGTCGTCGCTCCTGCTGCGGCCGGCAGCACGAGCGACGGTGCCACGAGCGCCGCCGCGAGCGCGGCGAAAGTGATGATTCGTTTGATGCCCACGATCTTCCCTCCGTTGGGATAAAGCGCGGCCGGATTTCCACGGCGCCGCTGCGCTGCATGGCCGTCGATTCACCGCTAAGTCCGCTCGAAGGTCCACAAGATGAGTGCAGAGCTGTTGCTGGGCTGTTTCACAGACATTTTGGCCCCGGCTCATCGGACAGTCAAGGCAAATGCCAAGGCTGATCGGTGCTCATCGGGTCTCGCCGGCAGCGTTCGGCTGTGGACACGGCCGCGCCACCACGCGCGCACGGCTACGACAAACCTGCGGCCCCGACCGGCTCGTGGGTGACACGTACGCGCGCACGGCGGTAACCTTTAGAGCGGGTCGGTGTTGACCTGGTCTCGTCCGCCGCGCTTGGATGCGTACAGCGCGGAGTCGGCCCGCGCGAGCCAGTGAGACGTGGTCTCCCCCGGTCGCCATTGGGCAACGCCGGCACTTACGGTGCAGGCGAGGTCCACGCCGAGGGTATCCCAGGGGTAGCTACGCACGGCATCGAGCAGTCGTTCACACGCCTGCGCAGCGCGGTCACGCCGGGTATCAGCGAAGACGAGCAGGAACTCCTCGCCGCCCATGCGCACGGCCAGGTCGGATTCACGGGTGACCTCGCGCAGCAACGCCGACATGGCGATCAACACCTGGTCGCCGACGCCGTGGCCGAAAGAGTCGTTGACGAGCTTGAAGTGGTCGAAGTCGATCATGGCGGCGCACAGGGGCTCATCCGTGTCGCGCGCATGGGCGATCATGGCCGGTAGTGCACCGTCGAGGGCGCGACGGTTGGGCAACAGCGTGAGCGGGTCGGTCTTGGCCTCTGTACTGTATTCTTCGGCTCGGACGCGTTCCATCTGCGCTTCGAAACGGGCACGCTCGGCCTCGTGACGCGCCTGTTCAATTTCGATGGTGTTGATGAGCATCCTGGCCTGCAGCCCGGCGGTCTGCAGCGTCATCCGAAACGTGAGTTCGTGGAGTGCCTCGTAGTGTTGCAGCGCCTGCTCGAACCGGCCGCTGGCCTTGTGCATCTCGAAGAGTGCCCGGTGCAAGGTGGCGAGCAATTCAAGATCGCCCTCCGAGGACGGATCCTTGAGTTGAGCGTCCATCATGGCGGTCGCTTCGTCCAGGTTTCCTTCCGCTCGCACGATGACGGCCAGCTGCGCATCGTTATTGATCTCCACGTTGCGGTAGCCGTTGTCGCTCGCCAGTTTCCTGGCCCGCGCGGCTTGTTCCCGTGCCTCGGTGTACTGCCCGAGTTCGGTCAGGAGGCTGACGAGATTTGTTCGAGCGAGCGATTCGTAGAAGGAATGCCCCTGCGCCTGCGCGAGGGATACGGCTTCCCGCACGTGGGAGAGCCCCGCGGTCAGCGCGGGGCCGGGGTCGACTCCGGCGATCCGTTGGCCTCTCGCCACTTCGAGATAGGTATCCCCCAGGTTGTTGCTTGCCGCGAAGGCGATCTCCGGATCGTCGAGGCCGCGCGCAAGCTCGAATGCCTTGCGTCCCAGCTCGACGCCACGCTCGGGGTCCCCCATCGCCTCGTGGACCATAGCCGAGCGGCTCAGCGCCCAGAACTCTGCCGACGCGCTTCCGCCCGCGCGCGCTGCCTCAAGCGCGGCGAGCACGTGCCGCAGCGCCGGTTCGTTGAGCGCCGTCTCGTGGTAGGCGAGGGCGAGGGTGCAGTGCAGCTTGGACTGCCGCGGCAGGTCACCGGACTTCGCCAGAAATTCCAGCGCCAGCAGACCGTTGTGGACGGATGCCGCGAAGTCACCGAGTCGGAGTCGGTGCAGGGCGAGCAGTTCCCGGGCGCGAGCCTGCTGCGCCAGGGTGATGTTCGCTCCCGCCAGCACGGCATCGGCTAGTTCCGCCCCATCGCGGTGGCGTCCTTCCGCCCCGAACTGCTCGGACGTGGCGAGTGTCTCATCGATGGATCTGTGCGCCCGCCTGAGAAGACTCGACGGCTCGGGCAGGGGGGCATCGACGTTAATCAGGAGAGTGGACGCGCCGGCGGGCCCGTCGCTCGACGGCGACATTTCTCGCACGCAATTGTCTAAAGTCACGCGTCCACCCCCCAACATTTTCCAGGTTTGTTTCCGAACCTAGCAGGTGATTTCCCATTGTCTTCACACGATCGGGAGGCTCGGGGACGCGCACGAGCGTCGGGAGGACAGACAGAGAGTTGTCCCCATGCATGAACATCGCTCACCTCCGTCATTAATCGACCAAAAGGCGGGGTGCGACGTCCCGCACATCGACGTCTCACCGGACCGACTATTCGCCTGACATCCCCCCGACGGCGACCCTGCCGGCGCGCTCCGGAGGCATCGAATGGCCGAGCTCAACACCCTCGGTCCCACACTCAAGCCGAACGTAAAGGGCCCTTGATCAGGGACTTTCATGGCAAATGGTGTGGCGTGATCCGCGGGGCGCGCGGGTGAAGGGCCCGGGCGCTCGGGTCGCCGCCCTCACGCTCGAGTGCGTTCTGCGCGTCGTGCCACCGGCGCTGCGGGGGCCGGTGCGCGCCTGCTCGCCGCGACCCGGGGCAACGGCGCATTCAGGGATGTGGTGCCCTTGCGGCACCGAGTTCAGGGCCGCAAAAATAATTGCCGAATCGGGCAAAGTTTCCTGACTCAGGAGGCTCTGCCCGATTCGGCAACGGTGCCGGCGCTCGTACCGGTGCTAGCGCCGCACGATCGATCGGAGGAGGCGCAGGGCGACGGAGAGCGACGCCATGTCGTCCTGGCCGAGCGCATTGACCTCCTCGAACACGCTGCGTGCCCGCTCCAGTTTCTCGACGTTCAGGGCCTCCCAGGCGAGGAGCCGTTCTTCGGCCGTCCCGTTCTCCGTGGCCTCCAGAATGGCCTTGGCCATGTCGGCGACGGTCGAGTAGAGATCGTCACGCAGGGCGGCGCGGGCAAGTGACTGCCAGCGGTCCTTGCGTGGGAGCGCGGTGATCCGCACCAGAATGTCGTCGACACGGAACCGGTCGTAAACCAGGTAGTACACCGCCGCGACGACCTCGACCGGCTCCTGCGTGCGCGCCGCGACCCGGGCGACGTCGAGCAGCGCGAACGCTTCGAACAGCTCGGCCCACTGGTGACCGAGCGCCTCCGGGACGCCCCACTCCTCCGCCTGCTGCATCTGCGCCTGCAAGCGTTTGAGATCGGCGCCCTGCAGGTACTGGGTGAGGTTGGAGCGAAGGCGATGCACCTGCGGCTTGTACTTCTCGACAACCTCGGCCACCGTGTGGGTGTCGCCCTGGTTCACTTGCCAGCGCACCGCCCGGTCGAGCAGACGGCGAATATCGAGGTGTATCGCCGTCCACTGCCCGGTGGGGAACGAGGACGGCAGAGCGTTGAGCGCATCGGTCATGCCGTCGAGGTCGAAGACCTCGCGCAGGGCCACGAACGCGCGTGCCACCGTGGCCGGGCTTGCCGAGGTCTCCTCCATGGTGCGGAATGCGAATGTGATCCCGCCGAGATTGATCATGTCGTTCGCGACGACCGTTGCGATGATTTCACGACGCAGCGGATGCGTATCGAGTTCTGCATCGAAACGCTCGGCGAGCTGAGCCGGGAAGTAGCGCCGCAGTGTGCCGCCGAACCACGGGTCATCCGCCAGGTCGCTGTCGCGCAGCGCGGTCGCGAGCTCGATCTTCGCGTATGCGGCCAGCACCGATAACTCGGGCGAGGTCAGGCCCTGCCCCTGGTCGAGTCGTTCACGCAGTGTCGCCGTGGTGGGCAGCGCTTCCAGGTCGCGTTGCAGATCACCGGCGGACTCGAGCCAGTTCATGAGGCGCTCGTAGCTGGGACTCCAGTTGTTCACGAGCACCCGGTCGTTGAGCAGGAGGATGTTCTGGTCGACGTTGTCCTGCAAGACCAGGCGCCCCACCTCATCCGTCATCTCCGCGAGGAATTCGGAACGTTCGGCCGCGTCGAGCTTGCCCTCGGCGACCATACGGTCCACGAAAATCTTGATGTTGACTTCGTGGTCGGAACAATCGACGCCGGCGGAGTTGTCGATGGCGTCGGTGTTGAGGATGACGCCGTTCCGCGCCGCCTCAATGCGACCGAGCTGGGTGAGGCCGAGGTTTCCGCCCTCCCCGACGACCTTCACGCGCAGGTCCTTGCCGTCGACCCGGATGCCGTCGTTGGCTTTGTCGCCGACCTGGGCGGCTGTTTCGGTGCTCGCCTTCACGTACGTGCCGATGCCGCCGTTGTACAGCAGATCGGCGGGCGCCGTCAGAATCGCGCGGAGCAATTCGGGCGGGCTCAGCCGAGTCGTGCCTTCGGCAAGCCCGAGCACGACGCGCACCTCGGCGGAGATCGGCACGGACTTGGCCTGACGCGGATACACGCCGCCGCCGCCGCTGATCAGCTCGGCGGAATAGTCCATCCACGACGAACGCGGCAGCGCGAATAGGCGCGCGCGTTCCTCGAACGAGATCGCCGCGTCGGGATTGGGGTCGAGAAAGATGTGCCGGTGGTCGAACGCGGCGATGAGCCTGATGTGCCGGGAGAGCAGCATGCCGTTGCCGAAGACGTCGCCCGACATGTCCCCGACGCCGACGACGGTGAAGTCTTCGTTCTGCGAGTCGACGTCGAGCTCGCTGAAGTGGCGCTTCACCGATTCCCAGGCGCCGCGCGCGGTGATTCCCATTTCCTTGTGGTCATAGCCGACCGATCCGCCGGACGCGAAGGCGTCCCCGAGCCAGAAGCCGTACTCGGCGGCGAGGCCGTTGGCAATGTCGGAGAAGGAGGCCGTTCCCTTGTCGGCGGCCACCACCAGATAGGTGTCCGCGTCGTCATGGCTGACCACACGGGGCGGCGGGACCATGCGCTCCCCCTCGTCAGGCGTGGTCACGAGGTTGTCGGTCAGGTCAAGCAGCCCGCGAATGAAGGTCTTGTAGCTGTCCACGCCCTCGGCCATCCACGCGGCCCGGTCGACCGCGGGGTTGGGCAGCTTCTTGGCGAAGAATCCGCCCTTGGCGCCCGTCGGAACGATCACGGCGTTCTTCACCGTCTGCGCCTTCACGAGACCGAGCACTTCCGTGCGGAAGTCCTCCTTGCGGTCAGACCAGCGCAGGCCGCCGCGAGCCACCTTGCCGAAGCGGAGGTGCACGCCCTCGACGCGGGGCGAGTACACCCAGATCTCGTACTTCGGCCGGGGGAATGGCAGGAGTGCGATCTCGGTCGGATCGAGCTTGATGCTCAGGTAGGGCTTGGTTTGGAAGAAGTTCGTGCGGAGGGAGGCTTCGATGAGGTTGATGAACGTGCGCAGCACGCGGTCCGCGTCGAGCGTTGCCACCTCCTCCATGGCAGCGGTGAGCTGGGCACGCACGTCAGCGACCCGCGGCGTCCGTTCGTCATCGCTCAGGTCGGGGTCGAAGCGCGCCTCGAAGAGCGCCACGAGACCGCTTGCGACAACCGGATTGGCGAGCAGGGTGTTCGCGACGAACTCGTAGGAGTTGGTGTTGCCCATCTGGCGCAGGTACTTGGCGTAGCTGCGCAGAATGACTACGCGTTGCCAGGCCATGCCCTCGCGCAAGACCAGGCGGTCGAGGCCGTCGGATTCGATGGCCCCGCTCACCGCGGCGCCGAACGAGTCCGCGAGCAGCTCGCCGGTTGCCAGGGGGTCGACGCCGTCCGGATAGACGAGTCCCAGGTCGTAGAGGAAGAATTCACGGCCGTCGGAGGTCTCAATGCCGAAGGGGACCTCGTCGAGAACTTCGATGCCGAGGTTCTGGAAGTACGGCAGAATCTGGCTGAGGCTCTGCGACTCCATCATGTACAGCTTCACGCGCACCGGGGCCGAATCACTGGCCTCGGGAATGTACACATGGAGTCCGGGGCGCACCGGCGCCGCGCCGGACGCTTCGGCCCGAACGGCTGCCAGTGCGCACGCCTCAAACCGGACGATGTCTTCCAGGGCATCTTCGACTTCGTAGTCCACGCGGTAGCTGTCCGGGAAGGCCTCGGCCCACACCGCGGCGAGGCGATCGGCTTCCTCGAGCGGATGCATTCCGCGTAGTTCGTCGAGAATTCCCTCCGGCCAGGACCGCACCGCCATGGCGAGTCGGCGCTCCAGGGCGAGGGCATCGATCTCGTCCACGGCGTTGGGCTGCGGCAAGCGAATGCGGTAGAACAGGCGGGCGAGCGCGGACTCGGTCATGCGGGCCTCGAAGTCAAGAGAATCCGCGTCGAAGGTGTCGCGCAGTTCCTTTTCGATGCGCAGCCGAACGGCCGTATTGTAGCGATCACGCGGAAGATATACCAGGGCGGACATGAAACGTCCGTACACGTCGGGGCGCAGAAAAAGTCGGGTGCGGCGTCGCTCCTGCAGTCGCTGGATGGCGAGGGCCGCCACGACGAGCGCGGGCACTTCGATCTGGAAGAGCTCGTCGCGAGGGTAGGTCTCCATAATGCCGAGGAGGTCCTTGCCGCTGTGGGATCCAGGCGGGAAACCGACCTCCCTCAGCACGGCCGCGACCTTTTCGCGCAGCACGGGCACGACCTCCACGGAGCTGGTGTACGCGCTGGCCGCGAAGAGCCCGATGAAGCGCTGCTCGCCGCTCACGAGTCCGTTTTCGTCGAAGCTCTTGATGCCGATGTAGTCGAAGAAGGCGGGCCGATGCACGGTCGACCGGGAATTGGCCTTGGTGATCACGAGGGCGGTGCGTTCCCTGGCCTTGGTGCGTCCGGCCTCGGTGAGGTGCTGGATCTGATGACGGTCCTCCGCGGAGCGCAAGAGCCCCAGGCCACTTCCGTCGCGGACCGTCAGCACGTCTTCACCCTCAAGGGCTTCGAGGTCGTACTCGCGGTAGCCGAGGAAGGTGAAGTTGTCGCTCTCAAGCCAGCGCAGCAGGTCTTGTGTCTGCCTGAGGTCATGAATCTGTTCGCCATGCGCCACGCGACTGAGGTTGTCGGCGATCTCGATCGCCTTCCTGCGCATGAGGGACCAGTCCTCCACGGCGGCACGCACGTCGTCCAGCACGGCGGTCAGCCCGGCAATGAGCTGTTGCCGGGCCGCCTCGCCGGCCGCGTCGATTTCGATGGCGATCCAGGACTCGAGGTGAGAGGCCTTGCCGCCCGTGGCGATCAGGTGCGAAATGCTCGGCATCGCGGAGGTGTCGCCGCTGGCCACGCCGACGTTGGCGGGCATCCTCGCGATGCTGACGAGTTCATTTGACTCCCGGTTTCGCGCCACGATCAGGAGCGGGTGCACGACCAGGTGGATGGCGGACTGCTGGCGCACGAGTTCGGCGATGACGGAGTCCACCAGGAAGGGCATGTCATCGGTGACGATGAACACCACGCTGCGACCCTTTTCGGTGCGAACGTCCACGTTCGCCGTTTTGGGTGTGCGTATGCGCGCAACCTGCCAGTGTGCGAGAGCTCGTTCCAGCAGGACGTCGTCCGTGTAGTTCTGCGCATCATCGTCGATCAGATGCTCGTAGTAGTCCGCAAGGAAGGTGCGTTCCACCGTGGATTGATCGATCGCAGCGGGCTCAGACATCATTGTAGAAACTCCTCCATCACATTCTGGAACGGTGCCACGCAATCCACGGAGATTTCCCCGGCATACACCGATCGGGCCCTGCAAAACGTGCAGGACTCCTCTAGGCTAGCCAACTTCTGGCGATAAAGCGGATGTGACCGGCCGAGTCGGAGCAGAACGGCATAATCCGACGGTTACGCTCGGAATATGGGTTCTCCAGTGAGGCGCGGCAGGGGCACATCACCCTCGCGTCCAACACCAAACCGGCGTTCCGGTCGGGCCGGGTATCTCCTTATCGCCGCGTTCCTTATCTCTTATGCCGTTATCGGCATATGGAGACCGGTTCCGCTCTGGGTTGCCGCGATGTATTCCCTGGCGAGCATTGCCGCCTTCGTTCTGTATGCCGTCGACAAGTCGGCGGCGCGGGCGCACCGTCGGCGGGTTTCTGAGCGCACGCTACTTCTGCTGGGCCTGCTCGGCGGCTGGCCCGGCGCGATTGTGGCCCAACAGACGTTGCGCCACAAGACCCAGAAGGTGACCTTTCGGCGGGCCTTCTGGGTCTCCGTGGTGCTGAACCTTGCGGTGTTCGCCGCGGGCACGACAGGGGTGCGGGAAGCCCTCCTCGATGTCGCGACCGGGGCGGCGTACTGACTAGTACCAGTTGTTGGCCTGCGAGTGAGCCCACGCCGCGCACGGGGTTCCGTAGCGCGATGAGCTGATGTATTCGAGCCCCCACGCGACCTGCGTGCTCGCGTTGGTGGCCCAGTCGGATCCGGCCGAGGCCATCTTGCTTCCCGGCAACGCCTGCGGGATGCCGGTTGCACCGCTGGGATTATAGGCCTGGTAGTCCCAGCCGGATTCCTTTTCCCACAGCTGGTTCAGGCAGGAGAACTGGTCGCTGCCCCAGCCGTACTTCGAGGAGGCGAGGGACTGCGCCGCGGCCTTCGCGCCGGCGGGCGTGTTCGTGGTGGCGAGGGCGGCCATGCGAGCGGCCTCGGCGGCGGCGGCAGCAGCGGCCTCGGCCTCGGCGGCTTCAGCAGCGACCCGGTCGGCTTCGGCTGCCGCAGCGCTCAACGCGGCCGTTTCGGCCTGCGTCTCCGCGGTCAGAGAAACGACGAGGTCGATCGGCATGCTCTCAAAGCTGGCGAGCGAACTGCTGACGGCGGTGAGCGCGGAGGCGTCCGCTTTGCCCTGGGTACTCGCGAGAACCTGATTGGCCTCATCGAGGGTGACCGACGCGGTCTTGTCGGTGTGGGCCTCGGCGATGGTGCTGTAGGCCTGCAGCTGATCGTGCTGGCGGCCCGTGGTGTCGCTCAGGGCGCTGGTGGCGGCGACACTTTCACGGCTGTCGGCGGCAGATTGCCCGGCATAGACGCTGACCGTGGCGAGTCCGGCGATCGCCAACACGGCGACGCTACCAAGCGTGAAACGCTTCAAGCGCTGAGTGGTCTTGTGGGGAGTGGAATTGACTGAGGTGGAAACGGATGATTTGTGGCGCATAACCTACCAAGCCGTGGGCCTCACGCCCAAGAGCGTCGGCTCACTGAGCGTCGGGCCCGCGCACTCCAGTGCGGCGCAGGCGAAAGCATAAACATTCCATAGGTTTCTGGACAGATCCTCAGTAAAACCTACAAATTTCGTGTGGTTTCAGGTTCCCTGGAACCGGGGCGGGACGAGTTCTCGTTCCTGGTGTGTTGGTCACACGAGTCGTCGGCCCGCCGCGAATACCGCGTCGACCTCGAATTCGTCGTTCAGCAACACGGCATCGGCCGCGTAGCCGACGGCGATCCGCCCCAGGTCGTGACCGCGACCGATGGCCCGGGCGGGCGTCTGCGTGACGGCCGCGACGGCGGTTTCGAGGGGGATACCGACGTCGCGCACCGCACGACGCAGCGCTGCATTGAGTGTCAGCGTTGAGCCGGCGATCGCCCCGCCGTCCACCAGCCGCGCCACGGCGTTCTCCACCCTGACGTAGAGATTTCCCAGCCGGTAACGTCCATCCGATGACCCGGCGGCTGCCATGGCATCGCTCACCAGCGCGATGCGATCCGGAGCCCCCATGAAGGCCAGTCGAACCATTTCGGGGTGCACATGCACGCCGTCATTGATGATTTCGAGGGTGACCCCCGCGACGCGCATCGCGGCCGCCACCGGGCCCGGCTCCCGGTGGTGGAGCCCCGGCATGCCGTTGAACGCGTGCGTCAGGACGGTCGCCCCTGCCCGGAAGGCCGAGAGCGCGGTGTCGTAGTCGGCGGCGGTGTGGCCGACCGCGACGACAATTCCCGCCTGGGCCAGAACAGGGATTGCAGCAAAGGCTCCCGGCAGCTCGGGGGCGAGGGTGACCTGTCTCAGGTGTCCCCGGCCAGCCGCGACCAGCCGGCCCACAGACGCCGGATCCGGGGCCCGCAGCAGCGCCGGATCATGGGCGCCACGGAAGGCCTGATCGAGGAAGGGGCCCTCAAGATGGGCGCCGAGAATGAGCGGATTCGTGTCGGCCGCGCCGGCCACGGCCCCGAGTCGCGCCTCCAGATGACTCTGGCCGGCCGTCACCAGAGACAGCATGATGCGAGTGGTTCCGTGACGATGGTGCACGTCCAGTGCCGTGTCGATGGCGGCGGCGCCGTCGTCGAATGCGGCTCCCCCGGCGCCGTGGCAGTGGATGTCGACGAAGCCGGGGGTGAGCACCCGGCCGGCCGCGTCCACGACATGTCGCGCGTACGGTGCCGCGCGGCGCCAGGTGTCGCCGACCCCGCGCCGACGGATGACGTCTCCCTCGAAAACCACCCAGGCATCCGGTGTGACGATTCCCCCGGACACGAGCCTGGCCGAGTGGATCACGGTGCGCTCCGCGGTCACGGGGCACCCGTGTCGGCCGGAACGAAGACGGCGGGAGTGCGGAGACGGTGAAACGTTGGCATGCTGTGAATCTATCGCCGCACCGGGACGAACCGACAAGTGCGGGTGCGTTCGGCGGGGCGGGGCTATCGTATGGGTATGGAAACCAGCGCTGGTCCGACCACCTTCATTGCCGACATCATTGATGGAACGCTTGTGGAGCCGGGGCGAATACATCATGCCAAGGTGCTCAGCTCTCCCGGAGTTCGCGTCGTCGTACTCACGTTTGAGGCCGGGCATGTTCTCACGGAGCACATCAGTCCGAAGGTGCTGCTGATGCAGGCGTTGGTCGGGCGGCTGCGCGTCACCGCGAACGGGGTCGTGCACGAGCTGCCACCGGGCGCACTGCTGCGGCTGGACGCGAGCGTGCCTCACTCCGTGGAGGCACTCGAGGAGTCCCGCCTGATGCTCACGATGATCGGGTAGCCGACCACCGCCGCCGGGTCTGCGGCAGACTGGGGGTGACGAAGGAGGCGGCGTGGTTCATTTCATCGACCCGCTCGAGGACGGCCCGTCCCCGGCACCCCGTTCGGTTCCGCACCGCGACAGCCGAACGCTGATCGTTGGACGGGTGCTCAGCGGTGTCGGTTCGGCTGCGAGGACGACGCTGTTGAGACCCGGTCGCGGCCGGCGCGCTTCGCCTCGTACAGGGCGGCATCCGCTCTGGCCAGCCAATCGGTGATGCTTTCGTTGTCGTCGAGCCGCGCCAGACCGGCGGTGACGGTGCAGGTGAGTCCCGGGGCCAGCGTGTCCCAGGCGTAGTTGCGCACCGAAGTGAGCAACCGTCCGCAGGCGCGCATGGCCTCGTTGAGGTCGGTTTCGGCGAAGACCAGCAGAAACTCCTCACCGCCCACACGCACGGCCAGGTCGGCGTCACGCGTGATCGCGCGCAACATCGCGGCCATCACGGTCAGCACGCGGTCCCCCGTCGCGTGGCCGTACTCGTCGTTGACCCGTTTGAAGTGGTCGAAGTCGATCATGGCGGCGCAGAGCGGCTGCATTCTCTTCTGCGCACGGCCGATCATCCACGGCAGTTCCCGCTCGAGCGCTCGTCGGTTGGGCAGCCGTGTCAGTGGGTCGGTGTGCGCCTGATCGTCCAGTTCCTCGGCCCGGAGGCGTTCCACCCGCAACTCGAGTTGGGATTTCTCCACCTCGTGCCGGGCTTGTTCAATCTCGATGGTGTTGATGAGCATCTGCGACTGCAATCCGGCCGTCTGCACGGTCATGCGCAGGATCGCGGCGTGCAGCTTCTCGTGATGCTGTAACGCCTGCTCGAAACGCCCACCGGCCTTGTGCATTTCAAACAGCGAGCGGTGCAGTTTGACCAGCAGCTTCAGTTCATCGGCGACGTCCGGGTCGGCGAGCTGTAGCTCCATCATGGCCGTGGCTTCGTCGAAGCGACCGGCCGCGCGCGCCAACTCCGCCAGCTGCGCGTCGATGTCGATCTCCAGGCCACGGTATCCGTGGGCGTTGGCGATTGCCCGGCCGAGCCGAGCCTGCTCCCTCGCCTCGTCATGCTCCCCGAGACCCACGAGGATGCCGACCATGTTCGTGCGCGCCAGCGCCTCGTTGAAGGGGTTCTCCCGCGACTCGGCCAGGTCAACCGCGTCCCGCATCAGCGCCAGGGCTTCGGTGAAGGGTTGCGTGGGGTCGTCGCCGCGGGTGACGGCGTCCCTGGCCATGACGAGGTAGGTGTCACCCAGGTTGTTGACGGCAACGAAACTGGTCTCCGGGTCCTGCAGCGTTTGCGCCACGGCGACAGCCTGCCGTCCGAGATCAATCGCCCGCGCGTCCTCCCCCATCGCTCCCTGAACGAGAGAGAACCGGCTGAGGGCCCAGAATTCCGCCGTCGGGTTGCCGCAGGCGCGCGCCGCGCCGAGTGCCCCGAGCACGTGTCGCAGCGCCGTCTCGTTCAGCGCCGTGTCGGTGAAGGCCAGCGCGAGCGTGCAGTGCACCCTCGACTGGGCGAGCAGGTTTCCGCTGGCCGTGAAGTACTCGAGCGCCTGCAACCCGTGCTGCACAGCACTTTGATAGTCGCCGAGGCGAAGCCGGTGGAGGGCGAGCAGTTCGCGAGCCTCACCCTGGTCGTGCGGCGACGCATTCGTGTGGATGAACGCCGCTTCGGCCAGCTCGGCGCCCTGACGGTGTTCGCCGGATTCCGTCGCGCTCCGACTCTGCGAGAGCAGGTCGGGAACTGACATCGAATCGCGCTCTCGACGTCGAGTATCCGCTGCAACCAACATGCAGCCCACCCCCAGCTATGTGAACGTTCTGAGCGAATCTGAGACGAGGGCAAGACTATCCGCCGCCTCAATGCTTACCGTAGTGAAATCATAATCACCGTCGAGTCCCGCGGGCGCCATTCGGGCGCCATTCTCGCCAAAGATCTCAATTGCTGTAATGCTCGGAAGTTCCCCCGGCCGCTCGGCCCCGGCCTGAACCGGCGCCCCGCACGCCCAAACCGGTGCGCCGCTTCACCATGGGGCGCACGCTCAAATATGTGCTCCTGGTCGTCTTCGTTTTCGTCGTGCTCATTCCCGTCTACGTGCTCATCGTGACAAGCTTCAAACCCCCCGCAGACGTCACGGCCTCCACATCCTGGGGCCTGCCGGTGCGGTGGCCGTGGGAGAGCGTGGCCCCGGGCGGACCGACCGGCTTCGACAACTGGACGGGCGCCTGGACGGCCCTCGCCCCGGCGCTGGGCCGAACATTGGGCAAGGCCGGCGTCAGGAGAACGCCGGGGCCGTCGGGACCGCAGTCCCGGCGAGCGCGACTTGATCCCGGCCGGAGTTCTTGGCCTCGTACAGCGCGGCATCCGCCCGGGCCAGCCACGCCGACACCGTTTCGTTGGGCTCGAGCTCGGCCACTCCCACGCTGACCGTGCAGGCAAGGCCAGGGGCCACGGCGTCCCACGCATAGCCGCGCACGGAGGTGAGCAGTCGCTCGCAGGCTTGCATCGCCGAGTCGAGTGTGGTGTCGGAGAAGACGAGGAGAAATTCCTCCCCTCCTACCCGCACGGCAAGGTCAGTGCCGCGGGTGATCGTGCGCAGCATCGACGCCGTGATGGTGAGCACCTCGTCGCCCGTACCGTGACCGAACCGGTCGTTCACCTGCTTGAAGTGGTCGAAATCGATCATGGCCGCGCATAGCGGCTGCACGCTGTTCTGGGCGAGTCCCATCATCCAGGGCAATTCGCGGTCGAGCGCGCGGCGATTCGACAGGCGCGTGAGCGGATCGGTGTGCGCCTGGTCGTCGAGTTCATCGGCCCGGAGGCGCGCCATCTTGGCCTCCAGTTGGGAGCGCTCGAGTTCGTGGCGGGCGTGTTCCATCTCGATCGTGTTGATCAGCATCTGGGACTGCAGCCCGGCCGTCTGTACCGTCATGCGCAGCATGACGGCATGCAGCTTCTCGTGATGCTCGAGCGCCTGCTGGAACCGTCCGCCGGCCCTGTGCATCTCGAACAGGGATCGATGCAGTTTCGCGAGCAGCTTCGGTTCCTCGTCGATATCGGGGTCGCTGAGCTGGGTTTCCATCATGGACGTGGCTTCATCGAAACGGCCGGATGCCCGCACGAGTTCGGCCAGCTGGGTATCGATGTCAATCTCGAGGCTGCGGTAGCCGTGCGCCCGGCTGAGCATCTTGCCCTGGTGTCCGTGCGTGCGCGCCTCGTCGTGCTGGCCCAATTTGATGAGGATGCTGACGAGGTTGGTGAGCGCCAGAGCCTGATTGAACGGGTTGCCCTGTGTCCGCGCCAGCCCTTCTGCCTCTCGCATCAGTGTCAGGGACTTGTTCAGGGGCTGAGTGGCGTCTTCGTCGCTTGCCATCAACGTGCGCGCCAGCACCAGGTACGTGTCGCCCAGGTTGTTGAGCGCGACGAAACTGGTCTCGTGATTGTCCAGCGTCTGCGCCAGGGCGAGAGCCTGTGTGCCCAGCTCCACCGCACGCGGGGCGTCGCCCATCGCCCCGTGCACCATGGATGAGCGGCTGAGGGCCCAGAACTCTGCGATCGGGTCTCCGCACGCTCGCGCCGCCCCGAGAGCCCCGAGCACGTGACGAAGCGCCGTCTCGTTGAGTGACGTGTCGGTGAAGGCCAGCGCGAGGGTGCAGTGCACCCGCGACTGGGCCAGCAGGTCGCCGACCTCGGTGAAATACTCCAGGGCGAGCAGTCCCTGCCGGACACACGCCTGGTAGTCACCGAGACGCAGCCGGTGAAGAGTCAGGAGCTCACGAGCCTGAGCCTGCTGCAGTGCAGTCGCGTCTCCCCCGGCCAAGGCGTCTTCGGCCTGTTCCGCACCGAGCCGATGCTGTCCATCCCTGCTCGATCGCCCGCTGCGCTCCAGCAACGCGTCGATGGTCAATGTGTCCGCGTCGACGACTGCGTCAAATCCCATCACTGCGCCCCCAGCTGTTTTCGGCTCAAACAGAACCCGTAGCGGGACGCGTGCCTGCGATCCGCTACGACCAGCCCAAGCATTCAGGCCGTAGTGACAGCATAGGGAGTCCGGGGGGCTAGAACGGTCGTTCTGTCGGGTTTCTTTTGAGATTGCCAGAATCATCACCCCCACAAGGAGTGCCATGGCGCCGTGCCGCACGGCGCGCGTAGGCTGCGGGCATGCGCGCAATCACGGTAACTTCACCTGGCGGACCCGAAACACTCACACTTACCGACGTGCACGACCTGGTCATCGGGCCCCGCGACATCCGGATCAAGGTCGCTGCCGCCGGCGTCAACCGAGCCGATATCGCCCAGCGCCAGGGCTCCTACCCCCCACCCGCCGGCGCCCCGTCGTGGCCGGGACTCGAGGTGTCGGGCGTGATCACGGAAGTGGGACAAGAAGTAACCCGGTTCGACGTGCACGACCGTGTCTGCGCTCTGCTGGCCGGTGGTGGGTATGCCACGCAGGCTGTGGTGCACGAAGACCTCGTGCTGCTGGTTCCCCTGACCATGGACCTCGTTGACGCTGCAGCGCTGCCCGAGGCGCTCGCGACGGTGTGGTCGAACGTGATCATGAGTGCCGACCTGATGCCCGGCGAGACTCTGCTCGTGCACGGCGGCGCAAGCGGCATCGGCACGACCGCCATTCAGCTCGCCCGGATGATCGGCGCTCGCGTGGCCGTTACGGCCGGTTCGACTGAGAAGCTCGCCGTCTGCGAAAGTCTCGGCGCGGAGATTCTCATCAATTATCGCCAGCAGGACTTCGTGGCCGAGGTGCTGTCCGCCACCGATGGCCGCGGCGCCGACGTGATCCTCGACATCATGGGCGGCTCCTACGCCGCGCGCAACATAGCGGCTCTCGCCACCAACGGGCGCATCATGGTTATCGCCAACCAGAGCGGTGAACCGGCCACGTTCAACCCCTTCCACCTCATGCAGAAGCGCGGGCGCTACTGGGGCACCACCCTCCGCTCGCGCCCGCTGGCGGAGAAGGCGGAGATCATTCGGGCCCTGCACGCTGCCGTCTCGCCCTGGATCGAATCCGGTAGGTTTCGCCCGGTCATTGACAGCGTCTATTCGTTCGAGAACGCGGCGGATGCTCACCGGAGGCTCGAGGCATCTGCCCATGTGGGCAAGATCGTTCTCGTGCCCTGAGGCCCGTCCCGCGACCTTGACCGGTGCGGCGCCCGGGCCTACGATTCCAGCACCAGCCCTGACCGGCTGCGTCGGTATTGGAGTGAGATCCCGTGGCTGCCTCCCTGACCCTCGCAGGTCTGATCGCGGCCGCCGGACACCGGCCGGCGCCCGAGATCGCCGGCTTCGAGCACCGGGCGGCCTCGGCCCAACACCACCGGATGACGGCGGGGGCGAGTAACCGGCCCGAGATCACCCGTTCGACCGCCCTCGTTACTCTGGCCGCCATCGACGGCACGATCGCCGGCGCGCTGCGCCGGGCAGGGCTCGACCTCGCGGCCCTCGCCGCCATGCTGGGGATGCCGGAAGCTCCAGCCGTTCTTGACGTGGCCTACGCCGGCATCAGCCCTCAATTCGACGGCGCCCTGCGCCTGTACCTGGAATCGAGCCGAAGCGTCGACGTCGGACTGGCGGATCTCGCGTTGTCGATTCTTCACTCCACCCGAAACGGACGGGAGGGACGTCTCCCCGACCGCCTCCGCAAGCTCGGACTCGACCACGCGCTGGCGATCTCGACTCTGGAGCACGAGGCCGGGACCGGCGCGGGACCGCCGCCGGGAGACACCGCCAGTGAAGTGCCAGCCGAAGACGCTCTCCCGGCCGGCAACGTGCCCTCGGAACCCGCCGGACCCTCGTCGAGCAATTCCACAAAACAGCGCCGGTCCGCCTCCTCGCGACGCTGGGATCCACGCATCAGCGGACTCGCCTCACGCAAGCCCGCCAAAGGCGACAGAGCTGATCCGTCAGCCACGCCCGCTGCGACACGTTTAAGGGACGACGCAGCGCCCCGCGCCGAGGCTTTTTCCGGCGATGTGCGGCGCGCCCGCGACAGGCTCGGGTCCACCAGCCCTGTGACGGCGGCCGAGCTGGCCGTCGAGATCCAGCGCGCACACACCGAGTTTGTTCACGGACGATTCGGGCAGGTGACGTTGCGGGCACGGGCGGGGCCGACGGCATCCGTTGACAGCTGGCTCGACCGCGTGGCCGAGCTCTACAACGCGGTCGAGATTGACGTGATCGACGGGCAGTTGCTCGTTCTCGGGCTCGCGGAGCTGGACGCGGCCCTCGAAGACGACCTGATCGCGGGCGGCCTGCTGGGAACCTGGCGGGGAATGGTCGGGGTACTCCCCCGCAACACCCGGGTCGACCGCACGAAATGGGCCTCAGACACGCCTGCGTCGAATGACCTGCTGGGCCGCCGCTTTCTGGCTCGGGCCCTCGCGACACGACTTCGGAACATGGCCGACACCGACAGCAACTCATTCCTGGTGCACATCGACGGAGCCTGGGGCTCCGGGAAGAGCTCGCTGTTTCAATTTCTGGAGACCGAGTTGCAGGGCGACTTCCTCATCGTGAAGGTGAACGCCTGGCGCGAACAACAGGTGGGAGTGCAATGGTGGACCCTGCACAATGCCCTGCGGCAGGCGATCGAAGCGGATGCCGCGCACGGCTTCCTCGCCAGGGCACGGAGCCGCGTGGACGTGATCCGCACCCGACTCGTGGCGTTCGTGGCCGCCGTGGCAGCGCTCATCGCCGTGTTGCTGTTCCTTCTCGTGTTCAACTTCAACCTCACGGCCAGCGGGGAGATCGCCAGTGCCATCGGAACGGTCATCGGCCTTGTCACATTGGGATGGGCCGGTGTGACGGCCGCCTACGGCTTCATCGTGCCGGAATCGCGCCGCACAGCGGAGGCGTTCGTGGCGAAAAGCACCAACCCGATGTGTGAGGTGCAGCAGCTCTTCGCCCGGACGCTGCTGCGCACGAGGAAATCTGTGGTGTTCCTCATCGACGATCTCGACCGCTGCGAAGAGCAATACATCATCGACTTTCTGGAGGCCTTGCAGACTCTCGTGCGGGAACCTCCCGAACCGCGCGGCCGTAAGTCGAAGCCCCGATCCCGACGTCGGCCGCCGGGACCTTACGCCTTCGTGGCGGCCGACGGGCAGTGGATCCGTTCGAGCTACCAGAGCCACTTTGGCTCGGTCAAGATCACCGACGTTCCGGGCCGCCCGCTCGGCTACCTCTTTCTCGAGAAGATATTCCAGTTGCAGGTGCGCCTGCCGTCGATCACCGAAGAAGCCAAACGCGCATTCTTCGACTCGCTGCTCACCGGCGGCGCCGCCGAGGCGGCATCCGCTGCGCAGAAGACGCTGGAAAAGGAGATCACCGAGGAGGTCAACAACGCCACCACCGCGCCCGAAATCTCCCAGGCAGCAGAGAAGGCGAGCACACTCACCAACTCCGCTACCCGTATGAAGGTACTCGGCGCAGCGGCCGTGAAATTCTCTGACGCCGCCCTGCAGGCGGGCACCCGCCACGAACTCGGCCGGTACTGGAAGCTGCTCGAACCCAATCCGCGCAGCATCAAGCTGTTCGTGCACACCTACGGAACCCTGCAGTCCCTGCGCACCCTGGAGGGCATCCCCCTGCACACCACGCCGCTGGCTCTCTGGACGATCGTCGAGATCCGCTGGCCGATGCTCGCCGACCACCTGCGCGCACACCCCGACGACATCGACCCCGAGCAGCGAGAGAGGGTCCCGGAGCCGATCCGGGCGCTGCTCGCCTCCCCGGACGTGAGTGGTGTCGTTTCGAGCCCGGACTGGGGCGCTCTCACCCCGGCCCAGGTGCGCGAGTGCACGGGAATCCGGGTCGGCGCCAGCTCAGACATCGACTGACACCCCGCCCGGCGCACAGCCCCACGGTGGCACTCGTCTGTGAGTACTAGGCTGCTCCGTGTGAAACCTGCTGTCGTCTCCGCCCCCACCGAACGGCTGCCCGAGCGCGCGGCGGTGATCGATCTCGAGGCGATCAGGCACAACGTTCGCCACCTCGCAGGCCTCGCCGCCCCGGCCCGACTGATGGCGGTCGTCAAGGCGGATGCCTACGGTCACGGCGTCGTGCCGGTCGCCCGCGCGGCGCTCGAGGCCGGAGCGGAATGGCTCGGCGTGGCTCACATTTCGGAGGCGCTCGACCTGCGCGCGGCGGGCATCCACGTGCCCGTCCTCGCCTGGCTGCACACCACGGACAGTGACTTTCATGCCGCTGTCGCCTCCGACATCGACCTCGGATGCTCCGGCTGGGAGCTCGCCCCCATCCTCGCGGCCGCGCAGCAGCTGCGAAAAACCGCACGCATCCACCTGAAGATCGACACCGGTCTCGGCCGGAACGGCAGCACCCCGGAGGACTGGCCGGCCCTGGTGGCGGTTGCCCGGCAGGCGGAGCTCACCGGCGAGGTTACCGTTGTGGGGGTCTTCTCGCACCTCGCGGTGGCCGACGAGCCCTCGCGTGGCGAGACCGACGATCAGCTCGAGGTGTTCCAGACGGCCGTCGCGCAAGCGCGGGCCGCCGGACTCACCCCTACGGTGCGGCACCTTGCCAACAGCGCCGGCGCGCTGTCCCGCCCCGACACGCACTTCGACCTCGTCCGCACGGGCCTGGCCGTCTACGGGCTCTCGCCCTTCGCCGACCAGACCTCGGCCGACCTCGGACTGCGGCCGGCCATGACGCTGCGCACGCTCGTGTCGGTGTGCAAAGACGTGCCCGCCGCGCAGGGCGTCTCCTACGGGCTGAATTACCGCACCACGGCGGCCACGACGCTCGCGCTCATCCCGCTGGGCTACGCCGACGGCGTTCCGCGCATCGCCACCGGCGGCCCGGTGCGCGTCAACGGCGTGACGTATCCGGTGGTCGGACGCATCGCCATGGACCAGATGGTCATCGACCTCGGCGAGGCCGCGCTCGTGGCGTCCGGCGCGTCGGTGATCGGCACCGAAGCGGTGCTGTTCGGCCCGGGCGACGACGGTGAGGCATCCGTTGACGCGTGGGCGACCGCAGCCGGCACGATCAACTACGAGGTGGTCACCCGCATCAGCCCGCGGGTTCCCCGCGTCTACCGCAACGCCTGAGCGCTTTCGACAGCGAGACCGCTACAGCCGGGGGCGGCCGGCCCATCTCTCGGCCTTCAGGGCGAGGTGTAGTTCGAGGCGGACCTGGCCGCCGAGCGGGTCGACACCGATGAGAGAGCGGATGCGCCCGAGCCGGTTGTAGATACTGGTGCGGTGCAGGTGCAGCTGCTCGGCGACCTCGGCCACGGACCCGTCCTTGTCGTAGAGCAGCTCGAGCACCGGGAGCAACTCCGCGTTCCGGTCGAGTTCTCGCAGCTCAGAGTAGAGGGTGGACTCCCCCGGCGACACGTCCCGTCCCTCGACGGCGAGGAACTGGTATACCCCGATGGCGCGGAACGACACGAGCGCGCCCAGCTGGGCATCCACCCAGGCGGCTTGCACGGCGCTGCGCGCCTCGGCGTAAGCGCCGGGCAGTCGGCGCAGGTCGGCGAAGGGCTCGCTCAGGCCCAGAAGTGCCGGTGCGGCCGGCTGGCCGCCACGGCGTGAGACCTCGAGCCCGAAGCGGCGCAGAATCTCGGATTCGTCGATGCCGTCGATCATGTCTTGCAGCAGCAAAACAGCGTGTGTTTCGGTGCCGGCGGAGAACAGCACGGCGTTGATGCCGAGGGTGGCATGCAGCGCGGAGAGTCGTTGCAGCAGGCCGTTCTCCGCGGGGTTGCGTTCGGCGTTCTCCCCGCGTTCGAGCAGTGTGGCGAGGCGCCAGGGTCCGCGCCCGTGCACGCCCGGCCAGCCGCCGACCGACACGACGGCCTCACGATCGCCGGAGCACGCGGCGAGAAACTGTGCCTCGCGGGCGCGGCGGCCGTCGGAATCCGCGCTCGTTCGATTGAGCAGCATCTCGGCAAGGGTGTCCATCTCGGGACGGATGATGCGCAGCTCCCGCAGAATAGCGTCGGGTTCACATTCGTCGTCAAGCTGCAGCACCCAGAGATACCCCACGCGGAAGCCACGCGCGAGCAGCGGAACGCACACCCGGCCCAACATGCCCAGGTCGACATTGGCCGGAACCGGCACCGGTTTCACCGCTGCGGCGATGCCGTGGCTGAGCTGCCAGGCGCTGACATCGGGCGGAACGAGCTTGCTCAGCAGGAAGTTGGTCCGCACCCGGTCGGCCGTGGCCTGGTGCGCGCTGTAGGCGAGCAGCCCGCCGTCGAGGTCTTCCAGCGAGAGTGCGCGGCCGAGGTGCGCGGCGATGATGGCTACCGCCTGGTCGATATCGGCCGCTTTCATAACTTCAATCCTACGGAGCCGTGTGGACGCCAGGCGACAATCGACGCACCTTGCCGCTACAAATGTCGAGCAGGCGCGAACCGGCGATCCACGGCGATCGGCAGGCGCCACGATGGAAAACTCCCGGAAAGGGGGCGATTCCGGGTCTTTCGGGCGCGCGGCGCCCCGGGCGGAGCCGCCCGGGGCATCCGTTGGTTTCCGCCCGGAGGCAGGACGGCCACACAAGTCCGGGCCTATCGTTTCTACGCTGAACAAAGTCGATCGGCGACGCGCCCACAACGAGCAGGAGTTCCCCATGATCATTGGTGTTCCGACAGAAGTTAAGAACAACGAATTCCGCGTGGCCATCACCGCCGCCGGGGCACACGAAGCCAAACTCCACGGCCACAGCGTGCTCGTTCAGGCCGGAGCCGGAGCCGCCTCCGGCTTCTCCGACGCCGACTACGAGGCCGCCGGCGCCGCGATCACCGAGACCGCCGCCGAGGTGTGGGCGAGCGCCGACATGATCCTCAAGGTCAAAGAGCCGATCACCGCCGAGTACGCGCACTTCCGTAAGGGCCTGATCCTCTTCACCTACCTGCACCTCGCCGCGGAGCCCGAGCTCGCCACCGCCCTCCTCGAGGCCGGCGTCACCGCCATCGCCTACGAAACCGTGCAGAAGGCCGACCGCTCGCTGCCGCTCCTCGCCCCGATGAGCGAGGTCGCCGGACGCCTCGCCGTTCAGGTCGGCGCCCAGTCGATGACCCGCCCCGGCGGCGGCCCCGGCATCCTGATGGGCGGCGTCCCCGGAGTGCGCGCCGCCAAGGTGACAGTGATCGGCGCCGGCGTCGCAGGCTCCAACTCTGCCGCCATGGCCATCGGCATGGGCGCCGACGTCACCATCCTCGACATCAACATCGACCGCCTGCGCGAACTGGACGCCCAGTACGCCGGCCGTCTCAAGACGATCGCCTCCAACGCCTACGAGATCGACCGCGCCGTGACCGAGGCCGACCTCGTGATCGGCTCCGTGCTGATCCCGGGCGCGAAGGCGCCCAAGCTCGTCACGAACGAGCTCGTGTCGCGCATGAAGCCGGGCTCCGTGCTTGTGGACATCGCGGTCGACCAGGGGGGCTGCTTCGCGGACACCCACGCCACCACGCACGAAGACCCCACCTTCCCCGTACACGGCTCAATCTTCTACTGCGTCGCCAACATGCCCGGCGCCGTGCCGCAGACGTCGACCCTCGCGCTGACGAACGTCACCCTGCCCTACGCCCTGTCGATCGCCGACCGGGGCGTGCGCGCCGCGTTCGGGCGTGACGCCGCCCTCGCCGGCGGACTGAACATTGCCGCCGGCCAGATCGCGAACCGCTCGGTTAGCGTCGCCCTCGACCTGCCGCTCGCGGAGTGGACCGACCTCGTCGCAGAAATTGAGCTCGAACTCGTCTAGCCACACCGAGTAACGGGTGCCGGGGTCGGCCGAATTCACCGGTCCCGGCATCCGTTCTCGAATTCTCGGGCTCTGAGCCTCTCGCGGACACCTACACAGCCGGCTTCGCGAACCGGCCTCCCCGCTTCATCAATCGCCCTGGACTACAAGGAAGTAAATCCGATGTCGCAATTGAAATCCGGCACTCGACCGGTTACCGGGCAGCAGCCACATCTGGCGCGCTCGCTCTCCAACCGTCATATCCAGCTCATCGCGATCGGCGGCGCAATCGGAACCGGGCTCTTCATGGGTTCCGGCAAGACCATCTCACTCGCCGGGCCGTCCGTGATCTTCGTGTACATGATCATCGGCTTCATGCTGTTCTTTGTGATGCGGGCCATGGGCGAGTTGCTGCTCTCCAACCTGGAATACAAATCGTTCAGCGACTTCGCCGGCGATCTGCTCGGGCCATGGGCCGGCTTCTTCACAAGCTGGACATATTGGCTGTGCTGGATCGTCACCGGCATCGCTGAACTGATCGCGATCGCGCTCTACACGAGCTTCTGGTGGCCGGACCTGCCGCTGTGGATTCCCGCGCTGGTCGCCGTGCTCATCCTGCTCGCCCTCAACCTGACGAGCGTGAAGGCGTTCGGCGAGACCGAATTCTGGTTCGCGCTGATCAAGATCGTCGCCATTGTCACCCTCATCGTCGTTGGACTGGTCATGGTCATCACCAAGTTCCAGTCACCGGGCGGAACCCCGGCGAGCTTCGGCAATCTCTGGAATGACGGCGGCATGTTCCCGACCGGGCCGATGGGATTCATCGCCGGGTTCCAGATCGCGGTGTTCGCGTTCGTGGGGCTCGAGCTCGTCGGCACCACGGCCGCCGAAGCGAAAGACCCGGAGAAGAACCTTCCCAAGGCCATCAATTCCATCCCCATCCGCATCATGCTGTTCTACGTACTCGCGCTGATCATGATCATGACGGTGACGCCGTGGCGCGAGGTCACCGCCGACGTCAGCCCGTTCGTGGCCATGTTCTCGCTCGCAGGCCTGGGTGCGGCGGCGGCCGTGATCAACTTCGTCGTCTTGACGAGCGCCACGTCCTCGGCCAACTCCGGGCTCTATTCCACCTCCAGAATGCTTTTCGGCCTATCCGTCGAGGGCACTGCACCGGGACGGTTCGAACGCCTGAGTCGACACAAGGTGCCGGCCAATGCGCTGCTGTTCTCGTGCGCGTTCCTGGTCGCATCCGCTGTGCTGCTGTACGCGAACCCGTCGATCATTGCGGTATTCACCGTGGTGACGACCATGTCGGCCGTGCTGTTCCTCTTCGTCTGGACCATCATCCTCGTGAGCTACATTGTGTACCGCAAGCGTCGCCCGGCGCTGCACGCGGCGTCGACGTTCAAGATGCCCGGCGGCGTGTACATGTGTTACGCAGTTCTGGCGTTTTTCGCGTTCCTCATCTGGGCGCTCACCCAGAAGGCCGACACCCTCCAGGCGCTGCTCGTGACACCGGTATGGTTTGTCGGACTCGGAGCCGTGTGGATGTTCCTCCGTCGCCGGCCCGAACAGGTCGCCCATCACGAGCTGTACCGCGCCAATGTGCAGGCCGACCGGGAGGCAGCGCTCGCCTTCCACGCCTGATCCCGAGACGACGGAGACCGGTTCGGGGGCGGCTCGGTAGCGGCGCCGGGCGCCGTAGAGCACTTGGTTTGGCGGCCTGACCCCACAGGCAGAGTGTCGGTGGCTGCTGTCACACTTATCTCATGACAACCACCATTGACGGTGTTTTCGTTGATCTGACCGTGGCCTTGGCCCGGTCGGGTATATCCGCGGCGTCGTTCGCGGAGCTCTCCGATGATCAGTCGGAGAACACCCACCGGGCCATCGCCCGACACATGCGGGAGGTCGGAAAGTATTACGCGTTGTCGGCGGCGAACGTCGCCGCCCGCTCCGACTGGCAGCTCGGCCGGGAAGGCCTCGCCAGAAAGAAGGGCTACGCCTCCGCAGAGGACTATGTGCAGTCATTGGGCGGTGGCGGCGGCACCAGGGCCGACACCCGCCGCCTGATCGAGGCTGGCACCATGGCCACCGAGGCCGAAACCGCCCGGGATCGGCAGGAGCAGGCCGACGAGCTGGCGCGGGAGTTCCCGGAGGCCCCGCCGGTCGAGGTGCACGTGCCGTGGTTCGCTCCGCTCGGTGCCGCCGTCACCAATGGAACCCTCAGCACCGAATCCGCGACCGCCATCCGTCGAGGCCTCGGAGAACCCGCCATCGGGGTGACGGAGGCGATGCTCGCCGACGCGGTCATCGCCCTCATCGCCCAGTGCCGCACCGGGAACGCCGACCAGGCCGCGAAGGCGGCCCGGCAGTGCCGGGACTCCATCGATGCCGCCGGTGTCGCGTCCCGGGCCGACGCCATGCGCGCCCGACAGTACCTGCGGGTGTGGGACAAGCCGGACGGTATGTTGCACGGCGCCTTCGAGCTGGACCCGGAGAACGGTGCCTACTTCACGGACTTCCTGCTGCAGATCATCGGACCCCGCACCGGCGGCCCCCGGTTTGTGGAGAAGGGCGAGAAGGAACGCGCCAGGCGCATCATCGACGACCCACGCTCCACGGACCAGATCGCCGCCGAGGCACTGATCGAGGTGATCAAGGTCGCCGCGGCCGCCGACCCCGGCACCCTGTTCGGCCGCATTCGCCCATCGGTCAAGTTAGTCGTAACTGCAACAGATACTCCGGCACCGACATCCTCGCTTGGCGCCTCGGGCGAACTGGTTCTGACAAGCGGGTTCCTCGAGGGAGCACCGGGAGCGGTACCGATCACCACGATCGACCGGTCGATCTGCAACGCCGGCTTCATCCCCGTGTTGTTCAGGAGAGACGGCAGCGTGCTGGATGTGGGCAGGGAACAGCGACTCTTTTCAGCTGAGCAACGCGCGGCCCTGGCGCTTCGGGACGGCGGCTGCAGGTGGCCGGACTGCCACCGACCACCCAGCTATACGGAAGCCCACCACATCAACGGCTGGAACGCCGACGGAGGCCTCACGAATCTCGACGACGGCATCCTGCTCTGCGCTCGAGATCATCTCCGGTTGCACAACGACGGTTGGGAGATCGCCCGAACCGGCGCCGACTTCTGGCTGATCCCGCCGTTGACTGCCGACCCGACCCGCACGCCGATTCTGCTGGCCGAAGGGTCTCCGATGAGTCCTCTGTCGCCACTGCGATCACGCGTCTGAAGACGCGTGACAACGCCCGGGTCGGCGGTTTAACCAACGCCGGGGTCAGGCCTGCCGGAACCGTACGCAGACCCCAGCCGCGTGAACCCCACGAGGTCAGTCGGTTAAACAGTTCAGGCTCTGTTGTTCGTCACCCCGGTGAAGCACCGCGTCGAACGACTCTGGTCGTCGATACGCTGGCGTCATGGGAATCCCGGAAAAGTCACGGTCACGCCGCCCGGTCGTTGCCGCCACCTGGGGCCTGGCCGCCGTGGCCGCGTACGCGGTCGCCGGGGTGTTGCAGATATTGGTGTGGAATCCCCTCGCCGCGGTTCCCGGCGCGACGCTCGGGGAAATTCGTGCGGACATGGCGCGAGCCCAGGAACCGCTCGCCGCGAGTTGGGTTATCGGTTGGGCCGGGATCGGGCTGTTGCTGGCAGCTCTCGTTCTCGTTGTCACCGTTGTTCGACGCACCATACGAGTGAACCTGGTGGTTGCGATGTACCTGGTGCTGGTGGTGTTCGCGGCCCCCGGCCACATCTTCGTGGCTTTCGGTCCGGGCATGTCGCTCGCCGACACGTTCATGATCTCGGGCGGCGATCACGCCCCGTGGGGTGGGGCGCTCTATCTGTTCAGCGCCGCGGCTCTCGTGACATTGATTGTGCTGATCATTCGCACGGGCCGTGCCGCCGCGGCCGATTTGGCAGCGGCCTATGCCCGCGCAGAGGGCGAGCGTGGGCCCGTCGCCTAAGCCCGGGCCCGCACTTCAGTCGACGAATTCGGTCTGAGTGAGAATGTAGGATTTCTCCTGCTCGGTCAGCGTGACGCTGCCTGTCGCGGCCGGTTCGCCGCAGAGCCTGGACAGCTGAGCGAGGGCGGACTCGCTCAATGGGGTATCCAGATCAGCCAGGATCTCGTGCTTGAACTCGATGTCGATATACGGCCACCAGCGTTCAACGGGTGGCAAAACGCCTTCACTCATCAGGTCCTCATTTCTCCGGTCGGCCCGACTCGCGCCAGCGCGGGATTCCATGATGCGCCCAGTTCGGCCACCGCGCTAGAGGCGGGCTGGACTAGCGTTGAGCGCATGGAATGGTGGCAGGTGCTGGTCAGCGTGCTCGGCGGCCTCATGCTGCTGTGGCTGGCAATGATCGGCGTGTTGTTCTGGAGCTCACGCGGTCAGGCGGACAAGATCAAACTGGTCGAAGCTCTCCGGCTTGGTCCCGACGTCGTGAGGCTCACCCGCCGACTGTCCCTCGACCCGGCCCTGCCCCGAGGGGTTCGAATTTGGCTCATCCTGCTGCTGGTGTACCTGCTGCTGCCGATCGATCTGGTGCCCGATTTCATCCCGGTGATTGGATTCGCGGACGATGCGATCGTCGTGGCGCTGGTTTTGAGATTCGCTACTCGGCACGCCGGGGCGGACGCATTGGACCGGCACTGGCCCGGTACGCCGCAAGGGCTCAAGGCTCTGCGCACCCTCGTCGGTCTCGGCTGAGCACAACCTCTGCCCACGTCGATTAGATTCGAGATACCGCATCCGCGGGCCGAAGGAGCACCATGACCCGCCGAGCACGATCGCGCCGTACGCGGATTTCTGTGCGCATGAGGGTGACCGTGTCGTCGTTGTCACTCGTCGGTATCGTGCTTGTGGCACCCCTGACGCCGACCCTCTTGTCCGATCCGGCGCCGGCGGATGCCGCTTTCCCCGAAGCATCAACCTTCGCCGCCGAGGGCACCGCTCTCGCGCTTCTGGCGACGCTCCCGATCAAGGGGCGCGCGGCCAAGACCGGTTACGATCGCACCGGGGACTTCGGCTCCGCCTGGCTCGACGTCGACCGCAACGGCTGTGACACCCGCAACGATATTCTGGCTCGCGATCTCACCCACATCGTGACGTCCGAAACCTGCCATGTGCAGAGCGGCACACTCACCGGCCCCTACACCGGCGAGACCATCGGTTTCGTGCGCGGCACGTCCACGTCGTCCCTTGTTCAGATCGACCACGTCGTCGCCCTTTCCAATGCATGGCAAACGGGTGCACAGCAGCTCACCCAGGTTCAGCGTGAGTCCCTGGCCAACGACCCACTCAACCTCCTGGCCGTTGATGGAGCGACGAACTCGAGCAAGGGCGCCGGGGACACCGCAACGTGGTTGCCACCACGGAAGTCATACCGTTGCGCCTATGTGGCGAGGCAAATTTCGGTCAAGGCCACGTATGGGCTGTGGGTGACCGCCGCCGAGCACGCGGCGATGATCCGCGTACTCTCGGATTGCCCGAGCGAACGAGCGATGACGTCTGCCGTCGCAGCCGTCGAATAGCCGAACCGCGGTCGGATGTCGCCCGGCGGATGCCGGTTCAGGCGGCCGTCGGATCGCCGAAGTGCCGCATGGAGGGGCGAGTGCCCCACGTGACGGGATTGTCGATCACAGCGGCCAGTTCCATGCGTTCGATCGGACGCAGCACGGATGGCAGCTCCTGGAGCCAGGACTGCAGGTCGCGAGCGTCGACGACCTTCATATCCGGGGACTTGCCCCGCGCCACCAGAAACCGCGCGCCGCAGAGCACGATCACGGGCCGTACGGGCGTGCGCAGCGGAATACGAGCGCGCAGCAGGCCGGTCACCAGGTCTGCCTCGGTGATCGCATCGCGACCGGCGGACCGGCGGCGACCGGACACGCGCACGACCCCCCGGTCAACCCACACCCACTCGCCGGCGGAATGCCATGTGTGCAGGGTGAAGATTCCGCCCGGGCCGACCACCAGATGCTCGGAGACGGGGCTCGCGGAATCCGAGCCGAAGACGGCCCAGTCGGTCGGCGGCTCGTCCAGAAGGGCCGCGAGCGCCAGCTCACCCTGTGCGGTGACGTAGCGCGACGAGCGTGACGGAGGTTGCGGCTCTGACACGGGTGACGTGCGTGGGCGCTGCTCGGTTGTGATGTTCAACGCCGGGTGACGGCGCCTTACGGAGGGTATGTGAGTCATGGTGTACTCCTCGCCGGGTTTCATATCCTGCCATTTCGCGCGCGAAAAGCAATACCCCCTACGGGAGTAGATTCGGTGAACACCAATATTTTCCAGTCACCAGCGTCATGTGGCCCCGGGCTCGTCGCGACGCAGACCGGGCATATCCCCCCTGTATGGGGGTAGATGCTATATTCCGATTGGTCCCCAAGCACCTCTCAGGTCTGTCACAGTATATTTATGCCTGATTCACAGCCAACTCAAAGCACTGCGCCTATTGCCGACCCGCAGCCTCCGTCCGAAACACCCATCCTGCCCGCGAAGAACGGACTCGGACTCGCCGCATTCATCATCGGGATCCTCTCCTTTGTTGGCGCGTTCATTCCATTCGTCAACTACGGCTCGGGTCTCTTGGCGGTGGTCGGCCTGGTTCTCGGAATCATTGCTCTCGTCCGCAAGGGAAAGACCAAGCGCGCTGCCACGGCTGGCGTTGTGGTATCGGTCATCGCGCTCGTTCTGTCGATTGTTCTGTCCATTGCCTACACCGCAGGATTCGTTGCCGCTGTCGACGACAGCCTGGGTACGGCCGCAACACAGGAGTCCGCCGACGCGGGCACGGATGCCTCGGCAGAGGCTTCCACCGACGCCTCCACAGTTGGCACTCGCGGCGACCCCGCACCACTTGACTCGGTTGTCGAGCTGTCCACGGCCGGTGCCGTGCAGTACGAAGTCACCCTGGGCGCCTCCACATTGTTGGCCAACGACGTCGTCGCTGCCGCAAACTCGTTCAACGATGCCCCCGCGGCCGGCTTCCAGTACGCACTGGTCCCCGTGACACTCGTCTACAAGGGTACGGAGACGGGCACCCCGTGGATTGACGTGACCATCGAATTCGTTTCGGCGGCAGGAACCACGCATACGACCTCCGACACGATGGCCGTAGGCCCCTCTCCCAGCATGATGGACCTGAACGACCTGTACCCCGATGCCACGGGAACCGGCAACATCGTCATCTCAATCCCGACCGCAGACGCGGCCCTGGGCACATGGACCGTTTCCACGATGTTCGGCGACCCCTACTTCTACGCGGCCCAGTAACTCAAACCTCCATGCGGGAGACCTCAGGCCGATGGCCTCAGGTCTCCCGCTTCACATTCCCCCGGGAACGCCACTCGTGCGTGACGTTCGGCCTCGTGCAGCGCGAATACCGGCGTCGCCGTGCGGCCCAGGCACGCCTTGATCCGCAGCGCGGGGTAGTTGCAGCGTCACACGTGGCCGACGCCTGAGCGGTACTGCCGGACCCGGCATCGACGGGCAGCACATGCAGGCGCAACCCGACCTCTGGCGAGTCACCGCCGCGCTAAGCAGGCGAGGCCGCAACCCAGGCGTAACGACGCTGGGGGCGCCCGGTCTGGCCGTAGCGCAGTGTCACGGAGGCCTGACCGGTATCCACGAAATACTCAAGGTATTTGCGCGCCACGACCCGGGAAATGCCGAGGGCTTCTCCGCACTCCGAGGCGGCGACATCACGTTCGCTTGCGCGCAGCGCCGCTTCGATGAGCGCGCCGGTCTCCTTGCTCAGACCCTTCGGCAGTGGCGCCACGCGACCGGATGCCGCCCCCGCCGTCGACCCGAGCGCCCGATCGAGGTCTGCCTGGCTCAACACCCCCGGCCGAGCCAATAGCTCCCGGCGTTGGGCGTAGCCGACAAGCCGGCTCTGCAATTCACTGATCTTGAACGGCTTGAGCAGGTAGCTCACGATCCCGCCCTGCAGCGCCGCGGTCACGATGTCCGCCTCCCGCGCGGCGCTCAGCACGAGGAAGTCCACGGCGACCCCCGTCGACCGCGCCCGACGGATCACGTCGAGCCCGGTCATGTCGGGCAGGTACATGTCGAGCAGGACGAGCTGCGGCGCAAGCTTTTCGATGAGGTCGAGCGCTTGCTCGCCGGAATGCGCCACGCCCACGACGCGGTACGCGGGTAGTTGCTGCACGATGCGTTCGTGCGCCCGCGCCACCATGAAGTCGTCGTCGACAACGAGTACGTCACACACGTGCGCTCTCCTTAGCAGCCGTGACCGGCAGCACCGCTTCGAACACGGCACCGGAACCCGCGTCGTTGCGGTAGGTCACGTCTCCCCCGCGCCGGGTGGCCACCAGCCGCACGATGGTGAGCCCGTAACCATGGCTTGAGCCGCTCGCCGACGGCGCCTTCGACGTGACCCCGACCTCGAACACTCGCTCAAGCAGGACCTCGTCGATGCCGGGTCCGGAATCACTCACGGTCACCCACACCGCCGACAGGCTCTCGGCGCCGACGCGCGCATGGTCTATGCCGGTTTTGGCATATGGCACCGTGGTGGCGGCATCCGGTGGTGAGGAGACCGCCCGCACGTCGATCTGCACCACGCGCTCGGCCGCCCCCGTCACGGCGTCGAGCGCGTTGTCCACGAGGTTTCCGATCACGGTCACCAGGTCCAGAGACAGGTCCGGGTCGACGCGGGGCAGCGCGGACTCCGCGCTGAGCCGCAGTTCGGCGCCCCGCTCCCGCGCCAGAGACGTCTTGGCGATCAGCAGCGCGGCGACGGCCGGCTCCTCCAACCGCGCGAGCACCTCACTGTCCAGTTGCGAGCGGTCTCGGCTCACCGAGTCAATGTAGTCCACGGCCGCCTCCGTGTCGCCGAGCTGCATGAGCATCGAGATGGTGTGCAGTCGGTTGGCGAATTCGTGCGTCTGCGCGCGCAGCGTATCGGTGGCCTGACGACTGCTGCCGAGGTCATTCTGCAGGGTCACGAGTTCGGTGCGGTCGCGGAGCGTGGTGACGACCTCCGGCCGGGCGCGCGGCGGATGAATCGTGGTTTGGTTGAGCACGAGCAGCACGCCGTTGTTCACGAGCACCGTATCGGCGTCCCGCGTCTCAGATGAGCGCAGGGTCCGCACGGCCTCAGGGTCGAGGCCCACAGCGTCGATCGGCATTCCCTCCGCACCGGCCGGAAGCGCAAGCAACGCCCGGGCGCTGTCGTTGGCGAGCGTGATAATGCCGTCGGCGTCGACGGCGATCATCCCCTCACGGATACCGTGGATCATCGCCTCCCGATGCTCGACGAGTCGTCCGATCTGTTCCGGTTCCAGGCCGAGCGTCTGGCGTTTCACCCGCGCGGCGAGCAGCACCGACCCCAGGGTTCCCAGCACGCCGGCGACGCCGAGGTATGTCAGCAGGTTCGGCGCTGCGGATGCGAGCAGCCCCGCAAACGATGGCACCTTTCGGCCGGTGATGATCGTTCCCACCAGCACGCCGTCGTCGGACAGGACCGGGACCTGCCCCACGATGTGGTCGACACCGCCGAGCGGGAACTCACCGGTCCAGGCGCCGTCGAAGGTCGTGGTGTCCGGCGTGAGGGTGGTGCGAAGCAGCCGCGGATCGGCGGGCGAGGCGAGAACGCGTCCGGCGGGATCCGTCACGATGAGTTCATCGACACCCGTGGTCGTGCGCAACGCCTCCACCGGTCCCACGAGGCTCTGCGGAACGGCCTCCCCCGTGAGCATGCTGCGGAGCAGGGGGTTCGCAGCGGTGTACTCGGCGACCGCGAGCATGCGGCGCGAGACCTGGCTCGTGAAGGTGCTGCGCGACTGCTCGAGGGAGATGGCGGTCACGGCCACGAGGACCATGGCGATGAGCACGAGTTGGAACACGAGCAGCTGGCGGGTGAGGCTCAGCCGAGCTCGTGTTGGCGCTTTGGGTTGCACACGCCCTCCCGATGGCCGTCGCTGGTCTGAAAAAAGTGTGCCTCACAATTGGTCAGGAGGGAAACCGAACACAAGCTACACAACGTTCCCTATGACCACAAGTTGTTTCGAACGCTCCCCCGGGTCGAGCATAAACGTGGGCAGCGACGAGGCTGTCCCACCGATCAAAGAGGATTGCAATGAGCACACCCACAGCAAAGCGGCGCCTCCTCGGCACCACCCTTCTGGCCTCCACGCTCGTTCTGGCGCTCAGCGCCTGCGGCGTGACGAGCGCCGCGAACACGGCCGCGACCGACAATGGTCCGCTCGAGAACCTGCAACTCATGGTGCCCAATGCGCCGGGCAGCGGCTACGACGTCACCGGCCGCGCGGCCGTGAAGGTCATGGATGAGATCGGCGTGGCGTCCGGAACCGACGTCACCAACCTGGCCGGTGCCGGCGGCACGGTGGGCCTCGCCCGCACCCTGACCGAAACCGGAAACGCCAACTTCATGCTGATGATGGGACTCGGCGTCGTCGGCGCCGCGTACACGAACGAGGGTGATGCGAAGGTGGCCGATGCCACGCCGATCGCCCGCCTCATCGAGGAGGCCGGGGCAATCTTTGTTCCCGCCTCATCTCCATACCTCACGCTCGACGATATGGTCTCCGCATGGAAGGCCGACCCGGCCGGCTTCGCCGTTGGCGGCGGTTCCTCGCCCGGCGGCCCGGACCATCTGCTGCCGATGCAGCTCGCGGAAGCCGTGGGCATCGACCCGACCAGCGTCAACTTCATCTCCTACGACGGCGGCGGCGAACTTCTCCCCGCCGTTCTCGGCGGCAAGCTCGAATTCGCGGCCTCCGGTTACGGTGAATTCCTCGAGCAGGTGAAGTCCGGCGACCTGCGCGTGCTCGCCGTCACCAGCGAAGACCGCGTTCCCGTGATCGACGCCCCCACCCTCACCGAAGAAGGCGTTGACCTGGTCTTTACCAACTGGCGCGGCATTCTCGCCGCACCGGGACTCACCGATGCGGAAACCGCTCGCCTCGTGGACGCCGTCACGGCCATGCACGACAGCGCCGAATGGCGGGACGTGCTCGAGACCAACGCCTGGACCGATTCCTTCCTCACCGGAGACGAGTTCGGCACGTTCCTCCACGAGCAGGACACCCGCGTCGCAACGGTCCTGAAGCGCCTGGGCCTGATATGAATTCCAGCACCGTGGACACTCCAATCTCCGTGAGCCGAGTGCCCGCGGTGCTGCGAGGTCGCTCCGAGCTGGGCGTCGCCGCCCTCCTCGCGGTGATGGCCATCGTTGTCGGCGTCGACACCGCGAACATCCGGGACACCGCCGTCAACGCCGGCGTGATGGGGCCGCAGGTCGTGCCCACCCTCATCGCGATCAGCCTCGGCCTGTGCGCCATCGCCCTCACCGTGAGCGTGCTCCGGGGCGGACATGCCGAGGCCGAAGACGGCGAAGACATCGACCTGACCCTGCCCGCACACTGGCCCACCGTGTTCGGCCTCGGCGGCGTCATCGCCGCCTACGCCCTCACGCTCGACTTTCTCGGCTTCGTCGTGGCGAGCGCCCTGCTCTTCTTCGGCTCCGCGGTGCTACTCGGCGCGAAGCGGTACATCTGGACCCTGGTCATTGGCGTTCTCCTCTCCGTCGGGGTGTTCTACGGCTTCATACTCGGGCTCGGCATTCCCCTGCCGGCCGGCCTGTTGACAGGAATTCTCTAATGGACAACATCTCCCTTTTGATGGACGGGTTCGCCAACGCGCTCACCCTGCAAAACCTGCTCTTCGCCCTCATCGGTGTGCTGCTGGGCACCGCCGTCGGCGTGCTGCCCGGCATCGGTCCGGCGATGACCGTGGCGCTGCTGCTGCCGCTCACCTACGCACTCGATGTGACCGGCTCGCTGATCATGTTCGCCGGCATCTACTACGGCGGCATGTACGGCGGCTCGACAACCTCGATTCTGCTCAACACCCCCGGGGAGTCCTCGTCGGTCGTCACGGCCCTCGAGGGCAACAAAATGGCCAAGGCCGGGCGGGGCGCCCAGGCGCTGGCGACCGCGGCAATCGGCTCGTTCGTGGCCGGCACACTCGCCACCGGCGGCATCGTGCTGGTGGCCCCATTCGTCGTGGCGATCGCCATCAGCCTGGGCGCACCCTCCTACTTCGCCATGATGGTCTTCGCATTCGTGGCCGTGAGCACGGTACTGGGCGCGAGCCGCATCCGCGGGCTCTCGTCCCTGTTCATCGGACTGACCATCGGGCTGGTCGGGATGGATGCCACCACCGGCCAGCCACGTCTCACGTTCGGGCAGCCGCTGCTGTCCGGCGGCATCGACGTGGTGGTCATCGCTGTTGCTCTCTTCGCCGTGGGCGAAGCGCTCTGGATCGCCGCACACCTGCGGCACGGCAAGCAGGCCACGATTCCCGTGGGTGTGCCGTGGATGGGCAGGGACGATTGGAAGCGCAGCTGGAAGCCGTGGCTGCGCGGCGCCGTGATCGGGTTCCCGTTCGGCGCGATCCCGGCCGGAGGCGCGGAGATTCCGACATTCCTCTCCTACGTCGCCGAGAAGAAGCTCTCCAAGCATCCGGAGGAGTTCGGGCACGGCGCCATCGAGGGCGTGGCCGGACCGGAAGCGGCGAACAACGCCTCGGCCGCCGGCACGCTCGTTCCCCTGCTCACCCTCGGGCTGCCCACCACGGCGACCGCTGCTGTGATGATCGCCGCGTTCAACCAGTACGGCATCCACCCCGGCCCGCTGCTCTTCACGACCGAGCCGCTGCTCGTGTGGACCCTCATCGCGAGCCTGTTCATCGGGAACACCCTGCTGCTCGCGCTCAACCTGCCGCTCGCTCCCATGTGGGCGAAGCTGCTGCGCATTCCGCGGCCGTACCTGTATGCAGGCATTCTGTTCTTCGCCACCCTTGGCGCGTATGCGGCGGGCCTGCAGGCGTTCAACATTCTGATCCTGCTCCTGGTCGGCGCGCTCGGCTACATGGCGCGGCGCTTCGGGTTCCCGGTGCTGCCCATCATCGTGGGTGCCATCCTCGGCCCGGAGATGGAACGTCAGCTGCGTCGTTCGCTGCAGATCAGCGCCGGCGACCCCGCCGCCCTCGTGAGCGAACCGCTCGCCATCGTCGTCTACTCCGTGATAGTGATGTATCTCGTGGTGCCGCCGCTGGTGAAGCGGATGCGCCGTGGTCGCTCCGGGAGCGGGCCCACCACGCCCGCCACGCCGGTCGCGGCGTCCCACAGCGGCCGTTGACGAACAGGTGGGTGAGGCCGGGCCGCAGAGGCACCACAATGGTCAAGACAGGTCCTCACCCACGCCCACCACACAAGGAGCATCACGATGAACCCCGAAGGAACTCTCGGTAACCCTGATCCTGCAGCCCCGCCGGCCGCCGTTCCCGCCGGCAGCATCGTCGTCGGCCACGACGGCTCCAGCTGCTCGGATCGCGCACTGACAGAGGCCCTCGAACTGGCCGTGCAGCTCACGGCCCCCCTGGTCGTCGTGCGCACCTGGACCATTGACACGGCGCCGCGCCCCGCCGACTGGGAATTCGGCTACGTGTCGTCCTTTGCCGAGTACTCCGCCGCCGTGCGCGACAGTCTCGTGCGCGACGTCGAGACGCAGGTGACAAAGTTCTCCGACGTCGCGGTCGACTACCGGGTTCTTCACTCCGGCGCGGCCAAGGGTCTCATCGACATTTCGCGCACCGCACGGATGCTGGTGGTCGGATCCCGCGGCCACGGCGGCTTCGCGGGGATGCTGCTCGGTTCCGTCAGCGACCAGTGCGTGCGCCATGCGGCGTGCCCGGTGCTCGTGGTTCGTCCCCGCGGCTGACCGGTCGCCGCCGCCCGAGAGGGCGCAGCTTCGCCGCACGCAGAGCGTGACGATCGGTCGGGGGCGTCGGCGGTGGCCTTTACAGTGGTGAGCGGTCGGGATTGTCCCGGCTCTCGCTCAACCGGAGGCCTCGCTCATGATGGGTGCACATCACGCCATGACCGGCGCCGCCGCCTGGATCGCCGTGACCGCGACCGCGGGGCACGGACTGGGCCTGTTCCCGGTGACCCCGACCGGCACGCTCGCCGGCGCGCTCCTCTGCGCGGGTGCGGCTCTGCTGCCCGATGCCGATCACGGCTCGGCCACAATCTCCAATTCGGTTCCGGTGCTCGGAAAATTCGTCACGTCCGGCATTTCGCGTGCCTCCGGCGGGCATCGCCACGGATTGCACAGCCTCCTCGCCGTCGCCTGCATCTGGATCCTCGCAACCGGACTCGGTCTTCTCGTGTGGCGACCGGCCGGCTGGGCCGAGCCGATCAGCGTGGGTCCTGCAGTCCTGACGGCCGTGACCGTGGCGTTCGCCGCGAAGGCGCTGCGCCTCGCCAAGTGGTGGGGCCTGGCCTGGCTTATCGGACTCGCCGTGGCCGCGTTCATCGCCCTCTTCGCTCCCGAGCAGCAGGAGTGGTTCGTGATCTGTGTCGCCCTCGGCTACGCCGTTCACCTCCTCGGCGATTTTCTGACCACCGGCGGGCTTCCCCTGCTGTGGCCCTGGCGGCCCAAGCCGCCTCGACTGTGGCAGAAAACTCCCCTGCGGCATATCTGGACCTCCGGCGGCTACATGGCCTTCCCCGTTCTCGGCAATGCCGGCTCGTTTCGGGAGTGGATGGTTCTTCTCCCGCTGACGCTCTACGTCGTCTACGGTGGGCTGTTCGCCGTGGCGACCGCAGCCGGGATCAGCGCCGGATCACTGGCGTTCCTCGGACTGTAACCGCGCCCGGAAGGGCTCGCGTCACGGGCCGACGGACCGCGACAGGTCGAGATCGGCCAGCATCGACGTCACCACGTTCAGCACGATCACAGCTTCGACGCCCACGACCCCGATGACCAGGGCACTGATCCCCGAGATCATCCAGAGTCGCCGGCGGTGCGAGAGACTCACGACGCGCTCGAGGGAGCCAAAACGCGTCATCACCTCGTGCGCAGTGACCTGGCGAGCGGCTCCCCACGCCTTCGGGTCGTCAACGATGGTCATGATCCGGTGCAGTTCCCGGTCGCTGAGCGTGGGCGGCTGTCGCAGCAGCCACGCCGTCACGTGGCGGGCGTTGATCACCTTCACCTCGGCCGGCTTCTCTCGGATGACGACCTCGCGCGGGTTCGCCAGGGCGATGACCGGCCGCACGGCGCCGAGCTCCGGCATCCGTTTTCGAAGTACTCGGGTCGCCCGCTCCGCCTCGGCTTCGGCATCGCGCAGGTAGGACGCGCTCGTGCCCGCCACGAGCAGCAACCGCTTGAAGACCCAGATGTTCTGTCCACGGGCGTCTCTCATGGTTATTGTGAACACTCCATTGGGTCCGACCACGAGGTGCCCGATCTCCGATCGCGACCTGCCGACGGGAAGCGAGTGGAACACTCTCCAATCGGCGGGAAGCTTGGCGAGCGCAGCGCCCAGGGAGATGTCGCCCCTGGCAGCCCCGGCGACACGCACCAGGTGCGACGGCGCGCCGCTCAGCAGGCGGGCGAGGCGCGATCGGGTGGAAACGTCATGCTGGTCCGAGAAATCCTCGATGACTGCGTGGGCCGCGAGTGGAGCACGCATGGGGGGTGGGTCGACAGTCACGGAAATTCCTCCTCGACACAAGGTACCGAGGTCAGCCCCGTCCCAAGAGCCCCCAAAGTGGCGCTGGAACGATCAATGCGCGCCGATGAGGCCGATCAGCGCGGTCACAAGGTGGGGAATCCCGGCGACGAAAACGACAACGGCGGCCGAGCCGAACGGCACCCAGAAGAGCCGCCGGGTGCGGGCGGAGCGCACGGAATTGTCCAGTTCGGCGAACCGGGACGTGAGCACGGCCGGTTCGAGGCCGGTGACCGCGTTCCACGTTTCGGGGCAGTCGATGATCTCGGCCGCTTCCCTGCGGTCGGCGGGGTCCAGCAGGTGCGGCCGCGTGAGCAGCCACGGCCGCAGGTCCCCGGCACTGATGACCTTCACGTGGGCGGGTTTCTGCACCACCGTGACGCGCTTGGCGTCGACGACGGCGACCACCGGGCGTACCGAAGCGCGCAACAGCATCCGTTCGCGCAGCAGAGACGTGACACGTGACGCCTCTACCTCGGCCCGGCGAATGTGCGGCAGACGCTCACCGTCAACGACCACCGTGCGACCGGCCACCCGCACAGCCTTGCCGCGGTGGCGTCTGGTCTGGATGGCGAAGATCCCGCCGGGGCCGACAACGAGATGGTCGATTTCGGTTCCCTGGTCGCCGGTCGGCAGCGCGTGAAAAATCGTCCATTCCACCGGGAGCTCGGCGAGGATCGTGCCGACGGCGATCTCGGCCATGGCGCCGCGATACCAGGCCACGCTTGCGGCACCCAGCGGCGACCGCCCGATCAACCGGCCGATCGGGGATCGGGGCGGAACAAGGCTCTGCTCCAACAGCAGCAATTCGATGGCGGATTGCGCCGCAAGGCGTTCGCGCATGGCCGGAGCGTTGGGCAACGGGTCTCCTCAGGTATCCCCCGAATGTAGCCAGTGCCGACATCGTCCTGTAGCCCCACTACTGGGCATCGCCGTCACGCTCCAGGGGCGACAGCTGCCCGCCGAACGCGATCTCAGCGCTCGACGAGGATGCCGTCCTCGTCGCAGTAGATGGTGCGGCCGGGCGTGAATGTCACCCCGGCGAAACTGACGACCCCATCCGCTTCACCGCTTCCCGTCTTCGAGCTTTTGCGCGGGTTGCTGCCGAGGGCCTTGATGCCGAGGTTGAGGCCCGACAGGGCCACGCGATCGCGTACGGCGCCGTTGATGACGACACCGGCCCAGCCGTTGGCCACGGCGGATTCGGCGATCATGTCACCCATCAGCGCGGAATTGAGCGACCCTGCCCCGTCAACCACGAGCACGGCGCCTTCGCCGGGGCCGGCCAGAATCGATTTAATCAGAGCATTGTCCTCGAAGCACGACACGGTGCGAAGAGGGCCGTTGAACCGGGCGCGGCCCCCGAGCGTTTGAAATTGCAGTGGAACGGACTGAAGAACATCCTCGTACTCGTCGTAAAGATCAGCAGTCAACAGCGTCATGAGTGTCCTCCGAAAGGTGTGGCACGTGCTCGATTCCTCCAGAGTACGGCTACCAGTAGCGCGCGTGATCGCGGTGCGGCACACTGAACTCGTGATTCGACGACGCGTGACGGTGAGTGGGCAGGTCCAGGGTGTCGGTTTTCGCTACCACACCGCCCAGCAGGCGCGGGCACTGGGCGTGCACGGCACCGTTCGAAACCTCGCTGATGGGCACGTGGAGGCCGAGATTGAGGGCTCCCGGGCGGCCGTCGATGCCATGATCGCATGGTTGCATGCCGGTCCGAGCTGGGCGGTGGTTGAAAATGTGGCCGTTGTCGACGTGCCGGCGACGGGCGAGAAGACCTTTCGCGTGGTGCGCTGAGCCCCAACACGGCACGGCACGCACGGTGCCAGAAGCGCAAAGCTGGCGTAGCGTTATCACGTCGCCATCGGCGAGCACACACGCTTACTTGTCGAGGGGAGATGCGGTGCGCAGAACGTTCGGCGTTGCCCGACTTCTTCTGGCGACCCTCGAATTGGTATCGCTGACGGGTTACTTCATCTACACGCTGGGCGTGGCCAGCTTTGCGATCGGCAATTTCTTTGCGTATTTCACGGTGTTGAGCGCGATGGCCACCGTGCTGGTTGTGGCCACCGCCGCGGGCATTGCGCTGCGCCGGCCGCGGGACCCGGCATGGCTGGACATGGCCCGCGTCATGATCACAACCTACATCCTCGTGTCGGGAATCGTCTACGCCATCATTGTGATGCAGGCGGCCGGAGTCAACTACTCAATCGCGGTCCCCTGGTCGAGCCAGATCCTGCACTTCTGGATTCCGGCATTCGTTCTTCTGGACTGGATCGTAGATCCGTACAAGGCGCGGGTCCCCTGGCGTTATCTGGCGTGGGTGATCGTGTTTCCCATCCTCTGGCTCGTGGTCACCCTCATTCGTGGCGATCTTCTGGGCTGGTACCCGTACTTCTTCCTCGACGCCCGTCAGGTGAGCGGGCCCACGGAGACGGTTCTCTACTGCGCCCTGATCGTGGTCATCATCACGGGAATCGCCGCCGTCCTCGTCACCGCTACTCGCATCACCTGGAAGCCGCGGAACGCCACCACGTCGATGACTGTGCTGCACACGCAGCCCAACACGCATCCGGCGACGTCCGGCCCGCCCCACGCCGCAGACGGGCAGCATCCCCGCCAGCTGAAGCGGAGCCGCACCAGGGTCTGAACGATCCGGCGCATCAACGAGGCTCGCTGTTCGTCGCGGGCACGCGGCTCGTCCGCGGGCACCCAGACGTCAGGTCGTGGCGCGGAACGGCTCGAGCGAGTGCCTCGCCGCAGCGAGGAATACCTCGTCGCTCGCCTCGGCGAGGCGCAGGGCGTTTTCCGCGGCGACCATCCCCATCAACACGGGTTCACCCGTGATCGGCATCATGTTCACCCACACCGGGAAGTCGGCATCCGTACCCACCACGGTCCACAACGGCGCCTCGGTATCCCAGAACGGCTCCTCGAAGCGCAGCCACACCTTGTCCAGCACGCCGACGCCGATCGCCGCAATGGCACCGCGGTGCGCGAACGGCAGCTCCGGTGAAAACTCGACGGCGCCATCCTTCAGCACACCCAGCGGAACGGTGATGATCACGCGGTCGGCAGAAAGCGCCTCGCCGGCACCGAGGCGCAGGCTCACGCCGTTCTCGTCGTAGGCGATGCGCGTCACGACACTCGCCATCGTCACGTCGAGGGCGGCAGCGTCGGCGGCGAGCAGGCTGGCGTAGCCGCCGACGACGATGTGGTCGTCCGTGGCCGCAGGGGCAACGGAGGTATACCAGGCGGACTGCTCGCTCGGCAGGGCACCGGAGCTGATTTTGAGCCGCGTGCTGACCTCGTATTCGAGCCAATCGGCATCCGAGAGGCCTTCCGCGTTGAGGCTGTCCGACAACGCGGACGCCCCCGAGTCCACGAGTGCGCGCTCCACCGATTCGTCCTGCGGCTGCGTCGCGGCGAACGCCAGCGCTTCGGCCACGGCCTCGGCGCCGATCGGTGACATCGGCACGATCTCGCGAGACCGGGTGTGTACCTCTGGCACGCGCGAGAAGGGCAGGGTGCTCACTCCGAGGGCCGCGAACTCCTCGTCGAGGGTGCTCTCCGTGCTGCCCAGCACGAACGAGGGCCCGAGTTCAATCGGGTCGGGCCAGCCTTCCGTGATTGTTTCGATGCGCCCACCGACTCGTTCGCGCGCCTCCACGATCGTGATGTCGTAGCCCGCCTCGCGCAGCTGGGTGGCGGCAGCGAGACCCGCGATACCGGCACCGACAACGACGATGCGCTCGCTCGGGTCGCTGACCTGCTGCAGCTGGGTGGCGGCTCGGAGCCCCGATTCCCGGGCGCCCTGCACGGTGCCCGGTTGGGTGAGGGCCGTGGCTTCCCCGGCAAAGAACATCCTACCCAACACCGGTTTGGCCAGTGCCGCGCGATGCTCAGGCGATGCTCCCACAGCGGGAAACGTGAATGAGCCGCGCGCGAAAGGATCGATCGACCAGGAGGAGCGTTGCATGGCCGACGGCTTCGGCACAACTGACGGCGCTCCGGTCGGCACCGGCGATGTCGTGGGCTGCGGTGTTGGCGCGCCGCACGCCGCGAGCACCAGAACAGAAAGCCCCGATGCCGTGCCGATCAAGAATTGGCGACGCTTCATCACCGCTGGTACGTCTCGATTGAGAGAACCCTGTACCTTGCCGACCCTGCGCCATTCATGTAACCAAACTACCGCAGTGTGTCCGTTTCGCGGGGTCTGGCCGGGCGGCGGGAATCCGTTCTTGACAAACTCGCGCCTTCATAGTTAGTTAGTTACACAACCAACTAACCAACTAACCAACTGTGAGGCGGGCATTCGTGATCGAGGAGGGCAAACCGATTTTCGTCCAGATCGCGGAGCAGATCGAGAACGATATCCTCGCCGGCACCATCGCCGAGGACTCCATGGTCCCCTCCACGAACGAATTCGCGGCGTTCTATCGCATCAACCCGGCCACGGCCGGCAAGGGCGTGAACCAGCTCGTTGATGACGGCATCCTGTACAAGAAGCGCGGGATCGGCATGTTCGTCGCCCCCGGCGCCCGCCAACGGATCATCGATCAGCGCACGACGGAATTCACGGCGAACTACCTGCATCCGCTGCTGTCCGAGGCGGCCAAGCTCGGCATGACACCGGAACAGGTGGCCGGCCTCATTCACAACGAGACAACAAGCTACGAGAGGAAATGATCCAATGACAACCCAAGACCCCGTTGTACGCGTAGAGAGCCTGACGAAGAGCTTCGGGCGCTTCACTGCCGTCGACGACGTGAGTTTCACCGTGGAGGCCAACAAGATCTACGGGCTGCTCGGACGCAACGGCGCCGGCAAGACCACCATTATGCAGCTGCTCACCGGCCAACAGTTCGCCACCTCCGGCGACATCCGCGTGTTCGGCCAGTCGCCGGTGGAAAACGCCCATGTGTTGCAGCAGATGTGCTTCGTGAAGGAGACGCAGAAGTATCCCGACAGCTTCGAACCTCGCCACGTGCTCGCGAGCGCGCCGTGGTTCTTCGAAAATTGGGATTCCGATTTCGCGGAACGGCTCGTCGACGACTTTCGGCTGCCGGTACGTCGCCGCATCAAGAAGCTCTCCCGCGGTCAACTCTCCGCGGTGGGCGTGATCGTTGGCCTGGCCTCCCGCGCCCCGCTGACCTTCTTCGACGAACCGTACCTCGGCCTCGACGCCGTCGCGCGGCAGATCTTTTATGATCGTCTGCTCGAGGACTACTCGGATCATCCACGCACGGTGATCCTCTCCACCCACCTGATCGACGAGGTCAGCAATCTGCTCGAGCATGTGCTCGTCATCGACGAGGGCCGCATGCTGATGGACCAGGATGCCGAGAAACTCCGCGGCAGCGCGAGCACGGTCGTGGGCAAGGCATCGGATGTCGACGCTTTCGTCGCCGGCCGCGACGTGATTTCCCGAGAAGGCATCGGCGGCCTCGCCTCCGCGACCCTCGGCGGCCTCACCGCCGCTGAGCGTGCGGCCGCGGCGGCTGCGGGACTCGAGCTCTCGCCCGTCTCGTTGCAGCAACTCATTGTGCAGAAGACCTCGAGCCATACCGGCTCGCCCGAACAGGATTGGAAGGTACGAGCATGACCGCCCCCGCAACCGTTGGCGCAACGTCGGCCGTCGCGCCCCTCCCGGAACGCCCCGCCGCCACCCGGATTTGGAACGTCGTGCGCCTGCACCTCGTCGACAGTCGGACGTACATCGGCATCCCCTGGCTGATCGTCGGCATCGCCTTCGTCATCACCGTCTTCATTTCCCAGATCATCGGCTTCACCACCGGGGAAATGGGAAGCCCCGACGCCATTGCCGGCATGCGTTACAGCTGGGCCGTGCTCTCGCCGCAGTGGTACCTCATGGTTGTCGCCGTGCAGGCAGTGGCCTTCGGCTTTCCGTTCGCACTCGGTTTCGGTGTCACGCGGCGGGACTTCTACCTCGGCACGTGGCTATTGTTCGTTCTCATTTCGGCAGCCAATGGCCTGGCATTCACCGTGCTCACCCAGGTGGAAAAGATCACCGACGGATGGTGGATTCACGCCTACATGTTCAATGCGCTGTGGCTGGGCATCGACGGCTGGCTGGTGGACTTCTTCTCCTTCTTCGTGATGCAGCTCCTGGTGCTCTCCCTCGGCGCATCCGTCGCCACCGTGTACATGCGGTGGCGGATGCCCGGCATGGTCGTGTTCTGGAGTTCCTTCGCGCTGCTGATCGTCGGTTCGATCGCGCTGATCACGTTCACGAGCAGCTGGCCGGCCGTGTCGGTGTGGTTCGCCTCCCAGGGCATCGCAGGGATCTTCGGGTGGCTGCTCGTGCCCGCTGTCGTCTCGGGCCTCGGCGGATACCTGGCCCTGCGCCGGTCCACGCCCACCAACTAGCGCCGCACCATCCGAACCGCCCGCCCTCCGCAAAACCGGAGTTTCTACGACACGCCGTGTCGGACAGCCGCCCGACACGGCGTGTCGTGAACATGACCGGTTTTACTGCTCGAGGAACCCGTCGGAGACGAGCTCACGCAGCTGCGGAAGCATCTCGTCCCGGAGCGCAGCCTCGTCGGCGCTCAACAGCTGTGCGAGCGCCCCCACGATGGCGCCGGCGCTCAGCTCGCCGTCACACGCACCCACCAGCCCGGCGAGCGCCGTGCTGAGCGGCACGGAACGGCCGAACCCGCCGCCTTGATGCAACGTCAACAGGGTCGGGTCGTCCTGACCGGGCCAGTAGTGACGTTCCTCGGTCACATCGGATGCCACGGTGAGCGTCGCTCCCAACAGCGCGGCATCATCCGTCGCCGCCAGCCAGTCGTGCGCGGCGAGGCAGTCGGCCAGATGCACGCCGATTCCGGCGGCGTTGTGACCGAGGGCCTCCGGCAGACGCTCGAGCCGACGCAGGGTGGGGGCGCCGGTTGCCGGTCGGCGCAGCATCAGGTACCCGAAACCCACCCGGCTCACACCGCGCGCCTCGAAGTCGTCCAACCACGCCTCATACAGCCGGTCGAACTCGGGGGTGTAGGGCCTGGTCCCGCCATCGCGAATCCACGTTTCGGCGTATTCCGTGGGCTGCTGCACTTCCCGCTCGATGATCCAGCAATCCAATTCGGGCGCTTCGCCCTCGGGGCCGGAGGCGGACGCGGTAAGCCAGGACGCCAGTCGATCGAAGGCGTCCTCCTCGCCGCGATACTCCCAGTTGCCGAGCAACTGCGCCACTCCGCCGGGTGTGAGGTGATCCACGACGCCCCGAACCACGGCCTCCACCAGCGCGTCGCCGACCATGCCCCCATCGCGGTACTCATAGCTCGGGACGCCGGGCGTTCGGGGCGTGATCACGAACGGTGGGTTGGAGATGATGTGATCGAAGCGTTCACCGTCGACGGGCTCGAAGAGGCTCCCCAGCCGAAACTCGATGTTGGTGACGCCGTTGAGCCGAGCGTTGAGCGCGGCGAGTTCGAGGGCACGCGCGGAGATGTCGGTCGCCACGACCCGTGCCGCATGGCGCGCGGCGTGCAGCGCCTGGATTCCGCAGCCGGTTCCGAGGTCGAGCACTGACTCCACCTCGATCGGCATGATGAGCGAACTGAGTGTCCGCGAGGCCCCTCCCACCCCGAGCACGTGATTTTCGCCGAGCGGGCGGCCGAGCGTGAGCTCGCCCAGGTCGGAGACGATCCACCAGCTGCCGGCACCGGAAGCGTCCAGGAACGAGTACGGCCGCAGCTCCACGAGGGGGTGCAGCCCGGTGTCCCGCTCCGCCACGAGCCCGAGCTCCGCCGCTCCGACGACGCCGAGCGACGGCAGGGCGGCCCGCAGCTCCTCGGCCGAGACGGGCAGACCCAGTACGAACAGTCGCGCGAGCACCGCGTTGGGTTCCGGGCGCGCGAGACGTTCGCGCAGGGCGTCGAGGGCCCGACGGGCCGGTACCCGCTGGTTGCGGCGCAGCGCGGCATCCGCTTGGATGCCCCACAGCCCCGTGAGCGCACTCACCGAATAGTGGGCGGCGGTCAGGTCGGCACGAAGCAGGTCAATCAGAGCAGAAGTCACTGGTCCATTAAACCCGACTACAGCCACCGCATGGTGAAGGCCCGCGCCAGCAGCGCATCGGCGGGCGGGCATGCCAGGGCCCGCACGAGCGTGTTGCGTGCGCGGAGCCGCAACCCGGTGGCCGGGCGACCCATGGTCATGTTGAACGCTGCCTGCCGTGCGGCCATCACCGCGGCCCGACGCCGCCGCCGGCCGTACGCCGCGAGAACGGATGCCGCCTGCCGAGGCTCGGCAAGCCCGTGGTCGATGGCCGGCGCGAGCACTGCGGCATCCAGCCAGCCCAGGTTCATGCCCTGCCCACCGATGGGGCTGATCTGATGACCGGCGTCGCCCACCAGCGCGACCCGCCCGGCGGACAGACGAGCGGCCAGGTGCTGCTGCACGGCGAAGGCGCTGGCCGCGCTACGCGGATCACCGACGGCGGCTCCCGTGCGGTGTCGGATGATCTCGGCCAGGTCGCCGCTGGTGGCCTCGCCGGCGAGAAAATCGGTCATCGCCACCCAACGGCGGAGCCGGTCCGGCAGCGGGAACGATTCCACCACTCCCCCGCGTTCGAAGTAGAGCATGGCCGTGTCGCCTGCGGTCCCGGTGTCGACATAGTCACCCATGAGGTACGTCTCGGGACGGCCGAGGGCCGTCCAGCCGATGCGCATCACGTCTCGAACCCTGCTCTGTGCGCCGTCGGCCGCCACCACGAATCGTGCCGGCACGGTCTCGCCTGTGTCGCTCAGCACCTCCACGTGCTCGGGGTGTTCACGAATCCCGGTCACCGTCACGCCACCTCTCAGGCAACCGGGCCGCAGCTGCTCCAGGCGACTCCGCAGCAGAGACTCGGTGACGTGCTGCGGGAGCGTGACGATGAACGGATACCGGGCGGGCAGCTCCGCAAACGACAGGGTGCCCAGGTCGCGACCGTCACAGTGAACGCTGCCCTCCTGTACATGTGTGCCGCGTTGCACAATTTCTCGTCCCACGCCGATCTCGTCGAGCACGCCCAGCAGCGGCGGGTGGATGCCGATGGCGCGCGAGCGCATCGACGGTTCGGTGCGCTGCTCCAGAACCTGAACATCGAGTCCGCGCATCGCGAGCATACAGGCCAGCACCGTGCCCACCGGGCCGCCACCCACGATCACGACATCACGCACGCGAACGGCCCGGTTGTCGCCGTGCGGCGAACGTCGGCGTCTCGTGCCGGACGCCGCCTGGGGCGGGCGCCTCCCATTCGAGCAGAAGCCGGGAGGGGCGTCCCCGACGCACCCGCCAGCCGGGAGGCGAGGCCGCGGTCAACTCACCCGCGGTGAAGCTGCGCCGAATGGAGGTGAGCCCGTCCGCGCGGATGTAGGAGTGCCAAAAGAACGGCCGCGTTCCCACGGAGAAGCCCAGATACGCCAGGCCGCTGCGCTCGATATCGGCGTGCAGCACGCGCCGGGTGGCGAGTCTCTCCGAGTCGACGAGCAGGCCGCCCAGCTGGGCCGCGTCCAGATGGTGCAGCAGGTGATTGGACACGACGAAGTCGAACCGTGCGCCCTCCGCCACCAGTTCTGAGCTGTAGGCCCTCCGGAAGATGAGCCCATGCCTCTCCGGCTGAGTACGGCTGAAGGCGTGCGCCCGGGCATCCGGGTCGATGCCGGTTACGTCGAGGCGGAGCCCGTCCCGTGCCGCCCAGCCCGCAAGCGCCCGCGACACATCCCCGCCGCCGGAGCCGATGTCGAGCAGTGTCGTGAGCCGCGTGGTCGACAGGAACGGTCGGATGTCGCGGCGGTATATCGTGCCCCAGCCCGACACCACGGCATTGACGAGCCGAAAGTCTGCGTAGGTTTGGGTCAGCATTTCGGGGTCGCAGGGACCGTCCATGATCTCCACGGCGTCATCTGCTCGTTCACGCAGCGACGGCACGAACACTCTCACCCCACGCTGACGGTCATGAGCGCCGACTCGACCGTGAGCCCCGGCCCGAACGCCATGGCGCAGAGCCGTTCACCGTCTGCGCTCGTCGGTTCGTCGAGAATGGCCCTCATCACGAACAACACGGTGGCGCTGCTCATGTTCCCGTGCACCCGGAGCGTCTCGCGGGACGCGCGCAGCTGCGCCTCACTCAGGCCGAGTTTTGCCTGGGTCTTGTCCAGGATGCTGCGCCCTCCCGGGTGAATGGCCCAGTGCGCGATGGCGTCGCTCGGGGACGGTGCCACGAGGGTGGCCACGCCGCCGGCGGCGGGCTCCCACGCTTCGGACTCCGCCGCGCCGTCGGGCCTGATCGCCGCGGAGAGTGCGGTGAAACCGAGACCGTCGTCGGTGACCAGCGAGCCGAGAGCCGCGTCACGCGCGATGAGCGGCGCGAGCGCGCTTTCGATGTGCTCGTCGATGATGTGCGGCACGTAGGTGCTGAGCACCATTTCGAAGCCTTCGTCACCGATCTTCCATGCCATATCGCTCTCCCCCACCGGGGTGATCACCGTCTCGAACAGGTCGAGGTTGAGCGCCTTCTCTCCCGGCTGGGGCGCGCGAGCGCTCACGATTCCCGCGGCCGCGCCGTCGGAGAAGAGCGAGGAGGCCACGATCGTATCCGGGTCGTTGGATGTGCGCAGGTGCAGAGAACACAGCTCGGCGCTCACGACAAGCACGACCGCGTCGGGATCGGCCTCCACGAATTGCTTCGCCGTGCGCAGCGCCGGCATTGCGGCGTAGCAGCCCATGAATCCCAGGTGGTACCGCTGCGTGGCCGGACTCAGACCGAGTTCACGCACCAGCATGTAGTCGGGCCCCGGTGCGAAGAATCCGGTGCAGGAGACCGTGACGACGTGGGTGATATCGGCGGCTTCCACCCCGGGACAGGCCTGAAGAGCCTTTCGTCCCGCTTCCACGAACAGTTTGGTGGCCTCAACGATATAGAGCTCGTTGCGCACCCGCGTGCCCGGAATGAGCAGTCGTTGCTCCTCCGGATCGAAAAACTGTGGGCTGGGACCGTCGGCGTCGAGGGTGAGCTCCTCAATGACCGTATGGCGGGTGTCGATTCCCGAGACGTTGAACGACGTGGTGACGAGACGTTGCCCGAGCCGGCTGAGCCCGGGTTGTGCCGCGAACACGTCGCGAACCTGCTGTTGATACAGCACGGTGGGCGGAACTGCAGTCTGTAGCGATCTCAGCGTGACGGCCATACGACAGTGTTGCACGCAGACCCGATTTTCGCCCCACGTTTTTTGCGACGCGTGTCCCGGGTTCAGGGCAGGCGGGAGAACATCCGAATTCCGGTCAGCGCCAGCGTGAGGCCCGCCGTCACAATCGCGGTGACGCCGCCGAGGTAGGCCACGAACAGGTCGGCGGACTCCCCGAACTCAAACAGGAACGTCGCGGCGAGCGCGAGTCCCGCCAGGGTGGCGAATGGCACGAGCAACACGCGCAGCAGGCGCGTGAACGTGGCCGCCCGCGGCAGGGCCAGGCGGGTACGCTGCGTGTTGGCCGGGGCATCCGTCCCTGCTCCGTTTCGGGGCCACGCGAGCACCACCCCGCCCACGCAGCCCCAGAATGCCACCACAAGCAGCGACGCGATGACATCGCTGGGCCGATGCCACTGGTTGGCGAGAGTTGCGACGCCGGCGAGCACCGCGAAGGCGGTACCGGCAACGGCCAGGATGGGCCGCAGCCGTGGTCCCGCCACGAGGAAGACCACCAGTGCGGATGCGGCGGCCACGGTGGTGTGTCCGGACGGGAACGAGTTGCCCGCGTAGCCGGGCACGCCGAGGTACGGTCGGTCGAGGACACCGTACTTGAGCAGTTGAGCCGACAGCACGGCAACGGCCGCCACGACGAGCGCAACGACGAGGGTGCGCCAGTTGCGGCGCAGCACCGCTATCACGCCCGTGACCAGCAGCGCGAGGACCACCGCCACCGAGGGCACGGAGTCGAGCACACCGCGGGTGAACGGCGTCACGCTGCGCCGACCGAATTGTGCGCCGTCGTATGCGAGCTGATCGGCGCTCTGCCCGGCGTGCGAGGTGACGAAGAAGAGGTAGAGGCCGATAAACGCCACTATGACGAGCGCCGCTCCACCCAGATATCGAGCCGACTCGGAGGGAAGGGGGGTGCGCACGATCCAGCATGCCACAATCACCGCCCCGGATACATCACCGAGCCGTTGCAATAGATGTCAACCGCTTGACTTCGGTCGTGTCCGGCGTAATTTTTGAAGTATGTTCAAGATTCATTGGCGCAACAGGACGCCAGAGCAGCCACGGTCGGCCCGCCGGCCCGTGGCCAGCGACGGCCGCTTCACCGAGTTGGAGGGCGACTTCGAGTCTGAACGTCGCCGCGCGGAGTCGAGCGAGGTGAATCATCCGGACCCGTATGAGCACGACGAGAACCCTCACCTGCCGGGAGGCTGGTCGGCCGTGACCCACCCCTAGCCGCCCGCCCACGCGAACCGATACCAAAAAGTTGCGTGGCGTACACCCAACATTCAACTGTGTCTGGTCGAATGGAGTTAGTACCGTGAGTGCGCGCGTGCAGAGTGCGTACCTCAGAACGAATGGAAGCTTCGTGAACATTCGAACGGCCGAATACCCTCGGCCGGACCATTTCCTGTTACATCTGAGTGATACCCACCTGTTGGCGGGGGGTGGTCGCCTGTATGGAAGTGTCGATGTCGAAGCGCATCTCGCCGAGCTGTTCCGCGAGGTCGAAGCCTCCGGTGCCCGTCCGGAGGCCATCGTTTTCACGGGAGATCTCGCCGACAAGGGCGAGCCCGGTGCCTACGCCCGCCTCCGTGAGATCGTCGAACCGGTTGCCGAGCGCATGGGCGCTCGTGTCATCTGGGTGATGGGAAACCACGACGACCGCGCTGCCTTCCGAGAAGGACTCTTTGACACGTCACCGAGCGGCAGCGAGTTCGAGGGTCCCATCGACCGGGTCTACGAGCTCAATGGGCTGCGGCTGATCACCCTCGACACGACCGTCCCCGGCCACCATTACGGCGAGATTTCACCTGAGCAGCTGGATTGGCTGGCCCACGAGCTGAGCGTCCCCGCGCCGGACGGCACGATCCTGGCGATGCATCATCCGCCGGTGCCGAGCGTGCTCGACCTCGCGGTGGCCGTTGAGCTGCGTGACCAGCCGCCGCTGGCCCAGGTGCTGCGCGGCACCGACGTGCGCAGCATCATCGCCGGTCACCTGCACTACTCGTCGACGGCTACATTCGCGGGAATCCCCGTTTCCGTGGCGTCCGCGACCTGCTACACGCAGGATCTGAATGTTCCCGTGGGCGGCACCCTCGGTCGAGACGGTGCCCGGGCCTTCAATCTGGTGCATGTCTTCCCGGACACCGTTCTTCACTCGGTGGTCCCCCTCGGCACCTTCCCCACCCTCGAACACGTCGACGCGGCCGAGACCGCCCGGCGGTTGGAGGCCTCCGAGATCGTGATCAGCCCGTCGGGAACTTTGCCTGCATGGCGCGAGCCGCCAATGACCACGCCGATCCCGGTTCTGAGCTCGTAAACGACGTCGAACGTTCCCACGGAGCCACGATCGGAAAGTACCGGTCCAGGAACAGCGTCACGGCGGCGCGGCGCACGTCCGGGGTGATCTCGGGGTTACTGCCGTCGTTGAGGCAGAACATGTCCTGGTCGCGGCGTTTGCGCAAGCGGTTCATCTGGCGCAGGGCCACGCGCAGGGTCGTCTCGACATAGAGCGACCGCGCCTGCGTCTGTTCCACGGCACGACCGGTCATGAGCGCATAGTAGTGGTACAACGAGTTGGTCACCGAGATGTCCGTGGCCGAGCGGAAGCGGCTCGCCGCCGTGCGGGCGAAGTCTTCCGGAAACTCCTTCTCCAGCTCAAGCAGCACGCTCTTGCGCAGCGGCGCCGGAGTGTGCTCCAGGTGACGAGTAGTGACCTTGCCGAAGCGCTTGTGCAGCAGCGCACGGTTGACCCGGGCCGCATTCTCGAATCCGCTGCGGGTCGGGTCGTTTTCTCCGAGCCCGATGCGTGTTGACGCCTCCACGAACTTGGTGATTCCGCCCGGGGAGAAGAACATCTCCGGCCCCACCGGCCGACCGAAGAACATGTCGTCGTTGGAGTACAGGAAATGTTCGGCCAGACCGGGGATGTGGTGCAGCTGGCTCTCGACCGCATGTGAATTGTGGATGGGCAGCACGCTCGTGTCAACGAAGAAGTCTTCGCTTCGCATGATCGTGACCCGGGGGTGATCGGCCAGCCACACGGGTGCCGGCGAGTCCGTGGCAATGAAGATGCGCCGGACCCAGGGTGCGAACATGTAGACGCTGCGCAGCGCATACTTGAGCTCGTCGATCTGGCGGAACCGGGCGTCGGAGTCGTCGCCCTCTCCCACCACGTACGACTGCATGCGCTTGGCACGCTCGCGCTGGAATTCGTCGGAGGACCCGTCAACCCACGAGAAAACGAGGTCGATGTCGAAACTGACGTCGCTCGCCAGGTCATCGAACATGTTCTGCAGCGTCAGCCAGGTGCGTCCGTAGAGCTCGATGGTGGTCTCACGTGCCTCCGAGCGCAACAGCCGCTGACGCATGAGCGCGTTTTCAACCGGCGCAAGGATCTCCTCCTCGCCGAACCGCCACAGCTCCAGCTGAAAGGCCGTCTCCGCGCCATAGCGCAAGCGACCGATCGGCTCAATCCGGGGACGGTACACCCGAAACACGGTGGACTTGCGCATCGTCGACAGCACGCCGTCGGCGAGCAGCAGCGGCATCGTCTGGTTTCCGTTCAGGGGCTTCGCGTAGAACGGTTCGTTGGCGAAGGCGGCAGCCAACACGCCGGTGATTTCCTTGCGGCGCTTGCGGTCCACCGCAATCACCGGACGATCGTGGTCCCCGCGCACCAGCAGAAAATCGATGCCGGCGGTCTTCAGTGCGTCATGTACGGCGACGAGGTCCTTCACCATGGACTCGTGCGGGGTGAAGTGACCGTTGATCAGGGCAATTTCACCCTTGCGCACGACCAGGTCGTCACGGTCGAACCGGCGGGTGCGGGCATCCGGGGTCACCAGCACGAGTTCCGGTTCGGTGCTGAGTACCGGGGCCGGGATGAGACCGGAGTCCGTATTTGTGAAGTCTTTGTTCGGAACGTCAGCGTGCTGTGCGTCCGGAAAGTCGATTGTCGCCATGTTCCTCCTCGAAAAGTGGACGGCTTCGCCCGAGGCGACCACGTACTGGCCTCAGGGAGTGCGTCCGATATAGCGGCCCGCTCAGCGGCCCGGTGAGAGATCGAGTACGAAGCGGCGGGTCAAAACGCGGTGGCGCTGCCTCAATTCTACGCTGTGCGGGTGGGCAGCGCCTGTGCCACCCGTCTCCGGACGCCGCCCCTCAGGCGGCGTTGATGCCAACGAGTCCGATGATGAGCGCCATCACCATGAGAGTGACGAGTTCGTGGGCCAGGTTGAGCACGGTCAGTCCGGCCGGGCGACGGTCGAAGGCGTCGTGGGTCACCATGCGAGACGCGGTCAAGCCGGCCCAGAGAATCAGGGTGCTCAGGAGCGTGTTGGCGAGGAAATTTCCCCCATAGAAGTGCTGCGCGATGGCAGCCGCGCCGGCGAGCACGGATGCGGTGATGAAGCTCACAATCAGGGTGATGATGATGGGCGCGACGGCGCCCTTCTTCATGCTCTCGTCGTCGTGGCCGACGGCCTTCATCCAATATGCGCCGAAGACCCGCCGGGAATACCAGAGCGACCCGACCACCATGCTGGACAGGGTGGCGAGGAGAACGGCCCAAATGTTGATTTCGGGAACCATGTGGCGAGTCCTTTCCGGAACGTCCCCTGATGGTACTCGTGGCAAGGAGTCAGCCGGTCGCCGCCCCGCCGAGCGCCGCCGCGTCGGTGACCGGAAGCAGGCACACGAAATCGAGGCACAGGTATGCCCTCGGCTGCGTTCCCAGGGCCGTCCGCTCGGCGAAAAGTTCAAACCCGGCGGCGGCGAAAGCCTCCGCCTGCTGCTCGGTGACGGCGGCGACGAGTGCGGCCGGGTGCCGCCGTGCCGCGTCGACCAGCTCCGTCGCTCCCATAGGTGCGTTCTCCGTGGGAGAGACGACGACGAGCTGTTCGGTCGCCTCGGTGAGGGTATTGAACAGGCACAGCGTGGCACCGAAGGCGAGCGGCCGGTCCGGCGCGAGCGTCGCCACGTGGCTCATGGCCGCTTCGGCACTCGCCCGGTACCGCGGTTCGGCGGTCAGCAGATACAACAGGTTGGCCGCTCCGGACGTGGCGGTGAGTCCGGACGGGTAGGCGCCCTCTGACGGGTCCAGAGCGATCGCGAGCCCCTGGGCGGCGAGCACGGGGTCGGCACCGTTGGGCGCACGAAAGACCTCACCGTTGTCACTATCACCATGTGCATCACCGTTGTGCGCATCCACGTTCGAGTCCCGGGGTACCCGGAGCGTGCTGTCCAGCAGGCTGCGCGCGGTCACGGCGTAGCTGACGTCTCCGGTTGACAGCGCAAGCTCGAGCAGGCCTCGGGAATACATTCCGTAATCCTCCAGAGTGGCCTCCGCCGTCGAGCTGCGGTCACCGATCGACGCCCGCACCAGGGTCCCATCGGCTCGCAGGTGACGCTCCTGCAGGTAACCCGCGGCGCGCCGGGCGGCGTCGACCAGCTCCGTCCCGCCCTCGCCGAAGGCGAAGCCGGCCCGCGCGAGCGCACCGATCGCGAGGCCGTTCCAACCGGTGAGCACCTTCTCGTCGAGGGCGGGCGGGGTCTCACCCCGGCGCTCGTCCACGTCGAGGGCGTAGTACCCGCCCTCGACCCGCCGACCGGCGACGGTGCTCTCGGAATCCTGGGCGCTCGCGAAGCCGCCGCCGGGCAACTGCATAACCTGCACGAGAAAGCGGCCCACTCCTTCGGCCACGAGGCGCGCCCAGGGTTCTCCGGTCAGCTTCCAGGCCTGGGTGTAGTGATCCAACAGTTGGGCGTTGTCGTAGAGCATCCGTTCGTAGTGCGGTTCGCTCCAGTCCCGGTTCACGGCGTACCGGAAGAATCCGCCCTCGATCGGATCGCGCAGGGGGGAGGCGCCCATGCGTTTGAGGGTGCGCAGGGCGAGCTCCTGGCCGTCGACGCGGTCCAGGAGAAAGCCGAGCGCGGGCGCGACCGGAAATTTGGGGGCACCGCCGAACCCGCCGAACACCGGGTCTTCCATGGCACTGATCTCGGCGACGAGAGCCTCAAGCGCACCGGCATCGAGCAGGTCGCTCGGCCCGCGCAGCTGAACCGACGACTCAGCGAGGGCCTCCGCCACCCGCGACGCGCCCGCTTCGACCTCACGCCGACGCGTCGTCCAGGCATCCGTCACGGCTTCCAACACCTGCCGAAAGGAGGGATTGCCGACCATGGGCCGCGGAGGAAAGTACGTTCCGGCGTGAAAGGCCCTACCGTCGGGGGTGACGAACACGTTGAGCGGCCAACCGAGGCCCTGCACGAATGCGCTCGCGGCGGCGAGGTAGCTCGCGTCAACGTCGGGGTGCTCCTCACGGTCGACCTTGATGCTCACAAAATTGTCGTTGAGGTAACCCGCGAGTTCGGGGTCGCTGAAGCTCTCCCGCGCCATGACATGACACCAGTGACAGGTGGAGTAGCCGATGGATACGAGCACCGGCAGGTCGCGGAGGCGAGCCTCGGTGAAGGCCTCCGCGCCCCAGCCGTGCCAGTCCACCGGGTTCTCGGCATGGGAGCGCAAGTAGGGACTGATGGCGTCAACGAGTCGGTTCGGCATACTCCATTGTGCTCGCCAGGGCGGAATCGGGCTACGTTGTGCCGCGGACAGCCGTGCGTCGCTGCTGCACCCGCACCCACACGATGAACCCGATGATCGTGAATGCGCCGTAGAACAGGTAGAGAACAGCGGATGCGTAGTAGCCCGCGCTGATCAGCAGCGGCACTCCCACAATGTCGACGGCCACCCAGATCAGCCAGAACTCGGTCCAGCCCTTGGCCATCCCGTAGGTGGCAAGCAGCGAGCCGGTGAAGATCCACGCATCCGCCCAGACCGGTTCGAAGGAGCCCATCGCCCGAAAGATCGGCGTCAGCACGAGGGTTCCGGCGATGAGCCCCAGTCCCAGCAGAATGCGGGTGCGGTTGTCGGCCCAGTGCGGCACGACGGCCGTGTGCGTGGTGGAATTGCGGCTGCGTCGCCACTGCACCCAGCCGAAGACCGACACGACGATGAACATGATCTGACGCCCGGCCTGACCGAGCAGGTTCACCGGGTTCGGGGTGCCGAAGACAGCCCCGAGGAACACCGTGAAGAGCAGGACGTTGCCCACGATTCCCACCGGCCACGCCCAGACCTTGCGGCGCATGCCGCCGATCGCACTGGCAATGCCGAAGCCGTTGCCGACGACCTCTCGCCACAAAATGGTCTGGCTGCCGATGTGGAGCTGCGCGTCGAACAGCCACTCGATCAGATTCATTGTGCTCCCTGGGCCTGCGAAATGACATGCGCCCCTCGCTCCGCGCGCCCGAAAGCGGCTCGGGCGGCCGGTATCGCGGGCGCACGAGCCGGTTTCGGGCGCGCGAGATGCGCGCGCGTGCTAGTTGACGTCGTTCGGGTGTGACGACACGCGGCCCGCACGCTCCAGCGCGGAAATCATGGAGATCTCAGTGGGCGTGAGTTCAAAGTCGAACACGTCCAGATTCTCGATCATTCGTTCGCGTCGGTTCGACTTGGGGAACAAAATGTTGCCCGTTTGCAGGTGCCACCGAATCACGATCTGCGCCGGTGACTTGCCGTGCTCCTCGGCGGCGTCCACGACGACCTGGGCCTCGAAGAGCGGGTACTTGCCCTGGCCGAGCGGCCCCCAGGCCTCGATGTGCATGCCCGACTCGCGTGCGAACGTCGTCACCTCGCGCTGCTGGTGGGCGGGGTGCAGCTCGATCTGGTTGACGACGGGCACAATGTCGGTCTCGGAGAGCACGCGGTCCAGGTGCGGCACCAGAAAATTCGACACCCCGATGGAGCGGGAACGGTCGCTCTCCTGGATCTTCTCCAGAGCCTTCCAGCTCTCGATGAACTTGTCGTTGGCCGGTGCCGGCCAGTGGATCAGGTACAGGTCGACGTAGTCGAGGCCGAGCTTGTCCAGGCTCTCCTCGAAGGCGGTGAACGCCGACTCGGTGCCCTGGCGGTCATTCCACAACTTCGTGGTGATGAAGAGATCGTCCCGGTCGACTCCGGACTCGGCGATGGCCCGGCCCACGCCCTCCTCGTTGCCGTAAATCGCGGCCGTGTCGATGTGGCGGTAGCCCACATCGAGGGCGTCCCGAACGATTCGGGTCGTCTCGTCCGGGTCAACCTTGAACACGCCAAAACCGAGCTGCGGGATGGTGTGGCCGTCATTGAGGGTGAGGGTGGCTGCTGGCTTCGTCATGCCCACACCCTAGGGCCAAATGATGAACGCTGCCTGCCGATCCGTTAGCGCGCATCCGAATACGAGCCGCGTCGCGGGCGAGCAGGCAGGTCGCCCCCGTCGCGGCGACGCGCGGGTCGGGCAGGATCGCCACGAGCCCCCTCAGACCGATTGAGAAGATGTAGCCGAGCACGCGCGCCGGGCCCGGTGCCGGGAGGGTGCGCAGGTAGGGAGCCCACGGCTTCTCCCGGTCCTCCGCGATATTGAGGCCAAAGCCGAAGAGCGAGTTGCCCATCACCGCGAAGACGCTGAGCGAGATGACCGCCTGCGTGGCGAACAGGGGGTCGTCGGCGACGGTGCGTTGGGGCACGACGAAGAACAGCAACGACAGCGCGGGAAAGGCCAGGGTTCCGATCACGGCGATCGGGATGCGGATGGTTCGATCAGGTTGTACCGGGCGTGCACGACCCCGAGGCTCATGGTGCTCATCAGTCGTCGTCCCTTCGAGAGTCCGAGTCGTGCCGGTACGCATGTCGGCCCGTGGCGATTGTGCCCGGCGGGCCCGGGAACCGGTCGGCGTCCGCGACCACCCCGGCCGGCTCGGCGGGCATGCCGCTGGTGATATCGGCGGCCGACGCCGCGGTCGCGCGCGTGTCGGAGTCGGTGAGGGTGAGGAACGCCTCCTCAAGGGTCGCCCCGCGAACCGTCAGATCGCTGAACGGGATGCCGGAGCGCACGAGTTCGACGATCAGGGCGTCGGAGTCCTGCGCGTAGAAGGTCGTGGTTCCATCGAGCGTCGGCTCGTGCCGCACGACGCCGGGCAGTCCCGCGATGCGGTCGACCGCGGGTGAGCGCAGGCGCAGGCGGCGCAGGCCAACCCTGGCAAGGATCGCGGGCAGGGCGTCATCGGCGATGACGCACCCGTGACCCATCACGACGACCCGTTCGGCGAGAGCCTCGATCTCCTCGAGGTCGTGGCTCGTCACCACGACGGTCACCCCGCGCTCGTGCTGGCCACGCAAGGCGTCCCAGAGCGTGCGACGGGCGTCGACGTCGACGTCGACGTCGAGCCCGGTGGTCGGCTCATCGAGAAGCACGAGGCGCGGCTGCCCCACGAAGGCGAGCGCGACGCTCAGGCGCCGCTTCTGCCCGCCGGACAGGGCGCCGGTCTGGCGTTTGATCAGCTCGGTGAGTCCGAATTCCTCGGCCACGGCCGCCGTCGACAGGGGCGTCTCGAAGTGCTTCCCGACGAATTCGATCACCTCGCCGACGCGCAACGTCGGCGGGAGCGCCGTCTCCTGCGGCGTGCTGCCGAGCCCTTGCCGGTTGCGATAATTGCCTGGCGAGCCGCCGAACAGTTCGACGGTTCCGCTGCTGGGCCGTCGGAGCCCCTCGAGCAGCGAGATGAGGGTGGTCTTCCCGGCGCCGTTGGGGCCCAGCAGGCCGAGAATCGTGCCGGACGCGATGCTGAGGCTGACGTCATCCACGGCGACGAGGTCGCCGAAGCGGCGCGTGACATGGTCGAGCTGCGCGAGAGTCGTCATCCGTTGTCTCCCAAAGGTGCGAAGGGTTAGGAAATAGTCCTCGAAGGCGCGCAAGCCATGCGCAGCCAGGGCGACGTCGATGACCGATTACGGCCCGGACGCGCCTTCACGGACCCACTGTACTGCGCTGGCTCACCGACTGAAGGCTGGGGAACCCGTCCGTCGGGACAGACACGGGAAGGAGCCTCCGACCGCGGAGAAGTACGATAGGAGATCCATGGAAAATGTTCAGATCACCTTCCCGCCCGAACTGCCGGTCAGCCAGCGCCGCGACGATATCGCCCGCGCCATCCGTGACAACCAGGTGGTCATCGTGGCCGGCGCCACCGGCTCGGGTAAAACCACCCAGCTGCCCAAAATCTGCCTGGAGCTCGGGCGCCAGAATATCGGGCACACCCAGCCGCGTCGCCTCGCCGCGCGCACGATCGCCGAGCGCATCGCCGAAGAACTCGGCCAGGAGGTCGGCGGCATCATCGGCTACCAGGTGCGGTTCACCGACCACGTCGGTCCGGAGACCCGCGTCAAGCTCATGACGGACGGGATCCTGCTCAACGAGATCCACCGCGACCGCATGTTGCGCAAATACGACACGATCATCATCGACGAGGCGCACGAGCGCAGCCTCAACATCGATTTTCTGCTCGGTTACCTGCACCAACTGTTGCCCAAACGCCCCGACCTCAAGCTCATCATCACCTCGGCCACCATCGACCCGGCGAGTTTTGCGAAGCACTTCGCCGCCGCCGACGGTACCCCGGCGCCCGTCGTCGAGGTGTCCGGGCGCACGTTCCCGGTCGAGATCCGATACCGCCCGCTCGTCGCCGAGTCGGGCGTCGAAGACGACGACACGACGGATGCCGCCCCCACCGTCGACCGCGACTACATCGAGGGCATCACGACCGCCCTTGACGAGCTCGAACGAGAGTCGAGCGGCGATGTGCTCGTCTTCCTCAGCGGAGAGACCGAGATTCGCGACGCGGCGGATGCGCTGCAGGGCAAGTTCGCGTCGAGCGCATCGACCAATCCCACCGAGGTGCTGCCCCTGTACGGCCGGCTGTCTTCGGCCGATCAACACAAGGTCTTCCAGCCGTCGAAGGTGGCCGGGGTGCGGCGTCGCATTGTGCTCGCGACCAACGTGGCGGAAACCAGTCTGACGGTCCCAGGCATCCGCTATGTGATCGACGCGGGAACGGCACGCATCAGCCGTTATAGCGTGCGCTCGAAGGTGCAGCGGCTGCCCATCGAAGCGATCTCGCAGGCGTCGGGGAACCAGCGCTCCGGGCGAAGCGGGCGCACGAGCGACGGAATCGCCATTCGCCTGTACTCCGAAGAAGATTTTCTTCGACGGGACGAATACACCGAGCCGGAGATCCTGCGCACCAATCTGGCCGCGGTGATTTTGCAGATGATCTCCCTCGGCCTCGGCGACATCGCCTCGTTCCCGTTCCTCACCCCGCCGGACTCCCGCAATATCAAGGACGGCCTCGACCTGCTCGCCGAACTCGGCGCGGTCGAGGCCTCCGGGGCCGGCCGCACCAAGAGCTCACGCGGCCGCCGGAGCGATGCCACGGGCCAGCCGGCGTCCGGTGAGCCGGCGTCTGAGGCTCCGGCTGTCACACCGAAGCCGGATGCCGGGCCGCGCCTCACCCGCATCGGGCAGCAGCTCGCGCAGCTGCCGATCGACCCGCGATTCGGCCGCATGGTGATCGAGTCGAAGAAGCAGGGTACGAGCCGCGAGGTGATGGCCATCGTGGCCGGCCTCACGATTCAGGACCCGCGCGAGCGGCCACTCGAGCGGCGCGCCCAGGCCGACCAGCTGCACGCGCGCTTCGCCGACCCGACGAGCGATTTCCTCACCCTGCTCAACCTCTGGAACTACCTGGAGAAGCAGCAGGGCGAGCTCGGGTCGAGCGCCTTCCGTCGCCTGTGCAAGAACGAGTACCTGAACTACCTGCGGGTTCGCGAGTGGCAGGACGTGCTGCGCCAGCTGCGCCAACTCTCCAAGCCCCTCGGCCTGCACCTCGGTGAGCCGAGCACGAATCCCGACGGCGTGCATCGTTCGCTGCTGGCCGGTCTGCTCTCCCACATCGGGTTGAAAGACGTCGCCAAGAAGGACTATGTGGGTGCCCGGCAGCAGCGCTTCGTGCTGTTCCCCGGATCCACGCTCGCGAAAAAACAGCCGCAGGCCGTGATGAGTGCGGAGCTCGTGGAGACCAGCCGATTGTTCGCACGGATGAACGCGGTCGTCGACCCGGCCTGGGCCGAGCCGCTCGCCGGGGACCTGTGCAAGCGCAGTTACTCGGAGCCGCACTGGGAGATGAAGCAGGGCGCGGCCGTGGTCTATGAGCGCGTCACGCTGTACGGCGTGCCGATCGTGCCGCGCCGGCGCGTGCAGTTCTCCCGCATCGACCCCGCTTATGCCCGTGAGCTGTTCATCCGGCACGCGCTCGTCGAGGGCGAGTGGGACCGTGCCTCGAACGGCCCGGCGGCGGGCAACCCCGCCGATGCCGTGGCAGACCGCGGCGGCCGCGGGCCCGAACGCAACGAGCGCGTGGGCATCTCCCTCGACGGCCGCAGCGCCTCCGGTGGCCGCGGCTCCGGGTCGCCGGCGGGGGGCGGGGCGGCCCGCGGGGGCCGTCCGGGCCAGACCGGCGACCCCGGCATGTGGGCGTTTGAACGCGCCAACGCGCAACTGCGTGCGGAGCTCGCCGAGCTCGAGGAGCGCACCCGCCGCCGCGACATCCTCTTCGATGACGAGGCCGTGTTCGAGTTCTACCAGCGGCGCGTTCCCGCCGAGGTCTCGTCCACGAAGAGCTTCGAAGGCTGGTGGCGCAAGGCCCGACTGGAGACGCCGCAATTGCTGACCATGACCGCGGACGCGCTCGTGGCCGATGACTCCCCCGAAATCGACGAGGGCCTCTTCCCGCCGAGCTGGCAGCAGGGCGACCAGCGCCTCTCCCTCGGCTATCGCTTCGAGCCGGGCGCGGAGGATGACGGCGTGACCGTGCGTGTTCCCCTGGCGCTGCTCGCGCGGCTCTCGCCGAACGGCTTCGACTGGCAGGTGCCGGGTCTTCGGGCCGAGCTCGTGACGGCCCTGATCAAGTCGCTGCCCAAGAACATTCGTCGGAATGTGGTGCCCGCGGCGGACTGGGCGGCGCGGCTCCTTGCCGAGCTTCCGCCCGAACCGGGAATCGTACAGTCCCTGCCCACCGAGGTTCCCGACAAGACCTTCACCGCGACGCTCGCCGCGCTCATCCAGAAGCTGACCTACGTTCCCGTCACCGAACGTGACTTCGAACTCGACCGGATCCCCTCGCACCTGCGGGTGACGTTCGAGGTCACCGACGAGCGCGGGCGCACCGTCGCGGCCGACAAGGACCTCGGCGACCTGCAGCGCCGGCTGGGCACTCGGGTGCGTGACAGCGTCGCCAAGGCCACGAGCGCGGCGACACCGTCGAACGCCATCGAACGCAGGGGCCTCACCACCTGGGACTTCACCGAACTGCCCCGTTTCCTCGACACGAAGCAGGGCGACAACACGATTCGCGGCTACCCGACTCTGATCGATGACGGCGACTCGGTCTCCATCCGCATGATGAGCACCGAGATCGAGCAGGCGCGAGCCTTGCCCCGCGGCGTGCGGCGTCTGCTGCTGCTCGCGACACCGTCCCCGTCGGCCTACGTGCAGCAGCATCTCACCGCGGCCGAGAAGCTCAGCCTGGCGACGAGCCCGTACAAAAACACCCCGGCCCTGTTCGAGGATTGCCTCGCCGCCGCCATCGACGACGTGCTCTACCGGGTGCGCCCCGACGGCCAGGTTTTCATGAAGGCCGAATTCACCAGCATTCGCGATCGGGTGTCGGGCGTGGTGATGGATTCAATGTTTGAGACGGTCGGCCTCGTCGCCCGGGTCCTTGCCGCGAGCCGCACCGCCGACAAGGCGCTCAAGGCGGCCACGAGCATGGCACTGCTTCCGGGCATCAGCGACGCCCGCGGCCAACTTGCGGCGCTCGTCTACCCTGGTTTCGTGAGCCAGACCGGACTCGCGCAGCTGCGCCACCTCCCCCGGTATCTGGGCGGAATCAGCGCCCGCATTCCGAAGCTCGTCGACAACCCGGGCCGCGACCGGGTGTGGATGAATGAAGCCCAGGCTGCCACGACGCGCTTCGAGAACGCCGGCGGCAGCATGCCGCTGGCCCCGGATGCCGCGGCGAACCTGGTACGGGCCCGCTGGATGATCGAGGAGCTGCGCATCAGCCTGTTCGCGCAGGAGCTCAAGGCCGCGGAATCCGTCTCCCTGCAGCGCATCCACAAGGTGCTCGCGAGCTGACGCCGGCCTGCGACCCGCTGCCGGGGATCAGCGGGATCACTCGACGTACGCCCGGACGGTCCCGCTCGACGCCGCCGGTCTCGCCGGGATCCCGCTCAGCGGGGCTCTCGACGGGACCGGCGTGCGTGTGTCGGCGCCTGTCGGCTACAGCACCTTGGAAAGGAACGCCTGCGTGCGTGCGTGCTGCGGGTTGGTGAGCACCTCGCTGGGGACACCGGATTCCACCACGACACCGCCGTCCATGAACACCAGCGAGTCGGCGACCTCCTTCGCGAAGCCCATCTCGTGGGTGACCACGATCATGGTCATGCCGTCGCGGGCGAGGCTCTGCATCACGTCGAGAACCTCGCCGACAAGCTCCGGGTCGAGGGCGCTGGTCGGCTCATCAAAGAGCATGAGCTTGGGCTCCATCGCGAGCGCCCGAGCGATCGCCACCCGCTGCTGCTGCCCGCCGGAGAGATGCGCCGGGTAATAGTCGGCGCGGTTGGCCAAGCCCACCCGCGCCAACAGGGCGCGGGCGTTCGTTTCCACAGCGGCCTTGTTCAGGCCCTTGACCCGAATGGGCGCCTCCATCACGTTCTGCAGCGCGGTCATGTGCGGGAAGAGGTTGAAACGCTGAAACACCATGCCGATGTTGCGGCGCTGCAACGCGGCGGCCTTCGGATGCATCTCGTAGAGCTTCCCTCTGCTCTCGGTGTACCCGATGAGTTCACCGTCGACGCTGAGCCGTCCCGATGACACCACCTCGAGATGATTGATGCAGCGCAGGAACGTGGACTTGCCCGAACCACTCGGTCCGACCAGGCACATCACCTCGCCGCGCTTCACCTCCAGCGAAATGCTCTTGAGCACCTCGTTGGAACCGAAGCTTTTGGATACCGCCTCCGCAAGCACCATGGGAGCATCGTCGGTCGGTCGCTGTCCTGCCGTGGCGGTCATCGGCTGTCTCCGTCGTTGTCGGTGGACGGGCTCTCGGGCGTCTGCGGGAGCACCACGGTCGCCTGGCCGCTCCCTGCCCCCGGCACGATCCCGGTGATGGCGCCGGTGGCGTCATCGGCCTTGCGGTCGGGGCGTCGGTCGCCGATGCCGCGCGCGAAGCGCTTCTCCAGAAAGTACTGGCCGACCATGAGGATGGATGTGAAGAACAGGTACCAGATGGACGCCACGATAAGCAGCGGAACCGGGTTGAACGTGACCGCCGAGATGTCCCGAGATCGCGTGTAGAGCTCCAGCGTGAACGGAATGGCCGTGACGAGCGACGTGGTCTTCAGCATCGAAATGACTTCGTTGCCGGCGGGGGGAATGATGACGCGCATGGACTGCGGAATGACGATGCGGGTCATCGTCTGCGCCCAGCTCATGCCGAGGGCGGTTGCGGCTTCTTCCTGACCGGCGTCGACCGCCAGCAGCCCGGCGCGCACGATCTCCGCCATGTACGCCGCTTCATTCAGCGCCAGCCCGATCACCGCGAGCATGAAGGCGCTCACGGCCACCCGGGTGGGGTAGGACGCCCACGGTTCGGTGAACGGCAGGCCGATGTCGATCGTCTGGTAGATCGTTCCCACCAGGCCCCAAAACGTGAGCTGCACATAGACCGGGGTTCCCCGGAACACCCAGAGATACACCCAGGCGATGCTGTTGACGACGGGGTTCGGCGAGAGGCGCATGACCGCGAGGGTCACACCCAGGATGATGGCGATCACCATGCTGTACACGGTGAGCTGCAGGGTGACGAACGCGGCCTGGGAGATGCGCTGGTCGAACAGGAACTTGCCGACGGACGGCCAGTCGTAGGCAGGCCGCTGCGCCGCGTCGATCACGAAGAGAGCAACGAGGATCAGCAGGATCACGGCGAAAACATTTCGCCACGGGTGCCGGAGGCGGATTGCCTTGATTCCCGGGGTTGGGTCCGAACCGTTCGGCGGGGTCCGGCCCGCCGAACGGTTCACGACTGCTTCCGACATCAACTAGCCGTTGGCCGCGGCGTTGATCGTGATGGTGTCGAGGCCGCCGTCGGTGACGCCCCAGGCATCCAGGATCTCGGCGTACGTTCCGTCATCGACCATGGACTGCAGTGCGGCCTGCACGGCCTTGGTCAGCTCGGAGTCCTTGTTGACCACGATGCCGTACGGCGCCACGTCGAAGCTCTCGCCGGCGGCTTCGAGCTTCCCCTCGGTCTTGGAGATGGCGTAGAGGGCCACCGGGGAGTCCGCGCTGAGCGCATCCGCCTTGCCGAGGACGACGGCGTTGGTGGCCTCGTCCTGCGAGGTGTACGGCAAGACCTCGATGGCGGGCTTGCCGGCGGCGGCGCAGGCCGCGTTCTTGGCGGGCAGCTCGTCCGTGTCTTGCACCGTGTTCGACTGGACGGCGACGGTGAGACCGCAGGCATCGTTGGGGTCGACTGTGGTTCCGGCCTGGGCCGCCCAGAGGATTCCGGCGTTGAAGTAGTTGACGAAGTCGACCTGCTTCTCCCGCTCCAGGTTGTCGGTGAACGACGACTCACCGATGTCGACGGTGCCCCCGGTGATGCTGGGGATGATGTTGTCGAAGTCGGCGATCTGGTACTTGGGGGTCAGCCCCAGCTTGCCGGCGATGGCGTTGGCGAGCTCAATGCCCCAGCCGATGGGCTTGCCGGCATCGTCCTTGAATTCGTTGGGCGGGTAGGCCGCGTCCGTGCCGATCCGAAGAGTTCCCGAGCTCTTGATGTCGGCGGGAAGCAGCGCCACGGCGGCGGAATCGGGAGCGACGGTCGCAGTATCCGTTGAACCACCGGTGCTCGGCGTCGAATTGTCGACACAACCGCTGAGCAGGAGGGCGGCCGCGGCAGCGAAAGCCGGGAGTACGTATCTGGCACGCATAGGGAGTCCTTCGTTGTGATCTGGAGATGGGTTTCGTCATTGAAGCCGTTACACGATGCGACAGGGACGAGCCTATAACACCGCTGTACGGCGGTTTCGTGCGTCTGGAGCGGATTTGCACCCACTTCAGAGCGTCATGACGAATGTGTTGCGCAAAATTGAGCGTGGAGTGAAGCACGGACAGAACTGGCCGCCTCGCCGAGAAACGTGGCCTGCCCGGGCAAAGCACAATTCCATAGGCCTCATTTTGACACTCTTTGCCCCCAACTCCCCCGCTCCCCCTCCGGGAACGCGCATTCTCGACCGCAATCGTCGTCGCGAACCGGGAGCGCTCGGGCTACTTGGCGACCGCGGCGGACAGCACGTCGACGTAGTCCTGCAGCCCCCAGGTCAGCGAGAGGCCGGTGGGCGGGGACACCGAGGCAATGAACGCCGCGCCGACCGGGGATGCGACCGTGCCGTTCTGCACCTGCGGCATCACCTGCGCGTAGCCGGCGGCGAGGAACGCGTCGGACTCCTCCTGCGTCGGTTCAAAGTTGACGAGTACATCGCTGCTGAGCTCGTCGAGCTGTTCGTAACTCAGCGTGTAGTAGAAGGTGGCTTCGTCGGTCGCGAGCGTGTCGACGCTCGGCGCGCTGACGAAACCCAGGTCGAGCGTGAAGCCGACGCGAGGATCTTCCTTCTTATAGACGTAGAAGGCTCCGCCGCTGTCCGCCGTGAGCGCGATGCTCCTGCCCGCGAATTCCGGGTGCGCGGCGGCCTGGTCGGCGATATCCGTGTCGATCTCGGCCAGCAGCGTGGTCGCTTCCTCGTTCTTGCCGAGGGCGGTGCCGGTGATCGTGATGAGCTCACGCCAGTCGGTCGCCCAGGCCTCCCCCGGGTACGCGACGACGGGGGCGATCTGGCTGAGCAACTCGTACTGGTCCGAGGTGATTCCGGAATACGCGGCCAGAATCACGTCGGGAGCGGCGGCGGCGATCTCCTCGTACGGCGGTTCCTTCGATTCAGGCAGAACGATGGACACCTCGTCGCCGGATGCCGCCAGAGCTTCGGAGATCCAGGGCAGCACGCCGTTTTCGTCGCCGCCGTAGGACTGGAACGGGATGGCCACGGGGGTCACGCCGAGTGCGATCGCGTCATCGGCGCTCCCCCAGCCCCACGCGACAACGCGTTCGGGTCGCGCGTCGATGGTCGTTTCACCGAAGGCGTGCTCCATGGTGACGGGGAAGCTGCCGGAGGCCGGGGCAGCCGCTGTCACGTCGGCGTCGGACGTCGTGCAGCCGCTCAGGGTCAGGGCCAGGGCGGCCGCGGTGGCGGCAAGGGCGAGGGTGAGGCGTCGTGACACAGGTGTCTCCACTTTCATATGTGAGTCGTTTGTATAGGTAAGCCTAACCTAACATAGAGGATGGGCCGGCACGGTGAAAACGACCTTGCGGGATGACCATGGGTGAGCCGGTCACCGGGTCGGGGATGATCGTGGCGGCCAGCCCGAAGGCGTCGTCCACGATCTCGGCCGTCAGCGTCTCTGCGGGAGGCCCCGCGGCGCGGATGCTTCCGTGCTGGAGAATGACGAGCTGATCGGCGTAGCGGGCGGCGAGGTTGAGGTCGTGCAGCACCATGACCACGGTGGTGCCGCGGGTGCGGTTGAGTTCGAGGAGCAGGTCGAGCACATCGATTTGGTGCGCCACGTCGAGGAACGTCGTCGGCTCGTCGAGCAACAGAATGTCGGTGTTCTGGGCCAGTGCCATGGCGATCCACACCCGCTGCCGCTGGCCGCCGGAGAGGTCTTCGAGCCGCCGATGGCCGAGCTCGAGGGTGTTTGTGGCCGCCATCGCTTCGGCGACGATCTCATCATCAGTGCTCGTCCAGGTGCGAAACCAGCCCTGGTGCGGGTAGCGGCCCCGACCCACGAGGTCCGCGACCGTGATGCCGTCGGGGGCGACCGGTTGCTGCGGCAACAGTCCCACGACGGTCGCGACCTCCTTGCTCCGTCGTGCGGTGATGTCCCGCCCGTCGAGCGCGACCCGGCCGGCCTCCGGTCGAAGCAGGCGTGCCAATCCGCGCAGCAGGGTGGACTTGCCGGAGGCGTTCGCGCCGACGATGGCCGTGATCGCGCCGGGCGCGATGTCGAGGGTGAGGTCGTCGACGATGGTCGTCTTGTCGTAGCCGAGGGTGAGGGCCTCCGCCCGGAAATCGTGGGCGCCGGCCCGGTCGGCAGCGGGGCGGGGCATCAGGCTCCCTTTCCGGATCTATTGGAGGTGGCGAGCAGCCACAGCAGGTAGGGGGCACCGATCGCGCCCGTGATGATCCCGGCCGGCAGCTGCAGCCCGCCGGGGAGCAGATGCTGGGCGGTGAAGTCCGCGACCGTGGTGATGAGCGCACCGACGAACGCCGCCGGAACGAGCGCGAGGCCCCCGGTTCCGGAGATTCTGCGCGCAATCGGTGCCGCAACGAAGGCCACGAACGCGAGGGGGCCCACCGCGGCCGTGGCGATCGCGGCGAGAGCCACGGCCACGGCGAGCAGCAGCAGGCGCGACCGCTCGGTGGCCACGCCGAGGCTCGTGGCGGCGTCGTCGCCGAGTTGCAGCGCGCGCAGTCGCCCCGACATCCCCCACAACACGGGCAGCAGAACGGCGAGGAGGGCCGCGAGAACGACGATGTTGGTCCAGCGCGCGCCGCTGACGCTCCCGACGAGCCAGAGCAGGGCGCCCTGGGCGTCGTTCAGGTCCGCACGGGAGAGCAGGTAGCCGAGAAGCCCCTGAACCATGAATGCGACGCCGACGCCGATGAGAACGAAGCGGTAGCCCACGACACCGCCGCGCCAGGCGAGTGCGTAGATGAGGACGGCGACAACCACGGCACCGCCGAAGGCGGCGAGGGACGTCGCGAGGGCACCGAACCCGAGGATGAGCATGCCGAAGACGGCCGCCGCGCTCGCGCCGCCGGTGACCCCGATGATGTCGGGGCTGGCGAGCGGGTTGCGGAGCACACTCTGGAACACGGCACCGGAAAGCGCGAAGGCCACCCCCACGAGCAGCGCCAGCACGAGGCGCGGGAGCCTCAGCGTGAGAACGATGAAGTTCTCGCTGGCGGTTCCCTGTCCGAGCAGCGTGGCCAGGAGGTCGGGCACGCTCACCGAATAGGCGCCGACCGAGAGGCTCAACGCGGCGACCAGCAGCACGCCGACCGCGAGCCCCGTGACGACGCGGCGCTCGCGCCGGCGCTGGGCCTTTCGTCGGGCGGCCAGCGCGGATGCGGCCACCCGGGTCGGCGAGGCGCCGGGCACGGAGCCCCGCGGCGGGGAGGGGGGCCGCGCGGCGGATATGACGCCGGTCACAGTCCGGCCAGCTTCACGCGGCGAACGAGCGCGATGAGCACAGGGGCGCCGAGGAAGGCGACCACGAGACCCGCCTCAATTTCGCCGGGGCGACCGATGACGCGACCGAGAACATCTGCCGCAAGCAGGAGCGCGGGGCCGAGCAGCGCCGACAGCGCGAGGATGAGGCAATAGTCCGGCCCCGTGAACCAGCGGGCGATGTGCGGGACGGCGAGGCCCACGAACGCGATGGGACCGGCCATGGCCGTGGCCGAACCGCAGAGCAACACGATGGCGACGGCACACACGATTCGGGCCGTCACGAGCTTCTGGCCGAGGCCCCGGGCGAGGTCATCGCCCAGGGCCAGGGCGTTGAGCATTCGGCCGGCCGCCACGGCGAGCACTGCACCGACCGCGATGAACGGCACGAGCGGGAGCGTGGAGTCCAGCCCGCGGGCAACGAGCGAACCGGCCGCCCAGAAGCGGTACCGGTCGAAGGCTTGGTCGTCGCTCAGCAGGATGATGGTGATCAGCGAGGTGAGCGCTGCCGTGAGGGCGGTACCGGCGAGGGCGAGCTTGACGGGAGTGGCGCCTTCGCGGCCCAGGGACCCGATCACGTAGACGACGGTTGCGGCCACGGCGGCGCCGGCGAAGGCGAACCACACGTAGCCGAGCGCCGAGGTCACCCCGAACCAGGCGACGCCGACCACAACGAAGAGGGACGCCCCCGCGTTGACGCCGAGGAGCCCGGGATCGGCGAGGGGGTTGCGGGTGACTCCCTGCATCAGGGCGCCGGCGAGGCCGAGCGCGAGACCGGCGAGCAGGCCCACGACCGTGCGGGGCAGTCGAAGATCCAGCACCACGACATGGTCGGTGCGGGTGTGATCGGGGCGCAGCAGGGCATCGATCACCGTGCCCGGTTCAATGTCGCGGGTACCGACCACGAACGAGGCGGTGACCACGAGCACGAGGATAACCGCCGAGACGACGAATCCCCCCAGGATGCGCGGCGACGCCGCCCTGCCGCCAGGCGTGGCGGCAGGCGCGCCGGGTACCGGCGCCGCGAGGGACCCGGTCATTGGGCTTCGGCGCGACCGTGCCGCCAGTACCCCATGAAGGCGACGCGCTTGCGGTCGATGCCGGTTTCGCTGACCAGGAAGCGACGCAGCTGCTTGATGACGCTCGCTTCGCCCGCGAGCCAGGCGTAGAAGTTGCTGTCGGGCGCCGCGCGCGGCGATTCCCACAACAACTCGCGGTCAACGTCGATGTCGTCGAGGTCCTGCGCGTCCGGAAGCACCGCAATGCGGTCGCGATTCCGGGCGACCCAGGCGCGCACGGCCGCGTCGAGGAGCGTGCCGCGCGGTTCCGTGCCGCGAGAAAGCCAGGTGATCTCGCAGCCCGGAGGCAGGGTCGCCGTCGCGGCGGCCCTGGCATCGGGCGTGCCGGGCACCTCGAGAAAGGCGTGCGCTCGGCTGGCTTCGGGCAGGCTTTCGAGAATGGCGCAGATGGCGGGCGCGGCCGTCTCGTCGCCGGCGAGGAGCAGAACCGTGGCGCAACCCGGATGCCAGTCGAGGCCGGTTGCCGCGTGCGCGCTGCGGGCATCCGGTCCGACGATGACGAGTTTGTCGCCGAGCACGACGCTCCGGAGCCACCGCGCGGCGGGTCCGGCGTGGCCAATGGAATCGTCGTGGGCGACGAAATCGACGTCGATCTCGCGAGCATCGGGCCGCACCGCTCGAATCGTGTAGGTACGGAACGGGTTGCGCGCCTCGTCGGGCAGGGCGCGCCAGCGTGCGTGCCAGGTTCCGCCGTCGATGGTGGCGGGGTCCGCGGCGCCGATGTCGCTGACGCCGATCCCGGGCAGCGGAAAAACGATCTTGACGCGCTGGTCGAGGCCCGCGGTGCCGAAATTGTCGAAATCGGCTCCCGCGAACGTCACCCGCACGGAGTGCTCGCCGAGGCCGCGCAGTCCGGCCACGTGCGCAACGTACGGTCGGTAGGCGGGCCGGTCGGCGGCCATCCGTTCGGTCGCCGCGTGAGGCGCCGCACTCTCAACTAAGGTAAGCATTACCTAAGTATGACATGCCTTATGTGATAAAGCACCGCGTTCGGCCAATCGGCCAACGCCGGTCATCTCGTCACGCAGATACCCCGGCAACCGGAGCCGGGCCGCTTAGACTCTGAGGGTGAGCAGCTACGCAAGTCTTCTGAAAACGCCGGGCGTGGCCCGGCTGATCGGAGCCCAGCTGACGGCTCGACTCCCCTTCGGAATGCTTTCCCTCGCCTTCCTGATCCACATCGAACGATTGTTTGACTCCTATACGGCCGCCGGGCTCGTGCTCGGCGCCATGAGCATCGGCCAGGCCGTCGCCGGTCCGCTCACCAGCCGGTTCATGGGCCGGTGGGGCATCCGCCCGGTCATCGTCGTGACGCTCGTCGTCTGCGCCATCTCGATCATCGCGATGGCCGTCGTGCCCATGGGCATTCCCCTGTTGATGGTCATCGGTCTCGTGGCGGGACTGGCAACCCCGCCCATCCAACCCGCGGTGCGCACGATTTACCCGAAGATCGTCAACTCTCGCCAGCTGACTCCCCTGTTCTCACTGGATGCCTCGGCGCAGGAGGTGATCTGGGTGCTCGGCCCCGTGATCGCCACCTTCGTCGCCATTCAGGTGAGCACCGTCGCCGGCATCCTGCTCGCGGCCGTGTTCCTCATCGGCGGCGGCATCTGGTTCCTCGTGCTGCCCGAGGTGGGCCGGGTACGTATTCCCCGCAGCCGCCGCAAGCTCGGCGTCGTGCTCAAACGCCCGGCCGTTCTCCTCAGCACCGTCGTCGGGTTCATGCTCGTGGCGGCATGTGCCGCCCTCGAGGCGGGAATCGTGGCCGTGTTCGGACACGGCAACGCCAATTCCGGTTGGGTCCTGTGCATCTTCGCCGTGGGCTCCCTCGTCGGCGGGCTCGCCCTCGGCCACGCACCGATCGGCCCATGGGCGCTCGCGAGCCGCATGCTCATCATCACCGTCGGCATGGCGGCAGCCGGCATCTGGCTCAACTTCGCCTGGCTCGCCGTGACCCTGTTTCTCGCCGGCATCGGCGTCGCTCCGGCGTTCGCGGTGTTGTTCGGAATCGTTTCGGCGAGCGTAAAATTCAGCGACACGGCGGAGGCCTACGGCTGGATCGGAACGGGCCAGCTGATCGGAGCGGCCATGGGTTCGGCGTTCGCCGGCTTCGCCATCGACCAGTCCGGAGCCGCCGCAGCCATCTTCCTCGCCGCGGGCTTTGCGGGCCTCGGTTGCATCATCCCCGCGCTCGGGCGCCGCTGGCACCCGGACTTGCGCGGCCGGGACCCCAGTCCCATCCCCGACACCGAACCGGTCCAGGTTCAGATCTCCTAGCGTTTAAGGCACGGGCGACCTGCGACGATAGAGCATGACCTCTTCCCCGCTCCTGACGCTCAACGACGGCCACTCCATCCCACAGCTGGGACTCGGCGTCTACAAGGTCGCCGATGACCTCGCTGCCGAGACGGTGCAGGTCGCCCTGGAGGCCGGCTACCGGCACGTGGATACGGCCGCACTATACGAGAACGAAGTCGGCGTGGGGAAAGGCCTGGCCCGCGCGGGACTCCCCCGCGCCGACGTGTTCGTGACGACCAAGGTCTGGAACGACCGCCACGGCTACGACGAGACGCTGCGCGCCTTCGATGAGAGCCTCACCAAACTCGGTCTGGACTACGTGGACCTCTACCTCATTCACTGGCCCGCTCCCCGGCAAGATCGCTACGTCGACACCTACCGGGCGCTCGAAACGCTGCGCGCCGACGGTCGCGCACGGTCCATCGGAGTCTCCAACTTTCACACCCACCACCTCGACCGGCTGCTCGCCGAGACCGCGGTCGTTCCGGTGATCAACCAGGTCGAGTTGCACCCGTGGCTGCCGCAGACCGACGTGCGCGAGTATGACGCGGCCCACGGCATCCTGACCGAGGCCTGGTCGCCGTTGGCCCGCGGCCGCGCCATCGGCAACCAGACGCTCGATCGCATCGGCGCCAAACACGGAAAGTCGGCCGCTCAGGTGGTGATTCGCTGGCACCTGGAGCTCGGAACCGTGGTCATTCCCAAATCCGTGACGCCGCAGCGCATTCGCGACAACCTGAACGTGTTCGACTTCGCGCTCGATGCGGAGGACGCGGCCGCGATCGCGGATCTCGAGTCCGGCGAGCGCACCGGCAAAGACCCGGATCTGTTCGACTAGGCCCGTTTACCAGCGCGGGTGGATCGCGTCGCGCAGCAGACGATCGTAGATGTCCTGCACGCCCTCGTTGAATTCGAGGCTGAGATCCTCGGCCTCCCCGGCCCGTGCGTTGCCCTGCGCCTGCGCCACCGATCGCGCACCCGGAATGACAGCGCTCACGCCGTCGACCTGCGCCACCCAGGAGAGCGCGGCCTGCGTGGCGGTGACCCCGGCCGGCGCGAGTGCTGCGAACTCGGTGGCCGCCTGCAGCCCCACCTCGAAATCCACGCCGGAGAAGGTCTCGCCCACGTCGAAGTGGCTGCCGTCGCGGTTGAAATTGCGGTGGTCGGACTCCGCGAACACGGTCGCCTCGGTGTACTTGCCGGTGAGCAGCCCACTGGCCAGGGGAACTCGGGCGATGATGCCAACGCCGGCGGCCCGGGCGGCCGGAATCACCGCGTCGAGCGGCTTGAGACGGAACGCATTGAACACGATCTGCACCGTGGCCACTCCGGGTCGCTTGATTGCGGCGAGCGCCTGCTCACACGTCTCCACACTCACGCCGTAGCTCTCGATCACCTGCTCCGCCACGAGGGCGTCGAGAGCGTCGTACACCTCGTCGGATTCCAGGACGGAGCCGGGCGGGCAGTGCAACTGCACGAGGTCGAGTCGCTCGGTGCGCAGGTTGCGGCGGGAGCGATCGGTCCACGCTCGAAAGTTCGCGAGAACGTAGTTCTCCGGCACCTGATCGACGCGGCGCCCCATCTTCGTGGCCACGGTGATGTTTTCACCGGGTGCATCATGCTCGAGAAACCGCCCGATCAGGCGTTCGCTGCGCCCGTCGCCGTACACATCTGCGGTGTCCAGGAACGTGACACCGGCGTCCACGGATGCCGCGAGCACGCCGAGCGCGTCGGCCTCCGTCACGGCGCCCCAGTCGCCGCCGAGTTGCCAGGTACCCAGCCCCATCACGGAGACTGCTCGGCCGGTGCGTCCCAAGATTCTTGTCTGCATGGAACGAGTTTATGGTCTGGGGCGGGCGGAGCGCGCGTCACGTTTGACGGCAATCTTCCGAGAGGCGCGTCCGTGCGATTTTCGCTTGCCGATCCGGAATGCGTGTGGCGATTTTCGGCCCCGTCCTTGACTATCTTGAACACCACTGTATAGATTCTATCTCATACATTAGTGTACGACTTAGATTCTCGGAGGCATACCTTGCGGAAGCACGATTCCCACCGCACGCGAACCGGACGGGTACTGCGCCGAATCGGCGCGGTGGCGGCCGTAGCGGTGGGCCTGACCCTGGCATCCACGGCAACCAACCTCGCCCTGGAGCAGCACGAACGCGCGACAATGAAGCCCTACGGTCAGCGGATACCCGTCGTCGGCGGCGAAATCAACGTCTACGAGCACGGGCATGGCGACACGACCATTGTGCTGCTGAGCGGATACGGCACGCCGGCCCCAGCGGTGGATTTCGCGCCGCTGATCCGCGAACTCGGCGATGACCACGTGGTGGTCGTCGAGGGCTTCGGCTACGGATACAGCGACCAGCACGCCGCGCCGCGAACCGTGGAGAACATCACGGCGGAGCTGCACTCCGTCGTGTCGACACTGGGCATCAGCAAGCCGTTCGTGCTGGCCGGCCACTCTCTTGCGGGCTTCTACACCCTGTTCTACGCCAATGCCTACCCGGAAGACGTCTCGGCGGTCGTGGGAATCGACCCCACGGTACCCGCCTCCACGTCCGGCGCCTCGGGAAGTTCCGCCGCCGCGGGCGGTTCCGGCACCTCGGGCAGTTCCCCGAATGTCGGCCGCCTCGTGTCGACGACCGGTTTGATGCGCTGGGCGGGCGCGATCGCCCCCGACCTGGTCGAGCCCCCGGGTGACGCTTTCAGTGCGGGCGAGCTGGAGCGCATCCGTCTGATGACCAGCTGGAATTACAGCAACGCCGCCGTTGCCGATGAATGGAACGAGATGGGAGCGAACGCAGCCAGGCTTGATGGGCTCTTGTACCCGCCGCACCTGCCGGTACTGACATTTCTCTCGTCGGAATCGGTCGATTCGATTCCACACTGGTACGACACTCATGAGCGGCAGGTGCGCGGCAGCGATCACCACGAACTTCAGGTGCTCGACGGTGGCCATTACCTGCACTGGACCCAATCGAAGGCGATGGCCGAGAAGATCACGACCTTCCTGACGGCGAACGTTCAGGTCCGGTGACGCACCTGCCGGGGGCGCCGCGACGGTCCCCGGGCGGGGCCCTCCGAACCGTGAATGTGCCCCTCCGGTTCGACATCGCGCGGTCGAGCGAGTTGGATAGACGTCACACCAAGCGAATACGGGAGTAATCATGGCACGCGAACTGGCGGACATTGTGGTCCCGGACCTCACCGGGAAGCTGGCCGTCGTCACGGGCGCCAACAGCGGTCTCGGCTTCGGCCTCACCGGTCGGCTCGCGAAGGCGGGTGCCGACGTGATCCTCGCGATCCGCAATCAGGCCAAGGGCGAGGCCGCCATCGAACGCATTCTCGCGCAGACGCCGGATGCGAAGCTCAGCATCCGTCACATCGACCTCGCGTCCCTGAAATCCGTGGCGGCATTGGGTGCGCAGCTCAGTGACGAGGGCCGCCCGATCGACATTCTCATCAACAACGCGGGCATCATGATGCCGCCGAAACGCGAGGTCACCGAGGACGGCTTCGAGTTGCAGTTCGGTAGCAACCACCTCGGCCACTTCGCTCTCACCGCGCACCTGATGCCGCTTCTGCAGGCGGCCGGCGACGCGCGCGTCGTGAGTCTCAGCAGCCTGATCGCCCGCACGGGACGCCTCGACTTCGACGATCTGCAGGGGCGAAGCTATCGGCCGACGCGTGCCTATGGCCTGTCCAAGCTCGCTACCCTGATGTTCGCCCGTGAGCTCAACCGCCGCAGCATCGCGGCCGGCTGGGGAATCCGCAGCGTGGCGGCGCACCCGGGGGCGACGGCCACCAACCTGCAGATCACCGGCCCCACTCACGGCGGGGCGTCGGCGCGAGCGATGCTTACGCTGACAGAGGCGACCCAGCGCATCGGCTGGATGTGGCAGCAGATTCCCCAGGGAATCCTGCCGGCACTGTTTGCCGCGACCAGTCCCACGGCCGCCGGCGGCGGCTACTACGGCCCCGACGGTTTCGGCGAGCTCACCGGAGGCCCCTCCCCCGCGCGCATGCCCTCGCGCGCGCTCAACGACGCCGACGCAGACCGGCTGTGGCGCGCATCCGAACATTTCACCCGGCTGACGTTCCCGAGTGTCGTCCCGGCCTGACCGACCGCCGCACCCGGCCTGGCCTTCACGCCTCATTCGCAGCGGCCCGCTCGTCGGTGCCTAGTTCAGGAGATCGTCCGCCCTGCCGACCGTCGGCCGCACTCCTCGGCGGGCGGCCAACGCCGACCGACGCGGATCTCCTGAACTAGCCACAGGCACCGGGGAATAGTCAGCGCCCCTGGCGTGCTGCACCGAGCATGAAGCGCATCGGATTTCTCTCCTTCGGCCACTACCAGAGCGTGCCGGGCTCCCAGGCCCGCACCGCAAGCGATGCTCTGTTGCAGACCATCGAGCTCGCCGTGGCCGCCGAAGAACTCGGCATCGACGGCGCCTACCTGCGCGTGCACCATTTCGCGCGTCAGTTCGCGTCGCCGTTCCCGCTGCTCTCGGCGATGGCCGCACGCACGAGCAGCATCGAACTCGGCACCGGCGTCATCGACATGAGATACGAAAATCCCATGTACATGGCGGAAGAGGCGGCCATCACCGATCTCATCAGCAACGGCCGCCTGCAGCTGGGCATCAGCCGCGGCTCGCCCGAAACCGCACTGCACGGCTACGAGGCCTTCGGTCATGTGCCCGCAGCAGGCAGCACTGACGCGGATGACGCCCGCGCCCGCACCGCCGTCTTCCGCGCCGCGATCAGCGGGGCCGGCATGGCCGCGGCCAACCCGCAGATGACCGGCAACTCTCGACTCCTCGCCATCGAACCGCAGTCCCCGGGCCTGAGCGAGCGCATCTGGTGGGGCGCCGGCACCCGCAAAACCGCCCAGTGGGTCGGCGAACAGGGCATGAACCTGATGAGCTCGACCCTGCTCACCGAAGACACCGGGGTGCCGTTCGGCGACCTGCAAGCCGAACAGATCGCCATCTACCGGAAGGCCTGGGCCGATGCCGGGCATGCGGGAACCCCGCGGGTGTCGGTGAGTCGCAGCATCATGCCCATCGTGAACGACCTCGATCGCGCGTACTTCGGCCGCGCGGCAGCGGCGGGCAGCGAAGACCAGGTCGGGCACCTCGACGGCGGGCTCGCCCGGTTCGGCAAGAGCTACGTCGGCGAGCCTGCTGCAATCGTCGAGCAGCTCGAAACGGATGCCGCGGTGCACGACGCCGACACCGTGCTCGTGACCATCCCCAACCAGCTCGGCGTGGACTACAACGCGCACCTGCTCGGCACGATAGCGCAGCAGGTCGCCCCCGCCCTCGGCTGGCGCTGACGCCCGGCCGGGGCCGGTCCACGCACGGCGGCAACCGCTGAGACAAGGTCCGCGGCGGGACTACGAGCGAACGGATGCGGCCGCGTCGACCGCCGCCGGGGCATCCGTCTCGATGACGCGCACCAGAACCCGCGCGAGGCCCCGGCGAATGATGTGGTCGTTCGCCTCGACGCGGTGCATGGTGACGTGACGCATGCGCTCGATCACGGTCAGGCTGCCGAGGGCGATGAACTGGTCGAGTGCGCCGTAGACCACGTCGATGGGCATGTGCAGGCTCGCGATGTCGCTCACCACGGTCTGCGACTCGATGCAATGCTCGAGCGATTTCACGAACGGCGTCCACGTTGTGGTCGTGATCTCAAAGACGCCCTTGGGCAGGAGATGCGAAATGATCGCCGCATTGGCGAGCGTGAAGTCCCGATTGGTGCGCAGGTAGTCGTAGGCGCGCAGGTACGCCGCAACCCGGGCGCGGGTACGGGCGTCGCCAATGTCCTGCGGAGACGTGTAGACCGGCGGCCCGACGAGCACGAGCCGACTGACCGGGCCATGGCGCGTGAGCCGATTCCACAGAGATCGCGCGGTGCCCCGTCGGTTCAGAGCGGCATAGCGGGTGCTGATGAGGCTTCCCAGCGAATGTCCGACCAGCAGAAATGGCTCCCGAAGCTTGAGTGAGCGGATGGTCGCCGCCAGCGCCGCCACATGGTCCTCGAGCCGATACTCACACCCGTCCGGTGCCGGAGATTCCCCAAACCCGAGGATGTCGATCGCGATGACCCGATGTCGCGGCTCAAGAAGCGGGATCACGTCCTGGAACGTCACCGACGAGGATGCGATCCCGTGAACCAGGATGACCACCGGGCCGGACCCCTGGTCCGCGGCAATGTGCAGGAGCGGTGCGCGGCGCCGGGGTGGACGGAGGGGCCGGCTTCGCCCGGCTCCCCCCATCGACCTCTTCATATATCAAGTATCGTCGCGCAGCTGCTCCTTGTAGTCATTCTTGGCCTTCGTGGCGTCGCGCTCGGCCTCGGCCTGCTTCACCTTGGCGTCGGCCCGGCCTTCCTCGACCTTGTCTTCCATCGATTCCCGAGCGTCGTCGACCGACCGACCGATCTTCTTACCGGTGGCGTCGAGCGCATCCTTGGCGTCGTCTAGAATTCCCATGTTTTCCTCCGAAATATGCGAGTTGCAGTGGACAGTAGAGCTGGCGTCTACGCCGAAGCGCCGCCGACCCAATGACCATACTTCGAGTCACTCAATCGAGTCTGAATTGTGATGCGTCTCCCAGAAATCGGGCAGACAGCGGTGTTCCGAGGGGGAATACTTGTGAATATGAGACGATCCTGGGCACGTACCGGAGTACTGACCGCAGTCGTTCTCTCTGCGCTTCTTCTTGGCGGCTGCACCTCAGACAGCGGCGGGTCCAGCAGTTTCAGCCAGGACAGCGCCCCGAACCTGGGCGTTCCCGAGCCGGGCATCCGGGACGAGAACGCCGGCGTCTCCGCCGACGGGATCACCAGCGAAGTGAAGACCGCCAACCGTGATGTCATCACGACCGGGTCAGTGTCGATCACCGTCTCCGACCCGATCAGAACCGCTCAAACGGCGGTGACACTCACCGAGCAGGCAGGTGGGCGGGTGGATTCCCGCAACGAGATGCCGGCGACCGACAACCAGCCGGCCAGCGCAACGCTGGTGTTGCGTATTCCCTCGGATGTCCTCGATCGCACGCTCACCGAACTCAAAGCCCTCGGCACCGTGAACTACGTGTCGCTCAATGCCACCGACGTGACGCAACAGAGTAAAGACCTCGATGCGCGAATCACGGCCCTGCAGACGTCAGTCGACCGGCTCCTCTCCCTCATGAGCGCCGCGAGCGACACCGCGGATCTCATTTCGATCGAAGGGGCTCTCTCCAGTCGGCAGGCAGATCTGGAGAGCCTCCTCTCGCAGCGCAACCTGCTCGCGGACCAGATCGACTATTCCACCATCTCACTCGATTTCTACGAGGACGGCACCGTCGCCCCCGGCGCCCCCGGCGATTTCTGGGGCGGGGTCGTGGCGGGATGGACTGCCCTCGTCGCCGCCGTCGGGACGGCCGTGGTAGCCCTCGGCGTGGCTCTGCCCTGGATCGGCGCGATCGCGATTGTGGGTCTGATCGTGCTCCTGATCGTGCGCTGGTTCACACGCAAGCGCAAGGCTGCGTAGGCTTAGCTGAGTGTTCGAGTTTTTCTTTGCAGTACCCCTGAGCGCGGCGAGTCCCGCGCGCACTGATTTCGCTGCGCCTGCCGTCGCGCGCCGTTCCCCCGGTTCCCCCGGATGAACGACCTCACCGGGGCGATTCCGCTGGATCATGCCGCCTACACGCGAGCGGTCCTCGACCTCACCATGCGCCTCGCCGAGGTGATCTTCACCGCGGGTGCCGGCGCGGAAGACGCGACGGCCGCGATGGAAGCGCTCACTCGGGCCTACGGCCTCAAGGGCACCGACGCGAACATCACGCACACCATCATCACGCTCACGATGGAAGACCAGGCCACGCACGAGTCCATCACCCGCAGCCGAAACGTGAAGTATCGCACGCTCGACTACAACAAGCTCACCCACACCTCTGAGTTGATTGCGGAGCTCATCGAGCACCCGGTGGATATCGCCGAGGCCCGCAAACGCCTGGCCATCATTGTCAGCTCGAAGCCCCAGGTCACGGTGCGCTATCGCCGCCTCGGCTGGAGCATCGTCGGGTTCGGCGCCGCCGCGTTGATCGGGGGCGGTCCGATCGTGATGATTGCCGCCTTCGTCGCAACCTATCTCATCGACCTCATCACGTCGACGCTCGCGAACCGTCAGGTTCCGCTGTTCTATCAAACGGTCGCCGGCGGGGCCATCGGGCCCCTGTCGGCCGGAGTCGTGCACTTCGTCGAGCCGACGGCCAATTCCTCCATCGTCGTCGTCGCGACGATCATCATGCTCCTGGCCGGGGTGACGACGTTCGGCGCCGTGCATGACACCCTCTCGGGCTTCTACCTCACCGGAACCGCCCGAATGGTCGAGGCCGTGCTGATCACCGGCGGGCTCGTCACCGGAGTGGCCGGGGCCTCGCTGTTCGTGAGTCGATTCGGTCTCGACCTCAGCGTCGAGTCGCGCTGGGAGCCGACGCTCGACGACCTGCCCCTGCTGCTCGTGGCATCTGTGGTGATTGTCATCGGTTTCGCCCTTGCGGTGCAGGTGCCGTGGCGCGCGTTCTGGGTAGTATGCCTGCTCGGCGCGCTCGCAGAGTTTCTCTACCTGCTCGGGGCGGTCGCGGGATTCGGCCTGGTCTGGGCCTCGGGCATGAGCGCAATCGGTGTGGGGCTGGCGGCGTCTGTCGCCTCACGGCTGGTGCGCACCCCGCCGCTCGTTATCGTCGTCACGGCCCTCGTGCCGCTCGTGCCGGGACTCATTCTTTTTCGAGGGCTGCTCCAGCTGTCCAACGGCGACATCAACGGGCTCCTGAACCTGTTGACGGCCGCGGCGGTGGCTCTTGCCCTCGCCGCCGGCGCCATCCTGGCCCAATACGTCGTTCAGTACGTGTGGGGCCCGGCACGACGCCTGCAGCGACGGTTCGTGGGACCGCTCATGGCCTTGCCGGTGCGCTTGAGCCGCACGGGCGCCAAACGCATCTAACCGGTCAGTTTTTCACGTCGGGTTCCGCGTCGACCTCGGCGTCGGTCTCGGCGTCGAACCGGTACGGAACCGGCTCGACCGTTTCATGACCGCGACGGTAGGTGCGCATGATCACGCTGCCGTCGTCCACGGCCTCGAGCACCACCGTGTCCTGGTATTCCCCGTCCACGTACTCCAGGTCGAGTTCCAGTCCGCCCGCGATGGGGTTGGGGCCGTACAGAACGGCCTTGTAGGTGGCGATACCAGTCATGGTCCCTCTTCCCTGTCGTGCGTCCGGTGGGGGTCATGGACGCCTCGTGCACCGCCAGCATACGGCGACAGCGCGCGGATGCACAGGGGCGTTTGTCACTCCCCCGTGGATTCAGTGGCTTTCATCAGTGATTTCCCGAAAGCCAAAGTGGTGCCGGACCGGTCGTTTCCGCGTATTCTTCATGTGACGGGGCCGAAGGGCTCCCCGCGAAGGAGTGCACATGGCTGACAAATCACCCAAGAAGGATGCGACCAAGAAGGTCGCCGACAAGTCGCTGAAGGAGAAGAGGGCCGACAAGAAGGCCAAGTCTGAAGAGACCGCCTCCAGGGCTCGCAAGAGCTAGGTTCCTTCTCGCTGACATAGCATCGAGGGTGTCGCCACGGTTGTGGCGGCACCTTTTTGTTCTCCGTTTCATGCCCGAAAGGCGCGCACACGATGACCTATCCCGCCGAAGACACCGTCGTCAGCTACCCCACGGGATCCGTGGAGACGGGGGCGACGGTGCTCCACGTGGACGCGCTGCCCGATGGTCGCCGCGCGGTGCTGCTTGACGTGACGAGCGTGCACCCGGTCGACGCGGGCTGGCCCGACCAGGGCGCCGACCACGCCGTGCTCCGCGCGGGCAGCGTCGACACACCCGTGCTCGACTGCGTCGTCGGCGCGACGGACGGCATCGCCCTGTACCTCGGACGTGGCATCCCCGTGGGCAAGGGCAGCGAGGGCTGGGCCTTCGTAGTGGTTCATGTCGTCGCCGGCGATTGCGCCCTGGCCGACGGCGATGCGGTCGTCGTCGCCGTCGACGCCGGGTTCCGGGCTCGCACGTCGGCGGGGCACACTGCCTGCCACCTCGCGTCGCTCGCCCTCAACCTCGCGGTAGCGAACCGGTGGAAAAAGGAGCCCCGCGCCGACGCGCTCGGCACGCCCGACTTCGATGGCACCGCCATCGACGTCTCGCTGATCACCGAGAACGCCTCCACCGACACATATCGCCTCGGAAAGTCCCTGCGCAAGAAGGGCTTCGTGACCGAGGGTATCGATGACCACCTGCCGGCGCTCACCGAACTCATCAACGCCACCCTGGCCGAGTGGGTGGCAACAAATGCCGAGGTGCACATCGACCGGGACGGCGACCGCCTCACCGACCGCCGCTTCTGGGTGTGCGCGCTTCCCGGGCGGCCTGTCAGCATCCCGTGCGGCGGCACGCACGTCTCCGCTCTCGGCGAGCTCGGCAGGGTGCTGGTGACCCTCTCGACCCATGATGTGGAGGGCACGAGTGTGCTCACGATGGTGACCACCGTCGACGCGGCGGCGTCCCGCTGACCTATCGCCGTATACCGCCGCGAGCGGATGTCGGCCGCGGGCCCGCGCGCTCGTCCGGCATCCAGAAGGCCGCGGCCAGGACGCCAACGGCGGCAACCACAATGGCGATGAACACACTCGTGGAGGCCGCCTCGACCGCGGCCGGGGTGCGTTCGCCGGTGCCGGAGGCGAGGATCGCGTTGGCGACGGCTCCGAAGATGGCTACCCCCACGGCGCTGCCGATCGACCGGGAGAACAGGTTGGTGCCCGTGACGACGCCGCGCTCGTTCCACGGCACGCTGGACTGGGCCGCCACCAGGCTCGGCGTGGCGACGAGGCCGAGCCCGAGGCCCACCACGAAGCAGCTCAGGCCCACGACAAGAAGGCTGGGGCGTCCGCCGAAGACGGCGAGCAGGCTCGCGCCCGCAATGACGAGCACCACTCCGAGCAGCACTGTCGTGCGAAACCCCACGCGGAGGTAGATCCGGCCGGACAGCGTCGCCGAGATCGGCCAGCCGATGGTGAGCGTCGCCAGGGTCAAACCGGCCACGAGCGGCGAGCTGCCGAGGGATCCCTGCAGGTAAGTGGGCACGTAGGACGTGAGGCCGATCAGGATCGCGCCGACGCCGAGACTGACCAGGGAAGTGGACAGCAGCAGCCGCCGGGAGATCACCCAGAGCGGCAGCACGGGCTCTCCTGCGCGGGTTTCCGCCCAGACGAACCCGGCGAGGAGCACTCCGCCGAGTGCGAAGGCTCCGACCGACTGTGGTGAGGTCCACGCCCAGGACTGCCCGCCTTCGAGTACGGCGAGAATCAGCAGGGTGAGCGAGAGAGTGAGCAGTGCGGCACCGAGATAGTCCACCCGGTGCCGACGCTTCTCGATCGTCTCGTGGAAGCTGCGCCCGAGCAGCCACGCGGCGAGCAGGCACAGCGGAATGTTGACGAAGAAGATCCAGCGCCACGACAGGAATTCAGAGAAGACGCCCCCGAGGGTGGGGCCGACGACGGCGGAGACCGCCCAGACGCTCGCGAGGTAGCCCTGCACCTTGGCGCGTTCGGCGACGCTGTAGATGTCGCCGGCGATCGTGACGGCCATTGGCTGAACGGCGCCCGCACCGAGGCCCTGCACCGCGCGGAAGGCGATGAGGGCGGGCATGCTCCAGGCAAGCCCGCACAGGATCGACCCGAGCAGAAACAGACCGATGCCCACGAAGATGATCGGCTTGCGACCCACCGTGTCGGACAGTTTCGCGTACAGGGGTACCGACACCGCCTGCGCCAGCAAGTAGACCGAGAACAGCCACGGAAACTGCGCAAACCCGCCGAGGTCATCGACGATGGTGGGCACCGCCGTGGCGAGTATCGTCGCATCGATCGCCACAAGCCCGGTGGTGACCATGAGCGAGATGAGGATGGGGCCGCGCTCGGAGCGAAACCCCACGTCAGACATGCACACAGCCTAGGGCAGCGTCCGTTCGCAGCAGTGTCGGCCGCGGCCCATGCCGGCGTTCCCAGAAGCAGCGCCACAGCACGTGCGTCAGATCAGGCCCGTTCAAAGACGGCGGCGAGGCCCTGCCCCCCGCCGATGCACATGGTTTCGAGGAGGAAGCGTCCGTCGGTGCGGTGCAGGTGCCGTGCGGCGGTGGCGAGGATGCGCGCGCCGGTGGCTCCCACCGGGTGGCCGAGGGAGATTCCGGAACCGTTCACGTTGGTGCGCTCCCAGTCCACCTCGGCGAAGTTCCACTCACGCGAGACGGCGAGCACCTGCGCGGCGAAGGCCTCGTTCAGTTCGATCAGGTCGATGTCGGCCAGAGTGAGCCCGGCGCGTTCGAGGGCCTTCCTGGTGGCGGGCACCGGGCCGAGGCCCATGCGCGACGGTTCGACGCCGGCGCGCGCCCAGGAACGAAGTCGCACCAGTGGCGTGAGGCCGAGTTCGTCCGCGCGCTCCGGCGTGGTCACGAGGCACGCCGCGGCCGCGTCGTTCTGGCCGCTCGCGTTCCCGGCGGTGACGGTGGCTCCCGCATCGGCCTGCCCCAGAATCGGCCTGAGTCCGGCCAGCGCCTCGAGACTCGTCTTCCGCGGGGTTTCATCGGCGGAAATCACGACCGGGCCCTTACGGCCGGGCACGGTGACCGGCACGATCTCGTCAAGGAACCGGCCGTCGGCGACGGCGGTCAGGGCGCGCTGTTGGGAGCGCAGCGCGAGTTCGTCCTGTTCGACCCGGTCGATGCCGTAGTCACGTCGCAGGTTCTCGGCGGTTTCGAGCATGCCGCCGGGCACCGGGAACCGCCGTCCGCCGGCCGTCTCGCGGCCACGGCCGAGAGCGTCGCGCAGCAGCATCCCCGCGGTTCCGCCCACACCCCAGCGGGAGTCCACCGTGTAGAACGGCGCCTGGCTCATCACATCGACACCGCCGGCGATGCACAGGTCGCTGACGCCGGTCTGCACCTGCATCGCGGCATCGAGAATGGCCTGCAGGCCGGAACCGCAACGACGGTCGACCTGCACACCGCCGACGGTCACCGGCAACCCGGCGTTCAGCGCCGCGACCCGGGCCACCGGGGCGGCCTCGGCCGTGGGATACGCCTGGCCGAAGATCACATCGTCGACGAGTGCTCCGTCCAGGCCGGTGCGGTCCATCAGGGCGGCGATCACCGCGGCGGCCAGATCTGCGGGAGCCACCGTCGTGAACGCCCCGCCGAAACGGCCGATCGGGGTGCGCAGCGGCTCGCAGATGACGACCTCACGCAACGCCCTCATGCGCCGGCCTGTTCGGTGAGCAGCGTCTGCATCGTGAGCGGCGGCTCCGGAACGAGCAGCGTCGCCTCGGTCGCGGCCTGCACCTCCTCAACGGTGACACCCGGCGCGATCTCGCGCAGCACGAGGCCCTCCGGCGTCACGTCGATCACCGCGAGGTCGGTGATGATGCGCGTGACCACGGCCTTGCCGGTGAGGGGCAGGTCGCACACCTTCTTGATCTTGAATTCGCCGGTCTTCGTCACGTGTTCCATCACGACGATCACGGTGTCGGCGCCGTGCACGAGGTCCATCGCGCCGCCCATGCCCTTGATCATCTTGCCCGGCACCGCCCAATTGGCGATATCGCCGGCGACCGACACCTGCATCGCCCCGAGCACGGCCACGTCGATCATGCCGCCGCGAATCATGCCGAAACTCTGCGCCGAGTCGAAGTACGCCGCACCCGGGTTCACGGTGACGGTCTCCTTGCCGGCGTTGATCAGCTTCGGGTCTTCCTCGCCCTCCCACGGGTACGGGCCCACACCGAGCACACCGTTTTCGGAGTGCAGCACCACGTGCACGCCGTCGGGCAGAAAATTGGGAATCAACGTCGGCAGGCCGATACCGAGGTTCACGTAGGAATCCGGGGCGAGTTCCTGGGCGGCGCGGGCCGCCATTTCATTGCGCGTGAGGGCCATCAGTTGTGTCCTTCCAGACCGGCGGGCGCGGTGGGCCGCGGCCTCGTCGTCGTCTTCTCGATCGGCAGGTCCGCGGCATCCGCTGCCCCGAGTTGCACGATGCGGTTCACATAGATTCCGGGCAGATGCACCTGGTCCGGGTCGATCTCGCCCGGTTCGACGAGCTCGTCCACCTCGGCAATCGTGATGCGACCGGCCATGCCCGCCACCGGATTGAAGTTACGCGCCGACTTCTCAAACACGAGGTTCCCGTGCCGGTCCCCCCTGGCGGCGCGCACGAGGGCGTAGTCGGTGACGATCGCCTCCTCGAGCACGTACTCCTGCTCCGACCCGAGTGAGGAGAACATGCGAGTGTCCTTCGGCGGGCTCGACACGGTCACCTCGCCGCCCGGCCCGTAACGCCACGGCAGGCCCCCGTCGGCGACCATCGTACCCACCCCACTCGCCGTGAAGAACGCCGGGATGCCCGTTCCCCCGGCACGGAGACGCTCGGCGAGGGTGCCCTGCGGCGTCAGCTCCACCTCAAGTTCACCGCCCAGGTAGCGACGGGCGAAATCCTTGTTCTCGCCGATGTAGGAGGCGATCACCCGGCTGATCCGACCTTCGCGCAGCAGCTCGCCAAGCCCCCAGCCGTCGACGCCGCAATTGTTCGAGGCGACGTGCAGGTTGCTGCTGCCGAGCTCGAGCAGCGCCCGAATCAGCACGATCGGCACGCCGACCAGGCCGAAACCGCCGACGGCGAGCGAGGCACCGTCAGGAATGTCCGCGACGGCAGCCGCTGCAGTGCTGTAGGTCTTGTCCATAATGCGAAGTCCTCTAGTTGGGGCGAATGGCGGTGTCGTCCGTGGTATCGGTGGGGTCAGGGTGGTCGGCGGGGTCGTCGGTTGCCGCGTCGAGCCCGGCGAAGGTCGCGCGGGCCACGGCGAACGCGGCGTTGGCGGCCGGAACGCCCGCGTAGATCGCGGTGTGCAGAATCGCTTCGCTGATTTCCGCGCGGGTCAGGCCGTTGGTCAGGGCGGCCCGAACGTGCATCGCGAGTTCGCCCTCGTGCCCACCCGTGACGAGCGCGGCGATGGTGAGAAAGCTGCGGGTGCGCCGATCGAGGCCGGGCCGGGTCCAGATCTCGCCCCAGGCGTAGCGGGTGATGAAGTCCTGGAACACGGCGGTTTCGGGGGTGATCGCGGCGGTGGCGGCATCGACGTGCGCGTCGCCCAGCACAGCGCGGCGCACCAGCATGCCGTCGGCATAGGCGGATGCCGCGGTGCGGCCGGCCGGCATCGGCTCGGCCGAGTCGGTTGCGCCCGCCCTCCCGGCAGCGGCGACGGCACCGGCCACCCACTCCCTCAGCAACGCGCCAACCTCGATCGGCTGCTCGAGGGACGGCAGGTGCGCGACCCCGGCAATCTCAACGGCTCGGGCCCCGGGGATACGCGCCGCCAACTCCTTCAGCTGCGCGGTCGGTGTCACGGTGTCCAACTCGCCCGACACGCACAGCGCGGGCGTGCGAATGCCGCTGAGGGCATCCGTTTGGTCGAAAACGGCCAGCGCCTCGCAGGCGAGCGCATAGGATTCGTCGTCGATGTCGAGCAGTTGGTCGAGCGCACGCGAACCGGCCTTGGGATCGCGGCCGAGGAAGTCCGGTGCAAACCAGCGGGCGGCGCTGCCGGCAATGAGCGACGGGGTGCCGCTCGCGCGTACCGCGACCGCGCGATCGGTCCAGGCGTCACTCGTGCCGATTTTCGCGCCGGCACAGAGCACCGCGAGGCTCATGAGCCGGTCCGGGTGGTTCACGGCGAGGGCGAGGCCGATGGCGCCGCCGAGCGAGATTCCGGCGTAGTGGAAGGTGCCGACGTGGATCGAGTCGACCAGGCCGATGACAGCGTCGGCGAGCTCCTCGAGACTGAACGGCTCGGTGGCGCGCGGGCTGAAACCGTGCCCGGGCAGGTTGAAGCGGAGCACCCGGTGAGTCGCCGCGAGCGCGGGAAGCACGCCGCCCCAGAGGTCGACGGTCGTGCCAAGCGAGGGGCCGAGCACGATCAGGGGTGCGTCGGCATCCCCGTTCTGGGCTGGCTCGATGGTGCAGAGAATGACGGGCTGGCTCATGAGATCCTCGCGGGGGTGGTGGACAGGGTATCTGCGTGAAGGCTGCCCTCTGGCCGGGCGGCACGCTGCGCCGCGGCATCCGCTCGCTGCCGGAAGCTGCGCACGACGCGGTTGATGCCGGCCGCCGACTGACCCGGCTCTCCCTCATAGCTGAAGGCCGCCCAGATCTGTGCGCGCAGGGCGTCCGAACAACCCTCGGCGATGAGGATGCTCGCGAGCACGACCTGCACGGGCCGGCGTGTCTTGAAGGCTTCGTGTGCAGCGCGTTCGACCAGCGCAAAGGCGGTGGTCTTGCCGACGGTCTCGGCCAGAATCGTGGTGACCCGCTCGCTGAACACGAGTCCGTCGGTGAGGTCGAGGTTCGCCCGCATGCGGTCCGGGTCGACGTCGAGGCGCGCCGCGAGCGAGGCGGCGCCGGAGACGGCGGAGATCGTGAGGCGCTCGAGCACCCGCAAGGACTGCCATTCGGCATGCCAGGCGCCGCTCGGGCGCTGGTCTTCGGCGAGCATGCTGCCATAGAGCGTGGATGCGAGACCCGGTGTCTGCAGCGCCGCCGCCGTGATCAACACGGCCGACACCGGGTTGCGTTTGTGCGGCATGGCGGAGGATCCGCCCTGGCCGGGGGCGAGGCGCTCGCTGACCTCGGCGATTTCGGTGCGGGAGAGCACCGACACGTCGAGGGCGAAGGTGCCCGCGACGCCGGTCGCGGCGGCGAGCACCGAGGCCAGCTCGGAGATGACGACCCGGTTGGTGTGCCAGCTCAGGCGCGGCACGACGAGGCCGACGTGGTGGGCGAAGCGCTCCAGAACGGTGTCGAGTACGTCGGCGGCGATCGCGTCACTGCGCCTGGCCCGGGCGATTTCGGTGAGGACGGCGAGGTTGCCGACGGCTCCGCCGAGTTGCACCGGCAGGGTGTCTCGAATTGCGTCGAGGCGGGTGAGGATGAGCAGCACGGCGTCCAGCCAGCCCGCCGCCACGAAACCGAAGCTCGTCGGCGACGCCTGCTGGCCGAGGGTGCGGCCGCTCATCACCGTTCCGCGGTGCTCGTCAGCGAGGTCGGCCAGGGTCGCGCCCAGTGAATCGAGCTGGTGGATGAGTTCGCAGGTCACTCGGCGCGCCACGATCATCGCTGCCGTGTCCAGAATGTCCTGGCTGGTCGCGCCGACGTGAATATGGTCGGACGCCCCGATGCGCACCTTCTCGGCCGCCCGACCGAGGTGCTTCACGAATGGAATCACCGGGTTGCCTCCACCCCGAGCCTCGACGGCGATCGCGCCGAGATCGAACTGGCCGGCGTCGGCGAGCGCATCGCAGACCTCGATCATCCACTCGGGGGCAAGCTCGGCATCGACGAGCGCTCGGGTGAGCGCGAGCTCAGCATCGACCATCGCCTGCAGCCAGGCCTGATCGCTCGTCAGCTCGGACTCCCGGGTGCCGTGGCTGAGCGGATTGAGCAGCCCGGCGTCAAAAGTGTGCTCAAAGTCACGCATCAAAATCCAAAAAGACGGTCTCGTTCTCGCCCTGCACGCGAATGTCGAAGCGGTACGACTCTGCTCCCCCGACCACTCCCTCGGAGACGCAGATGAGCGTGTCGCGGCGGTCGGCGGGCACCGCGCGCAACACGGCATCCGTCGCGTGCAGCGCGGAATCCTCGGCGAAGTACGCGCGGGTGAACAGGTGGCGGGTGACTCCGCGGGCGAACAGGGTCACGAGGATGTGGGGTGCCGCGGTGCCGGCGGCCCCTGGCTTGAGCGTCGTGAAGGTGTAGTGGCCGGCGATCGTGGTGGCGCAGCGGCCGAATCCGGTGAAGGTGAAGCCGTCGCGGTCGAGGCTACCGAGTTCGCGGCTGAGCGCGCCGCTCTCGTCGGCCTGCCAGATCTCCAGCAGGGCGTCGAGAATCGGTTCGCCGGCGCCGTCGGTGACGGTGCCATGCAAGCGGATGGCGCGGGGATGGTGCCCGGGAACCAGTTCCGGCCCTCCCGCATACGGCAGGGCATAGCCGTAGAACGGCCCGACGGTCTGCGATGGGGTCTGCAGAGCAGGAGTCTGCGCAGTAGTGGGCTCATTCATCGGCGTCTTCGCTTTCCATCCAGGTCGATTTCGGACCGGTCAACACGATGTCCCAACGGTAACCGAGCGAGAACTCGGGCACGCTCAGACTGTGGTCGTACTGCCCGACGAGACGGGCGCGGGCACCCGCATCGGCAATCGACTGGTAGATCGGGTCGAGCGCGAACAGCGGGTCACCGGGAAAATACATCTGCGTGACCAGGCGCTGCGTGAACGCGGTACCGAACAGTGAAAAGTGAATGTGCGCGGGTCGCCAGGCATTCACGTGGTTCTTCCACGGGTACGGTCCGGGCTTGATCGTGGTGAACGAGTACTGACCGTTGTCGCCGGTAATCACCCGGCCGACGCCGGTGAAGTTGGGGTCGAGCGGGGCGGGATGCTGGTCTCGCTTGTGCACATAGCGGCCGCCGGCGTTGGCCTGCCACAGTTCGATCAGCTGGTGGCGCACCGGGCGACCCTCGCCATCGAGCACTCGGCCGCTCACGGTCATGCGTTCGCCGATCGGCTCGCCGGTGTGCTGAATTGTGAGGTCGCTTTCGAGCACGTTCACGTCGGTGTGGCCGAACGCGGGTGAGACCCGTTCCACCTCTTCCGGGTCGACGCGCACGAGCTCATGAGTGGGGTGGCGCAGCAGGGAACTGCGGTACGGGGCGTAGTCGCGCCGTGGCTGCAGCTCGGGTGAGCCGCCGGCGGCGACGCGCGCTGCCGCATCCGCTTCGATCTCTTCGATCTCAGCGGTGATCTCGTTCTGGCTCGCCGGGCCGGCGCCGACGCGAATGCCGCGGTTAACAGGAACTGGTGTCTGGCTCATGATTTCTCGTGTCTGTCGTAGGGCTTAGAGCAGGAGTCCGGTGTACTGCTCGGCGAGCATGCGCTGCGCGAGCGGCGAGTGGGTGACGTAGTCAAGCTGGCCGAGCTGGCTGCGGTAGTCGAAGGCGCCGGACTGCAGATCGCCGGGGCTCGTGTGCAGCATCTCGGTCATCCAACGGGAGAACTGCTGCACCCGCCACTGCCGAGCCAACGCGGTCTCGCTGTAACGATCGAGGAGGGTGTCGTCGTTCGCGTAGAAGGCGGTGAGCGCCGCGGCGAGCTGGGTAACGTCGGAAATGGCCGAGTTGAGGCCCTTGGCGCCGGTCGGCGGCACGATGTGTCCGGCGTCGCCGACCAGGAACAGGTTGCCGTAGGCGAGACGCGAGGCGACGAAGCTGCGCATCGGAGTGATCGATTTGTCGGTGATCGGCCCTTCGTTCAAGGTCCAGCCTGGAGTGCCGAGCCGGGCCTGCAACGCCTCCCAGATGCGGGAATCCGACCAGTTTTGGATATCGTCTGCCGGGTCCACCTGCAGGTACAGGCGGGAGACGACGGGCGAACGCATCGACAGCATTGCAAAACCGTCCTGGTGCAGGGAGTAGACAAGCTCCTCCGACGACGGCGCGACGTCGGCGAGGATGCCGAGCCAGGCGTAGGGGTAGCTGCGGTCGAAGAGGGTTATTTCCTTGGTGGGGATCGAGGCCCGGCAGATGCCGTGAAAGCCGTCGGCGCCCACGACGAAGTCAGCGTTGATGGTGTGCGCCTCACCGTTGTGGCGGAATGTCACGCTCGGGTTCTTGGTGGTGAGACCGTCGACCGCAACGTCGGAGGCTTCGTAGTAGATCGTGGACCCGGCCTGTTCGTGCGCGCCGACGAGGTCTTTCACGACTTGTTGCTGGCCGTAGACGGTGACCGTGCGGCCGATGAGTTCGTTGAAGTTCACGTTGTGGCGTTCGCCGGCGTACTGCAGGAAAATCCCATCGTGCCGCAGACCTTCGATGGTGAGTCGTTCACCCAATCCGAGGCGTTGCAGGGTTTCCACCGAGCCCTGTTCCAGAACGCCGGCACGGATGCGGCCGAGCACGTAGTCCTGCGAGCGGTTCTCGACGACGATCGAGTCGATGCCGGCGTCTCGCAGAGCCCAGCTCAGGAGAAGCCCGGCGGGACCGGCGCCGATGATGGCGACGCGGGTGGTTTCGTGGGGCACGGGTTCTCCTAGCGACGATGACAGGGGGGTTTGATGATCAGTCTGGGGTGCAATCTGACACCACGGACAGTGTTTTCCACTCAGTGAAAGTGATGACATTTCTTCATGTTGCGCTCACTGCTGGGCACGCCGGTAGCCCAGTGCCCGACTGATGCCCTGGGCGGCAACACGCACGGCCCGCTCGTTCTCCGGGTCTACGGTGTCGGTGGTGCGGGTCACGATCGACACGGCCGCCACGACCTGGCCGGTACGGTCCCGAATCGGCGCGGCGATCGAGCTCGAGCCGGCGGTCATCTCCTCCGACATCCGGGCCACCCCGACGAGGCGGATCTCGGCCAGGCGCTTGCGCACCGCGTCCGGCTCGGTGACCGTGCGCGGCAGAAAGCGCTGCAGGCTGGTCGCGAGATACTCCTGGACGACGTCGGACGGTGCGTACGCCAGCAGCACGAGCCCCACGCCGGTGGAGTGCAGGGGCAGGCGTGCACCGACCCTGGAGATCAGGCGCACGGCATGGTGGCCCGAGAGCTTCTCCAGATACAGCGCATCGCGCCCCTCCAGAATGGCGAGGTGCACGTGCTCCCGGGTCGTCTCATAGAGGTCTTCAAGGTATGGCAGGGCGATGGTGCGCAGGTTGCGGGCGGTCGGCGTCTGCACGCCGAGCTCCCACAGCTTCATTCCGAGCGAATACTGGCCGTTGTCATGTTTGGTCAGGCCGCCCCAGACCACCCACTCCGCAACCAACCGGTGCGTCGTCGACAGAGGAAGCCCGGCGCGTTTCGCAATGGCCGTGAGGGTCAGAGTGAGCGAAGTCGCCCCGGCGGGCGCGGCGAAGGCATCGAGAATAGCGAAAAGCCGTGCTGCGACGGAACGATCGTCGCCGACAACGGCGTCTCCGCCCTTCTTTTGTGCCGGTTTTCCGCTCATGGTTCGATACGCTACCCGGATTCAACTAGAACTTCCACTGGATGGAATCACGTATTTCTCTCGTCAGGGAGCTGGCTAGTCTCCACCTAGAGCCAATCAGCCGTGTCAACAACCGACGTTGTCACGCAGTGAGTTCGATGCTCAACAGCAGCGCGACCCGCACCACAACACAATGGAGTGACATGAAGAAAATGCTCATGATCGGAATTGCCACGGCGTCCGTCATCGCCCTCAGCGCCTGCTCGTCCGGGGCCGACTCCCCCGCCCCGGCCGGCAGCGACGCTCTCACCCCGGTCAAGGTCGGCGTCATCCCCATCGCCGATACCGCTCCGCTCTATCTCGGTCTCGACCAGGGCTTCTTCGAAGACGAGGGACTCGACCTCACCATCGAGACCGCAACCGGAGGCGCGGCCATCGTTCCTGCCGTCGTCAGTGGCGACTACCAGTTCGGCTTCAGCAACCTGATCTCACTGATGGTGGCCAACGACAAGGGCCTGCCGCTCAAGGTCGTCAACGCGGCCGTCGCGTCAACCGGCGACGTGACCAGTGACTTCGGCGCCGTCATTGTCAAGGGCGATTCCCCGGCCAAAACGCTCGCCGATCTCGATGGCAAAACCGTTTCGGGCAACAGCCTGAACAACATCGTTGACACGGTCATGCGCAGCTCAATGGACCGTCTGGGGGGCGACTCGTCGTCGGTTTCGTTCGTCGAGATTCCGTTCCCGGACGCGAGTGCCGCCGTTGAGAACGGACAGGTCGATGCGGCCTTCGTCGTTGAACCTTTCGTGACCGCCGCGATCGAGAGCGGCCAGCGCGTGATCTCCTACGGTTACGCCGATTTCAACGTGAATCTTGATGTCGCCGCCTACTTCGCATCGGCCGACACGGTGGCCACGGATCCGGAGCTCGTGACCAAGTTCCAGACGGCGATGAAGAAGTCGCTCGAATACGCCCAGGACAACCCCGATGCCGTGCGCGCGATTATCGCGACCTATACCAAGACCCCCGCGGACGTGCTCGCGAAGATCGTGCTGCCGAAGTTCCCGACCGAGATCAACGTCGACGCCACCACCGCACTGGGCGAGGCGGCCGTCAAGTACGGAGTGATCGACACCGCACCCGATATGAGCTCGTTCCTTCCGTAACCGGCAGACGCGTGTCGTCAGCACACCGACCACGAGGAAGTGGCTTGCCAGCATGAGAAAGCAACGTAATGCTGCTGCGGGGCCTCAGGCGAAAGCCTTGGGCCTCGGCATCAGCGGAATAGTCCTGTTCTTCCTGATCTGGGAAGCCACACCCCGGCTGGGCCTGGTCAGCGACCGGTATCTGCCGCCCGCGAGCGAGGTGCTCGTGCGCCTCGGCCAGTACCTGACCGAGGCCGCATTCTGGAGAGATGTGGCCGACACCATGACCAGCTGGGCGCTCGGGTTGCTGATCGCGACCGTGGCGGCAATCGTCGTGGGGTTGATCATCGGCTCCAGCCGGTTCTTGCGCCGCGCCACCCACACCACGATCGAGTTTCTCCGCCCCATTCCCTCGGTCGCCCTCATTCCGCTGGCCGTGCTCATCTTCGGGACCAGCATCGAGTCCACGCTCCTGCTCGTGGTCTATGCCTCGTTCTGGCAGGTGTTGCTGCAGCTGCTCTACGGCATTGCCGATGTGGATGCCGTCGCCAACGACACCGCGAAAAGTTACGGACTCGGCCGACTGGCCCGGGTGCGTTACGTGATCTGGCCCACCGCCTTGCCGTACCTGATGACCGGACTGCGGCTGGCTGCGGCCGTGGCCCTGATCCTGGCCATCACCGCCGAGCTCATCATCGGTACCCCCGGGCTGGGAAAGCAGATTGCCCTCACCCAGTCCGGCGGCGCCATCTCCTCGATGTACGCCCTGGTGCTGGCCACGGGAATGATCGGCGTGCTCATCAACCTCGCCGCCCGCATCGTTGAAAAACGGGTGCTGTCCTGGCATCCATCCGTGAGAGGAGAGGTCGTCCTGTGAGTCCCCTCAAGCGTGTCGCCTATTTCTTCGGCCTGCCGATTCTGCTCATCGTGCTCTGGTGGGCCTTGTCGTTCGGCTCGACCAATTTCTTCGTGCCGAAACCGGTCGAGCTCGCCCAAACCCTGTGGACCACCTGGATCGGTCCCCGCTTCTTCGACGATGTTGTGCCGAGCCTCGGCCGCCTCGCCGTCGGCCTGATCTTCGCGATCGGCCTGGGCATTATTTTCGGCCTCCTCATCGGTTCCACTCGTTGGCTGCGTAACCTGCTCGAACCCCTGCTCGAATTTTTCCGCGCCATCCCGCCGCCCGTGCTCGTTCCGCTGCTCATGCTGCTCATCGGCGTGAATGACGGCATGAAGGTCGCCGTCATCGTCTCCGGCGCCATCTGGCCGGTACTGCTCAACACCGTCGAAGGCGTTCGCGCCGTCGACTCCGTGCTCAATGACAGCTGCCGCAGCTACGGCATCCGCGGCTTCGCGCGCATCCGCTACTTCGTTCTCCCCGCGGTCACGCCGCAGATCATGGCCGGCGTGCGCCAGTCGCTGTCGATCGGCCTGATCCTCATGGTCATCAGCGAAATGTTCGCGTCATCCTCGGGTCTCGGCTTTACCATCGTGCAATTCCAGCGCAACTTCGCCATCCCCGAGATGTGGAGCGGCATCGTCGTGCTCGGCCTCATCGGCCTGGGCCTGGCCCTCATTTTCCAGTTCGTCGAACGACGGGTACTGCATTGGTACCACGGTCTGAAGGAGATCACTCATGACAGCTAGCGACACCACCGTGAACCAGCCCGTCACCACCGTGCCAATGCTCTCGGTGCGCGGCCTGCAGAAAATCTACAAGGTGCCCGGCGGCGATGTCGAGGCGGTACGAGACCTCACGTTCGACCTTGCCGAGGGCGAGCTCGTGTGTCTCGTGGGCCCGTCGGGGTCGGGCAAAACCACGCTGCTCAAGTGCATTTCAGGACTGATGGAACAGACCAGCGGCACCGTCGAGCTGGCCGGCAGCAAGGTCACCGGCCCGCCCAAATCGATGGCCGTCGTCTTCCAGGAATACGGCCGCAGCCTGTTTCCCTGGATGACCGTGCGCGCGAACGTCGAACTGCCCCTCAAAAATCAGAAGGTTCCCAAGGCCGAACGCGCCGCGCTCGTCGACGCCGCCCTGAAGTCGGTCGGACTCGACCATGTTCCCAAGAGCTACCCGTGGCAGCTGTCCGGCGGTATGCAACAGCGCGTCGCGATCGCCCGTGCCGTCGCCTATCGCCCACAGGTGCTGCTCATGGACGAACCGTTTGCGGCCGTCGACGCGCAGACCCGAGCCGACCTCGAAGACCTCATCCGCACCATTTGGAAGCAGCTCGGAGTGACGATCCTCTTCGTCACCCACGACATCGACGAGTCCGTCTACCTCGGCGAACGCGTCATCGTGCTCTCGAGCTCACCCACCGTCGTGCAGGAAGACCTCACTATCGACCTTCCCGCGAAACGCGACCAGCTCAACACCCGCGCCCTCCCACGGTTCATGGAGCTGCGCTCCCACGTCTACGCCGAGATCCAGCGAGCCAAGGCCGGCCCGGTCACCGAGCAGATCACCGCCCAGCGCAAGCCACACTGACGTAGTCCCCCGCACAAACGGATGCCCCGGCGATTGTCGCCGGGGCATCCGTTTTCTTATTGAGTGCCTACGAAACGTTGATCGTCACGATCGCGGGGCCACCCGGCGAGGCGTCCGTTTGGCGGCCGGTGGGTGAGGTGACCGCGCGGGAGACGCAGCAACACATTTTCTCCGTCGCGTGCTGCTGCCGTTCGCTGTAGAACACGTCGCGGTGGTCGATGGCGCCCTCGAGCGCGAGCACCTTCACTTCGCAGAGCCCGCATTCGCCCTTGCGGCAGTCGAACATCATCTCCACCCCGGCGTCTTCGAGGGCTTCGAGCATGGAACGCCCCGCCGGCACCCTGGTTTCGACGCCGAGGCGTGGCACCCGCACAATGAATTCCTCAGGGTCGTACCAGCCGCTGTTGCCGAAGGTCTCGAACCGCAAATTCGGGTCCTTCAGTTCGCGTTCGCGCCAGGAGCGTCGCACGGCGTCCATCAGTCGGATCGGCCCGCACATATACAGTTCGGTGTCCGGAGCGATGCCGCCCACGAGGTCGGCCACCGACAACGCGGTGCCCTCGTCGTCGATATGTACCTGCAGGTTGTCGCCGTGCAGCGCGAGTAGTTCGGGCAGGTAAGCCATGCGCTCGCGGCTGCGCGCCGTGTAGACAAGTGTGTAGTTTGCCCCCAGATTCTTGAGCACCCGGGCCATGTTGACCATGGCCGTCACACCGATGCCGCCGGCCAGCAGCACGTAACCGGGTGCGCCGACGCGCAGAGGAAAGTTCTGGAGAGGTTGGGTGATTTCGAGGGTGTCGCCGGGGCGGAGCGCGTGCATGAAGATCGATCCACCACGGGACAGCGGTGCCTGCAGCACGCTGATCGCGATCCGCGAACCATCCTCGGTGGAGTCGACGATGGAGTAGGAACGTTTGTGCCGTTCCCCGTCAATGGTCACGAACAGGTCGACGTGCGACCCCGGCTCGGCCCGTTTCGGCAGAGTCGGCGCCAGCACGATGCGTTGAATGTTGGTAGCGACAGCGTCGGTCTCGATGACCGTCGCCTGCTGCCACACCTCAATGTTGGTTGCTGCCATGATCGCGCCCGCCTAGTTGGCGGAGCTCACGCGGTTGGCACGGCCGGCGGAGACCGGTCGGCCTTCGGCTTCCAGCATCCGTTCGATCAGGCGGCGCACCCACAGCCCACCGGCGTCGATGTTGAGGTTGTAGAACTCGTAGTCGGGATTGGCGTCGATGGCGGCCTGCTGTGCCTGGAGCATGTCTTCGTCTTCCTTGAAGACGCCGGTGACACCGGCCCGCAATTGCGTGGTGATCAGCTGGCTCTCCAACCGATAGTTGCGCATGAAGGCCCAAAAGTAGTGTGCGCTGCGGGCCGTTTCGGGCGTAATCGTGTTCATCACGTAGCCGTTGACTCCCTGGCTGCGGTCGCCCTCCGGCGCCCCGGTACCGGCCTTGGCCACGCCCACGTCGATGCAAATGGTCGACGGCGCCTCAAAGTGGATGATCTGCCAGCGGTCGACCTTTCCGGTGAAGCCCGGAAACTTGTCGCGCATGTTCTTGAGCCAGAACGGCGGGGCATCAATGCCCCGCATCCAACGCGAGACGGTGACAGTGGTGTCGTCGTGGGTGACCTCGAAGTCGGACTCGCTCAGTTCGGCCTGGCCGATGCTCGAGCCGTGTACGAATTCCTCATGAGTCAGGTCCATCAGGTTGTCCAGCACCAGTTGGTAGTTGCAGGTGACCGGGATGGTCAGGCCGTCGCCGGCCCAGTCGGGGTGGTCCATCTGGTGCATGTCGGGAATGCTGTCGGGGTTGGCGAGCGTCGCATCTCCCAGCCAGACCCAGAGGAAGCGGTGGCGTTCCACCACAGGGTACGAGGGCACGGTGGCACTCGGGTTGATGGTCTCCTGGGCGGGCATCGACACGCACCGACCGGCCGAGTTGTAGACGATGCCGTGGTACGGGCACTGGATCTCGTCCTTGGGGAGAACCTTGCCCATCGACAGCGGGGCGAGGCGGTGCCAGCAGGCATCGGCGAGCGCGACCGGTCTACCGTCTTCGGTGCGATAGATGGCGAGCGGTTTGTCGGCGACCGTGCGGGAGATCAGCTTGCGGGTGACCTCGTGGTCCCAGGCGGCGACGTACCAGGTGTTCAGCGGGTAGTTGAGCACCTTGTTCGTGGTCGAACTCTTGGTCTGGATGATCGTCATTGAAAACCTCCGGTCAGCTACCTATCCCCATAGATAGTTAGCGCAGCCCCAGACTATCTATGCTGGTAGGTACATACAAGTACCGAGATGGGATCGACTTGAGCCTTCGACACGCGCTGCTCGCGCTCCTCACCGTGGAGCCGATGACCGGTTACGACCTGTCGAAGGCGTTCCAGGCCTCCGTTTCGCATGTCTGGCACGCCCCCGACTCACAGATCTACCCGGAGTTACGCCGCATGGAGGCCGAGGGCCTGCTGCGGGGCGCCGAGGTACCGTGGGGGCCGCGCGGCAAGAAACGCGAATACCACGTGACCGAGGCGGGCCTCACCGCATTTCGTGCCTGGATGAACGAGCCGCTCACCTACACCCGCGAGCGCGACCCGGCGCACCTCAAGGCCGCCTACCTCGAGTGGGCCGAGCCGGACGCCGCACGGGCCCAGATGCGCGCACACATTGACGCCTACGCGGTTCGGCGGGACGACTGGCAGGAGAAGGTGCGGGAGATCGACACCGGCGGCAGCACGATTCTCGAAAAACGCCTCGCTCACGCGCCGGCGAGCGAACATGCGAGCATCCGAGCGTACAAGCGCTACACCTACGAGGGCCTTATTGCGCGGGCCGAGCACGAGATCGAGTGGGCCGAGCGGGGCCTCGCGCTCATCGACGAGCTCAATGCGGATGCGTCGGCGCCGCCGGCCGACTGATCGGCGCGCGCCCCGGCATCCGGTCGCCGGGCCCGTTATGACACCGCGTGGGCCTGGCGCAGGTCTGCCTTGCGGATCTTGCCGCTCGCGGTGCGCGGCATATCGGCCACGATCACGACGCGCTTCGGAATCTTGTAGCGGGCAAGGCGGCCCTCAAGGTGTGCCTGGATGTCGCCCGCATCAAGGGTGAAGCCGCCGCGCACGGTGACGACGGCACAGGGCACCTCGCCCCATTTTTCGTCGGGGATGCCGATCACGGCGACGCTGGAGACCGACTCGAGTTCGGAGATGACCAGTTCTATTTCGGCCGGGTAGATATTCTCTCCGCCGGAGATGATCATGTCTTTCAGCCGGTCGGAGATGAAGAGGTAACCGTGTTCGTCGATGTACCCCATGTCGCCGGAACGAAACCAGACATGGGCGGCATAGCTCTCTGCGGTCGCCTCGGCCCGGTTCCAGTACTCCCGAATCACGTTCGGACCGGAGATTTGAATCTCGCCGACCTGGCCGGTCGACACTTCGGTGCCGGTTTCATCGACGATGCGCACGTCGGTGAAGAAGTGGGGCAGCCCGGCCGACCCGGCCTTCTCACGGGACTTGTGCGGAGCCAGACTCGTGGCGCCGGGCGCGGTTTCGGTCAGGCCGTAACCGCCGGAGAAGGACAGGCCGCGCTTCTCGTAGGCCTCGAGTACCCGCGTGGGGACGGCTGAACCGCCACAGGTCAGTTTCTGCAACGAGCTGATGTCGGTTGTTGCCCAATCCGGGTGCTCGCACAGGAGCTGGAAGGTCGTGGGCACTCCGCTGATCACCGTCGCGCCGTGCCACTCGATCAGGCGCAGGGTACGGCCCGGCTCGAACTTGGGCTCGAGTACGACGGTGCCCCCCTTGAGCAGTGTCGGCAGCACCCCCATGCCGAGCGAGGCGACATGGAACATGGGCGCGATCATGAGGGCCACATCACTGCTGATGAAATCGTAGTCAACGAGCACGTTGAAGCTGTTCCAGGTCATGTTGCCGTGGGTGAGCAGGGCGCCCTTGGGCTGCCCTGTGGTGCCGGAGGTGTAGAGAATGAGAGCGGGGTCGTCGAGGGAGACGTTTTCGTCGCGGTGCGTGGCGGGAGCACCTTCGATGACATCCTCGAGGTTTTCGACCACGTCCGCTTCGGCAACGGGAACGGCGGCATCCGTGACGACGATGCGCTGCTCCACTCGCGTTCCGGGCGTCGCGCGCTCGGCCAGATCGGTCAGGGCCGCGGCATGCACGAGAATTCGGCTGCCGGAGTCCGTGAGGGCAAAGGTGATCTCGGGCGCTGCCAGCCGGGTGTTGAGCGGCACGAAGATCGCACCGAGCACGCCGCAGGCGAACAGTGTTTCGAGAAAGGCGGGGTGATTTTCGCCCAGATAGGCGACGCGATCCCCCGAACGGATACCGCGGGCATGGAGCGCGTTCGCGAGTCGGTCCACCCGTTCGGCGAGCTCGGCGTAGCTGACACGATCGTCGCCGCTGATGAGCGCCGTCTGATCGGCCGACTTCACGCGCCGGCGGTGGATCCAGGAACCGAGACCTTGGTTATGCATCGTTGCATGTACCTTTCGCACGCCTCCGCGGACGGAGGCACTGACACTGACGGGATCAGGGTGTGCTCACCGTACTACGGGGAGCACACCCTGACTGACGGCGGACTAGCTGGCAATCATCGCGGCGACATCGGGTGATTCGGTCACGATCTGGTACTTCTGCATGAGCTTGCCGAGGCCGGCCAAGACATCGACGGGTACCTCGCCGTCAAACGATTCCATCTTGAGCTTGGCGGCCACGGCCGCGTCCATGCCCATGAAGGCGGGGAGCGTCGCGCGCACCTCATCGGGATTCGCTTCGGCCTGGGCAAGGGTCTCGTCGACGGCATCACGGAATTTGCTGAGGGTGTCGGCGTTGGCGGTCGCGTATTTCGCGCTGGTGAAGCTGACCATTGTTGGCAGGCCGGGAAGCGCCTGCTGGTTGGGGTAGCCGATGAGTTTGAAATCGGGGCTCGCGAGGGCCTTGCTGAGGAACGGCTCCGGCACCCAGATCGCGTCGGTGTTGCCGGCGGCGAGCTGCGCCTCCATGTCGGGGAATGGCATCTCGTTGAAGTTGATCTGCGACGGGTCACCGCCGTCCTGTTCGGCGCTCTCCTTGATGGTGAGGTCGCCCTGAGTGCTGACGGCGTTGACCGAGACGGTCTTGTTGTCGAGGTCGGCGAAACTGTCAATCCCGGAGTCCGTGCGCACGACGACGCCGTTGATGTCGTCGCCGTCGGCCTTTGAATTGCTATAGCCGGTGACGATCTGCATCTCGAGGCCCTTGTCAACGGCCACCATGACCGAGAGCGGGTTGCCGATCGCGAAGTCCATGCTGCCCGCATAAACGGCGGGCAACATGGCGGCACCGCCCTGCCCGGTTTCCAGTTGCACGTCGAGGCCGTGCTTCTCGAAGATGCCCTCGTCGATGCCGTATTGCATCGCGACGGACGGGGCGATCGCCAGCACGCCGACGGTCACGGTGGTCAGTGCGCCGCCTGCCGTGCCGGCGGTCGGGTCAGCAGCTGGCGCCGAGCCGGAGCAGCCGGTGAGGGCCAGAGCGACGACGGCGAGGCCGGCCAGGCCCGAAACGGTACGAGTGTGGGTGGGGTTGCTGTGAAACATCGTGCCTCTTCCTTGAGGGTTGGATAAGACGGGGTGAAGCGGATGCCGGTCAGACGTAGAAGCGGTACAGCCCGTGCGCGACGACGGCCGGTTTGGTGCCGTCCTTGATCTCGATGGTCTGGTCGACGCCGAGCTGAACTCCGCCGGCGATTTCGGTGACGCTTGCGATGGTCGCTCGCATGCGGATCTTGGAGCCGACGGTGACGGGGGCGGGAAAGCGCACCTTGTCGAGGCCGTAGTTGACCTTGGTGGTCACGTCGGTCACGTCGAGCAGCTCGGTCCAGAACGGGATGGCGAGAGAGAGGGTCAGAAACCCGTGTGCGACCGTTTTGCCGAACGGGCCGCCCTTGGCCTTCTCCGGGTCGGTGTGCAGCCACTGGTGGTCATCGGTGGCGTCGGCGAACGTGTCGATTTGACCCTGGTCGACCTCGATGTAATCGGTGTAGCCGAGGTCGGTTCCGGCCAGGCCGGGGAGTTCGGCGAAGGTGGTGACGGTGGTACTCATGGTGCTCCTTATAGATAGGGGACGTGTTAGATGAAGGCGCTCTGCCCGGTGACGGCCCGGCCGACGATGAGGCTGTTGATCTCGTGGGTGCCCTCGTAGGAGTACACGGCCTCGGCGTCGGCGTGAAACCGGGCGACGTCGGTGTCGAGGGTGATGCCGTTGCCGCCGACGACCTCGCGGGCCAGCGCGACGGTGTGGCGCATCCGCTCGCAGCAGAACATTTTGGCCAGCGCCGAGTTCTCCTCGGTGAACACGCCGGCCTCCTGCTGCTGGGTGAGCCGCACGACCATGCCGAGCGACGCCGTGACGTTGCCCAGCATGGTGGCGAGTTTTTGCTGGGTCAGCTGAAAGGCCGCGACAGGCTTGCCGAACTGGTGGCGGGTGCTCACGTAGCGCAGGGCCGCCTCGTAGGCGCCGGCCTGCAAGCCGGTCGCGATCCAGGCCACGTCGGAACGCATGGACCGCAGCAGTGCGGCGACGTCGGTGAACGAGTTGATGCGCTGCAGTCGGTCGTTGTCGTGAACCCGCACGTCGACGAGGTCGATGTCTGCGTTCTGCATGATGCGCAGGCTGGTTTTTCGTTCGATCTTGCGCAGGGTGACGCCGGGGGCATCCGTCGGCACCAGGAAGGCCTTGACCTGGCCGTCCGATTCGTCGCGGGCGAAGACGGCGAGCACATCGGCGCTGGTGGCGCCGCCGATCCAGCGCTTGTGACCGTTGAGCAGCCAGCTGTCGCCGGTGCGGCGGGCGCTCGTGGCGAGCCCGCGGGCGATGTCGGAGCCGTGCTCGGGCTCGGTCAGTGCAAACACGCCCGTGTAGTCGAAGCTCTGAATCTTCGGGTCGAGTTCGGCGGCCTGCTCCGGGCTGCCTCCGAGGTTTACGGTGGTGCGAAAGAGACCGGACTGCGCGTTGTAGAAGGTGGCGACGGATGCGTCGGTGCGGGCCAGTTCGAAATTTCGAAAGCCGCCGTAGAGCGCGCTCGTTCCCCGGCTCATGAGGTCGAGGTCGACGAGCTTCGGTACGATCTGAAAGGGGAACTCCCCCGCTTCCCAGTGGTCGGCGAGGAGCGGCTGCACCTCGGCCTCAAGCACGGCCCGTAGCCCGTTCAGCACATCGAGTTCGCTGTCGCTGAGCAGGGTGGAGTAGCCGAACTGGTCGCTCGGGTAGAAGGCGGTCATGCGGCCAGCCCGAGCAGGCGCACGGCGTTGTCCTTCAGGATTTTCGGCCGCACGCTGTCTTTGAGGTTCAGGTCGGCGAAGTCCTTCAGCCAGCGATCCGGGCTGATCAGGGGAAAGTCGCTGCCGAACAGTACCTTGTCTTGCAGGACGGAGTTGGTCTGGCGCACGAGATTCTCGGGGAAGTACTTGGGTGACCAGCCGGACAGGTCGATGTAAACGTTCTGTTTGTGGGTGGCGACGGAGAGGGCTTCGTCCTGCCAGGGCACGCTCGGGTGCGCCATGATGATGGGCAGCACCGGAAAGTCGGCGGCGATGTCATCGAGCAGCATCGGATTGGACAGCCCGAGCTTGAGGCCGAAGCCGCCCGGCAGGCCCGATCCGATGCCGGTCTGTCCGGTGTGGAAGAGCGCCGGCAGGCCGAGGTCTTGCAGCGCCGCCCAGAGCGGGTAATACTGTTCGTCGCTGGGGTTGAAGTTCTGCACGGTCGGGTGGAATTTGAAGCCGCGCACCCCGAAATCACCGGCCAGGCGCAGGGCCTGGGTCACGGCATCCGCTCCGCGGGTGGGGTCAACCGAGCCGAACGGAATCAACACATCATTGTTGCGGGCGGCGCCGAGCGCGATCTCTTCGCTGCTGTTCGGCCGATGGCCCAGGTTACGGGACGCGTCGACGGTGAAGACCACCGCCGCCATCCGGCGCTCGCGGTACATGTCGGCGATCTCGTCGAGGCCGGGGCGGGGCGCGTCCGTTTTGAAGTATTTGCTCGCGGCGTCGACGAGCGGCTGCGGGAGCGCGTTGTGCCCGTCGTCGCCGACCTCGATGTGCACGTGCGTGTCGATGGCCGTCAGCGCGTCAACGTTCAGGCCGAGTTCGTAGACCATTACTTCGCTGATGGGTGCAGTGCGGCCGGCTGCAGTTCGGCCGGTAGCTCGGGCAGCTTTTCGCCGACGCTCTGCAGCTTGTCACCGAACAGCGAGGAGAAGTCTTCGCTGAGCGTCCGGGCGGTCCAGCCGCCGGTCTCGAACGCCGTGGCGACGACCTCGGGGTGCGACCAGAGCTGGACACGGTCGCCGCCGGAGCCGACGACCTGGCCGGTGATGCCGGCCGCGGCGTCTGAGGCGAGAAAACCGACGACTCCGGCCACGTCCTGCGCGGTCCCGTAGCCGAGCACGCGGCGGGCGAAGGGCGGCATGGTTTCGCCGCGAGCGGCGGCGTCGTTGAAGGCCTTGAAGAAGGGAACAGTGTCGGTCATCGCGGTCGCCGCAACGGGTACGACCGCGTTGACAGTCACGTTGGCACGGGCCAGTTCCATCGACCACGTGCGCACCATGCCCACGATGCCGGCCTTGGCGGCGGCGTAGTTGGTCTGGCCGAAGTTGCCGCGCTGCCCGGTCGGTGAGCCGATGCAGATGATGCGGCCACCCTCACCCTGCTCACGAAAACGGATGGCCGCCTCGCGCACGCAGGTGAACGTGCCGCGCAGGTGCACGTTGATGACGGTGTCGAAGTCGTCGTCGGTCATCTTCCAGACCACGGTGTCGCGCAGCACACCGGCGTTGGTGACGAGAATGTCGAGGCGGCCGAAGCTGCTGACGGCTGCGGCGACGAGCTGCTGCGCGGTGGCGGTGGAGCCGACAGGGGCGACGACGGCGACGGCTTGCCCGCCTGCAGCGACGATGGCGGCAACGGCATCATCGGCGATGAGCTGGTCGACGTCGTTGATCACGACGGCTGCCCCCTGGCGGGCGAGTTCCTGCGCGTAGGCCAGGCCCAGGCCGCGGCCACTGCCGGTCACGATTGCTACTTTTCCTGCCAACGTCATTGTGGACTCCTCGCTCAATCAGCAACAATTCGCTGCTGAAACCCATGAAAACCCATATCATTGAAAAAGTCAACGATTGAGGTTGGGATTACTGTATGAATGTGGGAGATCCAGTTCAGGTACCGAAAACGTCACCGGAGACGTCTGCCGAGCGCTTGCGCGATACCGATCTGGCCAACGAGATCGAGTTCATGACCGCTCGGGCCCGCTCGGTCGGTTCCGGCCGGGCCAACAGCATGCTCGCTGACCTCGACCTGCGCGTGCGGTCCTATTCGGTGTTGTCGCTGGCCTGCAGCGGGCAGAACCCCTCCCAGCGCGAGCTAGCGAACTTTCTCAGCCTGGACCCCAGTCAGATCGTGGCCCTCGTCGACCTGTTGGAGAATCGCGGAGCGGTCACCCGGGAGCAGGATCCGCGTGATCGCCGTTCCAAGGTGATTGTGGCCACCCCGCGTGGTCGGGAACTCTACCTGCAGGCTGCCGCCGTCATCCAGGATGCCGAAGACCAGTCGCTGCGCGACCTCAGCCCGACCGAGCGTGAGCAGTTGCGTTCTCTGTTGCGTCGGATCGCGTTCGAGACCGCAGAGTGACGCCGCGCCTCATTCCTTCCCCCCGCCGACGCCGCTAACCGGGGCCGGGCAGCCACCGGTCGAGGTACGCGTGCAGGCCGGCGAGGTCGGCCTCGTCGGAGCGGTAGCCCACGTAGCCATCCGGCCGAAGAAGCAGTTGCACGCTGCCGCGGGTGTGGGCGCCGAGTCTGCGCAGAACCTCGGTCTGCCACAGGCGGTGAACGGTGAGCATCGGCCGGCCGGCCTTGCTCGGGGCACCGACGGCCTCGGCGTCGGTGAGCGCCGTCCACCCTCGACCACAGAGCAGCAGGTGCCACCCGGGCGCGGCCACGAGCGCATGCAGCGACGTGGTCACCGGGTGATGCGCGAGCGAGCGCGCGCCTCCCGGCTGCCGGGCGAGGGACATGTCGGGGAGCCGATCGCCGGTTCGCGGTGACCGGCTCCGTGCGCCGGGGCCGTGCGCCGCCAGGTCGGTCCCGTGATAGCTGGTACTCAGCTCGGAGATCGTTCGGAAGGCCAGGCGACGCCCGACGCGCGACCGCAGCACGACGGGGAGCACGACCGGGACCAGATACCGCCGGGCGAGACGAGCGCCGGCGGAGCCGGAGGTGATCACCAGAAAGGCCCGGTCGGTGAACCGTCGCACCGCGCGGCCGACCGGGGCACGTTCCTCCTCATAGGTGTCCAGAAGCGCGGGCGGTGCGCCGTGCCGCAGCACCAGTGCGAGCTTCCACCCGAGATTCACGGCGTCCTGGATACCGATGTTCATTCCCTGCCCGCCTGCCGGACTGTGGATATGGGCCGCGTCCCCCGCCAGGAACACCCCACCGGCCCGGTAGCGGGAAGCTCCGCGGTTGTGCACCCGAAAAGCTGTCAGCCAGAGGGGGTCGTGCAGCGCAATCCTGGTCTCGGTTGCGGCGTCGGTCAGGGCCTGTAGCTGGGCGAGGGTCACTGGCTCATCGACCGGTCCGGCATCACCAGGCGCACGCATGGCGATCATTCGCCAGGTTGCCGGCGTCCCGAGCGGAAAGAAGAGCAGGGGCCCGCGGGGCCCGGAGAGGAAGGCGTGCACGACACCGCGTTCGATCCCGTCCGCCTCGACGTCGGCCAGCACGAACGTCTGCGGGTAGGCGCTGCCAGTGAAGGCGATGCCCGCCTGCTCGCGCACCGTGCTGTGTGGCCCGTCGCATCCCACCACATAGCTGGCGCGCACGGTTTCGATGCTGCCGGAAAGGTCACGCAGGGTGGCCACCGCGTTGTCACCATCCGGTCGCAGGCCGACGAGTTCGCGTCCACGATCCACGTCTATGCCAGACAGGGACAGGTGCGCAGCAAAGATGCGTTCCGTCTCCGCCTGCGCCAGGAACAGCAGGTACGGATAGGCGGTGTCACTCACGCCGATGTCAAACAGGCGAAGGGGAATCACCCGCCTGCCGGCGTGCAGGCGCAGCTGAACCGCTCGGTTGCCGACGGCCAGCAGATCAGGAGTGATGCCGCAGTTCGCGAGGACCTCAAGCGTGCGCGGCTGAATGGCGAGGGCCCGCGATTCGTGAGCGCGATCCAGCGATCGATCCACAATTCGAAAGCGGATGCCGTATCGGGCGAGTTGCACGGCCAGCGCGAGTCCTGTGGGGCCGGCTCCGACAATGAGCACCGGGAAGTGGGGCGGCGTTGGCACGTCGCCGTGGTCGTCGTGGTTGTCCTGGTCGTCTGTCACAGCGGCAGCATACTCAGGGTCGTCGACGTGCGGGCGAATACCGCCCATCGCTGGTGCCGCGTCACCTCCTAAGCTGGAACAGCGGGGGCGCGCCCGTGCAGGGCCGTTACACCTCGATCGAGCAGGAGGCAACCATGAGCAATGACGCTACCGGTACCGGCACGAAGGACGACCCCTGGGTTCTGCGCACACCGCCGGGAACGAGCGAATACCTGATGTACCGCGATGAGACGGCCAGCCCGCCGGCACTGGTCTGCATGGTCGGCACGACCACACTCACGTATCAGCTGCGCTGCATCGAGGATCTGCACGGGATGCTGAAGCAGGCCGGCGACTGGGTCGCCCTCGGCAGTGCGGATGAGCAGAAACCCGTGAAAGACGGCACCGTCGAATCCTGGGGACGATCGGAGTCCAATCCCGTGGGAGGCTGGTACGGTCTGAAGAAGGGCCTGCGCGGGCGTTTCGGCATGTACCTGCCGCCTCTGCTGGAGGCCCTCGGGCTCGCCGAACTCGAGCACAACCCCCGAAACAACCGCATGCGCGCGCTCTAACGTCTGGCCCCACTCCTCATGATCAAGCTGCTGTCCCACCTCTCGCACGTGCGAGTGGCGGCACCGGATGTCGAGGCATCCGTTCTCTTCTACAGCCACCAGTTGGGCCTGCGCGAGATATACCGGGACGAGGGCTCCGTCTACCTGCGCACGAACGATGACTATTACCTGTTCAGCCTCGCTATTGAGCGCGGACCCGAACCCGCCCTGGTGAGCGTGGGCTGGCGCACGGTGAGCGAGGCGGCGCTCGACGAGGCGGCGGCGCGCGTGCGGGCATCCGGCGTGGAGGGGCACTGGCGGCAGCCGTCATTCGGACGCGGCCACTCCTTCGTGTTCACCGGGCCGTGGGGGCACACGATGGAGCTGTTCGCCCACGCCGAAAAATTCCGCCCCCCACAGCACGCCGCGGACGCGGACGCGAGCACGGCTCGGGCGCGCACACTCGACCATGTGACCATCGCGACGGCCGACGTGACCGCCTGCGTCACGTGGCACAGCGACGTGCTCGGGTTGCAGCTCCTCCCCGACACTCGACTGGAGATTTCCGGCACGGCCGTATATGCCGTTCTCGGCGCCAACGCCACGTCCTGCGAGCTCGGCGTGGTGCTCGACAGTTCCGCGAGACCCGGACGCATCAACCACGTGGCGTATCGAATGGACGGCCGGCGGGCCCTCGTCGATGCCGCCCCGGCACTCGCCGTCGCCGGAGTCCGTGTGGAGCACGGTCCGAGCACCCACCTCGAATACGGTCCGAGCATCCACGTGCTCGGCGAACAGAACTACCTCTATGTTCGCGATCCGAGCGGCCTGCGGGTGGAACTGACCACCGGAGCGTTTCTGCCGGCTGTGGCTGACCCCACGCCTGCCTTCTGGCGACCGTCCCCCGGACCCGCCAACTTCTATCTGAACGCGCGCATGCCCCTGTCGATGGCCGAGGGGTTTCCGTCGGATTCCGCCCCCACCGCGACCGAGGAGGGTCTGGTTCCGGGCACGGAGGCACGCCTCCTGCCACCGAGCGCCACCCGCCGCACGCGCTGACCGGCCGACCACCTTCCGCTCGACGGCGGCCCGTGTGCCCGTGTGCCCGTGTGCCCGTGTGCCCGATGCTGCCGGATCGCACCGGCGCGCGCATCACGTCGCTGCGGTCGAACGGACCGCGTTGCCCGCGTATTCCGGCCAAGTGGACACTTGTGCTTGCGTTGATTGTTCAACAATCGTAGGCTTTCACACACCCAGTGGTCACCGGCGCTGCGGTCAGCCCCCAACGAAGCGAGCTCAGCACATGGTCACCACGGTTCCTCCTGTCCACGAAAAGGGACGCAAGCCCCGCAGCCAGCACCGCGGTGCTCTTCTCGGCGCCATGTTCCTCATGGCCACGAGCGCGGTGGGCCCCGGCTTCATCGTGCAGACGACAACCTTCACGGTCCAGCTCGGCGCCGCCTTCGCGTTCGCCATCCTGGTATCGATCCTCGTTGATATCGCCATCCAGCTGAACGTCTGGCGGGTCATCGGAGTGAGCGGCAAGCGCGCCCAGGAACTGGCCAATACGGTTTTGCCCGGCGCCGGCTGGTTTCTCGCCGCGTTGATCTTCCTCGGTGGCCTCGTTTTCAACGTGGGCAACACAGGTGGCGCGGGCCTGGGACTCAACGTGCTGCTGGGCATCGACCCACGGCTCGGCGGCATCCTCTCCGCGGCCGTGGCCATCGCCATTTTCCTCAGCAAACGCGCCGGACTGGCGCTCGACAAGATCGTCGTCATCCTTGGCGCGCTGATGCTCGTGCTCATCGGCTATGTGGCCATCGTGTCGCAGCCGCCGCTCGGCGACGCCATCAAGAACGCCGTCATCCCGGACAACATCGATTTCCTCATCATCACCACGCTCATCGGCGGCACCATCGGCGGTTACATCACGTACGCCGGAGCGCACCGCATGATCGACGGCGGTATTTCCGGCAAGGAGAACGTTCGCGAGATCACGCGGAGTTCCGTTCTCGGCATCATCATCACCGGCGTCATCCGCATTCTCCTGTTCCTCGCAATCCTCGGCGTTGTCGCCGGCGGTGTGGCCCTCACCAGCGACAACATCGCGGCCGAAGCGTTCCAGTCAGCGGCCGGTGACCTCGGCTTCCGCCTCTTCGGCGTGATCCTGTGGGCGGCATCCATCACCTCCGTGATCGGTGCCGCATATACCTCGGTGTCCTTCGTCACCACGGCGAAAACCTCCCCCCGGGTGCGCAGCATCGCCACCTGCGTCTTCATCGCCGTGTCGACCCTGGTCTTCGCCCTCATCGGCCAGGCCCCCGCGACGCTGCTCATCATGGCCGGTGCCGTGAACGGCCTCATCCTGCCGGTGGGCTTCGCCGTGATCATCTGGGTGGCATGGCGTCGCCGCGACCTGCTTGGCGGCTACGTGTACCCCAAATGGCTGCTCATCATCGGTGTGCTCGCCTGGCTGCTCACGCTGTTTCTCGGATACCAGTCCCTCGGCGGCCTCGTCAAGCTCTGGGTGTAAAGCACGTGTTCATTCCCGTCGTGCCCGCCGACCCGGCGACGGTCACCCCGGCCGCGGCGCGCGCGCTGTTCCGAAACGGCCTGGTCACTCCGACGGCAGGTTGGTCGCGTGGGTTCACCCAGGCGAACCTCCTCATCGTTCCGCGCTCCCAGGCGTTCGACGTGCTGTTGTTCGCCACCCGTAATCCGCAGGCCTGCCCGATCCTGGGCGTGCTGGATGCGGGCGAAACCAGCGGTCCGCTGTTGGAGGGAGGGGACATCCGTTCCGACGTCGGCCGTTACACGGTCTATGAGAACGGCGTGCTGGTTGCCGAGCCCACCGATCTGGGCGAGTGGTGGCGGCCCGACCTGGTGACCTTCATCGTGGGATGCAGCTTCACCTTTGAGGCGGCGTTGCAGGCGGCCGGAATCGCGATCGCGCACATCGATCAGGGCGTGAATGTGCCCATGTATCGCACGAACGTGCGGTGCGCGCCGGCGGGCGCGTTGTCCGGCCCGCTCGTGGTGTCGATGCGGCCGATTCCGGCGCACCGGGTAGCGGATGCCGTGCGCATCACGTCGCAGTACCCGGCGGTGCACGGCGCCCCCGTGCATGTCGGCGACCCCGCGGCCCTCGGCATCGACCTCGGCCGGCCGGGCTTCGGCGACGCGGTCGTCGTCAGGTCCGGCGAGGTTCCGGTGTTCTGGGCCTGCGGGGTCACGCCGCAGGCTGCTGTGATGGAGTCACGGCCGACACTGGCCATCGGCCATGCGCCCGGCCACATGCTCATCACCGACGCCCGGGACTCCGACTACCTTGTCACTCCCTAACCCCACCGACCTCCCGCGGCCCCTCTGATCTCGACAGGCTCGATCCAAGCGCTGGTCGAGCCTGTCGAGACCGCGCGACCCAACCTCCCCCCACCCCGCTGGTCGAGGAGCGCCGTCTACGGCGCATCTCGAGACCGCGCGAGCCAATCTCACAACCCAAGGACAGAATTTACATACTAATTAAGTTCTCCACAGCCGTGAGTGTTTCTCGAATGTTTCTTTGATTCGTGGGATAATCAGGGTATGGAGAACAACGAAGAAGTTCCTCCTCCGGAGGATGCCGCGGGAGCGACCACCCCGCCCGAACCCGTCACCCTGACCCTCGCCCAACTGGACGAGGAACGCGCCGCTGCCGACGACACCCGCACTCGTCTGCTCGACGTTGTCAAAGACTTCGACCGGGCGATCTGTGCCGCGCAGGCCGGCCGTGCGGCGGCCGTCGACGACGTGCGGCGCTGGACGGACTCCACCGCCGAAACGGGGCTGCCCGTCCACGCCCGCGGGCCGCGCACGTATGTGGAGTGGTCGCCGCGCGAGGCCGCGCACGAGGGCCTCGTCGCCGAACTGGCCTGCCTGTTGACGCTGCCGGAGAACACCGCTCGTAACCTCATCTGCCACAGCGAACTACTCCAGCACCGCCTCCCCGCCACCCGCGATGCCCTGCACCGCGGGGACATCAGCTACCGCCACGCCGAGATCATGATCGAGAACGCACTCGCCCTCCCGGACGAGGCGTGGACCGTCTTCGAACAAAAGGCGCTCACGGACAGTGAGACGCTGACCGTGCCTCAGTTCAGGAAGAAGGCCGTGAAGGTTCGTGAGATCTCCCACCCAGAATCCATCGCCGTGCGGCACAAGCGGGCCCTCGCCGATCGCTGCTTCTTCGTCAGCCCGGGGCGGGACGGAATGGGGTATCTGGAGATGACGCTGAGCAACGAAGACGCCAGCGCCATCAGCGACCGCGTCGAAGTGATGGCGAAAGACCTGAACACCATGGACGAGTCCCGCACCCTCACCCAACTGCGCACCGACGCCGTGGTGGACCTGCTCCTACACGGCGTCACGGAGACCGGGCTCGGCGCCGGAATTCGGGCGAACGTCTACGTCACCGTTCCCGTCCTCACCCTGATGGGCCAGAGCGAGGAGCCCGGCACGCTGGAAGGATTCGGGCCGATCGACCCGGAAATCGCCCGCCGGCTCGCCGGAACGGCCACCTCATTCACCCGCATCCTCGTGCACCCGGAGACCGGAGCGGTGCTGTCCGTCGGCCGCACCCGGTACGCGGTCCCGAAGGACCTGAAAACGTGGCTGCAACTGCGAGACGGAACCTGCCGGTTCCCCGGCTGCAACCGTCGCGCCCCGGGCTGCGACATCGACCACACCCTGGCGTGGGAACACGGAGGTGAAACCGTCTTCTCGAACCTCGCCCACCTCTGCCGCCGCAACCACCGCGTCAAGCACGAAACCGGATGGTCCGTCAAACAGAACACAAACGGCACCCTCGAGTGGACCAGCCCGGCGGGCAAGCACTACGCCACCCACCCCGCCACCCGCATCCGCCCACCGGCCGCACCCGTCGACACCGTGCCGGCGATCCCGCGACGGCTTCACGTCGACCCATGGACCACACCGATCACCCACCCCGGCGACTGCCCCATCTAAGCCATCGCGGCGGCTAAAAGGTCGTCCAGCGGCCTTCTCGCACCGGCGGGAGTGGTTTCACACGGCCCGCTCGTCGCGTCCTCTCGGCGTACGCGATCAAAGCGGCGGCCGCGATCGCGGACAGAATCGCCAGCACAAGGGTGAGCACTGTGATGACGGGATAGAACCCAATACTGGAAGCGGGACTCGGGCCGAGGACCCCTGCAGCGATACCGAGCATGATGATTCCCGCCGCCGCGCCGCCGGCCGCCGCCGCTGCTCGCGCGCCCGGTTCCTTCTCCAGTCGACGATCACGGAGCGCGACGGCGAGCCATCCGCCGGCACACGCTACCGCAGCGACGAGGACTCCGATGGCACCGTACGTCAGCGACTCCCGCACTGCCGCCGAACGGGTGAGGTATCCCGCACCGCCCAAGCGGTCGGGGGCCACCACGAGCACGAACAGCAAAAAGCCAAGGCCGAAGCCGATCCCCAGCCCGGCGACGGAGACACGCCAATACCGCTTCACCATGGGCCCAGCCTAGCGACCGCGTGGGCTTCAGGCGGGCTGCGTCGCCGGGGCGGTGAGCGCAGCGAGTTTGTCCACGCCGATGGGCTCGCTCGCGAGCAGCGGAACGATCGCGACCCGTTGTGCGAGGGTGCGCACCGTGTCGATCTGTTCGACCTCGTTTGCGGCTCTCGCCTGCAGGAAGGGCGTTTCCGGATGCGCCGCGGCGATGGAGTTGTTCACGACCCATCCCCACGGGTGGATACCGGCGCGCTCGAGGTCGCCTTGCAGCCCCTCGGCCTCAAGCACCGGCGTGGTCTCGGCCAGGGTGACGAGGATCACCCGCGTCAGGGCCGGATCCTGCAGCCGCATCAACGGGGTGACGAACGACATACTGTCGCCCATCTGACGGGAGATTTCGCGGTGATACGAACCCGTCGCGTCCAGAAGCAACAGCGTGTGGCCCGTGGGGGCGGTGTCCACGACCACGAACTCGTGCCGCGAATCATGCACCGCCTTGGAGAACTGCCGGAACACCGCCACCTCGTCGCTGCACGGCGACAGCAGGTCTTCGGCCAAGGCGGCTCGCCCGTCGGCGTCGAGGTTCTTTCCCTTTGTCGCCATGACATGATCCCGATATTCGCGGATCGCCTGCTCCGGGTCGATGCGGGAGACGCGGAGTCCCGGAATGCTCCCGTGCAGGGTTTCCGTGAGGTGTGCGGCCGGGTCGGTGGTTGTCAGGTGCACGGCGTGCCCGCGCTGCGCGAGGGCGACCGCAATCGCCGCGGCGACGGTGGTCTTGCCCACGCCGCCCTTTCCCATGCACAGCACGAGGCCATAGCCGGCCGGCTCCAGCTCGTCCACGAAACGACCCAGCGGCGCATCCGGCACGTCGACGAACGGAGGTATGACCGGTTCGGACGGCAACGGCGGGGTGGGCTCAAACAGGCTGCGAAGGGCATCGACGCCCATTATGTTTCCGGCCTTCAGCTCGAGAACGTCGCGCGGAAGCCCGGCGATCGCGGCCGGCATACCAGCCATGGCCTCGGATTCCCGCGCTCGTACCGCGGCGGCGATCGGTTCAGTGCCCGCCCGGGAAGGAAGCACACCGTTGACGACGACATAGCCGCCGTTGATGCCGATCTGCTGCAGCTCGAAGAAGGTGCGGTCGATTTCCGCCAGGGACGATGGCTGGGCGCGCGCCACCAGGATCAGGCGCGTGCGGGCCGGGTCCGCAAGGGCAGCCACCGCGGCGGCGTAGACCGTCTTGTGCTTCTCCAGCCCGGAGAGCGGGCCGAGGCACGACGGATCGCCCTTGCCTGCGTCGAGGAATTCGGTCCAGGACCCCGGGAGCTGCAACAGGCGGATGGTGTGGCCGGTGGGAGCGGTGTCGAAGACGATGTGGTCGTACGACTGCAGCAGGCTGTCGTCGGTCAGCAGGTTGGTGAATTCGTCGAACGAGGCGACTTCGGTCGTGCACGAGCCGGAGAGTCCCTCGGCAATGCTCGCGAGTTCGCTGTCGGGCAGGAGTCCCCGCACCGGCGCGATGATGCGTTCCCGGTAGGCCTCGGCCGCCTGCTCGGGGTCGATCTCGAGGGCGAACAGGCCCGGCACCTCCTCGATCGGCGTCACCGTGTTGCCGATGGTGAGGCCGAAGACCTGGCCGACGTTTGATGCCGGGTCGGTGCTCACCAACAGCACCCTTCGGCCCCGGCCGACAAGGTCGATGGCCGCGGCGCAGGCAACGGAGGTCTTGCCCACTCCGCCCTTACCGGTAAAGAACAGAAATCGGGGTGCGTCGGCAAGGAATTTCACCATGGCACTCAGCAACAGGTGGTCTCGGCAGCGCCGCAGCATCCACTCGCGGACGCCGGCGTGGGCGCTGGCGCTGCCTCCGCCAGCCCCAGCTCCGTGCGCTCCGGACGCGGTGCGAGATCGGCGAAGGCGAACAACTGTTCCCGGGGCGGGTAGGCGCCGGTCGCGACGGTGACGCCGTCCACGAGGGTGAGCGGCAGTCCCGTCGATCCCACCACGTGCATGAACGCGCTCACGGCGGCGTCCTCGGTGAAGGCGATCGGGTCGGTCGCGAGGTTGTGCCGTTGGATGTCCGCACCAAGGTCGCGCAGGCTGCGCACGGCCGCGGTCAGCTCCACGAGGGAGGGGTCGACGTCGACTCCGCAGACTCCGGTGTCGCAGCACAGCGCGGGCTCGTAGATTCGAATGACGGCCATGGTGTTCTCCTCGTTCTCGTTGTTGAAGCGTTCGTTACATCGAACATTGTCGATACTTCAGTATGGCCCTATACATCGACATTTATCAATATAAATATGTTCCACTCAGGCGGCCGGTTGACTGACGGCAGCGAGCAACTGTGCCTCGGCGCGGTGCAGGTACTCGGTCATGAGGTCGGCGGCCGTGGCGCGTGCGCCGTCGTCGAGCAGGCCGAGAATCCGGGCGTTCTCCTCGATGTAGGGAGCGTGGAAGCCGCCGTCCGCGACCATGGAGTGAAACACGAGCCGCATCTCCGCGAGTACCTGTGTCATCTGCAGCACCAGGCGTTCACTGCCGGTGAGCGCCACGAGTGCCGCGTGGAATTTCTGATTGGCATCGGCCATCCCGGGAACCGAGCCGGCCTCGCGGGCCTCGCGGGCACGCGCCACGGCCGCATGGAGCGGCGCGGTGTCCCCCGCCGGAGACCACAACAGCGCCGCCGGTTCCAGAAACCTCCGCACGCGGTACATCTCGCGGATGTCCTCAACCGACGGACGGGCAACGTAGACGCCCCGGTTCGGCAACCGCACGACGATGTGCTCGGCCGCGAGCGTCGAAAACGCTTCGCGGAGAGTGTTTCGGGACACGCTGAGCACCTCGCTCAGGGCATGTTCCGAGAGCTTGGCACCGGGGGCCAGCTGGCCAGCGGCAATGCGCTCGCGCAGCACCGAGGCCACCCATATTCCCGTTTCGGCATGCCTCGGGTCGGAACTCTGTCGACGTAGGTCCTGCAGAATATCGTCGAGAGTCATAGTCCCAACCTATGGGGTCGACGGTGGGATCAGTTCACCACGGACGCGACGGCCGCGTGTGCCGAGACGGCGTCGCCCACCTGCACAAGCTTGTCGGCGAGGGTACCGCTGATATGTGCCACCACAATGGATTCCATCTTCATGGCTTCCAGCACGAGAACGGGGTCGCCCTCAGCAACCGTTTCACTCTCCTCCACGAGCCATTTCACGACGGTGCCGCTCATCGTGGAGCGAAGTGACGTCGGATCGGTGGCCTCCTCGGCCACGGGACCAACGTCGGATGCTGCGCCCGAGCCGGCATCCCGGCCCAGCCCGGCCAGCAGCCCGGCAGGCAGGCCGAGGGACATCCGCTTTCCGTCGAGGTCGATGGAGATCGTACGGCGTTCGGATTCGGGCGCCACCGTGTGAAACGCGGGGTCGATATTGATCGCCGCGGCGAAGTCGCCCTCTATCCAGCCGGTGTGCACGCCGAGGCGTTCGATCCCGCTGAAGGCCTCGGTCTCGACGACCGCGCGGTGGAAGGGCAGCACGGTGGGCAGTCCCTCGATCTCGAACGCCGTCAGTGCCCGCCGCGCCCGGCGCAGCGCCTGCTGGCGGTCTGCGCCGGTGACGATGAGCTTGGCCAGAAGGGAGTCGAACTGCGCCGGCACTGTGCCGCCTTCACGCACGCCGGAGTCGACGCGAATGCCGGGGCCGGTGGGTGTCACGAACCGGGTCACAGTACCCGGGGATGGCAGAAAGCCGCGACCGGGGTCTTCGGCGTTGATGCGGAATTCGAAGGCGTGGCCGCGTGGTTCAGGGTCGTCCTGCACCGGGAGCGGGCCGCCGGCGGCGATCTGCAGCTGGGCGAGCACGAGGTCGACACCGGAGGTCTGTTCAGTGATCGGGTGCTCCACCTGCAGCCGCGTGTTCACTTCGAGGAAGGACACGCTGCCATCCTGACCGAGCAGGTATTCCACCGTGCCGGCACCGGTGTAGCCGGCCTCGCGGCAGATCGCCTTGGCCGAGGTGTAGATCTGCTCGCGCTGTTCCGTGGTGAGGAAGGGCGCGGGCGCCTCTTCGACGAGCTTCTGGTTGCGGCGCTGCAGTGAGCAGTCCCGGGTGCCGACGACGATCACGTTGCCCGCGCCGTCGGCGAGAACCTGGGCCTCCACGTGGCGCGGCTCGTGCAGGAACCGCTCCACGAAGCATTCGCCGCGACCGAACGCGGCCTGGGACTCGCGTACCGCGGAGTCGAAGGCTTCTTCCACCTCGTCGAGCTTCCAGACCACCTTCATGCCTCGCCCGCCGCCGCCGAACGCGGCCTTGATGGCCACCGGCAGGCCGTGCTCTTCGGCGAAGGCGCGTACCTGGGAGCCGGATTCGACCGTGCCTTCCGAGCCGGCCACGAGCGGGGCGCCCACCCGAATGGCGATCTCTCGCGCGGACACCTTGTTGCCGAGAACCCGGATACTCTCGGGTGTCGGGCCGATCCAGATCAGGCCGGCATCGAGCACGGCCTGGGCGAAGTCCGCGTTCTCGGAGAGGAACCCGTAGCCCGGGTGAACGGCGTCGGCCCCCGAGCGCATGGCGATGCCGAGCAGCTTGTTCACGTTCAGGTAGGTGTCGGCGGGACTATTGCCGTCGAGGGCATACGCTTCGGTGGCCTCGGACACGTGCAGGGCATCGGCGTCCACATCGGCGTACACGGCCACGGAGTCGAGCGCTGCATCGTCGCAGGCCCGGATGATGCGCACGGCGATCTCGCCGCGGTTGGCGATCAATACTTTCTGCACGGTGTCAGCTCTCTACTGTCTGTTCGTTGGGATCAGGCTGTTCGTTGGGATCAGGCTGTTCGTCCACTACGGGTACGAAGCGGATGCGGGCACCCGCGTCGAGCTGCGCCGCACGGTCAAGGTCGCTCGCCACCACGACTCCCACCACGGGATATCCGCCGGTGACCGGGTGATCGGCGAGGAACAGCACCGGAAGTCCGGAGGCCGGCACCTGGATTGCCCCCGCGACGGTCCCTTCGCTGGCCAGCTCGCCGAGGCGGGAGCGTTCGAGCGGGTCGCCGTCGAGGCGCAGGCCGATGCGGTTGGAGTGCGCGGTCACGGTCCACTCGGCGACGGTCAGCTGCTGCAGCGTTTCGGTGCTGAACCAGTCGGCGCGTGGACCCGGCACAAACCGCAGCTCGGTGAGTTCCGTGGGTTGCGTCGGCGAGGTCTCCGGGTTGCCGACCACGCTCGTGGGCGGGGCGCCATGCACGGCGACACGGTCGCCGTGCATGAGCGGCGCCGCGCCGAGGCCCGAGAGGGTGTCGGTGGAGCGGCTCCCGAGAATCACGGGCGTATTGATGCCGCCGCGCACCGCGAGGTAGCTGCGCACGCCCCAGTCCGGTGCGGATACCGTGAGCCGCTCCCCGGCGAGCAGGGCGAACGGTGCGTCCCGGGGCGCCAGCCGATCGGTGCCGGGGCGGCCCCGATCGGGCGCGTCGGCCTCGTTGGGCACGGCCCCGACGATGGCAAGCTCTCCTCCGGCGCCGCTCACGGCGATCACCTGGTCCGTGATCGCCTCGAGGATCAATCCGCCGAGCGCATTTTCGAGCACCGCGGCATCGGCGGGGTTGCCGACCACACGGTTGGCACGTCGCATCGCGCCGCGATCGAGGGCGCCGCCGCCCGTGACGCCCAGGTGGGCGTGGCCGGGCCGGCCGAGGTCCTGGATGGTGGTCTGCATCCCGGGGTCGACGATTCGAAGGTCACCGGCGGCGTCCGCGCCGGGTTCCGCGACGGCCGCGGCCGCCCGCGCGAATTCGCGTACGGCGCGGAACTGCACCCGGTTGCCGGGCTTCACGAGGGCCGGTTGCTCGCGGTTGAGGTTCCACAGCAGGGCGTCGGTGCGGCCGATCAGCTGCCAGCCACCGGGGCTCTTCCGCGGATACACGGCCGAGTAGTTGTCGGCGAGGGCCACCGAACCGGGCGGAACCGCCTTGCGCGGGGTGTCGCGCCGCGGCACGTTAAGGCTTTCGTTTTCGCCCACGAGGTACGCGAATCCGGGGGCGAACCCGCCGAAGGCCGCGGTCCAGACCTGGCTCGTGTGCGCGTCGATCACGGCATCGCGGCTCAGGCCGGTGGCCGCCGCCACGTCGTCGAGGTCCTCGCCGTCGTAGATGGCGTCGAGAATCACGAGGGTGTCGTCGGCGTCGGCCTCGGCGCCGAGGTCGAGGCCGCGGATCGCGGCCGGGAACCGGCGGGCCGCTTGAGCGGAGTCCCCGGTCACGAGCACGGTGAGTGCGGCCGCCACCACGTCGACCTGGCCGCCCAGCGGATGCTGTGCGAGGGCGTGCTGCAGGCGCAGCACGTCGCTGAGGCTGCCGAGCTGAACCAGCACCGCGCGGTCTCCGGCGGGCCTGATGTCGTGGATGTGGTGTGTCATCGGCTTAGATGAAACTGGCGATGGTGACGCCGGAGTCGGCGAGGGCATCGCGCACGGCCGCGGCCAGTGCGACGGAGCCGGCGGTGTCCCCGTGCAGGCACACGCTGTCGACGTCGACCGAGATGAGCGATCCGTCGATGGCGCGCACCTGGCCGTCGCCGACGAGGCGCAGCACGTGCTCGATGACGGCGTCGACGGAGTGCAGCACGGCGCCCGGCAGCGCCCGGGACACCAGGGTGCCGTCGGGGTTGTAGGCGCGGTCGGCGAATCCCTCGGCCACGGTGCGCAGACCGGCGGCGCGTGCGGCGCGCTCGATCTCGGTTTTCGGAAGCACCATCACGGGCAGGTTCGCGTCGACGGCGAGCACAGCCTCGACCACCGCGCGGGCCTGCTCGGGGTGGTGCGCGATCGCGTTGTAGAGCGCGCCGTGTGGTTTCACGTAGCGCACCTCGGTGCCGGCGACCCGGGCCAGGGCCTGCACGGCCCCGATCTGGTAGATCACGTCGTTGGTCAGCTCGGTGGGGTTCATCTCGATGAACCGGCGGCCGAAGCCGGCCAGGTCGGGGTAGCCTGGGTGCGCGCCCACGGTCACCCCGGCCTCTGCGGCCGCCGCGCAGGTGGCCCGGATGGTACTCGGGTCACCGGCGTGGAAGCCGCAGGCCACGTTGATGCTCGAAACCGAGGCGATGATCGCGGCGTCATCACCGAAGGTCCAGTTACCGAAGGACTCCCCGACATCGCTGTTCAGGTCAATGGTGGGCATCGTTGCCTTCCGTCTCGAGAAAATTGTTCTCTCCAGACTGCACTACTCACGCCGATTGTTCAACAATCTTGCGCGCATTGGTGCCGAATCGCTCCCGGTTACACCGCCTCGAGCACGCTCACATAGTTGGCGACGCCGACGCCGCCCATGTTTTGCACGGCGGCACGGCGCGCCACGGGCAGTTGCATCTCGCCCGCCGTTCCGGTGAGCTGCATGGCGGAGATCACGTGCTGCGAGACCCCGGTCGCGCCCACGGGATGCCCCTTGGCCTTGAGCCCGCCGGACACGTTGATCGGAAGTCGTCCGCCGACGTAGGCCCAGCCCTCCTCAATCGCCCGGCGCCCCTGGCCGCGCTCGGTCAGGCCGATGACCTCGTACATGATCAGTTCGGCGATCGTGAAGCAGTCGTGCACCTCGACGAAGTCGAGGTCGTCGAGCCCGGCACCGGCCATCGTCATGGCCCGCTCGAACGAGACCCGCGTCGAGGCGAACTCGGTGGGGTCCCGGCGAGCGGCGGGCAGGAAGTCGTTGGCCTGCCCGAAACCTGCCAGCCGAACCGGATCGGTCGCCGCGGTGCCGGAACGATGCGGCTCGGTCGTGAGCACCATCGCGGCCGCACCGTCGGAGACGGGTGAACAGTCGGTGCGGCGCAGCGGTTCGGCGACCATCGGATTACGATCCGAGACGGTTTGGCAGAAATCCTCGCCGAGGTCTTTGCGCAGTTGTGCGTACGGGTTGGCCACGCCGTTGCGATGGTTCTTCGCGGCAATGGAGCCGAGCACATCACCGATGGCGCCGTAGCGTGTCGCATAGGCCTGAGCGACCGTGGCGAAAAGCCCGGTGAACCCGGTCCTCGACGGCATCCCGGCCCTGTCGTAGTCCGCTCCGAGCAGCGCCGAGCCGACGAGGTCGGCCGGCGCGTGCGTCATCTTCTCCGCCCCGATCACGAGAACGGTACGCGCGGTACGGGCGAGAATCGACTTCACGCCCTGCTGCACGGCGGCCGATCCAGACGCGCAGGCGTTCTCGACCCGGGTCGCGGGCACGTGCCGCAGTCCGGCATCCGTCTGCAGCGCCAGCGACGAGGGAAACGCGAGTGGTGTCAGGCCCGAGTTGAACTGGCCCACGAAGATCTCGTCAACCTGGCTCGCGTCGATGCCGGCGTGGGCGAGGGCCTCCGTCGCCACCTGGACGATGAGGCTCTCGAGCGTGTCGTCGACGAGCTTGCCGAAGCGACTGTGGCCCCAACCGGTGAGCAGCACATCGCGTCCGAATTGTTCCTTCAGGCTCATACGAGCTCCTCCGACAGCTCGGCAGCCACCGAGAAGGCGGACTCCGTCTTGTGCCGGATCTCCGCCACGGTCACGCCCGGCGCGAGACGCTGCAACACGAGGCCGCCCGGCGTCACATCGAACACCGCGAGGTCCGAGATGATGCGGTCGACCACGGCCAGTCCGGTGAGCGGCAGGGTGCATTCGGTGACGATCTTGGCGGAACCATCGCGGGCGACGTGCTCGGTGAGCACGACGACGCGCGGTGTGCCGGCCACGAGGTCCATGGCGCCGCCCATGCCCTTGACCATCTTGCCCGGGATGGTCCAGTTTGCGAGGTCGCCGTTTCCGGCCACCTGCATGGCGCCGAGAATGGCGACCTTCACATGCCCGCCGCGGATCATGCCGAACGAGGTGGCGGAGTCAAAGATCGAACCGCCGGGCAGCACAGTCACGGTCTGCTTGCCGGCATTGATCACGTCGGCGTCTTCCTCGCCCTCGAACGGAAACGGCCCCATGCCGAGCAGTCCGTTCTCGCTCTGCAGGGTGACGGAAATTCCCGCCGGAAGGTTGTTGGCCACGAGCGTCGGAATGCCGATCCCGAGGTTCACGTAGTCGCCGTCGGCCAGTTCTTCGGCCGCGATCGCAGCAATTTCATCGCGTGTCCAGGTCATGGTCTTCTCCTCAGTTCGGTAGTGATCAGGCCGCGATGGCGTCGCGGGAGCGGACCGTGCGTTGTTCAATGTCTTTGCTGCGGTTGCGTGACTGCACGATCCGCTGAACATAGACGCCGGGGGTCACCACATGGTCGGGTTCGATCTCTCCCGCCTCCACCAGGCGCTCCGCCTCGACGATCGTCATAAGACCGGCCGTCGCGACCACCGGGTTGAAGTTTCGTGCGGTGTAGCGGTAGACGAGATTGCCGCGGGTGTCGGCCATATGAGCCTTGACGAGGGCGACATCGGCCACGATCCCGCGCTCCTGCACATAGGTGACCCCGTCGAACTCGGCAAGCGGCTTGCCCTCGGCGATGAGCGTGCCCACGCCGGTCTTGGTATAGAACGCCGGGATGCCCGCGCCGCCTGCCCGCAACCGCTCGGCAAGGGTGCCCTGCGGGCTGAACTCCACGTCGAGGGCGCCGGCCAGGAACTGCTCGGCGAAAAGCTTGTTCTCCCCCACATACGAGGCGATCACCTTGCGCACCTGCCCGGCCTCGAGCAGCACGCCGAGACCCTTGCCGTCGACGCCCATGTTGTTGGAGACCACGGTGAGGTTCTTCACCCCGGATGCGCGCACCGCGTCGATCAGGTCCGCTGGGATGCCACTGAGACCGAAGCCGCCCACGGCGAGCGTCATGTCGTCCCGCAGCACATCCTGGAGAGCATCTGCCGCACTTGTCTGCACCTTGGTCACTGGATCTCCTCGTTGAGTAGTGCGGATGGATTGTCGTCCACTTTGTGGACAAATCGGTCACTACCTACCCAACCGCGGCCACCGCATCCCTGTCAATGTTTGTGGGCGGGTTATCGGCTAAGGCATCCATGCCGTGACCGCACGGACGCGTTATGTCCATATAATGGACAGCATCGATCCCTCGACAGAAACGGACACCATGGCAGGCGATGACACGAGCCGAACTCCCGCCCAGGTGCAGGGGGCGCAGGTCGTGAGCAGGATTGCCCGGCTGCTGCGCATTGTCGGTCAGGAGCCCCGCGGTCTTCCGCTGGCCCGGATCGTGCGTGAGAGCGGACTCACCCGGCCCACCGTGCACCGCATGCTGAGCTCGCTGCTCGGTGAGGGCCTGCTGGACCACGACCCGGTCGCGGGCACCTGGCGCTTCGGGCCGGAGATCTTCGTGATGGGCGCCGTGGCTGCGCAGTCGTATCCCATCGAGGATCTCGCGCGTCCGAGTCTGCACCGGCTCGCCGAAGAGACCGGAGAAAGCGCATTCCTCTCCATCCGCCGGGGTGCCGAAACCGTCTGTCTGCTGCGCGAGGAAGGCAGCTTTCCCATTCGCTCCTTCGTCTTGCACGAGGGCGTGCGATTTCCGCTCGGTGTCGCATCCGCCGGCCTCGCGATCCTCGCGTACCTCGCATCCGATGAGGTGGACCGGCTCCTCGTGCAGGATGACACCTTCCGGGAACGCTGGGGAGAACAGCACTCCCCCGCCGCCATTCGGCAGCATCTGGAGCGGACGCGGGCCACGGGCTACGCGGTGAACCCCGAACTGATTCTCGAGGGCAGCTGGGGAATGGGTGCGGCGATCTTCGACCAGGCGGGACGACCCACCTGGGCGCTCTCCCTCACCGGCATCGAGCCGCGTTTTCGAGCCGGTCGGCAGCCCTACCTCGGCCAGCTGTTGCTCGATGAGGCGCACAAGATCACTCAGAAGCTGCAGCACACCCGCTAACGGCAATGTCAATTCGGGACGAATGGCCCTGTAACCCGCTATCCGGGTGCATCATCGTTGAGACCGCCTGCTGATCACATTCCGAGGATGCCTGAGGTACCACGCATGAGCACAACACCGGCCACGTCTACCGCACCGCCCGCGCGACCGGGGGGTGGTCGCCGGGCAGGCTTGCTCATCCTCGTCGTTCTGGGTTCCCTCATCGCCTCGTCGGGTTTCGCCACGCTGCTCGGTGGTTCAACGCTGGCCTGGGCGAATGCGCAACAGGGCTCCGAAGGCTTCTTCAGCACGCCGCCGGAAACAATCTCCGTCGACACCTACGCGGTGACGTCCCCGTCGTTCAACCTCGGCAGCCAACTGGGAGAGAACCTGATCCGCGGAGATCTGGGGAGCATCCGTTTGCAGGCCACTGGGACGCAGGCGAACAACCCGCTGTTTCTCGGGGTAGGTCCCACCGTCGATGTTGAGCGATACCTCGACACCGCCGCGCACTCGGAGATCACCGGCGTGGAGACGGCGCCGTTCACGCCGCGTTTTCGTGAGGTGGCCGGCACCGAACAGCCGGCACCACCGGGCACTCAGGACTTCTGGGCTGCCTCGACGGCCGGCACCGGAACGCAGGACCTCGTTTTCGCTGCGACGGATGGCGCGACCATCCCGGCCGGCGACTGGACCATCGTGATGATGAACGTCGACGCGAGCCAGGGCGTGTCGGCCGACGTGTCGGTCGGCGCGCGAGTGGGCTTCCTCGGCGCTCTCGGCGCGTTCCTCATCATCGGCGGTCTTCTGGCCCTGCTCGTGGGCATCGCCCTGATCCTGATCGGCGCCATTTTGCTCGGTCGCGACCAGGACCGCGGCGACGCGTCCGCTGCCGGCATGGAGGCGCGGTCGGTGCCTGCGGCGAGCGCGGCCCCCGCTTGGCTCTATCCGTCCCGGGTGCGCGGCACACTCGACCCGCAACTCTCGCGCGGGCTCTGGCTGGTCAAATGGCTGCTCATCATCCCGCACGTCATTATTTTGTTCTTCCTCGGGTTTGCCTTCGCGATCGTCACGATCATCGCCTGGTTCGCGATTCTGTTCACGGCCCGGTACCCGCGCGCCCTGTTCAACTTCAACGTGGGGGTCATCCGCTGGGGCTGGCGAGTGGCGTACTATTCGTACTCGGCGCTCGGCACGGACCGGTATCCGCCGTTCACGCTCGACACGACCGATTACCCGGCCGAGTTCGACGTGGCCTACCCCGAGCGCCTCTCCCGCGGACTCATTTTTGTGAAGTCGTGGCTTCTGGCCATCCCGCACCTGCTGATCGTGGCCGCCCTCACCGGCGCTGCCACCGGGACCACGTGGACGGGCGGCTGGACACTAGCCGGGCGGATGCCCACCGGCGTCACCGCGGGCATCTCCCTGCTGGGCCTCCTCGTGCTCGTGGCCGCCGTGATCCTGCTCTTCAGCGGCCGCTACCAGAGGCCGCTCTTCGACCTGATTCTCGGCATCAACCGGTGGGTGCTGCGGGTGCTCACCTACACGGCGCTGTTCCGGGACGAGTACCCGCCCTTCCGTCTTGATCAGGGCGCGGACGAGCCGGTCGCGACACACTAAGCATCCGTCGGCCGCGACCGATCGGCCGACGCGACCCGTGCGACCGCGCCGCACCGGGCGACCGCCCCGGCGTCGCTAGGATACGACATACCAACGAAGCCATCGGAGCGCACATGCACCCTGCCGGGAACACCCGCACCCGCATTCAGGGTCTCGACCTCTTGCGCGGGGCCGCGATCCTTCTCGTGCTCCTGCGACATTCCTGGCCCGAGTATTTTGGCGGCGGGGGCATCGTGGGCGTTGTCGCGTTCTTCACTCTCAGCGGATACCTGATCACGGGACTGCTTGCGAGTGACGTGCGCCGCTTCGGCAGGATTCGATACGCCCGCTTCTACCGGAACAGAGCGATCCGTCTGGTGCCGGCCCTGCTCTTCCTGCTCCTCGGCTTCACCATCGCCGAGGGCGTGTTCAACGTTTCCGGCACGCGCGACCAGGTGCTTCGGTCGGTGTTGACCTCGCTGACGTACACGATGAACATTCCGGGGTTCAACCACGGCAGCACCAATCTGAACCACCTGTGGACGCTCGCCAACGAGGAGCAGTTCTATATTCTGTGGCCGGTGCTCATCGTCATCGGAATCCGATTCAGGAAGCTGCGCCTGATCGTCGCGCTTGCTGCCGCCGCACTGATCCTGGCGACGGTCTTCACGCTCGTGCTCACCTTCCCCGACATCGGAAAGATCTATTCCCGCCCAACGACCTGGACGATTTCCATGGTCATCGGCGCGGCCGCACAGCTCGGCGCGGATCCCCTGTCGCGGGTATTGCAGGGACGGCGGGCGATCGTTGGGGCGGGTCTCGGATGCGGCGGGCTCCTGTTCCTGACGTTCCTGCCGGACGCCAAAGACAACATCCTGATGTATCTCCTCGGCGGGCCGATCATCGGGCTCTGCACCGTGCTGGTCATCTGGAAGGTACGCGACTGGGGTGTCGTCCCCGCTCCCGCCCGCCCGCTGGTCTGGCTGGGAATCGTGTCCTACGCGGCGTATCTCTGGAACTATCCCGTCAGCTGGTGGCTGATGGACGGCGGCTTCGGTGCCGGCCGGCAGTTCGCCGCCATCGCGCTGACTCTGCTGGCCGCAGTGGTGAGCTGGTTTCTCGTCGAGACCCCGTTCAATCGGCTGCGCGCGCGTTTCGAGGCCACGACCCGTCAGAAGGCCATGCCCCCGAAACTGTCCACGCCCGCGATCTGACGCTGCGGCAGCTCCGGTCGTCTCAGGCCGGAACGACGACCTCGATCACCGTGGGGCGGTCGGCGGAGAGCGCAGCGCGCACCGCGTCCGCCAGCCCGTCCATGCCCTCCAGCCGCACCCCGTATCCGTTGCACGCGACGCCGAGCGCGGGAAAATCGGGACCGGAGATGTCGACACCGATCAACGGGATTCCCCGCTCGATCTCCTGATCCCGAATCTCGGCAAAACCGGAGTTGTTCATGATGATCACCGGCAGGGCCAGGCCCTGCTCCGCGGCGGTCACGAGCTCCATGGCGGTGAACTGAAAGCCGCCGTCACCAACAAGCACGATAACGGGCGCGTCCGGCAGAGCCGTCTTCGCCCCGATTGCCGCCGGCAGTCCGTAGCCGAGGGTCGCATAGCCGGTCGGGTACAGGAACCGGTTCGGTTCCTCCATCGGCCAGAAGTGCGCCGTTCCGTAGTACGACACCTGCGCGCTGTCTCCGGCCACGATCGTGTCGGCGGGCAGCGCCTGGCGCAGCACGTCCTGCACCTCACGCCACAGCGCGCCGTCGGCCAGCGCGGTGGCCTCGATGCCGCCCCGCGCCTGCGCGGCGCGTTCGGTTCCGTGCGATGCCACGACACCGGATGCCTGCACTCGCGCGACGAGGTCGTCGATGACCGCCGCGGCATCGCCGCGCAGACGCACGGTCGCCGTGAGGTTCTTGTCCAGCTGACCGGCATCGATGTCCACCCGGATCACCTGGCCGGCCGGCCGGATCTCGCCGCCCCACAGGTCGGAGTCCCCGAGCTCCGAGCCCACGACGAGCAGAACATCCGAATCGTTCAGCACTCCCTGCGCAGGCGCCAGCCGGGCCGACGCCCCGAGCGAGAGCGGGTGCGACTCGGGCAACGTGCCCTTGCCGTGCACCGTCGTGACGACGGGGGCGTCGAGCAGCTCGGCCAGCCGACGAACCTGCGCGACGGCGCCACGGGCCCCTCCGCCGGCCAGAATGCTCACTCGTTGACCGGACGCGAGCAGGGCCGCGGCGCTGTCCAGTTCGGCTGTCGCCGGATGCGGCAGCTCCCTCGCGGTCGACGCGCTCGGCGCCGACGGCTCCCAGTCCCCCTCGAGCACATCAATGGGCACCTCGAGGTGCACCGGACGCGGCCGCTCCACCCGCCACCGGTCGAAGATCTCGGCAATCGCCGGCCCGATCTCGGCCGCGCTGTGCACGCGAACGCTCCGCTCGAGCAGCGCCTCCAGGTGGCCCTGTTGGTCTTTGACCTCGTGCAGCCAGCCGACGTTCTTGCCCTCCAACCCGCGCGGGATTCCCGGGGAGATCACCAGCAGCGGGATCGAATCAGCGTACGCCGTCGCCGCCGCCGTTGTCGCATTCGTCAGTCCGGGGCCGCTGGTCGTGACGACGACCCCCGGTCGCCCCGACACTCGGGCGTAGCCATCTGCCGCGTAGCCGGCGCCCTGTTCGTGTCGAGGCGTCACGTGCCGAATGTCGGAGCCGGCGAGGGCCCGGTAGATCTCCAGGTTGTGGGTGCCCGGAATGCCGAAGACCACCTCGACGCCCTGTTCCTTGAGCGCCCGCACGACCGCCGCGCCGCCGTTGGCGGTCACCGCGCTCACGCTTCGACCTCCCTCGGGGTCATGGCGGAGATGAGTTCGTAGGCCACATGGGACGCGGCGACGGCGGTGATCTGCGCGTGGTCGTAGGCCGGCGCGACTTCGACCACGTCGGCGCCCACGAGGTTCACGGCGCTCATCGCGCGGAGGATGCCGAGCAGTTCCCGGCTGGTCAGCCCGCCCGCCTCGGGGGTGCCCGTCCCCGGGGCGTGCGCGGGGTCGAGCACGTCGATGTCGACCGACACGTACACGGGGCGGTCGCCGAGGCGGGCGAGCATCCGCTTCACTACTCCGGCCACGCCCTCCGTCTCCACCTCGTGCCCGGCGATGATGGCGAAGCCGAGCCTGGCGTCATCGGTCAGGTCCTGACGGCTGTACAGCGGGCCGCGGATGCCGATATGCAGGCTGGCCGTCATATCGATCAGGCCTTCCTCGGACGCGCGGCGGAACGGGGTGCCGTGCGTGACGGGGGCGCCGAAGTAGGTGTCCCAGGTGTCCAGGTGCGCGTCGAAGTGCACCACGGCGACCGGGCCGTGCTTCGCGGCGACGGCGCGCAGCAGCGGCAGGGCGATCGTGTGGTCGCCGCCGATGGTGACGAGCCGGGTTCCGCCCTCGCCGAGCTGGCGGGCCGCCGCTTCGATCTGGGTGATGGCCTCGTCGATGCTGAACGGGTTGGCGGCGATGTCGCCGGCGTCGACGACCTGCTGGGCGCTGAACGGCGAGACGTCCTGCACCGGGTTGTAGGGGCGCAGCAACCGGCTGGCTTCACGCACATGGGCCGGGCCGAAACGAGCACCGGGGCGGTAGCTCACACCGCTGTCGAAGGGCACCCCCACAACGGCGATATCGGCGTGGCCGACATCTTCGAGGCGAGGCAAACGGGCGAAGGTGGCGATACCGGCGTAGCGGGGCGAGAGACTCGCGTCGAGCGGGCCGATCGGGGTGTCAGACATGGGGTTCCTTTGGGGAGGCTGAACGGAAGACTTAGATGACTTTGGCGAGAAAGCTGCGGGTGCGCGCATGCTCGGGTGCGTCGAGCACCTGCGACGGCGGACCCTGCTCCACGACGACGCCGGCATCCATGAAGACCACCCGGTCGGCGACCTCGCGGGCGAAGCCGATCTCGTGGGTGACCACGATCATGGTCATGCCGTCCCGGGCGAGGTCTTTCATGGTGTCGAGCACCTCACCGACGAGTTCGGGGTCGAGGGCCGACGTCGGCTCGTCGAAGAGCATAAGAGTCGGGTCGAGGGCGAGCGCCCGGGCGATCGCGACCCGCTGCTGCTGCCCGCCGGAGAGCTGAGCCGGGTAGAAGTCGGCGCGGTCACCCATGTTGACGCGTTCGAGCAGTTCGTGCGCCCGCTTCTCGGCCGCGGCCCGGCCCATCTTCTTGACGAAGATCGGCGCCTCCGTGATGTTTTCGAGGGCCGTGCGGTGCGGAAACAGGTTGAACTTCTGGAAGACCATGCCGATGCCGCGGCGTTGCGCGGCGATCTCACTGGGACGCAGCTCGTAGGTGTTGCCACGGGCCCGGCGGTAGCCGATGAGGTGCCCGTCGACCCAGATCTCGCCGCGGTCGATGCGCTCCAGGTGGTTGATACAGCGCAGAAACGTGGACTTGCCCGAGCCGGAGGGGCCGAGAACACAGACGACTTCGCCGCGGGAGATATCGAGGTCGATGCCGCGCAGCACCTCGAGGTCACCGAAGCTCTTGCGCACGTCCACGGCCCGAACAAGAGGTTCTTCGATCATGAGGGAGTGTCCTGTCGCTGGGCAACGCGCAGCTGCGGTCTCGGGCCGGTGATCGACCGGTCGAGCCTGCGCTCAATGCGGTTCTGGATGAGGGTCAGGATGGTCGTGAGCAGCAGGTACCAGATGCTCGCGACGATCAGCAGCGGAATCTGCTGGAAGTTGCGGGAGTAGATCAGCTGAACCGCGGTGAGGAGTTCGGGTAGCCCGATCACGATCACCAGCGAGCTGAGCTTGAGCATCGAGATCGTGTTGTTCGAGATGGGAGGCAGCACGACCTTGGCCGCCTGCGGCAGGATGATCCGGCGGTACGCGAGCAACCGGCTCATGCCGACCGCTTCGGCCGCCTCGCCCTGGCCAGGGTCGACCGATTTGATGCCGGCCCGAATGATCTCGGCCATGTACGCGGCCTCGTTCAGACCGAGTCCCAGAATCGCCGCGGTGAACTGACTGATCAGCACATTCGTGGGGATCTCGAGGAACGTCGGTCCGAACGGGATCCCGATGCCGATGACCGGCAGGATCGACCCCAGAAAGAACCAGAACAGCAGCTGCACAAGAATCGGTGTCCCGCGGAAAAACCAGACGTAGCTGGAGGCCACGAAACTCAGCACACGGTTACCGGACAGGCGCATGATCGCCAGCACAGTGCCGAGCGCGATCCCCAGCACCATGGCGAGCACGGTCAGTTCAAGGGTGATCAGCAGGCCGCGCATCACCGAACGTTCGAACAGGTAACCGGCGACGAGGTCGAGCCTGAGCTTGTCGTTGGTCACCAGAAACTGGATGAACAGGGCCGCGGCCACGAGGATCGCGCCGACTCCGACCCACTGACCCGGGTGGCGGACGGGGATGACCCGCCCGCCACTCAGGCGTGGGCCGTCAGTTCTGGTGACCGTCGTCATTAGACGGTGCCCGAGTTGATCGGAGCGCCCGTGAGCGCCTGCTTCTCAAGGCCCCACTTGGCGAGGATCTCGTCGTACACGCCGGAGTCGATGACCTTCAGCAGGGCGCCCTGCACGGCGTCGCGCAGCTCGGGGTTGTCCTTGGGGACGACGACACCCACCGGGAGGGTGTCGAACGGGTCACCGGTCAGCTCAAATGCGCCGTCTGAGGTCTGCGCCGTGTACGCCAGCGTGACGTCGAGCGCCACGGATGCGTCGGCGCGGCCGCTCGCCACGGCCTGCACCGCGCTGGCCTGGTCGGGGAACGGCATCTTCTCGATCGGGGGCGTTCCGGCCTCCGCGCAGGCGCCCTGCAGGCCGTCGATGGTGAGGTCGCCGGTGGCGCCCTTCTCGACCGAGACCGTGTGCCCGCACAGGTCGCCCGACCCGTTGATGGCCACGTCGTTGCCCGAGGCGACGAGGATGGACACGCCCGACTGGAGGTAGTCGACGAAGTCGACCTCGCTCTGGCGCGCCACGGTGTCGAGGATACCGGTGAGCGACAGGTCATAGCGTCCGGCCGCGATACCGCCGACGATGCCGTCGAAGTTGACGTTCTGGAACTTGAACTCCACGTCGAGTACCTGTCCGAGTGCGGCGCCGAGGTCGGCGTCGAACCCGATGACGGTGCTGCCGTCGCTGTCGAAGAACTCCATCGGCGGGAAGGACACACCCGAGGCAACGAGCACCGTGCCGGCGTCGCGCAGGTCGGCGGGGACTGACGCGGCGAGGGTGGTGTCCGCGTTGAGGACGGTGATCATCGGCGTGGTGGTTTCGGCGTCGGCCGGGGCCGCGTCGGGGGCTGCGCAGCCGGAGAGCAGCAGACCGGTGGCCATCGTTCCGACCAGCAGGGCCAGTCCCGTTCGGGTGGTGAGTGTCTTCATGAGGCGTCCTTGTCTCGACGTGCGGGGGAAAAGCGGGAAGAGGAAACGTGCGTGTAAGTAAAGAAATAGTTCTTATTAGGCAACTGTAGGACCATGCTCCGGTGTACCTGACGCCATTGTCAAGTAACGATTCCGTATCGGCCTACGGTGCGGGCGTCAGCACCCAGAGCACTTCGCACTCCTCGGTATCCGAGGAATTGCGCCACGTGTGCGGGTCGCGACCGCGAAAGGTCATGGCATCGCCGTGATCAAGCACAAAGGCATCCTCACCGATGGTGAGGTCGAGCGAGCCGCTGATCACGAAGACGAACTCGACATCGCAGTCGAGCACGTACATGTCGACGCCGGCGGTGCCTCCGGGCTCGATGACCGAGCGGATGACCTCCACCTGATTCTGCGTGCCGGGCGTCATGAGGTACTCGGCGGCGCCCCGGCCGCCGAAGTTGATCGGCGAACCCTGGCCGGCGCGCACGACCTGCGCGGTGGGCGGTTCGAACAGCTCGCCGACCCTGAGGCCGACGGCGTCACAGATGGCCACGAGCGTGGCCACCGACGGCGACACCTGGTCGCGCTCGAGTTTGCTCACGAACCCCTGCGTGATGCCGGCGGTTGCCGCCACCGCCCCCAGGGTGAGGCCCTTGCTCAACCGCGCGGCGCGCAGCCGCAGACCAATGGGAACCTGACGAGACATGATGCCCTCCTAGGCTTCAACGTTGAGGGCGACCGCGCGAACCGGTGCGCCGTCGGCTGCTTCGAAGGCTATCGGCAACAGGGAAACGAGCGGTTCATCGAAGTCGATGGCGGCCAGATTGGTGAGGTTTTCGCTGATCACACCGCCGACGTCCGCGATGAGATGGTGCACCGGGAAGCCGACACCCGGATGCTCGTCATCGGGGGTCTCGTCGATATTGATCGCGTCGATTCCGAAGGTGCGCACCCCGAGCTCGATCATCCGAGCGCAGGCATCGGCATCCAGGTAGGGGTTCTCGAAGTAGAGCGGGGTTCCGTAGTGCTCGCTCCACCCCGTGTGCAGCAGCACGATTACTCCCGCTTCGAGCTGTTCGGCGACGGGCGCCACGTGCTGCCAGGTGATGACGCCCCGTGCGCCGAGGCCGCGAGCATCCACGATGACACCTCGCCCGGCGAACCGGCCAAGCGGGATCTCGTCGATCTTCGGCGCCGATTCGTCGAAGTGGTACGGGGCATCGACATGTGTTCCCGTTTGCGACCCCATGCTCACGCTCAGCAGGTTGAAACCGTCGCGCTCAATCGTACTGTGCACGAGAAACCGCGCCTCCGGGTCGCCGGGGTAGGTCTGGGTCTCGGCGTTGATGACCAGAGACAGATCAACGACCTTGTTTATCCTCATAGTCAAAAACTATTGCACATTGGTCAAGTTCACCGCTAGTGTCACTTTCTAGTCATTGCCTACTCTCCCCTGACCCGAAGGCAGCCCATGAGCAAAACCACCGAGTCCGTCCCGCGTACCGAAACGGTCGTGCTGAACGCCAGGCCCCGGGTTACCGAGGTTGAACAGCACGGCATCGACACCATCCCCGATGCGGACCGCACCTCGACCTGGGTCGATCTGCTCCGCATCCAGTTCGGCGGCGCAAACACGTTCGCGACCGTGCTGCTTGGGACATTCCCGATCGTGCTCGGACTCTCCTTCTGGCAGGCCGTCGTCGCAACCGTCTGCGGCGTGCTGGTCGGCGCCCTCTTCCTCATGCCGATGGGCCTGTTCGGGCCGAAGACCGGAACAAACAACGCCGTGACATCCGGCGCGTTCTTCGGGGTGCGCGGTCGGGTCGTCGGGTCGTTCCTCTCCCTGTTGACCGCCGTCGCGTTCTACTCGATCTCGGTGTGGGTCAGCGGCGACGCCCTCGTCGGCGCGCTGACACGACTGGCCGGAGTGTCGGATTCGATCGGGCTGCGCACGGTCGTGTACGGCGTGATCGGCGTCATCGTCATTGTTGTCGTCGTGTTCGGATTCCAGTTCATGCTGCTCGTGAACAAGACCGCGGCCTTCGCCAACACTGCCTTGATCCTGCTCGCCGTCGCGGCCTTCTCCGGCACCTTCGACGCCGGGTACAACCCGGGAGTGAACGCTTACGCTCTCGGCGGGTTCTGGCCCACCTTCGTCGCTGCGGCGCTGATTGTCATGAGCAACCCGATCTCCTTCGGTGCGTTCCTCGGCGACTGGACCCGTTACATCCCGAAGAGCACCCCGCCGCGCAAACTGTTCCTCGCCACCTTCCTCGGCCAGCTACTGACTCTCATCCCCTTTCTGTTCGGCGTTGCGACCGCCACGATCGTGGCCGGCCAGGGGGACTACGTGTTCGCCCTGATTCAGGCGTCCCCGATTTGGTACGCCGTACTACTCATGCTGGTCGCATTCATCGGCGGGCTCTCCACCGGAACCACCTCTCTCTATGGCACCGGACTCGATTTCTCGTCGGTGTTCCCCCGTTTCAACCGCGTTCAGGCAACCATCGGCATCGGCGTCATCGCCTTCGCCTTCATTTTGACCGGGCGCTTGTTCTTCGACCTGCTCGGCGCCGTCAATGCCTTCGTCGGAGCGATCATCGTGACCACGACCCCGTGGATCGTCATCATGGCCATCGGCTACTTCGCGCGCCGCGGGCACTTTGACGCGCGCAACCTCCAGGTTTTCAACAAGGGCGAGATCGGCGGCGTCTACTGGTTCACGAACGGCGTGAATTGGCGCGGCATGGTCGCCTGGATCGGTGCGGCGGCGATCGGCCTGTTGTTCGCCAACTATCCGCCCGTGATCGTCGGCCCGTTCAGCAGCCTGGGCGGCGGCATGGATCTGAGTCTCATCGTCGCGGTCGTGGCCGCCGCCGCTCTGTACATCGGCGCCCTCTGCATCTTCCCCGAACCCCGCTACGTGTTCGGCAGCGACGGCGCACGCATCATCCCCTCCGTGCCGGCCACGCCCCAGGAGATCGAACTCGACCACAACTCGACGGCGGCCAAAGTGGCCGTGCTGCGCAGCCGCAAGCCGTGAGCGTCGCAGCCGAGGCCATCACGGCCACCGAGATCGCCGACACCGACGCGTCTGCCCTCGCCGCTGTGGACGCGCTCATCGACAACTTCCGCCGGCACCGCAAGGCCGCGTATTTCGCCGGCTTCGCCGCCGATGCGACGTTCCTGTTTCACACCGCGCCGCACCGCATCGACGGCGCCGCCGCCTACGAAGCCCTCTGGACCGAATGGGAGACGTGCAACGGTTTCCGCGTGCATGACGCCACATCCACCAACCGCCGAATTCAGGTTTTCGGTGCCACGGCCGTGTTCAGTCACGACGTGGAAACGACCCTGGTCATGGACGAAGAAACCCTGATTCTCACCGAGCGGGAATCGATCATCATGGAGCGTCGCCAGGGCAGGTGGCTGTGCGTGCATGAGCATCTGTCCATCGCCTCACCCGACCCGAATGAGAGCGACATATGACTCCCCCACCCGATTCCGGCGTCGCGATTGTGACCGGCGCCGCGAGCGGCCTCGGTGCCGCCGTTGCCGCCGCCCTGCGCACGGTCGGCTGGCGTGTGGCCGGCTTCGACCTGCGTCCCTCCGACACCGCCCTGAGCGTGGAGGTCGACGTCACGGATGCGGCAGCCCTCTCCGCGGCCGCCGCCCGCGTGGCGCGAGAGCTCGGCACCGCCGACGCCCTCGTCACCGTGGCCGGCATCTACGAGGAGCTCCCCCTCGAATCCATCACCGATGACCGGTGGGACCGCATGCTCGCCGTGAACATCGGCGGAACGGTCAACGCGTGCGCCGCCGTTGTTCCGCAAATGCTCGAACGCGGCAGCGGCGCCATCGTCACCATCTCGTCCGATCTGGGCCTCGGCGGAAGCCAGGGCGATGCCCATTACGCCGCAACGAAGGGAGCCATCGTGGGCTTCAGCCGCAGCCTTGCCCTCGAGCTGGAGAGCAGCGGGATCTTCGTGAATTCCGTCGCCCCCGGGGCCGCGGACACCCCCATGCTCGCGGCGGATTCGCCATGGCGAGCCGAGTCGTTCCTGTCGACGCTGCCCGCAGGACGCCTGGTGCGTCCCGACGAGATCGCCGCGGCCGTGCTGTTTTTCCTCGAGGTGCGCGGCGCCTGCGTCGGCCAGGTCATCTCCCCCAACGCCGGAGCCACAATCTAATGGGCGGGAACGGCTTCATGGACGAACACAGTGCATCCGACCTGCCCGGCGACGCGAACGCGCCGCGGGTCGCCCTGGTGTCGCTGGGCGTCGACGCGGAACGCTCCGCCGTCGTGGCGGCACTCGCCCGCGCCGGCGTACGGGTCGCAGTGCTCGGCACCGCCGTCGCGGGGTCTCACCTCGCCGTGCCGCTCGGAGACGATGCGGCCGCGGTCGCCGCCGTCGAGCGGGAGCTTGGCGGCATCGACATCCTCGTGGTGGGGGCCGAAACCCCGGCTCCGTCCGCATTCATAGACACCGATGTGACGCAGTGGATGACGAACGTGCACGAGGCCGTATCGGCACCGTTCCGACTGATGCGGGCGACCGCTCCGGCGTTGCGCCGGGCCGGAGACAGCCGCATAGTGCTGGTCGGCGCCGGGTGGGGCGCAGCGGGCACCGTGAACGGCACAGCCGGCGCATCCGTTCACGGTGCCCTCATCGCGCTCACGAAGACCCTGGCCAGGGACCTCGGACCGGACGGGGTGATCGTGAACGAGATCGTCGTCCAGCCGAGATCAGGCGCGGACACCGGCGCCCTGGCCGCCGCCGTCGTCTACCTGACCAGTCCGGCCGGGTCGGCCATGGTCGGCCAGGTTGTCACCCTCGGCCGCGGCGGAGAGGTGCGCCCCTAGGCCCTGACCTGTTCTACCGACGGCGCTCCCCCAGCCCGCGCAGGAAGGCGGCCTGGCCGGCGTGTTCGAGGTCGTCGTCGAGCACGCTGACCAAACGGACCCCGCGGGTGACCGCCGGCGTAAACCGGCGGTCGATCACGTCGTCGAGGTCCGTGTCGGTCAGGGTCTGCAGGTACGCGAGCGTCTCGGCGTGCACGGCGTCGTAGTAGCCGCCGAGCAGCTCCGCGTCGACGCGCACGGCGGCGACCTCGGCGCTCGACTGCCCGTAGCCGGTCGCCGACCGGTCGAAGGGCAGCGAAAACCTCTGCTCCCAGCCGTCTCTCGTCCAGACCTGCTGGCGGCCGGCCAGCTCGGCAATGTGGTCGTCCTGCACGCGTGACAGGTGCCAGACCAGCCAGGCGATGGTGTTGGCGTCGGCATCCGCTCGAAAGGTGAGGGTGAGCGCGTCGGCCCCGTCGACGGCGGCGGATACGGCAGTCTGGATGCGCCCGAAGGCTTCAAGCAGCAGATCAGTCGAGTTCATGATTCTCCTTATCGGACGTTCGTGCAGGCGCTCCCACGCTAACGGCACGCATCAGGCGGCGGAGAAACAAAAAAGGCCGCCTGCCAGAAGAATCTGGTCGGGCGGCCTTTCACGTGCATGCGGTGGAGCTAAGGAGATTCGAACTCCTGACCTTCTCATTGCGAACGAGACGCGCTACCAACTGCGCCATAGCCCCCGACTGCTTATGCAGAATATCACGCGCGGGAGCGGCCCGCGTGCACGGGAACACCCAGTTCGGGTTCAGCCGACGGCGCGACGCAGACGCAACACGGCGTCCAGGTCGGTCATGCCGGGCTCCGTCTCGCCCACGATACCCATCGAGGCGAAGCGGCTGGCGGCGGCCGGCGGAGTCGGAGCAACGTGCGCCGGCACCGGAAGTGAGCGAGCGGCGGGCGCAGCAGAAGCCGTGATCTGCGACGCTCGACGGTCAAGCTCGGCTTCCTGCGCCACGCGACGCAGCTCGGCCGCAGCATCCACCGAGGCCATCGCGGTCTGCGCGACAGAACCGCGAGACAGGTGCATGGGGCGTGGCAGGGGCTGAGGCGTCCAGGTGGACGCCACCACGGGGGCCGTCTCGAGGTGCACAGGCTCAAACGGCTGTCCGGTCCGCGGAGCACGCGCGGGGGCCGACGGCACGATCCGCGCCGTGCGCGCCACCTTCGCCAGGCGGGACAGCGTGAGGAACGCGGCGGCGATCGTGGCGATTCCCATGCCGAAGAGCAACCAGGAGCCGGCCGCCACGATCGGCGCGATACCGCCGAGGGCACAGATCAAACCGGTGAGAAGCACGATCGAGCTGAGGGCGCGTCCGCGGCGCAGACGCTTGAGAACCTGTGCCGGGGAGACGGGGACCGGAACCCGGTTGGCGGCCTCGAGGGCGGCGGCGACATCGCGCGCCGCCGCAGCGGCATCCGCCTCGACCTGGTCTGCTGCAACCTGCATCTTTGCCTGTTCCTTCGCTGCGGCACGCACAGCGGAACGAGCCGCTCCTTCGGTGCGTGCAAGAATCTTTTGTTGGTCGGCCACGGTACGAGCGTTGGCCTCGAGACGAACCTGCGCCGGGACCTCGGCCGTTTCGGCCAGAATGCGCAGCGTCTGCTGCAGTCGCACCGCATTTCGTTCGGTGGCGAGGTACTCCCGCCGGCGAGACCAGGTCGGCATCAAATAGGCGACCCAGAGCACAGCAGCCACCGCTACCATCACTCCACCGCCCAGGGCCTCACCAGTCATGTTGACAACGGTAGGAGTGTGTGGGCGGTACGGGCATGATTACGGCGGGTGTGTCATCGAAATTGGTCACTATTTTGTAGTCCTACAACACTGAGCGTGAGGTGATCGGGAGTGGACGCAGGGATGATTCGAGGTCGACGGCACTGACCTTGGCCGCATCCGCGGGAACCCGCCCCTCTTTCCACCGGCGCATGACACCCTGATTGAGTTCCTCGGCCACGAGGCCGAAACAGAAGTGATCACGCCAGTCGCCGTTGATATGGATGAATCGACGCCGGAGTCCCTCATAGCGAAAACCGAGCTTCTCAACCACGCGCAGGGAGGCGGCGTTCTCCGGACGAATGCAGATCTCCATCCGGTGCAGCCCCAGCTGGTAGAAGCAATAGTCGGTGGCGAGCGCCACCGCCGTGGGGGTGACGGACTTCCCGGCGAACCGCTCCCCCACCCAGTACCCCATCGTCGCCGAGGAGAGTGAACCCCAGGTGACCGACGACACGTTCAGCTGGCCCGCGAGCTGTCCGTCGTACTCCACGATGAACGGCAGCCCGTGTCCCGCGCGGGAATGCGCGAGCAGACCGCGGATGCTGGCCCGCGAGTCGAAGGAAACCGGCGTGTGCGGGTTGGTCGCCTCCCATTTGCGCAACCAGGACCGGTTGTCGAGCAGTTCCCCCTCCAGCGCCCTGGCATCGCGCAGGCGCACCGGGCGCAGCGTGACGAGGCCCTCCCTGAGGGTGGGAATGGCGAGGGACACGTGTGACCTGTTCTGTTCATGGGCCACGAGAACGCGACACCCGGATACCCCACGCATGTGGGGGAGCTTGCTGTGGCCAGTCTGCCCTAGTCCATCTGGTTCACGAAGTCCTTCAGCCAGGGACGCAGGTCCCGGCCGAGGTCTTCGCGATCAACGGCCAGCTGCACGATGGCCTTGATGTAGTCGAGGCGGTCCCCGGTGTCGTACCGGCGTCCGCGGAAGATGACGCCGTACACCCCGCCGGTTTCCTCGGGGTTGACGGCCATCTCCTGCAACGCGTCGGTGAGCTGGATCTCATTGCCCTTGCCCGGTGCGGTGTGCTCGAGGATGTCGAACACCTCCGGACGCAGCACGTAGCGGCCGATGATCGCCAGATTGGACGGAGCATCCGCGGCACTCGGCTTCTCGACGAGTCCGGTGATGCGTACCACGTCGGGGTCGTCGGTGGGCTCGATCGCGGCGGCGCCGTACATGTGGATCTGCGACGGGTCGACCTCCATGAGGGCGACGATGCTCGTGTTGCGCTTCACTTGCTCGTCCATCATCTGCGTGAGCAGGATGTCGCGGGAGTCGATGATGTCGTCGCCGAGCAGCACGGCGAAGGGCTCATGGTTCATGTGTTGGCGGGCGCGGAGCACGGCGTGACCGAGACCACGCGGGTCGCCCTGGCGCACATAGTGAATGTCGGCAAGCTCGTTCGACTCACGCACCCGGGCGAGTCGGGCATGGTCGCCCTTGCGCTCAAGCATCGCCTCCAGCTCGGTCATCCGGTCGAAGTGGTTTTCGAGTGCGTTTTTGTTGCGCCCGGTGACCATGAGAATGTCACTTAAACCGGAGGCAACAGCCTCCTCCACCACGTATTGGATCGCCGGTTTGTCGACGACCGGAAGCATCTCCTTTGGCATCGCTTTGGTGGCCGGCAGAAAGCGCGTACCGAGCCCCGCTGCCGGGATGACGGCCTTAGTAATTTTGGTTCCCATGGCCCCTACGATAGCGGCATCTAGAATGTGACGTATGGACTCAGACATCGCTCACCGCAAGCGGGCGCTCCGTGCTGAGTTACGGGAACGCCGCCAGAACCTGACCTCGCTCGAACGCGAGGCCGCGACGGCCGGCTTCACCGAGAATCTGCAGAGCCTCGTGGTCGATCTTTCCGCTCGTTCACTGGCCTGCTACCTCTCCGCACGCAGCGAACCCAACACCAGACCCTTTCTCAATTGGGCGCATGAGCAGGGACTGAAAGTCCTGTACCCCATTTCTAGGGACGACGGCCTTCTCGACTGGACCGTCGGAGACAATGAGTCGGAGATCGAGGGCCTCTCCGGTGTGCCGGAGGCCGTCGGGGAACTTCTCGGACCGATCGCCATCAACGATGTCGATCTGATAATCGTGCCGGCCGCCGCGGTGGATTCCACCGGATTGCGCATGGGCTGGGGCCGCGGCTACTTCGACAAGACCCTCGGTTCCATGGAGAAATGTCCCCCCGTGTACGCCGTTGTCTTCGATAATGAATATCTGGAGGACGTGCCTCGCGAGGTACACGATCAGCCCGTCAACGGACTGGTCACCCCCACGCGCATCATCGCGTTTTAGTCTTACTCGGCAGGCAAAAGCCCGCCGCGCCTTACCAGCTGGAGATTCAGTGCCTACCTATTCCTACCGTTGCACCGAGTGCGACACCGCTTTCGACATCCAGCAGGCCTTCACCGACCATTCCCTCACGGTGTGCCCCACCTGTCAGGGAAAGCTGCGCAAGGTCTTCTCGTCCATCGGTGTGACCTTCAGTGGTTCGGGCTTCTACAGCAACGATTCCAAGAGCGACTCCAAGCGGTCCAATTCGAATCTGGATCGCAAGCCGAGCGAGAAGTCCGAGGCCAAGCCCGAGTCGAAACCGACCGATTCTTCCGCCGGCACGCCGGCGAAGAAGGACTCCGCGCCCGCGAAGTCCTCGTCGGCATCGTCTTCGTCGAGCTCTTCGGGCTCGTCAGCACCCGCATCGACCACGTCCTAATACCCGAGCACGCCTCGGTTCATCGCCACTACGAGATAGTCAGGAGCATCCTGTGATTAGGGGATTCAAAGAGTTCATCATGCGCGGCAACGTCATTGACCTTGCTGTCGCCGTTGTCATCGGAGCGGCGTTCACCGCCGTTGTCACTGCGCTGGTCACCTATATCTTCAATCCGCTGATCGCCGCGATCTTCAATGCGGAGTCGCTCGCGACGGCGATGGTGATACCGCTGCGCAGCGGGCCGGATGCTCCGGAGTTGGCGCTCGGCGCGGTGCTGGCCGCACTGATCAACTTCGTGCTGATTGCCGCGGTCGTCTACTTCGTCTTCGTGCTGCCGATCAACCGGCTCAAGGAGAACCAGGAGCGCCGCCGGGAAGACGGCGTCGCCGCCGCCGCGGTCGAGGACCCCACAACCGAACTCGACATGCTCACCGAGATCCGCGACCTGCTTGCCAGGAACGCGGCCGGCGCCGACGGCCCGAAGCACTAGGCACACCCGCAGTACGCCCCCGCTCGCCACCGCTCGCGGTGCTGTTGCTAGTTCAGGAGATCCGGCCGTCGGCATCCGCTCACCCGCGCCATCACGCGGACGCCGGAGCCCGTGCCCGGCAATCTCCTGAAGTAGCAACCGGCAGGGGTTACCAGTGCGGTGGGCGGTCCTCGCGCAGCCGTGCGTCGTTGCCGCTCGCGGCAGCGCCTCCGTGCGCGACGCCGCCCTCTTCGCGGAGCACCGGCGGATGCGGGTTGGGATCGGTATCGGGCGCGGGCAGCAGCTTCGCCCGGCGTCCCGTCCCCGGCTGGCGCACGATCGGCTGACGCTCGGTGCCCCGGTTGCCTGTTGTCACGGGATGATCATTCCGCGGCGGGTTGCGGCGGGTCGACCTGAGCGGTCGGGCCCGTTCCCGCGGTCACCGGCTGCACGCCCGCGATTGACGCCACCCGGGCGGCGACGGCGTCGGGGTTGCTGAACAGCTCGAAGCTGTGCACGCGCAGGTAGTGCCAGCCGAGTCGGCGCAGCACCTCGGGCCGGAGCCTGAGGGACTCGCGCAGGCTGGCACGGCCGACTACCGCATCCGTTTCAACCACGATGGCACGACCGTTGTGCGACGCCGCCAGGGCGAGCTTGCCCCGGTGGCCGAGGGTCACCGTCAGGCCGCGCCGTTCGAGGCGACCGGCGAGGTCGACGAGCATGGCTTCGCGGGCGTCGGGAACCTGCACCACGACGCCACGCGCCTCGGTCTCGGTGAGCACCTGGGCCAGCGCGAGAATGCCATGGCGCTGACGGTCCGCTTCGATGTCTGAGGGGCGGAAACACGACACGATGTCCATGGACCGGCGGGCCCGTGTCATGCCGATCGCGAGCAGGCGTTCGCCGCCCGGTTCGCCGAGGGAACCGAAGTTGGACAGGAGCCGCCCATGCGGCGTGCGGCCGTAGCCGATGGAGAAGATGACCCGGTCACGGCTCTGCGCTACCGCCTGCTCCAGGGTGAGCACCGTGAACGGCTCGGCCCGGTCCTTCAGAATGAAGTCGGAGAGGTCGGTGCGCTTCGCGAAGGCGGCTAGCACGGCCTGGTGCACTCGCACCGAATGCCGCGCGCTTGCGGTGATGACCATGAGCGATTCGCGGGGGCGTTTGACGGCGTGGTCAAGCACCAGTTCGACGACCTTGACCACCTCCGCGTCGACGCTCTCGATGGCCCCGCTGTCGGCGTCGGGCATCCCGCGACCGCCGGCCACATAGTTGATGCTCAGACTGCCGTGTCCGAGGTAGCTGCCCGCCCACGGGAGCGAGTCGATGCGTCCCCCGTAGAAACGGTGGTTGACGAGCTCGGCGAGGTCTTCTCCCCCGGCCCGATAGCTGCGGGTGAGCGTGAGCGTGGGCAGCAGCTCGCCGAGACGAGCCAGTGCAGAGTCGGCGTGCATCGCATCGACGGTGAATGCCGGTTCGGTGCCGGGTCCGGCTGCGTCCCGAATGCCGGTTTCGAACAGGGACGGCGTTTGGGTGACCGGGTCACCGAACGCCACTATCTGCTTGCCGCGGCGAATGGCACCCACGTTCTCGGCGAGGGTGGTCGCACCTGCGTCCACGAGCAGCACGGTGTCGAAGCTGATGAGATCGGAGATCCCGGCGATCTCGTATGGCGAGGCCAGCCATACCGGCGCCAGCACGCGCCCGAGGTGCGGTGCGGCATCGTTCAGGCGCGCCGGGGTGGCACGGTCGGCGCGCAGCAGGCGACGCAGCTGGTCGGCTTCCTCGGGCCAGTCGACGACGCCGATCTTCCAGGTCTCGGCCAGCAGCCAGGCCAGGAGCTGACCGGTGGCGGACGCGTGCGCCTCGTCGACGAGCTTGAAGTCGGCCTCGAGCCGGTCAAGCACTCCGGTGTTCGCGTTCAGCAGGGCACGGTCGCCGCTGAGCATGGTCTCGAGCACGGACTGCCACCAGGCGAGTTCGAGTTCAGCGGCCACGTTCTGCTCGGACACGTGGCGCTGTGACAGGTCGGTCATCAGCGGGTCGAGATTGTTGTCGCGCAGCGTTGCGAGCAGTGCGGTGCGCTCGTGCAGGTTTGCCAGCACCTCACTGTCGGCGGCGAGGCCGGCGACGGTGTAGATGAGTTCCTTGATCGGGCGAGCCACGAGCGCGCGCGTGGTGCCGGCGGCGCCGAGCGGAACGTCGAGCAGGCCGAGGTCTTCGGCGACGCGCTGGTAGGCGACATGCACGTCGTTGATGCCCACCGGAACCTCCGGCGTCACACCGGCGGCCGCGTAGCGCTGCCAGAGAGTGCGCTGCTGCTGAATGCGACGCAGGCTTTCGTTCATATCGCTGACGCGCACGCCGGGGCGCAGGTATTCGTCGGCCAGCTTGCGCAGCCGGCGCCGGTTGGCCGAGGTCATCTCAGACGACTCGCGGCGGGACGACGTTGCGGTAATCAGCTCAGCGAGCGAACGGTCGTAGACGGCCGGCTGGAACTTGTCGAGGGTCTCCCGGATGTCCAGCAGCAGGCGCAGGTATACGCCGAGCTCCGCGATGGTTTCGAAGGGGCGCAGCCGCGTCTGGCCGACGAGGCCGGCGGCGCGTTCGAGCAGGCGTGGCAGTTCGGTCTCGTTGATGCGTTTGGCGAGCTGGTGTGCGTTGGACGCGTCCGCTGTGGACGTGAAGGACGCGCCGTACCAGGGCGAGTCGCCGGGTCCGTAACGGAACTCGCCGAGAGCGGCGGCCTTGATGAGCGTGGCCGCGGCGGCCGGACGTGAGTGCGCGAGCAGCTCCAGGGCGTGCCGGTCCAGGCGCGCGGTGGTGGAGGGTGGTGGGGACAGCTGGGCGAGCCGAGCGAGTTCCCCGAGCGCGTCTAGTACGGACACGCCGAGCGCCGGGTCGCGCCGAGTCAGCGCCGAACGGTAGTCGAGCAGCACCTTGCGCAGTCGCACCAGAGCGTCGTCGACGTCACTGACGCGCGGTTGGGCGGCCTTCTCGTTGCGCGTGATGGACTGGACCAGATCACGTTTGAGGGTGCGGGGGGTGACAGCCACTCCGGGCAGCCCTACCTGCACGAGGCGATGGGCGATGCCGTCGAGGCTTGAACGACGTGCACTCACCACGAGCACGCGCTTGTGCTGGGCGATCAACGAACCGATCGCGTTCACGATCGTCTGGGTGCCGCCGGTTCCCGGCAGGGTCTTCACCACGAGGGAATTGCCAGCGGCAATCTGGGCCACCACGTTCTCCTGCTCGGGGTCGGCATCGAGAAGTAGCACGTCGGTCGCGGGCGGGCGGGCGTCCTGCCCGATCGGCACGACGGGATTGTAGGCCGCTTCGACGTTCTCGCGGGCGTTGCGGTTGCCGGCCATGGCGTCGAGCAGCGGGTGCTCAAGCTTGTGCGCGTCGGCAGCGAGGGCGCGTCCCACGTCGGCAAAAGACGACACCACAAGGCGGGGTACGACCTGGAACCAGGGCAGGTGCGAGGTCAAACCGCGTAGCCGGTCAATCACCGGTTGCGGTTTGAAAGCGCCGTTGGTCACGGCGAGGGCCACGAAGGCATCGGCGTCGAGGGTGATCTGGAACTGGTCGTGCAGGGCCCTGGCGAGTTCGGGGTTCAGGAAGGGCTGACCCTTGAGCTTGAGTTCATAGTCACGGCCGTAGCGGCGGATGGCGAGCGGGCGCAGCAGCACGGGCGCGAGAAAGTCCTCATCGTTGAACCGCCACTCGGCGAGACCGATGCCCAGGTTGACCGACTCGATACCGCGCATGGAGCGCAGCTCAATGCCTTTCTGGGTGATCTCGTTCGCCGCCAGGCGAGCGTTGCGAAGCGCGAGTTCGTCCCGAATCAGGTTGGAGAGAAGCGTGGTTTTGCCGGAGATGAACTGCGGCAGACCACCGGGGTGCGTCGCGCTCAACTCAATGCGCGTTCTCGGGCTGTCGCTGAAGTGCAACAGCGGGGAACGGCCTCCGAGCTGCCCGATTTCGTCCCGCCAGCGTTGCCAGGCCGGCTCGGCGATGTTGCCCGCCACGAGCGAGGGGTCTCCCAGGCTCAGAGCGTGCGGGCTGGTCGAGTTTTGCGGGTCGGGTGAGGAGACGTCCGCGTACTTCGACAGCACATCGTCGTCGTCTTGTTTTCTATCGAGGTGCCACACAGGGATACCCTAAGTGCCTAACATGGCAATCGCCATGAAGCGGCCGGGGTTTCGCCCGTTTTCACCGTGAAATGTCAAGCGATGCGCCCAATCGGCACCACATCGTGCCACCGGTCTAGAGCCAGTTTCGTTTCTTGAAGGCGCGGTAGAGCACGCCGCCGAGCACGACCATCAGGCCGAGGGCCATCGGGTACCCGTATGTCCAGTCGAGCTCTGGCATATTCCGAAAATTCATGCCGTAAATGGTGCCCACCAGCGCTGGGGCGAACAGGATCGCGGCCCAACTGGAGATCTTCTTCACCTCCTCGCTCTGCGCCAGGCCGGTTTCTGACAGTTTGCGCATCTCGTCGTTCTGCGACTGCGCAACGAGGGTGCTGTGCACGGTGAGGGCATTTTGCAGGAGCTGACGGAACGCATCCGCTCGTTCGACCACGCGCAGGGCGTGATCGAGCACGTCGCGCAGGTGGCGATGCAGCTCAAGATCGACACGGTACTTGTCGAAGCCGCGCTGCAGGGCCTCGAACATGGGCACGAGCGGCTGCGTCGCCCGCTGAAACTCCATCACTTCACGCGAGAGGGCGTAAATGCGCCGCGACACCGCGGGGTCGCCGTCGAAGAGCTGGTCCTCAATCTCGTCGATATCGTTCTCCAGCCCGGCGACGACGGGCGCGTACTCGTCGACGACCTGGTCGAGGATCGCGTACAACACGGCCTCCGGACCGAGCGCCAGCAGGTGCGGCGTCTCCTCCATGCGCTTGCGAACCTTGGCGAGGTCGGGCGATTCCGCATGGCGTACGGTCACGACGAAGTCCGGGCCGACGAAGATGTGCAGCTCGCCGAACTCCACGCGCTCGGTCGCATCGACGTATCGTGCCGGACGAAGCACGATGAACAGCGTCTCGGCGTACCGCTCCAATTTCGCCCGCTGATGCCCGGCCAGGGTGTCGTCCACCGCGAGGCCATGCAGGTTGAATTCCCCGGCGACCGATCGGATCTCGTCTTCGGTCGGTCGATACAGGCCGATCCAGGCGAACCCGTTGTGCGCCTTCATCGCTGCAAAGGTCTCGTGCAGGGTGTCGTGCGCCGCGACGCGCCGCCCGTCCACGTAGACCGCGTTGTCGATCAGTGCCATGCTGCTCCCTCGTCCGCCTGTCAGTCTGCCATCAGTCGCTCGGTCAATCGGCATAGGCTCTAGCCTGTGCACAACGAATATCCTGGGGGCGTCACGGTGCGTGTCCGCCCGCGCGGCAGCACTCGGGCGGCCGACTACGCCTTCCTGGCCGAGACCGTCGCCGAGGCGAGCACCCTGCCTGTGTCCGCGGTCGAGGTCGCGCAGCGGTGTGGGACGTGCGGATCTTCCGAGCACGGTCGCCCGTTTGTGGCCGCTCCCCCGAACCTCACCGGCGTGGTGCGCATCAGTCTGAGTCGAGCGGGCGAGCTCACGGTCGTTGCCGTGTCATGGGCCGGTGCGGTCGGAATCGACGTTGAGGAGATCTCGGCCGTGCGCCGCGCCGGCTTCGACGATGTGGCCTTCACCGCGGCGGAGCGATGCGAGCTGAGCGGCCTCAAGGTCGCCGACGCGGATCACGCCCGGGCCGTCTTCTGGACGCGGAAGGAGGCCGTTCTCAAGCTCACCGGAGAGGGCCTCCGCGTCGATCCGCTCCACGTCGGCACGTCACTCACCGGAAACCGTCTGCTCTCCTGGCCGGGCTCGTTGCCGGATATGGCGATGGTTCGCCTGACGCCCGTCGACCTCGGGCGCGCCGGCATGGTCGGAACGCTCGCCCACCTCCCGAACGACGCTGCGCTCCCGGGCACCGTGGGCGCGTGAGTCAGAGGATGGGAAGATCCGCCGCTCGAATCCACCGCTCGACGAAGGTACCGATGACGCGGCTGCCGGTGTGCTCGGCGAAGAACGCGATGAACGCATCCGTTGTGACATGCCCGTGGCGATACGCCAGCGTGTACGCGCGCAGGGCGGAGAAGAACGCCTCGTCTCCCAGCGACAGTCGTATGGCATGCAGGGCCAGCGCCCCGCGCTTGTAGACCCGGTCGTCGAACATGTCTCGCGCACCCGGATCGCCCACGACCAGGTCCTTGGGCAGCTGATTGAGCGCATTCCGATGCGCGTGGGCATGCTGATTTGCGGTCAACCCCCCTCGCTGTTCCTCCCACAGCCACTCGGCATAGCAGGCAAAGCCCTCCTGCAGCCAGATGTCCTGCCAGTGCGACACCGTGAGGCTGTTGCCGTACCACTGGTGCGCGAGTTCGTGGGCGATGAGCCGGTCGCTGCCGTGCGCACCGTCCGCGTGATTGCGCCCGAACACGGCAAGACCGTGCGCCTCGAGGGGTATCTCGAGCTCGTCGTCCGTCACCACGACGGAGTACGAAGAAAACGGGTAGGGCCCGAACTTCTCGGCGAAGAACGTGGTCATCTCCTCCAGGCGCCCGAAATCGGTCGCCACCTCACGCGAGTGATTCGCGGGAAAGAACAGGCTCTGCGCCACGGGTGCGGCGGCCAGGTCGCGGCGGCGGTAGCGCCCGATGGACACGGCAGCGAGGTACGTCGCAACGGGTTCGTCCACGGCGAAGGTCCAGGTTGTGCGCCCGGAACGATCCGACTGTGACACGAGCGGGCCGTTCGAGATGACGGTGTAGCCCGATTCACAACTCACGCTGATGCGATACGTGGCCTTGTTGCTGGGATGGTCGTTGCAGGGAAACCAGGTTTGCGCGCCGATGGGCTGCCCGGAGACGAGCACGCCATCGTCGAGTTCTTCCCAGCCGACCTCACCCCACGCGCTGCGCACCGGGTGGGGCGCGCCGCGGTAGCGCACGACAACCTCGAAGGCCTCCCCCGCCTCGAGCGTTGTCGCGGTCGTGATCACGAGCTTGCGCGCGGCCTGCGAGATCTTTCGCGCCGGCACTCCGTTCACGGTCACCTTGTCGATCGTGAGGCCCGCGCAGTCGAGGCTGAAACGATCGAGTCGGCTGGTGGCGCGCGCCGTAATGGTCGCGGTGGCGTTGAGCCGATTCGTCGCCACTCGATAGTCGAGGGCAAGGTCGTAGTGCACAGCAAGGTAGCCGCCGTTGCCGCTCGTCGGGGTGTACGGGTCTCCGGCCGATGCGGAGCCATAGTTGGGTGGGGTCGTCGAAGGCATAGGTGTCCAACTATTTCATGGCCGGTCGGGCACCGGCGAATTGCTCGTCCCACGGCGGATTGTGCCATGGCGAAATGGGGTTGCCCGACCACACGGATCCGGTCGGCACGCGTTCGCCGCGCATCACGAGGGAGGACGGTCCCACCGTCGATCCCTCGTCCACCGAGGCGGCGGGCAAGATCACGCTGTGCGGGCCGAGCGTCGACCCGGAACCCATGTTCACCGTGTCGAGCTGCATGATGCGGTCGTGAAACAGGTGAGTCTGAACCACGCATCCGCGGTTCACGGTGGCGCCATCGCCGAGGCTCACCAGGTCGGCTTCCGGCAGCCAGTACGACTCGCACCACACGCCCCGTCCAACGTGCGCGCCGAGGCTGCGCAGCCACACGGCGAGCGCGGGCGTTCCGGCGGCCTTCGCGGCGAACCATGGCCGCGCCACGATTTCCACAAAACTGTCCGAGACCTCGTTGCGCCAGATGAATGATGACCAGAGCGGATGCTCCGTGGCTGTGATGCGCCCGACGAGCAGCCATTTGGCCACGGTCGTCACGCCGGCGGCCACCGCCCCGGCCGCGAGCAGCACCACTCCGGACAGGACGACCGCCCCGCCGAGACCGAGGGTGAGCCACAGCCATTCCAGGCCGCCGAGCACGCCCAGGGCAACCCAGGCCGTCACGATCGCTGGCACCAGTCGCAGCAGCTCCCACAGCGCCCGCGCCACCTTGAGCTGCACGGGCGGATCGAATGTGCGGGCCTCGTCGGAGTCCGAGATCGTGCGGCGCAGCCGGGCGGCGGGGTTGCCGAGCCAGCTGGAGCCGCGCTTGGCTTTACGCGGCGTAGAGGAGAGCACGGCCACCAGGCCGTTGCGCGGCACGGTGCGGCCCGGTCCCGCCATGCCGCTGTTGCCGAGAAATGCCCGCCGACCGACCTTGGCCGGGCCGATGTGCAACCATCCGCCGCCGAGCTCGTAACAGGCCACCATCGTGTCGTCGGCGAGGAACGCGTCGGGTGCGATGGTCGTCAGCGAGGGAATCAGCAGAACGGTGCTGGCCTCGACGCCGGGGCCTACCCTGGCCCCGAGCAGCCGCAGCCACACCGGCGTGAACAGACTCGCGAAGAGGGGGAACAGCACGTCTCGGGTGCCGTCGAGCAGGCGTTCGGTCATCCACACCTGCCATCCGACGCGGCTGCGCACCGGGTAGTAGCCCTCGCGCAGACCGACGCTCAACGCCCGCACCACGCCGATCACGAGCAGGGCGTAGAACGCTCCGCCCGCGACGACAGCGACGGGCATCATGGCGGCGGCGCGCACCAGTACGGACGCCAGGGAGTCGGCGCTGCCGATCGCGAGGCCGAGAAGCAGTGCCCCGAGTCCGATCGCGAGGGCCGGGATGCCGGTCAGGGCGATCGATCCGGCCGCGAACAGGGCGAGCCAGCGGCGACCGGCGGGCGGGCGCTCGGGCGGCCAGGCTTCTTTCGCCGAGCCCACGCGACGGGCCGGTGAGCCGGCCCAGCGTTCCCCCGCCGGAACGGCGGCGCTCACGGCGGCACCGGGTTCGATCTGGGCACCGTTTCCGATCTGGGCGCCGCCGAGCAGGGTGGTGCGGGAGCCGATTTTCGCATCCGCCCCGATATGCACATGACCGATGCGCAGGACATCGCCGTCCACCCAGTACCCGGCGAGGTCCGACTCCGGTTCAATGGCGGCCCGGGCACCGATCGACAGCATCCCGGTCACGGGCGGGAGCGTGTGCAGGTCAACGTCGCGGCCGATCCGGGCGCCGAGCGCGCGAGCGTAGTAGCTGATCCAGGGCGCCCCGGCCAGGCTCTGCGCATCCACGAGAAGTGCCACCTGCTCGGCGAGCCACAGTCGCAGATGAACCGAGCCGCCGCGCGGATAGTTGCCGGGCGTCAGACCGGGCAGCAGCATCCGGGCGGCGACGACCGAAATGGCCATCTTGCCGGGCGGGGTGACGAACAGAACAAACCCGATCAGCACGGCCCACCAGGACACGGTGGGCACCACGCTCGACGCGCCCCAGGCCGCGAGCAGGTTGTTCGCCACGGCCAGATACACCAGCCAGCGCATGCCGACGAGCGCATGCAACGGGATCCCCAGCAGCGTCTGGGCGAACTGGCTGCGGCGCGGCGTGGGAAGAACTTCGCGGGTGACACCAGGAATGTCGGGGGTGCGGGCGTCGAGTTCCGCGGCGAGGGAGCCGATGCGCGGGTAGTCATAGATGTCGGCGACAGTTGTTTCGGAGAATCGCTCGCGCACCGCGGAGACGAACTGGGCGGCGGAGAGCGATCCGCCACCATGCGCGAAGAAGTCGTCGTCGGGCCCCGAGACGGCGACGCCGAGGATGGCGGCCCACTTCTCGGCGAGCCAGCCGGCCGTGGCTCCCAGCTCGCTCGCGGCGGCAGAGTCGACGGTCACGGGCAGCGGCCAGGGCAGTGCCGCCCGGTCGACCTTGCCGGACGTGCGGGTGGGCAGCTCGGGAACGATCGCGAGCAGCGGGACGAGGGCGGCCGGCAACTCCTCGCGCAGCCGGTCCATGGCGAGGGCGCGGTCGAAGCCGTGCGGGGCATCCGCGCGCCCGGCCGTGGTCAGCGCGACGTAGCCGACCAGTACGTGATTGCCCGCCGGGGTCGTCTGAACGACGGCGGCGCCGCCGGCCACCCCGGTGAGCGCCTGCAATGCGGCGTCGACCTCACCGAGTTCGATGCGCCGACCGCCGATTTTCACTTGATCGTCGGCGCGCCCCACGAACACGAGGCCGGGCGTTTCGAAGCGCACCAGGTCGCCGCTGCGGTAGGCGCGGTCCCAGCCGAGTCCGGCATGCGGGGCGTACTTTTCGGCGTCTTTGGCCGGGTCGAGGTAGCGGGCGAGGCCGACCCCGCCGATGATGAGTTCACCGGTTTCGCCGTCGGCCACGCGTCGGCCGGACGGGTCGACGACGGCGAGGTCCCAACCGTCGAGCGGCAGGCCGATGCGCACAACGCTTTCGGTGCCGAGCAGCGCCGCGCAGGCCACGACGGTGGCTTCGGTGGGGCCGTAGGTGTTCCAGACCTCGCGATCGCGAGCGGTGATGCGGGCCACGAGGTCGGGCGGGCAGGCTTCCCCGCCGAAAATGACGAGGCGCACGCGTTCGAGGGCGTCCTGGGGCCAGAGCGCCGCGAGGGTCGGCACGGTGGAGACGACGGTGATGCCGTGGGAGATGAGCCACGGGCCGAGGTCGGCGCCGGAGCGCACGAGGGAGCGGGGGGCCGGAACGAGGCATGCGCCGTTGCGCCAGGCGAGCCACATCTCCTCGCAGCTGGCGTCGAAGGCCACCGAGAGGCCCGCGAGCACCCGGTCGTCGGTGCCGATCGGTTCGCGGCGCAGGAACAGGCCGGCTTCGGCGTCCACGAACGCCGCGGCGGAACGGTGCGTGACGGCCACGCCCTTGGGCACTCCGGTGGAGCCGGAGGTGAAGATCACCCAGGCGTCATCGTCGGGGGCGGGAATGACGCCGGTGGAGAAGACGAGGCCCGGATCTTCGGTGGCGGGCAGGCCTCGGGCGGCGAGGGCGTCGGCATCGACGGCGTTCCGCACGGCGAACACGGCCCCCGGGCCGATGATGCCCACGACTCCGGCTTCGGTGAAGACCAGCCGCGCGCGTTCCTCCGGGTCGTCGGCGTCGACGGGCACGTAGGCGGCACCCACGAGCAGGGTCGCGAGAATCGAGACATACAGGTCGCGCGTGCCGGACGGGATGCGAATGCCCACGTTGTCACCACGGCGCACACCGTGGCGGCTGAGCCGAGTGGCCTGATCGTGCACCAAACGCAGGAGTCCGCGGTAGCTGATGCCCCCGGCTGCGTCTTCCAGCGCGAGCGCGTCGGGATGCCGCTCGGCGGTCTCCGCGAGGATGTCAGCGAGGGTGCGCGCGGGCGTGGCCAGCGACCCGGCCTCGAGCACCCGCTGCCCGCTCCGGTTACGCTCGTTCCCTGCTGTGGTGCTCTGGTTCACCGGGGCTCCCCTACATCGCTCGCCTTAATCGGCCGCGCAAGACCCAGTTTAGAGGTTGACGGTGTCGTCCGACTCGCTCGCGGAGTCGGCGGCGCAACCCCGCGTAACCGCGCGCCCGACGGGTCACTCTCCATCCCCGGCACGAGGCAACCAGCCCGCCGCGGGCCCCCGCGCTTGCGACGCTCGGGCGTGGATGCTCCGCCGGTCATCGGTGCAGCGATGATGGGGACCCGCAGGTCGTTCAGGGTGAAGATTCGTGAGTTCGGGCCGACCCTTGCCTTCGCGCCTAAACCGGTATAGGTTGATTCTAAACCGGTTCAGCACACGGCGACACTCGACGAGGAGACACGATGGCCAAGGCCCGCCCCACCATTGCCGACGTTGCCCGTGAGGCCGGCGTCAGTAAAGGCCTCGTGTCGTTCGCACTCAACGACCGTCCTGGCGTAGCCGCGGACACCCGCCAGCGCATTCTCACGGTGGCTGCGGAGATCGGCTGGCGCCCCAGCATGCGCGCCCGTTCGCTCAGCACCGATCGGGCCTTCGCCGTGGGCATCGTCATCGCCCGCAATCCCGAAATCCTGTCGTCGGACCCGTTCTTTCCGGCCCTGATCGCGGGCATCGAATCCGCGCTCGCCCCGGCTCGTCAGGCCCTGGTGCTGAGCATGGTCGGCACTCCCGAAGACGAAATCGCGAGCTATCGCCAGCTCGCGGCCGATGACCGGGTGGACGGCGTCATCCTCAGCGACCTGCGACCGAACGACCTGCGGATCGCGCTCACCGCGGAGCTCGGGCTCCAGGCCGTCACCCTCGGTCACCCCGACGGCCCCACCCCGTTTCCGGCCGTCTCTCTTGACGACGCCCCGGGTATCCGCTCGGCCGTTCGGCTGCTCGCCGAGCTCGGACACACTCGCATCGCCCACGTGGCCGGGCCGAACACCATGCTGCACTCCGTGCGGCGGCGCGCGGCCTTCGTCGCCGCCCTCGACGAGCTCGGTCTGCCCAGCACCCTGGTGGCGGAGACCGATTTCAGCGCGGCGGATGGCGCTCGCGCCACGGGAGAGCTTCTCGCCCTGCACCAGCCCCCGACCGCGATCGTCTATTCCAATGACCCGATGGCCATCGCCGGAATGGGCCTGGCCCAGCGACTCGGAGTGCGAGTTCCCGAGGATCTGTCCATCACCGGTTTCGACAACAGCGAGGTGGGCCTGCACCTCAATCCGACGCTGACCACCGTGTCGACGGCAGCGCAGATTTGGGGAGAGGCTGCGGCGAGCGCCCTCCTCCGTTTGCTCGACGGTGAGCCCGTCAGCGACATCGAACTTCCCCCCGCTCATCTCGTCGTTCGCGGCTCCACCGCGCGCGTCGGGATCCCCCAACTGATATAGCCCCGCGGCCCAGCCGCACACACCCAACGGCCTAGCCGTACAACAGCGGCCTGGCCGCACGAACAAAGGAGCCCTCGTGGCCTCGAAGACAGCAAAGACGCTGGCACCCAAGTCGAGAAACAAGTATGGATTGCTGGCGATGTTCGCCGTGGGCGCCGTGGCCTTGGCCGGCTGCAGCGCGGGCGGCGGCGGCGGGTCGGCGGACAGTCACGGCGACATCACCATCTGGTACTCGAACAACGAGCAGGAGGTGGCCTGGGGCAAGCAGATGGTGACCGCCTGGAACGCGGACCACCCGGACGAGAAGATCACCGGCCAGGAGATCCCCGCCGGCAAGAGCAGCGAAGAGGTTATCGGCGCGGCCATCACCGCCGGCAACGCCCCCTGCCTCATTTACAACACGGCCCCCTCGGCCGTCGGCCAGTTCGAGAAGCAGGGCGGCCTCGTCGACCTGTCCACGTTCCCGGACGGCGCGGACTACATCGCCGCGCGCAGCGGCGACGTCGCCGACCAGTACAAGAACGCCGACGGCGAGTTCTACCAGATGCCGTGGAAGTCCAACCCGGTGATGATCGCATACAACAAGGACATGTTCGCGGCGGCCGGTCTCGACCCGGAGAACCCGCAGCTCTCCACCTACGACGACTTCCTCGCCACGTCGAAGACCCTCGTCGATGCCGGCGTCGCACCCAACGCCATCCTCCCCGCCCCGACCAGCGAGTTCTACCAGAGTCAGTTCGACTTCTATCCGCTGTATGCCGCTGCGACCGGCGGAACGCAGATCGTCGAAGACGGCAAGGCCACCTTCGCCGATCAGGCCGGCTACGACGTCGCCGATTTCTGGGCCACGCTTTACACGGACAATCTGTCCGGCAAGGAGGCCTACCAGGGTGACTCCTTCGCCGACGGCGTGGCGGCGATGGCGATCGTCGGCCCGTGGGCCGTGTCGGTCTACGACGGTGTGAACTGGGGCACCGCGCCGGTTCCCACCAAGGACGGCATCGCGCCCGAAGACACCTACACCTTCAGTGATGCCAAGAATGTGGGCCTCTACACGGCGTGCACGAACCAGGGAACGGCCTGGGACGTGCTCAAGTTCTCGACGAGTGAGGCACAGGACCGCCAGCTGTTGGAGCTCACCGGCCAGATGCCGCTGCGCGAGAATCTCACCGACACCTACGCGGACTATTTCGCGGCCAATCCCGCCTACGCGGCGTTCGGTGAGCAGGCCTCTCGCACCGTCGAGGTACCGTCGGGACCCAACACGGTCCAGATCATGCAGGCCTTCCGCGACGCATGGTCGAAGTCGGTCATCTTCGGTGGGGGCGATGTGCACACGGCGCTCGACGATGCGGCCAAGAAAATCGACCAAATCGCCGCACAGTAATTAGTGCAGCCATGACAACGTCAACTCGCACCCGGGCGGATGCCCCGGCATCCGCACCCGGAGCACGACGAACCTCGAGAAAGCAGCGGGTGTTCGGACGTCACCCGCTCGGGCTCTTGTTCAGCGCCCCGTACCTGGTGTTCGTCATGCTCGTCTTCGCCTACCCGCTGCTGTATTCCGTGTGGATCTCGTTTCACGACTTCTTCTTCACGGCGCCCGGCGCGCAGGTGGAGCGCCCGTTCGTGGGCCTGGCGAACTTCGTCACCGCGTTCTCCGATCCGGCCGTCGTCCGTTCGTTCGGCAATGTCGGCATTTTTCTGCTCATCAACGTGCCGCTGACCGTGGTGCTCTCGCTGCTGTTGGCGACCGCGTTGAACCGGGTGACGCGGTTCAGTACGTTCCTGCGGGTGAGCTTCTACGTGCCGTACGTCACGGCGAGCGTGGCCGTGGTTGCCGTGTGGATCTTTCTCTTCAACGGCAACGGCCTCGTGAATCAGATTCTCGGCCCGGCCGCCCCTGACCCGTCGTGGCTGATCAACAGCAACTGGGCGATGCCCACGATCGCGTTCTTCGTCACATGGAAGCAGCTCGGTTTCTACATTCTGCTCTACCTCGCGGCGCTGCAGGGCGTGCCGAAGGAGCTGTACGAGTCGGCGTCGACCGATGGTGCGGGAGCGGTGCGGCAGTTCTTCGCCGTGACGGTTCCGGGTGTGCGGCCGGCCACCGTGCTCGTACTGCTCGTCTCGACTGTGACGGGCGCCAACCTCTTCACCGAGCCGTATCTGCTCACCGGAGGCGGCGGGCCGAACGGGGCATCCGCATCACCGGTGCTCATCATGTACCAGCGGGGCCTGCAGCAGGGGCAACCCGACGTTGCGGCCGCGATCGGTGTGGTGCTCGTGATCGTGGTACTCGGTATCGCGCTGTTGCAGAACCGATTCGCCGGAGGGAAAGACTGATGACGACGTTCCAGAAAATTCTGCGCGCAAGCGTTCTCGGAATCGGTGCGCTGGCGTTCCTGTTCCCCTTCTATTACATGGTGATCGGGTCGCTCCAGGCCACGCCGGACCCCACGGTGGCGGGGGCGTTCCCCAACCCCGCCAATCTCACGATTGAAAACTACGGGGCGATCAACGAGCGCATCAACCTGTTTCAGGGACTCGTGAACTCGGGTATCTTCACCGGTGGCGTTCTCATCGGCACGCTCGTGTTCGGACTGCTTGTGGGCTATGCCCTCGCCGTGCTGCAGTGGCGGGGCCGGGGTGTGACGTTCGCCCTGGCGCTGCTCGTGCAGGTGGTTCCCTTCCAGTTGCTGATGATTCCGCTGTACGTGCTGATTGCGCGTGACTACGGACTCGCCGACAACTACCTCGGCATGATCCTGCCGTTCGCCATCAACTCCACCGCCGTCATCATCTTCCGCCAATACTTCCTGCAGCTGCCCAAGGAGCTGTTCGAGGCGGCTCGCATCGACGGCGCGACGGAGCTCGTGCTCCTCTGGCGGATCGCCCTGCCGCTCGTGCGCCCCGCGGTGATCACCGTGGTGCTGCTGACGTTCATCGGGCCCTGGAACGAATTCCTGTGGCCGTTCCTCATCACCAAGGATGCCGGCATGCAACCGCTTGCCGTGTCCCTCGCCAACTACATCTCGACCGTGGCGGCATCCGCTGCCAACCCCTTCGGGGCCACTCTTGCGGGCGCAGCGGTGCTCGCTGCCCCCGTGGTTCTGCTGTTCATCGTGTTTCAGCGCTACTTCATATCGACCGACATCGGCTCGGGCGTCAAAGGATAATCATGTCGAACACCATCACGACCTTCCCCTATTCCCTCACCCGCGCCGGGGTGATCATGACGCCCGAGGACGGCAACGAACTCGAGGCCGAGGGTGTGCTCAACCCCGGAACCGGGCACGCTCCCGACGGAACCCTGTACCTCCTGCCGCGCCTGGTCGCGTCGGGCAATGTGAGCCGCGTCGGCCTGGCCCGGGTGATCATCGAAAATGGTGTGCCGACCGGGGTCGAGCGCGAGGGCGTGGTGCTTGCACCAGATCGCGGCTGGGAGCGTGGCGCGAACAACGCCGGGGTCGAGGACCCCCGCGTGACCTTCGTTCCCCGCCTCGGCATGCACGTGATGACCTACGTGGCGTACGGACCGCTCGGGCCGCGCACTGCGCTGGCCGTGTCGACCGACCTGCGCGAGTGGACCCGACTGGGTCCGGTGTTGTTCACCTACGACGACGACCTGGACATGGACCTGAACCTGTTCCACAACAAGGACACCGTCTTCTTCCCCGAGTCCGTCACGGCGCCCGACGGCGTAGAGAGCTTCGCCGTGCTGCACCGTCCCATGTGGGACATCGGCGAGGTACGGCCGGGCGAAGGCATCCGCCTGCCCGCCGGTGTCGAGGACGCCCGACAGAGCATCTGGATCAGCTACGTTCCGGTGGCCGACGTGTTGGGCGACATCCGTTCCCTCGCGATCTGGCAGCAGCACCGCTTTCTCGCGGGGCCCGAGTTTCCGTTCGAGGCGCTCAAAATCGGTGGCGGCCCGCCGCCGCTGCGCGTGCCGGAAGGCTGGCTGGTGCTGCACCACGGCGTGACCGGAGTGATCGACAACGCCTTCGACCAGCAGCGCAAGGTCAACTACGCCGCCGGCGCGATGATCCTCGACGCCGAGGACCCGACGAAGGTTCTGGCCCGCACGAGCGTGCCGCTGCTGAAGCCGGAGACGGCCGATGAGATGAGTGGGATTGTGCCCAACGTCGTGTTCCCGACGGCCATCGAAGAGATCGACGGGCAGCTGTTCGTGTTCTACGGCATGGCCGATTCCAAGATCGGCGTCGCCCGCCTCGACCGCGCCGAGTAGTCCCGTGGTCGCTACTTCAGGAGATCCCGGCTCGGCGCGTCGCGGTGCCGCGTCGTTCGGCGCGCAGCGGCTCGCACCCGCGGGGATCTCCTGAACTGGCAACGGATGCCACGGGCACGACGAAGCCCCAGTCTGATGACTGGGGCTTCGTCGTGCCTGCCTCGAAGAGGTTTTGAGCTAGTGGTTCAGAGCCGGCTCGTCGAACTGGTTGCTCGTGTTATTGACGCCGCCGGCCTTCAACGCAGCCTCGCCGGCGAAGTACTCCTTGTGGTTGTCACCCAGATCAGAACCGGACATGTTCTGGTGCTTGACCGTGGCGATTCCCTCGCGGATCTCGCGGCGCTGCACGCCCTTCACGTAGGCGAGCATGCCCTGGTCGGCGAAGTAGCCCTTGGCGAGATCATCGGTGGACAGCGCGGCCGTGTGGTACGTCGGCAGCGTGATGAGGTGGTGGAAGATGCCGGCCTCGGCCGATGCGTCGCGCTGGAAGGTGCGGATCTTCTCGTCGGCGTTGCGGGCGAGTTCGGTCTCGTCGTAGTCCACGCTCATGAGCTTGGCCCGGTCGTAGGCCGACACGTCCTGCCCCGCGTCGAGCAGCGCGTCGTACGCCTGCTGACGGAAGTTGAGCGTCCAGTTGAACGACGGGCTGTTGTTGTAGACCAGCTTGGCGGTCGGGATGACCTTGCGCACCTCGTTCATCATGGCCCCGATCTGGCCGATGTGCGGCTTCTCGGTTTCGATCCAGAGCAGGTCGGCGCCGTTCTGCAGCGAGGTGATGCTGTCCAGCACGCACCGGGCCTCTCCGGTGCCCGGGCGGAACTGGAAGAGGTTGCTGGCCAGACGCTTCGGGCGCAACAGCTTTCCGTCGCGCTTGATGACGACGTCACCGTCGCCGAGGTCGGCCTCGGTGATCTCGTCCACGTCGAGGAAGGAGTTGTACTGGTCGCCGAGGTCGCCCTTCTGGTAGGACACCGCGAGCTTCTGCGTGAGGCCGGCGCCGAGCGAGTCGGTGCGGGAGACAATGATGCCGTTTTCGATGCCCAGCTCCAGGAACGCGTAGCGCACGGCGTTGATCTTCGCGATGAAGTCCTCGTGGGGAACGGTGACCTTGCCGTCCTGATGGCCGCACTGCTTCTCGTCGGAGACCTGGTTCTCGATCTGGATGGCGCAGGCACCTGCTTCGATCATCTTCTTGGCCAGGAGATAGGTCGCCTCCGGGTTGCCGAACCCGGCGTCGATGTCGGCGATGATCGGCACGACATGGGTCTCGTAGGTGTCGACCTGGTGCTGAATCTTCGCGGCCCTGGCGTCATCGCCGGCGCTGCGAGCCTGGTCGAGGGCGGTGAACAGCAGGTCCAGCTCGCGGGCATCGGCCTGGCGGAGGAAGGTGTAGATCTCCTCCACGAGCGCGGGAACGGATGTCTTCTCGTGCATGGACTGGTCGGGGAGCGGACCGAACTCGGAGCGTAGCGCGGCGACCATCCATCCGGACAGGTAGAGGTAACGCTTGTTGGTGGTCTTCAGGTGCTTCTTGATCGAGATCATCTTCTGCTGACCGATGAATCCGTGCCAGACGCCGAGCGACTGGGTGTAGATGGAGGAATCTCCGTCGTACTCCCCCATGTCCTTGCGCATGATGTCGGCCGTGTACTGGGCGATTTCGAGACCGGTCTTGAATCGGTTCTGGGCGCGCATTCGGGCGACGGACTCGGGGTTGATCGCATCCCAGCTGCTCCCGATCTGCTGCTTCAGGGATTCGACGGCTGCGGTGTCGTCTTGATAGAGCGTCATGTTCATTCCTTCGACGTAGGAGTGGTGCAGGCATGTGGACTGAAAATATGGCTGACCTTGCGGCTGCTGACTAAAGAATGACGCAGATCCACGGGGTACTTGCCAGAATTCACACCAGAACTTCTGCGATTCTTCTGCTCCTGGAAAGAAAACGCGCCGTGCACCCTCTGGCGCCCACCCGCCGCACGGATGCCGCAGGCACCCCGCGCCCAGCCGGTAACATCGGGTCATGGCCCTCACTTCGCCCCCCATTACCGCCGGGAATCGGTAATGGCTCCCCGCGTCAGCACGACTGACCGCATCCACGACGCCCTGCGTGAAGCGATACTCTCCGGCGACCTCGCCAGCGGTTCGCTGCATTCCATCTACCAGCTGGCGGAGCGGTTCGAGGTGTCGCGCACGCCCGTCCGCGACGCGGTTCTGCGCCTCGCGGACGTTGGCATGCTGGAGATCGAGCGCAACCACGGCGTGCGGGTGCGCGGGCTGAAGGTGGACGACGTGCGCGAGGTGTTCGAGGCGCGCCTGCTGCTCGAGGTTCCGGCCGTCGCGTTCGCCGCGGCCCATGCGGACGAGGCCCTCGTCACGGGGCTGAGATCATGCCTGTTCGACTGCGCGGCGGCGGCGGAGGCGGATGACGAGGCGCGGTTCAAACGCAGCGACCGTCGACTGCACACACTTCTGATGACGGCCGCCGGCAACGGCCGCATCTCGGCCATGGTGGAATCGCTGCGTGATGCGACACAGGCCCACGGCGTCTGGACGGCCGATCGATCACGTACTCTCCTCGCGATTCAGCACGAACATGAACCGATCGTCGAGGCCGTGGCGGCCCGGAACGCAGACGCTGCGGCACTCCTCATGTACGACCATCTCGTCGGGACCGCGGTTCTGTTGCTGCGGCAGGTGGCGAGCATTTCGGGTGAGGCGATTCCGGAACCGTGGCCGGGAGCGCTCGTATCACGCGGACGGGTTCGCTGAAACCTGTCACAGGTCGAGCCCGGCTGGAGTAGCATGCTACTCATGGCCCACTCGCCGAACACCCTGCCCGACTCCCGGACCCCCAGCGACGTCTCCGACCTCATCGCGCTCTTGCGCGAGACCGTGGTGGGGCCGGTGGATGCCGACACGCGCCGGCGCGCGGAGTACTCGACGGATGCATCCAACTATCGCGTAGTGCCCGATGTTGTGGTCTTTCCGCGCGACACCGACGACGTGCTCGCCATCGCCGAGGTCTCCCGGTCGACGTCAACACCGCTCACCATGCGCGGTGGCGGAACCTCGGTGGCCGGGAACGCGATCGGACCGGGCATCGTCGTGGACCTGTCGCGCTCCGTGAACCGGATCATCGACATTGACGCCGAGGCCCGAACGGCGCGGGTGGAGCCGGGCGTGGTGCTGGGCACCCTGCAGAAAGAGGCGGCTGGCCATGGCCTGCGTTTCGGCCCAGACCCGTCCACCTGGGCGCGCTGCACCATCGGCGGCATGATCGGGAACAATGCGTGCGGATCGCACTCGCTGGTATTCGGACGCACGGCAGACAACGTGGTCGACCTCGACGTGCTCGATGGCAGGGGACGCCGCTTCACCGCCGGCGCCGGCCTGGACGTTGTACCGGGCCTGGAAGACTTCGCTCAGGGCAAGCTTGAGCTGTTCCGCACCGAACTCGGGCGTTTCGGCCGTCAAGTCTCCGGATATTCCCTGGAGCATCTCCTGCCCGAAAAGGGCCGCAACCTGGCTGCAGCACTCGTGGGAACCGAGGGAACGTGCGGCGTCGTACTCAGTGCGACCGTCAAATTGGTGGACGTTCCGGTCGAACCGATTCTCCTCGTGCTCGGCTACCCCAGCATGTTCGCGGCCGCGGACGCTGTGCCGGCCATACTGCACCATCACCCGGGCGCCATCGAAGGACTGGACGCCCGCCTCGTCGACGTTGTCCGCCGCATGCGCGGCGACGCGGCCGTCGCCGATCTTCCATCCGGCGCGGGGTGGCTGCTCGTCGAGCTCTCCGGCGCCGATCGTCGAGAGACTCTTGACCGCGCCACCAAGCTGACCCGTGACTCCGGGGCCGTTTCGTCGCGCGTCATCATCTCCTCGGCGGCGGCGAAGTCGGTGTGGCGCATCCGCGAGGACGGCGCCGGCCTCGGTGGACGCACGGCGACCGGCAACCGGACCTGGCCGGGATTTGAAGACGCGGCCGTGCCGCCGGAGAATCTGGGCGGTTACCTGCGTGAATTCGACGCGATGCTCGACGAATACGGTATCGAGGGTGCGCCCTACGGGCACTTCGGTGACGGCTGTATCCACATCCGTCTGGATATTCCGCTCGACCATGATGGCGACGTGCTGCGTTCGATGATGCAGGACGCGGCACGGCTCGTCGCCAGGCATGGCGGGTCGTTGTCCGGTGAGCACGGCGACGGTCGGGCCAGGAGCGAGCTCTTGCCCCTGATGTACTCACCAGAGGCCATCGCTTCCTTTGCGGCGTTCAAGCACATTTTCGACCCTCAGGACCTCCTCAACCCTGGCGTCGTCGTTCGGCCGGCTCCCCTCGATCGTGACCTGCGGCGCCCCGCGGCGTTGCCGTTGCTGAGCGTGAACGGCATGGCCTTCACCCACGATGATGGGGACTTCACCAAGGCGGTGCACCGGTGCGTGGGCGTGGGCAAATGCCGCGTGGACAATACCCAGGCAGGCGGCTTCATGTGCCCGTCGTTCCTCGCGACCAACGACGAGAAGGATTCCACTCGCGGCCGCGCCCGCGTGCTGCAGGAGATGGCGAATGGCACCCTGGTCGATCGTGACTGGCGCGCACCGGAAATCCACGAGGCCCTCGATCTGTGCTTGTCGTGCAAGGCCTGCTCCACCGACTGCCCGGCCGGTGTTGACATGGCGGCGTACAAAACCGAGATGCTGCACCAGACGTACAAGGGCCGCCTGCGACCGATCACGCACTACGTGCTCGGTTGGCTACCGCGCTGGGCCCGGATGGTGTCCCCCTTCGCCCGTCTGGTCAACCCGATTCTTTCCGTGGGCTGGATCCAGCAGCTGGTCCTGGCACTCGGGGGCATGGACCATCGCCGCTCCATCCCGGCGTTTGCGAACACGTCGTTCACCTCAAGCCGGCGGGCGAACCCGGTGGGGCTCGCCGGTGATGAGAAACGAGTCTTGTTGTGGGTCGATTCGTTCAGCGACAACTTCTCGCCGACCATCGCCCATTCAGCCATCACGGTGCTCGAGGCGGCCGGCTACACCGTCTTCACACCGGAACGGCCCGCGTGCTGCGGCCTCACCTGGATCACCACCGGTCAGCTGACGGGCGCGCGCCGGATACTGGGCAATCTGCTGGACGATTTCTCCCCGTTCGTTGCGGACGGGGTGCCCGTACTCGGCCTGGAGCCCTCGTGCACTGCGGTGCTTCGCTCAGACCTGCTCGAACTCTTCCCTGATGACCCGCGGGCCGCAGCCCTCGCCGCGAACACGTACACACTGGCGGAACTGCTAAGCGCCCCGGCACCGATCGGGCCGGCGGGCACCTGGTCGCCTCCACGACTCGACGGCTGCGAGATCGTGGTGCAGCCGCACTGCCACCACCACTCCGTGATGGGCTTCTCCCCGGACGCCCGCCTGCTCGAGGAGCTGGGGGCCTCCGTGACCCCCCTGGCCGGATGCTGCGGGCTGGCCGGAAACTTCGGCATGGAGAAGGGCCACTACGACATGTCGGTGGCCGTCGCCGAAAATGCGATGCTGCCTGCCCTGCGCGCGGCCGCGCCGGGGACCCTGTTGCTGGCCGACGGTTTCTCATGTCGCACGCAGGCGAGCCAGCTGGCCGATGCGAACGGCATCCATCTGGCCGAGCTGATGGCCTCGCGGCTCGTCACGGATCCTGTCGCAAAGGTGGTCCCCCCGCGCGTTGGCTGATGACGATCACGGATTCGCTGAGAGAGATTCGGCCGGTGGAACTTTTTTCAGGCCGGTCAACTGCTAGCTTGAGTGCAATATGAGTGCCATAGGGGGGCCGATGCACGCACCGACGCGTTCGCGCATCATCCGGCGACTCACGATTCCCCCGCGCGGCCGCGCCAGCTGGCCGCTGTGGTCGATGGGCCTTCTGGTAGGCGCATACGTGTTCATGCTCCTGATCCATGGCGCCGGAGACAGAGCGGTGGGCGAGGAGGTGCTCGGCTCCCTCGCGGGATGGGTGCCGGCCGCCGTCTGCTGGCGCGCGGCGTACCGCACCGGATTCCGGTCCAGGCACGCGCCGCTGGCCGCCGCGGCCGTGACGGCCTTCGCGACCGCCAACCAGATCTACTTCCTCTCCCTGACCGGAACGATGTCGCTGCCATTCCCGGGACCGACCGATATCGGATACCTCCTGTTCTATCCCCTCATGCTTGCCGCCCTCGTCGGGTTGGTGCGGCCTCAGCTGCGAAGGATGACCTACGCGGTCGTGCTGGACTCAATAGTGGCGGCGCTCGGAGCCGCCGCCGTTATCACCGTGCTCGTGACACCGGTGCTGGCACCATCGATGAACAGGCCGCTGTCGTTCGCGACCGCGGTCTCCCTCGCCTACCCGCTGTTCGACGTGCTGTTGGTGGCGGGGGCGGTGGGACTGGTGGCGTCACGTGCTCGCCGGGGTTGGGTACTGCTGGTGACCGGCCTCCTCGTATTCGCCGCCGCCGACGTCACCTACGTCCTCCGCGTGGCCACGGACTCGTATGCGGTCGGCACCATTCTCGACGCCGGTTGGGCCGTCGGACTCACCCTCATCGCCTTGTGGGTCGACTGCTCGACTCGGTCGGGGGCAGCGCTCGAAAGCACCGGCACTGCCGGGCACTACCTGTTCGTACCGGCCATCGGCACGACGGCCGCCGTCGGAGTCCTACTGCTGGCCAGCCAGGCTGACGTTCTGGTTCTGGCCGTTGGGCTTGCCACGCTGACGCTGCTGGTCACCTCGGTGCGCTTCCAACTGACCGTGAAGCAGCTGACGGGGATGTCCGCGATGCGCGTACAAACCCGCACGGATGATCTGACCGGCCTGCCGAACCGGCGGGCGCTTTACGCGGACGCTCCCGTCCGACTGCTCGCGAGCGCAGACCGGCCGAGCGCGTTGCTGGTATTGGACTTGGACCGATTCAAGGACGTCAACGACAGTCTCGGCCACGAAATCGGGGACAGCCTCCTGGTGCAGGCCGGTCGACGATTGTCCGCGGAGCTGCGCATCGGTGATCTATTGGCCCGGCTCGGTGGCGACGAATTTGCGATCCTGCTCGACAATACCGACGAGAAGCGGGCCTCGGCAGTGGCCCTCAAACTCAGCGCTGCCCTGGTCGCACCGTTCGAGCTGGCGGGCATCGCAGTGCCGGCAAGCGCGAGTATCGGCATTGCCGTATTCCCCGAGCACGGCGCCGACCTGGGCACCCTGCTGCGCAAGGCAGACATGGCAATGTACAAGGCCAAGGAGACGCGCTCCGGGCACCACCTCTACAGAAACGACGACGACAGCCATGGCGACGCCCGACTGCGCACGGCAGAGGAACTGCGTCTCGCGTTGCGAACAGACCAATTGGTCGTCTACTTCCAGCCCAAAGTCGACCTGGACACCGGTTCGGTACACGAGGTGGAGGCCCTCGTACGGTGGCAGCACCCCACCCGCGGCCTGCTCTACCCGGACGCGTTCGTCCAACTGGTCGAGGAATCCGGTCTGATGTACGGGCTGACCACGGTGGTGCTGGGGAAGGCCCTTGACCAGGCAGCCATCTGGCAGGCCGCCGGGAGACCCCTCACTGTGGCCGTCAATCTGTCGGCGAGCTCACTGATCGACCAGGACCTGCCCGAACGTATCGCCGCGATGATGACCGCACGCGCTCTTCCATCCTCTGCCCTGAGCCTCGAGATCACCGAGGACTTCCTGATGACCGACCACGATCGGGCGCAAGCCATCCTCACCCGGTTGCGCACCGCCGGCATCAGACTGGCCGTCGATGATTTTGGCACCGGATACAGTTCCCTGGCATATTTGCGCGACCTGCCCCTCGACGAGCTCAAGCTCGACCGGTCCTTCGTGATGACGATGGCCGACGATCGTCGGGCCGCGGCTCTGGTCGAATCGGCCATCGCGCTCGCCCACAGCATGGATCTGCGCATGGTCGCCGAGGGAGTAGAAGACGCCGTCGCCTACTCCATGCTCGCCGGGTACGGCTGCGACCAGGCCCAGGGTCATTACATCTCCCGGCCCGTGCCCGCCGCCGAACTGGACGTGTGGCTGGACGAACGGCTCGTCGAGCGCGCATCCCGGTGACGCGGCCGGCACTTGCACCGTGGTGCCATCGAGGGTGCAAGACGGACGAAATGGTGCCCCTGGAGGGATTCGAACCCCCAACCGTTTCCTTAGGACGGAACTGCTCTTCCGTTGAGCTACAGAGGCTGGTCCCGCAAGTTTAGCTGCTCGCGAGCACCGTCCGGTCGCTCGGCGCCGAGACCGGCCCCTCCTGAGCAGTGATAGACGGCAGGGGCCGCGCACGACGCAACACGTGTGCCGGCCTAGGCGGCCGCGGCAGGGGCCAGATAGGCGTCCCACTGCGAGAGGGGGTGCTCGACCCCGCGCACGACCCATGTGGTTCCCGACGGCATCCGTGGAGTGAAGCGGAGGCTCCACCCCATCTCCGCCGGCGTGTGGTCGCTCTTGGAATTGTTGCACGTGAGGCAGCACGCGGCGAGATTGTCCCAGGTGTCACGCCCGCCGCGCGAGCGGGGCAGGATGTGGTCGATGGTGGCCGCTGACTTTCCGCAGTAGCAGCACCGGTGGTTGTCACGCCGAAGGACACCGCGCCTGCTGACCGGCACGATCCTCCCCCGCGGCAAGCGCACGTAGCGCACGAGCAGAATCACGCTCGGCCGTTCCCATACGCCCGAGGCGGCGAAGACCGGATGCCCCAGGTCGGATTGCACGATGGTGGCCTTCTGGTTCATCACCAGAATCATCGCTCGTTTGTATGTGACCACGGCGAGGGGCTCGTACCCCGCGTTGAGGACCAATGTTCGCATGCGCTCCCTTTCGAAGGAGACTGGACGGCTTCCAGCCATTCGAACTGCTTTTCTGACGTAAGCAGGAGGAAACGAGCGATCAAACAAAAAAGGACGCTGTCACGAATGACAACGCCCATCAGGCCACGACGTGGCTCACTGTCTGACAGCTATGACGACGCACAGAATCTACGCGCTCATCCATGGTGTGGATTGTGCGTACCTCGTGCATTCGGCTCTCCCTAACCCGTAAACAACAGAACATCAGGTTAACGCACAAGTGGCGTCTCGCGAAATGCGAGACGCCACTTGTGTGCTAGGTGTTACACAATGTTCACCGGTCAGTCAACGAAAAGCATGAGCTGTCCGGCCGCTGCAGAGGAGGTTAGATCCCGATGCGCACGATGTAGTAATCACTGGTCCAGATGGGCTGGATGCGCACATTCTGACCGGTGTAGGGTGCGTGCAGAATGTTGCCGTTGCCGGCATAGAACCCGTCGTGGCCCGGCATGATGACAAGGTCGCCGGGAACGGCGTCTTCGATGGAGATGCGCGTGCCCGCGGCGCCCTGGCCGGTGGACGAGTGCGGCAGACTGACGCCGAACTGGGCGTAGACATACTTGATGAAGCCGGAGCAATCGAAGCCGGCCGGAGTCGCCCCGCCGTAGACATAGGGAACGCCCTGGTACTCGGCGGCCTTGTTGAAGACGGCCTGCAGATCGAATGCGGGGTGGTTCGGGCTGGCGAGGTAGTCGGCCGCTGACGGGCCGGTGTAGGCGCTCGCATACGTCACACGCTGCGAGGCGACCTCGATGCGACGGGCCTCCGCGGCCGCGGCCGCAACGACGGCAGCCTCGGCTGCCGCGGCAGCCGCGATTTCCTCGGGGGTCGTGGCAGAGAACCCCTCGCGGGCGACGGTCACGGTGTTGGCCTGGGCGTCGACCTCAACGGCCTGGGCGCCCGACTTGGTGGCCTGAGTCGACGCGGTCGATTCGAAGGTGGCGTCCCGTGAGCCGGGAGCGAAGGCATAGGCGGGCAGGGCCATCGTGGCGACGAGGCCAGAGGCGAGAGTCATGATGACGATGTTGCTGAGGCCACCACGGCGTGAGCGCTTCGGGGCGGCACGGCGGGCGGCGTTCTGCGGGCTGACCGACGTTTCCACTTGTGCCAGGGAATCGGATGTCGGTTTGGTCCCACGCCGGAGCCTTCTCATTCCGAATGCAGTCAAAGTTATCCTCCGACGCCTTGACAACACTAGGTAGTTGCCCCGTCCACTTCGCTCGTCGCGGGTGTGTTCCGCGGCAAGAGACGGGTAGCTGGCGTCTTGCCGAGGGTCCTTCGACCTTCGTCTGGTCTGTGGGACAGCTACGAGATTACGTGACAGCGGTTGGTTTGTCACTCTGAACGACGCTTTTCTAACGAATTGGTAACGAACTCTCAGGTCGAAACCAACGCCCGGCGCACTGTCGGCGCGGCACGGACTCTCCGTCTAGGGGCGCTGGATCGCTGTGATCACGCGAGAGTTACCGGTGTTGTGACGAAGACATGACCGGCAACATCGTTGGGCAATTCGAGGCCGTTTCCGTAACCTTCAACCTTCACCAGAACGTACGACCCGGCGGCCGAAAATTGGGCCGTCGCGCCGGGGAGCACCCCGGACTGTTTGAGCTGCAGCAGAAGCTCCGGGTCGAACTGCACGGGTTCACCGAGGCGACGGATGACCGCGCTCACCGGCTCTGGCGAGCCCGCCACGAGTGTGAGCAGGTTCGTGACGCCGGCCATGAATGCCACTGCCGGCGAATCGCCGAACTCGTCAAGGCCCGGAATCGGGTTGCCGTATGGAGATTCGGTGGGGTGCCCGAGGATCTCGAGGATCTTGCGCTCCACCTGCTCGCTCATCACGTGTTCCCAGCGGCAGGCCTCGTCGTGCACGAACTCCCACTCCAAACCGATCACGTCGCTCAGCAGCCGCTCGGCCAGCCGGTGCTTGCGCATCACATGGACGGCTTTGCTGCGTCCCGCAATGGTGAGCTCGAGGTGGCGATCCCCGGACACGACGACCAGGCCATCGCGTTCCATTCGCGCCACGGTCTGCGAAACGGTGGGGCCGGAGTGACCGAGGCGCTCCGAAATCCGGGCGCGGAGTGGCACGATCTGCTCTTCCTCCAGGTCAAGAATCGTGCGGAGGTACATCTCGGTGGTATCAATCAAGTCAGTCATCCGCAGCCTCTCTTTGGGCCGCTGCACGGCCTTGCCTTCGACGTAACAAGACTACCCGCCGCCGGCGGTGCAACTAGAATCGCCGTATGCCGGACCTGATGATTCCCACTGAACTGCTGCCCCTTGACGGACGATTCGGCTGCGGCCCATCGAAAATCCGTCGCGAACAACTCGATCACCTGATTGGATTCGCGACCGGAATTCTCGGAACGAGCCACCGTCAGCCCCCCGTGAAAGAGCTTGTCGGCCGCGTGCGCGCGGGCCTCGCCGAGCTCTTCGATATTCCTGAAGGCTACGAAGTCGTGCTCGGCAACGGCGGTTCCACCGCGTTCTGGGATTCCGCCGTCTTCTCGCTGATCGAGAAGCGCAGCCAGCACCTGGTGTTCGGCGAATTCGGCGGAAAGTTCGCCAAGGCCGCCGCCGCGCCCTTCCTCGACGCCCCCGACGTGGTGTCCGCAGAGCCCGGTTCTCGCAGTGAAGTCGCGCCACTGGACGGCATTGACGTGTACGCGTGGCCGCAGAACGAGACATCGACCGGTGTGATGGCCCCGGTCACCCGTGTCGTCGCGGACGAAGGCGCCCTCACCGTGATCGACGCCACGAGCGGCGCGGCCGGCATCGATTTCGCGGCCGACCAGGCGGATGTCTATTACTTCGCGCCGCAGAAAAACCTCGCCTCCGACGGTGGCCTGTGGCTGGCCCTCTTCTCCCCCGCCGCACTCGAACGCGTCGAGCGCATCCATGCGAGCGGACGTTACATCCCGGAGTTCCTCAGTCTCAAGAACGCGATCGATAATTCCCGTCTCAACCAGACCCTGAACACACCAGCCCTCAGCACCCTGCTGCTTCTGGAGAGCCAGATCGACTGGATCAACGAGAGCGGCGGACTGCCCTGGGCATCCGCGCGAACGCGGGAATCGTCATCCATCCTCTACGACTGGGCCGACAGCGTCGACTATGCGACTCCCTTCGTGACCGACAGGGCGCACCGCTCGCAGGTCGTCGCAACGATCGACTTCGACGACTCCGTCGACGCCTCGGCCATCAGCCGTACTCTGCGCGCCAACGGCATTCTCGACACCGAGCCGTACCGCAAGCTCGGCCGCAACCAACTGCGCGTGGGCACCTTCACGGCCATCGACCCGAACGATGTTCGTCGGCTCGTGCAGTCCATCGAGCACGTTGTCGGACACCTCGGCGACTAGACAGAGACAGGAGCAGGCCGATGCGATTGTGGTTGAAAGACAGCGAACGCCGGCCTGATCCCCTGCCCGCCAGAGCGGATGCCCGCGCCGCGCTGCTCACCGGCACCGTTGCGTGGCTGCTCGCCCTCGCGGCCGCCCTGATCTGGCGCGACCAGATCACCGAGGCCGGCCGGGCCTGGTGGGTCTGGTGCGCCGTGATCGGCGTGGCGCTGGGCCTTCTCGCCCTGTTGTGGGTGCAGCTGCGGCGGCGCCGCTAGCTCGTCGGTCGGGCGGCACCGCACGCAACCTCGGACATTCTCGCGACACGCCGCATCCCCACGCTGGAGCCGCGGCGTGCCGCATTTAGGTCCGAGGTCAGTGGTCCTCGGTGTCGAAGTCGACGCCGTCCAGGTGATCGTCGTCGAGGTGGTCTGCCTCGTCGTGTTCACCCTCGTCTGATTCCTCATCGTCGGCGTCGTCGTCATCCGATTCGTCGTCATCCGACTCGTCGGCCGTGTCGTCGTCGGAATCTCCCTCGCCGTCAATCAGGCGGTCGGACCACGGGACCCAGTCCGGCGCGGTCAGCGCGTACTCGCCGGGCATCAGCTCGGTCTCCAGCACGGTCGCCGCGGCGTTCTCGTCGATGCGCGCGAGTGACACGGTCCAGTGCCATCCCGGGTAGCCGCTCAGCGTGCAATCGAAGTGCAGCGAAACGACGCGCTCGCCCTCGACCTTGTGCCCGAGCAGTTCGCCGATCGACTCGGCAGGGGTGATCTCCTGCAGCGCCGTACGGGCCAGCTCGACGGCACCGAGAAGCACGTCATCGGCAACGATTGCCGGAGGCGTGGTGCTGTCGGACTGGGCGCGCTCACTCGTCACGGGCAGGGTGGCATCGTCATCAGGCATCCAGTTCTTCTGCAACTTTCCGCAGCATTGCTGCAATCTTGTGGCTGTGCGAGCTTTCCGGATAGCGGCCGCGGCGCAGATTGGCGCCGATCCCGTCCAGCATCTTCACGAGGTCTTCAACAATGATGGCCATGTCGTCGGCCGGTTTGCGATTGATTTTGGAGAGGCTCTGGGGTGCCTCGATCACGCGAACGGAGAGCGCCTGGGCGCCGCGCTTTCCATCGGCAATGCCGAACTCCAGTTTCGTGCCGGCTTTCACCGTCACGCCGGAGGGCAGTGCAGAAGCGTGGAGAAAGACCTCGTGGCCGTCATCAGAAGTGATGAAGCCGAAACCCTTTTCCTCGTCGTAGAACTTGACCTTGCCGGTGGGCATCTGGACCTCGCTGGAGTTAGGGGTGTGTGGGGCGCGCGAAACCGCGCTAGGTGCGGGTCCAGCATATTCCGTTCCAGCTGGTCGCGCCCCGTATCCTTAGAGTGTGACCAATCAAAATTCAGCCTCCACCGGCCGGCTCGAGCGCATCTTGGCGTACATGGTCGCGGGGGTGGTGGGACTCTCGATCTTGTCGTTCATTGCGATCATCGCCGGCACGGCCGCCGGCGCCGGCGCGGATGACGGCTTCAGCAAGGGCCTCTGGCCGTTCCTGTTCGTTCTTCCGCTGTACGGTCTGCCGGTCGCCTTTCTGTTGACCATCGGTCTCATCCTGTTCGTCGGCATGCGTCGCCGCCGCGAGTCCCGGGCAAACGAGTAATCGGATGCTGTCACTCGCCACCCGCCTGCGTGCCCTCGACGACACCACCCTTCGCCGTGCCCTCGAGGTGCGCCGGGTGACTCCGGCGGGCATCCGCGATTTCTTTGACCTTGCCGACGCCCTGCTGGAACCGGGCGCGGTGCAGAAAACCCTCGCTCATCTGGATCGCGCCACGCTCGCCGTCCTCGCCGGCGCCGGCGAGCTCGTTCGGGCCGGCACCGTCGAAGCCGCCCGGCTGAGCGCCATCGACCCCGCCGCGGCCTCGACCGGCACCGTTCCCGCGCCAACGCTCAGCGAGGTCACCGCGCACCTCTGCGACCTGAGCGGCACCGTCGTATCTGCCGAGCAGGTGGCCGCCCGGGCCGCCGAACTCGATGCCATGCTCCTGTGTCGCATCGTCGACGGTCGGCTAAGCCCCTACGACGCCGTCTCGACCCAGCTCCTCGCCTGGCCGACTCAGGGCCTGCCCAGCGCTGTCCAACTGGCATCCGTACCGGCCCCCGTCGATCTCGCCCCGGCCGAGGGGTTCGACATCGCGTTCGCCAACCAGCTCGCCGCCGAGCGCGCCTTCGCGTGCGTGTCCTCCATCGCGGAACTCGTCAGCGAACTGGCCAGGGACCCGGCCAGGGAACTCAGCCGCGGCGGTCTCGGACTGCCCGACACCAAGCGCCTGGCCCTGGTGATGAGTGTCGAGGTGGAGAACGTCCCCATTCTCGTGAGTATCGCGGCCCGAGCCGACCTGATCGCCCACTCCGACGGTTACTGGATGGAAACCGAGACCGGGGAGTCGTGGCTGCTCAGCGCCACCTCCGAGCGCTGGGCCTCCCTCGCGCAGGCCTGGCTCCAGAACGTGCCGAACTCCGTGCGGGACATCCTCCCTCGAGAAGCGGGGGTCGTGTGGGGCGCCGGGTTACGCGGCTTCGTCGATTGGCTGTATCCGGCCGGTGGCGAGTGGATGGCCACCCAGGTCGCCCAGTTCGCCCGCGACGCCGAAATCCTCGGACTCACGGTGCAGGAGGCGACCAGCCGCGCCGGCGCGCACGTGCTCGGCCGCGACCTCGAATCGGCGACCGCCACCATGACCGAATCCCTGCCCTCCGAGGTGGGCGCCGTGTACCTGCAGCACGATCTCTCGATTGTGGCGCCCGGTCCCCTCGCCCCCTCGATCGACGCGCGGCTTCGCTGCCTCGCCGATGTAGAAGGACGGGAGCTGGCGTCGAGTTACCGCATCACCGCGGCATCCGTGAACCGGGCCCTCGCCGCGGGCGAGAATGCGGAGACGCTGCTGACGTTCCTCGGCGCCATTTCTCTCACCGGCATTCCGCAGCCGGTTCAGTACCTGATCGAGGAATCGGCCGCACGGTACGGTCGCGTTCGTGTCGGCAGCCTGCCCACCGGGGCCGCCCCCCTGCACAGCTACGTGTCCTCCCACGATGCCGCGCTCCTGGGAACCATCGCGGTCGACCAGACTCTCTCCGCGCTGGGGCTCGAACGTGACGGCGACCGGCTCATCTCCCGTTTCGCCGCCGACCTCATTTTCTGGGCGCTCAGCGACGCCCGCTACCCGGTGGCGGCCGAAAATGCCGCGGGCGAGATCGTTCACTTGCGCCGTCACCAGATGGCCCGCGTCGTCCCGCAGACACCGGTCGACCCGGCCCAGACCCTGGTCGACAAGCTTCGCGCGAGCGACGGGGGCGAAGTGATGGCGGCGGATGCCTGGCTCGCCCGTCAACTGGATACCGCCATCCGCTCCAAGGCCACGGTGACGGTGAGCATCAGCATGCCCGGCGGCGTTGTCGTGGACTATTTGCTGGAGCCGGCGAGCGTGGGCGGCGGACGCTTTCGGGCGCGCGACCGCCGTGCTGACATTGAGCGCACCCTGCCGATCTCGAGCATTATCAGCATCACTCCTGCACCGTAGCTGTACGGCTTCGACGCCCAACGGGCGTAGGCTTGCTGGCTATGTCTGATGGCCCACTGATCGTCCAAAGTGACCGCACGGTTTTGCTCGAGGTCGCGCACCCTTTCGCGGAGGATGCGCGGCACGATCTCGCCGTTTTCGCTGAACTCGAACGCGCCCCGGAGCACATTCACACCTACCGCATAACCCGGCTCGGTCTGTGGAACGCCCGAGCCGCGGGGCACGATGCCTCGGATATGCTCGCCACGCTCGAGAAGTATTCAAAATTCGCGATCCCGCAAACAGTGGCGGTGGACATCACCGAAACCGTCGGTCGCTACGGTCGCCTCGTGATCGAACGGGACGGCGAGGGCAGCCTCGTGCTGCAGAGCAACGACCAGGCCGTGCTCACCGAAATCGCCGGCGCCAAGCGCATCGCGCCGCTGCTGATCGGCCACCCGTCCACCGACACCTACCTGGTGGAGCCATGGGCGCGCGGGCAGCTCAAGCAGGAGCTGGTGAAGCTCGGCTGGCCCGCCGAAGACCTCGCCGGTTACACGCCTGGAACCCCGCATGAGATCGCCCTGCTCGAAGACGGGTGGGCGCTGCGCGACTACCAGAACAAGGCCGTGTCGAGCTTCTTCGACGGTGGCTCCGGCGTCGTCGTGCTGCCCTGCGGCGCCGGCAAGACACTGGTGGGCGCCGGGGCCATGGCCACCGCCAAGACCAACACGCTCATCCTCGTGACCAACACGGTGTCGGCGCGCCAGTGGCGCGATGAGCTGCTCAAACGCACGACGCTGACCGCGGATGAGATCGGCGAGTACTCGGGGCAGGTGAAAGAGGTCAAGCCGGTCACCATCGCCACCTATCAGATCCTGACCGCCAAGCGGAAGGGCGAGTACGCGCACCTCGAATTGCTGGACGCCATGGACTGGGGCCTCGTGATCTACGACGAGGTGCACCTGTTGCCGGCGCCGGTCTTCAAACTCACCGCCGAGCTGCAGGCCCGTCGTCGACTCGGGCTCACGGCCACCCTCGTACGCGAAGACGGCCGGGAAGGCGACGTGTTCTCGCTGATCGGGCCCAAACGCTTCGACGCGCCGTGGAAGGAGATCGAGGCCCAGGGCTTCATCTCGCCCGCCTCCTGCTTCGAGGTGCGCATCGACCTGCCCCAATCCGAACGGCTCACCTACGCCGCCGCGGCCGATGATGAGCGTTATCGCCTCGCCGCCACGGCGCCGGCCAAACTCGGCGTGGTGCAGGCACTTATCGCCAGGCACGAGGGCGAACGCATCCTCGTGATCGGGCAGTACCTCGACCAGATCGAAGAACTCGCGGCGGTCCTGGACGCGCCGCAGCTCACCGGGGCGACGCCGGTCGACGAACGCGAGCGGCTGTACCAGGCCTTCCGCGTGGGCGAGGTGAAGGTGCTCGTCGTGTCGAAGGTCGCGAACTTCTCCGTCGACCTGCCCGAGGCGACCGTGGCCATCCAGGTGTCGGGTTCTTATGGGTCGCGCCAGGAAGAGGCCCAACGCCTCGGACGGTTGTTGCGTCCTAAGGAGTCGGGTCTTTCTGCGAATTTCTACACGCTCGTCGCCCGCGACACCGTGGACCAGGACTTCGCGCAGAACCGCCAGCGGTTCCTCGCCGAGCAGGGCTACAGCTACACGATCCTCGACTCGCAAAGCCTCCAGGCCGCCGTCTGAGGCTCCTCCGGGCTACTGGGCGGGCGGCGCCGCCCGGTGCCGGCGCACGTAGCGCAGGAAGACCATGTCCCCCGCGGTGAACACATGCCACAACGTCATGGTCCGGCTGGCCTGGGCGTGGCCGTTCGAAATGCGACCGGCGGAGCCGCCCTCCAGCACGGGGCTCACGCTCAGGCACATTTCATCCACGCAGTCGGCCTCGAGTAGCGCACCGAACAGGCTCGGCCCGCCCTCGCACAGGATCTGCGGGTAGCCGCGCACCGACAGAGCGAGCACCATCGCCACCGGGTCGACGGCGTCCTCGCCGCACACGAGCACATCGGCAACGCGGCTGAGGGCGTTCCGGGCGCGCACGGGCGACTGGGCGTGGGTCACGACGAGGGGGCGCACGACCGCATCGGTGAAAATCGGATGCCTCGGGTCCAGATCGAGCCGTCCTGACACGATCGCGATGGGCGGTTGCGGTGCGAGGCCGTGTTCGAGGCGCCAGGCGGCATCCGCCGGTGGCAGGCGCACCCCGCCGTAGCCCTCGGCGCGGACGGTGCCGGCGCCCACCAGGATCACGTCGGTGAGCATGCGGAGGGTGTCGAAAACGAGTTTGTCGTCGGCGTTGTTGAGGCCACCGCTCAGTCCGTCGTGGGTGGACGCGCCATCGATGCTCGCGATGAAATTGACGCGCACGAGCGGCACGCGCCGGTCGGCGACCCGGTGACGCTGGATGAGCTCCGGGCGGGAGAGAATCACTGGTTGTGCCGCAGGTAGGCGGGCCGACGAAAGCCGAGAATGGCCTCCGTCATCCGAGCGGCGTCGACGGCGGCGGTCACGTTGTGCATGCGCACGATGCGCGCCCCCTGCAGGATGCACGCAACCATGGCGGCGAGGGAACCCTCCACGCGATCCCCGCGCTCACGGTCGAGCGTCTCGCCGACGAAGTCCTTGTTGGACACGGCCACGAGGGTGGGCAGTCCGAGTGCGGCAACCTCGTGCAGGCGTCGGGTGATCTCGAGCGAGTGCAGCGTGTTCTTGTTCAGGTCGTGGCCCGGATCGACCACGAGGCGTTCTGTCGGCACGCCGTTGGCCACGGCCCGCTCGACCCTGGCCTGCAGAAAATCGACGACGTCGTGCACGACGTCGTCGTAGGTGGGCGAGGGGAACTGTGTCCGTGGGGCGGCCAGGCTGTGTGTGATCACCAGTGTCGCGTCGCTGTCCGCGACGACGCGGGCCATGGCCGGGTCGTGGAGTCCCGTCGTGTCGTTGATCACATGAGCGCCGGCGCGCAGCGCGGCCAGAGCGACCGTCGGGTGGAAGGTGTCGACGGAAATCACCGTCCCGGTGCCACGCAGCGCTTCAACGACCGGAACGACGCGGCTGATCTCCTCCGCAATCGGCACCGCCGGGCCCGGGGCGAATTTGGCTCCTCCGATGTCGACCCAGTCTGCGCCGTCGTCGATGGCCTTCAGCGCGGCGGCAACGGAGGCGTCGAGGGCGAACGTTGCCCCGCGGTCGTAAAACGAATCGGGTGTGCGGTTGATCACGGCCATGACCGCCACCTCCCGGGAGAAGTCGAAGAGGCGCCCGTTCATCCGGCGCCGCGGCTCGTCGATCTTCGGCAGACGCAGTCCTGTCGCGGTTGTATCGGCGCTCATCGGCTGGCCTCCAGTGTTATTTGTGCCGGTCACGTGTGGCGTCGATCAGCCACCGTCGGGCGACAAAATCGTACCGTGCCATGTTCTCATTCGCGACGGTCCCGAGAACGGCCGTGGTGCGGGCAATCGACCACACACCGTCTACTCACAGGAATCCTTCAGCTAACGCGCAGAGAATGGGGTCATGACTGATGGCCCTCGCATTCTTATTGTTGATGACGAACCGAACATCCGCGACCTGCTCACGACCAGCCTGCGCTTCGCCGGCTTCGCCGTGCGTGCCGTCGGCAACGGCGCCCAGGCGATTTCTGCCGTACTGGAGGAAGAGCCCGACCTCATCATTCTCGACGTGATGTTGCCCGACATGAACGGATTCGGCGTGACGAAACGCCTTCGCAGCGCCGGATACACGGCTCCGATCCTCTTCCTCACCGCGAAGGACGACACGGAAGACAAGATCACCGGCCTCACCGTCGGTGGCGACGACTACGTGACCAAGCCCTTCAGCCTCGACGAGATCGTCGCACGCATCAAGGCGATTCTGCGCCGCACGATGCACGCCGATGAGGACGCCGTCATCCGCGCCGGAGAGCTCACGATGGACCAGGACACGCACGAGGTGCTCGTGGGAACCGAAGCGATTGAGCTGAGCCCCACCGAATTCAAACTGCTGCGTTACCTCATGCTCAACCCGAACCGGGTGCTGTCGAAGGCGCAGATCCTCGATCATGTGTGGGAATACGACTTCAACGGTGATGCCGGAATCGTGGAGTCGTACATCTCCTACCTGCGCCGAAAGGTCGACGTGCACTCGAGCGAGCCACTCATCCAGACCAAGCGCGGCTTCGGATACATGCTCAAGGCGGCCAAGGCGTAGTCCCAGACTTCGTTCTCTAGACTGGAGCTCTCATGCATCAGTCATTGTCCGAACGTTGGAGCCGCACCTCGCTGCGATCCAAGATCACGGGCGTGACCGTGCTCATGCTCACGCTCGGTCTGCTTGTTTCGGGCATCGGCACCATGGCGATGCTGCAGCAGCACGTTGTGGCGCAGGTTGACACCCAGTTGCGCGCCGAAATTCAGACGACGCTCACGTCGTCGTCGTCGTCGGCACTGTCCGAGGGCGGCGCCGAGCTGGTGCCCTCCAGCTATTACGCCGCCCTATACGACGCCGACGGGCGGCTGCTCACACGCACATGGCGAGAGCACGACCACGCCGACCTACCCGTCGTGGGCATGCCGCTCAACCTGGCGCAAACCGCCAAGCTCGACGGACGCACGCAGACCCTGTACGACGCGTCGCACGACACGTCCTTTCTGGCGGTCGCCGTTCCCGTGGTGATCTCACCCAACGGAACCTACGGCACGCTCCTGATGGCCGTGTCCCTGAGGCCCACCGAGAACACCATGGCCACCTACCTCACGATCTTCCTGGGCTTCGGCGCCGGCGTTGTGCTCATCGGGGCCATGCTCACGCGTCTGCTCGTCACGACCACCTTCGCCCCACTGCGCGAAGTTGAGCGCACCGCCGCGGCCATCGCTGACGGTGATTTCAGCCAGCGGCTCGGCGGCGCCACGCCGAACACCGAGGTCGGTCGCCTCAACCGTTCCCTCAACACCATGCTGAATCGCATCGACCGGGCCTTCAAGGACCGTGCCCGCACGATCGATCAGATGCGCCGGTTCGTCGGCGATGCCAGCCATGAGCTGCGTACGCCGCTCGTCTCCGTGCGCGGATACGCCGAGCTCTACAGGATGGGCGCCCTTCAGACGCCCGACGATGTGGCGCAGGCCATGCAGCGAATCGAGAAGGAAGCCATCCGCATGGGCGGCCTCGTCGAAGACCTGCTGGAACTGGCGCGACTGGACGAGACCAAGCCGCTCGCCCTCGCGCCGGTCGACCTGGTTCCGCTCGCCCGCGATGCGGCCCTCGACGCCATGGCCTCCGCCCCGGCGCGCCAGGTCACCGTGGTGACACCGGCGCCGGTCACGATCGCGTCCCCGGAATCCGCAGCCGCAACGTCGTCCGAGCCGTCAACGGCCGGCGTCGCCGACAGCGACACCGCCCACACCACGGGAGCGCTCTCGTTCGCGTCGACGCTGGCACGGCTGCGTACCCGAAAGCCCCGTCGAACGGATGCCCCCGTGCCGCTCGTTGAGGAGGCAGTCGACACGACCGCCGCCGCGGGTGAGATGCCCGCGATCGTCATGGCGGAGGAAAACAAGATCCGCCAGGTGATCACCAACCTGATGGGCAACGCGATGCGTTTCACCGCCGCCGACGGCCCGATCGAACTCGAAGTGTCGGTTGACCCCGTGAACCAGCGCGCATCCATTTCGGTCATCGACCACGGCGAAGGAATCCCCCCACAGGTTCGCGAGAAGATCTTCCAACGATTCTGGCGCGCCGACTCGTCGAGAGCGAGAGAGACCGGCGGCAGCGGGCTCGGCCTCGCGATCGTGGCGGCAATCGTCGCCTCACACAACGGCACCGTTGACATGGTCGAGACCCCGGGCGGCGGCGCGACGTTCCGGGTGTCCCTCCCCCTGGCCGGTAGCCCGAGCGCACCTCAGCTCACAGAGCCCGGCACGGCCTGAGACGACCGGCCCTCCACCGCCCGTGACGGTGGACGGTTGCGCACAAATTACTCGTGCCGCGAGGGGCGGCGGGCATCGTTTCCTATCGTTGAAGCACACCTCAAGGAAAGGAACGTCATGACCAGCTACCAGGTAGACAGCGAGGCACTTGTGTCTGCCGCAAACGCCACCCGCGGCACGATCGGTCGCATCGAGGCCGACGTGATCGGACTGCACGGACAGCTCGTCGGGATCGACGCTGTCTGGTCGGGGCAGGCGTCAGCGGCCTTCCAGGGCGCCGTCGCCAATTGGAAGGCCGTGCAGCAACAGGTCGAAGAATGTCTCTCCGGGCTCAACCAGGCGCTCGGTCTGGCCGGCCAGCAGTATGCCGAGATCGAGCAGGCCAACACCCGGCTCTTCGCGCGATGACCGGGGTCACCGATCAGACGGCCGCAACGTTCAGCTCGAGCGCGTTCGCGTCGACGTAGTCGAGGGCCAGGCGAACGGCACCGACGGCAACGATCGCGTCCCCCAGCGTCGACACGGCCACCCTCGGCGGTGTCGCCGTCCAGCGGGGCAGCTCCCCTTCGATCGCAGCCACGAGCGTGCCGGCGGATGCCGCGACCGCGCCGCCGATGACAACCAGCGTGGGATTGAACATGGTCCCGAACATCGCCACCACCCGGGCCATGCGCAGGGCGATACGGTGCAGAATCGCGCCGGCGACGGCGTCGCCCGCGGCCGCCGCGTGAAACACCATCTCGGCCGTGACGGGGCCGTCCCCGCCTCCCAGCGCCGTCAGGGTGGTCGGGGGCGCCCCACAGGCCACGGCCGCGGTACCCCATAGTCGGGCGAGGCCCGCGATGCCGTCGGCCGTTCCGACTCCGCCAATGAGCTCGAGGCTCCCCACCTCGCCCGCCCCACCGGCGCTCCCGTGCAGGAGCCTCCCGCTCTCCATCAGGCCGGTTCCGATACGCTCACCGGCGAGCATCACGGCCAGGTCGTCGACCCCGGCGCCCACGCCGCACCATCGTTCCGCCAGGGCTGCGAGATTCGCGTCGTTCTCGATCCGCGCCGTCCATCCGAACCGGCTCCACAGTTCCGCCTGCAACCCCATGTCGAAGGCCTCCCAGAACTCCTGGCCGTGGGAGATGACGCCGTCGCGGCTCACCGCCGCGGCAACCCCTACCCCGGCGGCGAGAATCATCCGGTGGGTCAGTCCCGCCGACTCGAGGGCCTCCGACACTGCCCGGTCAATCGTGGCCACGCGTTCGGCAGCGGGCGCCTCGAAGGCGCTGAAGGTCTCCACCGCCTTGCCGAGCCGACATCCCGTGAGGTCGGCCACAAGAACAGTGGTCTTCGCCGCGCCCACATCAATCCCCACGACGGCCCCGGCGCCGTGGTTGAACCGGAAGTGTCGGGCCGGGCGCCCCTTGACACTGTCCGACGTCGAGCGACCACTGCCGACTTCCAGCACCCACCCCAGGCGAATCAGGTCGTCGCAGGCGGCGATCACGGTTGCGCGGGTCAGCCCGGTGTGTGCCATCAGATCCGAGCCGGTCACCACTCCCGCGGCGCGCATGTGGCGGAGGATGACCGTCATGTTCGTGCGCCGCAGCAGTTGGGGACCGGTGGCCGTCAGTTCCATGGAGTCCTTCTTGACGGGCGAAGCCCGTGCTCCGCATAATGAGAGGGCCATATAGATTTAGACTCTATCTCAAAGCCGAGCACGACGCATCACGCAGAGGACTTCGTCATGACCCCCACCGAGCGCGCGCACCTTTCCCGTCCACAAGACGCCGACCGCATGGCCGACCCGAATTGGTGGCGACAGGCGGCGGTCTACCAGATCTATCCGCGCAGCTTCTCCGATTCGAACGGTGACGGCATCGGCGACATGAAGGGCATCACCGCCAAGGTTCCGTATCTCGCGAGCCTCGGCATTGACGCGGTCTGGCTCAGCCCCTTCTACCCCTCGGCACTCGCCGACGGCGGCTACGACGTGGATGACTATCGCGACGTGGATCCGAAACTGGGCACTCTTGCCGATTTCGACGAGATGACGGCGGCCCTGCACGCGAACGGAATCAAACTCATCGCGGACATCGTTCCCAACCACTCCTCGAATCTGCACGAGTGGTTCCAGGAAGCGCTCGCCTCCCCCCGCGGTTCGGCGGCACGCGCCCGGTACATTTTCCGTGAGGGCCGCGGCCCCGGCGGCGATCTGCCCCCCTCCGACTGGACCGGGATGTTCGGCGGAAGCGCGTGGGACCGGATCGAGGAGCCCGACGGCACGCCCGGCCAGTGGTACCTGCACCTCTTCGCCCCCGAACAGCCCGACTGGAACTGGGACAACCGCGAGGTGCGCGACGACTTTCTGAAGACCCTGCGTTTCTGGTCTGACCGCGGCGTCGACGGGTTCCGCGTCGACGTGGCGCATGCCCTCGCGAAGAACCTCACCGAGCCGTTGCCCTCAACCAGCGACCTCACCCTGGAAGGCGAGCAGGTCGACGGCTCGCATCCGTTCTGGGACCGCGATGAGGTGCACGACATTTACACCGAGTGGCGCGCCGTGTTCAACGAGTACACGCCCCCGCGCACCGCTGTTGCCGAGGCATGGGTGCACCCCACTCGCCGTGCGCGTTACGCGAGCACCGGCGGCCTCGGACAGGCATTCAACTTCGACCTGCTGCTGGCCGACTTCGACGCTGCACAATTCCGGGACATCATTACGCTCAATCTCGCGGAGGCCGCGGCGTCCGGCGCCTCGTCCACGTGGGTCTTCTCCAACCACGATGTCGTCCGCCATGCCACCCGCTACGGTCTCCCCATCGGCGATAGCCGTCAGGACGGCAAGGTCTGGGTGCTCTCCGGCGGCGCGGCGCCGGCGCTGGACCGGGATCTCGGAGCTCGCCGCGCCCGTGCGGCCACGCAGCTCATGCTCGCCCTTCCCGGATCCGCCTATCTCTACCAGGGCGAAGAGCTCGGCCTGCACGAAGTCGTCGAGATCCCGGACGCTGACCGTCAGGACCCCGCATTCTTCCGCAACAAGGGCGTTGAGAAGGGCCGCGACGGATGCCGTGTGCCGCTCCCCTGGACCGCCACCGGCGCATCCTTCGGCTTCGGCACCGCAGGAGCGCACCTACCGCAGCCGGCGTGGTTCGCCGATTTCAGCGTGGAGGTGCAGGAGCAGAACCCGGATTCGACGCTGTTCTTCTACCGCCGAGCTCTCGCCCTCCGCCGCGAGCTGCAGGATGAAGAAGACCTCGTGTGGCTCCCGACGGCTAACCCGGACGTGTTGCACTTCGGGCGTCCGGGGGGATGGCACGCGATCACCAACTTCGCCGGAGCGCCCGTCGCGCTGCCCGCGGGCGAGGTGGTGCTCACGAGCGCTCCCCTGCAGGCGGGCCTGCTTCCCGAGAACACCACCGCCTGGGTGATCGCCGACTGACCCGCGCCCACCCTGCCGGCCTGCGCCCACACCCGGCCCCCGCGCCCACACCCGAGGTTCGGGCCCAGCCCCAGCCCCATCCTGCGTGCCGCACCCCGGTGTCGGTCGCTACTTCAGGAGATCCGCTCCCGGGGGCGCCCCACGCCCGCGCCGATCCGCGGCCGGGCGGATGCGCGGCGCCGGATCTCCTGAAGTAGCGACCCCTCGGGCTCGAGCGCCGACACAAAAAATGGGCGCCTCCCGAGGGAGACGCCCATTCTTATCGTGCGGTGCTGCGTGGTGCCGCGGCGGACTTAGAAGTCCATGCCACCGGAGGGGTCGCCGGCCGGAGCCGGGTTCTTCTCGGGCTTGTCGGCGACAACGGCCTCGGTGGTGAGGAACAGACCCGCGATCGACGCTGCGTTGAGCAGCGCGGAGCGGGTGACCTTCACCGGGTCATTGATGCCGGCAGCGAGCATGTCAACGTACTCGCCGGTCGCGGCGTTGAGGCCGAATCCGACGGGCAGGTTGCGTACCTTATCCGCGACAACGCCAGGCTCGAGGCCGGCGTTGAGGGCGATCTGCTTGAGCGGGGCGTCGATGGCGACGCGCACGATGTTCGCGCCCGTTGCCTCGTCGCCGGTCAGCTGAAGCTTCTCGAAGGCGGTCTTGCCGGCCTGGATGAGCGCAACGCCACCACCGGCGACGATGCCCTCTTCGACGGCTGCCTTCGCGTTACGAACGGCGTCCTCGATACGGTGCTTGCGCTCCTTGAGCTCAACCTCCGTCGCGGCGCCGGCCTTGATGACGGCAACGCCGCCGGCAAGCTTGGCGAGACGCTCCTGGAGCTTCTCACGGTCGTAGTCGCTGTCGGTGTTCTCGATCTCGTTGCGGATCTGCTGAACGCGTCCGGCAATTGCCTCGACGTCTCCGGCACCCTCAACGATGGTCGTCTCGTCCTTGGTGATGACGACCTTGCGGGCGTTACCAAGCAGGTCGAGCGTGACGTTCTCGAGCTTGAGGCCGACCTCTTCAGAGATGACCTGTCCACCGGTGAGGATGGCGATGTCCTGAAGCTGGGCCTTGCGACGGTCTCCGAAGCCGGGAGCCTTGACGGCGACCGACTTGAAGATGCCACGGATCTTGTTCACGACGAGCGTGGCCAGAGCCTCGCCGTCGACGTCCTCGGCAATGATGAGGAGCTGCTTGCCGGTCTGGATGACCTTGTCCACGATGGGGAGCAGGTCCTTGATGTTCGAGACCTTGGAGTTGACGATCAGGATGTACGCGTCTTCGAAGACGGCTTCCTGACGGTCGGCGTCGGTCACGAAGTATGCGGAGAGGTAGCCCTTGTCGAAGCGCATGCCCTCGGTGAGCTCAAGCTCGGTGCCGAAGGTGTTCGACTCCTCGACGGTGACAACACCCTCCTTGCCGACCTTGTCGATGGCCTCGGCGATGATCGCGCCGATCTCGGGGTCGCCGGCAGAGATGGATGCGGTTGCCGCGATCTCTTCCTTGGTCTCGACCTCTTTCGCGTTCGCGATGAGCTCGGTGATGACGGCAGCAGTTGCCTTCTCGATGCCGCGCTTGAGGCTGATCGGGTCAGCGCCGGCTGCGACGTTGCGCAGGCCTTCGCGGACGAGAGCCTGGGCGAGCACGGTGGCGGTGGTGGTTCCGTCGCCGGCTACGTCGTCAGTCTTCTTGGCGACCTCCTTGACGAGCTCCGCGCCGATCTTCTCGTACGGGTCGTCGAGCTCGATCTCCTTGGCGATGGAGACGCCGTCGTTGGTGATCGTGGGGGCGCCCCACTTCTTCTCCAGAACGACGTTACGGCCGCGCGGGCCGAGGGTGACCTTGACGGTGTCGGCGAGAATGTTCAGGCCGCGCTCAAGCCCACGACGGGCCTCTTCATTGAATGCAATGATTTTTGCCATATGTGTAACTCGTCCCTCCCGGACGTTCCAAAAACGATGATGGGTTAGCACTCAAACGTGAGAGTGCTAACTAGATTCTGGCACTCTGGGGTCGAGAGTGCAAGCGAACCGGGTGTGGCGAGGGCTCAGCTCACGGCAACAGCTCGAGGGATCCCTGATCGATGGGGACGAGCTCGATCCAGGTATTTCCCGGGGCGAGGCGAATGGTGACCCCGTTGGCATCCACGAAGCGAATGGGATCGTCGCGCGAGTCCTTCACCCAGGTGGCGCTGATGGTCTGTCCCCCGGTCGAAACGGATGCCTCCCCCGAGCCGATCATCATCGTCTTGGGAATGGACCCGTACCGGTGGTCGATCGCCACGCGCAGGGTGAGGACGTTCGTCGACGTGAGCTGCGCGCCGTTTCCGTCCAGGTCGGGTGCACCCTCCTGAGAGCGCAGGTAGGACGCTCCCGCGGCATCCCAGCTCCAACTGGGCGAGCGCACGGTGGAGAATCGCATGTTGATGGCCGAGATGGGGGTGCCGTCCACCATTGCCGAGGAGTCCGCAACGGACGGCGCGTAGCCGAACTGTTGCGGGGGTGCCGGAAGGTCGTTGTGGCGGCTCACCATCTCACTGGCCTCAAGCACCACGTTGTGCGGTGCAGATTTGCTGCTGATTCGCGAGAACAGTCCCGTGGTGTCCTCGTCGAAGCTGGCGTTGAACACGGGCGCGCTGCGGATCATGCCCAGGAAAGCCTGGGCTCCGCCGGAATACGCGGCGATCCCGCCGAAGGGAGACATGATGTCGGGGTCCATCGGACGGATTGACCGCACCGGGCCGATCACGTCGGGGACGTCGGAGTGCCACACGGCCACGTAGCGGGTAATTCCACCCTCGACGAGTTCTTCAAAGACGATATCCGTGCGCTCCAGGCCGATTTGAGGCCGTGCGGCGTCGTGGTTGTCGATCTTGGCCGAGATGGATGGATGCGCGGCCGTCGCGGCGGCCACCTCGGTTCCACGCAATGGGGCGAGCTCAATCGGCGCCGGCTCGACATAGGTTGATTCCCACCCGGACGCGCTCGGAGTGGGTGCGACCGTGGCTGCACTGGAGCACGCGCTGAGGAGCAGCGCCGGAATGATGACCGCGACGATGCGTCCGACTGAGCGGGGACCGGCGGCCGGAATGTTTTTTGCCTTCACCTCGACACACTAACGCCGCCCGACGCTGCGGGCGGCGTTAGTACGGGGTGTGCCCTGGAATAAAACGCTTAGGCCGGACGAACCGATTCGGCCTGGGGCCCCTTGGCCCCGGCGCCGACCTCGAAGCTGACCTGCTGGCCCTCTTCGAGTACCTTGTATCCGCTCATGTCGATGGCAGAGTAGTGAACGAAAACGTCTTGCCCTCCCCCATCGACGGTGATGAAGCCGAAACCCTTTTCAGCGTTAAACCACTTTACGGTTCCGTTCGCCATGTGTTGCTCCTTGGTGCTGTAATTGCGTCGGCGACTGCCCATTGGCCGTACCGGGCCTGCCGCAGAATCTGCGATCGCTTCGCCTGCGCGCCGACCCCTCACTCGACGGGCGTGGTACACGGACAAAACGTTTGACCACCCAGAGCGTAGCGAAGGCACGCCAGAAGAAAAGGGGGTTGACGCGGGGTTCGGCGGCCGGTACGTAGAACGCCTGTTTCTGCGCCCTATGGGATGACGTAGTCGTTTCCGACGACAACGGTCAGGTCGGCGCCGGAGTCGGCGAAATCGTTGGCGAGGAGCGCTTCGGACCCGGGAATCGACTGCACGATTCCGAGCGCGGCTCCCTCGAGCGACGCGTCGGCGTAGTAGACGATGGTGGTCGGCTGATCCTGGGAGTCGGCATTGCCCGTGGTCCCCACGGTCCAGCCGGCCTCCGTCAGCACCTGAGTCGCGGATCCCGCCACGCCGTTGGACGAGGAGCCGTTCAGCACAGCCACAGACAGCTCAGGAGCGACCGTCGCGACCGGTGTCGGCGTCGGAGTCGGAGTCGGAGTCGCTGACTCCGACGGCGTTTCGGACGTCGGCGGTGTTTCGGCGGAGGTCGACGACGGGGTGGTGCCGGGGATGGTGATGTCGAGGCGGTCGTTCAGCGAAAGGATGCCGACGACGCCGGCGCCGATGAGCACGAGCGTCGCGGCCAGCGCCCACCAGAACGCCACCCACCCGCGCCCCTTGCGGCCGGGGGCTCGGTGCGCGCCCACCCGGTGAAGGTCATGCGGAACGTGGTCGAAGCGGTCTTTTGCGTCATGAGTAGGCATCGTGGGTCTGACTCGGTCCTCGGATTGGGGGTACTGACTACTGATCGTATGTGCTGAGGGACCGCCCGGCTCGTGCGGACGCGCGAGCCTCACGCATCCGCTGCAGCCGTTTGATGAGCATCGGGTCGTGGGCAATGGCTCGGGGCGAATCGATCAAGACAGCCAGGAGTTGATAGTAACGGGCCGCTGACAGGGCGAATTCAGCGCGGATGGCTTCTTCCTTGGCCCCGGCACTTCGCCACCATTTCTTCTCGAACGCAAGAATGGCCAGATCTCTCTCGGTCAGTTCCGCCTGGGTGGAAGCGGCTTCACGTGCACCATCCACCTGCTACCTCCGACACGGACCTGCCTCTGTGGCACGGAAAGCGTGCAACACCGCCAATCCTATTCACCGCCGCTGGCCGTTGTCCGAGTTCCCTCGGCCTGCCGCATTTCGGCTGAAAATTCGCCTCGACCTGACGGAATACGGAATTCCACCACCGGTCGGCGAGTTTAGTCTGGGAGTAGAGGCCGCCGGCAGGCGCCTGAGGCAACGAAGGGATTCATCATGGACCACGAGGTCACGAAGTCAGACGCGCAGTGGCGCGAAGAGCTCACTCCTGAGAAGTACGCGGTTCTTCGCGAAGCCGGCACGGAGCGCCCGTGGACCGGTGAATTGCTCGATGAAGCCCGCTCCGGTATTTACACGTGCGGCGCCTGCAACGCCGAACTGTTCAAGAGCGGCACCAAATTCGATTCCGGATGCGGCTGGCCCAGTTTCTACGAGTCCGTGCGCCCGGAAGCTGTTGAGCTCATCGAAGACCGGTCGCTCGGCACCGTGCGCACCGAAGTTCGCTGCGCAGCATGCGGTTCCCACCTCGGACACGTCTTCGATGACGGATTCGGTACCCCCACCGGTGACCGCTATTGCATGAACTCCGTCTCGCTCAACTTCAAGCCCGCCGAATAGCATTGCCCATCGCCGACCCCACGCCGTTGATCGTCGACGGCACGCGTCGCCCCGTGCTTGAGGCCGTGCAAAACCGTCGCTCTCACTCACAGGTGACCGCGATTGCGCCGAGCCACGCCGAGCTGCTGCCGTTCGTCGCCGCGGCCGCGCGAGCGGCCGATCACGCCTCCCTGCGCCCCTGGCGGCTGATCGAGCTGCGTGACGATGCCCGTGACCGTCTCGGACAGGCGTTCGTGGAAGCGGCCGGTCTGACCGGCGATGCGGCGCGCAAGCAGGCGGCCAAGCCGTTGCGGGCCGCCCTTCTGATCGCCGTCGTGGCCTGTCGACGACCGAGTGAGAAGGTCGCGGTTTGGGAGCAGGACGCCGCCGCGGCCGGAGTCGCCCACCTGCTGACCCTGCTGCTCAACGAGGCCGGCTGGGGCGTCATGTGGCGAACCGGCCCCCACACCAGGGCCGAGGCCGTGCACCGCATGCATGGGCTCAGCGAGTCCGAACAGTTGCTCGGCTGGCTCTACGTCGGAGCTGTCCCCGCCGAGTGCAAGCCGGTCCACCGCGCTCCGATCGACGCGAGCGAACACCTCAGTGCGCTGTAGCACCACCCCGCCCGACGCCGGACACACTGGCGTCACCTGAGCGCCTCCGCAGCGTCACTGCGTGATCGTAGCCTGCCGGCGTGAGCGAAAAACGAAACACAATCATGGTTCGGTCCACCGGCGGCCCCGTGCGAGCGGCGCGGCCGCCGACCTCGGCCGCCGACCTCACCCTGCGCGGCCTGTGGCAGCTGGTGGGCGTATACGTGTGGGTGGTTCTGCTGTTCAAGCGGCGGGTACCCGCCCGGCGGTACGACTAGGCCGGCCTCGGGCGGCGGCGGCCGAAGAGCCGCCAGCGAAAGCCGACGATCACCACGGCGGCGAGGGCGAGCATTGATCCGCCGACGGTGGTGACGGTGAGCGGATGCCCCGCCGTGGGCGCAATCACATCGATCGCGAGCGCGCAGAGCAGCTGTCCGGCCACGATGGAAAGTCCGAGGAGGAGCACACCGGTTGTGCGTACGACCATGGTGGCGCCCGCGATGAAAATGCAGCCGATCGCGCCACCAAGGTAGAGCCACGGAGCCGTCGGGAGCGACGTGGGAAAGCCGGCGATGAAACCGTGTACCACCGCGGCGATCACGAGCACGATGGTGCCGGTGAGAAAATTGAGAAACGTGGCGGTGAGGGCGCTGCCGGCCCGGATGCGCACGTGCCCGTTCACGGCCTGCTGCCAGCCCTGTGCGATGCCGGCCGCGAGCGGAAGCCACAGCCACCACAGGGGCACGTCGGTTTTCAGCTGGCCCGACACCGTCCAGGCCACGGCGCACAGGGCAACAACCACCCCAATGATCTTGGTGGCGGTGAGCGGGCGTCGGCCACCGGGCCCGATGCCGAAACGATCCATCAGCAGGCCGCTCACGGTCTGGCCGGCCACGATGGCGACCGTGAAGAGGGCGATTCCGAGCAACGCCGCGGTGAGCCCCTGCGCCAGCACGAAGAACGCGCCGGCGACGCCGCCGGACAGGTGCCACCAGGACAGCTCTGTGGTGCGCACCGCATCCGCGACCTGAACGAGACCCCGTCGACCGGGCGGCCACACCACCATGCCGACACCCAGTATCACCAGCCCCGAGCCGAAGGAGATCACGGCGGCGGAGAACCCGTCTCCAATCCGCAGCCCCAGCTCCCCGTTGACGCGGGACTGCACCGCGTAGAGTGCGCCGATGCCGACGGAGAACAGCACGGCGAGCCACACCGGAAAAGCCGGCCGGGTCGCTGCGACACGATCACTCGGAACGGGGTGCGGCTTGAGCTCTGTCACACGGCCATCCTAGGTGGCCGCGGGCACGACGCTTCCCGTTCGTTAGACGCTGAGCGTGTGCCCCCGTGTTTCGGCGGCGGCTGAAGGGCGCGGAGAGCGCGAATCCAGATGAATACCAGCGATCATGCAGCGCACCGATCCACCCGCACGTTCGATCGTGGGAACAGCGAGGGGAACGACCTGCGTCGACCTTTCGATGGTCGAGAGCTGCTCCGCGGTCAGGGCGGCGAATGCGCGCTGGGACAGCGCGAGGATGCGTCCCTCCGACCCGTGGAGCTCGATGGCATTGCCCACGAAGTCGCGAATCTGCGCCTGGCTGAGGCCGATGACCGCACGACCAGGAGCGGCCAAGCGCGACTCGATTTCCAGCCTGCGGCCGGCCGAGGTGATCATGTCCAGACCGATCAACGCGAAATCCGTGGCAACGCACATCATGACGTTGGTGTGGTAACAGGCCACGCCTGCTTCGTCCACCGCGTCGAAGACCATGGGTTCGTAGCCGAAGTTCGTGCAGAATCTCTCGAGCGCGATCGGGTCGGCCCGGTGCGATCGCGCCACGTAGGCGACCCGGCTCACATGGTCGAGCACCATGGCCCCGGTGCCCTCGAGGTAGATTCCGTCGTGCTCCAGTCCGGAATAATCGATGACATCCTGGACCCGGTAACGCTCCTTGAGCAGCTCGATCACATCCGGCCGGCGTTCGCTGCGTCGATTGGGCGCATACATCGGGTACAGGGCCACGTGCCCACCGGAGTGGGTGGAAAACCAGTTGTTCGGGAAGACACTGTCCGGCGACGCGTCGTGATCGTCGTCGAAGAGGTGCACGGTCACGCCGTGCTCCTGCAGCGTCGCGGCCACCAGCGAGACCTCGTCGTAGGCGCGGCCGGCCATGCCCGTCCCCGGCACGGCGGCGCTCTGAAAGGCATTGTCCGCTTGCGTCTGCGGGTTGGGGTGAAAGTGGTGCGGCCGCACGAGGACGACGGCGCTGGGAGCCTGGGCGGACACGACGCGGCCCTAGACGAGGGCGGGCGTGGCGGCAGTCACGAGTCCGAAGAGGTCCTTCGGGTCCGCGGGGTTGGCGATGAGATCTACCTCGTCGTAGAAGCCCGTGCCGTCGACGGCATCGCGCACGTAGCGCAGCGCCGAGAAATCTTCGATCGCGAAGCCGACGGAATCGAACACGGTGACCTGCTCGTCCGACGTTCGCCCGGCGGAACGTCCTGCCATGACCCGCCACAGCTCGGTGATCGGTGAGTCGGCGTCGAGCTGCTGGATCTCGCCCTCGACGCGAGTCTGCGGCGGGAACTCGACGAAGACGGATGCGCGGCGCAGGATCTCGGCGTCGAGTTCGGTCTTGCCGGGGCAGTCGCCGCCGATGGCGTTCAGGTGCATTCCGGGTTCGATCATGTCATTCGTGACGATGGTGGCGTTGGCCTTGTCGGCCGTGCAGGTGGTGACGATATCGGCTCCGCGAACGGCTTCTCGCGCGCTGCCGGCCACGACGATGTCGAATCCGAGCGGTGCCATGTTGCGCACGAACTTGTCCAGTGCCGCGGGGTCGGTGTCCCAGACGCGGATCTGGGTGATGCCCAGAATCGCGCGGAAGGCCAGGGCCTGGAATTCCGATTGCGTTCCGGCGCCGATGAGGGCCAGCGTGCTGGCATCGCGGCGCGCGAGGAGCTTGGCGACCATGGCGCTGGTCGCGCCGGTCCGCAGCGCGGTCAGCAGCGTCATCTCCGACCAAAACGTCGGGTATCCGTTGGACACGTTCGCAAGCACACCGAAGGCCGTCACGGTCTGGTATCCGCGGCTCGGGTTGAGCGGGTGGCCGTTGACGTACTTGAAGGCGTAGGTGTCACCGTCGCTCGTTGGCATGAGTTCGATCACGCCGGAGTCAGAATGGCTCGGCACGCGCGAGGTCTTGTCGAAGAGTTCCCAGCGCAGAAAGTCGTGTTCCAGGTAGTCGACCATGCCGGTGATGATCGATTCGACGCCCTCCTGGGCGATCCACTTGGTCATGTTTTCCACATCTACGAAGCGCACCATGGGCGCCTCCTTTCCTCGTTACTGCAACGCTATTACCAGGCGATGTGCAGCCACCATGGCTCTTGAGCATCATTTTGCCCAGCAAAACGCGCATTCTAATGAGCCGGGTCATACACTTAGTGTCATGTCGACGCTTGATGATCTGGACCGCCGCCTGCTCGCACTTCTTCGCGTGAACGCGCGGGAATCCGTGGCAAGCCTTGCCCGGCACCTCGACGTGACCCGGTCGACGGTGACCGCACGCCTCGACCGCCTCCAAACCTCGGGAACGGTGGTGGGCTTCTCGGTTCGGGTCAGAGAAGATCGGGACCCGTCCTCCATCCGCGCCATCGCACTCCTCGAAGTTGAGGGCCGAAGCACCGACGCCGTGATTCGCAAACTGCGCGGATTCTCCGAGGTCCACGCCCTGCACACCACAAACGGCGGATGGGATCTGGTGGCGGAACTACGTACCGACACCCTCGGCAACTTCGACGGCCTGCTCGGCCGTATCCGCTCGGTGGACGGCATCGTCAACAGCGAGACCAGCCTGCTGCTCAGCTCGGTGCTGGTCTGATCGGTACGTGTCTGCTCGTGCTCGTGCCGGCGCGACCGCGCGTCAGGGCGCAATGACCGGATCCGGCGCGGGGGCTTCAACCGCGGGCGCCGGGCGACCCAGCAGGTAACCCTGCGCGAGGGAACAGCCGGCTTCGCGCAAGACGTGCAACTGGTCGACAGTCTCCACGCCCTCGGCGATCACGCCGATGTTGAGCTTCTGCGCCAGGGCGAGCAGCGCCTGCACGAGGGCGACGGATGCGGGATCGGGCAGGTCCATGATGAACGATCGGTCGATCTTGATCTGGTCGACGGGCAGCGCCTTGAGCCAGGCAAGGGTGGAGAACCCGGTGCCGAAGTCGTCGAGGGAAATCCGCACCCCGAACTGGCGCAGCTGCGTGAGCCGCTCGATCGTGCCCGGAACGTCGATGAGCGCCCGGCTCTCGATCACCTCCAGAACCAACCGGTCGGGTGACAGCTGACTCCGGCGCAGGGCCGCTCGCACGGTGGGCAGCAGTCGGTCGTCCACGAGGGTCGCGCTCGAGAGGTTGACCGCCACGTGCACGGGGCGGCGACCGTTGTCCGGCCAATTCGCCAGCGCCTCGCAGGCGACTCCGAGCGACCACAGGTCCAGCTCGGCGATCATCCCGGTTTCTTCCGCGAGTGGAAGAAACGCGCCGGGGGCGAGGAGCCCGAGCCGGGGATGCGCCCAGCGGATGAGGGCCTCCACCCCCACAACCTCCCCCGTGTCCGTCACGGACATGTCAACGATCGGCTGGAAGTGCAGTCGCATTTCGTTGCGCTCGAGCGCCGTGGCCAGCTCTTCATGCAGCAGCGGTTCCGGCCCCGTGACCGACACCTCCGTCGACACGGACACCTGATTGCGGCCGAGCCGCTTCGCCGCGTACATGGCCGTATCGGCGGCGACGAGCAGTTGCTCGCCCCGCCCATTGACGCCCGTGTGCAGGGCTACTCCCACGCTCGCCGTTATGCGGAGCCCCTGGCCGGCCAATCGGAAAGGCACATTGAGGCAGTCCACGATTCGTTTCGCCTGGTCGACGGCCCAGGCTTCCCCGGAAACCTCACGAATGACCATGGCGAACTCGTCGCCGCTCAGTCGGCCGATCGTCCCTCCCTCACGGATCTCAACACGCAGTCGCTCGGCGATTTGACGCAGCAACTCGTCCCCCATGCCATGCCCCAGCTTGTCGTTCACGCGCTTGAAGTTGTCGAGATCGCAGAACAGCACCGCCGTGGTCGACTGCGGCCCGCTCTCGGCGAGGGCTTTCTCGAGCGCACCGGTGAACAGCACCCGGTTGGGCAGGCCGGTCAGGGAATCGTGCAGGGACTGGTGCCGCACGGTGGCGAGCAGACGTGCGTTCTCGAGAGCCTTCGCGCCCTGTTGGCTGACTCCTTCAATACGCGCAAGCAGCCCACATTCCCGCTCCAGAGGCACCGGCGTGCACCAGCCGGCGATGGCGATGCCCATGAGCGTGTCGCCGGCGAGGAGTGGCACCGCAATCACGCTCGGCACGCCGATGGCACCGAGGAGACGGGCCAGGGCAGGACTGGCCGCGTCGCTGCTGAGCAGAACCGACTTGTGTTTCGAGAGGATCACGGCGATTTCGGGAGTATCGGCCGCGCGAATCGGCTGCAAAAGAATACTGCGCCCCTCGGCGCCGAGCTGGGAGGTCGCGACGGTTCTCAACACTCCGAGGGCCTGATCCCACATCAGCACCGCGGACAGGTCACAGCCGACAATCTTCGGCAGCGCTGTCGCGATCGCTTCCGATACCTCCTGAACGCTGTCCACCACGGCGAGTTCATGGGCCAGTCCGAGCAGCGCGGATGAGCGGCGGGCCTCACGATTGCTATCCTCCAGCGCCGTGAACAAGTCGAGGGCGGCCGCGGCATGTCCGGCGTAGGCCTCGAAGAGCTCCCGCTCACCGTCCATCGCCTGATGCCCCGGGGCGAACAGCGCAGCAACGAAGCCGTGGCGCTTGCGTGCCGACTCGATGGGAACAAGGACCGCATTGTCGCCGAGGTCGTCCCCGCTCAGGATCCGCTCGGCAAGCCGTTCGGCCTCCTCCGGGGCGATGCCGTGTGATCGCACGACGGGTCGGCCGCTGTCGGCCGGGATCACGAGCAGGTGCGCGGGCGCGAAGACGGCCGAGTCCGCGTGGTCAACGATGCGGGCCAGCATCTCGTCGAGGTCTTCGCTGCCGACCAGGTCGGCCGCGGCGTGCTGCACCTCCTTCACCCGGTGACGAAGGGCACCGAGGGCTTGTTGGGCGGACAAACCCGATTTGCCCGACGACCACCACCAGCGCTCACGCCGCGCCCACGTCACCTCATAGACGCAGGCGGGGAAACCATCCGACTGGCACTCGCGGTGCTCGATCCTGGCTCGCCCGCGCCCGAAGAGCGCGGGTACTGCGGCCAGCAGCCCGCTGGCGTACTGGCAGTCCAACCGGGAATGCGCGTAGCCGTCGTGCAGGCGATACCGGACGACCGCCCGCGACCGTGAGACGTCCACCATTTCCATCGTCGACGTGGTGGTGAACTTGGGCACCATGCCGGGCAGCCGGCGATACGCGGCCGCGGGCGTGGCGAAGGTGGAGAGCAGCTGCAGGAGCACGGACGGAGCACCGCTCGCGGCCGCTGTCGCGCCCAGCTCAAACATGGTGCGCGGGCTATCCAGCACCGTGGTGGTGGCCTCGAAGATGCGGATGCGGGTGGCGTAGCTCACCCAGGATGAGGCCACCAGCAGTTCCTCGGGCGTGCGGTTCACCTCGGCGAGCGCCAAAACATCGTGCACGGCTTGGTCACCGCGATGTGCTCGCACGTACCCGAGCACCAGACTGATCGTGGCACTCGACGTCTCCCGCGGTTCCATCACTGCAATTGTCCTTCGATGCTCGTGTCCGCGGTAAGTGGCGACTAGTCCGTCTCACTCACCATTATCAACGGGTGCGCGCGCAATGATGGGACTTTCCCGGAATGCGTGTCTGGTGCGAAGCGTCGGCACGTCCCGATGCGATCGCCTAGAGTCCTGTAATGACTCAAGAGCGTTGGCAGAAGCATGCCGAATGGCCCCTGTCCATTGCCGCACTGCTCTTTCTGGCGATGTACGCCTGGGAGGTCATTGCAGATCTGAACGGTGCGGCGGCCTCCACCGCCGAATCAATCATCTGGGCCACCTGGGTGATTTTTCTGCTGGATTATCTGGCCAACCTCGCGCTCGCTCCCGAGCGATGGAAATGGTTTCGCGCGCACATTTTCGACCTGCTCGTGGTCGTGCTGCCCATCCTCAGACCGCTCCGCTTGCTGCGACTCGTCCGGCTGTTGAGCATCCTGAAACGAACCGCCGGGGCCGCCGTCCGCGGACAGGTCGTGGTCTACGTCGGCGGAGCGTCAACGTTGCTCGTTTTCGTCGCGGCTCTGACCGTACTGGATGCCGAGCGGTCCGCTCCCGGGTCCAACATCACGGTCTTCGGGGACGCCCTGTGGTGGGCCTTCGTCACGATCACAACAGTGGGCTACGGCGACTTCTCCCCCGTAACGGATGCGGGGCGCCTCATCGCGGCCGGGCTCATGCTCGGGGGAATTGCGCTTCTCGGTGTGGTGACCGCGACCCTCGCCTCGTGGATAGTGGAGCGCGTCGCCCAGCAGGAAGAGGATGCGCAGGTCGCCACCCGCGGTGAGGTCAGGGCGTTGGTCCGCCAAATCGCCGACCTGCAGGATGCCCTCGAACTGCCGGCGCCCTCCGGCGCGACGAAGACCCGCCCGGTTCGGTCGGCGCGGGGGGAATAGCCGGACTCGAAACTCCTGGACCACCCCTAACTTTAGGGACTGAGCATCCCTCACGCGGGGCTTCGTCGACCGGTCGCAGCGGACCACCATTGACTCGTCCAGACGTTGGAGGTCAGCATGCAAGCGACGAGAGACTCATCCGGGGTTCGACTGCCGAAGCGCAAGCTTTGGCAACGGACTGTGCTCGCCGCCGCAGCCATGGCCTTGCCGGTGGCGATGCTCGTCGCCGTGCCCGCGTTACCGGCTCAGGCGGCGACGAGCGACCTGACGCTGAACGTGATCAGCGCCCGCACCGAACCTCTTGCCTTCGCGGGCGCCGGGGTGGTGCAGGGCGCCGCCATCCCGAACTTCACGTACATCATCAACGAGGACAACACCGGATCGACCGCCCAAAGGAGTCCGGCACTCGGCTCGGGATGCGCGGCAGCCGACCCCGGGTACCCGGCCGACTGCGACTGGCCATCCATCAAGGAGGTGCCGCACACCACGAGTCCGATCGTTCGCCAGGGCGACCAGACGGACTTCGTCGGCGGTCTGACCCTGCCGGATGGGCGCTACCTGATCTCCGTGCTCGCCGACGGGTACAAGATCGATGGGGAGCACTTCAGCGTGCCGCTGCCGAACCCGGGTCTGGTCACCGTCGCGCTGCAACCCGACCCGCTGCCCGACTCGACCCTTCGGGCCTTCATCTTCCAGGACAACGCACCGACGAACGGGGCCAACGATCAGGGTGAGCCCGGCCTGTCCGGCTTCGTCGGTCACGTGGCCGATACCTTGGGCGAGCTGCAGACGGATGTGTACGGCAATCCCCTCTGCACCGTCTACGAGGGCGAGGATCCGGATACGCATGTGATCCCTCCCGCCAGCCTGGACGCCGATATGGCGCCGGTGCCGATCGATGGAACCGGCGGTAACTGCGTCAGCGATGCCGACGGCCTCCTGACCATGCCCCACCTCGGCAGCAACCGCTACGCCCTCACGGCTACTCCCCCCGACGGGAAGACCTGGATCCAGACGACGACGCTGGAAGGCAACCACGACTTCGACACCTGGCTCATGGAGGGGAGCACCGGGTATGACACCGAAGCCCTGGTCGCCGGCGAGCCGGTCCCCGGTCCGATCTTCGGCTTCGTCGCGCCCACCAACACCCTGGCCGCCGGCGCGTCCGGGCACATCACGGGCGTCGTCGTCAGCGCCAAGCAGTACACCCCGCCCAAGGGCGGAGACTTCAACTACTGGCTGGGCATGACCGGGAGCAAGATGGGCAAGCCGATCGTCCGGCCATGGCTCTCACTCGCGGACCTGCAGAACGGTGATCAGGCCGTGTGGGTGGGTCAGGGCGACGCAAACGGCGCATTCGACATCTCCGGCGTGCCTGACGGCAACTACACCCTGAGCTGGTGGGACGAGCCGCAGAACTTCTTCCTCAACCTGGTCAACGTGACCGTCAGCAACGGCGAGACGGTGCATATGGGCAACGTGCCTACCAGCGGATGGTGGACCGAGTACGACGGGTACGTCTTCAACGACACCAATCGCAACGGGGTCAAGGACCCAGGCGAGCGGGGCCTGCCCAACTTCACGCTGACCATGCGCAAGCAGGACAACTCCCTGATGGATCGGGGCACGAACGTCGTCACCACCGACAGCACGGGGTACTACAGCTTCGAGAGCGCCTACCCGCTGAGTGAGTGGACCGTCATGGAGAACTACAACGACTCCTTCTACACGACCGGGGTCACCTACCAGGCCGACAACCAGCCGACCCCGACCACCGTCAAGGGTGCCGGCGTCGACGTCAGCGTGCTCAGCATCATCGGCCTCAGCGGCCGGATGGACTGGGGCGTTCACCCCTACGACCCGACCGGGGCCAACGGCATCGATCCCCGCAACGGGGGCATCGTCGGCTCGGTGAGCTACGACACGACCCGCAACGAGCTCGACCCGCAGTACGCCGCCTCGGAGGACTGGCAGCCGGGCGTCGCAGATATTCCGGTTGAGCTGTACGCCACGGTCGACTGCGGCACCACCGCCGACATGGCATGTGGCGGCACCAACGATGCGTTCGAGCTCGCACCAGACGGGTCCCTCGCCACGGGCGACCTGCTGAACACCTACGTCTCGGAACACTGGAGCCGCCCGACCGGGTGCGTGGCCCGTGACGTCGACGGCCTCCCCCTCGTGCACGCGAAAGACAGCCCCGCGAGCTACGACGAGAACGTTCTCGCGCCCACCCAGGAGGGAGGGGGCGAGTGCATCTCAAGCTTCATCCAGGGCGTGCAATTCGGACCCTACCCGACCGATGAGGGTACGCCCGACGTCAACTTCGGTGCGGCCGTTGACGGCAACTACGGCTTCGGTGACGCCTGCACCGGAACGCTCGACGCCACCGACCCGTCCGCCCCGGTGTGCACCGGCGGAACGTTCGAGCCCCTGGGAAGCGGGGACTACCTGGTCCGGCTCGCGATCCCCGAGGACGCCACCGGCGACCCGTTGTACAAGGTGACCGGTGAAGAAGACATCAATATCGGCAACGGTGACCAGATCGTCCCGCAGGTGCCGCCGCCGGCCTGCGCCGGGACGCTCCACACCGTGGACCTGCTCGGTGACTCAACCGACAACTACCCCGAGGTGATCGGCGACAACGACAACGGCGTCCCCACAGGGGTGACCGTGCCGGCCTCGACCCCGGTCGAGAACGCCACCTTCCTCGACATCGGCGGTTCGCCGTACGAAGGTGCTGCGAAGGCGTCCTGCGACACCAAGTTGGTGCGCGTGAACAACGGCAAGTCGATCGTGCCCATGTTCAATATTTTCACCGATGTTCCCGTCCCGTCCCGTCTGCGGGGCCTGATCGTAGACGACATCAACTTCTCCACCGACTCGCGCTCAACGCTGTACGGCGAGAAGACGGGAGTGGCCTTCGCCCCGGTCGGCATCTACGACTTCACCAATCGGCTTGTCACGACCGTCGAGTCCGACTTCAACGGCTCGTACGACGTGCTGCTGCCCTCCACCAACCGCATCAGCTGTCCCACCCCGTCAGGCGTATGCGCCAACATGTACCGCTTCGTGGGCAACGACCCGGGGACCCCCGGCCAGTTGAACGCCAACTACAACCCGCGGTATCGCTCAATAGCGACCGAGTTCGAGGCCTACCCCGGTGTGACCATCCCCACGGACCTTGCCCCGACCCAGGTCGGTGTCTACGTCGGGTCACCGACCACCGGCGTGAACACGGCAGTTGCCTGCACGCTCGACGCGGCGACACCGCAGCTGCTGACCGTCTCGCAGCCGTACGTGACCGCGACAGGAAGCCGCTCGTTCACCATCGCCGGGACCGGCTTCGGGGCCACTCGGGGCGCCGGCCAGGTCACGCTGGGCAACACGACATTGGACGTCACCGCCTGGAACGACACCGCGATTTCCGCCAGCGTGCCTGCCACGACCCCCGTCGGGGCGCAACAGTTGAAGATCACGGCGGGCAACGGCCAGAGCACGGTCAACGGCCTCACCTTCCACGTATTGGGAACCGGGTACAACCCCGCCCGCAGGGAGGTCGGCCCCGGCCACAGCTACCCCACGATTCAGGCCGCGCTCGACGTCGCATTCACCAACAACGGCGACGACCTCGTGATCGTCTACCCGGCACTTCCCACCGCTTCCAACCCCCGCGGGGCCTACTACGAGAACCTGGTGATTGCCTCGCCGGTCAAGCTGCAAGGCGTCGGATCCGGCGGCTTCCAGGGCACCACCTTCCTGCCGGGATCCATCATCGACGCCGGCGCCTTCGGAGGCGACACTGACCTGGCCACGGCCTGGTTCACCAAGGTCGGCGGCCTGACCTGGGACGGCAATCAGGCGGTCAATGACGGCGAAGCCATCTACGTCCTGGCCTCGGCGAACGCCACCACTGCGCCCGGCGCGGCACGTCAATTCACCAGCGGCTTCACCGCATCCATCGACGGCTTCGACATCCGCGGCGGAGATCAGGTGGGCTTCCCGGGCAACATCGACAGCCTCACCGGTGGCCCGACCGGCCTTCCGCCGAACATCACCACGCAGGGCGGGGCGATCTTCGCCAACGCCTACGCGCGGTCCCTGCAGATCACCAACAATGTCGTGCAGAACAACGGAGGCGGCTATGGGACCATCCGTATCGGAACCCCCGACCTGGCCGCACCGAACACCAGCCAGCACAACGAGAACGTCCGGATCGCCAACAACCGAATCATTGCCAACGCCGGCACCAACCTGGCCGGTGGCATCGGCCTCTACGCCGGCTCGGATGGTTACGAGGTGGCCGACAATGACATCTGCGGCAACTTCTCGATGGAGTATGGCGGCGGCCTGAGCGCCTACGGCTTGAGTCCCGGCGGCAAAATCCACCACAACCGGATGTATTTCAATTCCTCGAACGACGAGGGCGGAGCCATCATGATCGCCGGTCAGCTGCCGGCGACGGCCGGCGCCCTCTCGCCTGGCTCCGGTCCGGTTGATATCTACGCCAACCAGATCCAGGCCAACATGGCCAATGACGACGGCGGCGGCATCCGCTTCCTGATGGCGGGCAACTTCCCGATGAATGTCTACAACAACATGATCGTCAACAACGTGTCGACCCACGAGGGCGGCGGTATCGGCATCAACGACACCCCCAACGTGCGGGTCTACAACAACACGATCATGAAGAACCTGACGACGGCGACCGCGGTGACCTCGAACGGCCAACCCGCCCCTGCCGGGCTGTCAACCTCGGCCAACAGCACCCAGCTGCAGGCCACGCTGCCGAGCACCTCGCCGACCTTCAGCAACCCACTTTTGTTCAACAACATCCTCTGGGATAACCGGGCGGGTACCCGAGCCGGCACCACAGTCACAGGAGTCGGCCTGGCCGGCGCCACCGACGTGAACAACTGGGATTTGGGTGTGGCCGACGGAACCGGTGTGCTGGCACCCAGCAACTCGGTCATCCAACAAGACGCCGGAACCCACGCCTATACGACCAGTTCGACGAATAGCTCTGCCGATCCGGCCGTCGTCTCGACCTACGACGTCTCCGTCTCCTTCGCGACCTGGCGTCAGAATCCGGGGTTCGTGGACGCCACGCTGGTGACCCTGGAAGCACCGCCGAACCTCTTGGGTGACTACCGTCTGGCCTCCTGCCCCGCGTCGCCAGCCTGCAACCTCGGCTCGGCCGGTGTCGGCGGCGTGAATGCGCCGGCAACGGACATCGACAACCAGGCTCGTCCGGCCCTGGGAGGCTTCGATAGCGGCGCCGACGAGTTCGGTGCGACCGCACCACCGGCCGGCCAGGACCTGTTCTTCTCCACGGCCGGGAACACCAACCCGCCCGGCGTCGGCGGCACCGCAGACGACGCCGACATCTACAACTGGAACGGCGCCACCTTCACCCGCTCCATCGACGTCACCACCGCGCCCTACAACGTTCCCAACGGTGCCAACGTCGACGGCTTCTCCCGCGTCGACGACACCCACTTCTACGCCTCCTTCACCGGAAACGTCGCCCTGAACGGAATCGGAACAGTGGCCGACGAAGACGTCGTCTACTTCGACGGCACCTCCTGGTCACTGTGGTTCGACGGCAGCGCGCACGGAGTCGGCGGCAACATCGACCTCGGCGCCACCAGCATCGTCGGCAACACCCTGTACTTCTCCACCAACAACAACGCGGTACCTCCGGGTGCAGGTGCAAACGGCAGCGGCGACAACGCCGACGTCTACCGCTGGGACGGCGGCAGCTCCTACACCCGAGTCATGGACGCCACCGCGACACCGTACAACCTGCCCAACAACGGGACGGCCACCGGCCCAACCAACCCCGACGTCGACGGCCTCATCTGGCGCGACGCGACCCACTTCTACCTGTCCTTCAGCAACACGACCACCACCGTTCCCGGCCTGGGCGCCGTGGACGACGAGGACGTGGTCTACTTCGACGGCAGCGCCTGGTCGCTCTACTTCGACGGCGGCGCACAGGGACTGAACACCTCAGCAAACCTCGACCTGGACGCGATCGCGTTCGCCAGCGGAGCCCTGGCCCCGCCACCACCACCGGCCGGCCAGGACCTGTTCTTCTCCACGGCCGGGAACACCAACCCGCCCGGCGTCGGCGGCACCGCAGACGACGCCGACATCTACAACTGGAACGGCGCCACCTTCACCCGCTCCATCGACGTCACCACCGCGCCCTACAACGTTCCCAACGGTGCCAACGTCGACGGCTTCTCCCGCGTCGACGACACCCACTTCTACGCCTCCTTCACCGGAAACGTCGCCCTGAACGGAATCGGAACAGTGGCCGACGAAGACGTCGTCTACTTCGACGGCACCTCCTGGTCACTGTGGTTCGACGGCAGCGCGCACGGAGTCGGCGGCAACATCGACCTCGGCGCCACCAGCATCGTCGGCAACACCCTGTACTTCTCCACCAACAACAACGCGGTACCTCCGGGTGCAGGTGCAAACGGCAGCGGCGACAACGCCGACGTCTACCGCTGGGACGGCGGCAGCTCCTACACCCGAGTCATGGACGCCACCGCGACACCGTACAACCTGCCCAACAACGGGACGGCCACCGGCCCAACCAACCCCGACGTCGACGGCCTCATCTGGCGCGACGCGACCCACTTCTACCTGTCCTTCAGCAACACGACCACCACCGTTCCCGGCCTGGGCGCCGTGGACGACGAGGACGTGGTCTACTTCGACGGCAGCGCCTGGTCGCTCTACTTCGACGGCGGCGCACAGGGACTGAACACCTCAGCAAACCTCGACCTGGACGCGATCGCGTTCGCCAGCGGAGCCCTGGCCCCGCCACCACCACCGGCCGGCCAGGACCTGTTCTTCTCCACGGCCGGGAACACCAACCCGCCCGGCGTCGGCGGCACCGCAGACGACGCCGACATCTACAACTGGAACGGCGCCACCTTCACCCGCTCCATCGACGTCACCACCGCGCCCTACAACGTTCCCAACGGTGCCAACGTCGACGGCTTCGACCGCGTCAACGCCACCCAGTTCTACCTCTCCTTCACCGGCCAGGTGAACGTGCCAGGCATCGGCAACGTACAGGACGAGGACGTCGTCTACTACAACGGCACCTCCTGGTCACTGTTCTTCGACGGCAGCACGCACGGTCTGGGCGGCAACAACAACCTCGACCTCGACGCGATCAACGTCGCCGGGACCACCCTGTACTTCTCCACGCTGGGCAACACGAACCCGCCCGGAGTGACAGGCACCGCCGACGATGCCGACATCTACAGCTGGAACGGCACCGCCTACGCCAGGGTGATCGACGCCAGCACCGCGCCCTACAACCTGCCCGGCAACGCCAACGTCGACGGCTTCGTCCGAATCGATGACACCCACTTCTACCTATCGTTCAGCGCAACGAACACGACCGTACCGGTCCTCGGCGCCGTCCAGGACGAAGACGTCATCTACTACAACGCGGGCGTCTGGTCCGTCTACTTCGATGGCACCGCACACGGGCTCGGTACCAGTGGGAGCCTCCACATCGATGCTTTCGACCTTCCGACCCCATGAACCACTCATCCAGCTCATCCAGCAACGCCACCGACGATCCCAAGGGAGACACGGGAATGATCTTGAACCAGCCCTTCAGCCGGCGTAATCTCCTGAAACTCGCCGGCGGTGCCGTGGCGATCGTCGGCACCGCCGTCTGGGCGGGCACCGTACTGACGCCAGAAGCCGCCGTCGCAGCCCTGGGCGATCCCGACCTCTACCTAGCGGGGACCGACGGGTGGATGTACCTGCCGAAGGAACCGGCCATCCCGCCGTTCCACCCCGACGTCCTCGCGCCGGGTCTGTTGACGACGTACATTTTCGGGTTCCGCAACGTCTCCGGCCTGAGCGACGTGCAGAGGTCGAACCAGAAGAACAAAGCCCAGCACTCCGCTCCGCTGTTCTGGACGAAGCAATTCGACCCGGCCCACCCGGTCGACTTCACGGTGCAGCTGACCAACCTGGGCCTGGCGTTGCGGCCCGACCTGTTCGACGCTCATACCCTCCACTGGCACGGGTTCCGCAACGTGATCCCGTTCTTCGACGGCGAGCCGAGCGGCTCGGTGGCGATACCGACCGGACGTGTCTTCACCTACGTGTACCGGCCGCGCGAGCCCGGGACCTACATGTTCCACTGCCACGTGGAAGATGTTGAGCACGTTCACATGGGCATGACCGGTCTGGTCTTCGTTCGCCCCCTGCAGGACGGCCAGAACATCGGCGGCCACACCAAGTTCATGTACAACGACGGAGACGGTTCGACCGGCTTCGACCGAGAGTTTTCGATGTTCCTCTCTGAGGTGTGGGCCGAGGCGCACTGGGCGGATGCGCACATCCAACTGCCGGAGTGGAGTGATTACCGCGCCGACTTCAGCCTGCTCAACGGGCGGGTCTACCCGGACACCATCGCTCCCAACGCGCCCATCAACGCCGCGGCATCCATCCACGCACTTGCCGTGCAGACCGACGTGAACGGTGATCTGCTCGCCCCTGCGGGTCGCCCTGAGCTGCAATACCAACCGCAGTCCTCGCTCGTGACCTGCAACGCCGGCGAGACGGTCGCGCTGCGGTTCGCCAATCTCGGATTCCGGGAGCAGGCGATGACCCTGGCCGGGATCCGGATGCGCGTGGTCGGCCGCGACGCCACCCCGATGCGCGGGCGCGACGGCACCGATACGTCCTACGAGACCGAGACGATCAACATCGGCCCCGGCGAGAGCTACGATGCGATCTTCACGGCACCGGCGCATACCGGACCTGGTTATGACACCTACATGCTCTACAACCGCAACTACTCCAGGGCGAACAACCTGGCGACGGGCGGGTTCGGCGGCCAGGCCACCGAGATTCGCGTGTATGCGGCGGGCGGCGTAGCCGCGCAGGCCTATCCGAACGACTGGGGGATCTGAGAGCCATGATGAGAGGTAACGCCATGATGCATGGGAAGGCACGCACCCGGGGCTTGAGCCGGGCCGCGCTGCTACTGCTGACACTGATTCTGGTCGGAGCCACGATGACCACCGTCGCCCCGTCGGCGACCGCCGACGCTCCCCCGCGGGTCGGAATCGAATGCACCACCGGCGTCGGCGGCGGTGCCACCAGCCCGATCTTCAACCTGACCACCAAGACCGGATACATCAGCCTTCCCGACGGCAACACCGCATTCATGTGGGGGTACTCCAGCGGGTTCGACTCGTTCCAGCACCCCGGCCCGGTGCTGTGCGTCAACGCCGGCGACACCGTCACGGTGATCTTGCGCAACACCCTGACCGAGGCCGCCTCGATCGTTTTCCCGGGCCAGACCAACGTCCTGGCCAACGGGACGCCGGCCCAACCTCAGCCCACCGGGCCCGGAGCGATCACCTCGCTGACCAATACGGCCGCCGCCGGAGGCGGGACCGTGACGTACAGCTTCGTGGCCGGCAACCCGGGAACGTACCTGTACGAATCTGGGACCAACCCCGAGAAGCAGGTGCGGATGGGACTGTTCGGGGCGCTGATCGTACGCCCGTCGGCCGTGCCGGCGGGCGGAGCCGGTGGCTCGGCCGCGAGCGAGTACGCCTACAACCGGGCGGATAGCCGGTTCAATCCCTCGGAGGAGTTCATGGTTCTCCTGAGCGAGATCGACCCCTACCAGCACCAGGCCGTCGAGAACGGCAAGAGCTTCAACCTGAACAACTACCACCCGCGCTACTGGCTCATCAACGGACGCGGATTCCCCGACAGCATCGCGGACAACGGTGCCAGCTGGCTGCCCGCGCAGCCCTACGGTGCCCTCGCGCAAATCGGCGAGTTTGATCGAAGCGCCGGTGCCGCGGACCAGCCAGGGATGGCCCGCTACCTGAACGTGGGTACCGAGGACTACCCCTTCCACCCGCACGGCAACAACGGCCTGGTCGTGGGCCGGGACGGCCGAGCCCTCGAGGGCCCCACCGGGCAAGACCTGTCGTTCGAGAAGTTCGCCATCAACATCGGGCCGGGCCAGACCTGGGACGTGATCTTCAAATGGTACGACGCAGAGAGTTACTCCCCCTCCAACCCGGTCCCCGTGACGGTGCCGCAGATGGCCAACGAGGAGATCGGAGTCTTTTACAGCGGAAGTCCGTACCTCGGGACCAAGGAGACCCTGCCGCCCGGCATTCAAAGCGTGAACCAGTGCGGGGAGTACTACATCATCTCCCACAACCACGCCCTGTTCCAGATCACGTCCTGGGGCACGAACATGACCGGACCGATCACCTACATGCGGATCGACCCGCCGACGCCCAACAACTGCGGTTGACCAGAAAAGGTAGAGAACCATGACTCACAAGACGAGCATGAAGAAGGCAGCCTCCTCTATCGTGACCGGGCTCTTGGCCGGCGGAGGGCTGGCCGTGCTGGCGGCCCTCCTGCTGCCGGCCACAGCCGCCAGCGGCGCGACCCTGGACTGCACCGCTCCCGGCGACCTGTACACGATTTCCGGAACCACGACGCTGGGGACCCAGTCCGTGAAGGCGTGGGGCTACAGCAGCACCCCGGGCGCCATCCTGAGCCGCCCCGGCGGGCCTACGCTGTGCGTCACCGCCGGCGACACGGTCACGATCACCCTGCACAACACGCTGAACGAGAACACGGCCCTGCTCTTCCAGGGACAGGAGATGGTTCCGGACCGCACCGGCGCAGCACCGGCCGCAACGAAGGCCTACACATTCACGGCCGGTCGGCCCGGCACCTACCTTTACGAAGCGGGGCTGATCCCCAACGGCCAACACCAGGTGGCGATGGGACTCTACGGCGCCCTGATCGTCCGGCCCGCCACGGCCGGACAGGCCTATGACGCGACCACCACGTTTGACGACGAGGCCGTCCTCGTCCTCAGCGAGATCGACCCGACTCTCAACAACGCCACCAACCCCGCGAACTTCGACATGCGCAAGTACGCTCCCCGCTATTCGCTGATCAACGGCAAGACCCACCCGAACACCGACCCCATTGCGGCGACCGCTGCGGGCAACAAGGTCCTGCTGCGGTATGTCAATGCCGGCAACCTGTACCACTCCATGGCGTCGCTCGGCGCCGAACAGAGGGTCATCGCCCTCGACGGCAGCCCGCTGAACCTTGCACGTCACTACGTCGCCGAGACATTCGGCCCGGGGCAGACCGCGGACGCCATCGTCACGACCCCGGCCGCGAATGCCCAGCTGAACCGGGTGGCGATCTACGACAGCAGCCTGCTGCTGCACAACAGCAACATCGCCGGCATCGGCGGGATGCTGACCTTCGTCACGGTCCCCGCCGGCGGTGTCGTCGGATCCGACACCACCGGACCCGTCACCAGTGCCGTCGCCTACGCGACCGGTACCCTGAGCGCCACCATCGACGACACCACCACCGGCGGGGCGAGTATTGGGGGGGCCGAGTACTTCATCGACACCGTCGTCGGCACCGGTCTCGCCATGACGGGCAGCGGCGCGGGCAGCGTGAATGTCACCGCTTCGGTGAGCGTCCCGTCCGGTCAGCACATCGTCTATGTGCGGGGCCAGGACTCCGTCGGCAACCGGGGGGCCTTCAGCTCGGTGCTGGTCTCCGGCGGCGACGCCACCGGTCCCACCACCACGTCCCCGTCGCTGACCCCCGGCGTCACCAATGGTTCGGGCGCCGCGGGAATCGCCCTGCACGCCACCGGGAACGACACGGCCACCGGCGGCTCGAACATCACCGCCGCCGAATACTTCATCGGCGCCGTCGGCGCCGACGCCTCGGGCGCACCGATGACGGTCAACGTCGCCGCACCGATCGCCAGCCTGGATGCGACGATCCCCGCCTCGATCGTGAATGACCTGGCGGAAGGCACCCATCTCGTCTCGATCCACAGCAAGGACGCGTCGGGCAGCTGGGGCGCACCGGTCACGATCAACCTGGCCGTCGACAAGACGGCGCCCACCACGTCCGGCGTCTCGGCAGCACCGACCCCGAACAACGGCGCGCTGGCCTTCAACGGCGGCACCCCCGCGGTTCGGGTGACGGTGGCGACCATGTCCGATCCGACGGTGGCCACGGTCAACAGCACTATCAGCTCGGCCGAAGCGTTCATCGACACGGTCACCGCAATCGGCTCAGGCATCACCGTCAGGGCCACCGATGGCACGTACAACAGCGCCTCCGAGGCGGGTTATTTCGACATCCCGTTGGCCACCGTCGCCCAGCTCACGAACGGCGCTCACACGATTTATGTCCACGCCAAGGACACGGCGGGCAACTGGGGCGCCACCGCGACCACGACCCTGCTGATCGACAAGATCAAACCCGTGGTCACCAACGCCAACGCAACACCCAACCCAACCCTCGGCGCCAGCACGGTCAACCTCACCGCGCAAGCGACCGACAACGCAACAGCGATCAACCGCGCCGAGTGGTTCACCGGCACCGACCCCGGTCTCGGCAACGCCTCGGCGATGACCGTCACCGGGACCGGCCCGTGGACCCTGTCCTCACCTCCGATCGACGTCCGCGGCTGGAGCGAGGGCGCGTACACCCTCACCGTGCGAGCGCGTGACGCGGCCGGCAACTGGAGCGCGAACGCATCCACCACACTCCAGGTACGAGGGCCACTGTTCTTCTCAACCCTCGGAAACACCAACCCGCCCGGCGTCACCGGCACAGCCGATGACGCGGACATCTACAACTGGAACGGCGCCACCTTCACCCGCTCCATCGACGTCACCACCGCGCCCTACAACGTTCCCAACGGTGCCAACGTCGACGGCTTCGACCGCGTCAACGCCACCCAGTTCTACCTCTCCTTCACCGGCCAGGTGAACGTGCCAGGCATCGGCAACGTACAGGACGAGGACGTCGTCTACTACAACGGCACCTCCTGGTCACTGTTCTTCGACGGCAGCACGCACGGTCTGGGCGGCAACAACAACCTCGACCTCGACGCGATCAACGTCGCCGGGACCACCCTGTACTTCTCCACGCTGGGCAACACGAACCCGCCCGGAGTGACAGGCACCGCCGACGATGCCGACATCTACAGCTGGAACGGCACCGCCTACGCCAGGGTGATCGACGCCAGCACCGCGCCCTACAACCTGCCCGGCAACGCCAACGTCGACGGCTTCGTCCGAATCGATGACACCCACTTCTACCTATCGTTCAGCGCAACGAACACGACCGTACCGGTCCTCGGCGCCGTCCAGGACGAAGACGTCATCTATTACAACAACGGCACCTGGTCCGTCTACTTCGACGGCACCGCACACGGCCTCACCACCGACAACCTCGACATCGACGCCTTCGATGTCCCGTAATGATCTCCGCGGGGCGGCCTGCTTCAGGCCGCCTCGCGGAAGGAGGTCGACACCATGATCACCGATACCCCGCGCGAGTTGAACACCGAAGCGGTGAAGAAACGGCCCAACCGCGGCAGATGGGTCGCAATCGGGGTGGTTGCCATCCTGCTTCTCGGGGCGGGGACCGCTCGCGCCTGGTGGCCGGATCAGAAGACCGACGTTCGCGCGGGGACCACACTGGTCACGGCCGAGGGTATGGCGGCTCGCTACGGAATCGACGTCAACCTCATCGGGGTGACGGCGGCGGGTGGGCTGATCGAGTTCCGGTATCAGGTCGTCGACCCCGACAAAGCCGACCGGATGGTTCACGACACCGCCCTGCTTCCCATCGTTGTCGTGGAGGACTCCGGGGCGACCATGGTCATCTCCAGGCCCCACCACGGGGCCGATCCCCAGTTGGGGGGAACGTACTTCTTCTTGTTCGCCAACGCCCACAACGCCATTCGTCCCGGATCACAGGTCACCCTGGTGATGGGTGATGTGAGGCTCGAGCACATTGTGGCCCAGGGATGAACCGCCGCCGGCTCCGGGGCGGGAGCCGCGTGACCGCGATCGTGATCGCCGTCTTCGTCGTACTCCTGTCCGGGGCATCGCCGGCGTGGGCCCACGGTGGGCTCGAGCGCTCCGATCCTCCCGCCGGCGGGATGGTCGCCGTGGGCAAATCCGCCCTCACCCTCTGGTTCACGGAAGCCATCGCCGAAAGCGCCAGCACCTTCGATCTGCAAACCTCCGACGGGGTGATCGTGGCCGTGACGACGTCCGTGTCGGCAACGGACCACGGAGGTGTTGTCCAGATCGCAACGCCACCTCTGGCGAAGGCGACCTATCTACTGGACTGGAGAGTACTCTCCACCGAAGACGGTCACACGTCCAGCGGATCGGTGTTATTCGGCGTCGGGACCCGCCCCTCCGGTGTCGCGGCGGAAGCACAGGGAATCCCGGATGCTCCCGGATTGTTGCTGCGCTGGATCGATCTGACGGCGATCATGCTGGTGATCGGGGCACTGGCCGTCTCCGGCCGTGTCTTCGGTTCGATGGGTGAGCTGGGGATCGCTCCCCGTCGGCGCTCGATTGGGATCGGGGCGCGGGCGGCCGGCGTCGCGGTCATCTCGGGGGCAGCCACCCCGTTTCTGCTCATGCAGCGCGACGGGCGCGGGCTCGCAGCCTGGTTCGACGCGACATGGGCCACCCTGACCGGCACGCCATGGGGCCACCTGTGGCTTGCGCGCGAAATCGCGCTCGTGATCGTGGCCGTCGCGCTGTTCGGGGCGGCCCGTTCCAGCGGCGCCGGCCGGAGGGTGATGATCACCGCCGTCGCCCTGGTGGCTGTGGTGTTCCTGGAGTCGTGGGCCGGCCATGCTTCCACGTTGCCCAGCCGGTCCGCGCTGGCCGCAACGGTCTCCGCCGCCCACCTCGCCGCCGCGGGTATCTGGGTCGGCGGCCTCCTCATCCTTGCCGTCTGCCTGATTCCCGTGATGCGGGAGCACCCGGTCCTTCGCGGTCCACTTCTCGCGTCCGCGTGGCGGGCATTCAGCCCGATGGCGGCGACAGCGGCCGTGGTCGTACTGGCGACGGGACTGTACGAAACGGGGCGACACATCCCTGACTTGCGGTCGGTCGGCTCGACCGTCTACGGCACCGCCGCCGCCGGAAAGCTTGGGCTGTTCCTCGTGGCGCTGATCCTGGCGGGTGTCAACATGCTCCTCGTCAACCCTCGTCTGGGAGCGGCGGCGGCACGTCTTCTGGGCCGGCCCGTGGGTTGGACGCCGGTGCCGTTGCCGTTGCCGTTGCGTCGATTCACCACCGTCGCGGTCGCGGAGGTCCTTGTCCTGATGATCGCGATCGGGACCGCGAGTCTGCTCACCTCGGTTCCCACGGCCACGGAGATTGCCACATCGACGAGGCAGACCGCCCTGCACACGGCCACCGTCGATGGTCTTTTCGTCACCTTCGAGCAGGTGGGGGCCGGGGATGATCAGAGCCGGGTGATCGTTCGGGCGCGTTCGATCGTCAAGCTGGAACAGGCACCCGTCCGTGCGGTCTCGATCGCCCTCGTGGGCCCCCCGGGGGCGACAGCGAACATGTCCCTGGAGCGAGTCGAGCCGGGCCGCTATGAAACTGAGACGGCGAATCCGACTCCCGGCGCCTGGACGGCGTCCGTGTCCCTGCAACGGGACGGCCTTCCGGACGCGGTCACGCAGATCGAATGGACCGTGCCCGCCCCGAGTGCCGACGACATCCGCCCCCTGGAGGTCGTCACGACCGGTTTGGCCATCCTGCTGGTGGCCGCACTGCTCGCTGCCGTGGGCGTGGTCCGCCGACGTCGCGAAAGCGTCATGCGGCTAGCGCTGCACCGCCCCGAAATGGCCCTGAGCGGAAAGAGAGAGAGTCAACGATGAGAAGGATCCTCGCCGTGACCGCGTTGGTCGCCCTGCTGGTGGTCGGTCTCGCCCCGGCGGCGTCGGCCCGAACCACCACGCCATCGAAAGCCGGCGGCATGACTTCCGGCGTTCAGTCGATCCTTGCGTCTCTCCCTTCCAGCGAAATGACGACGGTGGTCGTGATCTTGCGCGACCAGACCGACCTGAAACGAGTTCCCGGCGCTACCCGTGCGGCTCGTCTGAAGGGAACGATCCTGGCACTGAGGGCGAAGGCAAACGCCTCTCAGGTGCCGATCCGAGCTGTGTTGCGCGCCCGGGCGGCCCAGGGCAAGGTCGCCGGGACCACACCTCTCTGGGTCATCAACGGCATCTCGGTGACGGCCACCGCAGACGTCATCCGGGACCTGGCGGCGCGCCCGGACGTCGCGAGCGTCACCCCCGAGCAGATCTCCGTGGTCCCTGCGGTGGCGAACCCGGAACCGAGCATCGCCCAGGTCAGCGCCCCGGCCCTGTGGGATCTGGGCTTGACGGGTCAGGGCGTGGTCGTTGCCAGCCTGGACAGCGGCGTTGACGTGTCGCATCCGGACCTCGCCGGCCGTTGGCGGGGCGGCACAGACAGCTGGTACGACCCTTACGGTGAGCATCCCACAACACCGACCGACCTCTCCGGTCACGGTACAGCGACGACCGGCGCAATCGTCGGCGGAGACGCCGGCGGCTCGAATATCGGGATGGCGCCCGGTGCCACGTGGATCGCCGCCAAGATCTTCAACGATCGGGGCCTGGCAACCGCGACGGCGATTCATCAAGCCTTCCAATGGGTGCTCGACCCCGACGGTGATCCGAATACGCCAGACGCTCCCCAGCTCGTCAACGGGTCCTGGTCGATCGGCGCCGGTCCCGGCTGCGACCTGTCGTTCCAGCTCGACCTGCAGGCGTTGCGCGCGGCCGGGATTCTGCCCGTCTTCGCCGCCGGCAACTACGGTTCCGCTGGTTCGACCAGCGTCAGTCCGGCCAACTACCCGGAAGCCGTGGCCGTGGGCGCGGTCACCGGCACCGATGTGGTCTACTCCGCAAGCAGCCGAGGTCCCTCCACCTGCGGGGCGCGCACCCGGGTCTTCCCGGATCTGGTTGCGCCAGGCGTCAACATCCGTACCACCGATCGGTACGGTCTGTACCAGACGGCCTCTGGCACGTCCATGTCCGCTCCGCAGGCCACCGGAGCGCTGGCGCTGCTGCTCGGCGCCGTCCCGGGGCTTTCCGTCGATCAGGCGCAGGCCGCACTCACCGGCACGGCCCTTGATCTCGGCCCCAGCGGTCCGGACCCCGTGTATGGCAACGGCCGGCTCAGCGTGCCGGCCGCCTACCAGTGGATTCTGGCACAACGGGACTTCGGAGTCGACCTCACCCCGGCGGTGTCGAGTTCGGTCGTCGGGGGGAGCACGACCTACGCAGTCCAGGTCATACGGTCGTACGGATTCAGCGGCGACATATCCTTGTCGTTGTCCGGCCTGGGTGCGGCGCAGGCGGACTGGACATTCACCCCATCGGTCCTGACCGGGAGCTCCGGCACGTCCCAACTGATGATCACCACGTCGGCGTCGGTTCCTGTCGGCACGTACGCCCTGACGGTCACCGCCGCCAGCGGCGCCACGAGCCGGACTGCTTCCGCAACGCTGACAACCACGGCAACCAGCGCCGGCGACTTCACCGGGCCGACGACGACGTCCCCGACCCTGACCCCGAGCTCCACCAACGGTGCGACGGACACTGCTCTGCATGCCACCGGTGACGACACCGCTACCGGGGACTCCGCCATCGCGGCGGCCGAGTACTTCACCGATACCCTCGGCGTCGACGGGGCTGGAACGGCGATGAGCGTCGCCTCCGCCGCATCCATCGCCGGCCTGGATGCCACGATCCCGGCGGCGACGGTGAATGCCCTCGTGAATGGGAGTCATACGATTTATGTCCACGCCAAGGACGCGGCGGGCAACTGGGGCGCCACCGCGACCACGGCCCTGCTGATCGACAAGATCAAGCCGGTGGCCGGCGTCGTCAGCGCTGCCCCCAACCCGACCCAGGGTTCCACCTCGGTGAACCTGACCGCGCAGGCGACGGACAACGTCACGGCCATCACCCGCGCCGAGTGGTTCACCGGCACCGACCCCGGTCTCGGCAACGCCACACCGATGACCGTCACCGGGACCGGCCCCTGGAACCTGTCCTCACCTCTGATCGACGTCCGCAACTGGAACGAAGGCACCTACACCCTCACCGTGCGAGCGCGTGACGCAGCCGGCAACTGGAGCGTGAACGCCTCCACCGTGCTCCAGGTGACGGCGCCGCTGGTCTACTCGACGTTCGGGAACGCCAACCCGCCCGGCGTGATAGCCAACGCCGACGACGCCGACATCTACAGCTGGAACGGCACCGCCCACAGCCGGGCAATCGACGTCAGCGTGACGCCCTATGGCCTGCCGGGCAATGCCAACGTCGACGGCTTCGACCGCGTCAACGCCACCCAGTTCTACCTCTCCTTCACCGGCCAGGTGAACGTGCCAGGCATCGGCAACGTACAGGACGAGGACGTCGTCTACTACAACGGCACCTCCTGGTCACTGTTCTTCGACGGCAGCACGCACGGTCTGGGCGGCAACAACAACCTCGACCTCGACGCGATCAACGTCGCCGGGACCACCCTGTACTTCTCCACGCTGGGCAACACGAACCCGCCCGGAGTGACAGGCACCGCCGACGATGCCGACATCTACAGCTGGAACGGCACCGCCTACGCCAGGGTGATCGACGCCAGCACCGCGCCCTACAACCTGCCCGGCAACGCCAACGTCGACGGCTTCGTCCGAATCGATGACACCCACTTCTACCTATCGTTCAGCGCAACGAACACGACCGTACCGGTCCTCGGCGCCGTCCAGGACGAAGACGTCATCTACTACAACGCGGGCGTCTGGTCCGTCTACTTCGACGGCACCGCACACGGGCTCGGTACCACCGGAAGCCTCGACATCGACGCCTTCGATGTCCCGTAGCGACGTCTGTTCGCATTATCTGAGCGCTCGCGGGTCGCCGTGGTGTGTGATGACACAACTGCACCTATCCAGAAAGGCTAATCTCCGACATACTTCGAACATCATCCATGGTCGGACTAGAGGACAGTCAATGGGCGAACCCGAAGTTGCCCCGGACGTCGAAGACCCGAGTGTCACGTCGGAGCTTCCGAGGCGCGCTGTGCGCGTACTGATTATCGATGACCATACAACGTTCACGGAGCTATTGGCCGGGGCGCTGGATCGCGAGCCGGACCTCCGGAGCGTGGGTTTCGCCGGCAACGCCGAGACCGGTTTCGAGCAGGCCATGGCGCTCAGGCCCGACGTCGTGATCATGGATTATCACCTGCCGGACGGCGACGGCATCTCGGCGGCCGTACGCATTCTGGAGCAGGCCCCCGATACCCGGATTGTGCTGTTGACGGGCGACCCGACCCCTGAATCGTTGATGCGGGCCGCTGCGACAGGCATATGCGCTTTTCTGCCCAAGGACGGTTCCCTCGCGGCGCTGCTTGACGCCCTCCGGCACGCACGGATTGGGGCGATGATGGTGCGCCCCTCCCTGGTAGCGCAACTCGGCGAGGTGCATGTGTCCAAGAGGGAGGACGTGTGGAGCCCGTCCCTCACCCAACGCGAACGGGCGGTGCTGCAACTCATGGCGGAGGGCTACGACGTCGGTTCGAACGCGAGGACGCTCGGGATTTCGCAGAACACCTGCCGCGGCTACGTCAAGTCCATACTCGCCAAGCTCGGTGCCCACACGCAGCTGGAAGCCGTGGTCGCGGCGCGCAAGCTCGATCTACTCGACATGAGGCGGGATGCCTAGGCCGGCGGATCGCCCGATGGAGAGACCCAAACACGACCACGCGTCCGAGGAACGGTCCGAAGTCCGGTCCGCCGTCGGTCGATTCCTGCTCGCGGGGTTCGTCGCTCTCGTCCTCGTCGGCACACCCGCAGCGCTGTGGGTCCGCGCCCAGGCCGAGGCCCATGCCCTGAGCAACGTCATCCTCGTGACGCAGCGACTGGCCGACTATGCGCTTGCCCCGATGATCACCGGTCAGCTTCTGGACGGGGAACCGTCGGCACTGCGCATTCTGGACGAGCGACTCGCTCCCTGGGTGGACAAGGGCACAGTGCTGCGCATCAAAGTCTGGGACGCGGACGGCAGAATTGTCTATTCGGATGTATCGGAGTTGATCGGGAAGCGCTATGAGCTCCCGCAAGGAGGGCCGGCGCTTCTGATCGGCGGTCCGGGAGTCAGCGAGATTGGGAACTCGACCGGATCGGAGCATGCGTTCCAGCCTCTGTCCGGCGACATGGTCGAGGTCTACGTGGGGTCGTTCGCCCCCGAGGGAGCTCCCCTCGTCTTCGAGGCCTACTTCGACGACGACATCGTTCGCGAGGAGCAAACCGCCGTTCTGCTCGACATGGCCCCGGCCTTCCTGCTGGCACTGGGGGTGCTTCAGCTTGCCCAGCTGGTACCGGCCGTGCGGCTGGCACGGAGGATCCAGGCCGGCCAGGCGGCAAGGCGACGCCTCCTCCAGCGGACCATCGATGCGTCGGCCCAGGAACGACGTCGGATCGCACGAGATCTGCACGACGACGTCATCCAGGACCTCGCTGGTCTCTCCTACGCGATGGAGTCTGAGATCAGTCGCGGAAACTCGGACCAGCTCCCCTTGTTCACCCGCGCGCTCGGTCTCCTCCAGCAAAACGTTCGCACTTTGCGGGCGATGACCACCGAGTTGTACACGCTCGACCTCGACGGGCTCGGGTTCCCGGTTGCCCTGTCCCGGATCGCCGACCCGCTGCGCGAGCGGGGCATCAACGTGACCCTCACCCTGCCGGAAAAGTATGACCTGAGCCGCGAGGAATCCGCCGTTCTCTACCGGGTGGCCCGGGAGGTGCTGGCCAACATTCTCAAGCACTCCGCTGCGCGCACCGTGGAGTGCACCCTCGTTGCCGACGGAAACCGATCACTGCTGCGCATCAGCGATGACGGACGAGGGTTCGATCAATCAGCGGGGGCTCCGGAGGGACACCTCGGGCTTCGGATGATGAGAGACACCATGCGTGAAGTCGGCGGGGAATTGGACATCAGTGCGCGCCCCGGCGGGGGAACCGTGGTCAGCGCCAGCCTGCCCCGTTCGGAAGCGGCACGGAGCAGACCGGCACGTGCCGGAACACGCCGACCGGCGGGCGACGTCGCAGGAGTGCACGACACCTTCGATATTTGGTCGGGGCCCGCCGATGCGGTCCCCGTGATCGAGGACTAGCTTGGACGCGTGTCCCCTCCCGCGATCGACGCACTGACCGCTCACGCCGCCGGCGTAGAGCGCCTCCTGGCGAGCTACCGGGCGGTCCCGCCGACGGCATCCGTTCGTCTTGCCAAGCCCACCTCGAATCTGTTCCGATCACGTGCCAAGCCGAAAGTCAGGGGCCTCGACACGTCGGGACTGGTGGGCGTCATCGTGGTCGACCGGGAGGCACTGACCGCGGACGTGGACGGCATGTGCACCTACGAGGATCTCGTCGCCACGACGCTCCCCCTCGGGTTGGTGCCGCTCGTGGTGCCGCAGCTGAGGACGATCACCCTCGGCGGCGCGGTCACCGGCCTCGGGATCGAGTCGACGTCCTTCCGAAACGGTATGCCGCACGAGTCGGTGCTGGAGATGGACGTCCTCACGGGGGCGGGAGAGCTGCTCACCGCTTCGCCCACCGAACACGCGGACCTCTACCGCGCCTTCCCCAACTCGTACGGCACCCTCGGCTACGCGGTGCGCCTGCGAATCGAGTTGGAGCCGGTCGAACCGTTCGTTGCGCTCAGGCACCTACGATTCCACTCGCTCACCGACCTGGTCGCTTCGATGGACGGCATCATCAAGACGGGCGTGGCGGACGGTGCCCGCGTGGATTACCTCGACGGTGTGGTGTTCAGCGCCGAGGAAAGCTACCTCTGCGTTGGCACGCAGACCGCGGCACCCGGCCCGGTGAGCGACTACACCGGACAACAGATCTACTACCGCTCCATCCAGCATGGTGACGGTGTCAAGCAGGACCGGCTCACCATTCACGACTACCTGTGGCGGTGGGACACCGACTGGTTTTGGTGCTCAGAAGCGTTCGGTGCGCAGCATCCGCGGATCCGGCGAATCTGGCCGCGCACGCTTCGGCGCAGCAGCGTCTACTCGAAGCTGATGCGCTACGAACAGAGATTCCATATCGGAGACCGCATCGAACGGCTAGGCGGCCGCCCGGCACGCGAACGCGTCGTGCAGGACGTCGAGGTGCCGATCGAAGGGTGCGCGGAATTCCTGGACTGGTTCCTCGCCACCGTGCCGATCGAGCCCATCTGGTTGTGCCCGCTGCGGTTGCGGGGCGACGGATGGCCGCTCTACCCGCTCCGGCCCCAACAGACCTACGTCAACGTCGGGTTCTGGTCCACGGTGCCGGCGGGATCGGCCGAAGGGCAGACAAACCGGCTGATCGAAGGCAAGGTCAGCGACGTCCACGGACACAAGTCGCTCTATTCCGACTCCTACTACTCCCCCACGCAGTTCGCGGAACTCTACGGCGGCGAGGCTTATCGGCGCGTGAAGACACGATATGACCCCGACGCACGTCTCCTCGACCTTTATGAAAAGGCGGTGCAACGACGATGACAACGTTTCAGGAACATTCGCCGGAGAAGGCGGAAACGACGGGTCGGCTGGGGGCACCGGGGAAGCTCTCTCTCGCGGAGATCCTCGAGATCCTTGCCGGCGGGCGCCTCCCGCTCAGGTTCACCGCATACGACGGGAGTTGCGCCGGTCCGCGCGACGCACCCTTCGGCCTGGAGCTGAAGACGCCGCGAGGCACCACCTATCTGGCCACCGGACGCGGCGATTTGGGCATGGCCCGCGCCTACATCGCCGGTGACCTCGAGATCCATGGCGTGCACCCGGGCGACCCCTACGAACTCCTCAAGTCGCTCACCGGCGATCTAATCTTCACGCTGCCAGCGCCTCGAGTGGCCGCCAACATCATCCGCTCCATCGGCATCACGCACCTAGGCCCGATCTCACCGCCGCCGCAGGAGGTGCCGCCACGATGGCGCCGCGTCGCCGGAGGACTGCGGCATGGGAAGACCCGCGACGCCGAAGCAATCCACCACCACTACGACGTGTCGAACACCTTCTACGAGTGGGTACTGGGGCCGTCGATGACATACACCTGCGCGTGCTACCCGCGGCTCGACGCATCACTGGACGAGGCGCAGCAGAACAAGTACCGGCTGGTATTCGAGAAGCTGCGGCTGAAGCCGGGCGATCGTCTGCTCGATGTCGGGTGCGGCTGGGGCGGCATGGTGCGCTACGCCGCCCGTCGCGGCGTCACCGCCACGGGGGTGACGCTGTCGGAACAGCAAGCCGTGTGGGCGCAGGGCAAAATCGCCGACGAAGAACTCGGCGCCCTGGCCGAGGTACGTTTCGGCGACTACCGGGACATCGTGGAGACCGGCTTCGACGCCGTCTCATCGATCGGGCTGCTCGAGCACATCGGGGTGCGCAATTATGCGTCGTACTTCCAATTTCTGCAATCCAGGATGCGCCCCGGCGGGCTGCTGCTGAACCACTGCATCACCCGGCCGGACAACCAGTCCCGGCCCGCGACCCGCGGGTTCATCGACCGCTATGTCTTCCCTGACGGGGAACTCACCGGCTCCGGCCGCATCATCGGTGTGGCACAGGACGTCGGGTTGGAGGTGCTGCATGAGGAGAACCTCCGTCACCACTACGCGTTGACCCTGCGCGACTGGTGCACCAATCTGGTGGAGCACTGGGATGAAGCGGTCGACGACGTCGGGCTGCAGACCGCGAAGGTGTGGGGACTGTATATGGCCGGGTCACGACTTGCCTTCGAGACTGGTGGGATTCAGCTGCATCAGGTGCTGGCGATCAAACCGGATGACGGCAGCGGTGGTCTGCCGCTTCGCCCGTGGTGGACTCCCTGATTCGCGGGAGTCGACCCGGCTGTCGGGAATCTGGGCCGGCCACGAGACTCGAACTCGTAACCCCCACTTTACAAGAGTGGTGCGCTACCAATTGCGCCAGGCCGGCAAGAGGCATTTCAACCTCAAGCATCCATCCTAGCGGCACCGCACCGGGCCACGGACAACCATCGCGTTTCGTCGCCTCGTGGCACCGGTCAGCCGGCGGGGGCCGGCGTGGGTGTCGACGTCGAGTAGCTCTCGCCGACGGACTGCAGCACGAAGGCCGCGAATTCCTTGGGGTCGGTCAGGCTGCCCTGGTATTGCTTGCCGTCCACCAGCACGGTGGGAGTCTCCGCGATGGCGGTGATGGCGGAATCCGGGATCGGCCCGCTCGTGGCCCGATCTGTGGCCGCGATGACCCAGGACTTGTACGTCTCGTCGGTGATGCACGCGTTGATCTTCGACACGGACGTGCTCACACCCGACGCCGTCACAACGTCCTGGAGCTCGGCGTCGCTGCGCCCTACGGTGTTTTCCTCCGGCTGGTCCTCAAAGAGCGCGGAGTTGAAGGCGTAGAAGTCGTCTGGCGAGTAGTTGGCGACGCACGCGGCGGCGTTGGCCGCGCGCAGCGAGTACTGGCTTCCCGCGGAACGGCCGGTGAGAATTGCGATCGGGTGAATCTCGACCGTCGCGGCTCCCGATTCAACCCACTTGGCGATCTGGTCACCGTTCGTCGTCTCGAACTGGCCGCAGAACGGGCACAGGTAGTCCACGTACACCCGAATGTTCGCCACGGTGCCCGTCGCGTCGGGCTCGGAGGCGATGGGCTTCGCGTCGGGCTCGAGGGCGGTGGTCGTGACGGCCGTGAGCCCCTCGCCGAGGAGGAGTCCGTCGCTCGCCATGTTCGCCGGGCCGGGAACGGCCGGACGGATCGAGCCCATGATGACGAGGGCCACAATCACCACAATCCCGATGGCGGCGACACCGATGCCGCCCTGCAGCAGGATCTTGTTGCGGCGGTCTTTCTTCTTCTGCAGGGCGCGCAGCTGCCTGGCTTTGTCTCTGGCCGCGTCACGTCGCTGGTTCTTCGAAGGACGGTTGTCGTTCGTTCCGCCAATAGTCATAAATGCTCGCTCCGCATAGTGAATGTGTGCCCAGTTTCAATGCTGATGCAGTGCAAATAATACGGCCCCGCACTGTGAGTAAACCACAGGGGCGTCGGGCACCACCCCCAAAAGTGGCTGTACCGGCGGCGTCGCGGACGGATATGCCATACTGAAAAGGTTCGGTGGTTTTTTTTGGACCGTCGAATACACAAAAAATCCTATTCACAACGGATCGTCCGGCACGTACCTGCCGGTGAAGGAGATTAAAAACCATGGCTTCAGTGACCTTTGACAAAGCAACCCGCCTGTACCCGGGTTCCACTCGCCCCGCTGTCGATCAGCTTGACCTTGAGGTCGCTGACGGTGAGTTCCTCGTCCTCGTCGGACCGTCAGGTTGCGGAAAGTCCACCTCGCTCCGCATGCTCGCGGGTCTCGAAGAGGTCAACGACGGCAACATCTTCATCGGTGAGCGCAACGTGACGGATGTCCCGCCGAAAGACCGCGACATCGCCATGGTTTTTCAGAACTACGCCCTGTACCCGCACATGACCGTCGCCGAGAACATGGGCTTCGCGCTCAAGATCGCCGGAATCAACAAGGACGAGCGTGCGACTCGGGTTCTCGAGGCCGCCAAGCTGCTCGACCTGGAGGCGTACCTGAGCCGCAAGCCGAAGGCGCTCTCCGGTGGTCAGCGTCAGCGCGTCGCCATGGGTCGTGCCATCGTGCGTCAGCCCCAGGTGTTCCTCATGGATGAGCCCCTGTCCAACCTTGATGCGAAGCTGCGCGTGCAGACCCGCACGCAGATCGCTAGCCTGCAGCGTCGCCTCGGCGTCACCACGGTCTACGTGACCCACGACCAGACGGAGGCGCTCACCATGGGTGACCGTATCGCCGTTCTGAAAGACGGTGTTCTGCAGCAGGTCGGCTCCCCCCGCGACCTGTACGCCAAGCCGCAGAACGTGTTCGTAGCCGGCTTCATCGGCAGCCCGGCGATGAACCTGTTTCTCGCCGACACCGTCGATGGCGGCGTTAAGTTCGGTACCGCCACGATTCCCGTTCAGCGCGAAACCCTTGCCAGCGTTGTCGGCAAGAAGGTCACCGTGGGCATCCGCCCGGAGGACATCCAGATGTCGTCCACGGCCGGCGAGGGCCTGCAGATCGAGGTCGACCTCGTCGAGGAGCTCGGCGCCGACGGGTATCTGTACGGTCACTCCACCATCGAGGGCAAGCGCACCGACATCGTCGCCCGCGTCGACGGTCGCTCGCACCCCTCGGCCGGCGAGACGGTGTACCTCACCGCCACGCCGAACCACCTGCACGTGTTCGACTCCGAGAGCGGCCTGCGCCTCGGTGGCGCCGTAACCGACTAGGCCCGCGCGGCTCGGTCTGAACAGTGGGTCTCGATCGGCTCAGACGGCGCAGGACTGCGCTGTCTGGGCCGGTCGAGGCCCTTTTTTCTCTAAACGTTAGGCTCGTTTCATGAGCGGTTCCCTCAACATCACGTCAGCCATCGCCGACCCGGCCCTTCTGGACTTGCCCTGGCAGCTCCCGCTGGACGCCTGGCCCAACGACGCCATCGCCTCACTGCCCAAGGGCCTCTCCCGCCACCTCGTGCGATTCGCTCACCTCAGCGGCCGTGTCGTGGCCATCAAGGAGACCACGAGCGAGATGGCGCGCGGCGAGTACGACATGCTTCGCAACCTGCAGGGCCTCGAGGTCCCGTGCGTCGAGCCCGTCGCCGTGATCACCAATCGAACGGATGTGGACGGTCAGCCCCTGAACTCCGTGCTGGTCACCCGGCACCTCAAGTTCTCGCTCCCCTACCGTGCCCTCTACTCGCACACCCTGCGCCCGGACACCGCCACGCGACTCATCGATGCTCTCGCCGTGCTGCTCGTGCGGGTGCACATGGTCGGCTTCTTCTGGGGAGACGTCTCGCTCTCCAACACCCTGTTCCGTCGTGACGCCGGAGCATTCGCCGCGTATCTCGTCGACGCCGAAACGGGTCAGCTGTACGTGGGCGGCCTGTCAAACGGGCAGCGCGAGAATGACCTGGAAATTGCGCGAGTCAACATCGCCGGCGAGCTCATGGACCTGGAAGCGGGCGGCCGCGTGGCAGACGAGCTTGACCCGATTCGGGTGAGCAACGGGATCGTCGCCGCCTACCGGTCGCTCTGGAAGGAACTCACCGGATCCGAGTCGTTCGCAAGCACCGAACGTTGGCGCATCATCCAGCGCGTCGAACGCCTCAACGAACTCGGCTTCGATATCGAAGAACTGACGATCAAAACCGATACCGACGGCACGAAGGTGCGCATCCAGCCGAAGGTCGTCGACGCCGGCCACCACCAGCGTCGCCTGCTGCGACTCACCGGGCTCGACGCCGAGGAGAACCAGGCCCGCCGTCTGCTGAACGACCTCGACTCCTACCGCGCGTCCTACAGCAAGGACGAAGCGGACGAGGACATGGTGGCGCACGAGTGGCTGGTGCGCGTCTTCGAACCCGTCGTGCGAGCCATCCCCACCGAGCTCCGCGGAAAACTCGAACGCGCGGAGGTATTTCACCAGATGCTGGACCACCGCTGGTACATGGCGCAGAACCAGTCTCGCGACATTCCCCTGGCCGAGGCCGTGAGTTCCTACGTGCACGACGTGCTGCAGCATCGACGCGACGAGGCCACCGTGATGGACCCGGCCACGGAGTCGATCACGCTGCCTACCCGGGTGATCCGCGCCAACGCCGCACCGGACGACGAGCCTGACGAAGCCGACGATGCCCATACCGATCCCGACGACGCGACCGACTGGAAGCTCAAGGTCTAGCTGCTCCCCGGCGAGGCGGGGCGCACGACGAAGGGGGTGACGGATGCCGCGGCATCCGTCACCCCCTTCGTCGTGCGCCTGCGGGGTCTAGCCCTGCTTCGCGGCCTTGATCGCAGCGCGCAGTCGAGAAACTTCGTACAGGGTGACGCCGACGGCGATACCCGCGTTGAGCGACTCGGTCGCGGCACTGATCGGGATGGAGACGATCGCGTCGCACGTCTCGGTGACGAGGCGGGACAGCCCCTTGCCCTCGCTGCCGACGACGATCACGATCGGACGTTCGGCGAATCCCTGACCGAGCTCGGGAAGCAGAACGTCGCCGTCGCCGTCGAGGCCGAGCACGAACACGCCCTGTTCCTTGAGCGCCTTGAGCGTCTGCGTGAGGTTGCTGGCCATGGCCACGGGCGTGCGCGCCGCGGCGCCGGCCGAGGTCTTCCAGGCCGAAGCTGTCACGCCCACGGAGCGACGTTGCGGCACGATGACACCGTGTCCGCCGAATGCCGCAGTGGAGCGGATGATCGCACCCAGGTTGCGCGGATCGGTGATTCCGTCGAGGGCCACGAATACCGGCTTGTGCCCGCGGCTGATCGTGAGCTGCAACAGCTCCATCGGGTGCGCGTACTCGTAGGCCGGAACCTTGAGTGCGACACCCTGGTGTACGGAGTCGCGTCCGGCCAGCCGGTCGAGCTCGGGCCGCATGACCTCGAGGATGGGGATGTTGCGGCTGGTGGCCATGAGGAGAACCTCTTTGACCCGCTCGTCCATTTCGATGCGGGACGCGATGTACAGCGTGGTCGCGGGGATCTTGGCGCGGAGCGCCTCAACGACCGAGTTGCGGCCGGTCACGATTTCGTGTTCGTCGACCTGCTTGGCACGGCGGGTGGACGCGCCGCCACCACCGGAATTACCGGTGCTGCGCTGTCCGGGCTGCGAGCCCCCGCGGGGGGTCTGCGGCGCGCCGCGACTCGAGCTACGGGCACCGCCGCGCGGTGCGTTTTCGCTGGTCTCCTTGGCCGGACGCGACGCGAACCCGCCGGACGCGGCGAAGCGGTCCTTGGCGGCCTTCTTCTTGCCGGCGGGGTGGTACGGACGGTCTTCGGCCTTGGGCGTGGGCTTCTTGCCCTCCAGCGCCTGGCGGCCCTGGCCGCCGGAGCCGACCTGGCCGCCGCGGCTGCCCTTGCGCACGGACCCGGTACGGGCCTTGCGGTCTGTGTTCTTCATCAGTCAAAACTCCAATGGGCACCCGAGGGTGTGTCTTCGATGGTTATTCCGGCGGCGACGAGTTCGTCCCGGATACGGTCTGCGGCTTGATAGTCGCGGGTTTCCCTGGCGGTTTCGCGATCCTTGAGCAGGCGCTCAACGAGTGCGGTGAGGGCGACCATGGCGGGCTCATCCGTGGCTACCGACCATTCGGTCGACAGGGGATTGATTCCGAGAACTTCGCTCATGGCGAGCACTTCACCACGGGCGGAAGCCGCCGCGTGCAGGTCTTCGGCGTCGAGCGCCGCATTTCCGGCACGCACGGTGTCATGCAACACCCCGAGCGCCTGGGGCACAGCCAGGTCGTCGTCCATGGCCTCGGCGAATTCCACGGGAACGACGAGTGCACCCGAGCCGGCGAATCGCGTGTCGGCGAGACGGCGGTCGGCACGGTCGAGGAAGCTCTCCACTCGCTCGAGCGCGGCCTCCGCCTCCAGCAGGGCTCCGTCGTGATAGTCGATGGTGGAACGGTAGTGAGCGGCACCGAGGTAGTAGCGCACCACAATGGCGCGGGCCTGGTCGAGCAGTTCCGCGGCGTAAATGGAATTGCCGAGCGACTTGCTCATCTTCTGGCCGTTCACGTGCACGAGGCCGTTGTGCATCCAGTAGCTCGCAAACGGGTCACCGGCCGCCGTGGACTGAGCGAGTTCGTTCTCGTGGTGCGGGAAGCGCAGGTCGAGGCCGCCGCCGTGAATGTCGAACGCGGCACCCAGGTAACGCACCGCCATGGCGGAGCATTCGATGTGCCAGCCCGGTCGGCCGGCTCCCCACGGCGAGTCCCAGGCGGCGGACTCGGGTTCGCCGGCCTTGCGGCCCTTCCACAGGGCGAAGTCGCGCGGGTCACGTTTGGCGCGCGGATCGGCGTCCACCGCCGCTTCCATGTCGCCGTGGCCTTGACGGGTGAGGTCGCCGTACCCGTCCCAACTGGCCGTTTCAAAGTACACATCACCGGACTCATCCTTCGCCGGATAGGCGTGGCCGCGGTCGATGAGCCGGGTGATCAGGTTCTGCATCTCCTGGATGCTCGCCGTCGCCCGCGGTTCGTAGGTGGGCGCGAGGATTCCGAGACGTTGGTAGCCGGCGGTGAACTCGAGTTCGTAGCGATAGGCGAGAGCCCACCACTCCTCCCGCGAGCCCTGCACGTTGACCAGGATCTTGTCGTCGATGTCGGTCACGTTGCGAATGAAGGTGACGTCGAGGCCGCGGTAGGTGAGCCAGCGGCGCAATTGGTCGTACACGAGCGCGCTGCGCAGGTGGCCGATGTGCGGGCTGGACTGCACGGTGGGTCCGCACACGTAGATTCCGGCCTTGCCGGCCTCAATGGGAACGAAGTCGCGGAGGGCCTGGGCCTTGGAATCGTAGAGTCGCATGGTCACACGTCCAAGCTTAGGACAGGCCGCATGACGGCCGGCCGAGCGGGCGGGACGAGCGGCAGGAGCAGGGCCGTCGCGGTCGCCGCGATACCCTCGCCGCGACCGGTGAAACCGAGTGCGTCCGTGGTCGTCGCCGCGATGTTCACGGGTGCCCCAAGCAGGCCGGCGAGCAGTGCCTCCGCTTCGGCCCGTCGGGGCGCGAAGCGGGGGCGGTTGCCGATGATCTGCACCGACACGTTGCCGACCGTGAAGCCGGCCTCGGTGACGAGTCGCAGGGTCTCGATGAGGAAGACGTCGCCGTGGGCGCCGGCGAGCCGGGCATCCGCTGTGCCGAAGGTGCCGCCGATGTCGCCGAGGCCTGCTGCGCCGAGCAGGGCATCGCATACGGCGTGCACGGCCACATCGCCGTCGCTGTGACCGGAGAGTCCGCGCTCCCCCGGCCACTCGAGACCGGCGAGCCAGAGTTCTGCGGTGTCGCTGAAGGCGTGCACGTCGAGGCCGGTCCCGATGCGCGGCGCGGCCATGGCAGGTGCGGCGGGCGAGAGCAGCTGCTCCGCGCGGTCGAGGTCGTCGGGGGTGGTGATCTTGAATGCCAGCGGGGAGCCCGCGATCACGCGCACGGCGTGACCCGCGGCGGCGACGAGCGCCGCGTCGTCCGTTGCCTGATCGGTGAGCGTGTCGTGGGCCGCCACGAGAACGGCGCGCGGGAAGCCCTGCGGCGTTTGCACGGCCGACAACTCGGAACGGTCGACGGTGCCCCGAATGGCAGCGGATGCGTCGACGCGTTTGATCGTGTCGATGACGGGCAGTCCGGGGATCGCCCCGTCCGACGTGGCACGCACGGCGGCCACGATGCGGTCGCACAGCGCCGACGGGGTGAGGGCGCGCGCTGCGTCATGCACGAGCACGATTTCGACGTCGTCGCCGAGGGCCGCGAGTCCGCGGTCCACGGATTGCTGACGGGTTGCCCCGCCGGGGACCACCGTGACCGGGCCCCGCGCCGCGCTGGCCGCGGAGGCGTCGGCGGCGACGGCGCGCGCCTCGCCGAGGCGGTCCTCCGGTGCGACCACAATCACCTGAACGGGCTCCGACATGCCCAGGACGCCGAGGAGCGCGTGCTCCAGCAGGGTGCGGCCCAGAAGATGCACGAATGCCTTGGGATGCGAGTGGCCGAGCCGCGTGCCGTTTCCAGCCGCGACGACAATGACCCCGACTGTGGGAGCGGGTGTTTCATTCATGGCGGAGGCTATCTTCTGGGCGGAACGGACGAGTGGACGAGGCGCCGCCGTGAAGCAACGCAAGCGAACGGCGGCACCTTGCGGTACCGCCGTTCCCAGGGGAAAGTACGTTGGAGTTGTAGGGGCTTACGACGCGAGAACCTCGTCGAGAACGGTCGAGGCCTTCTCTTCATCCGTCTTCTCGGCCAGGGCGAGTTCGCTGATCAGAATCTGACGCGCCTTGGCGAGCATGCGCTTTTCCCCGGCCGACAGGCCGCGATCCTGGTCGCGGCGCCACAGGTCACGAACGACCTCCGAAACCTTGATGACGTCACCGGAGGCAAGTTTTTCGAGGTTTGCCTTGTAGCGACGAGACCAGTTCGTGGGTTCTTCGGTGAACGGCGCGCGCAGCACGTCGAAAACCTTGTCGAGCCCCTCACGACCGATGACGTCGCGAACACCAACGAGATCGACGTTCTCGGCCGGCACCTCGATGGTGAGGTCGCCCTGGGTGACGTTGAGCTTGAGATACAACTTTTCTTCACCCTTGATGATGCGCGTCTTGACCTCTGTGATCACTGCGGCACCGTGGTGGGGATAAACGACGGTTTCGCCAACTTCGAAAAGCATAAATGTGTATCCCTTCAGCAACGTATAGGTTACCACATTGAGTAGTGGTAGGGTGCGGTCGGTTTGCCGGAGGGCGCCGTCCGTCCCGTGCCGGGCGCTATCGCCGCTAAGCTGGACACAAAGCGAATTTTGCAGCACCGAGCCCTTCCGCGCGGTCGCTGCCCGTTGTGGAGGTCTTGTGAGTGCGCGCATCGTTGCATCCGTTGTTATAGCGGCCGGCATCCTGATCGGAACGAGCGCCTGCGGCTTTGGTTCCCCCCAGGCCACGCTCATCCAGTACGACCCCAGTGACGGAGTCAGTGGCGATGTCGGCGACGTCGCCATTCGCAACGCCCTGCTGCTCTCCGAAGACGGCGAACGCGCCAGCCTCCTCGTCACCGCGGTCAACGCCGGCGACACCGCCGAGAGCCTCACGGTGCAGTACGAGGCCAACGGTGAAAAGGTGACCGAGCTCGTGACCCTGCGTGCGAACTCCAGCGTCACGATCGGTGCGAAGGACGAGCCGACGGTGACCCTCGAAAACATCGACACGCCTGCCGGCGAACTGTTCCCCGTGTTCTTCCAGTACGGCGAAGAGACCGGCGTACAGCTGCTTCTCCCCGTGCTCACTGGCGAGCAGCCCGAATACCATGGCTTGCTCCCCGCGGCGGTTCCCGGAACGACCGCCACCGCCATTCCCACCGACGCACCCGCCGAAACCGCCACTCCGACGGAGGCACCGGCTCACTAGGCCACAACCGAGCGGCGCCGCCTCTCCTCCTGGCTGCGGCTCTCCCCGGCGCTCATCCTGCCGGGCGCTGCAGGTCCGCAGGCGGGACGACCGCACTGATTACTCGCGCGCCTCGGCTCGCCGCCCGAGTCGCACCGCCGCCCGAGTCGGGCGGCGGTTTCGTCGCTCCGGACGCATTCTGCGCGTCGCTGTGCCCACCGCGTCGCACCCGACCGCAAGAGACCCTCGAATGGGGGTCGAATTCATGTGCACTTCACGGCATACTCGGGAGCATTACGCCACGAGTCGCCGGGAGCGTGCCCGCCCCGGCGAGAGGAGACCACATGCGATTCACCTGTCCGTATTGCCACTCTGCAGCGCGCCTCACTCCCAATCCGGCTCACGATCGGCGGGCGGATGCTCCCCGTTACGTGCTGGACTCCTCCGGGTGCAGTCGCACCGTTGTGGGACGCGCTCCCACGACCTCGCACGGTAGCGATCGGGTGCGGCCCGGCTCCGACCGGAATCAATCCCGCACGCTAGCGGTTCAGGCGCCGAAGCACCCCTCACGACCGCCCGGCGCGACCGTCGTTGGGACGCCCGCTGGTGCCCGATTTGCGTCACCCGTGCGTCAGCCTCAAGGCCGTCCGAACCTCACCAGAGGCTAGGCCTCGAAGCGATACCCCAGCCCACGCACCGTCACGAGCATCGTCGGCTCGGACGGAGTCGCCTCGATGCGCGACCGGATGCGTTTGATGTGCACGTCGAGCGTCTTCGTATCACCGAAATAGTCCGTTCCCCAGACCCTGTCAATGAGCTGCCCGCGAGTGAGCACGCGGCCCGCGTTACGCAGCAGATACTCGAGCAGCTCAAACTCCTTCAACGGCATATTCACGACCTCACCCGATACGGAGACGGTGTGCCGCTCAATGTCCATGCGTACGGTGCCGGCCTCCAGCGTCGATTCGTCCGCGTCGCCGTCCTGCTCCGTGTGCCGACGCATGACCGCCCGGATACGGGCCAGCAGCTCGCGGGTCGAATAGGGCTTCGTGACATAGTCGTCGGCGCCGAGTTCGAGGCCGACCACAACATCGACCTCTGAGTCCTTGGCCGTGACCATGATGATCGGCACCGTGGAGCGCGTGCGGATTTCTCGGCAGACCTCGGTCCCCGGGATCCCCGGAAGCATCAGGTCGAGCAGAATCAGGTCGGTGCCACTGCGGTCGAACTCGGCGATCGCGCTCGGCCCGTCTTCGGCAACCGTGATTTCGTAACCCTCACGTTCAAGCAGAAAACTCAACGGTTCGCTGAGTGCACTTTCGTCTTCGACCAAAAGGATGCGTGTCACTGGGTGTGTCCTATCACTGAGCGTCGTGCGGCGCCGCAGCGACGCCGTGGATGTCGATTGACTTGGCGGCCGCCGGAAGGCGGATGGTGAAGGTGGATCCCCGCCCGGGCTGGGACCAGAGGCGGATATCGCCGCCGTGGTTTTGTACGACGTGCTTCACGATGGACAGCCCCAGGCCGGTGCCGCCGGTGTGCCGCGAACGCGCCTGGTCCACCCGGAAGAAGCGCTCGAAAACGCGATCAACGTCGCTTTCGGCAATTCCGATGCCCTGGTCGGTCACGGTTATTTCGACGACGTTCTTCTGCTTGCGCACGCCGATTCCCACGCGCGATCCCGGTTGAGAATAGTTGACCGCATTGGACACGAGGTTGTGCACCGCCACGATCAGCAGCTTTTCATCTCCGTATACGAAGGCCCCGGACTTCTTGCCGACGGCAATGGTGATGTTCTCGGCCTCGGCCACGACCCGGCTTTGGTCGACCGCCGCCGCGACGATCTCGTCAACATTCAGGCGCTCCGGCGTCGCGAGCGCGTCCTGCGCCTGGAGGCGCGAGAGCTCGATGATCTCCTGCGTGAGCCGAGCCAGTCGGGCCGATTCGGTCGTCAGCCGGTTGGCGAAGCGACGCACCTGGACCGGTTCGTCGGCCGCCTGGTCGAGCGCCTCGGCCAGCAGCCCGACCGATGCAATCGGGGTCTTGAGCTCGTGGCTGATGTTCGCCACGAAGTCGCGACGCACCTCATCCAGTCGGAAGGACTCCGTACGATCCTCCGCCAGGATGAGCACGTACCGCGTCCCGAGACGCGCCACCCGCACGCGATAGCGCAGGCTCGCGTCGCTGAACGGGCCTCTCGAAAGAACGAGATCCTCGGAAATGGGCTCGCCGGTTCGACGCACACGCCGGGCGAGTTCGACGAGTTCCGCATGCACGAGTTGCGCGTTGTAGACGAGGCCCATCGTGAGGGCCGCGGCCGAGGTCTTGACCACATTGTTGGACGGATCGAGCACAATTCCGGCCGATTCCAGCGCGTCCAGCACCTGGTCGATCCCGTCGGGGACCACCGGGTTAACCACCTCGGCTGCCCGTCGACCGTGGTGCTCGGCCAGCTGCAGCAGCGCTACGAACCCCGCACCGACTCCCAGACCCAGTGCCAGAGACAACAGCACCAGCCATGTCGATTGCATATAGCCAGAATACCGGCGTTTCGCGTCCCATCGGCGCAGCATACGACCGGTGGACCCTGTACTTTAGAAGAAGTTCAGCTCCCCGGCGTCTCCTGTTCACCTTGGTGCGGCAGAATCGGCCGGGGCCAATGCGGGTCTAAGCCAGGGGCGCCCGGCGCCTGAGAAAGGACCACACACACCCATGCGTGAAGTATTTCAATCCGAGCTTGCCGAGGTGCAGTCGCGCCTCGTCGAGATCTCCCGCCTCGTCGCGATCTCGATCGACAAGGCCACCCGTTCGTTCAATGAGTCCGACGTAGGTCTCGCCGAAGAGGCCATCAGCGAAGACGAGAAAATCGACGAGCTCACGGTCGAACTCGACGAGCTCGCCATCACCATCCTGGCCCGCCAGCAGCCGGTCGCCCGCGACTTGCGCATCGTCGTGAGCGCATTGCGGATCAGCGCCTCGCTCGAGCGGATGGGCGATCTGTCCACCCACATCGCGCAGCTGGCCCGCTACCGATTCCCGGACAAGGCGATTCCGAAGGGACTGCGGGGCACCTTCGCCGAAATGGGCGCCCTCGACGTGGTCATCGCCAGGATGCTCACCGAACTGCTCACGAGCGAGGACATGAAACTCGCCGAAACCATTCGCAACGAGGACGACAAGGTTGACGCTCTGCACCTGAGCGTCTTCGAGGCCGTGCTGGGCGAAAGCTGGAATGGTCTCGCGGCGGACACCGTGGATGCCACCCTCGCGAGCCGGTACCACGAACGCTTCGCGGACCACGCGGTGTCGATCGCCAAGAAGGTGCAGTACCTCGGCACCGGCGCCTGGCATCAGGACATCAACGCCTGACCCGCGGGTCACGACAACGAAGGCCCCGTCAACTGGTGACGGGGCCTTCGTTGTGCGCGTTCACGCCATGGTCATGGCTATTTTTTGCCCTGCGCCGCGACGGCGGCGGCACCGGCTGCTGCCGCTGCCGGGTCCAGGTATTCGCCGGGGCCGAGCGGCATGAGGTCCTCGCCGAGCTTGTAGACGAGCGGGATGCCGGTGGGAATGTTGAGTTCGGCGATGTCAGCGTCGCTGATTCCGTCGAGGTGCTTCACGAGCGCGCGCAGCGAATTGCCGTGCGCGGTCACCAGAACGGTCTGGCCGGTGCGCAGGTCGGCGGTGATATCGGACTCCCAGTAGGGGAGCATCCGCTCGACGACGTCTTTCAGACACTCGGTGCGGGGCAGGTCGTCGCCGAGACCCGCGTAGCGCGGGTCCCCTGCCTGTGACCACTCGTTGTCGTCGGCCAGCACGGGCGGCGGGGTATCGAAGGAACGGCGCCACAGCATGAACTGTTCCTGGCCGTACGTTGCGAGGGTCTCGGCCTTGTCGAGTCCCTGCAACGCGCCGTAGTGACGCTCGTTGAGTCGCCAGGAGCGCTTCACCGGGATCCAGAGACGATCGGCCTCTTCGAGAGCCAGGTTGGCGGTCTGGATCGCGCGGCTGAGCAGGCTCGTGTGCTGAACATCGGGCAGCAGGTTGGCCTCGGCCAGCAACTGACCGGCACGCTTGGCTTCGGCGGTTCCCTGCTCGCTGAGGCGAACATCCACCCAGCCGGTGAACAGGTTCTCCTGGTTCCAGGTGCTTTGGCCGTGGCGGAGGAGGATGAGGGTATAGGGAGCAGGCATAAACCCACTCTAGCGAGTGGGCGCGGCCACCCCGATCAGTGCTGCGGAGTTCGTCCGCCGAGACGCGGCAGCCGCGGAATTTCCGCGACGGACCCCGCGCTCTGCGGAACGATAATCTCCTGGGCGGCCGAGATTGACACGTCCTGCGACGAGACATAGAGAGTGGATGCCGCGGGAATCATCCGCTTCACCACGGCGAGTGCGATCGGTCCGAGTTCGTGGTGGATGGCGCTGGACGTGATGCTACCCACGACGACCCGTTCCGCGTCCCGTTCCGCGTTCTCGGAGGCGTCGGCGGAGGCGGGACGACGGCGGTCGGCCTGTACCGCGTCCCCATGCGCGGGCAGCACGCCCTCCGAGCCGTCCAGGTGCAGCATGACGAGGCGGCGCGGCGGGTGGCCGAGGTTGTGCACCTTGGCCACGCTCTCCTGTCCGCGGTAGCACCCCTTCGTCAGGTGAACGGCGGTCCGCAGCCAGTCCAACTCGTGGGGAAGGGTCTTCTCATCACCCTCCGTGGCGCGTCGGGGGCGCCACGCGGCGATGCGCAGCGCCTCGAGGGCGATCATGCCGGCCGGGACGATTCCCGTCGACGGCGATTGCGCGTTCAGCGCCGCCGTGAGCGCCGGAAGTGACGCGCGCGCCACGAGCATCTCGGCCCACCGCCAGGACGCCCCGGGGTGCTCGGGGGTTTCGGCGTATTGGTAACCCCCGCGCGTCACGCCGGTCCACGGGTCCGTCCAGACGAGCGGCACGCCGTTCGGTGCGGCGGCCGGCACGGCGAGGCCGGCCAGCAGCGCTGCGGGGTCTTCCGCCATCGTGCCGACCGTGGCGTAGCTCAGGGTGAAGTCCACGATCTGCACCCGCAGCATGAATTTCATCTTATCGAGGAATGCCTGCAGGCCGGGAAGTTCCGCCGCTTCGACCAGAAGCCACGTCTGCACCCCGTCGTCCATGACCCGGATCGCGTATTCCAGGCGTCCGCTGGGATCAAGGAGGAGCGTCTCCGTGGACTCCCCCGCCGCGAGGCTGCGCAGCTCCTGGCTGGCGATGGAGTTGAGCCACGTGAGCCGATCGGGTCCGGAGACGCCCAGCACACCGTGGTGGGACAGATCGACGAGGGCCCGGCCGGCGACGAGCGAACGCTGCTCGATCATGGGATTGCCGTAGTGGGCCGCAACCCCGGCATCGATGCCGTCGGCCTGGACCGCACCGTCCAAGCCGAGAAGGGGGGAAATCGCTGGGCTGGTCATTGCTTCTCAATTCTGCCCGGATTCCGTCGAACCGGGCGGGTACTGCTTATTGGTGCAAGCGCGACGACGGCTGCGGTATTCCGGAGACGTCGTCAGTCGACGCGTCCCAGGCGCCCGGAGGCGTGCGTGCGCAGCTCCTGCCCGAGAGCGGCGATATCCCACGCCCACAAGAGGTGATTGTCAACGAGTCCGTACATCCGGGTGGCGGCGGAGTATGCCTTGGCGCCCTCGGTACGCACGACGGCATCGGTTGCCAGGTCGATGCGCGGGCCTTTCACCTGGCCGAGGTACAGCTCGGCGACTCCGCCGGGGTGCGCGAGCACGACCTCGATGTTGAACCCACCGTCGGCGTTGCGCAGGGACTCCACCGCATCGGTCGTGGAGTAGGGCCGGTCGTCCAGTCCCGGGAGCAGGCCAGGCCCGGGATCGGCAGAGAGCTGTGGGCGACTGAGACGCCAATACCCGGTTTCCGTGGCGAGCGGCATCTGCTCGCCGCTCTCGGAGCCGTCTTCCGGTTCGAGCCAGGTGTACGAGCTGTAGTTCAGGTAGGGCAGGCCATCGTGGCTGAAACTGACGCGGTGCCCGAACGTGCGGCTGACCGAGTCGTCGCCGACCTGATACTCCAGCACGCCGGAACCCTCCCAGACGCCCAGGAGCCAGGACAGGGGAACAAGTTCGGACGGCAAGCCAACCGGAAGTTCACGCATGGAGGCTACCGCTGCCCCCGGAACAGCTTGAAGACAACCAACCCGGACACCCAGGCGATAGACAGGCTGGCGAGTCCAAGGAGACCCAGGAAAAGGAGTTCAAGTGCGAGCAGCGACATGCCCACAGTCTAGCGGTCGATCCCCCGGCCGCCAGCCGTCGTCGCGGGTCAGGACAGGTGCATCACGGCAAAGACGAGGGTTGCGACGCCGAGCACGACGACCGCGCCCACGATACTCGCCGTCACGCGCACGACGTACCCTTCCTTCTGGCCGGTCGCCAGTTGCAGGGAAAGGGTGACGAGGGTGCAGGCGGCCAGGGTGAGCCCGACCCACGAGAGCTTGTCGCCCGGGGGCGCACCGAATCCGGTGAGGGTAGCGCCGACAACGGCAAGTACCCAGACTGCCGCAATAGATATCCAGTGCCCGCTCACCGTTCCATTCTGCCTTGCTCCAGGCCGATTGCGCGCGCAGGGTAGGCTGAACCCACGATATTGGGAGGCCCCGCTTGCAGCTGTTGATCCTGACCTCGGCGGTCAACACCGACGTTCTCCCGGCCCTGGCGCTCTTGTCCCACGGCACCCGCGTGATCCCGGCGTCCGCCGATCAGCTCATCACCGCCCCCGATTCCGACATCATCCTTGTCGATGCACGCGCCAATCTCGCGGCAGCGAAGTCGCTGTGCCAGGTGCTGCGCAGCACCGGGTTGTCCGTTCCCCTGGTGCTCGTGATCACCGAGGGCGGGCTCGCCGCGGTGAGTCCCGACTGGGGCGTCGATGACGTCGTGCTCGACTCCGCCGGTCCGGCCGAGGTTGATGCGCGCATGCGTCTGAACGCGGGGCGTGTGTCTCGCAACGAACCGTCCCCCACCATTCGCGCGGCCGGCGTCGTCATCGACGAGGCAAGCTATTCGGCCAAGGTGCACGGAAAACCGCTCGACCTCACGTACAAGGAATTCGAGCTGCTGAGGTTTCTGGCGGCGCACCCGTCGCGGGTGTTCACCCGCGAACAGCTGCTCAGCGAGGTGTGGGGCTACGACTATTTCGGCGGCACGCGCACGGTCGACGTGCACGTGCGCCGGCTACGTGCGAAGCTCGGCGACCAGGAGTCACTCATCGGTACCGTGCGAAACGTCGGGTACCGGTTCAACGTGCATGAGGACAATGATGAACGTGTACCCAATTCCACTCAATCCTGAGCCCCTGACGCTCGTGCCGGTCGAGGCAGCGGATGCCGCGGGTCTGGCCGCGTTCCAGGCCGTTTCCGCCGCCGCCCGCGCAATCGACGGGTACGAACCGTTCAATGAGCAGACCCTGTTCGATGTGCGTGCCGGCAAGCGCACGGCGTATTCGCTCTCGGCGGGGCAGGTTGTGGGGGCGGCCGTGGCGGGCGCCGGGGAAGTCGACCTGGTGGTCGCGCCGACCGCTCGGCGCCGGGGCTACGGACGCAGTGCCCTCGCTTCGATGTTGGAGACCGTGGACGGCGAGGTGACCGCGTGGTCGCACGGCGATCACCCCGGCGCGCGGGCCCTCGCCGCTCGCTTCGGCTTCGAGGCCGTTCGCACGTTGCTCGAACTGAGGATGCCCCTGGGGCCGCAGCCGCTGCATCCGTCGCCGGAGAATTTCGTGATTGACACGTTTCGACCCGACACCGACGCCGCCGAATGGGTCGCCCTGAACGCGCACGTCTTCGCGGCGCATCCGGAACAGGGCGGCGTCACCCTGGCCGACCTTACTGACCGACAAGCCGAACACTGGTTCTTCGCCCCGGACTTTCTGGTGGCCCGAGACCGGGGCGGTCGCATGGTCGGCTACAACTGGCTCAAGGTCGAGGGCGATGTGGGCGAAATCTACGTTCTGGGCGTTCATCCCGACACCGCCGGCGCCGGCCTCGGACGCGCGCTGATGCTCGCCGGCCTGGCGCGCCTCTCTGCTCGCGGATGCACGACAGCGTCCCTGTATGTGGAGGCGGACAGCGTGGGGCCCGTTCACCTCTACCGGTCCCTCGGATTCACCGACCACACCGTCGACGTGCAGTACCGGCGCCCGCCCGTTTAAGAAGATGTTCACTCGGATCGTCGTTCGGTCGGGGTGGAAGCTGGAAGGATAGTGAAATGGACGGCGAAATAACTCAGGCGGATTCCGGACTCGGCAGCGACTTTGACGATGACTTCGACCCGCTCTTCGGTAAGAACGATCCGGCGCTCCCCAGCGACCGGTACCTCGACCGTGAACTCAGCTGGTTGGCTTTCAACCGGCGAGTTCTCGAACTCGCAGAAGACCCGGCGCTTCCCGTTCTCGAACGCGCCAACTTTCTCGCAATCTTCGCGAGCAATCTCGACGAGTTCTTCATGGTGCGCGTCGCCGGCCTCAAGCGCCGCATCCTCACCGGTCTGGCCGTGCCCACCAACGTGGGACGCGCCGCGACCGACGTTCTGAGCGACATTTCCACCCAGGCCCATGCGCTACAGACCCGCCACGCGCTCGCCTTCCAGGAACTCGTGCGGCCCGCCCTTGCCGAGTCCGGTGTGGACGTCGTCGATTGGCAGAGCCTCGGCGACGACGACCGCCGGTCGCTGCGCACGTACTTCTCCAACCAGATCTTCCCGGTGCTGATGCCCCTCGCCGTCGACCCGGCGCACCCGTTTCCGTATATCTCCGGGCTGTCACTGAACCTCGCGGTGCGCGTGCGCAATTCCAAGACCGGCAAGCAGGAATTCGCCCGGCTCAAGGTGCCGCCCATGTTGCCCCGGTTTGTGCGCGTCGACCGCAACGAATCCGTCGACCGTCTGCGCTTCATCGCCCTGGAAGACCTCATCGCCAACCAGCTCGGCGATCTCTTCCCCGGGATGGAAATACTCGAGCACCACGTCTTCCGTGTCACCCGCAACGAAGACGTCGAGATCGACGAGGACGAGACCGAGAACCTCATCAAGGCACTCGAGAAGGAGCTGCTGAGACGCCGCTTCGGCCCGCCCATCCGACTCGAGGTCACCGAGGACATGGACGAGGTCACCCTCGGTCTGCTGGTGAGGGAACTCGACGTCACGGAGCAGGAGGTCTATCACCTGCCCGCTCCCCTCGACCTCGGCGGGCTCTTCGACCTGCGCATCGACCGCCCCGACCTGCACTTTCCGAAGCACGTGCCCACCACGGCCGCCGCCCTGTTGCCGGCGGAACCCAACGCCGAGCCCGATATCTTCACCGCCATCGCGCATGGAGACGTTCTGCTGCACCACCCCTACGAGTCATTCGCGACGAGCGTGCAGGCCTTCCTGGAGCAGGCCGCCGCCGACCCGAACGTGCTCGCCATCAAGCAGACCCTGTACCGCACGTCCGGTGACAGCCCCATCGTGGAGGCGCTCATCGCCGCCGCGGATTCCGGCAAGCAGGTGCTCGCCCTCGTGGAGATCAAGGCACGCTTCGACGAGCAGGCCAACATCAGTTGGGCGCGCAAACTCGAAAAGGCCGGCGTGCACGTTGTGTACGGCCTGGTCGGCTTGAAGACACACTGCAAGCTCGCGCTCGTCGTGCGCTACGAGAAGGGTGTGTTGCGTCACTACAGCCACATCGGCACGGGAAACTACAACCCCAAGACCAGCCGCATCTACGAGGACCTCGGCCTGCTCACCGCCGACCCCCAGGTGGGCAAAGACCTCACCCGGCTCTTCAACGAGCTCTCGGGATACGCGATTGAGAAGAAGTTCAAGCGCCTTCTCGTCGCACCGCTGCACCTGCGCAAGGCCCTGCTCAAGCACATCGCGACCGAGACCGACAACGCGCTGTCCGGCGCCACCAGCGGCATCCGGATCAAGGTCAACTCCATGGTCGATGAAGACATCATTGACGCCCTGTACCGGGCGAGCCAGGCCGGGGTGCGCGTGGACGTGTGGGTGCGCGGTATCTGCAGCCTCAAACCCAACGTTCCCGGCATGAGCGAGAACATTCGTGTTCGCTCTATTCTCGGCCGTTACCTCGAGCATTCGCGCATCTTCTCCTTCCACAACCTCGGCGACACGCAGGTGTACATCGGCAGCGCCGACATGATGCACCGCAACCTCGACCGGCGGGTGGAGGCGCTGGTGCGCCTCATCGACCCGGCGCATCAGATGGAGATCGACGGTCTCTTCGAACGAGCCATGAGCGACCGCACCTCGTCGTGGTGGCTCGACGACACCGGTCACTGGACCCGGCACGACCGGGATGCTGCCGGCGCACCGCTCAGCGACATGCAAAACCGCCTGATGCAACAGATCAGCCAGCGCAAACGCCAGGGAATCCGTCGATGAGCGCGGCGGAAATCTTTGCCGCCGGCGCCGTGTGCTGGCGCCTCGTCGACGGCCGAATGCATGTGTTGCTGATTCACCGCACCGTGCACGGCGACGTCACCATTCCCAAGGGCAAGGTCGACCCGGGCGAGTCCCTCCCGCGCACGGCGGTGCGGGAGGTGAAGGAAGAAACCGGTCTCGACGTCGCCCTGGGTGTGCCGCTGGGAATCTCCCACTACGCCATGCCCGACGGGCGCACGAAGATCGTGCACTATTGGGCCGCGGAGATCACCCCCGAGGCGATTCAGCGGTCGACGTTCGTGCCCAACGCTGAGGTGGCCGCGATTGAATGGGTCACCATCAAGAAGGCCCGCACATACCTGAGTTACCCCGCCGACGTGGAGATTCTCGAGGCCTTCTCCGCGCTCGTGGATGCCGGCATCACGCGTACCTTCGCCCTGATCGCGCTCCGCCACGGCAAAGCCGTTCCGCGCAGCGGGCTGGGGACGGACAGCAAGCGCCCGCTCACAACCCGCGGCGTGCTTCAGGCGGCGAGCGTCGCCGACATGATCACCGCCTGGGGGCCGCAGCGCATCATTTCCAGCACGGCGACGCGGTGCATCACCACCGTCGCGCCGCTCGCCGCGGCGACCGGCATCACCGCGAAGCAGACCGAGCTGATCAGTCAGGACGCATTCGAATCCGGTGAAGCGGACCTGCGCACGGTGATCGGCAAACGCGTGCGGTCCCGGAAGACCGCCGTGCTGTGCAGCCACGGCCCCGTTCTTCCCGAGATCATGCGCGAAATCGGCCTGGCGACCGGCAGCACCCCACACGCGGAACTGGCCGACGCCGGGAACCTTGACACCGGAGCGTTCTCCATCGTGCATCTGTCCAGCGAAAACCCCAGTGCCGGGATCATCGCGATCGAGAGGCATTCACCGCGGCCCTAGGCGCTTCCCGTTCATCTGCCGTTCACCGGCAGGATGGCCTCCCGTTAATCGTCCTCCCTATATTCGCTTGAGGGTCGGCACCGACCCGCACCGAGCACTGTTCTGATTTGCACCCGATTTGCCCTGAAAGGGATCCCCGTGAACTTTAAGCGTTTTGGCCGACCCGCGGTCATCGCCGTCGTCGCAGCACTCGCCCTGTCCTCCTGCGCAGCAAACGAAGGCGGATCGGCAGACACCGCCTCCGACAGCACCCTCAGCGGCACCATGAACGCCGGAGGCGCCTCCTCCCAGCAGGCCGCCCAGGAAGCGTGGATCGCCACCTTCCAGACGAACAACCCCGACGTCACCATCAACTACGATCCCTCCGGTTCCGGTGCGGGTCGCGAAGCCTTCATCGCCGGCGGCTCCGCCTTCGCCGGGTCTGACTCCTTCCTGAAAGACGACGAGCTCGCCGGGGAATTCGGTTCCTGCGCCGTCGATACCAAGGCCGTCGACCTTCCCGTCTACATCTCGCCGATCGCCGTGATCTTCAATGTTGAGGGCGTCTCCGACCTCAACATGGACGCCGAGACGCTCGCCAAGATCTTCAAGGGCGATATCACCTCGTGGGACGATGCAGCCATCGTCGCCCTCAACCCGGATGCGACCCTGCCGTCCACCGCGATCACCGCGGTTCACCGCTCGGACGACTCCGGAACCACGAAGAACTTCACGGACTACCTGAACCAGAACGCCCCCGACGTGTGGAGCGAATCCGCGGCAGACCCGTTCCCGTACCAGTCGGGTGAGGGCGCCCAGGGCACCTCCGGAGTCGTCAGCGCCGTGACGAACGGCGTCGGCACCATCGGATACGCCGACGCGTCCCAGGCCGGGGACCTCGGCGTTGCCAAGCTCAAGGTCGGCGACTCCTTCGTGCAGTACTCGGCAGAGGCCGCAGCCGAGGTTGTTGCGGGTTCGCCCGCCGTCGACGGTCGCGAAGCCAACGACCTCGCGCTCAACCTCAACCGCAAGACGACGAATGCGGCCGAGTACCCCCTCGTGCTCGTGAGCTACGCCGTGGTCTGCACCGAATATGCTGACCCGGCCGTCGCCGAGCTCGTCAAGGCCTACGTCGGCTTCATGGCAAGCGCCGAGGGACAGGCCGAGGCCGCCGACAAGGCCGGCGCCGCACCGCTGTCCACCGAGCTGCAGGACAAGGTCGCCGCCGTGATCGAGACCATCAAGTAATACCGCTTCACCAGCTGCCCGGCCGGCCCTCGCATTGCATGCGAGGGCCGTGCCGGGCAAACTGAGGTTATCGGCCGAACCAGTCAGCCGCACCTCTTCGACAGGTTCGACCACAGATTCAGGGAGATGTCCGGCATGACGACCGTAGTTGCCGCCACCACGATCAAGGCCAGACAGCGACCCGGCGACCGAATTTTCTCGGGCGCCTCCGTCGTGGCGGGAAGCCTCATTCTCGCCGTGCTCGCCATGGTCGCGCTTTTCCTGCTCTGGCAGAGCCTGCCCGCGTTCACCGCCCCGGCCGAGGAATTCGGCGGCGACATCACCAACTTCTGGCAATACGTCGGACCGTTCGTCTTCGGCACGCTCTGGTCGGCCGCCCTGGCTCTTCTGATGGCCGTTCCCGTCGCCATCGGCATAGCGCTGTTCATCTCGCACTACGCCCCGCGCAAGCTCGCCCAGGGCCTCGGCTACCTGATCGATCTGCTCGCCGCCGTGCCGTCCGTGGTCTTCGGCCTCTGGGGCATCGGCGTGCTCGCGCCCCTCGTGCAGCCCTTCTATGCGACTCTCGTGGACTGGTTGGGCTGGATGGTGCTGTTCGAAGGGCCGGTCTCTGGAACGGGACGAACCATCTTCACGGTGGCGATCGTGCTCGCCGTGATGATCCTGCCCATCATCACCGCCATCTGCCGTGAGATCTTCCTGCAGACTCCCCTCCTGCACGAGGAGGCCGCGTTGGCGCTCGGTGCCACCCGCTGGGAAATGATCAAGATGGCCGTTCTCCCCTTCGGCCGCGCCGGAATCATCTCCGCCGCGATGCTCGGCCTCGGCCGGGCCCTCGGCGAGACCATGGCCGTGGCCATGGTGCTCTCCCCCAGCCCCCAGGTCATCTTCCAGCTGCTCACCTCCCAGAACCCCACGACGATCGCGGCCAACATCGCTCTGAACTTTCCCGAGTCGCACGGCATTGGCGTCAATATTCTTCTCGCCACCGGCCTCGTGCTCTTCGTGGTCACCCTGATCGTGAATATGGCCGCTCGCGTCGTCATCAACCGCCGTAAGGCATTCTCGGGAGCCAACTGATGAGCAACACCACGGCGGCCCGCCCGTTGACCAATTCCCTCACCGCCGGCAAACTGCCGAGGAATTCACCGATGTGGATGCTGCTCGCGAGCTGGCTTGTCGCGGGCCTCTTCTTCGTCGTGCTGAATATCTCCGGTGCCACCGACGGCTTCAACGTGATCGGGACCATCGTCACCGGCGCGATTGTGTACTGCATCGCCATCTATGTCTTCTCCCGGGCCGTCGAGGGCGGCCGCAAGGCCACGGACCGGCTTGTCACGGCCCTGGTGACCGGTGCGTTCGTCATCGCGCTGATCCCGCTCGTCTCCCTCGTCGGCACGACCGTGATCAACGGCCTCCCGGGGGCCCTCACCCCCACCTTCTTCACCTCGTCCCTGCGCAACGTGGTGGGTGAGGGCGGCGGCGCGCTGCACGCCATCATGGGCACGCTCCTGGTCACCGGCAGCGCAACGCTGATCTCGGTACCCATCGGGCTGCTCGCCGCCATCTACCTCGTGGAATACGGTCGTGGTCGACTCGCGAAGGGCATCACGTTCTTCGTCGATGTCATGACCGGCATCCCCTCCATCGTGGCGGGCCTCTTTGCCTTCGCCCTGTTCTCGTTGATCTTCAACGACCCGGGCATCCGCTTCGGTTTCGGCGGCTCGATTGCCCTCGCCGTGCTCATGATCCCCGTGGTGGTGCGTTCGAGTGAAGAGATGCTCAAGCTCGTTCCGAACGAGCTGCGGGAGGCCGCCTTCGCGCTCGGGGTTCCGAAGTGGCTGACCATTCTCAAGGTCGTGCTGCCGACATCCATCGCCGGGATCGTCACCGGAATCATGCTGTCGATCGCCCGGGTCATCGGTGAAACGGCCCCGCTGCTCATCGTCGCCGGCTTCACATCAAGCATGAACTACGATCTGTTCAGCGAGCGGATGATGACCCTCCCGGTCTTCGTGTACACGCAGTACGCGAACCAGGGAGCCGATTTCCAGGCGTACGTCGACCGGGCGTGGGCCGGGGCGCTCACGCTGATCGTAATCGTGATGGTGCTCAACGGTCTGGCTCGCCTGATCGCCAAGATCTTCTCCCCGAAGTTCAGCCGCTAACTTTTTTCTGTACCAAACCGTGAAAGGGACATATGTCCAAGCGCATTGAAGTTGCCGACCTCAACGTTTACTACAGCAATTTTCTGGCCGTCGAGGGCGTCTCGCTCGTCATTGAGCCGCGCACCGTGACCGCCCTGATCGGACCCAGCGGTTGCGGCAAGTCCACGTTCATCCGGACCCTCAACCGCATGCACGAGGTCATCCCCGGCGCCCGTGTGGAGGGTGAGGTGCTGATCGACGGCAACAACCTCTACGGCCCCGGCGTCGACCCGGTGCTGGTGCGCCGGCAGGTGGGCATGGTGTTCCAGCGCCCGAACCCGTTCCCCACCATGTCGATTCAGGACAATGTGCTCGCCGGTGTGAAACTCAACAACCGTCGCATGAGCAAGAGCGACGCCGACGGACTCACCGAGCAGTCGCTGCGCGGAGCCAACCTGTGGAACGAGGTCAAGGACCGGCTCGATCGCCCCGGTTCCGGGCTGTCCGGCGGCCAGCAGCAGCGCCTGTGCATCGCCCGGGCGATCGCCGTGGCGCCCGACGTGATCCTGATGGACGAGCCGTGCTCGGCGCTGGACCCGATCTCCACCCTCGCCATCGAGGACCTGATCGAAGAGATGAAGGCGCAGTACACGATCGTCATCGTGACGCACAACATGCAGCAGGCATCGCGGGTGTCGGACCGCACCGCGTTCTTCAACATCGCCGGTACGGGCAAACCGGGAAAACTCGTGGAGTACGACGACACCACGACGATCTTCTCCAACCCGCGCGAGCAGTCCACCGAAGACTACGTCTCCGGTCGCTTCGGGTAACCGGTCACGGCGCGCGCCAGGGCCCGGCCGTGCCTACGCGGTGCGGCCGAGCAGGTAGGCGTTGATGGCCGCGGTCAGTTCAGCGTCGGTTCGCATCGCCTGCCCGTCCACGGCCGTCACCGCGACGGCGAGACGCACGCTGGAGACGAGCCAGGCGGCATCCGCGTTCCGCAGCTCGCTGAGCGGCACGTCCCGGTATTCGACCTGCTCGCCCCGCGACTGCAGGTAGTCGAAGAGGCTCTGCTGCGTGGTGCCGTGCAGGATGGCGCCGCTCGGGGCCGGCGTGACGTACGTGCCGCCGGTTCGCAGCACAACGCTCGACGTGGGACCCTCCATCACGTAGCCGTCCGTGGTGACAAAGATGGTGTCGTCGGCGCCGCGGCGCCGGGCTTCCCGCAGCGCGGCCATGTTGATGGCGTAGCTGAGCGTTTTCGCGCCCATGAGCAGCCACGGTGCGCGCTCGGCGACGCCCTTCGGATACCCACGGTCCAGGGTGACGACGCGGACGCCGTTCTCCCGCACCTGCCGAAAATCCGTCGCCGTCGTGGCATGCAGCCATGCGGTGGGCGCCGGCCCGGATTCGACACCGCGGCTGAGCACGAATTTGAGGGCGAGTTCGCCCTCGTGTGGAATCCGGGCGACGGCGTAGGCGATTGCGGCGCGCCACTGCGCCGGGTTCGGCACCGGCAGGTCGCAGATCTCGGCGGAGTTGCGCAGGCGGGCGATGTGCGGCTCCACCTCCTGCGGATGCCCGTTGACGACGCTGAGCGTTTCGAAGATGCCGTCGCCGCGTTGCGTGCTGAGCTCCCCGACCCGTAAGGCAGGAGCGGCCGAATCCATCTCGTGGAACGTATCGTCGAAGGAGCTGCGCGGATCGTCGACGGGGACCGGGTCGATCAGCAGGGTGAAGGGAAGACTCATGTTGCGAGCATAATGTGCCTGCCGATCGACCGGCACGATCGGCGTCCGTTAGGAGCTTTGGAACGCCACAATCGGATCCGTCGTCGGCTGCGTGGAGCCGCCGCGAGGCTCCACCGTGATGCCGACCGTGTCGCCGGCGTGCATTGCACCGTCGAGGACCCGCCACGCGGTTCCACTGCCGGTTGAGTCGAACGTTCCCGCCGGGGCCGCGCCGGCCGCGTTGATGTACCAGAGCTGGTAGTCCTGGTCGTTGCCGAGCGCGGGCAGGTCCTGGACCAGCACGGCGGACCGGCCCAGGGAATTCGACCAGACGAGGGTGGCGGAGTGACCGTCCGATGTGGTGGTCGCGGCCCGCTGGGTGTCGGCGGCCGCGGTGATCTGCACCATACCGGCGGCCTGCTGCTCCACGAACTGGTTGTCGTTGAACGCCTGCCCGGCGAACGTGCCACCGACGAACAGCACGACAGCGGCCGCAGCGGCCAGCAATATCTGGGTCGGGCGCTGGAACCACCGCTTCTGGGCGCGTGCGGCTGCCGTGCCGGCGTGCGGCGAAGGCTCGGCAGCGGCAGCGGGACCTTCGGCAGGTTCCTCGGCAGGTGCGGGAATCGTGGGAACGCTTTGCGGCGGAGGTACAGCGGCGGGCGCAGCCGCCACCGGCGCGAGCTGCGGCGTAGACGCGAGCTTCGCCATGATGCTCGACCGCAGCGCGGCCGAGGGCTGCACGGGCTCTGCGGCAAGCCCCAGCGCCGCGGCCGTCTCGCTCAGCTCGTGCGCTTCGGCCCGAGCCGACGCTGATCTCTCGAGGTACGTCTCGACATCGGCCTTCTCGTCAGCGCTGAGCGCGTTCAGGGCGTACGCGCCGGTGAGGTCAGCGGCGTTGTTGTCTTCGCGGGAGCCGGTCATGACGCCACGCCCAGTTCGTCGCGCAACCGGATCAAGCCGTCGCGTAGTCGGGTTTTGACGGTGCCCAGGGGGATCTCAAGCATGCCGGCGACTTCATTGTGCGTGTATCCGCCGTAGTACGCCAGGCTCACCGCCTGTCGCTGCAGCTGCGTCAGTCTCGACATTGCCTTCTCCACCCTTTCATGTTCGATCCGAACCTCTACGGTTTCGGCAACGTGATCGTAGGCAACCGCGAGGTCGCGGATACCGATCTTGGAATCTCGATCACGCCCCGCTTGCGACGACCGAATTCGGTCGACCGCGCGTCGGTGTGCCATGGTCATGATCCAGGTGGATGCTCCACCACGAGTTGCCTCGTACCGCGTCGCCGTCTGCCAAATCTCCAGAAAGATCTCCTGGGTCACTTCTTCCGACTGCGCATGGTCGATCAGGAGGCGCTTGACCAAGCCAAGCACCCGGGGGGCGACCTGGTCATACAGCTCTCCGAATGCCAATTCGTCGCCCAGCGCCACCCGTGCCAGCAGCTCCTCCTTGGTGAGAGGGTCCACCGACGAGTCGTCGAGGTTTAAATCAGTAGTCATAAGACCAAGCATGTCAGGGTCATTCCCTTTCCATGATGAGGGTTCGGTACCGAGTCCCACATGGATTGGTCAGTGACAGGAGAATTGTCGAGGCAAGCGCGCACAGGTGAGGCCGGGCCGCAGAGCACCTCTCGGCGCGAGGCCGCTCGAAGCGGCGAATAATGGAACCCGGGATTACTGCGGCCCGACCAGGTTCCAGTGTAATCCAAATCCACGAAATCCAAAGTGCGTGCCGGCACCGACAGACACCGGTCAGGTTTCGGGCCGGAGTGCGGAGAACTACTCGAGCGACTCGCTGCGCCACAAGCGGGCGCATGCCGAGAATTCCGCCGCGGTCGTCGAAAACCGGAGGGCGCGGGTGGTCAGCTCCGAGGACCGCGCGGATTCGGTCTGCTCGAAGTCATCGGCCACGCTCGTGCATCCGGTGGCGGTCACCCGGCAATACGCGGCCGCTCTCTCCAGCGCCACCGCAAAGTCGCCGGTGAACATACCGCGCAGGATCTCATCGGCGAGCGCGATGATCTCAACCGGGCCGGTGGGGATGGCCGCCCCCGCGACCACGTGATCGATTGTTCGGGCCAGATCGATGCCGCGCTGATAGAGATAGGCCGTTTCTTCCGGGTCCTGGCGGATCAGCAGCCGAATGAGATAGATCCGCCAGAGCGCGCCCGGCAGGCTTCGCGGGGTTGCCCGGGACCACAGTTCGGCGACCGCGTCGATGCCGTTCTCGTCCGTGTAGGAGACCAGCCGCTCGACCGTGGCCGGGTCCGGATCCGAGCGCACCCGGGTGAGCAGGGCCTGGGCGGTCTCATGGGCGACGCGACTGATCGCGGCGGGATCCTCCCCGCCCTGGAACGCCTCGAATTTGCTTCCGGAGAAGTGTGTGGGTTTGTGGAAATTGTCGGCCAAGGGGTCCTCCCGTCTCTGTGCACTCGTATTGTGGCGCAACTTGGCGCCGTGACTGTCCCGCAAATTGGGGCAAAATGGCGCGGAATCGGCCGCTCTCAACGCTACCCAGAAAAGCGCGCCGCAAATCCACGATAGATTGGTGTTTGCGGGCCTCTAGCTCAGTTGGTAGAGCAAAGGACTTTTAATCCTTGGGTCGTCGGTTCGAGCCCGACGGGGCCCACAAATGTATGTGCGGGAGCTGGGCGCGGGAACGATTGGCCGCGACCCAGCCGAACTTGGTACGGTGCACGTTGTCGGCCCCTGATTCACGGCCGTCCACCGTGATCAAAGGAGATCCCCATGCTGTCGTACTCTCAATCTCCCTCGGACCAGGCGCTGCTGGAGTGCACGATAGGCGATCATTTTGAACGCATGGTGCAACGGTTTCCGCAGCGCGACGCCCTCATCGAGGTCGCCAGCGGCCGCCAATGGACGTACTCCGAGCTGAATTCGGTCATCGACCGGTTCGCCCTGGGACTGCTGGCCCTCGGCATCGAGCGCGGCGACCGGGTGGGCATCTGGTCCCCGAATTGCGCCGAGTGGACCGTGATCCAGTACGCGACCGCCAAGATCGGCGCGATTCTCGTGAATGTGAATCCCGCATTCCGAGTTGTCGAGCTGGAGTATGTGATCCGGCAGTGCGGCATGCGCATGCTCATCTCGGCGCCGTCCGACAAGAACAGCGAATACACCAGCATGGCCCGCGACGCCCTCGCGAGCTGTTCGGAATTGCGCGAACTCGTCTTCATCGGCGACGGTGACATCACGGTCCAGTCCGGCGAGTTCGGTTACGCCACCGTGCTCGACGCCGGCCGGGATCTCTCACCGCTCGATCTACGTGACCGTATGGGGGAACTCAGCTCCGCCGACCCGATCAACCTGCAGTACACATCCGGCACGACGGGTTTCCCCAAGGGCGCCACGCTGACCCACCGCAACATCCTGAACAACGCCTTCTTCATCGGTGAGCTGCTTCATTACACGGAGCACGACCGCGTCGTGCTCCCGGTGCCCTTCTACCACTGCTTCGGCATGGTCATCGGCAACCTGAATATATACGCGCATGGCGCCGCGGCGATCATTCCGGGGCGTGGCTTCACCGCATCCGCTGTTCTGCGTGCGGTGCAGGACCACCGCGGAACCTCGCTCTACGGCGTGCCGACCATGTTCATGGCCGAGCTGGCCCTGCCGGACTTCGGCGACTACGACCTGTCGACCCTGCGAACCGGTGTGATGGCCGGATCCACCTGCCCTGTTGCCGTGATGAATCGGGTGATCGACGAGATGAACATGGTGGATGTGGCCATTTGCTACGGCATGACAGAGACCTCCCCCGTGTCGACGATGACCCACAGTGATGACACGATCGAACGCCGCACCAGCACCGTGGGACGCACCATGCCTCACCTGGAGAACAAGATCGTGGATCCGTTGACCGGACATACCCGCGCACGCGGCGAGATCGGCGAGCTGTGCACGCGGGGGTACAGCGTGATCTCCGGGTACTGGAACGAGCCGGAGAAGACGCGGGAGGCCATCGACGGCGAGGGCTGGATCCACACGGGCGACCTCGCGACGATGGACGCCGATGGCTACATCACGGTCGAGGGGCGAATCAAGGACATGGTCATTCGTGGGGGTGAGAACATCTACCCGCGCGAGATCGAGGAGTTCCTGTTTCGGCACCCGTCCATCCGCGACGTGCAGGTGATCGGTGTTCCCGACGAGAAGTACGGCGAAGAGCTGATGGCGTGCATCATCCTCGAGCCGGGTGTCGACGAGTTGACCGCCGCTGAACTCGCCGAGTTCTGCCACGGACGCCTCGCGCACTTCAAGGTGCCCCGCTTCACCGATATTCGCGAGAGTTTTCCGCTGACCGTCTCGGGGAAGGTACGCAAGATCGACATGCGCGACGAGGCTATCGCACGCCTCGCCGTGAGCGTGGAGTCGGAGCAGACGATCGTCTAGAACAGCGCCGACACGGCGCGCGCGATCGCAAAAATGGCGAGCCCGGCGAGCGCCCCCACGATGGTGCCGTTGATGCGGATGAACTGCAGGTCCCGACCCACCTGCAATTCGATTTTCGCGCTCGTCTCCGCCGAGTCCCACCTTGCAACGGTTTCCTCGATGACGCCGGCGATTTCGTGCCCGTAGTTCTGAACGAGCGTCGTGACCGACTCCACGAGCCACCGGTCGATGCGCGCACCGAGGGCGCCGTCGTGCTCCAGCCGCGAGCCGAAATCGACCAGGGTGTCGCGAATCCCGATGCGCACCGCACTCCCGGGCTCCCCCAGCGCCTCGAGCAGTGACGCCTTCACCGACTCCCAGGTCTCCCCCGCGAATTCGCGCAGCCGAGGGCTGTCGAGCAGCGCCATCTTGAGCGTCTCCACCCGCTGGATCATCACCGGCTCGTGCTGCAGGTCGCTCATGATCTCACCCAGGTAGCGGTCGATGGCGTGCCGCACCGGATGCTCCGGCTGAGCCCGCACGCCCTCCACGAAGGCGATCACCTCGCGGTACGCCCGGTCGTCAACGAGTTTGTCGATGAATCCGGGCATCCAGCTGGGCAGCCGAGCGGACACGGCCCGTCCGAAGGCTTCCGGGTGGGCGCGCAGCCACGCGTCGGCGCGGTCGAGGAGCAGGTCGACGCCGGCATGCTGTTGACCGCTGTCGACGAGCCGTTCCCCGACCCGGCCGAGGCTCGGGCCCCATTCGGGCACCATCAGGTGTTCCCGCGCAAGGGACTCGATCAGGTTTTTGATCGCGTCATCGTCGAGCAGTTCGAGGACGCCGCGCGCCCCGGTGGCCAGTTCATCGGTGAACCGCTCCGCGTTGCGCGGCGCCGCGAGCCAGGAGCCGGCGCGGCGGGAAATGCCCACCGATTCAAGTTTTTCCCGAACCACGGATTCAGCGAGAAAGTTCGTCTCGACGAATTCGCCGAGGCTGGCACCGATCTCGTTCTTGCGGGTGGCGATGATGTTGGTGTGCGGAATGCGCAGTCCGAACGGGTAGCGGAACAGCGCCGTGACGGCAAACCAGTCGGCGATGGCGCCGACCATTCCGCCCTCCGCGGCCGCGCGCACGTAGGCCAGCCACGGGTAGAGGTCCTGCAGGGCAAACGACACCGTGAAGATCACCGCCATGAGCACGAGCAGCCCGCCCGCGAGCCGTTTCATGCCGGTGAGCGCTCGGCTGCGTTTCAGGTCCTGCGGCGACAGGCCGACGGCAGCCGCTTCCCGGGCGGCGCGGGTGGTGGTAATCACCGGCTCAGGACGTGAAACCGGCGTGGCGGATGCCCCAGCGCACGCTCCACGTTTCGCCGGGGGCGAGCCAACGCAGGCCCGCGCCCGAGTTGAAGGCGTCGGCCGGTGCGGTCATCGGCTCGATCGCCACGGCCTGCCCGGTCACGGCCGCGTCGCCGCCCTCGGCGTGGGGGCCGCTTCGGGCGGGGAAGGTCCGCGGTGTGAAAACCTGCACGTAGCGCATGTTCTCGTCGCCCCACAGGGTGAGCGAGCGACCATCGGGGGACGTGAGGGAGTGCTCGCCCCGGCCGCCCGGGGTCGGTACGCCGCCGAAGCCGTCGTCGAGGTCAAGATCTCCGACACGCACGCCCTGACGCAGGTCGAAGCGGGTACCGTCCACGGCGGACTCCCCCACGGGATTCAGGCGATCGTCCACGTCAATGTGCGTCTCGGCGGACACCCGCACCACGAGGTCGCTGGTGGGGACGTCGCCGATCTTCAGGTACGGATGTGCGCCGACGGCGACCGGGGCGTCCGCTTCGCCCGTGTTCTGCAGGGTGTGCGTGACCTCCATCCCGTCTTCGACGAGGGCGTAGGTAACCTCCGTCTCCACCTGGAACGGGTAGCCCGACTGCGCGAATATCGTGGCGCCGAGGGTGACGGCCGAACTTGTGCGCGACACCAGGCGGTAGGGAGCAAAGCGCAGCAAACCGTGGATCGCGTTGGACCGTGCCGGCTCCGTGACGGCGAGCTGATGGTGCACGGCGCCCTGCGACCAGACACCATCGCGGATGCGGTTCGGCCAGGGGACGAGCACAATGCCCGCACCCATCGGCGGCTGCACCTCGGGAGGAAAATACTCCACCAAATCTATGCCGCTCACGGCATACGACCGCAGGCCGGCGGCGACCTCGGTGATCGTCGCCCGCGCGCGTCCATTGGGGCCGTCGGCCATCAGTTCGAATTGTGTTCCCGTTGCTGCTCGCATGGGCCTAGCCTATTCCGGCTGCAGCACCTCGAGACCGGCATCGCGCAGCGCGTCGACGGCGACCGGGTCCGCAGCGGCATCGCTGATGAGCATGTCGAAGGCGCTGACGGCCCCCACCAGACCCAGATGCACCTGGCCGAGTTTGGAGCCGTCGGCCACGACGACGGCTCGCTCCGCCGCAGCGAGCATGAGCGTCTTCACGCCCGCCTCGGGGAGATTGATATTCGTCACGCCCCGATCGACGTCGACCCCGTTGCAGCCGATGAAGGCCAGATCGGCGTGCATCTGGCTAAGCACGGTGCCGGCAAGCGGCTCCACAAGCGAGTGCTGCAACGGTCGCAGGCTACCGCCGGTGACGATGACCGTGAAGCGGGGGATGGCCGCCTCCAGCTCCAGCGCGATGCTGAGCCCATTGGTCACAATGACCACGTCCCGCAACTCGGCCCGCTCGCGCAGCGCCCGGGCAATGGCCAACGTGGTGGTGCCCACATCGAGGATCACGCTCTGCCCGTTCCGTACGAGCGAGGCGGCGAGCACCCCGATCTGTTCCTTGGGCACGACAGATGCCGCGAGCGCCTCCTCGAACGAGAACTCGCGTTCCGGGCGACCGGCCGTTCCGGCGCCGACCGCATGCGCCGGTACGGCGCCGCCGTGCACGCGTCGCGCCCACCCCGCGAGCACCAACGCGTCGAGGTCGGCGCGCGCCGTGACCCCGGACACGGTGAAGGCCTCGCGCAGTTCACTCACGCGCACGAAGCCGCGCTCTGCCAGCAGCGTCTGAATCTGCTCGCGACGCTGGTGTGCGGGAGTGGGCTCTCGGGGAACGGTCATGCCCCATCTTCGCGCACTTGTACTTTCTTTTCAATGCGAAAGCACTAGTTTCGCTTGAGCAAATCGGCTAGCGTGGAAAACGCCATGACAATCCCACACACGAGCGCGGAACGCGCAGCCACTCCCTTCGTCGCCGACGAGGCAATCGCCCGGCATCGGCACTCCCTCGCGGACGGCCGCGACCTGATCTATTTCGACGATCCCGGCACGACCCTGCCGCCCGAGCGGTCCGTGGACACGCGCCCGGCGGAAGCACGACCGGCCACCGCGCGCATGCGCCAGGATCCCCTTAGCGGAGAGTGGGTCTCCATCGCGTCGAACCGCCAGAACCGCGTGTTCCTCCCGCCGGCTCACCTCGACCCGCTCGCGCCGTCGACCCCGGAGAACCCCTCGGAGATTCCAGGCAACTACGACGTGGCCGTGTTCGAGAACAAGTCACCGTCGTTTGGCCCGTTGCTCACGGATACCGAGGCCCCCGCCGGACTCGACGACCTCGCCTCGATCGGCCTGGAGCGCAGCCGCACCTCCGTGGGTCGGTGTGAGGTCGTGTGCTTCAGCCCGGAGCACGAGGGATCCTTCGCGAGCCTCTCGGTCACCCGAGCCCGCACCGTAATCGAGGCCTGGGCCGAACGCACGCATTCCCTGTCGAACATGCGCGGAATCGAGCAGGTCTTCCCGTTTGAGAACCGCGGCGAGGAGATCGGCGTGACCCTGCGGCATCCGCACGGCCAGATCTACAGCTACCCCTACGTGACACCGCGCACGCTGCGCGTGATCGATTCCCTCGAACGCTACGGGCCCACGCTCTTCGCCGACATCCTGGCCAGTGAACAGGAATCGGAACGCGTCATCCTGCGCGGCGCGCACTGGACGGCCTTCGTGCCCTTCGCGGCGCGGTGGCCCGTCGAAGTGCACATGCTGCCCAACCGACAGTTGCCGGATTTCGCGGCGACCACCCTGGCCGAGCGCGACGAGCTCGCGGTGATCTACCGCCGCCTGCTGCGCGGGATCGACGCGATCTATTCGACACCCACCCCGTACATTGCAGCGTGGCACCAGGCCCCGGTCCACGCGCACCGGGACGAGATCCGACTCATGCTCCAGGTCACCAGTCCCCGGCGTGCCGAGGACAAACTCAAGTACCTGGCCGGGTCAGAGGCAGCCATGGGCGCCTGGATCGGCGACGTGGCCCCCGAGAACGCCGCCCGCACCATTCGCGCCGCGGTCGACCGCGCCGACGCCGAGGACGCCTGACATGCCCGATCTGCTCCGCTCCACCCGAACCGGCTTCGAGAGTCGGTTCAACCACGCGCCGGACGGCCTCTGGTCTGCCCCGGGCCGGGTTAATCTGATCGGGGAACACACCGACTACAACGACGGCTTCGTTTTTCCCTTCGCGATAGACCGCCGCACCGTGGTGGCGCTGAGCCTGCGCAGCGATCGCCTGATTCGCGTGGCCAGTTCATTCGCGGAGGAAGCCATCGAGCTCTCCCTCGACGAACTGTTCCCGGAGAACCTGCACGGCTGGTCGGCGTACCCCCTCGGCGTCGCCTGGGCGCTCGGCGGCTTCGGCGCCGATCTCACCGCCGTGTCCGGATTCGAGGTCTACATCGACTCCGACGTTCCGATCGGGGCCGGCCTGTCGTCTTCGGCTGCCATCGAGAGTGCGGTCGCTCTGGCCCTCAACGACAGCTGGCGACTCGATCTCGACCGCCCGACGCTCGCCCGCGTGGGGCAGCTCGCCGAGAACCGCGCGGTCGGTGCTCCCACCGGCATCATGGACCAGTCGGCGTCCCTGCTCGGTCAGGCGGATGCGGCGGTCTTCCTCGATTGCCGGAGCCTGCGCTCCGAGGTCATCCCCCTCGGCTTCGACGCGGCCGATCTCGAACTGGTGATAATCGACACCCATGTGAGCCATTCCCACGCCACCGGCGGGTACTCCGCCCGCCGGGCGTCCTGCGAGGCGGGCGCGGCCGCGCTCGGCAAATCGGCGCTGCGCGATGTGTCCGTGACCGACCTCGCCCACGCCGAGAAGATTCTCGACGACGAGACCTACCGCCGGGTTCGTCACATCGTCACGGAGAACGAGCGTGTGCTCGACACGGTGCGCGTGCTGCGCGAGCTGGGGCCGACCGCGATCGGCCCGCTGCTCGACGCCTCCCACGTGTCCATGCGGGACGATTTCGAAATCTCGGTACCCCAACTGGACCTCGCCGTGGTCACCGCCCGTGAGGCCGGCGCCCTGGGCGCACGCATGACCGGCGGCGGCTTCGGGGGTGCCGCCATCGCCCTCACCCCGCGCGCACTCGTCCCGTCCGTCGAGTCCGCCGTGGAGGCGGCCTTTGCCCTGAACGGCTATTCCGCGCCCACGATGTTCCTCGTGCACGCCGCCCAGGGGGCCGTGCGGGAGAGCTAGCGGTATCCGGCCGGCCCGTTGCTGACAGGGCGGCTCGTGCGACGTCGCGCTCGTCGTCAGGCGGGCGATCGCAGTGGTGACCGTGGCTTCATGGGCGACTGGCTGGCCAGCCGGATCGGCGTGCGGGTGGGGTCGGCGGCCGATGGTGGGATCAGCCCGAAGTCCATTCCGGTATCGGTGACGATGCGAGTGATCTGCCACCCGTCGTTGTGCAGTCGGAGGTGGTCGCGGGCGCAGAGCAGGATGCCGTCATCGAGGTCGGTGCGACCGCCGTCGGCGTCCCAGCCGTTGATGTGGTGGGCTTCACAGTGGCTGGGTGGTCGGTGGCAGTCCGGCCACCGGCACCCACCGTCGCGGAGTGCGAGGGCCGCGCGTTGCGCCGTTGTGAAGAGTCGTTGTTCGCGCCCGACGTCGAGCACGGTGCCGTCCCGCCTGAACAGGACGGGCGTGAAGCCGGCGTTGCATATCGACCGGTCGATCGTGGTCGTCGGGATCGCGCCCGGGGTCCCTTCGATGAACCCGTCTGTCAGAACCAGGTGGCCCGAGGCGCCACGCAGGGGTGTCGGTGCCGGAGCATCTGTCGCAGTGACAACGAGCTTCACCGAGGGGCGAATACGGCCGAACAGGGTGCCGGGGTCGGCGGCCGCGGCGACCTTGATCACCTCGATCAGTGCTTCCGCGGCGATCTGGTCCGTGGAGCGGGGGTCGTCGATGATGCGTTGCGCCCGTTCCTTCTCGCCCTTCTCCACGAAACGCGGTCCGCCGGTGCGGGGACCGGTGATCTGCAGCAGGAAGTCTTTGAAGTAGGCTCCGTTTTCCGGGTCCAATTCGAAGGTGCCGTGCAGCATGCCGTCGGGCTTGTCCCACACCCGCAGGTACTGGCGGGCGCGCATCGCGTCGGCGCGCGAGGCGACACCCGCGGCATCAATCGAGTCCCGGCACTGCCGGGCCGCTCTTGCGGCCTGGTCCGCGTGCCCGGTGTGGCACTGGGCGATGAGGGCGATGACCGCGTCGGTGAGCATCGCCTCCGATACCCCGATCGCCGGTTCGCCGAGGCCCCGGCGGATGGCCGTCGCCGATTCGGTGCTGAGCGTTCCGTCGGTGACCGCGGTGCCCAGCGGCGCGAACCACGGCATGTGCACGTCCACCGGCGGCGCGTCCGGGTGTTCAGCAGTGTGAGCCTCGGCCTGCTTCTCGCGTTCCCGAGCGGTTTCGGCTTCGGCGGCCATGGTGCCGGCCTCGATCAGCCGACGGGCATCCGCCTTCGTGCCCCCGCCGCCACCGCCCAGGGACTGCACGTAGTCCTCGGGACTGGGGTAACCCTTCTTCCGGGCGAGGCCCTCGCGGCCGAGCTGCCAGTCGGAGCGGGCGGCGACGTTCGCCGCCGACAGCGCGAGGTACGTGGCGACCTCGCGGGAGAGCCGGGCAACGGCCCGGTGGGTGTTCTCCGACTCATCGTCGGAGAGCTCCGCGAACGACGCCGCGGATATACCCGACCGGGCCAGGGACCCGGTCAGATCAACGAAAACACCGTCAATGGTGGATGTCATAAATAAAGTCTGACAGTAGCCACCGACACTGAGTCGGGGCCGCGCGTGGCCTCGAACTCGTGACCAGTGGCTCGGGGCGTCGGTCAGACCGCCTCGCGCAGCGCCTCGGATTCTGCCGCCCGTGCCTCGGGCGCCGCCGCGTGCAGGTCGCGCACGATCCCGGCGCCGCGCTGCTGCAATTCGGCGATCGAGGACACGCCCACGAGGGTCATCGTGCGACGCAGCTCCTCGCCCAGGATTTCGATCACCCGGCTCACCCCCGGCGAACCGGCGGCGGCGAGCCCGTAAAGGTAAGGCCGCCCGATCGAGCAGGCATCCGCGCCGAGCGCGAGTGCCTTGACGATGTCGCTGCCCCGCCGGATCCCGGAGTCGACGATCAGCTCGAGGCCGTCACCGACCCGCTGGCGCGATTCCTCGAGCACGTCCATCGGGCTGAGCATGTGGTCGAGCTGGCGCCCGCCGTGGTTACTCAGCTGCACCGCATCGAGGCCGATGTCCTGCGCACGGGCCACGTCGTCGGGGTTGACGCACCCCTTGAGGATGATCTTGCCCGGCCACATCTCACGCAGCGTTTCGAGGTCGGCCCAGCCGCGGCTGGCGTCGGAGTGCCCCAGGACCTGCTGCCACACCGAGGGGGTCACGAGCTCCGCATCCGTTCCGGCCGGATCCAGGTTGGGGAAGCGGATGCCATCGGCGCGCAGAAAATTCATCCACCAGCCCGGCCGCGTCGCAATCCCCAGCAGCGAGGAGAGCGTGAGCGCGGGCGGCGCCGTGAAGCCGTTCTTCTGGTCGCGCTCCCGCGAGCCGAGGGCACGGGTGTCAACGCCGACCAGAAGCGCCCGATACCCCGCGGCCGAGCAGCGGTCGAGCTTCGTCTGCTGGTATCCCCTATCCGAGGAGAGACCGATATTGAACCACCGGTCGAGTCCGGGCGATCCGGCGGCAACGCTCTCCATGGATACCGTGCTCAGTCCCGCCAGGCCGTACGGCACGCCGGCCGCCGCGGCAGCCCGGGCCACGGCCAGTTCGCCTTCGGGGTGGAACAAGCGCGTCGCACCGGTCGGGGTGAGTGTCAGGGGCAGGGCGCTGACCCGACCGAGCACGGTGGTCGTGGTGTCCGGCCCCGTCACGGGACCCCACTGCGGCATGAGGCCCCAGCGGTCGAAAGAATCCCGATTGCGACGCAGCGTCACCTCATCTTCCGAACCGCCGTCCAGGTAGTCGAAGATTCCCGGCGGCAGGGCGCGTTTCGCGGCGGTGCGGTATTCGGCCACGTTGTAGGCGGATGCCAGCACCCGGCGGGACCGGGACAGCACCGGCGTCTGCACCTGAACGAGCTGCCTTACCTCACGAAGTTTCACGAAACGCCTTTCTGTGGTGCCCGGTCCCCGGTTGCGGGGGCCCAGGCCCTGCCGTCCAGCCTAGAATCACTCGACGGCACACACTATGTCTGCCTCGACGAAAATGATGGATCGGATTGTGATGAACTACCAAAAGGAGCCGGAACCGGGGACCGTCGGCCTGCCTCTGTTGGCCGAGGTCTGCCGCTCGTTCGGGCCCGACATTCTCAGCCTCGTCGAGCATTCCGCCGATGAGGGCACGCCCGTCGCGGGCTGTGTGCTCTACGACGGGTTCGCGCCCCCGGCAGCGTTTCCCGGCGCCATCGCCCTGGCGGTGGGACTCGACCTCGCCGATGAGCAGCTGCCGGAACGGCTGCGGGACCTCGCGGGCGCCGGGTACCTCGGCCTCGTCTACAAGCAGCACGGTCGCCCGGACGCCGCGTTGCGCAGCATGGCGCGCGCGAGCGGGGTGGCGCTGCTGCGCGCCTCCGACGCGGTGCCATGGGACCAGCTCACCGAGATCCTCGCGGCCGCCGTGATCCCCCATGGAGAGTCGGCGCGCACCCTCGTCGACATTCCCCCGGGCGACCTGTTCGCGCTGGCGAACACGGTCGCGTCTCTGACCGGGGGCGCCGTGGCCATCGCTGACCCGGACCAGACCGTGTTGGCATACTCAACCCTGCCCGGTCAGCCCATCGACGACACCCGGCGCAATTCCATCCTGCAGCTGCACGTGCCGCACTCTCCACAGAATGATGCGGACTACCGGCGCGTGCACGCCGCGAGGGACGTGGTCAGTGTCGCTCCCGGTCCGCAGTCACTCACCCGATCGGCGGCGGCGATCCGAGCCGGCACGATGGTCCTCGGGTCGCTCTGGCTGATCGACGCCCTGGACGACCACGGCCCCCAGACCGCCCGCCTCCTGCTCGAAGCGGCCAACGTGGCGGCCCTGCACCTGTTGCACCGGCGCACCCACGCGGCATCCGGGCGGGATCGCCAGATCAGCCTGGTGCGGCCGCTCCTGTTCGAACCGGATCGCGCCGAGCTGTCTGCCGCGCAGCTGGGCCTCGCGTGCGAGTCGGTGCGGATCGTGGCGCTCACCGCCGGCGGACCGACCGGTTCCGCCCCCGACACGCTGCAGGCCAGTTTGCTCGTCTTCGACACCGTGCGCACGGCGTGCGCCGTGTGGCTGCCGACGGCGGTCTGTGGCCTAGCCGACAACGTGGTGTACATCGTGCTGCCGCAGTCCGAGACGGCCTCCTTCACCTTTCAGCGTGAGGCTATCCTCCGCATCACCCACCACGCCCGCCGGCTGCATGGTCGGCCTGTCCTCGCCGGGTTCGGCCGAACCACGCCGATCGGTGCCGTTCCGGAGTCGCGAGCCGATGCCGAGGCGGTTCTCGCCGCGCTCCTACGCGACGTTGAGGAGGGACGGGTGCGCGTCGACTCGGACGACATCGTCGCCGACCAGCAGTCCCTCGGACCGAGGCTGCAGTTGCGCCAGATCTGCAAGGACCTGCGCGCCGCCGGGCACCTGCCCGGCGCTGACGCGACCCGGATCAGCGATCACGATTCTCGCAGGAAGACCGCGTTCGCGGAGACGATCCGCACCTATTTGGACTGCGACTCGAATGCGATCGAGACGGCTAGGCGGCTCGGTCTGCACGCCAACACGGTGCGGTACCGATTGTCGAGGGTCGAACCGTTGTTCGGTGTTCGTCTCGACGACCCCGACAGCCGCCTTCATCTCTGGTTGCAGCTCTGGGCGCAGGGCAACTAGCGGGATCAGCCCTGGGCCGCGGCGTTGATCGTGATCGTGTCGAGTCCGCCGGCCGCGACGCCCCAGTTGTCGAGGATCGCCTGGTAGCTGCCGTCGTCGACCAAGGACTGCAGTGCCGCCTGCACCGCCTCGGCCATTCCGGAGTCCTTGGCCACGGCGAACCCGTACGGGGCGACCTCAAAGCTCGTGCCGGCCAGCTGCAGCCGACCTTCGAGCTGGTCGATCGCGTAGAGGGTCACCGGCGAATCGGCGCTGAAGGCCACGGCCTGACCGAGCACCACTGCGTTCGCGGCGGTGTCCTGAGTGTCGTACGGCTTCTTGTCAATCGGCGGCAGGCCGGCGGCGACGCAGGCCGCGCTCTTCGCCGGGATTTCCACCGTGTCCTGGTACGTGGTGGCCTGCACGGCAACCGTGAGTCCGCAGGCGTTGTCGGGAACGACATCCGTTCCCGCCGCGGAGGCCCACTGAATCCCGGCCTCGTAGTAGTTGATGAAGTCGACCTGTTTCTCACGCTCCACGTTGTCGGTGAAGCTGGACGCCCCCACGTCGATGCTGCCGCCCTTGATACCCGGGATGATCGACTCGAAGTTGGCGACGGTGAAGTCGGCGGTGAGGCCCAGCTTGGCGGCAACGGCATCGGAGAGGTCGATGGTCCAACCGATGGGCGTTCCGGCATCGTTCTTGTATTCGTTGGGCGCATAGTTGGGGCTCGTCCCGAAGACGAGGCTTCCCGAGGCGCCCACACCGTCGGGCAGCAGTGCAACGGCGGCGGAATCCGCTTCAATCGTCCCGGCCGAACCGCTCGTGGCCGTGCTGGCCGGTGCCGTCGAGTTGTCGACGCACCCGGAGAGCACGAGGACGGCCGCAGCCGCAAGGACCGGAATGGTGAATCGAACGCGCATAGGAGCTTCCTTCGTCAACGGCGGAACTGTGCCTTAGAGCGAGCCTAGGTTTCCCGCAGCACCGCTGCTATGGATTTTTCCACTAAGGCAAGCGGCCGGTCTTGTGAGAATATGCCAAGCACGCTCAGGGTTCGACCGGGACGGCTTCGCCTCCGGTGAGCGTGAGGAGCTCGGCAAACGTCGTGGGGAACACGGTGTGCGCATGTCCGGCCGCCGCCCAGACCACGTCGAACGCGGCAAGGTCTTGATCGACGAGGGTGCGCAGCGGCGACGGATGCCCGACCGGGGCGACCCCGCCGATCACCTGGCCGGTGGCCGCCTTCACCAGCTCCTTCGACGCGCGGCCGATGCTGCCGCCGAGTCGCTCGCCGAGGAACAGGGTATCCACCCGGTGCGCTCCCGAGGTGAGCACGAGCAGCGGCTCGCCGTCGAGGGTGAAGATCAGGGAATTGGCGATCGCCCCGACCGGGATGCCGAGGGCCGCCGCGGCCGCCACCGCGGTCGACGCCGCCTCGTCGAACCAACGGATCTCCGGGTCGACCCCATGCTCGTGGAGCGCGACGCGCACCCGGTCCACGGCGGGATGCTCGGTATTGACCATGATGCCAGCCTAGGCTGCCGACGCTAGGCTGACGCCTATGACTGCCGATCCCGCCGCACGAATCATCCCCCTGCCCGAAGTTCCCGCGCCTCGCGTGGCCGAATCCGCGTTTGTGGCCCCGGGCGCCGTGCTCGTCGGCAACGTCACCCTCGAGGAGAACGCGAGCGTCTGGTACAACTCGGTGCTGCGCGCCGAACAGGAGCCGATCACGATCGGGCCGAACTCGAACCTTCAGGACAATGTTTCCTGCCACGTCGACGCGGGTTATCCACTCACCGTCGGTCGAAACGTGTCGGTGGGGCACGGCGCCGTGCTGCACGGGTGCACGCTCGAGGACGGCGTGCTCGTGGGCATGTCGGCCACCGTGATGAACGGCGCCGTCATCGGCGCCGGATCCCTGGTCGCCGGCGGCGCGGTCGTGCTCGAGGCCGCGATCATTCCGCCCGGATCTCTCGTGGCGGGCGTGCCGGCGAAGGTGCGCCGCGCCTTGACCGAGGAGGAGATCGCCGGGCTGCTGCACAACGCCGAGGCGTACCTGCGGCACACGGAGCTGCACCGGGCGGCCCTCACCCGGTAACCGCATGCCCGCGCCCGACATGGGTGGCCGGTTACCGAAGCGACCACCCATTTCGGGGGCGGTGGGGTTCCGCTAGGAGAGCAGTGTCTCCTCGGCGGCCTTGACGACGTTGCTCAGCAGCATCGCGCGCGTCATCGGCCCCACTCCACGAGGGTTCGGCGACAGGTGCCCGGCGACACTGGCCACACCCGGGTGCACATCTCCGGTCAACCGGCCCTTGCCCGTGACCTCGTCCTGCACCCGCGTGATTCCGACGTCGAGCACGGCGGCTCCCGGCTTGACCCAGTCCGCCTGGATCAGGTGCGGAACACCCACGGCGGCCACGACGATGTCCGCCCGGCGAACCTCGCCGGCCAGGTCGACCGTGCGCGAATGCGTGAGCGTCACGGTGGCGTCGAGCCCCTTGCGGGTGAAGAGGAGGCCGAGCGGGCGACCGACCGTGAGACCGCGTCCCACGACGACGACCTTCTTGCCCACGATGGGTACATCGTAGCGGCGCAGCAGTTCCACAATCCCGGCGGGTGTGCAGGGCAGCGGGGAACGCAGCTCGCCCTCGATGCCGAGCACCAGGCGACCCAGGTTGGTGGGGTGCAGTCCGTCGGCGTCCTTCGACGGGTCGATGAGCTCGAGCATGGCGTTCTCGTTGTGACCGACGGGCAGGGGCAACTGGATGATGTAGCCGGTCACCTCGCGGCTGGCGTTGAGGTCCTTGATCGCCGCGCGCACATCCGCCGACGTCGCCGAACCGGGCAGGTCGATGCGCAAGGATTCGATGCCGACCTCCGCGCAGTCGCGGTGTTTGCCGGCCACGTACGTTTCGGAGCCGGGGTCGTTGCCGACGAGCAGGGTCGCGAGACCCGGTACCACGCCGTGCGATCGCAGCACGGAAATTCGTTCGACAAGCTCTGATTTGATCTGTGACGCGGTTTTGACCCCGTCGAGGGTGATGGCGACCATCTGGGTTCCTTTGTTCATGTGCACATGGTCACGACGACCCGAGCGGAGATTCCGAGCAATTTCGGGCAGCGGATGTCCGCCGTCCCGCCCCCGGGATCTCCGCCGGCGTGCGGCGGGGTGCGGCTACTGCTGGAGGCCGGAGTACAGCGGGAAGGCCTGCGTGAGCGTAGCCACGCGGGCGCGCAGTGCTGCCTTGTCGGCGCCGGGCTTGAGGGCCTCGGCGATGACGTCGGCGACCTCGGTGAACTCCGCGTCGCCGAAGCCGCGCGTGGCCAGGGCGGGGGTGCCGATGCGCAGCCCGCTCGTAACCATCGGCGGGCGCGGGTCGAACGGAACCGCGTTGCGGTTCACGGTGATGCCCACCTCGTGCAGCGCATCTTCGGCCTGCTGGCCGTTGATCTCCGAGTTGCGCAGGTCGGCGAGCACGAGGTGCACGTCGGTGCCTCCCGTGAGAACGTCGACCCCGTGCGCGCGGGTGTCGTCCGCCATCAGGCGGGCGGCGAGGATGCTGGCACCGCGCAGGGTGCGCTCCTGACGTTCCTTGAACTCCGGCTCGGCGGCAAGCTTGAATGCGGTGGCCTTTGCGGCGATCACGTGCATGAGCGGTCCGCCCTGCTGGCCGGGGAACACATTGGAGTTGAGCTTCTTGGCCAGGGCCATGTCGCGGGAGAGGATGAAGCCCGAGCGCGGTCCGGCGAGCGTCTTGTGCACGGTGCTGGAGACCACGTCGGCGTACGGCACGGGCGAGGGGTGCAGGCCAGCGGCGACAAGGCCGGCGAAGTGAGCCATGTCGACCCAGAGCAGCGCGCCGACCTCGTCGGCGATGGCACGGAACGCTTCGAAGTCGAGGTGGCGCGGGTAGGCGGACCAGCCGGCGATGATGACCTTGGGCTTGTGCTCGAGCGCGGCGTCACGTACCGAGTCCATGTCGACGCGGAACGTCTCCTTGTCGACGCCGTACGCAACCGGGTTGTACAACTTGCCGGAGAAGTTGAGCTTCATGCCGTGGGTGAGGTGACCACCGTGTGCGAGCTCGAGGCCGAGGATGGTGTCGCCGGGAGTGGCAATGGCACTCAGCACGGCGGCGTTGGCCGTGGCACCGGAGTGCGGCTGAACGTTGGCGTATGCGGCGCCGAAGAGGCTCTTGGCGCGGTCGATGGCCAGCTGCTCGGCGACATCGACGTACTCGCAGCCGCCGTAGTAGCGGCGTCCGGGGTATCCCTCGGCGTACTTGTTCGTGAGCACGGAGCCCTGCGACTGCAGCACGGAACGAGGCACGAAGTTCTCGCTGGCGATCATCTCGAGGTAGTCGCGCTGGCGACCGAGTTCCTGCTCGAGTACGGCGGCGATTTCCGGGTCAACGACCTCGAGGGGCTCGTTGAACGTGGACGCCAGCACGTTTGAAGAGGTGGATTCAGGCACGGAGTTCTCCTTAATAAGTGGATGTGCGGCCCAGGCGTGCGGCCACTAACCGTGTCAGTCGCTCCCCGATGGTGACCCATCTTCGTGCTACGCCAGTTGCGACAAGCCGAGCATATCAGCACCGCCCGCGAATGGCACCGGGTTGCCGTTCAGTCCGGCGGCGGCTGCCGGACGATGGCGGCTCCCGGGCTGCCGGGTGCTCCGCGGCCCGCGAGCTCATCCACGATCAACAGGTCAGGGCGCAGGTGCTCCGTGCCGTAGGCGGCCCGTCCCACGAGATGGGCGGCCATCGGCGCGGTGAGCGCCTGGAAGAGCACAATGGCCACGATGAGCGTGACCGTTCCCACGTTGAAGTTGTTGACCGCGACGTCGGTCGTGATCGCCATCAGACCGAAAATTTGCGGTTTCGTGGAGGCGTGGATGCGGCTGAAGACGTCGGGAAAGCGCAGCAGCCCGACCCCGGCCGCGAAACACATGAGCGCCCCGGCCAGCACGAGAACGGCGGTCAGCACGTCGTGAAAAGTGTCGCTCATGTGCTGTCCCTCCCCGGAAGGAACCGGGCGACGCTGAGCGAGCCGAGCACGGCGAACAGGGCAAGCACCAGGAGCACGGGAAGGTTGTCGGTGTGGCGGTTGAGCGCCATTTCGGCGCCGAGCGCGCAGATCACGGTCGCCACGAGCACGTCCGACGCGATGACCCGATCGAGTACCGACGGTCCCCGCACGATGCGGTACACGGCGAGCAGGCCGCCGAGGGCGAACAGGATTCCGGCGATGATCGCCACCGTCTGCATCATGAGGCATGTCCCTTCGTTGTGGCCGAGGCATCCGTAGCCAGCGGGATGACCCCGCGCAGGCGATCGAGGTCCTGGCGTGACCCGACGGCACGAATGATGCGTCGTTCGGTCTCGAGCACCGTCCGGCGGAATCGTTCGAGGCCGGCCGCGCTGTGCACGTTGAGCACGTGCAGGTAGAGGGTCGAGTGCTCACGATCGATGTCGACCACGATGGATCCGGGCACAATCGACGTGGAGACGGCGGTCCAGGTGAGAATCAGGTCGCTGCGGCTGCGCAGGTGCACGGCCAGAATGGCGTTGCTGGTGACGAGGCGTGGGGACAATGCGAGCCCGGCCACCTGCACGGATGCGCGCACAATGTCGATGATCAGGCGCACGACGTACGAGAACACGAACCAGGGGTTCAGGCGGTTGCTCAGCTGCACCGGAACCAGGTAGAACGACACGGACACCAGAACCGCAACGCCCGTGCCGGTGACGAAGTTGAGCCAGGAAAACGAACCCCAGAGCAGCATCCACAGCACAATGAGGCCGGCGATCGCGGGCAGCTGGTTGGCGACGCTGACGAGGCGGCCCTTGCGTGGCGTCATGGTGTTCCGTTCGGGAAGACCGCGTTGATGTACGTCGACGGGTCGGTGATGTTCCCCGCGGCGCGCACGCTGACGTCGAACAGCGGGCCCGCAAACACGGTGAGACTCAGGGTCAGCAGCAACATGGCCGTGGTCGTGCCGACCATGAGCGGTGACACGGTCTTCTTCAGCACCGTACCCTCATCCTCCGGATCTTCCTGCAGCGCGGCGAGGGTGGCGGAGGAGTAGGCGAGAACGTCTTTCCGTGGTCGCCAGAACGCCATGTTCCAGGTGCGAGCGAATGCATACAGGGTGAGCAACGATGTCGCGGCACCGGCCGCGATGACGACCCAGATGATCGCGCCGCCCTCCTGCACCCCGGCCTGGAACAACGCGACCTTGCCGAGAAAACCGGAGAACGGCGGGATCCCGCCGAGGTTGATGGCGCCGACAAAGAACAGCACCGCCACAAACGGCGCCGACTTCAGCAGCCCGCCGAGCCGGGACAGCGACGTTGTCCCGCCGACCCGCTCGATCAGTCCCGCGCACAGGAACAACGTCGTCTGCACCGTGATGTGGTGCACCACATAGAAGATTGTCGCCGCGATGGCGAGGGGCGTGCCGATCGCGATACCGAACAGCATGTAGCCGATGTGGCTCACGAGTGTGAAGGAGAGCAGCCGCTTGATATCGGCCTGTGCGAGTGCCCCGAGAATCCCGACGACCATCGTGAGGCCGGCCAACACCATCAGCAGCATCGAGAACGGCTGATCCGGGAAGAGCAGCGTCTGGGTGCGCAGGATGGCGTAGATGCCCACCTTGGTGAGCAGCCCGGCAAACACCGCCGTCACCGGGGCCGGGGCGGTGGGATAGGAGTCCGGCAACCAGAACGACAGGGGGAAAACGGCCGCCTTCACGCTGAAGGCCAACAGCAGAAGCAACCCGAGAATGAGCTGCACGTCGCCGGGCAGGTTCGGCAGCCGTTCGGCGATGAGCGCCAGGGTCACCGTGCCCGTTGCCCCGTAGATCAGCGCGATCGAGCTCAGGAACAGCAGGGACGACACCAGACTCACCACGATGTACGTGACGCCGGCGCGGATGCGTGCTCCGGTGCCCCCGAGGGTCAGCAGGACGTAGCTTGCCGAGAGCAGCATCTCGAATCCCACGTACATGTTGAACAGGTCCCCCGCGATGAACGCGTTGAACAGACCGGCCGACAACACGAGATACGTGGGGTGGAAGATCGACACGGGTGTCTCGGTATGCCCATCGAGCAGCCCCTGGCCCACGGCAAACAGCAGCACACCGAGCAGCATCAACGCCGACACGAGCAGCATGATCGCGGAAAGCCGGTCGACGACGAGCACAATGCCCCAGGGCGCGTTCCAACCGCCGACGTGCACGACCGCGGGGCCCTCGGTGTCCACCAGCACGAGCAGGATGGCGCTGATCGCGGCGACGGCCACGAGAGCCACCACGCTCACCACAATCTGAGGTTCGCGGCGCTTGCCGAGCCCGAGGGCAATGGCCGCGCCGAGCAGCGGGAGCGCCACGATCAGGGGCACGAGCACGTTCATCGGGTCTCCCCCTCGGTGGATGGGGGAACGACGGTCGGCACAGGCGCACCCGAATCGTCGGTGCCGCGCTCGAACTCGTCGAGCGACTCCTGCACGGCATCCTCATCATCCGCGGATGACCGCAGCGCGGCCTCGCTCGTGGCCGGCACGTCGCCCACATGCTCGTCGCCGAGGTTGTCACCCTCGTCGCCGAGGCGGGCAAGCCACCACGAGCGATAGATGAGGGCGAGCAGCAGCGCGGTGATCCCGAAGTTGATGACAATGGCCGTGAGCATGAGCACCTGGGGAACCGGGTCTGCCATCGATTCGTCGAGGCTTGTGCCCGTGACGATGGGGGCGTTTCCCGGGCGGCCGCTCATGATGAACATCAGCAGGTTCGTCGCGTTTCCCGCCAGCAGGAATCCGATCAGCACCCGGGTGAGGCTGCGTTCCAGCATCACGTACACGCCGGAGGCGTACATGAGCGCCATCAGTACGACGAGGGTCAGGGAAGCATTCATGGTCGCCCCTCCCCTGTCGTCGTCACGGGCGCGGTATCCGTTGTCGTCTCACTGGCGACGAGGCCCGAACCGGGAACGGATGTCTGCAGCTCCGGTCCGAGGTCATCGACCTCGCTCTGCCGGTCGACCTCGCTGCCGAGGCTGCGGAGAATATCGTAGACAAGTCCGATCACCACGAGGTAGACGCCGATGTCGAAGAGGGTGGACGTGCCGAACGACAGTGCCCCGAGCACGGGAACCTCGGCCGTGACGTAGGCAGATTCAAGCGGAATACCGCCGAAGAAGAGCGAGACGATGCTCATTCCCGCGGCCAGGATGATGCCGAGGCCGAGGATTTTTCCGGGGTCGATCGGGGCGGCCTCGCCGAGCTCGTAGCGTCCCCCCGCGATGTAGCGCATCACGAGCGCCAGGCCGGCGATGAGCCCCCCGGCGAATCCTCCGCCCGGCTCGTTGTGCCCCGCGAAGAGCAGGTACAGGGAGACGATGATCGCCGGGTGGAACAGTAGGCGCACGAGCACTTCGATCAGGATCGAGCGGTGCTGGGCGGGGATCTTGCGCCCGGCGACCAGGAACGCCTGCCGTGTGACCGCGTGGCTGTCTCCCGGAACCTCGGGGTCGGCGACGACCTGGCGCCGGTTCCGACCGAGCCGCAACCAGCGGGAATCGGCGAGCCGGGGCACCTCCGCATTGCGGCCGGAGACGAACAAGAGGCTGGCCACACCGGTGGCCACGACGATGAGCACCGCGATTTCGCCCATGGTGTCCCACGCCCGGATGTCCACGAGCATCACGTTCACAATGTTGTGGCCGTGGCCTTCTTCCACGGCCAGGCGTGGGAGCTCGAGGGCGATGCTCGGATCCTGCCGTGCACCGAGCGCGACCACGCCGATCGTGCCCATCACGACCCCCACGAGCGCGCCGATGAGTGCCCGGCGTTTGTGATGCCGGGCCCGGTTGTGCTGGGCGATCTGGGTGGGGAGTCGGCGAAGCACGAGCACGAAGATCACCAGGGTGATCGTTTCCACGAGCGCCTGGGTGAGCGCGAGGTCGGGGGCGCCGTGGAACGCGAAGAGCGCCACGAGGCCGAAGCCGGTCACCCCGGCCAGCAGGACCGCGGTCATCCGCTGCCCCACCCGCGCGGCCATCACGGCGGCGATACCCATGATGAGGGCGATGAGCACCTGTCCCGGGTAGTCCCAGAGCACAATCCCGCCGGGCCAGCTGCGGTTCACCGCGGCTGCGAAGCCGAGGGCGAGAACGAACACGGCGAGGATCGTTCCCAGGTATTGCGGCAGTCCCCCGCGCTGCCCCAGGTAGGTCAGTCGGGCCGCGGCACGGTCGACGGCGCGCACCGTGGTGCCGTAGCCGCGGCCGGCGTCGATCCACGGCGGCACGGCGGCCTGCAGTCGGGCCACGCGTCGGCGCCAGCGGAACAGCGCCACACCCAGAGCCAGCACCACGGCGCTCAGCAGCAACGCGGGTTCGAGGCCGTGCCAGAGCGCAAGGTGATATCCCTCGCTCGAGCTGCCGGCACCGGGAACCGTGTTGGCGTATGGCGCGAGCAGGGGGTCGAGGGTGGACGCGAACAGGCCGAGGGCCACGGTCGCCACGGTGAGTACGGCCGGGGCCAGCAGGGTGTCCCACGGGCTCGGCTCGAGCACGGTCGTTTTCACGGTGGGGCGGGTTCCGAATGCGCCCCAGAAGAAGCGGATGCTGTAAGCCACGGTCAGCACGGACCCGACCGCGGTGCCGACGAGCGCGATCCACCCCCACACGTTGCCGCCGACACCCGCGTCGAGGAGCGAGGTGAACACGGCCTCCTTCGCCACGTAGCCGAACAGCGGGGGGATGCCGGACATGGAGGCCACCGCGACGAGCGCGATGAGCGCGAGGACGGGACTGCTGCGTCCCACGCCGGAGAGTCCTCGCCAGTCGCGCGTGCCCGCGCGATGGTCGATCACGCCCACGACGAGGAACAGGGTCGCCTTGTACAGCGCGTGGGCGAGGAGCAGCGCGGCCCCGGCGAGGGCGGTGTCGCGGGTGTTGAAGCCGACGGCGATCATGAGGAAACCGAGCTGACTCACGGTGCCGTAGGCCAGCAGCAGCTTCAGGTCGTACTGGCGCAGCGATCGCCACGCGCCCACGAGCATGGTCCACACGCCGAGGGTCACGAGAACGGGCAGCCATCCGTCGCTCTCCGCGTATCCCGGGGCGAGCCGGGCCACGATGTAAATCCCGGCCTTGACCATCGCGGCGGCATGCAGGTACGCGCTCACCGGCGTGGGCGCCGCCATGGCCGCGGGCAACCAGAAATGGAACGGCACGAGTGCCGACTTGGACAGCGCACCGACGAGGATCAGCAGCACCCCCCAGGTTCCGAGCGGCCCGGTGACCGGTTCGGCCACGATCACCGCGAGGGACGTGGTGCCGGCGCCGACCGAGATCATGATGACACCCACGAGCATGACGAGCCCGCCGAACGTGGTCACCAGCAGTGCCTGCAGCGCGGCACCTCGGCTCTCCCGTTTGCTCGTGTAGTGCCCGATCAGCAGGTAGGAGAGCACGCTCGTGATCTCCCAGAACATGAACATCACGAGCAGGTCGTCGGCGGTGACGAGGCCGTACATGGTGCCGGCGAAGGCGAGCAGCAGGGCGGCGAACCGGCCGAGTCCCGGCTCGTCGGGAGAGAAGTAGCGAGCGCAGTAGATCAGCACGAGGGCGCCGATACCCGTAACGACGAGGGCCAGCAGCCAGGCGAGCGTGTCAACGCGGAAGGAGAGGCTGATGCCCAGGGCCGGAATCCACGGCATGCTCTGGGCGACGGACCCGCCCGCCGTGACGACGGACGTTTGGGTGAGCGTGTAGGCGAAGGCAGCGGCCGGGAGCAGTGCAATCACGTAGAACACGCGAGTGCCGAGCAGCCGGGTGAGCCGCGGTGTCAGCACAGATAAAACAAGGAAGACGAGCAGGAAAGTCGCCACGCGGCCTCCAGTCTCGTCCAGGGGGGCTGAGGTCTCATTCTAACAGCGCGGAACGGATGTCTTCGGGGCCCGCCGCCCCGAAGCGGGGTCAGGCGCGGTTACGGGAAAGGCGGTCGGTCACGACGACGAGCACGAGGGACAACCCGAGCAGGGCCACATAAACCCACGGGATGACGTTCATGCCCACGCTGTCGAGCAGCAACGCCCCGAGCAACGCCCCACCGCCGATTCCGGCGTTGAATGCGGTGGTGTAGAAGGCACTCGCGGTGTCGCGGATGCGCGACGAGGCGGTGTGCAGCATCCTGGTCTGCAGCAGCGGCGGCAGTGTGCCGAACGCCAGGCCCCAGAGCATGAACGCGGCAATGGCGATCGGCATGGTCACCGCGGTTCCGGGCAGGAGGAGCACGGCAAGCACGGCGACCGAGGCGGCGGCCGCCGTGAGTCCCATCACGAGGCCCAACTGCGGCCGGGGGCCGAAGACCGTGCCCACGAGCAGCAGGCCCACCGCGCCGGCGATGCCGAACGCGAAGAGCATGGCGGGAACATCGGCCACGGTGACGCCCAGCCCCCCGGTGAGGAACGGGGTGACGTAGGTGTAGAAGGTGTAGTGCCCCACCATCGTGAGCGCGGTGATGGCGCAGATCAGGGCGACGGCGGCCGTCGTCGGGTCGCGTCGAGCCTTCGGCGCCTCGGATGCCGGGGCACCCTTCTGCGGCCGCGGGTGCCGCCCCGCGTGGTGCGTCACCCGGGGCACGAACCGCCAGACGAGGAACGCGCCGACGAGCATCAGCACGGCGAGCAGAACGAATGTGGTTCGCCAGCCGAGCAGGTGCCCGGTCATGGTGGCCACGGGCACGCCGAAGATGAAGGCAAGCGTTCCACCGGAAACGGTGATCGACACGGCCCGGCCGATTTGTTCCCTGGGCACAAGGTGCCCGGCGTAGGCTCCGACGACGGACCAGAAGATTCCGTGCGCCATACCGCCGAGCACACGGGACATGACGACGAACTCGTAGCTGGGCGCGATGGCCGTGAGCACGTTGCTGATCGCGAAGATCACGAGCACGGCCACGAGCAGGGTATGGCGGGGGAACCGGCGGGTGAGGTGCGCGAGGCCGGTGCTGGTGGCCACCACGGTGAACGCGAACCAGCTCACGAGCAGCCCGATCTGCGACGGATCGACGGCGAGCGTCGCACTCATTTCGGGCAGCAGCCCGACGGGCATCATCTCGGAGGTGATCGAGAGAAAGACGGCGGCGCCGAGCACGATCAGCCCCACCCACGGGAAGGGCTGGCCCAGCGGGATCACACCGGTGGGCGGTTCCTCGGCACGTTGAACGGGGATGGAAGCGGTAATTGACATAGGAGCGCAATCGACAAGCGGCGGGACTGCTGGTCATGGGCAGTGATATCACTGCGACGGGTGACGAGAGAGCAGAACGGCTGCGCGCCGACGTGCGCGCCCGGGGCCGCGAGTGTGAACGCGACCATTCCCAAGGCTAGCCGACGTGTCGTCACGGGGCCAGTCCCGCCGGTAATCTGGTCGGATGACTTCTTCCCTCCTGCCGGAGCACGCCGATCACCACACCCCCGCCAATCACTGGGTGATCACCCTCGTCTGCGCGGACCAGCCGGGAATTGTGCACGCGGTCAGCGGCGCCATCGTGGAGGCCCACGGCAACATCGTGGAAAGCCAGCAGTTCTCGAGCGACGACACCGGCCGATTCTTCATGCGCCTGCAGGTCGAGTCTCCCGCCGAGCGCGCCGACTTCGATGCGGCCCTCGCTCCGGTGATTTCGCGCTACGCCATGGCATCCGTCATCGATGTCGTCGGTCGCCCCCTACGCACCCTCGTGCTGGCGTCCTCGGCCGCGCACTGCGTGAACGACCTGCTCTTTCGCCAGCGCGGCGGCCAGATCCCGGTGGAGATTCCCCTCGTTCTCAGCAACCACGGCACACTGCGCGACCTCGCGGGCTTCTATGGTGTGCCGTTCGAATCCCGGCCCATCACTGATGCCGCCAGCAAGGCCGCGTTCGAGGCCCGCGTCATCGAGGCGGTCGACGAGCTCGACATTGAACTGGTCGTGCTCGCCCGGTACATGCAGATCCTTTCTCCCAAACTCTGCGAGCAGCTGGCCGGCCGGGCGATCAACATTCACCACTCGTTCCTGCCCGGTTTCAAAGGCGCCAACCCCTACCGGCAGGCGCACGCGCGCGGCGTGAAGCTCATTGGCGCGACCGCGCACTTCGTGACCGGAGACCTCGACGAGGGTCCGATCATCGAGCAGAACGTGGTGCGCGTGGACCATTCCCGCACGCCGTCCGAGCTGGTCGCCATCGGTCAGGACGAGGAGAGTCGCACGCTCACGCAGGCGGTCAAATGGTTCGCGGAGAACCGCGTGCTGCTGGACGGCGCCCGAACAATCATCTTCAAGTAGGCCTTCGGGCGCCGTTCGCGGCGGCGATGCGGCGGGGCCGATCGGTAGAATGGCGAGGTGTCAGAATCTCGCGCGCAGCCGCCCATCGGTCCCAACGACATGCTCCGCTTCGTGCTGGAGCTCTTCACGTTCATCAGCCTGGGCATCTGGGGTTTTCTGGCCTGGCCGTTGCCCTGGCCCGGTGTGCTCGTGGGTATCGCCGCGCCGGCCTTCGCGATTCTCGTCTGGGCGTTGTTCCGCTCCCCCAAGGCCGTCTTCAGGCTCGACCCGTTCGGCAAGGCCTTCGTGGAGATCTGCGTCTTCGGCGCCGCCGCCATCGCCTGGTGGGATCTGGGCCAGCCGGTGATCACGGTGGTCTTCGCCGCTGTTGCGACGGTGAGCGGCATCATCTCCGGCCGCAAGGAACTCGCCGGCTAGTTCTCGTGACGGCCCTCTCCGACACAGGCGTCCCCGCGTGGTGGCAGGCGCTCGGTCTGCCCGGCCTGATCGACATTCACACGCATTTTCTGCCCGACCGAATGCTGCGCCGGGTCTGGGCGCACTTCGACGAGGTCGGCCCGCTTGTCGGGCGCGCCTGGCCGATCGAGTACCGCACCGACCAGGACACCCGGCTGGCCAGCATCCGTTCCCTGGGCGTGCGGCGTTTCACGGCCCTCACCTATGCGCACCGGCCCGGCATGGCCGCCGATCTCACCAACTTCGCCCTGGACCTCGCGGCGCGCGAAGCCGACGTGGTGCCCAGCGCGACGTTCTTCCCCGAGGACGGCGTGCTCAATCAGGTACGCTCGGCCCTCGAGCGCGGCGCCCGAGTGTTCAAGATCCACGCCCAAGTGGGAGGATTCGACCTGCGCGAGCCCCTGCTCGACGAGGTGTGGGGGCTCCTGGCCGACGCCGCCATCCCCGTGGTTATACATGTGGGCAGCGGCCCGGTGCCGCGGCCGGGGTTCACCGGACCGGACAAGCTCGAGGGCGTGCTGCGCCGGCATCCGCTGCTCACGGCCGTGGTGGCGCACATGGGGGCGCCGGAGTACGAGGAATTCCTCGCCCTGGCCGAGCAGTATCCGCGGGTGCACCTCGACACCACGATGGCGTTCACGGATTTCTTTGAGCAGGTCGCGCCCTTCCCGGACCGTCTGTTCGGACGACTCGCCGATGTGGAGGGCCGGGTGGTGCTGGGAAGCGATTTCCCGAACATTCCGTATCCCTACGCGCACCAGCTCGAGGCGCTCGGGCGGCTGCGCGAGCGGGAACCCCGCCTCGACGATGAGTGGCTGCGCCAGGTGTGCTGGTTTACCGGACTGCGACTGCTGGGCTGAGGCCGTCCCTAGGCATCCGCAGGGCATACGCGGATGCCGCGAGCAGGAACAGCGCACCGACCAGGAACGCGAGCGGCAGTGAGACCAGGTCGACGAGCAGCCCCGCTACGAGCGGGCCCGCGATGGCCCCGGCGTCGGCGAACATGCTGAACATGGCGACAGGCCGTCCGCTTCGGGGACCGGCCGCGTCTCCGAGCGCCGCGGCGGGAGCCGTGCCCATGAAGGCGGCCGCCACGCCGTAGAGGCACAGCAGGGCACCGAGGACCCAGATGTTCGGAGCGAACGGCACCGCCATGATCGTGACCGCGGCGAGCGCGAACGCCCCGATGATGGCCGGGCGCCGCCCAACCGTGTCGACGAAGCGGGCGGCCGGGGCGAGGGTGAGGGTCTGGGCGACGGCGGCGCAGGCGAACGCGATTCCGGTCCAGCTGGTCGAGCCGTGCAGAACCTCCACGATGATGACCGGAACGAGGGTGGCGCGGATTCCCAGGGAGGTCCAGCCCTGGGCGAAATTGGCCAGGCACGCCGCCCGGAATCGCGTGTCGCGAAGCACAGTGCGGAAGGGTGTGCGCTGCGCGGCTTCCGAATCGGAGGCGGCGGCCGGGCCGCTTGATCGCAGCAGCACGATGCCGATGGTTCCGGCCACGGCGAGGGTGCCGGCATAGAAGAAGAACGGCGCGGTGAGCGAGATGGTGGCAAGTAGACCGCCGATGGCCGGACCGGCCATGCCGCCGATCAGGAACCCGCCCTGGTAGAAGCCGATGGCACGGGCCCGGATGCCAGGCGGCGTTGACCCGAGCAGCAGAGTCATGGCCGACACGGAGAACAGGGCGGAGCCGATGCCGCCGGCGCCGCGCAGCAGCAGGAGTTGCGGATAGGTGTCGGCTACACCCACGAGTCCGCTGGACACCGCGACAATTCCGATTCCCACGGAGAGGATGGTGCGTTCGCCGGCCCAGTCGATCAGGCGCCCGCAGAACGGGCTCGTGACGAGGCGCATCAGGGCAAAGGCGGAGACCACGGCGCCGACGGCGACGTAGCTCACGCCGAAGCTGCGCACGTAGACCGGGAGCACGGGAACCACGACGCCGAAACCGACCATCACGAAGAAGGCGATCACGCCGAGCACGATCACATCGCGGGGAAGTTTCGGCCGCGGCGCGGCGGCGGCACCCGGGGTGCCGCGTGAGAAACGGCCCGGTCGCATCCCTCCAGCTTATCGCCGAGCGCCCGGAGCCGTGGACGCGCCCGGTATCGGTGGCCGCTACCGTAACCGGCGTAGCGGCGACCGAAACCGAGCGCGTTCAGCGCGCTGCTACCGGGTGACCCGCAACGTCAGCGTCTTGCTGGTCGAACCGGACATCAGATCCGTGCCGGCGTATTCCGCCTGCACCTTGTACCTACCCGACTGAAGGTGAGAGAGCGCGAGGGTTCCCTTGCCCTTCTTGTCGAGCGCGACGGTGTGTGTGGCCGCTCCCACCCGCACCATCACCGTGTCGGCGGTCGCACCGTCGGTTTGCACCGAGACGGTGAGCCGCACGCTCTGCGACGAGCGTATCGTCGACGAGCTCAGCGACAGTTTCGTCGACGACGAGCCCTTCACGACGACCCCGGCCGAGGCGGCCGAGGCCGATTCGAGCCCGCGCTTGTTGGCCGTGACGACCACGGTCAGTGTCTTGCCGACATCCTTCTTGCCGACCTTGTACCTGGTCGTGGTTGCCTTGCGGATGTCGGCCCCGTCCGCCTGCCACTGGTAGCTGTATCTGATCCCCTGCGGGGTCCAGTCACCGTGCTCGGCACGCAGCGTGTGGCCGACCGCTGCCGTGCCCGTGATGGAGGGCAGGACGGTGTTCACGGGGGCGTTCGGTACCGGGGCCGCCCCGGACTTCACCAACACGGCGGTGGTCACCGCGGTGTCGCCGTAGCCGACGATGCCGAGGTAGCTCGTGTCGGGTGTCAGGCCGGCCCAGGAGAGCGTGTAGCTGACCGCGATGCCCTGGTGCCCGGACACGACCGGGGGCGTGGCTGTGAATCCGCCGTCTCCGGCGCCCGAGAGCACCGAGAACGTGGTCACGTCGAAGGCCGTTGTTCCCGAGTACACGAGCGCGAGAACCAGGTACGACCCCGGGGTCGGACCGGCCAGGTCCACGCGCTCGTCGGCCGAGCCGGTGGCCGACTGCCAGCCGGCCACCGGCGTTCCGCCCGGGCCGTCGAGACGATAGACCACCAGATCGAGGTCGCTCGTGTCGTCGATGGCGTCCAGGTCGAACCGGGCCAGCTGCGTGCCCTCCGGCACCTGCACTTCGTAGCTGAACTCGTCGCCCGCCGTGCCGGAGCCCGTGTACGGGCTGGCCGGGTCGGCGGCATTCGGCTGATGCAGCCCGGCCGCGAACCCGCTGAGGTTCAACGCCAGGTCACCGGTCGATCCGGGGGTGATGGACACGTCGACCGAACCGTCCACGCCCGTTCCCTCGACGCTGCCGGGAGCGCTCAGCGTGATCGGTTGAACCGCAATCGGACTGTGAACCACGACTCGGTCGGCGCCGGAGCCGGTCACCCAGTCGAGCGAGCCGGTGGCGAACTGGTCGAGCGGCGCATCCGTCCGACTGAATGTCACCGTGTAGCTCTGTGATTCCCCCGCTCCGCTGAAGGACAGGGCCGACGGCGAGACGACCGCGTCGATGCCCGGGATGGCGACCGGCTGGGCCGTGAATGTACCGCCACGGGTCGATGTGACGGTGCGGGTGATCGTCTCCGGTGCGGTGAGCGCACCGATGGCGATCGAGGCGAGGTTGAGGTTGCTCGGGTCGATCGGGTCGACACCCACGTCGTAGCCGATGCCCTGAATGAAGCCGTACCAGTCCGCGGTTCCGTTGAGGTACAGCAGCCCCGGGTCGAAGAACTTCGTGGGATCCACATGCCCGGCGCCCTGCGCGAACGGGTCGGTCACGGGGTTGTCCGCGGCATCCACCGTGTTGTACGCGCTCGTCATCATCGCGGACTTGATCTCCGCCGGGGTGGCCAGCGGCCGCTCGCCGAGATACAGGGCGGCGAGACCGGCCACGTGCGGGGAGGACATGGACGTGCCGGACAGGAACTGCCAGGTCGGTTCCCCGCCGGCCGGGTTTGCACCGTCGGCGAGAATTGCCACGCCAGGGGCCGTCAGGTCGGGCTTGAGAATGTCGCTGCCGTCGGCGATGACCGGTCCACGGGAGGAGAATCCGGCGATCACCGGGGCGGGCGGGGTATAGCCGGTGGAGTTGCCGGGCGTGAACGTGACTGTGGCGCCGGCCGTCGCCGCGTAGGCGAAGCCGGCTGCCCAGTACGGTCCGTCGAGGTGCACGGTCGGTACCGCGTGCGCGTCGGAGTCGATCGAACTCGACGTGCGGTTCACGAGCAGCATCCCGATTCCGCCGGCGCGCAGCACCTCGGCCGATTTGGAGACCCGGTCGTAGACGCCGCGTTCACAGAACACGATCTTTCCGGCGACCTTGCTCGGATCGAGGGAGTTCGCCGCGCACAGCAATGCGTCCGCCGCCGGGTGACCGGCCACGGCCACCAGGTCCGCGCGAACCAGGCTTCCGCTTGTCGGCGTCGCTCCCGGGGTGCGGTCGAGGCTGATGGATGCCCCGGCGAAGGCCTGCCCGTCGCCGAACGTGGCCGTGGCCTCGTACCCGGGAATGGTGCTCGCAGAAACCGTGGTGATCCACGGCGACGCATTGTCGAGCGTGGAGGCTCCGGGGCCGGAGTTGCCGGCCGAAGCCGCCACGAAGATGCCCGCCGAGGCCGCTCCGAGGAACGCCTGGTCGGTGGGCGAGACGGTCGTGTCGGCCGCGCCGCCGCCGATCGAGAAGTTGAGCACGTCGACGCCGTCGGCCACCGACTGGTCGATGGCGGCGAGCATGTCGGAGGTCGCGCATCCGTCGTCGGTTGACGCCGCAGCATCCGGACCCGACCAGCAGACCTTGTATGCCGCGACCTTCGCCGCGGGCGCTACGCCCGAGATGACCCCGTAGTCGTTGCCCGCGATCGTCACCGGGACCTCGTGGTTGCCGGCCGCGGTGCTCGCCGTGTGCGAACCGTGACCGTCGCCGTCGCGCGGAGAAAGGTACTCGCCCACGGATGCGTCTCCGGTGCGGGAAGCGCCGAAGCCGTTCACGTAGTACCGCGCCCCGACGACCTTGGTGTTGCAGTCGGTCGCGGCGAATTGCACCCCGGCGACGCAGGCACCGGTGAAGACGGAGCCGTCGGCCTTGTCGAACCGCACGGTGCTGCCGTCCAGGTACGGATCGGTGCCCGCGGTCGTGCCCAGCGCCGCACCGGCGAAGGACGGGTTCTCCGGTGCGATGCCGGTGTCGAGTACACCGACGACGACGCCCGCACCGGCGTTCTCGGCGCCACCGACGGCGTTCCACACGCCGTCGGCACCGCTGAGGCCGAGGAAATCCGTGGACGGCGTCGCGGTGATGTGCCGCAGGTCGTCGGGGGTCAGCGATACCACGTCTTTCTGCGCGGCGAGCTGCACGGCCTGTTCGGCGCTCAGCTCCGCCGCGAAACCGTTGAAGGACAGGGTGTACGAGTAGGCGATTGCGGCCTCAACGGAGGCCGCGGCCTTCTTCTGCTTGCCGCTGAGATACTGCGCATAGGTCTCTGACGCCCGACTTTTCGTGTTCAGTTTGGCACCCGCGTTCGGCTTCGTTGCCGAAAAGCCGTTCACTCCGCCGTCATACGTGGCGACGGCGTCATCGGCCAGGGTGACAATGTAGCGACCGGCGGTGAGGTCGGTCAGAGGCTGGGCGAGCCCGGCGCCGAGCTGCGCGCCGAGAGCGGATTGCAGGGGAACGGCGGCGGCCCCTCCGGAACCGACGAGTGCGGCGGCGGAGACGAGTGCAACGGTGAGGCCGGCCGCGGTGATGCCGCGCAGTCGCCTGCCCGGGGTGGGGTGAGGCGTGGGTGGCCTGAGAAAAGAGCTCAAGAGCGTGTCCAATCCGGTTACGTGCGCGGATGGTTGTGCCCCGACGCGGGCACAACTCGACCCGAACATACTCCTCAGATTCGCTTCTGACCAGACATTTTATCCCTGGTGGGGGGACAGAACGGCCCGTGTCCCCATCGATTGGCGGGTCGCGTCAGACGGGCACCCGGGCTGCGGCATCCGCCCGCCCGCCGATGGCGCGCAGGGCATTGAGAATGGTGATGAGGTCGACGACTTCCTGGCTGAGCGCCCCGATGGTGGCCGGGATCACCCCGAACGCGGCCACGACCATCAGGATGATGCTCAGCGCGATGCCGAGCCAGATGCTTTGCAGGGCGACCCGCACGGTGTCCTGACCGATCGCCACCGCCCGCGCGGTGCGCGACACGTCGTCGAGCAGGATCACGACGTCGGCCGATTCGCTCGCCGCCGTCGACCCGCGCGCCCCCATGGCGATGCCCACATCGGCGACCGCGAGCACGGGCGCGTCGTTGACGCCGTCGCCCACCATGATCACGGGCCGGTTCGTGAGCGCGCGCACCGCATCGACCTTGTCGCTGGGCAGGCAGTCCGCCTGCACCCGGCTGATCCCCACCTGGTCCGCGATGTGCTCCGCCGTTTCCCGCGCATCGCCCGTGAGCATGAGCGTCTCGGCGACCCCGAGATCCGCGAGCCGCTCCACCGTGTGACGCGCGTTGTCCCGCACGAGGTCCCTGGCCACGAGCGACCCCGCGAATCGGCCCCCGATCGCCACGTACATGGCGAGCTCACCCCCGCGCAGGCGCGCGGGGGTGGCCTCCGCGGCATGCTCGCGCACGAAGGACAGCTTCCCCACGATCACCTGCCGGCGGCCGATCTCTGCGGTGACGCCGTGCGTGGCTACCTCACTCGCCGTATCTGCGGAGGTGAGGGCGAGGTGCCGTTTGTGCGCCTCGCTGACCACGGATGCCGCGAGCACGTGCGACGAGTACTGCTCCGCCGACGCCGCGAGGGCCAGGATCTCGTTCTCGTCGAAACCGGCCTCAGCCCTCACCTCGGCGATCACCGGGGTGCCCTGCGTGAGGGTGCCGGTCTTGTCGAACACCGCGGTGCGGGCCCGCGCGAGGGTCTCCAGCACGCCGGCACCCTTCACGATGATGCCGTTGCGGGCGGCGCGGCTCATCCCGCCCAGGAACGCCACCGGGGCGGCCAGCAGGAGCGGGCACGGGGTGGCGACCACGAGCACCTCGGCGAACCGAACCGGGTCGCCGGAGAGCGCCCAGGCGAGGCCCGCCAGGCCGAGGGACAGCACGGTGAATGGTATGGCGTAGCGGTCCGCGAGGCGCACGACGGGGGCCTTGCTGTTCGCGGCCTCCTCCACGAGCGCGATGATGCGCTGGAACTGGCTGTCGGCCGCCGTCGCGGTGGCACGAAGGACGACGGCGGTCTGCCCGTTGACGGACCCGCTCAGCACACTGTCGCCGGCGCTTCGTTCCACCGGGAGGCTTTCACCGGTGAGAGAGGACTCGTCGAAGGAGCCACCGGTCGATTGCAGCGTGCCGTCCACCGGAACAATTTCGGCGGGCCGCACGAGCAGGAGGTCGTTCACCGCCACGTCTGTCGCCGGAACATCGGCGACATCCGCCTCGTCGCCGTTCATGCGGTGCGCGACCTGGGGAGCGCGCGTGAGCAGGGCGTTGAGCTCCCGGGTGGCGCGGCCCGCGGCGTAATCTTCGAGGGCGGCACCACCGCTCAGCATGAGCACGATGATGAGCGTTGCCACGTATTCGCCGACCGCGATGGTCGCCATGATGGCCACGATCGCGAGCAGGTCCAGCCCCACGGCGCCGGCCCGCAGCCGCCGCACCATGCCGACGAGTTCAATCACGGCCACCACGAACCCGTATCCGCTGAACAGCCAGCGCACCGCATCCGGCGCCCCGCCCCACCACAGCGCCAGGCCGAGCAGGCCGACGAGCACGGTCGCAACCACGAGGGGGTACCGGCCAACCGAGCCGAGGATGCGTTTCATGCTCAAAGTCTGGCGTGCGGCGGCGAAATTCGCCAGCGCGACCCTCCCGCGCACCGGGCCCGTACATGCAGAAACGGCCCCGACCGGAGTCGGGGCCGTTCGTCGTGCAGGTTAGGCCAGGCGGGCCTTGAGGTTCTCGTCGAGGGAAGCGAGGAACTCTTCCGTCGTCTGGTACGCCTGGTCGGGACCGACGAGGAGCGCGAGGTCCTTGGTCATCTTGCCGCTCTCGACAGTCTTGATGACGACGTCCTCCACGGTGCGTGAAAACTCGATCAGGGCGGGGTTGCCGTCCAGCTGGCCGCGGTGCGCGAGCCCACGGGTCCAGGCGTAGATCGACGCGATCGGGTTGGTCGATGTGGGCTTGCCCTGCTGGTGCTGGCGGTAGTGGCGCGTCACCGTGCCGTGGGCGGCCTCCGCCTCGACGACCTTGCCGTCGGGAGTGGAGAGCACGCTCGTCATCAGGCCGAGCGAACCGAAGCCCTGGGCCACGGTGTCCGACTGCACGTCGCCGTCATAGTTCTTGCAGGCCCAGACGTAGCCGCCCTCCCACTTCATGGCGGATGCGACCATGTCGTCGATCAGGCGGTGCTCGTAGGTGAGACCGGCGGCGTCGTAGCGTTCCTTGAACTCGGCGTCGAAGACTTCCTGGAAGATGTCCTTGAACCGGCCGTCGTAGGCCTTGAGGATGGTGTTCTTGGTGGAGAGGTACACCGGGTAGTTGCGCTGCAAGCCGTAGTTGAGCGAGGCACGGGCGAAGTCGGTGATCGACTTGTCGAGGTTGTACATTCCCATGGCGACGCCGCTGCCGGGCGACTGGAAGACCTCGAACTGCTGCGGTTGGCTGCCGTCCTTCGGTGTGAAGGTCATGCTGAGCGTGCCTTCGCCTTCGAAACGGAAGTTCGTCGCCTTGTACTGGTCGCCGAACGCGTGACGGCCGATGATGATCGGCTTGTTCCAGCCGGGCACGAGGCGCGGGATGTTGGAGATGATGATGGGCTCGCGGAAGATCGTGCCGCCGAGGATGTTACGGATCGTGCCGTTGGGCGATGCCCACATTTTCTTCAGGCCGAATTCCTCGACGCGGGCCTCGTCAGGCGTGATCGTGGCGCACTTGACGCCGACGCCGTGCGTCTGAATGGCGTGGGCCGCGTCGACCGTGATCTGGTCGTCGGTCTCGTCGCGCTTCTGGATCGACAGGTCGTAGTACTCGAGGTCGATATCGAGATACGGGTGAATGAGCGTGTCCTTGATCGCGTGCCAGATGATGCGGGTCATCTCGTCGCCGTCAAGCTCGACAACCGTTCCCTCAACCTTAATCTTCGACAATTAACTCTCCTCTGAAAACATCGGTGACCGATACGGCCACCGTCCAGCTTAGTAGACCCGCCCAATTATCTCGACATCAAGATATATTTGTGGGTTACGAAACCGCGTGATCACCCCCAAATGCCGTCGCGTGTCTACCCGAGGCGGCGGGCAGAGGTTAGATTGAGCATATGGGTGACTTGAGACTGGAAGAACTGTCCGCACGCAACATTGTTGCGGCTAACAACCTGAGCCTGAAGCCCGGCCAGGAGCAATTCATTGCGCCCGTTTCGTATTCCGTCGCGGCATCCGTCATCAACCCCGCTACATCGTGGCAGCGAGTCGTTCTGCTCGACGGCCAGGTCGCCGGGTTCATTCACGGCAACTTCGACCCGGAGTCCGACCATGACGAGTTTCGCGCGTGCATTTGGCGCATCAACGTTGACGCCACCGCTCAGGGCCAGGGTGTGGGCAAGTTCGCTGCCGACGCGCTGGCCGAGGAGGCACGGTCCCGCGGTTTCGAACAGATCACGGTGATTTGGGAACCCGGCGAAGACGGGCCCGAAGCCTTCTTCCACCGGATGGGTTTCACCGACATCGGCCAGACCCAGTACGGCGAGGTCATCGGCGCGCTCAAGCTTTAGTCAACACCGCCCCATGCATTCGGTCCAGGACGACGATTTCGTGTCGCACGTTCTCGGCATTGTTGAGACGATTCCCCCGGGCCGGGTCATGACCTACGGCGATGTCGCGGCGGTGCTCGGGTCGAGAGCGGCCCGCGCCGTGGGGCAGGTCATGGCACGGTACGGCTCCGACATGCCATGGTGGCGGGTCGTGCGCGCCGGCGGGCATCCGCCGATCAAGCATGAGGACCGCGCCCTGGAGCACTACAGCACCGAGGGCACTCCCCTCATGACGAGGTCGGGGACGGCCGCGTATCGTGTCGACTACGCGGCCGCCCGGTGGTTCCCCGCGTAGCGCTCGGTCGGCGCTACACGAGCGACTCGCGCCAGGCGGCGTGCAGACGCGCGAACCGCCCGGTGCCTGCGATGAGGTCATTCGGGGTGCCGTCCTCCACGATCAGTCCGCGCTCCATCACGAGCACACGGTCGGCGATGGCCACGGTCGACAGCCGGTGCGCGATGATCACTGCGGTGCGGTCGCTCAACAGCGTCTGCAACGCCTCCTGAACGAGCCGTTCACTGGGGATGTCCAGCGACGAGGTGGCCTCATCCAGGATGAGGACCGCCGGGTTCGCGAGAAACGCGCGTGCGAACGAGATCAGCTGACGCTGCCCCGCCGAGATGCGCCCACCCCGCTTGTTCACGTCGGTGTCGTAACCGTTCGGCAGCGATTCGATGAACTCGTGGGCGCCGACGGCCCGCGCGGCGGCGGCGATTTCGGTGTGCGTCGCATCCGGTTTGCCGATGGCGATATTGTCGGCGACCGAACCGCTGAACAGATAGGCCTCCTGCGTGACCATGATGATGGCGCGGCGCAGGTCTTTCGGGTGCAGAGCGCGCAGGTCGACGCCATCGAGCAGCACCCGGCCCTCGCTCGGATCGTAGAACCTGCTCATGAGCTTGGCGAGCGTGGATTTGCCCGCGCCCGTTGACCCGACGAGGGCGACGGTCTGTCCGGCCGGAACATTCAGGTCGAAGCGCGGCAGGATCACCCGGTCGGTTTTGTAGGCGAACTGCACGCCGTCGAATCGCACGTTGCCGGACGCCGCGCGCAGGTCGACCGGCGCCACCGGGTCTGGCACACCCGGGCGTTCCTCCAGCACACCGGAGATCTTCTCGAGCGCCGCTGCGGCCGCCTGGTAGGAGTTGTAGAACATCGCCATCTCCTCCATGGGGTCGAAGAAGCGTCGGGTGTAGAGCAGTGTCGCCAGCAGCGCACCGATCGCGAGGCTGCCGTCGACCACCCGAAAGCCACCGACGAGAAGAACCACGGCCACGGTGACATTGCCGATGAGCACGAGCCCGGGGTCGAACACGCCGAACAGCGCTATGACCCGTGCGTTGACGGACCGGTAATCCTCCACGAGGCGGCCGAACTGCTGCTCGTTGCGTTTCTCCTTGCGGAACGCCTTCACGGCTCGAATGCCCGTCATCGTCTCGACGAAGTGCACGATGAGGCTCGCGGAAGCGGTGCGCGACTGACGGAACAGGGTCTGCGAGCGCACCTGAAACCAGCGGGTGAGCAGCGCGAGGGGCAGCAACGCGCCGAACAGCACGAGGCCGCTCGTCCCATCCAGCAGGAACAGGGCGCCGGCGGTGAACGCCATGTACAAGAGCCCCTGCACGAGCTGGTTGATGCCCGAGTCGAGCAGCTCACGCATGGCGTCGAGGTCGCTCGTCTGCCGGGAGATGATTCGCCCCGACGTGTACGACTCGTGAAACTCGAGGCTCAGCTTCTGGGTGTGCAGAAACACCCGCTTGCGCAAGTCGATGAGCACCGCCTGGCTCACCTTCGCCGACAGAATCGTGTACCAGGCGATCAGGACCGCGCCGAGCGTGCCGGTCAGCAGGTAGATGGCACCGGTCACGCCGAGCGGAACCCAGTTCTCATCGAGCACCGCCGGAAGTCCCTTGTCGATCCCGTAGGCGATCAGCGCCGGTCCGGCGACCTGGGCACCCGTCGACGCGACGACCACGAGCATCGCCAGCAGCACCTGGCCGCGCACGGGACCAAGCAGTGAGCCGAGCAGGCGCAGCGAACGTCGCCGCAGGCGGGTGCTCTCGGACCGGGTGAAATCATGGCGTTCCTCACCTGTAACTCCGGTGACGCTCACAGTTTCTCCTCCGCTCTCGCGTTTTCTCGTCGTTCTTCGTCTTCCAGACTGGAGATCACGAAGGTGTAGTGCGCGCTCGTGCGCAACAGCTCGGCATGGGTTCCCACGGCCGTGATGCGTCCGTCCTGCAATAGCGCAACCCGGTCCGCGAGCATCACCGTGGAGGGCCGGTGTGCCACGATCAGCGCGGTGGTCGACACGAGCACCTCGCGCAACGCCCGTTCCACGAGCGACTCCGTGTTCACGTCAAGCGCGGACAGCGGGTCATCGAGGATGAGCACCTTCGGCCGGGCCGCCACCGCCCGCGCGAGAGCCAGGCGCTGGCGCTGGCCGCCCGACAGGCTCATTCCTTCCTCGCCCACCAGGGTGTCGACGCCGTCGGGAAGGTCGTGCACGAATCCGGCCTGCGCGATCTGCAGCGCCTGCTCGAGGGCGGCATCCGCGCCCTCCGACGCGTCCGCGAGGTCCTCGCGTCCCAGCAGCACGTTGTCCCGAACGGATGCCGAGAACAGCGTGGCGTCTTCGAACGCCATCGCGAGGTGGCGGCGCAGATCGTCACGCGGGAGATCGCGCACGTCGACGCCGTCGAGGGTGACTCGCCCTCCCGTCACGTCATACAGACGGGTGGTCAGCGCCGTGAGCGTGGATTTGCCGGAGCCGGTCAGGCCGACGAGGGCCATCGTCTCCCCCGGCTCGAGCACCAGATCGACACCGTTGAGCAGGTCCGGGAACCGTTCGGGAGAATCGAAATAGCGAAAGTGCACATCCTCGAAGGCCAGCCGACCCCGCGGCACGTCGAGCACTATCGGCGCGGCCGGGTCGGTGATCGAGTTGGGCGCATCCATCACGTCGAAGAATCGGTCGGTCGCCGTGCGGGCATCGAAGGTCATCGACAGCAGGAATCCGATCGATTCCACCGGAAAGCGCAGCACGGTCGCCGTGGCGAAGAAGGCCACGAGCTCGCCGGTGCTGAGCTGGCCCTGGCTTGTCAGCCACACCCCGCCCACAAGACCCAGCGCGAAGGCCACGTCGGGGACCAACAGCAACCAGAGCCAGATGCCGGCTATCGCCTTCGCCTTGGCGATTTCGGTGCCGCGCAGGGTCTCGGCCTGCGCGGTGAAATTCTTCAGCGCGAAACTGCCGCGACCGAACGCTTTGAGCACGCGGATGCCGTGCACGGATTCTTCGACCGCCGTCGCGAGATCTCCGGCCTGGTCCTGGCTGCGGCGGGCGATGGAGGAATACTTGTTCTCGAACACGTATCCGTAGACGAACAGCGGGATCGAGCAGGCGACGAAGATGACGCCGAGGATCCAGTTCATCGACACGAGAATGACGACGCCGATCACGATGGTGAGCAGGTTGACCACGATCAACACGAGTCCGAACGAGACCCAGCGACGAATGAGGTTGAGGTCGCTCACGGCGCGTGACAGCAGCTGTCCGCTCGGCCACCGGTCGTGGAATGTCACGGGGAGATCCTGCAGCCGTGCGTAGAGCGCACTTCTCATGTCGGCCTCAATGTGTGTGCCCGGCGTCAGCACGAACCAGCGACGCAGCGCGACCATGATGGCCTCGAGCACGCCGAGGCCGAGCACGATCGACACCGCCGGCCAGATTTGGCTGGGATCACGGTCGGACAGGGGGCCGTCGACGAGTCGCTGCAGAACCTGCGGGATCGCCAGGGCGACGAGACCGGCCAACAGGGCGGCCAGCATCCCCAGGACGATGCGCGGCAGCGCCGGCCGGGCATAGGGGTACAGCCGTCCGAGCGCATGCAGCGTGTTGGTGCGTGGCGCCTCGGCCGGGGATCGGGGTGGGTGGGCAGGTGCTGAGGTCATGTTGGGTCCTGGTCAGGCGGCCTGCTGGCTGCCAATCGTGCGAGTGCGAGTCGACACGCGTCGACGAAGGCAAGAAGTCGGTGGTTTCTCATCGGGTTCGCGGCTGATGTCGGGAACGTTCAGCCGCGGAGGTGAACAGTGGCGGTGGGCGCCGGCAGCGTCATCGGCCGGGTTGGCCCGAGGACCTGTCGGCGACTCTGGTCGCTACCGGGCCGGGCGTGCACTGCCGGTGCGGCGGGCGGAGAGGCGGGCGGAGATGGCGAAGGCACCCGTGGTCGCAGCGCGTGCGAGCGTGAAACGGGTTGTCGTGGTCATGTCGGCCTCCTGAGCGCGTGGTCCTGCTGTGTGCCCCCTTGGTCAGGCAGCCTTTCAGAATACGGGAGCGCCCGCGCAGAGCGCAAGGTCGTGCATCCGCTTTCTGAGGGTGGCCCCCATGAACCGTTAAGGCATGTGAACTACTCTGGTACCCGGGTTCTGGCGCGTCGGCCGGCTCAACGGAAGGACCTTCATGCATCCCATGCTTTTTGGCATCACGTTTCTCGACTCCGAGTGGCTCATCGGCTGGTTCGGATCGTTCGTTCTGATCGGTGTTGCCGCAGTGATTTTCGTCGAGACAGGCTTCATCGTGCTGTCGTTCATGCCCGGGGACTCCCTGCTCTTCACCGTTGGCCTGCTCACCGCCACCGGTGCGGTACCGTTCCCGATCTGGGTCACCGGCATCGTCGTGTTCGTCGCCGCCTTCGCCGGCGACCAGCTCGCCTACTACATCGGGCGCAAGGCCGGCCCCGCTGTGTTCTCCCGCGAGCAGAACCGGTTCTTCAACCCCAAGAACGTGGAGCGCACCAACGCCTTCTTCGAGAAGCACGGCGGTAAGGCCATCATCATGGCGCGCTTCCTCCCCGTCTTCCGCGCCTTCGTTCCGGTCGCGGCCGGCGTGGGCCGCATGCGCTACCGCACGTTTGTCACATTCAACGTGATCGGGGCGTTCGCGTGGGGCGTCGGGCTCACCCTCGTGGGTTATTTCCTCGGCCAGATCGAGTTCGTCGCCGCCTACTCCGAGTACTTCATCATCGGGATCATTCTGCTCTCCGGCATCCCGATCCTCACCGAGCTGAGCAAGGCGGCGCTGGCCAACCGCAAGAGCCGCGGGCGGGCGCCGGTGCCCGACGCCGTCGTCCCCGCCGAACTGCGCGAGTAACCGCGCCGGGCGCCCGACTCAGGCGGGCGCGACGGGAATGGCGGAGGCCTGGGGATCCCGGTCCGGGTCCCAGGGCTGCGGCATGCCGATCGGGTTCGGGAACGGAAAAATCGACCCGCAGGCGAGCGCGATGGGCGCGAGCACGCGGGCGACATCGGCCACGGCCGCGTCGTCGAGGTGTTTCCACGGCGCCAGGGCCAGGCGGTTGGTGAGATCCTCCGCCCGATTCAACGCGGCAATGCCGAGCGGACTCGCGACGCCGTGCGCGGTGAGAAGCCCGCGCTCGCGCAGGTCCTCCGTGCAGGCTCCCCACTGTTCCTCGCTCCAGCCGCGCGCGCGCTTCATCGTGGCGAGGTCGAGGTCGAGGGAGCTGCGCAGCACGATGGTGGACAGTCCGGCGATGTTCTCGGAGACGAGCGCGAGCACATGCCCGTCACCGCGGTGCTCGCGGAGTGTCGCGGCGGTCTGCCACAGCTGACGGTACGGGTCGGCCTCCTCCGGGAGTGCGCGGTTGGCAGCCGCGAGCGGACGCCCGACGGTGTCGACTCCGTCGATGATGCGGGTGAGCATCGACGCGGCATTCGTGACGAGGAGTTCGTCGGGCATCATGTCGCGGAGGGTCTGGGCGGCGCCGAGAGAACGCGCCTCCAGCACCCGCTCGACCGACGCGATCGACCAGGCCGCGGGCAGCGCGCGTTCGACGAGGGCCGGGGCGAATCCGCTGAACATGGCGGTGACCGGAGCGGCCGTGATCGGTCCCAGCGGCGCCGCGCGGCCGGCGAAGTAGCCATCCCAGTAGCGGGTGAGCCCGACACCGGCGAAGTGGTCCCTGGCCTGGGGGGAGAAATAGGTGACGGCGTGAATGGGCTCGAACAGAGTCCACAGCGCCCGTACCAGGTGTTCACGATTGTGCATACGACCTCCTCGTCGTGGCCAGCCTACGGGCTCGCCGCCGCAGGCGCCTGGGCGTTTGCCTGGCCATTCCTCGCGACCGTTGCCAGTTCAGGAGATCGGCGGCGCCGGCGCCCGGCCGCGGCGGAACGACGCGGCCGGGCGGATGCCCCCGGTGCGGATCTCCTGAACTAGGAACACGCCGCGCACGCGAAGGCGCGGAAACGCACGGCCCGGACGGGCGGGGCTAGTTGGCGGCGTCGAGGCGGGCGGAGGCCAGCAGTTCGGCGGCGGCGAGGGTGGTGATGGACTGCTCGTGCGCATCCGTGAAAATCTGCGTCACGACGTCGGCAATCGCGTCAACCCTCGTGGTGATGCTCTTGAGATCGGCATCCGGTTCGCTGGCCATGGCGAGGTACACGACACCGCCGGCGTTGACGACGAAGTCGGGGGCCCAGAGGATGCCGCGGGCGTCGAGTTCGGCCGCGCCTTCCGGACTTTCCAACTGGTTGTTGGCCGCGCCGACGACGCCGAGCACGTTGAGCTCGCCGATCACCGTGGAGGTGAGCACTCCGCCGAGACCGCAGGGCACGAACAGGTCGGCCTGCACGCGGTGGGCTCCGGCGACGGGAACCCACTCGGCGCCGAGCTCGTCGGCCAGTTCCCGCTTGCCGGGGTTGATGTCGGTGACCGTGAGGGTGGCGCCCGCGGCGGCGAGGGCAGTCGCGAGGCGGCCACCGACCTGGCCGAGGCCGGAGATGACAAGGTGGCGGCCGGCGACGTCGCGGCTGCCGTAGAGGGCGTCGAGGGTCGCGAGAATGCTCGCGTAGACGCCCGCAGCGGTCGCGTCGGCGGGTTCGCCGACGCCGCCGCTCGAGGCGGGCAGGCCGCGGACGTGGTCGGTGCGCTCCTGCACGATGGCCATGAGATCGGCGCTTGTTCCCACGTCTTCGGCGGTCATGTACACGCCGCCGAGGCTTTCAATGGCGTCGCCGAGGTCGAGCATCGCGTCGCGCTTCTCGGCGTCGGTCAACACGACCCCCAGCGGGAGGTGAATGACGGACTTGCCGCCGCCGAGGTTGAGGCCGGCAGCGGCGTTCTTGAGCGTCATGGCCTTCGAGAGGCGCAGCGCGTCGGCGACGGCGTCGGTCCAGTCGGGGTACTGCCACATGCGCGCGCCACCGAGGGCCGGGCCCAGCGTGGTGGAGTGCACGGCGACGGTGATCACAAGGCCGGAGCGGGTTCCGGTGGTGATGAGCACACGCTCATGGGTGAACGGAATCGCGGCCAGCGCGTCCAGGGACGGCGAGGGGTGCGTGAGTGTCATCTGTAGTTCTCCTTGGGACCTGGCCTTGTGGGCCGGTTGTCATTGCGCCCAGGTGTGTTGGGCGCAACGACAAGACTAACTCCGCCCGTCGCCGGGCGAAAGGACCCCGCGCGAGTCCTAGTGGAAGAAGTGACGCTCTCCCGTGAAGTACATCGACACGCCGGCCGCGGTGGCCGCGGTGATGACCTCCTCATCGCGAACCGATCCCCCGGGCTGCACGACGGCGGTGACGCCGGCGTCGAGCAGCACCTGCAGGCCGTCGGCGAAGGGGAAGAACGCGTCGGACGCGGCAACCGAACCAGCGGCGCGGTCCGCGGCACGGCTCACGGCGAGGTGGCAGGAATCCACCCGGTTCACCTGGCCCATGCCCACGCCCACGGATGCTCCGCCGTGCGCGAGCAGGATCGCGTTCGACTTCACGGCGCGGCAGGCCTTCCACGCGAATTCCAGATCGGCGCGGGTGGCGGCATCCACCTCGGGGCCGGCCACGAGCGTCCAGCCGGCGGAGCTGAAGTCGTCGAACGTGTCGGTCTCCTGCACGAGGAGTCCGCCCGAGATCTGACGCAGCTCGAGCGAGGACCGCTCGTAGTCGGCGGGCAGCTCCAGCAGGCGGATGTTCTTCTTGGCCGTGAGCACGGTGAGGGCCTCCGGCTCGAACCCGGGAGCCACGAGAACCTCGGTGAAGATGCCGCTGACCGTTTCGGCCATGGCCAGGGTCACCGGACGGTTGGCGGCGATGACGCCGCCGAAGGCACTCATCGGGTCGCAGTCGTGTGCGCGGCGGTGCGCGGAGGCGATCGACTCGGGCGTTTTCGCGCCGGCGACGGCAATGCCGCAGGGGTTGGAATGCTTCACGATGGCCACGGCCGGCTCGGTGAAGTCGTAGGCGGCGCGCACCGCGGCATCCGCGTCGACATAGTTGTTGTACGACATCTCCTTGCCGTGCAGCTGCAGGGCCTGGGCGATGCCCCGGCCACCCTCACCCACGTACAGGGCCGCGGCCTGGTGCGCGTTCTCGCCGTAGCGGAGGATGGAGTCGCGCTCTGCCTCGATGAGGATGCCGTCGGGGAACGGCGAGTCGAGGATGGCGCCGTCTTCGGGTTCCTCGGAAATGTCGTCCTCGAGCGGCTCTCCGCCGAGAAAGTCGGTGTCGTCCTGCCACTGGTCATAGACGTTGTCGGTGAACCAGGCGGAAACGCTCAGGTCGTAGTCGGCGGTGTGCTCGAAGGCGAGGGAGGCGAGCTTCTGGCGCAGGGGCAGCGTCGAGCCGCCGGCTTCGATCGCGGTGATGAGCTCGCCGTAGTTGGCGGGGTCGACGACGATGGCCACGTTGGCGTGGTTCTTGGCGGCGGCGCGCACCAGAGCGGGCCCGCCGATGTCGATCTGCTCGATCACGTCGGCGGGTTTGGCGCCCGACTCGACGGTCTCCACGAACGGGTACAGGTTCACGACAACGAGCTGGAATGCGGCGATTCCGAGGTCGTTGAGCTGGGCCTCGTGCGATTCGAGGCGGAGGTCGGCGAGGATTCCGGCGTGTACGCCAGGGTGCAGGGTCTTCACGCGTCCATCGAGGGATTCGGGGAAACCGGTGACGGCGGACACGTCGGTGACGGGGTGTCCGGCCTCGCGAATCGTGGCGGCGGTTGAGCCGGTCGAGACGATCTCGACGCCGGAGGCGACGAGTGTGGCGGCGAGTTCGAGCAGGCCCGTCTTGTCACTCACGGAGATGAGCGCCCGCTGCACCTTGATGAGGTCTCGTTCGCGGTACAGGCTCGCGGCGGCTGCCGCGTCGGTGCTCTGGCCGGTGTTGGTGTGACCGCTCATGCGTTGGAGTGCTCCTTGAGGTTGACGTGTCCGTTGGCGATATCGAGCACCGTCTGCACCAGCAGGCGCCGCTCGACGATTTTGATGCGATCGTGCAGGGAAGTTTCGCTGTCCTGGGGGTGAACCGGCACGCGTTCCTGCGCGATGATCGGTCCGTCGTCGACACCGTTGTCAACCACAATGATGCTCGCGCCCGTTTCGGGCACTCCGGCCGCCAGGGCGTCACGCACGCCGTGCGCTCCGGGAAACTCGGGGAGGTAGGCCGGATGCGTGTTGATCAGGTTCGGGGAGAGCGCGGCGACCACGCGTGGCGGCAGCAGCCGCATCAGTCCGCTCAGCACCACGAGGTCGGCGTCCCACTGCCCGATCTGGGCGAGCAGTTCATCTCCCCAAGCCGCACGGTCGGTGAACGACGTGAATGGCACGGAGAAGGTGGGGATGCCGAATTCCTCCCCGAGGGCCAGCCCGTCGGCGTCACGATCGGCGCCGATGGCCACGATCCTCGCGGGGTACTCGGCGTCTTCTGACGCCTCGAGTAGGGAACGAAGGTTGGATCCCGCGCCGGAGATCAATACGACCAAAGAAAGCACAGGGTCGAGCTTACCGTTTCGGCGGGCGGGGTGCGGTTCCTCCCGGGCTCCGCCGCCTCGGGTGGGCGCTAGGCGCGGCCTTTCCGGCGCAGCCGCGGCCGCGGAATGCGCGGCACGCGGGCCCGAGGGACGCGCATCCGGCCGCCCGCGAGCATGCCGAGGGCCGCGGCGACACCGATCTCGACGGCCGCGAGGGCGCCGACGAGCAGCGGGTTCGGCCCGACGTCGGACAGGCGTCCGGGGCCGAGCGATCCCGCGGACCACCAGGCGAGAATTCCGAGGATGAGACCGGCGACGACGCCCATTCCGAGCCCACTGAGCACATGCTGCAGGGTACTCCGCGCGGGCATGGCCGAGCTGTCGAGTCGCTGTCGCACAATCACCGCGAACACGAAGCCGATCAGAACCGGAACGAGCAATCCGAGGAATCCCCAGGCGAGCGTCCCCTGCGGGAGCACGCCCAGAATCGGCAGGCCGGGGACCGGCCCGATCAGGGTGCCGGCCGGCGACACGGTGGATCCCACACCGACGGCGATTCCCGGCCCCACGAGCCAGGCCATGGTCCAGATGACGAAGTTGGGGATGAAGGCGAGTTGGGCGAGCGTGATGGTGGCGCCGCCGACGATCCCGGCCTGAATCGCCTCGTAGAGTCCGACGATCGTGGCGTAGTTCATCACCAGCAGCACGAAGAACGTGAGGGCCGCCACCGCGATGATTCCGGCGCCGGCCGCCGCTCCCCCACGCAGCGCCCCCGATATGACGGCGCGGGTGCTCTGCTGCAGTCGCCGGTAACGCTCGCGGATGCCGCGGCTCAGCGGATCGAGGCGGTCGGCGCTCGGGGCGCCGGTCGCGGTGTTCGTTCCCCGCGCGGTGTCCTCACGCACGGCGGCCCAGGCCACGCGGTAGCCGCGGAGGCGGGCTCGCTCCGCCCCGAACAGCACTCCCGCGGCGTACACGAGCGTGGGAAGGACCATCCCCTGAACCGTGGCAGGCATAACCGTGCCGCCCGCGGCGGAGAAGGTGGCGATCGTGGCCATGACGCCGTAGACGAGCACGGCGGAAATGACTCCGGTCCAGCGGTGCGGGGTCTCGGCCGCGCGACGACCGGTGAGTACGCCCAGCAGCACGGTGACCACAGCGAATCCAAGCGGGGCCAGGGTGAGCATGAAGGGGGCATCCGCTCCCGGGAGGCCGAAGGATGCGATCAGGTCGGGACCGAGTTGCACGGTGAGGTCCACACCGTTGCCGAGCAGCCAGATGTCGACGGCGGCCCGCCAGAACACGAACCATTCCACCGCGAGCCCAAAATGGGCAGCCCACAGCACGGTCAGTGGCACGAGGGCGATGCCCACGCCGATGGCGACGACGAGCAGCGCTTCGAGCGCAGCGAGCAGGGCAGTAGTTGTACGGTTCATCCGGATTTCGAGCCTACCGTTCATCCCCGCCTCGTCCTTTCGCCCCACTGTCTCCGGCGCGGCGTGTCGCGGCGGTCACTCACGGCCACGAACGAGGCAGGGCCCGCCGCTCATGCGACGGGCCCTGCCTGAGTGTGCTGTGTTACGCGGAAACCTTGAGCGCGGCGAGTGCCTCGCGCAGCAGGGTCGCGGCCTCGCTCGGCGTCTTGCCGACCTTGACTCCGGCGGCCTCGAGGGCCTCCTTCTTGCCCTGCGCGGTTCCGGCTCCGTCGGAGACGATGGCGCCGGCGTGGCCCATGGTCTTGCCTTCGGGGGCCGTGAAGCCGGCGACGTAGCCGATGACCGGCTTCGTGACGTGCGCCTTGATGTACTCGGCGGCCTTCTCTTCGGCGTCTCCACCGATTTCGCCGATCATGACGATCGCGAGGGTGTCGGGGTCCGCCTCGAACGCCTCAAGGGCGTCGATGTGAGTGGTGCCGATGATCGGGTCGCCACCGATGCCGATCGCGGTGGAGAAACCCAGGTCGCGCAGTTCGTACATCATCTGGTACGTCAGGGTGCCCGACTTCGAGACGAGGCCGACCGGCCCCTTCCCGGTGATGTTCGCGGGGGTGATGCCGACAAGAGCTTCGCCGGGCGTGATGATGCCGGGGCAGTTCGGCCCGATGATGCGGGTCTTGTTGCCCTTGGCCTTGGCGTAGGCCCAGAACTCGGCGGAGTCCTGAACGGGTACGCCCTCGGTGATGATCACGAGCAGGGGAATTTCGGCGTCGATTGCTTCGATGACGGCGTTCTTGGTGAACACCGGCGGTACGAAGATGATCGAAACATCGGCACCCGTCGCGGTGACGGCCTCGGCGACCGTGCCGAACACGGGCAGCTCGACATCGCCGTGCAGCACCGTCGTGCCGGCCTTACGCGCGTTGACGCCACCGACGACCTGGGTACCGGCCTTGAGCATGAGGGCGGTGTGCTTGGTGCCCTCACCTCCGGTGATGCCCTGAACGATGACTTTGGAGTCTTTGTTGAGGAAGATTGACATTCTTTGCGTTCCTTACTTCGCGGCGTTGGCGAGTTCGGCTGCCTTGGCGGCGCCCTCGTCCATGGTGGCGGCCAATGTTACGAGCGGGTGGTTCGCTTCGGCCAGGATGCGCCGGCCTTCGTCAACATTGTTGCCGTCGAGGCGAACCACGAGGGGCTTGTTGGCGGAGGTGCCGAGCTCGGCGAGCGCGCCCACGATGCCCTTGGCGACGGCGTCACACGCGGTGATGCCACCGAACACGTTGACGAAGACCGACTTCACCTGGGCGTCGCCCAGGATGACGTCGAGCCCGGCGGCCATGACCTCGGCAGACGCTCCGCCTCCGATGTCCAGAAAGTTGGCCGGCTTGACGTTGCCGAAGTTCTCGCCGGCGTAGGCGACAACATCGAGCGTCGACATGACCAGGCCAGCACCGTTTCCGATGATGCCCACTTCGCCGTCGAGCTTCACGTAGTTCAGTCCCGCGAGCTTGGCCTTGGCCTCGAGCGGGTCGGCGGCCGCAGCGTCTTCGAGCAGCGCGTGCTTGGGGTGACGGAAATCAGCGTTCTCGTCGATGGTGACCTTGCCGTCCAGCGCGATAATATCGCCCTCTTCGGTCAGGACCAGGGGGTTGACCTCGACCAGCGTCGCGTCTTCGCCGGTGAACACGTCGTAGAGCTTGACGAAGACCGGTGCGACCTTGTCAACGAGCTCGGCGGGGAACTTGGCGTCAATGGCGATCTGCGTCGCGACGGCCAGGTCGATACCGACCGCGGGGTCGACCGCCGTGTAAGCGAGCGCCTCCGGCTTCTCAACGGCGAGGACTTCGATCTCCACACCGCCCTCGTAGCTGGCGAGCGAGAGGTAGGACCGGTTCGATCGGTCGAGCAGCACGGAGAAGTAGAACTCCTGCTTAATGCGGGCTCCGCCGGCGACCATGACGCGGCCGACGGTGTGGCCCTTGATGTCGAGCCCCAGGATGTCGCGGCCAGCGGCCTCGGCATCGTCGGGGGTCTTGGCAACCTTGACGCCGCCGGCCTTGCCGCGGCCGCCAACCTTGACCTGCGCCTTGACGACGACAACGCCGCCCAGCTTCTCGGCCGCCGCGCGCACTTCTGCGGGGGTGTCCGCAATGATGCCCGGCAGAACCGGCACACCGTATTCCTCAAAGAGGTCTCTTGCTTGGTATTCGTAAAGATCCACGCTGCTCTTCCAATCCGCGTCTCAGCAATCACGCTGGTGTTGAGGTTGTTGGTGACAGCAGCCCGTCGCAAATTAGCTCGACATCAAGACATACCGACCATCTGAAACTCTATCGCGTCTCGGGGGTCAAGTCCCACACCCAAGCGGTCCGCCGCGAGGGAATGCCGCGAGCGGCATGTGAAAGGCTAGCCACACCTTGCTGGACCGCGCCACGGCGGAGTGCTTATCTGGTGCTATGACGAATGTGCATCAAGGAGTGGAACCCCATGCCGCCGGCTTGGCGTCGCGTCTGAACTGGCTTCGTGCCGGTGTCCTGGGGGCGAATGACGGCATCGTGTCGGTGGCCGCGCTCGTGGTGGGTGTCGCTGCCGCGACGACCGATTCCGGCGTCATTCTCGTCGCCGGCGTTGCGAGCCTGCTCGCCGGGGCAATTTCGATGGCGCTCGGCGAGTACGTCTCGGTGAGCAGTCAACGGGACTCGGAACGCGCCCTCATCGCCAAGGAGACCTGGGAGCTCGAGAACCAGCCGGAGGAGGAACTCGCCGAACTGGCCGGGTTCTACCAGGCCAAGGGCCTGTCGGCACAGACCGCAGAGCAGGTCGCGGTCGAGCTGACTCAGCACGACGCCCTCGCCGCCCACCTTGAGGTCGAGCTGCACATCGACGCCGAAGACGTCTCGAATCCCTGGCACGCGGCCTTCGCCTCGGCGATCGCATTCACCATCGGTGCGGCGCTGCCGCTCCTGGCCGTCCTGCTCCCGCCTCCCGAGCTCCGCATCGGTGCAACGTTCCTGGCCGTGCTCGTTGCCCTGGTGATCACGGGCTGGCTCAGCGCGTTCCTCGGCAACAGCCCGAAGCCCCGCGCCATCGCCCGCATCGTCATCGGCGGGCTGTTGGCCCTCGCGGTGACCTACCTGATCGGCACGCTCATCGGCGGGACAGTCTGACCCGATTAGGCTGAAAAGATGCTCACCCGCCGCGCCACCGCATTCTTCCTTGTCGACGCCCTGCTCGTCCTGGCGTTCGTTCTCATCGGACGTGCGAGCCACAACGAGGGCGTGCTCGGCACCCTCATCACGTATTGGCCGTTCCTCGCCGGTCTGGTTCTCGGATGGCTGCTCCTGCGCGCGTGGCGGAGCCCGCACCGCATCCGCTTCACCGGCCTCGGCATCTGGGCGGCGACGGTCGTCTTCGGTCTGCTGCTACGGGTTCTGAGCGGCCAGGGCGTGCAGGTGAGCTTCGCTATCGTCACCACGATCGTGCTCGGCGTCTTCCTCCTGGGCGCACGCGCGGTCGCCGCCCTCATTCGCCGCTCCCGTGCGGCCTGACGACCGCTTCTGAACGAACGAAGCTCCATAGGCGCACCGGGTGCCCCGGCCATGGCGTCGTGCGGGACCGAGCGCGTGAACTACGTGTCGCGTGCGGCCCGTGCTTTCATGAGGAGCCCGGCGGCCACAGAGAGCGCCCTGGTCACCCCGCGCAGCTCGGATCGCAGAATCGCGTTCTCGTGCTCGAGCTGGCTGACTCGGGCCTCATCTACGGACGAATCTGAACTCATGGTCTACCCCCAGAACTCAGGTATACCACACGTTCCGTCGGTACGTTTTTGTATTTTTGCCACCGCTGCGTGAGTGTGATGGTCTCCCTGGTGATTTCGTCTCCAAATACTTGAAACAACAACCAAAACCTCAGACTCTTTAGTTGAAACGTCAAGTTAAATGGTAGATTGTTGTCATGTCCGATGAGAGCGTTGCCGAACCGCGTTGGCTGAACGACGACGAACGAACGGCATGGTTGCGCCTGATCGCGGTGACCATGCTGTTGCCCAACCGTTTGGAGGCCGAACTCAAGCGAGACGCGGGCCTGAGCCACTTCGAGTACTACGTGCTCGCCATGATCTCCGAGAACGCGGCCAGGTCGCTGCCTCTCACGGAGCTCGCGTCGCGAACGAACGCTTCGCTCTCCCGTCTGTCACACGTGCTGGCCCGCCTCGAACAGCAGGGATTCCTCACACGGTGCGCCTCGAAAAGGGATGCGCGCGCCTCCGTCGCCACGCTCACGGACACGGGTTGGGCGAAGGTCGTCGCCAGCGCGCCGGGGCACGTCGAGGAGGTGCGCACCGTCGTTTTCGACGCGCTCAACGCCCGCCAGGTCGCGCAACTCAGCGACATCTGTGGTCGCCTGCTGACCACGCTCGACCCCGTCCACCGCCTGCTCGGCCCCGAGTGAGCCCCTCGCCTAGATCCCGGCCACGTCCAGGGCCGACTGCAGCGACTGCAGGTAGCCGCTGCTCGTGTAGGTCGCGCCGCTGACGCTGTGCACGTTCGCTGACTGGGCCGAGAGTACTTCGGAGCGCAGAATGGGTGCGGCGTAATTTTCCCGGCCCGCGCCGCGTCGGCGGGAAGCCAGTCGCTGCTGCCCGGGGCCCGTGAGCCGGCAATGATGCGCAGCTGCGCCCCGCGCACCCGGCACAGGTCGGTCATTTCGTCCACCAGGTAGGTGTCGCCGACCTGATGGGACCGCAGGATCACCGTCGCGTCGCCCGGGGCGAACGACACCGTCTCCAACAGCGACCGGATCGGCGCGACCCCGATGCCGGCCGCAATCAGCACCACACGAGGCGAGGTGCGGGCGCTCTCGGTGAAGAGCCCGTACGGGCCTTCAAAGCTGACCCTGACTCCCCGGCGCAGCCCGGGCAGTTCGGCCGAGGCGTCGCCGAGTGCGCGCACGGTGATGCGCAGCGATCGACCGTTGGGTGCCGCCGACAGCGAAAACGGATGTGCCTGCCACCACAAACCCCGGGACCAGAACCGCCAGATGAAGAACTGACCCGACGTCGCACGCAGTTGGTCCAGGCGGCGCCCGGTGAGACTGAGCGACACGACGCCCGGCGCGACGTGGTCGATGCGATCGACGGTCAGCCCATGCCGCAGCGAGCGCCAGACCGGCAGCACGACGCGGAACAACACGATCGAGCCGGCGACGGCCAGGTAGAGCGCGAGCCAGTAGTAGTGCGCGATGGTGCCACCGGCCAACAGCGCCCCCACGCTCAGCTGGTGCGGAATGGCCACGAGCACCGCGGCGTATGCCAGCAGGTGCACGGCGTGCCAGGCCTCGTACCGAAACTTGCGGCGCACAACCACGAGACTGGTCCCCACCACCAGAATCAGGAGCCCGACGCCGACGAACGCGAGCGGCATGTCCGGCAGGGTTGTCAGCATGCTCCACGTTTCGGCGAACACATTGATGTTTTCAAGTAGGGCGTACCCGGTGACCAGCAGGCCCGCGTGGGCGAGGATCAGGAACAGCGCCGGCTTGCCGAGCGACTGGTGCAGGGCCATTGCTCGGTCGTGCCCGAACGCGCGGTCGATCGGGGGGAGGCGCGCAGCCAGGACCAGCATGATCAGCAGCAGGTCTGTGCCGACCAGCCCGGCGAGAATTCCCAGGGACGTGAAAGAGTCGGCGGCGGTCGCGAACCGTGCGGCGCCTCCGTCGGAGAGGAAGATCGCGATGACGACGGCGACCGAGGTAATACTGACGACCTGGAGCCGGTCGGCCTGGCGCATCCGCCTGGGGTATGCCGGGTGCACCGGACGCGCCCGTGCGCCGGAGGCGCGGTACGTTCGGGTGTCGATGTTCATAGGTAGAGCATCGAACCGTCAGCAATGGACGGGCTATCGATAGCCTGTGAGCACCCTGCGAATTGACGCGGCCCGGTTCAACCCCGGGAGGCGCCGTTAATACTCGTCGTCGGGCGCGAGGCCTACCTCACGCGCGTCGGCGTCGAAGCCCTCGTCGTCGGTTTCGGCGACGCCGAAGTCGAGGTCATCGACCGCCGCGCCGATGTCTTCAACGACACGATCGTCGTCGTTCCAGAATTCATCGCTGTCGCTCATGGTCATACCTCCTCTAGCCGAAAACCGGCCTTGCGCGGGCCACGCTACCCCGGCTGTTCACACCCGACAAGGGGGTTGCCGCAGAGCGCCGGTGGCGGCGTGCTGGCCTACGAGGGCTGCCGTTTGCGGCGGGTGGCTGCCTGCGCGAGCAGCACGATTACGAGGGCAAGCCCGCCGCCGAGCGTGGTCTCGACCACCCGGTCCACGAGCAGCGCGAGCACCGGCACCGGGCTCGCGAGGTGCACCACGCTGAGCGCGAGCGGCGTGACGAACAGCAACGCGGCACCGTAGTGGCGCCCGATGAGCATTTCGGCCCCGAACTGGCCGACGGCGATCACGGCGATGAGAACAATCACCGACGGACCGGGAAGCAACACGAGCCCGGCGATCACGACTCCAAGCGCGGTCCCGATGATGCGGTGGAACGCGCGCGACACCGAGTGGGCGGCACCCGGCGGCGGCAGCACGGCCACGACGCTCACCACCGCCCAATACGGATGCCCGATGCCGGCCACCAGGGCCAGGCCGCCGGCGAGCAGGGCACCCGCCACGTTCTGCGCGACCGAGAGCCATACCGTACGTTCCCGGTACGCGGTGGGACGCACGAGCGCGCCGTGCAACAAGCTCTTGAACAGGGCGTCGGATCGTTCACCCGCCAGGCGGCGCAGCAACCACCCCGACATTGTGAGCCCCCAGGCAAAGGTGGCGGCGCCGACCGCAACCAGGAACCGCGGCCAGAACTCGTCGCCGGGGGTGGGCAGCTGCGCGACGACGGCGTAGCCGAAGACGAAGAACACCGGCGTGGCCGGGAAGAGACCGGCGGCCGACGCCACGACGATGCTCGCTGTCAGAACAGCCACAAGACCCAACGTGAGCACGAGCAGCGGGGCCTGCACGACCGCGAGCACGAGGCCGAACGTGATGAACAGCAGCATGAGCAGCGCCGCCACGGTGACCGTGCGCATGCGTACCCGGTACGGTTCGTTACGGCCGAAGAGTGAGGTCATGGCACCGAACGCCGCGTATGCGGCCCAGTCAAGGTGGTCGGTGAGCAACAGCACGACCAGCGGCAGGGATACGGCGAGCGCCGCCCGCGACGCCACCTCAAAGTGAAAGGCGCGCAGTGACCGGGCCCACTGGGCGAGGGTCTCCGGGGTTCGGCGGTGGGCGGATTCGCCCGGGCCGGGAATGACCGGGAGATGCACCGCTAAATTTTCTCGATGGGCGCGATCTTGATCAGCAGCTTCTTCGCCCCCGAAGTGTCGAAGTGCACGTGGGCGATGCGTTTGGTGCCTTCACCGGTCACTTGGTTCACCAGTCCTTCGCCGAAATCGTGATGGCGGATGCGGTCGCCCTCCACAAGCTCGAGGCTTCCGTTGTCGCGCACGGTTCCGGTTATGGTGTTGGCCCATGCGGTCTTCGGTTTGGGCGGCGCCGGCGGAAGCCCGGCCTGGTCCTTGCTGCGGCCGCCGAATCCGCCGCCGAAGCCGTCGCGGCGGGCGTTGAGGGCGCGCGGCTGCGTGCCACCGCGGCTGTTCGCCATGCCCGGTGACTGTTTCCAGTCGATGAGGTCGGCCGGTATCTCCTGCAGGTAACGGCTCGGCATCGCCACGTTGATGTCGCCGAACTGCGCTCGCGTCATGGCGAGGGAAAGGTAGAGGCGCTTGCGGGCGCGGGTGATGCCCACGTAGAAGAGTCGACGTTCCTCGGCGGGACCGCCGGGTTCGTTGGCGGACATCTGGTGCGGCAGCAGCCCCTCCTCGACCCCGGTGAGGAACACGGCGTCGTATTCGAGGCCCTTCGCCGTGTGCAGGGTCATAAGCGACACCGTGCCCGAGACGTCATCGAGGTCATCGGCGGCAGCCACGAGCGACACCTGGGTGAGAAAGTCGACGAGGCCGCCGTCGGGGTTGTCCTTGTTGAAGTCCTTGGTCTGCGCGACGAGTTCCTCAATGTTCTCGGCGCGAGCCTCGTCTTGCGGGTCGCGGCTCTGGCGCAGCACCGACAGCAGTCCGCTGCCCTCCAGCAGAAGCTCGAGCACCTCCGACACATTCGACGAGCCGGCCGGGTTCTCCGGGTCGAGAGTGAGCGCGGCGGAGTCGAGCAGTTCGGACAGCGCGAGGATGGCGCCCGTCACCTTGGGGCCGAGCCCGAGGGCACTGCAGTTGCGCATGGCCTGCCGGAACGTGAGGCCATTGTCATCGGCGAAGCTTGAGATCGCTGTCTCGGTGGCCGGGCCGATGCCGCGCTTGGGGGTGTTGAGGATGCGGCGCAGGGCCAATTCGTCGACCGGGTTGGCGACCGAGATGAGGTACGCGAGGGCGTCTTTGATTTCGGCCCGCTCGTAGAATTTGGTGCCGCCGACCACCCGGTACGGAGTGGCCGACCGCACCAGGATTTCTTCGAGGGCGCGGGTCTGCGCGTTCGTGCGGTAGAACACGGCCATGTCGCGGTAGGCCATACCGGCCGAGTGCAGCGCCTCAATCTCGTCCGAGACGAACTGTGCCTCGTCGTGCCCGGAGTACGCGGTGAAGCCGGTGATCTTCTCGCCGTCGCCGCCCGCGCTCCACAGCTTCTTCTCCTTGCGGTCGAAGTTGTGGCCGATGACGGCGTTCGCCGCGCTCAGGATGTTCTGGGTGGAGCGGTAGTTCTGCTCGAGCAGAATGACCCTCGCGCCCGGGAAATCCTGTTCGAAGCCGCTGATGTTGCGGGTGTCCGCGCCGCGGAAGGCGTAAATGGACTGGTCGGAGTCGCCCACGACGGTGAGCGAGGCGCCGGGAATCGCGCCGGTGGCGTCGCGCAGGCCGCGCACATGCACGCCGTCTCGGTCCATTTCCTCCGCGAGCTCAGGCGCGACGGGGCGGGTGAGTTCACGGATGAGCGCGTACTGGGCGTGGTTGGTGTCCTGGTACTCGTCGACCAGCAGGTGCCGGAATCGGCGCCGGTAGAGCGCGGCGACCTTGGGGAACGCGCGGAACAGGTACACCGTCTCACCGATGAGGTCGTCGAAGTCGAGGGCGCTCGCGGCGCGCAACCGGCTCGCGTACTGGCGAAAAATCTCTACGAACATGACCTCTTGCGGGTCGCTCATGTTGGCGTTGCGGGCGTACGAGTCGGCATCCGCCAACTCGTTCTTGAACTTGGAGATCTTCGCCGACACGTTGCCGGGCGTGAAACCGAGAGTATCGGCGCCGAGCGATTTGATGATGCGCTTGAGAGTGACCTTGCTGTCGGCGGAGTCGTAGATGCTGAAGGTCTTGGAGAGCCCAACGCTTTCGGCTTCGCGGCGGAGGATGCGCACGCACGAGGAGTGGAACGTGGAGATCCACATGCCCTCCGAACCCTGACCGAGGATGGAGTGCACCCGTTCGCGCATTTCGGCGGCGGCCTTATTGGTGAAGGTGATGGCGAGGATCTGGCTCGGCCACGCGTCCCGGGTTTCGAGCAGGCTCGCCACCCGGCGGGTGAGCACGCTCGTCTTGCCCGAGCCGGCGCCCGCGATGATGAGCAGTGCCTGGCCTCGGTACTCCACGGCCTCACGCTGTTCGGGGTTGAGCCCGTCGAGCAGCGGGCTCGTGCGTTCCGAACCGGTCGCACCGCCCAGCGCGGGGTGACCGGGGGCACCCACGATGATCGGCGTGGACGAAGGTGTGGGGCGGGAGGAAGGCGTCGTCATGTCAGAGTCAATTCTAGGCGATGGCTCCGACACGCACCGGGGAGCCGGGGCAGACAGACGCCGGCCGACCAACCGGCCCGGGAACGACCGCGCCGGTCACGCGAGCGTGTCGCGAACATGCACCGCGAGGTCGGGGTGATCCGCGAAGACTCCGTCGATTCCGCTGCCCAGAATCGTGCGAAATTCCTGCTGCCAGTCGCCCCAGTGCGCGCCGTGCGCGCCACGCCGCGAGCCCCGAGCCAGAAACCGGTTCTCGGGGCGCAGCGTCCAGCAGAACGCCCGGAGCCCCGCCGCGTGCACCTCATCGACGAGGGTCGTGGCGCCGGAGACCTGCCCATCGGCATCCGAGTTCAAGATGAGGGACTTGTGCACGCTCACGCCGTGCACCGTCTCCCGAAGGCCGGCCAGGCCGGCGGGGGTGAGGTACTCGGCATAGGGCGTGGCTGAGTCGCCGTGGCGGGCGATCTCGTCGTGCGGCTGACCCTCGTTTTCCAGCAGAAAGATACGATCGCCCTGGATGCCGCGCTCGGCCAGTCGGGTCAACACGTCGACCTCGAAGCTCTCGGTCACCAGCCGGCCGTCGTTCCAGCCGGCGGCCTCGACCTCGGCGGCGAACAACTCATCGAGCGGAAGCCCGATCGAGCCGAAATAGGTGGCGTGCTTGATCTCCGCCACGACGGCGAGGGATCGCAGTACGCGGTCGGCCGCGTCGTCGACCAGCGCGAACAGGTCACTCAAGCGCAGAATCGGCTGTTCCCCGTCGAAGCTCGCATTGCTGCGCCGGGTGTTCGGCATGCGTTCGCGGGTGCGCAGCGTCGACAGTTCCTCCCAGGTGAAGTCTTCGGTGAACCAGCCGGTGAGGCGGGTGCCGTCGATGAGTTTCTCGGTACGGCGGCCGGCGAATTCAGGCCGGTCAGCGACATCCGTGGTGCCGGAAATCTCGTTCTCGTGCCGCACGACGAGAACGCCGTCGAGGGTCGCGACGATGTCGGGTTCGACCGCGTCGGCACCGAGCTTGAACGCGAGGTCGTAGGCCGCCCGAGTGTGCTCGGGGCGGTGACCGCTGGCCCCGCGGTGTCCGATGACCAACGTGTGCATGCATCAAGGCTAGCCGCCACCTGCCAGAATCGATGTGTGACCACTTGGACAGACCCTGCGCTCGCTCTGCCGCACGGGTGGCGACGCTCGCCCGCGCGACTGTCGACGGGACTGGTGCTCGTATTCGCGGGTGTGGGAGCCACCAGCCTGTCCAGCACCTACGGCCTGTGGTTCCTGGCCATCGGCCCGCTCGTGCAGGGAATCGGATGGATGCTGCTGCCCGGCTCGCTATGGCGTCGTCTGCTTGTGCTGCTCCCCTGCCTGCTCGCCGGCCTGGTCCTGCTGGGCGGCCTGGAATTTGTGGGGGCCTTCACGGTTCTGCTCGCCGGCTGGCTTCTCGTGCGCCGCCGCGCGCCGGCCACGTACGTCACCCTTCTGCTGCCGGTCGCGGCGAGTCTGGGCGTGAAGACGGAGCTGGCACAGTATGACCAGAATCTGCTGGCACTCTTCGTGTGCACCATCGCCACCATCGCCGGAGCGTGGCTGTCCGCGTGGCTTCAGAAGTGGTTGTGCGCTCGCACCGAACTGCGCGCGGCCACCGGCTAAGCCGCTGGTCCCCAGCACTTTCCATGCCGGTTCGGATAGGTTGGATGCAAGCTCATTCCTGGGCGCCCCCTACACCACAGCTGATTGCGAGTCCGTACCCCATGGCATCCTCCAACCCCGCTTTCTCCCGCAACGCCGCGTTCGGCGCTCCGGGCGCACTGGCGTCGTCGAAGGCTCTTTCCGATAACGACCTGCAGACGATGTACGACCAGCCGTCGGCTGGTTCGCAGAACACCGACCGGATGACTTACGAAGACACGATCCGCAAGACGGGCATCGCCTTCGCCGTGCTCATCGTCGCGGCGGCCGTGGGCTGGATGATCCCCATCCTGCTGATCCCCGGCGCCATCGCCGGGCTCGTTCTCGGGCTGGTCAACACGTTCAAGAAGGAGCCCTCGCCGGGCCTGATCCTCGCGTTCGCCGGAGCCCAGGGGCTCTTCGTCGGCGGCATCTCGGTCGTGCTGAACACCCAGTACGACGGCGTTGTCACCCAGGCGGTGCTGGCCACCCTCGTGGTCGTCGGGGTGACCCTGGCACTGTTCCGCAGCGGCAAGATTCGCGCGTCGAAGAAGGTCACGAAGATCTTCACGATCGCCATGGTCGGCTATGCCGCGTTCTCGCTGATCAACTTCTTCCTCACCATGGCTGGTGTCGGCGGACAGTTCGGCCTGCGCGGCGGAACCTTTGGAATCATCATCGGCCTGCTCGCCGTTGTGCTGGCCGCGTACTCCCTCGTGCTCGATTTCGACTTCGTGCAGAAGGGCGTCAACAATCGTGCTCCCAGCAAGTACGGCTGGTCCGCTGCGTTCGGCATCGTGCTGACCGTCGTGTGGCTCTACGTGGAGCTGCTGCGCATCTTCTCGATCCTGCGCGGCGAGTAGCACCACAGAAGCGGGGTCGGTCCACCTGGACCGGCCCCGCTTCTGTGTACCCACACCTATCGAAGTGTCACGACAGGACGTCCTTGACCAGCGTCTCGTTCTCGCTTTTGGACAGTGCCGACCAGAGATACCCCACCGCCAGAAGAACGAACGGCAGGCTCACGAGCACCAGGCCCATCGGGCTCAGCCCCCACGGTGTCACGGTCGGGTCGACACCCTCGGCGACGGTGCCGGCGAGCAGCCCGAAGCGACTCATCAACAGGTACTCGCCGATGAGGAGTCCCGACGCGGCCAGAACCGGCGCGATCACGGTCTGGAACAGGTTTTCCGATCCCCGATTGCGGCGGAAGTAGACGATGACCGCGATGCAGACCAGGATCTCAATCAGCACGATGGCGACCACGGCGAGCCCGCTGAACCAGTAGAAGAGGTTGAGCACCGGGTCAAGCTGGAAGATCGCGAACGTGAGGATGACCAGGCCGGTGAAGGCCGAGGTCACGAGCGATGCCGCACTGGGCGCCCCGCGCTTGTTGACGCGGCTGAGCGGCCGAGGCAACGCCCCGCCGCGGCCGAGGGCGAAGAGATACCGGCCGGCGGCGTTCTGGAAGGCCAGCAGCCCGGCGAACAGGCTCGACAACACGAGGATGCTCATGATTGTCGCCATCCACGGGCCCACGTACTGGGTCGCGAGGCCGAACAGCACAGCGGCCGGATCGGCCAGCGGAGCTCCGTCGAGACTCGACATCTCGACCGTTCTCTCCACCACGGTGGAGGCACCGAGCCCGGTGACCATGGCGAACGCCGTCAGGGCGAACAGAACTGTGATCACGCCGACAGCAAGGTAGGTCGCCCGCGGCACGACCGTCTTCGGATCCTTCGATTCCTCGCCGTAGATGGCCGTGGCCTCGAAGCCGATGAACGATGCGAAGGCGAACGCGAATGCGATACCCGCCGAGCCCGCGAGCCCACCGGCGATGATCGCGCCCGGGCTGAAGGATGCCGCGAAGTTGAGTCCTTCCGGGCCCCCGTCGATGAGGATCGCGACCGCCGTGACGATCAGTGCGGCAAGTTCGAGCAGCATGAGCAGTCCGAGCACCTTGGCCCCGACATCCACGCTGAGCAGGGAGAGCAGGGTGACGACGCCCCAGGCCAGGAGCGTCCACGCCCACCAGGGGAGCAGCCCGACCTGGGCGGAGAGCAGCCCCCCGAAGAAGCCGTAGATGGCCAGCTGAATGGCCAGGTACGCGAGGATCGACACAAAGGCCGAGGCGCTGCCGAGGTGCTTGCCGAGCCCGCGGCCGATGTAGGCGAAGAATGCGCCGGCGTTGGTGACGCGCTGGCTCATGGCGGCATAGCCCACACTGAAGAGCAGAAGCGTCAGGCCGACGGCGAGATAGGCGCCGGGGGCACCGGCACCGTTGCCGAGAACGATCGCGACGGGGACGGCGCCGGTCATGCCCACGAGCGGGGCCGCGGCGGCAACCACGAAGAAGACAATACCGATGACGCCCAGGCGCCCGGTGCGCAGGGACGTTGATGATTCGGACGGTGGCGTGGTGCGGGTGTTTGTCATGGGTGCTCCTCGTTGAGCGGCTCCCGGACACGGGAACCAGTACTTAGACTCTGGTAGAAAATCCCGTCACGCACTTGGCGTTGCGGGAACGAAACTTGACGTAGAGCGAAGCCTCACGTCGGGGACCGGGTTATCCGCGCCGGTAGGAGGTGGGCGGTTCGCCGAAAGCCGCCCGAAATATGCGACTGAAGTGAGCGGCGTCCAGGAAGCCCCACCGTGCCGCAATGGCCCCGACGGAGCGGTCGGCCAGGATCGGGTCGCGTAGGTCGCGGCGGCAGCGCTCCAGTCTCCGGCGCCGGATCCAGCTCGACACCGTGGTGTCCGCCTCATGGAACACGCTGTGCAGGTGCCGCGTGGAAATGAAGTGCGCTGCCGCGATACCGGCCGGAGACAGCTCCGGGTCCCCCAGCTCGGCTTCGATGTATTTGCGGATGCCGGCGAGCATGTCGGCGTGGGTGCCCGGCACCGGTTGGCGGCGAATGCTGAGTTCGTTCTCGAACATCGTGGCGATCAGGTCGACGGCGTTGTACGCCAGCCGGTGGCCGGTCGCGCCGGACAGCGCCTCGAGATTCTCGACGAGTTGCACCATGAACGGGCTGATCATCCGCCCGAGACCCACGTCGCCGGCCATCCGAACGGCGGTGAGCTGGGCGACGGAATCGACCGGGAGGTCGAGCGCATCGTGGGGAAACATGAGCACGAGCGTGCGAAAATCCTGCTCGAAGGCGAGGGTGTACGGCCGATTCGTGTCGTACACGGCGATGTCACCGGGGCGCAGCGTCGCCTCCCGGTTGTCCTGCACCAGGATGCCGTGACCGGACAATTGCAGGTTGAGTTTGAAGTACTGCCGCTGGGACCGGGCGATCAGTGCCGGCGTGCGCAGCACCTGGTGGCCGGTTGCCGTCACCTCCACGATCGACAGCTCGTCGAGCACCCTCGCGCGGAGAGTGCCGCTGAAGTCCTCGGCTTCCGAACGCACGTCAAGCGGCACGAAGGAGTCGGAGACCAGCGTACGCCAGTGCGCAAACGTGTCGGCTTGGGCGGTGCGCACAGGCTCGAAGTCTCCACCGATGGTGGCGGATTCGATCGCCATTTTCACGGGAGCTCCTTTGCCGGTCTGCAGACACGCATTGACAGCAACATAGTCGCGATCGCGGCGATTGTCACTTATTTTCAACACGCGTCGAAAAAAAGGATGGCCGTCAGTCGCCCGAGGCCAACAGTTTCAGGTAGCCGTCCAGCTGGTTGATCAGCCGCTCCGGCGAATGTTCGGCCGGGGTGAGCAAAGCCGTGATCTGTGCCCCGAGCACGACCGTCATCAGATGCCCGACGATGTCGTCATCCGCTACCACGGTGTGGACTTCCCCGGCCTCCCGCGCCTGCGTGAGACACGTTTGCAGCGCCCGACGCCACTCCAGCATCGCGCCGTCATGCAGGTTTGCCTTGGCCGGGTCCGTGAGCGCCCGCTGCCAGAACGGGATGACGATCCGCGCCTCGTTGATGCGGGTGTCGTCGAGTGGGAGGATCTCGTGGCAATAGGCGCGCAGGGCGACGAGGCCGGTCGTGCCCGCCGTGGCTTCGAGCATCCGTTGGCTGGTCTGGGCGAAGACATGACCGAAGGCGGACGAGAGCAGGTCGTCTTTGGTGGGGAAGTACGGTTTGAGCGCGCCATTGGCGAATCCGGCCTCCGTCGCAATCTGACGCATGGTGGTGCCCTCGATACCGTGCCGGGCGATGATGCGCCAGGTAGCTTCGACCAGTGCGGTGCGGCGCTGGTCGTGGTTGACAACCTTCGGCATGGTGTCCTTTCTGCGGCTGTCCGCCGACGGTCCAGGCAAATGAATGCTTGCCTTCAGAGCTTACTGAGGCCTATTCTTCTACAACCATAGAAAAATACGTGAATTCGGCCTACGACAGCCCGGAAAGGGTACCCATGACCTCCGCATCCCTTGTCACTCCCCCCACGACGACCGCGGCGGGAGCGTACGCGCTCCCAACGGCCGCCGAGGTCCTCCAGGTCCGAACGGTGCTCTCCGAGGCGGGCCTGCTCGGCGACAGCATCCGGGTCGCGTACCTCGGGCTCCTCGACCCCCCGCGCGGTGCAGAGAACCTCACGGCCGACCGCCGCTTTCGAGTCTTCCTGCACGACCTCTCCGGCACCGCACCGACGGACGTCACCGTGTCCGCGACCCACGAAACCGTGGAATCCATCGTGTCCCTCGACACGTCGACGACCGGCGAGCTGCCGGTCCTTGAGGAGGAATTCGGGAGCGTCGAAGAGCTACTCTCCCAGGACGAGCGCTGGCTCGCGGCGTTGGCCGCCCGAGACCTCGATGTGGCAACCGTGCGGGTCGCCCCGCTGTCCGCCGGCGTCTTCGAGTACCCGGAGGAGAAGGGGCGGCGCATTCTTCGCGGTCTCGCCTTCGTACAAAATTTTCCCGAGGACAGCGCCTGGGCGCATCCGGTCGACGGCCTGGTGGCCTACGTCGACGTCGTCGGCAAGACCGTCGACCAGGTCATTGACTACGGCGTCATCCCCATCCCGGCCGAGCACGGCAACTACACAGACCCCACACTCACCGGGCCGCTGCGGGACACCCTCAAACCCATCAGCATCACGCAGCCGGAGGGCCCGAGCTTCTCGGTGACGGGGGGCAACCACATCGAGTGGGAGAAGTGGAGCCTCGACGTGGGCTTTGACGTGCGCGAAGGTGTCGTGCTGCACAACATCGGTTTCGACGACGCCGGGGTGCGGCGCCCGATCATCCGTCGCGCCTCCATCGCCGAAATGGTCGTCCCCTACGGCGACCCGGCGCCGGTGCGATCCTGGCAGAACTACTTCGACACCGGCGAGTACCTGGTCGGCCAGTACGCCAACTCGCTCGAACTCGGCTGCGATTGCCTCGGAGACATCACTTATCTGAGCCCGGTGATCACCGACGGCTTCGGAAACCCGCGGGAGATCCGCAACGGCATCTGCATGCACGAAGAGGACTGGGGCATCCTGGCCAAGCACACCGATCTGTGGAGCGGCATCGACTACACGAGGCGTAATCGCCGCCTGGTGATTTCCTTCTTCACCACGGTGGGCAACTACGACTACGGCTTCTACTGGTACCTGTACCTCGACGGCACGATCGAGTTCGAGGCGAAGGCCACCGGCGTCGTGTTCACGAGCGCGTACCCGGGAAAGGGCTACCCGTACGCCTCCGAATTGGCCCCGGGCCTCGGCGCGCCCTTCCACCAGCATCTGTTCAGCGCCCGGCTCGACATGTGCGTCGACGGGCCGGGCAACCGGGTCGAAGAAGAGGAAGCCGTGCGTGTGCCCATGGGCGCGGGAAACGAACGCGGAAACGCGTTCTCGCGCAAACGCACCCTGCTGGCGCGGGAATCCGACGCCGTCCGCGAGGCGGACATGCGCAGCGGGCGCACCTGGCTCATCTCCAACCCGAACAGCCTCAACCGTTTGGGCGAAGCCGTCGGCTACAAGCTCTACCCCGAGGGACAGCCGACTCTGCTCGCAGACCCGGACTCCTCGGTGGCCAGGCGTGCCGCGTTCGCCACGAAGGACCTGTGGGTCACCCGCTTCGCCGAGACGGAGCGCTACCCCACCGGTGATTTCGTCAACCAGCACGCCGGTGGGGCCGGACTGCCGGAGTACATGAAGCAGGACAGGGACATCGACGGCCAGGACATCGTCGTGTGGCACACGTTCGGCCTCACGCACTATCCCCGCGTCGAGGATTGGCCGATCATGCCGGTCGACACGGCGGGGTTCAAGCTCCGGCCCGAGGGATTCTTCGACCGCAGCCCCGTGCTCGATGTTCCGGCGAACGCGCCGGCCGACGAGGGTCACTGCGCGTGCTGAGTAACCGCTAGCACCGGGGCTCGAGGCCGCGATGGTTGACAATGCTGTTCTCCGTGCCGCGGTGTCAGTGCTGTTGCTGGCGGCGCTGGCCTATTCACTGGTGCGCGCCGCCGGCGGCGCGTCGCGGTATTCCCGCGTCGACTTCGGGCTGAAGTCCCTGATGTCGGGCACCATGCTGGCCATGTTGTCCGGGGCGAACTGGCCCGTGGGTCCCACCGTCGTGGTCTTCGCCGCGGCCGCCTGGTGGTTCGCAATCCAGGCTACGGCGCATCCCTCGTCCCGCGCCGGCTGCGCGGGGCGGGCGTGCCGCGCCACCTGCGTGTACCACGGCATGATGATGGCGGCCACGGCGTTCATGGCGGCCTCCATGCTCCCGGTCGGCGCGGTCGCGCCCGCGGCGAGCGCCGTGGCGGCCACCGGCCGTGAGCTGACCGGCGCCCACGCGCAGCACGGCACCGGGTGGAGTCTGCCCGTGGGCGGGTTGACGTTCGACCCGGGCCTGCTCGGCGCGGTGTTCTTCGCGGTCGCCGGCGGCTGGTGGGCGATACGTCTCATTCGGTCTGCCCGCACCGATCACGACGGCAGGGGTCTTCACCGTGCCGATCTGGCCGCGGAACTTGCCGGTGCCGCGGCGATGGTGGTGATGTTCGCCGCGTAGCCAGACACGCATAGCCAAGCAGAGGGCCGGAACCGGTTTCCCGGTTCCGGCCCTCTGCTAGTGCCCTGTCTTAGCCGTTGATCACCTGCGGCACGCCCAGCGCCTTGAGACCGTCGACGCCGAACTCGAGTCCGTAGCCGGACTGCTTCGAGCCACCGAACGGGATCATCGGGTGCACACCGCCGTGCGAGTTGATCCACACGGTTCCGGTCTCCATGCGTGCGGCGACCTCACGGGCCTTCGTCACGTCGGCGGACCAGACGGAGCCGCCGAGCCCGACGTCCACGCCGTTCGCCATGGCGATGGCCTCGTCGATGCTGCTGTAGCGGATGATCGGCAACGCGGGCCCGAACTGTTCCTCGGCCACCAGGGGGTTGTCATTGTCGATATCGGCGATGAGCGTGGTCGGGTAGAAGAATCCGGGTGCTCCGTCCACGGGGTTGCCGCCGAGAAGCACTCGGGCACCGGATGCCTTCGCCGCGTCGACGAGGCCGGCGACAATGTCGAACTGCGCCTTGTTCTGCAGCGGGCCGAGCAGGTTGTTCTCGTCGACCCCCACACCCATCGGAATGGCTGCGGCGACCGCGGTCAGGGCCGTGCACACGTCCTCGTAAATATCGTCGTGCACATAGAGGCGCTTGAGCGCAGCGCAGGTCTGACCGGTGTTGATGAAGGCTCCCCAGAACAGGCCCTCGGCGATCGCGGCCGGGTCGGCGTCCGGCAGCACGATTCCGGCGTCGTTGCCGCCGAGCTCGAGTGTGAGGCGCTTGACCGTGTCGGCGGAGCTGCGGATGATGGCCTTGCCGGTCGCGGTCGATCCGGTGAACATGACCTTGCCGATGTCGGGGTGTGAGGACAGGCGCGCGCCGACCTCACGGTCGCCGCACACGACGGTGACCAGGCCCTCCGGGAGCACCTGGTTCATCACCGCGACCAGCGCGAGGACGCTCAGCGGGGTGTATTCCGACGGCTTGACGACGACGGCGTTACCCATCCGCAGCGCCGGGGCGATCTGCCAGATCGTGATCATCATCGGCCAGTTCCACGGGCCGATCGCGCCGACCACGCCGATCGGGCGATAGTGCATCACGGCGTGGGTGGAATCGTCATCGACGACGACCTGGGCCTCCAGCGGCGTGGCCGCGGCGGTACGCAGCCATGCGGAGGCCCCGCCCACCTCGAAGCGGGCGTTGGGACCGTTCAGGGGCTTGCCCTGTTCCCGGGAAAGGAGCTCGGCCAGCGGCTCGGCCGCCGCGTCGATGGCGTCGGCCACCCGCATGAGGGTTTCGCTGCGGGCCGCGTGCCCGAGCGCCGCCCAGGCCGGCTGTGCCGCCGCGGCGGCCGCAACCGCTCGGTCGAGGTCATCGACGGTGTGAATGGGGGCAGAGCCGACCACGTCCCCGGTAGCAGGATCGAGAATATCTCTCGTCGGTCCTGACGTTGGCGTGATCGTCGCGAGAAGGCTCTCGAAGCTGTTCATGTGTCCTCCACAGTGAGTCCGGTAGTGTTCTCCCACCGTAGCCACGGCCCCCGGGCATCCACTTGCACATGCGCGCGCGGCGGTTGCCCGTCGCCGCACGATCCGCTCAGCGGCCACATTTCCGTGCAGGGTGAAAGACCGCCCGCAATCGGTGCTTAGCTAGAAGCATGAGCCTCTTGCACCTGCCCGCGTTTCTCTCCACAGAGATCGCCGGGAACACCGGCACGGTCGGCTACATCATCAGCGGCGTCATCACCGTTGCGGCGCTGGCCGGGATCGTCTTCATCGCGGTGCGCCGCTGGCTCCGCTCCCCCAAAGACTGACCCTGCGCCAGCTCATGCGCTCGAAAGCGGCTCAGGCGGCTGTAATTTCCGGCGCCTGAGCCGCTTTCGGGCGCACCTGCGGCGCGAGTGACGTCGTCAGCGCGACTTCACTCCCATTCGATCGTGCCCGGCGGCTTCGACGTGACGTCGAGAACGACGCGGTTCACGCCGTCCACCTCGTTGGTGATCCGGTTGGAGATCTTCGCCAGCAGGTCGTACGGCAGGCGGGTCCAATCGGCGGTCATGGCGTCTTCGCTCGACACCGGGCGCAGCACGATCGGGTGTCCGTAGGTGCGTCCGTCACCCTGCACGCCCACGGAGCGCACGTCTGCGAGCAGAACCACCGGGCACTGCCAGATCTCGCGGTCGAGACCGGCGGCGGTCAGCTCGAAGCGCACAATCGCATCCGCCTGGCGCAGCAGGTCGAGTCGCTCCTGGTTGATCGAACCCACGATACGGATGCCCAGGCCGGGTCCGGGGAACGGCTGACGCTGCACGATTTCTGCCGGCAGGCCCAGCTCGGCGCCGATGGCACGAACCTCGTCCTTGAACAGGGTGCGCAGCGGTTCGACCAGTTCGAACTTGAGGTCGTCCGGCAGTCCGCCGACGTTGTGGTGGCTCTTGATATTGGCCGTGCCGCTGCCGCCGCCAGATTCGACGACGTCGGGGTACAGGGTGCCCTGCACGAGGAACGCGATCGGATCCCCGTCGACTTCCTTGGACTCAAGCACAAGCTCGGCCTGGGCCTGCTCGAAGGTGCGAATGAACTCGCGGCCGATGATCTTACGCTTGGTCTCCGGGTCACTCACGCCCTCGAGCGCGTCCAGGAACTGCTGACGCACGTCGACGGTCACCAGGCGGATGCCGGTGGCCTTCACGTAGTCTTCTTCCACCTGGCGGCGCTCGTCCTGGCGCAGCAGACCGTGGTCGACGAACACGCACACGAGCTGGTCGCCGATGGCCTTGTGCACGAGGGCGGCGGCCACGGCGGAGTCGACTCCGCCGGAGAGACCGCAGATGACCTTGCCGGTACCGACCTGGGCCCGGATCTTGGCAACCTGCTCGGCGATGACGTTGCCGCTGTTCCAGTCCGCGGGTATCCCGGCGGCGCGGTGCAGGAAGTTCTCCAGCACGTGCTGGCCGTTTTCGGAGTGCCGGACTTCGGGGTGCCACTGCACGCCGTAGAGCCCGCGCTCGTCGTTCGCGAATGCGGCGACCGGTGTGGAATCGGACGAGGCGAGCACCGTGAATCCGGCCGGGGCGGTGGCGACAGAGTCGCCGTGGCTCATCCAGACCGTCTGGGCGGTGGGCTGGTCGGAGAGCAGCACGTTGTCGCCGTTGCTCACGGTGACCGGCGTCGAGCCGTACTCGCGGGCTCCGGTGTGGGCGACGGTGCCGCCGAGGGCGGTCGCCATCACCTGAAATCCGTAGCAAATGCCCAGCACGGGAATGCCGAGGTCGAAGATGTCGGCATCGAAGCTGGGAGCACCCTCGGCGTAGACGCTCGACGGTCCGCCGCTCAGCACGATGCCGAGCGGGTTCTTCGCCTTGATCTCGGCGGCCGTGATGGTGTGCGCCACGATCTCCGAATACACGGATGCCTCACGCACGCGGCGGGCGATCAGCTGCGCGTACTGCGCGCCGAAATCCACGACCAGCACCGGGCGGTCGATGCCCGACGGGATGGCGGGCGCCGCAGCATCCGTCGTTGTCTCAGTGATACTCATGAACGGGCCTGAGCCTTATCTGCAGCGAGGGCTGCGGTCTTCGCGTCGTTCTCGGCGAGGAAACGCTTGACCGTGCGGGTGAACGGGCCCTCGAGAAAGAACGACAGGGTGGGGATGATGCCGCCGAGGGCCACGAGCGCCAGACGCCACAGGGGCCAGCGCATCATGCTCCACAGGCGGAAGTCGGCGAACAGGTACAGCACGTAGAACCAGCCGTGCATAATCAGGATGGCGGTACTCACGTTGACGGCGGCCACGGTTCCCCGGGGAACCAGCGCGAGAAAACCGTTCACGCCGTTCATCTCGACCTCGTAGCCGTAGATGAATTTGGCGATCACCTCGGCGCAGAGCAGCAGCAGGAACACCCCGGTGATGATGGAGGCAACCTGGTAGAGCCGGAGCGCGCCGGGAATCTTGGGAATATCGGCGGGCTTGGGTAAACGAGGCATGCTCTGATTCTACGTGCCGGAGGTGAGAGCTTCCGCAGCGGCCTTCGCGGCCTCCTCGGCGTCTTCCTGCTCACGCTCGACGGCGTCGCGCACGAGGCGGACCCAGATGAACACGGCGAATCCCGCGAAGACGACCCACTCGATCGCGTAGAAGATGTTGAGCCAGTTGAGGGAGGCTTCGATCTCCGGAACCGGGGAGTCGATCGCGGCGAGGCCGGCCGGTGCGACGGAGTCCACAATGTATCCGGTGTACACGGGCTGGTCGGTGAAATCGGCCCACAGGTTGATGAGCGCCGACGGGGCGACGGTCGTCTGCACGCTGGACGGCCCGTCGGCATCGGGCAGTTCAGGAGCCTCGCCGGGCAGAAAGCGACCCGTCAGTGTGACCCTGGTGGCGGCATCCTGACCGAGCTCGTTCAGCACGGCGCGCGCCTCGGCCTCGTCGGCCGCCCAACCGCGCGCCACCGCGATGTGGTTGGACTCCGGCGTGGTCACATAGTGGCTCACGACCCAGTACCCCAGCTCGCCGCCGTTGAAGCGTTGACTGATCAGCTGCTCGTCACCGGGAACGACGGTCGCCTCAAACGTCACCATCTGTCCGGTCGACAGCTGGCTCGACGCGCGACCGGGCTGCACCACATTCGTGAGCGGCTGCACGACCTCGGTTGACCGTTCCACAACCACGCCGGATTCGATCGCCCGAGCGAGCTGCCAGTGTCCCAGCACGGCGAAGCCCGCCGCAATCGTCAGCGCCAGAAGCAGCGCGAGAACCCACCGGGGGCGCCTCATCATCTCGATCACGTGTAGTCACCCGTTCGTGGTTCTGGTGCCGGTTTGTCCGCGGAACCCGCGTCCGGTGTCCCTCCGTGCGGTTTCGGACGATTCGGGTGGGGCCGGTCGTCGGCGAATTCGAGCATGGCGTTCATCGCCAGGTCGAGGGAGTCGGTCCCGGATGCCGGGGCCCGGCTGGTGCCGCGGGTGACAATGTGCGTGTCGTCCGGGTCGTCGTGCGCGCGCGCTTCTTCCCGCGCCTCCGCGGCCTGTTCGGCCGTCGCGGCCTCGACGAGGGCGATCTCCTCGTCCAGCATGGGATTGCGCAGGCGTCGGCGATGGGTCGTGCGACCTCGGCGGAGCAGCGCCCCGATCTTCTCCGAGTTGGCCGCGAACATCGGCCCGAGGATGGCCATCACCAGCACGTAGAGCCCGGCGAAGGGTTGCAGTCGTGCATCCAACCCGGCGCTCACGCTGAGCGTCGCCAGAATCAGGGTGAATTCCCCGCGGTTCACGAAGATCGCCGCGGTGTTGAGCGCCTCCCGCGGGCCCATCTTGTGCAGCCAGGCGAGCAGTGCCCCGGTACCGAGACTCAATACGAAGGTCATGCCGACCGCGATCACCACGATCGGAATGACCGAACCGAATTCGGCGATGTTGAGCGCGAGACCGAAGTTGAGAAAGAAGAACGCGGCGAAGATATCGCGCAGCGGCACGGCCACGCGTTCGATCTTGGCGCGGTAGCTGCTCGCGCCGAGCACGACGCCGATCAGGAACGCACCGATCGCATCCGTGACCCCGATGATCTCGCCGATTCCGGCGAAGAGCACGACAAGACCGAAGAACAAGATGGTGAACAGCTCATCGTCCTTCGTGCGCACGAGCCGGGACACGACGCGGCCGCCCCAGCGTGCGAGCGAGAACATGACCACCAGGAAGAGGAACGCGATCGACAGTTGCAGCACGATCGGCCACACCTCGGTTTTACCGCTCAGCACGACGGAGACGATGGAGAGGTAGATGGCGATGAAAATGTCGCCGACGACGGTGACGCCGAGGATCATCGGCGTTTCCTTGTTCGCGAGTCGGCGCAGCTCGATGAGGAGTTTCGTGATGATGGCGCTCGACGACGTGCCGGTCATGCCGGCGATCACCAGGGCCTCCCGCGGGCCCCATCCCACGAGCATCCCGAAGACGTAGCCGGCGCCCATGTTGATGAGCACCCAGGAACCGCCGGAGATGAGCAGGGTCTTCGCGTTTCCGAAGAATTCCTCCTGATCGAATTCGAGCCCGAGGCTGAACAGCAAAAGAATGAGCCCGAAGACGGCGATCAGCTCGATGTCGGCTGACTGAAAATCAAGCGGGAAAAAGGCACTGTACGGGCTCGCGAGCAGCCCGACGATCATGTAAATCGGGATCGACGGAAGACCGACGACTTTGCCCAGCCGACCGAGGATATACGCGACGACGAGCAGGGTGCCGAGCGTGATGAGATCTTCGCCCAAGTGCATCGGCTAGCCTCCGGGCGGCGCGTTGACGGTCGTGGTCTTGAGTGCACCGGTGCGGAAGAAGGCAAACGCCTTGGCGACCTTTTCGGGGGATCCGGCGACGACGAGGGTATCGCCGGGGAACACCTTGAAGTCTGCGGCCGGCGCCGGATTGGCCGACTCGCCGCGGACCACGGCGACGACGGTGAGTCCGGCGATGCCGCGATCGGCGGGGTTGCCGAGGGGTTGACCGGCGATGTGGTCTTCGTAGTCCACGGTGAACCAGTCGATGCTGAGGCCGGGGATCTGATCGAGCGCGGTGAGCGATTCGGTGATCTGTGTGCCACCGAGCAGCTCGGCCAGGGTATGCGCCTCGTCCTCGCTCAGGCGCAGGGACACCTTCTCGGCGTCGGGGCCGCCCTCGTCATCCGCGAAGGTGATGAGGTCGCTGTGGCCGGAGCGGTGGGCGATGACGCCGACCTTTCCGCCGTCATCCGTGATGAAGGTGTGCAGCACACCAACGCCCGGGAGTTTGACCCGCCGAACATCAACCATGGTTAGAACTCCTGAGGCTTAAGGATGGTTTTCTCATTCTACCGGGGACGCCCAGACCCACTCCCGCGGCCACCCGCCGCCCGCCGCCGCGCCCGATTTCGGTGCGGGCTCTTGCGGTCAGCACCCACCCTCCGGTGTTCTCACACCATTCAGCGGCGGCCCTGTGGGGTTTGGCACGAAACCTGGCCGGCTTCGGCGCATTTCTGCACGCCGACGGCATCCCACGTGCTCGATGACCGCGCGGCCGCGCCCGGTTTGGGTGCTCGCCACGCCGGTTCCCGTAGCGGCCACCGACATCGGGGGTGGTGACCGCCGAACGGGCGGGACAAATCGGCGCGCTACTGGGTGGCGGAGGTGATGTCGGGAGCCGCGAGCCGCACACGGTCGGCGGACTCGTCGTCGGGCTCTTCCTGGGACGCACGCTCGGCGGCGACCCGGGTGAGGTAGACGGTGATCTCGCGTTCCGTCTGCTCCTCATCCCAGCCGAGCACCCCGGCCATCAGCCGCGCGGCGACGGGGGCAGCGGAGACACCGCGATCCCACGCCTCGATGGAAATGCGGGTGCGCCGCGCCAGGACATCATCGAGGTGCAGCGCTCCCTCGTGTGAGGCGGCGTAGACGATCTCGGCCGCAATGTAGTCGTCGGCACCGGGCATGGGCTCGGTGAGCGAGGCGTCCGCACGAATCAGGTCCAGCAGTTCGTCGGTGAGGGTGCCGTACCGGTTGAGCAGGTGCTCGACGCGTACGGTGTGCAGGCCGAAGGCCCGCGCGATCTTGCGACGCTTGTTCCAGGCGGCCTGATACCCCTCGGCGCCGAGCAACGGGATATCGTGGGTCGTCGACGCGGGAATCTTGCCGTCGAGCGCATCCACGGCGGCATTGACGGCGTCTTTCGCCATGATGCGATACGTGGTCCACTTGCCGCCGGCGATCACCACCAGCCCGGGCACGGAGTGCCCGACGAGGTGTTCGCGGGAGAGCTTGGAGGTCTGGTCGGATTCGCCGGCGAGGAGCGGGCGCAGTCCGGCGAACACTCCCTCGACGTCTTCGCGGGTGAGTGGCACCCTCAGCACGGTGTTGACGTGCTCGAGGATGTAGTCGATGTCGGCCGCCGTCGCCGCCGGGTGCGCCTTGTCCAGGTGCCAGTCGGTGTCGGTGGTGCCGATGAGCCAGTGCCGGCCCCAGGGAATGACGAAGAGCACGCTCTTCTCGGTGCGAAGCAGCAGGCCCATGGCCGACTGGAAGCGATCCCGCGGCACCAGCAGATGCACTCCCTTAGACGCACGCACCTTGAACGTTCCGCGTTCGCCGACCATGCGCTGCGTGTCATCGGTCCACACGCCCGTGGCGTTCACCACCTGCTTCGCGCGCACGTCGAAACGTTCACCGGTTTGCAGGTCGTGCGCGTGCACGCCCACGACGCGCTCACCGACCTTGATGAAACCCTCGACCCGTACCCGACTCGCCGCGTGGGCGCCGTAGAACGATGCGGTGCGCACGAGCGACGCAACGTAGCGGGCGTCATCGACCTGCGCGTCGTAGTAGGTGATGCCGCCCACAAGCGCGTCGTTGGCGAGGCTGGGCATGAGCCTCTGCACCTGCCGCTTGGAGAGGTGGCGGTGGTGCGGCACCCCGGGCGCACGCCCACCCATATACGAGAACACGTCGTAGAGCAGCATGCCCGCACCGACGTAGAACCGCTCGGTGAAACGCTTGTTCAGCGGGTACAGAAAACGCACGGGCTTCACGAGGTGCGGGGCGAGCCGCTGCAGCAGCAATCCACGTTCCGTGAGCGCCTCGCGAACCAGTCGAAAGTCGAGCTGTTCCAAGTAACGGATGCCGCCATGCACGAGTTTGGACGACCGGCTCGACGTTCCCGACGACCAGTCCCTCGCCTCAAGGATCCCGACGCTCAGCCCGCGGGTCACCGCGTCCATCGCACAACCCGCACCGACGATGCCGCCGCCGACAACCAGAATGTCGAGTTCTCGGGACTTCAGCTTCTCGAGCGCCGCATCGCGTTCCTCCGGGCCCAGCCTGGTGGACCGAGTCACTGACTTACGTGGGACCGAGTTCTGCGAGGCCATGTGCGACTCCTGTTCAAAGAGATGCGGGACAACTGCGTCACAACCGACGTTACTTCACCGGGTACGGCGCGACAACCACCTCGACGCGCTGGAACTCCTTCAGGTCCGAGTAACCGGTCGTGGCCATGGAGCGCCGTAGTGCGCCCACGAGGTTGGCCGTGCCGTCGGCGCTCGGGGCCGGTCCGTAGAGAATTTCTTCCAGCGGCGCCACCGTGCCCACCTCGACGCGCCGACCGCGCGGGAGCTGCGGGTGGTGTGCCTCCGCACCCCAGTGGAAGCCGCCGCCGGGGGCATCCGTCGCCCGGGCGAGGGCGGTGCCGAGCATCACGGCGTCGGCACCGCAGGCGATGGCCTTCACGATGTCGCCGGAGGTTCCCAGTCCGCCGTCGGCGATGACGTGCACATAGCGGCCACCGGACTCGTCCATGTAGTCGCGACGAGCGCCGGCAACGTCGGCTACGGCCGTGGCCATCGGAGCGTGGATGCCGAGGGTTGCGCGGGTGGTGGAGGCCGCTCCCCCACCGAAGCCGACGAGCACGCCGGCCGCGCCGGTGCGCATGAGGTGCAGCGCCGCGGTGTAGGTGGCGGCGCCGCCCACGATCACGGGCACGTCGAGTTCGTAGATGAACTTCTTGAGGTTGAGGGGTTCCTGGGTCTGCGACACGTGCTCCGCCGACACCGTGGTGCCGCGGATGACGAACAGGTCGACGCCGGCGGCGACAACGGTTTCGTACAGCTCCTGGGTGCGCTGCGGCGACAGGGCACCGGCCACGGTGACGCCGCCGGCGCGGATCTCGGCCAGACGTGCGGTCACAAGTTCGGGCTTGATCGGGGCCGAGTACATCTCCTGGAGTCGCGCGGTCGCCTGCGACTCCGGCAGACGACGGATCTCGGCGAGCAGCGGTTCCGGGTCGTCGTGACGGGTCCAGAGGCCTTCGAGGTCGAGAACGCCGACACCGCCGAGCTGCCCCATTTTGATGGCTGTCGCGGGAGACACGACGGAGTCCATCGGCGCGGCGAGCACCGGGATCGCAAACTGATACGCATCGATCGACCAGGAGACAGAAATGTCTTCCGGGTCTCGGGTGCGCCGACTCGGCACCACCGCAATGTCGTCGAAGGCGTATACGCGGCGAGCGCGCTTGGAACGGCCGATCTCGATTTCCATACTCACCCCATCAGCTTAGGTGCAGCCACAGACACGTGTTGCCCCGCCCGACGTTCACGGGCGAGGCAACAGGTTCAACGAGGCCTAGCGGCGGTAGTTCGGCGCCTCCACGACGATCTGCACGTCGTGCGGGTGCGATTCCTTCAGGCCGGCCGAGGTGATGCGCACGAACTTGCCCTGCGCCTTGAGCTCGGCGATGGTGCGCGCACCGACGTAGAACATCGACTGCCGCAGGCCGCCGATGAGCTGATACGCCACCGCGGACAGCGACCCGCGGTAGGGCACCTGGCCCTCGATGCCCTCGGGGATGAGCTTGTCGTCACTGGGGACATCCGCCTGGAAGTAGCGGTCCTTCGAATACGACGTCTTCGTCCCGCGGGTCTGCAACGCACCGAGCGACCCCATGCCGCGGTACGACTTGAACTGCTTGCCGTTGACGAACGCGAGCTCCCCGGGGCTTTCATCGCAGCCGGCGAGCAGCGAGCCGAGCATCACGGTGTCGGCGCCGGCCACGAGGGCCTTCGCGATGTCACCCGAGTACTGCAGTCCGCCATCGGCGATCACCGGGATGCCGGTCTCCCGGGCAGCCAGGGAAGCCTGGTAGACGGCCGTGACCTGGGGAACGCCCACGCCGGCCACAATGCGGGTGGTGCAGATGGATCCGGGGCCCACACCCACCTTGATCGCGTCCGCACCGGCGTCGATGAGCGCCTGGGCGCCGGAGCGTGTGCCCACGTTTCCGCCGATCACGTCGACATCGGCGAAAGCCTTGTCGCTCTTCAGGCGACGGATGATGTCGAGCACGCCGGAGCTGTCGCCGTTGGCCGTGTCGACCACGAGCACGTCAACACCGGCCTCGAGCAGCGCGGTCGCCCGCTGCCACGCATCGCCGAAGAAGCCGATGGCCGCGCCGACGCGCAGACGCCCGTTGTCGTCCTTGGTGGCGAGGGGGTATTCCTCGCTCTTGTCGAAGTCCTTCACCGTGATGAGCCCGGTGAGTTTGCCGGCCGCGTCGATCAGGGGGAGTTTCTCGATCTTGTGCTTGGCGAAGATCGCGAGTGCGTCTTCGGGCGGCATGCCGACCTTGCCCGTGATGAGCGTCGAGGTGGTCATCACGTCGCGCACGCGGGTGGTGCGCTTCTCGTCCCTGGGCACGAAGCGCATGTCGCGGTTGGTGATGAGACCGACGAGCACTCCCTCACCGTCGACCACGGGGAGGCCGCTGATCCGGAACTGCCCGCAGAGGGCGTCAACCTCCGCCACGGTGGCATCGGGCGAAGTTGTTACCGGATTGGTAATCATGCCGGATTCGCTGCGTTTGACGAGGTCGACCTGCTCGGCCTGGTCGCCGATGGAGAGGTTGCGGTGCAGGATTCCCAGGCCACCCTCACGAGCCATCGCAATCGCCATGCGGGTCTCGGTGACCGTGTCCATGGCGCTCGACAGCAGGGGCGTGGCGACATTGATTCGCTTCGTGAGGCGCGACATTGTCACTGCCTCACTGGGAATCACGTCGGTGTGGCCCGGCAGGAGCAGAACATCGTCGTAGGTAAGACCGATGAAACCGAACGGATCTGGCTGATCCATGAAACCTCTTAACTCGTGTGTGCACGCATTACTTGTCTCGAAAAATGACCCCGCCCGCGCGCTGCACTGGGCTGAAAGCGGTTCCTCAATGTTAAGCGTGTTTAGGTCCCGCGCATTCCTCCGAGCGCACTACGGAAACAAACTCGGGGCGCCGGTGCCTGACTTCGAAACATTTACGACATAATCGGCAGGTACCGTCAACAACGTTGTTGGCAGTGAGACTCGGCGCCCGCCGGCTACAGGCTGTCGGCGCCCCCATGGAGGTCCAGTGAAACCCACTGACACGGCTCGCAGAATTACACCTCGGATACTCATCGTGCTCCTCGGCGTACTCTTCGCGGCCCTCACCCTGTCCACCCTCACAGCGGCCCCGGCTCATGCCGATGAGGTCGGCACCGAGTACGATTTCGCCTTCGCCGGCAACGTGCAATTCAACGGCGAGGCCCTGGAGGGCGTGCTCATTTCGCTCAAGGGCGCCGGGTACGAGGCCGAGGTCGAGACCGACGCCGAGGGTAAATGGCGGATCGGCGTGCCTGAGCGCGCCGAGTACACCATCACCCTCGACGAGGACACGCTCCCCGACGGGATCGCCATCGTGAAGGAATCCCAGATCAAGGCGGAGTTCGGACAAACCAAGTTCAAGTCGGTGAACTTCTTCCTCGGACAGGCGGAGCGGAACACGGTCAGCTTCTTTGACCAATTCCTGAACCGGGCGGTGAACGGCCTCAACTTCGGCCTCCTGCTGGCGCTGGCGGCCATCGGCCTGTCGCTGATTTTCGGCACCACCGGGCTGAGCAACTTCGCCCACGCCGAACTCGTCACCTTCGGCGCCCTGATGACGCTGGTCTTTTCGGTGAACTTCGCGCTCCCCATCTGGCTCGCGATCATCATCGCGATCGTGCTGAGCGCCGGTCTCGGCTGGGGACTCGATGCGGTCATCTGGAAACCGCTGCGTCGCAAGGGCGTGGCGCTGGTTCCCCTGATGATCGTGAGCATTGGTCTCTCGCTGGCCCTGCGCTACCTGTACCAGTACTTCTTCGGCGGTTCGACCAGTCAGCTGCCCGGTTCCGGTGGGGCCGACCTCAAATTCGGGCCCGTGTCACTGTCGGTGATCGACATGGCGAGCATGGGAATCAGCATCGTCGTGCTGCTGCTCGTTGCCTTCTTCCTGCTGCGCACCCGCATCGGCAAGGCGACGCGTGCGGTTTCCGACAACCCCAGCCTGGCATCGGCGAGTGGCATCGACGTGGACGGCGTCATCAAGATCGTCTGGGTGTCCGGAGCGGCCCTCGCCGGGCTCAGCGGCGTGCTGTGGGCCTACTTCCGACCCGGCGTCAGCTGGGACATGGGCTTCCAACTTCTGCTGCTCGTCTTCGCGGCCGTCACCCTGGGTGGCCTGGGCACCGCGTTCGGGGCCCTGATCGGCTCCATCATCGTCGGCTTGTTCGTTGAGCTGTCGACGTTGTGGCTTCCGTCCGACATGAAGTACGTCGGCGCGCTCGTGATTCTGATCCTGGTGCTGCTGTTTCGGCCTCAAGGCATCATGGGTCGCAAAGAGAGAATTGGTTAAGGGGCAACGATGATCGACTGGCAAGCAATCTTTGGCAACGCAGCCGTCGAGCTGCTCAGCCCGACGACCGCGGCGTACGCGCTCGCGGCCCTGGGCCTCGCAGTCCACTTCGGATACACCGGACTCCTGAACTTCGGCCAGGCCGGCTTCATGGCCCTCGGCGCCTACGGGTACGCGATTTCGATCCTGACCTTCGGGTTCCCCGTCTGGGGCGCCTTCCTGGTCGGTGTCGGGGCATCCGTCATCTTCGCCCTGATCCTGGGAATTCCCACCCTGCGGTTGCGGGCGGACTACCTGGCGATCGTGACGATCGCATCCGCGGAAATCGTGCGATTGCTGTTCACGACGAACACCTTCGCCTCGGTCACCGGTTCGGCCAACGGCCTCAGCGGCTACAAGAACGAATTCGCGGCGCTCAACCCGCTGCCCGCGGGTTCATACGGCTTCGGCCCGTTCGAGAACAACGCCTACGACACCTGGCTGCGCCTTGTGGCCTGGACGATCGTGATCGTGGCCTGCCTGCTCGTCTGGCAGCTCATGCGCAGCCCCTGGGGACGCGTCATCAAGGGCATCCGCGAAGACGAGGATGCCGTGCGTGCGCTCGGCAAAAACGTCTACGCGTACAAAATGCAGTCGCTCGTCATCGGCGGCGTCTTCGGTACGATCGCCGGCATGATCTTCGCCCTGCCGCGGGCCGTGGTGCCGTCGAATTACCAGACGACGCTGACGTTCTTCATCTACGCGATCCTGCTGCTCGGTGGCGCCGCGACCATCCTCGGCCCGGTGATCGGGTCGATGATCTTCTGGGTGCTCTTGTCCTTCTTCTCCGGGTTCATGGCCCGGGCGGTGGAGGCGGGCTGGTTGCCCTTCATGACCAATGTTCAAGCCGGCCAGTTGCGCTTCATCCTGGTGGGGGTCGCGATTATGCTGATAGTCATATTCAGACCGCAAGGCATCTTCGGCAATAAGAAGGAGTTGGCCTTTGTCCGATAACGGTGTTCCCGCAAACAACGCCCCGGATGACGTACAAGTCATCCCGTCGACCAAGCCGGTGAAGTCCACCGACCTGCACATCGGGGAGGCGGTCCCGGGCTGCCAGAAACGCGATCCGATCCTCGTCGCCGATCACGTGCGACGCAGCTTCGGCGGCCTGACCGCCGTTGATGTCGCCCACATCGAGATTCCGCGCGGCGCGATCACGGCCCTGATCGGGCCCAACGGCGCCGGGAAGACGACCCTGTTCAACCTGTTGACCGGGTTCGACAAGCCGGACAGCGGAAAGTGGACGTTCGAGGGCCGGTCGCTGGCCGGACTGCCCGCATTCAAGGTCGCCCGCCTGGGCCAGATTCGCACCTTCCAGCTCACCAAGGCGCTCGGCCTGCTGACGGTGATGGACAACATGCTGCTCGGCGCGAAGGGGCAGATCGGCGAGGACCTGTTCCGCTCAATGTTCCCATTCCTGTGGCGTCGACAGGAGGCTGCCAACGAGATCAAGGCCGCCGAGCTGCTGACGCGTTTCAAGCTGTTCGAAAAGAAGGACGACTACGCCGCGAGCCTGTCGGGCGGGCAGCGCAAGCTCCTGGAAATGGCGCGGGCGCTGATGAGTGACCCCACCCTGGTGATGCTCGACGAACCAATGGCCGGCGTGAACCCTGCCCTCACCCAGTCACTGCTTGACCACGTGCTGAACCTCAAGGCGCAGGGCATGACCGTTCTCTTCGTCGAACACGACATGCAAATGGTGCGCCACATCGCCGACTGGGTGATTGTGATGGCAGAGGGCAAGGTCGTCGCGGAGGGCGACCCCCATGAGGTCATGCGCAATCAGGTCGTGATCGACGCTTACCTGGGCCAGCACCACGATGAAGACATCGGCGAGGACCAGGAACACGTTTCAGCCATGAAGGAGTTGCTCGATGACGAACGTTAGTCCCAGCGCCACCCCCGCCGCAGCCCCTGAGCGCGACAAGGTGGTCGAAGTCCGCAACGTCACCGCCGGGTATGTCACCGGGGTGAACATCCTCAATTCCTGCTCACTCACTGCCTACGACGGCGAGCTCATCGGCATCATCGGGCCGAACGGCGCGGGAAAATCCACGCTGCTGAAGGCGATCTTCGGTCTGGTGAAGGTGCGCGAGGGTGAGATCATGCTGCGCGGCAAAGACATCACCAACCAGAAGGCGAACAAGCTCGTCTCCCAGGGCGTGGGTTTCGTGCCGCAGTCCAACAACGTCTTCCCGACCCTCACCATTCGAGAAAACCTGGAAATGGGCATTTACCAGAGGCCGAAGGGCCTCATGGAGCGGCTCGAGTACGTGACCGAGATCTTCCCGGAACTGGGCAAAAGGATGTCCCAGCGAGCGGGATCGCTCTCGGGCGGCGAGCGGCAGATGGTCGCCATGAGCCGCGCGCTCATGATGGGCCCGCACGTCATGCTCCTCGACGAGCCCTCGGCGGGCCTGTCGCCCGTGCGACAGGACGAGGCGTTCCTGCGCGTGAAGGAAATCAACAAGGCCGGAGTCACGACGATCATGGTCGAGCAGAACGCCCAGCGCTGCCTGCAGATCTGCGACCGCGGGTACGTGCTCGATCAGGGCAAGGATGCCTATACCGGCACCGGTCGCGAATTGCTCAACGACCCCAAGGTCATCGGCCTGTATCTGGGCACCCTCGGCCAGGACTAGCTCCTCCCGTTGCACAGAAGCGGCGCCCGGCCTCCTTGGCCGGGCGCCGCTTCTGTGCGCCCGCACGCGCCCCGTGGAGCCTTCCGACGCCGGCACCGCGCCCGAAGCCGGTCGTCGCTACGGTAACGGGCGTAGCGACCACCCAGACCGGGGGCGGCCGCGGGGAACGGCGGGACGCGCATCCGTGCACGCAGAAGGGCCCCGACCGAAGCCGGGGCCCTTCTGCGCTGTGTTGCGCTACAGCTAGTTGATGCGGCTGTAGGTGTTGTCGTCCGCGTACTCGTAGATTCCGATGGTAGCCTCGGTCGGGTCGCCGTGCTCATCGAAGGTGACCGGCCCGGAGAAGCCGTCGTAGTCGATCTGCTCACCGTTGGCGAGTGCCTCGGCACCGGCCGCGAAGTCGGTGACCTTGACCCCGTCGCCGGTTCCACCAGAAATCTGGCGGAGGTGGTCGGCGATCGAGCGGCCGGAGACGTCGTTGGCCGCATAGGCGGCCAGGGCGATCAGGACCACGGCATCGTAGGATTCCGCGGCGTAGCTGTAGTCGGTCAGCGACGCATCGATCTCAAGCAGGCGATCCGTGAAGTCGCCGAGGCCGCCGACGTCGAGGCCGGGAAGGGTTCCCTTGGCGCCGGTGACGGTGCCGGGGGCGAAGTCAGCGCTGTAGTCCTTGAGATTGCCGTCAACGAAGTACAGCTTGTCGCCCGGGAAGCCGGTGCCGGTGAGTGCCGGAACGATGACCTTGGACTGGTCGAAGGTGATCAACACGATCGCGTCAGGAGCCTGCGCGGTGACGTCGGAGATCTGAGCGTCGAAGTTGGAGTCGCCCTCGTTGAACAGGGACTCCGCAACGACTTCACCACCGGCAGCCTCAAACGCGGCCTTGGTCGTTTCCGCCAGGCCGGTGCCGTAGGCGTCGTTGAGCACGATCATGCCGAGGGTGGCGTTTCCGTCGGCGGCGATCTGGTTGCCGAGCACTTCACCCTGGAGCAGGTCCGAGGGTGCGGCGCGCCAGTAGAGGTCGTCATCGGGGTAGTCGGTGAAGTCGGCCGACGTGTTGGCCGGGGAGAACTGCACGACGCCGGCGCCGGTGATCTTGTCGATCACGGTCTTGGAGACGCCCGAGGAGGCCGCTCCGACAATGGCCGAGACATCCTGCGAGAGGAGGTCGGTCACCGAGACGGTTGCGGTGTCGGTCTGGGTGTCTCCGGAGTCGCGGAAGATCGCTTCGACGTTCAGGCCGAGTCCGGCGTCATTGATGTCGTTCACGGCCAGCTGCACAGCGGCTTCCTCCGGCGGGCCGAGGAAGGCCAGCGCGCCACTCTGCGGGAGAATGGTGCCGATTTTCAGGGTGAGGTCGCGGTCGCCGGCCTCAATTTCCTTGAAGTCGCCGCTCGCCGTGGGGTTACCGTCGCCGGCAGGCGTGTCGGTGCCACCGGAGCTGCATCCGGTGAGCAGCAGCGCACTCACTCCAACCATGGCAATTCCGGTGACTACTGCACGAACCGACCGGGAGGCCGGGGCCTTCGCGAATACGCTCATGTTGCTCCTTGGGTATCGGAAAAAACAAACGATCACGGCACCCATTTGACTGCCGTTGAGCCACAGTATTGAATCCGCCGACCCGATAACCACCATCTTCGGCTCCTGAGCGCGTTATGGAGCCAAATCGTTACGATTGGCGGCCGGTCAGTCCCTGATACTCAATCTGCAAGCCCGCGTCCAAGGCGAGCACGCATTCGCCCCACGACGTGCACACTGCCGACCCCTGGCGCACCCTCACCCAGCCCGCCTCCAGCGACGCTGCCCCGTCGTCTCCGGTCGCCATCGCGGCGAGCGCGGTGGCGATGACGCCGTCGTAGGCTTCCGCCGCTCCCGCCGTGTCGGTCAGGCCCGGATCGGCCACGGTCAGGCGTGCGCCGAAGTCCGCGCTGACCGCGAGGGGAGTGCCGCCGTTCACGAGGTCATTCAGCGAGAGCAGCGCCGCGGGAGCGACGGATGCCGCCAGTTCGGGCCTTGCCGCGGTCTGAGCGTCCCACAGCACCGCATCCACGGCCCGGTCGATCAGGTTCGTGAAGTTCGCCGCTTCATCCCCCGCCGAATTACGATGGATGAGCTGCACCGGCTGGCCGAGCACGCCGCCCTGGGCGGCGATCTCCCGTGCGGCTATTTCTGATCCGGCCACCTGGGCGGCGCCGCCGGCCGCGTTGTCTCCGGTTGACGGAAACAGGGTGCCGATGCGCAGCACGCCGTCACCGGTGGGAACCACCGGCGCGGGCGTCGGGGCGGCAGTCGCGGGCACCGGCACGGGTTCCGAGCACCCCCCGAGGGTGGTGACGAGCGCTGCGGCCAGGAGCGCGGCAAGAAGGGCGGGGCGGGGCATCGGAGTCCAATCGGATGGTGTTCCCCGAGCGTAGCCTCGGATCAGACCAGTTCGAGGGACGCTCGCCGGGCAGTCCGGCCGGAAGCGATCATGTCCACAGTGAGAACGATGAGCGCAACCCACACCAGGGAGAATCCCACCCAGCGTTCAGGGGGCATCGGTTCCTTCAGGATGACGACACCCACGAGAAATTGCAGCACCGGCGCCGCGAACTGGATCAGCCCCAGTACGGTGAGGGGCAGTCGGCGCGCCGCGGCAGCAAACAGCAGGAGGGGAACCGCGGTCACCACACCGGCCGCGAGCAGACCCAGGGTATGCGCCGTAGACACCGTTCCGAACGTGAGGCCGGACAGGCTCCCGACGACCACGAGCTGGATGATGGCCACGGGGGCCACCCACGCCGTCTCCAGGGTGAGTCCGGTGACCGCGTCGACGCGCGGGCCCACCCGCTTCTTCATCAGGCCGTAAAAGCCGAAAGAGAAGGCCAGCACGAGCGAGATCCACGGAAGCGTACCGTAGCCGACGGTGAGCACAATCACCGCGACGAGGCTGATGGCGACGGCTATCCACTGGATGCGACGCAACCGTTCCCGCAAGATGAGCACGCCGAGCAGCACGGTGACGATGGGGTTGATGAAGTATCCGAGTGCAGCCTCGACCACGTGACCGGTCATGGCGGCAAACACGTAGGTCTGCCAGTTCACGAAGATGAGCAGCCCGGCGAGACCCATGGTGAACATCACCCGGCGCTGGCGCAGCACGGCGCGAAGCGCGCCCCATTTGCGCGTGGCGGTGAGCAGCACGAGGCAGAACACGAGGGAGAAGAGCACCCGCCAGGCGACGACCTCGAACGCTCCCGTGGGAGTGAGGAGCAGGAAATACAGGGGAAGCATTCCCCAGAGGCCGTAGGCGAGAAAACCGAACAGCAGTCCACGAGTGTGGTCAGAGCGCGACGTGCCGACAGCAGTGGCCGACACGGTCGGGCTCGGCGGAGCATCCGTCATTGAAAATTCCTGTCTACAACTCTGCCAACGTTCATCGCACCCGGTGTTGCCACATTGGAATGTAACGCCGGGGAACACAAAAAAACTCCCGGATGGCAAGGCCATCCGGGAGTTCTTGTCGTACGGGTGAAACTACTTAGCGAACAACGACGGCGAGAACGTCGCGAGCCGACAGAACGAGAAGGTCGTCGCCACCGAACTTCACTTCGGTTCCGCCGTACTTGGAGTAGAGCACCTTGTCGCCGACGGCGATGTCGAGGGGGACGCGGTTGCCCTTGTCGTCGATGCGGCCGGGGCCGACAGCAACAACTTCACCCTCCTGGGGCTTTTCCTTGGCGGTGTCAGGGATGACGAGTCCTGAAGCGGTCGTCTGCTCTGCGTCGACCTGCTTGATGACGATGCGATCCTCGAGCGGCTTGATGGAGACCGACACGGTTGACCTCTTTCTTTACGAAGATATGGGTTAGCAGACTCACAACGAGAGTGCTAAATCGAGCTTAGGGTGCATCTGGCACTCACGCAACGTGAGTGCCAGATGCGGGCGCGATTGATAGGTTTGTTCAATGGAACGCACCGAGCTCGTCGAGCTGCTTTCGCCCGAGGGTTTACGCCTGCTCGATTCCCTTCCGCGCTACGACACCATCGACGTCGTGCGGGCGGTGAGCGAGCTGCGCAAGGCCGGCCATGCCGCCGGCCTGGTGGCTGCGGCGTTGAGCCAGGCGCGGCTGCGCGCGAAGGCCGGATCCAAGTTCGGTGATTTCGCCAGCCGTATGCTCTTCACCGAGGCCGGACTCGAGCAAGCCACGCGCCTGCGTGTCGCCGCGCTGCACGCCGGTCGTTTCGCCGCGCTTGGCGCGGGCACGGATCGGCCTCCTCGCATCGTCGACCTCGGGTGCGGCATCGGCGGGGACGCCATGGCCATGGCCGCCATCGACCTCGACGTCACGGCCGTTGACGCCGACGAGGTGACGGCGACCGTGGCGAGCTACAACCTTGCGCCCTTTCCCCAGGCGAGCGTGGTGCACTCCCCCGCCGAAGAGGTCGACCTGGACGGCTTCGACGCGGCCTGGCTCGACCCGGCGCGCCGCACGAGCGGGCACAGCAACACCTCGCGCCTCACCCGCCCAGACGACTACTCCCCCTCCCTCGACTGGGCCTTCGCCCTGGCCCAGCGAATGCCGGTGGGCGTGAAACTCGGTCCGGGCCACGACCGCGACCTGATCCCGTCCGAGGCAGAGGCACAGTGGGTGTCCGTTGACGGCCAGCTCGTGGAGATGGGGCTCTGGTTCGGCGCGCTCGCCCGGGAGGGCATCCGTCGTTCCGCGCTGCTGTTGACGTCGAGCGGCGTCGTCGAGATGACCGCGGGCGGCGACAGCGAGGACGCCCCGGTGGGCGACCTCGGCGGCTACGTCTACGAGCCGGACGGTGCCGTCATCCGGGCGCGCCTGATCGGTGACCTCGCCCGCACCCTCGGCGCCGAAATGCTCAGCGAGGGCATCGCGTACCTCACGGCGCCCGCACTCGTGCAGACCCCGTTTGCGAGCGCGTTCCGAGTGCTCGAGGTGCTGCCGGTCGACGAGAAGAAGCTGCGCCTGGCACTGCAGGAACGCCACATCGGCACGCTCGAGATCAAAAAACGCGGAGTGGACGTGGACCCGGCCGCCCTCCGTACCCGGCTGAAGCTCAAGGGGCCGGAATCGGCGACCCTGATCCTCACGCGCGCGGCCGGGCATCGGGTCGCGCTGCTCGTGGAGCGCGTGCGCTGACCGCGCTCCCCTGCACGGCACACGGAGGCCCTCGGAGGTTTTCGTGACACGCCGCATTCCCAGCGCGCGGATGCGGCGTGGCGAGTCCGAGTCAACGTGCCCGGCGGTTCAGCCCAGAACGACCTGAGTGACGTACAGGAACCAGAACACGGCGAGCAGGATGCCGCCGAGGCCGGTCAGGAGGCCGCTGAGCCAGAAGACCTTCGCCCGGTACTCGACGGTGCGGGCGATCAGGGCCAGGATCACGGCGGTCACCGAGACAAAGATGCCCCACACGCCGATGATCCCGAGCAGCAAACCCAGCAGTCCGCAGACCAGGGCCGCGATGGACAGCCGGCGGCGGGTCGTGTGCGCGTGCATTTCCGCGTCGGTGTAGACATACGGAACCCACTCGGTGGGCGCGGTCACGGTCGATTCCCAGGCCAGTTCGCTGCCGGGGGGCGCCGGCGGACGAGTGTGGTCCAGCCGAACGTCGTCGTCGGCGTCAGCGTCGCGGTGCGCTCCGCTCATTGCAGTCCTCCGTGATACCAGGGGCCGGCGGGCCACCCCGTTGGGGGTGACCCGCCAGCGGATCAATAACCGTTATACGCGTTGCCGGCGGCGAAGAGCAGACCCCACAGCACGAGGCTGAGGATCATCAGGCCGATACCCACGAAGCCGGTGATGATTCCGGTCAGCCAGAATCCGCGTGCGGCCGGTTCCCGCTTCTTGCCGAGGAAACCGAGAACGACTCCGGCAGCCGGGAAGAGCAGACCGAGAAATCCTCCGACGAACGGAATGATGGCGATCGGCGAGCCGATGACGCCGATGGTGCCCGCGATCATGGCGAGGATGCTGAGCATCGGCTGCTTCCTGGCCGGCGCGGCCGCGTAGGGGTCCGACGCGTAGGGGTTCGCCGGGGCGCCGTAGGCGGGCGGCGGGGTGGCGGGGCCGCCGGCCGACGGAGGGGTCGGCGCTCCGTAGCTGGGCGGCGGGGTGGGCGCCGCGTAGCTCGGCGCCGGCGGCGGCGTGGGCGGCGTGGGCGCGGACGGCGGCGCGACCGGAGGAACGCTCGGCACCTGCGGTACGTCGGGAACGTCGGGAACGTCGGGAACGTCGGGAACCTGCGGGGTAGTCGGATCACTCATGGAGTTCGTTCCTTTCGAAATGGTGCGGGCGCTGCCGGCGTTGGTGCCGAACGTTGCGGGCTGGTTCCCAGCCGCGCTACAGGTCGCGGAAGATCTCCGGGTTCATCGCAACGCCGCTGCTGATCAGCGCAATGACCACGATAACGGTGATGATTCCGGCGAGGATGCCGACGTAGCCGAGCACCACACCGGCGATTGCGAAGCCTCGGCCCTTCTCGCCGGTCTTCTTGATCTGTGACAGGGCGATGTGCCCACAGATGACCGCGGCGAGAGACACCACGAATGCGCTGACGAACGACACGATCGCGAGCACGTTGAAGGTCTCGGGGCCCGGGCCGGTCGGCGCTGCGTAACCTGTCGGAGCCTGCTGCGCATACACGGGTGCCGGCTGGGCCTGGTAGGCGGACGCGGGGGGCGGTGTCGGTTCGGCCGGAGGCACGTTATTGGTGGAATCTGACATGTGAGAACTCCTCAAAACAACTGACGGGGGGGCGCTTCCCCCAGAATATCCCGCAGCTGAGAATATAGCTTGGTGAGACGGGGTTTTATGCTTGGATGTCGCTGACCGGGAGGGTGGAATCCGCCCCGAAATCCAGCGACGACGGCTCGTGCCCGGCCATGATCAGCTGGGCTCCGAGCGCGGCGATCATGGCGCCGTTGTCGGTGCAGAGCGACAGTGGGGGTACCCGCAAGACGATGCCGGCGGCTTCCGTTCTCTCGGCGGCAACCTCACGCAACCGTCGGTTGGCGATCACCCCACCGCCGAGCAGCAGCCGGGGCACGTCGTAGGCGACACAGGCGGCCACGGCCTTGGTGAGCAGAATATCGACGACGGCCTCCCGAAAGCTCGCCGCAACATCGTTGATCGGCACCGGCTTTCCGGCATCTTCGTGCTGTTCCACCCAGCGGGCCACGGATGTCTTCAGTCCCGAGAAGGAGAAGTCGTAGCGGTGCTGCGCCATGTCCTTGGGCTTGCTCAGTCCGCGCGGAAAGCGGATGGCGTTCGGGTCGCCGGTGAGAGCGGCCGCGTCGATCTGCGGGCCGCCCGGATACGGCATGCCGAGCACCCGCGCGACCTTGTCGAAGGCCTCCCCCGCGGCATCGTCGATGGTTTCGCCGAGAAGTTCGACGTCGCCGGTCAGGTCGCGCACGAGCAGCAGGGAGGTGTGACCGCCGGAGACGAGCAGCGCAATCGTCGGGTATTCGAGGGGTTCATCCGCGCTGTGGGCTCCGGTGCGCAGGAGGTCTGCTCCCACGTGCCCGACGAGGTGATTGACCGCATAAATCGGCTTGTCCAGCGCGACGGCGAGGGCCTTAGCGGCGCCGACGCCCACCATGAGGGCGCCCGAGAGCCCGGGTCCGCTCGTAACGGCGATCGCATCCACGTCGTCGAGGCGAATTCCGGCCTCGGCCACGGCGGCGGTGATGGCCGGCACGAGCTCGTCGAGGTGGGCCCTGGCGGCGACCTCCGGGACGACGCCGCCGTATCGGGCGTGCTCGTCCATGGAACTGGCGATGGTGTTGGAAAGCAGGCGCGTGCCACGGACGATGCCGATGCCGGTCTCATCGCACGAGGTTTCGATGCCGAGCACGAGGGGATCTGTTCGGTTCATGTCAGGCCTCGCTTGCGTCGGGGGTGGTGGCGAGCGCCGCCCGCGGCGCCGGGATGTTCAGGCGCATCACGAGCGCGTCAACATTGTCGGGCTGGTAGTAGCCGCGCCGCACGCCGAGTTCGTCGAAACCGAGGGAACGATACAGCCCCTGAGCCGACGGGTTGTCGGCACGCACCTCCAGGAACACCTGCCGGGCACCGCGGGCGCTCGCCTCGGCGATGAGCCGCAGCATGAGCACCCGGCCGAGGCCATGCCCGCGGGCGTCGTCCGCCACGCCGATGGTCTGAATGTCGCCCTCGGCCGCGCCCTGCGGCGCGAGCAGGCCGGCATACGCCTGGATCCGCGTGGGGTCGTCCGGCGGAAACGCCACGAGGTAGTAGCAGGCCGGGTCGGCCACGTCGCGGGCCATCATCTCGCTCGACCAGGCATCGTTCTCGAAAATTCCGGTTTCGAGCACCATGATCGCCGGCACGTCGGCAGAGGTTGCCCGGCGCAACTGCCAGGTCACTCAGCTCACCCGCTTGCGGCCGTTGGGCAGGGTCACATCGGGCGAACGCAGGTAGAGCGGGGCGTCGGCGGCGAACGACGATCCGGCGGCGAAAGACAACTCGGCGACGAGTCCGAGGTCGCCGGCCGAGACGGTGGCCGCGTCCAGGCGCGGTACGCCGGCGTGCTCGAACGATGCTTCGAGCAGTTCAGCGGGCTTGGCGAGACCGGGCGTGCCCATGCGGCGGGGCAGCCCTTCGGCATCCGCGTCGCTGTAGGCCGACCAGTACACCTCGCGGCGGCGGGCGTCGGTGACCACGAGCAGCGGCCCCTGATGACCGGTGCGGTACGCGTTGAAGGCGATCGCGTCGTGACTGACAACCGGGACGAGGGGTATGCCGACGCCCAGCGCGAAGACGCGGGCGGCCGCGATGCCGACGCGCAGGCCGGTGAACGGCCCGGGGCCCATGCCGCCGACGATGCCGGACAGGTCGCTCGCGGAGACTCCGGCTTCGGCGAGGCATTCCTGGATCAGGCGGCCGATGACCTCGGCGTGGCGCATGGTGTCGCGTTCGGCGCGTTCGCTGATCACGCCACGGTCGAGGTCGACGACGGCGACGCTCGTGCCGGCTGAGGTATCAATGGCGAGAAGCACTCGTCAAGACTATACGCGCGGCGCGCGGTCCCGGCGCTGGGCCCGCACGGCCTTAACGGCGAGCTGCAGCGCCGCGACGACGAGCAGCACCGCGAAGAGGATGCTCGACACCTGCGGGGTCATCAGCAGGGCGAGCGTAACGCCGGGAACGGATGCCGCCACGGCCGCGATCCCGACCACGACGCCGTCGCGCAGATCGACCAGGTGACCGCGCAGGTTGGCGATGGTACCCACCAGGCCGGTGGGGATGAGCACGAGCAGTGACGTGCCCTTGGCAATGAGGTCGCTCGCCCCGAAGACGGCCACGAGCGCCGGCACCGCGATGACTCCGCCGCCGATGCCGAACAGCCCCGAGGCGATGCCCATGATCAGGCCGAGTGCCAGGTAGCCGAACACGACGGCAACGCTCAGGTCGACCGGCCCGACGCGCTCGGGGATGAGGAGCAGCATGCGCACGGCGACGAGAAGCATCAGCAGGATGAACATCCAACGCAGCCAGACGAGCGGGATGCGGCGCAGCAGCATGCTGCCGATCACGGCCCCGATCACCGCACCCGCCGCGATGATGCCACCGGCCACAAGGTCGATCTGGTCGTTGGCGAGGTAGGCCAGCGACCCCACGAGGGCCGTGGGGATGATGGCCACAAGCGAGGTCGCCCCGGCGCGGCGCTGGTCCATGTGCGCGAACGTGATCAGCAGCGGAACCATGATGATGCCGCCCCCGACGCCGAACGCGCCGGAGAGCAGACCGCCGATCAGGCCGATGATCGCGAGCGCAATCCAGTAGCGGGGGCCCTTGCGGGGGGACGTGAGATCCGTCGACGTGCTGGGGGCAACCATGGGTTCAGCCTAGGCGTCGGGCCAGCCTGCGGACCGCCACCGCGGCCCATGGCCGGTGAGCGTGATGATGCGGGGTTCGTCGAGGTCGAGGTCAGGGTCGTCGCCGGTGGCGGCATCCGGGTGGACTGCCGATGCGCCCGTCGGCCGTTCGATGTCGATGTCGAGCCAGGAGTCGGTGATGCCGTCCAGCATGCCGCGGCCCCATTCGACCACGACGATCGACCGTGCGAAGTCGATATCGAGGTCGTCGAGTTCGAGGGCGCTGCCGAGTCGGTAGGCGTCGACGTGCACGAGCGGCGGGCCGCCCACGGTGCTCGGATGCGTGCGGGCGAGCACGAAGGTGGGACTCGTCACGGCGCCGCGCACGTGGAGGCCTTCCCCAAGCCCGCGGGTGAGGGTGGTCTTGCCGGCGCCGAGCGGGCCCGTGAGCACCACGAGATCCCCGGCGCGCAGGCGTGAGCCGAGTTCGATCCCGAACCGGTGCATCGCCTCCGGGGTTTCGGCGGTGATGACGCTCATGCGCCCTCGGCGACGACGAAGGCGCACGCGACACCGGCGTCGTGGGTCATCGTGACGTGCAGGCTCGTGATGCCCCTGGCGTGCAGGAGGGTTTCGAGCGGGCCGTGCAGCACGAAGCCGGGGTTGCCATGCGCGTCGGAGACGATTTCCATGTCCTGCCAGGTGACTCCCCCGCTGTCACCGAGGGCTTTGATGAGCGCCTCCTTGGCGGCGAAGCGAGCCGCGAGGGAGTGCACGGGCAGACTGCGCTCCCCCTCGGCGAAGAGCCTCGGGATGAGTCCGGGGGTTCGTTCGACCTGGCGCGTGAAACGCGCCAGGTCGACGATGTCGACGCCGATACCTCGGATCATGTGTGGTCTGCTCGGGCGGTTATTCGACCGTGACCGACTTCGCGAGGTTGCGTGGCTGGTCCACGTCGAGGCCCTTCGCGATGGCCAGTTCCATGGCGAACATCTGCAACGGAACCACGGCGAGCAGCGGCTCGAACAGCGGCGCCGCGAGCGGAATGTGAATGACGGTATCGGCGAACGGCAGCACGGCCGCATCGCCGACCTCGGCGATGGCGATGATGCGGGCGCCGCGGGCGCGGATCTCCTGAATGTTGGAGACGACCTTCGGGTGCAGGTGCGCGGATCCGCGGGGGCTCGGGACCACCACGAACACCGGCTGGCCGGGCTCGATCAGGGCGATCGGACCGTGCTTGAGCTCGCCGGCGGCGAAGCCCTCCGCGTGGATGTAGGCCAGCTCCTTGAGCTTGAGTGCCCCCTCGAGGGCGATGGGGAAGCCCACGTGGCGGCCGAGGAACAGCACGGCACGGGTGTCACTCATCCAGCGGGCCAGCTGGCGCACCGCGTCCTCGACGCCGAGAACGGTGGCGAGCTTCTCGGGAATGGCCTGCAGTTCGGCGACCTGCACTGCTTGCTCTGACGCGCTGAGGCTGCCCCGCACACGAGCCAGGTGCAGCGCGAAGAGGTACAGCGCCGAGATCTGTGCGACGAAGGCCTTGGTCGACGCCACGGCGACTTCGGGGCCCGCGTGCGTGTAGATCACGGCGTCGGACTCGCGCGGGATGGTGGCGCCCTGCGTGTTGCAGATGGAGATGGTCTTGGCGCCGAGGGACATCGCGTACTTGACGGCCATGAGCGTGTCCATGGTTTCGCCGGACTGGCTGATCGAGATCACGAGGGTGTCAGCGGAGAGCACGGGGTCGCGGTAGCGGAACTCGTGACTGAGTTCCACGTCCACGGGCACCTGTGCCCACTTCTCTATGGCGTACTTCGCGGTCTGGCCGGCGTACGCCGCCGTGCCGCAGGCGATGATGACGATACGGCGGATGCCGGCAAGCACGTCGTCGCCGAAGGCCGTGAGTTCGGGAACCTCGACGTGGCCGTCGTGCACGCGCCCGCGCAGGGTGTTGGCGACGGCGTCGGGCTGCTCGGACACTTCCTTGGCCATGAAGCTGGACCATCCGCCCTTTTCCGACGCGGAGGCGTCCCAGGCGATGTCGAACTCTTCGGTTTTCACCGGGACGCCGTCGAAGTCCGTCACGGTAACGCTCGTGGGGGTGATGGTCACGATCTGGTCCTGGCCGATGGCCACGGCCCGGCGCGTGTATTCGACGAATGCGGCCACATCGGAGCCGAGGAAGTTCTCGCCGTCGCCGAGCCCGATCACGAGCGGGGAGTTGCGGCGGGCGCCCACGACGATGCCCGGCTGGTCCTTGTGCACGGCGAGAAGCGTGAAGGCTCCGTCGAGGCGGGCGACAACGGCGCGGAAGGCCTCGGCGAGATCGCCGACGCGCTGGTATTCGCGGCCGAGCAGCACGGAGGCCACCTCGGTGTCGGTTTCGCTCAGGAAGCTGAAGCCTTCGGCGAGCAGTTCGTCACGCAGCGGCGCGAAGTTCTCGATGATGCCGTTGTGGATGAGGGCGAGCTTGTCGTTGTCGCCCAGATGCGGGTGCGCATTCCCGTCGGTGGGACCACCGTGGGTGGCCCAGCGCGTGTGTCCGATCCCCGTACGCCCGTTCGCGATCGGGTGCGCCGCCAGCTCGTTGGAGAGCACGGCAAGCTTGCCCGCGCGCTTCACGGTATTGAGATCGCCGTTGTCGGCGATCACGGCGATGCCCGCCGAGTCGTACCCCCGATACTCAAGCCTGCGCAGACCGCCCAGAAGGACCTCGACGCTTTTACTGTCTCCGACATAACCCACGATTCCGCACATAGCGTTGATTTTAGTCGGACTAAGCTTGGGCAAATGTCCGATCCGATGTTCAGCGCGCGTAACAACGGTCACGCGACCCCCTTCGTGGAACTCGACCGGGCAGATTGGGCGGCCCTCGCGCCCACCACCAAGTTGCCTCTGAGTGAGACGGAACTCGTACAACTGCGCGGTCTCGGCGAGCCGCTCGACCTCAGCGAGGTGACGGATGTCTACCTTCCGCTCAGCCGGCTGCTGAATTTGTACGCCGCCGGAGCCCGCCAGTTGCACCGCGCCACGAGCGATTTTCTCGGCGAACGGGCGCAGCGCACGCCCTTCGTGATCGGGATCGCCGGATCCGTTGCCGTCGGTAAATCCACGACGGCCCGTCTGCTGCGCGAGATGCTGGCACGGTGGGACGATACCCCCCGCGTGGAGCTCGTCACCACGGACGGTTTTCTGTTTCCGAACGCGGAATTGGCCCGTCGCGGTCTGATGGAACGCAAGGGTTTTCCGGAGGCGTATGATCGCCGGGCGCTGTTGCGCTTCGTGAGCGCCATTAAAAGCGGCGCGACCGAGGTGCGGGCTCCGTTCTACTCACACCTCACCTATGACATCGTGCCCGACGCGCAGATCGTGGTACGGCAGCCCGACATTCTCATCGTCGAAGGCCTCAACGTGCTGCAGCCGCCCGCGGCCGGCCACGGGCTCGCGGTCGGCGATCTCTTCGACTTCACGATCTATGTGGATGCCCGCACCCAGGACATCGCCCGGTGGTACGAAGAACGTTTCCTTAAGCTGCAGCGCGGAGCCTTCGCCAACCCGAAGTCGTATTTTCACCGTTATGCCTCACTCACCGAAGATGAGGCCAGGGCGCGGGCGCGCGGCATCTGGAAAAGCATCAACGAACCCAACCTTCTGCAGAATATTCGCCCGACGCGGTCGCGCGCCACGCTTGTGCTGCGGAAGGACCCCACGCACCTGGTCTCCACGGTGCTCGTGCGCAAGGTCTGACTCGATGCGTCCGGTCGACCCCCAGCAGGTCAACCGGACGCCGGGATCTCTACCGGAGCATGTCCCGGCCGAGTCGCGACGGCCACCAGATGGCCCGACCGATGTCGTACGACAGGGCCGGCACCAGCAGGGAACGCACGATGACGGTGTCCAGGAGCACACCGAACGCCACGATGAACGCGATCTGCACCAGGAACAGGATCGGGATCACGGCCAACGCCGCGAAGGTTGCCGCCAGCACAACACCGGCGGACGTGATGACGCTGCCGGTCATGGCCAGGCCGCGCAGGATTCCGGGTCTCGTGCCGATACGCATCGTCTCCTCCCGCACCCTGGTCATCAGGAAAATGTTGTAGTCCACGCCGAGGGCCACCAGGAAGACGAACCCGAACAGCGGCACCGTTGCATCCGCTCCCGGAAACTGGAACACGTGGTTGAACACGATGGCCGAGACGCCGAGGGCGGCCGCGTAGGAGACGACCACGCTCGCCACCAGCAAAACCGGGGCCACAATCGAGCGCAGCAGCAGCATGAGGATCACCAGGATCACCAGCAGCACGATGGGAATGATCTTGACGAGGTCGCTTTGCGCCGTCGTGTTGGTGTCCAGCGCGATCGCCGTCACGCCGCCGACCAGCACACCGGCATCGGTCTGCGGGAGGTCGTCCCGGAGGGTGCGCACGACGCCTTCGGCCGTCTGGGAATCGGCCTGTGAGGACAGCACCGCGTTGATCAGCACCTGTCCGTCCCTGACCACCGGCTCGGCCGGGGCCCCTGGACCGGTATTGCCGGTGTAGATCGCGGCCGAACTGACGCCGTCGGCCGATTCGACGGCCGACAGCATGGCATCCGCGTTGGTCTGCTCGGTCACGATGACGACGGGGCTCCCGGCGCCGCTGGGGAAGTGTTCGGCGGCCACTTTCTGGCCATCGACGGCTTCAGACTGGGTGAGGATGATGTCGGTCTGCGCCACCCCGTTTGCCTGCAGTTGCAGCAGGCCAAGCGAACAGGCCACGAGCAGCAGCACGGAGGCGACCCAGGTGACGCGCGGTCGACGCGCGACGAGTCCGCCGACCCGCTTCCACAGACCGGTCACCCCCTGCAGCCCGTCGAAGGCCGCGACCGCCGCGTGGCGGGCCGGCGCCTCGTCGGCGACCACCCGCGGCCGGAACGGCCAGAAGGCGACGCGCCCGAAGAGGACCAGCAGAACCGGCAGGAGAGTCAGCGAGGCGAAGAGCGAGAAGACGATACCGATCGCGGCGATGGGCCCCAGGCTGCGGTTCGAGTTGAGATCGGAGAACAACAGGCAGAGCAGGGCGATGATCACGGTCGCCCCCGACGCCGCGATCGGTTCGAGGGCGGCCCGCCACGCCCGCGCCATGGCCGCCCATTTGGATTCGACCTGCCGGAGAGCTTCCCTGTACCGCGCCACCAGCAGCAGGGAATAGTCGGTGGCCGCGCCGATCACGAGGATGGACAGGATGCCCTGGCTCTGCCCGCTCAGCTGGATCCAGCCCCAGCTGGCGAACGCGTACACCAGCAGGATCGCGGCCGACAGCGCAAAGACGGACGTGAACAGCACGAGAAACGGCAGCACGATGGAACGGTAGACCAGCAGCAGGATAAGGAAGACGGCGCCGGCCGCGACCAGGAGCAGGAGGCCGTCGATTCCGGCGAACGCGGCGACCAGATCCGCGGTGAGACCCGCCGGACCGGTGACGTAGGCGCTCGTCGTCGCGGTCGTTGACGTGTCGGCGACGGCGCGGAGATCGGCGACGACCGCGTCCACCTCGTCGGTGTCGCTGATCGGCACAATGAATTCCACGGCCATGCCGTCTTCCGACGGAATCGGTCCGATCACCGAGGGAACGCCAGGGGCCGGTGCCTCCTGTACGCCGGTGACGTCACCGAGCTGCACCGCAACGTCGGCGTAGGACGCCAGGTCGGCGGGGGCAATCGTCGTGTCGGAGACGAAGAGCACAATCGCGGGGATCGCGTCGGAGTCCGTGAATTTCTGCGCCACCTCGTTCACCCGGGTGGATTCGGCGCTGGCCGGGAGGAACGCTGCCTGATCGTTGCTCGACACGGAGGAGAGCTTGCCGAAGGTGGGGCCGCCGAAGCTGGCGGCCACCAGCCAGACGATCAGGAGAACGGCCGGAAGCACGATGCGCAGCCAGCGTGGAGGGTTCCAGTCGCGGCGTCGAGTTTGATCCGTCATGGCGTGGTCAGGCCCTTTCAAGTGAATATGCGATCAGCAGCATGGTGATGAGAAAGCCCATCGAGTAGTTGATCCAGAGGAAGCGTCTCCAGCCGCGGTTGGCCGACTCGGATTCTGCGTCGGAGACAGAGCGGAACGGAAATGCCGTGGCAATGTAGGGCAGCACCAGCAGGGCGGCGAGCGGCCCCGGCCATGCCGTCGGGAGCATCAGCACACCGGCGGCGGCCCAGGCCGCCATCGCGAAGCGCACCGTCCAGCGGGCACCGATGACGGTGGCCACCGAGTGGATGCCGCCCGACCGGTCGGGCATCACATCCTGCACGGCACCGAACGCGTGGCTGGCCATTCCCCAGAGGAAGAAGGCCGCCAACAGCAGCACGAGCTGAGGCGTCGCAGTCGCCCCGGCGAGCACGAGTCCGTACACGGCCGGAGAGACGAAGTGCGTGCTGGAGGTGATCGAGTCCAGAAAGGGCTTCTCCTTGAAGCGCAGTCCCGGAACGGAATATGCGGCGACCATGAAGAGGCTGAGGGCCAGAACCAGCCAGGACAGCGGATTGCCAAGGACGACCAGCAGGACGATGAAGGGAACGGTGGTGAGTACCGCGACCCACAGGATCAACCGATGATCGGTGCGTTGGAGCACGGCCCCCTCGAGGCCGCCCTTGCGGGGATTGGCGAGGTCGGATTCGTAGTCGAAGACGTCGTTGATGCCGTACATCGCGAGGTTGTAGGGCACCAGAAAGAAGAGCGTGCCGATGACGAGCGCCGCATCAATTTCGTGGCCGGTCAAGTAGTAGGCGGCTGCGAAGGGAAAGGCGGTGTTGATCCAGCTGACCGGACGCGAGGCCAGGAGCAGGGCGCCGATGAACTGGCGTGAACGGTTAGCGGTCATGTGCTTGTCGCCCCCCGACGAGAAGCCACAGCGCCGGGAGCAGGATCAACCCGGCCAGCGGGTAGGCGAAGTCCTCCAGCGGGGCGACGCCGATCAGAAGACCGGACGTGACCGAGGCGGAATAGGCCATCAAGCCCGTGCGAATCATCACGTTGTCGAAGACGGCGGTGAGGATCATCACGACCGTCCCGGACATGAGGACGGGCAGCCACCACCGCGCGACGAGGGCTCGTCGCGACGCCCCGCGCGCGAGCAGCGCGGCCAGCAGCACCGCCGCGGCGACGGCGACGAAGATCAGGCTCAACCAGGCATAGGTCATGATCGACGCTCCCTGGTGCGGCGCCCGGCCAGTTCGACACCGGCGACGAGCACCATGATCAGGTAGCAGAGGAACGCGAGGAAGAAGGGTTCTTCGAGCGGCAGTTCCGGCGACAGGAGAATGCCGGTCATGAAGCTCGTTTCGCCGCGGAAGAATATTCCCAGGTGGATGCCCAGCAGGTCCCAGACCAGGAAGAACGCGACGCCGATGATCAGCACGGCCGCCGCTCGCGGCGCATCCTTCCAGAAGAAGAGCCCATAGCGCCGGTCGATCAGCACCATGCAGCCGATCACGACAACAAGAATTATCAGGTAGCTGAGGCTCACAGTGGCTCCGGCAACGCTCGCGTGCTGGTGTCCCCGCGAAGCTGCTTGATCACAAGTTCGGCGCTGATCAGGCACATCGGCAGGCCGATGCCGGGCACCGTCGTGCCGCCCGCGTAGAACAGTCCCTGCACTTTGCCGGAGACGTTCTTTCCACGCAGGAAGGCGCTCTGCCGCAGGGTGTGTGCGGGTCCGAGTGCGCTGCCCTTCCACGAGTTCAGGTCCTGCTCGAAATCCGCCGGTCCCATGGTGCGCCGCACCACGATGCGCTCGGCGAGGTCGGGAATGCCGGCCCACGTGGCGATCTGATCGATGACCGTATCGGCCACGGCCTCCACGGCCCGATCGCCGGCGCCGTTCACCCCGCCGGCACCGATAGTCGGGTCGGCCGGTACCGGGACGAGAACGAAGAGGTTCTCATGACCGGCCGGCGCCACCTGGCCATCCGTTGCGCTCGGACGGCAGACGTAGATGGATGCGGGGTCGGGGACCGAGGTCGGTTGGGCGAAGATGCGGCCGAAGTTGTCGGCCCAGTCCTCGGTGAAGAACAGGCTGTGGTGAGCCAGTTGCGGCACGGGGCCACGCACGCCGAGGAAAACGAGGACGGCTCCGGGCCCGGCGACCTTGGTCTGCCACCACTTCTCCGGATACGTGCGCAGCGCCTCAGGCAGCAGCTCGGTTTCGGTGTGGTGCAGGTCAGCGGCCGACACCACGACATCCGCGGCGACGTGCCGCGGAATTCCGTCGGCATCCGTGTAGCGCACGCCCGTCACGACGGTGCGTCCGCCGGTCTCTTTCGTGGAAATCGCGGTCGCGCGTGCCTCGGTCACGATGTCGACGCCCTCGCCGGCGGCCAGGCGCGCGATCGCCGCGATGACCTCGGCGAAGCCGCCCGATGGGTAGTAGACACCGTCTTCGAGGTCCAGGTGACTCATCAGGTGATACAGGCTCGGTGTCATCGACGGGGCCGATCCGAGGAAGACGGCGGGATATCCCAGAATCTGCCGCAACCGGTTGTCGGTGAACGAGCGGGCCACGAAGCGATCGAGCGGCTGGAGCAGCAGCCGGGTGAGCCGAACGGTTCGCTTCATCACATCCGCCACCAGGAGGGTTCGGAATGAGGCGAAGGTGCTGTACAGAAAACGGCGGACGGCGACCGTATAGGTATCTCGTGCGGAGTCGAGGTAGCGATCGAGGGCGGCCGCGGCGCCCGGTTCGATCCGCTCGAAGGAGTCCAGGTTCGCGTCCCGGTCGGCCGTGATGTCGACGGAGTCGGCGTGGTTCTCGAAAAACACCCGGTACCCGGGGTCCAGTCGGGTCAGCGTGAGCTGCTCAGCGCTGCTGGTGCCCAGCAGACGAAAGAAGTGGTCGAAGACCTCGGGCATCAGGTACCACGAGGGCCCCGTGTCGAAGCGGAATCCGTCGCGTTCCCAGCTGCCCGCCCGGCCGCCGAGGTCCGTGCGCGCTTCCAGCAACGTGACGCCGTATCCGTCGCGCGCCAGCAGTGCGGCGGTGGCCAATCCCGCGATGCCGCCGCCGATGACGACTGCCGTTTTCGTGGTACTCACCGGGTCAACGCGCCCGTCCGTGCGTCGTGGCGGCCAGCACGATCGCGAGCTTCCCGGCGTTGGGCACACGGATGCGCGCCGTCAGCAGATCTGCCGCCGGGGTGGCGCGCACACGCTGCGTCAACGCGGCGAAGAGTCCGTGGGCCGCCCTGACCGCGAGTCGGCACGTCTGCGGCAGTTCGGGAATGACCGCGGCGGCCGCGTCGAGGTCGGACTCGATGTCGGCGATCACCTCGAGTTTCTGCGCTTCGGTCAGGTGATCGGGATCGAGGTGGGGGAAGTAGTTTCGGCCCAGGTCGATCCAGTCGGCGCGGAGGTCGCGCAGAAAATTGATCTTCTGGAAGGCAGATCCGAGCCGGCGCGCACCGCTCTCCAGCCGTTCGCGTTGCTGGGAATCGCAGGGCACGCCGAAGAGGAACGCCTTCAGGCACATGAGTCCGATGACCTCTGCCGACCCGTATATGTACTCGCGCACCCCCTCGGCCGTGAAGCCTGCGGGATCGAGGTCGCGTCGCATGGAGGCGAAGAAGGGGCGCGTCAGCTCGGTTCCGAATCCGAGGGCGCGGGCCGTGACGGCGAAGGAGTGCACGGTGAGGTTGGTGCTGTATCCGCTGTCCAGGGTGCGCTCGGTTTCGGTTTCGAGCGCATCCAACAGGGCACGCTGCGCGTCAACGTCCAGTCCGGCCGCCGCGGCTGCCCCGTCGACGACCTCGTCGGCGATGCGCACGAGGCCGTAGATGTCTTCAATGTGCGGCCTGATCTGCGGGCTCAACAGCCGGGTGGCCATGCCGAAGGAGGTCGAGTATTCGCGGATGATTCCGGCCGAGCTGTTGTGCGCGGCCCGGGAGTACAGGCCGAGGCCGCCGGCGGCATCCGTTCGTTGAATGGTCATGCGGCTCGGTCGCACGCTTTCTGCGCGACTTCCTCGAGTTGTCGGCGCAGGCCGGTGGGGATGGCCGGAGAGTCAATCGCCGCCATGGCCAGCTGTGCGTAGTCGGTGATCAGGGTCTCGATGAAGTCGCGGGCGCCGCTGCTTTCGAGAATCTGCCGCACCCGCGTCGCATCGGCCGAGGTGATGTCGGAGTGCGCGAGAATGCTCGCCAGCTCATCGGTCGCGCTGCGCTGCAACGCGTAGCACATCAGCAGCGTCATCTTTCCTTCGCGCAGGTCGCTCGTGGAGCTTTTTCCCGTCTCGTCTTCGACGCCGAAGACGCCCAGAATATCGTCACGCAGCTGGAATGCGATGCCGATGTTGCGGCCGAATTCGCTCAGGCCACGTACGGTCTCCGCGCTCGCGTCGGCCAGTATGGCACCGGCCTGCAGCGGAGCCTGGAAGGAATAGTGCGCGGTTTTCCACTGCGTCATGGACACCACGTCGGAGAGCACCGGAATCTGCACGCTGGTGCTGAAGGCGACGTCGGCGAGTTCGCCGGCCGCGGTGACGAACAGGCACTCCTCGAGCAGGTCCAGCAGCGCCAGTCGCTTGTGCTCGACGACACTCAACCGGGCCACCTGCGCCTGCGCCGCCTGGATGAGCAGGTCACCGGCCAGGATGGCGGAGGCCTCCCCCCACGTCGCCGCGGATCTCGCGCTCACGCCCCGAGCGGACGCCTGCGCGGAAAACGTGCCGAGCAGGTTGGGCTGTCCGCGCCGCATCGTGTCACCGTCGATCACGTCATCGTGCAGCAGGAAGGCGGTGTGCAGCAGCTCGAAGGCCATGGCGACAGCCACGGCATCGTCCTGGCTGTCTCCACCCAGTGCCGCGTACGTGTTCAGCACGAGGGCCGGCCGGAATTTCTTGCCGCCCTCGCTCGAATGCCGAGCGGCCGCCCAGAGTTCGGCATATTGGCCGCCCAGCGTGGCGGCCCGCAGCTCTTTCGCGTCGAAGAAGTCGGCGAGGCGCGTCGTCACCTCGGTGATATGAGTGGATGCGGTGAACAGGGATACGCGGGGGGTCATCACAGCACGTCCTCTCGTCGGGCGCCGGAGCCGCCCAGCAACGCCAGCTCCTTCGCCTGCAACACCAGCCACGGGCTGAACGCCCACGGGGTCAAGCGGATCGACCGGCCGAGGCCGAGGGGATCGACCCAACGGTGGTCCATCACTTCGTCGGAACGCGCACGCACGGGGCCGAGAGCCGACGCGACATAGACCGGGCAGACCTCGTTCTCCACGATTCCGGAGGCATCCGTTGCCCGATACCGAAAGTCCCGAAGCGCCAGGTGCACACCCGACAACTGCAGCCCCACTTCGTAGGCTGCCCGGCGGTGTACCGCGTCGAGGCCGGGCTCCCCCGGCTGCGGGTGTCCACAGAACGAGTTCGTCCACACTCCCGGCCATGCCCGCTTCGTCAGCGCGCGTCGTGTCACCAGCACTTCGCCGGCATCGTTGAGCACGTGGCAGGAGAATGCGAGATGCAGGGGCGTGTCGACCCCGTGCACGGTGGCTTTGGGTGCAACGCCGACGGGCGTGCCGTCTGCGTTCAACAGAACGACCTCTTCCACTTCGGTCGTGACTGGCATCGCACCTCCTCTGATGATTAAGCTAGTCTAGCAAGTAAATAGATTGGAAAGCATCACGTTCAGTCATATAATACTCGTATGACCGCATCGCACAACAGGCCTTCCCCGGCCGCCGACAGGATGCTTGACCCACGCGTCATCGATCCCCATCAGGATCTCGTGGACTACTCGACCATGGGCGAAGCCGAAATTGCCCAGGTCACGCAAGTGCTGGTGGGCATGCGCCGGTGGCGCGAATCGGAAGAGGCCCTGAGCTTCAAATCGAGGAACCACATGCGGTTGAACGAAAACGATATGAAGGCACTCCGTTTTCTGGTCGTGTCACAGAACCAAAACGTCGTGGCCACCCCCGGTGCCCTCGCCGAACATCTGAGCATCTCGAGCGCATCAACGACCAAGCTGCTGGACCGGCTCGCAGCCGGCGGCCACGTCGAACGTCAGCCTCACCCCACCGACCGACGCGCGTTGATGATCACCATCACCAAACGAACCCACGAACAGGTGCGGGAGACGGTGGGCCGCACGCATGCGCTGCGTTTCGAGGCCGTCGCCCGCCTCACGCCCGCGGAACGCGACGTCGTCATCCGCTTCTTGAACGACCTCAGCCGCACCCCCGGCGAGGTGGACGACGCAGCGGATGCGGACGGAGCCACCCTGCCCGGCCCTCCCCGAACCGCGGCGCGGCAGGGCAACTAGCCCAGCGGCAATTCGATGTGCACGATCCCGCCCGGCCGGTCGGTGACCACCTCGACCCGTCCGCCGTACCGGGCGACGACGTCGGACACAAGTGCCAGCCCGAGCCCATAGTGCCGCGAATTCTCGGTGACGGGACGACGTGACGAGAAGCGTTCGAACGGTCGGGTATCGACCGGAAACCCCGGGCCGTCGTCGCTGACTTCGACGGTGATGAGACGGGGAGCCCCGGTGATCGTGATCGCCACAGTACTAACGGCGTGATCGAGTGCGTTCGAGAGGAGCGCGAGATATACGCGGCGCAGGGGCGGCTCGACGGCACGGATCAACGCCGGTTCCCCAGAATGCGTCACGTCGACCACGATCCCGCGGTCGCGCGCGGCAGCCGCGACGCTCCCGACGGCGTCGTCGGCCAGTTGACCCAGATCAACGTCGACCAGGCCGACGTCCCGCGTATCGGCCGCCACGAGGAGATCCTCGACGATTCCGGTCAACGCCTTCGTATCCTTTTCCACGGCGGCCACCTCCGCCGCGATCGTGCCGTCGCGATCGTCGCGTGGCAGGGCGCGCCGAAGCATTTGCACGCGGGTACTCAGCAACGTCAGCGGAGTGCGCAGCTCGTGGCTGGCATCGGCGACGAATCTGCGCTGTAACGCGAGGGCTTCGATCAGCGGCCTCATGGCCCGCCGCGACAGCAGGTAACCGGCCCCGCCGGCCGCGACCGCGCCCACGATTCCGGCGACTATCAGCGACCACAGCAGGCGATTGATCTCTTCGTGCGCTTCCCGTCGGTCGATGGCGACCTGGACGGTGACCCCCTGGTCGGCACGGGTTCTCACGCTGTAGGACGTGCCCTCGGATTCCGCAACGGAATCGATGGTCGTGCGGGTCGAGGTGACCTCCCGAAGCGCGTCCAGATCGGGCAATCCCTCGGGCAGCGCTTGACCTGATGACACGTGTCCGTCCCGCATCGTGATCACGTACGTGCCGGGGGCCGCTTCGTCGCCGCGAAGGTCCTGCCCGGCGCTGGTCAGGGCACGATTGGTCGACTCGGCGATGCTCGTCGACACGAGCACAAAGGCGACCACCCCCACGAGGGCGACGATCGCAACGATGAGCGCCGAGAATTGCAGCGCCAGACGCAACGATGTTCGACGCAGAAGGCGTTCATCGGCGGTGAGCCGGCGACGAACCATCACGGTCCCCCCAGGCGGTAGCCGATTCCGCGAATAGTGGTGATACATCCGCGGCCGAGCTTGCGACGCAGGTAGTGCACGTAGGTGTCTACAACGCCGATGTCTTCCGCGTCGGGGAAAACCCGGCGCAGCAGTGTCTCGCGTTCAAAGACCTGCGATGGTTCACGGGACAGTTCTCCCAACAAGTCGGCCTCACGCTCGGACAGGGCCACATTCTCACCGCCGGCCAGCCGCACGCGACGGGATTCGGTATCGAAGGCGGACCCGCCCGGCAGCCGGATCGTTGCGGCTGCGGCGCGGTGGCGGCGCAGCAGTGCGCGCACCCTGGCGAGGAGCTCGTCGACATCGAATGGTTTGGCCAGGTAGTCCTCGGCACCGCGGTCGAGCCCGTCGACCCGATCCGCGGGGTTGCCGAGCGCGGAGAGAATCAGGGTGGGCGTCTCGATCCCGGCGGCGCGGAGCTTGCCGAGCACATCGAGGCCATCGATCAGTGGCAGTCCGCGGTCGAGGACCACGGCGTCCCACTCCTCCGTGAGCGCGAGATGGAGCGCGCGCTGCCCGTCCCTGGCCGTGCTGACGTGATATCCCTCGCCCGTGAAGAGGGTCTTGAGCATGCGCAGTAACTCCGCGTCGTCTTCGACGACGAGGAGACGGTGGTGGGTCTGCGGCATAGACAAAGTATAGGGAGGCGCGCCGGCTAAGAATTCTGGAAGAAATGTGGACGATCGTGGAGAACGCAGACACCCGTCTTGAGAAACGAGCCCCGATATGTCTCTCCGAACGCAACCCGTCCGGCGGTTCACGCCCGACCGGATCGACCGCACCCGGCGTGCCGCGTCCCGTCGCCGGGCGCGCGCCGCCGACCTGCTCTTCGTCGCCTGCAGCACCTCGGTGGCGATCGCGGTTGGCCTGTATCTGGCCTACGGCGGTCTCGCCACCGTCACCGACGCATCCTCCATGATCACCGCCGCGGGGATCGTGACCGGTCTGGTGGGAACCGACCTGATTCTCGTCATGCTCGTGCTCGCCGCCCGGATCCCGCTCATCGACCGCGTGGTCGGCCAGGACAAGGCCATGGCCTTTCATCGCCGGCTCGGCAAGCCCGCCCTCTACCTGATCCTCGCCCACGGCATTTTGCTCACCACGGGTTACGCCATGGCCGACGGCCAGTCCGTGGTCGCGGAGACCGTGACGTTATTCAACGCGCCGGACGTCGCCTTGGCCTACCTCGGTCTCGGCCTGCTGGTGACCGTCGTCGTCACCTCCGTGGTCGCGGTGCGGCGCCGGTTCTCGTACGAGGCGTGGCATCTCATTCATCTGCTCAGCTACGCTGCCGTGCTGGTGGCCGTTCCGCACCAGCTCAGTGCCGGCGCCGTGCTGGCCGACGGAACCTGGCAGCGCGTCTATTGGCTGGGTCTCTACGTGCTCGCCTTCGGCTCGATCGGCGTGTTCCGGTTCATTGTTCCCATGGTCCGAAGCGCCCGGCACGACATTCGCGTCGCCGCAATGGAACAGATCGCCCCCGGGGTCGTTTCCATCCATTTGACCGGCCGCGACCTCGACCGGCTGCGCACCAGGGGCGGGCAGTACGCGATCTGGCGCTTCTGGACCGGGTCCACATGGTGGCACGCTCACCCGATTTCCTTCTCCGCCGTGCCCACGAATGGCACGGCCCGTATCACCGTTCGGGATCTCGGTCGCGGCAGTCGCGCTCTGGGCCGGGTGCGCCCGGGAACCCGAGTGTCGATTGAGGGGCCCTACGGGGTGTTCACGGATGCGCACCGTTCCGCGCCGAGACTGGCCGTCATCGCGGCGGGGATCGGGATCACCCCGATCCGCTCGTTGCTCGAGGATTCGTCGCTACGGCCGGGAGAGGCCACCGTGATCCTCCGCGGGACCGACGATTCCCAGCGCTACCTCTGGGACGAAATCGGCTCCCTGGCCGGTATGCGCGGCAGCACGGTCCACACCATGATGGGAGCGCGGCCGCCGGGCCTCGCCACCTGGATGTCGGCCGAGGCGCTCGGCCGCGGAGTCACGATCAGCAGTGCGTTGCCGCATCTGCTGAATTCTGACCTGTACATCTGCGGGCCGCAGGCCTGGACCGACCTGGTCGTGCGGGATGCTCTCGCGGCAGGACTGCCCTCAGCCCAACTCCACGTGGAAAGGTTTGACTGGTGAGACGCCGCGCAATCGCCCTGAGCCTCCTGACCTCATCCGTAGTGCTGGCCGCCGGCTACCAGTTGGGCGCACAGGTCCATGCTCTCGACGGGGTGGCCTCCCGAAGTGCGGCAACCGCTTCGTCGTCGTCTGCCGCTGCCGGGACGTTCACCGGCACGAGCGAACAGACCCGGTTCGGGAACGTGCAGGTACAGATCACGGTCGCGAACGGCACAATCTCAGACGTGACTGCTCTGCAACTCACGAACGCGGATCAGAGATCCGTGTCGATCAGCAATCGCGCTGCCCCGGTGCTCCGCGACGAGGTGCTGGCCGCTCAGTCCGCGAACGTGCAGAGTGTCTCGGGAGCGACGTATACCAGTAGCGGCTACCTCGGCTCCCTGCAATCGGCGCTCGACCAGGCGGGGATCTGAGAATGGGCGTGCACGTGTTTTCCACGATGGGAACCGTGGTGAGCATCCGCTTTGCCGGAGACACCCCCGGCAGTGCACTCCTCGCCGGCGTGGAGCGTGAGTTTCACATCGTCGACGAGCGGTTCAGCCTGTATCGTTCCGACTCCGAGATCAGCCGCGTGGCGCGCGGCGAGCTGCCCCTCATGGCGACAGGTGAGCGGTTTCGCCAGACATATGCGCGGGCGCTCCAGTGGCGTGGACTGACGAACGATGCGTTCACGCCGCACCGGCCGGACGGGGTTATTGATCTCTCCGGCCTGGTGAAGGCCGATGCCATCGACGCCGCAGCGTTGGTTCTCGAGTCGGGCGGAGCGATGAACTGGGTGATGAACGCCGGCGGTGATGTGCTCGCCTGCGGCCGTTTCGCCGGGGAACCCTGGAGCGTCGGCATCGTCGACCCCGATGATCGCTCAGCCGTTCTGGGGGCGGTGAACCTCACGCCCGAACGACGGGCGATGGCGACATCCGGAACGGCGGAACGCGGCGAGCACATCTGGCGCAGCGATCGCATAAGCCGGTATCGGCAGGTGACCGTGCTGGCCGACGACATCGTGACCGCCGATGTTCTGGCGACCGCGGTTCTGGCCGGAGGCGAAGAGGCTCGCGACGACGTTCTCGCGCGGTTCGACGTGGATATGCTGACCGTCGATGCTGCCGGCGGGCTGACCGCGACACCCCGGTTCCGTTCCGCGCACTGACGCCCGCTCACTCCAGCGTGCGCGCTCGGGCGCGCAGTTCGCGGTGCATCCCGTCGAAAGCCTGACCGGTCGGGAAGTAGGACTTGCGTACCTTTACGACGACGCTGTAGTTCGGGTCGACCACGTTCGCGATCGGGGCTTCGGCGACCTGGCTGAGCAGCTGGTAGGCATCCATTTCGTGCAGGTCGAACATTTCGGAGAGCCAGTGGATCATTTCGAGTTGGGCGATGCGCCAGGAGTCCTCCATCGGGCGTGAGGACCCGACCACCATCCAGTAGTCGTCGTTCTCCAGCCTGGGCCAGAGCGGTGCGTTCCCGGCGATCAACTCGACCACGATCACCGAGTTCATGGCGCCCTCCACGGCCGTGCCGCAGGCCTCCCCTTCACCCTGACGGTAGTGTCCGTCGCCGATGGACAGCAGGGCGCCCTCGACGTTCACGCCGAGATAGACGGTCGTTCCCGCACGCATTTCGGGGGTGTCCATGTTGCCACCGAAGCGCTCGGGCACGAGGGACGAGCGCACCTCACCGCCGGACGGCGCCACGCCGACGGTGCCGAGCATGGGCACCAACGGCAGGGCCACCTCGAAATTGCCGAAGCGGGACTGGAACCCGACCGTGCCCGCCACGGAATCCACTTCGTAGATCCAGGTGGCCTCCGGCAGGGCCGGCTGCAGCATGGCCGTGCGGTCGGTGCCTGTCATTCCACCGAAGAAGGGAATCGTGGCGGATGCGCCCCAGTTCCGTGCCGGGCTCAGACTCACGATGTGCACGGCGAGCGTGTCGCCCGGCTGTGCACCGACAATGTAGAACGGTCCGGTTTGCGGGTTGAGGTAGCGCACATCGAGTTTCGCGCTCGCCCGGTCGTCGACCGAGCGCAGGGCATGGTTGTAGGCATCCTCTGACCACAGCGCGAGCACCGTTCCCGGGCGAACGCGCATGGCGGGCGCCGCGCCGCCGAAGGTGTAGACAAACTGCGAACGTTCGGGGGTGAACTCAATTCTCTCCACGTCGATACCTTTCGTCGGGCCGCGGGCGGGCGCGGGGCTCAGAACTGAATGCCTCGGGTGAGCGCCCCGTCAATCAGCAGGTTCGTGCCGGTCGTGCGACTCGACACCGGGCTGGACAGGAAGACGACCCCGGATGCGATGTCCTGCGGCGTTCCCATTCGACCCGTGGGGTTCAGTCCCAGTGCAAAGGAATACAGCTCGGGATTTCCGGTCTCGATGCCGGCCCACACGCCGCCGGGCTCGTACGTGTTTCCCGGGGACACCGTATTGGCGCGGATGCCCGTCTTCGCGAGCTGAAACGCCAAGCCCGCAATGTAGCCGATGATCGCGGTCTTGATCGTGCCGTAGGGGCCGGACGCGAAGTCGGCCTCGCGCCCCGACACGCTGGAAATGGCGATAATTGACGCCGCGTCGCTGCGTTCCAGGTAGGGCATGGCGGCCTTCACGAGGTTGACCGTTCCCATCAGGTCGACGTCGAAGGACTCGACCCAGTTTTCCGGGGTATCCGGAATCGCGAGAGCGCTGACGTTCGCGACGATCATGTCGATGCCACCGAACGTTTTCGCGGACTCGTCGACCCACGCCGTGAGGGCCCCGGCATCGCGCACGTTCAGGACGGAACCCCTGACCGTGCTCGGGCTGTCGGCGAACACCGCCTCGCAGGCAACGACCTCTTCGGGGCTGCGGGCACAAAACGCCACATTCGCGCCCTCGGCAACGAATGTTTCCACGACTGCGCGGCCGATGCCCTTGGTTCCACCGGTGACGAGTGCGGTCTTCCCTGCAATTTTGAGGTCCATGCCGTCGTCCTGCTGAGCCGCCGCCGTTTGGTCAAGGGGCCGGTGTCAGATCGTGGCCGCACCGTCGTCCCTAGTTCAGGAGATCCGGACGGCGGCATCCGCTCTGCCGCGTCTTTCCGGGGCCGGCAAACACCACCGCGACCGGATGTCCTGAACCAGCGACCAGAACGGCCAGAACGGTCCGGGACAGGGCGGCGGTGCCGGCTGCTAGTTGGCGAGGCGCTCGAGAACGATTGCGGCCAGCTGGTGGGCGAGACGATCGGCCGTGGGCTGATCGGCGGCCTCGACCATGACGCGAACCATCGGCTCGGTGCCGGAGGGACGCAACAGAACACGACCGGTCTCGCCGAGCTCTGCTTCGGCGGCGACCACGGCTTGCGCGATCACGTCGTCCGAGACCAGAGCCGAACGGTCAACACCACGCACGTTCACCAGGATCTGCGGGAAGACGGTCATCACCGAGGCGAGCTCGGCAATGGTCTTGCCGGTGCGGGCCATTTCGGCGACGAGGTGCAACCCGGTGAGGATGCCGTCGCCGGTCGTGGCGAACTTGGTCATGATCACGTGCCCGGACTGCTCGCCACCCAGGGAATAGCCGTGGGCGTTGAGTTCCTCCAGCACGTAACGGTCGCCGACCTTGGTCTGCACCATCGTGATGTCGTTGTCGGCCATGGCCTTGCGCAGGCCCAGGTTGCTCATGACGGTGGCGACGAGCGTGCGGTCCTTCAGCACACCCCGCTCCGCCATCGACACGGCGAGAATGGCCATGATCTGGTCGCCGTCGATGACGTTACCGTCGCGGTCCACGGCCAGGCAGCGATCTGCGTCGCCGTCGTGGGCGATGCCGATATCGGCCCCGTGCTCGAGCACGGCCTTGGCGAGATTGTCGAGGTGGGTTGAGCCGACGCCGTCGTTGATGTTGAGACCGTCGGGATCGGCGCCGATCACCGTGAGGCGGGCGCCGGCATCCGTGAACACCTGCGGGGACACGCCGGCGGCCGCACCGTGGGCGCAGTCGAGCACAACGTGAATACCGTCGAGGCGGTGGGGAAGAGTACCGAGCAGGTGCACGACGTAACGGTCTTCGGCGTCGGCGAACCGGCGGATGCGACCGACGTCGCCACCGATGGGCATGAGCGTGTCGCGACCGATGTAGGACTCGATACGGTCCTCGACGTCGTCGGGAAGTTTGGTTCCGCCGAAGGCGAAGATTTTGATGCCGTTGTCGGGCGCTTCGTTGTGCGAGGCGGAAATCATCACACCGAAGTCAGCGCCGATGTCGGCGATCAGAAAGGCGGCGGCCGGCGTGGGAAGCACCCCGGCATCGAGAACGTCGACGCCGCTGCTGGCCAGTCCGGCCGAGACTGCGGCCGTCAAAAATTCTCCGGAGATGCGGGGGTCGCGAGCGACCACGGCAACGGGCCGGCGACCCTCGGCGAGGCGTGCCTTGGCACGACGACCGGTTGTCAGTACTGCTGCGCTGGCCTGGGAAAGGCTCAGGGCCAGGCCAGCCGTGAGATCACGGTTGGCCAGGCCCCGAACACCGTCCGTGCCGAATAGGCGAGACATAAAGTCCTGTATTCGACGTAGGGGGTTAGCGCTTAGAGAACTGAGGTGCCTTACGGGCCTTCTTGAGTCCGGCCTTCTTGCGCTCCTTGACACGAGCGTCGCGGCTCAGGAAGCCGTTCTTCTTGAGGATCGCGCGGTTGTTCTCTTCGTCGATCAGGTTGAGCGAACGAGCGATGCCGAGGCGAAGCGCGCCAGCCTGGCCCGAGGGGCCACCACCGGTGATGCGAGCGATGACATCGTACGAGCCGAGAAGGTCAAGAACCTTGAACGGGTCGTTGATGAGCTGCTGGTGCAGCTTGTTGGGGAAGTAATCGGCGAACTCGCGGCCGTTCACAACGATGGTTCCGGAGCCGGGGACGATGCGCACGCGGGCAATGGCCTGCTTGCGACGGCCCACGGCTGCGCCGGGAACGTTGAGGACGGCGCGGGGCGCCTTGGCTGCGGTCTCCGCGGGAGTCTCGGTCGAGTAGCTCTCGGGAGTTGCGTCTATCTGGTCTGCGATCTGCGCCACGATGGGTTGAATCCTTTTTCTTAGAGTTGAGAAGTCTGGGGGTCGGCGCTACTGCGCGACCTGGCCAAGGGTGTACGGCTTGGGCTGCTGAGCGGAGTGCGGGTGCTCGGGGCCTGCGTAGACCTTGAGCTTCGTCAGCTGTGTACGGCCGAGCGAGTTCTTCGGCAGCATGCCGCGAATCGCCTTCTCAACCGCACGCGTGGGGTGCTTCTCAAGCATCTCGGAGTAGTTGGTTGCCGTGAGGCCGCCCGGGTAACCGGAGTGGCGGTAAGCAATCTTGAGGTCGAGCTTCTTGCCCGTCAAAGCGATCTTGTCCGCGTTCACGATGATGACGAAGTCGCCACCGTCCATGTGCGGGGAGAAGGTTGCCTTGTGCTTGCCGCGCAGCAGGATTGCCGCGTGGCTGGCCAGACGTCCGAGAACGATATCGGTGGCATCGATGACAACCCAGTCGTGCTGGAGTTCGCTTGCCTTGGGGGTGTAAGTGCGCGTCACTGTTGTGCTGCTTTCTTTTTTTCGAACGGAGGTGTTCGTGAATCCCGCTCCGGGCGTGTTTTCGTGATGAAAACACTGTCGATGGAGGGCTCACGTTCGCATGTCGCGCTGCAACGCGCAGACATCAAGGGTCAACACTACTCGCCCGGCTACCCTGGTGCAAGTCGGGGGGCTACAGCACCGGCAGGGCGCGCCGGTTGCGGGTCTCCACGGCGCGCATGGCCAGCTCGGCGTCTTCGGGATAACCGACGTCGACGAGGGTGAGCCCCTCGGGAGGCATCACCTTGAACTCCACGATGCGGGAGCGGTCAATATGCAGGTTCACGAGTCGCGCGGCGTCGAGCTTCCTTTCTCCCACCGCGACGCAGGCCCCCACCAGGGCACGAACCATGCTGTGACAGAACGCGTCGGCGGTGAGCGTGGCGATGAGCACCCCCACCTCGTCCCGGCGCCAGCGAAAGTCCTGCAGGGTGCGAATGGTCGTGGCGCCCGGGCGAGGCTTGCAGTACGCGGCGAAGTCATGCAGTCCCACGAGGTTGGCCGCACCGGCATCCATCAGGTCGACGTCCAACTTTCCCGGATGCCATGTGGTGCGCAGGCGCTGCTGCGGGTCCCGCAGCGCGTGCAGGTCGGAGATGCGGTACTCATACCGGCGCCACAGAGCGGAGAAACGGGCATCGAAACTCGTGGGAACCACGATGGCGCTCCGCACCACGATGTCGGGCTGAGTCACGAGCACTCCGCTGAGGCGGCGCTGCACGGCGACGGCGAGGGGAATCGGCGGGCGATCGCCGGTGCCGCGTTTCACCCGCACGAGAGAATCGGCCTGCTCGGGCGTGAGATCGAAGTGGGCCACCTGTCCCCTGGCGTGCACACCGGCATCCGTGCGCCCGGCCACGATCAGGGTCGGATGCGGCTGGTACTTTCGCAGGATCGTCGCCAGTCCATCTTCAACCTGACCCTGCACGGTGCGGAAGCCCGGCTGGCGCGCCCAGCCGGCGAAATCCGTACCGTCATAGGCGATGTCGAGCCTGATCCGCGTGGTCGTCGGCCAGGGCGGGCCGCTACGTGGCGCAGGAAGATTCACAGGGTTCAGCCTAGGCCGCTTATGTAGGGTTGTTGTTGAAGCCGATACCTGGCCTGAGTCGATTGACTCCGCGATCATGAACACCACGCACCCCACGCAGACCGCCCTGGTCGCCTCTCCCCCCGCGGGCACGGGTCTCGATCTTCCCCGGTCCACGACTCGCCTGGCCGGACTTGACGGCCTTCGCGCGATCGCCGTGATCGCCGTGATCGTCTACCATTTCTTCCCCGAACTCTTGCCCGGCGGTTTCGTCGGCGTGGACATCTTCTTTGTGATCAGCGGCTTTCTGATCACGGGTCTGCTGGTGTCTGAGCGCACGCGCACCGGGCGGGTGTCGCTGCGGAGCTTCTGGCAGCGCCGGGCACGTCGGCTCGTCCCTCCGCTGGTGCCGCTGCTGCTCGTCTGTTCCACGGCCGCCTGGGTCATCGGCGGCGACGTTCTTGTGGGCCTCGGCGGTCAGCTGCTCGGGGCGGTGACGTTCGGCTACAACTGGGTGTCGATTGCCGGGGACGCGAGTTACTTTGCGGTCGATCAGCCCGAGTTGTTCCGCAATCTCTGGTCGCTGGCAGTGGAAGAGCAGTTCTACGTGATCTGGCCGTTGCTGCTGCTCGCCGTCCTGTTGCTCAAGCGGCCATGGATGCGCCTCGCTCTGGTGGCCGTGCTCGCCGCGGCGTCGATGTTCTGGATGGCCGGGTTGTACCAGCCGGGGACCGACCCGACCCGCGTGTACTACGGTTCGGACACGCACAGTTTCGGGCTGTTCACCGGGGCGACGCTCGCCTTGCTGCTGCGACGCCCCGCCGGGCTGCGCAACGAATTGCCCCGTCTGCGCCCATGGTTGGGCTGCGCCGCTCTGCTGGGTATTGCCGCTGCCGCGATCTGGCTGCCGGAGAATGGCACCGCCACGTACCGCGGCGGACTCGCCGCGGTGAGCCTGCTCACGGCCGTGGCCATTTGGGCCGGCATGAGTGGCGGCCGCTTCGGTCGCCTGCTCGACGCGCCGCCGTTGCGGTACATCGGCGAACGCTCCTACGGCATCTACCTCTGGCATTGGCCGGTACTCGTGCTCCTGCAGGTGGCTCTGCCGGGAGAACCGTCCGCGTGGCGGGTCGCACTCATCGGGGTGCTCGCCGGCGCGATCACTCTCACCGCGTCCATCGCGTCGTATCGCTGGTTGGAGCAACCGGTGCGGCGGGACGGGGTGCGTGGCGGCATCCGCCGCGTGGCCCTGGCCTGGCAGCTGCGGCCGCCGCGCGGGCGTGCACTCGTGGGGGCTCTCGTCGCCGCCCTGGTCCTCACCTCCGGGGGAACCGCCGCCGCCCTCGTCACCGCGCCGGCCGCTGCGACAGCCCAACTCGAGATCGAACGTGGGCAGCAGGCCCTGGACGCCGCGAAGGACGCCGCCGCACGTGAGGCGGCCTCGGCGCCCACCCCGCTGCCGGGCGGCGATCTGATCACGGCCGTCGGGGACTCCGTCATGCTCGCCTCGGCAGCCGAGCTGCAGACCAGCTTCCCCGGGATTTCCATCGACGCCGCCGTCTCCCGCGGCATGTATTCCGCTGCCGGCATATTGACGAAACTTCGGCACGCGGGCACGCTGCGCCCCGTGGTCGTCGTCGGCCTGGGAACCAATGGCCCGATCACCCGAGATGAACTGAAGGCGATCGAGAGCGCCATCGGCCCGGATCGCAAGCTCATCCTCGTGAACGCCTACGCCGAACGGGATTGGACGACGGGCGTCAACGCATCGCTGGCCGATTTTTGCGCCCGGCATCGACTGGTGGAACTGGCCAACTGGCATGACGCCATCGCGCCGCGCACCGAGTTGCTGGCCGGCGATGGCGTGCATCCCGGCAGTGAGGGCGGGCAGGTGTATGCGGATGCCGTGACCGCGGCCCTGCAGCGACTCGCCGAGCTGCCGCCGTTGCGTCTACCGGGCGAGAACCGCCTGCTCCCCGCGGCCCTGTAGCGCGACGACACGTGCGGGGTTCTTTCCGGGTGTAACGTCGACGGGCCGCGCAGCCCTCCACGCGGTCTGCGCCGCAAACTAGTTGACAGCTCTGTCGCTCCAGGGTTAAGGTTGGCCAAACAAACCAGTTTGAGGAGAAGGCAATGCAACGGATGCAGCTGAAGGCGGCGGCAGCGAACTACACCTACCTGCGAGGCCTGTTTTTCATCCCCCTGGGTCTACTGCCGATCATCAGCGCGTTAGGGAACACGGGCTGGGGCCCGTTACAGAACACCTGGGTGTTCTTGGCGGTCGTGGGTCTGGTCGGTATCGCTTGCGTCCCGATCAACAATTTCTATAACAAGCACTACGGCAGGCTTCATCCCACCGCGGGGCAACAGGCCCGAGCCGCTGTTGCGGTCGCCCTCGCTATCGCCGTAGTCGTGGCGGGTTCGGCCCTGCTGCGAAGCCGCGCGGGCTGGTCGCTGAACCTCCCGGTCAACACGACCGCGGTGACGCTGTCCGTAGCTGTGTTCATCGCCTACGCAGCCGGTCGCACGCTCAAGGCGCACCACCTGGCTATTTGGGGGACCGTTTTGGTGGCGGGGGCGGTCCCGTTGTGGGACGGGCCGGATCCGAGCAACATTGGCCTGGCCATTGTGGGGGTGGCGCTGATGGTCAATGGCGTCTTCGACCATCTGCTCTTCCTCCGCATCTTCGGCGCTCCCGTGGGTCTCGATCGCACAGACGACAATGCCCGGGCCTAAGCCCGAGCCCGGGCTGGATCGCCTGGTTCATGAGCCCGGCCGGCTGGCGATCCTGACCGTCCTCTCCTCGGTGACCGATGCCGACTTCACTTTTTTGCAGCGCGCGACCGGGCTGACCAAGGGCAACCTTTCCAGCCATCTCACCAAGCTCGAGGTAGCGGGGTTGGTCGCAATCGAGAAGCGGTTTGTGCGCAAGAAGCCGAACACGAACATCGCCCTGACACCCGTCGGCAGGGCGCGGATCGCGCAGCACTGGGAGCAACTCGACCAGCTCAGGAGCCTCTCGAAACGCTTGCCATGATCGCCCGCGGAACCGGCCGGGAGCACGACACCGCCCGACGGAATCTGTCGGTCTAGTATTCGAGCGTGAAGACGAGCTCGCGGTGGGCGGCGGCAAATCCCATTCCCGAGTACAGGGCAACGGCACCCGTGGGGCTGTCGGTGTCGACGTCGAGAGTTGCGCGTTCGTGCCCGGCCGCTCGACTCGCGGTCAGGTGTGCGGCCAGAAGAGCCTGCGCGATGTGGTTTCCGCGCCAGTCGCGGAGCACACCCACGAGCTCGATGTAGCTGCTGCTGAAGCCGGCGCCGGCCCAGTCGGCCTCATTCACCGTGCTGAGCAGGTAGCCGGCGACGTGTTCGCGCCCGTCGTCACCCGTTCCGTACACCACGAACGAGAGGTCGGGGCGGAACACCTTGGCGTCGGTGAACGAGGCCCAGCTCTCGTCGCTGATCGGCTGGCTCGACCAATGGTCTGCAAACGCCTCGTCGTGCGCAGCGTGCACGTCCGCCGACATGTGGGCAGAGTACGGCGCGAGGCGGATGCCTTCGGCCAGCTCGAATGACCGTATCGGGTCGGCGAGCACCCGTTCCAACTCCACGAAATAGCGCGCGACGGTCAGTCCCGCACGCTTCAGAAGTTGGGCGTTCTGCGGAGCCCGCTCGTCGGCGTAGGCCTGGATCCACCCCGGGAGTGTCTTCTCCGACGAGGCGAGCTGCTGCCTCGCGCGTCCGAGCTGCCAGTCGAGCAACTGGCGCCCGATGCCCCTGGCCCGCCATTCGGGGTGGACGCCGCCGGCGAGGGTGGACTGCACGAGCGTGCGCTGGCGCGGCGAGACCATGACCAGTCCGTGGGCAACGAGTCCGTCGGCGGAGAACCCGAGCAGGGAGTCGGCGACCGCATCGAAGTGGGAGAAGCCGAAGTTCTCCGCGACCTCCTCGCGGGTGGCGAGGAAGTTCGGATGGTCGACCCGTCCGATGTCTCGCAGAAGGTCCCAGATCTCGTCAACGTCGTCGATGGTGGCCGAGCGCCAGAGGGCGACATCGGCATGCTCGGGCAGGGCGAGTTCGAGCGGAGCGGACACTCGTTCGCTCAGTGGACGCACAGTTTCAACCATGCACCCAGCCTAAGCCTCCGCGCCCAGCAGGCTCGCGCCCTGCAGCGTGCCGCAAGTCGGCACGCTGAGTCGCCACGGGGGGGACCTAGAACTGCAGGGTGTAGGCCATCTTGCGGTGCGCGGCGTGGAAGCCCATGCCCGTGTAAAGGCCCAGCGCCCCGGTGGGACTATCGGAATCCACGGCGAGCGTCACCCGGTCGTGGCCGAGCGCTCGCCCGGCCTCCAGCTGCGCCGCAAGCAGTGACTGGGCGATGTGCCGGCCGCGCCATCCGCTTGTCACGCCCACGAGGTCGATGTAGCTGCCCGTGAACCCCTGGGTCTTCCAGACGTTCTCGTTCGCGGTGGAGAGCACAAAGCCCACAACCTCGGCGCCTGCCCATGCCACGAACGACAGGTCCGGTCGAAACCAGCGCCCGCCCACGAACGCCGCCCAATTCTCATCACTCATCGGCTGGCTGGCCCAGTGGTCCATGAACGCATCGTCCCTCGCCACGTGCACCTGCGCGGAATCGTCGGGGGTGTACGCGGCAATGCGGATGCCGTCGGCCGGCTCCACCGGCCGCACCGGCTCCTCCAGGGGTCGCTCCAACGACAGGAAGTAGCGGGTGAGGTCGAGCCCGCCGCGCTCGAAGAGGCGGGCGCTCTGCGGCGCGCGTTCGTCGGCGTAGGCGAAGATCCAGCCGGGAAGCATCTTGGACGAGGAGGCGAGCTGCTGCTTTGCGCGCCCGATCTGCCAGGCCAGCAGTTCGCGGCCCATCCCCCGGCCCCGGAGTTCGGGGTGTACGCCGCCGATCAGAATGGACCGGACGAGGGTCTCCTGGCGCGGAGGGAAGAGCACCATTCCGTTGGCGACAATGCGTCCGTCGGCCTGCACGCCCACGAGGGAATCAAGGTCGGCGTTCACGTGGGAGTAGCCGAAGTCCGCGGCAATGGCGCCGCGGGTGGTGAGGTAGTTCGGGTGATCAACCCGACCCATCGCCTCCCGCAACTGCCAGATGCCGTCGATATCCGCTTCGGTGGCGGCGCGCCACTCGGCCACGTCGGAATGCGCCGGCAGGTCAAGCCGTGCCGTCGCGGTCACTCGTTCGTTCAGGGGCCGCAGGGTCTTCGTCATGGAACAACCCTATGCCTCGGCGGGGGGCATAAAAAAAGGGGCCCGACCGAAGTCGGGCCCCTCCTGTGAAACGTGTTACTACTTGGCGTCCGTGGTGTCCGCGTCAGCAGCAGCGTCAGCGTCAGCCTCGACGGGAGCCTCAACGGGCTCCTCGACGGCAGCGTCAGCAACAACCTCTTCGACGACGACGGGCTTCTCAGCCGTCACCGTGGAGGTCTTGGAGTGCTTGACCTTGGGCGTTACCGGCTCAAGAACGAGTTCCATCTGAACCATCGACGCGTTGTCACCCTTGCGGAATCCGAGCTTCGTGATGCGGGTGTAACCGCCCTGACGCTCGTTCACCTGCGGGGCGATGACCGCGAACAGCTCGTGCACGACGGACTTGTCGGAGATCGTCGCGAGAACGCGACGACGGGCGTGCAGGTCACCGCGCTTGGCAAACTGCACCATGCGCTCGGCGAGCGGACGCAGGCGCTTGGCGCGCGTCTCGGTCGTCTTGATCGACTTGTGCGTGAACAGGGCAGCAGCCAGGTTCGCAAGCATGAGGCGCTCGTGCGCCGGGCCGCCACCGAGACGGGGCCCCTTTGTGGGCTTAGGCATTGTTATTCTCCAGTATCAAAAAATCGAAAGGCAGTCGCGAAGACGAGCCTTAGTTGGTCTCTTCTTCGTAGCCGCTGTAGAAGTGCGCTCCGTCGAATCCGGGAACCGAATCCTTCAGGGACAGGCCGAGCTCAACGAGCTTGTCCTTTACCTCGTCAACCGACTTCTGTCCGAAGTTGCGGATGTTCATCAGCTGGGTCTCCGAGAGGGCGACCAGTTCGCTGACGTTGTTGATGCCTTCACGCTTGAGGCAGTTGTACGAACGAACCGACAGGTCCAGGTCTTCGATCGGAATCGACAACTCGGTCGAGAGCACGGCGTCAACCGGCGCGGGGCCGATCTCGATGCCCTCGGCTGCGGTGTTGAGCTCGCGGGCCAGACCGAACAGTTCGGTCAGCGTACGACCGGACGATGCGATGGCGTCGCGAGGCGTGATCGCGGACTTGGTCTCCACGTCGACGACGAGGCGGTCGAAGTCGGTACGCTCACCGGCGCGAGTTGCCTCGACACGGTAGGTCACCTTGAGGACGGGCGAGTAGATCGAGTCGACCGGAATCTGGCCGGCCTCGGAGAACTCACTGCGGTTCTGGGCGGATGACACGTAGCCACGGCCACGCTCAATGGTCAGTTCAAGTTCGAACTTGGCATTGTCGTTGAGGGTTGCGATGACCAGCTCGGGGTTGTGAACCTCGACCCCGGCCGGAGCCGAGATGTCAGCGGCGGTAACCTGGCCGGCACCCTGCTTGCGCAGGTATGCGGTGATGGGCTCGTCGTGCTCGCTCGAGACGACGAGGCCCTTGATGTTCAGGATGATTTCGGTGACATCTTCTTTTACACCGGGAACGGTGCTGAACTCGTGCAGCACGCCATCGATACGGATGCTGGTAACAGCAGCGCCCGGGATCGAGGAGAGCAGGGTGCGGCGGAGCGAGTTCCCGAGGGTGTAACCGAAACCAGGTTCGAGCGGCTCGATGATGAACCGGGACCGGAACTCCGAGATGTTCTCTTCGGTGAGCGTGGGACGCTGTGCAATAAGCACTGTTAATTCCTTTCGGCGAAGTGTCCGCTATATGACACTTGCAATGACGTGTTTACAAATTCTGAAAGGGTCGAAGCCGGGCGCCCGGTAAGAAACCCGACGCCCAGCCTGAGGTTGAACGGGCTCATCTGGAACGATGAGCCCTTTCAGCACAAGGAATTAAACGCGACGACGCTTCGGCGGGCGGCAACCATTGTGCGCCTGAGGAGTGACGTCGTTGATCGAGCCGACCTCGAGGCCAGCGGCCTGAAGTGAACGGATCGCGGTTTCGCGTCCCGATCCGGGGCCCTTGACGAAGACGTCAACCTTCTTCATACCGTGCTCCTGAGCCTGGCGCGCGGCCGACTCTGCAGCGAGCTGTGCGGCGAAAGGGGTCGACTTACGCGAACCCTTGAAGCCAACCTGGCCCGAAGAGGCCCAGCTGATGACGGCACCAGTGGTGTCGGTGATCGAAACGATCGTGTTGTTGAAGGTGCTCTTGATGTGGGCCTGGCCCACAGCAACGTTCTTCTTCTCTTTCTTACGCGGCTTCCGTACTGCCGACTTGGGTTGTGCCATGAATTTCTCCTGAATCCTAAAGGCGAGCGCGGGCTAGGCCGGGGCCTAGCGCGACTTCTTCTTGCCGGCTACGGTGCGCTTCGGGCCCTTGCGGGTGCGAGCGTTGGTCTTGGTGCGCTGTCCACGCACGGGCAGGCCCTTGCGGTGACGGATTCCCTCGTAGCTGCCAATCTCGACCTTGCGGCGGATGTCAGCGGCAACCTCACGGCGGAGGTCACCCTCAACCTTGAAGGTTACTTCGATGTAGTCACGGAGCAGGACGAGCTGGTCGTCGCTCAAATCCTTGACTCGGATGTTTCCATCGATGGCGGTGTCGGCGAGGGTCTTTACAGCCCTCGTGCGGCCAACACCGTAAATGTAAGTCAATGCAACTTCCACGCGCTTATCGCGCGGAATGTCAACGCCGGCTAGACGTGCCATTGTGTCTCCTGTTAATGATTGGAGGTCTGTAGCAGTTCCTGTACATCGGCCTCCAACCGATGGTGTCGCCCCTCGGGGTTCCCGGAACTGCTATCGATATTTAGTTACTAGGCAGAACATCAACCGACTCGCTGAGCCGATTGAGACTAACCCTGGCGCTGCTTGTGACGCGGGTTGTCGCAAATGACCATCACATTGCCGTTACGGCGGATGACCTTGCACTTCTCACAGATCTTCTTGACGCTGGGCTTAACCTTCATGGTGATTCCTTCTAGTCGCTGTCTTCGTGCCGAGTCTCGGTGATCGTGTCTCTACGATCGGGCCGGGACCGGCCGTTACTTACAGCATCCGTTACTTGTAGCGGTAGACGATCCGGCCTCGGGTCAGATCGTAAGGGCTCAACTCAACGATCACGCGGTCCTCTGGAAGGATGCGGATGTAGTGCTGACGCATCTTGCCCGAGATGTGGGCAAGTACTCTGTGGCCGTTGGACAGCTCAACGCGAAACATCGCGTTGGGCAGAGCTTCGACTACCGCGCCCTCGATTTCGATGACACCGTCTTTTTTGGCCATAGCCTCACTGTCGCTCTTTGTATTGATTGCTGGTCATGCGTGGATGTGGTGTTCGGACACGCCGCAATTGACGTTACCGGACACCAAGGGTCAATCTTATGGTACGAACTTGCCTTTTGGCAATTCAGTCCTATAATCCTTGGGCGCGCCGCACCTCGAGGAGCACGTGTTCGTACAGCGGATGCGCCGCGTCGAGGCCGCAGACCTGCTGCACGACGTGCTCCGCGCTCTCGGCCCGCAACATCCGCTGCAACGTGGCACTCTGCTCGTCATCCGCAACCGAAAAGCGCAGGGCGGCCCCGATGGCTGCGAGCAGCGCCACGGGCGTCACGCCCCCCTCGGCGATCTCCGCCGCCGGGCCGATGAAGCGCTCATTGCGGCTGAGCTTGCGCATCGGCTGCCGCCCCACCCGCTCGACGGTGTCGAGCAGGGCGGGGTTGCTGAACCGGGTGAGGATCTTCTCCCGGTAGGAGCGCTGGGCGTCGACGTCGAGACCGTGCTTGTCCACCAGCAGCGCCGAGGTCTCTTCGAGCACGCTGCGAACGGCCTTCACGACGGAGGGCACATCGAGCGCCTCGGCGATGGTGGTCACACCGGCCTGACTGCCGAAATACGCGATGGTCGCGTGTCCGGTGTTCACGGTGAAGAGCTTGCGCTCGATGTAGGGCTCGAGGTTGTCCACGAAGGTCGCGCCGGGAATGACGGGAACCTCGTCGCCGAAAGCACCACGCTCGATGACCCACTCGTAGAAGGCCTCCACCGTTACTGTGAGGCCGGCGTCGGCTGCCTGGTTCGGCACGATACGGTCGACGGCGGTGTTGGCAAACGCGGCGCGCGCCGACACCGCGGGCCAGTCGGCTCCGGTCACGTGGCTGCGCACGTTCTCGGCGAGCAGATCCGTGGCGTTGATGGCGTTCTCGCAGGCCATCACGGCCACACGAGGGAGCGACGCGGACCGACGGGCCAGACCGGCCGCGATGACCGGAGCCACGAACTTGAGAATGTTCGGGCCAACGGCTGTTGTGACGACGTCGGCCGTGGCAATCTCGTCGATCAACGCTTGCGTATCGGTGGCGCTGTTGATGGCGCGAAACCCCTGCACGGTGTGTTGCCTGGCCCCCTCCCCCATCTCGTGCACTTCGTAGCTGGGAGCCGCGTGCAGCGCATCGATAAGAGCCGAATTCACATCGGCGAAGACAACCTCGTACCCGGCGTCATGCAGCAGGAGACCGACGAAACCGCGTCCGATGTTGCCTGCGCCGAAGTGAATGGCTTTCATTCTGCGTTGACCTCCTCAAGCAGGGCAAAGATGTCCTCTGCCGAACCGGCATCGACGAGTTTTTGTACCTCGTCCTGATCGGAGAACACGATGGCGATCTTCGACAGAATCTCCAGGTGCTCGTTGTTCAGACCGGCGATGGCCACCGCGAACCGCACCGGCTGGCCGTTCCAGTCGATCGGGTCCGTGTAGCGCACGAGCGAGAGCGCCGAACGAAGGATGGATTCCTTTGCGTCGTTGGTGCCGTGCGGGATGGCCAGGCCGTTGCCCATGAACGTGGAAACGGATGCTTCCCGTTCAAACATGGACGCCACATAGTCCTCGTTCACGGCGCCTGATGTGACCAGCAGCGCACCGGCCTCACGAATAGCCTCATCCCGGGTGCGGGCCGTTCCGGCCGCGATCACGTTTCGAGGTTCGAGGATTTGGCTCATGAGGTGACTCCTTCATTCTTCTGGGTTTCCAGCAGGCCGACGATGTCATCGTACTTCGGGCTGTTCATGAAATTGTCGACCGAGACGTGCATGGAGTCGGGTGACATTGTGCGTGCCCGGTCCGTCAGGTCCTGGTGGGTGATGACGAGGTCGGCGCTGCCGTCGAGGTTCGCGATCGACTGGTTGACCACGGTGATGCCGTCAATGCCGGCCTTCTTGACCTTGTTGCGCAATACGGATGCGCCCATGGCGCTGGAGCCCATACCGGCGTCGCACGCGAACACGATGTTGTGCACAGGGCGGCTGTCGGAAGCGGCCGCGCCGGCGCCGGCGAGTCCGCCGAGGACGCTGCTGGACTTGCCCTTGAGCGTCTCCGTTTTGGCGACGGCACCGGTGAGGTCTCCGTCGAGGCCGCTGGCGATGTCGCGCTTACGGCTGGACCGCAGAATGACCGCGGCGATCAGGAACGACACCGTTGCGGCGCCGATCACGGACAGGATGACGCCGACGTAGCTGTCCGACGACGTCTGCAGGAGCACGGCGAAGATACTGCCTGGTGAGGCGGGCGCGCGCAGGCCGGTGCCGAATGCAACGTTGATCGCAACGCCCGTCATGCCGCCGCCGATGGCCGCAAGGATGAGCATCGGCTTCATGAGCACGTAGGGGAAGTAGATCTCGTGGATGCCACCGAGGAACTGGATGATGATCGCTCCGGGCGCGCTGGCCCGGGCCAGGCCCAGACCGAAGAACGTGAAGGCGAGCAGGATACCGAGGCCGGGGCCGGGGTTCGCTTCGATCAGGAACAGCAGGGACTTGCCGGATTCGGCCACCTGCTGCACGCCGATCGGCGTGAACACGCCGTGGTTGATGGCGTTGTTGAGGAACAGCACCTTGCCGGGCTCCACCAGGATGCTCGCGAGCGGCAACAGGTTGTTGGTGACGAGCCAGTTGACGCCGGCTTCGAGCGCGGAACTGAACGCGGTCACAACCGGGGCGATACCGAAGAACGCACCAAACGCGAGGATCGCGCCGAGGATTCCGGCGGAGAAGTTGTCGATCAGCATCTCGAAGCCGGGCTTGACCTTGCCGGCCCACAGGCTATCGAGCTTCTTGAGCAGGTAGGCCGAGAGCGGGCCGACGAGCATGGCGCCGATGAACATCGGGATCTCACTGCCGACGATGACACCCATGGTGGCGATCGTGGCGATGACGCCTCCGCGGACGCCGTAGACCATCCGGCCGCCGGTGTTGGCGATGAGCAGTGGGAGCAGGTACACGATCATCGGGCCGACCATCAGGGCGGCCGTTTCGTTCGGGGTCCAGCCGGTCGGGATGAAGAACGCCGTGATGAGGCCCCATGCGATGAATGCCGCGATGTTGGGCATGATCATTCCGCTGAGGAACGTGCCGAAGCGCTGCACATGCACGCGGGCTCCCCCGCTTGTGTTTCGTGTGTCAGTTGACGTCGTCGTCATTTCAGTGCCTTTCTCGGGTGTGCTGCTGAGGGTGCTGCGAGGTGGGTGTTGCTGTTTTCTTCAGAAACGTGCAGGTTTGTTGGGTTCGCGGCGGCCGCGGTGACGAGCTGGCGAGCGGATGCGGCGTCGTCGGCCCCGAGGGCTATCCGCGCGAAGGCGACGGCCTGCTCCCGCGTGAACTGCGCGAGCGTGGCGCGCACGTCGGCGAGGCCGGACGCCGACATGGACAGGCTTGTGGCGCCCAGGCCGACGAGGACCACAGCCAGCAGCGGGTCGGCCGCGGCCTCGCCGCACACGCCCACCGGTTTGCCGAGGGCGGATCCGGCGGCGCCGACCTCACCGACCAGGCGCAGAACGGCGGGGTTCCACGGATCCTGGAATCCGGCGACGGTGCCGAGCATCCGGTCTGCGGCAAGCGTGTACTGGGTGAGGTCGTTCGTTCCGATGGACGCGAAGTCGGCGTGCGCGAGGATCCGATCGGCCAGCAGGGCCGCGGAGGGGACCTCCACCATGACCCCGGCGGTGCGCAGCCCCAGTTCGCGGGCGACGGCGACGAAGTATTTCGTCTCCTCGACGGTGGCGACCATCGGGGCCATCACCCACAGTTCGGCGTCGGTCGCGGCATCCGCGTGGGCGAGGGCCGTGAGCTGGTCGCGAAGGATGTTCTCCGACGCGCGCAGTGCCCGCAGGCCGCGGAGCCCGAGCGCCGGGTTCTCCTCGCGTGCATCGTTAAGAAAGGCCAGCGGCTTGTCGGCCCCGGCATCGAGGGCGCGAACGACCACCTTCTTGCCCTGGAAGGCGCGCAGCATCCGCTCGTACTGAGCCGCCTGCTCGGCAACGGTCGGCGCGGTCACCGAGTCGAGGAACAGGAACTCGGTGCGGAACAGCCCAACGCCCTCGGCGCCGAGGGCCACAGCCTGCTCGGCACCGTCGGCGGAGCCGAGGTTGGCGAGCAGCGGAATCGGCGACCCATCGGCGAGGCGACCCGGCGTGGTGGGAGCCTGAGCGAGTGCGGCACGGGCCGCGATGCGGGCCTGCGCGTCGGCGAGCTGTTCGGGCGTCGGCCGTGCAATGACGACTCCGTTGGCGGCATCCAGGATCACCTCGGTACCCTCATCGAGGTCGGCGGCGAGCGTCGCGCCAACGAGGGCGACGATGGATTTCTCTCGCGCCAGAATCGCTGTGTGCGAGGTGGGTCCACCGTCGATGGTCACGAGGCCGAGCACCTTGTCGAGGTCGAGCGTTGCCGTGTCGGCAGGGGCGAGGTCACGGGCGACAAGAATGAACGGATGTCCGGGGTCGGGCACCCCGGGCGCCGCCACGCCGGAGAGGCTCGCGATGACCCGGCGGGACACATCGTCGAGGTCCCCGGCGCGCTCCGCCATGTACCCGCCGAGTTCGGTGAGCATGTCGCGGAAGGCGGCGAAGGCTTCGAAGACGGCACGTTCGGCGGTGGCTCCGGCCGCCATCCGCACGACGACGTCATCGACGACGGTGGGGTCCTCCGCCATCATGGCCTGCGCCTCCAGCACCTCACCGGCGGTGCCGCCGGCGCGTTCACCGCGGGCGGTCAGGTCGACGGCAACACTGCGCAAGGCCTGGGTCGCCCGCACGCCTTCCTCCTGCGGGGTGAGGGCGCTCGCGGCAGCGGTGGGTTCGGGCAGGGGTTCCGTCATGCGAACGATGCGTCCCACGGCGATGCCGCGGCCGATGCCGATTCCCGCAATTTCGGTGAGCGTGTCCATGGGGTGCCTTATGCGTCGTGGTCCGTGAGCAGCAGCCCGGCGAGTTCGTCGAGGACGCTCTCCGCGTTGTCACCCTCGGTCGCGAGTGTCACCTCGTCGCCGTGGTTGATGCCGAGGGAGATGACCCCGAGGATGCTGGCGGCGTTGGCGCTCTTCCCACCGGTCTTCGTGATGGTGACCGGGGTTCCGGCGGCGGCGGCGGCCTGGCTGAAGAGTTTCGCGGGGCGGGCGTGCAGGCCGTGGGTGGAACCGATCTGGACTGTTCGTTCGAGCATGGCGGGGCCTTTCATTTCGTGCGTGAGGTCGTGGTCAAGGGCAAGGTTGAGGGCTGCCTCGCCGTCGCGTGCGGCGAAGACGGAGGCGGGCAGCAGCCGGGCGCGAACTCCCAACAGGCCGGCCTGCCTGCGGATGGCCTCGAACCTCTCGGCGAGGTGCGGGCCGACGAGCAGAACATCCGTCGCCGGCATGGTGTCGGCGAGATCGGATTCGCTTCCGGCGGTCACGTGAACGTCGAGGCCGCGGTGGGCTGCCGTGCGGCGCACGCGCAGCGCGACGAAGGTGCTCGACGCACCGGCACCACAGACAACGTGAATCCTCATTGATTCGCCCCTTCTCGGCTCACTTTAGGCTCCTCCCAGTGTGAGCCAACCCCCTTAAAGCGGCCACCAGACACTTTTCCGCTCCCCCGGAAGCGGTCCTCCCGTGTCGCACCGAATCCGGTGCCTTGGCGGAATAGGTGACTACGATCGGGAGTATGGGAGTAGCAGCAGGCAGGGACGCACAATGCGGCTCCATAGCCGGGCAGCGCGCGGCGGATCTGAACAATGAGTAGCAAGCAGACGCGCATGCTCGACTACCTGGTGCGCTCTCCCGGCTGGGTGACCGCGTCCGAACTTGCCGATATCCTCGGCGTCACGCCACGCAGCGTGCGCAGCTACGTCACGAACGTGAAGGCTGCTGCGCATCCGCTGCCCTTGGTCGAGTCTGGTCCGGCCGGCTACCGGCTGAACCGCGACGCGTACGCCGCTTTCCGCTCGGCGCAACCGCTGCGGCCCGCGGACGCCGATACGCCGCAGAGCCGCCTGTACCAACTCGTGCGACGCCTCACCGACGGGGACCGTGGAATCGACGTGTACGAGCTCGCGGCGGACATGTTCGTGAGCGATTCAACGACGGAGGCAGACCTCGGGCGCGTTCGCGCGTTGCTGCCCGAGTCCGGCCTGACGCTGTCCCGCCAGGGCAGCGTCGTTACGCTCATCGGGTCTGAAAACGACCGCCGCAAACTTCTCAGCCGCATGTTCAGGGACGAGAGCAAGCGCGGCCTGCTGGAACTCGCCGCCATCCAGCAAGAGTTCGCCTCGGAGAGCCTTGAGGCATTCAAAACGGACCTCATTTCGATGCTCGACACCCAGGGCTATTTCGTCAATGAATTCGGTACCAACAATGTGCTCTTGCACGTGGCGATTGCCGTGGATCGGGTCGGCAAGCGGGCCGGTCCCGACCCGGCGTCGGTCTCCCCCGCAGCGCTGCCCACGTCGATCAACGCCGACATGACCTCCGCATTGGCCGGGCTCATCGCGACTCACTTTGCCGTGGCGCTCGACGAGGTCGACATCGCCTATCTGGTTGCCCTGCTCAAGACCCGCGTCGTGACGCCCGGGAACGCTCAGCCCCCGGAGATCTTCGCTCAGGCGTTCGCCCGCGCCGACGACCTGGCCGTGGTACGCCAGATCGTCAGCCAGGCCAGCGAGGAGTATCTCGTAGACCTCGCCGACGAGGAGTTCATCACCCGCCTCACCCTGCATGTGCGCAACCTCATCGACCGCGCGCAGCAAAGCGAATACTCACGCAATCCGCTCACGCGGTCGATCAAGACCTCATATCCGATGACCTACGAACTCGCCGTCTTCATCGCCAGCGAACTGCAGCGGCACGAGCAAATCCTGATCAACGATGATGAGATCGCCTACATCGCCATGCACGTGGGATCCCACCTGGAGCAGCAGGCCAACACCGTGGAGCGGGTCACGTGTGTGATCGTGTGCCCGAACTATTACACGATGCACGTGCAGCTGAGGCAGCGCATCGAGCGGGTGCTCGGAGACGACCTCACCGTCGTGGCCCAGATTACCCGAAGCGATGTGCATTGGGACGAGCTGCGGGCCGATCTCGTGCTCACGACCATTGAACCTCCCGTACCGTCAGCTGCCGTCATCGTCATCCAGCCCTTCCTCACCGAGGGCGACATCGACCGCATCCGTCAGGCCGCCATGAGGGTTCGCCGTCACCGTCGCCGGGCCCAGATCAAGGACGATCTGCTGCAGTTCTTCGATGAATCGCTGTTCCTGCGCAACTTCTATGCGGCCGATGAAGAGAGCATGATCCGCGAGCTCGGCGGCCGCATGGTGCGTCAGGGTGTGATCGACGAGGCTCACGTCGACGGCGTCCTCGAGCGTGAGCGGATGTCGTCGACCGCGTTCACCGACAACCTCGCGGTGCCGCACGCCATGGCGATGACCGCAAAACGCACGTCCATCGCGATCGTGATCAACGATTCTCCGATGGACTGGGGCGACAGTCGGGTCACGGTGGTGGCCCTGATCGCGTTCAGCGCCGCCGGCCGGTCGTCGTTCCAGTCAGTCTTCGATCAGTTCGTCGAGGTCTTCGCCGAACGAACCGACGTTCAGCACCTGATCAGACGCTCGGTGGACTTTCCGTCGTTCATCGACGCCCTGGTGCAGCTGATGGACAAGTAGCCCGTCGCCTCAGGGGATCGGAACGGGAACAATGCCGAACTGGGCGAGACCCGCGGCGCCGCCGTCTTCGGCGGTGAGTACCCAGATGCCGTCCTGGTGCACGGCGATGCTGTGTTCCCAGTGGGCGGCGGCGAGGCCGTCGGTGGTGGCGATGGTCCAGTCGTCGGGACGTACCGTCGTGTCGATCGACCCCATGACGACCATCGGTTCAATGGCGACGACGAGCCCTGGCTTGATCGCCGGGCCGCGGGTGCGCACGCGGTAGTTGAAGACGGGCGGGTCCTCGTGCATCGCTTCTCCGATGCCGTGCCCCACGTAGTCAGTCAGGATCCCGTAGGAACCCTGACTCTCCACATAGTCTTCGATCGCGTCGCCGACCTCGTTGAGCCACCGGCCGGTCGCCAGGACGGCAATACCGTGCCACAGCGACTGCTCCGTGACGTCCGACAGCTTCTGGCGCTCGGCCACCACGTCGGGGCGTTCGGGGTCCGGGATGACGACGCTGAACGCCGCATCGCCGTTCCACCCCTCAATGATGGCGCCGCTGTCAACCGACACGATGTCGCCGGGAACGAGGACTCGCCCGCCGGGGATGCCGTGCACGACCTCCTCGTTGACCGATGCGCACACCGTGTGGTTGTAGCCCTCTTCGAGCTGGAAATTGGATTTTCCGCCGAGCGCAACGATGGCGGCCTCCGCCGCGGCATCCAGGTCAAGGGTAGTGGCGCCGGGAACGGCAGCCGCCCGGGCCGCGGCGAGCGATGCCGCCGTGGCCCGGCCGGGAGCGACCATCAGTCGCAGCTGGGCCGGGGTTTTGTATATTGAGCGACGAAAGCTCACAGGTTCCTACAGACTAGCTACGACGGTGTCGCAGCCTATTCGATGGTGTTGACGGCGTGCAGTCCCCGGTCGGCCAGGGCCGTGAGGATCCGGTCGGTCACAACATTCACGGCGCCGAGGCCGTCGATGGTGATGACGAGGCCGCGTGCGTTGTACACGTCGATCAGCGGGGCGGTCTGCTCCGCGTAGACGCCGAGGCGGTGACGGATGACGTCGGCGGTGTCGTCGGCGCGTCCCTGCTCTTCGGCGCGCTTCAGCAGCCGGGAGACGACCTCATCGGTGTCGGCCGTGATCAGCACAACGGCGTCGAGCCTGGTGCCCTCGGCCTCGAGCAGACGGTCGAGCTCCGCGACCTGGTCAGTTGTGCGCGGGTACCCGTCGAGCAGGAATCCGGCGGCAGCGTCGGCTTCCTCGAGGCGGTCCTTCACGATGGCGTTGGTCAGCGAGTCGGGAACGTACGCCCCGGCGTCGATGAACGCTTTCACCTGCAGTCCGAGATCGGTCTCGTTCTTCACATTGAACCGGAAGATGTCTCCGGTCGAGACGGCCGGAACGTCAAAGGTCTCGGCCAGACGCGTGGCCTGCGTGCCTTTGCCCGCGCCGGGCGGACCAATCAAGAGCAGTCGAGTCATTTAAGGAGCCCCTCGTAATGTCGCTGTTGCAGTTGCGAGTCGATCTGTTTGACCGTCTCGAGCCCGACGCCGACGACGATCAGAATACTCGCGCCACCGAACGGGAAGTTCTGGTCCGCTCCGATTACCGAGAAGGCAACGAGCGGTAGCAGTGCGATCAGGCCGAGGTAGATCGATCCCGGAAGCGTGATGCGGGTCAGCACGAAGTCGAGGTACTCGGCCGTCGGCCGTCCGGCACGGATGCCGGGGATGAATCCGCCATACTTCTTCATGTTGTCGGCGACTTCTTCGGGGTTGAACGTGATGGCCACGTAGAAGTAGGTGAAGCCGATGATGAGGAGGAAGTACATCGCCATGTAGAGCGGGTGATCGCCCTGCGTGAGGTTGTTCGTGATCCAGATCACCCAGGGCGCCGGCGACTGGCCCGCGGGGGCCTGGTTGAACTGGGCGATGAGCGCGGGCAGGTACAGCAGGGAGGAGGCGAAGATCACCGGGATGACGCCGGCCATGTTGACCTTGATCGGGATGTACGTGTTGTTACCGCCGTAGGTACGTCGCCCGACCATGCGCTTGGCATACTGCACGGGAATGCGCCGCTGGGACTGTTCAACGAACACCACCGCAGCGACGACCAGAAGTCCTACCGCGAGCACGAGGAACAGAACGTCGAGGCCCTGCGCGGTGCCGATGGCGGTGAGCGACGTCGGGAAGAGCGCTGCGATTGAAACGAAAATCATCAGCGACATGCCGTTGCCCACACCACGTTCGGTGACGAGCTCACCCATCCACATGATCACGCCGGTACCGGCCGTCATCGTGATGACCATCAGCATGATGGCGTACCAGGCGTCGTTGGTGATCAACTGCGTGCACTCGGTGCTGGCGGATGTCCCGAAGAGGGCGCCGCTGCGTGCCACGGTGATGAGCGTGGTCGACTGCAGGATACCGAGGGCAATGGTGAGGTACCGGGTGTACTGGGTCAGAGTGCTCTGACCGGAGGCACCCTCTTTATAGAGGGTGTCGAAGTGGGGAATGACCACGCGCAGCAGCTGCACGATGATCGAGGCCGTGATGTACGGCATGATGCCGAGTGCAAACACGGACAGTTTGAGCAGCGCGCCACCGCTGAACAGGTTCACCAGCTCATAGAGGCCGCTGGTGCCCTGGTTGGCTGCAAGACAGGCCTGCACGTTGCCGAAGTCCACGAAGGGGGCAGGGATGAACGAGCCCAGTCGGAACAAGGCAATAATGCCCAGGGTGAAGCCGATCTTCTTTCGAAGATCAGGCGTGCGGAAAATCCGCGCAATGGCGCTAAACAACAAAGGCCTCCAGTTTGTAACCGTAAAACGAGCTTAACGCAGATCGAGCCTGTCGAAAGCCACCAACGATTCTCGATTGGTGGCCCCGACAGGCTCGACGTGTGCGTCTAGGGAATTACTTTACAGATCCACCAGCGGCGACGATCTTCTGCAGTGCGGAGCCAGAGACCTTGTCGACCGATACGGTCAGCTTAACTGTAAGTTCACCGTTACCGAGAACCTTGACTTTCTCGTTGTCCCGGACTGCGCCCTTGGCGACCAGGCCGGCGATGGTGACATCTCCGCCGGTCGGGTACAGCTCTTCGAGACGCTCCAGGTTTACAACCTGGTACTCGACCCGGAACGGGTTCTTGAATCCACGCAGTTTCGGAGTGCGCATGTGCAGAGGCATCTGCCCACCCTCGAAGCCGATACGCACGTTGTAGCGCGCCTTCGTACCCTTGGTTCCACGACCCGCGGTCTTACCCTTGGATCCTTCACCACGGCCTACGCGCTGGCGGGCCTTCTTTGCTCCGGGAGCCGGGCGAAGGTGGTGTACCTTCAGCACGTGCTCGCGGGGCGCGGTCGGCTCGGCCTTGACTGCGGCAGCAGCGGCGGGCGCCTTCTTTGCGGCAGCCTTGGGAGCCGCCGCCTTCTTCGTGGCGGGCTTGTCGGCTACCGTTTTGGTAGCTTCCTTCTCGTCAGCCATTAGTCAATCTCCTCGACCTTCACGAGGTGAGCGACGGTGTTGACGTAGCCACGGTTCTGCGAGTTGTCCTCGCGGATCGTGACGGCGCCAATGCGTCGGAGACCCAGGCTGCGAAGCGTGTCGCGCTGGTTCTGCTTCTCACTAATTTTGGACTTGATCTGGGTGATCCTCAGCTGAGCCATCACTCACCTGCCTTTGCTTTTGCTGCAGCGGCTGCAGCGGCATCGGCACGAAGGAAACGGGCCGGGGCCACGTCCTCGTATGCGAGGCCGCGGCGAGCCGCAACCGCACGCGGCTCTTCGAGCTGGTGCAGTGCCTCCACCGTGGCGTGCACGATGTTGATGGTGTTCGACGAACCGAGCGACTTGCTCAGAACGTCGTGGATGCCGGCGCACTCCAGTACGGCGCGCACCGGGCCACCGGCGATAACGCCGGTACCTGCTGCGGCCGGACGAAGCAGAACAACGCCTGCTGCGGCCTCACCCTGAACGGGGTGCGGGATGGTCAGACCAACGCGAGGAACGCGGAAGAAGTTCTTCTTCGCTTCGTCGACGCCCTTGGAGATAGCGGTCGGCACCTCGCGGGCCTTGCCGTATCCAACGCCGACCAGTCCGTTGCCGTCTCCGACGACGACGAGAGCGGTGAAGCTGAAGCGACGACCACCCTTGACGACCTTGGAAACACGGTTGATGGTGACGACGCGCTCCAGGAACTGGCTCTTGTCGGCATCGCGGCTACCGCGGTCCTTGTTCGGGTTGCGCTCACGGCCACCACGACGAGCCTCGCGAGGCTCGTTCTGTGCGGGTGCCGTTGAAGCAGCGGTTTCCACCGGTGCTTCGGCGACTGCAGCGGGTGCAGTTGTTTCGGTCTTGCTGGTTTCAGTGCTCACAGGTTCAATCCACCCTCTCGAGCTCCATCAGCGATGGCTGCGACGCGTCCCGCGTACTTGCTGCCACCACGGTCAAATACAACGGACTCGATCCCGGCGGCTTTCGCGCGCTCAGCAACAAGTTCGCCGACCTTGCGGGCCTTGGCGGTCTTGTCACCATCGAAGGTGCGCATGTCAGTCTCGAGAGTGGATGCCGACGCGAGGGTGAAACCCTTGCTGTCGTCAACGACCTGGACGAATACGTGGCGTGCTGAACGCGTGACGACGAGGCGCGGGCGAAGCGCCGTACCCTCGACCTTCTTGCGCAGACGTGTGTGCCTGCGTCCGCGGGCAGCAGATTTGCTCTTGCCTCTAGTTCCCAGTCCCATGGCTTACTTACCACTCTTTCCGGCCTTGCGGCGAACAATCTCGCCGGCGTAACGCACACCCTTGCCCTTGTAAGGCTCAGGCTTGCGAATTTTACGAATGTTGGCGGCGACCTCGCCGACAGCCTGCTTGTCGATTCCGCTGACCGTGAGCTTGTTGACGCTCTCGACGGTCAAAACGATTCCGACGGGGGGCTCGACGATCACCGGGTGCGAGAAGCCGAGGGCGAACTCAACGGAGGTGCCCTTCTGCGCTGCGCGGTAACCGGTACCGACGATTTCGAGGCCCTTGGTGTAACCAACGGTTACGCCAATGATCTGGTTGTTGATCAGGGTACGAGTCAGACCGTGCAGCGAACGCGAAACGCGCTCGTCGTTCGGACGGATGACGAGTACGTGACCGTCCTCGATCTTGACCTCGATGGGCTTGGCGACGACGAGTGCGAGCTCGCCCTTCGGGCCCTTGACGGAGACGGCCTGGCCGTCAGCCTCAACCGTGACCCCAGCGGGGATCGGGATGGGCAATCTTCCAATACGTGACATTCTCGGTTACCACACGTAGGCGAGTACTTCTCCGCCTACGCCCTTCTTCTCAGCCTGGCGGTCGGTGAGCAGACCGCTGGAGGTGGACAGGATGGCAACGCCGAGGCCACCGAGAACCATAGGGATCTCAGCTGACTTTGCGTACACGCGAAGCCCGGGCTTGGAAACCCGCTTGATACCCACGATGGAACGCTCACGGTTCGGACCGAACTTCAGGTCGAGCGTGAGGGTCTGGCCAACGCGAGCATCGGTTACGGTCCAGGCTGAAATGTAGCCCTGGGCCTTGAGGATGTCTGCGATGTGCGCTTTCAATTTGCTGTTCGGCATCGACACTGTGTCGTGGTACGCCGAGTTAGCGTTGCGCAGTCTGGTCAGCATGTCTGCGACCGGATCTGTCATTGTCATTTTGTGGTGCCTTTCTCGCCTGGTTTCGCCCACCCGTTACACGGATGACGACCTGTGGTGGTGAGGGGGCCGGTCGAATGACCGGCCCCCGTGGGTGAAGTTATTGCGCTGGACCTGAAGTCCTCAACACTGTTGAGGTCCTTACTAAGCGCAAGCTCCCAACACTAGCCGAAATTGACTAGTTGTGCTGGCTACTTGGTTTCAGCCGACTTGAACGGGAAGCCGAGCGCCTTGAGCAGCGCGCGACCCTCGTCGTTGTTCTTGGCGGTCGTCACAACAGTGATGTCCATACCGCGAATACGGTCGATGCGGTCCTGATCGATCTCGTGGAACATAACCTGTTCCGTGAGACCGAAGGTGTAGTTTCCGTTGCCGTCGAACTGCTTGTCCGAGAGGCCGCGGAAGTCGCGGATACGCGGAAGAGCGAGGCTCAGCGTGCGGTCGAGGAACTCCCACATGCGGTCGCCACGAAGGGTGACGTGCGCGCCGATGGGCTGGCCCTCACGCAGTTTGAACTGCGCGATCGACTTGCGAGCCTTGGTGACCTGCGGCTTCTGGCCGGTGATCTTGGTGAGGTCAGAAACCGCACCATCCATCACCTTGCCGTCGCGCGCTGCTTCTCCGACACCCATGTTGACAACGATCTTCGTCAGCGTGGGGATGCGGTGAACATTGGTGAATCCAAGGTCAGCGGAAAGCTGAGCGCGAATTTCGCTCGTGTACTTCTGCTTGAGCCGCGGCTGGATTTTGCCAGCCGGAGCCGCAGCTTCTGTTGCTACTGCGGAGTCAGTCATTAGAGGTCCTTACCCGACTTCTTGGCGTAACGAACGCGGACAGTCTTGGTGACGCCGTCCTTCGTTACCTCTTCGGTGCGGAAGCCGACGCGTGTCGGCTTCTTGGTCTCCGGGTCGACGATCGCAACGTTGGACACGTGAACAGCTGCCTCGAACGTCTCGATGCCGCCGGTCTTGGTGCCGCGCTGGGTCTGGCCAACGCGAACGTGCTTGGTCACGAAGTTGATGCCCTCAACGAGGACACGGTTCTTCTCGACGTCGACAGAGATGATCTTGCCCTGCTTGCCTTTGTCGCCTCCGCGAGCCTGGCTACGGCCGGTGATGACCTGGACGAGGTCGCCCTTTTTGATTCTGGCCATGATTAAATAACCTCCGGTGCCAGCGAGATGATCTTCATGAACTTCTTGTCGCGAAGCTCGCGACCGACCGGTCCGAAGATTCGGGTGCCGCGGGGGTCACCGTCAGCCTTCAAGATCACTGCAGCGTTCTCATCGAACTTGATGTACGAACCGTCTGAACGACGGGTCTCCTTCTTGGTGCGAACGATGACAGCTTTGACGATGTCACCCTTCTTGACGTTGCCGCCCGGGATGGCGTCCTTGACCGTGGCGACGATGACGTCGCCGAGTCCGGCGTAACGACGGCCGGAGCCTCCGAGAACGCGGATGGTCAGGAGTTCCTTGGCGCCGGAGTTGTCGGCAACCTTGACGCGTGATTCTTGCTGAAGCATTTGTTACTCCTCTGTAGTCAAGTAAGCGCGGGGCTTACTTGGCCTTCTCAAGAATCTCGACCAGGCGCCAGCGCTTGGAAGCGCTGAGCGGCCGGGTCTCACTGATCAGGACCAGGTCACCGATGCCGGCAATGTTGCCCTCATCGTGTGCCTTCAGCTTGGACGTACGGCGGATGACCTTGCCGTACAGCGGGTGCTTTACGCGGTCTTCGACCACGACAATGATGGTTTTATTCATCTTGTCGCTGGTCACGTAGCCGCGCAGCGTCTTGCGGTAACCGCGCACGAGAGCTTCAGTCTCGGCTGCGACGACCTTATCGTCAGTCTTCGCCATGACTAGGCCTCCTTCGTGTCGACGGTCTCGGCTGCAGCGTCGTCGGTGGACTCCACTGCGGCCTTGGCCTTCTTGGTCTTCTTCTCTGCCTTGTCAGCCTTGGCCGGAGCCGGGGCTGCAACGGGAGTGGCACGAATGCCGAGCTCACGTTCGCGCAGAACGGTGTAGATGCGAGCGATGTCGCGCTTCACGGCGCGCAGGCGGCCGTGGCTTTCGAGCTGGCCGGTAGCCGACTGGAAGCGCAGGTTGAACAGCTCTTCCTTCGCCTTCTTCAGCTCGTCGAACAGTCGCTCATTTTCAAAGGTGTCGAGCTCGACTGGGGCGAGCTCCTTGGTTCCGATCGCCATTATGCGTCGCCCTCCTCGCGCTTGATGATGCGTGCCTTGAGGGGCAGCTTGTGAATAGCGCGGGTCAGCGCTTCGCGGGCAACGGCGTCGGTGACACCGCTGAGCTCGAAGAGAACGCGACCCGGCTTGACGTTGGCAACCCACCACTCGACAGAACCCTTACCGGAACCCATGCGGGTTTCGGCCGGCTTCTTGGTGAGCGGGCGGTCGGGGTAGATGTTGATCCACACCTTTCCGCCACGCTTGATGTGACGCGTCATGGCGATACGAGCGGACTCGATCTGACGGTTGGTCACATATGCGGGGCTCATCGCCTGGATACCGTACTCACCGAACGACACCGTCGTGCCACCAGTTGCCTGGCCGGAACGGCCGGGGTGGTGCTGCTTGCGGTGCTTGACTCTGCGTGGAATCAACATTATTTAGCCTCAACTCCTGCTGCGACCGGTGCTGCAGCTGCTGCAGTTGCCGGAGCATCTACGCGGGGCGCACGGCGCGGTCGGTCGTCACGACGCTCGGGGCGGGACGACTTAGCGTTGGCCTGCTCGCGAGCGAGTTCCTTGTTGGTGATGTCGCCCTTGTAGATCCAGACCTTCACGCCGATACGGCCGAAGGTGGTCTTGGCTTCGTAGAAGCCGTAGTCGATGTTCGCACGAAGCGTGTGCAGCGGCACACGGCCTTCGCGGTAGAACTCCGAACGGCTCATCTCAGCGCCACCGAGACGACCGGAAACCTGGATGCGAACACCCTTGGCTCCGGCGCGCTGGGCGCCCTGCATGCCCTTACGCATCGCGCGGCGGAAAGCCACACGAGCGGAGAGCTGCTCGGCGATGCCCTGGGCGACAAGCTGTGCATCCTGCTCGGGGTTCTTGACCTCGAGGATGTTCAGCTGGATCTGCTTGGCGGTGAGCTTCTCGAGGTCGGAGCGGATGCGCTCGGCTTCCGCGCCGCGGCGACCAATCACAATGCCCGGACGGGCGGTGTGAATGTCAACGCGAACACGATCGCGAGTGCGCTCGATCTCGATGCGAGAAACGCCGGCACGGTCGAGGCTCTTGCCCAACAGGCTGCGGATCTTGACGTCTTCTGCAACAAAGTCAGCGTAACGCTGACCGGGCTTCGTGCTGTCAGAGAACCAACGCGACACGTGGTCGGTCGTGATTCCCAGACGGAAGCCATAGGGGTTTACTTTCTGACCCATTACTTCGTACCCTCCTCAGGAGTGGTGAGCACAACCGTGATGTGGCTGGTGCGCTTCTTGATTTCGAAAGCGCGACCCTGTGCGCGAGCCTGGAAACGCTTGAGGGTCGTGCCCTCGTCAACGAATGCCCGACTGATGAACAGGTCCTGCTCGTCCAGATACGTGTTCGCAGCATCTGCCTTGACCCGGGCGTTGGCGATGGCCGAGGCCACCAGCTTGTACACCGGATCGCTCGCACCCTGGGGTGCGAACTTCAGAATGCCCAGCGCTTCATGCGCCTGCTTGCCGCGAATCAAGTTGACGACGCGACGAGCCTTCTGGGGGGTAACGCGGATGTGACGCACGCGTGCGATCGACTCCACCATTTCTTCTCCTCCTTCACGTCCCCGCGTTAGCGGCGACGGCCCTTCTTGTCGTCCTTCACGTGTCCACGGAAGGTGCGCGTGGGGGCGAACTCACCGAGTTTGTGCCCAACCATGCTCTCGGTGACGAACACCGGGATGTGCTTGCGACCGTCGTGCACTGCGATGGTGTGCCCGAGCATGTCGGGGATGATCATCGAGCGGCGCGACCAGGTCTTGATAACGTTCTTGCTCTTGGCTTCGTTCGCCGTGACTACCTTGCGGAGCAGGTGGTCGTCAACGAATGGGCCTTTCTTAAGACTGCGTGGCATCGTCTACTCCTACTTACGCTTCTTGCCGACGGTGCGGCGACGAACGATGAGCTTGTCGCTTTCCTTATTCGGGTGGCGGGTGCGCCCTTCCTTCTGGCCCCACGGGGTGACCGGGTGACGTCCACCGGACGTCTTACCCTCTCCACCACCGTGCGGGTGGTCGACCGGGTTCATGGCTACACCACGAACAGTCGGGCGAACGCCTTTCCAGCGCATACGGCCGGCCTTGCCCCAGTTGATGTTCGACTGCTCGGCGTTGCCGACCTCGCCGATCGTCGCACGGCAGCGAGCATCCACGTTGCGGATTTCACCGGAGGGCAGACGCAGCTGGGCGTAGACACCTTCCTTGGCCACAAGGCGAACGGATGCACCGGCTGAGCGGGCCATCTTGGCGCCACCACCCGGACGCAGCTCGATCATGTGCACGATGGTACCGGTGGGGATGTTCTTCAACGGCAGGTTGTTACCGGGCTTGATGTCAGCCCCGGCACCAGACTCGACGATGTCGCCCTGGCTCAGCTTGTTCGGCGCGACGATGTAACGCTTCGTGCCGTCAACGAAGTGCAGGAGCGCGATACGCGCCGTGCGGTTGGGGTCGTACTCGATTTCGGCAACGCGAGCGTTGACGCCATCTTTGTCGTTGCGCTTGAAGTCGATCACACGGTACTGGCGCTTGTGGCCACCACCGATGTGACGCGTCGTGATGCGCCCCTGGTTGTTACGTCCACCCGTCTTGGAAAGCGGTCGCAGAAGCGACTTTTCCGGGGTGGAGCGAGTGATTTCCGCGAAGTCGGCAACGGATGAACCGCGACGACCCGGGGTCGTGGGCTTGTACTTACGAATAGCCATTTCTGTTCCTCTTGTCCGCGCCGCTTAGCCGACGGCCGTGAAGATGTCGATGGAGCCGGACTTGAGCGTGACAATGGCACGCTTGGTGTCCTTGCGCTTGCCCATTCCGAACTTGGTGCGGCGTGTCTTGCCCACGCGGTTCAAGGTGTTGATCGAAGCGACCTCTACCTTGAAGATGGACTCGATCGCGAGCTTGATCTCCGTCTTGTTCGAGCGGGGATCAACGATGAAGGTGTACTTGCCCTCGTCGATCAGGCCGTAGCTCTTCTCAGAGACGACCGGAGAGATGATGATGTCGCGGGGGTCCTTGTTAATCGCGGTAGCCATTATGCGGACACCTCTTCCTTCTTGGTCTTGCTCGCCACGAATGCGTCGAACGCGCCCTTGGTGAAGACAATGTCGTCGGAGACGAGCACGTCGTAGGCGTTGAGCTGGTCCCACGAGAGGATGTGAACCGTCGGGAGGTTGCGAATGCTGCGCAACGTCATCTCGTCGGTGCGTTCCAAGATGACCAGCACGTGCTTGCTGCTGGCGATCTGCGTGAGCAGGGCCTGAGCCGTCTTCGTGTTGGGAATCTCGGCGCTGAACAGCGACTCAACGATGTGCAGGCGGCCGCCGCGTGCGCGGTCGGACAGTGCACCCTTGAGGGCTGCGGCGATCATCTTTTTCGGGGTGCGCTGGTCATAGCTGCGAGGCGTCGGTCCGTGGACGATGCCACCACCGGTCATCTGAGGAGCGCGGATCGAGCCCTGACGAGCGCGACCGGTTCCTTTCTGCTTGAACGGCTTGCGCCCTGCACCGGAAACTTCTCCACGGCGCTTGACCTTGGAGGTTCCCTGACGTGCGGCAGCGAGCTGCGCGACAACGACCTGGTGGATGAGCGGGATGTTGGTCGCGACGTCGAAGAGTTCGGCGGGCAGCTCAGCAGAGCCGGCCTTCGCGCCCTTGGCGTCGAGGATGTCGAGTGCGGTAGTCATATTAACTACGCTCCCTTCACTGCGTTGCGGACGAATACGAGTCGGCCACGAGCACCGGGTACGGCGCCCTTGACGAGCATGACGCCCTTATCGGCGTCAACCGAGTACACCTTGAGGTTCAGCACGGTAACGCGCTCGCCACCCATACGACCGGCCATGCGCATGCCCTTGAAGACACGGCTGGGGGTCGAGGAAGCACCGATGGAACCGGGCTTGCGGTGGTTACGGTGCGAACCGTGAGAAGCGGAGACACCCTTGAAGTTGTGACGCTTCATAACACCGGCGAAACCCTTGCCCTTGCTGGTGCCCATGACGTCAACCTTGGTTCCGGCAACGAACACACCGTCAACGGTGAGCTCCTGCCCGAGGGCGTAGTCAGCGGCATCCGCAGTGCGGAGTTCCGTGATGTGACGGCGCGGCGTGACGCCGGCCTTGTCGAAGTGGCCCGCAAGCGGCTTGGTGATCTTGCGCGGGTCGATGGCACCGGCGGCGAGCTGAACGCCGTTGTATCCGTCGACGGACTTGGTACGGATCTGCGTGACAACGTTCGGCGCGATCTCGATGACGGTAACGGGAACAAGCTTGTTGTTCTCGTCCCACACCTGAGTCATGCCGAGCTTCTTGCCGAGGAGACCCTTGGTGGTCTTGGTATCTGCGTATGACATCGCGGGCCCTAGAGCTTGATCTCGATGTTGACGTCTGCCGGAAGGTCGAGGCGCATAAGCGAGTCGACGGCCTTCGGCGTCGGGTCAATGATGTCGATCAGACGCTTGTGGGTGCGCATTTCAAAGTGCTCCCGGCTGTCCTTGTACTTGTGAGGAGAACGGATGACACACACCACGTTCTTCTCGGTCGGAAGCGGCACGGGGCCGACGACCGTAGCGCCCGCGCGGGTCACTGTGTCGACGATCTTGCGTGCCGATATGTCGATGACCTCGTGGTCATACGACTTAAGTCGAATGCGGATCTTCTGTCCCGCCATGTCGAACTCTCTCTCTGTTGAGGCGTCTTACATACAAGAGCGCATTAGTCTCAGGTTGCATTGGACGCCGTAGTAGCACTGCTGCTGTCGCACCACTGTTCATATGTCAATTTCGACCCACGCCGAATCAATCGGCCCGAGCCGATCAACGCCGGCTCCCAGAGCAGAACCTGGGGAACAGCGTGACGAACCACACCGTTCAAACGTTGATTTAGGCTTCGTTCTGCTACCCACGGCCTAGCCTGAGCGCCCGATTCCCGCTAAGGGACGCGAACGCGGCTATGCACTGCCTGGTAGTGATCCCGGGCCGCGCTGACGCGACACCCGAAAATGCTGAACTAGATGAGTCTGCCACATAGTTGCCGTTTCATGCAACCCGGGCGTGTCGCGGTGCGCGAGTCAGTTGACGCGTGTCGGGTTTCCGATGCTGTCAGAGCATTTGCGCGCCATCAACGAGCGGCCGCGGTCGCGCAATCCAACGTCGAAACCTCGATCGGCGTGGGGTACGCGAGCGGCGTGACCAGAGCGTTCAGTTCTCTGTGCCCCGGCTCGCCCGCAACGATGTCAAAGGTGACGTTGAGAGTCTGCTGCGGCGCAATCGTCACGCGTTCGCGCACCACCGGGTTGTTCGCGTCATGGAAATCACTGAAGTCGATGGCTTCTCCATCGACACGCACGGCGCTGATCGTCGACCCGGGCGGGGCGTAGGCGAGCAGGTCAATGCGGATGTTCCCGGCCCTGACGCCCTCGCTGCCATCTCCCAAGATGTAGTAGGTCAGCCCCGGCACTTGTTCGGGTGTGAGGATGTTGGTGACGTCGGTGCTGACGCGGTAGGTTTCGAGCTCATCCGTGCCACACGAGGCCTGGCTGAGGGTCACCTTCTGCTTCAGGTAGTACGTCATCTTGGATCCGATGGCATCTTGGGTGTAAAGGCCGATGCGCTCGGTGGTGGCGTCGCTGACCGGCAACGCGCCGTTCAGGTTGCCTTCTGCGATCAACGCGGTTTCGCTCTCATTGGTGCTCCAGAGCATGAAACGCCGCTCATCGGCCGCTTGCATCAGGCCCTTCGCGAGCTCCTTCGTGTCAGCGCCGCCGCCCATCAGAGTGCCGAAGACCCCGTCGACCACCTGAGCGAAAAACGCGCCCTGCGCATCTCGCGATGCCTGGGTTTTACCGGGGTAGCGCTGATACACCTCGTTCAGAAGGAGCGACACAGCATTTTCGGCCGTGAGCACGTCGCCCGAGGGAAGGGAAATGGGGCCGCTGGCGCGCAGCAGATAGCTCATCGCGACCGGATCAATGGAGATGACCCCGTCAATTTCTTCATCAAACGTGTCTCGCCACATCGCCTGAACCACACCTGCCGCCGACGCGAAGTCAGGCCGCACCGTGGAGTTGAGAATGGAGGTGCCGAAGCCGAGCGCGTAGAGCTCATCGACGCCGTCCGGAACAGGCACTATCGACTCGGGAAATTTCTCAAAAACCTCACCGCCTACCGGTGTTCCCATGCTTACCCTTCCGGCATCGACGGTGACGGGAACGATGGCTCCGGGGATTCCGCCCAGGCTCCGGGCTTCGGCGTTGTTCTGAAAGAGCACCACATAGTTGCGGGGTCCTTCCGAGCCCAGGGCCGGAAGCACGACGGGTACAATCCTCTGCACCTCGTGCAGAGCGGGCGTCAGGGTGGCGAGAAGCTCAGCCATTGTCGACTTCGCGTCGGTCAGCTGCGAGATCGTGTCGGCCGTGTCGATGTCGCCGACGGCAGTCTCCGCTGCGTCGAGCGCCCCCGACGCCACGGCGACGTCGGGCAGCACGCCCGCAATCAAGGCCAAATCGAGACCACCGTCAACGGGTGTGAGCCCGCCGTCCATCAACGTGCCGGCTACCCGCATGAGCGGCGGAATCGCATCGGTCACGATGTCATCGGTGATCGCGGCTAACTCGCGCACCGCGGTGAGGTTCGATCCCACGACGGGCGTGTGCTCGGCTGTCGTCCAGACCACGTCACTCGTCAGGGCGCGCGCTTCAGCGACCCGAGGGGTGATGTCGTCCAGCGTCTTCTGCGCGGCAACGACGTCTTGGGCGAGCAGTTGGTCTTTGAGCTGGCTGACCAGGGGCACGGAGGCCTCCAGCTGGTTCTTAGCCTGCAGTCCGCGAATCCCGAGCCAGGCCCCCGCAGCGATCACTAACACCAGGAGCACGACCGGAACCCAGAACCACCACCGCTTCATCAGCGGTTTCCGCCGCTTCTTCTGGGCGCGGGTGTTTCGGCGGGACTCGCTTGCGTGTGGCATGTAACCAATCAGGTGGATCAATCGTCTGCTGAGAGCGACTATACGAAGATGGGCGGGCCCCACGTAGTATCAGCGACCGCCCGGAGGAATTCCCCATAAGGACCTTACCGGCAGCTGCCCCCGACAATCGACGGGAGCAGTGTGGCGCCCTGGTGGCGCCGCCCTAAACGGCTCCGTCTGGGCGGATGACAGCACGAAAGGTGCGCCACAGAATCATGATGTCGGCAGTCAGCGACCAGTTCTCAACGTAATACAGGTCAAGTCGAATGCTGTCTTCCCAGTTCAGATTCGAACGCCCACTGACCTGCCAGAGGCCGCTCATGCCCGGCTTCATGATGAGCCGTCGGTGAGCTGCGTCGTCGTACAGTGCCACTTCCGCGGCCCGCTGCGGGCGTGGGCCGACGAGGCTCATGTGACCCAACAGCACATTGAACAGCTGGGGCAGCTCATCGAGTGAATACTTACGGATGAACCGCCCGACTGGCGTGATGCGCGGGTCGTTGGTCACCTTGAACAGCGGTTTGTCAGATTTGCCCTGGGCGTCGAGCAGGCTTTCCAGCTGGTCGTCGGCGTCTTGCGTCATCGATCTAAACTTCAGCATTCCAAACGCGGCACCTGTCCGGCCGACTCGCACCTGGCGGTAGATGATGTCGCCGGGGCTTGATCTCTTCACGGCGATGGCCACGCCAATAAGTACGGGCGAACTCAGCAGTATCAGCAGCGACGACGTCACGATGTCGAAGGTTCGTTTGGTCCAGCGCTTGACCCCTTCAAACGCCGGGTAGCTCACGTGGATGAGCGGCAGCCCGGCCACAGGGCGCGCATGGATGCGCGGACCGGCGACGTCGGTAAGTGCAGGTGCCACGATCAGCTCAATGTCGCGCGCGTCCAGCTCCCAGCCAACCCGCCGCATCACGGCGGGGTTGATCTCGTCGGCCCCCGTGAGAATCACCGTGTCGGCCTGAGAGTCGTCTACCGCTTGCAGCAGGTCGTCGTAGCCCCCGAGAATCGGTATCCCGTGGATCGGCCCCTTGTGCGTGGTCCCCACCTCGCTGAGCGCACCGACCAGAAGCATGCCCGACCCGGGGGTGCGCATGATCGTCTTAGCAACGTGTGTGGCCTTCTGGCGCTCCCCCAGCAGCAGCGCCCGTGACAGATAGCCACCGGCGGCCTGACGCTTGCGCAGCCACTGGCGCCAACTCCAGCGAGACAACAGCAGCACCACAAGCCCCGCCGGCAGGGCGGTCAAGAAGTATCCGCGCGCCACTTCGACGTTGAGGAGATAAGCGATGATGGCGAAGAAGCCAAACAAGCGAATGGTCGCATCTGCCGCTCTCTTGTATTCGAGAGTGCCACTGCCGACAACCTTGTGATCTCGCGTCGCAAACACATCGAGCATCAGCATCCAGACGACGACCAGAACGATGGAAACCGTGAAATAGCTTGCGCGAAGGTCGAGGCGGCCTTCAGCTCTGAGCTCGACCGGCGCGAAGCCGAACCACAGCAGTTGAGAGCCGAACACCGCACAGGTCACGACAACGGCGTCGGTAATGAAGAGGCGTACCGCGAACGCCCTCTGCCATGAATCGCGTCGCGTTGCGCCTACTGTGCGCCGATCGGTTACTGCCACGCTGTGTTCCCCCTGTTGCTGCAAGTCGCCTGCTCCTCACACCGGTGAAGTTGGCGACTCATTCGTTCCTCATGAAATGCGGAGCTTGAAAGCCCTCCCGGGATATATGCTACCGCCCAGTTCACGAGCCACCGGGTGCGCGCATGGCACGCACCCAAGATTGCGCAAAGACTGTTGTCTAAACGCGCACGCCACGCTCCCACAGCGCACGAGCCACGAGCTTTTCGTCGCGGGAGTAGACCGCATGACGCAAGATGACCGCGAGAATGATGCCGATGAGCGCTCCGATCGAGTTCGCGACCACGTCGATGATCGTGGCGAATCGCGCCGACAATGCCACGGCCTGTGTGAACTCAATTCCGATGGACAGTGCCGGGCAGAGAATGGGGGCCAGCCATAACACCCTGTTCGGCAGCAAAAGCGAAACAAGAAAACCTACCGGCAGAAACATCGCGATGTTTGCCGTGAACTCGAGCTTGTGGTAGCCGAACCACGTCGGAATTCCGTTGCGGTGAAGCACCGCCAGGAACTTCTCAACAGCAGGTCCGTATTCTTGGTCGAGTGGCGTCGGCCACATCGTCGCCAGAAGGACGATGCCAAGGCACACAACAAGCGCGATGGTGCTCAGCCATTCCCGCGCTCTACTCTTCGGCGGATTGCCATCCATGTTCGTTCCCCCGTGTCGTGGCTACAAGACGAGTATGCACCCCGATGCTGCAAAACCCTCGTACGGACCCGGCGGAGCGGGTGAACAGGACGGTGCCCTGGCCATTAGAATGGCCGCAGGGAGCCGCTTGTCATCACAGAAGCTTCGTGGCTGAGGCGGTGTTGAGGTGCCGGTAGATGCTCCGGGCGAAGTAGCGTTTGAGGATCCGGCGGATCTCTCTGTCGGTCTTGCCCTCGGCGCGTCGGCGTTCGACGTAGGCGCGGGTGCCGGAGTCGTGGACCATTCGGACCATGGCGATCACGTTCAATGCGCGGTTGAGTTGTCTGTCTCCTCCGCAGTTGAGGCGATGTCGTGTGGTGTTGCCCGAGGATGCGGGGATCGGGTTCACGCCAGCGATCGAGGCGAACGCTGCTTCGTTTCGGACCCGCCCTGGGTGTGACCACGCAACGAGAGTCCTGGCTGTTGTGACCGGGCCGATGCCGGTCTTGTGGAGGAGCTCGCCGGCGGGGCTGGTTTCAACAATGTCGCGAATGCGAGTCATGTTCTGGTCGAGCTCCGCGTCGAGCTCAAGGATTCGTTTGGCCAGCCGGATCGCCTCGGCCCGGGCCGTAGCGGCGGCAATGGGTTCTGTTCGGGTGCGCCAGCGGGCCGCCTCAGCGATCTTGCGTTGGCCGAGCGGGCGACGCGCGTCGATGCCAAGGTCGGTGATACGTAGCAATGCGGTGAGTGCGTTTACGGCCCGAGTCCGTTCGCCAGCGAGTTCGTCACGAGCGGTGAGGAGGATCTGTGTCGCGGCGCGTACGCCGTCATCCTGCCGAGGGGTGCGGAGTTGGTCGGTGGGCAGGGACAGCACAGCGGGGGCGATCCGTCGTGCGTCGAGCGGGTCGGGCTTACCCAGGCCGCGCCGGCCACCACTCATGCGGGCGGCCTCGACGACGCGGTAGCCAGCGTCAGCTACGTTGCGAGCCAGCTGAGCACCGTAGCTGACTGCTCCCTCGATCACCCAGAGCGCATCGGTGTCACCGCTCGAGCGGCGCCCGGCCCAAGAGATCGCGCGGGAGCGACCAGCCGCGGTATTCGGGAAGGTCTCGGTTCCGAGATGCTGACCTGTCGCCGCACAGCGTTCCGGTTCCTTTCCTTGAGATGGGCGATGTTCCGGTCACTGAAGACCGGCGCCAGTCCGGAAGGAATAACTTCGGGGCATACCTGTGATGAGCCACGACCTCGCAGGGTCGGGCATGCTTCTAATTAAGCCAGTGAGGTGGGCCGGGCCAGCGTCGGTCACCCACCGCGACCGAACAGTTCATAGGCAAGGCACCCCGCGAGGAGGCCAGTTTTGTCATGAGTCACAACCACGGCGGAGCGACCAACACCAACTCTGCCAGCCAGTCCCGGACCAGCCAATCCAATCCAATCCAATCCAATCCAATCCAATCCAATCCAATCCAATCCAATCCAATCCAATCCAATCCAATCCAATCCAATCCAATCCAATACTCACAGTTTGTCAAGGCGTTTGCGTTGATGCGGCGGCCGTCAGGGTTCGGTGGATCTGCCTCGTGATGTAGCGCTTCAGGCAGCGCATGATCTCCCTTTTCGTGCGGCCCTCGGCGAGGCGCTTGAGGACGTAGGCGGGGACTGTCTCTTAAGCGGTGTTTCCGGCCTGACGCGCTGGACATAGGTCTGGCGGGAAGGGTGCCGTGATGACGACACTTGATGCTGTGACGAAGAAGACGAAATCTGAGCCCACCCGTGAGTCGGTGGCTGCGAAGGAATGGGTGCGCCTGGCTAAGGAGCAGGGCCTGGCTCTGGACGGTCCTGACGGTCTGCCGGGCCAGTTCACCAAAACGTTTCTCGAGGCAGCGCTGAACGAGGAAATGACCGATCACCTCGGCCATGAGAAGAACCGTGCCCCGGACGAGCGCGACGACTCCAACGTGCGCAACGGGACGAGGTCCAAAACGGTGGTCAGTCCCACGACGGGGCCCGTGACCATTCAGGTGCCTCGTGACCGGGACGGCACGTTCACTCCGGCCATCGTGCCGAAACGACATCGCCGGCTGACCGGGGTGGATGAGATCGTGCTGTCGTTGTATGCCCGCGGCCTCACCACCGGGGAGATCAGCGCGCACTTCAACCAGATCTCCGCGCGCAGGTATCGAAAGAGACCATCTCCCGCATCACGGACAAGGTGATCGAGGAGATGCAAACGTGGCAGTCCCGCCCGCTGGACGGCGTCTACGATTGGGATGCGATGAAACGAGCGGTGAAACCGATCTATACCGCGCTGACCGTCGACGCCGCACGGGCAGCTCTGGACGAGTTGACTGAGACCTGGGGCAAGAAATACGGTGCGATCATCCGGTTGTGGGAATCCGCGTGGGAAGAGTTCACCCCGTTCCTGTCCTACGACCCCGAGATTCGCCAGGTGATCTGCTCCACGAATGCGATCGAGTCGCTGAACGCCCGGTACCGGCGGGCCGTGCGTGCTCGAGGACATTTCCCCACCGAGCAGGCGGCCCTAAAATGCTTGTATCTGGTCACTCGCAGTCTCGACCCCACCGGAGTCGGCCGAATGCGATGGACGATGAGGTGGAAGCCAGCTCTGAACGCGTTCGCCATCACCTTCCGTGACCGCTGGCCGAACGCAGAATCCTACTCATGAAAAACGCCGGAAACACCCTTAACGAGACACACTCGGCAAGTCACCCGTCGACCGCGTTCACAACGTCAACGGGAAGAACACCTAGGCAGCTGGTTCAACATCGGTTGGTTGCTCCTTCTGTTCAGCGTTTGTGGTCTCCAAGGGTTTGTTGATCCAGGTCGTTCCCGGCAGAGCGAGGATCTTGGGATCGATGGTGGTGAAGAACCTGTGCGGGCTCGCTGCGCGTGCGGTCTGTAGGACTGCGGAGCGGTCCTTGGCGGTGGCGGCCGCGACGCCGCAGTGGGCATCGGCGGGGGTGTTCAACCCGATGCCGGTGTGTCGATGATTGTGGTTGTAAGTCTCGATGAAATCGGCCATGAAGCTGCGGGCGTCGCCGAGGTTGGCGAAGCGTTCCGGAAATACGGGAGCGTATTTCAAGGTCTTGAAGCGGCCCTCGCTGAACGGATTATCGTTGCTCACGCGGGGCCTCGAGTGCGACCGGGTGATCTCCAAATCTGACAACAGCGCGGCAACAGTTTTTTTCAATCGCGACTTCGTAAGCGGAAAGATGGGCAAGTTTCTGAGCCGGCGTGATCGAGCGTCTCCGCGTTGGACCACCCGACCTCGGCCCCTCGGGGTTGCTGTTGTTCATAGCACTATCGTCGCGCACGACGCTCCTCGATGGGCTGGACATGGTGAATCGGATCTTAGTTCTCGCCCTGCGACACGGCGAACCTGCTCTTAGCTGCTGGCCTCACCCGATCCTGACACGCGGGGACTGTCCGAGATATCCGCGGCAGGTCACACCATCGCAAGGTTAGTTCAGCGCACAAGCGAGGCCCCGCGCATATGTTATTCTCGTCACCGGGGCCGGCGGGACCGCCACGTGAACCCTACCTATGCCTCGTCGGTGCGCTGAGGGAAACCTATGACCTGCACTGACGCAGCGCACCCCGTTGCTGGTATAAGAAGATCTGTAACGGCGTGCAGCGGCTGTATGTTTTATTTGCCCTGAATGGAGCTGAATTGGAGCTGATCCGGTGTCTGAGCTGAGGGACATCCCACTGCGTGTCATCCCGGCACTCTCAGAGCCGCTATTGGCGAGAAGTCGCATAACTCTCCGCCATGACTAGTACCGCTCGTCGGCTCGTCGCTGCTGGTGGTTTGTACACGCTGGCCACTGTCGCACCACTCTTGACGCTTGTAGCCGTTACCCCTTTGGTCACTCGAATACTCTCGGCAGACGAGTATGGGTCAGTCGCAGTAGCCATTAGCGTCTATCAGTTCAGCTCGGTCCTGCTGGCGTTCGGCCTTCCCGTCGTCGTCACCCGCAATGCGCTCATCGCTGGAGGTGGCTTCGCAACTGCCTCCGGTATCGCAGTGGCGGGCTCCGTGATTTCTGTTTGCATCGGCGCGGTCTTCATAGTCTCGGCTCCACTATGGACCAGTCGAGTCTTCCCTGGAACGCCCCCCTCTGTCGTGGCTTTCGCGATCTGCGCGGGGACAGGGCTCGCTATCATCACACTCGTGCAAGCGCTTATGCGTGCGGCCGAACGCGTATGGACTTTTGTGTTCATCGGAGCCGCAGCCGCATTCATTCCCCCTGTTATCGGACTCGCACTGATACGTGCGTTGGATGCGAGTTCAGCACTTTACGTCGAAGGCCTTGCCTTAGGGTATGGTCTGGTAGCGCTAGCCTCTCTGTCAATCTGCGTTAGACATGCGCGGCCAACAACCAATCTGCGAGAGCTTCTCGACGCCTTGCGGATCGGAATACCAACGGTCCCGCACTCCCTAGCGGTGCCGCTGCTCCTGACAATTGCGCTCTCCATCGTCATCCACTCAAGTGGTCCAACGGTCGCGGGTAGGGTCCAAATTGCGGCGCTTCTGGGTACCTCCATCGTGACCGTTTTGAATGCCTTGAACAACGCGTGGGCACCGTTGATATACAGCGCGCCGAACACGCGACTCCGACAAGTGCTCGGAGACTCCACCTTCGTCGTTGCTCTTTGCGCGCTACTTCTAATGTGTGGCTACGCTGTGATTGGGCCCATGGCGATCGGCGTCGTGGGTGGTCCACTAATCACGGGAAGTACTGTCGCCCGAGTCTCAATGATTATCGCGTTTTCGAGCGTCTTCCACGTACTTTATCTTGCGAACATTCATCTCACATTTCTGTCGGGTCGCACGCTGCCATTGGCACTCCTTACGCCGCTTTCGGCAAGCCTCGCACTAGCGGGCATGTACGTGTCCATGCAGCTCAACGCAACCCCACTGGGCGTGCTCATCGCCTTCGGGGCAGTTTGGCCGGTCTTTTATGCCCTCCAAGCGATATTCGCGTTGTTTCTCGCCGCCCGCGGTCCGTACAATATGGCGAACGTGCGCTGGGCTTTGATCCCGCTGTGCATCTCGGCGCTAGTCGCCTTCCAGGCGACGTTAACCTCGCCTCAACCCCTCAACAGTGTATTCGCGTCAGTCGCGGCCCTCATCGCAGCATCAGTCGTGTACGCGCTCAAGAAGCGCGCTCAAGAAGCGCGCTCAATACGAAATTTAGAGACGTCGCACGGAAACGCCTTCGTTACTTAGCCTCAATACCGTTCGGGACTGTAAATTATTTGGTGTAAATCCGGAATAGAGTTACTCAGATGTTTGATGCAAGTGCAGACGTGATGGAGGTGGCAGCCGTGGCGGCGGTGAAAACGGATGACGTGGTTGATGGCCGCCTCCTGGAGCAGCTGGTGGGCCGGGCCCGTGAGCAGGGCGTCGCCCTGACGGGCGAGACCGGGCTGCTCGGCCAGTTGACGAAACTGGTGCTGGAGTCAGCGCTCGAGGGCGAGATCACCGATCACCTCGGCTATGACAAGCACGAGCGCCGAAGCGGCGTCGAACGCGCGCAACGGCTCGCGAACCAAGTCGGTCCTGACCGATATCGGGCCGGTGCCATCTAGGTCCCGCGGGACCGGGACGGCTCGTTTCAGCCGCAGATCGTGCGCAAACACCAGCGGCGCCTGTCCGGGGTGGATGAGATGGTCCTGTCGCTGTCGGCCCGCGGGCTCACCCACGGTGAAATCAGCGCCCACCTGGCCGAGGTATATGGCGCCGAGGTGTCCAAAACGACGATCACCGACCGGGTGGTTGAACCGTCCCGGGTTTCTTGCCGCCGTTTTGTTGGCGGCTTCGATTTTCATCGGGCCGTTTGTCCCAGCGTAATAGTTGAGCTCATATTCGGCTGGCGGCATGTTCCCCAGAGCGCTGTGTAGTCGCCGATTGTTCTGCCAGTCGAGCCAGTCGAAGGTGAGTTTCTCGACGTCGGCGAGGGTCTTCAACGGGCCCGTGATGAAGGGTGAGTTCTTCGCTACGGCCTCGTTCTTGTAGAGGCCCATGACGGTCTCGGCGGCCGCATTGTCATACGCGTCACCCACCGTCCCGATGAATGCGACCAGGCCCTCGAGCGCGACGGTCTCCGTGAATCTAATGGACGTGCATTGCGAGCCGGCATCGCTGTGATGGATAAGCCCGGGCTGGACGGTGTGTCCGGCGTTGTCTCGGCGCCAGAGCGCCATCTTCAAACACACCTCAACGAACGGCGTGTCCTTGACCGTGGATGCATGCCAGTCGACGATCGCACGAGAATACAAGTCGATCGCGAAGGCCACATAGACGAACCCGCCCCACGTCGGCACATACGTGAAGTACGTCACCCAGCTGTGGTTCGGGTGGGGCGCGCTGAAATTGCGTTTGAGTAGGCCAGGTGCGCGGGCCGAATCCTTCCCGGTCGTGACGGTGCTACGCGGCTTACGGCCGCGAACGAGGCCGTTCATGCCTTCCAGTCGCGCATCAACCGGTCCACGGTGTGCTTGGACACGCCGACGAACTCACCGCGGCTCAGCCAGGCCGTCATCTTCCGGCGGCCATAGAGAATCTCCGGCTGTTGCCGGCCCTGCACGTCCCGCGCCTTCAACGCTTTGAGCCGATCCAGGAGGACAGCGTCGCTGCGGGTCCGAACCGCGGCAGCGCGAATCTTCCATGCACGATACGACCGGGAAGTGACCGCGACGCCCTGCTCTCGCAGGACGCCACACGTCAGCTCGGCTCCATGGCCGTTCGCCTTCATCTCAACGACGAATGCGACTATGGACGGTTGCGAGGGTCGAGCTCCCTCGCGAAGAAAGACGCCGCTGCTTTCAGGATCTCGTTGGTTTCCCGCAGGTCCCGGTCTTCGCGCTTGAGGCGCTTGATCTCCTCGAGCTCTTCGCTCGTTGGGCCGGTCCGTTCTCCGGCGTCGGATTGCGCCTGCCTGACCCACTTCCGCAACGTCTCCGGGCCGACATTGAGCTTAGGTGCGAGGTCGCGGCACGCGGCCCACATCGACGGGTAATCCTTCACACGATCAAGCGTCATACGAACCGCTCGCTCGCGAACCTCATCTGGGTATTTCTTGGGCATAACCGAATCCTTTCACTAGAAAGAAAGCGGCCGGAAATCAGGGACGGTTCACCCACCGATCCGACGACAGCGTCACCCGAGTCGTCACCCGCATCCTCCGCGCCGACTTGATCGTGGTCGATGACATCGGCCTGCTCCCCGTCGGCACGGACGCCGCCGAAGGGCTCTATCGCCTCGTCGACGCTGCCTATGAAAAACGGTCCATCGCGGTCAGCTCAAATTTGCACCCCGCCGGGTTCGACGAGCTCATGCCCAAAACCCTCGCGACCGCGACCGTTGACCGGCTGCTACATCACGCCCACGTTTGCCAAACCACAGGCGAATCGATCCGCCTCACCGAGGCCCTCGCCGGGAAGGGCGTCACCCCGATGACCTAACCCGCTCCCACACATGGCCAACGCCACCAACCCCTGGTGGGCAGATCTGTTGGCCATGACTGGGCAGTTTTCATGGCCACCAGCGGGCATTTCTACTGGCCGCCCATGGGCAGTTCGGATTGGCCATTGACAGGCACCACAGGTGGTGCCCATCGAAGCCAATATTCATCGGTGGATCTGCCTCGTGATGTAGCGCTTCAGGCAGCGCATGATCTCCCTTTTCGTGCGGCCCTCGGCGAGGCGCTTGAGGACGTAGGCGGGGACTGTCTCTTAAACGGTGTTTCCGGCCTGACGCGCTGGACATAGGTCTGGCGGGAAGGGTGCCGTGATGACGACACTTGATGCTGTGACGAAGAAGACGAAATCTGAGCCGACCCGTGAGGCGGTGGCTGCGAAGGAATGGGTGCGCCTGGCTAAGGAGCAGGGCCTGGCTCTGGACGGTCCTGACGGTCTGCCGGGCCAGTTCACCAAAACGTTTCTCGAGGCAGCGCTGAACGAGGAAATGACCGATCACCTCGGCCATGAGAAGAACCGTGCCCCGGACGAGCGCGACGACTCCAACGTGCGCAACGGGACGAGGTCCAAAACGGTGGTCAGTCCCACGACGGGGCCCGTGACCATTCAGGTGCCTCGTGACCGGGACGGCACGTTCACTCCGGCCATCGTGCCGAAACGACATCGCCGGCTGACCGGGGTGGATGAGATCGTGCTGTCGTTGTATGCCCGCGGCCTCACCACCGGGGAGATCAGCGCGCACTTCAACCAGATCTCCGCGCGCAGGTATCGAAAGAGACCATCTCCCGCATCACGGACAAGGTGATCGAGGAGATGCAAACGTGGCAGTCCCGCCCGCTGGACGGCGTCTACGGTTGGGATGCGATGAAACGAGCGGTGAAACCGATCTATACCGCGCTGACCGTCGACGCCGCACGGGCAGCTCTGGACGAGTTGACTGAGACCTGGGGCAAGAAATACGGTGCGATCATCCGGTTGTGGGAATCCGCGTGGGAAGAGTTCACCCCGTTCCTGTCCTACGACCCCGAGATTCGCCAGGTGATCTGCTCCACGAATGCGATCGAGTCGCTGAACGCCCGGTACCGGCGGGCCGTGCGTGCTCGAGGACATTTCCCCACCGAGCAGGCGGCCCTAAAATGCTTGTATCTGGTCACTCGCAGTCTCGACCCCACCGGAGTCGGCCGAATGCGATGGACGATGAGGTGGAAGCCAGCTCTGAACGCGTTCGCCATCACCTTCCGTGACCGCTGGCCGAACGCAGAATCCTACTCATGAAAAACGCCGGAAACACCCTTAACGAGACACACCCCGGTCAGCCGGTGGATCGAGGCTTAGGCCGCGCGTCCACGGCAGACGGCCCCATGATCGTGCAGGCGAAAATGGATTAGAATAACTCATCCAAAAAAGAAGCAACATACCAAGTGACGCATACGACATGTAATTGTTCACAAGGTTAGCGGTCGTGATCAAAAGAACAATCCCGACTCCAATCCAGTCCTTCGTGTTGACACTCATGGTGACGGCCAACGCGACCACCAATACGATCAGGATCAGGCCGACAATCCCGCGGTCGAAATAGATCTGTATAAATCCGTTGTGCGAATGATTCGCCGAACTCATGCCAGAGAAGTCGGGTTCCACCCCAATTCCCGCGCCCAAGACTGGTGAGCTTGCAGCCTGAGCGAATGTCGATGCCCAAAGATCCGTGCGCCCAGTGAGAGTTGAGGATCTTCCGACAACGGCAAAGGCTCGGTCCACGAGGTTCGAGTACCCAACGAATATCCCCGCAACTGCAGTAACGCAGAAGCTCGCGCCCGCGAAAGCCAACGTAAGTTTGAGTCGGTGGACAAGCAGTAACCAGACGAGCCCAATACCCAATACGACTAATGAGGCGACAGAATTCGAGATGACGACTGCTGTCACGTTGATCGCGGCCATAGCAAAGTGCCACCATCTATTCGCCGTCAGGAACCGCGAGAATGCGATAAGCGCGCCGATGCCTGCTGAAAAGCCGAAGTCGCTATTCCATATGAAAACCCCTATCGGCTGTATTAGCCTACCCTCTGTCGGATGATCGACAACTATCGTGCTTATCGCCGGGACCACAAATATTAGAATGATAGACACGGTTGACGTACCGGTGAACAGCCACATGAGAAGCCGTTTTATGTCGATCTGGCGGTCCATTATTACCATTGAGCACGAGAGAAGAACAATCGTGCACATACCCGCCAGTGTTGTCGTGGATTCGATCGTGTTTGATGTCCAAAACAGAGTCAGTGCACTCCACACAACGAAGGCGACAACAAGGAAATTTCGCAACATTAGCTGCGCTAGTGGCCTAATCAGGCTTATCGCAAGCACGACGCTCAAGCTGGCTGCAAGGACCCGCAGTTCAAAGTATCCGTGAAGCCAGCCAGCTCCAACACCCGCAGTTGCCAGAATCGCGATGCCTAGAAGGAAAAGTCTCCACACGGTAGCGGCATCGTTACACCTTCGGGTGCTCTTGCGCATGCGGTGCATAGCTTTCGTCAATCATCTCTCGAGTAGAAGTTGTACGGTTAGATCTGCGAGCAGACACGTGACCTCGAACAGCGGCTTGGCATCTCATGCGCTGGGTATCTCTCATCTCCGCGCAAGTTTCTGGGAGACGCGCTGAGAGCACGCCAGTGCACCGACGTGCACGACAGGAAAATCATTTCCGTGTCGGCTTCGTCGCCAAGTCCCATGGAGTCTACCGTGCAGACTATACCGAAACTCTCCGTGGGCGTTGATTGATGGTTCGATGCGCACGAGATGACTGCCGCTATTTGACGAGATTGACCAACGCCTAATCCAATCGCCTAGCATTACACACCACCCATCGCCGGATGTCTTGAGATAGCAAGTCGGAGCGATTCGACCGCACGGGGAATGTCTATTGGTGAGAAGACCATTGACGACAACTCGGCCTCTTGCGATGAACGAGCGAGAAGCGCCCCGTCGAGAGGTTCCTCGGACAACCACGACAACTCGCGACCGACCGACACACCAGGCAGGCGATAGAGACTGACCCCAACGCCAAGATATTGCGCCTCGAATGCGAAGGTTGACCTCGGCGCGTATATGTGATCCTGCGCCCTTAGGCAACGCAGGAAATCACTCGGTGTCGCATGGTCAATTGTAACGTTTACGAATCGTGGGTCCGTGTCGTATGGGTATGTGTCGCGTGGGTGGACCCGCAAAATAATCGCCTCTGAAGAATCGACCGCTATCGCTGTTGCGATGGCATTAACCTGAACGCGATGCGCCTCTTCGTGGCCGTGAGCGGAGAGTGCGGACGTCAGAAGGATCGTTCTGCCAGAGCCGTGCAGCAGCAGTGGTTTCTCCGCGAGCCATATCGGCCCAACCATGAGAATGGATTCTTGCAGTGCACCACGAGCTACCAGGAAGTGTCGATTTAGATCACCGACCGTCCATAGAACGTCGGCAGAGTATGTATTTGCAAGTGACCCGAGAAGCGTCCCAACAATCGGCATGGCCGCAAGTGCGTCCGAGAATCCAGAACGAACCGTCGGGTCGAACAATAATCCTCGAAAATATGCGATGTGGGTGGCATTCGATATCCGCCTCACGAGTCGATGTTTAAACATCGAGAAGCCCGACAAGATTACATGAGGGCGGAACTGGCGGGCGAGATTAACAAACTGGACGAGCGCACGCACTTTGGCGTGTAAGTCACCATAGCCTGCGTGCGGGACCGTGACTCTAGCGAACTCGACTCCGCATGTATCAAAGTCTCCGATAGTCGACGGTACGACGATCATGACCTTCAATGGATCACCGAGCCGCGCGACGACGGTTAGTAGCTCTTCGAGTTCCTCACGGACATCGGCACATATTAGGATTCGAGGAGTTGCCATCTCCTTGAGCATATCGCTCCGGCAACGTTTGAGCGTAGCTAGTGTCCTACGTCGGAAGTTCGTTGGAGAAGTCGTGGGAGGGATTCCGGGATGTGTTCTGCGGATTTGGCCCAAATATAAGGTCTTCGGGTTTTCGTTCCACGCTTTCACCCAGGTGCGCAACGCGGCGGAAAACCGCCTATGGTGGCCCCATATTCATGGCAAGCGACACCCGGTCACGAACCTCTGCTGCGTGTTTTTTCGGCACAACCGAATCCTTTCACCAGAAAGCAAGCGGCAGGAATCAGGGACGGTTCAGGCAGCGAATGCAAGCTAGAGTAGATGGGATGATCATCGTAGTTGAACGAACCAGAGCGGAAGCCTTCCACGCCGGGGGCAATCGCACCTGACGATTCGACTGTGCGCAAGACTTGAGAGATTACTTTTCCAACCGGATTTTGCCTCGAGTTATTCTCAGCTCAAATGCTTACAGCCGTGGGTCGTGATGCGACAGCGCCAAAACAACACCCACACGTGGCGATTTAGATCTACGACGAGAGGTACGCAAGCCGCAGAGCCGGCCACCGAAAAACTCGCGTGCACAATATTTCTGAGAATCGTTCGAGGTTGGACACTCCCGATCACCTGCACCGGTTGCTTATAGCGTTCGATAACCGCGCCGTGGGAATTCTCTCGGCGAGCAGATCATCAAGCTGAAGCGTGCGAGCCCGCACCTCCCCGCCCTGAATATTCACGCCGAACGGAAAAGACGGATGAGTGACATTATGAACCTTCACGGGGGTGCGCGCATGATTGTTGCCACGCACAAGCCTGCGGAGATGCCGAAAGACGACTTCTATCTCCCCGTCCACGTCGGCCATACGCTCGCGCGGAGTGACTTCGGCTACCAGCCGGATGACGAGGGCGAGAACATTTCGGACCGCAATCGGTCGTATTGCGAGCTGACCGGGCTGTACTGGGCTTGGAAGAATAGTGATGCACAGGTCGTCGGCCTTAGCCACTATCGTCGCTATTTCGTCGGGGCAGGAGATGGCCCCAACGGATCGAAAATCCTTTCGGGTGGTGAGGCTTCGCAGCTGATGGCCGAGTTCGATGTCATCCTCGGATTTCCCCGCAACTACTACATCGAAACAATCGATTCCCATTACAGAAACGGGCATCACGGTGAAGATCTTGATGTATTGCGTTTGGTCATATCCAATCATCATCCCGCTGAGCTACCGTCGTTCGATCGCGTGATGTCGGGGCGGCGCATGTCGCTATATAATATGTTTCTCATGAGGCGTGAAGACTTTGACGCTTACGCGGAATGGCTCTTCGAGGTCTTGGCAGAGACCGAGGAGCTCATCGATGTCTCTGGACGTTCGGACTATCAGCAGCGCACCTTCGGGTACCTTGCAGAAAGACTGCTCAACGTGTGGGTAGAGGCGAATCGTTCTCGTTTGAGGGTCGGTACGAGGCACATAGTGAATACAGAGGGCGAGCCGAAGATCAAGAAGGGGATCGGTATCCTTCAACGGAAGTTCTCGACGCGCTCACACTGATATTCGTTTCGCGCGACTAGTTGAATGTCGACGCGATCAACACAAAGGCACTATTCGCAATGGATCTACTTATCGTCGGCGCAGGGTTCTTTGGATTGACGATTGCAGAACGCGCGGCTTCTGCGGGCCGTGACGTCGTCGTCATCGACCGGCGGCCGCACATTGGCGGAAACGCCTATAGCGCACCTGACCCTGACACTGGTATCGAAGTACACCAATACGGTGCTCACCTTTTCCACACCTCGAACCGCACAGTCTGGGACTACGCGAACAGGTTTACGCAGTTCAATGGATATAAACATCGGGTGCATACCAATCACCAAGGTGTCATCTATCCGCTGCCGATCAACCTTGGGACGATCAATCAGTTCTTCGCAGCCGCGTACAGCCCCTCAGAGGCACGTACGCTTATCCGTCGACAGGCTGAGGAGTTCGATGCGACGACTGCTGACAACCTCGAAGAGCGGGCCATTGGGCTCGTCGGGCGACCGCTGTATGAAGCCTTCATCAGGGACTACACCGCGAAGCAGTGGCAGACCAGCCCGATCGAGCTGCCTGCGGCAATCATCAGCCGGCTCCCGGTTCGGTATACGTACGACAGTCGCTATTTCAGCGACAAGTGGGAAGGCTTGCCGCTGGATGGCTATACCGCCTGGCTGGAACGGATGGCCGACCACCCGCGGATCGATGTTCGCTTATCGACAGATTTCTTCGACGAATCTCAACCACTTAACAAGAGCGAAACCGTAGGGCGTGTACCCATCGTGTACACCGGTCCTGTCGACCGGTACTTCGACTATCATGAAGGCGAACTCTCCTGGAGGACCCTCGACTTCGAGCAGGAAGTGCTCGACATTGGAGACTTTCAGGGCACGGCCGTGATGAACTATGCTGATTCATCAGTGCCTTTCACTCGAATTCACGAGTTTCGGCACTTTCACCCCGAGCGAGAAGATGTCTACCCGCCTGACAAGACGGTCATCATGAGGGAGTTTTCGAGGTCCGCAGGCCGAGAGGATGAACCGTACTACCCGATTAATACGCCTTCCGACCGCACTCGACTACTCGCCTACCGTGAACTCATGAAGGGAGAGCCCAGCGTATTTTTCGGCGGGCGTCTCGGCACCTACCAGTATTTGGACATGCACATGGCCATCGGTTCAGCTCTCTCTGCTTGGCAGAATGAGCTTTCGTGAACCGGTCGCAGAACATGAGTGGATACTGCAAGTACACCTACCGTTCTCTCAAGTGCATTCTTCTCGCGCATAGAGCCGGGAGGGTCCACATTCCGCGCTGATATTACTGCACGACGTCGTGTTGCTTCTCAGGCGATGACCGTGGCATGAGTAGCTTCGGTCCTGCCAACAGCGGGGCGCGTTCGCGCTCCACACCATTGTCTGCGGCCAGAACTTGAGGTTGTCCGCACCGTTCACATTACACTTTCAACTAAAGGGCCATCCATTTCGCGGTCGCTCCCGCTAAGGTCTATTGAGCGGGGTGAGAGTGAGAGTGCGCGGTTGGCTGTGTGGGCCCGTTCGACGCTGGTGACGTGAGGCCTTGAAAAAGGAGGACCTCCGGTGCTTAGCGGAGATGTTCAACGTCTCACTTCAAGACGGAGGTCCTCATGTCACACATGAATGCCAGGTTGAACGATCGCGGAAGGGCCCTGCTGGTCGAAAGGGTTCTCGGTGGTCGACCGGGGGCGCACGGCGCCAAGGAACTCGGCATCTCCCGGCAGTGCGCCTATGGGTGGGTGCGCCGCTATCGTGCCGAGGGCGAGGCAGGTTTCCGTGACCGGCCGTCGCGGCCGCACGCGAAGCCGTCCCTGACCAGAGCGCGAAGCGGCCGTTTTGGAGCCCGTGGTGAGGATGTAGAACTGCGGGCGGTAGTTCGCGTAGAACGGGTTGTGACGTCCACCCTCGTTCTTGCTGAGGATTACGCGGTGCCCTCGAAGTCGGTGTGCGGCGTAATCGAACCCGCACTGAGCACACGAGCACACATCGCGCCCGTAGTTGCGACCTCAATCTCACGCAGGAGGTAAACGCCGACCTAAAACAGGGCCACTAATGCCGATTGAAAACAGGGCCACTATTCGTGTTTCTACTATGTGTTGTCCGTCGCGTTATCTGACGATGGCGGCGTCATCTTTGGTGACGATGTCCGGGTGTAGAAAAGCCCCGCCGGAGGATTCCGGCGGGGCTTTTATCCGGATGGTGACGTGGCGGTCGTCAGCGGTGACGCGAACCTATTCGCTGTTTTCGGTGATCGCCGATTGCGCGGCGGCCAGGTCGACGATGGCCTTGTCAGCAGTGTAGATCGCGATGAGCGCCGCGAGTGCGAGGTTGTTCACCGCCCGCGGATAGCCGCGCGAGGTGAGGTGGATAGCGTGGATCGCATCGTCCGAGAAGAGCGGGTCGGACCGGCCGGCAAACTTGAGGTGCTGCCGGATGTAATCGGTCGTGTCGCCGGCATCCACGCCGGTGATTGTGTAGCGGGTGGAGAGGCGTTGATCCAACGCCGAGAGAACGGCAAGTTTCAGCCGTCGGCGCAGGGTGGGCTGGCCGATGAGGAGCATCGCGAAGTGCGAGCCGGTGTCCATATCGGCGTTGGTGAGGAGGCGGAGTGATTCGAGGTCGGTGTTGGTGAGCAGGTGCGCCTCATCGATCACGACCACGGGCAGTCGGGCTCGTTCGTCGAGTTCCCCGGCGAGCAGCGTCGCGGCTTGCGAGGCGAGCACGCCGGAGACGAACGCCGGGTTCCGCCGAGCGCGGTGACGATGCGGGTGTGGATTCCGCGCATCGTGATCATCGGGTCGGGGATGTAGATGATTGGGTGCCGTGAGGGCTCGAGCTGGGCGAGGGCGGCGCGGACGGCGACAGCTTTCCCTGCGGCGACTTCGCCGCTCATCACTCCGAGTTGGCGTTGGCTGACGCACCAATCGATGCGCGCGATTGCTTCCCGATGCGACGGGTGCGGGTGCAGCCCTTGCGGCGGAAATATCGCGGGCGAACGCATGCGAGTGAAACCGTAGTGCGATTGCAGGGTGTCGATACTCATTGGGCGGCCTCCGTAACGGTCGGCATGAAGACGACCGCGGGCCGGGTTGTGGTGGACGCTTTGTCGAAACTGATTGGTTCCCCAACCATGGTGCCTTTGTGGCGGTCTCGACCAGGCGCAGGTAGTCGATGCCGGACGCGGCGTTCTTGGCGCCGGTCTCGGCGCTGTCGGCGGCCGCGTTGGCGGCTTTCTTGTGCATGTGTCGTCGGATTTCGGCCAGCACCGCGATGCCCGCCGGGACGCCGTTCCCGGCGGAGAGGCCGTGGCGAGTTCGGAGGATCGCCGCCGTGTCGATGTCGTCGACGGGGTTGTTCATGGTGTTCGGCTCAAGCATCGAGGCTTCGGAGAAGTAGAGGCGTTCGACGGCTGCCCGATCGGGACTGACCCGGCTAGGTGTTCTTCCCACGGAGGTTGTGTGCGTGGCGTGAGCTGAAAAGGTGAGGACCTCCGGTATCGATATGGGTTACGACGCTCATTCGATGCCACGGACGCCCTCATGTCTTACGTTACTCACCTCAATGCGCCCCTGACACCGGCGGGGCGCCGCAAACTCGTTGAACTGCTCGTCGAGGACGGGTGGGTGCAGGCCCGTGTGGCCGAGCGCTTCCAGGTCTCCCGGGCCACGGTGTCCAAATGGGTGCGCCGTTACCGGGCGGGCGGTGTGTCGGGCTTGGCCGATCGCTCGTCCAAACCGCACCGTTCGCCGGCCCAGACGGCCAGGCGCACGGAGCGGCGGATTGTCGCGCTGCGCTTCACCCGGAGGTGGGGACCGCACCGGATCGGCTACCACCTGCACTTACCGCAGTCGACGGTGTCGAAGGTCCTCAACCGGTACCGGATGCCGCTGCTGGGGAATGTGGATCTGAACACCGGGCTGGCGGTGCGCAAGCCCCACGCCGTCCGCTACGAACACGCTAACCCGGGCGACCTGGTGCATGTGGACGTGAAGAAACTCGGCTGCATCCCCGACGGTGGCGGCTGGCGCACCCTGGGCACAGCCGGCAAGAAGAACAAGAAGAAGTCCTCGCCGACCGGTTATTCGTTCCTGCACTCAGCGATCGATGACCACTCCCGCGTGGTGTATTCAGAGATCCTGACCGACGAGAAGGGCGCCACCGCAGCCGGGTTCTGGGAGCGCGCGAACGCGTATTACCTCTCGCTGGGCGTCACGGTGCTGCGCGTGCTCAGCGACCACGGATCCTGCTACCGCTCCGGCGTCTTCAACACGGCCCTCGGCGACATCAAGCACAAGTTCACCCGGCCCTACCGGCCGCAGACAAACGGGAAAATCGAACGCTTCCACCGCACCCTCGCCTTCGAATGGGCCTACGCCCACCACTACGCGTCAGACCAAGCCCGCGCGACCACTTACCAAGATTGGATTCATAGCTACAATCACCACAGACCCCATACCGGTATCGGCGGCAAGTCGGAACTGTCTCTTAAGCGGTGTTTCCGGCCTGACGCGCTGGACATAGGTCTGGCGGGAAGGGTGCCGTGATGACGACACTTGATGCTGTGACGAAGAAGACGAAATCTGAGCCCACCCGTGAGTCGGTGGCTGCGAAGGAATGGGTGCGCCTGGCTAAGGAGCAGGGCCTGGCTCTGGACGGTCCTGACGGTCTGGCGGGCCAGTTCACCAAAACGTTTCTCGAGGCAGCGCTGAACGAGGAAATGACCGATCACCTCGGCCATGAGAAGAACCGTGCCCCGGACGAGCGCGACGACTCCAACGTGCGCAACGGGACGAGGTCCAAAACGGTGGTCAGTCCCACGACGGGGCCCGTGACCATTCAGGTGCCTCGTGACCGGGACGCCACGTTCACTCCGGCCATCGTGCCGAAACGACAACGCCGGCTGACCGGGGTCGATGAGATCGTGCTGTCGTTGTATGCCCGCGGCCTCACCACCGGGGAGATCAGCGCGCACTTCAACCAGATCTCCGCGCGCAGGTATCGAAAGAGACCATCTCCCGCATCACGGACAAGGTGATCGAGGAGATGCAAACGTGGCAGTCCCGCCCGCTGGACGGCGTCTACGATTGGGATGCGATGAAACGAGCGGTGAAACCGATCTATACCGCGCTGACCGTCGACGCCGCACGGGCAGCTCTGGACGAGTTGACTGAGACCTGGGGCAAGAAATACGGTGCGATCATCCGGTTGTGGGAATCCGCGTGGGAAGAGTTCACCCCGTTCCTGTCCTACGACCCCGAGATTCGCCAGGTGATCTGCTCCACGAATGCGATCGAGTCGCTGAACGCCCGGTACCGGCGGGCCGTGCGTGCTCGAGGACATTTCCCCACCGAGCAGGCGGCCCTAAAATGCTTGTATCTGGTCACTCGCAGTCTCGACCCCACCGGAGTCGGCCGAATGCGATGGACGATGAGGTGGAAGCCAGCTCTGAACGCGTTCGCCATCACCTTCCGTGACCGCTGGCCGAACGCAGAATCCTACTCATGAAAAACGCCGGAAACACTGTTAACGAGGCACACCCCGTCGATCAACGATGGGCTGGACAGGATCGGGGACTTCCGCTCTCGCCCTACATCAACAGCGGCCTTGCTCTGAGCTGGCCTCACCCAACCTGACACGATGGGCCATGCCAACCAGGGAATCTCGGAAGGCAGTGGCATATCCAAGCGCCAGTACCCGCAGAGTGGAGTTAGACCCGAGTGCCGTAGGGTTGAGACGTCTAGTTTTCGCGGTTCAAAGTGCCGTGACAGAAATGGAGCGGCACATGAGTCGGAATGAAATCGCAATCGATGGGGTCAAGATTGGCCCCGCGCATAAGCCTCTTGTGGTGGCCGAAATATCCGGAAATCACAACGGCGATTTGCAGCGAGCCCTGAGCATCGTTGACATGGTTGCTGAGTCAGGCGCCGGCGCAGTCAAGCTTCAGACGTACACCGCGGACACTCTTACCATCAACGCCCCACAGCCGCAGTTCAAGATTTCAAGCGAGCACCCGTTGTGGGGCGGATCTTCGCTCCACGACCTCTACTCGGTTGCATTCACGCCCTGGGAATGGCATGAGAAAATCTTCGCCCGGGCGCGCGAGCATGGATTGATACCCTTTTCAAGCCCATTTGACGATACCGCCGTTGACCTACTGGAAGATCTTGATGCCCCGCTGTACAAGATCGCATCGCTGGAAATCGGCGACCTGGCGCTTCTGCGACGAGTGGCCAGAACAAACAAACCCATAATTCTTTCAAATGGAGCGGCTACGCTGGCCGATTTGGACCTCGCGGTTCAGACCATTCGCTCCGAGGGCAACGACAAAATCGTTGTTCTGGCATGCACCTCGTCGTATCCAGCATCGCCCGCCGAGTCGAATCTGAGGTCCATCCCGATCATTCGCGACGCGCTCGACGTGCAGGTTGGTCTCTCCGACCATACTCTCGGCATTGGAGCCGCAATCGCTGCCGTCGCGTTTGGCGCCACCGTGGTCGAAAAGCATGTCACGCTTTCGCGATCGGATGGGGGCATCGACTCCGATTTCTCGCTCGAGCCGGCTGAGCTCAGCGCCCTCGCGCGCGAATCGGAGACCGCATGGTTGGCCTTGGGCGAGCCGACGCTTCGCCCCACCGCGAGCGAGTCGGAAAGCCTGCGGCTTCGACGCTCCCTCTACGTTGTTCAAGATGTTCGGGCGGGAGACGCCATTTCGCCAGGCAACGTTCGCTCCATTCGACCTGCCGGTGGTTTGGAACCCCTTTTCCTTCCAGTGGTCATGGGGCGGACCTTCTCGAAAGACTGCAGCCGCGGGACACCGCTCTCTTGGAGTCATTTCTAGAGCTGTTTGCGCATCGAGACCAGCAGTGACTTATCGTCGTGCTCCTCTTCCGTGTATCCGGCGGCTCGGAACAGATTCGCGGACGCGTGATTTTCACGTCGCATAACGGCATACATCGCGTGGGCCCTGTGCGGCAAACCTTGGAGGTGTCGCTCTGCGGCCGCAAGAACATCAGCGCCTAGGCCCCGTCCCCGGAGACCGGGGGCCACAGCGATTGATATCTCCCAAGCGTCGGCCGACGGTTCGGCGAGGTCAAATCTGACAGTGGCAATCGGGCGTTCGTTCTTACTAACGAGGAGTAGGTAACGGTCGGGGTCTTCCATTGCCTTAAGCACCCACGAATGGTGGTTTTCCCATTCCAGCGGAGTCGTCTCGCGTGATGCCGCCCTGACCATTGGATCATTCCGCCAGTCAAAGAGAAGGCTCGCATCCCCTTCCGCGACCTCTCTCACTTGATAGCCTGCTTTCCGACCCAGCATGCTCTCCCAGGCAGAAACGATTCGTTCTGATCCGCGACCATCTACGAGGTGTTGCCCCCGCTGAGCAGCGTCCTGCCGGAGACGCCAGTCGGTCAGGAGTGTCGTCATCAGACCTTCCCGAACGTCCTGGGGCACGGCACAAGCGATCGGCCCAAGTCCGACGACCAGACCGCGTGAATTGGCAAACTCGTAGTTGTCCCGCTGGTTGTCAACAAGCTGGACAAGGGCAGTTGGTACCCCCATGCAAAGTAGCTCCCAGAGAGAAGTTCCGGCTGCAGAAACGGCGACGTCGGCAGAGTGAAAAAGTTCGATCGCCGCTGCGCTTGGTTCATGGAGGACGAATCTGACACTGGGTGTTGAGGAAGGGAGAGAATTCCAGCGGGCCCGATCGACGATCACCGAGCACACTGCGGACACCCCAGTCCCGATGACGACGCGCATAAGTCCGGCTGTCGCATTCAGCGCGTCAGTACCCCCGAGCATCAAGACAATTCGCACAGGCGCGGATTGGTCCGGCTGGTCAATGCCCGAGCGTCTGCTCGCCGCGACCCGCCTGACCGATTGGCGCAAGGGTACAAACGCCGCTCCGCGCAGGATGCGGTCCGAGCCATCATCAGGCCGATAGGACGCCGCTGATGATGGGCTCGCGTCGATTACAAGGTCTGCCGCACGCCGACCATACTCGGTATCTTCTATCGAGCTAAACAAAATGCCGGCGCCGTTGAGGCTTGCGCGGTAGTTTCCGGTCAATCCGTAGTGATCCAGGTGAACAATATCCACGCCGATCTTCGTCGCGGCTTCTACGAGACCTTCGGGTGTGCCTTCTGCCGGGAGGCGTCGAATGCCCTTCAACAGGTCCTGGCCGAACGGTACCGTCACATCTCCGCTAAATGAGACGTCCCAGCCGCGGGATATCGCTTCCTCGATGAGGGACACCGACCTAACCAAGTGCCCGACGCCGCCCTCTTTGCTTGCGTCGCAGCGAACTAGAACGTGCACGTTACCCCTCCATCAAAGCCTTTTGTTCGACACTCGCATTGATAGAGACAATTTCGGGGTGCCGAGCCAGCGCGTCTACGAGGTCTCGCCATGCTGGAGGGCGATCACCGAGTATTTCCACTAACTGCGTCAGCGCAATCGCATCGGCTTCTTCGTCAAGAGTGACGCGGAATTGATTGTACGCCGGTCGGAACACTAGTCCCGCGCACGCGTACGCGGCGTCATGCTCGTAGAGGGAACTCGTTACGTGAACGCGGTGATAGTCACGAGCTTGCGCATCGGCCTTGCGTAAGGCCGCAGCTGCCGCGAGCTCAACGTCAAGTCCGCGCGGGAGGGTACGGTCCAAGGTCGTTGAGACGTAGTCCAAGGCCGGATTGCATTTCCACACAGCAACAACTTGGTCGATCACTTCAGGATCCAGCAGAGGGCAATCAGAAGTGAGCCGGACCACAGCGTCCGCTTCGCTAGCATCGAGGGCGACAATGTAGCGCGACAAAACGTCGTGCTCATCGCCCCGAACGACTCGAACACCGATTTTCGAGCACATGTCGACAATGGCCTGGTCATCACTGTGAGTCGAAGTCGCGACGATTACGTCATCCACGTTGGATGCTTTCGCTGCGCGAATCACCCATTCGAGTACCGGTCGACCGCCGAGGTCGCGGAGTACTTTGCCCGGTAGCCGCGCCGACCCCATCCGAGCCTGAATCACCGCTATGACATTCATTGAAACCGACGAGTCTGCGTTAGTTCTCATTGTTCGACGATCTTGAGTACGGTCTCAATCACGCGTGCGACCTGACTGTCCGAAAGGCCAGCGTACATAGGTAATGAAATCTCCTGACGGTAGTACTCCTCGGCGACTGGGCAAAGGCCCCGCTGGTATCCCAAGTCCTCGAAAACTGGATGCCAGTAGACGGGCATGTAATTTACTTGGACACCGATGCCGGCAGCGCGAAGCCGGTCGAATATCTCCCGCCGGCGGTCGGCAGGGACCCGCAATGGATAAAGATGCCAAGTCGGACTGGCGTCGGTGGGACACCCGGGGGTTCGCAGACCGTCGACATTAACAAAGGCCGCATTGTATTGGCGATGAATTTCGGCACGACGTTGCTTAAAGGTTTCCAACCTCTTGAGCTGGCTAAGCCCCAGCGCCGCGAGCACGTCGGGGAGTCGGTAATTCAGGCCAAATGAATGAACTTCCTGATGCCACGCGCCCTCGTTCGGGCGCCGCAGTTCGGTACTTTCGCGAATTAGCCCGTGGTTTCTAAATCTGCGGCCGATCCTTTCGACCGCGCTGTCGAGGGCAACGACCGCACCACCCTCTGCCGTAGTCATGTTTTTCGTTGGAAAAAACGAGAATGTGGTGATGTCTGCCTGCTCACCGACGCGTCGACCCGCCCGGGTCGACCCGATCGCGTGTGCAGCGTCCTCAATAAACAGAGCATTTGCCTCGTGGGCGAGGTCCGAGAACGCTCTACCATCCACGGGAACGCCGGCGTAGTCGACTGCGGTGATCGCTCGTGTTCTCGGCGTCACGGCACCATGCGCTGCCTCCAGAGACAGGTTTCCCGTCGACTCGTCGATATCGGCAAAAACTATTCGTGCTCCTTGGAGCGCCGCCGTCGCCGCCGTCGCCACAAAGGTGAGTGGTGTCGTGATCACTTCCGCGCCGTCGCCAACTCCTGCCGCCGCATACGCGACATGCAAGGCCGACGTCCCCGAGTTCACTGCAATCGAAGCCCTCGCTCCGACATACTCCGCTATGGCCTGTTCAAATTGGGTCACGGTGGGCCCTGTTGTAAGCCAATCGCTCTGAAGAACGTCGGCCACTGCTTTCAGATCTGTGGCGTCGATCGACTGCCGCCCGTATGGAATCATGACGTCGCGCTCAATCCACGCTCACACATGTCCACGACTTTCCTCACGGAAAGCCACCTGCGGCTGGTGTTCGAGTGGTACGCGAATCCAACTACTGCACATGAGTCACTCGGGGCACCCCCCCGATCGCCCAATGAATCGCTCATTCCTGAGCCAGAATCTCGCGGATTCCCTCCACGCTCAACCACTTTTCGTTCGAGTCGGATTGGAAGCTAAATCCGTCCGGCACTGGAACGCCGCCCTCCGGAGCTGTGTAGCCCCAGCCTGCAATGTGCGGCATCACTACATAGCGGTCGCCGAGCGCGACAGTACGCCGAGAATCATCTGTCGCGATCATTTCCTCATGGAGCTTCTCTCCGGGGCGAATCCCTATCTCGTGCGTCACTGCGCCTGGTGCGACAGCCTCAGCCAAGTCAGGGATCCGAATCGACGGAATGCGCGGCACGTAAAGTTCACCACCCGACATTATCTCGAATGAATCAAGGACAAACTTCACGGCCTGGGGCAGAGTAATCCAGAACCGGGTCATACGACCATCGGTGATCGGCAGCGAATTACCTTCAAGAGCTAAATCGCGCCAAATGGGAAGAATACTTCCGCGGGATCCACTGACGTTGCCGTATCGCACGACGCTGAAGCGAGTTTCATAAGCAGCGGCGTAATGGTTAGCCGTGATGAAAAGACGGTCCGCGCACAGCTTTGTTGCGCCGTACATGTTTACGGGGCTGGACGCTTTGTCGGTAGAGAGGGCGACGACCTTCTTCACCCCACTGTCGATGGCAGCATCGATTACGTTCTGCGAGCCCCGAACGTTCGTTTCGACGAATTCAAACGGGTTGTACTCCGCAGTGTCAACTTGTTTCAGCGCTGCTGCGTGGATGACAAAGTCGACCCCGTGAAACGCTCGCATGAGTCGGTGACGGTCGCGGACGTCTCCAATGAACCAGCGGAGCCGAGGGTCATCATTGAAAAGCTTCCGGCATTCCAACTGCTTGAGTTCGTCCCGGCTCAGAATAATGAGGCGCTTGACGTCGTGATTGTCCAAGAGTTCTCGGGTGAGCGCCTTCCCCAAGGACCCTGTACCGCCGGTGATGAGGACTGTTGCCCCGCTGAGTTCTGACATCTGTTTCCTTCATCTCTGCGCGCATGCGGCAGCTCTTGCTCCCCCACGAAGGCTTCAGTATTGTGCTTAGTCTATTGCAGCGCGCGTGACGTAGGCCCGACTAACGGCCCTCGAACCATGCCCGTAATTGCACAAGGCAGACGCGTTAAGTGTTTGAATTGCCCACTCACGGTATGCGTTAGAACGCAATCTCGCGTTCAGCACCCATCCGGGACGCACACTTTAGGTTAGAGGCAAGTTTAGCACTAGAGCTCTGCCCGATTGGAGGGGCGGTTTCTCAGCGTTGATACCCCCAGATTCCTGGAAAGGAGTGCCAGACTTCGCGCGACTGGCGCATGCCGCGCCAGACATTCGCGGGTGTGAGACCAAAGGAGGCCAAACGAAAACCGGTCCTGCGAATAGAGATTCAGGGCATGCATCTGCTTCCGCGTCAAGTCTCGATGCATACGAATCGCCATGCTCGCCATGCTGACCCGCCACCTCCACCCGTGTATCGCCAAAGAGTCGAGTTGCCCCCCTACCGCCCCGTTTGAGACATGGCGTAGGCGACGGAGGCGCCCTCGCATCCGGCTGTCAGAGTTCTCCCGAGTTTGTGGGGCCGCCAATCGCCATCCTGGTCGGACAAGGCTTCCCATGGTGCTTCCACCAGGACCAGATCAAGGATTCGCTCGAAATTTCGATAGAAACCCACTCGATCTTCGAACGACACAATGGTGAATCTCGGATCGTCGCGGGTTATTGGTGCTGAGACCTGGCTATTGAGGCCACGCTCCGTGCGCCCTTCACCGCAGTTGCGGGTCATGTCCCATTGAGTGGTGTGGTTTCCCCGCTTTGAGCGTTGCTTCGTCAACGCAAGGAGCCATCGTGCGATGGTCAGTGAGTACCGACTAAAGCAACTCACGAAGGACACCACACGATGGCTCTAGACCAGTCTGCCCTGCTCAACCTGCTGGGAGAACTCAAACTCACCGATGTCACCGACCGCATCCGCGTCGCGACCGAAACTCTGTATCAAGAACTCATCGATGCGGAAGCGAGCGCGTTCATCGGCGCCGCCCCGTTTGAACGCTCCGGCGACCGCACCACGTACCGCAACGGCACCCGGCCACGGACTTTGAGCACGACCGCCGGGGACCTTGATCTGAAGATCCCGAAGCTGCGCGCCGGGTCGTTCTTCCCCGCCCTGCTCGAGCGCCGCCGCCGCGTCGACCAAGCCCTGTTCGCCGTCGTGATGGAGGCCTATGTCCACGGCGTCTCGACCCGAAAGGTCGACGACCTCGTCAAGGCGCTCGGCGCTGATACCGGGATATCCAAGTCGGAAGTGTCCAGGATCTGCGCCGGCCTCGACACGGAAGTGGCCGAGTTCCGGGACCGGACCCTGGCCGCTCAGGACTTCCCGTACGTGTTCCTCGACGCCACGTACTGCAAAGCGCGCGTCGGGCACCGCATCGTGTCCCAGGCCGTCGTCGTCGCGATCGGCGTCGCCGCCGACGGACGGCGGGAAGTCCTGGGGTTCGACGTGGGCGACAGCGAGAACGAAGGCTTCTGGACCAGCTTCTTACGGTCGTTGAAGACCCGCGGTCTCGACGGGGTGAAGCTGGTCATGTCTGACGCCCACACCGGGCTGAAGAAGGCCATCGGCACGGTCTTCCAAGGCGCCGGCTGGCAGAGATGCCGAGTGCACTTCATGCGAAACGTCCTCGCCGTGGTCCCGAAAGGATCCCAGGAGATGGTCGCGTCGATCATCCGCACCATCTTCGCCCAGCCCGACCGCGAGCACATCGAGAAGCAATTCCGTGAGGTCACCACGATGCTCAGCCGGTCCCACCCGAAGGTCGCGGCGATGCTCACCGATGCCCAACCCGACCTGCTCGCTTTCGCCGCGTTCCCGCGGCGTCACTGGCGACAGATCTGGTCGACAAACCCGTTGGAACGGGTCAACAAGGAGATCAAACGCCGCACCGATGTCGTCGGCGTCTTCCCTAACTCCGCCGCCCTCCTCCGCCTCGCGGGCGCAGTCCTGATCGAGCAACACGACGAGTGGGAAGCCGGCGAACGACGCTACTTCTCCGAAGCCTCGATGCTCGAGCTGGCCACAATGAACAACCCAACCGAGGTCATCGACGAGGCGGTGACCCTCCCAGAACTCGCTGCCGCCTAAACTAAAACAACTGACCCGCACGGTGACGATGAATTACACCACCCGGCGGGACGTGACCCAGTTGCGAATTGCTTTCTGGGACAAGCGGACACCATTGATATCCCCGAAACCATCAAACTACGGTCGCATCCTTCGAAAATGCGGTGCTCGGGACGGTCCTGTTGTCAGCGCGCCTTAAGCGAGTACCTGCTGACTTCTTCTCTGTGCACGGCTATTGGAATCCAGGTTGGCCCGAGATTCCGGAGGCCCGCAAGTGGCTCGACGCCGCCAGCGGGGCGGGCTTCCCATCTACGTCCCCGAGTGGAATGCGCTGCCGTCGATGGAGCAGGGAGCGGGAAACGGTGCAGACACCAACTCGAGCAACGGCGGGTCGGGCTTCGTCGAAAAGCGCATGTTTCTGGCCATCGATTCGGGCGCCGCGAAGATCTTCTACTTCACTCCCGTAGAGGGCTACTCCCCCAATCTTGCCTACAACGGCGATCTCGGGCTGATTACCGTGGATGGCCACCGCAAGTCCTCCGGCAACGTGTTTGAGCTCTACTCCCGTGTCGGAACGACCCGAGTTGCGGCTGACATCGCTGGGGCTGGTACGAACACCAATGACGTGTATGGGCTGGTGACGAAGGAGCCCTCCGCGGCGAAGGTCGCCACCCTGCTCTGGAACACCACGGCAAGCGACCTCACCATGGCGGTCAATCTCTCGGGCTTGCCCTATGAGGAGGAAAACTTCCGGGTCACAGAACGCGTCAGCAGCTCCACGCAGGCCAACGGCTTCGCCGACGGATCCGACATCGTCGTGCCAAGTTATCCAAGCCAGAGCGAGCATGCGGCGATCGTGAAGGACTTGGTGCACGAGAGTTCAGAGTCATACGCGGAAGAGGTGAGGGTGCCTGCCCACGGAATCGTCAGCCTGGAGATCGAGCCGAGTTTACGGGCTGCAGGCAGCCTTCCAATCACGGCCCAGCCAGCGCAGACTAATCTCGCCGCCTCCGCACTGGGCGCGATCGCGACAGCAAGCAGCTCAGTTGAACAACCCGAGTCTGGCGTTGCCAGGCTGACGAACGGGCAACGCCATGAGATCGAGTTCGGGGCGCACCCGATCAGGGGCTACACATCACAACCACAGGTCGAAGCGGCCTCGGCCGAGTGGGTGCAGATCGACCTCGGGCGCGCGCAACCGGTGGACATTGTGATGCTCTGGCCACGCGACTCGCAGGCGCAACAGGGCGTGGGTTTTCCTGATGACTTCACCATCGAAGGCTCCAATGACGGGAGCGACTGGCACGCACTCACGACCGAAACCGGATACACGGCAGGCGAAGACATCGTCGGCCCGCAACAGTTCGCGTTCAAGGCCACCGAAGTGCGTTATCTGAAGGTGGCCGCAACTCTGCTCACCGATGGCGCGCACGATCAGGCTTCCCAGTACACATTCCAATATCGGTCTACCGCAACGGCGTGGTCAACGGCGGGTTCGAGTCGGGTGGTTTGGATGAGTGGCAGGCAAAGGGTGACGTCACGGTGCAGTCAGCATCAATTCGAGGCGGTCTCCATGCCGTGGCCCTATCCGGCGATGGGTCGAGTGTTTCAGCGCGGGTGGAAGGCCTTCTGCCCAATACGGCGTACACGTTCGGCGCCTATGTGCGGCCCGAGACGGCCGATGACGCTGCCGTTGTCAAGGTGTCGGACTTTGGTTCCAAGGCCCGGACGGCCACGGTTAGATTGTCCCAATGGGGTCCAGCCTGGGTAACCTTCGCCACAGGTCCGGACGACACGAGCGCGGTGATCGAGTTCTCCAAACACGCGGGCACGGGTAGCGCTTGGGGGGACGACTTCGTTCTTACCCAGGGGGCGACGATGGTACCCGATGTACACGCGACCGAAGGACCGGGAAGTTAGCGGCGGACACCGAGAGGATTCTCCTGTGCAGCGCCCACGATGACGAGCCCGCGTAGCTGGCCGCCAGTAGGTTCACTTGTGTGCGGCAGGGCGTAACAAACCCAAACGCGCTGGCCCTCACCGCGTTTCAGGAGGGCTCGCACCGTCATCCGATGAACGACGGAGACCCGGCGCCCGGCGCGGTCCGTATTCGATCGGGGCGCCGGGCGCTTCGGGTCGGCTCCCAGGCCGACCGGCTAGCGGTCGTTGGTTGCGTCGCCACCGAGGTGCTTGTCGGCCGCTTCGAGGGCGTCTTGCACCTTGTCGGCGCGTTTGCCACCTGTGGCCTTGTCGGCGGCAGCGCGGGGTTCAATGACTTGGGCCGATTTTGCGGAGCGCGCGGGGCTCAGGAGCGGCACTGGGGGCAGGCGCCTCGACAGGCTCGACCAGCGCGGGGTTGCGTGGGCAGGGGCGGCCAGCGGTGCGCTGGTTGAGCCAGGCGCGGGTGAGTGAGGCGCGGCTCACGGAGGGACGAAAAAAAGGGCCGGTCCCGAAGGACCGACCCTTTCCAGTGAAGCGGTGTTACTTGATGATGCTCGTCACCGTTCCGGCGCCGACGGTGCGGCCACCTTCACGGATAGCGAAGCCGAGGCCCTCTTCCATGGCGATCGGCTGAATCAGCGCGACCGTCATGTCGGTGGTGTCGCCGGGCATGACCATCTCGGTGCCCTCAGGCAACGTGATGACGCCGGTGACGTCCGTGGTGCGGAAGTAGAACTGCGGGCGGTAGTTCGCGTAGAACGGGTTGTGACGTCCACCCTCGTTCTTGCTGAGGATGTACGCGGTGCCCTCGAACTCGGTGTGTGGCGTAACCGAACCGGGCTTGACGACGACCTGGCCGCGCTCAACGTCTTCGCGCTTCGTGCCACGAAGAAGAAGTCCACAGTTCTCGCCGGCCCACGCCTCGTCGAGCTGCTTGTGGAACATCTCGATTCCGGTGACCGTCGTCTTCTGGGTCTTGCGGATTCCGACGATCTCGACCTCGGAGTTGATCTTCAGGGTTCCACGCTCGGCGCGGCCCGTGACGACGGTTCCACGACCGGTGATCGTGAAGACGTCCTCAACCGGCATCAAGAACGGCTTGTCCTTGTCGCGGACGGGGTCCGGAATGAAGTCGTCGACAGCCTTCATGAGCTCAAGGATGTTGGCGGTCCACTTCGGGTCGCCTTCCAGCGCCTTGAGTGCGGAGACCGCTACAACGGGAGCGTTGTCGCCGTCGAAGCCCTGGCTGGAAAGCAACTCGCGAACTTCGAGCTCAACGAGCTCCATGATCTCTTCGTCGTCAACCATGTCGGCCTTGTTCAGGGCGACGAGCAGGGTGGGGACGCCAACCTGCTTCGCGAGCAGAACGTGCTCGCGGGTCTGGGCCATCGGGCCGTCAGTAGCGGCAACCACGAGGATTGCGCCGTCCATCTGAGCAGCACCGGTGATCATGTTCTTGATGTAGTCAGCGTGGCCCGGAGCATCGACGTGCGCGTAGTGGCGCTTGTCGGTCTCGTACTCAACATGCGAGATGTTGATGGTGATGCCGCGCTGGCGTTCCTCGGGAGCCGAGTCAATCGACGCGAAGTCGCGCTGAACGTTGATCTTGGACGGGAACGTATCGGCGAGGACCTTGGAGATCGCTGCAGTCAGCGTGGTCTTTCCGTGGTCAACGTGACCGATGGTTCCGATGTTTACGTGCGGCTTTGTCCGCTCGAACTTGGCCTTGGCCACTGTGGGTCCTCCTCAGGACTCGCGTGCAAATTCACGATTGTCGTTGTGACCAATCGGGGATGCGCTGGATGTGTCTACTTATGTTACTCGGGCCAGGTGGCCTAAGCGATTCGGCCCTAAGGCCACCTTCAGGCTATTCGCCCTTGTTCTTGTTGATGATCTCGTCGGCAACAGCCTTCGGGACCTCCGCATAGCTCTCGAAACTCATCGAGTACACGGCGCGTCCTGAAGTCTTCGACCGCAGGTCACCGATATAACCGAACATTTCGGAGAGGGGGACGTGTGCGCGAATTACCTTCACGCCCTGTGCGTCCTCCATGGTCTGAATCTGCCCACGACGCGAGTTGAGGTCTCCGATTACGTCACCCATGTATTCCTCAGGGGTGCGAACTTCGACGCTCATCAGCGGCTCAAGCAGTACGGGGTTTGCCTTGCGAACGGCTTCCTTGAAGCCCATCGAGCCGGCAATCTTGAACGCCATCTCCGAGGAGTCGACGTCGTGTGCGGCACCGTCGAGCAGGCTTGCCCGAACGCCGACCATGGGGTAACCGGCAAGGATACCCACGTGCAGGGCGTCCTGGATTCCGGCATCCACGGAGGGGATGTATTCACGCGGGATACGACCACCGGTGACCTTGTTCACGAACTCGTACGACTTGTCCGCAGTGATTTCCATCGGCTCGATCGCGATCTGAATCTTCGCGAACTGGCCGGATCCACCGGTCTGCTTCTTGTGCGTGAAGTCGTGACGCTCGACGGCCTTGCGGATCGTCTCGCGGTACGCAACCTGGGGCTTGCCGACGTTTGCTTCCACGTTGAATTCACGCTTCATACGGTCGACGAGGATGTCCAGGTGAAGTTCACCCATTCCCTTGATTACCGTCTGGCCAGTTTCCTGGTTCTGCTCGGTACGGAACGTGGGGTCTTCTTCGGCCAGCTTCTGGATCGCGAGACCCAGCTTTTCCTGGTCCTGCTTGGTCTTCGGCTCGATGGCAACCTCGATAACCGGGTCAGGGAACGTCATCGACTCAAGTACGACCTGGTTGTTCGGGTCGCACAGGGTGTCGCCGGTGGTGGTGTCCTTGAGGCCGATGACCGCGTAGATGTGACCGGCGGTCACGAAGGCCACCGGGTTCTCCTTGTTGGCGTGCATCTGGAAGATCTTGCCGATGCGCTCTTTCTTGCCCTTGGTCGAGTTGGCGACGTGGGCTCCGCTGTCGAGGCGGCCGGAGTAAACGCGCACGTAGGTGAGGCGACCGAAGAACGGGTGCACCGCGACCTTGAACGCGAGCGCCGTGAACGGCTCGTTCGAGTCCGGGTGACGCATGATGATCTTCTCTTCGTCGCGCGGGTCGTGCGCCTCAATGGCAGGCACGTCGAGCGGCGTCGGGAGGTAATCGATGACAGCGTCGAGCATCGGCTGAACGCCGCGGTTCTTGAACGCAGAACCACAGAGAACCGGGTAGATCTCGCTGTTGATCGTGAGCTTGCGAATCGCGCCCTTGATCTCGGCTACGGTCAGCTCTTCGCCGGCGAAGTAGCGCTCCATGAGGTCATCGTCGGTCTCCGCGACGGTCTCGAGCAGAAGCTGGCGGTATTCCGCCGCCTTCTCAACGAGGTCGGCCGGGATCTCTTCGATGGCGTACTTCGAGCCCATCTCCACGTCACCCTTGGAGTCTCCACGCCAGGTGAGTGCGCGCATCTGAACGAGGTCTACGACACCCTCGAAGCCAGACTCTTCACCAATCGGCAGCTGGAGAACCAGCGGCTTTGCGCCGAGGCGCTTGATGATGGTGTCGACCGTGAAGTAGAAGTCCGCGCCGAGCTTGTCCATCTTGTTGACGAAGCAAATGCGGGGAACGTCGTACTTGTCGGCCTGACGCCACACGGTTTCGGACTGGGGCTCAACGCCCTCCTTGCCGTCGAATACGGCAACAGCACCGTCGAGGACGCGGAGCGAACGCTCCACCTCCACGGTGAAGTCAACGTGACCCGGGGTGTCGATGATGTTGATCTGGTTGTCGTCCCAGAAACACGTCGTCGCAGCGGAGGTAATCGTGATTCCACGTTCCTGCTCCTGCGCCATCCAGTCCATCGTGGAGGCGCCGTCGTGCGTCTCACCGATCTTGTGGTTGACACCCGTGTAGAACAGGATGCGCTCAGTCGTGGTGGTCTTGCCAGCATCAATGTGAGCCATGATGCCGATATTGCGGACCTTGCTCAGGTCGGTGAGCACGTCAAGTGCCACGGGGGTCCTCCGGAAGGGTAGGGGTGGGAAAAGTGGAACAATGCCGCCGGACGGGCACGTCGAGAACAGGTCTCGACGTGCCCGACCAGTGGTGCGTGACTACCAGCGGTAGTGAGCGAAGGCCTTGTTCGCCTCGGCCATCTTGTGCGTGTCTTCGCGACGCTTCACAGCGGCACCAAGGCCGTTGCTCGCGTCGAGAATCTCGTTGGTGAGACGCTCGGTCATGGTCTTCTCGCGACGCGCCTTGGCGTAGCTCGTCAACCAACGCAGCGCCAACGTGTTGGCGCGGTGCGGCTTGACCTCAACGGGCACCTGGTACGTGGAGCCACCAACGCGGCGCGAACGCACCTCGAGGGTCGGGCGCACGTTGTCGAGTGCCTTCTTCAGCGTGACAACAGCATCTGCCTCGTTCTTGGCAGCGACACCGGCGAGTGCATCGTAAACGATGCGCTCAGCGAGGCCCTTTTTGCCGTCGAGGAGAATCTTGTTGACCAGCTGGCTGACGATGGGTGCACCGTAAACCGGGTCGGCTACTACGGGGCGCTTGGGAGCGGGACCTTTACGAGGCATTACTTCTTCTCCATCTTTGCGCCGTAGCGGCTACGAGCCTGCTTGCGGTTCTTGACGGCCTGGGTGTCCAGTGCGCCGCGAATGATCTTGTAACGCACACCGGGGAGGTCCTTGACACGGCCTCCGCGCACGAGCACCATCGAGTGCTCCTGCAGGTTGTGGCCCTCGCCGGGAATGTAGGCGGTGACTTCGGTGCCGTTGGAGAGCTTGACGCGGGCGACCTTACGCAGAGCCGAGTTCGGCTTCTTCGGGGTGGTCGTGTACACACGAGTGCATACGCCGCGCTGCTGCGGGTTGGACTTCAGGGCGGGAGCCTTGGTCTTGGTGACCTTGGGGCTGCGGCCCTTTCTGACCAACTGCTGAATGGTGGGCACTAATTACTCCTTGTTATTGCTGCACGGTGACAGCTTTGTGATGGTTAGCATTCGACGTTCCGTTGCCGGCGCATCGAGTTCATCTGGACCCGTCGTTCCGCACGAAATCGTTCTCGTTCGGTTCAATGGGTATGCCGTGGGGGCTGCTCGGAGAGCAAACCCTGCAGTGTGGCTGCCGCGGCTGTCCGCGTGTCGTTTCTACTCACCTTCACAGGGGTAATCCGGGGCACACTTAAGGCGCACGACAAAGCGCACACCTTGCAACAATAACCCGCCCGGATGCCTGCGGTCAAATGGAGCGAACCGGGCCGATCGGGCTCAGGATCCGCGCGGCCACAACGGCGAGTCGAGGGTGCTTTCCAGGTCAGCCAGCAGCGCCTGTACCTGCGGTTCGACGAATTCGGCGACGCCCGCGCGTATCCGCTTGCGATGCAGTGCGAGCTCCGCGCACAGCCGCCGTCCCGCCTCGGCGGCGAACTTGTCGGCGATGGCCACCTCGCCCAAGACCGCCGCCTTCTCCTCGGCGCTGAGCGGCGGTGCCGGCAGTTGCGGTTCTGGTTCTGGTTCGGCCGTTTCGACGTCGGACCACTCGGAGAGTTCCGCGAGGGTGAACAGGTACGGGGCCTCCGGCGCCGCTGGCGGGTCGAGGTCCAGGCCCTTGTATTCGGGGTCGAGTCCCTCGCGTGGGCGGTAGAGCCGCCGGGCACGCCGCGCTTCGTCGAGGCGCAGCTCCCGGGCGAGCAGGGGAAGGTGTTGCTCCGTGTACTCGTCAACGGATGCGTCCACCACGATCTTCATGCGCATCGCGAGGGCGTGCTGCACCGCGTGCGGCACATCTTCGTTGAGGCCGGCCGCGGCAATGACGGGAGATCCGAAGCACTGGCGGCACAGGCGGGCGCGACTGCGATGGGTTCCGGGTCGCCATCTCGGCAACCAGCGCAACCAATTGTCAACCTCGTGGCTGACCCGCGTCTCTACGGACCGCTCCATACCGCTAAGGATACGCGAAAACGGCCCTAATCGCCCCGGCGCTCCCACGGCCACAGGGGGCGGCCGCCGGAGCCGACGTGCGCGGCGAGCAGCCACGAGTAAAGCAGAGTGACCAGGAACGCGAACACGGCCGTGAGACCGGCGAAGGGGCCGAGCAGCAGGTCGAAGGCCAGCGTGGTCGCGCTTCGGACATCGCCGGTTCCGACGAAGATGAACACCGCCCCCGCCGCGGGAAACAACAGCCAGCCGACCACGCCGGTGACGATGGAATACCCGAGCATCACCCGCTGGTTTTCCGGCCGGGTGCGTATGCCGATGAGCACCATCCGCACCAGCACGAACACCACGACCACGCCCACAATGCTCGGCCCGACCAGGGGTCCGGCCTGCGGGTCGGGGATCACCTCAGCGTTGGTGAGCAGGCTTCCGACTCCGAGCACGGCGACAACCAGCGCCGCATAGAGAACGACGGCGAACAGGGCCAACACGATTGCGTACTTCTGGTACTCACGCACGACGTCTCCTCCCGCCTGAACCGCTCGGCGCGGCGCTGACGGTGCGCCGAGCGGCCGCCACCGTGTGGGTGGCGACTAGTTGGAGAGGTGCGGGCCGTCGGCGAGGAGACGCTCGTACTCCGCGCGGGCCTCAAGGTTGCGCTTGGTCACGCGCTTGCCGCGCTGGGCGATCCACGCGCCGGTCCAGATGGGAACCTCGCGGGCGATCACTGCGGCCGCGATGGCGCCGGGGTTCAGCCACTGGGTTGAGAGGAACCGGGCGGCTTCCTCGGGGTTGAGGTTCCACGCCTGCACGGTGAGCAGCGCACCACCGATGTAGGAGAAGTACACGACGACGGCCACCAGGAAGCCGAAGAGCACGTAGGCCCACCAACCGCCGCGGTTGACGATGGCCACCAGAATGGCCAACGCGAGGAAGAAGAAGATGACCGGAATGTAGAACACCGGGCGTACGGCGAATTCGGTGAACGTCGTCGCCGCGACCGAGATCGTCGTGCTGGTGATACCCGCAATGACGAAGATGGCAGCGGCGTAGAGCACCGTGAAGATGGCCGTGGCGATCAGGGCGATCAGGATGCCGCCGCCGCGGTTGCTGCGGTCGACGGGCTTCTGCGGCGCCTGCACGTAGATGGGCGTCTGCGCGGCAGGGGGCGTCGCGGAAGCCGGCACGGGAGTCGGCTCGGCTACCGGCTCGGCTACCGGCTCGGCTACCGGAACGTAGGCGGCCGGCACAGCGGCGGGAACGGGGACGGGCTCGGAGACGGCGGGGGCCGACGCGACGGGACGCACGACATCCGTGTCCGCCTGCTCGTGCTCGTTGGCCGCACGGTCGCTCGGGGCGGCGTAGTCGTCGGCGAGGGTCGGTGCGGCGGCGTGCGATCCGGTGCCGGTGACGTTCTCGGGCTCTTCGGTCGCGGCGGCGGCGGCGTAGTCGATCTCGAAATCCCTGCGGTCGGCGGCGGGTGAAGCAGTCTCGGTGCCGGGAGTTTCGTGCTCAAGCGGCGTCGCGGCATCCGTCTCGGGATTCTTCGTGCCGTCGTTGAATGTGTTGTCGCTCATGCTGCACTCCTCGTGGCCTGAATGGGGGCTGACCGGGACATAGTACCAAGCCCTGTCTCCGTAAACCCGAAAGGCTCGGCGCGTCACGCCAAACCGTAGAGCCTCAGCCAGCCTCGCGCAATGGTGTCACCGAAATGAATCCCGATCCGGCCGCGGCGATCGCGGCGGTGGACCGCCATGGTGGATCGCTCGGACCGTCTACCCGGCGGCGACCGTTGCGGGCGACGTCGTTTCGGCCGGCACGAGTACGTAGACCAGCCCGGTGATCGTGGCGACAATGTCGGTCGTCGCTTCCCCGGCACCGTCGGCGGCTGACGCCGTCGAATAGCCCGTGACGAGAAAGAGTCGCTTGCCGGTTTGAAGCCCGCTGATGAAGTTGAGGGCGTTGCCGTAGCTGCCGGTCACGTCGACCGTCACTTCCAGCGAGGCAAAGTTCGCTGCGGTGATCTGCGGGCTCGTCACGGGAGGAGCTCCGGCTACGGGAGCAACCGGCTCGGTACTGGTAGAACCGGACTCGGCCGCCGGTGTCGCGACGGCCGCGGCGCCGACCGACGCGTAGGGCACCGCCTCCGCGACGGTGATTCCGGTGAGCGTCACCTGTGAGGCGCCGGCGAGGGCATCGAGCTGGTTCACAAACGCCGGCATATCCGTTCCGGACGGTACGGATTCGCTCAGGGGCGTGAGCTGCGCCTTGAGCTCGTCAATCCCCTCGAAGTCCTGCCTCAGCTGTTCGAGCACCGCCGCCTGCCCCAGATTGGAGGCTTCGACCGAGGCGCGGTCCTGGTCCGAAATTGCGGCGGCGGCCAATTGCGGTTGCACAACGAGAAGCCCTCCAAGGGCGACGGTCACCACCATGGCGAGTACCAGAAAGGTGAGCCAGATTTTGTTCTTGTCCACGATTACTTCTCCTCCTCGACGAAGCGCTCAGCGAAGGCGGCATCGTTGATGTGCATCGTGATGTTGACCGTGTACACGCCGGTTGCCGTGTCCAGATCCACCGAGCCCGGAAGGGCGTCTGCGAAACCGGGCAGCGTGGCCAACGAGATCAGCCAGGTGGGCACGTCCGGCAGAACCGGGCTGGTGGCTTCAAACGTCACTGTGGCCACCCGCTCCCCCTGTAGCGGAGCCGTCGGCTGAGCATAGATGGCCAGCGGCGACGAGGAATTGATCGTGACCGATTGGATGGCCACGCTCGGGGGAAGTTTCGCCTGCACCTCTTCGAGGTACTTCTTCCAATCGATCTCGGTGGACACTCCCACGCGCTGGGCGGCCTCGATCTGATCGACCTGGCCTTGTACGGTGCGTACCTCCACGTACTGGGCCTGTTCAGCCACGATCCCGGCGGTGCGGGACTGCTCAACGGCGAGGCGAGCCTGCGCCCGAAGCGCCAACGCTGTTGCTCCGGCACTCCCGGCGAGCGTGATGACCAGCACGGCGATCACACCGACGATGAGGCGTCGACGCAGCAGCGAAGCCGCACGTTCCTTGTGCACTTCCGGCGGCATCAGGTCGCCGCGAGGTTCTCCACCGATGACCAGCACACCGTTCGCCCGGCTCATGCCGCCCGCCCCAATGCGAGTCCGAGAGCCACGGTCAGCGCGGCACTGTGCCGACGGATCTCATCGGCATCGATGTTGCGGCCCAGCGCCACCGACGAGAACGGATCCCCGATACTCACGCTCAGTCGCGTCAGGTCGGCCAGCGCGCCCGGGAGCCCCGCCAGCTGGGCTCCACCGCCGCTCAGCACAATCCTGCTCACCGGATCAACCGGGCGGGTGTTCACGAAATAGTTGATCGTATTGCGGAGACTCGACAGCTGTTCGCGCGCGATCCCGTAGATGACTTCCACGGCGGTCTTGTCCTCCGGCGCCACATGTCCCGTCGCCAGGCCCAGGCGACGTTTCAGGAGCTCCGGGTCTTCCGCCTCGCTGCCGAGGGCACTGAGCAGCGCCTGGGTGATGTCGTTGCCGCCCGTGGCGATTATTCGAACGAACTGCGGAACCCCGTCCGTGGCGATCACGACGCTGGTGGTGCTCCCGCCGATGTCAATGAGCGCAACGGTCCCGGCGACACCCGGCCGGGAAAGCAGCACCCGGCTGAGAGCGAAGGGGATCATGTCCACGTCAATGGCCGTCAGCCCGGCCAGCTGGGTGGCGCGCACATTGCCGAGCACCGCTTCCTTAACCGCGGCCAGCAGCAAACCCCGCACCATCGGCCCGTGTTCCCCGGCGACCTCGGCGATCGGATAGAAGTCGAGCACCGCATCGGCGACGGGTACCGGCAGCATGTCCTGCACCTCGAAGGGCAGGGACTGCCGGATGCGCGCCTGCGACATCTTCGGCACCGTCAGGTCGCGGGCGAGCACGCGCTGGTTTCCCACCCCGAGAACGACCTTGCGGGATTTGAACCCTCCGGCAGACCACAGGTGCCGGAGCGCCGTGGCAACGGTGTTGGGTTCAAGCACCTCCCCGCTGCTGACCGATCCGTCGGGAAGCGGCACCTCGAAATAGCGCAGCACGGTGGGCCGGGCCTTGCCCGGGTCTCCCACTTCGACGGCACGCACCGAGTTGTTGCCGATGTCTATTCCTACGACACTCGTTGTCATGTGCGTGCTCCTTCGCTGCTGCCTCTGAACTGCTTCATCGCTATGCCAATCCCACTAGTGTCAGGTAACCGTGCCACACCGCGGAGCCGAAGAAGATTCCGACCCACGCGCCCGCGAGCATCCACGGGCCGAACGGAATACCGCTCTTGCGGTTCGCGCGTTTCGTGACCAGCAGGGCCACGCCGAAGAGACCGCCGAGCAGGAACGCCGCGAACGCGCCCACCGCCAGGGGCCCCCAGCCCAGAAAGCCGAGAAAGAGTCCCAGCACCCCCGCGAGTTTGACGTCGCCGAGGCCCATTCCGCCCGGGTAGGCCACCGCCATCAGGAAGTACGCGAGCCCGAGTGCCGCGGCCCCGATGCCGGCCCGCAGCAGCGCCCCGTAGTCTCCGGCGATGGCACCGGCCGCTCCGAGCAGCACCGCGCCGACGATGAAGCTCGGCAGCACAATGGCATTCGGCAGGGTGTGGGTGTCCAGGTCGATCAAGGCCAGGGCCACACTGACCGCGGCCAGATACAGGAAGGCCAGCAGAACCAGCCCGGTCACGAGATACGGCCCGTCCCGGGTCAGCCGGCCAAGGCCGGCGGCCGGGCCCGCCGAGACATCACCCCACAGCACGACCCACCCGACTAACGCAAAGAAACCAGCTGTTCCCAACTCCACCAGCGGGTACCGCACGGAAATTTGGGTTCCGCAGGCCCGGCACCGGCCGCGCAGTGCCAGCCACGACAACACCGGAACGTTGTCGTAGGGCTTGATCTCTGCCGCACACCGGGGACATGCGCTGGGTGGCGACACGATCGAGCGCCCGATCGGCACGCGATAGATGACCACGTTCAGGAACGATCCCACGAGCAGCCCGAGGATGCCGATCGTCACGATCGAGATCGCCGTCACCGTGCGATTTCCCGGTAGCCGCCGAATTCCGAGTCCTCATAGACGGCGGGGGCGTTCCACTTCTGCCGGAGGGAACCGTCGCAGGCCGTCACGCGCACCTTTGAATAGAACGTTCTGAACGGATCGCTCGGATCGGCGAACATGCACCTCCCGAAGGTATCGATCATGAGGTAGCTCGAGGCGTAATCGCCGGTGTTTTTCACCCGGGTCCACTGCTGCTTCGTTGAGCCGTTGCAGGCCTGAAAGACCAGGTCTCCGCTTCCCACTCCAACCGCGGGCACGGTGAGGCACCGTTTTCCGCTGGGCGAGTTGACGTAGATCGCCTGGGGACCGAGGCTCGACTGACCGACCGGCGGTTCGGTGTAGTACCACTTGTGGTTCCACTTGAGAAAGCTGCCGGTACTCGTCGGGTCTTGCTTGCATGGGTACACGATCATGAACGAGCTGTTGATCTGCTCATCCGTCACATCGGCGCAGCGGCCGAATTCGGCGTAGTTGACGAGTTGGTGGGTGTCGTAGCCGGCCGCACCGGCGCCGACCAGCGAGGACGGAGCGAAGGTGCCGTTGCAGCCCCATCGTACGTAGAGTTCCTTGTACTCTTTCGCCGCCGAGCCGTCGCCTGTGTCCGGCGACAGGCAGTAGTTGCTGGGGCCGCTCGAGATGTCCGGGTTCTGGCCCCGCCAGGAATAGTCTCCGGTCCAATTCCACAGCTGGCTCCACCGGTCGGGGTTTGTCGGTGCGAGGCAGTCTTCGAGCCGCGCCTGCTGACGGTTGGTGTCACCGGCCTTCTTCGGACCGGTGACGCACAGCGGGGTCTCACCCGCGACGGTCGTGCTGGCCAGGATCAACTGATAGTCGCTCGAGTAGGCCCACAGCTGAAAATCAGAGCCGGTGCACTCGCTCTTCGGAACGAAATCGATGTTCGGGTTGTTCTTGGCGTTCTTCACCTCGAGGCAATAGTCGCCATTTGAATTCCAGATCATTCCGCCCGACACATTGGCATTGCTGACCTTGAACTTGTACACGGCCGAGAGGGCGCGGTCGCCGTCGTCGGGGGTTGCCGGCGCCGTGGCGTCCTTTCCCCCCGAGTACACGTAGGCATACTTCGGCACGCTGGCCACGCCGCCCGAAGTCGAGCACGGCAGGTCGTTCGATGCCCGCCAGGCGTCGTTCTCCTTCGTCGGGTCTTCGGAGAAATATTGGATTGTCACGGTGTAGAAGGCCCCGGGGTCGGCCGAGGCGGTGACCCTTCCTGTGACAGTGCAGGGAAGCTTGGCAGGGTCGCCGTAGACCTGCCCCGTGACATCCGCAACGCCCGCCGCCGAACGGATGAGCCCGAGTGCTGTTTGCAGGCCGGCCTGCGCCGAATAGACCGTGCGGGTGTTCTGCTGCGCGTTTCGGACCGGGGCACCCTGGCTGAGGATCGCGCTCAGAAGCACGACCGACAGCCCGGCGGCGAGCACCATGAAGAAGATGGCCGTGAGGAGCGCCACCCCGCTTTCGCTCCCGTCACGATTCCAACGTGCATCTCGCCATTCGTTGAACTTGGGTGTTTTCACGGTCGGTTTCCTGCCGGGCACACGGGTGTGTCGCTTTCCTTGTTGTTGTCGAGGTCCAGGTTGCTGGGCGAACTGATCGAGCTGTTGCGAGCCACGAATGACGTGCTCATCGCCGCCCCCGCGTCGAGACTGGCGCTGCCGGCGTGAATGGTGACGACCAGCTGTTGCATGGTGGAACCCGAGACGGACGCGGGCTTGAGCTCGAACGGGTAACCCACGCCGCCGTCATCGATCACGTGATTCTGTTTCGTGGACCAGGCGCCGACGGTTGCGCTCGGCAGGTCACTCCAGGTGCGCGATTCGAGCCGACCAAGGCTCGGCGAGTAGCGCCACTGCGTGCACGTTGTCACGCCGCTGACCGAGCTGGCACCGGGCGTGCGGAATTCGACGTAGCGGGAGCCGCCCGCACCGGCGCCGGGAAAATTGACGGCATCCGCATACCGCACCTGGCGGTCGAAGGCACCGAACACCGTGAGGGTGAAATTCGACGCCTCGGAGGTGGCCTGCGACCGGGATGCGTTCTGGGCCAGGGTGACGGTCGTGCCGAGAATCATCGCCATGAAGATCAGGAAGATGCTCATGGCGACCATGAGTTCGATGAGAGTCATGCCGCGTTCGGTGTCGTGCGTGCCGGGGGTTCGGCTGTCGCGCTGCCGGCCAACGCGCCTAACCATTGGTCTGCCACTGCAGATCGAAGTGCGGGTCGACGAGGCTGGTGGTCTGGTACGAACATCCGGCCGCGCAGCCGGAGCCAGCCGTCCAGCGCACGACGACGATCACGCGGATGAGCCGTGTCGTGCCCGTGGGCGTAGCGTCGAGCTTGCAGTTGCCGGTGCCGGAGGTGGCCTGATAGCAGGTGCCGATGAGAGTGTCGGTCGTGTACTTGGTGCCGCTGCGGGTGGCGCTGGAGGAGATCGGCACGATCGGGGTCGATGAGGCCACGGCCGCCGTGTCCCACCCGGCGTACGTGTCGGAGAGGCCGCCCAGGCCGGCATTCGCGCTCCATTGCGCGGTGACGGCGGATTGCGTTCTACCTCGAAACAGGTAGCTTTCCCCGGTTACGGAGTTGGTGCCCGCAGCCTGTGCGCTCACGTGCTCCATTGCCTCGTTGGCGACGGTGACCGCGAGTCCCTGCCGTTGTTGTGCCGCCGCCGATGTCTGACTCGTGATGCTGAGTCCCACGACCGCGGTCGCAATGATGCCCATGATGCTGATCGCCACGATCACCTCGATGAGCGTCATGCCCGCGGATCCCGCCGCCTGGGCGCGCTGACTGGGCAGTTTCACGACGTCTCCTTGCGCGTCTCGACGGGATAGAGGTCGTGCGGGGCGCCGCCTCAGCGACGCCCCGCACGTGAGGGCGTCGCCGCCCTGGCTGTCGGTTACTTGTTAGCCAACAGCATCGGCCCACGGCTGGAGGCCGCCGTCGGCGCTGTCGTAGGTCTGGCTTCCATCGGTGTTCGTGTTCGAGCCCACGATCGTGTAACTCGTCTCGGCAGTTGCATCCACTGTGATGGTGTTTCCGGTCGAGAACAGGACGTCTCCGTCGAAGTCCTTGTACGAACCATTGTGGTCGGTGCCGTAGGTCTCGACGACGACGGCGGCGCTCTTGAGGTCGGAGGCGACGGACGCTTTCCAGGCGCTCTCACGCTGGTTCAGGAACACCGGGATCGCGATGGCGGCGAGGATGCCGATGATGATGATGACGACGAGAAGCTCGATGAGCGTGAAGCCCTTCTGCTTCTCGTCAGGGTTCTTTCGACGGCGGTCAAGTTCGATAAGGCTTCTTCTGAGCACGAGTGTTCCCATCCATAGTTGCGCCGCCCCCCGATTGATCGGAACGGAATTCTCTAAAAGTAACAGGATATTTTCAGGTTTTACCCCAATACGAGGGCTGAACGGCAAGTTGTCACCGTCGCGTTACCGAAGCGTGCTACTGAACCGCGCCGGAGATGCCGAAAATGGGCATGTAGAGTGCCACGACCATGCCGCCGATCACGACGCCCATGAAGGCGATCATGATCGGTTCGATCGCGGCCGTGAGTTGCTCGGTGGCGGCCTGAACCTCATCCTCGTAGAAGTCCGCGATTTTATTGAGCATCGTGTCGAGCGAACCGGCATCCTCGCCGACGGCAATCATCTGGGTGACCATCGGCGGAAACACGGGCTGGGCGAGGAGCGGGGCGGAGATCGACTGCCCCTTGCGCACGGAGTCGGCTACCTGCACGAGCGCGTTCTCGATGACCCAGTTTCCGCTCGTCTCCCCGACGATCTTGAGTGCCTGCAAGATGGGAACGCCCGCGCCGATCATGTTCGCGAAGTTGCGGCTGAACCGAGCGACGGCGATCTTCGTTAGCAGCGGGCCGAACACCGGGATCTTCAGCTTGATCGGGTCGATTCGCCTGCGTACGGCGTCGTCGTTCTTGTTCGCCTTCCACCAAATACTGACGGCCACGATCAGCACGACGGCGATCGGGCCCACCCAGACCATCGAGTGGGAGATGTCGACGAGAATCTGGGTCGCAACCGGAAGCTCGCTGCCGAGGCCCTGGAACATGTCCTCGAAGATGGGCACGATGAAGATCAGCATGATGACCACGGCGAGCAGGGCCATGATCAAGACCAGTACCGGGTAGGTCATCGCCGACTTGATGGTGGCGCGCAGCTTGACCTCCTTCTCGAAGTTGGCCGCGATCGATTCCAGCGCCCCCTCGAGAAAGCCGCCGGTCTCACCCGCCCGCACCATGTTGATCATGATCGGCGGGAAAGAGTCGACATGCTTGCCGAACGACTCGGAGACCGAGACTCCGGTTTCCACGTCGTCGCGCACCTGCTTCAAAATCTTGGTGAGCGGCTTGCTCTCGGTCTGCTCGGCCAGGATGTTGAGGGTGCGCAGCAGCGACAGCCCCGAGCCGATCATGGTCGCCATTTGCCGGCTCATGATCGCGAGGTCTTTGAGCCCGACGCCCTTGGTGAACCCGGGGATCGAAATCTCCCGGTTGAGCCCGGTGCCTTCGTCGGACTGCGTGATCGAGACCGGCGCGATTCCCATGGTTCCGAGGCGGGATGCGACCGCTCCTTCGCTCGCGGCGTCCAGTCTGCCCTTGACCCGCTTGCCGCTGGTGTCGCGGCCGACGTAGGCCCAGGCCTGTGCGGTGGCCATCAGCGTTCCGGGGTGGAGAAGTTGTCGCCGTAATCGATGCCACCGCTCATGCTGCGGGAGGCGGCATCCATCGAGGTGTCGACGCGCTTGATCAACTGGGCCAGACTCTCCGTGTCGCGGGCCTTGTCCATGGCGGATTGACGCGTGATCTGGCCGGCGTCGACCAGCTCGGCGAGGTGCTGATCCATGGTGTGCATGCCCTCGCCCCCGCCGGCCAGCATCATCGAGGAGATCTGGTGGGTCTTGCCCTCGCGAATCAGGTTGGCGATGGCCGGGGTCGTCACGAGAATCTCTGTCGCGACCACGCGCCCCTTGCCGTTGGCCTTCTTGACCAGCGTCTGGCAGACGACGCCGCGAAGCGTAGCGGCCAGCTGGGTGCGGATCTGGCCTTGCTGGTGCGGCGGGAACACGTCGATCATGCGGTCGATGGTCTGCGCGGCATCCTGCGTGTGCAGGGTGGCGAAGACGAGGTGGCCGGTCTCGGCGGCGGTCAGCGCCACCGAAATGGTCTCGAGGTCGCGAAGCTCACCGATCAGGATGATGTCGGGGTCCTGGCGCAGCACATGCTTGAGCGCCGCGGCAAAGCTGTGCGTGTCGTGGCCGACCTCGCGCTGGTTGACCAGAGACTTCTTGTGCTTGTGCAGAAACTCGATCGGATCCTCGACGGTCACGATGTGGTCGGACCGGGTGCTGTTGGCCAGGTCGACCATCGCCGCGAGGGTCGTCGACTTGCCGGAACCGGTGGGGCCCGTGACAAGCACGAGGCCGCGCGGCAGCAGCGAGAAACGACCGACGGAATCGGGCACGCCGAGGGCCTTGAGCGGCTTGATCCCCCGCGGGATCAGCCGGAAGGCGGCGCCGATCGAGTTGCGCTGGTGGTAGAAGTTCACCCGGAACCGGGCACCGACCGCGGTGTACGCGAAGTCGAGTTCACGTTCCTCGTCGAACCGCACCCGGTCGCCGATGGAGATGATGCTGTACAGGGCCGCGTTGACCTTCTCCTGCATCCAGACGTCGAGGCCCTCGATCGGCTGGAGTGCACCGTCCATCCGGATGGTCGGCGGCGCCCCCACGGTGATGTGCAGGTCGGACGCTTCAAGCTCGAGCACCAGGGTGAGCGCGTCGATCAGGTCGGGGTCGGCCTGACGGCCATCCGGGCCGATGTGGGGCGGGGCCGACGGGCGAACGGGCGAACGGGAACCGTTCGGTACCGTGTGCGGGGCCGCTCGCCGTCCGGGGACGATTTGCGGTGCGCCGGGCTGGTGCGGGCCACCGCCACCGAGTGCGGGCACGGCCAACGGCAGGGTCTGCTGCTCGCCGGTGTCGAGCCTCTCGGCATCCGCGAGCGCACCGTCATCATCGTTCTCGGCCGAGCGGCTGGGCTCGTCGACCGGTCTCGGGTCCCACCAGGAGACGTTCTCCCCCGGCTGGATCGCTGGAATCTCGTAAATCGGCTTGTCCATGCAGTTATCCCCTTCGGCATGCGCGAACGCTATGCGACGACTCGCAAAATCTCTTCAATCGAGGTCAGGCCCATTCGGACCTTCTCCCATCCGTCTTCACGCAGCGTGATCATTCCCTCTGCCCGGGCGGCCCGGCCGATATCGGCGCTGGACGCGCGGTCAACGGCGAGACGCTCGATACTCTCGGACACCGTCATCACCTCGTGCACCGCAATGCGGCCACGGTATCCGGTCTTCGAGCAGTTCTGGCAGCCGACCGGCTGGTACAACGTCGGCAGAGGCAGGAGAGGGTCGAAACCGAACTTCAGGCCGTCCAGGTGGTCGGCGGAGTAGTCACCGGGCGCCTTGCAGCGATCACACAGCCGGCGGGCGAGGCGCTGAGCGACGACGCAGTCGAGGGCGGAGCCCACGAGGAACGGTTCGATTCCCATCTCGGTCAGTCGGGTGATCGCGCTCGGGGCGTCGTTGGTGTGCAGGGTCGACAGCACGAGGTGTCCGGTCAGTGAGGCCTCGATGGCGATCTGCGCGGTCTCGTGGTCGCGGATCTCCCCCAGTAGCACGACATCCGGGTCGCTGCGCAGGATGGAGCGCAGCGCACTGGCGAAGGTGAGCCCGGCCTTCGGGTTCACCTGCACCTGGTTAATGTCCTTCATGCGGTACTCCACCGGGTCCTCGACCGTGATCACGTTGATCTCGGGCCGGGCGACGGAGTGCAGGGTCGTGTACAGCGTGGTCGACTTGCCCGAACCGGTGGGCCCGGTGACCAGGATCATCCCGTAGGGCTTCGAGTAGGACTTCTTGTACGCCTCGTAGTTGTAGTCGAGCAGGTTCAGGTCCTGCAGGCTCATGGTCGTGCTTGAGTTGTCGAGGATTCGCATGACGACCTTTTCGCCCCACACCGTGGGCAGGGTCGCCACGCGGAGGTCGATCTGGCGCCCGCCGTGGCTGACCGACATGCGGCCGTCCTGCGGTTTGCGCCGCTCCGCGATGTCGATGTCGCTCATGATCTTCAGCCGCGAGATCACACCGTTCTGGATGCTCTTCGGCGCGCGCTGCATCTCGTGCAGCACCCCGTCGATTCGGTAGCGCACCCGCAGGTTCTGCTCGCCGGGTTCGATGTGAATGTCCGAAGCCTTGTCCTGGATGGCCTGGCTGACGAGCAGGTTGACGAACCGCACGATCGGCGCGTCGTCGTCGGGCGAGTCGGATACTCCGAAGGAGTTGGCCTCGACCGGGGCGTGCTCCTCCTCCATAGTGGTGGTGAGGTTGCTGAGCTCGTCGTCCGCACGGTGGTAGCGGGCGATCGCGGCGAGCAGATCGCCGCGCTCGGAGACGACCGGGATGACCCGCATCTTCGCGGCCTCGCGAACATCGTCGACGGCAAAAACGTTGCCGGGGTCGACCATGGCGACGACCAGGCGTCCGGCCTCGATGGCGATCGGCAGCACCTGATGGCGGCGGGACAGCGCCGCGGAGACAAGCGAGACGGCGAGCCGGTCCACCGGGTATTCCAGCAGTTCAACGAACGGCAGCCCGGCCTGCTCGGCGCGGGCCTTGGCGAACTGGATTTCGGAGATGACTCCGGAATCCACCAGGGCGCGCACCGCGGTCTCGTCGGCCGGATCGCCGGCCAGGAGCTTGTCGAGGTGCTCGATCGGCAGCAGCCCGTGCAGAATCAGAATTTCGGTCAAGGTTGCCATGCCAGCCTCCACCGATCACGTTACGTAGCTGTGAGCCTATATCGGATGCCGACCCGCCACCACCTCAATGGCACCTATTCAGGGGATAGAGCGGCCGTAGGCCGTCTACGAACCGACGAGTTCACCGAAGTGCACGTCGGGAAGCGGGGTGGGACCGGGCTTGGAGAAAAGGAAACCCTGCCCGTATCGACAACCCATCCCGATCAACAGTTCTCGCTGCGCGGGTGTTTCTATCCCCTCCGCGACGACGTCGAGATGAAGGGAATCGCCGAGGCGGAGGATTCCCTCAACAATGGCCCGATCATGGTCCGAACGCTCCAGGTCCCGGATGAAGGTGAGGTCGATCTTGAGCAGGTCAACGGTGAATGACCGGAGGTGGGTGAAGGACGAATAGCCGGTGCCGAAGTCGTCGATGGCCAGTTTCACTCCGAGGCCGCGGAGCTCCTGGAAGGTGCGGGCCGCGGAGTCGAGTGCTTCGAGAACCGCGCTCTCGGTGAGTTCCAGCCACAGCTGGTCGGCGGGAAGCTCGGTCTCCGTGAGGAGGCGTTTGACGACCGAGCCGAAGTCGTCCTGCACGAACTGCCGCGGGGACACGTTCACGCTCACGGCCATGCGCCCGTCCAGGGACGCCGCCGCCCGGCAGGCCTGGCCGAGAACGGTGGTGCCGATTCCCTTGATCAGACCGACTTCCTCAGCGATCGCGATGAACTCCCCCGGAAAGACGAGGCCCTTGTTCGGGCGACGCCAGCGGGCGAGTGCCTCCGTAGCGACGACCGTCTGCTGCTGCAGATCCACGATCGGTTGGAACCACGTCTCGATCTCGCCGAGTCGCACCGCGTCGCGCAGGGCCAGCTCGGTGTCCAGCCTGTGTTCAATTCGACCACGCAGGTCGTCGTCGAACACCTCGTAGCGCGCCCGGCCCTTGTCCTTCGCCTGGTACATGGCCTGGTCCGCGTGCCGCAGGATGGATTCGGCATCGTCGTGACCGAGGCCGAACGCGATTCCGATGCTGGCGTCGACGGATGCGACCTGGTCACCGATCGGGATCGGCCGACCGATGGCCTGCTGCAGCGCGTCCGCGATTGTGTTCACGTCCTGGTTGCTGTGCACCCCCGGGCAGATCACGACAAATTCGTCGCCGCCGATGCGGGACACGGTGTCGGTGGACCGCGCATGCATGCGCAGCCGGATACCGACCTCCGTGAGTACCGCGTCCCCCGCATGGTGGCCCAGGCTGTCGTTGACGAACTTGAACCGGTCGAGGTCGATGAACAGCACGGCGACGCCCTGGCCGCTCCGCGAAGCCTGGAGCAGCGCCTGATTGAGCCGATCCAGCAGCAACAGACGGTTGGGCAGGTTGGTGAGGGGGTCATGGAAAGCCAGGTGCTCCACGCGCGCCTCCGCCAGCCGACGGGCGGTGATGTCCTCCAACTGGTACAGGAATCCCCCGGTGTGCTCGCCCTCGCTGATCTCCGCGATGCTGACCTTGACCCAGGTCTCGGTTCCGTCGTCGCTTCGCATCCGCCGGTCCATGCGCTGCCTCGTGGACGGTCCGTCCGTGGCGCTGGGCTGAGCGTCACGGCGGTCGACGACAGGCATGAAAATCTCGTCAATATGACCCGCCACGAGCCCGGTTGATCGCCCGGCGAGGTCAAAGAGCCGCTTGTTGGCTTCCAGCACCACGCCGTCGAGCGAAACGATCGCCGTGCCGAGCGGCGAAGAGGCAAAGGCCGCCTCGAAACGTGCCCGTGCAGCGGCGGCGGCTTCCTCGGCAGAGCGCAGCTCGGTGATGTCGGTCACGGTGCCCAGATGCCCGGTCACGGCAGAGGTGAACTGGTCGCGGATCGGCGCGGTGCTGACCTGCACCCAGTTGACCTTGCCCGTGGGGGTGAGGAAGCGCAGCGTGGTGACGTAGCCGATCCCGGCGCCAACGGCGACGCCCCACGCTCCGGACACCCGGTCGAGATCGTCGGGATGCATGGCCTTCGCCCATCCGTCTCCCAACGACTCACCGATGGTGAGGCCGCTCAGGGCCAGCCACTGGTCGTTGGCGGTGAGCAGCCCGCCGGCGGAGTCCAGCTGAACGATGCCGACGGGGGCGATCTTGATGAAGGTGTGCAGCTTGTCGGCTACCGCGCCGAGCTCGGTGGTGCGATCGTCGACGGCATACTCCAGGGTGCGATTGAGCACGGCCAGAGCGCCCATCGCCTGGTCGCGTTGACCGTCGAGTTCGCGCAATTTCACGGCGGCGAGCCAGGTCAGGGCGAGACCGAAGACCGTCACACTCGCGATCAGGATGGCGACGCCGAAGACGGCGTCGTACCAGTCCTGGCGCTGGCCCCAGAGCCGCATGCCGCCCAAAAGAAACGGGGCGATGAAGAGGAACGGCACGAACCGGCGCGTCATCTCGCCCGCGCTGCCGTGATCGCGCAGCAGCCCGATGAGTCCGACCCGGGGATGCTGCAGCAGCACGGCGACAGACAGGATGGCGATGCCCAGAGCGGTGTGCAAAGCGATGCTGGTGAACCCGGCCACCGTGTACAGGGACGAGACGCCATACCCGTACCCGAGCAGGGCAACGAGGCTGACCATGAGCGCGGCATAGGCAAGGATTTGCATCAGTGCGGTGCGCATCAGACGGCCCGCGACGGCGCCCGATCCGACCAGGACCATGGCCACCGCCGTGCTCGGCGCCATCCGTGGTTCCTGGCCGCCCAGGTCGATCCCCGGCACCCAGCCGGCGATGCCCAGGGTCGATCCCATCCCATAGCCGATGAGAGTCACGACCGAGAGGGCAACGGTGGCCAGGGCCAGAGTCAGGCCGACCCCCCGCGGGGTGAACGTGAGGGACAGTGCCAGCACGATCAGGGCGATCGCCGTTGTCGGCTTCATCGGGACCAGGCCCGGAACCACGCTCGTGAGTGCGGCGGTCTGGGTGTACCAGCCGAGCAGCACGAGCAGTCCGACGACAGCGACGAATATCGTTCCGATCCGCTGTGGTACCTGCATGGTGCTTCCCCCGGCTCACCTCTGCAGAACTGCAGACGTCCCGATGAGTTTACGCGGGCTGTGGGGCAGCACCACAACCAACGCGCGAGGCGATGCCCAGAGCACAAAAAAGGCCCCCACCGCATGGTGGGGGCCTTTCTCGTATCAGGTGTTAGTTGTACGTACCGGGAGTCAGGTCGTCCGACGAGAAACTGTCGAAGTCGACGAAGCTCAGGTCACCCTCGGTGAACGTGGCATCTTCGGTGAAGATGCGGTTCGGGTAACGCTCAGCCTTGGCTTCCTCGGTTGCCTCGACGGTGACGTCGCGGTAACGCGGGAGACCGGTTCCGGCCGGGATCAACTTACCGATGATCACGTTTTCCTTCAGGCCCATGAGGGGGTCGCTCTTGCCCTCCATGGCCGCCTGAGTGAGAACCCGGGTGGTCTCCTGGAACGACGCGGCCGACAGCCAGGACTCGGTGGCCAGGGATGCCTTGGTGATACCCATGACCTCCTGACGAGCCGAAGCCGTCTTGAGGCCCTCGGTGAGCGCGCTGCGGTTGAGGTCGTTGTACTTCAACCGGTCAACGAGCTCGCCCGGAAGCAGGCCGGTGTCGCCGTGCTCAACGACAGTCACCTTGCGAAGCATCTGACGAACGATGACCTCGATGTGCTTGTCGTGAATCGGCACACCCTGCGAACGGTAGACGTCCTGCACACCGCCCACGAGGTGCTTCTGCACCGCGCGAACACCCTTGACGCGAAGAACTTCCTTCGGGTCGACGGCGCCGATGATGATCTGCGTTCCGAGGTCAACGTGCTGGCCGTCCTCAACGAGGAGGGTCGAACGCTTGAGCACCGGGTAGGCAATCGCTTCATCGCCGTTGTCGGGCGTGAGGATGACCTTGCGGCCCTTGTCACTGTCCTCAATGGTGATGCGTCCCGCGGAGTCAACGATCGGCGACGCACCCTTGGGGGTGCGAGCCTCGAAGAGCTCCTGAACACGCGGCAGACCCTGGGTGATGTCGTCGGCGGATGCCGACCCACCCGTGTGGAAGGTACGCATGGTCAGCTGGGTACCGGGCTCACCGATGGACTGCGCGGCGATGATACCGACGGCCTCACCGATGTCGACGAGCTGGCCGGTGGCGAGCGAACGGCCGTAGCAGACCGCACACACACCGACGGACGACTCGCACGTGAGCACGGAGCGAACCTTGATGGTCTCGATGCCGGACGCGATGAGCTGTGCGATGAGCACGTCTCCCACGTCGGCGCCGGCCTCGGCCACAACCGCGCCGGCGGCGTCGACCGCGGGTGCGGCCAGGCTGCGAGCGTAAACCGCGTTCTCAACGTTCGGGTGAACGCCGAGCACGCCGGAGGAATCCCGCTCGCCGATCGGCAGTTCGAGGCCCTTGGTCGTTCCACAGTCGTCTTCGCGGATGATGACATCCTGCGAGACGTCCACGAGACGACGGGTGAGGTACCCCGAGTCGGCGGTACGAAGCGCCGTGTCGGCCAGACCCTTGCGAGCACCGTGAGTAGCAATGAAGTACTCGGCGACGGACAGGCCTTCGCGGTAGCTCGAGATGATCGGGCGAGGGATGATCTCACCCTTCGGGTTGTTCACGAGGCCTCGCATACCGGCGATGTTTCGCACCTGCAGCCAGTTACCACGAGCACCAGAGGTGACCATGCGGTTGATCGTGTTGTCCGACGGGATGTTGGACTGCATGGCCTTGGCGACGTCCTCGGTTGCCTTGGTCCAGATCTGAATCAGTTCCTGGCGACGCTCGAGGTCGGTCGTGAGACCCTTCTCGAACTGTGCCTGGACCTTTGCGGCCATCTTCTCGTAACCGCTGACGATCTCCTTCTTGTTCGGAGGCGTCAGGATGTCGCTGAGCGCAACGGTCACACCGGAGCGAGTAGCCCAGTAGAACCCGGCGTCCTTGATCCGGTCGAGCGTGGCGGCCACTTCGACCTTCACGTACCGCTCGGCCAGGTCGTTGACGATCGTCGACATGGTGACCTTGTCGGCCACCTGCTCGAAGTACGGGTAGTCAACCGGAAGCGCCTCGTTGAAGATGGCGCGGCCGAGGCTGGTGGTGACCAGCACGGTACCGACGGCCTGGCCGCCCACAAGCTCCACGCCTTCGGGCTGCGTGCCCTCGGCGAAGTACTTGTCGGCGAGACGGATGCGCACCTTGGCGTTCAGGTCGAGCGACTTCTGGTCGAAGGCAAGAATCGCCTCGGCGACGTTGGTGAAGGCACGGCCTTCGCCGATCACGCCTTCCTTCATCGTCGTGAGGTGGTGCAGTCCGATGATCATGTCCTGTGTGGGCAGGGTCACCGGACGACCGTCGGACGGCTTCAGGATGTTGTTCGAGGCGAGCATCAGGATGCGTGCCTCGGCCTGGGCCTCAACCGAGAGGGGAAGGTGAACAGCCATCTGGTCACCGTCGAAGTCGGCGTTGAACGCCGCACAGACGAGCGGGTGCAGCTGGATGGCCTTACCCTCAACGAGCTGAGGCTCGAAGGCCTGGATTCCCAGGCGGTGCAGGGTGGGCGCACGGTTGAGCAGAACCGGGCGCTCGCGGATGATCTCCTCGAGCACGTCCCAGACCTGGGGGCGTGAACGCTCAACCATGCGCTTGGCGGCCTTGATGTTCTGAGCGTGGCTCAGGTCGATCAGGCGCTTGATCACGAACGGCTTGAAGAGCTCCAGGGCCATCTGCTTGGGCAGACCGCACTGGTGCAGCTTCAGCTGCGGGCCGACGACGATGACCGAACGGCCGGAGTAGTCAACGCGCTTTCCGAGCAGGTTCTGACGGAAACGACCCTGCTTGCCCTTGAGCATGTCGCTCAGGGACTTGAGGGCACGGTTGCCGGTACCCGTGACCGGGCGACCACGACGACCGTTGTCGAACAGTGCGTCAACGGCCTCCTGCAGCATCCGCTTTTCGTTGTTCACGATGATCTCGGGGGCACCGAGGTCAAGCAGACGACGCAGGCGGTTGTTGCGGTTGATCACACGACGGTACAGGTCGTTGAGGTCGGACGTCGCGAAACGGCCACCGTCAAGCTGCACCATCGGGCGCAGTTCGGGCGGGATGACCGGTACGACGTCGAGCACCATCGCGGCCGGCGAGTTGCCGGTCATGATGAACGCGTTGACCACGCGCAGGCGCTTGATGGCGCGGATCTTCTTCTGACCCTTGCCTTCAGCGATCTGCAGGTGCAGGTTTTCGCTCTCGGTGACGAGGTCGAACGCCTCAAGGCGCTTCTTGATGGCCTCGGCGCCCATGAACGCCTCGAAGTACATGCCGAAGCGGTCCTGGAGCTCGTGGAAGACGGAGTCTTCGGGCTTCAGGTCGCCGACCTTGAGGGTGCGGAAGTCTTCCCACACGCGCTCAAGGTGCGCGATCTGCTCGTCCAGGGACTTGCGAACCTGGCTCATTTCCTTCTCGGCGGCGTCTTTCGCGCGCTTCTTCTGGTCGCTCTTGGCGCCCTCGGCCTCAAGTGCTGCGAGGTCGGTTTCGAGGCGCTGCAGGCGATCGGCGATGCGCGAGTCACGGCTGTTCTCAAGGGTCTTGAGCTCAAGACGCAGCTCGTTCTCGAGTCCGGGCATGTCCTGGTGACGGCCGTCTTCGTCGACCGAAATGACCATGTAGGCGGCGAAGTAGATGACCTTTTCGAGGTCCTTCGGAGCCATGTCGAGCAGGTAACCGAGGCGAGACGGCACACCCTTGAAGTACCAGATGTGGGTGACCGGGGCGGCGAGTTCGATGTGGCCCATGCGCTCACGGCGCACCGACGACTTCGTGACCTCTACGCCGCAGCGCTCACAAACGATGCCTTTGAAGCGCACGCGCTTGTACTTGCCGCACGAGCATTCCCAGTCCCGGGAAGGGCCGAAGATCTGTTCGCCGAACAGACCGTCCTTCTCGGGCTTGAGGGTGCGGTAGTTGATGGTTTCGGGCTTCTTGACCTCACCGTGCGACCAACGACGGATGTCGTCTGCCGTAGCCAGGCCAATGCGAAGCTCGTCAAATGTTGTTACGTCGAGCAATTTCTCTCCCTTGGAAAGTATTCGAGTCTCAGTGGCCGGGCTTAGATGTCGTCGATGGTCGACGACTCAAACCGGGTGGAAATGTTGATTCCGAGCTCCTCCGCTGCGCGGAAGACCTCGTCATCCGTGTCGCGCAGGCTGACGGCGGTACCGTCGGCCGAGAGGACCTCGACGTTCAGGCACAGCGACTGCATTTCCTTGATCAGAACCTTGAAGCTCTCGGGGATGCCGGGCTCCTGGATGTTCTCACCCTTGACGATGGCTTCGTACACCTTGACGCGGCCGAGGATATCGTCGCTCTTGATGGTCAGGAGCTCCTGCAGGGCGTAAGCGGCTCCGTATGCTTCGAGCGCCCACACCTCCATCTCACCGAAACGCTGTCCACCGAACTGCGCCTTACCACCCAGCGGCTGTTGCGTGATCATGGAGTACGGACCGGTCGAACGAGCGTGGATCTTGTCGTCGACGAGGTGGTGCAGCTTCAGGATGTACATGTAGCCGACAGAAACCGGGTCCGGGAACGGCTCGCCGGAGCGGCCGTCGAAGAGCACGGTCTTTCCCGAGGAGCCGATGAGGCGGTCGCCGTCGCGGGTCGGTGTCGTGGATTCGAGGAGACCCTCGATCTCGACCTCGAGCGCGCCGTCGAAGACCGGAGTGGCGACCTTCGTGCCCGGTGCAGCACTGTGAGCCTGCTCCGGAAGACGCTCGGCCCACTTGGGCTTGCCCTCGACCTGCCAGCCCTGCTTCGCGATCCACCCGAGGTGGGTCTCGAGAACCTGACCGAAGTTCATGCGTCCCGGGATACCCAGCGGGTTCAGGATGATGTCGACCGGTGTTCCGTCGGCGAGGAACGGCATGTCCTCGATCGGCAGAATACGGGAGATGACGCCCTTGTTACCGTGACGACCGGCGAGCTTGTCACCCTCGGTGATCTTTCGCTTCTGGGCGATGAAGACGACAACACGCTGGTTGACGCCGGAGCCGAGCTCGTCGTCGCCGTCCTGCGAGTCGAAGACCTTGACACCGATGATCGTGCCGCGCTCACCGTGGGGCACCTTGAGCGAGGTGTCGCGAACTTCGCGGCTCTTCTCGTTGAAGATGGCGCGGAGCAGGCGTTCCTCAGCGGAGAGCTCGGTCTCGCCCTTGGGCGTGACCTTGCCGACGAGGATGTCGCCGGGGCGAACCTCGGCTCCGATGCGGATGATGCCACGCTCGTCGAGATCGGCGAGGAAGTCAGGCGACACGTTGGGAAGGTCGCGAGTGATCTCTTCCTTGCCCAGCTTGGTGTCGCGGGCATCCACTTCGTACTCTTCGATGTGAATCGACGAGAGGGTGTCGTCCTTGACCAGGTTCTGGCTCAGGATGATCGCGTCCTCGAAGTTGTAGCCTTCCCACGGCATGAATGCCACGAGCAGGTTCTTTCCGAGTGCGACCTCGCCCTGGTCCGTTGCGGGACCGTCGGCGATGACTTCGCCGACCTCAATGCGCTCTCCGGCATTGACGATGACGCGGTGGTTGAAGCTCGTGCCCTGGTTGGAGCGTGAGAACTTGCGCAGGTAGTACGTCTGCGTTCCGCCCTCGTCAAGCTGGATGGTGACGAAGTCAGCAGACACTTCGCCGACCACACCGGCCTTCTCGGCGGTGAGCACGTCGCCGGCGTCGATGGCCGTGTAGCCCTCCATGCCGGTTCCGACGAGCGGGCTGTCGCTGAGGAGCAGCGGGACCGCCTGACGCTGCATGTTGGCGCCCATGAGCGCGCGGTTTGCATCGTCATGGTCGAGGAACGGGATGAGCGAGGTTCCGACCGACACCATCTGGCGCGGCGAAACGTCCATGTAGCCGATCTCTTCCGCGGGGAAGAGGTCAACCTCTCCACCCTTCTTACGGGCGAGAACGCGGTCTTCCGCGAAGTGCGAGTCCTTGGTCAACGGAGCGTTGGCCTGGGCGACGATGAAGTCGTCCTCTTCGCTGGCGGTGAGGTAGTCGATCGTCTCGGTGACCTTGTTGTTGGTCACGCGACGGTACGGCGTCTCAATGAAACCGAAGGCGTTGATCCGCGCGAACGAGGCGAGCGAACCGATCAGGCCGATGTTCGGGCCTTCCGGGGTTTCAATGGGGCACATGCGGCCGTAGTGCGAGGGGTGAACGTCTCGCACCTCGACGCCGGCACGGTCACGGGACAGACCACCCGGGCCCAGCGCGGACAGGCGACGCTTGTGCGTCAATCCGGCGAGCGGGTTGTTCTGGTCCATGAACTGAGACAGCTGCGACGTACCGAAGAACTCCTTGATCGCGGCGACGACGGGGCGCACGTTGATCAGGGTCTGCGGGGTGATCGCTTCGATGTCCTGCGTGGTCATGCGCTCGCGAACGACGCGCTCCATGCGGGACAGGCCGGTGCGCACCTGGTTCTGGACGAGCTCGCCAACGGCACGGATACGACGGTTACCGAAGTGGTCGATGTCGTCGATGTCGATGTTGATGTCGGCGGTCTTGCCGTCGCGCAGGCCGACAATCGTCGAACGGTTGTCGTGCAGCGACACGAGGTACTTGATGGTGGCCAGGATGTCCTGGAGCGTCAGTACCGAGTCGCTGAGCGGAGCCTCAAGGCCGAGCTTGCGGTTGATCTTGTAACGACCAACCTTGGCCAGGTCGTAACGCTTCGAGTTGAAGAAGAAGTTGTCCAGCAGAGCGCGGGCAGCCTCAGCGGCGACCTGCTCTCCCGGGCGCAACTTGCGGTAGATGTCCTTGAGGGCTTCTTCCTTCGTGAGGATGTTGTCCTTCTCGAGGGTGAGCTCGATGGACGGGAAGCCCTTGAACTCTTCGAGAATCTCTTCGCTCGAGAGGCCGAGGGCCTTGAGGAAGACAGTCACGGACTGCTTGCGCTTGCGGTCGATGCGCACGCCAACCTGGTCGCGCTTGTCGATCTCGAATTCGAGCCATGCACCACGGCTCGGAATGACGCGAGCGGAGTAGATGTCCTTATCGGAGGTCTTCTCCTGCTGGCGGTCGAAGTACACGCCGGGCGAACGCACCAGCTGCGACACGACGACACGCTCGGTGCCGTTGATCACAAAGGTGCCCTTGGGCGTCATCAGCGGGAAGTCACCCATGAACACGGTCTGAGTCTTGATCTCACCGGTGAGGTGGTTCATGAACTCGGCGTTCACGTAGAGGGGTGCGGAGTAGGTCTTACCCTTCTCCTTGCACTCGTCTACGGTGTACTTCTCCGGCTCGAGCTCCGGGTTGGTGAAGGAGAGCTGCATCGTTTCGCCGAGGTCTTCGATGGGAGAGATCTCTTCAAAGATCTCATCGAGCCCGGTGCGATTCGGCAGATCCTGGCGTCCGGCCTTCTGGGCCTCGGCGACGCGAGCCTTCCAGATGTCGTTGCCGACGAGCCAGTCAAAGCTCTCGGTCTGCAAAGCAAGCAGATCCGGAACAGTGAGGTGGTCGCTAATCTTCGCGAACGAAAGACGCTCAGCTGAGCGGCCGTTCTTGGGTGAGTTGGTGGTTGCGTTGCGCGCAGCAGCCAAGGAAATAACCTCCGTGGACCCCGTCAGGTCTAGTTACTGTTATTGGTGAAGAACTCCACAGACCCTGAACGAATGAATTCTTCGCACGGAATGTGCCGCAAGGTGGCTTGAGCACGCAAAGCCGACCGCAATATGAAGGCAGAGTTTGTCTGGGAGCGCAAGGATCAACTATACGTGCCCCCTTGCGGGATGTCCACTCATTTGTTGACCTTTTCTGGATTCTCGGGTATAACCCAGTTTTCGACGCGGGCTCGGAGGGCGCAGACTGGAGCCATGAGTAGCGAGAGTAATGAGTAGGGGCGAGCCGGAGCATCCCTCGGCCGTCTTGAAGTTGAGCGGCCACCTGGCCGTGATCGAACCCGACCGGTTCACCCCCGGCAGTTTTCAGTTGGTCGTGGATGGCACGCCCCAGTCCCACGTGAACCTCGAGCACCCCGACGAGTTGTTCTTCGAATACATCCAGCGGATCGGGCATGTGATCGACCTGCTCGGCGACCCGCACGAGCCGATCACGGCCGTGCACCTCGGCGCGGGGGCGCTCACCCTCCCCCGCTACGTGGAGGCGACCCGGCCGGGGTCACGCCAGCAGGTGGTGGAGATCGAAAGTGATCTGATCGACCTCGTGCGCGCCGAGCTGCCCTGGGACAAGCGGGCGCAGCTGCGCGTGCGGCACGGCGATGCCCGCGAGGTGCTCGGCAAACTCCCGTCGGGCCTGCACGGCACGGTGGACCTCGTGGTCATTGACATCTTCTCCGGTGCGCGCACGCCCAAGCACGTGACGAGCAGGGAGTTCTTCGCCCTCACCGCTCCCTTGTTGTCGCAGCGCGGTGTGGTGGCCGTGAACGTGGCCGACGGGCCGGGGCTCGCGTTCGCTCGCGGGCAGGCGGCGACGCTCTCCGCGGTGTATGAGCATGTGATCGGTTTCGCGGAGACGCAGGTGCTCAAGGGGCGCCGCTTCGGCAACATCGTGTTCATCGCGGCGCACACACCCATCGACCTCTCCTGGGTTCAGCGACTGCTCGCCGGCGGTCCGCACCCGGCGAAGGTGATCCAGGGCGCGGAGCTCGCCGCCTTCATGGCTGGTTCGCTGGTGGCCACCGACGACACGTCCACGCAGTCCCCGCTGCCGGGTCGCACGGTCTTTCAGATCGGCAAATAGCCGGTGTGCGTGCGGTGGGCGGCGAGCAGCTCTCGGGTGAATGGATGCTGCGGCGCCGAGAACAGCGCAGCGGCCGCGCCCTGCTCCACGACCGCACCGTCCTTCATCACGAGTATCTCGTGACTGAGCGCCCGCACCACGGCGAGGTCGTGTGAGATGAAGACCATCGCGAGCCCCCGGGACGCCTGCAGCGAGGCCAGCAGCTCGAGGACCTGGGACTGAACCTGCGCGTCGAGCGCCGAGACCGGCTCGTCGCAGACGAGGATGCTCGGCTCGCGGGCCAGCGCCCTGGCAATCGCCACCCGCTGCCGCTGCCCGCCGGACAGCTGATGCGCCCGACGCGGGAGCAGGGCGTCGCTGAGTGCGACCTGCTCGAGCAGGTCGATCGCGCGCGCCTTGCGTAACCGGGGCTTTGTACCGTCGAGAGCGATGGCCTCCGACATGATCTGCAGCACGGTGGCGCGGGGGTCGAAGACGCTCAGGGCGTCCTGGTGGATGATCTGGATCGCGCCGCGACGACCGCGCCGCTCCGACTCCGGTACCTCGCTCCAGGGCCGACCGTGGAGGCACACCGAGCCGCGGTTGGGCGAGAGAGCGCCCAGCAGCATCCGCGCCACTGTGCTCTTGCCGGAGCCCGATTCACCCACGATGCCCACGGTGCCGCCGGCGCGCAGCTCGAACGACACCCCGTTCACGGCCGTCAGCGGCCCATAGGACTTGCAGAGGTCGCGTGCGGCCAGCACCACCGGGCCCGCCGTCGGCGGCGCCGCCACCTCTCCCAGCGAGGCCGCCGCGAGCAGTTCGCGCGTGTACGGATGCTGCGGCGACGTAAACAGCTCCGCCGCGGCCTGCAGCTCCACGAAACGTCCGGTCTTCATCACGGCCACCTGGTCGGCAAGCGCACGGATGACGCCGAGGTCGTGGCTGACCAGCAACAGCGCGAGGCCCGAGTCCTTGAGCTCGCGCAGCAGGAGAATGATCTGTTCCTGCACGGTCGCATCGAGGGCGGTGGTCGGTTCGTCGGCGATCAGCACGCTGGGCGACCCCGCAAGGGCCGAGGCGATGAGCGCGCGCTGGCGCAGCCCGCCGGAGAGCTCGTGCGGGTATTGCCGGGCACGCGTGTGCGGTTCGGGCATGGCAACCTGCCCGAGCAGTCGGAGTACACGGCGGGAGCGTTCGGCGCGGCCGAGCTGTGGTTCGTGCACCTCGAGCGGTTCGGCCACCTCGGCGCCCACTCGGCGGAGCGGATCCAGGGAGACGAGGGCGTCCTGGCTCACGAGCCCCACTCGTGCGCCGCGCAGGCCGCGCCAGCCCCGCTCGTCGAGGGCACGGGCGTCCACGCCGGCCACCGTGAGCTCATCGGCCGTGACGCCGGGGCCGGCGATCCCGATCAGGCTGCGGGCGGTCAGCGTCTTGCCCGCGCCGGATTCCCCGACAATCCCGAGGCACTGCCCCGCTTCGATGCTGAACGATATCCCGTCGACCACGGCTGTCGTCGATCCCGGCGGCACCACTCGCAGGTTGCGCACGCTCACGACGCTCACCGCTGCCGTCCCGCCGAGCGGGCCCGCAGGTACCGACCGAGAACACTCGTGGACACCACGGTGGCGGTGATCACCAGCCCCGGGAACACGGCGATCCACCAGGCGGTGGCCAGAAAGTTGCGCCCCTCGGAGAGGATGAGACCCCACTCGGGCGTCGGGGGCCTCGGACCGAGGCCGAGAAAGCTCAGGCCGGCGGCGGCCGTGATGGCGGTGCCGATTCCCATGACGGCCATCGACAACAACGGTCCGAGCGTGTTCGGCACCACGTGACGAAGCACGGTGACGGCCCGGGAGACCCCGAGCGTGCGTGCGGCCTCCACGTACCCGGAGCGCGTCACCGAGAGCGTCTGCACCCGCGCTACGCGTGCGTAGGCAGGAATCACCGCGATGGCCACGGCCAGGAGCAGGCTCGCTTCCCCCGGCCCGATGATCGCGATCACGATCAGCGCGAGCAGGAACTCCGGAAACGCCATCACGATTTCGATCGCCCGGCTCAGCACGCCGTCGCCGACCCGACGCGTCAGTCCGGCGAGCGAGCCGATCACCAGCCCCGCCACGACGGCGATCATGGTGGCGCCGAAGCCGATGGCAAGCGAATACCGGGCGCCGTGAATCACGCGCGCGAACACGTCGCGGCCGGCCTGATCCGTGCCGAACGGATGCCCCGGGCCCGGTGCCAGCAAGGCCTCGCCGATGTTCGTGCGCAGCGGGTCGGCGGCGGTGAGGGCCCCGGGTGCGAGCGCGGACAGCACCAGGAGCACCAGGAAGCCGGCGGCGCCCCAGACGGCCGGGGCCGGCATCCGTTTCACGGTTAGTCGATGCGCTGCGGCGAGAATGCTCATGCGTAGGCCAGCTCGGCCCCGAGTCGGGGGTCGATGCGGTCTGCCAGCAGATCGACGAGCAGGTTGACCAGCGAGAACGAGGCGGCGGCGAGCACGATGATACCGAGCACCACGGGAACGTCGCGGTCGACGATGGCGCCGAGGGCCACCCGTCCGAGACCGGGTCGGGCGAAGACGGCTTCCACGAGCACCGAGCCGCCGAGCAGCGATCCCACGATGTAGCCGGTGAGCGTGATGCTGTTGGCCGCGGCGTGCCGGAGGGTGTGACGCAGCACGAGCCGGGTGTGGGTGGCGCCGCGCGCGCGCACCGTGTCGACGAAGGGCAGCGCAGCTGCGGCGTCGAGGCCCTGCCGCAGCACCTGGCTGAGGATTCCGGCCACCGGGATTGCGAGGGTCGCCGCGGGCAGCACCAGGGCGCCGAAACCGCCGGTGTTCACCACCGGGAACCAGCCGAGTCCGAAACCGAACACGCTGATCAGCACGAGGCCGATCCAGAAGGTGGGTGACGAGACGGCGACGAGTTCGAGCAGTCCGGCCACCGGCGCGGTCCGGCGGCCGCGTCCGAACAGCGCCGATCCGAACGCGAGCAGTACAGCGAACGCGATTGCGAGGGCCATCAGCTGCACGGTCGGCGCGAGCTGCTGGCCGATCACGTCGGCGACCGGCTGTTGCATGCGGTACGAGGTGCCGAGGTCACCCTGCAGCAGGCGTGACAGGTAGCGCACGTATTGCACGGGCAGCGGGTCGGCGAGGCCCCAGTCGGCACGGATTTGGTCGCGCACCTGCTGAGACACGTTTCCGAGCCCGACGAGCACGTTCACGGGGTCGCCGGGAATCAGCCGTAGCGAGAAGAAGCCCGCGGTGGCGGCGCCCCAGACCACCAGGAGCACCCCGCCTATCCGCCCCATGAGGCGGTGGCCCGGTCGGCCGGATCGGCGGGCGCGGCCGTCGCGGCGCCCGCTCACGGAGCGGTGGTGAGGGAGGACTCGTAGAACAGGGGCTGCCCGTACAGGTCGAAGTTCAGGTTCTTGATGGCCGTGCTGTACGCGGTGATGGCCGTCGGCACGGTGATCGGGACCATGGCCACATGGGTCGCATTCCACTGCTGCAACTGCTGGTAGAGGCCCTCGCGAACGGCCGGGTCACTCGTGGCGATGGCGTCGTCGAGGAGTTGGTCGACGACCGGGTCGGCGGTGGTTGAGCCGTTCTTGTAGCCGCCGCTGTGCAGGTGGGCGCGCAGCACGTCGGCGTCGACGCTCGGAAAGCTCCAGTCGGAGAGGTCGTAGTCACGCGCCTCGAATGCCTCGTAGTACTGGGCGATTTCGAGGTTGTCGCGCACGATTTCGAAGCCGAGCTCGCGCAGGTCGGACTGCACCACGTCGCCGAGGCTCGCGTTGGCGTCGGAGACGGGGGTGTAGGCGATCCACTGGGCGCTGAGCCGCACGCCGTCCTTCGTGCGGTAGCCCTCGGAATCGCGCCCGGTCCAGCCGGATGCGTCGAGCAGGGCGTTGGCCTGGTCGGGGTCGAACGCCCAGCTGCCTTCGAGGCTCGGGTCATAGGAGTTCGGCGTGGCCGGGGACAGGATGCTCCAGGCGCGGTCCGCCTGCCCCTGGTAGATGCTCTCCACGGCCGGACCGATGTCGACGCCGACGGCGAAAGCGCGGCGTACGTTCTCGTCGGCGAACACGCCGTGGGCCTCGTTGAGGAACAGGGTGTACGGCAGCCCGGGCATCGTCACGTTCTCGATCGTGAAGTCGTCGCCGATCTGCCCCACCGTGTTCGGGGTGATGTCACTCGCGATTTGCGCCTCGCCGCTCGTGAGCGCTCCGGTGCGCACCGCCGACTCGGGCAGGATGCGGAACTCGAGGGTCTCGATCGCGGGTGCGCCCTGGTGGGTGCTGCCCTCCGGCGCCCAGTCGTACTCGTCGTTCGCCGTGAAGACGATGCTCTGGTCCGGGGTGTACTCACTGAGCACATAGGGGCCGGTGCCTACCGAGATGCCCGGCCCACCGGCGGGTAGCTGCGCGGCGTTGTCGCGGAGAGTAGTCGGCGAGTAGAAGCCGAGCTTGGCGGTGCTGACGGCCTGCAGGAACGGCGCGTAGGGCTGACTGAAGTCCACGCGTACGGTGAACTCGTCCACGACAGTGGTTCCCGCGTAGAAGCCGCCGGTTTCGGCGTATCCGATCAGGCTCGCGGCATCCGCTGACGCCGTTTCGGGGGCGACGACGTGCTCGAAGTTGGCCTTGACCGCCTCCGCGTTGAAGGGTTCGCCGTCGTGGAACGTGACGTCGTCACGCAGGTCGAACGTGTAGTGCAGGCCGTCGTCGGAGACCTGCCATGACGTGGCGAGCCACGGCACGAACGAGCCGTCGGCCTTCTCATAGACCAGCGAGTCGAAGGAGTTGCGCATCACGAGGGCGGTGGCCTGGAACGCAGACGAGTGGATGTCCATCTTGCCGCCGCTGAGCGTGCCGCCGTTGATGGCGTAAGTGAGCGTGTTCGTGCCCGCGGTCGGTGCGGTGGCGGCGCATCCGGTGACGAGGGCTGCGACGGCGACGGTTGCGACGGTTGCGCGCAGCCAGGATGATGCGTGGGCGCGAACGCGCATAGACGAAGGTCTCTTTCTCAGCGGTGCGGTGACACGGGCACAGGTACTGACCCCGCCCCTCAACGGTACCCGTCGACTCCGCCCGTCCCCCCACTTCCGCACTTCCCCAAACCGGTCTTTCTCCCGACACGCCGCGTCCCCCGCCCACTTTGCCCGGCGTGTCTCACATTCACCGGTTTTAGCGCGGCACGGACGGGTGGGAGAGGAGACAGGTCGGGCATCCAAAACCGGTCGAGGGCAAAACGTTCGCCCGGTCGGTTCCGCGCACACCGGCGGATCTTACGGAATTCACGGCGCAGCGGAGTTAGGCTGAAGAGTCCAAATTTTCCCGCGACCGCATGGTCGCCGAAGTCAGGAACACACCCTGAGCATCATTACCGGTTACGACGCGATCACCCTGCGTGAAAAGGTCGACCTCACCGCCGCCACCGAGCGTCTCGACGAACTCGGCAACATGCGCAGCCTCTCGGCGCTCGACGAGAAGGTCAGCCTGCTGCGCCTGCTCGGGCGTCTCGACGAGGCCTGGGAGATTGCCAACGAGGCCTGGCGCCTGTCCCGCTTCACCGGCGACCGCGAGCAGGCCGTCTCCAGCCGCATCCGCCGCGCGCAGGTGATGCAGTACCAGGGCAAGCTCGACGAGGCCGCGACTGAACTCAACCACTGCATTCTCGACGCCGAAACGCATGAGTGGATCAGTGCGGCCGCCGAGGCCCGCCACAACCGCGGCAAGGTGCTCTTCGACATGGGCGAGCTCGAATCCGCCCTCTCCGAGTTCACCGCCGCGGTCTTCCTGCGCGAGAAGGACGGCGCAACCGCTGACGAGCTCGAGGCTTGCCTGATTGCGGTGGCCGTGGTCGAATCGTTTATCGCGGAGCGCGCGCCCCGCAGGTAAGGAGGGTCTCGGCCATGAGCATCCGTCTCCGCCTGGCCGGCGGACTCGCCCTGGCGGCCCTTCTGGCCCTCACCGCCTGCTCGTCCGACACCCGCGTCACTCCCCCGACGTCGACCCCCGGCTCCGACACGTCGACCCCACCCGTCTCAACCGTTCCGGTGCTGCCCACGGGCGAACCGGTCGCCATCGCGAGCGGGCTCGACGCACCCTGGTCGGTGTTGCGGCTGCCCGACGGCGGCGCGCTCATCAGCGAACGAGACACCACGCTCGTGCGCGAGCTGCTGGCCGACGGCACGCTGCGCGACGTCGGCTCGGTCACCGCAGCGCGCCCCGCCGGGGAGGGCGGCCTGTTGGGACTGGCCTTTCAGCCGGGCGACGAGTGGGTGTACGCCTACCTCACGACCGACGCCGACAACCGCATCGAACGGATGCCGCTGCTGGGCTCCCCCGGCAGTTTCGGGCTCGGCGCCGCCGAGCCCGTGCTCACCGGGCTGCCGAAAGCGTCGAACCACAACGGAGGGCGCATCGCCTTCGGTCCCGACGGGATGCTCTACGCCACCGTCGGCGACGCCGGCACCCCGGACCGCGCGCAGGACCTCGACTCGCTCGGCGGCAAGATTCTGCGCATGACCGCCACCGGCGCGGTCCCGGCCGACAATCCATTCGCCACGCTGGTGTATTCGTACGGCCACCGTAATCCCCAGGGCATCGCCTGGGACTCGCGTGGTCGGCTGTGGGCGAGCGAGTTCGGTCAGAACACCTGGGACGAACTCAACCTGATCGAGCCCGGCAACAACTACGGCTGGCCGGAAGTGGAGGGGCTCGGCGGCACCCCGGACTACGTGGATCCGGTGCAGCAGTGGCCCACCTCCGAGGCGAGCCCGAGCGGAATCGCGATCGTGAGCGACACCCTGTTCATGGCGAGCCTGCGCGGAGAGCGGCTGTGGAGCGTCGACGTCTCCTCCGGTGTTGACTCCACCACAGTCACCCCCGCCGCGTGGTTTGTGCACGACTATGGTCGCCTGCGCGACGTGGTGGCCGGCCCCGGGGGCACTCTGTGGTTCATGACCAACAACACGGATGGCCGGGGCCGACCCACCGCCGGCGACGACCGGCTGTTCGAAGTGCGCCTGGAGGGTGCGGCGAATGGCTGATCTCGACCGGGTGCGTCACTGGGCCCACGCGCTCATCACGCTGCACCTCGACCCCAGCTGGTCGTTTGCGTTCGACAACGCCAAGAAGCGCGCCGGACTCTGCAATTTCACGCAGAAGCGCATCACGGTGTCGCGGTACCTCGCCGCCCGGTACGACGACGACGACGTGCACCAGATCCTGCTGCACGAAGTGGCCCACGCCATGGCCGGCCCGCGCGCCGGGCACGGACCCAAATGGCGCATGGTCGCGCACAACCTCGGCTACGACGGCAAGCGCACTCACGACGGTGAGATCGCGGACGAACTCGCCTCCTGGGTGGGGTCCTGCCCGGCAGGTCACACGCATTTCCGGTATCGGAAACCCACAAGGGCCCTCGCCTGCGGACTGTGCGGGCGCGGATACCGCGTGGAGAACGTGATCACGTGGGCGCATCGGGAAATCTCGGCGGCAACGCGGCGACGGGCGGCGGCATCCGTCGGTCGTTGATTGTTGCGGTCAGGTAAACACCGCCGCCGGGGGTCTTGCCCCGCGGCGCTCATGCGAGTTGACTGATGCTGCGCAGCCCGCCTGCTGGAGAGGGACACCCCCATGACCGTCACGAGAATCAACACCGCATCCGTGCACCGCAACGTGGCCTTCGCGCAGGGAACCCTCGTGGACGCCGGCCGGCAACTCATGTTCATCGGCGGCCAGAACGGCGTCAACGCTCGCGGGGCGATCGTTGGCTCCGACACGCTCAGTCAGACCCGTCAGGCCCTGCGCAATCTTCTCGCGGTGCTCGCCGAGGTGGGAGCGACACAGGAGAACGTGGCCAAGCTCACGATGCACCTCACGGAGAGCGCCGACCTGAGTCAGGCATTCGCAGCCTCGGCAACAGAATGGGGCGACCATCCCACCGCCATCACCGTGCTGCGCGTGGCCGGGCTCGCCAATCCCGAGTTTTTGGTGGAGATCGACGCTGTCGCCGCGCTGTAGGGCCAGCGCGCAGTACAACTACGGGCTGAGCACAACTACAGGCTGAGCGCGGCCACATCGCGGCTGTTGTCGAGCCGCGCAGCGAGGCGCACCTCGGCGTCGCGACCGAGCGCCGCAAGCACCTGGCCGCTTTCCGAGGCGCTCACGAGGTGTCGCACGGCCTGTTTGAGCCCCACAAAGGCTGCGGATGCCGCGGCCGCCTCCGGTGAGCAGTGGTCGATGCCGAGTGAGATGAGGGCGTCGATCACGGCGCCGGAGGCGAGGAGATCCTCGACGGCGAAGCGCGCCGATCCGTCGCCGCGCAGGCCACCGGCCGCGATGACGGCCACCGAGAAGCGGTCGCCTTTTTCGGACTGACGGGCGAGCACCCACGCCGCGACGGCGACGCGATTGCCGAAACCGGCGGTGATGACCTGCGTGTCGTCGGGGCCGGGAACGACGGGGGCGGCGGCACCCGCCTCTGGCAACACATCGACGACGACGACCGCATCCACGAACGGGGCAAGCGCCTGAAACCCGGACTGGCCCCAGTCGAAGCGAACCTGATACTTGTGCTGTGCTGGCGCGTCGGTCATCCGTTCAGGTTATCGCGAGCGACTCAGAGACCGGGTCGCAGGGCAAGTCGCGGGGTCTCGACGGGCTCGACCAGCGAGATGGGGGCGACGCGAGGATCGGCGCGCGGTCGGCTACAGGGGGCGGTCAGCGGGCGTCGTAGCGCGCCAGGGCGTCGGCATCCGTTGCGTGGGTCATGGCGCGCCTCGCGTTGTCGAGGGCGATGACCGGGTCGGCCTCCGCCTCGGCGAGCGCCAGCTGCCGCTCCGCCTCGGACAGCCGCGTGCGAGCGGCCGCCTGCACGCGTCCGCGGTTCCCGTCGATGAAGTCCCGGGTGAGCGAAATCTGACCACGAGCCGTGAGAAGCGCCCCGGCGAGCGCGGTACGGGCGTTCTCCAGGCGCAGCTGACGGTTGCGCGCCTCGGAGCGCATCACGTCGAGCCCGTCCATGACCTCACGCAGACGGGCGAGGTCGGCTGCGGGATCACTGAGCCGACCCGGTTCCCCCAGCTGGGCGAGCACATGCGTGGCCTCCGCTATCACCCGGTTGAGGTTGGCGCTGGTGTCGGCCTCGTCGTGTGAATCGCGCAGCCCGCGCGCCTCGGTGAGCTCGATCACGGCCGCATCCGTCGCCCGCCCGAGGTTGGCAAAGCCGATGTGCAACTCGTCTTCGCCGCTCTCGATCGCATCCAGCAGCTGCGCGGCGGTGAACAGTCCGTGCTCTGCGGCGCTCATCTGCTCGCCAACCGGGTCGCCGGCGGTGAGCCGGTTCGCGGCGTTCTCGGCGGCCTGCCGGGCATCGTTGAGGGCGGTCTGTGCCCTCGCGACGTTGGTACTGATCGGGGCGAGGGCGTGCGTCGTGTAGCTCAGGGCGAGACGGTCGAGGCTTCGGGCGCCACTCTTCACGCGGTCGGCGGCTCGATCCAGCCGACGCACCAGCTGCTCCAGTGCCTGGGGTGCGGTACGTTCCACGCCGCGTTTCTTGTCGAAGTCGCGGGTCTGCGCCTCGAGGCGCTGCGTGGCCTCGTCGGCCAGGGCACGAATCTTCTCGTTCCAGCGGCGGACTTCGGGCGCGGTGTCCGGCACGACGTCATCGAGTTTCTGTTGCAGAGCGAACGCCTCGGTCAGCTGCCGCCGGGACAGGGCGAGGGCCGAGGCGAACTCACGCGTGGCGTTCTCGCCGAACTGGGCGATGGCGAAACCGAGCTCGTCCGTGGCGTCTTGCACGAGGTCATCCGCTCGCACGAGGCTGATCGACGCGGACCGCACAAGTTCCGCGGCAGCGGCACTTTCGAGGCGCAGGCGAGCACGGGTGCGACGACGGGCGAGGCCCACGAGAACGCCGATTCCGACGAACACGAATCCCAAGACCACGAGTGAGGGCAAGAGCGCGTCCATGCGCCGAGTCTAATGAACCGAGACTCGACGTACCGTGCGCGCCGCGGGGCCATGTCGTCCCCGGGGGCGGGGCCGGGCAGACGAACGTTGCCGAATCGGACAATCGTGCCACGTGCGCGGGGCGCAGTTGTCCGCTGCGGGACCTTTTCCAGGCGGGGCCGCGCTAGAGGTCGTCGGCGCTCGGGCGACGCATCTGCTGGCGGATCATATCGAAGTCGTGGCGGGAGATCTCGATCAGGCCTCGCCGCAGCTGGTATCCCCAGTTGGGATCGCCGCGGGTGAGCTCCAACACCGACAGGAGCGGTCGAATCGACGTGGCCACGGCCTGCGGGTCGTAGTCCGCGCGGCGGCGCCACGGCTGGAATTCCGTTCCGGGGTCACCGATCGGGGCTACGGCGGCATCTGTAATGCGGGCGATGGCGGTGAATTCCCGCAGCACTTCACCCTCAAACGCGGTCTTCGGGGAGTAGTACACCAGCCCGTCGGACTCCCCCATGCCCGCGAGCGTCGTGCGCGCGGCCTGGCTCGCGTGGGCCATGCCCGTGTGAACGCCCCGCAGCACCTGCTCGCGCTGGGCGACCCCCAGCCAAAAACGAATTGCCACGTATCAGTTGTACAACATCGAAGCGGCACGCACACTGGTGAGCATGCGCGTACTACTCAAGAAGGTGCTCGATTGTGATCCGGATGCCGCCTGGCGCGCCATCCGCAGCCCCGCTGTTTTCCGAGAGGTCAGCTCGCCGCTTCTCGCGGTGGACTCCCTCGAACCCAACGGTTTCCCGACGATGTGGCAGCCCGGTGACCACCCGGCCAGCTTTCGCGCGCTCGGACTCGTTCCGATGGGCACGCAGGTGATTCGGCTCGCCGAGCAGAACGAACGGCCCGACGGCGTGCGTATCCTGCGGGACACCGGCCGCGGCGTCTCCGGCGCCCTCGCGGCCGTCACCCTGTGGGACCATCGCATGGCGATCGCTCCGGACCCGGCCGGCACCGGCAAGACGCTCTACCGCGACCAGCTCATTTTTCGCGCCGGCCTCGGCACCATTGCGTTGTGGCCGAGCTTCTGGGCGTTCTGGCAGGTACGGATGCTGCGCCTCGAGCAGCTCGCGCCCACGTGGCGCCACGACGTGGGCGTCGACGCGCCCGCCCCTGTGGACGGCGACAGGGAGCTCGAGCAGACGTGAGGTGCCGTGCGGGCCGCCCGGCGGCATCCCTGGCAATCGGATGGCAGCGGTGGCCGCGCCGACGGTAACCTATTGGCATGAGTTCTTCCCTCGGGGCATTGCAGATCGGTGACTGGCGTCGTCGCGTGTTCGGACTGTACGCGGGGGTGCGCCAGCTGAGCGTGCAGAGCCCGGAGGCCGGGCATGAGCTGTGGCGCTCCGGGCGGGACGAACTGTTTGCGGGGCATCCGTCGTCACCGCTGCTGCCCGACGATCGAGCCGCGTTCACGGGCCTGCCCATCGCCGCCTACGACCCGGACTGGCGCTTCGAAGTGGAGGTGCACCGGGCCGACCGCCCGCTGCGCATCACGGTGGACACGGGAACGGACGGCACCGTGCCCTTCGACCTGGTGGGAACCGTGCGACTGCCCTACCTCGGGTCGCTCGACGTGTGGCATCTCGGCAACTACGGCGGTGGGCTCTTTCTCCCGATCAAGGACGGCCTCGCCGGCAAGCCCGGCGGCACCTACGGCGGAGGCCGCTACCTGTTGGACACGGTCAAGGGCGCCGACCTCGGCCCGGGCGTCGACGACGACACGCTCATTCTCGACTTCAACTTCGCCTACAACCCCTCCTGCGCCTACGACCCGATGTGGGCCTGCCCGCTCGCGCAGCCGGGAAACACGATCGATGTTGCGGTGCCCGTCGGTGAGCTCTACAACGGTGCGGTCTACGCCGCTGCGGCCACGCGCGATTCCTGATCGGCTCCCGCGCGGGGCCTTCGTTCCTGTACGCGGTTCCCCTCTCAGCCGCGCAGGCGGACGATGGGCTAATGTTCGAGGTGACGACGGGGAAATCTATACCCCCGCGACCGGACAAACGACGGAGGTGACATGACGGTAAATCAGGCCACGCGCCCTGAATCCAGCCGTTTCCTGTCCCCTCTCGTCACGTTGATCGCCCTAGTCGCCTTGCTGTTCGGCGTGTTCGCGCTCCACTCGGAAGCGACCGGGCACGACATGCACATGGCTCCGGCATCGCACTCCGCCACGGCGAGCGCCGCCGTCGCTGCCTCGGCCGTCGCTGCCGTGGGCGTGGTCGCCCCCGTGGTTGCGTCGCTCTCCACCGGGTCGCACGGCGGAATGCTCGACTGCGCTCTGCTCGCGATGGCCTGCGTTCTGCTGCTCGTGCTGATCGCTCTCGTCGTTCTGACCCGGTTGCCCGCCACCTATCGGCGCCTTCTTGAGCCCGGCGGCCTGCTGGTGCGCATCGTCGCGCTTCCCGCGGCCCGGCCCAGCCTCACCGCTCTGTCCATCAGTCGCGTTTAGACCACGCTGTAGCCCTGTAGCCCTGCGGCCCTTCGTGGCCGCGTCGCTGTGCCGTACCCACGGCCGCTCGGTCTGAACCTTGACGATGAATGGATGCACAATGCTCAAATCACGTACGTTTTTTTATAGCGCCGTGGCCCTGGCCGCAGCGCTCGCCCTCAGCTCCTGCGCCGGCGGCGGCCCCGCCTCCGACTCCACGAGCCCCTCCGCCGAAGCTCCCTCCACGGCCTTCAATGTCGCTGATGTGACGTTTGCGCAGATGATGATCCCGCACCATGAGCAGGCTGTCGAGATGAGCGATGATCTGCTCGCAAAAGAGGGCATCGACGAACACATCGTCGACCTCGCCACTGCGATCAAGGCCGCTCAGGAGCCGGAAATCGCCCAGCTGAGCGACTGGTTGGTCCAGTGGCGCGCAGACGACAGCAGTATGTCGGACATGCCGGACATGGGCGACGGCTCCGACGGAATGATGTCCGACGACGACATGATGGCACTTCAGGACGCCGCCGGAACCGACGCCGGTCGGCTGTTTCTCCAGCAGATGACGGTGCACCATGAAGGCGCCGTCGCCATGGCGCAGCTCGAAATCGACAACGGCGAAAACGCCGATGCCCGAGCGCTGGCCGAGAACATCCTGACCACGCAGACGGCGGAAATCTCCGTCATGGCGAAGCTCCTCGCCACCCTGTAGCGGTTCGCCGGGGTGGCGCAGCGTCGACCCGTGAAGCGCCCCTGTCTGTGCGCCCGTCCTTATCCACATCCCCCCTCAAGGACTTTTTTTGATGCAGTTTTCACCATTTGCTCGTTTCCCTCGTGTTGCCCCGGTGGCCACACGTGGATAGTACCGGCCACGTTGCAACCGCACCGGCAGTGCCCGGCGCACCGCCAGCCATGTCTCGGCGAGACACCCGTGCGCTCGAAAACCGCGTGCGGTCGAGCCGATCCGCCCCGCGCCGGCCGAAGGCGGAGCGAACCGCGCGGACGCGGGTACCCCTACGCCAACGCGTCGGCACGGGCGGCGTCATGGCGATGATCACGCTCTTCACCGTGAGCGTTTCCCTTCCCGCTTTCGCTCTCGACCAACCTGCGTCACAGGCCTCGGCGACATCGTCGGGTCATTCCCCGGGCGAGCAAAGTCTCCGCTTTTCCAACACGGCGTCGGTGCCGATCCAACGTGACGGGTTCACTGTCACCGACATCCCCAAACCCGCGTCGTACACCGAGGTCGCCGGCAACGGTGAGTGGGCCAGCCTCAGTCAGAGCCAACTCACGGATCAGGGCTGGGCCCTGCCCGTGCTGGGCCACATCACCAGCCCCTTCGGCCCGCGACCGAACAAACCCGTCGGCGGCGTCGGCGATTACCACAGCGGAACCGACATCGCCGCTCCCTGCGGCCAACCCGTGTTCGCCGCAACCGGCGGGACGGTCATTAATTCCGGCTATCAGGGCTCGTACGGCAAATGGGTACTCATCGACCACGGGGATGGTGTCAAGACCGGTTACGCCCACAACGGCACGCTCCTCGTCGACGCCGGACAGACCGTCGCCGCCGGAGAGGTCATCGCCCTGGTGGGGAACACCGGTGCGTCAAGCGGATGCCACGTGCATTTCGAAACCCGCGTGGATGGAACGCAGATCAACCCGGAGCCGTTCATGAGTTCCCGAGGAGTGTCCCTTGACTGAGTCCACGAGGGTTGCTCGCGCCATTCGTACCGGGATCGCGACGATGGCCATCCTGGCGATGCTCGCCGTCGCGGCGCCGGCCACCGCGGAGGAATACCCGACCTGGGCCGAGGTAGAGAGTTCTCGGTCATCCGAAGCGGCAAAACAAGCACAGATCGAGGCAATAACCTCGCTGATCGACGGCCTCACGGCTGAAGTGGATGGTGCGCGCGCGGAGGCAACCAGGCGCGCGACCGAGTATGAGACGGCGCAGAGCGCCTTCGACGCGGCAAGCCTCCGGGCGACGACCCTTAGAGCTGAGGCGGATGAGGCCACGGCTCTGGCTGCTCTTTCTGCCGAACAGGCGGGACGTTTTGCCGCTCTCCTCGCCCGGTCCGGAACCAGGGACGTGTCGATGACCCTGTTCCTGGCACACAATGAGGCCGATGAGCTGCTGAACCAGTTGGGCTCCATGAGCAAGCTGACCGAGCGAATGAGCCTGATCTATGAAACGGCGACAGCCGACCGAAACTCCGCCACGGCCGCGACCGATCAGGCCACGGTGGCCCAGGAGGCACGGCGAGAACTGGCCGGCGCAGCCGAAACGGCGTTGGCGGACGCGGTGGAAGCCAGCGCCCGGGTAGAAACGGCACTCGCCAACCAACAGGAGATGGCCGGCACATTGCAGGCACAACTCACCGTGCTGACCGAGGATCGCGCGGCGACGGAGGCCGACTACGCCACGGGCGAAGAGGTACGCCGTGCTGCGGAGGCAGCCGCCGAGGCAGCGCGTGCAGCCGCGGCCCACGCACAGGCACAGGCCCGTGCACAGGCAGCAGCACAGGCAGCAGCAGCAGCCGCAGCCCGCCCGGGGCCGTCCATCGGCGGCAGCGCTCCCGTCAACCAGGGCTGGACGTTGCCGGTGTACGGCCGGATCACCTCCGTCTACGGCCCCCGGCTCAGCAAGCCCGTGGCCGGAGTCGGGGCATTTCACTCGGGCACCGACATTGCCGCCGGGTGTGGACAGGGCGTGTACGCCGCGTCCGGGGGAACCGTCGTCTACGCGGGCTGGCTGGGTTCGTACGGCAACTGGGTGCTGATCGACCACGGTGACGGCACGCAGACCGGGTACGCCCACAACAGTTCCGTGCTCGTCACCCGCGGGCAGCAGGTTTCGGCGGGAGCAACCGTCGCTCTCGTCGGGACAACGGGCGCGTCATCCGGCTGTCACGTGCACTTCGAGGCCCGCGTCAACGGTGCGCGTGTGAATCCGCAACCCTTCATGAGCTCACGAGGAGTCACTCTTGGCTAGATTCAGCCTGTCCCACCGCCCCGCCCGAACGCTGTCGGCGGCCCTGCTCAGCACTCTGGTCCTCACCGGCTGCTCCACGCCCGGATCGAGCCCGGATGCCACCTCCGCGGGGAACGCACCGGTCCCGCAGGCGTTCGAGCACGTGCACGGTCTCGGTGCCGATCCCCTCACCGGAAATACGTACGCGGCGACCCACCAGGGAGTGTGGCTCATCCCCACGGAACGTCTCCCCGATTCGTACCTCGACGGAACACCACGCAGTAGCACGGCCGTACCGACCCAAATCGCCGGCCGGGCGCAGGACACCATGGCGTTCACGGTGGCGGTTCCCGGGCACCTTCTGGCGTCCGGCCACCCCGCACCGGGTGAGCAGACCGACCTGCACCTGCCCAACCTGGGGCTTATTTCCAGCACAGACGGCGCCATGTCCTGGTCGGCCCTCTCCCTGGACGGGGAAACGGATTTTCATGATCTCGCAGCGGTACGCCTGGACGACACGCTGCGCGTTTACGGGTATGACGCCCGCGCGGGGAGCCTCCTGGTGAGCGATGATTCCGGCACCACGTGGTCGACCGGAGCCACGCTGCCGCTACGCGATCTGACGGTCGATCCGTCACAACCTGATCGGGTCTTCGCGACAACAGCCCAGGGGCTCGCCCGGAGCGTGGATGCCGGTCGCAGCTTTGAACTCGTGGCCGGCGCTCCCGTGCTCCTTCTGGTTGAGGCCGTCGGCGCCTCCGCCGGCGGAGGCGTGGTCGGAATCGACGGCGAAGGAACACTCTGGCGTCAGGAGGCCTCCGCCGACACATGGACCCAGATGGGGACAACCACGGGACCTCCGGATGCCTTCACCGTCGTCGGCGGCTCCTCACCCTGGATCCTTGTCGCAGCCGGCGGCGGCATTGCTGCGAGCGACGACTACGGCCGCACCTGGACGGAGCTACTGTGAGAACATCACTCCCGTCATACCCCCCTGGGTATGATGTGGTCAGGTCGGGCGCAACGTGCGACCGGATGGCTGAACACCCGAACGAACGGAGAATCTGATGATGTGGGGCACAGCAAATATGGGATGGTCGTGGGGATTCGCACTGCTGGTGATCGCGGGCCTGGCCCTGATCGTCTATGTGGTCGTTCGTTTGCTCTCCAACACGACGGGCGATGCCGGCCGGCCGCCGACACCGGGGCCGCCCGCACCGACGCGCGCCCGGCTGATTCTCGATGAACGCTTCGCCCGGGGGGAACTCACCGCTGAGCAGTATCGCGATCAGCTGCGCACACTCGGCGAAGAGCAATAATGCGACCGATCACTCGGCGCAACGCCCTACTGCTGGGCGGGGCGGGGATTGCGGGCGTCGCCGTCGGAGGAACCGGACTGCTGGCGAATCAGGGAGGGTCGTCCCTCACACCGTCGGAAGTCGACGCCGGCGGCGAGTTCATTGAACCCACTGAGCTGCGAAGCGCCGGCGGCGCTCTCGCCGTCGCTCTCGAGTCTGCCTCCGGGCAGGTAACCATAGCGGGGCGAAGCGTACGGGCACTGGGCTACAACGGCGGCACGCCAGGACCCACACTGCGCGTTCGAGCGGGCGACACCCTCAGCGTGAGCCTCCACAACGGTCTGACAGACCCGAGCAATCTGCACGTGCACGGCCTGCACGTCTCCCCCGAAGACAACAGCGACAATATGTTCGTCACCGTTCAGGCCGGAGACTCTTTCGATTACCGGTACGAGCTGCCGGCGAACCACCCGCCGGGCGTGTATTGGTATCACCCGCACCAGCACGGCTTCGTCACCGACCAGGTGTTCGGAGGTCTCTTCGGTGCCATCATCGTCGAAGACGAAGAACCGATCCCCGCGACCCGGGAGCGCCTGCTTGTGGTCTCTGACATGACCATCGGCTCGGCAGGCTCGATCCCCGGCGCAACATTCATGCAGAAGATGTCCGGCCGCGAGGGAGAAATCGTGCTGGTCAACGGACAGCTCAACCCGGCACTGACGGCGCGCCCCGGCGAACGGGAGCGCTGGCGCATCGTCAACGCCTGCGTGTCTCGGTACCTGCGACTGCGCCTGGACGGGCAGCGGATGACCCTCCTCGGAATCGATTCCGGACGCTTCACCTCCGCCCGCGACGTCGATGAGATCGTGTTGGCACCGGGCAACCGGGCCGATCTCCTCGTGACCGGGGCCGCCGGAACCTCCGTCCTGCGCACCCTCCACTACGACCGCGGAGCGTCCGGCGGAATGATGGGCGGAGATTCCGCCCCGAACGCCGATGACAGTCCCCTGGCCACCCTCACCGTGGCGGGTGAGACGGCCGAGGAACCGGGGGACCTCCCCCGCCAACCCGTTCCGCGCGATCTGCGAACCGCGACCGTGACCGCGCGGCGGGAGCTGGTGTTCGCCATGGGCATGGGCGCCATGGGCGGTGGCATGATGTCACCCACGATCAACGGCCGCGCCTTCGACCCCTCCCGAGTCGACGAAACCGTTCAGTTCGGCAGCGTCGAGGAATGGCTGCTCACGAACACCAGCACGCTCGACCATCCGCTGCACCTGCACGTGTGGCCCATGCAGATTGTCGAGCAGGGTGGCCGCGCCGTCGACGCTACGATGTGGCAAGATGTGGTCAACATCCCGGCACGCAGCACCACCCGAGTGCGTATCGCCTTCGACGACTTCGGCGGGCGAACCGTTTACCACTGCCACATTCTCGATCATGAGGATGCCGGAATGATGGGCATCATTCAGGCGCGCTGAACCCACCCGAACACCCGGACGCGACCGAAAAAATCGTCCGGAAATCGGGTCAAGATACCCCCATAGGGTATATATTGGGTGTCATGACTACCCCGCACACTCATCCGGAACCGTCGGCCGTGTCCAATGCACAAGCGGCCGGACCGTCATCTCGGCCCGACCACGCGGAGATGACGCCTGCGTCAATGGACCACTCGGGCCATGGCGGCCACGCAGATCACGTCGGCCAGTTCCGGCGACTCTTCTGGACCATGTTGGTCATCGCCGTTCCCGTGGTCGGCTTCAGTTCGATGTTCGCCATGCTCGTGGGATACCCCCTGCCCTCCAGCGGATGGGTGACCTGGATTTCCCCGCTCCTGGGCACCGTGATGTACGTCTGGGGTGGCCGACCATTCCTCACCGGCGCGGTCTCCGAGCTGAAAAGCCGCAAACCCGGGATGATGCTCCTGATCGCACTCGCGATCACCGTGGCCTTCGTCGCGTCCTGGGGGGCCAGCGTGGGCTTCATCGATCGCGAGCTGGACTTCTGGTGGGAGCTCGCCCTTCTCATCGTCATCATGCTCCTGGGCCACTGGATCGAGATGCGCTCCCTGGCACAGACGTCCACTGCCTTGGAGTCTTTGGCCGCACTACTGCCCGACGAAGCAGAACGCGTCGACGGCGACGTCGTGGTACTCGTCTCCCCGACCGACCTCGTGCTGGGCGATGTCATCGTCGTGCGCCCGGGTGGACGAGTGCCGGCGGACGGCCTCGTCACCGAAGGCACCGCCGATGTTGACGAGTCGATGATCACCGGTGAATCACGCCCCGTCTCCCGGGCACCGGGCGACCACGTCGTCGCGGGCACGGTCGCGACCGATTCGGCGCTGCGCGTGCGAGTCACCGCCGTCGGCGATGACACGGCGCTGGCCGGCATTCAACGCCTGGTCGCCGAGGCGCAGGGATCATCATCGAAGGCGCAGCGCATCGCCGACAAGGCCGCCGGCTGGTTGTTCTGGTTCGCGCTCGGCGCCGGTGTGCTCACCGCCATCACGTGGACGCTGCTCGGGCAACCTCAGGATGCCGTCATCCGCACGATCACCGTTCTGGTGATCGCCTGCCCTCACGCGCTCGGCCTCGCGATCCCCCTCGTGGTGTCCATCGCAACGGAACGCGCGGCGAAGGGCGGAGTGCTGATCAAGGATCGCCTGGCCCTCGAAAGCATGCGCACCGTCAACTCCGTTCTCTTCGACAAGACCGGAACCCTCACCAGGGGCGAGCCGACCGTGTCGCACCTCACTGTCGTCGACGGTTACACCGAAGATGACCTCCTCGCGTGGGCGGCCTCCGCGGAAGCCGACAGCGAGCATCCTCTCGCCCGCGCCATCGTGACCGCCGCCCAGGGCAGAACGGTGACCGTCCCCCGCGCGACCGACTTCCGCACCTCCGCCGCCGTCGGCGTCTCCGGCACGGTGGCGGGCCACGAGATCAGCGTCGGCGGTCCGAGCATGATCGAGAGCCACGGCGCCCGCCCGCTCGGTGTCACGGAGGAGTGGAAGACGCAGGGCGCCATCATTCTGCACGTGTTGCGGGACGGTGCCGTCGTCGGCGCCATCGGCCTGGCCGACGAGATCCGGGATGAGTCCCGGCAAGCGGTCGACGCCCTGCATGCCCTGGGAATCCAGGTGGTCATGATCACCGGCGACGCTGAAGCGGTGGCACAGTCCGTGGCCGCTGAGCTCGGCATCGACCGCGTCTTCGCCGGGGTTCACCCCGAAGACAAGGCCAGAAAAGTGGCCGAACTGCAGGGTGAGGGGCGAAAGGTCGCCATGGTCGGTGACGGCGTCAACGACGCACCCGCGCTCGCCCAGGCGGATGTCGGTATCGCCATTGGCGCCGGCACGGATGTGGCCATCGCGTCGGCCGGCGTCATCCTCGCCAGCGACGATCCGCGTTCGGTGCTGTCGGTCATCGAGCTGTCCCGGGCCAGCTACGCGAAAATGAAGCAGAACCTCTGGTGGGCAGCCGGGTACAACCTGATCTCCGTCCCCCTCGCTGCCGGCGTCCTCGCCCCCATCGGCTTCATCCTGCCCATGGAAATCGGAGCGCTCCTCATGTCGGCGTCGACCGTTGTGGTCGCCGTCAACGCGCAGCTGTTGCGACGCCTGGATCTGCGTCCGGATTCCGCGGTGGCGGGCCGCTGAGCGGCGCGCCATCGGGAGCGTGGGGCGCACGTTGTGATTCGTGGGGTAGAGTAGGGGTACTTGCGAGTGCGTAGTTGCGCTCGCTGCGTCGTAGAACGCCCTCTTCTCATCGCGGCAGCCCCCGGGCCGGCCCGATTTCGGAATGAAACATTCTTACGGCGAACGGATGTGCCCTTCGGCACCTTCGCCATGTGAATCCTCCTGGTTCCGGCAGCCGCATGCGCGGCCTCGGTTCGGGCGAGGAGCCTGATGCCCGAAAGGCACCACTCTTGACTGAAGTTAAATTTAGCGCGCTCGGCGTGCCCACCCCCCTCGTAAACGTGCTCTCCTCACAGGGAATCGACAACGCGTTCCCCATCCAGGTTGACACCCTGCCCGACACCCTCAAGGGCCGCGACGTTCTCGGACGCGGAAAGACCGGCTCGGGCAAGACTCTCGCCTTCTCCATCCCCATGGTGTCCCGCCTCGGCGGCACGCTGGCCGGCGGCAAGCGCCGCCCGGGTCGCCCGCTCGGCCTGATCCTTGCGCCCACCCGCGAACTCGCCACGCAGATCACCAACGCGATCACCCCGTTCGCCGAGGCCTACGGCCTCAACACGACCACCATCTTCGGTGGCGTGTCGCAGAACCGTCAGGTGTCCGCCCTCAAGTCGGGCGTCGACATCGTCGTGGCCTGCCCGGGCCGTCTCGAAGACCTCATGAAGCAGGGCTTCGTCAACCTCGACTCCGTCGAGATCACCGTGCTCGACGAGGCCGACCACATGGCCGACCTGGGCTTCCTGCCCGTCGTCACTCGCATCCTCGACAAGACGCCGTCCAACGGACAGCGCATGCTCTTCTCCGCCACGCTCGACAACGGCGTGGACAAGATCGTGCGCCGCTTCCTGCACGACCCGGTGACGCACTCGGTCGACGAGGCGAACAGCCACGTCTCCGCCATGACCCACCACGTGTTCGAGGTCACCGGCGTCGATGCCAAGAAGGACCTCGTCCAGAAGCTGGCCTCGGGCAGCGGACGCCGCATCCTCTTCATGCGCACGAAGCACCAGGCCAAAAAGCTTGCCAAGAACCTCACCGACTCCGGAATTCCCGCCGTCGACCTGCACGGCAACCTCTCGCAGGTCGCCCGTGACCGCAACCTCGCCGCCTTCAGCGCCGGCACCGTCAAGGTGCTCGTCGCAACGGACGTCGCGGCTCGCGGTGTGCACGTTGACGACATCGAGCTCGTGATTCACGTTGACCCGCCCGCCGAGCACAAGGCGTACCTGCACCGCTCGGGCCGCACCGCCCGAGCCGGCAGCGCCGGCGACGTGGTGACCGTGGTTCTGCCCGAGCAGAAGCGCGACACCGACTCCCTGCTGCGCAAGGCCGCCATCAAGGTGACCCCGCAGCGCGTCGACTCCTCCTCCCCCGCCGTGGACGCCCTCATTGGTGATGTTGCCGCCTACGTGAAGCCGCTTCCTCGTGTTGAGCCGCAGCAGCAGCAGCAGCGCCAGTCGCAGGGTGGCCGCTCGCAGGGCGCCAACGCCCAGCGCAAGCGCGTCAACCGTGACGAGCAGGGCGCCGGCCGCGGTGGCCGCGACGGCGGACGCGATTCCGCCCACCGTGAGGCTCGTGGCGGACGTTCGAACAGCAGCGACGCGGCTTCGGCCGGCGGCGCACGTCGCGGCGGCGGCCGTCCGGCCACATCCGGACGCAGCCAGAACGCCCCGGCAGGCACTGCGGCGGGCCGCTCCGGCGGACCCCGCGTCGGCAGCCTCCAGGTCGGCGGGCTCGTTCGCGGGTCCGGCTCCGGCGGAGCGGGCCGCTCGGCTCCGCGCCGCTCGCAGGGCTGAGGCATCCGCTTCAATTAGCTGCTAAAAACGGGCCGGTCTCTCGCGAGGCCGGCCCGTTTTGCATGCCCGCGGCAAAAGCCGGTGTACAAATGCAGGTACAGTCGCTACATGAACTCCACTGTTGTCGTTCGGCCCGTTGAAGAAGCAGATGCCGACAGCCTCGGCCGCGTACACGCGACCTGCTGGCACGAGACCTATGATCACCTGCTGAGCGCGGCTGCCCTGTCTCAGCTGCGGCCAGAGCGCTTCGCCGCCCTGTGGCGCCGGTTCACCGCACAAGGACCGGACTACCGCCAATTCGTCGCCGTTGTGGACGGGGACATCGTCGGATTTGCCTGCAGCGGTCCGTCTCGCGACGCGACGTCGCCGGTGGACAATGAGCTCTACAACATGTACCTGTTGCAGGCCTCTCACGGCTCCGGTCTGGGCCAGAAACTCTTCGACGCCGTCGTGGATCCCGGTGAATCGATGCTGTGGGTGGCCGCCGACAATCCTCGCGCCCATTCTTTTTACGCCCGGAACGGCTATCGCCCCGACGGCCTCGAACGCAATGAAGAGGTGCTCGGCGAGCAGCTGCACGAGGTTCGGCTGGTTCGCTAGGCCCAACGGCGGCGGCGCGAACTAGGCTGAACGGATGCCTACCGCACCCACCATCCCGGTCATCCTCGACGTTGACACCGGCGTTGACGACGCCCTCGCCATTCTGTTCGCCGTCGCCCACCGCGGCATCGATGTGCTGGGCATCAGCTGCGTCGCCGGAAACGCCTCCCTGGAGCGTGTTGTGGAGAACACGCTGCGCATTCTGGACGTGGCCGGCGCTCCGGACATTCCCGTGGCGGCCGGGGCCCGTCGCCCGCTGCTCGAACCGGCGCGTTCCGCCTCGCACGTGCACGGCGAGGGCGGACTCGGCACATTGCGGCTGCCGCCGAGCGACCGCACCGCGGTGCCCGGCAGCTCAATCGAGCTCATGCGCTTACTGATCGAGGCCAGCCCGCGGCCGGTCACCCTCGTGGCACTCGCCCCGCAGACCAACCTGGCTCTGATGCTGCGCCAGTACCCCGACCTCGCCGACAACATTGAGCGCATCGTGTTCATGGGCGGCTCGGCGACCGTAGGCAACGCCACCGCGGTGGCCGAATTCAACGTCTGGCACGACCCGGAAGCGGCCGCGATCGTGCTCGACTCCGGCATTCCCACGTTCATGTACGGGCTCGACGTGTTCAACCAGGTGGGGATTGCCGAGCCGACGGCATCCGCTCTCGTGGACGGCGATTCCCTGCTCGGCCAGGTCGTGGGCGCACTGCTGACGAACCGCATCATGCTCGGCGCCGACCGGGCGAGCGAATACTCGGGACTGATCGGTGACGCCGGCGCCGTGTGCGCCCTCGTGGACCCGGGCGCGCTGCGCACCGAGCTGCGACCGGTGAGCGTGCAGCTGGCCGGCTACGGCCGCGGCCAGACCCTGGTCGACCTGCGCCTGCACCCGGGCGAAGACATCGTGCACGGCCTGCACGAGGAGTGGGCGGCCGTTGAGGTGGCCCTCGACGTGGATGCGCCCCGCTACGAGCGCCTGTTCCTCGACACGCTCGGCCTCAGCTAACGCAGCAACCCGCCTCGCTCGATGGGACGTTCGGCGTCGGTTGAATCGCGCGCTGAGGGCTTACGGCCCTGTTTGTCGATCGCGAGCAGCGATAGCCTTTCAAGAAAATGGAGGTTTGACCATGTACGGATGGGGCGGCGACAGCTGGGGAATGACCGGCTGGATCATAATGGCAGTGTTGATGGTCTTGTTCTGGGGCGGCGTGATCACCGTCATCATCGTGGTTCTGCTGCGGCGCCCGCACTCCGATCAAGGAACGAGCGCGGTGCGCCCCACGCACCATCAGGCGGAGGTGATTCTGCACGAGCGTTTCGCCCGCGGAGAGATCGATGAAACCGAGTACCTCACCCGTCGCACCGCTCTTCGCCGACCGGAATGACGACCGTTCGAAAGTGGTCGACCGGGGTGTGGGTGATCGTGGGGACTCTGGCCACGGTGTTGCTCGCCGGGTTGTCCCTCGTGACGGTCGGCCTCCTGGGCGGCGGGTTCACCGCCGGCGGGCCCGGATCGCGGTCCGGGGACTGCGCGGCGCCGAACCTCTCGGGAACGGTCGTGAACGTCACCACGACGGACATGGGCGGGCCCATGATGGGCGGAGGCCACGGTCCATGGTCCGGTGCCTCCATGCGATTGCGCGCCGACCGGGCCACTGTTGAACACGGGACGGTGTCGTTCCTCGTGACGAACAGGGGAAACATCAGTCACGAAATGGTTGTTCTGCCCCTTCCCGACTCTCACATTGTGGGCACACGAGCAATCGCCGGCGACCAACAGATCGACGAAGCGGGCAACCTGGGCGAGGCATCCAACACCTGCGGTGACGGCGGGGGCGAGGGAATCCTGCCCGGAACCTCAGGCTGGATGACCGTCACCCTGAAGCCGGGACAGTATGAGTTGGTCTGTAACCTCCCCGGCCACTACGCCGCCGGAATGTACACACAACTCACCGTCACCTGACCGGGCACCTGAAGAACGGATGCGCCGGTGCCGGCCGGCCCGGCGCATCCGTTTTGTCGGTGATTGGCTAGCGCAGCAGACCGACGGAGGCCATGGCGTTGCGCAGAAGCGCTCCGCGACCGCCCTCCATCTCGGCCGAGACGGCTGGGGACACGGCCTCCTCGGGGCTCATCCAGGTGATTTCGAGGGCGTCCTGGCGGGGGTCGCAGGTGCCGGTGACGGGAACGACGTAGGCCAGCGACACGGCGTGCTGCCGATCGTCGGTGAAGGCGGAGATGCCCGGCAGCGGGAAGTACTCGGCGACGGTGAAGGGTACCGGGCTGACCGGAAGCTGCGGGAAAGCCATCGGGCCGAGGTCTTTCTCCAGGTGCCGGAACAGCGCATCGCGCAGCGTCTCGCCGTACAGCACCCGACCCGACACGAGGGTGCGGGTCATCTCGCCGGTGGGCCGGGCGCGCAGCAGCACGCCCACCTCCACGACCTGGCCGAGGCCGTCGACTCGCACCGGCACGGCCTCGATGTAGAGAATGGGCAGGCGGCGCCGAATCTCGGCAAGCTCCACATCTTTCAGCCATGCGGGGTTGCTGCTCGGAACTGCGGAATCGCCCTTGGGCATCCAGTCCGGGTCGGGGTCAGGTGTGCGCACGCTCATGGACTCATTCTTGCGCACCGGCGACCCGATTGCGCACGGACGGCGGTCAGCGACGCGTGCTGCGCATCGCGCGGGTGAGCGCCACCGGCTCGCCGTCGGGGGCGACGCCCGAGGCGAAGGCGGCGTACTCGCGCGTTCCCACCGCGTACAGCGCCACGTGCCCGGTGGCGTCGGCATGGATGCCCCAGCCGTATTGTTTGCCGAGGTCGCTGGATCTGAGGCAGGCGCGACCCACACCGAAGTACTCCGCGCGGGCACCCGGCCGATCGGCATCCGCGATCTTCGCCCGGTCGGCGTACACCGAGAAGATCACGTCGGCCGAGGTGTATTCATACGGCGATTCCGCGATCATCCGCCACATACGCGCGACGACGCTGTCGGATCTTGCCCCGCCCGGCGGGATCATCCCGCACGTTGCGGTGGAATCGGGGGCCACGGCAATGAAAGTATTGAAGTAATCAACGCCGCTCATGCGTCGATAGTAAATCGGGAGGCCCCATTGGACAACCACAACGTCGTGCCAATCGACACCGACGCCGTACTCTGGTCTGCCGCCGGGGCCGATCGCGTCGGCAGACCGCTGCTGCTCATCCTGCACGGCTACGGCTCACACGAGGGCGACCTGTTCTCCCTCGCCCCGCACTTGCCGCTGGAGCCCGTGATCGCCGCGCTGCGGGCACCGATCCCGGTCGGTGACGGGTGGTCGTGGTTTCCGATCACCGACCCGAACGTGGACGCGGACGTCGTGGAGTCGGCCGTGGACGATGCGGCCACCGCCGTGCTGGCGTGGCTCGACAATCTGGCGGAGCCACCGGCATCCGTGGGGCTGCTCGGATTTTCGCAGGGCGGAGCGATGGCTCTGCAGTTGATGCGCCGCGCCCCCGACCGATTCGCCTTCGCCGTACAGCTGTCCGGCTTCGTGTCTCCCGGGGCGAGCACGGGCGACGAGCGGCTCGCCGAGCGTCGCCCGCCGGTGTTCTGGGGGCGCGGAACGGCCGACCCGGTCATTCCGCGCGTGGCCGTGGATCGCACGCAGGCCTGGCTGCCCGCTCACAGCACACTCACGGAACGCATCTACGAGGGAATGGGGCATTCCGTGTCGCAGGCCGAGCTCGCCGACATCGTGTCGTTCCTGCGCGACCGCTACTGACCCCGGTCCCGTCTCGGTCCCGTCCCTACTTCAGGAGATCCGCCGCCACAGGCATCCGGTCCCCCGCAAACACGCGGCAGAACCGGATGCCGTGGCCGAATCTCCTGAACTAGCCACACACCGGCGCGGCAACGCGCACCACGCAGGCCCGCGGAGGCAGGGCAGCAGAGGCCCGGCAGGCCCGGCGAACGCTAGTTGGTTCGGGTTTCTTTCGCGAGCTCCTGAGCGGCCTTGCGCTCGATGTGCGCCTTCTTCGCGGCACGCTCGGCGTCGCGGTCTTTCACGGCGATCTGGTCGGCACGAACACCGGCCTGGGTGGAACGCTCGAGTACGAGCCATGCCGGCGGCTGCTGCAGCAGGGCACTGATCTCGGCGGTGGTCATCGGTTCGGTCGCGCCGCTGCGGGCGAGCCCGGAGATCGACACGCCGAGCTTGGCGGCGACGACCTGCTTGGGGTGGGGGCCGTTGGCGCGCAGCTCAACGAGCCATTCGGGCGGGTTCTCCATCAGCGCGGCGAGCTCGGTGCGGGTCACGAGCGCGGTCTGGAATTCAGCGGGTGCCGCGTCGAGCAGAATCCCGAGTTTCTGGGCCGCCGTGGCAGGCTTCATGGTCTGGGGTTTCTTTACGGACGTCATCCCCTAAGCGTATAGCCTGAGAGCACCCCCTTTGGGGCTTTTCCGTGCTGCAGAAGAGGATGCCTTGAGCTTTTCCATTGCCTTCGTCGCCGGTGTGACTCCCACGAAGTGGACTCGCATCTGGGCCGAGCGTCGCCCCGAGGTTCCGCTCGAGGTTTTTCGTACCGAAACCAGCGAGCAGGTGAGCGTGCTTCTCGACGGTCGCGCCGAGGTCAGCCTGGTGCGTCTGCCCATCGATGACGCCCAGTTGAGTGTCATCGGTCTCTACAACGAGGTGCCCGTCGTCGTCGCCGCAAAAGGCCACGAGATAGCGGATGCCGACCTCGTCGCGCTCACGGACCTCGCCGACGAGCACCTGCTGCAAGACCCCGACGATGTCCCGGCCTGGCGTGACGTGGCGACCGAGGTGCGGGACGGCATCCGCCGTGCGCTTCCCGTTATGACAGACATGGACGAGGTGATGGAGCAGGTCGCGGCCGGGGTGGGCATCATCATCGTGCCGCACTCCATCGCGCGCCTATACGGTCGCAAAGACGTGATCTCTCGCCCGGTCGACGGGGTTCCGGAGACCCAGATTGCGCTCGCGTGGGTCACCGCAGACACGAACGACGACATTGAAGAGTTCATCGGCATTGTGCGCGGACGCTCGAGTGCCAGCTCCCGCGCCCCGGCCTCCGCGGGCGAGGCGCCCGAGCCAGGCGCACGCCCCCCGCGCAAACCCAAGAAGACCGACAAGGCCAAGGCCGCGGCCAAGGCCCTGCGCGTAGCCGCGGCGCAGGCCAAGCCCGCCGCGAAGAAGAAGAGTGACTCCTCCCCGGGGCGCACTCGGCCCACCCGCAACCCGAAGAACGGCAAACGCCGCAATTAGCCGTTACGTGCTGTGCAGCACCGAGAGGATGTTGCCGGCCGGGTCGGTGAACCAGGCGATCTCCGGGTTTCCGCCACGTTGAATGCCCTTGGCGTCCTGCTCGGAGAACTGGTCATAGCGCAGAAATTCGACGCCGCGCTCGATGAGTTCGTCGACGGTGACGTCGATGTCGGCGACGACGAAGTTGAGAATGGTGAAATTCGCGGGCTCGTGGTCGGGCTTGGGGTAGATGATCACCTCGGCACCACCGGGCAACACCAGGCGCAGCAGACCCATCTCACCTTCTGTGCGCACCTCCAGGCCGAGCGTTTCGGCGTAGAACGCTGCGGCGGCCGAGATGTCGTTCACGGCGAACCCGCCGAACGCGTGCTGGATACCGAAGGTTGTCATGTCAGGCTCCTTGCTTTCGGTGTGGTGGACGGAAAAGCTAGCGCGAACTGATCGATGCGAACTTGCGGATGCACAGCGGCACGAACACGACCAGCATCACCGTGATGCCGGTGAGCGACGTGAGAAACGGATGCTGCATCGTCCAGACGTCGGGCACCGGGGCGGTACCGAGGTTGCCGAACAGCTGCCGCACGGCCTGCACGAGCGAAGACACCGGGTTCCACTCGGCGAACACACGCAACGGCGTCGGCAGGGTCTCGCTCGGTACGAACGCGTTCGAGATGAACGTCAGCGGAAAGAGAACGAGGAACGAGGCGTTGTTGATCACCTCGGGGCTGCGAACGCTCATCCCGAGCAGCGCCATCACCCAACTGAACGCGTAGCCGAAGAGCAACAAGAGGCCAACACCGGCCAGGAACTCGAGCGGGGTGGAGTTCACTCGCCAGCCCACCGCGAGCCCGGTGAGCATCATTATGACCATCGAGATGGTGTTGAGCGCAAGGTCGCCGTTGGTGCGGCCCACGAGCACCGCCGACGGCGTCATCGGCAGACTGCGGAACCGGTCGATGATGCCTTCCTTCAGATCGAGTGCCATGGCGGCGCCCGAGAACGTAGCTCCGAAGACCACCGTCTGCGCGAAGATTCCGGCCATCAAAAACTGTACGTAGTCTGTGCCCTGCACCGCGATCGCGCCGGCGTACACCTGGCTGAACAGCAGCACAAACATGATCGGCTGGATCACGGCGAAGACGAGCATGTCAGGCGAGCGCTTGATTTTGATCAGGTTGCGCTTCGTCACCGTCCACCCGTCGGAGTACCACTCCGTGAGCGGGTTCCAGCTCGCTTCGGTCACCGTGCTCATGCGGCCTTCCCCGCCTTCGTCTTGGCCGACGCCTGGGCGTCCGGGTCTTCGTCCTGGCTGAGATCCGCCTTGTGTCCGGTGAGCTTGAGAAACACGTCGTCGAGGGTGGGCCGACGCATTCCGGCGTCGTGCAGCTCAATGCCCGCCGCCCCGAGCTCCGCGAGCACGTTTTGCAGGGCCTGCGGGCCGTCGTTCACGGCCACGTCCACGCCGCGCCCGTCCGTCGACACCGTCGCCTCCCCCACGCCGTGACGCATCAGGATGCCCCGTGCCGCGCCACTGTCGCCGCCGTCGACGAGTGCGACCTCCAGCCGGTGTCCGCCGATCTGCGCCTTGAGCTGGTCGGACGTTCCCTCGGCGATCACCTTGCCGTCGTCGATCACGACGATGTCGTCGGCGAGCTGGTCGGCTTCCTCCAGGTATTGGGTCGTCAGCAGCACTGTCGTGCCGTCAGCGACGAGCTTCTTGATCACGGCCCACAACGCGATCCGGCTGCGTGGGTCAAGACCCGTCGTCGGTTCGTCGAGAAAGAGCACCTTCGGTTTGATCACGAGCGCTCCGGCGAGGTCGATGCGACGCCGCATGCCTCCGGAAAATCCCTTGACCGGTCGGTTCCCCGCCGCGGTCAGCTCGAAGAGGTCGATGAGTTCCTGCGCTCGGCGCCGTGCCGCCGCACCGCCGAGGTGGTACAGCCGTCCGACCATTTCGAGGTTTTCGAAACCGGTCAGGTTCTCGTCGACGGCCGCGTACTGGCCGGACACGCCGATGATGCGCCGCACGGCCTTGGGGTTCGCCACGACGTCGATTCCGTCGAGGAAGGCGGTGCCGACATCCGGTCGAATCAGGGTGGTGAGCATCTTCACGACGGTGGTCTTACCGGCACCGTTCGGGCCGAGCAGGGCCTTGACGGTACCGCGCGGCACCGAGAGGTCGAGCCCGGCGAGCGCGTGCACCGGTCCGCTCTTCGACTTGTAGGTTTTGGTCAGGCCGGTGGCCTCAATGATCACGGTGCGGATTCCTTTGGCTGCTGGTGCACGGGAGGATTAAATGCTAGTCAACGGGCATAGCCTTGACAACCGGTTTGCGGGTGGTGACGGCATCGGCGGCCGCCCACAGCGCCGCGAAATGGTGAATGGGACCGTTGCCGCGCCCCACCTGCAGGGCGTCGGCGTGCCGCAGGCTGTCGGTGACCCAGTGCTTCGCGGCCGCGAGCGAGCGTTCCCAGTCGCCGAGCAGCACCTGTTGGGTGGCGATTGCGCTCGAGAGGGAGCAGCCGGTGCCGTGCGTGTTGCTCGTTGCCACGCGCTCCGCCGCCAGCTGCACGACGGTTCGGCCGCCCGAGAACGAGCCGGCGGCGTCGACGAGGGCGTCGGGTGAGGCGTCACCGCCGAGATGTCCGCCCTTCACGAGCACGATCACCCGGTGCGCGGCCGATACCGTGAGAGCCTGGGTGAGGGCATCGGCCCAGGTAGCCGCCTCGCGCGCCTCGGCGAGAACGGCCAGCTCTGGAAGGTTCGGGGTCACGATGTGGGCACGGGAGAGCAGGTCGCGCAGGGCCGCTTCGGCTGGTTCGTCGAGCAGGCGGTCGCCGCTCGTGGCGACCATCACCGGGTCGAGCACCACGATCGGCGGTCGGGTACGACGCAGCCAGCCGCCGACCTCGTCGATCACGGCGACGGTGGAGAGCATGCCGATCTTCACGGCGTCGATCACGACGTCGTCGCTCACCGCGTCGAGCTGCTCACGCAGAAACGACACCGGTGGTACGTGCACCGCGCGCACCCCCCGCGTGTTCTGGGCCACAAGCGCCGTGACCACGGCCATGCCGTAGCCGCCGTTGGCCGAGACGCTCTTGAGATCGGCCTGGATGCCGGCCCCGCCCGTCGGGTCGGTGCCCGCGATGCTCAGCACCCGTGGAATCACCCGGGCGCCCGCCGTGACGGAACTCGTTACGTCCGCGGTGGGCGGACCGTGCTGCAATGGCGGGCTCATGCGGCGCCCGCCCAGGCCTCGACGAAGGCGCGGGTGGTCTCTGCGGGGTCGGCGGCGGCGCAGATTGCCGACACCACGGCCATGCCCGCCGCCCCGGCGGCCCGCAGATCGGCGGTGTCCGCCAGGCCGACGCCGCCGATCGCCACGCACGGCAGCGTGGTCGTGGTCGCGAGGCGTTTGAATCCGGCGACGCCGAGCGGTTGCGGGTGGTCCTTCTGCGTGAGGGTGGGACGAATGACGCCCATCCCGAGGTAGTCCACGGTTCCCGGCGCCAGCGCGTGCACGTCGTCCAGATGGGCCGGCCGATTGGCGGTGAGGCCGAGAACGGCGCCCGGGCCGATCAGTGAGCGCACCAGGTGGGCCGGCAGGTCGGATTGCCCCACGTGCACGCCGTCGACCACGGCACCGGCCGCTCGGGCGGCCAGGTACACGTCGACCCGGTCGTCGATCACCAGGGTGCAGCGGCCCGCGGTGATCCGCGACGCGGCCAACAGCAGCGCGTACAGTTCCCGCGTGGACGCGGTCTTGTCGCGGAGCTGCACGATCGACACTCCCCCGGCCACGGCCGCCTCGATCACGCCGAGCACGCCGCGCGCCCCGCTCAGGCCCGGGTCGGTGACCAGATACGTCGACAGGGCCAGGGGTGCCCGTGGCCCGCTCATGCGATCACCGCCCGTTCGCGCACGTCGTCGACCGTGACCGCGGCGAGCGCGTCGAGGAACGCCACGGCGAAGGTTCCCGGTCCGCGCGCCGCGAGCGCGGCCTGTTCGGCGGCGATCGTGTACACCACGCAGGCCGCCACGGTCGCCGACAGTCGATCGGGGCCGAGGGACGCGAACGCCGCGATGACCGCTCCCAGGGCGCAGCCGCCACCGGTGATGCGGGTCAGGAGCGGCGTGCCGTTGGTGATCCGCACATCCGTGTGGCCGTCGGTCACGAGGTCGACGGCGCCCGAAATCGCCACGATCGCCCCGAAGTCACGCGCGAGGGCATGCCCGGCGGCGAGCGCGGCCTCGGCGGCGTCGGTGGAGTCGACGCCGCGTCCGCCGGTGCCGGTCCCGGCGAGCGCGAGGATCTCGGAGGGGTTTCCGCGGATGATCGTCGGTCGGAGCGCTGCGAGGTCGTGGGCGAGGGCAGTGCGCACCGGCAGCGCCCCGATGGCCACCGGGTCGAGCACCCACGGCGTACCCGACGCGGATGCCGCCCGGGCCGCCTCGAGCATCGCCACACGCTGCTCAGCATGCGGGGTGCCCAGGTTGATCAGCAGCCCGGATGCGATCGGAGCGAACAGCTCCGCCTCGCCGGGGATATCCACCATGGCGGGTGAGGCGCCGACGGCGAGCAACGCATTGGCCGTGAAATTGGTGACCACGGCGTTGGTGATGCACTGCACGAGCGGAGCTGTGCGGCGCAGATCGGTGAGTAGCCCGGCCGTGGCCAGGGCGTGGTCGTTCTCCAAGCGAGAGTTCACTCGCGACATCCCTTCGCTAGTTCTGACTAGATCAGGTTCAACGGGTGTGTTCTCAGCAGTCTCAGGCGACGGCACCCCGTGTCACGCGCCCCAGCCTACCGGGGTGTTGCGCGAGGTGACACCCCGGGGCGCTCGGTGATCACGGGCGGTCGAGGGCGGGGCGTTTCGGGTCGAAGCGCCAGCCGGGAATCAGGTACTGCATCGCCGCCGCATCATCCCGGGCACCGAGACCGCGACTGAGATAGAGCTCGTGCGCCGCCTGGAGACGCTCCTCGTTGATGGTGACACCCAGTCCTGGCGTCGTTGGCACCGCGATCTGCCCATTGCGAATCTGCAGGGGCTGCTCCGTGAGGTGCTGCCCGTCCTGCCAGATCCAGTGCGTATCGATCGCCGTCGGGGTTCCGGGTGCCGCCGCGGCCACATGGGTGAACATCGCCAGTGACACGTCGAAGTGGTTGTTCGAATGCGACCCCCACTGCAGCCCCCAGTCGTCGCAGAGCTGAGCGACGCGCACCGAACCGCTCATCGTCCAAAAATGTGGATCGGCCAGGGGAATATCGACGGCGTTCGAACGGATGGTGTGTCCCAATTCCCGCCAGTCCGTCGCGATCATGTTCGTCGCGGTCGCCAGCCCGGTGGCGCGCTTGAACTCGGCCATGATCTCCCTGCCGGAGTAGACGCCTTCGGCCCCGACCGGGTCTTCCGCATACGCCAGAACGTCGCGCAGCGACCGCCCGACCGCGACGGCCTGTTCCAGCAGCCAACCGCCGTTCGGGTCGAGAGTCACCCGGGCCTCGGGAAACCGGGCGGCGAGCGCGGTGACGGCCTCGGCCTCCTCCCACGCGGGGAGCACACCCCCCTTGAGCTTGAAGTCCTTGAACCCGTAGCGGGCATAGGCGGCCTCCGCGAGGCGCACGATGCCTTCCGGGTCGAGCGCGGCCTCGTGCCGCACCCGTGCCCAGTCGTCCGCGCCGGCCTCGGCCGGCAGGTACGGCAGGTCGGTTTGCTGCGAATCGCCGACGAAGAACAGGTATCCGAGCGTGTCGACGAAGTGCCTCTGCTGCCCGTCCCCGAGCAGCGCGGCCACCGGAACACCGAGGTGCTGCCCCATGAGGTCGAGATGGGCGGCTTCGAGCGCCGTGACGACGTGGATGGTTGTGCGCAGGTCGAACGTCTGCCCGCCGCGGCCGCGGGCGTCACGATCGGCGAAGCGTGACCGCACGGCCCGGAGGGTGTTGAGGTAGCTGCCGAGTGCTGCCCCCACGACAAGCTCCCGGGTGTCGTTGAGCGTCTGCCGAATGGCTTCGCCGCCCGGAACCTCGCCCACGCCGGTGTTGCCGTTGCTGTCGGTGAGCAGCACGATGTTGCGTGTGAAGAAAGGGGCGTGCGCACCACTGAGGTTGAGCAGCATGCTGTCGCGGCCGGCGACGGGCACGACCCGCATCGTTTCGATGATCGGAGCGGCACTCATGAGCGTGTCATTCCCGGCCCAGGTGGCCGTCGACCTCGCGCCAGATATCCCGCGGGTTGGCGTCGGCGAGTTCGTCCGGCAACAGGGCTGCCGGCACATTCTGGTAGCTCACCGGGCGCAGGAACCGGTCGATGGCCAGGGTCCCGACCGAGGTGCTCTGCGCGTTCGAGGTGGCCGGGAAGGGGCCACCGTGCACCATCGCGTGCACGACCTCGACCCCGGTGGGCCATCCGTTGAACAAGACCCGGCCCGCTCGGAGTTCTGCCGCGTCGAGCAGCGGCCCGGTTCCCGGCTCGGCACCATCGGAGTGCACGGTGACGGTGAGTTGTCCTTCGAGCCGGTCGAGGATCTCGCTCATCTGCTCCACATCGCGCACGGTCACGACCAGGCTCGCCGGACCGAAGACTTCGGCCTGCAGCGCGGGGTCGGCCGTGAAGGTAGCGGAATCGGTCGCGAAGATCTGCGGGACCCCGCACACGGAAATGTCGTCATCGGGCCGGCCACTGGCCACATTTCGCACGCCGTCGTGCGCGCTGAAGACCGCGGCACCGCGCGTGAAGGCGCCCTGGATGCCGGCACTGAGCATGGGTGTACCGCTCGACTCCGCAACGGCGGCCGCGGCGGCCGCGATGAAGTCCTGGGCGTGCGGGCCCTCGGGCACGAAGACGAGTCCGGGGCTGGTGCACAGCTGGCCGGTGCCGGTACTGAGGGAGGCGACCCATGCCCGGCCGAGGCCGGCGGCGTTGCCGGCAAGAGCACCGGGCAGCACGAAGACGGGGTTGATACTGCTCATCTCGGCATAGACCGGGATAGGCTCGGCACGGTTGGCCGCCGCTTCCACGAGGGCCAGGCCCCCGCTCCGCGAGCCGGTGAAGCCCACGGCCTTGATCCGCGGATGCGTCACCAGGGCAATGCCCACCGTGGCCCCGCCGCCGAACAGCAGCGCGAAAACACCCGGATGCAAACCGTGGGTCGCGACGGCGTCGGCGATGGCCCGGCCCACGAGCTCGGAGGTTCCCGGGTGGGCGCTGTGCGCCTTGACGATGACCGGGGAACCGGCGGCCAGCGCCGAAGCGGTGTCACCGCCGGCCACGGAGAAGGCCAGCGGAAAATTGCTCGCGCCGAAGACGGCGACCGGGCCCACGGAGATTCTGCGCAGGCGGATGTCCGGGCGCGGCAGCGGCGCCCGATCAGGCTGCGCGGCATCGAGACGCGCACCGTGGAAGTTTCCCTCGCGAAGCACCGCCGCGAACAGCCGCAGCTGCCCGACGGTGCGGGCCGTCTCGCCGACGACTCGGGCGCGAGGCAGGCCGGTTTCGGCGATGACCTGGTCGGTGAGCGTGGAGCCGAGGGCGGCGATATTGTCGGCAGCCGTCTCCAGGAACGCGGCGCGCGTCTCGGGGCTGGTCTTGCGGTAACTCGCGAAGGCGTCCCAGGCAAGTTCGGCGGCACGGTCCACGTCAGCGACACCGACCAGCCCATAGCTGGGCGTGAGGGTGCTGCCGGTGACCGGGTTCACGCCGGCGATGGTCCCCTGTGTTCCAGATACGGCCTTCCCACCGACGATGGAGGCGCCGGTGAGGTGCTCGGCGGCGTCGGTCATGGCGAGGGTGTCCGGCTGGGTGGTGGGCGCTGTCATGAAGCACTCCTTCGGGATCGTGGTGAGGCTGCAGGTCTCCAGCCTAGGAACGAATCGATACGCATCCAAGCCGAAATCCGCATACATTGATACCCGAAGCGCATGATTTTACGAGGTGGGCGGCAGATCCAACCCGGAATCGAGGTCCGTGTCCGGCAGCGCGAGTATCTCGAGCGCCCGTTGCACCGCGGGGTTGGCGCTGTCCGCGCCCCAGGCCACGTCCAGATGCACACTGTTGAGACTGTCGGCGGGCGAGCGGGAATCGAGGTCGCGGAACACGACGCCCCGCGGCGCGAAGTGCTGGGCCGACGCCGGAACGAGCGTGAGGCCGAGGCCGGCCTGCACCAGGGCGAGAAGAGCGGGTACCTGACTGGCGTACTGGATGACGACCGGCTGACTGCCGCTGGCGGCAAACAGGCGCAACAGCAGATCGTGGAAATATCGAGCCTCCGTCGGCGAATACATCAGGAGTCGCTCACGGTCGAGTTCCAACAGAGAAACCGGTCCGGTCTTTTGGGCCAGGCGACCGTCGGCGGGCAGGGCGGCGACCATTCGTTCCGACATGATTTGCCGGGTTAGGATCCCGGGACGGGCCACGAGCGGGCGAAGGAGTCCGAGGTCAACGGTGCCCTTGACCAGCTCGTCCATCTGGTCTGTCGTGACAAGTTCGCGCAAGGTGAGGCTCACGTCCGGCATGTGTTCGGCGGCCCGGCGCAGCAGCAGGGGCAGGGCGCTCTGCGCCGCCATGGCCGTGTAGGCCACCGTCAACGTCCCGGCCGCACCGGAGGCGACCCGGCGCACATCCACGGCCATCTTGGCGGCAAGGTCGAGCACACGGCGGGCGCTCGGCAGAAGCGACCGGCCGGCCGCCGTCATTTCTACCCGCCTGCTTGTGCGGTGAAACAGCAGGGTGCCCATTTCGCGTTCGAGCATCTGGATCTGCCGGCTCAGCGGGGGCTGGGTGATGCGGAGTCGCTCGGCGGCCGCACCGAAGTGCAGCTCTTCGGCGACCGCGATGAAGCATTCCAACTGCACCAATGAAAACATCGATCTACTCCTTGTATCAGTCTGTCCAGATTTTAGCTTGGAGTTGAATCGATTGCACTTTATCGTTTTCGACAGACCCGCTGCGAATCGGCAGCCGACCATAAGGAGTCATCCAGTGCTCGACGGCATACTGTTTTTTCCCATCACGCCATTCCACGGGGATGACACGGTCAATCATGTGGCGCTGCGTGCCCACCTCGAACACGGCATCGGCTTCGCTCCCGGTGGCATCTTCATCGCCTGCGGAACCGGCGAGTTCCATGCGCTCGCCGTGGATGAGTACGCCGAGATCGTGCGCACCGCCGTGATGACGACGAACGGGCGGACTCCCGTGTTCGCCGGCGCCGGCGGTCCGGTCGCGGTCGCCAAGCTGATGGCGCGGGAGGCCAAGGCAGCGGGGGCCGACGGGCTGCTACTGCTGCCGCCATACCTGGTGGGCAGCCCGATTGACGGACTCCTCGCCTATGTGCGCGCTGTCGCCGCCGAAACGGACCTGCCGATCATCGTTTACCACCGCGGTAATGCCCAGTTCACGGTGCCCAGCGCCGTCGAGGTCTCCACCGTGCCCACCGTCGTCGGCTTCAAAGACGGCGTCGGCGATCTGGACCTCATGTCCCGCATCGTGCGAGCCGTGACGGATGCCACGACCGCCGCCGGTAAGGAGTTCCAGTTCTTCAACGGATTGCCCACGGCCGAGGCCTCGCAGGCAGCGTATCGGGCGATCGGCGTTGAGCTCTATTCCTCCGCGACCTTCGCCTTTGCCCCCGAGCTGTCCGTCGCGTTTTACGATGCCCTCCAGGCGGGTGACCACACGCTCACCGCGGCGCTCAACCGAGAGTTCTTCCACCCGCTGGTGGCCTTGCGCGATCTGATTCCCGGTTACGCGGTCGCCCTGGTCAAGGCCGGCGCCGCGCTCGGCGGCATCGACGCCGGTCTTGTGCGTCCGCCGCTGCGGGATGCATCCCCCGAGCACGTGCAGGCACTCGCTCGCATCCTCGCCGCCGGACGCGCGGTACTCGCCACCCGGGAGGTCCTCGTGTGATCTGTCACACCTGAAGCCGCTGTCCACCCATGTAGACGGAGCCCGGGTGCTCGACTAGGCTCGCCAGCACATTGGGGTCAACGAAGGAGTTGGAAATGTCGCTTTCATCGGACGCGGCGACCGGGGTGCGCGACGTCAAGTCCGCATCCCGCACGGTCGAACTTCTCGAGTTGCTTGCAGGTCGGCACAACCGTCCCACCAGCATCCGTGAATTGAGCGAGGCGATGAACGTGCCGCGCAGCAGTCTGCACGCGCTGCTGCGCACGCTCGCCAAGCGCGGCTGGGTGCGCGGCGACAGCTCCGGTTCGATGTACATCATCGGGATCCGGGCGCTGTTGGCCGGCACGAGCTATCTCGATGCCGACCCGTACCTCCCGATCGTGCGGACCTACCTGGACGAACTGCACGAGCAGTTCGACGAGACCTTTCATTTCGGTCGGCTCGACGGTTTCGACATCGTCTATCTCGCTACCCGCGAGTCCAGCCAATACGCCCGGTCGTACAGCCGTGTGGGCCGGCGCCTGCCGGCCTACGCCACGTCGCTCGGTAAGGCCGTGCTGGCCCAGCGCGGTGGCGCGGAACGTGAGGGGCACCTCCCCGTCGATTTGCTCGCGCTGACGCCGACCACCCTGGTGGAACGCGTCGACCTCGACGCCGACCTCGCCCACACCGCGGCCCGCGGCTTCGCGATCGACAACGAGGAGAACACCCCCGGTTTGCGCTGCTTCGCGGTGGCGCTTCCCTACGCCGACCCGACCTCCGACGCGATCAGTGTTTCTATCCCCCTCGACCGCCTCACCGCCGACCGTGAGGCGGACATAACCTCCGCCCTGCGGCTTGCCGGGCAGAAAATCTGCAGCATTGTGCGTCCTCTCAAGGACGCCGCCTGGATCTGAACCCGGAGCTCGAACCAGCTGCGCCGGGAGCCACCATCAACAAGGAGCACTCTCGCCGTGAACAGCCGCACCCTGATTTCTGAACGCCACCTCGTGAAGACCATCACGATCACCCCCGTCGCCTTTCGTGATCTGCCGCTGCTGAACACCGTCGGTGTGCACGAAACGTTTGCCCTGCGCGCTATCGTCGAAATCGAAACCGACTCCGGCTACCTCGGCGTGGGCGAAACCTACGGCGACGCCCCGCACCTGGCCCGCCTCCGTCTGGTAGCCCGCGAGCTCGTCGGGGTTGATGTGTTCAACATCGGGGAGATGCGCCGTCGTATCGTGGGAGCCCTGCGCGGCGACACGACGGTCGGCGGACACGGCATGAGCGGCATGGTCACCGGCTCAAGCACGCCCGACCGCGTGCTCTCGCCCTTCGACGTCGCCGCCCTGGACATACAGGGCAAGGTCATCGGCCGGCCCGTGAGCGACCTGCTCGGGGGCGCGGTGCGCTCCGAGGTGGCATTCAGCGGCTATCTGTTCTATAAGTGGGCGGGGCACCCCGGCCAGGAGGAGGACTCCTGGGGCGCCGCCATCGACACCGCCGGCATCGTGGCCCAAGCCACTCGAATGGTGGCCGACTACGGCTTCACGGCCCTCAAGCTGAAGGGCGGCGTTTTCACCCCCGAGGAGGAAATCGACGCCATCCTGGGGTTGCGCCGGGCATTCCCGGCGCATCCGCTGCGCCTCGACCCCAACGGGGCGTGGACGGTCAAGACGTCCATCAAGGTCGGGCGGGAGCTTGAGGGCGTGCTCGAGTACCTCGAAGACCCCACGCCGGGGATCGCCGGGATGGCTCAGGTGCGTCGGGAGGTGCCGATGCCTCTCGCCACGAACATGTGCGTGGTCAGCTTTGACGATGTCGCCCCCGCTGTGCGCGCCGGCGCCGTGGACGTGATCCTCTCCGATCACCATTTCTGGGGAGGGCTGCGCCGCTCCCAGGCTCTCGCCGGCATCACCGAAACGTTCGGGCTCGGACTTTCCATGCACTCCAACTCACACCTCGGCATCAGCCTCGCCGCCATGGTGCACCTCGCCGCGGCCACCCCCAACCTCGGCTACGCCTGCGACACACACTGGCCGTGGAAGGACACGGATCAGGACGTCATCGTTCCCGGCGTGGTCTCGTTCGCGGGCGGTTCGGTGGCTGTTCCGACCACACCCGGCCTCGGCGTGGAACTGGACCGCGACGCCCTCGCGCGCCTGCACGAACAGTACCTGAAGTGCGGGCTGCGCAACCGGGACGACACCGGGTACATGCAGCGCATCCAGCCGGATTACGAACTGCTCAGCCCACGCTGGTGAGCGCCCCCGCACCCCTGCGGGTGCTCGTCACCGACGGCATCATGAGCCGATTCATTGACGTGCTCACCGCGAACGATCCCCACAACCTGTACACACTCGCGAACACGTGGTCGCCGGAACAGGTGCTGCAGGCCATTCCCGACACGGATGTGCTGGTCTGCTCCTCGATGACGCCTTCCCTGGCGGCCGCCGGTCGCCGCCTGCGCCTCGTGCACGTGACGGGTGCCGGCTTCGACAAGATTCCGCTCGCGGCGCTCGCCGCCCAGACGCGCGTGGCCAACACCTTCCACCACGGTGAGCCGATTGCCGAGCACGTCGTCATGGTCGCGCTCATGCTCTCACGGCGCGTGATCGCGGTGGACCGACAGATGCGGGCGGGAGTGTGGCGCACGGTCGCCAACGATCCCACCGTTCCGTTCCACGGGTCCCTCCGCGGGCGAACCCTCGGGCTGCTCGGGTTCGGGGGAATCGGTCGGGAGGTGGCGCGCCTGGCTCTGGGCCTGGGAATGCGCGTGCAGGCCGTGCGCAATAACCCGCACGGCGCGGTACCCGACGACCTTCCGCTGCACTGGGTGGGCGGCCTCGATGAATTGCCTCACGTGCTGGCAACCTCAGACGTGCTGGTCGTCACCGTGCCGCTGAGCGACCGAACGCGCGGCGTGATCGATTCCGATGCGCTGCGCCTGATGCCGGCCTCGAGCATCCTGATCAATGTCGCCCGGGGACCCGTCGTCGACGAAGACGCGCTCTACGCGGCGCTTGTCGAGGAACGGATCGCGGGCGCCGGCCTCGACGTCTGGTGGGGCGCCCCGGACGCCGATGGCGCTCCTCCGCCCGCGGTGGCCCGCTTCGCCGGTTTCGATACCGTCGTGCTCACGCCGCACTATTCGGGACATGCACGACAGACCTTCGAGCTGCGCGCCGCGGACATCGCCGCCAACGTGCAGAATCTCGCGGAAGGCCACCCGCTCGTCAACGTCGTGCACTGAGCGACCGGCCCCGCCGAGCTCACTGCGGAAAGATCTGGGCCGCTATCAGGACCAGCGCGCCGACGGCGGACGCGGTGAGCGCGGTGAGGCGCAGCCGGCGGTGGTCGAGCAACCGGTTGGCGTAGCGGGAGAGCAGGTAGCCGAGCAGAACCGCGGGGATCATCCACGCCGCCAGCTGCAGGGTGTTCCTGCTCACCGCGCCGAGCACCGAGAGCGCCACGAGGGAGATCGTCGAACCCACCAGAAAGAACGCGCTCATCGTGCCGCGCAGCCGCGCACCCTGTGAACGTTGCCAGATGAGTGCCATCGGCGCGCCACCGATCGAGGTGGCCGTACCCATCAGTCCCGAGGCGGCACCGGCCGTCATGAGTGTGAGGCGCCCCGGTACCGGGGCCCAGCCGGTGAAGGTCGCGATCACGCCGGCCAGGACGACGACCGCAACCGCCCAGGCGAGGCCGCCGGGCGGAAGCACGACCACGAGCCACGCGCCCACGAGGCTGCCCGGAACGCGCCCGATCAGCGCCCAGCCTGCGCCCCGCAGATCCAGGTGGGCGCGTTCGCGCACGGCGCCGATCGCGGTAATGACGACGGCGAGGATGATGATGGTGCCCGGCAGCAGGGCGGGATCGATGAGGCCGATCACCGGGGCGGCCAGCATCCCCATGCCGAATCCGATCGAGGCCTGAAGCGCCGACGCCGCAATGACGGCGACGGCGATGATGCTGATCTCCAGTACGCTCACGATCTGCGGGCGAACAAGTCCGTCACAGGGATCGGGAGCATCGGGAAGTGGCATTCGGCGATGTGTTGGGGTTCGTCGGTCGAGGCGGTGGCGGGGGGTGCGTCGGTGGCGCAGATGTCTTGTGCTTTCCAGCAGCGGGTGCGAAAACGGCAGCCCGACGGCGGGTCGAGCGGGGAGGGCATTTCGCCTTCGAGCACGATGCGGTTCCGGGGTGTGGTGCCGCTGACGTCCAGGCGCGGTGATGCCGACATCAGGGCGGCGGTGTACGGGTGTCGGGGGCGGTCGAAGACCTGCTCGGTGCTGCCGGTTTCAATGATGCGGCCCAGGTACATCACGGCGACCCGGTCGGCGACGTGCCGCACCACGGACAGGTCGTGGGAGATGAAAATGTACGCCACTCCAAGGCGTTGCTGCAGGTCGTTGAGCAGGTTGAGGACCTGCGCCTGCACGGACAAATCCAGCGCGGAGACGGGTTCGTCGAGCACGATCACGTCGGGGTCCAAGGCGAGGGCGCGGGCGATGCCGATGCGTTGGCGTTGACCGCCGGAGAATTCCTGCGGCGACTTCCCGGCGTCGCTGGGCCGCAACCCGACGATTTCCAGCAACTCGCGCAGCCGCCCTTCTCGGGCCTTTTTGCTCGGGTACAGGCTGGTGTGGGTGGACCACGGTTCCGAGATGATTTCCCCGGCGGTCATGCGGGCGTTCAGCGACGCGAACGGGTCCTGGAACACCATTTGCACGCGTCGGCGCCACGCCAGCAGGTCTTTTCCGGTGAGGGCGAACGGGTCGGTACCGTCGAAACGGATGCTGCCCCCGTCGGGGCGTTCGAGCATCAGCAGGGTGCGGGCGAGCGTCGATTTTCCGCACCCGGATTCCCCGACGAGTCCCAGCGTTTCGCCGCGGCCGACCTGCAGGGTGATTTTGTCCAGGGCGCAGAGCACGTTGTTGCCGCGGCCGGGCACATGGAAGTTCTTGGTCAGGTCATGCACGTCCAACAGGGGGACGGGCGGGGTGGTCTCAGACATGGGCGAGCTCCTCAGAGAAGTGGCAGGCGACGGCGCGCTGCGCGCCGTCCGGTTCCAGCGACGGGCGCACCGCGCGGCAAATGTCCTGCACGAGCGGGCAGCGGGACTGATACACGCAGCCGTCGGGAATGCGGTGCAATTCCGGCGGCGAACCCGCGATGGACGTGAGGTCCTGCCCGCGGCCGACGTCGGCGGGAACGGAGTCGAGCAGTCCCCGCGTGTAGGGGTGGTGCGGGGCCCCGAACACCTCTTTCACCGGCCCGGTCTCCACGACGTTGCCGGCATACATCACCGCGACGGTGTCCGCTTCCTCGGCGACCAGGGCAAGGTCGTGGGTGATCAGCACCACCGCCATGTGACTGTCGGTGCGCAGATCCCGCAGCAGCTTCATGATCTGCGCTTGCACCGTCACATCCAGGGCCGTCGTGGGTTCGTCGGCGATCAGCAACCGCGGGTTCAATGCCACGGCCATCGCGATGAGAATGCGTTGGCGCATCCCGCCGGAAAACTGGTGCGGAAACGAATCCACCCGCGACTCCGGCTCGGGAATCCCCACCCGGCCCATCAGCTCGATCGCTTTCACCTTCGCGGCCTTCTTCGACAGGCCCTCATGAATCCGAAACGCCTCCCCCAACTGCGTTCCCACGGTATACACCGGGTTTAACGCGGTGAGGGCATCCTGAAACACGATCCCCAGCTCCGGACCGGCATAGGCGAGGCGTTCCTTCGCCGTCAAAGCAGCCAAGTCGGTGCCGCCGAGCACCACCGTGCCGCCGGCCAGATCAGCGACCGGATCCAGCAACCCGGCGACGGCCTTGGCCGTCATCGACTTCCCGCACCCCGACTCACCGAGCAGGGCGAGGGTGCGGCCGGACAACGCCTCGAAGCTGACATTGTTCACCGCCCGCAATACACCTTTCGGGGTGCGCAGATCCACATTCAACCCGGTGACGGTGAGCACGACGTCGTCGTCGATCATCGACGCACGCGGGACAGTTACGGTTGCTGATTTCATCACAGCACCTCCTTCACGGGAAGACGAGAAATCAGACGCTTACGCGGCAACGTGAGGCGCCACCGCTGGGCCGGGTCGGTCGCGATCCGCAACCACGCCGCGAGCACATTCGCCGCGACCGTGGTGATCATGATCGCCAGGCCCGGGAAGAACGAGAGCCACCAGGCGGTCTGCAAATACTGCCGACCCTGGGCAACCATCAACCCCCAACTCACGTCGGGTGGCTGAATACCGATCCCCAGGAAACTCAACGACGATTCGGCGAGCATCACGTAGCAGAACTCAATCGTCGCCAACGTCAGCAGGGTCGGCAACACCACCGGGATCACATGCCGGCGGATGATCGCATTGGGCCGGGCGCCGAACGTGCGGGCCGCATCAACGAAGGTGCGGCTCTGCAGCTCCGCCGATTCCGCACGGGCCGTGCGCAGATAGATCGGAATCCGCGTCACCGCGAGGATCAACACGATGTTGGCGGCGCTGGGCGAAAACACGTACAGAATCACCACCGCGAGCAGCAGCGACGGGAAACTCATGATCACGTCGGCGACGCGCATCGACGCCGTCTCACGCCACCCCCGGTGATACCCGGCCCACACCCCCCACAGGGATCCGATCACCAGGGAAATCCCCACCGCCGGCAGGGCCACCGACAACGTCGTCTGCGCGGCCACCACCAACCGCGCCAACATGCTGCGGCCCAGCGAATCACTGCCCAGGATGAATGCCCACCCGTCCGAGAAGCTGAACGGCGGTCGGTTCGTCGCCCCCAAATCCTGCCGCGTCGACAGGTCACCCATCAACGTCGGACCGAACACCGCCGTCAACCCCACCATCACCAGCACCACGGCCGCGACACTCGCAAACCGGTCCTTGAGCAGCAACCGAAACAGGCTGACCTTCTTATCGGCGACGCTCTCACTACGCGGCAGCGCGATCGCCTCCGTGCCCGGAGGAGCCACCGCACGCCCACCCAGGGGCAGCTTCGTATCGTTACGCGGAGGTCTGGACATGACTACTCACTTCCTTTCGACTCAGCCGCCGCCAGGACCGGGCGTCGGGCGGACATCTTCCGACGACCCGCCGGCCGCACCCGAGCATCCAACCCGGCATAACCCAAATCAATCACAATGTTCAAAATGAAAATCGACACCGCCGTGAGCAACACCGCCGCCTGCAACACCGCAAAATCACGCTGCAAAATCGAATCGATCATCAGCTTCCCGATCCCCGGCCACCCGAAAATCGACTCCACCACCACGGCGCCATTGATCAAACTCACCGTCAGGTCCCCCGCCACCGTCAACGCCGGAGCAGCTGCGTTCCGCAACGCATGCCGCGACACGACCCGAAACTGACTGGCGCCCTTGCTGCGCGCCAACTTGATATACGGCTCCGACAACGACGACACCATCGCCCCGCGCACAATCTGCACCAACACCCCGAACGGCCGCAACAACAACGTCGCAATCGGCAACACCCACGAACTCGCCCCGCCCACACCCGACGTCGGCACCCACCCCAGCGTGATCGCGAACACCCAAATACCCATGATCGCCAACCAAAAATCCGGCACACTCGCCGCCGCCATCGACACAAAACTCGCAATCCGGTCCGCGACTCCGTTGGGCTTCAACGCCGCCCAACTCCCCACAATCACCGCCAACACAACCGCGAGGAACATCGTCATCCCCGCCAACTGCAGGGTGGCCGGGAAAGCCCGCAACGCCATGGCAGCCGCGGACTCCCCCGTACGAAGAGACTCACCAAAATCCAACCGCAGCACCCCACCGAAATAGTGAGCCATCTGCAGCAACAACGGATCATCCAAACCGTTCTTCGCCGTGAAATTCGCCCGCATCTCCGCCGTCGCATTCAACGGCAAATACAAACTCGCCGGATTACCCGTCAAGCGAGCCAGGGCAAAAACACCCAAGATCACCACCAACAACGGCACCGCACTGGACACAATCCTGCGTCTAAGAAATGTCAACATGAGTCTCTTCTACCTTCAACGACCGGCGTCAGTTAGCTCGCGGGGGTGATTTCCGCGAGGCGCAGTTCATCGCCCGACGAGGAATTCGGCGTGTAGTCGACGCTGGCAGCCTTGCCGAGTACTCCGGTCTGGTGCTCGATGTGAGCGTACTGCACGATTTCTTCGTTCTGATAGTTGAAGATGTCCTCGTAGGCCTGCGCACGGTCATCACCAGACTTTTCGCCGGCAGCGGTGAGCATGGCGTCGAACTCGGCCGTTCCGAAGGTGCTTTGCGCTCCCGTGCTGGTCATGTACTGTTCGACCGTGAAAGCGGCGTCCCCGGCCTGGTTGCCGTGCTGGATTAAGAGCGCGATGGCTCCGTCGTCGGTCACGAAGGGGCGCAGCTGATACTGGAGGTGCTGGGTGGTATCGACCATTTTCAGCTCCACCGTGAGGCCGGCCTGGCTGAGCTGCTCCTGCAGGACCTGTGCCATCTCCGAGACCTTGGGGAACTGCGCGTTCCGGGCGACGATGGTGATCTTCTCATCCACCGGCACGCCATCGGCCTTGGCTTCGGCGACGAGCGCCTTGGCCTTCTCCAGGTTGAATTCCCACGGCTTGAGGTCGGGGTCGTGTCCGATGATTCCGGCAGGTACCAGCTGAGCGGCAACGTCGGCCTCACCCTTCTGGAGGGAATCGACGATCCCGGTCTTGTCGACGGCGAAGTTGATCGCCTCGCGTACCCTGATGTCGTTGAGGGGTGCGATTTCGCCCGTGAGACGCAGCGCCACGGTTTCATTGTTCGGGTAGCTGACTGCCAGATCCCCGGCGCCGTCGTCGGGGCCGAGGCCCATCGCGATGTCGGCCTCGCCGCTCGTGATCATGGCGGCCCGGACGGTGCCCTCGGAACGCCACTGGTACTCAGCGGTGGCATAGGCGGGCGCGTCACCCCAGTAGCTGTCGTTGCGTTCCAGCGTCAGCTTCGTGCCCGCGTCCCACTTCTGAATCTTGTAGGGGCCGGTGCCGATCGGCTCGCGAACCTTGTCGGTGGCATCCGTCGTGACGGGTACCATCTCGACGAAGGACAGCCGGAGCGGCAGAATGGGGTCGGGCTTCACGGTCGTGACCGTGAGGGTGAGGTCGTCCACGGCCTTCACGACGAGGTCGTCATCGCCGAATACATATCCTTCGACGTTGCAACCGAGATCCGAGTTAACGGTGCGGTCGATGGTGAACGCGGCGGCTTCCGCGTTGAAGGGCGTTCCGTCCTGGAAGGTGACGCCGTCGCGCAGGGTAAAGGTCCACTCGGTATCGCCGGTGGCTTCCCATTCGGTGGCGAGCAGGGGATCAAGGTCGCCGGTGGAGGGGTTGCGTTCCACGAGAGGTTCGGTGATGTTCGAGCGGACGACGACACCCGTGGAGGTGAGGCTGGACTCACAGGGCTCCAGGGTGGGCGGCTCCTGCGTCAGCACGACCCGAACCGTGTCGGTGGTTCCGTCGCCACCCGAGGGCGCTGAATTGGCGACGGAGCAGGAGGTGAGGAGCAGAGCCGCACCGGCGGCGAGCGTGGCTCCGACGGCGATCCCCCTGGCGGGCGATCGGGTGCTGCGCAGAAAAGAAATCGACATTGGTTCCTCCGAAGTTGGATGATGCACAGACCCGATGGCGCTCCCCCGTGCGGCCTCTCGTCTACAGATGAAGCTTAGGTCTGTGCTTGTAGACACGCCCCAGCTTGTGCGGCGCTTCGGACTACGTCAAGACACGAATTCGACTCGCTGCGGCCGCCATGCCGTCCGCACCGCCGATCATGCCCTCCGGTCGCCCAGTGGCGGTCCCGTGCACCGCGGAATTCCGCGGAAACCGGTGGTTTCATTCACCGCGGGTATCGATCCATACGAATTGCGTGTTGGACGTGCATCGGTGGCGGAACGTAATCTGCAGAACGTGACTATCAATTCAGAGCTCCCTATTAAGAGTACGTCGGCCCCCGTCCGCAGCACCGGTTCGACCCCGACCGGCCGCGTTCTCCAGGTGGGCCCGCTGCACCCCGCCGTGGAGCGATCGATCGTGGCGGACCACGCCGCCGTCCGGCTTCCCGACGGGGAGGAGCGGGCGGCGTTCCTTGCCGAGCAGGCCGCCACCTTCACCGTGGCGGTGACTTCCGGAAAAGTCGGAGTCGATACGGCGCTGATGGCCGCCCTGCCCGAGTTGCGCGCTGTGGTCAATTTCGGCGTCGGTTACGACACGACCGATGTGGCTCAGGCGAGAGAGCGCGGCATCGTGGTGAGCAACACCCCCGATGTGCTCAACGGCTGCGTGGCGGACACTGCCCTCGCGTTGCTCCTCGACGTCTTCCGCCGCACCTCGGCCGCAGACCGCTTTGTACGGGCCGGCAATTGGCTGGGTGGTAATTACCCGCTGACTACGAAGTTCAGTGGCAAGCGAGTCGGCATCGTCGGTCTGGGCCGGATCGGCCGCGCCATCGCCACCCGGCTTGAGGGATTCAACTGCGTGATTTCGTATCACAATCGGAACCCGGTGACCGATGTCGACTACCACTACGTCCCCACACTCACCGAGTTGGCCGGGTCGGTGGATGCCCTGGTCGTGGCCGCAGCGGGCGGGCCTGACTCGGTCAACCTGATCAACGCCGAGGTACTCGCCGCCCTCGGCCCACAGGGCTACCTGATCAACATCGCCCGTGGCAGCGTCGTCGATGAAACCGCCCTCGTCGCGGCGGTTGTGGACGGCACGATTGCCGGCGCCGGCCTCGACGTGTTCGCCGATGAGCCTCGTGTTCCCGGCGCCCTCCTCGGCCGCGACAACGTGGTGCTCTTTCCCCACCTCGCCAGCGGGACGCATGAAACTCGGGAGGCCATGGCCGAGCTCACCGTCGCCAACCTGGAACAGTTCGTGCGCTTCGGCACCGTGCTCACACCGGTCACCGCTTCCTGAGCGGGGCCTGCGAGGGCCTGCCCCCGGCCTGTCGATGTCACCGCAGGCCGCCGCCTGTCCCTACAAGCGGGCGAGGCGTTCGATGTCTTCGAGGAACTCGTCGGCGACCTCCGCCGACACGGTAGTGCGGGTGGAGAGGATCGCGTCGACGTAGTCGGCGGTGCTGGGGCCGGCCAGGCCCGCGGCATCCGCGTCGGAATGAAGCGACTTCTCCAGTGCGTTCTGTGACGCCCGATGCGCCGCATATTCGATGTCGGCGGGCGAGAATCCCTCGCTCTTCTCCACGAGGGTGTCGAGGTCGACGACGCCGGCAACGGCCGAGGGGATGTAGCGCTCCCAGATGGCCTCGCGCGCGGCCACGTCAGGCAGCCCGATGGGGATGACGTAATCGAAGCGGCCGTGGCGCAGGAACGCGGAGTCGAGGGCGCGGATGAAGTTGGTGGCACACACGAGCAGCCTGTCGGGCTGGTCCCGAAACGCGGGAATGATCTTCAACAACTCGTTCGTCACCCCCTGCATGGCGGAGGGCGGATCGCCCTGACGTTGCGCGGCGATCTCCTCGACCTCGTCGATGAACACCACGGCGTGTTCGAGTTCGGAGATCTTGAGGAACGTTTCCCGCAGCGCGCCCGCGAGGCCCTGAGGGTCGGCGGCGAGGCGTGACGGAAACACCTCCACGAATGACCACTCCAGTCGGGACGCGATCGCCTTGGCGAACGTGGTCTTGCCGGTTCCCGGAGGGCCGAAGAGCACCACGGCCTTCGGCGCCGAGACACCGTACTGCTCGGCGAGGTCGGGCTTGGCGAGCGGCAGAACCAGCCGTCGTTCCAACAGGTCCTTCTCCCGTTGCATGCCACCCACCTTGCTCCACAGGTCCCGCGGAAGCACGCGGCCGCCGAGCTCGGTGAGGAGCTTGAGTTCCTCGCGCTGAACCGGGATGTGCCGTTCGAAGTAGCGCAGGTTCTTCTTCATCTCGAAGCCGCGGTTGAGGAACGCGTCCACACGAGTCTCGGACTCGGGCATGAGCGCGGACAGTTTCGTCATGCCGTCGGGCGCCATCCGGCTCTCGAGGGCGGCGAGCAGGGCCGTGCCGATGCCCTGGCTCTGCCACTTTTGTGCGGTGGCAAGGAACACGACCCATCCCTGCGCGTGGGCGGCGCGGCTCACCGCGGCCCCGACCACCTCGTCGCCGTGCACGGCCACGACGGCGTAGTCCTTCTGGCACGAGGCCAGAACCTCAGAGAGTCCGTAGACCGGCTCCAGGTCGGAGGCCTTGATCTCTTCCCACAGGCGCAGAATGCCGTCGAGATCGTCGGAGTGAAAGTCGCGCAGACGCCAACCGGTCATTCTCTACCTCACATCTTTGGGTGTGCTGCCAATCTACGGCACCGCCGCGAGCTGTCCGTGCCGCCCGTTCCCTCGTCGTCCCGCCCGCACCGCGCCCGACGGGATGCGGATGCTCACTTCGAGGCACGCTCCGCGGCGAGCGGGTTGCTTCACCATCTGGTCGTGTCCCGGCGGCCCTCTCGCGGCACGCTGCTCAACTCGTCACGTCTCGGCAGGCCCGATAACCGGGCCGCATTGTTCGGCGCAACAGCCGCCGGCCGGAAACGGACACCCGACGGGGGCGGGCACAGATATGGCCGGGAGCGCGCGCTCCCGGCCATGTGCAGGTGTTGCTGTTAGCGGCCTGCTGTCGCGTCAGCGTCAGCTGAGGTGTCGGCGTCCGCGTCCGCGTCAGCGTCGGCATCGGCGTCGGCATCGGCGTCGGCATCGGCGTCGGCATCGGCGTCGGCATCGGCATCGGCGTGCGTGTGCGCGCCGGACGTTGCGTCGGCGCGCGTGTGTGCGCCCGAGTCCACGTTGGCCTGGAGATGCTCCGCGATCTTCTGGATCTCGGCGCCGTATTCGCCCGCGAGACCCTTGGCCTCGATGGAGTCGGCGGCAGCCGAGCGCTCAGCGGCGGGGGTGTCCTTGAGCGCCGTCAGGTCGTTCTGCAGCTCGGTCGGCAGGTTCGCGAAGAGGTCCGGGTTGTTCAGAAGCGCGCTCGTCACGGTCTCTGCTGTGGCCTGGGCCTTTCCGCCGCGTCCTTCCTCGGCATGGGCGGCGTCGGGCGACACGAGAGCGTGCACGGCCGCGGCCAGTGGGTGCTTCGGGTGGTCCTGCACGGCCGTGGCGATCTTCTGCGCATCGGCTCCGTATCCGCCGTCAAGGGCGGTGGTACCGATCTGGGCGGCGAGCGCGTCACGCTCGGCGTCGGAGGCCGCGTTCAGCTCGGTGAGATCGGCCTGCAGGTTTACGGGAAGGCTGGCGAAGAGCTCGGCGTGGCTCTCAAGCGTGGTCGACACGTTCTGTGCCTTTTCACCAATGCTGCCGCCCTCGCGGATGTCGGCGCGCAGCTGCTGCTTGACCGCGGCGATGACGTCGTCGGTGCTGCCGGCCGTGCCCGCGGCCGAGGCGCTGGTCGTGGTCGAGGTTCCGCTGGTGTCGGTGACCTGGTCGAGTGGGGCCGCCTGGGCTCCCACGGCACCGAGGCCCAGCAGGGATCCGGCGGTCATCACGGTGACGGCGCCGCCGAACAGCTTCTTCTTGAGGGGAGTGTTGAACGCCTGGGGGGTGTGGTTCTGGGGCATCTGTAATTCCTTTCGATAGCTCGTGACCTCCGACGGGGGCGGCGGCCACTTGGGCATGGCCCGAGCATAGGTAGGCCTTCGTTGCCGAGACTCCGTGACGGCTGGGTACTCAGGTTCACGCGCGGGGCATTTGTGCCGATACAACTCGCTCGCTGACTGCCTCGGAAGGGCGCGGCCGGCATCCGTCGGTGCGGTTTTCGGCCCGGGAGGCTCAGCCTTCTCCCACCACTTTCACATGGAGCGGCGAGGGGTGCTGCACTCGCGTGCTCGGGTGCCGGGCCTGGACGAAAACGCATGGGACACCCATACAATTACCTGATGAGAGATCTAAACGGGTGGAGTCCCGCGAGTCGCGATTTTTTTGCCCGCGATGTACTCGACGTCGCCCCGGCGCTTCTCGGGTGTGTCCTGCAACGCACCGACGCGGAGGGCACGATCTCGCTCAGGATTACCGAGGTGGAGGCGTACGCCGGTGACCGCGACCCCGGAGCACACGGCTACCGGGGGAAGACGAACCGGAACAAGACCATGTTCGGTCCGTCCGGGCACCTGTACTGCTACTTCACCTACGGCGACGAAGCGGGACGTGCAGGTGCGCCGGGTGTACGAGGCGGCGGACGCGCAGGATGGTATCCGCGTTCTCGTGGATCGCCTCTGGCCGCGCGGGGTGACGAAGGAGAAGGCGCGCTGGACGAGTGGCGCAAAGACGTGGCACCGTCCACGGAATTACGCAAATGGTACGGCCATTCTCCGGCGAAGTTCGCCGAGTTCACAAGGCGGTACCGCATCGAGCTCGCACGGGGCGAGAGGAGCACCGCGCTGCAGCATTTGCGGGAGCTGACCACCGGGCATCGCCTGACATTGCTCACCGGCACCACACAACCCGACATCAGCGAAGCCGCGGTGCTGGCCGACATCCTGAGCCGCTGAACACCGCGCATACGATTTCAGCGCGGATCCTGGCCAGGGGAACCACGGTCATCGCCTCGCCTCGCACGTGGATCAGCCGGCCGGTGGGCGGCGTGCGGTTTCCGCTTCAGGAGATCCGGGATTCGGCATCCGCTCGTCCGAGTGTTCTCGGGAGGAGGCCACGTGCTCGGGGACGGATCTCCTGAACGAGCGACGTGGGACTGGTGCCCGAACCCGGGAACAGGGGGTGACGGATCAGGCGGACCAGTAGCCGGTCATGGCGAGGAGTTCGGTCTCGCGGTCGGCGCCGTCGGGCGTGGACACTGCCGGCGGGAACACGCCCATGGTGCGCCACTCGCCCACCTGGGGCACGATCTGGTCCCAGAGCTTTTCCACGAGCGACTCGCCGAGGGAGAACTCCAGACCCAGGAAATGCGCAATCGACCAGGCCTGGAAGGCACGGTAGACGCTCACATGTTGCAGGAATTCGGCGAGCGCAAAGTCGCCATAGCTGAGGTGCACAATCTTGTCCGGGTCGAGGTCGGCGCTGACGGCGGCGGTCGCCCGGTCGTTGATCCGGTCATAGCTCGCGATGGCGTCTTCGCCGAGCAGGTCGCCGTCATGGGCGGTGCCGACCTCGTCGATCGTGCGTCCGGCCACCACGTCGGGCACCCAGGCCTCGTCGAACGCATGGTATGCGAGGATATCCCGCAGCGTGGGGTTCGGCGTGCGAGACCAGCCGGCGGGGGCCATCATCGCGAGGTGTTCGGGAGTGAGGCGGTCGATGACGGAGCGCAGGGCGGCATCCGCCTCCAGGAACAGGTCTCTCTGCTTCATGACGGCAAAGTAGCACGGGAGCTGGGGCTCGGCAACGGTTCGGCGTCGACTCGGGACGGCGTTCACCGAGCCGCTACCCGGGCCGCCTACGATGAGCAAAGCCTGTCATCTGTGACGGCCCGCCTGTCGCGTTATCGCGTTGGTGCCGGGTTGGAGCAGATCGTGACCGGCCCCAGCCGCGAGGAGACTCATGTTCGACACGATATTCGGCCTTCCCCTGCATCCCCTCCTCGTGCACGCGACCGAGGTCATGGTGCCGACCGCCGCCCTCGTGGTGCTGGTCGCGGCGCTGTGGCCGCGGTTTCGGGCCTGGGCGCGGCTGCTTCCGCTCGCCCTGGCGCTCGTAGCCCTGGTGCTGGTGCCGCTGTCGACCGAATCGGGGGAACAACTTCAGGCTCGAGTCGGACGTTCCGCGCTGGTCACCGCCCACGCGGACATGGCCGAGGGACTCCTGCCCTGGGTAGCGGGGCTTGTGGTCGTCGCGGGCGCCCTGCTCTGGTGGAATGCCCCGAAGCGTGCGTCGGCCCGGACTCGCACGTGGGTCGCTGTAGTGCTGGCCGTGGCCGCCGCGCTCGCCTCCGCCGGAACCACGGTGCAGGCCATTCGCATCGGGCACAGCGGCGCGACGGCCGTGTGGTCGGACGTCGTGAGCGCCCCCACGCTGCCCGACGACCGGTGACGCCGGCCGTTCCGCGGCCGCATCACCGGCATCCCTGGCCCAGCGACACACCCGTGCCCGTCGCTAATTCAGGAGATCCGGCGCCGATGCACCCGCTGGCCCGCGTGATTGCGCGGGCCAGCCGGTGCCAGGCCGCGGATCTCCTGAAGTAGCAACGCCGGCGCGCGCCGACAAGCGGATGCCGCAGCGTGCCCGAGAGGCAGGCCGCGGCATCCGTCAGACGACCGGGTCAGGCAGTTTCGGCGAGCACGTACGGCACCGCGTCGCGCTTGCGGTGCTCGTCGAGCAGCTGCGCGCACCGGATGAAGCCGAGGTGCGAGTATGCCTGCGGGTGGTTGCCGAGGTGCGTTTCGGTGGCGGGGTCGAACTCCTCGGAGAGCAGCCCGGTGGGTCCGACGAGGGTGACCAGTTGGTCGAAGAGGGCTTCGGCCTCGTCGAAACGACCGCTGAGGAGGTACGCCTCGATGAGCCAGGTGGTGCAGATGTGGAAGCCACCCTCGAGTCCGGGCAGTCCATCGTCGTAGCGGTAGCGGAACACCGTCGGGCCGACGCGCAGCTCGCGCTCGACGGCGCTGACGGTCTGGTAGAAGCGCGGGTCCGACACGTCGAGCAGTCCGGACAGTCCGATGTGCAGCACGGCAGCGTCGAGATCGGGGCTGTCGTAGGCCACCGTGTACGACTTCACGTCGTCATCCCAGCCCTCGCGCAGCACGTCTTCGCGAATCGTTTCGGCGAGCAGCTCCCAGTGCGGTTCGGGGGTGCGGCCGTGGCGGGCGGCCACGCGCAGCGCCCGGTCAACCGTCACCCAGCACATGGTCTTCGTGTACGTGTGGTGACGCGGGCTGCGGCGGGCTTCCCAGATACCGTGGTCGGGTTCGTGCCACCGGCTCGCGACGGCCTCAACCATCTGCGCGAGCAGGCCCCACTGAAATTCGCTGATCTCGCCGTTGCGTGCCGTCAGGGTGTCGATGAGCTCGGCCACCGGGCCGAACACGTCGAGCTGCACCTGGTTGTCGGCGGCGTTTCCGATGCGTACCGGGCGTGAGCCCGCGTAGCCCGGCAGCGACTCGAGGCTTGCCTCGGTGGAGAGCGACGATCCGCTCACCGAATAGAGCGGATGCAGCCACTCGGCTCCGGGGCTGCGCTCCAGAATGTCGTCGAGCCAGAGCAGGAAGCCCTCTGCCTCGGCGGTCGACCCGAGGTCGGCGAGCGCCTTCACGGTCATGGCACCGTCGCGCAGCCAGCAGTAGCGATAGTCCCAGTTGCGGGTGCCCCCGATACCCTCGGGCAGCGAGGTGGTGGACGCGGCCAGCACGGCCCCGGTCGGTTCATAGACGAGCGCGCGCAGAACGAGGGCGGAGCGGCCCACGAGGGCCGGCTTCACGCTGGGCAGGTCGAGGGAGCTCACCCAGGCGCGCGACGCGGTGGCAACCGCCGCGCGACGCTCGCGTTCGGTCGAGGCCTCCGGGGGCACGGGCTCGGTGTCGCCGCACCGCATGTTGAGCACGACCGGTCCGTGAGAGAGGTCAACGATCGCGGTCGCGGTGGCGTTACGGCCGTCGGACGTGATGGCGAAGTCCATGCCGGGCGAGGACAGCGTGATGGGGTCCGGCGTGCCGGTGATGTGCACGCCGAGGGAATCGGCGTGCATGTTGAAGTATGCCGCCGCGTAGTCCGGGCGAGGTGCGAAGACCACACGCGCCAATCCGGTGCCGGTGAGCACGCGCACGAGGCTGGTGATTCCGAGCGGTGACGGTTCGATGTAGTCAGTCACCGTCACATCCGCCCAGCGCGTCTGCACGATCATGGTGTTGTCAAGGTAGCGCTGGCCCAGCACCCGCGACTTCTTCACCGGCTCAATGGAGAAATGGCCGGCCTCGTCGCTGCCGAGAATGCTCGCGAAGAGCGAGCCGGAGTCGGGCAGCGGATGCGTCATCCAGCAGATACGGGCGTCCGGCGTCACGAGGGCCGTCGTGGTGCCGTCGCCGATCATGGAGTGGCGTTCGATGGCCACGACTTCCTGGCCGAAGAGCCAGTCCTTGCGCAGCTCGAAGAGTAGCGCAAGCATTTGGGCGAGGACTTCGGGGCCGCTGATGTGGTGGCGCGCCACCGACTGGCCGGCCCCCACACGCACACCCATGTCGGGTCCGTGCAGGGTGTGCATGGCGTGCTCGTCGCTGGCGGCGTCCCCGGCGAAGAACGCGGCGCTGACGCCGAGCCGGGAGCGGAGGCGATCGAGGGCGATGCCGGAGTCTTCGGCTCCGCCGCTCGCGGCGGAGGTGGACGTGAAGAACTCGGAGTCGAATTCGGCGCCGTGGGATCCCACGAGGTGCACCTCACGCGGGAGGCGCGAATCGGCCGCAAGGTCGCGCAGGGGACGGCCGGACAACACGGCGGTATGCGTGTTGGGCAGCGAGGCCAGGGCACGGAGCGCCGTCGCGGATTCGGCGAGCGGTTGCGAGGGAACGGATGAATCCCCGTGGTAGGACAGGGTGCCGCCATAGTTGCAGGCCACAAGGAGCGACGGCGTGCGGGCCAGCTGCTGAAGATCCTGCAGGAGGCCGAGTGACAGGCCGGCCACAGAGCGTGGGAGAGAACTCGAACGGATCAGGCTTTGTGGCATGGCTGTGTCCTTGGGGCTGGGGTACGGGGGTATGGGCTCAGCGCTGTGCCACAATCGGGGAGAGTCCGCGAGTATTAATAGTGTCACTCACGGCGCGAATTCGGGAATTACGGGGGCATTTCCACAGAATTTGCCCCCCAAACGGGTCGTATGGCGGGTCTTCCGGGGTCGTCTGCGGACGTTAGACCTTCTTCACGACGCTTGATTTGAGCTGCATCGCGCCGAAACCGTCGACCTTGCACTCGATGTCGTGGCCGTCAACCGGCGGGACGAGGCGGATGTTGCGCACCTTGGTGCCGACCTTGATGGCACCCCCGCCGCCCTTGAACTTGAGGTCCTTGACGACGGTCACGGTGTCGCCGTCGGTGAGAACGGTGCCGAAGGCATCCGCGAACACGGGTTCGGCGGCTTCCTCGATGGGATCGTCCGACCATTCGTGGGCGCACATGGGGCAGACGAGCAGGGCACCCATCTCGTAGGCTAGGTCGCTGGAACATTCGGGGCACGGAGGCAGGGTGTCATTCACCCGCCCGATGTTACTCCGCGCGGCGGGAGCGTGCGTCACAGGGGCGCGATCGGCAGGGGTGAGGCCGTGGGCGCGGGAGTCGGCGCGCCGGTGGGTGTGGCCGTGCTGGTCGGTGCGGGCGTGCTGGGTTTCTCGATCACAATCGGGCCCTCGCTCGTGAGCACGGTGACCGTGCCGCGGAGATACGCGCGGTCGGGCGAGAAAGAAACGACGGTGCCCTTCGGCTCGTCCGACGCGGTTGTTCCGCCGTCGTCCATCGTCAATCCGGCCGCATCCAGTGCCGCCTGGGCCTCCGGAATCGTCAGACCGACCAGGTCGGGAACGGACACCCTGGCGCCGTAGATCATGGAGGAGGCGGCCGAGTCGAAGTCGTCCCCGCCGTACTTGGCGTTGGCCACGCTCATGACGTCGGGCCACATCCGGTGCCGCGCGGTTGCGGCCGGCCCGCTGTCGAAGGACACCCTGCGCTGGTTGATGTCCCCGGTCACGCTCACGACGCCGACGACCGTGGCGACGGTGCTGCTCGCCCCGGACATCCAGGTGTCCTGGCTGCCGTCGGTGGTGCCGGTCTTCGCGATCATCGGCACGCGAGGGTAGGTGGCCGCGTAGGACTGCCGAGCGGTTCCGCTCGTCATCACCCGGTGCATCGCGTAGGTCATGCCGGCGGCGACCTTCGGGGTCACCGACTCGGTGCAGTCGGACCGCGAGATCGCAACCTCCGCGCCGTCCGGGCCGGTGACCCGGTCGATGGCGACCGGGCTGCAGGTGGTGCCGCTGTTGGCGATGCCGGCGAAGGCAACCGCCATGGTGAGCGGTGCAATCTCGTTGGTGCCGATCACGGTCGCCGCGCTTTGCAGCAGCGGCTCCCCGTCGGCACGGTGCACGCCGAAGCTTTCCGCTGTTTTGCGGATGGCGCAGAGGTCGAGTTCCTTGGCCATACCGATGAACCCGGTGTTGATCGAGCCGATCGTCGAGGCCAGGGCGCTGTAGTGCGGGTTGTTCTCACGGGAGGAATCGTTGCGGGGGTTCCATCCGGGGTATCGCTGCGGGCCGCGGCAGCTGTCCTGAAAGGTGCCCCAGTTGCTGGTGCGGCTGGAGTCAACGCGTTCGTACAGCGAATGCCCGTCGCTCAGCCATTCGGCCAGGGTGAAGACCTTGTACGTCGACCCGGGCTGGAACCCGCTGGATCCGCCGTGTGCGAAGTCGGTGTTGTAGTTGACGGAGGTAGCGGATGCCCCGCGCGACGCCACATCCGGATCCTGGCTGTAGGTCTTGTTCTGCGCCATGGCCAGCACCCGACCGGTGCCCACCTGCACGCTGCTGATGACACCGCCGACGTCCCAGCCCGGGTAGGACTGCGGCACGTTGTCCGCCATGGTCGTGACGGCGGCGTTCTGCAGGTCGAGGTCGAGGGTCGTGTAGACGTTGTAGCCTCCGCGGTTGAAATTCACCAGACGGGTGTCGGCGTCGTCGCCGAACGCGGGATCGTTCTGCAGTTCGGTGACCACGTAGTCGCAGAAGAACGCGTTGGCGCCCGCGGCCTGGCATCCGGTGCCCGGCTGGGTGATGGTCGGGGTGATCACCGTGGCGACGGCGGCGTCGTACTGGGCGGTGTCGATCTTGTCGTGCACGAGCATCTCACGGAGGATGTAGTCACGTCGGCTCTTGTTGGCGGCATAGCCGCCGGCGGCACCATTGCTCTCGCTGCCGGGGCGGTCGAGTTGGAACTTCACCGGATTGTTCACGATGGCCACGAGGCTCGCCGCCTGCGGCAGCGTGACGTCGGCCGCCGAGGTGGCGAAGTAGTACCGCGACGCGGCTTCGATTCCGTAGACCGAACCACCGAAGCCGATGATGTTGAGGTACTGGCGAAGAATGTCGTCCTTCTCGTACTTCTTTTCGACGCCGATGGCGAGGCCCATCTCCGCCAACTTGCGATCCGCCGTCGTCTCCGTCGCCGCAACGTAGCAGGATTCGCTGTCGGCCTTATTGGCGATCAGCTCGCACTTCTGCACCAGCACGTTCTTGACGTACTGCTGCGTGATGGTGGAGCCGCCCTGGGTCGCGCTGCCGGTCGCGGTCTTCAGCACGGCGCGAAGGGTGCCCTGGATGTCGACGCCGTTGTGCTCAAAGAACCGCGGGTCTTCGCCGGCCACGGCGGCATCTTTCACGAACTGGCTGATCTGTTTCGAGCCAACCTCGACCCGGTTCTGATCGTAGAACGACGCCAGCAACACCGGCGACCCGTCGTTTTGCGTCGCGTAGACGTTGCTCTTCTGCGACAGCTGACCGATCTCCAGGCTGCCGGGGAGGTTGTCCAGGGCGGTGATTGCCGTGCCGGCGGACAGGCCGGTGAGTGCGAGGACCGGCGTCACGGCGAGTGTGGTCACCACGCCGAGCACGACGCTCATGCCGATGAACCCCAGAAGTGCGATCGGTTTCCTGCCGCGTGGGCCGGTCGATTTGTCGCGCATCTCGAGAATGTGTTCCTTATAAATCGCCGATGAAACCCGGGTTCAGCCTCCACCGTACCCGCCGCCGACTGAACGGGCCCTGAGGGGCTAGCTGATGCCGCCCATGCGTTCGAGCGCCGCGCGCATGATCTGCGCCTCCGGCGTCGGGGCAACGTGGTGGTTCACGTAGATTCCGAGCAGCCATTGCAGCACCTCGTCCTCGCTCATGGCCACGGCTGTCCAGTCCACGCCGGGTATCGCCTCCGTGCGCGGCTCGTTGGTGGCCGGGTCGAGCCACGCGCGGGCGATCTGCTCGCCGGAGCGGTCGGGATCGGCCGACCAGACCAGCGCGATGGGGTGATGGTCCCCATCGATGTGCTCGTGGTCGACACTTCCGGAACCCAGCCACGGGAGGGTGAGGAGCTCGCCCGTGATGCCGACCTCGATGAGCTCGAGCTGCGTCGGTTCGGTCTCGGGAACGTAGAGCGTGAATCCCTGCTCGAACCAGTCGGCGGCATCCGCGATCGTGTCGAGCAACTCGTCAAGCGAGTAAATCTCCTGAGCCAGGGTGAGCGCCCACTTGAGCAGGACCTCGGTCTGGTCGCTCGGCCACGGGCTCTCGAACGGGTCCTCGGTGCCGTGATAGTGATAGGCCGGGCCGGATTCGTCGAGCACAATGTGCAGCTGGCCCTCATCGAAATCGACGGACAGGTTGAGCGCGTCACCCTCGCTTTCGTCGTCTTCGCCGTCCCAATCTGCAAACAGGTCGGGGTGCGCGAGGTCCTCGGGCAGCGGAATCGCCGAGGCGAGCCTCTCGCCCAGGTTGAGCACGGCACGGAACTGGACCGTCGGCAGTCGCAGGGATTCGTCGGTCATCACTCGTTCACTCTTCGGCACATGCGGCCAGTTTATCCAAAGCCGGGTCGTCGGTCGGTCGGTCGGTCGGGATGCTGCGGCGCCCTGGCCCCGGCCCCGGCCCGGTGCTACTTCAGGAGATCGGGCCGCACACATCCGTTCGGCCGCCTGACGGCACGGCCGCCGGCGCTTCTGACCGCGGATCTCCTGAACTAGGGACAAGGGCCGGGGAGCAGGTGCGGGCAGGAGGTGCGGGCAGGAGGTGCCGGTCAGGACGGCCGGGGAGGAGGTCGGGGACGGCGGGCAGGCCGGTGCGGGCGACGAGGTTGTGTCCTAATATCGAACAGGAGGATCACATACCGGGATGCTCACCCGAAGCGTGTCAGGAAGGCGGCGTCGTATGCCCACACAGGCTGGCACCCAGGCTGGTTCCCAGACGCTCGGCCGCGGCATCCGCCTGCTCGAAATTCTGGCCGCCGGCGACCGGAATTTGTCGATCGCCGAGCTGGCGGGCGCCTTGGAGGTACACCGTTCCGTGGCGTACCGCCTGCTGCGCACGCTCGAGGAACACGACCTGGTCATCCGGGATGACGCCGGCAACTTCGCCCTGGGCGTCGGACTCGTCGCGCTCACCTCGGGGGTGGCGCGCAACCTGCAGCAGGCCGCCCTGCCGGTGCTCAACGACATCGCCAACGAGCTCGGAATGACGTGCCTGATCGCCGTGCTCGTGGACGGCGGCGAAGCCGTGACCCTCACGAGCGCCGCACCGCGCCAAACCGTCGCCGTGGTGTCGTACCGGCCCGGCCACCGACACCCGATCAGCCGCGGCGGCCCCGGCAAAGCGATTCTGCTGGGGCTGCCCGAGAGTTCCTGGCCCACCGACCTGAGCCCGGAACTGCGGGACGAACTCGTGCAGAGTCGCTCCCGGGGGTTCGCCTCCAGCCACGACGAGGTCGTGCCGTCCCTGCTCTCGGTCGCCGTGCCACTGACCCTCCCCGGGCAGCCGCCCGCCTCCCTTGCGGTCATCCACATCTCGCGGCCGCTCCCGGAGGCCGAGATCGCCGAGCGCCTGCGGCTCGGCGCGCAGGCCGTGGCGCGCGCCTACGGGGCCTGAACGCTCACCCTGCGGTGACCCGCGCCCCGAGCAGGATGGGCCGGAAGAAGGCTGCGAGCTCCTCGGTTGCCGTCAACGGCAGCACATGGGCGACGTACTGGTCGGGACGAACCACTACGACGGCGCCGGAGCGGTCGATGTCGCGCAGCTCGAAGATGTCGTGTTCCGGGTCGGCGGCGTAGAGCTTTTCGTAATCGATCAGCTCAAACGGTCCGGTGGTGGGCAGGAACGCCGTCGGAACCCGGTTCAGATCCACGTCGCGGTGCGCCTGCTGGTACACGACCTTGACGTCGAAGACGCTGTCGATATCGGCGCCCTCGGGGGTGTGGGCCAGCAGCGGGGACTCGGGCGAGGCCTGCAACCACTCGGCCCAGTCCGCGAGCGCCGATGCCTCACCGGGGGCCGCCGCATCCGCAAAGGCGTACAGGCGCCACCGACCGTCGGCCCGGTGATGATGGCCGAGCTGCACGGGATTGGCGTCGGCGACGCGCATCACCGGGGCGGACCTGAAGCGCTTGCCGATGGGGAACCCCGCCGCGCGGTCCTGGTGGGTAGCCTCACCGATCAGCATCGACGGCGGGTATTGCGTCATGAAGCCGGCCGGGAACTCGGCCGTTCGCACGTAGAAGTCCTCCAGCTCCGACGGGTCGGCGAGGTCTTCCGGCCTGGTGGCCATCAGGGTCGACCACTGCTTGTCGAAGTCGATCAGGTTCTTGGCGATCACCTGCCGTTCCGCCGAATACGTGCCGAGCAGGCTCTCCGGGCTGCGGCCGGAGAGCACGGCGCCGAGCTTCCACGCGAGGTTGAAGCCGTCCTGCATCGACACGTTCATGCCCTGACCGGCCTTGGCGCTGTGGGTATGGCAGGCGTCGCCGGCGATGAAGACCCGCGGCGTTCTGGTGCCAACCTCGTGCGGCAGCAGGTCATCAAACCTGTCGGTGAGGCGGTGGGCTACCTCGTACACGCTGTGCCACGCGACGTTCTTCACGTCGAGAACGTAGGGGTGCAGGATCTCGTTCGCCTTCTTGATGATCTCCTCAATCGTGGTCGCGCGCACGGCGCCGTGATCATCCGGGCGCACCTCGCCCAGGTCGACGTACATGCGAAACAGGTAGCCGCCCTCGCGCGGAATGAGCAGGATGTTTCCGCCGGAACCCGACTGGATCGCGCACTTGGTGCGGATGTCCGGAAAGTCCGTGACGGCGAGAACGTCCATGACACCCCACGCGTGGAAGGCCTGGTCGCCGGCCATTGTGCATCCGATCGAGTCGCGCACCGCACTGCGCGCACCGTCGGCGCCGAGCACATACTTGGCGTTCACAACACGCTCGGGGCCGTCGGCGCCGTGCCGAAGCGTCACCGCGACGGGGTACTCGCCGTCGTCGGAGACCTCGAGGCTGCGGAATTCGAAACCATAGTCGGGTGTCATGCGCGTCGGCGCGTTCGCCATCACCTCGGCGAAGTAGTCGAGCACCCGAGCCTGGTTCACGATCAGGTGCGGAAATTCGCTGATACCGGTCGGGTCATCGACGGTACGAGCCGTGCGGATAATACGCGACGGGTCCTGGGGATCGGGCTTCCAGAATGCCATTTCGGTGATGCGGTAGGCCTCGGCGATAATCCGCTCCGCGAAACCGAAGGCCTGGAAGGTCTCCACGCTGCGTGCCTGGATTCCGTCCGCCTGGCCGATCACGAGGCGCCCTCCACGACGCTCGACGATGCGCGTCGTGACGCCGGGAAACTGGGAGAGCTGGGCCGCGGCGATCATGCCGGCGGGCCCCGTTCCGACGATGAGCACGTCGACGTTGTCCGGGAGCTCGGCCGGGCGATCGACACCGACCCCGGCGGCTGGTTGGGTGCGCGGGTCGGCGGATACGTATCCGTGGTTGTGGAACTGCACGGCATTCCTCACTTCTCTGTGGTTGACCGATCGGTATTCGTCTCACAGTTCTATAATCGAACTCGTGATTCGCATATCGCTTTTTGTATCATACGGCGGGACACGCGAGAGAACAAGAGGGTCGACCCGGCCGGGCCGCTGTGGCGCGTGCGGGCTCGGCCTAGAAGGCGATGTCGGCGCGTGATGTCGTGACGTCGGCCAGCGCATCCGGCAGAATCTCGACGCCGATCCCGGGGGCGGTCGGCACCGGCAGGCATCCGTCTTCCAGCACGAACGGGGCGGTCAGGTCCTGGGCGTAGTACCGGCTGGAGGCCGACGTGTCCCCTGGGAGAGTGAAGTTCGGCAGCCCGGCGAGCGCAACATTCGCCGCCCGGCCAATACCCGTTTCGAGCATCCCGCCGCACCACACGGGTACCCCGTGCGCGGCCGCAACGTCGTGGATACGCCGCGCCTCGAGAAAACCGCCGACGCGAGCCGGCTTCACATTGATGATGCTGCAGGCCCCGAGAACGATGGCTGCGGCTGCGTCGCGGGCGGATTCGATCGACTCGTCGAGGCAGATCGGCGTTGTCATGAGCTTGGCCAGGTTGGCGTGACCCAGAATGTCGTCCTCCGGCAGCGGCTGTTCGATCAGCAGCAGGTTGAAGGGGTCGAGCCGGGCCAGGTGTCGGGCATCGGCGAGAGAATAGGCGGTGTTGGCGTCGACCTGGAGCAGGATGTCGTCGCCGAAACGTTCACGCACGGCACGCACCGGCTCAATGTCCCAGCCCGGTTCGATCTTCAGTTTGATGCGGAGATAGCCCTCGGCGAGGTACTCACCGACGACATCGAGCAACCCGTCAATCGATTCCATGATTCCCACGGAGACACCGGACGGCACCCTGTCATTCACCGCGCCCAGGTACTGCCCGAAGGACGCGCCGCGTTCCTTGAGCTGCGCGTCGAGGATGGCGGTCTCCAGCACGGCCTTGGACATCGGATGCCCCTTCACCGGCGCCAACGTCGTCGCCACACGCTCCGCGGTCAGCCCGTCGCCGACGGCGCGAAGCCGGGGCAGCAGGTGGTCACGGATCACGAGGTCGCAGCCGTCGAGAAACTCGGAGCTGTAGAGCGGCTGGGGTTCGGCGGCGCACTCAGCCCAGCCCTCCGCGTTGGCGGTCGTCACGCGCACGATCGTCATGTCGCGGTGGTCGATCTGGCCGAATGACGTGCGAAACGGACGAACCAGGGGCATCGTCACCCGGCGCAGTTCAACATTTTCAATTTTCATTGCTGTCCTCCTGTTGCGAGCCGATACCACCGACTCGGGTGACCCCAGGGCGATGGCCCGTGCCGCGCACACGGCCGTGAGTCCGCGGTGGAATCTGATCACAATTTATGGGATGAGTGATCCCCACGGGCGCCTGTGGCGAATACCGTCGCCGCGCGGCAGACTGGACCCGCACACCAGCACGCCGCCTCCCGAGGAGAACCCATGCCCACCGCCCCGTCCGTCATCGTCTTCGACGTGAACGAAACGCTCTCCGACATGTCACCGCTCGCGGAACGCTTTCGGGAGATTGGGGCGCGGGCAGAACTGGCGGCGCTCTGGTTCGCCACCCTGCTGCGCGACGGATTCGCCCTCACGGCCAGCGGCGACCGCGCCTCATTCTCCGCGATCGGAGCCGATGCCCTGCGAAGGCTCCTGGTCGACGTGGAGCTCGACCGCTCCCCCAGCGCCGCGGTCGACCATGTAATGACCGCCCTGACGAGCCTCGACGTGCACGCTGACGTTCCCGACGGCATCCGGGCGCTCGCCGCCGACGGGTACCGACTGGTCACCCTCAGCAACGGCGCGGCCCGTATAGCGGATGCGCTGTTCAGCGCGGCCGGGATCCGAAACGAATTCGAGGCGCTGCTCTCGGTCGACGACGCGCCCGCGTGGAAGCCGGCCCGCGCCGCGTACGAGTACGCCGCCGCCGCGTCAGGGACAGATCCGGCCGATATGCTGCTCGTCGCCGTGCACCCCTGGGACATCCATGGCGCCGCGCGCACCGGCCTGCGCACGGCCTGGGTGAACCGCAGTGGGGAACGCTACCCGGAGTACTTCGAGGCTCCCGATTTCACCGTCGCTGCACTGACCGAGCTGCCGGCGGCCCTCGCCGCCGGCTGAACGAACCGCGAGGCCGGGCGGTCAGGAGGTGCTTCGCGCCATCTCGTGCAGCAGGTCGCAACCGGCCTCATCGGTCGAGGTCGAAGCGCACCAGGGGCAGCTCGTCCCCGTCATCGACGGGCGTGCCGAGGGATTCGTCGAGTACCGGCTTCAACGCGGACCACGCTTTCGGGTGAGCCGTGCGATACGCGGCCATCGCGGCGCGCGCCTCGAAGGGGGCGAGCACGCGCGCCGTCGCTGCGGCCGGCCTCCGACTGGTGATGAACAGGCGCACGTGCGGGTTGGCCTGCACGTTGCGGAACCATTGGGACCGCGTGCCGAACCCGGAGGCGACGACGTAGCTGCCGCGCGACGGGCGGGCAACGACCTCCAAAACGACGAACCGTGCCCGACCGGTTGAGCGGCCCGTGTGTTCCACCATGAGCAGACGCCGCCCGAAAAGACCCCCGAGCCGCGCCCGGTACACGACGATGGGTGCGCGCATCAGCCAGCGCACACGCAGCAGGCCGACCGCCCAGGCGGCGATCGGCCCTGCTCCCCGCGGCGCGGGCGATGTGGAGTGCTGCATCATGGTCCCGACTGTACTCCGCACACGGCCCGAGAGCGGGGCTTCTCACGCCTCACCGTCCGACGAACAGCCCGTTGGAGCGGCGGGCGAGCAGGTACAGGACGATGCTGATGATGGAGAGCACGGAGACGTAGACGGGGAAGACCCAGTCCAGCTCGATGGACTGCAACCAGACGAGGAGGTAGGACGCGGTGCCGCCGAACAGGGCGACGCCAATGCCGTAGCCGAGGCTGACGCCCGCGCCGCGGCAGTTCTTCGGCATCAACGAGGCGGAAACGACGTTGTAGAGGGTCAAGTTCAACACCAACACGATCGATCCGCTCAGCAGTACGGCCGCGAAGCCGACGATTCCTGGCCGCACATAGAGCAGCATCAGGAACACGGAGGGGATCGCCAGCAGTCTGGTGATCAGGAACCACGTCGACATGGCCCTGCCATCGACGAGCGTGCCGACGATCCAACTGCCGATGACGAGGATGACGCCGAGCACGGTGGTCAGCGCGAAGACGGTGGTGGGGTCCTCCCGGAAGACACCGCGGGCGGCGCTGGGAAGGCCGACGTTCCACGCGTAGTTGTAGGCCTGCGCGGCACCGACAACGAAGACGATCGCCAGCACACTGAGCCAGTTCTTGCGCACGCCGGTCCAGATCGTACGGGAGGAGCTCGTGACGAGCTCTGCCGAGCTCATCGTTTCCGGGAGGGAGCGGCGCAGGTACAGTACGACGAGGCCGAAGAGCGCGCCGAGGATGAACGGAACCCGCCAGCCCCAGTCAGACATGGCTTCGCCGCCGAGGAGCAGGCTGGTGAGAAAGCTCACGAGCGAGGCAAGCAGGATGCCGGTGTTCACGAAGAACGACATCCGTCCGGCGACGAGACCCTCGCGGCCGGCCGGCGCCAGTTCGACGGCGTGTGTGGTGGACAGCGGGGCCTCGATGCCGGTGGACACCCCCTGCACGACGCGGCAGAGCAGCAGGATGACGCCGGCCCACGGGCCGATCTGCTCATAGGTCGGTGAGACGGCGATGATGGCCGTGGTGATCGCCATCATCGTGACCGATATCAGCATCACCCGGCGCCGACCGATCCGGTCGGCAAGCGTTCCCAGGAGCACTCCGCCGACGGGGCGGAACGCGAAACCGACCGCGAAGACGGCGAGGGCACTCAACGTTGCCGCGAGGGGATCCTCTGACGGAAAGAATTTGGGCCCGATGAAGGCCGAGAGCAGACCGAAGACCATCCAGTCGTACCACTCGAGGGTGTTGCCGAGGCCGAGGGCCAACAGGCCCTTGCGCGCGTCAGGCGGAAGTCGAGGGAGCCGGCCGGGCCGCCGGTCGGCGTGCAGCGCTGCCGTGTTCGTCATGTCTGGAGGGGAGGGCTCACCGAGCGGGCGGGGTGCTCACCCAGACTGCGATGCACGGCTCGTCGTAGCGGTTGATGTACCAGTGCGGAATGGTGGACGCGAAGGTCATCGAATCGCCCGCCTCCAGAGTGTGACGCTCTCCGTCCAGGTAGACGTCGATCTTTCCGGAGATGACGATGCCGAACTCCTCGCCACCATGATGGAAGGGAGTCGCGCTCGTGTCGTGTCCCGGGGGGCTCACAATCCACTGTGCCTCGAGGAGGCCGTTCTGGTCCGGGGTCAGCAACTCGTGAATGGCCTCGCCCACGGACTCCCGGGTGACCCCCTGCAGACTGCGCCGATCAGAACCGCGCACGACCGGCGAGGCCGGTTCGTCGTGGCCGAGGAAGAAGCGACCCACCGGAATTTCGAGGCCGTGGGCCAGCTGCGCCAGCGTCGTAAACGACGGGTTGGCCTTGCCGCGTTCGATCTGACTCACGATCGCCGGGCTCAGCCCGGCGGTGTCGGCCAGCCGTGCCAGGGTCATGCCTTTTTCTTTACGGAGGGTGTGCACCATGGTTCCGACCGTGGCCAGGAGACCGTTCATCGAAGCTGAGGTGGCCCCCGCTTTCGTGTCCGTCATCGGCGCTCCTGTGTCAAACGGTGGAATTTTCACCATTGTGAAAGATTTTAGTGCATTGTCGCGTTCCTTTCTGCACGACCATCGCCGTCAGTTTCGGGGGCGGTCGTCACGCGCGACTGGCGATCGGGCCGCCCCCGCGATGTTGCCCGGGTTCTCCGGCTTGAACATCGCTAGACGTTACTGACGCCATGAGGGGTGCGGATCCCCGGTCGACGGCGGCGTGACTTCTGGTTGTGGCACCACCCAGTCGGTTTCGTTGGCGCGCATCCACGGGAGCGGCAACAGTTCGGCCATCGTGACCTTGGCTATTGAGCCCTGAGAATCGACCAGAACGTTCATGTCGGGACCGTACGTACTGAACAGCTCCCGGCACACGCCGCAGGGATTGATGACCTGCGGCGTGCCCGTGGTGGAGTTCATACATACCGCAACCGCGTTGCTGAGGTGGGTCTCCCCCGCCATGCGGGCGTTGGCGACGGCCGAGGATTCTGCACAGATGCTCACTCGCTTCGAGCCCAGGTGCAGCCCCAGGTAGATCGTTCCCGATGCGCCGCGGATTGCGGATGCAACCCGATGGTTGTCGGCGTGGTGGGACGCGAGCAGAGTTCGGGATGCGGCCTGGTAGAGGTCGATGTCGAGTGCGTCAAGAGCGGTATTCATGGTGGCTTCCCCTTAGCTGTCTTCTTCTGGTTTCCAGCGCACGATGAGACGTTCGGCGGTGGCGACGATCGAGAAGAGCGAGATCGACAGGATGGACGCGGCGAGCATGACGACATACAGCAGTGGAGTGTCATAGCTATATGTGGTTTGGATGATGAGATAGCCCAGACCCTGTTGAGATCCGATCCATTCGGCGATGATCGCGCCGATGAAGGCGCTGCCGGCTGCGATCTTGAGTGCGGAGAACAGGAACGGCAGGCACGCATAGGCGCGAATGTTGGTGAGCGTTTCGGTCTTGCTCGCCGAGAGCACCTGCATGAGTTCGATGGACTGGCGGTCCGCTGATCGCAGTCCCTTGACCATGTTCACGAGGGTCGGGAAGAAGCAGACCAGCGCGGCAACGGCGATCTTCGACGTGAATCCGCTTCCCATCATGATGACGAGCACCGGGGCGATGGCCACGACCGGGATGGTGTGCGCGATGATGGCCATCGGCATCACCATGCGTTCCGCCGAGCGCCAGTACATGAAGGTGACGGCCAGCAGAATGGCCACGGAGTTGCCCAGCAGGAACCCCATGACCGCTTCAAAGATCGTCGGCCACATGTGCGTCAGCACGAGCGGATAGTTGCTGATCAGCGCGCCGAACACGTCGGTCGGTGCCGGAAAAATGTAGACCGGGATCGAGAACACCGTGGTGGCGATCTGGGCGACAATGACCAGAACGACGATGCCGACGAGGGGTATGAGCCGGTGGCCGCCGGGGCGACGCGTTCGGCTTGGTGCGGGTCCTGCCGATTCTGCCGTTCGTCGCGTGGCGACGGGGCTGATGGTGGCCATTAGCATACCTCCAGTACGCGCCGCAGATGTGCGGCCACGTTGGTAAATTCCATGGAATCTCGAACGCTTAGCTCGCGGGGCTGCGGGAGATCGATCGAAACGATTTCCTGCACCCGTCCCGGGTTTGCCGCCAGGAGGATGACCTGTTCCGACAGGAACGCCGCCTCCGTTATCGAGTGGGTGACAAACACGATCGTGGTCCCCGTGGTTCGCCAAATTCGGAGCAATTCGCCGTTCAGGTGATCGCGGGTGATCTCATCCAGGGCCCCGAACGGCTCGTCCATGAGCAGGATCTTCGGCTTGCAGATCAGGGCTCGCGCGATGGCGACGCGCTGGCGCATGCCACCGGACAGTTCGTGCGGGAAGGCCAGCTCCCGGCCTTCCAGCCCCACGAGCTTCAAGAGTTCGTGCGGGTCGGCATGGTCGGTGATGCTGGCGCCTCCGCCCACCTGGAGCGGCAAGAGGATGTTGTCCAAAACGTTGCGCCAGGGCAACAGGGTCGCGTCCTGGAAGACGAATCCGATTTGCCGTGTGGTGCGGGCCTCATGCGGGCTCTGACCGAACAGGTTGACGTTTCCCTCCGTCGGCTGCACGAGGTCGGAGATCACGCGGAGCAGGGTGGATTTTCCGCAGCCGGACGGCCCCAGCAGCGAGGTGAAGCTTCCGGCCGGGAATACGGCGCTGAGTCCGGCGATCGCGGTGACCGTCGCCCGGTTGCTTTCGAAGGTCACCGTGACGTCGCTCACCCGCAGCTCGTCCAGGGCCGTCACCGTCTCGACGGTCATAGTTCGTCGCTGATTTCAACTCGGGTGCTGTCGTCGAGGATGCTGGTGTCGATGACATCGTCGAGCGCGGGAACAGCATTCGGGAACAGGCCGAGGGATTCCCAGGTATCGAGCTGGTTGGCCCACACGTCGGGGTCCATGCTTCCCCAGTTCACTCGAGTACCCGAACCGTCGGTCTCATAGGCGTGTGCGATGGTGATACCTTCGGCGATGATTTCCGTGTCGAGTCCCGGCGCGAGCTCTGCCACCGCGGCAGCGGCTTCGTCCAGATTGGCGTAGGCGTATTCCCAGCCGCGCGAGGTGACTTCGAGATACGTCGCGAGAGCTTCGGGCTTGTCGGCGAGGGTGGACTCGGTCGCGTAGTAGACCCGGGGATACAGCTGCACGCCGGCATCCCACAGCGCCATTTCGAAGTAGTCCGTGTCGACTTCTCCGAGGGTGCGTGCAATGGAGGCCGTTGTCGCCCACCCCGTCCACACGTCGACGGCGCCGGTCGTGAGCGGGGTGATCTCGGACCCGACGACCTGAACGGTCACGTCGGACGGATCGATGTCGTTGGCGGCCAGCACCGCCTGGAGCAGCACCTGGCCGGTCGCCTGCACGCCGACGGTTTTGCCGATCAGGTCGTGCGGTTCGGTGACGGCGTTCTCAGCCAGCGAGAAGAAGGTGTACGGGTGCTTCTGCAGCCCGGCCGCGAAGGCCTGCACCGGGATGCCCTGCGAGCGTGCCAGCATCAAACTCGGGCTGGACGACAACTGTCCGATGTCGCTGGCACCGCTGGACACCAGCGCGACACCGTCCAGGCTCGGACCGCCGGCGTTGATCTCAAGGTCAATTCCGGCCTCCTCGTACCAGCCCTTGGAGAGGGCAACGGCCTCGCCCGCGATTCCGTCGTCAATCAGCCATCCCAGTTGCAGTGACAGCGGTGTCAGTTCTGCATCTGAGGAGCCGTCGGGCGAATCGGTCGAGGGGGCTGTCGAGCTGCACGAGGCGAGCACGAGCGAGAGCGACGCCGCGGCGACTGCGGCGGCGACGAAGCGGCGAGAGAGACCCTGGCGGCGCGTGTTGGGTCGGCGAAAATTAGGCATGAAGCTCCTCATTGAACTTTTCAGGATCAAAAAATCGACGCGGCAGGCACGCCACGGCGAAGCAGTCGATCGGAATGTTGGGAAGAGCCTGGGCGGAGGGGGCCTCACCAGGCGGGAGGGGAGCTCACCCAGACGGCTACGCATGACTCTTCGTAGCGGTTGATGTACCAGTGCGGCACGGTGGAGGCGTAGGTGATCGAATCGCCCGCCTCCAGGATGTAGCGCTCTCCGTCGAGATAGATGTCGATCTTTCCGGAAAGGATGATGCCGAACTCTTCTCCGCGGTGGCGGAAAGGAGTCTCACTCGTGTTGTGCCCCGGGGGGCTCACAATCCACTGCGCCTCAAGGAGGCCGGTGTGATCCGGGGTCAGCAGCTCGTGAGCTGCTTCTCCGACGGACTCCCGGGTGACGCCTTGCAGATTGCGTCGATCCGTTCGGCGCACGACGGGTGATGCGGGTTCGTCGTGGCCGATGAAGAACCGACCGACAGGAATTTCGAGGCCGTGGGCCAGCTGCGCCAGCGTTGTGAATGCCGGGTTTGCCTTGCCACGTTCGATCTGACTCACGATCGCCGGGCTCAGCCCGGCGGTCTCGGCCAACTGGGCCAGAGTCATTCCTCTCTCCTTACGCAGGGAGTGCACCAGACTTCCGACCGTTGCCAACAGTCCATTCAGCGCAGCTGAAGGGACCCCTGTCTTGGTGTCGGTCATGGGTGCATCCTGTCGTTTGGAGAGTGAGTACAACAATATTGAAGATATTTACTTTGTCAATAGATTTATTCACTATGCTAAAAGACTTTATTTGATCGTCACATTCGGTCCGGGGACACCTCCCTCGACAAGGCACGGAGCCGCCAGAGATTCACGAGAATGAGACCCGTGTTCAGCGCGACGCCCGGCACGGCCCCGATCAGGCCGTTGTAGCCGATCAGGACCACGCACGCGGCAATGTTCAGGGAGTGCAGGCGTCGGGCCTGCGGTTGCGCGAGCGAGACCAGGATGAGGGCAGAACCCACCCAGCCGATGGCGTCGATCACACCGTTGCTCCTTGATTCTGCGGTGCAAGCCCGGTGATGAACGGATCGTCCCGCCCAATGTTCCCGAGCCGGCCGGCGCCCAGGGGCGAGCCCAATTCGCTGAAGAATTCAACGTTGGCTCGCGTGTACTCCTCCCATTCATCCGGCACATCGTCCACGTAGAAGATCGCCTCCACGGGGCAGACCGGATCACAGGCGCCGCAGTCGACGCACTCATCCGGGTGGATGTACAGCGACCGCTCTCCCTCGTAGATACAGTCCACGGGGCAGGCCTCAATGCAGGCCTTGTCCTTGACGTCCACACATGGCTGGGCTATGACGAATGTCATATCGAGGGATCACACCCCGGTGTAGACGGTCTTGCCCCAGGTGAAGAAGTCGAGCGCGGTGCGACCCTGTTCCCGGAACGTGTTCGTTGAGGAGTCCTTCACGCCACCGAACGGCACGTTGAGGTCCAGACCGGCCGTCGGACGGTTGATCTTGATGACGCCGGCCTGGGCACGTTGGGCGAAATCGGTGGAGCGAGCGAGACTGTCCGTGCAGATTCCGGCGGTGAGGCCATAGCGGGAGTCGTTGATGGCGGCGAGGCCGGCCTCGTAGTCCGGCACCTCCAGGGCCGCGATGACCGGGCCGAAGATTTCGTCGCGCACGGCAGGATCGTCGTGCGCGATATCGGTGAGCACCGTCGGGGTGAAGTGAAGGCCGTTGTCGGCCGGGGCGCCGTGCAGTGCGGTCGCGCCGCGGCCGAGCGCGTCACGTACAGCGCCCTCGTTCTGCTGCAGCTGGTTGTCGCTGACCACGACGCCCATCTTGGTCGCGGCGTCCAGGCCGTCGCCGGGGGCGTAGGACCCGGCCTGCGCGACGAGTTCCGTAAGGAATGCGGAGCGGATGCCCGGGGTGACGTACACCCGCGACGTCGCCGTGCAGGCCTGCCCGGTGAGCGCGAAGCCGCCGGCGGCGACCACCTGGGCGGCCTTGCGCGGGTCGGCGTCGTCAAGCACGAGCACGCCGTTCTTGCCGCCCATTTCGAGCTGCACGCGGGCCCGGCGCTCGCTCATCACCTTGTGCAGCCCTAGTCCGACGGCCGTCGAGCCGGTGAACGACAGGCCGGCGACGCGAGAGTCGTGGGCGAGGGCGGATCCGATGATGCGTCCCTTGCCGTGCACGATGTTGAGCACTCCGGCCGGGAGACCGGCGTCGGCGAGGGCCCGGGCGAGGTGCGTGGCCGACATCGGCGTCATTTCGGCGGGCTTCAGGACGACGGAGTTGCCGCTGATCAGCGCGGGGGCGGTCTTCCACGCAGGAATGGCGATCGGGAAGTTCCACGGCGTGATCAGCCCGACGACGCCAATGGGCTCGCGGCGCGTGTAGATCGTGGTGTCGGGGACTCCGCTGGGCAGAACATCCCCGGTCGACGCCCAGCCGAGGGATCCGAAGAAGCGCATCACGTCGATGGCGCGAGTGACCTCGCCCATGGCCTCGGCGATGGTCTTTCCCTCTTCACGCACGAGGTCTTCGGCAATGGCGCGCTTGCGTTCCTGCAACAGGGTGCCGGCGGTGATCAGGATGGCGCCGCGGGCGGGCAACGGCATGGCGGCCCAGCCGGCCTGCGCCGACTCGGCGGCGGCGAGGGCGTCGTCGAGGCCCGCGAGGCTCGCGCTCGGTGACACGACCGCGACCTGGCCGGGACGCGCCGGGTTCATTCTCTCGACGTCGGCGCCGCCGACCCACTCGCCGTTGATCAGGTTCTGTGCAATTGCTGCGTTACTCATGGGGATTCCTTCTTTTGGGTCGATGTTTAGAGGCTGCGAACGAGGCCGCCGTCGCAGCGCAGGGCCACTCCGGTGATGTACGAGGCCGGCCCACTGCACAGGAAAGCTGCGGCGGCGCCGAACTCCGCGGGGTCGCCGTAGCGACGGGCGGGAATGGTGCCGCGGGATTCCTGCTGGATCGATTCGACGGTCGTTCCGCGCCGTTTGGCCGCGGCGTGGTCGAGTTCGCCGACCCGGTCCGTTTCGATCCGCCCGGGCAGGAGCAGGTTGACCGTCACCTCGTCCAGGGCCACTTCGGCCGCGAGGGTTTTGAGGTATCCGGCGAGCGCCGCCCGGCCGATGTTGGAGACGGCCAGGTTGGGCAGCGGCGCGACGACCCCGCTGGAGCCCAGCGCGAGAATGCGCCCCCAGCGCCGGGATCGCATGCCGGGCAACGCCCGGCTGATCAGCGCGTGCTGCGGCTTGACGAGCAGGTCGAAGGCCGACGCCATCTCGTCACTGGTCAGCGCCGCGGCGGCCCCCGGCTTGGGTCCGGGGCCGTTGAGCACGAGGATGTCGATGGGGCCGAAGGCCTCCACGGCGCCGTCGAACACCGCGTCGATGCCCTCCTCGGTATTGAGGTCGGCTGCGATGCCGATCGCGCTCGGTAGGCCGTCGGCGATCTCCCGGGCACGGTCCGCCCGTCGACCGGTGATGACGACGTTCGCGCCCTCCCCTGCCAACGCGGTGGCCACGGCGAGGCCAAGGCCTCCGGTGGACGCGGCGATGAGTGCCGTCTTTCCCTTCAGTTTGAGATCCATCAGTTCCTCCCCGGGTAGGCTGCGGCGGCTTCGCGCAGGTGAATGAGCATCGAGGCGCGCAGGCTTTCCGGGTATTCCGCGGCGGGAGGCCGCACGCCGGATTCCTTGATCAGGCCGCGCTGGCGGAAGCATTCCTTGCGAAGGGCCAGGGCGATCTTGGCCTGCTGCTCGAAGTTGATCAACGGCAGAACGGGCAGGAGCGCATCGCGCGCCGCCTCGTACCCCGAGCTCGTCCACGCGTTCACGCAGGCGATGAGTGCCTCGGGGTAGGAGAATCCGGTCATCGCGCCGGCGGCACCGGACACCAGCTCGTCGAGCAGCCCCTGGCCGCCCAGACCACCGAAGACGGGGACGTCGAGGGCTGCGGTGAGGGCGGCGATGGCCACCGGTGTCGGGGGGGCCTCGGCCTTGAGCGCGAGGACAAACGCGCAGGAGGAGACCACCGAGATCAGTGCCGGCGTCGGGATGGAGACCCCGCTCGCGAGGGGGTAGTCCTGCAGCACGATGGACGCGCCTGTTGCCTCATGGATGGCCTGCAGGTGGTGGGTGACGACGCGCGGGTTCGGGGAATTGACCTGCACCATCACGGCGGCGATCCGTCCGGTGGCGGCGGCCTGTGCCGCCAGTACCTCCTCGATCGCGGGCTGGGTGGCCAGTGCCGAGATCCCGACGACGAGCGGGAGGGTCGTGGACTCGGTCACAATCTCGAGAACCAGTTCGCGCTCCGGGGCGGAGAGCGCGGCGGCTTCACCGAAGACGCCGAGTACGGTCAGGCCGGTCGCGCCGATGGCTTCATAATGCTCGGCCAGTGCGGCGAGACTGTCGACGTCGACGTCGAAGGTGCTGCCCTGGAAGGGCGTGGCGAGCACGCCCCAAACGCCGGGAGTGAACGCCTGGCGCTCCGGCGTGGTCTGCTGCCCGCTCATTTTCCGGGCCAAACGGGTCGGCGCTTCTCTTGGAAGGCCAGGACGCCTTCGGCCGAGTCGGCGCTGTCGAGCGATTCCATCAGGGCGGGAAGCCGAACCCGACGCGCGTCCTGAGCGGAGAGATGCGTGGTGCGGGTCACCATCTGCTTGACCGCACGCACGGACGTCGGGGCGCAGGAGAGGATCTGCTGCACCCAACGGTCGACGGCCGCGTCCAGTTCGTCGGCGGGTACCACCTCGTTGACGAGGCCGAGGGTCGCCATCTCGGCGGCCGGGGCCTTGCGCCCGGTCAGGAGCAGCCCCATGGCCTGCGTGTACGGGATCTTGCGCACGAGCTGGCTGATTCCGCCGTCGAGGGCCAGCCGTCCCACGCGTGGTTCGGTCAGGCCGAACTGCGCGGACTCGGCCGCCACGACGATGTCAGCCCCCAGCACCATTTCCATGCCGCCGCCGAGTGCGTAGCCGTTGACGCGCACAATGACGGGGATATCGAGCGTGGTGCGCAGGCTGAGGCCGCCGAAGCCGTTCGGGTCGAGGTCGGCCCAGTACTGCAGGCCGGTCTTGTCGACCGCCGCCGCGGACATGTCCGCGCCGACGCAGAAGGCGCGGTCGCCGGCGCCGGTCAGCACGACCACGCGAATGTCGCGGTCGTTCTCGATCTGGTCCCAGATCTGGTTGAGCCGGTCGGTCGTGGCCTCGTCGACCGCGTTCATCACCTGCGGACGGTTGATGGTCACCGTGGCGACGTGGTTGTCGATCTGCAGAACGACCTCGTCGGTCTGCACCGCCGCGGTCATCGAAGCACCCCCAGTTCCTGCAGGCGGGCGATGGCCGCATCGTCGTAGCCGTTCTCCTGCAGCACTTCGACGTTGTGCTCGCCGAGGCGCGGTGCGCTGCGACGGATTGTCGGCGGCGTTTCCGACAGGCGAATGGGGGCGTTGAGCATGCGCACCGTGCCGACGGACGGATGCTCGGCCTCGACGATCATCTTGTTCGCCGTGGTTTGCTCGTCGGCCAGTGCCTGCTCCAGGGTGTGCACGGGCGCGTTGAGCAGGCCTTCGTTCTCGAGGCGCTCACCCCAATACGCCGTCGTGTTGGTGGCAATCTTGTCGCGGAAGATGCTCTGCAGAACAGGCTTGTGTTCGAACTGCTGCTCGAGCGTGGCGAATTCGGGCCGCAGGCTGAGGTCCTCGTCCAGCTCCAGGGCCAGCGAGATGTGCCGCAGCGGGTCTTCGGTGAATCCGCCGACCATGGTGATGGCGCCATCCGTGGTCGCGTAGACGCCGCTGAGCGGCATGGCGCCCCAGTTGACCTCGTAGCCGCGGTTGAGTTGCATGCACGCTTCCTGCATCTGCATGTGCAGCATGGAGTCGTACATGGTGACCTCAACCTTTTGGCCGACACCGGATTCATCCCGGGTGCGCAGCGCCAACAGGATGCCCTGCATCAGATGCATGCCGGTTGTGTAGTCACACAGCGTGGTCGGGTAGACGGACAGCGGGGAGTCCTCGGACTCCCGGCGCCACATCACACCCGAGTAGGCCTGGGCGATAACGTCCTGCCCGCCCTTGTGCGAGTAGGGGCCTTCGGTGCCGAACCCGGTGCCGGAGGCCCAAATGAGGGCGGGGTTGATCTTCTTCAGGTCTTCGTAACCGAATCCCATCCGCTCCATCACTCCGGCGCGGAAGTTACTGACGACCACGTCCGCGTCGACCAGGAGCTGGTGCAGAACCTCGCGCCCCTCCTCTTTACGGGTGTCGATGGACAGGCTGCGCTTGTTGCGGTTGATGGCGAGGAAGATCGGGTTGTCCTGACCGTCCTTGTCGGGGAAGGAATTGCGGGAGATGTCGCCGAGGCCGGGACGCTCGATCTTGATGATGTCGGCTCCGTAGTCACCGAGCAGCTGCGTACAGCTCGGCCCCATGTACACCTGGGTGAAGTCGACGATGGTGACGCCGGACAGCGGCATCGAGGCGGCAGTCATACCTGGGCCAGCGCATCCGCGTCGATGGAGGCATTGGCGGAGGGCACGTCTCCCGGGTCGGCACCGTGCTTGTGCATTTCGCGCTGGATGTCGGCGACCGGCACGTCGCGTACGAGCACGCCCTGGTCGACGGCGAGCGAGGCGGCCGCACCGACGGCCTGGCCCATGGCCATGCACGGCGGGATCTCGCGGGACATTTTCTGCGCCTCCGGGGTGGCGGAGTAGTGCCGTCCGGCGACGAGCAGCTGGTCGACTTCCTTGGGCAGCAACGACCGGTACGGGTAGTAGTAGTCACGGCCGCGGGCCACGGAATCGGCGAAGTGCCGACGCGAGGTGACGTCTTCCTGGGTCATGACGTACTCGCCCTGCAGGAGCCGGGTCTGGCGCACGCCCATCTGCTGGGCGACGTCGACGATGTAGGTGTTCTCGAAGCCGGGCAGGTTCGCCTTGACGAAATCGACCGCCGCGGTGATGCGGTCGCGAGCGGCGAACTCGGCCTTGGTCATGTCTTCCGGGTCGACGCCGTCGAAACCGGTCATGTGCGGGGCGTTGCACCACACCACGCCGGGGATGGGCGTCTTGAGCCACCACAGCTCCCACGCGCCGCCGAGCAGGCGCTTCACCTGACGGTTGATGGCGCGAGCCTCCTTGGGGTGTTCCTGCTCGTACTCTTCGGCGGCGACGGTGTCGACGCCGCCGAGGCGGAAGACGAGGGTGGTGAGGTAGCTGTCGTGGGCGTAGCTCGCGCCGGCCCGGGAGGCGACGTCGATGTCGCCGGTGGTGTCGATGACGATGTCGGCCATGAATGCCTGCGGACCCGACTTGGTCTCGCAGATGACGCCCTTCATGACGCCGTTGTCGACGATCGGCCGGGAGAACCAGGAGTGCAGACGCAGATTCACGCCGGCCTCGCGGACGAGGTCGTTGGAGACGCGCTTCCAGCCGTCCGGGTCGAAGGCGGCCGCGTAGCAGACCGGCTTCGGGTTGCTGTGCGAGTGGAAGTCGAAGAGGCCGAAGCGGCCCCACTTGTTCCAGGTGTCGGTCGCCGCGTGGCGGTCCTCTTCCGGCGGCACCACGGCCAGCCCGATGCTTTCGAGTCGGTCGACGTACTCGGAAACAATTCCGGTGACGGTGATCTCCGGCCCGTTGATCATGTCGTCGAGCACCAAAACCATTCCGCCGGAAGCGAGGCCGCCGAGCGCGGAGTAGCGCTCCAGCAGGGTGACGCTGGCGCCGCTGCGTGCGGCGGTGACGGCGGCGGCGACGCCGGCCGGGCCGCCGCCCACCACGAGGATGTCGGAGCGGGAGATGACGGGTGCCGTGAGGTCGGCGGTGCTGGTGCGCAGGTCGAGAGTAGTCATTGAGTGTCCTTACTTTCCAACGAACAGGCCGTTGGTGCGGCGGGCGAGCAGGTAGAAGATGATGCTGAGGATGGAGAGCACGGCGACGTAGACGGGGAAGACCCAGTTGAGGTCGACCGACTGCAGCCAGACGAGAAGGTAGGACGCGGTGCCGCCGAACAGGGCGACGCCGATGCCGTAGCCGAGCGAGACGCCCGTGCCGCGGCAGCTCTTGGGCATGAGTGACGAGGAGACGACGTTGTAGAGCGTCATGTTCAGCACCAGGACGATCGATCCGCCGAGGAGGACTGCGGCGAAACCGACGATGCCGGGCTCCACGTACAGCAGCATCAGGAAGACGGAGGGGATCGCCAGAATGCGGGTGACCAGGAACCACTTCGACATGGCCTTGCCGTCGACAACCTTGCCGATGATCCAGCTGCCGATGACGAGGATGACGCCGAGCACGGTGGTCAGGGCGAAGACGGTGGTGGGGTCTTCCTTGAAGTTACCGCGGGCGGCGCTCGGGAGGCCGACGTTCCACGCGTAGTTGTAGGCCTGAGCTGCGCCGACGATGAAGATGATGGCGAGCACGCTGATCCAGTGCTTGCGCACCTCCGTCCACACCTTCTTCGGGGAGTTCGTTTCGAGCTCCTCGCTGGTCATCGTCTCCGGGAGGGAGCGGCGCAGGTAGACCACGACGAGGCCGAAGATCGCGCCGATGATGAACGGCACCCGCCAACCCCAGTCGGCCATGATCTCGCCGCCGAGCAGCAGGCTGGTGAGGAAGCTGGTGAGGGAGGCGAGCAGGATGCCGATGTTGACGTAGAACGACATCAGCCCGGCGACCATGCCCTCACGTCCGGCGGGGGCCAGCTCCACGGCGTGCGCGGTGGACAGCGGCGCCTCGATGCCGGTGGAGATCCCCTGCACAACGCGGCACAGCAGCAGGATGATGCCGGCCCAGGAGCCGATCTGATCGTACGTGGGCGAGATGGCGATGATCGCCGTGGTTCCGGCCATCATCGAAATCGACAGGAGCATGACGCGGCGGCGGCCGATCCGGTCGGCGAGCGTGCCGAGCAGCACTCCGCCGAGCGGACGGAACGCGAACCCGACCGCGAAGACGGCAAGGGCGCTCAGCGTGGCGGTGAGGGGGTCCTCGGAGGGGAAGAATTTCGGGCCGATGAACGCGGAGAGGAGACCGAAAATCATCCAGTCGAACCACTCGAGGGTGTTGCCGAGGCCGAGGCCGAGGAGACCGCGGCGAACCTCAGGAGTGAGCCGCCGTTGAACGTGCACGGTGTCTGTGACCGTTGTGCTGAGCATGTGTGATTCCTTCTGTGACACCACCATTGGTGCCTGAGGGTACGGGCATTCGCCGCCGTGACACGGTCACGTCGGCGAGGGCCTATCGGATATCGGGACGACCGCGGGGACGGTGCCACCACAAGGGAGGGGTGTGAACCCCGAGCGCTACGCATGGCTCGTCGTAGACTCGTCAGCGCGCGGTTCGGGAGGCAGGCCGGGTAACCGACGCCTACAGTGTTGGCACTGCGTTTGAGGACTTGCCACAACTATATTGAATAAATTTACGATGTCAACGATTTTCTTCATTATGGTGAAGAAGCGTTATTCAAGGAGATTTTGCTGGGCGGGCGTCACCTCGGGGCGGGCGGCATCCGCCGGATTAGACTCGCCCCCATGGCCATTCCGACTCGTGACGCCGACGGACCACCCGACGCGACGCCGGTGAGCGACAACGATGCCGCGGAGCAGATCGCCCGCAACCTGAAGGTCCTGGCCGACCCGACGCGCGTGCGCCTGCTTGGTCTGATCGTCGACAGCCCGGATGGCCGGGCCCTCGTCGGCCGGCTCGCCCGTGCACTCGGGCTGCGGCAACCGACGGTGAGCCACCACATGCGGGTCATGGTCGAGGCCGGCCTGCTGGAACGGGCCAAGGTCGGCCGTGTCGTCTGGTACTCCGTCACCCCGGGCCGGCAGCCGGAGATCGCCGAGCTGCTGCTTGCGTACCGGGTCACGAAACCGGCTGCGCCCGCGCCCGCTGTGCTGCTCAGGATTGCCGAGGACCTTGCCGTCCGGTTCCGCGGTGTGTTCGCCCCGGAAACAATCGATCGCTACGTCAGGGAGAGTTACGCGCTCCTCGCCGGCAGGGCCGGCATCAGCCGGTACCTGCCGTCGCTCACCAGCCGGTTCGCGGGCGACCGTCTCCGCGCGCTCGCGACCGTCGAACATCGAGCCAGTGACCACACGCCTGAGGTGCTCTTCGTCTGCGTGCAAAATGCCGGCCGATCCCAGATGGCCTCGGCCATCCTCCGCTCGCTGGCCGGCGATCAGGTGCGGGTCAGGACGGCCGGCTCGGAACCCGCCGAACTGGTGAACCCGCTCGTGGTGAGCGCCCTCGACGAGGTCGGCGTTCCCCTCGCGGGCGAGTACCCCAAACCCCTCACCGACGAGGTCGTCCGCGCCGCCGACTACGTGATCACCATGGGATGCGGAGACGCCTGCCCCGTCTACCCGGGTCGGCGCTACCTCGACTGGGACCTCCCCGACCCCGCCGGCCTTCACCTGGCCGACGTTCGGAGGATTCGCGACGACATCACCCGGCGCGTGAAGGACCTGCTGGCCGAGATCCACGGGACAAGCTCCTCGATGAACGGCAGCTGAACCTCACATCGCCCCCTGCCATATCCATAGATGCTCATCTATGCTTTGGGTATCCCCGACCGAAGGACTCGCCATGATCGCCCCTCCCACCGTCCTCTTTGTCTGTGTGCACAACGCGGGCCGCTCGCAGATGGCCGCCGGCTATCTGACAGCGCTCTCCCACGGGCGCGTCGAGGTACTCTCTGCGGGCTCCGCCCCGAAAGACCAGATCAACCCCGTCGCCATCGAGGCCATGGCCGAAGATGGAATCGACATCGCGAACAACGTGCCCAAGATTCTCACCACCGACGCCGTCAAGGACTCGGATGTCGTGATCACCATGGGCTGCGGCGACACCTGCCCGATCTTCCCCGGCAAGCGCTACGAGGACTGGGAACTTGCCGATCCGGCCGGCCAGGGCATCGAGTCCGTGCGGCCGATTCGCGACGAGATCAAGGCCCGCGTCACGGCTCTTCTCACCGAGATTCTTCCCATGACGGCGTAGATTCCCCGGCCGACGGGCGACATCACCGTGCGCGGGCGACTGTTCCGCTCGCAGGCATGTCCCGTTCAGGTCCCTGTCACCGGGCAGATACCTGGGATGACTTGTATTGTCCTCGGGTTGGGGGTCACCACAACAAGGAGGACATGATGAAGTACACGAGAATCGGCATGACGGCTGCGGTGGGCCTGGGCTTGGGGCTGACCGTTCTCGCCGCCACGCTGCCCGCGGCCGCGACCTCCGACGCCCACAGAGACGGCGTGGCAGCAAACTCGGCATTCGGCATCCAGAGCAACGTTCTCGCCGCCGGCCTCGAGCAGAGCCCGGTCGCCTGGGGGCAGCTGCCGCTGGCCAACCCGAACGGCGGAATCTCGCACTACGGCTACAACACCTCAAACGGCGGTCCGCTCACCCAGGACGCGCAGGAGGCGTTCAAGACCGAGCCGGACAAGAACGTCTACCTGAACTTCGGCGGGAAGCGCTATCTGTTCCAGGGGCACGAGGGAGGACCACAGGGCTACGTCACTCGGGTGAACCTGGATGAAACGGACCTGAGCAAACGAGTCACCCTGATCGCCGACTCCCGGTCCGACGGGGCCGATGTTCCCACCTTCGACGGCATCACCTGGGATCCGTTCACGCACCAGCTCCTTCTGGCCGCCGAGGCCGCGGCACCGAAGGGCGGCGTCTTCGGCATCACGCTCGATGACAACGGCGACCCGGTCGACGGCGATATCGTCCCCCTCCCGGCGCTCGGCTCCGGCGGCTACGAGGGCATCCAGAACGACTCGGCCGGGAACGTCTGGCTGGTCGAGGATATCGGCGGCGCCAAGACCGACGGCGGCAAGGCACCCAACAGCTACGTCTACCGGTTCACCCCGACAACGCCGGGCGACCTGTCCACCGGCACACTGCAGGCACTGCAGGTGAGCCGGGCGGATGGCACCGCGGTCACGGCGAAGCAGCTCGCGGACAACCCGTCCGACCAGTTCGTCACCGACCTGCACACGTACGGCACCTCGTTCACCACCTCGTGGGTCACGGTCACCCCCGGCGCCGACAACGGGGCGACCGCCGCCGCCGCGGCCGCGGAAGCCACCCCGTTCAAGCGCCCCGAGAACGGCGTCTTCCGACCGGGCACCGACTTCGGTGAGTTCTACTTCACCGAAACCGGCGACACCAACAAGGACAGCACCCTCCCCGGTGCATACGGCGGTGTCTTCCGCTTGAGCCAGTCCTCCCCGACGGCCGAGACCGGCACGCTGTCCCCCGTGTTTGTCGGCGACCTTGAGCACACGGGCCTCGACAACATCCAGTTCGCCTCGAAGGACAAGCTGCTCGTGGTCGAGGACGCCGGCGACTCCCTGCACGCCCAGCGCGACGCCCTCGACTCCGGCTACATGCTGGACGTCTCCAGGAAGAGCAAGAAGACCGGGCCCGCGGCGGTGCGCTGGCTCGCCGAGGGTCGCGACGCCTCGGCGAACTACGACCACTCCACGAGCCCCGGCTACAACGACGGTGACAACGAGATCACGGGCATCCACGTGTCCAACGGTGACCCGACGGCAGCCGGGATCCTCGGCGCGCAGATCCCGCAGATGATGACCGGCGACTGGCGCACGTTCTGGACGCAGCAGCACGGCGACAATGTGACGTGGGAGCTGCACACCGCGGCCTCCGCGGACTCACATGGCAGCGGCCGGCACGACGGCAAGCACGACCGGGACTAGGGCCCACGCCGAGTCGGACCACGCACAACAATGCCCCCGTCGCTGACAGCGACGGGGGCATTGTTGTGCGTGTGGCAATCAGCCGATCAGCGCCTGCGCGGCGACATAAACGGCGACGCCCAGAACCAGTATCGCAAAGCCCCGTTTGAGGGCTTTGTCGGACAGTCCGCGTCCGAGCCGGCCGGCAATGAGGGACGCGGCCATGGCCGATACGGCGAAGGCGCCCGTGATCGCCCAGTCGATCTGCACGGCGCCGAGGTGCGCGACGAATCCGGCGGCGGAGTTGATGACGATGATCACCAGAGAGGAGCCAACGGCCACGCCCATCGGCAGGCCAAGAACGAGGGTGAGCGCCGGAACGATGAGGAATCCCCCGCCGACGCCGAGCAGACCGGTGAGAAATCCGACCACGGCGCCGGTGGCCAGGGCGCGGGGCAGGCAGCTGCGCCAGTTGACGCCCCCGCCGGGGAGGGCGCAGGGCCCGCCGACCGACCGGGTGGGGAGGAACATCCGCACGCCCGCGATCACCATGATCACGGCGAAGGCGCCGAGGAGCACGCGCTCGTCGAGCAGCCGGTTGACCAGTGTACCCAGGAATGCGGTGGTCACGCCGGCCGCGCCGACGATCAGTGCGAGGCGCCAGTTCACGCCGCGGCGAAGGCGAGGGAGCACGGCGACGGCGGAGGCCGCTCCCACGACGATCAGGGACGTGGGAATGGCCTCCGACAGCGGCAGTCCGACGCCGTAGACGAGTGCGGGGACGGCGAGAATCGAGCCGCCGCCGCCGACCAGACCAAGCAACGCCCCGACTATCAGTCCGAGGGCGAGTGCCGTGATGATCACGGGAGCCGGGGCAGATCCATGGGGAGCTCCTCGGCCGCCCACTCAAGCATGCCGCCGCTCATCGTGTAGGCGTCGAATCCGGCATCGGCCAGATGCTGTGCGGCGGCCGCGCTGCGGCGCCCGCTGCGACACACGACGATGACGCGTCGGGTCGAGTCCAGGGCGGAATGGCTCTCCGGAACCCTGCCGAGCGGGATGTGGAGCGCCCCGGGAATGACCCCGTCGGCCAGTTCCTCGGTCTCGCGAACGTCGACGATCTGGGCGTCGTCCGTGCGGGTGGATACCTGCTGGGGGGTGATTTCCATCATGGGTGCCTTTCTTGTGCGGGGTACGTGCGGCGTCTCCACCACACGGCGGCGGAGAGCCAGGCCAGCGCGAAGACGCCGATCAGGATCACGCCTAGGAAGTTGAGGTCGAGGGTCGTGATGAGGGCGAGGGCTCCCCCGCCGACGCCGAGGTCGGTGAGCATGGACATCAGGCCCATCCCTCCGACGAAGAAGGCGACGAACACAGACACCCCGGTCACGATGAGGTTGTAGTACACCTTGCGCAACGGGTCGGCGGAGGCCCAGCGGTAAACATGGTTCATCAGGACGCCGTCCGCGCTGTCGAACAGGGTCATCCCGGCCATGAAAACCACGGGGAGCACCATCGCGGCGTACCAGGGCAGGTTGGGCGTGAGCACCCCGGCGAACACGAACAGGCTGATCGACACGGCCGTGTCCAGGCCCAGTCCGAACAGCACGCCGATCGGGAACATTTTCCAGGGAGTGTCGACTAATCGCGACATCGGCCGGAGGATCTTGTTGATCAGCCCCCGATTGTCCAGATGTCCGTCGAGTTCACTCTGGTCGAACCGCCCCGCCCGCACGTCACGGAGCATCTGTCGCAGGCCCTTGAGAGAGGACAGATTGAGCGCGCCCATCAGAATGAGGAAGAGCCCGGAGACTGCCGCGCCCCAGACGCTCGTGACCTGGCGTAGGGCGGAACCCTCATCGGCCAGGCCGCCGGCGAAGGCATTGATGCCAAGAACCAGCAGCACGACGCACAGCAGTACGACGGTGGAGTGGCCCAGGGCGAACCAGAACCCCACGGACACGGGTCGGCGACCGGTGGCGACGAGGCGACGGGTGGTGTTGTCGATGGCGACGATGTGGTCAGCGTCGAACGCGTGTCGAACTCCGAGCAGGTAGGCGCTGACCGCCAGACCGAGCAGCACCGCGGCGTTGCCGCCCGACCGGGCCAGGTCCGGCAGGACGAAGAGGAACAACGCCCCCCAGCCGATGAGATGGAGGGCGCTCACAGCGGCACCCATGCCGAGAAGGCTGCGCTTCTCGGCCGGGTGGACTGCCACTCGGAGCACCGTCATGTCTAGACGGTTTGCTCGGCCATCGGGACTCCGGCTGCTTCGGCGTCGCCGAAGGAGGCGTCGATGTGCACCACGGTGCGGCCGACGCGCTGCAGGAGGCTGGCGGCGACGCCCGCGCGGTAGCCGGATCCGCAGTGCACCCAGATCCTGCCGGCGGGGATCTCGTCCATCCGGGTGAGGAGCTCGTGCAGGGGCACGTTCACGGCCCCGAGCAGGCGGGAGTCGGCGAATTCGTCGGTGCGTCGGGTGTCGAGGAGCACGTCGTCTCCGGCGCGGTCCTGGAGGAGTTCGGCCCAGCCCACGCGCGGGTAGGAAGCGACCGGGGCGTCGGGGGCCAGGGCGTGCGGCTCGGTACCGATGGCGGCATCCGGAGAGTCGATGCCGATCCGGGACAGGTCGCGGATGGCGTCTTCGACGTCGGCGTGGGCGCCGACGAGGGTGAGCTTGTCGCTCCAGGGCAGCACCCAGCCGAGGTAGGTGGTGAAGCTGGCACCGTTGCCGTATTCGAAGCTCACGGCACCCTGCAGGTGGTTGCTGGAGAACGCGACCCGATTGCGCAGGTCGACGACCCATTCCCCGTCGGCCAGTCGGCGGGTGAGCTCGGCGGCGTCGAGGGACTCGGGCACCTGCAGGTCCGCCGGTCCGGGGCCCTGGGTGTTGGCGGGTGCCATGTGGGCGTAGTACGACGGGTAGGCGGTGAGGTTGGCGATCAGATCGCGAACGAAGTGCTCTTCATCCATGTCGGTGAGGGCATGGTTGGCGGTGAGCTGCTCCCCGATGGTGGACGCGCCGGCCCCGGTGGCGGGGCCGCTGGAGCAGAACGAGCCGAATCCGTGCGTCGGGTACAGCCCGGCATCATGCTCGGCGGCGTGCACGAGCTTGCGCGCGGATGCGTACTGGGCGTGGGTAAGCCCGACGGTGTCCGTGGCGGCAACGAGGTCGGTGCGGCCAACGGAGCCGAACAACAGGCTTCCGCCCGAGAACACGGCCTCGGTGCTGCCGTCACTGACGATGTAGGAGACGTGGGTGTGCGTGTGGCCCGGGGTGGCGACGACGGTGACCCGGAAGTTGCCGATCTCAATGACCTGGCCGTCCGTGATCGGCTCGCGTTCAAACGTCACGGGGTCGGCGGCGTTGACGAGGTACTTCGCGCCGTGCTCCTTGGCCAGCTCGTACCCGCCGGTCACATAGTCGTTGTGCATGTGGGTCTCGGCGACGTGGGTGATCACGACTCCGGCCTCGCGGGCGGCGGTGTCCACCCGGTCGGTGTCGCGCTGCGGGTCGATGACCAGCGCAACAGCGCCGTCATGGATCAGGTAGCTGCGGTCTCCCAGTTGCGGGGTTTCGATAACGATGACGTCCATGGTTCGAAGTCCTCCAGAATTAATGCGAATCGGTTCCACGCTTCACAATATACCCCTAGGGGTATCCGGAGGCAAGTCGGAGCAGGCGTTTGGTCTCAAAACTTCACGGCGGCACCGCATGCGTCGCGGGCGCTTGCACACGATACCCCATAGGGTATATTCTGGGTGCATGGCTACCATTGACATCACAGAAAAGACGTTCGACGCGACCATTACCGACAACAGCATCGTGCTGGTGGATTTCTGGGCAGAGTGGTGCGCCCCGTGCCGCATGTTCGCTCCGACCTTTACTGCTGCGTCAGAGAAGCACCCGGAGATCGTCTTCGGTAAGGTCGATACCGAGGTCGAACAGGCGCTCGCCGCGGCGGCCGACATTCGTTCGATTCCCACCCTGATGGCGTTCCGGGACAAGGTTCTCGTGTTTTCCCAGCCCGGAGCACTGAATGCCTCATCCCTCGACGAGGTCATCGCCGCCGTGGCGAACCTGGACATGGCCGAGGTGCACGCAAGCATCGCTGCCCAGCAGGCCTCCGCCTGACCGGCGGGCGTCACACGCTCGACGGCGCACAAAACGCCCCCGGCTTGCCGGGGGCGTTTTGGTTGGGCTCAGGCCTCAGTCAATCCGGTCACGGTGGAAACGTAGAGCGACCCACAGACCACATCGTCGGCAGATGTATGCCTCGGCGTTTCCTAGCGCGTGGAGGCGACGTCGCAAGAATGTACGGCCGCAACAGGAACAATGCAACGCCTGGGCCTTCTCATCCACGAGATAGCAGCGCGTGGCGCAGTTGTTCGGGGGTTGGCCGGCCGGCGAGACCAGCGGAGGTCAGGTAGACCCGGCAGGCGAGGTCGGTGGTTCGCCCCTCGGACGGAAACAGGTCGGTACCGTCAACGAGGATGGTCGGCGAACCCGCGAACGGCACCTGCGTCGCGGCGGCCGCCGAAGGGATAAGCGTGTAGGCGATGCTCGTGTCCTGATGACCGGTCGCGTCCAGGGCCGCCCGCAGCAGTCGACCCGCCTCTTCCCAACTCGGGCAATCGTCGATATGTAGTATTTCCGCTTTCACGCCCAACTCCCTTGATCACCCCGAGGATCAAACTCTACATCTGCGACCGCGAGCACCCCCGGCAATCGCCCCTATGGTGGATGGCACGGCGCTGCGGCGTCTGACGAAGGAGAAGCAGCATGAGTGAACATCCCGGCGCGCACATTCCGATCGGCGCCTATTTCGAGGCGATCGCCCCCGGCCTCTACCGGCCCACCGAGATTGCCGGCGGCGCGTGGAACGCCGACGAAATCCACTTCAGCCCCCTGTCCGGCCTGATCGTGCACGCCATCGACCTGCACCGAGCCGCCGCAGACGGCGGGACCAACGGGAAAGAGCTGGGGCGCATCAGCTTCGATATCCTCGGCTTTCTCGCCGCCTCCGACTGCGAGATCCGGGTCGAGACGATCCGGCCCGGCCGCACCATCGAACTCATTGAAGCGACCGTGATCATCGACGGTCGCCCCGCCGTGCTCGCCCGCGCCTGGTTCATCGCCACCGCTGACACGAGCAGCGTGGTCGGCGGACAACCGGCACCCTTGCCCTCTCCCGAGCGCTCGACCCCGTGGTCGATGGCGGACATCTGGCCGGGCGGGTACGTCGCCTCCGTTGATTTTCGGAGCGTCGCGCCGCCGCTGCCGGGAAGGGCCAGCGCCTGGCTTAGCACCGACTCGGCGCTCGTCGCCGGGGAAAGCAGCAGTCCGCACGCGTCCTTCATCGCGCTGGTCGATACCGCCAACGGGATCGCCGTGCGCGAGTCCCCCCTGGACTTCACGTACCCCAATCTCGACCTCACGATCCACCTGCACCGGCAGCCGACCGGCCACTGGGTGGGCCTGGAGACCACCGTCACCTTCGGTCCGGCCGGCCACGGCCTGACCAGCAGTGTGCTGCACGATGAGAACGGGCCGGTCGGTCGCGCCGAGCAGATTCTCACCGTGCGCCCGACGAGCTGACCAGCGGGCATCCGCCCGGGCGGCGCGGACATTGCCTCTGGTAGCCGGGGCCGGTCCGGATAGAATGCCACCGCGGGCCGCCGGGTTCGCGCTCCATCGCTCGCAGGCGAGGTGGTATCTCGCACTCCCGGGAAGGCCATTCTTGATGCGACGGAACGTTTTTGTTCTCGGGCTCGACGAGCTCAACCTCTCCGTGCTGCTTCGGCTGGCGGATGCCGACCGGTACGAGTTTCATCAACTGCTCACCCGCCGGGAACTCCAGACCGGGACCGTCTCCGTGCCGGAGCTGCTGGCCCGGGCCGAGCGCCAGTTGGATGCCTTCGACGGGCCCATCCACGCCATCGTGGGCTACTGGGACTTTCCCGTGACCATGATGGTTCCCATCCTGTGCGATCGGTACGGACTGGCATCTGCGAGCCTTGAGGCCGTGCTGAAGTGCGAGCACAAGTACTGGAGCCGGCTGGAACAACAAAAGGTGATCGACGAATACATGCCCTTCGGTCTCCTCGACCTGGCCGACGAGCACTCGGGACTCCCGGCGCCGCTCTCCTACCCGGCCTGGATCAAACCGATCAAGTCCACCGCATCCGAAGGCGCCCGCTACGTCGAGAATGCGGAGCAACTCCGGGATGCCCTCGTGCACGAGCGTCGGGTGATCGATCGGATCGGACGACCATTCAGCGACATCCTCGCCATGGTGGAGTTGCCGCCGAAGATCGCGGCCGTGAGCTCACTGGCCTGTCTGGTCGAGGAAGCAGCCACCGGCCAACAGGTCACCGTCGAAGGTTTCAGCCGCGGCGGCCTGATCCAGATCTACGGGGTGGTTGACTCGGTCAGCTACCGCGGGGTGTCCAGTTTTCTCTGCTACCAATACCCCTCCCGGCGCGTTCCCGACCTCGTCCAGGAACGGATGGCCGAGGTGTCCCGCCGCGTGATCAGCGCCGTTGGACTCCGCAACAGCACGTTCAACATTGAATACTTCTGGGACCCGGTGACCGAGCGGCTCAGCCTGCTCGAGATCAACGCCCGGCACTCCCAGTCCCATGCTCTGCTGTTCGAGCTGGTCGACGGCGTGCCCAACCATGCCTATATGCTCGACCTGGCCCTGGACCGCGACCCGCGCCGCGTGGAACCGGGACAGGGAGCGTTCCCGACGGCGGCCAAATGGTTCCTGCGGCGTTTCTCCGATGGGATGGTGCGTCGCGTACCGACAGCCGAGGAAGTCGCCGAGATCGAACGGAGCATTTCCGGCTGCACGGTGCGCGTCGCGGCCATTGCGGGGAGGCGACTCTCGGAGCACGATGGAGAGGACAGCTACAGCTACGTCCTGGCGGAGATTTACACGGGCGCACTCGATGAGCAGGAGCTGCACGATAAATACGCCCGATGCGTCGAGGCGCTGAGCTTCACGATTGACGATTAGCCGGGAGGAACCGGATGCGTAGCGTCACCGCCTTGCCCTATGAGGTGGAGGAAACCGAACATTTGTGGATTCCGATGTCGGACGGCGTCCATTTGGCCGCCCGGCTCTGGCGGCCCCGTCTCGCCGAGCGCGAGCCGGTGCCCGGCGTGCTGGAGATGATCCCGTACCGGAAACGCGACCTCACGGCCCAGCGCGACTCCATGAACCATCCGTACATGGCCGGCCACGGCTATGCGTGTTTGCGGGTTGACCTGCGTGGCAGCGGTGATTCCGAGGGGATACTCACCGATGAGTACCTGGAACGGGAGCTCTGCGACGCCGAGGAAGTGCTGGCCTGGATGGCGGCGCAGCCCTGGTGCAGCGGACGCACCGGGATGATGGGGATCTCCTGGGGAGGCTTCAACGCCCTGCAAGTGGCCGCGCGTCGGCCGCCGAGTCTGGGGGCCATCATCACCGTCTGCTCGTCCGATGACCGATACTCCGACGACGTGCACTACATGGGCGGTTGTCTGCTCAGCGACAACCTCTCCTGGGCGTCGACCATGTTTGCGTACACGTCCTGCCCGCCGGATCCGGCGATCGTCGGCGATCGCTGGCGCGAACTCTGGTTCGATCGACTCCAGCACAGCGGGCTGTGGCTCGAGCAGTGGCTGCGACACCAGCGCCGCGACGCGTATTGGCAGCACGGATCGGTCAAAGAGGACTACTCCGCGATCGAATGCCCAGTGCTGGCCGTGAGCGGCTGGGCCGACGGCTATTCCAACGCGGTGTTCCGGCTACTGGCGGGACTGCACGTCCCGGTGCGCGGCCTCATCGGCCCGTGGAGCCACAAATACCCGCAATTCGGCCAACCCGGCCCGCCGATCGGGTTCCTTCAGGAGGCCGTCACCTGGTGGGACCATTGGCTGAAGGACAAGCGCGACAACGGCGCAATGGACGGCCCCGCGCTAACGATCTGGATGCAGGACACGGTACGCCCCGCGACCACCTACAAGCACCGCCCGGGTCGCTGGGTTGGCGAGCCGAGCTGGCCCAGCCCGCGCATCGTTGAGACGCGGTACGCCCTGGGCCGCAATCGAATCGCCGGGCCGGGGGAATCCCCGGCGAGCAGCCCCGAGCTGACGGTGCAGTCACCGCTGTCGGTCGGCCAGTTTGCGGGAAAATGGTGCTCCTACAACGCGCCTCCGGACATGCCGTATGACCAGCGGGAGGAGGATGGCGGCTCAATGGTCTTCGACAGCGACCGGCTGCCCGCACCGCTGGAGGTACTCGGAGCGCCCCGCGTGGAGCTCGTGCTCTCCGCGGACCGCCCGGTCGCCCTGGTGGCCGTGCGACTGTCCGATGTGGCACCCGACGGCGAGGCGACGCGGGTCAGTTATGGCATCTGCAATCTGACCCACTACAACGGCTCGGATGCTCCCGAGCCGTTGGTACCGGGTGAACGGCACCGGGTCACGGTGCAGCTCAACGGCATGGCACAGGCTTTCCCCGCGGGGCATCGGCTGCGGATCTCGCTCTCGACCTCTTACTGGCCGTTGGTCTGGCCGCCGCCGGCAGCGGTGCGGTTGACGGTGGATCCGGGCGCGAGTTCCCTGGTGCTGCCCGTGCGCCCGGTCGGCGTGGATGCCGCAGAACCAGCGCCGCGCTTCGCGGAGGCGGAAGGGGCCGCGCCGATTGTCGTGACCCAACTGCAACCCGGCAAGCAGCTCTGGAACGTCTCCCGGAACCTCGTCGACCTCTCGGCGGCCCTGACCGTGGTCAAAGATCTCGGTGTGGTGCGCTTCCGCGACATCGACTTGAAAGTCACCCGTCGCGTGACCGAACGCTACAGCTTCGCCGGGAGGGACTTCTCCTCCGTCCGCGGCGAAACTGACTGGACCATGGCGTTTGAGCGCGGTGACTGGCACGTGCGGACGACGACGAAAACCGTGCTCACGTCGACGCCGACCGACTTTCACCTGTACGCCGAACTCGACGCCTACGAGAGCGGACAACGGGTGATGTCCAAGACCTGGAACACCACGATCCCGCGAGACTGCATCTGAGGCACACGACGAGGCGCATCGGATGATCGGCCCCCGATCGTGGTGGGTCACCGGGGTCGGGTGTGACGAGGACGGCCCCGATACGATCGGGGCCGTCTCCGCAGAAGGGCAGTCCCTCGCCGGGAGAGCGTTGGAGTTACTCGCCGGCCGGCAACACAGCAACCACGTCGATCTCTACGAGAATGTTCGCGAGTTGGGAACCGACGGTGGTGCGCACAGGGAACGGTGCCGTGAAGAATTCCTTGTATGCCTCGTTGAACTCGGCGAAGTCCTCGTTGAGGTTCTGCAGGTGCGCCGTGACTTTGACGGAATCGTCGAGTGTGAGGCCGCGTTCGGCGAGCACCGCGGAGATGTTGCGGAGGACCTGTCGGGTCTGCTCGCCTACTGCGGCGGCCTTCTCGCCGGTCTCCGGGTGCTGCGGGCCGAACCCGGCGCTGTAAAAGAAGCCGTTCGCTACGACACCCTGGCTGTAAGGGCCAGCAGGCTGGGGAGCATTGGCAGTTCTGATGGCGATTTTCGTCATGTTGTTCCTTTCGTGGTGGGTGCGCGCCCCAGCCGGGGCGGCACACCGTTGATCATCCGAGCTCTCGAGAAATGAGCTCGGCAGTCTGCTGCATCAAGGGCAGGTGCGCCTTGAGCTGGTGGAGATTCTGAACCATACGAATGGCTGTGACCGATAACGCGCCGACGACACCCATCGAGGAATGGATCGGCACAGCCACGCAATTGACGAAGTCCTCAAATTCCCGGTCGTCGGCGGCCCACCGTTGTTTCTTGATGGTTTCCAGCTCGCGGTCGAGAGCATCTCGGGACGTGATGGTGTGTTCCGTGAATTTCTGCCAGGTCGACCCGGCCAACACCGCATCACGACCACCCTCATCGAGGTCGCCGAGGATGGCCTTGCCGACGCCGCTGCAGTAGGGCAGCACGGCCTTGCCGATGCGCGAGTACATCCGCACACCGTTGGGGTCTTCGACCTTGTCGACGTAAACAATACTGCTCTCCATGAGCGCGGCAAGGTGCACGGTGTTACCGACGGTCTTGTGCAGGCGCCGGATATGGTCATGCGCCGCCTCCCGCAGGTCAAGGTTGTCGAACGCCACCTTCGAGAGGGAAATGAGATGCAGGCCCAGAGAGTATTGGCCAGACTTGCGTCGATGCACGTAGCCGACTTCTTCAAGTGACTGGAGCTCCCGGAACATGGTGGACCGGTGCAGCTCGAACATCTCGGACAGTTCCACCACCGTCTTGGGCCCCTCCGCGATGGAGTCGATGATGAGCGCGGCGCGACGAACGCTTTTCGACATGTGACCACTTTCCTGTCTGAGAACCGAACCGGATGATGCAAATACTGCAACACTGTGACGTTATCGTTCCAGCGGTGCCCGCCGTAATCCGCGACCGGGCAACGCGGGGGCGAGCGTTCCGTCGGAGAGCACCCGCGTTCCCGCCACGAAGACATCGTCGATGCCGGCGGCAAGCGCGAGCGGGTCTTCGTAGGTGGCCTGATCAGCCACCTCGGCGGGATCGACGACGATGAGGTCGGCGATCTGCCCGGGCGCCAGTCGTCCGCGCTTGCCCAACTCGAAGGTGTCGGCCGGACGGGTGGACAGGTGTGCCACGGCGACAGCCCATGTGTAGAAGCCATGTTCGCGCACAAATTCGCGAAGGTATCGAGCGAAGGTGCCGTGAGCGCGTGGATGAGGGTGCGCGCCCACGAAGATGCCGTCAGATCCGCCGATGTGCTGGTCGTGGGAGGCGATGCGGCCCAGTTCCTCGACCGGCCGTGCATATCGCACAGCCATGATGGCGTTCACTTCGAGCCGCGAGGCCAGCAGCACGTCGAGGCCGAAATCGATCGCGTCGACCCCGGCCCGCACGGCTCCCTCGGCCAGCGTGAGGCCGTGGGCCCAGGCGTATTCGGGCGCACGGATATGCCCAAGTGTGATCATGGTGGGCCATTCCGATCCCAGGCTCGGCTTCTGCTCGACGCGAGGAAACCAGTCCCGACGCAGCGCGGCCCGCGCAGCGGGGCGGGCCAGCTCAAGGAGAATCTCGGCGACCGGTCGGATGGCCAGCTCAGGCGGCAGAAGCGGCATGGCTAGAAGCGTGCATCCGCGCGTGTACGGGTAGGTGTCGAATGTCGTGTCGATGCCTCCGTCGCGCAACCCGGCCAGAAGTGGAAGAAGCGTGTCGGCTTCGGCGTGGAAATGGGAGATATGAGTGCGCACGCCCGAGCCCCGACTGATCGCGGCAATCTCATTGACGCCGACGGCGGAGTTGGCCTCATAGCCGCCGCGCATGTGGGTGACATAGACGGCGTCGGCGGCCGCGACGGGCTCGCACAGTGCGGCCAATTCGGCGGTATCCGAATAGAGTCCGGGCACGTAGTCGAGGCCGCTGGACAAGCCGACGGCACCATCACACACCCCCTCGGCAACGAGGTCGCGCATCTGCTCGAGCTGCTGAGGGGTGGCCGCGTCGGTGCTGCGGCCCATCACTTCGTGGCGCACGGTCCCCGCCGGCACGAGGTACGCAACGTTGATCCGAGTCGTGTAATCGTAGGTAGCCAGAAGATGCGCAACGCGGGTACCGCGATACGTCGGATGATCGCCATTGATGGCGGCGAAGTACTCCGACGCGTAGCGCCCGTCTCCCGGCGCGTACGAGACCCCGTCCTGGCCGCCGATGATGGTCGTCACGCCTTGGCGAAGCAGCGCCAGCTGCACCGCGGGGTCGAACACCCGCCCGTCGCCGTGCGAATGCGCGTCGACGAATCCGGGCATGAGCATCCGGCCGGTGCAATCCAGGTCGATATCCCCGCTCTCGGCAGAGATGTGACCGATGGCTTCGATGTGGTCGCCGCGGATGGACAGGTCGCCGCGATACGCCTCCTCCTGAACACCGTCGACGATGATGCCGTTCCGTAGGACGTGACGTGCGCGCTCGGTCATGTCAGGAATCCAGCCGTGTGCCGGTCTCGGGGTGGAAGAGGTGCACTGCGTCGTTGGCAAACGCGATTCTGCATGGCCGGTTGGTGCTGAATTGCTCCTCACCGGCAATTCGCGCGTAGTGCAAGCCACGACCGGCTCCCACACCCACGTCGACGGTGGCACCGACCGGCCCGGTCTTGACGCCGACGATCGTCTCTGCGCCGAGGTGTTCGACCACGAGCGTGTGCGCCTCGATCGAGAGCAGATCGTTTCCGGCCACATCGGAGTCGAGGCCGATCTTTTCCGCTCGCACGCCGAGCGAGACCGTCTGCAGGCCCAGCGCGGCAACGAATGCCGCCCATCGGGAAGAATTCTGAACGGGCACATCGTCAACGTACAAAAGCCCATCGCGCACCGTTGCCGCGAAGATGTTCATCGGCGGCGACCCGATGAACCGGGCCACGAATTCGTTGGCCGGAGCGCTGTAGATCTCGGCAGGGGTGCCGTACTGCTGCACGACGCCCTCGCTCATCACGATGATGCGGGTACCCATGGTCATGGCCTCAACCTGGTCGTGGGTGACGTACACGAATGTCTTCTGCACGCGGTCATGCAGAGCTGAGATTTCGGCCCGCATCTGCATGCGCAGCTTGGCATCGAGGTTCGACAACGGTTCGTCGAACAGATAGATCGCGGGTTCGCGAATGATGGACCGGGCCACGGCCACACGCTGCCGCTGGCCACCGGAGAGCGCTTTCGGCCGCCGATCCAAGTACTCAGTGAGCTCGAGCATCTCGGCCGTACGCTCGATTTTGGACTTGATGTCCGGGCGTTTCAGCAGGCGGGACCTGATCAACGAGCCGACAATGGGAAAGTGGTGCCACCACCGAAAGTTGTCCATGATCAACGGGAACGCAATGTTGGCTCGCACCGTCATATGCGGGTAGAGGGCGTAGGACTGGAATACGAAGGCGATGTTGCGCTGCTTGGGCGTGAGGGTATTGACGACGTCGTCGCCAAATTGCAGGGTGCCGGAGCTGATGTCCGTGAGCCCGGCGATCATCCGCAGCATGGTCGACTTGCCGCAGCCGGACGGGCCGAGCAAAACGAGAAACTCCTTGTCGTCCACCGTCGCGCTGAAGTCGCGGATGACGGTGTTGCCGCCATAGGTCTTGGATAGGGCGTCAAATGTGAGCGATGCCATCGGGGTCAGCCTTTCACAGAGCCGGCGGTGAGACCGGCGACTATCTTGCGTTGCATTAGAAGGAAGAAGATGGCCGCAGGAATCGTGAAGACGATCGCCCCGCTGAACACCATGTCGAGCGGCGTAGTGAATTCTCCGATGAATGAAGCCAACCCCGTGGAGGCGACCCAATTCGACGCGTCCTGAATAAACGTTGTCGCGAAGAGGTATTCGTTCCAGCCGTCGAAGAAGGTAATGACGGCCGCGGCCGCGAGGGAGGGAGCGATCAGCGGGATGAACATGACCTGCAGGATCGTGAACGGGTTGCAGCCGTCTACCCGCGCGGATTCCTCAATTTCGTAGGGCACGGTGTCCATCGCCGACTTCAACAAGAAGACAGCGACAGGCATGGCGAACGCCGTATTCACGAGCACGAGCCCGTAAAGCTCGTTGAGCAGTCCCAGCGTCATGAACATGGAGTAAAGGGGAACGATGAGCAGTGCTTCCGGCAGCATCTGGGTGGCGAAGAAGCCGAAGGTCATCAGGCCCTTGCCGGCGAATTTGTAGCGGGACAATGCGTAGGCGGCCAAACACGCGAGCGACAGGCTCAACAGGGTTGTTCCTCCCGCAACGAGCGCGGAGTTTCCCAGCCAGCGCAGGAACGGCGAGTCGCTTACGAGCACCTGGAAGATGTTCAGGGTGCGACTGAAGTCGGGAATGACGCCTTGGTTATTCGAGTACAGGTCGCCGACGGGCGTCATGGCTGTGTTGATCATCCAGAAGACCGGAAACCCGGCGAGGATGACGAGCAGAAGCGCGAGCACCGTGCGCACCCCAATGGTGAGATTACGCCTGCCGATCATGATTCGACCCCGTTCGCTCTGGTCGCGCGTTGTTCGACGAAAAAGTAGACGACAGTGACGATGAGGGAGAGAAGCAAGCCCAGCACGCCCGCGGCCGCGGCCAGTCCGAGGTTTCCGTTGTTGAATGCTTGTCGGTAAACGTTGATGACGATCGTCGTCGTGGCGTCGACCGGGCCGCCGCCGGTGAGAAGCCAAATGATCTCGAAGCGGCGAAACGACCAGATTGTCATGAGCAGCGCAACGACGCGCATCGTGGGAGCGATCTGCGGCAGGACAATCTGTTTGAAGGTGGTGAAGGCATCCGCACCGTCAACCCGGGTCGCCTCGTACAGTTCCTCAGGAACGGACTGCAGAGCCGCGAGCACAATGAGCATCACGAAGGGCGCGAGTTTCCAGACGGTGGCGATGACGACGGCGAGCATGCCGTAGTTCGGGTCGATCAGCCAGCCGACCTGGCCCACTCCTAGCGCCTGGGTCATGTCGCCCGCAATGCCGTTTGTGTCGTTGTAGATCCATCGGAAGACGAGCGCGAGGGCAACTGTCGGTACCGCCCAAGGCAGCACCATGATCGTGCGGGCGATGGCCCGGCCCGGCAAATAGCCGTTGATCACGAGCGCCGAAACCGTGCCGAGAACGAGGCAACCGACGACTGTGGCAGCCGTGTAGATAAGCGTCGTGACGACGGATTTCATGAAGGCACCGCTCGTGATGAGAGCTGTGTAGTTCTCCAGCCCGACGTAGTCCCCGGCCGAGGGGTTGAGCAGCTTGCTATCGGTGAAGCTGAGGTTCACCCCGCTCAGCAGTGGGAAGGCCGTGAAGAAGAGCAGGTAAAGCACGGCGAGGCCGATGAAGATGTAGGGCGCCGAGCGTACGCGTCTTTTCGTACGTGCGGACCGCGCCTGCGGAATTACGGAGACCATGCGACTCCTCGGAAGTCGGGCTGAGATCGACCCTGCGTGTGTGCGGCGGCTGGTGGCCAACCACCGCACACACCCAGGCTGGGGCGGTTCTTACTGGGTGAGTGCTTCAGCTTGTTTCTGGGCTTCGGCGAGCGCATCCTTAGCGGATGTGCCTTCGGTGAGGACACGTTCGATCTGTGTGAGCACAATCGTGCGAATGGCCGAGGTGTCGGCTTCGAACCCGGCGATGATCACGCTGCTGGCGTTGTTGACCTGCTCGTGGAACGCGCCGACCCAGGGGTTGGCGCTGAGCAGTTCGTCAGAGGCGTCGACTTCGGTGGCGATGGCCGACGGGAAGAGCGTGTCGGCGAGGCTGTGCTGGGCGTCGTCGCTGAGCATCCACTTGATGAAGTCTTTGGCAGCTGCCTTATTTTTGGAGTTTGCGTTGATGCCGATGGCGAAACCCGCGTAGGCGGAGCCTCCCTCGGGGAAGGGCAGAACCGCAGAACCGATCTTGTCGGCCGGAACCGCATCGCCGACGAGGGTCATCACGGCAGAAGAGTTGTCGATGGCCATTCCCAGTTCGCCGGCGGCGAAAGCCGACCGGTACGTGGAGGCATCCTGTCCCTTGCCGAAGCCCGGGGAGTCGTAGACCGATTTGAAGGCCTCAACCGCAGCGATATTCTCGTCGGAGTCGATGGTGAGGTTCTTGCCGTCGGACCACTCGCCGCCGTAGCCGAATTCCCAGTTGGACTGGTCAGTCCACCACGGGGTTTCTTCGTTCATCTGATGACGCACAGTGAACCCCGTCTTGCCGGTCGTCTCAGTGATCGTCGCCGCTGCGGTGATTAGTTCGTCGACGCTGGTCGGCGCCTCAACGCCGGCTGCGGCGAGGATGTCTTTGTTCCAGAACAACGAATAGGGAACGACTTCCCACACCATGCCGAGCTGAGTGCCGTCGACGGCGTAGTTGTCATTGATGTTGCGCAATCCAGTGGGGTCCGCTGCGCTGACGACGTCGTCAAGCGGTTCGAGCAGACCGGCGTCAGCGAGCTGAGGGAAGTATGCGTCGGGGATCACGAAGACGTCAGGCCCCGCTCCCGCACCGAACTGGGTGCTGAGGGTCTTTTCGTAGTCTGCTCGTGCGATCTCGACTTTGTCGATCGTGACGTCGGGGTTCGTAGCGGTGTAACCGTTGATGGTGTCAAACAGAGCGTCGCCGCGGGTCGGCTCCAGAAACTGCCAGGTGGCCACGGACAACGTACCGGCGGCTGCGGCCGTGTCGTCCGCGCTGTCGCCACCGGCTGAGCACCCCGAGAGCGCAAGTGCGACGACCGCGACTGCGGCGATTGGGACTGTCTTCAGGACCTTCACGTTTCCTCCTTGTGCATATACTGCAACTGGTGTTGCAGATGCTGTGAACTCAGTATTGTTCAGCCCGGGGTCGGACGGAAGTGCAGCATGTTGCGGGTTTGTAACATTTGCACGTTGCTGTGCGTATATTGCACAAAAACTCAGAAATAGGTCCGCACGAGCCCGATGACGAGATCGGATGCCGAGTTCTCCACCACGGGGATGTAGCGCCATTTGTCAAAAGCGGTACACGGGTGCGACAGCCCAAGCGCTACCACCGACCCGATCGCGAGCTCCTGCGCCGGGGCCAGTCGCAGAAAACTGTGCTGGTCGTTCATGGCGCTCACGGAGGCTCCGGTCAGCTCCTCCATCGCGGAGCCCAGATCCGGCGCATACGTCAGCGGCACGGGCAACCCTTCGTCATAGGGGAAGTCCCGTTTGCCGGCGTCCAGGAGCGCGAGCCCCGGCTCGGGACGGGACACGACCCGGGCCAGCCCCCGCATTGCAGGGCGCAGCACGTGTGCGGGGTCGGGGTCGTCGAGCCGCGACGGGTCGAGCGGGGAGATTCCCCGATAGAAGCCGTCATCGTGCGTGAGATAGGCGCCGGAGCGCAGCACATAGCGCGTGCGGGGCAGAGGGTTCGCGATGGGGGTGAAGACTTCCTCGACGATGTCGAAATAGGCACTGCCGCCGGCGGAAAGAATGACCTCCTGGTCGTCATAGTCATCGGCCAGGCTCATGTGCAGCTCCAGCAGCGCAACGAGGTAGGCGCGTACGGCGGCAAGACCATGCTCGCTGCGGTCATGGGCGAGGCATCCCTCGTAGCCCGCAACGCCGGCCAGACGTAGAACCGATGATTGACGGATGCGTTGGGCCACGTCACGGGCCTCGGCCGGGGTGCGCGCCCCGGTGCGGCCCCCGTCGGCACCAAGTTCCACACAGACGTTGATCGGTCTTACCAGCGCAACACCGTCTAGCGCCCGCTCCATGACCTCGATGGTGTCGACGGAGTCGGCCCAACAGCTGAACGAAAAGGTCGGGTCCGCGAGCTCGGCAGCAACGAAGCGCAAGGCTCGCGCATCCGTCAGCGCGTTGGCGAGCAAGATGGAGCCGAACCCGAAGTCGCGGGCCACCCGAACCTGCCCGGCCGTGGCCAGAGTGATGCCATGGGAGCCGGCATCGAGTTGGCGTTGCCACAGGCTCGGCGCCATGGTGGTCTTGCCGTGGGGCATGAGGGAGAACCCGTGCCGCGAGCACCAGTCGGCCATCACGCCCAAATTGTGGGTGAGCGCATCGTCGCTCAAGACAAGTAGCGGAGTCCAGAACTCGGACAGGCGCGGCCCGGTGGCCAGGAAATCTTTCACAGTCACCCCGGCGGCGCGGGCCGGGAGCCCCTTGTCCCTGGGCGACAACTCAGGCTGCTGGTAGTCATCCACTCGAATATCCGCACTCACACCGACACCGTTCCGATCCGGGTTGTTGCATGCTGTGCACATGCAGTTGCAATTTCTGTTATCGGTTATCTAATCAGACACGGCAACAATTCGCGAGCATGTTGCAGTATTTGCAACGGTGTTGCAATATACGCGCAGATAGTTGACTATGGACCCATGAGCCAGACCTCACCCCCCGACGTGATCACCATCGGTGAAACCATGGTGCTCGTCACCCCCTTTGAGGCAGAGCCACTCGAAACTGCGAGCGCATTCCGTCTCGAAGCCGGCGGGGCCGAGTCGAACCTAGCCTCCCATCTATGCGATTTAGGCATTCCTGCCGCGTGGGTGAGCCAGCTCGGGGACGACGCGTTGGGGCGCCGCGTCGAACGGATACTGCGCGAACGACACGTTGACACGCGGTGGGTGCAACTCCTTGATTCGGCGCCCACGGGGGCCTACTTCAAAGATCCCGGCAACGGTGTGCAGTATTTTCGCTCCGGTTCCGCGGCGTCACGCATGAACGCCGCCACGATCGACAACGTTCCCCTGGAAAATGCCCGCCTCGTGCACCTGTCCGGGATCACGCAGGCGTTGTCGCCGAGCTGTGCCGAGATGGTCGACGTCGTCCTCTCGCGCATTTCCGCAGTACCAACTCTGCTCAGCTTCGACGTGAACTACCGCAGCGCTTTGTGGGCAATCGCCGAGGCGGCCCCCGCTCTCGCGCACTCTGCAGACGGCGCAGACATCGTTTTTGTGGGCCTCGACGAAGCCCGAACACTCTGGGGCACCCGGACACCCGACGACGTGCGAGCGATGTTTCCCCGCGCCCCATATTTGATCGTCAAGGACGGCGACGTCGGCGCAACCGAGTATTCTCCCGCCGGAACCGTCTTCGTTCCAGCGACACCGACAGCCGTCGTTGAGGTGGTTGGTGCAGGTGACGCATTCGCGGCCGGCTACCTCAACGCACTGCTACGTGGCCGGGACAGCTCGGAACGCCTGCGGGCGGGCCACGAGCGTGCAGTGTTAGTCCTGCAATCGACCAGCGACTTTCTACACATCCACTGACCACTTTTCCCGCTCCGAGAGGCCCCACATGATCGCTCTGTCCAATGAATCGCTCAGCTCCGTGCTCGACGGCCAGCGCCTGATGGCCATCCTCCGCGGCTTCGGTGTTGACCGAAGCGTGGATCTTGCACGCCAGGCCTGGGCACTCGGTATCGACTGTGTTGAGCTGCCGATCCAATCAGACCGGGACATCGACGCACTCCGCGCCGTGGTGGTTGCCGGCGCCGAGCTCGGCAAAACGGTAGGTGCCGGCACGGTCGTCACCCTCGAGCACGTGCGCCAGGCTCGTGACGCAGGGGCCGGCTTCACGGTAAGCCCGGGATACGACCCGGTAATCGTGCGCGCCTCCTTCGATGCCGGGCTGCCGCCCTTGCCCGGTGTCGCCACCGCCTCCGAGGTGCAGGCCGCCCTCGCCTCAGGTCTCACTTGGCTCAAGGCTTTTCCCGCCAGCGTTCTCGGACCGGCATGGTTCACGACCATGGCCGGCCCGTTTCCCGCAGCCAAATTTGTGGCGACAGGCGGTATGGACGCCTCCAATGCTGAGATCTACCTGGCGAGCGGGGTCCGCACCGTGGCGGTGGGATCGGCCCTGAGCGACCCCACTCAGCTGGAGCTGCTTGCGGCCATCGCCGATAACAAACGCGTCTGAAGCCCATGCTCTCGATAGCTGAATATGCGGAGGCGAAGCTCGCCTACGAGGTGGACGTACTCGATGCAGCGGCGGGATTGGCCTCGGGAGAATTCGTACTCGCGGATACTCGCAAGACGGCCTCCTGGGATCACGGGCATGCGCTTGGCGCGATTCATCTTCCGAATCTGGACGGCGACCTGGCATCGGTGCTGCCTGCCGGACGCACCGTAGTCGTTTACGGTTGGGGCCCAGGCTGTAATGGCGCCACGCGTGCCGCCTCCGAGCTGATCGCGCGCGGCTATCCCGTGCGTGAAATGATCGGCGGATTCGAGTATTGGTACCGTTCCGGGCTCGTCATTGACGGCGCCGGCGGCATCGTTCACCCGCCGGTAGACCGGCTGGTCGGGGCCTCTGGCACGTCGCTATAGGGAATTGGGTGTTGCCTGATCGCGAAAGTGACTCACGCCCGCTCAAAATCGGCACGACCAGAGCGTCAGTCACACCCCGCGCGCACACGGCGCGCACACGGCGCGCACACGGCGCACCGGCGGCATCCTGTGGTCATGAGGGCTCTTGAGCCGTGGGCCAAATGTGGGCAGAGAGCCTGTTCAGACAAGACGAACCCCCTACTTGCCCGTGAAACACTGGGAAGTAGGGGGTTTCTAGTGGCGGGTTGTTCCTATAACTCACAGGCCGCTGAATTACTGCGAAGTTTTTCAGGGCTTTCACGCACATCCTCTGCGCTCCGCCGAATAATCCTCTACCGGCCGTGCGACGTGGCGAATTCGTCTAGCGACTCCCTTGTAATCGTGAGCTAGTGGGTGACTCCCTCGAGTAGGATCGCGAGCTCGTCGAGTTCGACGTCCCAGCCCTCTCGGTTCTGCTCAAGACGTGCGCGACGGTAGCGGGTGCCGCCGGGGAGTGTGTCGAAGCCCGATTCGATCACCGTGACATCCGTCCCGGTACCAGCATCGGCGATGGTAAAGCGCACGTGCGTCGAGTACTCGTCGAGCTCTTCGGCGGGAATTCCCGACCAACGGAAGCCGAACGAGCCGTCGGGCACCACCTCGGTGATTTCGATCGGGAAGCTGCCGTAGTCATCCCAGTCGATGCTGCCAGTAGCACCGGGCTCGAGCGCGGCGAACCCCACACCGTCTCCGAACCACTTGACCATCACCTCGGGGTCGGTCAGCGCCTTCCAGACGCTCGCGCGCGAGGCCTCGATGTGCACGGTGCGGGTCACGGTGTGGCCCTTGATTCTTGCGTGATCAGACACGGTGTTTCCTTAACGTTCGAGCCGAGCGCGACGGGACATTGTCCGCCGACCGGCACGTCAACTGGTTCTGCAAACGCACCTCATCAAGCGTACCCATGATTGCGTATCTGTTCACGGGCGGGAGAACTCCGTGAACGCGAGTTCAACACATCAGAGGTCGGTCCGTGGGGAGGCACCCGCCAGCCCGCATGAGCGGAAAACCACCCGCTACCCACGCCGTTAACGACGAATGGCCTCCGAAAGTCGGAGGCCATTCGTTTTGGGACGAGTTCTTGGAACAGAATCAACCAGTTCTAAGAACCCCTGTGGCGGTACCGGTGGGATTTGAACCCAATCTCGGCCCCAATCAGAGCCCGCAGGCGGCCCAACTCCCGCATAAAATCAACGATCTATGATCATCTGTACGGTTCCAAAATCACAATGATTTTGGTCAGTTGTGGGCAGGATGTGGGCACGACCGACGCGACTTGCGACCTGTGATTTGTGATGTATCAGGACATCCCTGACACTCACGGCAATGCTGGCAGAAAACCGCCGCGGCAATGTGTATCGGATTCAACTGGCGTTCCCCGCAGACGTTGCACAAAACGCAACTGCCGGTGGGGCGCAGTATTCACCCAAGCGCCTTGAAATACACCTTAATCTCGCTAGGCGTGATTTCCTCATTCCGCCGTTTGCCATGGCCACATCGTTCCCACGCTTCCTGCCAGGGAGCTTCAGCGTGGGTCATTTGCCGGAGCGCCCAGCCAGACTTTGCACCGTAAAGATCAATGACGCTTTCGGCTAGTCGACGATCATCGACCGAAAGTGCATCCGCGTCTCCAAAATTGCAAGACTCAACCGAAGGCATGTTTCTGTGCTGCGAGTACACGCTCGGGATCACTGGGCCGTGCTTCCATGCCTCGATTCTGTCGAGAAAAAGAGGCCGATCGCGCAAGGCAAGGCTCCATCCGTTGCAGTAGTACATGAGCTTCTGCAGTTTGAGCGCTTCCACGCGGCCGCCGAGTGTGTCGACAATCATCGCCGCAAGGTTGTTTGCATCGTCGCTAATGCTCATCTTCTTCTCCCGTCTCTCGAAGTCTAAGCTCATTTTGTCTGGATAGCGGCTGATTTGTTGGGGCGCTTCGCGCACCGACAATCTGCCTCAACCATTGAGTCGCTCACGGATCTTCTTCCCAACGCCTCGGTTCGACAGCTCGACGTCAACCACGCTTGACAGTAAGCGGAGTATCGCCACCCCTGTCGCGATGAGTTCATCGAACTCGGGCCCGACACCATCATTGGCATTTGTATCAACGGTAAGCACATGATCAACCTCACCGTTTCCAACAAACACGGGAAATCGGACTGAGGATCTCCAATTGTGCAATTCTTTGCTATACGAAGCGCGCGAGTTCTCCCGAGTCTTATTCTTCGATACCACCGGCTCAAATAGCCCGTCGCAGCCGAACTCTTCAACCGGATCGCTCAGACCATAGTTCCTTCGAGAACTGTACGTGACCACCCGATTCGCACAGGTAGTCCGCAGGTATAAGTCTTTTGGTTTAGAGCCCCCCTGATGGGTGACATAGCTCAGCTCGTCGACCGTGCGGCGAGTACTACTGGATCCATCCCCAGCAGAGTCCTGATTGCCAGCCTCATCGGTATTCTGAGCGTCAAGGTTGACCTCATATAGGCACACTCGAACGTCTGTAGCCCCCGCGTCATTCACCATCTGCCGAACGGTGTCCAAAATCGCTTCCCTCTGGTTCAGGACGCGGCTGCCAACCCATTCTTCTTTGGGGGTGCTAGCTATCCCCTGCAGCTGACGCCCAAACGACTCCAGCACTCGAATTAATCGTGATGCTTCCTGCCTCTGACGCGCATCATCTTCTCTGGACTTTGCCACTGCATCCGCAACAGGCCAAGCCGCCATCATCAGAGGAAAGACCACGCTCCCAACACTGCCCGCGATCTTCCATCCGCCACTGGCGGCATTCACGAGAATTACACATGCGACCGTGAGCACGATGAGAATAATAAGAAGCCAAATTGCCACAGCGGGCTGTCGAAGCTTCCGAATGAACAGTAAAAAGAGGCTCTGGCGGTCAGACGCGTCGTTGCTCATCCGCGGCCCCCTGTGAGAAATTTCGAAGTGGCCGGCACGATGCAGGAATGGATAACAGGGGCAGGCTCGTTAGCCAAGCTACTGGATTCAGACTAAATCCTATAATTCTCGATCTTCGAGAGTTCATGTTCGGGACTCGATCTGATAAACCACCTGTTCCCGCCCCAAGCCGGGCATCCCGCGCTCGACTTCGTCCGTGCACGCCGGGCAAGGGACCAACCGCCTCAGATGGCCGCAACGCGAAACCTACCGCGCGGTTTCTGACGACCCAATCTTCGGTACGTACAATTCATGGGCCGCGGGACATCTTGATCGGGCACTATGAGGCCAACGGGCGACCGCGTTCGTCGATGAGTTGGGCACCGTCGCTGACCCCGAACGGGCCCCGACAGGGCCGTGGCCGTGTTATCAATCATCTCGCCACGGCCGCGACAAGGACAGCATTTGAGGCGATAGCGCCGAGATGAATTTCCTGGGAATGACCGATGATTTGGACCGTTGTTACATCGGAATAGGAGCGCCTTTTTCGTACGGTCAGCCTCGTTTCGGCGCTCAAGCCCAGCCCTGCCAGGTAGGCGAGCATGTCCGGCTGAGCCACGGAAACGTGGGTGATCGCCAACTCCTGACCAGTTTCAGCATTGGTGAGTTGCGTCTCAACGCGGCCGCCCGGCCCGCCGAGGGCTGAGGGAAGGGCGCCACCGTGCAGCGTGGATGTGCGCAGGTGGTTGTTGATGCGTTCCACCATCGCGTCAGAGACGTTTCGTTCCAAATTCTTCGCCTCATGGAGGGCTTCGTCGGAGGTGTATCCGAGGGTTTCAATCAGGAAGGTGCGGAGAATTCTGCGGTGTGCTCGGCGAATCGGCTGGGTGCGCCCAGCGGCCGTGGTATCGACTGACCCGGAAGGTGCGAGAGTTCTGCGTTGGGCGATTGTCCGAGCATTGTTTGACATTCGACACCCCTATTTCAGTGGATTGGTTCGCAGCGTTGGCCCGATAGACGCTGTCGGCAGGATGGCCTTGGATGATCTCGCATCAGATCCTTCTCGTTATGCGTCGCGGTGTCGTGCGTGACCGCTGGGTTCTATGGCGTTCGTGGGCGCTTGATTGTCCGGTCCGACGCGGGCGACTTGCGCGATCGCGCCACGGGCGCGCCGAACGAACCGAGCGGCACGCCAGGCACCGTACGCGACAACCGAGAGCAGCAGCAGGCCGATCCCAAGGAGCAGCCAGGGGGCGTAGACGACGCCGGCCTGCGCATGGTCGGTGCCCGCCTCGGAGGTGATGGTCGCATCCGCTTTGCCGGCCTGGATGGAGGGCGCCTGGGCCAGGCGGGCCTTCAGATCCAGGTTCTCCCCGGGCAGGATGCTCTCGGGCGTATCGAAGTTCAGGTCGGTATTGGCTCCCACCCAGCCGCTGAGAGCAAGGCTGGCGGCAGGATGCAGGATGGTGTTCCCGGTATTGCGCACGGGGAGGGTGAATGTCACGGTGTCGCCGGTCTGCTTCCAACTCAGCTCCCCAAGTTCCAATGACTTGAGTGCTGTGCCAGCGACGTTGAGGTAGATCCGTAACCCTTGGCGCTGGACGACGTCCAGTCGCACGGCCGTGTCACCGCCGACGATGGTGGTTTCGCCCGCCACCGGAGGGCTTTGGATGATCAGGCCCCCGGCGTAGTCGCCCGGTGGAGTGTCTGCGGGCACGCTGAGCCGGAAGGGAACCTCTACGTCAGAGTTTGCGGGCACCGTAATTTGAGCGGCGTCCAACTGTACCCAGGCGCCAATACTGATTCGAGGCTCTGTTTGGGAGGCGAAGGCAAAGGTGCCCTGCGGGCTGCTTTGTCCGTCAACCTGATAGGTGAGCAGGGTAACGGGGGCGTTGGTGTGGTTGCTGACGATTGCTGTGGCATCGGTGGCTGCGCCCGGGTAGAGCGACAGGTGGAAGAAGTCCGATTCATTCGACGGCCGAATTCCGAGCGTCCCGTTATCGACCGCCGCCGCAGGCCCGGCGGTGGCGAGCAGAGCCAGGGCCAGCATGCCCACCGTCAGAGCGATGCGGAGAGAGCGGTGCGGCCGGGTGCGAGGAAGGGTCACAGGGAAGTCCTTGGGAAGTACGCCGGGGTGTCCCGGAATGGTGAATTGTCAACAAAGACGGAGTGCAGAGCGGGGAATGCCGTGTTGTCTTGTCAGCAATTCGCGTGCAGGCCGCGCTGCCAACGATGATGGAGATGCAGCCCGCAGACCAGCGCCTCTACTGGGCGCGGCCGACGGGCTGCTCAACATGCTCGGTCTTAACCGATTGTGTAGGTGACGGTGGTCGCGTACGGGTTCAGTGCGGTCGAGCCCACCGCGTCGGCATAGTTGGACCGGAAGGCATTGGCGGGGATGGCCAGGCTGAACGAGGGCGTCAGCGTGTACGTTCCCTTGTGCGTTGCCGTGGCCGCGACCAGTGCCTGGTCCGTCGTGAGCATGGTGAGAGCAGGTGCGGTGATGCCCGTAGCGGCGTCAGCGCCAGCGCCAGCCGTGATCGCGCCCGGAGTGATGGTCAGGTTCTCGACCGGAATGGTACGGGCCGTCGTCTCGACGGATCCCGCCGCGCTCGTGGGGACCGTGGCGCTGACGGAAACTGTCCAGGCCTCGCCGGTACCGCGAGCGTCTGTGATGGTCCACTGCGCGGAGGAGCCCGTCGCGGCCTGCGTGTTAGATCCGTCCAGCGTCACGCCGCTCAGCGTGGCACCAAACGTGTCGGCGGTCAGAGTGCCACCGGAAATAGGGGATTCGACCACGTCGGCCATCGCCGGCGACAGTCCGACTGCGAGCATGATGGCTGTGGCAGCGACGACGCCGGTGGCCTTGGAAAATGTACGCACGATGGTACTCCCTGTTTGTTGTTGTTTGGTTGTGATCTTTGGGTGAAACGCCCACACTGGGCGCAGAGGCGTCACGCCTCGAATTTGGGCGCTGACGGGAACTGCATTACCGGCCGACGACGAGCGTGGCGGTTTTGGTCGCGAGAGCGGAGGAGGCGGGGTCGAATTTGTCCTCGACGGGCCTTTCTCAAGTGGCGCCCTGTAACTGCGCATATCGCAGGTAGTGGGAACGATCCACGGGGTTGAGCCCTAGCGCAGCAATCGGATGCGGAGGTTCGCCGTGATATCCATCCGGTCGCAGCGGTGACACCGCGGGGAATCGGGAACACCTGAGCCCATGGAGGGGAAGGTCATCTGGCGGAGTCCTCTTCATTTCGGTAGACCGGCTAACCCGAAGGTCCCGTGCCTTTGCGACCCCGCCTTACGACGGGTGTGCCTTTGTCGACTGACGTTTGAGAACCGTCATGCCAGCGACTATATAGTCGCGTTTGCTGAGCCTAGCAGTGCTTGGGAAGCCCCCAGAACGGGGAGTCTGTCCCCACGCAGATTTCGCCCGGGGAAGAGTCACTATCCGACTTGAGTAAGTCAAGAAATGGTCGGTGTGAAGCGTGCATCGGCTGATCGATCGAGAGGACGCTCGCGATGTTCCCGCGTCGATCCGCGCGCCCTTGATTTGGTCGCGGTCCTCGAGTTCACGTTCGGCCATGTCGGCTTCGGCTCGTGACCGAGGGTCGCCTCCAAACTTCATGGCGGTCACTCTCGTCGCCGAAAGCATCGGACTGATGACGACACAGGGCAGGAGGTGTGCGTTCAGCCCAGCGGGCACAGCTCCTGGCTCAACACCGGACACTCGTCGTCGATACCTTTTGGGATGGGGGACCACGGAACGTCGATTGGTGATGTCGATCGATGCCGCGGAGCAGGCCGGACAGCCGCAGATCTATCTTGCGGTGACCGAGATCGCTCTCTTCTGATCTCGCGACGAAATTGAGCATCTGGAGCTGCTGCGAACTCGCGGGATCAGGGCCCCACGGAACTCAGAGTAGGCGTTCGACAAGCCAGAAACGTCCGAATCAGATTCAGGCGGGTCCTGACTCGCCCTGATCCCTGCCATGCGGGCCGGTTCCAGGGCGAGACCGGCGATGCAAACGCGGACCTGACCAGCCTTGGCGATACGGTGCCGTACGCTACGGGTGGGGCGGATGGATAATGTGCCTGAAATCGTGTCCTGAGGGGATTTATGGAAGACAGCGTTGCGAATCCGGACCTGATCGCGGGCTCGATCACCCAACTACAGGCAGACCATGAGTACCGTCAGCTTCTCGACGCTGCGCCGGATGCCATGGTGATTGTGAACGCGGATAGCAAGATCGTGCTGGTGAATACTCAGGCGGAACGGATTTTCGACTATACCCGTGCAGAGTTGCTCGGCCAGCTACTTGAAATTCTTCTTCCAGAACGATTCCGGGCCGGGCATGCCGTTCATCTCACCCGCTTCGCTCAAGGTCCGAGCACCCGGGCCATGGGCTCGAATTTGGAGCTTGTTGGACTTCGCCGGGACGGAACGGAGTTCCCGGTGGAGATCTCCCTCAGCCCTTTGGCAACTGATCGGGGGATGCTCTTCTCCAGCACTATCCGCGACGTTACAGAACGTAAACGCAGCGAGGCCTCAATACGGTTGCTCTCGGCACAAGTCGAAGCGTCGAGCGATGCCATCTTCGGCTGTGGCACCGACCGCAGAATCACGACATGGAACATGGCGGCGGAGTCCATGTTCGGTTATTCCGCGGAGGAGGCCGTGGGGCAGCTCGCTTCCCTCATTCTCGGAACGACTGATCACGACATTCACACACAATTGGACGCGGGCAACCAAGTTCGGTCGCTGGAGACGGTTGGGCACCGAAAGGACGGATCGACCGTGGATATTTCGCTCAGCGTGTCCCTCCTCTTTGATCCCCAGCAGGTGAAGATTGGAACTTCCTGCAGTGCCCGCGACATCAGCGAAGCGAATCGTCGCAGCGCGGAGTCGACTATCGATCGGGGCCGTCTTGTCTCAGCGCAGCGAACAGCGCGTGTTGGCAGCTTCGAGATAGACTTGGCCACCGGCGAACGGTGGTGGTCCGCCGAGTACCGGCGAATACTCGGGGCCGACGTATCCGAGAAGGCGTCGCTGGAACTGATGCTGAGCAGCGTCCACCTCGATGATCGCGAAACCGTACAAAGAGTCGCGAGGGAACTCTTCTTCGGTGGCCCGGCGATCGATCATGTGCACCGCATTGTGCGTCCCTCGGGCCAGACACGATGGGTTCGCACCCGCGCGAAGGCCGAAGTTGCCGGGGGAACAACTCCCGTCAAAATCCTTGGCACGATGATGGATGTCACGGACCTGCATCGGGCCGACACCAAACGCCGGGAGGCTGAGACCAACTTCCGGCTTGCTTTCAACTTTTCTGCCATCGGCTCGGTCATAGCCAGTACTGATGGACGGCTCAATCAGGTGAATCCTGCGGTGTGCGAGATCCTCGGACGCACAGCAGATAACATTCTCGGCAAACAGCTCCAGGACTTTCGTCACCCGGTGGGCTCTGAAGACCAACTTGACGCACTCATGCTCAGTCGAGTGAGCGAACCGGAACCTGCGTACATCGAACGACGATACCGGCGGCCTGACGGCAACCTGGTGTGGGTACAGGAAACCGAGTCAACCGTGCCTAGCAGGGACGGGGTGCCGGCGTACCTGTTCGTGCAATTGCAGGACATCACTTCCCGGAAGCAAGCCGAGGAAGAACTCGTCCTCCAAGCTTTTCACGATCCGCTAACGGGCCTGGCTAATCGCCATCTGCTGACCGACTCCCTCAACCGTTCCCTCGCCGTGGCTAGAGATTCCGGAACCGAGGTCGCCGTGGTATTCCTCGACGTCGACCCGTTCAAGAACATCACCGACGGACTTGGACATGCGATCGGCGACCGGCTGCTCGTCCGAATGGCAAACCGCTTGCAATCAATGGTGCGCCTCATCGACACCCTGGCTCGACTGGGGGGCGACGAATTCGTTATCGTCGCCGAGAACATGACTCGCAAAAACGCGGAACTTCTGGTCGAGCGCATTATCGAATCAACGAAGCAACCGTTCCTGCTCGGAGGTCAGGAAGTATTCGTCTCCGTGAGCGTGGGTTTCGTCCTCGCCTCAGGAGACGACGACGCCGTGGCGGTGCTGCGCAGCTCGGATGCAGCCAACTACCAAGCGAAACAACATGACCGCGTGCAAGCGGTGGTGTTCAGCGAGGAGATGTACCGCAAAGCATCGAGCCGACTCGACCTCGAATCCCAGCTGGTGCGCGCCCTGGACAAGAACGAGCTGCGTGTTTACTACCAGCCCATCGTAGAGGTCTCCAGCGAAAACGTAGTCTCTTTCGAAGCCCTAGTACGGTGGGTGCACGGGGAACGTGGACTAATTTCGCCGCTTGATTTCATCCCCGTCGCCGAGGAAATTGGCATGATTATTCCAATCGGCGAGTGGGTACTGCGCCAGGC